>CAWDSH010000001.1:0-1726212 GCA_963804865.1 uncultured Chloroflexia bacterium
TCTCTTTGCACCTTAACATCCTCCCCTTGCTGCCCCGTCGCCTGAATACCGCCAACATTAAGATTGATTTCAATGGGATCAATGCTTAATATACTTCTGATTGTTACATTTAATGAAGAAGCGCCGAGTGAAATATTTGAATGAATTGTTTTCGATTTTTTATCAGGAGCTGTTCAATTCACCTGGTGAAAAAAGAACCGGCCGGTGAATTCACCGGCCGGTGCCATCAGCATCTGGAGACCATCCAGGAAGATGTGTCCATTTCAACGAGCGATGCGACGATAATGGACCGCCGCCCCCCTCGGGTGCTGCGGGCGTCGATGCTGGCTGCGATGCCTTCTCCCCGGCGCGCCTGTCCCGCCGGGCTGGTCTTACAAGCTTACGATTGCGATCGATTCCTTAAAAATGCCGGGATATCCAGGTTGCTGGTATCCACCGTGCGCGGCTCGAAATCGATGCCCACCGAAACTGTTTCGCCTTCCGCCGAGTATCTCTCTGCAGAGGTCTCGCGGGGGATGCCCACGCTCTGCGGCTCGGGTCGCTGGATGCGGGGCAGGGGTGAGCGAATGCCGGCCTGCTCGAAACCGGTGGCGATCACTGTGATGTGCAGCTCGTCGCCCATGGTCTCGTCGATCACTGCGCCGAAGATCAGGTTGACGTCCGGGTGGGCGGTCTCCTTGATGATCGCCGCTGCCTGGTTCACCTCGAACAGCGTCAGGTCGCTGCCGCCGGTGACGTTGAACAGGATGCCGCGCGCGCCGGCGATGGTGATATCCAGCAATTGGCTGGTGATCGCCTGCTCGGCAGCCGCCCGGGCGCGATCTTCGCCCGAAGCCTTGCCGACCGCCATTAACGCGGCGCCGCCTTCGGACATGATCGTGCGCACGTCGGCAAAGTCCAGGTTGATCAAGCCGGGGACGGTGATCAATTCGGAAATGCCCTGGATGCCCTGGCGCAGCACGTCATCCGCCTTCAGGAAAGCCTCCTGCAGGCTGGCTTTCTTGTCCACGATCTGCAGCAGCCTGTCATTGGGGATGCAGATCAGCGTGTCGGTCTGCTCCCGCATGCGGGCGATGCCCTGGTCGGCGGATTGCTGGCGCTTGTTTCCCTCGAAGGTGAATGGGCGCGTGACCACCCCGATGGTGAGCGCGCCGACCTCCTTGGCGATCTGCGAGATGATCGGGGCAGCGCCGGTGCCCGTGCCACCGCCCAGGCCGGCGGTCACAAAAACCATGTCGCTGCCCTTCAACACCTCGTAAAGCTCCTCGGCGGATTCTTCGGCTGCCTTGCGCCCGATCTCGGGATTGCCGCCAGCGCCCAGCCCGCGCGTCACCTTGTCGCCAATGCGCACGCGCGTGCCCGCCTTCGAGTTGAGGAGAGCCTGCGCATCGGTGTTCACCGTGATGAACTCGATGCTGGATAAGCCCTCATCGATCATGCGGTTGACTGCGTTGCAGCCCCCGCCGCCCACACCGATCACTTTTATGCGGGCGTATTGCTCTGGTACTGATAGTTTGGTCTCCATGTTGTCCTCCATTAAGTCAACTGCAGAGTCTGAGATAACCGGCTCCTCCAAGCCGGGTTCTTACGGAAGCATCCTTTTAATAAAATCCCTGATCTTCTCGATCCATACAGGATTGATTCCCTTGGGAAAGTGCGACTTCGTCTTCGGTTCCATTGTTTCGTTCATCAGCACAGCCCATTGCAGCAGGCCGACGCTGGTGGAAAATGCGGGTGATTGCAGCTGGTCGACCAGGCCGACCAGGTTCTCGGGACGGGCCACGCGCACCGGCAGACCGGTCACCTGGCTGGCGACCGTGCGGATGCCGGGCAGCAGGCTCGTACCGCCGGTGAGCACCATGCCCGCCGGCAGCAGGCTGTCGTAACCGGAGCGCTTGATCTCCTGGTGCACCAGGCTGAAGATCTCCTCCACGCGCGCTTCGATGATGTTCGCCAGGTCCTTGCGGCTTACCTGGACGGCGTGATCTTCGCCGAACGCCTTGACGGTGAAAGTATCGTCCTTCATCACCTCGGCCTGCACCGAGTAGCCGTACTGCTTCTTGACCTCTTCGGCCTGTGAAAGCGGCAGGCGCAGCCCGTGGGCGATATCGCTGGTGATCAGGCTGCCGGCAACCGGGATGACCATGGTGTGCCAGACGTCGCCGTCGATGTAGAGTGCCATGTCGGTGGTGCCGCCGCCGATATCGCAGACCACGCAGCCCATCTGGCGCTCGGTTTCGGTGAGCACCATCTCACCGGATGCCAGCGGGTTGAGCACGAATTGGGAAACATCCACGCCCGATGCCTGTACGCACTGGCGGATGTTCTCAACCGTGGCTTCCGCGGCGGTGATGATATGCGCTTCCACCTCCAGCCGGTAGCCGTGCATGCCGATGGGGGAGTGGATGCCGGATTGCCCGTCCACGGTGAATCCGCGCTGGATCACGTGAATGATCTCGCGGTTGTGCGGGATGGCCACCGCCTGGGCGGCATCCAGCGCGCGGGCGATGTCATCCTGGTCGATCACCCCGCCTGCAATGCCTGCCACGCCGCGGCTGTTCACCGAGGCTACGTGCGAGCCCGCCAGGCTCACCAGGGCGGAGGTGATCTCCAGCCCCGAGGTGCGCTGTGCCTTCTCGATCGAGCGCGCGATCGCCTGCGAAGCTGCTGTCAGGTCGACGATGGCGCCTTTCTTCATTCCCTGTGAGGGTTCGATGCCCACGCCCAGGATGCGGACGTGGTTCTCGCCCTCCAGTCGACCGACCAGAGTGCAGACTTTGGTTGTTCCGAGGTCAATTCCGACGACAATCATTTCATCCATTCGTCACCACTCCTAACGGTAGAAAGGCGCATTTACGTGCTCTACGCTGACCATCGAGGGCGTGATGCCCTGCTCGGTCAATTTATCGACAACGGCTTTATAGACCATCATCTGCTGGTCGATATGCGACATGCTCAAGCCGATATAAACAGCCCAGCCTTTGGCATCCACCCAGCCGAGCCCATCCAGGTCACTGTATGCCAGGACGGTGCCGGTGGGCATCATGGTGCTGAGCTTGAAAATGGCTGCCATGATGGTGGGATCCATCTGGTTGGCCAGTTCGCCCGGTTCCGGTGTTTCGATGACCACCGGGGTCACTTCTTCGGATAATTCCTCCAGCACGCTGGCATCCGCGGAAGCCACCATCGGCGGTGACACCACGGATTGTACGGTCAGGCCGGGAGCGGCATCCCCGCGCGCCGGGAAGATATACCCGTTCGCATCCACCCAGTAGGTGTTGCCGTCCACGATCCAGGCCAGCAGGGGGGCGCGCTCGCTGGCGGAGATGACCACCTTTGCGGGCAGCGTGATCTTGATCTTCACGTCAGCCAGCTCGGGGTATTTCTTGGCCAGGCGCTGGCGCATCTGGTCGGCATCGATGGCGAATATGCGTTTTTCCACCACGCCGAGATCGGAGGTGATCTTCTCCGAATCCAGGCGCTGCAGCCCGTTGTAGCTCATCCCGCTCACCTTCAGGCTGGGCGAGAAGAGGAAAAAGACGATCAGCGCGATCATCAACAGGCTCAGGCTGCCGGATGCCAGGCGCCAGCCGAGATGGATGCTGCGCAAAAATGGCAGACGGATCTCCGTGCCGGTGGCTGCCATGGTATAGGCATACACGCGGTGAGCGTTGTTCCTGCTGCGGTCCTTGATCGGAGTACCCTGCGACTTGCCGCGCGAGACGACCGGCGCACCTTTCGCGGAACGGAAGGCTGGCTGCCGGTTGGCTGGCTGGTTGACCTTGGGGTAGACCGGAACAGGCGGCCTGGAGACGGGCGGCATCACCGGCCGGTAGGCATGCGGGTTGACCGGCATCTCCTTGGGAGTGTTCTCGATCGATTCCCTGGCTTCTGCCTGCCGCTTGCGGGCATCCAGCAGGCGGCGCTGGCGGACAAGCTGGGAGCGCGGGATGGAGGGTTTGGGCTTGAACAGGTTCATGCCGCCCTCCGGTAAGTCCGCACGGTGCGGTCGCGGTCTGCTTTGCGCTCCAGGGCAAGCTCCACGAGCCGGTCGATCAAAGCCGGGTAGGGGAGTCCGCTGGCATCCCAGAGCTTCGGGTACATGCTGATCTGCGTGAACCCGGGGATGGTGTTGATCTCGTTGAGGAAAAGCTCGCCGCTGTCCTTATCCAGGAAGAAATCGGCGCGGGCCATTCCGGAACAATCCGCAGCCAGGAAGGCTTCGATGGCGTACTTGCGTACGCGTTCCATCACCGCCAGGTCGATCGGCGCGGGGATCAGCAGCCCGGAGGCATTATCCAGGTACTTGGCTTCGTAGCTGTAGAAATCGCGCGAAGGCAGGATCTCGCCGGCAACCGAAGCCTTTGGATCGTCATTGCCCAGCACGCTGACCTCGATCTCGCGCGCGTTTACGCCGTGCTCGATGAGGATGCGCCGGTCGTATTGTGCAGCATCCAGCAAACCTTCCTGCAGGTCTGACCGGTTGCGGCACTTCGTGACACCCACGGATGATCCCAGGTTGGCGGGCTTCACGAACAACGGGTAGCCGCTCATCTTCTCAGCCTGGTCGATGATCGCAGGCATTTCCTTCTCGATCTGGATGCGCGTCGCGAGGATGGAATCGACCAGCGGGATATTGCGGTTATGCATGACTTCTTTAAATAGGGCTTTATCCATCGCCACCGAGGAACCCAGCACTCCGGCGCCAATATAGGCCAGATCGGCCATTTCAAAGAAGCCCTGCAGGGTGCCGTCCTCCCCGTAACTGCCGTGCAGCACCGGGAAAATGACATCCAGGGAGGCAAAGGGTTCCAGTTTCGTGTCGCGGATCGCGTAAAGCGTGTTATCGCCCGGTTCGGGTTTGATCACCACGGGGAAGAGCGAGGTGAAATCAGCTTTCTCGAAAGCCGAGATCACGTCTTCACCGCCGAGCCATCTGCCTTCATGCGTGATGCCCACCTGGATGACCTCGTACTTCGCGGGATCCAGCACGGATAAAACCGAGCGCGCGGACATCAGCGAAACTTCATGTTCGCCTGATCGACCGCCAAATAGCACGCAGAGTTTTATCTTTTCAGTCATCACTTCGTTGATCCTGTGATTCTCAATGAATCCACGGCCTGGTCATCCCATTCGCCAAGGAGCTCGACCTCGAGCTCGAGCTGCACTCCGGATTTCTCAAGAACAGTCTTCCGGACCAGCTGGATGAGATCGTAGTAATCTTTTGCAGTGGCATCCGCATCGTTGACAAAGAAATTCGCATGGATTTCGCTGACGACCACCCCGCCGATGCGGGTGCCCTTAAGCCCGGCTGCTTCGATCAAACGCCCGGCTTTATCGTCCGGTGGATTCTTGAACATCGATCCCATGCTCGCCCCAGGGGGCTGGGTATTACGGCGCTTCTCGGCAAACGTGGACATCTTCGCCTGGATGACCTCGCGATCTCCTTGATGCAGATGCATCCGGGCAGCGAGGATGACCACCTGTCCCGGATCGCGTTTCAAGATGGTGGATCGATAAGCAAAATGCATCTGGCTGGCATCCCACTGCTGCCGGCCCAACCGGCGATGAAGGATATCAGCCACCACAAAATTGGTGCTCATATCCGAACCCTGGGAGCCGGCATTTCCATATACAGCACCGCCGACAGTACCGGGGACGGTTGCAGCCCATTCCAATCCGGATAGCCCGCGCAGCATCGCCATGCGGGCGACAGTACCGATATTGGCACCGGACTCCGCCCAAATGCTGGGTGGTGTGGATCGGGTGTCCACCTTGATGGTGTGGGCGTGATTGATGATCACCACGCCGCGATATCCCGCATCGCTGACCAGCACATTGGCTCCCGTTCCAAGAATATGGAAGGGGGTTTCCAGCTTCCAGAGCTCCTCAGCAATGTGAGCCAGGTCTTCACTAGTCTGTGCGATGAGCATGCCATCAGCCAATCCGCCAACATGCGCAGTGGTATAGTTCGCCAGGCGGACATTTTCCTGCAAATGTTCGCCGAATAAGCTGCGTAGTTTTTCGAGATTGGTTGCCATGGTCATATCGCTTAACAAACCTAGAGCTTGTTGATCCTGTCAATGAGTTTGTTAACCAATTCCTCTTTCTGCGGTACAGGTTGGGGAATGGGGAAAGGATTTTCCTTTTTCACCTTGCCGGTATCCTTTGCCGAGAAGAAACGTAATTCCGGCAGGATCAGGACCGCATTCTTTCCAAATAGTTGATTTTGCTCAGTCATGATTTACCTCTCTTTTCCCTAGAACATCCAGGATGCCGGTGCTGATCTGGTCAGCGTCGCCGGCAGATAGGACGAGGAGTACATCTCCTCGACGCAATTCTTTTAGTAGCAGAATGCGTGCCAATTCCAGGGTTTTACAAAACTGAACGGCGGAATGCTGCAGCTTTTCCGCAATTTGACTTGCAGAAAAGGAATTGGAGGTCTCACGCGCCGCATAGATTTCGGTTATCAATACCCGGTCCGCCTCTGAAAACGCCTTGGTGAATTCGTCAAATAGAGCCTGGATACGGGAAAAAGTATGCGGTTGCCAGACCACGATCAATCGTCGATCAGGATACTTTTCGCGGGCAGCCTGCAGGGTGGCGCGGATCTCGGTTGGGTGGTGGGCATAATCATCAATGATGAGAATGCCGTTGGCTTCACCCCTGATCTCGAACCTGCGTCCAGAGCCGTTGAATTCATGAAGAGCTTCTGATGCTTTGGTAGGATCCAGCCCTAATATATCAATTAAGGCAATAACTGCAGTCGCATTAAGCACATTATGATGACCCGGGACCTGAAGATCAATATCACAGAGTTTTTTAGTTTCTGCGTTACCGATTTGATGAGAGACAGTGAATGATTTCCCACCGGGACGATCAGATTCCACCAGTTGTGCACGATAGGAGGACTCCGGATGAAAACCGTATGTCCCTGTCTTGATTATCGGCGACACTTCGGACCTTAGTCCAAATGAACCTGGTTCATCACGGCAGACGAGAACAGATCCTCCCAACTTAGTCTGCCGCACGAATTTACTGAAAGCTGCGCGGTAATCATCCAAAGTTGGGAAGAAATCGGGATGATCATGTTCCATGTAAGTAATGATCGCGTATTGTGGTTCCAAACCCAGGAACATGTTGTCATATTCATCTGCTTCGATGACGAAATAATCGCCTGTTCCAGAATGGGCATTGGAGCCAAGATTTTTCGAGATGCTGCCGATCACGTAGGAGGGATCCAGATCGAGTGAGTGAAGAACCCAGGCGATCATGGATGTCGTTGTGGTTTTACCGTGAGTCCCTGCGATGGCGATCACTTTTTGATCACCGACCAGTTCTTTGAGAAAATCAACACGTTTGATGACTGGAATACCGGCGTTTCTCGCGGCGATGACTTCGGGATTATCATCTTTTACTGCTGAAGAGCGGATCACTTTCTCAGCACCCATCACGTTGCCGGCATCGTGACCAATGGAGACATGCACGCCCAGGTCCTGCAACTCTTTGGCAAGGGGTGAGAGAATCCGGTCAGATCCGCTGACCAGGTTTCCCTTTTCCAGCAGGACTCGGGCAATTGCTGAGAGCCCGGTGCCGCCAATCCCGATGAAATGATAGTGTGTCATTAGATAAATGCACCTAAAACGATCACAAAGGCAATAACCAGAGCAAAGTAAATCCCTGGTGGTGTTAAAAGAGCAGGGGGCAGCTTGTTCACCATGTTCAGAGCAGCCAATCCAGCCGGATAGCTTGGATCGGGTGGGAGCATGAAGGCGAAAGGATAATGCGCAGCATCCAGGAAATGCCAAATGCTACCGATGATCAAATAACCATTCAGACCTCCGAATGCCAACCCCCAAATGAAATTGCGGATTCTACTGACCGGTCTGAATTCATCGCTGCGGCACTATGAACTGCGGGATATTCGGAGTGATGTATCCCAGGATCACAACCACAATCAGGATCGCACTCCGCGCAAGGAAAAGGGTGGTCGGATAAGCTGTTGCCATCAAATCACGATAGAAAGGCATATACGTTTCGAGCAGCATATTTAAAAAGATTCCAACCACAGCGCTGAGGGAAACAATGAATTCCTTGGTGCGACCCCGGGTGGCTCCAATGAGAGCAAAAAAGATGATCAAAAGCCAGAAAAGTGCATAAATACTGATCATGCTTTAGCCTTCTTTTCTGCTGCCAAATCAAGAATGGCATTGGCGATCATTTCAGCTGCTTTTGGTTGGGCAAGCGATCGCATGGAACGGCTCATTGCTTGAAGTTTTGTGGGATCCTTGAGCAGCCCACTTACTATTTTGACAATGTTTTCTTCAAGTCTGGCGTTTTCGATCATCACTGCCGCTCCATGTTGGACCAGGTAATCTGCATTGACTTTTTGATAACGCCAGGCATGTGGATAGGGAACTAAAACAGCAGGCAAAGCAAATAATGGAAACTCACCCAGCGTGGATGCGCCGGCCCTTGAGAGGACCAGATCCGCTGCAGCCAGGGCTTTTCCCATGTCCTCATGGAGATATGAAAATATTTGGTAACTTTTTCGCTGTTCGGCGGAAAGAGAATCGTGAATTGCTTTTACTTCATCCCAATCAAGCTTCCCGGTAATGTGGATGATCTGAGTTTCAGCTAACAAGTCAGCAAGATTCCGGGTAATCGCGCGGTTAATGCTTCTGGCACCTTTACTGCCACCAAAAACCAGCAAAACGGATCCATCCTTGTTGAGATTGAAGCATTTTCGCGCCGCAGCTTTTGATGTTCGTTTCAAACCGAAACGAGTGGGATAGCCTGTGGTAATCAGCCTATTCTTCCACGGAAAGAACTTCCTGGAAGAGTCCGAAGTTAATGCGATCTTATCTGAAAAACCTGCAATGTATTTCAATGCCAGGCCGGGCTCGATATCAGGCACATACAAAAGGGATTGGAGCGCTACACCGGCCATGGCCATAGGCGCAGCTACAAATCCCCCGGTGAAGAACAGGACATCGGGCTTAAACTCGCGGAGTATCTTTCGGGAAGCAAAATACCCTCTTGCCAGTTGTGATAAATTTCCCGGCAATTGCTTCCAACCTACCCCGTGTAAACCGGCAGCAGGAATGGTTTGATATGGAATATTCTGGCGTTTCACCAGTTCTTCTTCCATACCACCTTCACTTCCAACCCAAAGAAGCTCTTCCACGCTATCGCCGAGTTCTTCCAGGACGGATAGAGCGGGATTCACTCCTCCGGCGGTCCCGCCGGCGCATATCAACAACCGCACCGTATGTCCTCCCTTCTTCAGCTGCTTTCAATTTCTCTGAGGTACGAGATACTCCCAACAAAATACCTACCCCGGTCATGGCTGTAATCAAGCTTGATCCACCGGCGCTTACCAGAGGTAAAGCATTACCGGCAAAAGGCATCATATTTACCATGGCCAGCATGTTGATCATGGCCTCAATAAAAATCCAGATGGAAATACCACCTGCAAGCATTTTTCCAAACAAGTCGGGTGCTTTTTCTGAAATCATCAATCCACGCCAAAGGATGACCAGATATAGGCCAATAAGAACGATGCAGCCCAATATCCCTGTTTCTTCAGCAATAACAGCAAAAATGCTATCCAACGGTGCGACAGGCAGACCGGTAAATTTGACACTGGATTGACCGATGCCAACACCGAAGAAGCCTCCATGAATGATTGCTTCAAAGGAACGGATCACTTGATCGGTTGCTTGTTGGGGGTCCCGGATACCTTGTAAATACCCTTCCAATCTGATCCTGCCAGCTGGATAGATTTGGATTGCAATCCAAACCGTGATGATAGCAATGATCATGATCAGAACAATCTGACGGATCTCACCTCCAGCCAGGTAAAACATAATGCCGCTCATCAAGACAACCGTGAAGGCAGCGCTTAAATCAGGCTGCAGGATAATCAAGCCTGCCATGATGCCGACGATACCGGCTAGGGGAAACAATCCAAAGGAAGCATTATTGAGTTTTTCTCTTTTCGAGAAAAGCCATAGTGAAAGATAAACGACTGTAGCCAGCTTGGCAAATTCCGAGGGTTGCACCGACCCTCCAAATAATGTTCTATTGGCACCCAGACGAGTTTCACCTACACCCAGTACAACGAGGAGGAGCATAAATAACACGGCAAATGTAGCAAGAATGATAAGAGTCCGATATTTGTGATAATCAATGCTGGAAACGGTCACGACGGCAATTATCCCAATCGAGAAAAACAGAACCTGTCTCCAAAACATTGCGTAAGACGAATCATAATAAGTCATCGAAAATTCCCAGCTCGAGGAATAGACAAAGATCAAGCCCACTGCAGAAAGTGCACATATCGCGCAAAGTAATGGAATATCCACCCCAGGCAGCCATTGGCGTTGGAGACGTCCTGACCGAGCTGTAGAAACTTCTGTATTTATCAAAGTAGATTCACCCATTCCTGGAATTGCTCCCCGCGTTCCTCAAAATCTCTAAATTCATCAAAACTTGTACCTCCAGGAGAAAAAAGAACGATATCACCTGGTTCCGCTATCTCTGAAGCTGCCAAAACTGCATCTTTCATCTTCTCGCATTGCATTATGGTGTAGGGTCGTTTTCCTGCCTGCACTGGTTCGAGGGAGGCATAAATTTTTTCCCGCGCTTCACCGAATAACACAACATGGTCTACGCGTTCATGGATCAAATGAGCCAATTTCTGCCAGGGTAGGTTCTTATCCCTGCCACCCAACAAGACAATGAGGGGCTCAGAAAACGAATGGATAGCTGCTATTGTTCTTTCAGGGGCAGTTGCAATCGAATCGTTATACCAACTGCTTCCTTGCCAATCCCGTACAAATTCCAAACGATGCGATACTCCGGAGAAATCATTTATGCCCTTTTGGATTGACTCCAAGTGATATCCTGCCGCATAAGCGATCGCGCATGCAGCCAGGACATTCATCAAGTTGTGACGTCCCCGAAGGAGTACTTGGTCTTCAGAAAAGAGAGAGATCTCTTTACCGTTATCGAAGATTTTTATTATTTGATCACCGATAAATGAGCCAATACCGGAATCAGGTTTTTTGATACCGAAAGTGATTAATTGTCCCTTGACCATTGCTCGAAGCTCCCAGGCTCCAGGATCTTCCCTGTTTAAAACGGCTATGTCGTCCCGGCCTTGAAACTTCAGGATGTTACTCTTTGCTGCTGTATATACTTTTAAAGTACCATGTCGATCGAGGTGATTGGGAGTGATATTTAGTACTGCACTGATCCTTGGTGAAATGCTCATTAATTCCAATTGGAAGCTGGATAATTCAAGAATCACGTCATCATCGACTTTGATCTCATCCAGGTTCTCAACCAGCGGGAGCCCGATATTCCCACCAATCCACGCTTTCCGAGGTGGTTTCATTTCTTCAGTTGCCATGTTTCCCAACAGCGTGGTTGTGGTAGTCTTCCCGGCAGAACCAGTGATCCCGATGACACGTGCATTAACCGATTGCATGAAAATTTGCGAATCATTTGTGAGCGGTATATTTTTATTCTTTGCAGCCGTGATTAAAGGCAGGTCAAGCGAGATACCTCCTGAGATGGATAAAAGATTAGCTGCTTCAAGAAGTTCAAGCGGGTGACCGCCGAATACGCAATCCACTCCTATGGATTTCATTTCAGTTGCAATGCTCGAAAAACTCTCTGCCGGTTGTTTATCGTTCAAAATCACCTTCGCGCCTTGATTGGAAAGGTAACGAGCCAGTGCCAGCCCCTGACGGGCAGCACCAATTATCAAAACTCTTTTACCTTTCCAATTCGGTTTCATTTCACACGACCGCCAAAGCCACACCCAGCATGGCTGCCAGGAGGCTTATCAACCAAAATCTTTGAACTACCTGCGTTTCACTCCAACCCAAAAGTTCGAAATGGAGATGGACGGGAGCCATCTTGAACAACCTGCGACCTTTTGTAGCTTTGAAAAATAGAATCTGAAGGATCACACTCAACCCTTCGCTTACCGGGATGAAAGCTATCAAAGGCAGCAGCAACCACTGACCTGTCATTAACGCAACAACACCGAGAGTGGCACCTAGCGATAACGAACCGGTATCGCCCATGATGAGCTCAGCGGGATGAACATTGAACCAGAGGAACCCAAATATCGCACCTACCAGGGTGAAGCAAAAACGACCAAGAAAAATTTGACCCTGTAGAAGTGCAATACCGCCATAAGCCGCGAAAGCAGTAGCCAGGATCAAACCTGCCAGACCATCCAATCCATCTGTAAAATTGGCGCAATTTGAAGCACCAACGATGATGAAGGCCGCAACAGGGATGTACCAGACCCCCAGGTTGAATACATCATCCACGCCAGGCCAGAACATTTGTGGAACGCGAAAAAGGTATTTCAGAGCAAATGCAACGCCCAATCCAAGAATTACCTGGATCAGGAATTTTGTACGGGCGCGCATCCCCAGCCCTTTTCGCTGACCTCGAATTCCTTCCCAATCGTCCACCGCTCCTAATACCGCGTAAGAGATCATCACCCCGACAGGCAGTAATACGGATCTGCCAAGATAATTGAATCCCAAGAGGGATGCAGCATTGAGAAGAAGGGTCATCATAACAACCGGGAGGATAATCATCACGCCACCCATCGTCGGGGTTCCCATTTTCACCACGTGGCTGGCGGGTTCCTCAACGCGGATTAGTTTCCCTACCTTGAAATGCCTGAGCAGACGGATTAATGGTCCGCCCCAAATAACGGCAAGCATGAAACTTAAACCACTTAAAGCAATTGCGAGGGGAGTTTCTCTCATTCTTCCACCTCCAAGGCAGTGACGATTCGGTCCATGCGCAAACCATGCGATCCTTTTACTAAAACAACATCTCCCTTTTCAAGCGTCTTCACAAGCACATCAATGGCTTGTTGAGCTTCAGGAAACCACAGGATCCGATCGGAGGGCATACCAGCTTTTTTCGCAGCTTCCACCATCATTTGGCTACGCTCGCCAATGGCGATCAGTTTTGAGGCAACTTCAGCAGCACGTGCACCAGCCATTTCGTGACCTTGTTTTTCATAAGGTCCCAATTCAAGCATATCGCCGAGTACAGCTATCTTCTTACCTTCCAATTCGTCCAGGAGATTTAGGGCAGCTAGAGTGGATTCCGGAGATGCATTATATGTATCGTCAAGAATAAGCGCTCCAGATTCTGTGTGCACGGCGACGAGGCGAAGCTGGGCGTGTCCTTCCTGTAATCCAAGAATGATCTCTGCCCAGGGAAGTCCTTCCGCAATTCCAACAGCTGCTGCCCGTAAAGCTGTATGAACGGAATGCTGACCAATTAGGGGAACTTTTATATGAAGCAATTCTGTCTTATAGTGCATTTGGAATCGGATTCCCTGAAGCCCCAATCCTTCAATCTGATCCGCCCAAATATCCGCATTCTGATCAAGACCATAAAAAATTACTCTCGCTTTAGTTAGCTCAGCCATTGGACGCACCCAGGGATCGTCGTAATTTAAAATGGCTATTCCTTCCGGCGCGGAGGGAAGTGATTGGATCAATTCGGCTTTACCGCGAGCAATCTGTGCCTGCGATCCAGCCCTTTCTGCGTGGACTGTACCAATATTGGTGATCACGCCGACCTGAGGTGATGCAAGTTCACACAAGAAGGCTATTTCACCGGGGACATAAAAACCCATTTCAAGTACCGCGCGCTGATAGCCCGGACCCATCCTTAATAAAGTAAGGGGGAGGCCGATTTCATTATTTAAATTTCCGGGATTCTTTAATGTCCTGTAATGTTGGGACAGGACTTCCGTAATGAGTTCTTTAGTGGTTGATTTTCCAACCGAGCCGGTGATCCCGATCACTCGAATGTCCTGTTTGGACCGCCAGAACCCCGCAATTTTTTGAAGCGCGTCCAAACTATCGTCCACCCGCAAACAATAGGGCGGTTCCAAGGGAATGGATATTTTTGTCCCTGACTTCCTCAAATCAATTTGCTTGAAATCCTTGGAAACATCATTTTGGATAATCGCGATATTTGCACCACGGGAGAATGCATCCCGAATAAAATCATGCCCATCCTGATTTTCCCCAGGTAAAGCCACAAATAATCCCCCGGGGATGACCTGGCGTGAATCCACGGCCGCTTCACTAATCACCAATGAAGGTGATTGAGGGCGAACTCCAGTCAAAGCTTCGAGAATATCCAGTAAATTGAGCACAAATGATCCTATTGAGTTTGATTTACCAATTCCTGCCTGAATTCTTCTGTAGGGATATCCATCAATACAACGACTTCTCTAACGACATCCCTGAATAAAGGGGCTGCCACTACCGAACCCCAGATCGATGAGGTCGGTTTTTCCAACCAGACATAAACTATGAATTTTGGATCATCCACGGGACCCCAACCGATAAATGATGCATTCGTCCGATTCATCGTGTAACCGTAAGGTGTTGGAATTTCAGCAGTTCCGGTCTTGCCAGCCAACCGGTATCCATCAACCAACGCTTTTGATGATTCAACTTCCAAGGATTGAGCCAGCATGTCAGTGATGGTGTGTGCAGTTTCAGCTTTGATGGGAGAGCCAATTACTTGCGGATTGACGTCGTATTGAACGCCATCTTTGATGATAGAGCGAACAATGTGCGGAGCTACCATCTTTCCATCATTTGCAAGGGCTGAAACCGACATGACGAATTGGATCGGGGCAAGCGCTACACCTTGACCAAATGACATTGTTGCCATGGTCGAACGTGACCAACCCGGATCACCTTGGATACGCATTGGCAGGTAGGCTTCGCCAGCCAAATCAATATTTGAAGGTCGTCCAATATGAAATGCATTCATATATTCTTCAAAATTTGTTGGTCCAAGCTGCAATGCAATCCAGGCTAGACAAACATTCAAAGAATGCTGCATACACCCAATCATTGTCTGCGGGCCATAAGCTTGATCGTCCCAGTTGTATATCTCATAACCGTCAACATTCAATACGCCGGTATCCAGAAAAGGGGTATCTGCTTTGATAATTCCTTTATCGAGGGCTGAGGCCATTGTGAGAACTTTAAAAACCGAACCTGGTTCGTAAACGGTTCCAACGGCGGTGTTAAACCGGGTAGGTTCCTCGAAAATCTGGCTTGATGTCCAATATTCATTTAGATTGACCCTCGGGGATGTTGCCATTGCGAGGATTTCACCAGTTTCAGGGTCTTCAACAATTACTGTTCCTGAAACCGCGCCATTCTTTTCAACAGCTGCGTCAAGGATATCTTCTACCGTCGATTGGATCTCTCGGTCAATCGTCAATACAAGGCTGGCAGCCGGGTTGGCTGAAGGCAGTTCATCCAACAAATAAGGATTCCGGGAAACCGTAACTTGAATGGGTTGGCCGGTCAGCAGATCATCATATTGACCTTCGACACCATAATACCCGTGCGCATTATCGCCTTCTTTAAATGGATAGAAGCCTATGACATTCGCGGCGAGATCGTATTCCGGATAAGCACGAACCAGATGCGAGGAATAGATCAATCCGCGTAAACTGGGTGGATTTTCCTCTTCGCTTTCAGAGCTGACAGAGGAGAATTCAGCTTGTAGATTTCGAAACTTAGAAACGTATGCACCTCGGGTATAATCGATCAATTTTACATACGTCAACCCCTTGCGGTTCGCGTTGTCGATTTTTCCATAGATAGCCCGCGGATCAATTTTTAAAATGCTTGAGAAGGACTCGGCGATTGTCCGGATGTTGTAAGACGTGGTTAGATCGAGACCGATTTCATAAAGGGCCATATTCCCTGCCAGGAGGTGCCCTGAGCGGTCATAAATACTGCCTCTTTCCGGGTAAATGGTCTTAACTTCATTTCCATATCGTTGATCTGCCCATTCACTTAATTCCTTATGGGCAGAGCTGGTCTGTATATTGACCATTTGAGCGATAATGACCGCACTGACCAAAGATAAAAGCAGGCCAATAAGAAATGTGCGAGAAAAATGAGGAAATTTCATGGCATTATCTCGATGTTGTTCCGCTAACCATGGATAATCCTTGGAACATCCAGTCCCAGAGAGATTGTGTGTAGGCTGGCTTTATCATGGGCTCAGGAAGTAAACTATCTCCTGGTTTTCCTGCCAATATGGCCGTTGGTTTCCCGGTATAACCGGGAACAACCACGTAGATCACATCAGAGGGGGATACCCGTTTGTATCCAAGCTCATAGGCTCGTTCCTGCATCTTTGAAACAGATGTGTAATAAGCTATGTTCACTTCCAAGCTGGCGATGCTTTGACGAAGATTTTCAGCTTGATCTTGCATCGATCGCAATTCCAGCCCGGCGGTAGCCGTTTGACCATTAATACCCAGGAACAAGCCCGCAACCATGACCAGGCAAACAAGAACTAGCAAGAAAAGTCCTACCCCCTGAAGCTGGGTTCTCCAGGGTGCTTGCTGGTAAGCATGAATAATTCGGTTGGTCACCATTGCTTTACCTGTTTTTCATTTAGTTAATTCATTCTTCATTGCAAAGGTCATGCCAAGAGAACTCTCTCAGCAACTCGCAAATGGGCGCTGCGCGCACGTGGATTTTGGCTGATTTCCTGGGAACCGGCAGTGATTGGATGCCTGGTGATTTCGCGCAAGGTGGCGTGATGGTCACAGGTACATATTGGTTGATTTGGAGGGCAGATGCAATCTCTGCTTTCCCCCCGGAAGTATTGTTTCACCATCCGGTCTTCGAGGGAATGGAAGGTGATGATCGCCAGGCGTGCAGATGGTTTTAAAATGCTGACGGCCTTGGGCAATACTTCCTCCAACGCTGCAAGTTCCTGATTAACCGCAATCCTGAGTGCCTGGAAGGTCCGCGTTGCGGGGTGAATCCTGCCATTTCGGGTTCCACTAGCATTTTCTATCACCTCCGCAAGCTCATTGGTCGTCTTTAGGGGTCTGGCGTGCACGATAGCTCTTGCTATTCGCCTGGAATTTCTTTCTTCTCCATATCTCCAAATAATATCTGCCAGATCTTTTTCCAAAGTGTTATTGACCAGATCCGCTGCCGTGGCGGGAAGCGAGGGGTCAAATCGCATATCGAGGGGAGCATCGTATTTAAACGAAAACCCCCGCTCGGGGGTATCCAATTGCATTGATGAAACCCCCAAATCCAACAATATCCCATCCACTTTTTCCCAACCCATTTTCTGGACCGTTTCAATTATCTGGGTATAGGAAGCATGGACCAGCACGGCGCGATCACCGAATTTCTTCAACGTTTCCTTCGCAATGGTCAATGCCTGGGGATCTTTATCCAGGCCAAGCAGCCTTCCCTGCGGTGTTGAGTGTTGAAGAATTCCAGATGCATGACCTCCGGCGCCTACAGTTGCGTCCACATAGTTTCCTGGGCTTTGTGGACGTAATGCGAGTATGGTTTCATTGTAAAGTACAGGCAGATGGGCGATTGCCGACGGACTGCCCGATTTCATCATCCCCATCCTTATAGGTCCAGCGCCGAGAACCTCTGTTCGTTGGCTTCTGCATCCTGAAGAAGGGATTCCTGATTGTTCCAATTCTCCGGGGACCAGATCTCAAAATACTCGCCAACTCCTACAACAACTGAAGGTCCATTCAATTCAGCGTTCTCGCGCAGGAATTGAGGGATTAGGATTCGACCAGCCCGATCGAATTCAACAGCCACCGCATTGGAAAAAATCAAGCGGCGCAGCTGCCGGGCGGCCGTGTCCGTCATGCTCATCTGGTTTATGCTTTGATAGATACGTTGAAAGTGAGCAGCTGTCAGGACGATAAGGTTCTTGTCAAATCCATGGGTGATGTAAGCTCCACTCTCCAGCAACTCACGATAGCGCGCTGGGATCGTCAAGCGACCTTTTTCATCCACGGAATGTTCGAATTGTCCCAAGAACATAAGTTCTATCCTGTTATTATTGCCGAAACGCCGGATTTATCCGGCGTTCCACTATTACCCACTTTTTACCACTATCTACCACAGTATAAACAAAAACAGAACATTTTGCAAGTACTTTTCCCATTTTTGGGGCTGTTTTTCTTCTAAAAATCGCCTTTTTGCATCCCTTGCAAGGAATTTGTAAGGTGGAAAATCGATATAATTCATAATTGGGAGGATGATTATGAAACCACAATTATTCGCTTTATTGACCGCGATCTGCTGGGGTGTAGGGGGGTACTTTGAAAAGAAAGGTCTAAACCTGGGCAACCTCAGTCCACAGTTGGGCATTACCATCCGAACGATGACCGCATTGATCATCCTGGGTGTTGTTAGCTTTCCACAATGGAAAACGCTCCCTCAGGCGGGGAGTAAGGCGTTGATATATATGGTGGTAGGTGGTGGGGTGGTGGCTGGGGCAGTGGGAATGCTTTGCTTCTATTCCGCGCTGAAAGGTGCCCCCCTTGGAAAAGTCATGCCAATCGCATTTACATCTCCATTGTTTGGCGCCCTCATGGGAATAATCATGGGTGGTGAGCCCCTGACCTTAAAAACCGTTATTGGAACGATTTTAACTGTTGGTGGGATTATCATATTAACTTTTGCTTAAAAAAACCACTGCACTTTTTCAAATTCAAGTGCAGTGGCAAATACTCCTAAGAGAGTTCTATCCTTTTGTGCGTTTCATTACCAACCGATAATCTTCGGTATCGACAAAACCCGTCTGCGTAAAGATGGGAGCAAAAGTCACATTCACAAGTTCCCAGCCTTCATTACCGCGCTGATTGATAAAATCGTACATTGAAGGTCCTACTTTCCAATTGGCTAGTTCCTTGCCATTGACCATCCCAATTTTCCAGCCTTGATCAACACGGTATCCTACTAGAAAAATATACTCCCACTGCTGCATAACAAATCCTCCGGGACGAAATTTTGACTTAAGAATTTTACCACCAATATATGCTGCTGAAATTTTATCTTGGATAATATGTAAAAATCATAATAAAATTTCTGGAAAATCTCTTAAGTTACAAATACCTTTAACTTTTTTGGGAGATCCTAAAAGCTTTCCTTTCCCAACCAAATGATGATTATTCGTCCATCGTTTTGGGGCGATATTGAAGAGCTTCAGCAAGGTGCGCTGGAGTAATCGGGTCCGATTTTGCCAGGTCAGCAATTGTCCTCGAAAGTTTCAGGATGCGGTGATAAGCCCTCGCGGAAAGTTGCATCTGGTTCATGGCAGATTTCATCAACTGTTTACCCGTATCATCCAGGGCACAATATTTGCGCACTTCAGCAGGGTGCATGTCAGCATTGCAGGTTATATTCGTTCCAATAAAACGATGACGTTGTTCTTCCCGGGCTTCTTCAACTCTAGCGCGAACCAGAGTGGAAGGTTCCCCCAAGCGGTCATCGCTTAATTTTTCATAATCAACCCTCGGCACCTGGACATGAATGTCGATGCGGTCTAAGAGTGGACCCGAAATCCGTTTTTGATATTTCGTAATAACTGATGATGAACAGGTGCATGTTCGTACAGGATCAGCATAGTAACCGCAAGGGCAAGGGTTCATTGCAGCAACAAGTTGGAAACTGGCAGGGAAGGTCAGGCTGCCCTGTGCCCTGCTAATGGTGACGATTTTGTCTTCCATAGGTTGGCGCAACACCTCTAACACCCGTGAACCGAACTCCGGAAATTCATCCAGGAAGAGAACCCCGCGATGTGCCAGGGAAATCTCGCCAGGATGCGGCCAGTTTCCCCCTCCTACCAAGCCGGCATGACTGATTGTATGATGAGGTGCTCGAAAAGGTCGATTACGGATCAACGGCACATCTTCAGGTAATTGATCTGCAACTGAGTAGATCCTGGTTACATCCAGCGATTCATCAATGGTTAATTTGGGAAGTATTGAGGGGAGTGCCCTGGCGAGCAAAGTCTTTCCTGCCCCTGGTGGTCCGATCATTAAAACGTTATGACCTCCCGCAGCAGCCACTTCGAGGGCACGTTTTAAATGCTCCTGTCCTTTGATTTCCTTGAAATCGGTCTGAACCCAGATGGTGATATCATCCGGTTCAATGGCGATCTGAGGCGGAATCAACTTTTTCCCATTGATGTGCGCGGCGAGATCTCCCAGCGTATTTACCGGGATGACTTCGAGATCAGGGATTAAGGCAGCCTCAGGCGCGTCACCGGCTGGGACAAATATCCGCTTGAAACCCTGCTGCCTTGCCAATGCAGCCATAGGCAGGACACCACGGACATGCCGCACACTTCCATCAAGGGATAATTCTCCAATGATCATGCTTGAGATCAACTCTTCGAGCGGGATTATCCCAAGCATGGATAAAACACCGACAGCTATTGGTAGATCGTAATAAGGTCCTTCCTTACGAACCGCGGCAGGGGCGAGATTGACAATGACAGGTTTTCTGGGGTAAATAAATCCCGCATTTTTTATAGCGGATTGAACTCGTTCACGGCTTTCCTGCACAGCAGTATCAGGTAAGCCGACAATGGTCATTCTCGGCAAACCACGTCCGGCATCGACTTCCACTTCAACAACGACACCTTCCAATCCAATGACAGCGCAGGAATAGACGCGGGCAAGCATCTGGAATTATTTGCTCTCTTGTTTTCTAATTTGCTTTTCTTAAAGCTTCCTTGATCTGTACGAGGTGCTCTTGAGAATGAGTAGCAAATTGAGTCATATTATATGCCATGAGCCAGAATGCACCCTTATTTTCTGTCACTTTCATGGGGAGGTAAGCTATGAATTTGACCGTTTCCCGTTGTGCGTTGTTTAATTCTTCCAGTAATTTCTTGAGTGTCCCATACACTTCCACTGTGCTTTTTATTCGTGCTGGAAGATTATCACCAAATCCATCAGATATGCGCTCCTGGTTGAAAACCATATCTGAAATCCAATCCTGCCAACCACGCTCGGTATGGATCAAATGTGCCAATGTCTGCTTGGCACTCCAATCTCCCTTCTTCGGGGGTCTTCCGGCTTGCTCCTCGGTTATCCCTTTGAGACAGACGCGTAATTCCTGGTTGAAAGCTTCGTACATTTTCGAGAGTTCATCAGCCAGAGCTTTAGGGGTTCTAGCAACTTTAGGTAGCAACCTCCTGGAAAGTTCCATGGTTACTTTTTTCCTGAACTTTCCCCGATAGAAGACAACTTCAACTCTATCACCTGCCTTTTTGTGTTGAAGGACATTGAGAAGGGAATTGAAATCTGTTATGGTTGTTCCCGCAACTTCTATCATCACATCATCTTTCATCAAACCCGCTCCATGAGCTGCCAAACCTTTGACCACGTCCGTGATGCGAATCCCTTCTTTTACAGGAATACCGAGTTCACTGGCAATCTTGGCATTAAAATCACCGAAAAATATTCCCAACATGGGACGATTAATGAATCTCAGGTCCAGGCCATTCTCCAGGTAAGATTTGAGATTCGTGAGACTCTCCTCCCAGCGTCGCTCAATCTCGTTGCGAGTTTTCTCATTTGTGAAACCTGACTCGATTATATTAACCTGCGTTTCCTCATCTTTGGAAATCAGATTTAGCGAAATTTCGGTGGAACCACGTTCCTGACATCCACGGCAAGCAATTTTCAATGTTTTATCAGGTTTTGCTTCAGTGAATTCACCGGTGAGATACCTTCCACTGGTCCACCAGAAATATGCACGCCCACCTTGTTTGGCATCCACGGTAGCAAAATCACAGAACCATTGGCGCAGGATGGTTGCATTGGTGAAAGCGCGGTAAACTTGCTCGATGGGAGCGTTGATATTAAGTTTGGTTTTTATTACCAGAGCCATTTCTCCTCCTAAGTTAGTCTCAAGATATATTTGTTCAATCTGACTTAATTTTTATCAACATTCATAGATTAGTGCAAAAGAGATAGAATTTCAAGCACTCAAAATAACCAAAAAATCACGGTACCCTGAATGGTATTGCCATTACAAGAAAAAATCATTTATGGTCCAATCAAATCCCGACGATTAGGGATCTCGCTAGGTATCAATATTCTTTCCCCATTTCGGAAGATTTGTTCGTTTGACTGTGTCTATTGTCACTATGGTGGAACGAATACACTTACTTTATGCCCGGATCCAGCAAGTTTATATTCTGTCACCGATATATTAAAAGCAACCGAGCAGGCGATTCAAGTCAATCCAAAAATTGATCATATAACTTTTTCAGGGAACGGCGAGCCCACCATTCATCCAAAATTCCCCGAAATCGCGTTGGGTATAAAAACTTTAAGAGACAAATATTTACCGGGTGTTCGTTTGGCGATTTTTTCAAATGCAACCACCTTGAGCAAAGATGAAATCATTATCGCATTGGATATCTTTGATTCCCCCATCTTGAAATTAGATACTGCGGATGAAATCATGTTTCAAAAAATAAACATGCCCTGCGATGGGATCCGATTGGATGAAATCATCCGCAATCTCAAGAAAATCAAGAATCCTACTCTTCAAACGCTGTTTCTTGGTGGGAAGATTTCCAATGCTGAAGGCGAGGTTTACCAAAAATGGTTAGGGGTGATTGCTGAAATTCACCCGGCCAGGATCCAGATCTACAGCACAGATCGTCCTGTAGCGGATATCGGCTCAGAACGTATATTACCGTCCAGGTTGATCCAAATTGTGGAAGAGGTCAGGAATAAACTCAATCTTTCAATAGAAGCGTATTGGGCGACTTAACGGACTAAATTACCAATTTAATATAAAAAGACCATGCGGCCCTTTTCATTTCTAAATAAGGACCGCATGTGAATTCCAAGAAAAATTTGGAAACAGAATTGTTGAATGAAAATATCACTTATTTCGCTTCATTGCCACATCAGCAAAAACAGCAAACACAAGAACAAAACCTGATACCACATACTGCCATGCAGCGGGGACATTCATGATTTGCAGACCATTGGTCAGGCTGGCCATGATCAGGGCGCCAATCATCGCGCCGAAGATCGTTCCAACTCCGCCAAGGCCAGATGCGCCACCCAACATGCAGGCTGCAATTGCGAAGAGCTCATACCCGGTACCTGCAGCGATCGTTCCATATCCAACATATGATGCCATCACCACACCGGAAACTCCACACAGGAAACCCATCAGCACGAAAATGGCGAAGGTATTGCCACGAATACTGATACCAGATAGCCTGGCGGCTTCACGGTTTCCACCAATCGCGTATGTATAGCGACCGAATTTTGTGTTGTTTGAAACATAGGATACGATGACAGCAATGATCGCCAGGATTAGTACCGGGATCGGGACTCCGCTGTACTGATTTACGTAGGTGATGTAGCCTATAACGAGTGCAGCGAGGAAAGCGGTCTTTAGAATATCCAGATACAAGGCAGGTAGTGTAAAACCGTACTTTGTTTTACTCCGACGGTTTGTGACCATCATTATAAAAAGTAAAATGGCAGCAACTCCTGCCATGATCCAGCCGGCGGTTTTTGATAAATATCCCTGGCCAATTATGGAAAATAAAGGCTGGTTTGCAGCAATGGTTTTTCCTTCTGTCCGGATCAGGATCAAACCATTGAGTATCCACATGCTGGCTAATGTGGTGATAAAAGCTGGTACTCGCAGATAGGCAATAATATAGCCTTGTGCCACGCCGTACAACGTGCCAACAATCAGTCCTATGAGGACTGAAAGTGCAGTGGTCAGAATTGGCGATGCATTCGGAAGCAACTCGTACCATGTATAAGCCTGTAAATAGGCAACCACTACAGAAACAAAACCAGCCAGTCTGCCCACTGAGAGGTCAATATGACCGGCAACAATGATCAACACCAAACCCACTGATAGAATGGCGGTGATGGTCATCTGGCGGAAAAGATTTGAAAAATTTTGGGGAGACAGGTAGATCCCTTTGGTCAGGACAAAGAACAGCAACCAAATCACGATCATTGCCAGGACCAATGCATACGTCTTGAGGTTGGAACGGAGTTGCTGACCGAACAAGGAAGGACTACTTTTCTAAGGGAGGGGTGGTGGTAGATTTAGTCATTCTGTTTTACCTTTCGGGGACTGGTTGTGATATGGTTCCGGTAGCCAGTGCCATGATTTTTTCCTGCGTTGCTTCAGAAGTATCGAGGGTGCAAACAGACCGATCTTCGCACATGATCATGATCCTATCGCTCATCCCCAATATTTCCTGAAGATCGCTGGAAATCATAATAATTGCAATACCTTTCTCACTTAGATCATTCATGATCTTGTAGATTTCATATTTTGTACCCACATCAATCCCCCGTGTGGGATCATCCATAATTAAAACCTTTGGTTGAGACATGAGCCATTTGGCAATGACCACTTTTTGCTGATTGCCACCAGAAAGAGAATCAGCCAGGGCTTGCAGATTGGAAGCTTTGATTGCCAGGCTGTTGGCAACATCAGTGCTCTCTTTCAGTTCAGCGACATCGTCGATTCTAAAAATGGATGAAAACCGCCCAAGATTAGCCAGCGAAATATTCCGTAAAATGGATTGAATGAGAACCAATCCATGCCTTTTTCTGTCTTCTGGAACCAGGCTAATTCCATAGGCCATGGCTTCGCGCGAATTATGGATGGTGATTTCACGTCCCTCCATCTTTATTTTTCCTTTGTTTATCTTTCCGTATTCGCCAAAGATGGTCATCACCAATTCCGTACGCCCCGATCCCATTAAACCTGCGATCCCTAGGATCTCACCACGCCTCAAATTGAAACTAACTCCTTTTAGGAGCTCGAATGATGGATCATCAGGATCCAATGCATGCAAATCCTCAACCTCAAGTATGACTTTGCCGGGTTTCCGATTGCCTTTCGGAAACCGTTCCTTCATTTCACGTCCCACCATGTTCTTGACCAGGGTTTCAATATTCAACAATTTTGTCGGCTGGGTTATAACCATTTTGCCATCGCGAAGGACTGTGATCGAATCCGTTATCTTGAAGAATTCGTCCAGCTTGTGACTGATGTAGATGCAGGTAACCCCATGTTTCTTGAGACCTCTTAGAATTTCCATCAACTGGTCGATTTCCGCCTCAGCAAGCGCACTGGTAGGTTCATCAAGAATTAAGACTTTTGCATTCTCTGAAAGTGCTTTTGCGATTTCAGTCATTTGCATTTTGCCAACACCTAAATGACGGACAATACTTCTTGCCGGTACATCTAATTTATATTTCTTCAATAATTGCTCAGTTTCAGAATAGAGCTTATCCCAGTTAATTATGCCGTTCTTGATTGGCTCTTTACCAAGGTAAATGTTTTCACCCACAGTAATGGAGGGCACCAGGGTCAATTCCTGGTAAACAATTGCGATTCCTTCCTCCGCTGCCTGGCGTATTGACCGGTCGACCAATTTCAGTTCTTGCCCGTTATAAAAAATTTGTCCCTCATAGGTTCCCCAGGGATAGACACCAGCCAGGATTTTCATCAATGTGGATTTTCCTGCACCATTTTCACCGCAAATGCCATGGATCTCTCCTCTGCGGATGGAAAACGATACATCATCCAGCGCAGTGATCCCGGGAAAATTTTTAGTTACGTTCTTGAATTCGAGAATGATATCTTTTTCCATAACAGATCCCTCAGATTTAATCCACGAATTTCTTTTAATAATACAACATTTGTTAATTTCCCGGCCTCCGTGCGGGGGAGGCCGGGAAGTGGAGAAGAAAGACGAGCTTTAAGGTTTGGGTGGTTTTTGATCTTCAGGGATGTCACGATAGACATCATCGTAGCTCTGGAAGCCACTTTTCACGATGAGGTCATAAACGTTGTCCTTGGTGACCTGCACCACAGGAAGGAAGTTTGCCATCACATTGCCGGTCTTGGTTGCATCATTGGTCAGCTCAGCCAGCGTGTACTCCTTGAGCCCGGCAACCGTCTTGCCCTTGAGGAGGGCGTCGAGCATATCGACGGCCATGGGGGAGAGCAGGCGGATATCTTTGTAGACACTGACTGTCTGTTCACCCTTGACGATGCTGTTGCAGCCATCGCCGGTTGCATCCTGCCCGGAGATCGGAACTATCCCTGCCAGGCCCTGGGCCTTCATGGCCTGCAGTTCACCCAGCGCGGTGCCATCGTTGGAGGCGATCACGCCGTCGACTTTGTTCTGCTGGGCGGTGAGGATATTTTCCATCATCTTCTCGGCATTGGTGGGATCCCAGTTATCCACCCACTGGTCTGCGACGATGGTGATGATGCCCTGGTCGAGGTAGGGTTGGATGACTTCCATCTGGCCCTGGCGGACCAGGATGGCGTTGTTATCGGTTGGGGAACCGCCGGAGAGGACGATCTTGGCCGGGTTGTCCTTGGTCCAGGTGGTGCTGCCGGGGATGCCCAACGCGGTCATGACGCCGAGGGCTTCCTGGCGTCCGACTTCAGTGTTGTTGAAGGAGAGGTAGGCGGCGATCTTGGGGGTCTTGATGAGACGGTCGTACGCGATGACGACCACGCCGGCATCCGCTGCCTTATCGACAGAGGTGACCGCGGCATCGCCATCTTCAGCGATGACGATCAAGCCCTTGATGCCCTGGGTAACCATGTTGTCGATCTGGTCGTTCTGCAGTTTGACATCATGGGCAGCTTCCTGCGAGATGACCTCGTAGCCGAGGTCTTCCAGCAGACCGCGCATCAAGATTTCCTCGTTCTTCCAGCGCTCGGTCGCGAAATCGGAGAATGAAAGGCCGACCTTGATCTTTTCAGTGGGAGCGGCAGATTCACCCGGTTTGGGTGGCCGCTGGCTTTCCGGGATGTCACGATAGACATCATCGTAACTCTGGAAGCCACTCACCACGATGAGGTCATAAACGTTGTCCTTGGTGACCTGGACGACCGGGAGGAAGAGAGCTTTTACATTGCCGGTCTTGGTTGTATCATTGGTCAATTCTGCAAGTGTAAAGTCTTTGAGGCCTTCAACCGTCTTGCCCTTGAGGAGGGCGTCGAGCATATCGACGGCCATGGGGGAGAGCAGGCGGATATCTTTGTAGACACTGACTGTCTGTTCACCCTTGACGATGCTGTTGCAGCCATCGCCGGTTGCATCCTGCCCGGAGATCGGAACTATCCCTGCCAGGCCCTGGGCCTTCATGGCCTGCAGTTCACCCAGCGCGGTGCCATCGTTGGAGGCGATCACGCCGTCGACTTTGTTCTGCTGGGCGGTGAGGATATTTTCCATCATCTTCTCGGCATTGGTGGGATCCCAGTTATCCACCCACTGGTCTGCGACGATGGTGATGATGCCCTGGTCGAGGTAGGGTTGGATGACTTCCATCTGGCCCTGGCGGACCAGGATGGCGTTGTTATCGGTTGGGGAACCGCCGGAGAGGACGATCTTGGCCGGGTTGTCCTTGGTCCAGGTGGTGCTGCCGGGGATGCCCAACGCGGTCATGACGCCGAGGGCTTCCTGGCGTCCGACTTCAGTGTTGTTGAAGGAGAGGTAGGCGGCGATCTTGGGGGTCTTGATGAGACGGTCGTACGCGATGACGACCACGCCGGCATCCGCTGCCTTATCGACAGAGGTGACCGCGGCATCGCCATCTTCAGCGATGACGATCAGGCCCTTGATGCCCTGTGCCACCATGTTGTCGATCTGGTCGTTCTGCAGTTTGACATCATGGGCGGCTTCCTGCGAGATGACCTCGTAGCCGAGGTCTTCCAGCAGACCGCGCATCAATACTTCCTCGTTCTTCCAGCGCTCGGTCGCAAAATCGGAGAATGAGAGACCGACTTTGACTTTTCCGCCGGTAGTGGTTGTTCCACCTGATGGTGCACATGCCACTAACAGACTGAAGACCATCAGTAACGTAAAAATAGTGGTAAAGATTCTTTGTTTCTTCATTTTATTCTCCTCTTGTATTTTTCCTTCTTGCGATACTTTAAAAAAACCGATTTATCTCTTCTTGCTCCTCCTTTCCCTGACTATATGGAAATTAAAGTTACTTCATACTAGAGCAATCTCTCTTAGAATATCATCTAAAACAACAGCAATTGCTCCCAGAACACATGCATCAGCACCATGTTCGGAAAAAATCACCTTCAAATCTTCTTTTACCGCACCTAATGTCTCCCGAGAGATCCTATCTTCAAGAACAGGCAACAGGATCTCCCGTCCATAGCTGAACGCACCACCTATGACCACCATCTGGGGGTTAAATATGTTTGCCAGATCTGCAATACCCGCCCCCAGATTCTTACCAACTTCCTGCAAAGCTGTAAGACAAAGCTTATCTCCCTGCAGAGCGCAATCTACTACTTGCTTAAAGGTTAAATTCTCGAGATCACTCTCCGCATACTTGGCAAGTGTATTGCCAGGATCATTTTCAATGGAACGTCTAACGCGCTGCAGTACAGCTCGTGGGCCGACTTGCGTTTCCCAACAACCTATCCGCCCACAACCACATACTTCCCCATGAGGGTCGCGTTGAATATGTCCGATTTCACCAGCAAAACCACGACCTCCTTTAAATAATTTCCCATCGATGATGATCCCTCCGCCCAAGCCCACACCCGAGCTGAGGAAAATGAAATTATCAACTTCGCGGCCAACACCGAAATAATATTCCCCTAAAGCCCCAAGATTTGCCTCATTTTCCACGTAAAGGGGCAGGTGGAATCTCTGGTTCCACATAAGTCTTAGCGGAATATCCCGCCAACCCAAGTTAGGTGCGAAGAGGAGCTCACCTTTTTGCACATTGACCAGGCCAGGGACTCCAAGTCCAATGCCTAATAACCGTAAATGTCTCTTCTCGGCAAACGAAATCGCCTGGTCGATTGATTTTTCCGCCTTTGCGATAATCTCAATTTGTGGTTTTGCGGGGGAAAATTCGGTCAATTCTCTCCATAAAATATTGGCGACAAAATCGGTCAAAATGACGGAAATAAATCCGATTCCGATTTCCACCCCGATCACTGCTCCACCTTCCGGTTTCAACATAAGGGCAATACCTGGGCGGCCGATTTTCGATTCCATTGTTTCTATTTCGTGAACCAAGCCATCATCTATCAGCACATTTATGATGTTCGAAATGGTGCTCCGATTAAGTTTCGTGATGACAGCCAGCTCGGCTCGCGAAATGGGTGCATGCAATCGTAAAGCATTTAGTACGAGCGATGTATTGACTTTTCGAACAGATCCTTGATCAGCCGTTTGATTCTTGAGCATGTGCAGGATTTGTACCTTTAGTTTGTTGCGTGGATAAACAAATATAGTATGGACTTTTTTGCATTTAAATACAATCATGACAAATGTCATATTGAGTGCATGATATAAATCACCATAAACAAATTGGATTAATCTCGGTGGAAGTAAATACGTGTGGAAATTGAGAGGCGAAAATTTCCAAAAAATTGAATTTTATTTGGAATACATTTATTATTATTATTCTCTTTTGCCGGTAGATTGATAGAGGGAACGAAAAATTGAGATATTCTGATTAATTAAAATAAATGGTTAGCTAGATTCAATGCGTCTTTTATCTAAAGCAGCCCTGATTTCTGCGTGTTTTTCCCGGTTGATAGGATAACGCCAGGCAAGGACCATCGAGATCGCCAGTAATATGGCGGCAAATGGTCCGATTAAAAGACGGATTGCAAGCAATGTCGATGGTGGTTGAACGACAGACAAGGGATTTGATGAATCTGGAGGAATAATATATCCGCTGATGGCGAGGATCCATTGCATGAAAGCCAGCGCGGCTGCTGAACCCGTCTTTTGCAGGAAAACCATAAAGCCATAATATGTACCTTCACGACGAAACCCCGTGTTTAATTCATCCTGCTCAATAACATCCGGGACGATGGACCAGGGAACAACATGTGCTGCTGCAACCCCTATTCCGGCTCCAGCGACAATCAAATAGATAAGCGGACCAGCGTTTCGAGGTAGGAATGTAAGTGAGACCATAACAACCACCCACCATGCTACAGCGATGAGATAAGCTTTTTGTTTTCCCACCTTATTTGCCAGCGCAACGATCACAGGAATGAAGACAAGTGCTGCTGTCATCAACAAACCGAGAATCAAATCCACTTGATCTGGCAAGAGAAGCCAGAATGTAACATAGTATTGGAATAGTGAGCCAGCCAAGGAAATGGTGACCCACCCGGTCAGATATATCCCCGCAGCATATCGGAATGCCTTATTCTTCCAGGTGTAAAGGAAACCAGAAAATATATTGAGACGTGCTTTTTTCAGCCTTTGGGAATCGCTCGTGGATGGTAAAGAAAAGCATCAGATATGGAAGGCAAGCTGTAATTCCAAAAATTATTGCCACAAATAAATAACCTGCTTGCTTATCAGCAAACCGCTCAACGATCATGGGTAGTGCAACCGCTGCGATCAATCCCCCAGCCATACTCACAACCATGCGGTAACCATTCAACCGGGTTCTCTCGTCGTAGTCTTCAGTTAATTCTGGGGTCAGTGCTGTGTAGGGTACTGCCACAAAAGTAAAGGCAGTATCGAAGAAAATGTACGCCAAAGTATAGTAAATGGCTTTTGTAACCTGAGAATCAAAGGGGGGGACCCACCAAAGCAAAATGAAGGAAATTGAAAATGGAATCGCACCGATAAGAAAAAACGGTCGCCTTCTACCCCAACGCGTACGAACCTTATCTGCAAATACGCCAATCAACGGATCATTGATAGCATCCCACATACCACCGAGTAAAAGAACTGGTGCTGCGTAGCTTGGTTCCACACCAGCGATATTATTCAGAAAAAATGCAAAAAAGAAACCAAAAATGGTGGAAGTGGTTGTATTACCCCAATCACCCAATCCAAAGATAAGCTTTGTTTTTCTTGAAAGGCGATCCACTGGGGCTGTTCTATTTGTCATTCAACTGACCTCATAATTCTTTCTCGAAAATCCGATAACGGCGATATACTTTCATGCCCAGATTTTCCTGAAAACGATTACTCTTTTCATTTTCATCACCTGTCATGGATAGGTCAGCTTCCCTAAAACCTTTTCTTAGAAGCGCTTTGCTGACCTCAACGATGAGCAGGGCTTCAATCCCTCTTCCGTGATAGTCTGGATTTACGATCAATATTTTGAAACTAGCCCGTTTGAGGTGTTGACTGGCAAGCCAGAATTTCACCAATCCCATACCGCTGAGTTTGCCATTTGCTTTCTGCAATGCTTCCGAAATATCAGGTAGGGCGAGTGCAAATGCCACAGGGATTTCTCTTACCTCAGCAACCAATGCCAAATCCGGATCCAGGATGGGACGAAAGCCTTCAGCAAATGAATTAAATTCATCGATCGATATTGGTACAAATTGGGGTAGATCTTTCAGACCCAAATTGTATAACTCACAAGCTAGCTTCATTTCATCATCCCATTTTCGGGGGTTAAATTTCCTAATACGTATATCAGTTCTCTTCCGAGCAAGGTCAGCAACAAGAATTATTTTCTCCGGAAGCACTTGATCAACTTCAGATTTACCTTCAGGACAGATCAACAATCTCGCAACAAGATCAGAATGTTTTTTATATCCATACTTGTTGAAAAAATGATGGTAGTAACAGGGGTGGTGCGCTTCTAGTAGGGAAGGCCGTGATTCGAATCCTTCGATAAGAATTCCTGTTTCATCTGTGGAACTGGGATTATATGGTCCGCGAATCTTTGTCATTCCCCTTTGTCGCAACCAGTCCTCGGCTGTGTGCAATAAAAGCCTGGCAATATTTTCATTTTCAAATGATTCAAAGAACCCAAAAGTTCCTATTGAATCTTTTATCTGATCATTTTGTTTATGATCAATTATTGCAGCTATAGTCCCGACAGGAATTCCATGGTCATCAACCATCCAGAGCTCACGTTCGGCAGTTCTCCAAAATGGATTTCTATCTGGATCTAATTTCTTGATTTGGTTTTCCACTAAAGGAGGCACCCAGTTAGGATCGTTTAGATAAATTTTCCAAGGCAGGCGGACAAAATTATCAATATCCCCAATTGAATTAACACATCGAATCTCAATTTTCATTTATTATATTATTCCAACGATAAGGTATCAATTCGAGTAAGCTCATAATGAGTTGAGCTTATGTAAATCACCTCACTTATCTCAATAGAGTAATATTCAATCAGTTATAGTTTTTTGAATGTTACTCAACCTCGATCTTTGCTTGCCCAAATACTAAATACGGATGTGGAGAGCAATCGGCTGGCACTGGATTCTTTGATCGTTAATTCTCCCGCGAATACCTCTCCTTTTAAATCGGACATTAAATCTTTTAGCGCAGAATAAAGCGTTAATGAAGAGGCTTTTACTGCATAAGCGGTAACCATAATAAATGAAGGCCTATTTGATAATATTGCTTTGCATGAGGTGAGCAAATCTGGCAACAACTTATAAAATTCCCACACTTCACCTTTGGGTCCACGACCAAATTTCGGGGGATCCATGATGATTGCGTCATATGAAGAATTACGGCGTGATTCCCTTTGAACAAATTTGAATGCGTCATCGAGGATCCAGCGGATCGGTTTTTCACTCAAATTTGAAAGGAGCTGATTTTCTTTTGCCCAGGAGAGAGCTTTTCGTGACGCGTCCACATGAGTCACCCTGGCACCTGCTTGTGCCGCTGCAAGTGATGCCAATCCGGTATAACCAAATAGATTCAATATCTTAATTGGTTCTTTATTTCCCTTTACATTTTTCTGGATCCAGGACCATTGACTGGATTGTTCTGGAAATATCCCCAAATGGCGTGAATTGGATAATTGAAGCCAGCATTTGAGATCCTGAAATTCAATCTGCCATCGTTCTGGCATTTTGGTTCTAATCTCCCAATGTCCTCCATTCTCTTCAGGTGCGGAATGGAAGATTGCATCAGCCTCATACCATGTTGTATCTGGGAGTGCGGGTTTCCAAATGGCTTCTGCTTCGGGTCTGATCAACTTATAGTGCCCAAATCGCTCCAATTTTTTGCCATTACCACTATCCAGAAGCGCATAATCTTCCCATCCTTCCAGGATCATGATATTCAATTCAGGGGAGATATTTGATCTCAATTGGCACTCCTCATTTGTAAATTTTAGTATACCAGTTTTGATTTTTTACTGGATTGATTAATTCCCGGTAGTTTCGAACGGGTTATAATCGCTTACATGAAAATCGATTTTGACACATTTACCGATCGTCACAACACTGATAGTGCAAAATGGAGAAGATACGGACCCGAGGTTCTTCCCCTTTGGGTGGCGGATATGGATTTTATTAGCCCAAAAGAAGTTCTTGAGGCGATACGGGACAGAGTGGAGCATGGAATCTTTGGGTATGGGATTGAATTACCTGAGCTGCGTCAGGTTATTGTTGATCGCATGTTTCGAAAATACAAATGGGTTATAAAACCGGAGGACGTCTTATTCATTCCGGGGGTTGTTCGTGGTTTTAACCTGGCCTGCCAAACGATAGGTCGAAATGGCGAATCAGTCATCGTTCAAACCCCAGTATATCCGCCAATTCTTAAGGCACCCGCGAATGCAGGTATGTGCCGCAAGGACGTTGGATTTGAAAGATCATCATCAGGAAAATTCATCCTCAATAAGGAAAAATTCGAGGATGCGATTGATGGAAAAACAAAACTGTTCATATTGTGTAATCCACACAATCCCATCGGACATGTTTTCACCAGGCAGGAACTTGAGTTCATGGCTGAGATTTGCCTTGCTCGTAATGTTGCTATTTGTTCCGACGAAATCCATGCAGAACTCATATTTTCTGGATTCGAACATCTGCCGATAGCAGCGCTCAACCCGGAAATCGCGCAAAAAACGATCACACTTTCCGCACCCAGCAAAACTTTCAACCTGGCCGGACTAGATTTTTCCTTTGCCATCATACAAAATGAAGAATTACGGGAATCGTTTTGTGCAAGTATGAAGGGACTTGTGGGCAGCGTCAATGTGCTTGGCCAGGTAGCTGCACTGGCAGCTTATCAACATGGTGATATATGGTTGAATGAAGTATTGATTTATCTTGAAAATAATCGGAATTTCCTCTTGGAATTCATAAAACATGAGATCCCTGGAATTCTCGTCACTGAACCTGAAGCCACATATCTGGCCTGGCTGAATTGCAAAAACCTGGAACTAAAACCGAACCCATATCAATTCTTCCTGGATCATGCCAAAGTGGCATTGTGGAATGGTGAAGACTTCGGCCCGGGTGGAGATGGTCATGTAAGGATTAATTTTGGATGCCCGTTATCAACCCTGGAAGAAGCTTTAATGAAAATGAAGTCGGCGATCAATGGGTAGCACTTTGAAAAACGAATCATCACTTCCAATTTCGAAAAAGAAAAAAACATCTTGCTTGATCCAATTACTCACAGGATTTGCAGGATGTGGTCTGGTTTTATTCTTCCTGCTGGGTAATTACCTGATCGTTAGCGATCCGATCGAAAAAGCTGATGCCATTGTTGTCCTCAGTGGTGGGGAAAAAGATCGTTTGCCCGAAGCAGCGGAATTATTTACAAGTGGTTATTCGGATACTGTGATCCTGACTGATACAGGTTATTTATCAGAAGGCTCTGAATCTGAAGCGGCTGTTGATCCAAATGTGATAAAAGCTTATGACTTGACTCAAATGGGAGTCCCCATAAGTAATATCCTGATTACCAGAGATGTCGTAGGATCCACAATGGATGAGGCAAATTCCGTCCTGGTAATCATGCAAAAGCAAGGGTTTCAATCCATGATCATTGTTACAGATCCATATCATAGCCGACGGACAAAACTGGTTTTCGAGAGGGTCTTCCAAGATAGCGGGATAACCGTCAGGATCCAATCCGTGAAGGACCACTGGTTCACAGGCGCTGGATGGTGGTTTCACCCAGATGGTTGGAAATACATGGTCACTGAATATGCCAAGCTGTTTGCTTTCTGGTTTTTGAAACAGAATTAAACGCAACAGGGTCACCTTGGGTGACCCTGCTGTTTCTGGTGGTGAAAGGTCTTACTCTGCGGATTTTACTTCCGCGGCTTGCAGGCCTTTGGGACCCTTTTCAATTGAGAATTCCACCTTCTGACCCTCTTTGAGGGATTTGTACCCTTCCATTTCAATGGCTGAGAAATGTACGAATACATCCTCACCATCATCACGGCCAATGAAGCCGTACCCTTTGGCAGGGTTGAACCACTTAACGGTCCCAACAAAACGTTCTGACATGCTATTTCTCCATCTTTCTTAAAAAATTTTGAGACGCCGAATCACGAGATTCAAACTTCGATGCCTGCAGTGACTATCGTGATTACAACCGTCTCCTTCAGCGCACAAGATTATCATGCAATTATCTGGATGTCAAGATTTTTTATTGTATTTATTTATAAAAATAATTTACTTTTACTTGTTCCTTCACGGCAGAATATAATAAACATATGCAAAAACGACTGCATATTCCATCAATTGGAATGGCATTGGCATCTTTTTTCGCGGTGATTATGCTTGGTTTATCCCCACGCCCGATTATGGAATCTCAAACCCGGGAAAAAATTCTAACTGCTGAAAAACAAGACAGGTATAGTAATGCGGTCAACCTTCTTGGTGAATTGATCAACCTGGAGCCATGGCGAATTGACCTTTGGATGCAGCGTGGGAGATTTGGCTTTGAAGGATGGTCAGCCGGAAATCACCATTGAGTCACTCAAGCAAATTGACAAAATTTCCTCTCTTTCGGCTCATGGCCAGATACTCCTCGCAAGAGCATATGAAATGAGCGGTGACACGGATTCAGCACAACGAGAATGGGTTGAACTCTCAGGTAAAACTGCCTTGAGCGATGAAGCATACTTGGAGATTTACACTTCCTTGTTACGACTTGAGGATTTGGTTAATGCATTGCAAACTCTTGATAATTGGCAAGAGGTCAGTCCATCCAATCCACAAATTACGTATTATCTCGGGATTAATTTGATTTTTATAGATCAGAATGAAGCAAGAAAATATCTTCAGCTAGCTGTCCAAAATGAAAATCTGAATTCAGAAGAAATCAGTGATCTCATTGCCATATTGGAATTGGAGGGAAGAGAATCAGGATATTATTGGACCCTGATTGGTCAATCCCTGGGAAACCTGGATGAATGGTACCTGGCAAAAGCAGCCATTGAAAGAGCGATTAAATTTGATCCTTCATACGCAGATGCTTGGTGCTTATTGGGCGAAACTAAAGGGCAATTGGGGCAGGATGGTTATCCGGAGTTGGTGACTGCACAAAAACTGAATCCTAATTCCAGTTATGTAAAAGCCACTCTATCTCTATATTGGAGGAGAGAAGGACACCCAGAAGTCGCTTTACTATACTTGCATGACCTGGCGCAGGCTGAGCCGGATAATTCGACCTGGCAGATCGAGCTGGCGCAGACCTATGTTGAAATGCGTGACATGATATCAGCGTTATCATATTTTCATTCGGCCACCAATATCGATCCTGAAAATCCGGGTATCTGGCAAAAAACTGCTGAATTTTGCTTAACTTACGATATCGATTTGGAAGGACTAGGAGCACAAGCAATAGATCAGGCAATGAAACTGGCATCTGATGATGCAATTTCTCTGGATTTGATGGGGTGGAAATTAATGAAATCTGGTGATTTTGATAATGCAGCCAAATTTTTTAGAAAAGCGCTATCAATTGATTACTATAATGGACGAGTACATATGCATCTGGGACAAGCCTTGATGAATATGGACCAAAGAAGTGAGGCGCAAATTGAGTTGCGAAAGGCGATAGATTTTTCAAATGATGAAGCTATCAAAGAAATGGCACAACGATTACTGGAACAACTGGAATCTCAGCGATGATATTTTTGAGAATAATAGGTTAAAAATGAAATTGTTACGATTTTTGCTTACTTTTTTCTTATGGATCCTTTTTATCTTGTTGCCTTCATGCACCATATTCGATCAAACTGTGGAAATAAATCAGAATCCAACATACGGTTCCGAAGTTGGATTGGAGAACAGCCTGGTTTTATATGAGGATGATTTTTCAAATCCGGAAAGTGGATGGCAGGCATTCATTACGGATTCAGGATCGGCGGTAACGTATGAACATCAAGGTATAAGGTTTTTAGTCAATGAGGGAAATACTGATCATTGGTCAATTCAGAATATAAATATTCAAGATGTGCAGCTTGCAGTAGATGCCAGTAAAATTGGCGGTCCGGATGACAATATTTTTGGATTAATATGTAGGTTTACAGAGGAAAATAGTTTTTACGAGTTTGTAATTTCCAGTGATGGATATTACGCGATCCTTAAGATCATCAATGGTGAATATGTAATGCTTTCTGGAGATAGCATGGATTTTCATTCTGCAATCAACCAAGGAAGGGGGACCAACCGGATCAGAGCTGATTGTGTGGGTGACCAACTTTCCCTTTTCATCAACAACCAGTTGATTGAAAGCGTTAAGGATGATGAAATCATTGCGGGCAGGATTGGTTTAATCGCCGGTACAACCAGCGAGTCCGGTACGGACATCCTTTTCGATAATTTTGTTTTATATCAGCCATGAATGTTTTTTTTGATACGATTGGTTGCAGGCTCAACCAAGCTGAAATTGAGCGATATGCCAGGCAGTTTCGTGCTGCCGGGCATATCGTGGTCAGTTCACCCAGGGAGGCTGACCTTGTTGTCATCAATACATGCTCGGTAACCTCCGAGGCAGCTTCTGATTCCCGTCAGAAAATCCGCCAAGCTGGTCGTAGCAAAGGTGTTCGAATTGTAGTTACAGGATGTCTTGCAACACTTGAACGCGATCGCTTGATGGATCTTCCATTTGTTGAAAAATGCATTTCGAATTCCAGGAAAGACATTCTGCCAGAGGATATTTTGGGAATATCCAGCATTCTGCAGGTTGAGGAAAAGCGCGAGCCATTACCGGGGCAAAGACTGCGGACAAGGGCTTTCATAAAATGTCAGGATGGTTGTGACCATTTCTGCACGTACTGTATTACGCGTTTTGCCAGAGGGCAATCCAGATCAATTTCTTATAACCAGATAATTGATGATATTCATGCGGCAGAAAAGGGGGGTGCAAAGGAAGTTGTGTTATGTGGAGTCCAACTGGGATCCTGGGGCAAAGATTACCAACCCAAAAATAATCTCACCGATTTGATCAATCGTATTCTGGAAGCGTCAACAATTCCCAGGGTACGTTTATCATCCATTGAGCCCTGGGATCTTAATGATGATTTCTTCAAGCTCTGGAAGAATCCGCGTTTATGCAGACAACTGCATCTACCACTTCAATCGGGATGTGGAAGAACACTTGAACGGATGGGGAGAAAATGCAATCCAGAGACATATCGAGGTTATGTTGAAGCAGCACGCCAGGTATGCCCCGAAATTGCGATTACGATCGATATCATGGTCGGTTTTCCTGGCGAGACTGAGGATGATTTTATTGAAAGCGTTGCATTCGTAGATAGCATCAATTTTGCGGGAGGGCATGTTTTTAATTTTTCACCCCGATCAATAACGCCAGCATCGAGAATGACTGGTCAGGTGCCAATGCCCATCCGTAAAAGCCGCAGTCAGGTTATGCGAAAAATCCTGGATTTTTCAAGGAGCAACTACAATAAATGTTTTATTGGCAAAACTATTGATGTGCTTTGGGAATCAGCCGCGAAGACCATGGATGATCAATGGCTCCTGGATGGTCTGACTGATAATTACATCCGGGTATATTCGATCTCGAAAGAACCAAGGTGGAATGAGATCGATAGAGTTCACTTGATGTCTGCGAGAGATGATGGATTATTAGGTGAAATCCTGTAAGATCGTCCTTCTTGAATTTTTGGATTATGGCAATCGATAATTTCCGTGATAAACAAACGAATATACTTCCCCTTTAACTTGTCATACTGCTTAACCTTAAGGTATAATTGCCGCTTGCGTTTGTCTTTTTTTGATTATTTTTCTGAAAGGAAAGTGTATGCCCAAGAGGACTTATCAACCACGAATCCGCCGGCGCCTTCGTGTCCACGGCTTCCGCAAGCGTATGGCAACCGCTGATGGACGAGAGGTTTTAAAACGCCGCCGTCTGCGTGGCAGGCACAAATTAACTGTTTCGGCCAATAACCACGTCAAGAGGATCCGCTGGTAGGATGCTCTCGAATATTACCTGTCTGATCAAACACTCGGACAGGGGAATGTGTGAAACGAAAGAATCGTCTGAGCCAAACAAATGATATTCTGCGGGTGAGGCGTTATGGTACAAGTTATGCCCACCCGCTTATTGTGTTGATGAAGTATAAAAATAATCTTGAACAGGTTCGCATGGGAGTGATGGTAAATAAATCGATTGGTGGTGCAGTCGTGCGTAATCGATGCAAACGCCAAATCCGCTCCCTTTTTGATGGATATCTAGATCGAATAGAAAAGGGTTGGGATCTCCTTTTGATAGCAAGGCAACCGATTGTGCGTGCAGATTACTCATCCATGAAATCAACTCTACAGGAACTGCTAAGCAAAGCAGAATTGATGAATCCATGACTTCTCTGGCGCAGGATCAAGGCGAATACCCCAACGAGCCCCGATTAAAGGAATTGCCGGTAACATTGTGGAATCTTCCCCGAATTCCCTTGCTAGCTCTTATAAGGCTATATCAAAAATTCGGATCGCCGGCACTGCCATCCAACACATGCCGATTCTATCCATCCTGTTCTCATTATGGGTACCAGGCGATTTATAAATATGGTGTAATCAAAGGTTCAATCATGGCGATTTGGCGCATACTGCGCTGTAATCCATTCAATCAAGGTGGGTACGATCCAGTACCATAAATCATTTATAAAAGGTCTCGGAAAATGAAGTTGAAAATTGCGAAATCGATATTTGTAGTTCTAATTTCAGGCCTCCTGCTGACGGCTTGTGCAGGCGGTGCTTCAATCGTGAATAATTGGCCGGGAATCTCTGCCAATGATAAAAATGCTTATCTGGCGAGTGGCGGTTATATCTATGCAGTAAATCTAACGAATGGAGCAGAAGTTTGGCGGTATCCGGAAAAGCAGGAAGCTAATAAAAATTTTTATGCTCCACCCGCGCTCAAGGATGATCTACTTGTCGCTGGTAGTTATAACCATGAACTTTACGGACTGGATGCAAACACCCGTGTCGAAAGATGGACATATGCAAAAGCAACCAATCGCTGGGTTGCAAGCCCATTGATTTTTGATGATCTGATTTACGCACCTAATTCAGATGGAACGCTTTATGTTCTTACCCTGGACGGTTTGCTTTCCTGGAGCGTGGATATAGGTGGTGAATTATGGGCGCAACCAGCCACGAATGGAACCCTGGTATTCATCCCATCCCTAGACCATAAACTCTACGCATTTGATATTGCATCCCATGCAGAGGCCTGGTCAGTTGATCTCAAAGGTTCTCTTGTCAATAATGTTGTTTTGGATGAAAAAGGAGATCTCTATATCGGTAATATCGCGGGTCAATTATTCAAGATTCGTGCCGATGATGGGAAGATCCTCAACCAGACAACCTTAACTGCAGGTATTTGGACAACCCCCCTCATTTTAGGCGATGAAATCTTCCTCGGGGATCAAAAAGGGAATTTCTATGGAATTCGTTTATCGAATTTTGAGCAACATTGGCTGATTAATACCGGCGCTCCTGTCATAGCTTCTCCCATTGCTTTGGAAGATGGGATTTTATACATGAATACGGAAGGTAACATTGTAAAATTGAACAACCAAGGTTTGGAACAATGGCGACAACAAGTGGATGGGGAACTCTACGCCAATGCAGTTATGGCGGGTGACAAAATCCTGATCCCAATATATAAAGGTGAAAATTCAATTCAAACCTTGCTAATCAATGGCGCATTATCCTGGGTTTATAAACCCGAGAAATAACAGGTGTAAAAATGTTTGATGCCATTCTAATAACCCCTTTTGTCAATGTCATACTTTTTATATATAAATTAATTGGTGGCAATTTCGGTATCGCCATTATCCTTTTCACAATCCTGGTAAGGTTTATTACCTGGCCACTTCAAGCCAAATCCATTAAAAGTGCCAAGGCAATGCAGGATCTGCAAAAGGATAAGCGTTATATCGACATGCAAGCCAAGTACAAAAATGATAAGGAAAAACTCGCCCAGGCGCAGATGCAGTTGTATAAGGATATGAAAATCAGTCCTTTTGCATCCTGTCTCCCGACACTAATCCAACTTCCCATCATTATTGGTTTGTACCAGGCCTTGATCCTTGCTTTGGCAACCACCCAATATGACCTATTACGATTAACCAATCACATATACCCGGGTTTTTTATCTGTGGCTGATCTGATCCCATTAAACCGTGATTTCCTCTGGATGAATCTTTCTCAACCGGAAAGGTTGGTAATTCCGGGTCTTTCTTTTGGAATACCAGTTTTAACCATCGTTGTTGTTATTACGACCTATATGCAACAAAAACTAATGACACCACCAACGACTGGTCCCGGAGATCAAACGAGTCAGATGACAGGGATGATGAACATTTATATGCCATTACTGATGGGTTATATTTCATTTACTTTATCCGCGGGTTTGGCAGTATATTTTGTGGTTTCAAACCTACTTATCATCTTTCAGTATGCCATTATGGGTCAGTTGAATTGGCGCAATATCATCCCCGGGCAGAAAACCAAACCGGAAATTATTCAAGCCAAGAAATCAAAATAGAAATGAGCGCCAGTTTGAGGATATTATGAGTAAAGAGAAAACAACTTTAGAAATAATAGCTCCATCTGTTGAAGAAGCCATTGAAAATGGATTAGACCAGCTTGGATTGCCGCGTGATGCTGTGCAGGTGGAAGTTCTTGATACCGGGAGTCGTGGATTACTGGGAATAGGCAGCCGGCATGCACGCATCCGTTTGAGCATTAAAGATGAAAGCACTCCTGAACCTCTGCCCGAGAAACCAAAAACACCCATAAAAAAATCGACTGAGAAATCCAAACTTAAAGAATCTAAAACCGAAGAAAACAAGCTTCAGGATTCAATCCTGGGAGAAGATCACGAGCTGCAGGTTGCCAAAGCGGTTGTCGAAGAATTACTTGATAAATTACATGTCTTTGCGAAAGTCACCACCCGGTACATGGAACCTGCTGAAAAAGGTGAAGAACGAATCATCTTCATCGAGGTTAACGGTGATGACCTCAGCATTCTTATCGGCCGGCGTTCGGAGATTTTAAATTCCCTGCAATATATTTCATCTTTAATCGTCTGCCGGGAACTTGGGAAATGGGCTCCTCTGTTGATCGATATTCAGGGTTATCGCAGCCGCCGCGAGCGGCAATTGCGTCAGCTGGCTCAACGCTTGGCGGACCAGGCGATCACAACGGGAAAGCGCCAAATCCTTGAACCAATGCCAGCGAACGAGCGCAGAGTCATACACCTTGAGCTGCGGGATAATTCCCAGGTTATGACTGAAAGCATCGGCGAAGAACCAAATCGGAAAGTAACCATCAACCTCAAGCAATAAAGTAGAAATAAACCAAAGGTGTTTCTTATGCAGAGGAACACCTTTTCGTTATAATTAGAATCTCATGTTGAAGGATCGGCGAGGTTCTCATGAATGCTGTAGATATAATAATAAAAAAACGTGATGGTGAGGAATTAAGCGAAGAAGAATTAGCGTTTTTCGTCCAGGGATTCACTCGAGGGGACATTCCTGATTATCAGGTATCTGCCTGGGCGATGGCGGTTCTCCTGCGGGGGATGACAGATCAAGAGACCACAAATCTGACAATGGCAATGGCCAATTCAGGGGAAAGATTAGACCTGGAAGGGGTGGTGCCGATTGCATTGGACAAGCATTCAACCGGAGGAGTGGGGGATAAGACGACCCTGGTCGTAGAACCTGCAGTGGCTGCCTGTGGATTGCCCGTAGGGAAGATGTCGGGTCGTGGATTGGGTTTCAGCGGTGGAACTCTCGATAAGATGGAGAGCATTCCTGGTTTCCGGACAAATCTATCAAAATCCGAATTTATCGATCAGCTGCGCAATATAGGCTTGGTTTTAACGGGACAAAGCCCAGACCTGGCTCCGGCAGATGGGAAGCTCTATGCATTGCGGGATGTGACTGGTACCGTACAATCCATGCCGCTCATTGCATCCTCGGTGATGAGTAAAAAAATTGCAGCTGGTGCACAAGCGATCCTTTTGGATGTAAAAACTGGTCATGGCGCTTTTATGAAAACCGTTGATGAAGCCAGGCAGTTGGCGAAAATCATGGTATCGATCGGGAAACTATCCAAAAGAAATGTTGTGGCATTGATCTCCGATATGAACCAGCCACTTGGGAATGCTGTTGGAAACGCGCTTGAATTGAAAGAAGCCATCATGACCTTGCATAATGATGGCCCCGAGGATTTTCGAGAGCATTGTTTAATGGTAGCCAGCCATATGTTGATTTTAGGGAAAAAGATATCCAGTTTGGAGGAGGCACGCGATTGCATTGAATCAAGCCTTGCCGATGGAAGAGCCTGGGAAAAATTCCGAGAGTTGGTTATGAAACAAAATGGGGATGTCAGCTATATCGACCATCCGGAAAAACTGCCACTAGCAAAAATAGTGAAGTCCGTAACTACACCCCAAATGGGTTATCTCTCAGAGATTAATGCAAGAAGGGTGGGTGAGACCTCTGTAGAACTTGGTGCTGGAAGAATTAAGAAAGGGGATACCATCGATCATTCGGTCGGTATCATCGTAAATCGCAAGGTTGGTGACAAGGTGGAAAAAAACGATCCGGTTTTCACTGTGCATGCCTCAAAAATAGAGGATTTCGAAAAAGCTTCAATGGGATTATTAAACGCCATCAAGATCCAAGATTCACCTTGTGACCCGCTACCACTTTTTTATGATTTTATTCAGTAAAATAGTATATTGTTATGCTTTCAATATTGAAAACTGATAAACATTGGCGAATTCGTGCTTTTAAGATTTAATTAGAATACTCGTCTCAAGATAGGCAAAACATGTTTGATTGGTTCAGGAAAAAGAAAAAAACCGCAGTTCCCGCAGCACCAGAGCAGCCAACGATTCCTGTGCAACGACCAGGTAACTTTCAGCAAAGGCCTGCTGCACCGTTACCCGTGCAATCTAATCGATCCACTAATAAGACTCAGGAAGATGCCCAGGTTTATTTGGAAAAGATCCGGGCAAAAGAAGATGCGCTTGCGGAACGTTTTGCCAGCGGGACCGTTAATCGTAAACAATTCGAAGAGCTTTTCGCATACTATCAGCAGGAAATCAGGACCATTTCTCAATTCCTCAACATGAATCCGGAATCAGATGATTGGAGAAATGCTGTGACTGAAGGTCAATCAATCCTGATCCGGCGGAAACACGCCACCCAGATGATAGGGTTTTCGATATACGATCTGCGTACTGGATTGCCCTTAAGAACCCTTGGTGATTTTGGCGTTGACCCGGCTTTGTTTGTCCCGATGTTGTTCGCATATCAATCAGCCACCAAGGAGATATTTGGCGGTGAGGTTAAATCTACGCAAATCCAGGGCGGGAAGTGGCTTTGTTTCATCCCGGGTGTGGTAACTTCCACCATTGCTCTTTTCACAACCGAACCTTCCCAACAGCAACTTCAAAATCTTGAGCAATCTCATAAGGTATTTGAAGATGCGAATTCAAAATTACTAAACCAGGAACTTGTTGATGCGGAAGCTTTGTTGCTTCCCCATGAATACTTCTTGAAACATTCGTTATAAAAAGGAAATATGGAAGGCGTACCAATTCTAAAAGTCGTATTACTGGGCGATGGGAACGTTGGGAAGACTTCGCTTGCACGCAGGTATTGTGAAGGAAAATTCGAAGTATCCCGTATTATGACCATCGGAGTAGACTTTCAAACAAAAGTTGTGAGTTTACCTGAACAGACGGTTAAATTATCCATCTGGGATGTTGCCGGTCAGCCAAGATTTCAAGCAGTTCGAGAAAGTTTTTACAGGGGAAGTCTGGCAGCAGCGCTTGTTTATGACCTTGGTGAACCTAATTCGCTAACAAACCTGGAGAGCTGGGTGACGGAAGTGCGAAATTTTGCACCCGCAGTCAGATTCGTCGTGGTAGGAAATAAATTAGATCTGGTCACCCAACCACCCGCATTAGCACCAAGTGGACATGCATTTGCAATGAGGATCAATTCCCCATTCGTTTTAACCAGTGCAGCGACAGGGGAAGGCGTTGAGCAAATGTTCATACATGTGGCAAGGTTGGGTTTAGGATTACCAACTTAAGATACTTTGCCCTCTTAAGACTCAACATCGGGTTGAGTCTTTTTTATTTAATTGATTTATGGGATAATTGTTAAGTCAAAAGCTTTGATGGAAAAGAGTAGGTCTGGAAAGACTGCCAGCGAATCCGGGATGGGTGTGAGCCGGATCAGTTATCCGGGCTGAAAATCCTTCCGGAGCTGCAAACTGAACACTTGTTTTTGTAAGTAAGTGCGCCGACCTCACCATACGTTAGCCCTGGTGCAGATTAGAATTAAAGATCTGATCTGAATAAGAGCCTGTTTCAACAGGAAATTGGGTGGTACCGCGGGAAAAAACTCGTCCCAAATTCATGGGACGATTTGTTTTTAACAAAATGGCAATACTTCGGAGGATAAATGTTTAAACCTGTATTACCAAAACTGGAGATCAGTAAGATGGAAGAATCAATCCTTGACCTTTGGCACAAGGAGGATATCTTCCATAAAACCATGGAGATGAGGCGCGGCTCTCCAGAGTATGTGTTTTATGAAGGACCTCCGACAGCAAATGGCTTGCCAGGGATTCATCATGTGCTTGCCAGGGTATTTAAAGATTTATTTCCTCGTTTTAAAACCATGAATGGATTCCATGTATTAAGACGAGGAGGTTGGGATACCCATGGTCTACCAGTTGAGATTGAAGTTGAGAAAAAACTAGGATTTACCAATAAGCAGCAAATTGAAGATTATGGAATTGCCAAATTCAACGAGCTTTGCCGCCAATCGGCATTTTCATATATTCAAGAATGGGAACGTTTAACGGATCGCATCGCTTACTGGGTCGATCTTAAAGAAGCGTACGTCACATACACCAATCAATACATCGAATCAGTCTGGTGGATCCTTCGAAATTTCTGGGAAAAAGATCTCCTTTACCAGGGTTTTAAAGTTGTTCCTTATTGTCCGAGATGCGGTACGCCATTATCGGATCATGAAGTTGCATTAGGTTATGCGGAAGCCATTGATCCTTCGGTTTTTGTGCGCATGCCTCTGGTAGATCTACCTGGCACATCTCTACTTGTTTGGACTACCACACCCTGGACATTACCTGCGAATGTGGCTGTTGCAGCCCACCCCGATATTGAGTACGTAACCATAGAACGATCTCTATCAGATGGTGAAACTGAGCGATTAATCTTGGCGGAAGCATTATTGGATAAAGTGTTTCCTGGCGAGTCAAACAAGATCGTTGAAAGAGTCAAGGGAAAAAGCCTAAAGGGGAAGAAATATAAGCCGCTCTTTACCTTTCTACCTGTTGAAAAACCCGCGCATTATGTAATTCTTGGTGAATTTGTCACTACCGAAGATGGCTCCGGGTTGGTCCATATCGCTCCTGCATTCGGTGCGGAGGATATGCAGGCAGCCATGGAATTCAATCTCCCGATCCTGATGACAGTTGCCCCGGATGGAAATTTCATATCGGAGGTAAAACCTTGGGCTGGCAAATTTGTAAAAGATGCGGATCCGTTCATTACACAAGATCTGCACGACAGGGGACTATTATTAAAATCCGGTACATTCACTCACACTTACCCATTTTGCTGGCGCTGTGATACGCCATTACTTTATTATGCCAGACCCACCTGGTTCATCAGAACCAGTCAATATAAACAGAAAATGGTGGATTTGAATGACAAGATCAATTGGTATCCGGGCCATATCAAGGATGGCAGATTTGGGAATTGGTTAAATAATAATGTTGATTGGGCATTGGGTCGGGAGAGGTATTGGGGGACACCTCTACCCATTTGGGAATGCGAGAGTTGTCACCAGCAAATTTGTATTGGGTCCATCAAGGAACTTTCCGAACTTTCAGGTAGGAATCTGGACCAGTTTGATCTCCACCGTCCTCACGTCGATGGAATTCATCTTCGCTGCAAGGAATGCGGTGGGATGATGCACAGGGTTCCTGAATTGATCGATGTCTGGTTCGATTCGGGTTCCATGCCGGTTTCCCAATGGCATTATCCTTTCGAGAATCAGGAGCAATTCGAAAAGAATTTCCCTGCGGATTATATCTGCGAGGCAGTCGATCAAACACGTGGATGGTTTTATTCTTTGCATGCGATCAGCTCTCTCCTTTTTGATAAAGCGTGTTACAAGAATGTACTTTGCCTTGGTTTGATCCTTGATCAGGATGGGCAAAAAATGTCCAAGTCAAAGGGGAATTTTATCGAACCTTGGACAGTATTGAATACTCACGGAGCTGATGCCACTCGCTGGTATCTCTTCACTGCAAGTCCTCCGGGACAGGAAAGAAGATTCTCGTCCGATCTGGTTGGAGAAGTGGTAAGAACTTTCACATTAACCCTCTGGAATACATATTCATTTTTCGTGACCTACGCAAATCTTGATGGATGGAAACCTGGAGCTGATGAGGAAATTGCTTACAACTCATTGGATCTTTGGCTGCGTTCCGCTCTTCATACCTTGGTGAGAGACGTGTCCGACGCGCTGGAGCATTATGACGTGTTAGGCGGGACCCGACCGATCGAGGTTTTTACTGATCAATTATCCAACTGGTACTTGCGCAGATCCCGAAGACGCTTTTGGAAAAGTGGGTCTGATGCAGATAAGAAAGCGGCTTATGCCACTCTTAATGAAGCCTTGGTTACACTCAGCAAGTTACTGGCTCCTGCGATGCCTTTCCTTGCCGAGGAGATGTATCGAAACCTGGTTGTATCACAAAATACCAGTGCGCCGATTTCAGTTCACCTAGCAGATTGGCCAAAGTATGATCAAAAACTGATTGATGAGAAGATGAATAAGGATATGACCCTCGTAATGAAATTGGCATCGTTGGGTCATGCTGCCCGAAATAAAGCAAATCGGAAAGTACGCCAACCTTTGGCTGAGGCGGCTTTCGCGGTGGGAAGTAAAGACGAAATGAAAGTCATCGAGCGATACGCTGAATTATTGGAAGATGAGCTGAATGTGAAACATGTGAGAGCACTTAACACTGCGGGTGAAGCGATATCCTTTCATTTAAACCCTTATCCCAAACAATTGGGGCAGAAATATGGCAACAAATACCCGGCAATAAGAGAAAAGATTCTCGCGCTGAACGCAGAAAAAACAGGATTGAAATTAATGGCTGGAGAATCCATCTCATTAAGTATTGGCGACGATCAATTGGTAATTCTTCCAGAAGAAGTTGAAGTACGGATCAATGCAAAGGAAGGTTTTTCGGTGGCGTCCGAAGGAGCATACCTCGCTGCGCTGGTCACAGATTTAACTCCCGAACTTGAGCATGAAGGTCTTGCCAGGGAGTTTGTTCGCCGGATTCAAGATCTTCGCAAGACTGCCGAATTCGATATTGCTGATAGGATTGAAACCCGGTACCAGGCCAGTAAGAAACTAAAGCTTGCCATCAAGACTTATCGAGATTACATCATGAATGAGACTCTTTCCACCTCGCTGGTTGAAGAGAAGATCGCTGAAGATTTAGCCCAGGTAAAGGATGAGTTTGATGGTGAGAAAGTGATCATTGGAATAAAAAAGAAAGAATAGAAATTCAATCGAATCCCCACCAGGTTTCTTCCAAGTGATTTAAGGTAAAATGTTAGGGTTTAATGAGGTGATCAAAAGTGAAGAAATTTGGTAGAAAATTTGGATTGCTTTTCCTGATCGCTGGGATTGTGATCGTCCTGGATCAAATCACCAAGGTTTGGGTCCGAAATAGCCTGCAGAATGGCGAAATGTGGATGCCTGTGGAGTGGTTGGCTCCTTTCGCGCGGATAGTGAATTGGAGTAATACGGGTGTTGCTTTCGGTTTATTCCAGGGTCAGGGATATTTATTTGCGATTTTCGCTGTAATCGTTGCCATTGCGATTATTTATTACTACCCGCAGGTGAATAGCAAAGATCTTCCCTTGAGATTAGCTCTAGGCTTGCAGCTTGGCGGAGCAATCGGAAATTTGATCGATCGATTTCTTTTCAACGGAAAAGTAACCGATTTTATTTCAGTAGGCTCATTTGCAGTTTTTAATGTGGCCGATGCAAGTATTACTGTTGGGGTGGGGGTTATGATCCTGGGTGTCTGGTTGGATGAACATCGATCTAAACGAGCCACAACACCTGAAATGAGCACCAAGAAGTCCGAATCGCTGGATAACACGTGAGCGAAGAGATCGTCGAACTCATTTTTGACAATCAAACTGTCGAGCGATTAGATAAATTTTTGGTTAGAACATCGTCAGGTATTTCGCGTTCCCGGATCCAGAGCTTAATCCACGACGGATTTGTTCTTGTTGATGATGATGTTACTGATAAACCAGGTCAACTTCTACAATTTGGACAACGCGTTGTCATGCGACTCCCCGCAATAATGCCCACTGAACTTGTTCCTGAAAGTATCCCACTGGAAGTGATATTTGAGAATTCGGATGTTGTCGTGGTAAATAAACCAGCAGGAATGGTGGTGCATCCTGCAGCAGGAAATTGGACTGGAACTTTGGTAAATGCAATACTTGGATCGGATATAGACCTACAAGGTATTGGTGGAGAAGAGCGACCTGGCATCGTCCACAGGTTGGATCGGGATACTTCCGGCATCATTCTCATCGCAAAAAATGACCATGCCCATCAATGGCTTCAGGATCAATTCAAAAACCGGAAAGTTAACAAGACATATCTGGCACTTGTTGATGGTAAACCTCCCACACCCACTGGAAGGATAGAAGCTCCCCTTGGGCGAGATGTACATCATCGAAAAAAAATGGCCGTGGTACCGATTGAAAAAGGTCGGGAAGCGATCACAGAATACAAGACTTTAGAAAGTTTTAGAAAGCACACATTGCTGGAGGTTCATCCCCACACCGGGCGCACACACCAGATTCGGGTTCACTTAAATTATATTGGTTGCCCAATCGCTGGAGATAAGGTTTACGGGCATAATAGATCAACAGTAAATTTGGATAGACAGTTTTTACACGCAAGTCGTTTGACAGTTCTGCTTCCAGGAAAAGTGAAAGAAAATGAATTTGAAGTTGCATTACCTCAGGATCTCAACGTTGTCTTGAGTACTCTGCGAATGCAGGAAAAATAAAAAAACCGAGGCCAATCATGAATTCGATCGATCTTCGTTCTGATACTGTGACACAACCAACGCCTGAGATGCGAAAAGCCATGGCTGATGCAGAAGTCGGTGATGATGTTTTTGGAGAAGACCCAACGATAAATCGGCTTCAGGAAATTGCAGCGGAGAAAATGGGGAAAGAAGCAGGTCTTTTCCTGGCTTCCGGAACGATGGGCAATTTAACGGCAGTATTAGCTCATTGTGGTCGGGGTGATGAAGTCATTATGGGTGAGCGCGGCCATACATTCCTCTTTGAAGGTGGTGGCATATCAGCACTGGGAGGTATTTTCCCACACACTCTGCCTAATAATGCAGATGGTTCAATAGATATTGAGTTGATAAAAAGCGCTATCCGACCGGCCGATGTCCACCATCCAATTTCAAAATTGATTATCCTTGAAAATACTCAGAACAGATGTGGTGGTGTTGTTCTTTCGGAAAAATATACCCAATCCGTTGGTGAGCTGGCGCATTCCAAGAATCTGAAACTTCACCTGGACGGTGCCAGGATATTCAATGCTGCAGCTGCATTGGGCGTGGACTCATCAAAACTGACAGTTGCTTCGGATTCAGTGACTTTTTGTTTGAGTAAAGCGCTTTGCGCTCCAGTAGGTTCAATATTATGCGGTTCGACTGAATTTATTACCAAAGCCAGAAGAATAAGGAAGATGCTTGGAGGAGGTATGCGCCAGGCTGGAATATTGGCAGCAGCCGGGATTGTTGCTCTACAAACAATGCCTCAGAGATTGATCGAAGACCATGACCATGCTCAACAATTGGCCTTTGGACTTAGTTCCATTCCATCTATTGAATTAACGTTTGGAATGCCAGCGACTAATATGATATTTGTTAATTTGAAGAGTGGTTCATCCATAAAAGCAAAAGGCGTCGCAGAACAATTAAAGGCGAGCGGTATAAAGGTTGGGGTTGTTGGCGAAAAGCATTTCAGATTGGTGACACATTTTTGGATAGATGATGAAGCCGTAAAAAAAACCATTCAAGCGTTTAAATCAATCTTAAAATAACTCGGATAATTGATACTGCAGGTGTACTGTTATAATCTTTTCATAGATTTACTGGAAAAATGATTCGCGGAGGATCACATTATGGAAAAATTTATCAGTATTTCAGAAATTGATCAAGCTGCAAAATACATCAGTTCAAAAACTACGATCAAATCAAAGGCTGCAATCATTCTCGGTTCTGGTCTTGGTGGGGTGGCAGACGAGGTTGAAATGCCAGATATCATCGGGTATGAAGAAATACCTGGTTGGCCTAGAACAACTGTTATGGGACATAAAAGCAGGTTGGTTATTGGTAAATTAGCTGGAACGCCAGTCATGGTAATGCAAGGGCGAACTCATTATTACGAAGGGTATGGAATGGACCGTATTACATTCCCTGTAAGGGTCATTCAACGATTGGGGATCCAAAATCTAATTGTTACAAATGCAGCTGGTGCGATCAATCCAAAATTTATTCCTGGTGACGTGATGCTTATCACTGATCATATCAATCTCGTTGGAATGTCAGGGTTGAATCCTTTACGCGGCCCAAATCTTGATGAATTTGGCGAAAGATTCCCAGATATGAGTCAACCTTATGACCAAGAATTTTTGGAGAGTGCCCGCCGAGCGGGCAAGGAAAATGGATTGATTATCCAAGAAGGCGTTTATGTGTGCCTTTCTGGCCCATCATTCGAATCTCCAGCAGACCTTCGATTCTTAAGAACAATCGGTGCTGATGCGGTCGGTATGTCAACCGTTCCTGAAGTCATTGTAGCCAGGCATGGGAAAACGAGGGTGCTGGGCCTTTCTGGAATCAGCAATAAAGCAAATCTGGATGGATCAACTATCACGACACATGAAGAAGTATTGGAAGCTGGGAAAGCAATAGTGCCGAAATTACATACCTTGATTCGAGGGGTTCTTAATATTCTTTAAAATTTCTTAAAGGCGACAATTCATCCATCATTTTCTGAGATGGATGATGAATATGGAAATCATTTTTCGTTTTCTGAAAGAATTTGAAGGCTGGCTTTACTTTTTGGCGGGGATTATTGCCATTTATTTCCTCCGTCAATTTATTGCATCCTGGCGAGAACTGCAAATTGCCATTTTTGGATTGGAAAGGGATGTTGCCCGACGAAAGATGAACACATCCTTATCGGTTCTAATCCTAATTGGCATCTTCATTGCAGCGGAATTTATAATGGTTACCGTCATTTCGGTTCGTTATCCCAATTTAATGAGTCTCCCAACTCCGACATTGGAGATACTGCAGAAAGCAGCGGTTAATACAATTTCACCTCAAACTATTCCGATGATTTCAACCAGCCAACCCGCTTTATCAAGCGAAGGCTGCATAGAAGACAACTTTGAATGGACCTACCCAAGAAATGGCACTCAAGTCAGTGGTACCGTCGAATTGAAAGGTTCTGTAAAAATTAATAATTTGGGATTTTACAAATATGATTACAAGGCTTTAAGCGATGTAAATTGGATAACAATTGCGGGAGGTGACCAATCCATTGAAGATGATGTCCTGGGAGGGTTATGGCAAACGAATAATCTGATACCGGGTGAATATCAACTCCGCTTGGTCGCATACGATTTTGAGAATAACCCACTTCCTGAATGTGTGATAAATATTACTGTGATCTCTCCATAAAATAGACCACTATGCCTTCTATAGAAATTCGACCCGCCATAAAGAACGACCTGGATACGATGCTGGCCCTGGAGCATTCGCTGGCAACTTCCCGCGCCTGGCAAATGGAGCAGGTTTTTGAATCCGGTCAAATCTCCATCAGATTCCGCGAAGTCAACCTACCCAGGTCTCTTCGTCTGGCATATCCCAGGAAGCCTGATATCATCAGGCAGGAGTGGGATGACCGGTCGCTTATTCTTGTGGCATGCTCCCATGGAAAAATCATTGGCTATATGGATTTGATTCATCCCCCAGCATCGAATCTAGCCTGGGTCCTTGATATTGTGGTCAAAGAAGATCATAGAAGACAAGGTATTGGTTCCGCTCTTTTAATGGCGGCTTATGAATGGGCAGCCGCCAGAGGGTATTCTCATATAATTTTGGAGATGATGAATAAGAATCACCCAGCTATTTGCATGGCTATGAAGTATGGTTTTGATTTCTGCGGTTTTAACGATCGATATTATTCCAACAAGGATATTGCGCTCTTTTTTCAAAGAAGTTTTATATAACTGTGCCAATGACTAACGATGCTTTTTTAACTTTATTGCGGACCATCAGTGATATTCTCACCGCGGGAATTGCCATCACGGCTTTCTCCTTGTTATTATTTTCTGTAACTTTAAACTTGCGAGACCGTGTGGTCCGTTCTTTTTCTTTGATCATGGTTAGTGTTGTGATAGTGTTTTCAGCTGAAGCATTCGGATCGACTGCGATTGAACCCTGGCAGGTTGAATTGTGGTTAAGGCTACAGTGGATAGGGATCGTCTTACTTCCCGCGATGTATTTTTCTTTTTCTGATGCAGTACTAGCAACAACCGGGAAACCCAGCCGCTGGAGAAGAAAATGGGCATCATTGGCGGGATACATCATTTCTTTTGTCTTTTTGATCCTGATACCCACTGATCTCCTGGTGGGACCGCTTGTACTTGAAGGCCAACCAGCGCCGCATCTTCAGGCAACTTTATTTACAGATCTTTTCACCCTCTATTATCTGATCGTGATGGTCATGACCTGGGTTAATTTTATTCGCGCATATCGCAGAACTCTCACGTCAACCAGCCAGCGGCGCATGGGATATCTACTTATTGGAGGCATGGCACCTGCCATCGGTTCTTATCCATTTTTACTTTTTGGATCAGGCCTGGCATCCATGTATCCATATTTCTTTTGGATCGTTGTCAGCGTAAGCAATATTTTTGTAGGTGGTTTAATGATAATCATGGCATATGCTGTGTCATTTTTTGGTATGCCTTGGCCGGACCGGGTTGTTAAGAGCCGGTTACTTCTTTGGATTTTGCGTGGGCCATTTACTGCCAGTGTCGCCCTTGCTCTAACAACCATTGTCCGCCGGGCAGGTTTGATCATCGGGCAAACGTATACAGCCTGGGTGCCCATCGTCATGGTTTTGACCGTTGTTTTGCTAGAATACTTTATAACTTTACTGGGTCCATTCTTACAACGCTGGTTCTTTTATGGAAACGATCAAACTGATCTTGATCTAATCCAAACGATGGAAGATCGCTTATTGACCCGCAGTGATCTTCAGCAATTCATGGAAATGATCCTGGCGGCTGTCTGTGATCACCTTCAAGTCAAGGGCGCTTTTCTCTTCGCCTATCAAAGAGACAAATTGGATATTGTTGCGAAAGTCGGAAAATTAAAACCTCCTGAGCTTGATGAGGAATCTTTGAAATCCACAAGCCAGGGATCAGAAGTTGCCATTAACTTTGTTCAAAACATGGAACAACTGATAATCCCGATTCGTGATGGGATCGAGGAGGATTTGGATTTCCTGTTTGGATATATGGTTATTTCAGGCAAAGTATATAAAGAATTGGATCAAGATCAAATTTCTGCATTGAATGTTCTCATAGACCGTGCCAGATTGGCATTGCAGGATAGATTGACACAGGAACAGGTATTCACCGCTGTTGAATCCTTGACATCAAAAGTTGGTTATATTCAACAGCTGCGTGCTGCCGGTAGATATGATAGAAATGGGATACTTACTGCCAATCTTGATCTGGTCATGGAAAACATGGATCACTGGGTGAAGGATGCATTGACGCATTATTGGGGAGGTCCGAGGTTGACAGAAAACCCATTGATACAATTACAGATCGTTCAAAACTACCAGGACGAGCATGATGAAAATCCAGCGAACGCTCTAAGAAGTGTTCTTAAAAATGCTGTCGAGACTATGAAACCAGAGGGAGATCGACGGTATACCAGTGAATGGATATTATTTAATATCCTTGAGATGAAGTTCATGGAAGGCAAAAGGGTTAAAGAAATAGCAAACAAGCTGGCAATTTCAGAAGCTGATCTTTATAGAAAACAGCGTGTGGCGATCAACGAAGTGAGCAAAGTGCTCTTGGAAATGGAAAGCCAGAATCGTGTTTTCAGATCAGTGGGTTAGGGGTTGAATTTCAGACTATGTTAAGATTAGCGTCAAGAGGAAATTTGGTGGGGAGTTGAGGAGGATTGATGATGGTAATGAAAGAAAAAAAGCCATTGCATGATGAGATTCCTGATATTGATGAAGGGTGGTGGGCTGCTGTTATGGCGGATGAGCACATTTTTGTGCCGACCGAATCTGAAGAGGATGAAAAGTCAATTGAAACAGAATCTCAGATAAAAATAAATTGGCAATACGCGGAACAAGTTCAAAACAATGACGAGGTTATAGAACTGAAAGTTCAAGGATACAACCGGGGGGGATTATTGGTTCAAGGTGAAAAACTACAGGGTTTCGTCCCTCTTTCACATCTGGTTAATCTTCCGCCTGGTATCAGCGAGGAAGAAAGGCATAATATTCTAAGTGGATATGTTGGCGCAACCATCTCATTAAAGATAATTGAATATGAGCCCACCGCAGAACGGATTGTATTTTCGGAACGTGCTGCCATAGCAGGGAAAGGCAGACGTAAAGAGATATTTGATTCACTCGCCCCCAATCGGGTGGTGGAGGGATATATCACCAATGTGACGGCATTTGGTGTTTTTGTTGATCTTGGCGGTGTGGAAGGCTTGATCCATGTTTCTGAATTATCATGGGGAAGAGTGAATCACCCAGAGGATTGTGTAAGAATCGGCGATCAGGTAAAAGTTTTGGTCATGAGCGTCGATGAGATGAACAATCGGATTGCCTTGAGCTTGAAAAGATTAACCCCAAATCCTTGGGAGCTGTTATCTGAGCGATATCAACCTGGGGATGTTGTCACCGCGACCGTTACTTCAATTACGAAATTTGGTATTTTTGCGAAATTACACGAAGGGATTGAAGGATTAATTCATATTTCTTCGATCAAAACCCCGGAGGATCTAATTTTGAGCGAACAATTTTCCGAAGGTCAATCAATACATGTACAAATTCTCCATTTGGAAGTTGAAAGACGTAGATTAGGATTGGGACTGGTGCAGGCCGAATGAGCAAATCTAGGAATATCAAGGAAAAAATCCAAAGTATAAATCCCAGAGATAAGGATGCGGTCATTTCCAGGAATGTTGAAGCTTCAATGCAGTCCTTCGATCGCTATGGTTGGGATATACTCGCGGTTTTACTTTTTGCAATTGCCTTAGTCAGTTTTTTAGGATTATTGGGATTCACAGAAGGCAGCCTGATAACGCCCTGGATAATCCTTCTAAAAAAGGGATTCGGTTGGGGTGTTTGGCTTGTGGTTGTTTTTTTGGGGTTGATGGGATTGGCAGCACTTAAGCATCATCATATTCATATACCGGTTCTAAGCATTGGTAAGATTATTGCTTTGGAGGGTTTGACTTTCACGATCCTGGCTCTTCTGGCTGTGTTCAGTGGAATGTCATTGGATTCCGCAGATGCAGGGTTGTATGGTGGAATTATCGGCTGGGGTTTGGCAATGATAATCAGTAAAGTTTTCCCCGGTGTATTATGCACATTATTCCTTCTGATACTGGCGGTTGTTTTTTCAATTTATGGATTTGGATTATCTGGCAAAGTCTTTAAAAAGATCGAACAATATGCCCGTCAGGATACTTCACAATCTAAAACGAAAGTCTTTTCGACAAGTAATATTTCAAGTGAAGCTCCAACTATTCAAGCTACTTTACCATCGAAAGTTGATACAAAGATAAAAGATCATCCTGTCCCCTTGCAGCGTGAGCCAGATAAGATAACTAAGGCAAGAATATTCTCCCGCGATGATCGTCTCCCTCCGTTAAACCTGTTAAAAAATGAACAGATTTCCCAACCTGATAAGGAAGAGATTCAAGAAACCGCAGGCCGGATAGAGAAATGCCTGTCTGAATTTGGAGTACCAGCGAAAGTGGTCGGATATCGGGTTGGTCCAACCGTGACACAATATGCGGTTGAACCGGGATACCTTGATAAACCAGGTATGGAAGGGGAGACGATCCAACTGAAAATACGAGTATCCCAGATTTCAAACCTTTCCAAGGACCTTGCACTTGCATTAAGTGCTGAACGTTTACGAATTCAGGCTCCAGTCCCAGGGCACTCGTATGTAGGTATAGAAGTACCCAACCAGCTGCATTCTGTCGTGCGATTGCGGGCAATATTGGAATCCGATGCATTTCTTCGATTAGCCTCGCCTCTTGCCCTGGCATTGGGTCGGGATGTCTCCGGTACACCGGTAGTTGCTGATCTTGCCCGTATGCCTCATATGTTAATTGCAGGTACGACTGGTTCAGGAAAATCTGTTTGTATTGCAGCCATCACAACCTGCCTGGCGATGAACAACGGACCTTCAGATTTACGAATGGCCATGCTTGATCCGAAAATGGTTGAGCTGGTGAGGTTTAATGGATTACCGCATCTGCTGGGAAAAGTGGAAACGGATCCTCAGCGGATGATAGCAATCCTGCAATGGATCCTGGCTGAAATGGATAATCGATATCGATTGATGGAAAATGAGCATGCCCGAGATCTCGAATCTTTTAACCGAAAAATGCAGAGGAAAAAACAGGCTATCCTTCCGCGCATTGTTGTTTTAATTGATGAATTGGCAGATCTGATGATGACCAATCCCGATCAAACGGAATTCAGCCTGGTTCGTCTTGCCCAAATGGCGCGTGCGACGGGAATTCACCTGATTTTAGCGACACAGCGGCCCAGTACTAATGTTGTGACCGGTCTGATCAAAGCAAACTTCCCGGCAAGGATCGCTTTTACAGTCGCATCAGCGGTCGATTCGCGCGTAATTCTGGATACAAATGGCGCCGAGACTCTATTGGGAAAAGGCGATATGCTTTTCTTGAATCCAAAATCTGGAAGCCCACAGAGAGCTCAAGGTGTGATAGTAACCGACCAGGAGATAGATAAGGTCATCGGTTTCTGGCAGAAGATGGCACCGGTTGAAGAATCTCCAGCCCCTTGGGAAGAGATGATCGGGATTCAACAACAAAAGTCAACCAGCGATGATCTAATCGAGCAGGCGATCGATGTCGTTCGGCATGCCAGACATGCCAGCGCATCACTCTTGCAAAGAAGAATGCGAATAGGATATCCACGTGCAGCGAGGTTGATCGATGAACTTGAAGAGATGGGAATAGTCGGAAGGGCTCAAGTGGGAGGCAAGGAAAGGGATGTGCTTATTCCTCCTGAAGATGATACAAAATCTGGTGAAGAAGAGTAACCCGCTTGACAGAACTATACGGGTAAGATAGCATAAACGCTGTTTATTTTTTGAGGAAAAATCAGGTTATTAATGGATCACCCATCTCAAAAAGAGAGAATGACGTTTGAAGATCGAATGAGGCTCGTCTTCAAAGATATTATTGGTCAGATAACGGCTTTTCTAATTAAATCCGGGATAAAACCCAATAATATAACAACACTTGGCTTACTAGGGAATATTGGGGCAGCAATATTAATTGGATATGGTCATATAACAATTGGTGGACTTTTGGCATTATTCGCAGGCGCGTGCGATTCATTGGATGGGTCACTCGCTCGAGCTCGTGGCGAAGTGACTGGATGGGGCGCGTTTGTTGATTCCATCACTGATCGATATTCTGAAATGGTATTGCTTTTTGGCCTGCAAATATATTTTATGATTCAGCAGAACTGGAGCGCAGTGCTGTTGGTTTACCTGGCAGCAGCTGGTTCGGTGATGGTTTCGTATGTAAAAGCGCGTGCTGAGGGACTGGGATACCAGGCGAAGGTTGGGATACTAACGCGATTCGAGCGTTACCTGGTTTTAGTACCATGCTTGATATTCAATATTCCAGTTATTGGAATATGGGTGATCGCAATTTTCGCAAATTTCACTGCATTACAACGTATCTATTTTGTACGTAGACAAGTGAAAATGACAGCCAGTAAAAAATAGAAATATTCAATTCTAAATTCAAGGTGACAAATGGAAATTCCCCTTCGAGAAGGTATCGCTCTCAATATTTCGTTTCTATATCTAACTGATATATTAGCTATCCTTTTAATGCTCGCCCTTTCGTTTTTTAATCTCCTCCCAAATTTTAAGATAAAGAATGAATGGATAAGATCAGCTATATATATAGGAATTACTGTGATACTTGCAGCAATTCTACGAATGTTATTCAAAACCACACCATTAACCACATTGAACATCCGGTGGTACGGCGTTTTGATCATGCTGGGTGCATTAGCCGCAGCCTGGCTTGCCACCCGCGAAGCGAAAAGAAGAGGGCTGAATCCTGAATATGTTTGGGATATGCTTCCCTGGTTGTTGGCAGTCGGTGTCATCGGTTCAAGGCTTTGGCACATATTTCTTCCCCCATCTTCGATGATCGAGAGGGGAATCACTACACAGTACTACCTGACCCATCCCATGGAGGCGATTGCCATATGGAATGGTGGGGTGGGTATACCGGGAGCCATTCTGGGAGGAGCTCTGGCATTATTTATTTACTCGAAAGTTAAACACACTGACTTTGCAATGTGGACAGATATTGCTGCACCCGGGATAGCGCTAGCACAAGCCATTGGTCGCTGGGGTAATTTTCTTAACCAGGAAATCTATGGTGCTCCAACCACACTTCCATGGGGGATACATATTGATCCTGTTTACCGGCTTACGGAATATGCAGATCAAGCTACTTACCACCCCCTCTTTCTCTATGAATCGATATGGAACCTTCTTAATATGGCCGTCCTGCTGTTCCTCGGAAGACGCTACGGTAAGAAATTATTCACCGGAGATATTTTCATCATTTACATTTTGATTTATTCTTTTGGAAGATTCCTTCTTGAATATCTAAGGCTTGATCCTGCACCAGTGGCAGGTATCAATGCCAACCAGACATTCATGGCTATCCTCTTCTGTTTTTCGGTCCTTTATCTTCTATGGAAACACATAATTCAAAAAAAGAAAGCTTAGTACAAAATTATCGAGATTCAAACTCAAACACCCACTTTCAAAAAGTGGGTGTTTTATACATGATCCCACCTAACATTTTTGTATATCCTGGATGCAGTGAAACTGTCTATAATAAATTGAATATGGTGTTGACTCTTATTAATAATGCTTAAAACTGAACACTTAACCAAGGATTTTGATCAATTTAGGGCAGTGGATGACGTGAACCTGGATGTCCCGCATGGCCAGGTCCTAGTTCTATTAGGACCAAATGGCGCTGGTAAAACAACCACCGTCCGTATGCTTACCTCCATCCTTCGACCTACAAAAGGAACTGCCATAGTTGCTGGTTATGATGTGGTGAAAGATCCCCAGAAGGTCCGGGAATCTGTGGGAGTCCTTACCGAACACCATGGACTTTATAATCGGATGAATGCGGATGAATACCTGGATTTTTATGCCCGATTATATTTTATGGATCCTTCGCGACGAAAAAGAAGGATTGACCAATTATTAAGCGATTTTGGCCTTGCCGATGATCGTAAAAAAAGGACGGGTGAATACTCCAAGGGGATGCGTCAGAAATTGGCTCTCGTTAGAGCATTAATTCACGAGCCATCTGTTTTACTGCTGGATGAACCCACATCCGCCATGGATCCGGAGAGCGCAAGAATGGTCAGGGATGGTATACAGCAGTTACGATCATATGATCGAACCATTCTTCTTTGCACCCATAATCTACTGGAAGCGGAAGAGCTTGCGGATCAAATCGCGATTATCCAGCATGGGAAAATAATCATGAATGATTCGCCGCAAAACTTGAAGCGTCGATTACTGGGTCCCGTTGAGTATGAAGCCCGACTCGCATTGAGTTTGGATGGATGGAAGATGGAATTCCCCAAAGGCGTGACTCTAACAGGTCGCGGAGACCAATGGCTTCGTTTTCAGATCAGTGAGCCAGAAAAAATAAATCCGAATTTGATCAAACGGTTGATTGATGATCGGTTGAAGGTTATTTCTTTTCAAGAGATTCCCCGCACTCTGGAATCAGCATATCTGGAAGCTGTTAAATCTGTGAATGTGGATAAAGGGAATGTTTGAAGCATTAGCCCCGGCTTTTACCATTGCAAAAAGGGAAGTCCGCGATCAGATGCGGGATTGGCGGATCATTTTCCCGGTGGTTGTATTAACGATATTTTTCCCATTTTTGATGAATTTCACCGCAGATCAAATGATGGAATTCGTGAATGAGTACGGTGGGACATTGATCGGTGAGAGATTGGTCCCATTTCTAATGATGATCGTTGGATTCTTTCCCATTTCGGTCTCGTTGGTCATCGCACTGGAATCATTTGTGGGAGAGAAAGAAAGGGGTTCAATCGAACCTCTACTCTGCACCCCACTAAAGGATTGGCAGCTTTATTTGGGGAAACTTCTTTCTTCAACTGTACCGCCGATCTTCGGTAGTTTCCTTGGAATGGCTGTATATATTGGCGGGTTGGTAATCACCAAAGTCCCGCTACCTGATCTGGGCTTGATGATCCTCATTTTTTGCTTGACCATTGTGCAGGCTCTCGTGATGGTCAGTGGAGCTGTGGTGGTTTCGACGCAAGCGACGTCGATTCGATCTGCAAATTTATTATCCAGTTTCATCATCATACCTATATCGCTGCTAATTCAGGGCGAGAGTGTGGTGATGTTTTGGGGAAATTTCTCAACATTGTGGTGGGCGGTTTTTGGACTGGTGATGCTTTCAATTTTATTGGTCAGGGTAGGGATTGCCCATTTTCAACGGGAGGAACTTCTGGGACGGGAAATTGATGTTTTGAATCTCAAGTGGGCCTGGAAAGTATTCAAGAGCCAGTTCATCGGCGAGGCGAAATCATTCAAATCCTGGTACCAGGTTGAGGTCCGTAGGACTCTCCATAATCTACGTTTGCCGATCCTGATAGCTCTGGTTTTTGTGATCGTCTCATTTTTCTTGGGAGTGGATCAGATTCACTCTTTCAATATCCCACTGAGTGAAACGGGTCTAGCCAATCTTAATGAAAATCTTGATGTCATTTTGAAAGCTTTTCCCGTGGGTGCGCTTTTACCAGTTCTAGGGATTTTTTGGCAAAACTTCAGAGTACTTTTACTGGCATTGTTACTGGGAGGTATCAGTTTTGGAATTCTCGGTGTCCTTCCGCTCTTTGCTTCGTTAGGTGTGGTAGGTTACCTGATGAGTCTTTTATCGGTGAATGGTATCTCATCTGCGACATATCTGATCGGTTTTATCCTTCCACATGGGATTATTGAAATTCCAGCAGCGGTGATCGCTACGGCTGCTGTCTTGAGAGCAGGAGCGCTTCTGGCTACTCCAGATCCTGCCAACACAATTGGAGAAGTTTGGATTAAGGCTACCGCTGATTGGTTCAAAGTGACATTGGGGGTGGTAGTTCCCATGCTGCTGTTGGCTGCATGTATAGAGGCTTGGTTTACACCTCGCATAGCGATTTGGCTGCTTTCGATCTTGGGATAAGAGAGAGGATCACTGGTGGGTAAAGTCATTGTTCTAGGTGCTGCCGCTGCTGTACCAGATGCTGATTCAGATAATACGCACTTGATTATTCAACAAGGGTCCAGGGTGGTACTGATTGATGCCGGTAGCAACCCAATTGTGCGCGTCAAGAAAGCTGGATTGGACCTCAATCAAATCACCGATCTGATTCTGACCCATTTCCATCCCGATCATGTAAGTGGCGTACCTCTTCTAATGATGGGAATGTGGTTAATGGGGAGAACTCAAGATTTACATGTTTACGGATTACGAGATACGATAAATCGCACCACCAAGATGCTGGAATTGTTTGATATTTTGGATTGGCCAAATTTCTTCCAGGTCATTTATCACGCTACCCCTGAAAAAGAAATGCAGGTCTTGATTGACGTTCCGGATTTGATTGTTAGCGCGTCTCCAGTATGTCACCTGATACCAACCATGGGTTTACGAATGCAGATTGGAACTCAGAAAAAGATCATCGCTTATTCCTGTGATACTGAGCCCTGCCAGGCTGTGATTGAGCTGAGTAGAGATGCAGATGTCCTATTCCATGAAGCTTCAGGTGAGGGACCTGGCCACACCTCTCCAGCGCAGGCAGGGGAAACAGCAAATACTGCGCATGTCAAGTCGCTTTATCTTATCCATTACCCCCAGGATCAAAATAAAAAAAAGATGATCGCGGATGCGCGATCAAAATTCCCAGGAGAAGTCGAGTTGGCTCTTGATTTTCAAACCATAATTTGTGATTAGATCACCAACCACTTAAAAACTGTTCCCAATCTGAATTTTCATTCAAATGATGCCCAAAGACGTATAAAGCGGACGCGGATGGCTCCTTGGGAATATGCTGCAAATGCATCCCAACCTCTTCTACCTTACGTCCACCCTTACGATGGTTACAACTTGAACAGGCTGCGACGACATTCCACCAGGAATGAGGTCCACCGATATGTCTTGGGATTACATGATCGATTGTCAAATCAAGTGTGTGCTTACCGCAATATTGACAGGTGTAATTGTCCCGTCGTAATATTTCGCGCCGGGCAAGCCGGATCGTAGGACGGGGGCGGTAAATCATTTTTTGAAGCCGGATCACAGAAGGTCTAGGGAATGATGCCTGCGCAGTGCGTATCTCGCCGCGACCATTCAGGACGAGGAATGCTTTTTCGGTGAGCATCAGACCAACCGCTCGCCGCATATTACAGACATTGACCGGTTCAAAATTTGCATTCAGAACCAAAACAGCTTCCAAGTTGCACCTTTCAAAGGATTATAGCACGAGAAAAAACAGGGCTGATTTATCATCCTCTTCTCCCAAGAATCTGAAATTCCTTACAGAAACCCTCCAATTTATTTCAAATGATTACAACTTTCATAACGATATTCAATACAAAGAATACCTGCTTAACACATTGCCTATTTCCTTCGGAGTATTATCAATATGGTTCTTTCCATGAAGTAATTGGCAGCCTTGTAGGTGGCTGGTATAATTTTGGCACTTCGTTTCTGGTGGGCGGGGTACTGAAATATTCTGGAGGATTGTATGAATGTAGATGAGCAGATAGCAATATTAATGCGGGGGACAGAATATGGGGATGAAGAGCTCAAGCAAGCCATGGCCAAGGAGCTTAAAGAGCGTTTAATCGAAGTAAATAAGATTGGCCGTCCGTTGCGTGTCTACTGCGGATATGATCCTACCAAAGCGGACCTTCACCTCGGTCATACGATCACTATGCGTAAATTACGTCAGTTCCAGGAATTGGGACACGATGTAATATTTGTTATTGGCACTTACACATCCCTAATCGGAGATCCGTCGGACAAGGATGTGCTGCGACCTCAACTTCCGCCAGAAGTTGTGGAAGCGAATGCCAAGACCTATGCCGAGCAGGCATTTCGTATCCTGGATCCGCAGAAGACAACCATCCGTTATAACGGCGAGTGGTTATCGAAATTAACCCTTGCTGATTTAATCCATCTGGCATCGAATTTTACCATCCAGCAATTCCTCACCCGCGAGAATTTCAAATTGCGTTGGGAAAGAGGCGATGCCATCTTCCTTCATGAAACTTTCTATTCAATCATGCAGGGATATGATGCATTCGCATTAAAAACCGACGTCCAGGTGGGAGGCACGGAGCAACTCTTTAATATCGTCACCGCAGCCCGAAAGGTAATGACATACCTGGGGGAAAAGCCCAATATTGCCATTTCAATGGGTATCCTTCCTGGGACCGATGGTGTCGTAAGAATGAGTAAATCCCTGGGGAATCATATCCCTATAAACACAAGCGCTGACGATATGTATGGAAAGGTAATGAGCATACCAGATTTCGCCATGCCAAAATATGCGCAACTTGTAACGCGGTGGACACCTGATGAAATCTCCAGAATCGAACTTGATTTGAAATCCGGTGACCTTCACCCTCGCGATGCAAAAATGAAATTAGCATTCGAGATCACTAGCTCTTTCTATGGAGATCAAGAGGCAGGAAAAGCCCAGGAAAATTTTATACGTACATTTCAAAAGCATGATATCCCGGATGAGATTCCTGATTACCACTTCGAAAAAGATCAAACCATTTTGGACGTCTTAATATCTGCTCAACTTGTTTCCAGCAAAACTGAAGGTCGGCGGATCATTGAGCAGAATGGTGTAAAACTCGATGGAGAGACCATCCGTGATGGAAAAATGACAATCCCTCACGCTGGCGTGTTGCAAGTCGGTAAAAGACATTTCCTTAGAATTAAGATTTAAAAAACGAAGAAGCTGCCGAAAGGCAGCATTTTTTTACCCTAACACCATGGATTCAAAGAACTTGTTTCTTAGTAAATTATCCAATCGTGATAACTAATAATTTTTTTAAGATTTCAGGGTTGGAAAATGGATTCGAAAATGGAATGCCCAATATCCATGGCTTCTTTTGAGTAATTCCCCTCAAGAACAACAACAAGAGCATAAGGCGTACCCTCCCAATTGCTCGTCGTTCCCCCGATGAACCAAGACACACGACCTTGATTTGAATAAGAAACCCCGTTCACTTCCCAGATCGGTTCCTCATTAGATGATAATCTCCCTGCTATCTCATTAAAATTTTGATATTGTATTTGCCTGGACTCCTGAGAAGGGAGAATAATCCATCCTACTGAGCTATCGACAGCAATGGCAAGCTGTGGTTGGACCATTCTTCCACCATTGCTCAATGCTGCAGCTGCGAGCGCCACTTGCAATGGCGAAACCATCACGGGGTTATTTCCAAATATTATTTTTGTAGACTCTTCACTGCTGATTAAAGCATATGGCTGAGCCAATGGTAACGATATTTGTGGCGCAGAGGTAAAACCGAAATCATCAAGTATTTGCTTAAATCCAGTATTAGAGATCGATCCTGTCAATTGAATAAGTGCCTGTGGACAACCTGATTTCAGTAATGAATTCCAGTTTTGTGAATCTTGTGGATTTACAGCACAGAACCAGGATTGATCTTCATAATAGAGTCCAGTCCATGCAGGGGTAGGGGTGGTGAAATCTTGCTGGGAAGCACTTGTCAACAGGAAAGGAATTATCGCTGTTCCTAGCGCATAATTTACCTGAGTGGCACGATTTATAAGGGGTGCATCAACATCCATCATCCATCCTGCCCACATGTTTTCGACTTGATTCGGATCAATATTTGGATGAGATGCTAAAACCAGGATCTCTCCTGAAAGCGCATTAATCAGGACTGCTGAACCTTTTTTACCCGAAATTAGTGTATCAGTTGCCTGCTGCATGGGAAGGTCGATGCTCAAGCGGACATCCAAGCCTTCTGGAGATTGACCGTAAAGTAAATGACTCCACCAGACCTCAAACGCGGGCTTGCCCTTTTCCCCGCGGAGATACCCATCCATGCTTTGTTCAATCCCGGATTGCCCATAGGTTGCACTGTTGTATCCGGTGGTTGCACTGAGAGGTGGGTAATAGTATTTACGAATGATTTCTCCAGGAAAACCTTCACTGGAAACGATTGGTTGAGACTGCTGGTCAAGGATGCTTCCACGTTGCGAGTAGCGTTCATTAATCGCCCTCCTAAGATTGTCAGTCCGCAATTGGAGAGCTGCACCTCGTACCATTGTCCACCACCCAAGGGATAACGCAATGACCGTCAATCCAACGAGTGCGATTGCTGTTACAAATAAATAAGGTTGTGGATTCGGCAGGGGAGCGGATTTATCCACGGGATCACCACTGATAATGAGGAGTAAGGCGAACGCGATCATATTTGTAAGTAGAGATGAACCACCATACGAAATGAATGGGAGGGTCACACCCGTTAAAGGTAGCAAGCGAAGATTTCCTGCAATAATCAGGATTCCCTGTGCCAAGATATAGGTCGATAAACCTGCTGCAAGATATCTATGAAATTGGTTAGATGCACTGAAAGCGATGCGCATTCCACAAAATAAAAGCAATGCCATAAGTAACAACAATCCAATCGATCCGGTTAATCCAACCTCCTCTGATATGGCAGAAAAAATAAAATCAGAGTGCGCGACCGGAATTAACCTCGGACTGCCCAATCCGGGTCCGCGACCGAAAACCCCACCTGCCGCCACTGCGATCAATGATTGGACGATTTGGAAGGATCTCCCGCTAGGATCAAGCCATGGATTTATCCATGCATCAACCCGCAGCCTGATTACATCGAACAATCGGTATCCAAAAATGCCCGCAGTAAGAATCGCCAGGGCACTGACCAAAACCAATCGCTTTTTCCCGGTTGCAAGATAAATCAGAGCAGTATAGATAATTATAAAAAGGGTGCTCGTTCCCATATCCTGCTGGATCAATAATATCGTTAATGCCAAACCAAAAAGGATAAGAGTCGGAACGATCAACTGAAGAAAATTATGTTTTATTGGTAGGTTATCAGCCAGATAAGCAGCAAGGAAGATTATGAGCAGTAATTTTAATGGTTCGGATGGTTGGATATAAAAACCAGCAACATATAACCATAACCTTGGTCCGTCTCCTCCAGGGTAAGTGCCAAAAATCAGGGTAAGTGCGGTGAGGAGCATCCCACTCATTAACCACAGATATTTATATCGACGTAAGACCTCGAGTATCTTTTGATAACGCATCATCACTAGAATCAAGAGAAATCCAGCCAAGAGCCATAGTGATTGTCGAATCCCATAATTAATTTCCAGACGGAAGATTGCCAATATTCCCCACCCGGTTAAAAAACTAATGAGGGGAATCAGGAACGGATCGCGATAGGGTAGAATTTTTTGGGATTGCTTATGGATAAGGAAGAAACCACCTGACCAACATAAATACCCAATCCAATGCTTCCATTGAAATCCAGCATTCAAATTGTGCATTCTTGCTGCAGGGGAGAAAGTAAGTACTAATGAATAGAATAATAGAAAAATCCCCGCCAGAAGAAGCAGACGGCCTTGAATTTTATCTCGGGAGTTGAGTTGACTTTGTAGAAATTGGTTCAACGCGGGAAATATTTATTTACTAGAAGTTCTACTTTTTCCAGGGTTTGCGGTGGGATGCATTCCGGGCTGGTTATTATTGCATTCTCAAGGGCGTTACCACATTGACAGTGCGTTTCCTCGGGGAGATTTTCGACAAGCAGACGGATTGCGTTTTGAGCAGTTTCTGTGTTCTTATTGAGTGTTTTTACAACCATATCAACATTAACCGACTCTTCCGTCAGATGCCAAACATCATAATCAGTCACATGAGCCATGGTCGAATAACACATTTCAGCTTCTCTGGAAAGGAATGCTTCAGGGCAGGCAGTCATTCCAATTATCGAGTTGCCCCAGGAGCGGTACATGTTTGATTCTCCCCGTGTAGAGAACCTGGGTCCTTCGATCGTTATCAAGGTTCCCCCTTGATGGACTGTTGTACCTGTCTGATTTACTGATTTGAATACCAGCTCTGATAATTCACTACAATACGGATCTGCTGTGCTGACATGGACCACTATTCCTTCATTAAAAAATGTTCGTGCGCGATCTTTCGTAAAATCCACCAATTGATCGGGTATCACAATATCACCAGGAGCGAAATCATCCCGCAGCGAACCGCAGGCACTGATGCTGACCACTCTTTGAACACCCAATGATTTTAGAGCGTAAATATTTGCCCGGTAATTTACTTCGGTCGGGGAAATAAAATGACCAATACCATGCCGTGCGAGAAAGGCAACCAATTTTCCTGATATGTGACCTGTCACAATGGGGGAACTGGGCTTTCCAAATGGCGTGTCGATCTCAAGAGTCCTAACATCCTTTAAGGCTGGAAACTGGTACATACCAGATCCGCCGATGATTCCTAATACGGGTTTCTCTTTCATGTTTACTCTCCTCTAATTACACTTTGAGAAAGATGATAGCATACTATTTTGACCTCGGATGAAATGTGATCTCCATTTCAATCTTTCCAAACTTCAGGACATCATTTTCAGTAATGATGATCGGGGTTGATATTTTCTCACCGTTGATAAAAGACCCATTCGTTGACTTTAGGTCTTCCATCCACCAATGATCATGGTGAAAGCTGAATCGGGCATGTTTGATGGATATCGAGCTGTCATCAATATGGACTTCACACGATGGATCGCGTCCCAGTTCAAATTCGCTTAGATACGGCTTTACCGGATGTATCTCCCTGGTTTTTATTGTTTGCAACTCGATCATCGACTGGTTGGGAAGCGCAATTTGTGTCGCTTTCTTTTTTAAGTCAGACCATATGGTCCATAAGGCAAAACCCAGGAAAAGAAATAGGCTTGCGGCCATGATGAAGCGAAAGATCAAAAGGAAAATACCGATCATTCTTTTTTCCCCTGATCGTCGGATTCATTTTGCATCTCCTGATCAACCAAAATTCGATCAGTGATAATCCCAGAGTCATCTTCTCCAAAAATAAATGGAAAACCCGCCAGTGATACGACATCCCCAGGTTTCAAGGTATGCTGGGTGATTACTTGCCCGTTGACAAAAGTCCCACCCGTGGAACCCAAATCAAAGATCACAAAAATCCCGTTGGATTGACGGATTTGAGCATGCTTCCGGGATACACGCGGATCATCAATGACCAGATCATTTTCCGTTTGCCTGCCAATATTAATAACGGCTTGGCTAATGGGAATTGGTGGCTTTCCATCAATTACAAGGAATGCGGTGAGATGATCGACTGGTGTCTTTCCAATCTCGGGAGAAATTTGAACAGCTTCCGTGTCACCACGATTTTCCGATTGCCATTGGACTTCAACATAGGTAGTTGAGGATTCTTTATTGATTTCAATGAGCGGAATGTGGTCGAGTTCAGCTCCGTTTTCCAAGGCAATAGCATGGATTGCTGAAATTATTTTCTCAGGCCAATCTTTTGATTTCTTTATTTGCATGGCGATCCGGTTTTGTGTATGGATGATATAGATGTCCGGCGCAATCTTTTTACCTTCTTGATTGATTCGCAAATTATTTATCATGCTATCCGCCAAGATAAGAGAAATCTCAGGCACGATGCCATTCTTAAAAATATTGAAAACTTTATTCTCAAAAAAGTGTCTGAGCTTTTTTTCGATGTGTTGAAACGAAGGTGCCATAGCCCTATAATTATAACGAAGATAATATGACTCTAAAAAATTCGATAGAGGAAGTTGATCATACTGCTGACCAGGCTATTAGAATTCACGCGGTAACCCTGCCGCGTTTATTCGTCCTGGCTGTACGTGGTATGTATGAGGTGATGGGAATTTCATATTCCCGGGATGAAGTCGAATCGTTGTCATTGAGAATCACCGCTGATGATCATGAAGGACTCCTGGTTAATTTTCTATCTGAGATCCTCATTTCCATTGAAACAAAACAAAAAGTGTTATTGGTCGATGAAGTAAAAGTAAAAAATCACATACTCTATGTAATGGGAAAACAACACGGGATCCTCATCCAATCCAAAGCAATTAAAGCGATCACGTATCATAATTTGCTAATAGAAAAAACCAGTAACGGATGGCAAACAACAATAACTTTTGATGTATGAAACAAAGATGATTCACTTAAATGATTTCATAAAAGTATCTGATGTCGAATGGCTTATCCCTGGTGCTTACAGAAGGGATATGCATGTACCGGTGAGATTCTTCGCCACCTCTGAAATACTGAACAAGGCAATCACGGATCTCTCAATTGAACAATCCATCAATGCTTCCACTCTTCCCGGGATTGTTGGTGAAGTCATCGTTATGCCTGATATGCACCAGGGTTATGGATTTCCTATTGGCGGCATAGCTGCCACGCGCGTGCCAGGAGGTGTCATCTCGCCGGGAGCGATCGGGTATGACATTAATTGCGGTGTGAGATTATTGAGCTCAACTGTTCCGGCGGATATTGGATTCGATCTGATTGCGAACCTTGCCAATTTGCTGAACAGCTATTGCCCAAGTGGAGTGGGGGTAAAAGGATCTTTGGTACTTAGTATTGCAGAATTGGATGCTATTTGCCGCCTGGGATCTGGATGGGCATTAAAAAAAGGGATGGCAACTCCTGAAGATCTTCGAAAAACTGAAGAAGATGGTTGCTTCGAGTTTGCAGATCCCCAAAAGGTTAGCAAAGAAGCCAAGGAACGCGGACGCCTTCAATTAGGAACCCTGGGTTCTGGTAACCATTTTCTTGAGGTGGATAATGTTCAACAAATCTATGATCAAAAAGCTGCTCAGATAATGGGTCTTCAAGAAAATACCCTTGTGATACAAATTCATTGCGGTTCACGCGGATTTGGTCACCAGGTATGCACGGATTATGTACATTCATTTCAGAGGTCAGTGAAAAAATATGGTATTGACCTGCCTGACAGGGAATTGGTCTGCGCACCAATCCAGTCTGATGAAGGGCAGGCATATTTGGCAGCCATGCGTGCTGCTGCGAATTATGCCTTTTGCAATCGTCAGGTATTGGCTCATCATTGCCGCAAGGCATTTCTTGAAACCTTTAGTGGCAAAGTGAAAAACCCCGGATTATTCCAGGTTTATGATCTTGCCCATAATATGGGGAAAATAGAAAACCATACCATTGATGGTCGGCAGATGAAAGTGTGCGTGCATAGGAAAGGGGCAACCCGGGCATTTGGACCGGGATCTCCTTCAATTCCATCGGAGTATAGATCTATTGGACAACCTGTGCTTGTTCCTGGGAGCATGGGTTCCGCTTCCTGGGTTTTGGTTGGGACATCTGAAAACATGACCCGTACTTTTGGATCATGCTGTCATGGCGCAGGACGGGTGATGAGCCGATCTCAGGCAAAACGCGAAATACGTGGTGAAAAGTTATGGGATGACCTGGAAAAATCCGGGATAACGATCAAAGCCGGTTCATTTTCGGGATTGGCTGAAGAAGCACCTCTTGCTTATAAAGATGTGGATGCAGTTGTTGATATAGTAGATCAAGCAGGAATTGCCAGGAAAGTTGCCAGGCTAAAACCCCTGGTGGTCATCAAGGGTTGATCCATATATTCATTTCAGATCAACTGGCTGATCTTTCCTAGCCGTGCACCGGTCAAAGATAATAGATCATTCACTTTTATTCTGAGATTCAAACCACGTTGCCCGCCCGATATATGGATCTCATCGTGAGTTGAAGCTGATTCGTCCAGGACCATTGTAAAACCCTTGTTTATCAAGGCAAGTGGGGAAATACCGCCAGTTAGTAAACCGGTGATTTGCTCAGCCTCAGGAACAGTGGGAAGCAGCAACTTCTTCTCTCCCAGTAAAGTTGCCAATAATTTCAAATCCACCTTGCAATGGCCAGGCGCTATAGCCAAAATGGGTTTTCTATTTTTTTCCCTCTTGATGACGATCGTCTTATAAACCAGCTCCACGGGAACTTTTAGAAAATCTGCCGTTCCTTGAGCACTTAATTCCCCGGTGGGTGTTTCAAAAACGGTAAAAGGAATATGCCTGCTCTCCAATAATCGAATAACGTTGTTGACCGGAATCATATCTGCTCTTTTTTAGCATATATTGGATTGCTGAAAATCCAGCCGCGTTTTTTACCAAGAAAATTTATATAGCACTCCACCCGGTAGATACCGGGTTCATTTGCCAGATAGGTACAAAACTGCTGATCCTGCCATTTTTTTATGACCTTGCCGTTCTTGAGCAAACTTGTTTCTGCGTGGCCTGGAACGTGTAATTGAAAAGTGATTCCCCGGGAAAACAGCAGGTCGTCTCCCATAATTGCATCCTGATTATCTGCCTGGGCAGAAAAACGGAAGCCATCGGTTGGATATGCAAGGTCATAACCAATAAAAGCATGCCCTGCTTTCAAGGCAGCATAGATCTTTTGTTTATCGGTATTCAAATCACCGGTCAAATTTTCCTGTAACAAAAGATGGGTATTTACAGCGGAAAAATGATACTCATATGGGAAGACCGTTCGCTTAAGTGGACCCATGCGTAGCTTTAATGCATGTGCGTCTGACCCGCCTATAGCGACAACTTTTCTTCCGGCGAGAAGCAATTCATCCCACTTCTCAAGTGCACGAAGATAAAGGACCACTGGCGACAAATTGAGGTGCAAAAGCATAAAAGATCGCTTGCAATTTGCTCTTGATCACAATTTTTAATTCGCTGAAACCATTCCATAATTCGATCCCAGTGAAACCGGTTACTTCCCAATTCACCCAGGAAATGTCATCCTGTCCAAACATTTGTAATTCCGGATCATATGGGTGAGCGATGAAGCTTAAACCCTCCGATTCCTTGACTTTATCCAGCAAAGATTGGGGATCGGATGCATAGGTTGCCAATTCTCGCTCAGCATTAAAAACCAATAAATGATTCTTCTGCGGTTCCCGTGCCTGGTCATGGATCTCTTCACCTACCAGGAGTAAAACCTTGCGGTCGTTCTCGTGGAAATACCCTTCAAATCCCTGAACATGAATATTATGATCGGTCACGATTACCGCATCCACTCCCGCTGCTAAGGCAGCCCGGGCAATATCAAAATGGCTTCCAGTTCCATCGGAATACTTGGTATGTATATGCAAGTTCAGGGTTAATTCATTCATGAGTAGTTGACGAAATGCAGTGAAGGTAGGTATAATCGGCGTGTTTGTTTTTTAGGAGGTTACTCGTGGAAAATTATCTTGATATCGCACTGATTATAACTTCAATCGCCCTCATCATCAGTGTCGTGCTTCAAAACAAAGGGGTAGGGCTGGGTGGATTCACAGGTGGAGATACCGGTGGCGTATTTACCGCCAGACGTGGTGTCGAGAAGATACTGTTTTATATCACCATTGGTTTGAGCATCCTATTTTTTGTTCTCACAATTCTCGCAGTAGCGACATCAACAACTACTGCTTGATTCAGTGATCGATCTCTGGTCTATTTTTTCAACTTAAAAATCGGACGATTCTCCTCCCGGGGTTGATCGTCCAATTTATTCTTTAGAAATCATGAAAAAACTTCGCTGGCAGTTATTGATCATATTCCTGACCGGGCTGGTCATAGGCGTTCTATTACTTATCGAACAACCCGGATTCAATCCTTTGGTTCTTCAACCTGCGTCAGGTGGTACCTACACAGAGGCTTTGGTCGGCGAATTTAACCGGTTAAATCCATTATTGGATTTTAATAATTCAGCTGATCGTGATATAGACCGGTTGATCTTTTCCAGCCTATTCACCAGCGATGATCGTGGAATGCCACAGGTCGACCTCGCTGAAAATTGGGGTATGACTCAGGATGGTTTGATTTACAATGTCGTTCTCCGGAGCGGGGTTAAATGGCATGATGGTGAACCGTTAAAAAGTGAAGATGTAGTTTTTACTGTGGAGCTCATTCGTGACGGAGGATCTGTCATCCCGGAAGATCTACAAAAATTTTGGCAGGACATTGAAGTAACAGCTTTGGGGGACCTAGGTCTTCAATTCAAATTGCCAGAACCCTTTGCTCCTTTCCTGGATTACCTGGACTTTGGTATATTACCAAAACATTTACTGGACGGCACCTCAATCAACGATCTGGTGAATTCATCCTTTAATCTTCAACCAGTAGGTACCGGTCCTTATGCATTTAGAAATTTAATCATTGAAGATGGAAAGATAATAGGAGTCGCGTTATCTGCAAATAAAGAATACTATATCCATTCCCCTTATATTCAAAATTTCATTTTTCGATATTACCCTGATTCCAGGTCTGCTTTGCAGGCTTATCAGGAAGGCATTGTTCAAGGCGTAAGTCAATTGACTCAGGATACCTTACCGAGTGCGCTTGCAGTACCCTCGTTGTTAACTTATTCTGGGCGATTGCCTGAAATCTCAATGGTCCTCTTCAATCTCGATGATCCTCAAGCGCCGTTTCTTCAAGATGCGATGATACGAAAAGCACTCCTCCTGGCGTTGGACCGTCAAACAATTATCAACCAGATTTTAGATGGACAGGGGATCATCGCCGATGGCCCGATTTTCCCTGGAACCTGGGCTTATTATGATAATCTGACCAGGTTCACTTATTCCCCAGAAGAAGCACGAAGCTTGATCATTCAAGCCGGTTATGTGCTACCAGCTGAAGAAGGTATTACCCGTAAAAAGGATGATGTTGAGTTTGCATTCACGCTGATATACCCGGATGATGACCAACACCGACGAATAGCAGAGATGGTCCAATCTTACTGGGAGAAATTAGAAATCCGCGTTGACCTGGAAGCATTACCGTATGATCAATTGATCAACGACAGGTTGGAATCAAGAAGCTACCAGGTTGCTCTGGTCGATTTGAGTCTTTCACGTACACCTGATCCAGATCCTTATCCATTTTGGGATCAAGCACAAATAGCTGGTGGTCAAAACTATAGTCAATGGAATAACCGCCTGGTCAGCGAGTATCTAGAGAATGCGCGTGTCTCTACTGACATGGAAGAAAGAATTCGACTCTATAGGAATTTTCAGGTTGTATTCAATAAGGAGCTTCCTGCCTTACCTTTATATTATCCGGTTTATACATTTGGTGTAGATCAAACCATTCAAGGGGTCAGTATTGGACCCATGTTTGACATCAGCGATCGTTTTTCAACGGTCATTGAATGGTTCCTGGTGACCAACAAGGAAATTGCTGAAACTGAGACTCCTTAATCATGGGGTGGGTTGAAATGGCAAATAGAACTTCACGCACCGGAGATGATGGATTTACGGATGTATTGGGGGAAGGACGGGTTTCAAAATCCGATCTGAGAATTGAAACCCTGGGATCGATCGATGAAGCCACATCCGCATTGGGCATGGCTCGGGCGTGCTGTAAAAACAATGAAACTGCCGAGCTCATTGAACGCATCCAACGTTCTCTATATCTGATCATGTCAGAAATTGCTGCCACTCCTCAGAACGCAAAAAAATTTAGATCAGTTGATGCTCAAGAAGTTCAATGGTTGGAAGACACCATTGAATACTACTCGGAAAAGCGGGAACCAATCCACGAATTCATTATTCCTGGTGATACGACATTTTCAGCAGCATTGGATCATGCAAGAGTGATTGTTCGCCGCGCAGAACGTCGATTTGTGGAATTATTTTCTGCGGGAGGTTCTGCAAACCTGGAAATCGTGCAATTTCTAAATCGTCTTTCAACATTGTGTTTTGAGCTGGAACTGGATGCAATTCATTCCTCGGAGAAAATCAAACCAACTTTAGCGAAAAAATAGAGAACCACCTCGAGGTGGTTCTCTATTTTAATTTGGAAAGCCTTTCATTATTTCACTGCAGCATCCAAAGCCTGAAACAATTCATCAAAACTTGTTACCAGCACAATTTTTTTATCATTGACATAGAAAGAGGGTGTTCGATCGATTTCCTTGTTCTTACTATATTCAACTTCATCCAATACCCTTTGTTCATATTTTGAGTTATTTAAACAATCTTTAAACTTTCCGCCGTCTAAATTTATCTTTTCGGCAAATAAAAGCAATCTCTCTTTTGTGAAATCTCCAATATTTTCACCAGTCTGATTACTGAAAACGATGTCATGGAATTGCCAAAAAGCATCCTGATCGAGTGCGCAGAATGCTGCTTCAGCCGCTTTATGAGATTCCAGCTTAGTTGTACCGCGATCGAGGAAACTATAGGGATGAAAAACCAGATATACTTTTCCGGTTTCGACATAATCTGAAATGACACGCGGTTCAATATTCAATGCATAATTCGCACATGCAGGACATTGAAAATCTGCAAACACTTCCAATATCACCGGTGCGGAAGGATTACCCATACCTGGTTCACCGGAAGGCACAAGGTCAGTTTGATAATCAATATATTCCGGTACAACTACATCCTTTTCTGGCTGTAGCGTAGGCAAGATAAGAATCATCGCAATCGCTATTGCAGCAAGAACGATCATGGCAATAAGGATGAAATTCTGTCTTTGTTGCTGGCGTTTCCGTTTTTCTTTAAATTCCGCTCGTTTTCCCATGTTACCTCTCTTGGACGTCAATTTTGCCATTGGAAGAAAAAAGAGTCCAGTTATTCATCTGTCAAGGTATATACAAAGACCGGCACTTGCTCATCAAGCATTCTAAAACCGATTTTGTTATAAAGTGTCAACGAAGCGACATTATCATTTTGAGTATTCACGGTTATGTTATGAATCCCGTTCTTGTTGAAATATCTGAGCATATCCATCACGAGTGATTTTCCAACCCCTTTAGCCTGCATTGATGGTAAAACTGCCAGACGAGCAAGATGAGCAGTTCCCAGATTGGCTGTTGAGAGTTGGTAGCCAATAACCTCATTGTCCTTTACTGCAACAGTAAAATAGGCTGCCTGGGATTGAGCTTTTTTTATCGCTTCGAAAGGATTTTGCCAGAGTGGATCAAATGCTTGAAAATCAATATCAACGATATCGCTTAAATCATTGGTATGGGCATGGCGAATATCACAAACGCTTTTTATGTTAGGCTGCTGGGGAAATTCACCACTCCACTCGAGCACAACAATCGCTTGCTTATATATAAAACCCCATCTTTCCAGGGCAGAGAACATCCAATCTTGCATACCCAGGGCTGCAATGCATGCGGTGGATGAATTTGAAAAAGCCATTTTCGCCTGTTTGAAGAGCAAATCCCAGGCTAATTGAACATCCATCCCATCCACCACACAAAAAAAACGGATCCACGCTACAGAGACAGGTTCTGCGATACAAGCCAAAGCAGCCAACGGTTTTTTATTACCTTCGAGGATAAAGAAATGGTCGGTGCCCAACCAATCAAACGGTGATCGCCAATCCAGATGACGCAGCAAGTAGCGCTGGTTGTTGATCATTCCAGATAAAACATCACGATCTTCGAATGTGGCAGGTCGTAAGGTGAATTGATGAGAAATTTCGGACTTTAATAACACTATTTATTCTTGAAACCCATCAGACTGAAAAGGGTATTGAGCAACCCTTTGAGCGTTTTTTCCTTGCCAGTTAATTTTTCCTGATCCTGCAGGGCGGCATACATGCTGGTAGTGGCATCCAATTTTTCCCCGGTTCGAATTTGCAGCGCAGAAATCCTTTTAAGAACCAGGGACCGCATTTCTTTTTCATTTGTGTTTCGTAACAAATCCGCACTTTCCTGATATAGACCAAGCGCTTCTTTGTATTTTTTCATTTCCTCTAACGCAGCAGCTTGATTCCCCAAGGCCATGGCAGCGCGGGAGGGATCATTATTTTCTTTGAAGATTTCTTCTGTATGAAAAGCAGCGTCGAAAGCCTGCCTGGCTTTTCCCAACATCAGGAGTGTGACACTGAGATTATTTGCCATTTCAGCAGATGCAAGTAGATCTCCATTGGTTCGATACTCCTTGACCAAGGTTTGAAAAAAATCTGCCGCCTGTTTATATTTCTTTTCTGTGTATGATTGATGAGCTTGCAAAGCAAGCTTTTCCAGAGAATTCTGTGATGGCATGTTCTAGAAGGTAATGTTGAGAATATTTTCAGCGATCGCCCTCAGTTTATCAACCGAGGTATCGCTGAGTTTCATGGCAAGTTCAAGATAAGGCATGTTGATCGGTTTGCATATAAATTGCTGCATTTCGAGTGGTAGATCCTGGAATTGCTCAACAAGATCTTTTTCGGCCCGCCATTTCCCAATCCGTCCAAATTTTACAAGCAGATCCGGTATAAGGAGCCCGAGGGCGGCTGCCAATGCTTCCAACTCTGGAATAGGGATTGCAATCTCCCCTCTTTCGTACCGACCGATCCTATTGGAGGGTATGCCTGTTTTTTGCGATAAGGACTTAAGAGATACGTGGTTTGTGTCGCGAGTGACCCGCAGTTGAGCGGCTATCACTCGCTGCCGAACTTTAATAAATTGCTCAATCTTCTCTTGATCTTCTTTTGATTTTTGCGAGAAAAGGAGATCAGGATCCCAAAAATGTTCAAGGGGAACATTACAAACATATGCAAGTGTCTCCAACTCTGGAAGTGAAGGTGAAAGTGCACCAGCTTCGTAAGACTTGAAACGTTTGGTAGTCACCCCCAGTGCTTTCGCGCAATCAACAAGTTCCTTGTCGGCAGCTTTCCGAACATCCATGATTAACAACCCAATTTTTTTGGCACGGATGTTTGATAAATTGGGATTAGAACTCATTAGTTGCTCTCTACTTGAATTTCTATTAATGATTATAGCACCAGCATTTATGGATGGGAAAGCAAACTAGCGATTTCGCCCCAACATATCAGCCAGGTTGGCACCAAAAACTTCTGGTCCTAATTTGAAACCTGCTACCTCAAGACGGGGAGAGAATAATGGCCGAATACCGGTGGGTTTCAACTGTCCAAGCACATTGCCTTGTTGATCGATCCCGGTTTGTTCGTATCTGAAGATTTCGGTCATAACCACCGTATCACCTTCCATGCCTGATACTTCCGTGATGGAGACAATTTTTCGAGTCCCATCTCTTAAACGGGCTTGTTGAATGACCAAATCTATTGCGGAAGCGATCTGTTCCCTGAGCACTTTAATGGGCAGGTCCATTCCAGCCATCAAACACATCGTCTCGAGCCTCGAAATAGTGTCACGAGGAGTATTGGCATGAAGGGTGGTGAGGGAACCATCATGACCGGTGTTCATTGCCTGCAGCATATCCAGCGCTTCCCCCCCGCGGACTTCTCCAACAACAATACGGTCAGGTCTCATGCGAAGAGCATTTCGAACCAGGTCGCGGATTGTCACCGCGTTCTTACCTTCAGAATTGGGGGCTTTTGTTTCACAGCGAACGATGTGTTCCTGCTGGAGACGGAGTTCTGCAGCATCTTCAATAGTGACAATCCGTTCATTTTCCGGGATGAAGCTGGATAGTACATTAAGAAGTGTGGTCTTTCCCGATCCTGTCCCGCCGGAAATAATAATATTCAGTTTTGCCACCACACAGGCGCGGATGAAATCTGCCATATTCCTGGTGATCGTGCCGAGTTCTATCAATTGATCGAAAGTGAGATGCTCCTTTGAAAATTTCCGAATAGTGATGGAAGGGCCATCAATCGCTACTGGTGGAATAATCGCATTTACCCGGGAACCATCCGGAAGGCGCGCATCGACTGTTGGACTATCTGAATCGATCCGACGACCTAGAGGGAGGATGATCCTGTCAATTACTCTTAAAACCTGAATGTCGTCATCAAAGACAATGGTTGTTTTTTCAAGCTTTCCATTTTTTTCAACATAAACGTTTTTGGCACCATTGACCATTACCTCGGTCACATGGGGATCATCCAAAAGCTGCTGGATTGGTCCGAATCCGATCAATTCATCCATGACTACTTTAAAAATATCATCGCGCAATGAGTTGGAGAGCTGTAGTTTTGTGCTTTCGTATGCTTGAACCAAAAGATCTCGCACCACCTTGGTCCTCTCAGCTGGGGTTAAAGATTTGGATTCAAGCGCATGCGAAATGTAATTGATTAAATAGGATTTTAATTTATTAGGATCAACAACAGATTGTTGTGATGAAGTCTGCTGGGGATTATTCATTATTATTCTTTTTCTTTGGTGGTTTCTTCTTCAACAGGGACCACCCAAACGATTTGGGAAAAACGAATTGCGATGAAGCTTACCTCTTTCCATTTTTCATTGTTTTCATCAAATATTGTGGCATCCGTAACAGGGATGAATGCATCTGACCGATTAAGTTCATCACTCAATCTTCCATCTGATCGAATATAAATAAATCCTTCCACCCGTCCAGAGATGGTTTGAATAATCGCCTTGAGCTTCTTCTTATTAACGATGTTCGTAAAGATCTTACCTTTTTCATCAAACTGCGTGTACATAAATATCTCCTGCATAAGTATTCTTATTTTTCCGGGGGTGGCATCAAATATCCCAAACCTGAGCGCGTAACGATATGGATGGGGGAGTGAGGATTATCCTCGAGTTTCTGGCGCAAGCGGGCAATGCTTACCCATAAAATTTCCTTATCTTCCCTGTACTGAGCACCCCAGACTGCTCCCAACAATTCTTCAGCAGTAAGTACCTGGCCAATATTATGGGCAAATTGGATCAATAATCGATATTCTGTGGCAGATAGATAAACAGGTTTCTCATCTTTCCATACTTCTGCTCGCGCGAAGTCAATTTTCAAATTATGGTGCACAAAAAACCGGCTCTGGGTTGTCTCTTCTTCCTGGTTTTTCGCCCGCCTTAGAACAGCTCGCACACGGGCGACCAATTCTGTTACTGAAAAAGGTTTGACAACATAATCATCAGCACCCACATTCAACCCCCGAACGCGATCCTGTTCTTCACCACGTGCAGTAAGCATGATAATGGGAACATTTGAAAATTGACGGATTCGTTCACAGGTGGTGATCCCATCCAGTTTTGGCATCATCACGTCCAAAATCACCAAATCAGGATTCTTGGTGGATGTCAATTCAAGCGCTTCCTCCCCATTGGTGGCGGTTATTACATCGTAACCTTCCGGATCTAGATTTACTTTCAATAACCGTAAATATAATGGTTCATCGTCGACGACAAGGATTCGGGTATTCATGTTCTGCCTTTCAGCTCGAAGAAGTAATCGTGGTCATGGATTGGCTTGGAAGCCAGATATTGAAGTTCGTGCCATGACCAAATTCAGATTCAGCATTTATTGTGCCATGGTGGCTCTGGATGATCTGCTTGCAAATAAATAGACCCAAGCCAGAACCGTGTATTGTAGGAGATTGCCCCGGTACTCTGAAAAACCTTTCGAAAAGGTGAGGTAAATATTGCCCGGGAATCCCTTCACCATTGTCTTTTACAGAAATTAGTGCCCCAGCTTCTTGAGGTTTGATGGAAATTAATACATCGGAGCCGGGAGCATATTTGACAGCGTTATTGAGCAAATTCTCAAATACCTGTGACAACCTGCGTGGATCACCTTGGATCGTGGGTAGATCCTCAGCAACATCCAGGAATATTTTCAATTCCGGGTGATACGATTTTGATCGCATGATGACGTCGTTCATTAATGCATCAAGGCGAACGGTTTCGAAATCCATTCTCAATTGACCTGATTGCAACCTGGCGGAATCAAGTAAATTCTCAATTAATTCCTGAAGACTATCGGTCTCTTCATCAATAATCACCAGGAATTCTTTTTGGGTTTTCTCATTCCATTTGGCATCCGAACGGAGAAGGGTAGTGGTATACCCTTTTATGAACCCCAAGGGATTTCGCAATTCATGCGTGATCGTATTAATAAAGTCTTCCTGAAGCTGACTCGCATGCTTTTGCGCTTCAAGGTGGGAAATTTGCTCGGAAATTATCTTGTGGAATAAAAGCCAGGAGAGATGGTCAGCAATGAATTTTCCCATTTCAATGTGTTCCGGTAAAAATGGCGGTCCGCCAAACCGGATAAACACCAACGCACCATAGATTTGATCAGAAATCATCAAAGGCAATCCAAGGGAATAAGCAAGTTGAAGCCGATCCTGGCTTAAAGGTTCTTTGGGAGTCTGCGAAATTACTTCATGCGTGGTAACAACCTGGTTGGCCAAGTTTTCTCCCCACGATACATCTGCTTCAGCAGATTTTCCCCGGCCCATTGCCTTGGCGTAAAGAACATCCAGGCTCAAGGTATTTGGATCACAGCGATATGCGACTAAATTATCAAAGATCAGGACGCGGCGAATCACCTTGACCAATTCATCCAGGGATTTCTTAAAATCCGAGGGATGAAGGATGGCTTTACTGATTGCATATAAATCATCCAATTGCGGATTCTTGATTTCAGTTTCTTTGCCCATATGAAAATTCCATTCTCACTTGGCCGCTTTTAATATGAATGAGAACTCAGTTCCTTTTCCTACCATTGATTTCACTTCGATTTTTAATTCATGGGCTTCAATGATCTCTCGAGCTAGAGTCAAACCTAAACCAGTTCCACTGTACTTCCTTGTGGCTGAGCTATCCAATTGATGGAATGGGAGGAAGATCTCATCCAACTTTTCTTTGGGAATGCCAATCCCGGTATCCCGAACGAAGACGCGCACTTTATTTTCCTCAGGAACAAATCCGAGGGTAACCTGCCCGCCTTGATCAGTAAATTTTACGGCATTTTCAAGAAGTTCCAGAATCACCCACGAGACCTTTTGTTGATCAGCGATGATGTGATTTGTTTCATCTGGACATTTGAAATCCAACAGAACACCACGTTCGCGAGCTTTTGCCTGCGTTCGGCTGATTGTTTCTATGCATATACTTTTTATATCAAAAGAACGAACATTGATGGCAGTTGTACCGCGGTCCATATTTGAGAACATGATCAAATCATCGATCAATTTTTCCAAGCGATTGGATGAATTGACCATGGTTCCAACAGCTTGTTTTTGATCTTCATTAATTTTTCCCAGATCTTCAGCTGCCAGAAGTTCCAGGTAACCCTTGATGTGGGTCAGGGGAGTGCGTAATTCATGAGAGATATTGGAGATAAAGTTAGTTTTTAATCTACTCAACTCAGTGATTTTATTTAGAGCTTCCTGTAATTCTGCTGTACGCTGCTGTACCCGTTTTTCAAGTTGTTGATTGGCATCCTGGAGTGCATTTCGCAACCTCAAGATCTGCTCGGTTACTGCTTGATCCAGGACATTTTGGTCAATGAATCCCATGTCTACAAGGATTTTGCCCAGTAATATGATTTGTCCCTGATTCTTGAGAACCTGTTGTTGTTCGAGTGCCTGCGCAAGTTTATCCTTATGAATATATCCATTCTCAACAAGGAAATCCCCAAGTCGCGGAACCAGCATTTCAGGTGTTAGAGAAGGCAACTGCGGCATAATACCTCACCAATCACGATCTTGAAAAACCCAATCACCATTGACCATTGTAGCAAGGGGTTTGGTTGAGTGCAACCCTTCAGGGGGGCTGTTAAAGGGATCGGTTGGTAGAACTATCAAATCTGCAAAGAAACCTGGTGCCAATTTACCCAGATAATCCTGCTTTTTGGCGGCATAAGCTGGACCGATGGTGTAAGCATTAAGCGCATTCTCCAGGCTGACCGATTCTTCTTGATACCAGGCGGATTCTGAAATCGGTGGATACCAGCGAATCCGTGTTGTCGCTGCTTCAAGACCCCAAAATGGTGAAAAAGTTTCTACTGGTGAATCAGAACCGAAAATTATCCGCGCATTTGACTTTAGTAATTTATTCCAGGCATATGCATATTGACATCGATTTCCCCAGTGTTGTTGCGCCATATATTGGTCAGAGATAGCATGCAGAGGCTGCATCGATGCGATGATATCCAGCTCGGAAAACCTGGAAAAATCATCAGGGTGCAGCAATTGAACATGCTCGATGCGGTGACGTCTCGCATCCAAATGCTCAATCTTTTCCCATTTACGGATCTCTTCGAAGGCATCCAAGACAATATGATTGGCACGATCACCGATGGCATGTATTGAGAGGCCCGGCAGCGATTTGATCCTGCCAAATTCAACAATCTCGTCAAATGATCTGATGAGTAATCCACATTCTTCTTCTGAGCCTTCAAAGGGTTGGAACATTGCTGCAGTAAGGGATCCTAATGCGCCATCCGCAAACAATTTCAAATTCCCAATGTGAATGGTCTCATCTCCAGGACCGTTCTCCTCGATTTCAGATATGTATAATTTGAGATCGTCGAGAGCAATTGACATTTCAATTCGTAGTGCCAATCGCTCGGTTTTTCTAAGGATTTGAAAAGCTTGAAGATCCAGGAAGCGATCAAAATCATGAACAGCTGTAATACCTGATTTGTGAAGGTCTTTTTGAATTAAGAAAATATCTTCAGCCAATTCATTTACTTCGGGAATTGGAATTATCAATTCAATCAATCTTATGGCAGTATCAAAAAGGATCCCGGTTGGTCTTCCGAAACCATCCCTGGCGATCAACCCACCAGGTGGATCATGACATATCCGGACCTATGCCGGCTATTTCAAGCGTTTTTGAATTGACCCATGCTGAGTGCAAAGATTTGGAACTGAGGAAAACCGGGTTCTCCTTTGCTACAGAATCCAGGTCTGAAGTGTTGCCGTACCCATCATCCCAGCTGTTATGATCCCAGCCGTGACCCAGAATCCATTTTCCCGGTTTTGTTTGTAACGCTTTCTCACCTACAAGCCTGATACATTCTGCCTTGGACAAATTCTCACACATTAACCGTTGAGAATTACCGGCAACATGCTGGATATGGATATGAGAATCGGTCAATCCTGGCCAGATTGTTTGACCTTGAAGATCCAGGATCTTATCCCCGGCTTTTGACAATGAACATACATCATCATCTTTGCCGATGGCAATTATCTGTCCTTTATCAATCGCAATCGCATTCGCATACGGAAAATGGCAGTCCTGTGTGCGAATTTTTGCATTGTGTAAGATCAACATGAGATTTTATCGAAGTATTTGATCAATGATGGCGTCAAGCTCTTCTTCGGAATAATAATGAATGATGAGAGTACCGCCGTGCTTTGAATGATTGAGGGTCACTTTTGTACCCAAGGAGTTACGTAATTTTTGTTCCAATTCCTTGATTTCAGGAGAGGCCTGTTTTTTCACAATTGGAACAGGTTTTTCTCCACTCATTTTTCTAACCAGTTCCTCAGCCTGTCGAACATTTAAATCCATTTTAAGAATTGTTGAAAGAGCAGCTGTTTGCGCATGTGATGTTGGCAATCCGAGAAGAGCTCTGGCATGACCTTCGGTAATATTCCCCTCAGCAAGAGCTATACGTATCTTCTCGGGAAGATTTAGCAAGCGAAGAGTATTGGTGACAGATACCCGGCTTTTGGAAACACGAAGAGCGATTTCTTCATGAGAGAGATGGAAATCTTCTGATAATTGTCGATAAGCTTCAGCGGTTTCCAGGGATGTGAGATCAGCTCTTTGTACATTTTCTATAAGCGCCAATTCCAAGCGTTCCTGATCAGTTGCCTGCCGGATGATTGCCGGGACCATCGCAAGCCCAGCGAGACTGCTCGCCCGTAAGCGTCTTTCTCCTGCAATTAGTGTGTATATATCTGCAGTATTATCATATGTCAATATCAATGGTTGGAGAACTCCATGTTCGCGAATCGAATCAGCCAACTCTTTTAGATCACTTTCATTGATTCTTTCACGCGGTTGATGCGGATTTGGTGCAATTTTCCTGATTGGAATTAATTTCGTACCTTCAGCTGATGCCTGGAATTCCATTCCTCCAGGGATCAACGCATCCAAACCTTTTCCCAATCCACCTTTTCTTGCCATGGTCACCTGCCTGACTCTAGAATTTCGGGGATTTGTACACCATCTTGCATAAGGAGCTCCATTGCAAGAGAGCGATATGCTTTTGCGGCGTGAGATTCGGGGGCATGATATGGGATGGGCAATCCACGGGATGGCGCTTCCGCAAGATATATACTGCGGGGGATGATTGACTTGAAAACAATATTGGGGAAGTGACTGGTCACATCTTGAACCACGTCTTGACCCAGACGCGTTCTTCCATCAAACATGGTTAAAACAATTCCTCGAATTTTCAACTCTGAGAAGAGTGTTGATTTCACGCGATGGATGGTTTTTGTTAATTCTCCAAGCCCTTCCAGTGCCAGATATTCGCATTGAACCGGTATGATCACCCCATCAAGCGCAGCTACCAGTCCGTTGACCGTTAGAATACTTAATGAAGGTGGGCAATCGATCAAGATGAAATCATATCGATCCAGGATAGGTCTGATCGTTTCTTTTAAACGCGATTCCCTATTCGGCAATTCCAATAATTCAATTTCTGCTCCTGCCAGAGCTGGTGATGAAGGAAGGAGCGAGATTTTTAATTTAGGATTATGTAATATCTGAGGAGATATTGGGGAGGCTCCTATCAAAACTTCATAGGTTCCATTTTTAACATCGTGCTTATCAATACCCAACGATGAGGTAGCATTAGCCTGAGGATCCAAATCAATGATCAATACCCTTTGTCCAAGCGAACCCATGTATGCCCCCAGGTTTATCGCCGTGGTGGTCTTTCCAACTCCGCCTTTCTGATTAGCGAATGTATAGACTTTGGTCATTCAATGATCATTCTGCGATAATTTCCAGTAAAGCTTCCCTGGCTTCGTCAACCGTGGGGACACTATCTAAACCACGACGAGTAACTGATTTTGACGCCAGGAGCGTGGCAAAGCGAGCCGCTTCCCATGGATTTCGTGTGGCTTGAAGACGAATGAAGAACGCCGCGGCAAAAATATCCCCAGCGCCGGTAGGATCAATTTCATCGACCTGTGGGGGGCGGAAGTTCCGAGCGTCCCCGTTCCAATAAAGACGACTTCCTGCAAATCCTTCTGTGACTGCAAGGACGCGTACGCTGGACATCATTTCCTCAATCCTTTTTTCATCTCCATGAACATCCTCAATACTAATCACAGCTGCAGAAAGTTTTTCAAGCACATAGGTAGCTTCTGGCCATTCTCCCAAGGTCACTCTTCCATCCTCATCCCAATGTCTAAGCCATCCCTGCGGAGTGGCCCCGATAAAGGAGTTCGGGAATGCGCGAACCAATGATGGATCTATTTCGCGAGCGACAGGTCCAAGATGAACGATGGGTGTATTCAGCCAGGTTTCAGGAATGTGGGTTGTATTCAAATTCTGGGCTACACGATGAATAATTTGTATCCGACCTTCGGAAGTTGTGATATTTTCAAAAGTCGTTGTTTCTGAAGATGGATGAGCAATCACGTGAATATCTTCAAACTCAGGTACGAAAAGAGTCGGCTCACAGGCCGTGACGATCCCCACTTTTAAACCACAAGCTTTGGCGGTCAACGAAGCATAAGAAACAGTTCCACCAGTTTTGAGACCTTCGGCAGTGATATCCTGGGTGACATGACCAATGACAAGGAAGTCTATTGGTTCAATGCGCTGCAATGATTGCATCTATTTATCCAATTCATCTTTGATATTCGGATCCATTAAATCATCTTCAATTGAAAAATCTTTGAGGGCATCCTCCACGGAAGGCGTCTCAATGATTGGAGAATCATCTCTTGATCCCAACACGGGTGTGGCACAATAAGGACAAACATTCCACGGAAGCTCCATCAGACGGCCACAATTTGGACAAGGCTTCATGAGTTTGGTGTGGCAATTGGGGCATACGAGCCATTCGCGTTCTATCTTTCGTGAACAACCGGGACAGAGCGGCAATTCTTCGATTGACTGTAACAAAGCTTCTTCTTCAAGTGTTTTTTGATACTCTTCATCGGTAGTGAGCGAGGGGCGCATAATGAGATATATCAAGACGCCTGGAAGAAATAGCACTCCGGATACAAGCACAGCCAGGATACGGACTAAAGGATCGCGGGTGCGTTGGCGAATGTCACGATATGTCCATATGACTAAACTCAACCACAGGGCAGTGATGAAGGCGGCTCCAAAACCCGTGGCGATCAGGATCAGGCTACTCATAAATGTAGGATCGAATGACATGATTGACTCCGCTTGAAAAATTATAGCATGGATGATTTCGGATTGAAGGCTGAAGGAATGATTGCGAAAAATCCCAATAGCGGACATAATTTGAGTAATAAATTAATTCGGTGGTGAATTACATGGCAAAAGAAGGTTTGGCTGTTTACAAAATAACAGATCTGGATGCAGCAGATCGTCCACGAGAACGCCTTGAAAAAAATGGTCCCACCGCGCTAAGTAATGTTGAACTCCTGGCAATCCTGATCAGGATTGGTGTAAAAGGTGAGAATGCAATGGAGGTCGCGCAACGCATCCTGAACGATACGGATGGCCTGAAAGGTTTGCAAACAGCGTCTTTTCATGAATTGGCAGCGATAAAGGGGATAGGTCCTGCCAAGGCAGCGCAGATAAAAGCTGCGATCGAATTGGGGCGCAGATTATCCATTGAAAAACCACAGGAAAAAACCATCATCAATTCGCCGGACGATGCAGCCAATCTGGTTAAATTCGAAATGTCAGGTTTAGTAAGAGAAGAAATATGGGTGGTATTATTGGATACGCGGAATCGGGTGATCGATATTGAAAAGGTCTATGTAGGCTCGTTAAACAGTGCCTTCGCTAGAACTGCAGAATTATTCAAGGCTGCCATCCAACGTAATGCTGCCTCGGTCATTGCCATTCATAATCATCCCAGCGGAGATCCGGAGCCAAGCCCGGAGGATATCGCGATGACGCGCAATCTTGTTCAATCAGGGAAATTATTGGATATACCCTTACTTGACCATCTTGTGATCGCTGGTGATCGTTATGTTTCGCTCAAAGAAAAACGGCTTGGTTTTGATTAATGGCTGGTATCAAAAACGGGCAATTGACAATTCCTTAGACACGCTTTATAATAATTTCCGCTTCGCCCCAGCAGGTAAGCAGCTGGGGCTTGCCTTTGTAACCCCAACTTCCCCGCGACCAGGCGTATTGAAATGAGCGCAGGGCTCACGGCGAAGTGAAGATTGGAGAAAAGAATGAAATATGCGATTGTAGAAAGTGGTGGAAAGCAATATAAAGCTGTTGAAGGTTCCACCATGGAAGTGGATCGTTTGCAGGTCGAAACCGGAAAGCAGGTAGATCTTAATTCCGTGTTGCTACTGGCAGATGAGGACAAGATCTCAATAGGTACCCCGTTAGTTAAAGGGGCTATCGTGAAAGCCACGGTTGTAGGGCATGAATTAGGCCCCAAATTAGTGACTTTCAAATATAGTCCAAAAAAACGGATCCGCACAAAAACCGGACACCGGCAGCAATACACTCATTTGAAAGTCGATTCAATCAAGGTGGAGTAAGCAAAAATGGCACATAAAAAAGGTGGCGGCTCAAGCCGCAATGGTCGAGATAGTAATTCACAGCGCCTGGGCGTAAAACGTTATGCAGGTGAATCCGTGCTTTCAGGAAATATCCTGGTCCGTCAACATGGCACGCGGATTAAACCTGGAATTAATGTTGGAGTCGGGAAAGACTTCACCCTGTTTGCTGTTGAAAATGGCCTCGTTGTGTTTGAAACACTTCCCAATGGCCAGAAGATGGTAAGCATCCAACCTGGTAAAAAAGACTAGGTATTTGGCTTCTGCACCGCCGGAGCACGGCTTCGGTTGGAAGCAGAGCGTGTAGAGGAAGGCAGGCAATTCATGAAAGAAGGTATTCATCCAACTTATTTCCCTGAGGCAAAGGTTACATGTGCATGCGGTAATACCTGGACCACTGGTTCTACTCGTAAGGAAATCCGTACTGAAGTGTGTTCAAAATGTCATCCATTCTTCACCGGTCAACAGCAGCGCTTGATCGATATCGAAGGTCAAGTAGACCGCTTTTATAAGAAACTTCAAGCGCGTCAGAGTTTTGTTGATGATCAAAAGGCGAAAGAAGATGCTCGCACATCCCCCGATCGTTCTGTCACAGAATTGGGACTCGGACCGCGTTCTATCGAAGCTTTGAGCAAAGTCGGGATCACCAATGTTGGACAGATCATCGAAAAACTTGCTGAAGGTGAAGCAGCTTTATTGGCTATTGAAGGTTTTGGAAGAAAATCCCTGATCGATGCGAAAAAGAAACTTCGTTCCTTGGGATATGATCTGCCAGCGGCAGCTGAAGAGATTGCAGTCTAAAACTTGGAAACTTAAACCGGGCATCACGAGCCCGGTTTTTTTTATTAACATGTGGATTTGCTATAATATAAAAATTATTGAAGATGGGATGAGGAGAGAAAATGCGCCAATTTATAGGTTTGCCTGCATCAAATGGAATTGCCATTGGACCCGCGCACATTTATCATCCACAGGCAATTGAGATTATTGAGAAGAAAATTACCGATACAGAGGTTGAGTGGCTGCGTTATCAGAACGCAATGACTAATGCAAAGACACAACTGCAAGCACTGGAAGAAAAAGCAAAAAATGAAATTGGTGCTGAAGAAGCAGCAATATTTCAGGCGCATCAAGAATTCCTTGCTGATGTTGAGTTGATTAACTCAGTGAAAGAAGATATCTTCACCCATAAAATAAATGCAGAAGCTGCAGTCAGTAAGGAATTTGGTAAATTTGCAGAGCTGCTTTCAAAACTTGAAGATCCATATTTACGTGCCCGGGCACAGGATATCAAGGACGTTTGTGATAGGTTGGTGCGTTGTCTTCAGGGTAAAGGTATGGATTTGAACGGAGATTTACCTCAACCCGTAATAATTGTTGCAGAAGATCTAACGCCCTCGGATACTGTTCAATTTGAAAAAAGTAAATTGCTTGGTATCTGCATCTCCAAGGGTGGTCCCACGTCACATACTGCGATCCTGGCGCGCAGCCTGGGGATTCCAGCTGTGGTGAGTGCACCATTCTGCTTTGATGATGTGGAAAATGGAATCTTGACCATCCTTGACGGTATTGATGGCACGGTAAGTTTTGGACCAACATTGAATGAATTAAATCTGGCAAAAGAGCGGAAAGTGGCTTACGAAAAAACACGCAATGAGCAAATCTCCATGTCATCGCAACCGGCCATCACCAAGGATGGTCACCAGGTGGAAGTTGTAGCCAATATCGGTGGTGTTGAAGATGCCCAAAACGCCATGCAGATGGGTGCAGAGGGGGTGGGGCTTTTCCGAACAGAATTCCTTTACCTTGACAGGAGTGACCTGATCCCGCTTGTGGACCAGGTGACAATCTATCGCGAGGTATTTAAAGTATTGGATGGAAAACCTGTTGTCGTCCGCACCTTGGATATTGGTGGAGATAAATCTTTATCCTATCTCAGCCTTCAAGCTGAACAGAATCCTTTCCTTGGGTGGAGAGGAATTCGCATGGTCCGGGAAAGACCGGATATCCTCGAGAACCAATTTCGAGCTTTGCTTCTGGCTAGTCCTGGCGCGGATCTCAGAATCATGTTGCCCATGGTATCGGGAGTCGGCGAGGTGGAGCGATCACGCGAAATTTTTGAAACCGTGAGAGACGATTTATTGAAGAAAAAGGTACCGATTTCTGAAAGAGTCCAATTTGGAATCATGATCGAAGTTCCATCAGCAGCATTATTAGCGACCCATCTGGCCAAACTGGTGGATTTTTTCAGTATTGGTACAAATGACCTAACTCAATATACGATTGCAGTAGATCGTACCAATGAAAGGGTAGCTGTCCTGGCAAGCCCTTATAATCCAGCTGTTCTTAAGCTAATCCAAATGACAATTGAGGCCGCACATGCCGAAGGAAAATGGGTGGGTTTATGCGGTGAATTGGCTGGTGACGTTCCCGCTGTGCCGCTTCTTTTAGGGATGGGTCTGGATGAGTTCAGCATGGCACCGGGAAATGTCCCGCCGGTCAAGGAAGCCATCCGAAAATGGTCATTGGATAAGGCGAAAGTCATTGCGTCTGAGGCCTTGAAAATGAGGCATTCCACGGATGTATTGGCATATTTAAAAAAACAAGAACCTGCATCATGAACCAGGAATATTTAAAAGGCATAACCGCGATTATGCCTTTTAAGTTTGCATCCTAAGGACACTTTATGCCTAAAACAATTCAATCCTATATTGGACACGATGCGCTTGATAAACTGAGCGCGTATTGTCAGAAAAAAAATCGCAGCCGATATACGATCATCACTGATCAAATTGAATACGAAATTTTGGGAAAGCGCGTTGAAAAACTCATCCGAAAGAATAATTGGCAAAGCGACGTAGTTATTTTGGATGGCAACCCGGTACAAGCAAATGAGGACTATATCATTCAAGTACTGACGAAGCTCGATAATTCAAAACGGATGTTTTTATCAGTGGGTTCGGGGACAATAACCGACATCACCCGGTTCGTTGCTTACCGGACCAGGAATCCATTTATCTCCCTGCCAACCGCTCCATCCATGGACGGATATGCTGCCAGCGCAAGTTCATTAACTTTTAACGGATTCAAGCAAACCGTTTACAGTTGTCCACCGGTGGCAATTTTTGCAGATCTTGGTGTACTTTGTGAGGCACCGCGACCCATGATCTCCTCGGGATTTGGCGACACTTTTGGGAAATTCACCGCCTTGGCAGATTGGAAATTGGCGCATTTATTGTGGGGTGATACCTACGATTCAAAAATTGCTGAAAGGGTGGCTGCCAGTTTAAAGAGATGCACATTTCTTGTCAATGATTTGGAAGATAATTGGGAGGAAAATATTCACGCTTTGATGAATGCATTGATCGAAGTTGGCATCTGTATGCATCTTGCGGGGACAACACGACCTGCTTCTGGTTCAGAGCATTCACTTTCACATTTCTGGGAAATGAAGTTGATGCGGGAAGGAAGACCTGTCGGCTTCCATGGTACAAAAGTAGGCTTTGCATCGATTTTAATTTCCAGACAGTATGAGCTGCTAAGACAAATGTCAAAGCTGGATGCAATGGCAGGTATTAGAAATACTTCAAAACCAGATATCGCTGGTGAACAAAAAGCTATTCGAAATGCATTTGGGGCACAATCTGAGCAGGTTCAAGCCGTGCAGGCGAAATTCATCAATCAGACAGATAATGAATTTATAGTGACGCAAAAGAAAATCGTTGAAAACTGGGATGAAATTCAAGAAATCGCCAAAACCGTCCCCACGGTTATGGACATGGTTATCTTGCTAAAGAAGGTTGGTTTAGTGACGAACCCATCTAAAATCCACTTGAATGAAAATGATTTAAAACAGGCAATGCAATTTGGACATTTCGCGAGAAATGCATTCACCATCTTGAAATTATTCAGATTCCTGGGGGTAGAGCCAAGTATTAATTGGCAGGTATAGATCTACTCTTGAGTGTATTTTTTACCCATATCCTGATAAAGTTCTGCAAGGTTCTCATAAATAAAATCCGGGTGGAATTGGGAGCTTCTCAAGTCTTCCATCTTCGTTTCACCGGTAAAGACCAGGATCGTTATCAAGCCCTCATCTCCCATGGCGATATCTGTATATAACCTGTCACCAATCATGGCAGTAGATTTCAAAGGAATGTGTGTCCGATTGCGGATCGCATCTGCCATGGCTAAATTTGGTTTCCCGATGATAACATCCGGCTGTCTGCCTGTGGATGCAGCAATAAAAGAGATCGTCGAACCAATATCCGGCATAAAACCAGTTTCAGTCGGACAGTTGATATCAGGGTGGGTTGCTATATATGGTAAACCTGCTCGAACCAGATCACAAAATCGCCAGAGTTTTTGATATGTGAAAGTGGTATCAAAACCCAGCACCGCAATATCCGGATCATGTTCTTCAAGTACTAATCCAATATTGGAAAAAGTCTCCTTCAAGGATTTTGTTCCTAAAACAAAAAAACGCGATTTCGAAAAACGCTCTTTTAAATAGGCTGCCGTAACCTGACCCGACGTAAAAATTTGTTCTTCATTGATCCGAAAACCCAATCGTATCAATTTTTCAAAATACACACGGTCATTTTTTGATGAATTGTTTGATAAGAATAAAAAGGGGATATCTTTTTTCGTAAGATATGAGATGAGATCCAAGGCTCCTGGTAATACTTTGTCGCCAAGATAGATAGTCCCATCCATATCAAATAAGAAGCATTTGATATCAGATAACTTTTTTTTCTCTTCATTCATGATGGTACTTGCGATCGATTGAATTGATGAGCTCGACTTTTGCTTCTGACCTGCCACCCTGGAACTCAGATCGAAGCCAGACTTTGATGATCTCACAGGCTAATTCTGATCCGATGACCAGGGCTCCCAGAGTGATGATCTGGGCATTATTACTCATCCGGGCACGCATGGCAGAATAGGTGTCATGAGCCTGCGCGGCACGGATTCCCGGGATTTTGTTGGCTGTCATGGCCATCCCAATTCCAGTACCGCAGATCAGGATTCCCCGTTCCGCTTCTCCGGAAACAATGCTGAGCGCTACTTTCTCCGCAATTAATGGATAATCAACTTGTTCCTGATCTTGCACTCCTAAATCAAGGATGCTGACGGGAATTTCATTTTGCGATGAAAGATATGTTTTTATAACGTCCTTGAGTTTATAACCGAGATTATCTGAACCAATGGCAATTTTCATTCCTTGTTTTTCCTTATTGAGAATAAACGAAATTATAGCATTTTCATCTGATCAAAAAACCTCATTTCAAATCAAATATTGTTTTTTGGAGATGGAGTAGAATCTATTTCAAATATCAAATGGGAGGTGCGGCATGAAACATCAGGAAGGTTCGGTTGAGGTTGTGTGTGGATCGATGTTTAGCGGCAAGACCGAAGAATTAATTCGCCGTTTAAAAAGAGCGACAATTGCCCGCCAAAAAGTCCAAGTTTTCAAACCCATCATTGATATCCGCTACGATTCAGAAAAAGTGACTTCGCATGCCGGCGTGGCATATGACGCCCTCCCTGTTAAAAGTTCGAAGGAAATACTTGTCAACCTTGCACCTGAGACAACCGTGGTTGGAATTGATGAAGCACAATTCTTTGATGAAGGGATCGTTAACCTTGTCAACCAACTGGCAGAAAAGGATATCCGTGTGATTGTTGCCGGTTTGGAGCTTGATTTTCGAGGGGAACCATTTGGAAGCATGCCAATCCTGATGGCAATGGCAGAGAGAGTCGAAAAGCTGCAGGCGATTTGCATGGTTTGCGGTGAACCTGCTTCCAGAACCCAGAGACTGGTTGATGGCAGGCCTGCGAAATTCGATGATCCAGTTGTTATTGTGGGTGCAGCCGAGATGTATGAGGCTCGATGCCGAAAACATCATGAGGTGCCGAGGTAAGCATGCGGGATTATCACGAATTTCTTGGTGAGATTCTCATCCCGGAAGATAAGCTTCAAAAAAGAATTGCCGAGCTAGGATCTGAGATCAGCCAGGATTACAGATCAGAAAACGATATCCTCTTAGTTTGCATCTTGAGAGGTGGCATCCTATTTCTTACCGACTTGATGCGCCATATCAGTGTACCAAACGCGATTGAATTCATGGCAGTATCGTCATATGGAACCGGGAACCGGGAATCCACAGGACATGTTCGGATTACCCTCGATTTGATCAGTGATATTCATGATAAGAATGTACTGATCATTGAGGATATCGTCGATAGTGGACGCACCCTTGCTTCTGTTCTTGAAATGCTATCCACTCGCGAGCCGAAAAGTCTTCATGTTTGTACCCTGTTGGATAAAGCTGAGCGTAGGGAAGTTCATGTGCCGTTGAAATATATCGGTTTTTCCATACCCAATAAATTTGTTTTTGGATATGGGCTGGATATCGATGAATACTACCGTAATCTCCCCTTTATCGGTGTTGTTGACCTGGATAAATATAATCTCAGTAAATAATTCCGACAAATGAATATTGATAGATCCATACTCCCTCAAGACATCGATAAGGCTATTGCCACCCTGCAGGTGGACTACAAACCGATTTACCTTGTCGGGGGAGCCATTCGTGACCACCTGGTGAAACGGGAAATCCATGATCTGGATTTCGTTCTTGTGGATAAAGTAAAACCCGTAGCCCGTAAAATCGCCAATCTTATTGACGGCGATTTCTATATGCTGGATGATGAGCGACAGACAGCCCGTGTCTTATGGAAGACTAAAAAAAATAAGATATTCACCCTGGATTTTGCCACCCAGCAGGGCGAGGACATTGATGCAGATCTGCGAAAGCGTGATTTCACCATCAATGCAATGGCTATTGACCTTTCCAACCCGAGGGTAATCATTGATCCGCTGGGAGGGGAAAAAGATCTCAACAATAAAGTTCTAAAGAGTTGTTCCGAAACAAGCCTAATCGATGATTCTATTCGAACATTAAGGGGAGCACGTTTAGCGATTCAATATGGTTTAACGATCGAAAAACGGACCAAAGATCATATTGCTAAAGCCGGAAGTGACTTACCTGGCAATTCCCCTGAACGCATTCGTGATGAATTATTCAAGATCTTCGAGGGACCAAAATCAACAGCGATAATTCATTTGTTAATCCTTCTTGAATTGTTCGATAAATTATTCCCCGGGATGCAGAATTTACTAACCAAACAGCGAATCCGCTTGTTTTTACAAAATAAATTGGATTTGACTTTATCCTTTTTAGAATTCCTTGAGACCATCATTGATCTTTTGAGTTTAGGTCCTTACACCGAAAGAAAAATCAATCAAAATGACAAATTGATGATAGAAAAACTTGGAAAATTTCGTAACCATATAAAATTTCACTTTGATGAACAGGTAACGCTTGGAAGGTCAAGACGCGCAATATTACTCCTTGCAGCATTATTTCGGTTTACCGGATCAGCAAATCTTGATGATGAAGGATTGGATCAATCCGATCAAACCAATTCCAATCAATCGCTTTCAGAACAAATAGAACGACTGGCCTTAAGTAATGAAGAATCATCGATGCTGGGGAAGATTTCTAGTAATCAGGGACGGGTTCATCGGATTCGTACCAGTTCTCCCAAGGATTATCCACAACTTTCTTATAAATTTTTCAGAGAATGTGGCGAGGAGGGCATTGATCTTTGTATGTTCGCCCTGGCTGATTTTCTGGCAATTGGTGGTAATAAGATAAAGCAAAATGAATGGTTGGGAGAAATTGAGACTTGCCGGATGTTGATGGAAGCATGGTGGGAACATAGAAATGAAAAAATCTTTCCTCCAAGGTTGGTCAGGGGGGAGGAGATCATTAAAGCAACGGGGATACTTGCCGGACCAAAAATTGGAGAGATTTTAGAATCCATCAGCGAAGCACAGGCTTTGGGAGATGTTTCAAATAAGGCGGAAGCGCTTAATTTAGCGAGAAAATTAATCGAAGGAACGAATGAGATGAATCATGAACGATAATCCGATAATCCTCAATTATGAAATCATGGGTGAAGGTTTACCCATTATCTTTTTGCATGGTTATCCCCTTAACAGGACGATTTGGTCTCCATTGGCTGAAAATCTTGCAGCCTTTGCCAGAGTAATCCTCGTTGACCTGAGAGGGCATGGAAATTCACCAGCCCCGGAGGGAAAGTATTCAATGGAATTGATGGCGGCCGATATTATTAACCTAATGGACTCCTTGAACATCAAAAAAGCCATCCTTGTCGGGCATTCCATGGGGGGATATGCTTCCCTGGCTTTTGTAAAAAACTACCCAGATCGGTTGGGGGGATTGGGATTGGTTGCCACTCAGGCAACTGCAGATTCACCTGAAAAAAGACAGGCACGGTTGGATTCCATCCAGCAGGTGAAATCAGATGGTGTTGCGCCGATCGCCGATAGTATGTTATCCCGTCTGACTTCTAGGTCCGATCTTTATGCAGTATTACGAAACATCATGGTGGCAACACCTCGGCAAGGTGTAATTGGCACATTGCAGGGTATTGCTGATCGCGAGGATGCAACGTCAAGATTGAAAAATATCCGTGTGCCTACTTTGATTCTCGCCGGCATTGAGGATAAGATAATCTCTCTTGATAGGGCGGAGGAAATGGCGAGGTTGATACCAAATGCATGGTTGGTAAAAATTCCAGGTGCGGGGCACATGCCTATGATGGAAACACCTGATAGCGTGGTCAAATCTCTAATGGAATTAATTCATACGGTTGAAGCAAAACGAACCGTTAAATAATTGAAAATCGCTGGGTCATCCCAGCGATTTTTTCTCAAGAAGCAACTGCTAAAACAAGATTTAAATCCGGTCTTTTCCGTTTGATCAGATTATTTATGTGGGCAATTAATACATTATTCGGAGCAGGTTTAATCAGGTAATCGTCTGCTCCGGCATCCAGAGCAGTGGCGACCATTCCGGGATTATCCATCGCTGAAAGAACCAGGAGAGGCATGGAGCTGAATTCGCGGATAGCTTTACATACTTCCCAGCCATTCATTTTGGGCATCATCAGATCAAGGATGGCAATATCCGGCTGATGTTGGCGCGCAGTTTCCACGCCTTCTGCCCCTGAATTGGCTGTTAAGATCTCAGCTGAGGTTGGTTCCAGCAAAATTCTGAGCAGTTCCGTCATTGCTGGGTCATCATCGATGACAAGAATCTTCATGTATGCCTCCATCGCATCTAACCCCTATTATCCACGGATTGGAGTGATTCGAACCTTGCAATCGGTTTACAACTTAACCTACGGAAATAAAAACGGTCAGTAAAACCCGACTTGTTAGGACAACAAGTAATGAGGGGCTGTTTGTGGTAAAATGCAAGCTTTAATGTGAATTAACATTTAAAGATTGCCAAGATGCTATTTTTCCTGGAGGAATCATATGTCTGAAAAGAAATGGGTTTACCTGTTCGATGAGGTGGAGCAAGCTGAAAGATACGTTGGGGGAGATTGGGATAAGGTCCGAGGTATGTTGGGCGGAAAAGGTGCCAACCTCGCTGAAATGACACGAATAGGTCTACCCGTCCCTCCATTTTTTACAGTCACTACTGATGCCTGCAATGCTTATCTTGCGGCAGGCAATAAATTTCCTGCAAAGATGTGGGATCAAATGATCGCCGGGTTAAAGCGTGTCGAAGCCAAAGCAGAAAAGAAATTTGGTGATCCTAAAAATCCCTTATTAGTCTCGTGCCGATCGGGCTCGAAATTCTCCATGCCGGGGATGATGGATACCGTGCTCAATATTGGTCTCAATGATGAGACTGCAAAAGGTATGGTTAAGCTCACTGGAAACGAACGGTTTGTCTATGACTCTTACCGGCGTTTGATCCAAATGTTCGGATCGGTGGTTTTAGGCATTCAAGATGAAGCTTTTGAAGATGTCTTGGAAGACTTTAAAAAGAAGGCCGGCGCAAAGCAAGACACCGATCTGACCGCGGATCAACTCAAAGAACTTGTGGTGAAATTCAAAGCCGTTGTCAAGAAGGTAAAGAAATTTGAATTTCCCCAGGATCCTTATGAGCAGATGCGATTTGCAACGGAAGCGGTGTTCGGCTCCTGGAATGGAAAAAGGGCAGTGGACTACAGGAGAGCAACGAATATACCGGATGATCTTGGCACAGCAGTAAATATTGTCACCATGGTATTTGGTAATATGGGGTGGGATTCGGGTACCGGTGTGGCGTTTACACGCAATCCTTCAACAGGTGAGCGTATTCTCTACGGTGATTATTTGTTAAATGCTCAAGGTGAGGACGTAGTCGCGGGTATTCGCAATACCGAAAAGATCCAGGATCTTGGGAACACACTTCCAAAAGCTTACAAGCAATTTCTGGATATCACCAAGATACTGGAAAAGCATTATCATGACATGCAAGACGTAGAATTCACCATTGAGCGCGGGCGATTATGGATGCTCCAAACACGTAACGGAAAACGCACTGCGCTCGCTGCGGTCCGCGTAGCTGTTGAGATGGCCAGGGAAAAGCTGATCAGCAAGGAAGAAGCTGTCTTGCGTGTAACCCCTGACCAGGTGGATACCCTCCTTCATCCTCAATTCGACAGTGAAACAAAAAAAGCTGCCAAGAAAGCTGGGCATGCTCTATGGCGCTGGTGTTAATGCCTCCCCGGGTGCAGCGGTCGGGCAAGTGTATTTTGATGCTGATCTCGCTGAGAAAATGGGTAAGGAAGAAAAAAAGGATGTCATCATGGTGCGTCCATTCACCAAGCCGGATGACGTTCACGGCATGCTGGCCGCGAAAGGTATCCTTACCAGTGAAGGCGGTGCCACAAGTCATGCAGCGGTTGTAGCAAGACAATTTGGTGTGCCGTGCGTGGTGGGTGCGTCAAGCGTAAAGATCGATGTCGAAAAACGGGTCATGGAATGCAATGGCAAGAAAGTCAAGGAAGGAGAGTGGATCTCAGTCGATGGAACTTCGGGTGAAGTCTTCCTTGGAAAATTAAACCTGACTGTTCCTAAAATCGAAGAACAGACAGATCTGCTAACCTTGCTGGGATGGGCGGATGAGATCTGTTCCAAACCCGGAATGCGGAAATTCCCGGCTGGTTGGCCAACCCGCGGACTCCAGGTTTGGGCTAACGCGGATTATCCCAAGGATGCCCAAAGAGCACGTTCCTATGGTGCCAAAGGCATTGGCCTGTGCCGCACGGAGCATATGTTCTTTGAGCAAACTCGTCTTCCGATTGTTCAGCGCATGATCCTGGCAAAGACAAGCGCAGAGCGAACCAAGGCGTTGAACGAACTGCTTCCTTACCAGAGGAGCGATTTTGAAGGTTTATTCTCGGCGATGACTGGCTTACCCGTGATCATTCGCTTGATCGATCCTCCGCTGCATGAATTCCTCCCGTCTGAAGAAACGCTTCTTGAGGAAGTGATTACAATGCGGGTGAAAAAGCAGACGCGTGGTTTGGCACAAAAAGAAGAATTACTCGCGACAGTCCGCGGAATGCATGAAAGTAATCCCATGATGGGAATGCGCGGGATTCGGTTAAGCATTGTCATGCCAGAAATTGTTGAAATGCAGGTGCGCGCCATCTTTGAAGCTGCCTGTAATGTGAAAAAGTCCGGGAAGGAACCTAAACCGGAAGTGATGATCCCACTGACCGGACATGTTAATGAATTGAAACATATCCAGCCGCGGTTGATCGAGATCGCCAAGGAAGTGATGACGAAAAAGAAAGTGAAAGTCGATTATAAATTTGGCACCATGATTGAAATCCCGCGTGCTGCTGTGACAGCAACTGAAATTGCAGAAGTGGCGGAATTCTTCTCATTTGGCACCAACGACCTCACACAAATGACCTTTGGTTATAGCCGTGATGATGCTGAGCGTAGCTTCCTAGTGAAGTATGTTGAGAGCGGCATTCTTCCCAAGAATCCTTTCCAAACACTCGATCAAGCGGGCGTTGGGAGATTGATGGATATGGCGGTCAAGGATGGACGGGCTGCCAGGCCGAGCTTGGAAGTTGGGATCTGCGGTGAGCATGGTGGCGATCCGGAATCGATCGATTTTTGCCACAGGGTCGGCAATAATTATGTAAGCTGCTCTCCTTTCCGAGTACCGATCGCCCGGTTGGCAGCCGCTCACGCTGCAATTAAATATTCCACAGGGAAAGAAAACGTCGATAAATAATTAACCATTTGAATAATCTGATGAAGCCGGATAACTAGTTATCCGGCTTTTCATATATTAATATTGGAACTCTGACTGATCATTAGACGTCTTTTGGGTGTATCCTATCTGAAGAGGTGGAAAAATGATTGAGCATACCGAAGACCTTGATTTGCAAAATCAACAAGCGGGAAGGGATTTCATCTATTGGCTGATTATGACCACCATTGGTTTTTTCGTTATTCAGATTCTGATCAAGCCCTTCGAGCTGGCTTATCAAATTGAATACCAGGCAGTTCAATACCTAGTTCTATTTATCTTAGCGGGAGCTGCGCTTGGATTTGCGCAATGGGTGCTGCTACGGAAAAAAATTAATCGATCCACAATGTGGATCCTAGTAAACGGATTATCATTTTCATTTAGCTTTGTTGGAATTTTTCTAATTTCGAAATTTTACATTGAATTCTCAATTGCTAGCTCAACCATTCCTGCGAATTTAGTTGTACTCGTTGATATATTATTGATCACCTTTCCGCTTGGTATTGCACAATATATATATCTAACGCAGAAGAATGTTCCACTTCAACCTGGCTGGGTGCTGCATGGCATAGCGAGTGCGATATTTATTGTTATTGCCTATGAATTAATAGCAATAGTCTTCAGGCAAGTCTTTTCAACTGAGAGCTATCGGCTTCTCCAAATCCGAGCGATTCTTTCAATGGTGATCATTGCTTGTGTTTATGGCATATCTACCGCATACGCCTTTTCAACGATTAGATTCCCTCGAATTATTAATGCAAATAAGGATAAACAAGTAGAAATCAGGGAATTGGAACACAAGCCATTTATTAAAAAATTACCGAAATGGATTGGAATATTTACCTGCTGCGTTTTGATATGGATAGTGGTCTTATTTCCTGTAGCTTTGATTGTTTATTCTCAAACCACCTGGATATTATGGATAGCTATTGCTACTGCTGGCGCCATCAGAGGTTTAATTCAATGGCTGGGCTTCAGGAAATCCATGCCCGATTCTAAACTATGGATAGTCATCACTGCAGGAGGTGAAGCAATAGGAGCAGGATTGGTCTTGATTTTGGGCGAAAGTGGATTACTGGATGGAATATTTAGGTACGATTTCCCGATTTTAATCTCAGGATTAATTGTGGCTCTGATCCTGGGGATGCCCGTAGGTGTTGGTCAGTGGTTTTTCTTAAAGAAACGGGGAGTAGAGATCAATCCAATTTGGATGGGATATGAGGCCATAAACCTGTATTTGGTCATCCTTTTCATTTTCCTTTTCCAAAATTTCTCACCGAATACCAATGGGATCATGGTTGTTCTATTCATTGTCGTTGGATTCATCCTGCTCAGCGCTGCATGCATTCTTCCTTCTGCATTGGCATTTACCTGGTTGCCTTTTCACTCAAGAAAGATTGAAAACTGAGAAAACCTGTAAACTAATCGAAAATTTCATCGTGGATAGGTTTATACATAAATAATCTTGGAAAAGGATTGTGGACAATTCTGGTATAATTTATTAGAGATATCGCGATTCATCCGTTAAAAAGGTTTCCAGATGAAAAAAACTGAACATATCGAGCTTTTCAGGCAGATGGTAGTCATCCGCCGGTTGGAAGAGAGAGCTGCCGAATTCTATCAACAGGGAAAGATCGGCGGTTTTCTTCATTTATATATTGGGCAGGAAGCAGTAAGCACCGGTCTGATATCAGCGCGGGAAGCCAGGGATAGGGTGATTACAGCTTATCGCGATCACGGGGTAGCGATCAACTGCGGCATCCCTGCCAAGCAAGTCATGGCAGAGCTCCTCGGAAAAGCAACGGGAATTTCCAAGGGCAAGGGGGGATCGATGCACATGGCTGACGTCAGCAAGAATTTTTGGGGTGGGCATGCCATCGTGGGGGCTCATCTTCCAATTGCTGCTGGCCTGGCGATCGGCGATCAATATCAGAAAACCGGCGGGGTGACAATTTGCATGTTCGGGGATGGAGCTTCGAATATTGGATTTTTCCATGAAGCATTGAATTTATCCAAAGTATGGAATCTTCCGGTGCTTTGGGTTTGCGAGAATAATCAATACGGAATGGGAACTTCAATCGAGAAAGCATCCGCGGTTTCTGAGATCGTACAGAAAGCATGCGGCTATGGATTGCCCGCTTCCCAAGCTGATGGCATGAATATCATTGCCGTCAGGGAGAAAGCATTACAGATGCTGGCTGAAATCCGGTCAGGTAAAGGACCCATGTTCCTCGAGATCATGACATATCGTTTCAGAGGACATTCGATGGGCGATCCTGAAAAATATCGGAAACAGGACGAGGTTCACCGGTGGCAGGAGAACGATCCCATAGGAATTTATCATCGATACCTGGTAAAAGAGAAGATCGTGACCGATAAAGAACTTGCCAGGATTGAAAGCGACGCATTGGCAGAAGTGGAAGAAGCAGCTGTGTTTGCTGAAACCAGTCCGGAACCTGCTGCTGAAGAGCTGTTTAGCAATATTTATGTCGAAGAATAGGAAGGTTTGATATGGCTGTCATCACCATGCGAGAAGCCATTTCCCAAGCCTTATGGGAGGAAATGGAAAGGGATCCAAAAGTATTCATTATGGGTGAAGAGGTGGGAGTATGGGGGGGAACTTATGCGGTCACTAAAGGTTTTTATGACCATTTTGGTTCTGAGAGAGTGAAGGATACACCAATCTCAGAAGCCGCCATTGTTGGAGGTGCAATCGGAGCAGCGTTAACCGGGCTTCGCCCGGTAGCTGAACTGATGACCATAAATTTTGCATTTGTCGCCATGGATCATATTGTGAATGAGGCCGCAAAATTGCATTACATGTTTGGCGGTCAAATGGTGTTACCGATGGTTATTCGCACAGTCGGTGGAGGAGGGCGGCAGCTGGGAGCTACGCATTCCCAGACGCCGGATGCCATCTTTGCGCATTTCCCCGGTTTAAAGGTCGTTTCGCCAGGTACTCCTGCGGATGCAAAAGGCCTTTTAAAATCAGCCATACGATCTAATGATCCCATTTTGTTTATTGAGCATGCGACGCTTTATCAGGTGCGCGGAGAGGTTCCGGAAGGTGAACATCTTGTGCCAATCGGAAAATCAATCGTCCAAAGAGAAGGCAGGGACGTGACCATCGTAACTTACAGTAAGATGCTCGAGATATCGATGAAAGCCGCCGAGCAACTGGCGAAGGATGGAATTGAGGTAGAAATCGTTGACCTGCGTACACTTCGACCCCTTGATATGGAACCAGTGATCGAGTCATTTAAGAAAACCAACCGGGCAGTAGTTGTGGAAGAAGGGTGGAAATCATACGGTGTCGGCGCAGAGATCTCAAGCAGGATCTATGAGCAGGCTTTCGATTATGTTGACGCTCCCATTAAACGGGTGGCACAATTGGAAGTACCACTGCCTTATAACCGCGTCCTTGAACAATCTGCTCTTCCGAATGTTGAGGATGTCATAAAAGCTGTAAAGGAGGTGATGTGATGGCTGAAATTGTCACTATGCCCAAACTCGGCTTTGATATGGCGGAAGGAACGCTTGTACGCTGGGTAAAAAATGAAGGTGAAAAAATTGAAAAAGGAGCCATCCTGGCTGAAATTGAAACGGATAAGGCGACCGTTGAAGTGGAATCAACTTTTTCAGGGATTATCCACAAATTCCTTGTGGAGCAAGGAAGTTCAGTTCCGGTAGGCACTCCAATAGCGATCATTGCAGCTGAAGGCGAAAAAGTAAATGAGAATGATTTAGTGCTCATCAAAAAAGAACTGCCTTCAGCAAAAGAAGATACCCCGACTGAAGTCCCGGAGACTCAAAAGGTTTCGATACCCAAACAATCTGAAGCGAATTCAGTTTTACGCGTTTCCCCCCTGGCGCGAAAAATGGCGTCTGAAGAGGGATTGGATTTGAAATCAATTGCCGGCAGCGGCCCTGAGGGGAGAATTATCAAGAAGGATGTCGAAAAGGCACTTCATTCCGGGAAAAAACAACCTGCTTCCACATCTAAATCTCTTTTAGAATCCACCATTTCACCTTCTAAGCCATCTATTCAATGGGAATTTCCACTGCCCGGTGAAGATGAAAAGTTCCCGATCGATAAGTTGAGAGCTGCAATTGGACGACGGATGACTGAATCCAAACAGCAATTACCTCATTTTTATGTCACTCACGAATATAATGTTGAAAGATTGTTATCGTTACGGAAAGAAGCCAATGACCTGCTCAATGAGGATGCCAAATTATCCGTCAACGATTTTGTGATTAAAGCGGTTGCCTTGACCTTGCGCCAATTCCCAAATTTAAATGCTTCGGTGAAGGGCGAGAATATAATCCATTACGGGCATGTCAATGTAGGCGTGGCTGTTTCCCTTCAGGGTGGATTATTGACAGTCGTATGCAAGGATGCTGATCAAAAATCTGTACAGCAGATTTCCAATGAAGTAAAGGAAATGGTTAATCGAGCCCGGTCAGGCAAAGTCAAACCGGATGATATTGAAGGATCTACATTCTCCATTAGTAATTTGGGGATGTACGATGTGGACGAATTCGCTGCAATCATCAATCCACCAGAAGCAGCCATCCTGGCGGTAGGATCAGCAAAGGAAGTGCCAGTCATAAAAAATGGGACGATTACGATCGGGACCAGAATGAAAGCTACAGTGTCCGTGGATCATCGCGTATCCGATGGCGTTGAAGCTGCAAAATTCTTGCAGGTCCTTGGAGAATACCTGGAACACCCTCTGGGATTCTTTATTACCTGAAAAAACCGGGGGACAGAAATGTCCCCCGGTTTTCTATTGTCCCGAGTTATAGATTATTTGATAAATGTGGTTGAATTCGACGATTTGCGTCAAATAATTTCGCGTTTCTTCAAAACGGATTATCTCCAGAAAAAGATCAGGATCCCCACCTGCCAGGTCACGCCATATCTGAACATTACCGGGACCTGCATTATATGCCGCTAGTGCTGAGAAAAGATCTCCATCAAAATAATCCCGTTGTCGCGCCAGGTAGCGACTACCCAATCTAATATTTATTATTGCCCGCCATAGATCCCCATCCGAGTAATTGGCTGGCCAGCCAAGCTGACCGGCAATTTCAGCACCCGTTGCAGGCATCAGTTGCATTAAACCTCGGGCACCTGCGGAAGAACCCGCGAGGGGATTGAACATACTCTCCTGCCGGATAAGACTGAACAGGATGAGCGGGTCCAGATTCTCATTATTTGCCTGTTCAAGCACGAGATTCCTGAAATAAGGTCCGAACCTGATGTGGTTAAAGTAGACAGGTGCGGTTAATGTGCTCTCATCAGACATATTTGCCAAACTTAAAATTTGACGCCCGGTAAAAATCGCTGCCCTGGTCATGCGCAATTCCACAAGATATCCGAGCAAGCGAAAACTATTCATTGCATCCGATGAATAATAAAGCCGCAATTCTTCAAATTCTGCATCTGCAAGCTGATATTCTCCAATGTTCCAATACAGGGATCCTCTTTTAAAGGAAGCATCCTGTTCAAGAGTAGTAATTGAATCTAGATCAATATCAGAAGGAATGTTGAAAGCAGACAGTAGCCAATCTTTAGCCTGATTCCGTTCTGCTTCAAGATCAAAACCCAGGTCATAACCTGCAGATGAAGCCAGTGGTGCCTGGTTCAGAATCTTTTCAACCGATCGAATTCCATAATAACCAGTCGGATCCAGGGTGGCAGCGGTTTCCCACGAACTCAAAGCCGAGGCAGTCTCTCCTTTGGCTTGCTGCGTTTTTCCAATCCAGAAATGACCTCCCGATTGAGATTCAGCATCCGTTGCTAGCACCACCGATCGTTGAAAATCCAACAATGCCTGGTCCAGATTTCCCAGCCTGTAATTGGTTACCGCGGAGAGGAAAAGTGCCCTGTAACTGGGATTCGCGGAAGGATATTCATTGATCAATCTCCCCCAGGTGAGCGCTGCTTCACCTAATAAACCGCCTCTTTCCTGGATCCTTCCAGCATCATACAGGAATTGAGGAGCTTCCACTGCATCAGGGACCCGGGCAACAAAATCCAATAATGTCTGAGCCGCATCGCGATAATTACCTAAATTTACCCATTGTGTATAAGCTTTTTCATCCCAGGCTGGTGCCCAAAACCGGTCTCCTGAATAATTCTGGATGATCATGTCCAGGTCATTAATCGCTGCTTCAGGTTGTTCCATGGCTCTAAAACAAAGCGCTCTATAGAAATATGGAGCTGCATCCGTTTCCGGAGTATTGTTTATAAATCGTGTAATCGCGTCCAAGCCATAGCCATATTGACCTGCATAATAGTCAACGATTCCTCTTGAAAGATCATCCACCGGGATGCCATCATTAACCAATTGAACCAGACCGGTGTATGTGTCATATGACCTGGGAAAATTGAGGACAGAATCCTGGAAACGGGCGTAAGCCTGATCCGGCAAGCCAAGAGCAATATATCCCTGTCCGGCGAGCAAATTTGCAGTAGCCTTTGTGTAATCATTCTGCGTGGAGTCGTAAAGTGCAAGAAAAACTCGAATCGCTTCGGTGTAATTTAAAGCAGACAAATAGGATTGCCCGATTTTCAGGTTTAATGAGTCCGAATCACCTGCTGGAATTGATGCGAGTGCCGATTGGTAAGCAAGAATTGCCCCGGAATAATCCCCGGCATCGGACCGGGAATCGCCTTCAAGCTCGTATAGATAAGCGTCAAGAATACCGGTGAAATGATACCTGAATTGAGAGTATAAGTCGGCAGCCTGTATAGATTCCTGACATCTGGCTTTGTAGTAAACCGCATATAATGCCTGCGAAGATTGGGGACTATCCTGTATAAGTAGATCAAGGTAACCAAGTGCGGAACTGCAATCATCTTGAAGGTAATAGGCGCGTGCCAAACCAAATAAGGCTGAAGTCCTTATTTCGGTATCTGGTGCCTGGTCATAGGCGATCTGGAAATCCTGGATGGCCTGGGTGAAATCCCCCAGGTACAAGGTTTCTTCAGCGATAGACAACCATTCCGATGGAATCGGTGTTGGTGTGATGGTCGGGGTCGCTGAGGGTTCAGGTGTCGGGGTGTAGGCAGGGGGTAACGGTGTATTTGTTTCTTTAGATGGAATCGAGATCCCCAGTGGTAGAGTGCAACCCACAAGGGCAAAGATCAATAAAGCAGCGGCTAAAACCTTGATTTTCATACAAGGCTTATAATGGAATTTGAAAATGATGTCAAGTATGCCGGTTTTGAAGAATTGCGATCATTTCTTTGACAAACGGGAAAGTCCATGTTAAACTGCACCTGTAAATGATACTGACGCTCTCCACCGAGGGCGTCATTTGGTGTGTATGTGATGCGTACCATTGAATGGGATGATAAGCAAAAACAGGTAAAGATAATCGATCAGCGCTTGTTGCCAGGTCGGCTTGAATACGTTTTATGCAGTACCTGGCAGGATATCGCACAGTCCATAAAGAATATGTCCATTCGTGGCGCACCTGCGATCGGTGTGGCAGCAGCTTATGGCATGGCTTTAGTAGATCCAGGTAAATCCAAAAATGATCGCAGTGTCTTTCTGGAAGAATTGAGAAATGCTGCGAATGGATTATTGGCGTCCAGACCAACAGCGATTAATCTATCCTGGGCAATAAATAAAATGCTCAAGATTGCCGAGTCCTCAAACCTTTCCCCGGATGAAATTAATAATCAATTGAGAAAAACTGCGGAGAAGATTGCAGACGCGGATATCGAGACCAATAAAAACATCGGTTTGCATGGTGCGACCTTAATAGATGATGGTGACACAATCATCCATCATTGCAATACTGGTGCACTTGCGACGGTGGACTGGGGGACAGCATTGGGTGCTATCCGCACTGCGCACGAACAAGGAAAACGAGTCCATGTTCTGGTTGATGAGACCCGTCCAAGATTACAGGGTGCCCGGTTGACAGCCTGGGAATTAAGCCAAATGGGAATTTCATTTGAAATCATCACTGACAATGCCGCAGGGTATTTCCTTCGAAAAGGTGAGGTTCATAAAGTGATGTTCGGGGCAGACCGTGTAACAGCCAATGGAGATGTGATCAACAAAATTGGAACCTATATGCTGGCTCTAGCCGCGCATGAGAATCATGTTCCTGTATATTCATTATTTCCGTCTTCATCTGTCGATTTGACAAAAACCGAAGGTGATTTCGTTCAAATAGAAGAAAGAGATCAACGAGAAGTGCTGGATCTTCAGTTCGATCATAGTGCGATAGCTCCCAAGGGTGCAAAAGCACGAAATCCTGCATTCGATGTCACTCCCCATGAACTACTAACAGCACTGGTTACTGAATATGGTATAGTTCAACCTCCGTATCAAAAGAACCTTGCGCGATTATTGGGAAAGCATTTTGAGGTGAAATAATGACAATTGTTTGTACCGGCTCAATCGCCTATGATTATTTGATGTCCTTTCCGGGTTATTTCCGTGATCACATCCTACCCGATCATCTAGATTCGATCAGCCTCTCCTTCCTGGTTGATTCAATGGTGAAACAGCGCGGGGGCACAGCACCAAATATCGCCTACACTCTGGCGTTGTTGGGAGAAAAACCTTATGTTCTAGGCACGGTCGGTGAAGATTTCGAAGATTACCGGCGATTCCTCGAAGACAAAGGAGTGAATACCGAATTCATTCGCGTTATCCCCGGGGAATTCACTGCATCTTTCTTCGCCAACACTGACCTTTCAAACGCACAGATCGCCAGTTTTTATACAGGAGCGATGGCACACGCTGGTGAGGTGTCGATAAATGAAATTAAGGATAAACAACCCGAGCTGGTGGTAATCTCGCCGAATGATCCCAAAGCGATGCGCCAGTACTGTGAGGAATGCCAGTCTTTGCATATACCTTATCTGTACGATCCAAGTCAGCAGATCGTGCGGGTGGATGTTGAAGATATCAGGGTTGGAGTTGAAAATTGTGAAAGTCTTTTCCTTAATGATTATGAATATGAGCTGCTTCAAAAACGAACTGGATTTACTCCCACGGAAATACTCACTATATTAAAGTTCATGGTTGTTACCGCTGGAGAAGCGGGAGCAGTTGTATACTCTGGTGATAATAAATTCATGATACCCATCGTTCCTCCGGAAAAAATCGCTGATCCAACGGGTGTTGGCGATGCATTCCGGGGAGGATTCTTGAGAGGGTATCGAAAGGGATTCGATTGGCAGACTTGCGGGCAAATGGGCTCCCTGGCTGCAACATATTGCCTCGAACAACGAGGAACTCAAAATCATAGCTACACTCCACAACAATTTATTGAGCGTTATCGAAAGCATTTTGATGATAATGGCGTCCTGGACGCCCTGGTTGAGTGAAATTGAACTTATTAGGAGAAAAAATGGAAAAATACGATGTTAAAGATATGTCATTTGCAGAAGGCGGCAGGCGGAAAATAGATTGGGCAGAACGCGAAATGCCCGTTTTGCGGATGATCAAAGATAGGTTCTCAAAAGAGAAACCACTCAAAGGTTTGCGTGTTTCAGCATGTCTGCATGTTACAACTGAAACCGCCAATCTCATGAAAACGTTACAAGCTGGAGGCGCGGATATTGTCCTGACAGCATCCAATCCCTTGTCAACCCAGGATGACGTGGCAGCCTCGATGGTTTCTCATGACGAAATTCCCACTTTTGCCATCAAGGGTGAAAACAACGTCACATATTACAAGCACATTCGAGCTGCCCTCGATCATAAACCCCATTTCACCATGGATGATGGCGCTGACCTGGTCAGCACGATGCTCAAGGAACGCAAGGAACTAATCCCGGATGTTATGGGTGGAACCGAAGAAACGACGACAGGCGTCATCAGGCTGCGTGCAATGGCAGCGGATGGGGCTTTGGGTTATCCCATCATCGCCGTGAATGATGCCCTGACCAAACATTTCTTTGACAATCGGTATGGAACCGGGCAATCCACTTTGGATGGAATTGTTCGGGCAACAAATATCCTTTTGGCAGGAAAAATCTTCGTTGTGGCTGGATACGGCTGGTGTGGTCGAGGTTTGGCAAGCCGGGCACGAGGCATGGGATCGAGTGTTGTTGTTACCGAAGTGGATCCTTTGAAAGCACTGGAAGCAGTGATGGATGGTTACCGCGTAATGCCTATGGCTGAAGCAGCACAAATCGGTGATATTTTCTGCACTGTGACAGGGGATCTGAATGTGATTGATAAATCCCATTTTGAGGTGATGAAAGACGGCGCGATTGTTGCCAATTCCGGACACTTCAATGTGGAAATTAATATCCCGTCATTAGAAGAAATGGCGGCATCGAAGAATCTAGTAAGGCCATATGTTGAAGAATATCGCATGAAGGACGGACGACGGGTTTTCATCCTTGGCGAAGGTCGATTGATCAACCTGGCGGCTGCGGAAGGCCATCCTGCCAGCGTGATGGACATGTCCTTTGCCAACCAGGCGCTCAGCCTTGAATATATGGCAAAGAATTACAGCAAGCTGCAGAAACAGGTTTACAGTGTTCCGGAAGATATCGATAAGGAAATCGCACGCTTGAAGCTTGCTGCAATGGGGATCACCATCGATGTATTATCGCCCGAGCAGGTTAAATATTTGAACTCCTGGGAAGAAGGCACTTAGAATTTATTTTGAAATACGTGTTAAAAAAACCAGCTTGCATTTGGCAGGCTGGTTCTATTTATCAGAGAAAACACATCCATTTTTATTCCACAACAATTGCCATATTTCCTAAAATACTCCATGATAGTAGAAATTGCTCCAGGGGTACGCTGTACTTGAGGTCTCCATCGATCACAATGACCTCTTCCGAATCATACCCGGCAACAATGACGGTATGTTCATATGGAGCAACAAGGGTTGTATCGCCATCGCTGGAGGTATAAGTCACTGCCTGGCTATATCCGATTTGATAGATCACCCAGGCGATAACAGGTCGTCCTTGCGCAATCTCAAGTTGCAATTCATTCCAGGTCATACCTTTCATTGCAATTGCAGGTACTTCATATTCTCTTAATAGCCTGGCGATAGGATCAGCATGAACACCGTAGCTCAAAGGTGGGATTGATCCAGGAGCATCCCAAAAATAGCCAACAAATCCCTCTTCAGGATTATCGCTTAGCGGGAGGTTCTCAAGAAAATCCAATTCGCTAATGGAATAACCGAGGAATTCCGCCCAATCCACCGCTGACCGCGTTTCACAATCCAGTGTATAGTATTGCGCGTGCCCGATGAGACCGGCAATCTCAGCACTTACCGGGAGATTATCTACCGAAATTGGTAAAGGAGTTGAAGTATTGGTCGGAGTGGGTGAAGAGGTGATCGTAGGAGTTCTGAGTTACAGTTGGAGGAGCAGTATTGGTCGGCAACGGGAAAAATGGGGTGGGGGATTGAATTTGAAAATCATTCTCGGTGATGAATGGTTCAATTTCATTTTGCTGAGTAAGTGTCCCTTGTTTGAATCCAAAAACAACATCTGTCATGAGTGATAAAACGACCATGACTAAAAAAGTCCCAACCGAGATGATTGAGATGGGATGACTAAATACCCTTTTACCGAGTTTGAAGAGCGAGGAATACATGTCGCAAAATTTGATCAGGGCGCTTTTACAACAATGTCGATATAGAAAATATCGCCAAAAGGTTGGTCTTTAGGATTATAGGCTTGCCAGGCGCTGCGATAATTTCCGGGTGTTAACGGCGCAAGAAAATCAATGCTCAGCACGACTTTACTGCCACCTAACGCCGGGTAGATTTTCTGTTCCGGGTTTGCACCCAAACTTAACCCAGCCACAAGTCGAACAGAATAATTCTCGGACCAGTTGCAGGTTCCAGTATTCTTCACCTCCCATTGTTTTTCGATGGGATCATTGATCTTAACTTCCGTTCCATCCGGGATGGTCAAATCATTCAAAAAAGATAATCCATCAACACAATTCAAATCTTGTTCAGGATTTTTGCCAGTGGATTTTGAAGCGTCCGGGGTGGGTGTTGCTGGGTGCAATTCTGGGGGAATAAAGATTGGAGTGAGCTCCGAATCCGGCGCATACCTTTGTGGCCTTGGCAGAGCACAACCTGCCAACATGAACGCACCAACCAGGATAAGCAATATCGGTTTATTAAAAGGCAATTTCATCGTTATGAGCAAGAGTTCTAGGATTCGGTGTAACTTTCTTCCTCTCCCGCAACAGCAAGATTCAAGGGTACTTCGCCACCCACGGCACGTTGACGGATGGCCTTTTCGATTTCAGCAGCCAATTCAGGATTTTGCCTTAAATATTCCTTGGCATTCTCCCGTCCTTGACCCAGTCGCGTATCTCCATAAGAGAAGAACGCACCACGCTTGGCGATGATCTCCATCTGGGAACCTAGATCGACAATATCACCTTCAGTTGAGATGCCTTCGTTATACATGATATCGAATTCAGCCGTGCGAAATGGAGCCGCAACCTTGTTCTTGACCACACGCACTCGGACACGTGAACCCGTGATTTCTGCACCAACTTTGATGGATTGGATTCTTCGCACGTCCAATCGCACGGATGCATAGAATTTTAGCGCTAGACCTCCGGGAGTAGTTTCAGGATTCCCGAACATGACACCAATTTTTTGTCGGAGTTGGTTGGTGAAAACCACGGCAGTTTTTGTCTGGTTGATCGCACCGGAGAGTTTTCGTAAAGCTTGAGACATGAGGCGGGCTTGCATACCCATGGTGGCATCGCCCATATCACCTTCGATCTCCGATCGTGGTACAAGGGCAGCCACGGAATCCACCACCACGATATCCACAGCACCGGAGCGCACCAAGGTTTCCACAATCTCCAGAGCTTGTTCTCCCGTATCTGGTTGCGAGACGAGCAGATCTTGAACGTTTACACCCAGGCGGATTGCATATGCAGGATCGAGAGCATGTTCCATATCAACATACGCTGCAGTTCCACCCATTTTTTGCGCCTCTGCCACGATGTGAAGACAAAGGGTAGTTTTCCCGGAAGATTCCGGTCCATAAATTTCTGTTACACGCGCACGGGGAATACCGCCGACCCCAAGAGCCAGGTCCAGCGATAAGGATCCTGTGGGGATGGCTTCAACGGTCAAGTGACCTGCTTCACCCATACGCATTATCGATCCTTCACCGTACCGTTTCACGATATCGGATAAGGCTTTTTCCAAAACCGCCCTGCGTGCTTCGTCCATGGGTGAGGGGGGATGCATAGGTGTCATTTCTTCATCTGAATCGGATTTTCGTGCCATCGTGGGCTCCTTGGTGTGAACTAAAAAAATTATATCCTTAAATAATCAATCTAAAATGAATCACTCAAACATTATTATAGTACATTTGTACTAAATGACAAGAGATTTCCCTTAAAAGCATATCTTGACAAAATAATTAATGGTGTTATTATCGGCAAAATTAATCGACAGGAGAACAGCGGCTGAATCCAGATGGTTATTGTGAAATAAGAATCTGGATTACGAGGTGGAGGTTCTTCTCTGCAAAGAGAACGCTAACCTGTGGGGGATAGCGAAATCACAGGAAAAATCGATCGATCAGCGGATGCCTCCGAAGCCAAACCGGCTTCATTCTCCAAAATGATTTATTTAGAGGGCATGACCTAAACCCAGGTCATTCTCTCACCAATCCTTATATCATTTGGAGGTCGGAATGGATAAGAAAGAAATCTTGGAAAGAGTAAGTAAAGATAATATCCGGTTTGTTTCATACCAGTTCAGCGATGTCACCGGAGTGGTCAAATCTGTGGATGCACCGGTCGAGCAGCTTGCGGGTGCCCTGGAGAACGGCGTTTGGTTTGATGGCTCATCTGTGGAAGGCTTCGCCCGCATTCAGGAGAGCGATATGCATTTGCGTATCGATCCTGATTCCTATGCGGTTCTGCCGTGGTCCCCGGAGGAATTTCGAAGAGCAAGGTTTTTCTGTGATATCTATCAACCGGATGGATCACCATTTCCTGGTGACCCACGGGGAATTCTGAAAAAGAATCTGAAAGCACTCGAGGATCGAAAGTGGACTTTCAATGTAGGTCCAGAACCTGAATTCTTCCTATTCCGCAGGAATGGTGAAGAAAGCATTCACCCGGTTCCCCACGACGTGGGCGGTTATTTCGATTTCTCTCCGAATGATGAAGCTGTCAGAGTGCGGACGGAATTAATGGCTGCGCTAAACAGCATGGGTTTGGAGGTTGAGGTTGGCCATCACGAGGTTGCGTTAGGCCAGCACGAGATCGATTTCAGGTTTGCTGACGCTCTCCGGACAGCAGATAATGTACTCACATTAAAGTACACAATAAAAGCCATTGCTGCTCAACATGGATTGGTGGCTTCCTTTATGCCTAAACCGATATTTGGCATCAATGGGTCAGGAATGCATTGCCATCAATCCATGTTTGATTCATCCGGGAAACCAATATTTTTCGATGCGAATGATGAGTTCAATTTATCAGCGGTCGCATATGGTTTCATTGCTGGTCAACTTGGCTCACGCCAGGGCTTTATCTGCCATCCTTGCACCATCTGTAAATTCGTATAAACGCCTGGTCCCTGGTTACGAGGCACCAGTTTATATTGGCTGGGCACAAATCAACCGGTCTGCACTCATTCGAATCCCGAAATATACACCGGGTATGGAGAAAGCGACGCGGGCAGAGCTGCGATGCCCTGATCCATCCTGCAGTCCATACCTGGCTTTTTCAGTCATGCTCGCGGCTGCCCTGGATGGTATCGAACGACAATTAGAACCACCAGCGCCATTGAATAATATCAATGTCTACGAGTTGAGCCTTGAGGAACGAAAAACGCTGGGGATCAAAGAGTTGCCGGGCTCGTTATATGAAGCTCTTCAGGAACTTGATAGGGATGATATCGTCAAGTCAGCCATCGGTCCTATGGCTTATGAAGCATTCAGGCGTGCCAAACTGGCGGAATGGGAAGAATACCGCATCAATGTGATGGATTGGGAGATCAAGCGTTACCTTGAAATGGTATAAAAAATCGAGACCCTGATTTTATCAGGGTCTCTTGATTGTTTAACAGAATGAACACAAACCTCTGCTTGATGTTGGCAAACCACAACCCGGGCATAGAAGATCCTTTGTCAGCGGGATTGAGGGTGCTGCTAAGATTGAACTCTTGCTTCTTGATTGTAAAAGTAATCTGCATCGATAAAAAATATTTTCCTCAGATTGGTTTTATTTTAGGTTGATAGACGGAACATGAGCGATTTGAAAAAATAAACTTTAATAAAGACCTGTGTTATCCGACCATTATTGCAAGGGTGCGATTTGCGATTGAGTACATGCGAGCCAATTTCGTGCTTGTGGGAAAATTTCTTTTGAACTTATCGCAAATATCTGAAGACTGCCAATGGGATTCCCCAAAGTCAGGATTGATATATTGGGATTTTCCACGACGTTCCTGGTGGTAATAAATCCAATGGCATTTATATCATTCTCTATCGCATTGATCATTTCTCCCGGATCTGCAACCAAATATGACTTACTGGAAATTTTATGATATGGAAGCACATATGTCGGTAAAGAATTTTTGGAGATCCATCTTTTGCGGATATACATACGTATGAATTTCATTACCATTAGCCCAGGTTTTAATCTTGCCAGAAAAAATATCAATCAATTCTTCAGAAGATAGTGCAGGATGAGTGTTTTGCTTATTGCTTATGAATGCTATTTGATCCTCACCCAGGACGATGGTTTCTGTTCCAGGATCTCCCGGATTATCCATTTGCAAAATGATGCCGTCATGGGGAGACTTAATAAATGGCGAAATATTAATTTCAAATCTTACCGTTGTCTCATTCTGCGCGCACCTGGATAGAGTGGGGACCAGCCAATCCAGGGAGGGTGAAGATTGAACCATAATCAGTGGTGTATTTCCATTTGAAATTTGGAGCTCTTTTTTTGGAAACGTTACAGCATATATCATTGTGAGGCTGCCCAAAACCAGGCAATAAATAGCGAATGGATATAGAGAATTCCGAGAGACAAATCTTAATAACCAACGGATACTAAAATATCCAACCACTGCAGAGGTGAAAAAACCAACAGTAAGCACTGGTAAAAATGTAGAAAGCGACGGAACTTGAATTAAATCCAATACACTCAATAAACCCACTGCCAGCATGATGGGTACTGCCATCAAAAATGAATAACGGGCTGAAGATTCCCTGTCAAGATCACGCAATAATCCTCCCGTTATGGTTGAACCGGATCTTGAAATTCCCGGGAAGATGGATACTGCCTGCCAGAGACCTATCCAGGCTGCATCAATCCAGGTCAATTTACCCAGCTTTCGATTCTTTTTACCAAATCTTTCTCCAAGGAACAAGAATAAAGCTGTCACTAATAGGAGTCCTGCGGTCCCAAATGGATTTTGAAAAACCGATTCGACGTAATCCTTGATCAAGAGTCCCAGGATTCCGGCAGGTATGGTGGAAACAATCAACAACCATCCGAAACGCGAATCAGAAGTCTCGAATGGTTTACGATCGAGAATCCCTTTGATCCAGGCTTTCAAGATCTTAATTAGATCGGACCAAAAATGTATTATTACTGCCAGCAGCGTCCCGATCTGGATCAACACATCGAAAATAAATACCTGTGATTCAGGAAAAGTCCAATTTAATAAATATGGCACAATGACCAGATGAGCCGAACTCGAGATTGGCAGAAATTCTGTAAGTCCCTGAACTATTCCTAAAATAATCGCTTGAATAATAGTCATTGGTTATAGCTCTTCATTTAGTGAATTTGATTTGGAATTCCAGTGTGATAGAAAATCGTGTGCATAACGATTAAAATCCCCATTCAAAATTGCCTGCCTTGAACGTCGGGTAATTTCCAATAAGGTGTAAAGATTATGGATTGAAATAAGTGTCGAAGCCAGCATTTCTTTTGCGATGATCAAATGTCGAAGATAGGCACGGCTGAAATTTCGACATGTATAACATCCACATTCAGAATCGATGGGATTTGCGTCCCTGCCGTTGATGGCATTGAGAAGATTGATCCTTCCTTTCATGGTAAAAGCTGCCTGATGTCGTGCCAATCGGGTGGGCAACACGCAATCAAATATATCCACCCCACGTAGAATTCCGTTGATGAGATCCTCCGGGGAACCCACTCCCATCAGGTAACGGGGTTTATCCACGGGGAGGATATCATTTACTAATTCGAGGATCTTGTGCATTTGTGGTTTGGATTCTCCTACGGATAATCCACCGATGGCATATCCGGGGAAATCAAGGGACTTGATAAACTCTGCGGATTGGATTCGTAATTTAGTAGAAATCCCACCCTGCACGATTCCAAATAACGCTTGATCTTGCCTTTTCTTTGCTTTAATGCAGCGTTCAGCCCATTCGTGTGTGCGTTTCATGGCTATTTCGGAATAATCAAGCTGGCTGGAATCAGAACATTCATCGAAAGTCATGATGATATCCGCACCAAGGTTCTCCTGAATGGATATGGATTTCTCAGGAGTTATACGATGGGTTGAACCATCGACATGGCTTTTAAAGGTTACGCCGTCGTCATCAATCTTTCTGGATTTTGCCAACGAAAAAACCTGAAATCCACCCGAATCGGTCAAGATGGGTTTATCCCAATGCATAAAGACATGCAAACCGCCCAGCTCCTTAACCAGGTCATCCCCTGGCCTGAGGTAAAGATGGTAGGTATTTGCCAAAACCAGGCTTGCACCGATCTCCTCCAATTGGGATGGTGTGACTGCTTTGACAGTTGCCTGAGTGCCTACAGGAGCGAAGATGGGGGTGGGTATCTCCCCGTGGGGAGTATAAAATTTTCCCACCCGAGCTTTTTCCTGGGTACCCAATAATTGAAAGGAAAATTCGAAGTTTGACACCGCTGCAATTATAACGCCCTGATCTGTTGAATCCACTCTTCTTGATGATATGACCTGCTGCGTTTATACTTGGGCGCATGGAAATGGAACATCATCCTGACGTCGAAGCCTGTTCGACCTGGCTTGAAATTGACCTGGGGGCAATAAAAAACAATATCGATCATTTGGAGCGATTATCCGGAAGTCCTGTTATGCCTGTGGTTAAAGCCAATGCATATGGTCACGGCTTGGTAGAGGTAAGTGAAGCAGCGCAATCAGCTGGTGTGGGATGGCTGGGTGTTGCGAGGATTGAAGAAGGACTCACTTTACGAAAAGCAGGAATAACCACCCGCATCCTTGTTCTTGGATACACTCCTCCGAAGCGAATACCTGAAGCAATCCAGGAAGAAATATCAGTGACTGTTTATGACCGTGCAATCGCGGAAGCGTATTCGGATAGTGCAATAAATACAGGTCATAAGGTCAAGATCCATATAAAAGTGGATTCCGGGATGGGCAGATTGGGGGTATTTGCTGAAGAAGCTGTTTCTTTTATTAGCTTGATGACCAAATTAAAAGGACTAGCTTTGGAGGGAGTATTCACCCATTTCGCAAGAGCGGATGAACCAAGTTATTCCACCACGGAAGAACAAATCGCACGGTTTAACGACGTGTTACACGAATTGGATCGAGAGGGGATTCAGATTGAAGTTATTCATGCTGCCAACTCTGCCGGGGCATTAAATTTCCCAAGTGGACGATATGATATAACACGCTGTGGAATTGCTGTTTATGGGATTAATCCATCGCAAGAGTCAAAACTTCCCCGAGGATTCAATCCTTCGCTTTCATGGAAAACCCATCTCACCGCGATCAAAATACTCCCTCCTGGACACGGTGTAAGTTATAACTTCCACTATTTCACCAAAAAAACGGAAAGGATTGGCGTCATTGCAATTGGTTATGCAGATGGTTTCCGGCGGGAACCGGGAAATTTTGTCCTGGTGCATGGCAAACGAGTACCGGTGGTAGGCGCAGTTTGCATGGATCAATGCATGGTTCAACTTGACGAGGTTCCGGATGCCAAAATTGGTGACGAGGTAGTGCTGATCGGATGTCAGGGTGAAGAAGTAATAACCGTCGACGATCTTGCAGCGACCTGGAGGACGATCAACTATGAAGTTGTCTGTGGACTTGCAGACCGCGTCCCACGATTCCACTTTGAACAGAATCCTGCATGACCGATCTCACATTAAAAAAATGGGTTATCCCCGATAAAATTCCTGCCGAAATTGACTCGGCTCTTCAACGATATCCTGCACCTTTTCGACAAATTCTTTATAACCGTGGTTGCATCACTACTGAATCCGCAGAAATCTACCTTACTGCTGGAGGTCAAATCCACGATCCGTTCTTACTTAAGAACATGGATCGCGCAATTGATAGACTTGAAAATGCGATCAAATCCGGGGAGCCAATTGCGATTTATGGCGACTATGATGTGGATGGCGTCACTGCCACAGTGCTGCTCGTGGAAGTGCTTCGCGAATTGGGGGCTGATGTTCGAGAATATATCCCCAATCGCTTTGATGAAGGATATGGACTAAATAATGAAGCTCTGGATGCATTAGCTAAAGAGGGCAACAAGGTAGTCGTTACAGTAGATTGTGGGATCCGTAGTCCAAAAGAAGCTGAACATGCCCGCGAAATCGGGCTGGATCTTATTATTAGTGATCACCACCACCCCAAAGATGAGCTTCCAAATGCTTACGCGGTTGTATGTCAAAAACAGGAATTCGATGAATACCCCAATAAACAACTAGCCGGTGTCGGTTTGGCTTTTAAGATAGCTCAAGCTCTGGTAAATGATCTTAAGACTACCGATATTGACATTTTCCGATGGCTCGACCTTGTGGCATTGGGTACTGTTGCGGATATCGTCCCATTGGTTGGCGAAAATAGAGCACTTGTGAGAGCTGGTCTGGCTCAAATCCGTTCTGGTCGAAGACCAGGTTTATTCTCGTTGGCAAATATCTCAGGTGTAAATATTGAGAAAGTAACTGCTTCTGATATTGGCTTCATGCTGGGCCCAAGGCTTAATGCTTCAGGGCGGATGGATACTGCGCTGGAATCATTCAACCTTTTAGTTTCAAGGAATATGGAAACTGCAGCGCCAAAGGCTCTCAAACTTGATGAACAGAATAGGGAGCGGCAAAAACTCACCCAGGAGATTCAAAAGAAAGCGGCAGAAATAGCGGCTAGTAATGGCGATGATTTGATATTATTTGCTGTGGATGAAGGTTTCAACGAAGGGATTGTGGGGCTTGCCGCTGCTAAATTAACGGAGTCATTTTATCGCCCAGCCATCGTTGGTAAAAAAGAAGAGAATAATACCAGGGCTTCATGCCGGTCGATCCCGGAATTCCATATTACCAGTGCGCTGGATGAATGTGCTGATCTGCTTGTTCGCCATGGAGGTCATGCCATGGCGGCTGGATTCACGGTAAAAAACGAAAACCTTGAAGAATTGACAACCCGGTTAAAGGATATCGCACGCAGGGAATTATCCAGCCAAATCCTTCAACCAAAAATATCTGCTGATGTTGAAATCCCTCTTGCATCCCTGAAACCCGATTTGCTTCCTTTCCTGGATGATCTGCAGCCAACCGGCTTGGGAAATCCAGAAGCACTGTTTATAAGTCGAGGACTGAAAGTCCAGCGTTTTAAACCCATCGGTACAGAAAATAAACATCTGAAAATGACGGTTAGTGATGGTGGCATAACCTACGATGCAATTGCTTTTCGAAAAGGAGATTGGGCCATGAAAATGCCACCGATGGTAGATCTCCTCTACTCATTCGAGCGCAATGAATATAATGGCTTTAGTTCATTGCAATTGAATGTTAAAGATATCCACAACGTATTTTGAAGGTAATTCCCAAATTGAATTCTAGATTTTCCAAACGGATGAAAGCGATATTTTTTGCCATCATCGTAGTAATACTTTGGTCAACTTCTTGGATTCTTATCAAGATCGCTGTGGAGGAAGTGCCTTCTCTGACGCTTGCCGGGTTACGCTATACCCTGGCTTTTCTGGCTTTGATTCCATTCATTTCTCGACAGCGATTGCGGAATGAGTTGACTAAGTTATCGAGAAAACAATGGTTGGATCTTATCTGGTTAGGGATACTTTTTATTGCCTTGACGCAAGGAGCAATGTATATTGCTTTATCAATTCTCCCAGCAGTCACTACCAGTCTCATTCTGAATTTTACTTCCGCTCTGATTGCTATATTGGGAATTTTCTTTCTAAAAGAGAAGCCGACATTACTACAATGGTTTGGGCTAATTATTAATCTAATTGGAATTTTGATCTATTTTATACCTTTCCAAAATGGGAATTATGCGATCCTTGGTTATTTTGCTGCGATCACCTGCTTGATAATCAATTCTTATAGTGCTTTACTATCAAGAAATATCAATCGTGATTCAAGGATAAATCCGATCATAGTAACTTGGGTAAGTATTGGAGTAGGGGGGATTTTACTGCTTGGGATGGGATTGATTTTCCAAGGAATTCCCAAAATCTCTATGAGCAATACATTGATTATCCTGTGGCTGGGAATAATGAATACCGCTGTCGCGTTTCCATTGTGGAATCTCTCTCTTCAATCTCTAACTGCCATGGAATCAAGCATGATCAATAGCCTGATGTTGATTTTTATTGCAATCCTGGCCATTATATTCTTGGACGAGAAGTTGAATGGTTTGGATATCCTGGGATTAACTTTAGCAGCCTCAGGTACGTTTTTGGTTCAATTAAGATACTTGCCAGGAGTTAATCAACAAACCGGTATTTAATCAATGTCCAGAGAGCTACAAAGGCATCTCCCATTTTTATCTTTTTCCCCTCAGAATAATCACGTGGATTGAATGCGATTGGAACTTCGTATATTCTATATTTTCGTTTTAATACTTTCGCGGTGAATTCCGGCTCAAAATCAAAGCGCCGTGCTTTAATATTAAGATCATTAAACTTCTCCCTGCGGAATACTTTATATCCAGTCTCCATATCACTCAGGATGTTGTTATATAAAATATTTGTGAAAAAAGTCAGGATCTTATTAGCCACCATATTCCAAAAAAGGATTGGTCTTCTGGCGGCTCCCAAGAAACGGGAGCCATAGACGATATCTGCGATTCCTTCTTCGATGGGTTTTAACAATTTGGGAAATTCACGGGGATCGTATTCCAGGTCCGCATCCTGGATAATTACCACATCACCCGAAGCGATTTTGATTCCCTGTGAAACCGCGGCGCCTTTCCCGAGGTTTTTTTGATGGGAGAATACTTTGATCTTCTTCGCATTTTTTTCCAGCTTTGTAAGCAAAGACAATGTTCCATCGGTGGACCCATCATCGACGACGATGATCTCCGATGGAATATGAGAATCAGAAACACGCTTGATGATTTCTTCAATGGTTTTCTTTTCATTGAAAACCGGGATCACAACGCTTACTTTCATACTGGTATTATAAGTGGAGGAAGAACTGCGGGCAAGCAAGAAAAAGCATATTTCGAATAATGCTATAATTTACTCTTAGAAGGAACACGACTTGTCGAATGACGGAGGAAACAATGACAAGTAATCCCATAAAAAAGCACACTGCGCCTGTTGGCAGTGCAGCTGCTTCACCATTCCTGCCACCAGCTATTAATAAAATAGAGGATACTGGCTTATCACCACTCTGGCTGCAGGATCTTATTTTAAAGGTGATGTATTTTCAAGGTTATTTTACCGGTTTTAAAATTGCTGAGGAAATTGCTTTGCCTTTTGCAGGAGTTGTTGACCAGCTGCTTGAAGCGCTTAAGCGCGAGAAGCTGGTTGAGGTTCGTTCTTCTCAGATGGGACTGGGTGAAGGTGCATATCTTTATGCAATCACGGGGGCTGGTATTAGCCGGGCAAGGGAAGCTCTGGAACGAAGTCAATATGCTGGCCCTGCACCAGTGCCGGTTGCGGATTATAACGCGTCCATCCTAAAGCAAAGTCGAGGTCGTACCCAAACCAATCCGAGGATCATGCAGCAGGTGCTTTCTACTCTAACACTTGCTGAAAAGACATTTCATAAACTTGGACCAGCGGTAAATTCCGGGATGTCAATTTTTATTTACGGACCTCCTGGGAATGGCAAGACCAGTGTTGCTCGAGCGGTTGGAAATCTGGTGTTATCACAAGCGATGTATATTCCTTATGCGATTTATGTCGACGGTCAGGTTATAAAGTTATTTGATAATGTTAATCATGAAATTTCGGATGAAAGTGATGCGCCAGCAGCCTCCGCAACAGGGGTGCGAGCATCAAGGCGGGATACCCGTTGGATTAAGATTAAACGACCGTTCATTGTCGCCGGTGGCGAACTAACCCTGGCAGGGCTTGACCTTGTCTTTGATGATGTAATGAAATTTTATGAAGCACCTTTTCAATTGCGTGCAAACGGCGGGATCTTCTTAATCGATGACTTTGGCCGCCAGCAAGTTCGTCCGCGCGATTTGTTAAATCGGTGGATTGTACCCCTTGAGAACCGCATTGATTACCTGACTCTGCATACCGGACGAAAAATTGATGTTCCCTTCGATGTCCTGGTCATTTTCTCAACCAATTTGCCACCCAAGGATCTGGTGGATGAAGCATTTCTGCGCCGATTAAGGCACAAAATCGAGATTACAGATCCTTCTTATGAAGATTATCGAGAGATCTTCCACCGTGTAGCTGGGACCAAAGGTGTCTCCTATAATGATCAGGGACTGGCGTATCTGCTACAGGAATGGTACGTAAAACCCAATCGAAAATTACGTGCTGTGCATCCCCGTGATCTTTGCGATCAGATCCTGGATATAGCCAAATATCTGGGCGTGGAGCCTGCGATGACCCGCGAGCTCCTGGACCGCGCAGCCGAATCTTATTTCGTCGAGTTGTAAATCATGGATCATCAACAACAAAAACCCCTGATCATTGCCCACAGGGGCGCTTCGATGTATGCACCAGAGAACACATTGTCCGCGTTTAAATTGGCGTATGAACAAGGAGCTGATGGAATTGAATTAGATGCGAAATTAACCATCGATGGCGAAGTAGTGGTGATCCACGATCAAACATTGGAAAGGACAACAGGTTCACATGGGAGAATAATTGAAAAGACACTCAAGCAACTTAGAGTATTGGATGCGGGATCCCACTTTGCTGAAAAATTTCGCGGAGAAAAAATTCCCACACTCAATGAAGTGTTTGATCTACTTGGAAGGAAAATGTTGATTAACGTGGAATTGACAAGCTATGCATCACCCGGCGATGCACTTCCTGAAAAAGTCGCACAATTGATTCAGAAACATGACATCAACCACAACATACTTTTTTCGACTTTTCATCCAAAAATACTCCTTAGGATCAAACGATTACTACCGGATGTTCCGGCAGCTTTGCTGACCGGGAATGGTTTCATTGGTTTTCTAGGGAGGTCTTTCATCGGTAGAATGCTGGCACCAGAACTTATCCATCCATTTTATACTTATGCCACACGGGACTTCATCCGTCATCAACATGATATCCATCGAAAAGTAAATGTTTGGACGGTAAATTCCTCCCAGGATATCCAGAGATGTTTCACCGACCAGGTCGATGGGATCATCACGGATGATCCACCAACTGCCATAAGAATCAGAGGTGGTAATTGATCCTCCGAGAATATCTGGAACTAGCCAGAGACCGTTTATCCAGTCTTGTTTTTAATCCTATCCTAATTGAGGATAAGAATCTAATGCATCTCCATTTTTCTATGCATCTTCCAACTCCATTAATAGAATGATGTGATTGTTCGACCAAGTCTTGCTGATGGTCTTTCGGGAGCGCTCGAAGAATCTTTAGTTACATTCCCAATGGTGAAGCAGTTTTCGAAGATATCGTTTTCATCACCGAGACCGAAATCCGTAAGGTGATTGCTTATGCATGGTATTATCTTGGACAACGCGAAAAAGGTTCAGGGGTTGTCCATCTTGCAGCTATAATGACTGGTAGTGTAACTGGGTATTCTCCTTGCTGTGTAATAATAGGTGATAATATTCACGAAGAGGTTTTTCTGGATATCCTGAACGAATATCCAAAAGAGTCAATTGCTATATGAAGTCTGATTTGATTTCTAAAATAGTCCATCACTGTTCAGTGGTTTTACTTTTATTGATAACCACGATATTCCCATTGGATGTCGCTTTAGCCAAGAACACTCAAAATGGAATCATCAAGGAGCAGGCAGTTCAAGCCATTGTAAATGGATTATCCCCTGAGGAAAAAGTCGGCCAGCTTTTTTTGGTGGGATTCTCTGGAAATCAAGTTACAACCGCGTCCAAGATTTTTGATTTGATAGTAAATCACCACATCGGTGGAGTAGTGTTACGGTCTAACAATGATAATTTCACGGGTCCTGATGGAACCATTGAGTCAACTTATCAGCTTATCAGCACATTACAAAATGCAGCAAACACGAAAACAGAGAATATTGCCGGGGGAATTCCGTTGTCTAATCAGGAATCAACATATATTCCGTTATTCGTCGGTATCTCGCAAGATGGCGATCTTGCGCCAAGTGATCAAATCATTACTGGCTTGACTTCCTTGCCTAATGAAATGGCTATTGGAGCATCATGGAATCAAGAAAACGCATTTAAAGTCGGCACAGTCCTAGGTCAGGAACTCTCATCACTTGGATTTAATTTATTACTCGGTCCTTCTTTGGATGTCCTGGATGAAATAAGCATTACATCCGGGGGCGATCTGGGGACAAAGACATTTGGTGGTGATCCCTATTGGGTGGGCGCGCTTGGAAAATCCTATATTCGAGGTGTACATCAAGGAAGTCAATGGAGGATGCTGGTAATATCCAAGAATTTCCCGGGAAGAGGAGGTTCTGACCGACCACCAGAAGAGGAAGTGGCAACAGTGAGGAAGTCACTGGAACAATTAAAGCAAATCGAATTGGCGCCATTCTTTTCAGTCACAGGAAATACGAGTGATAACAATGAGATCACGGATGGATTATTGCTTTCTCATATCCGATATCAAGGATTTCAAGGCAACATCCGAGCAACGACCAAACCAGTAAGTTTTGATGCCTCGGCTCTCGAGCAAATTTTAAATTTAGAGCCATTATCGATTTGGCGTTCCAATGGTGGAATCATGGTCACCGATAACTTGGGCAGCCAGGCTGTAAAACGTTTCTTTGATCCAAATGGAAACTCGTTTGACGCCAGAACTGTGGCGAGCAGCGCATTTCTGGCTGGATCCGATCTACTTTATGTGGAAACCAATTTCATTGGCTCAGGTGATACGGATTCGTATGCCACTCTAATAAAAACACTGGATTATTTTTCCCAAAAATACAGGGAAGATCCGGTGTTTGCTGAGCGCGTTGATCAATCTGTAAGCCGACTTCTGACATTAAAATATCGACTTTACCCTCGATTCGATCCAAGCGCAGTAATGCCCATGGAAGATGAAATGGTTACTGCGGGAACCTCTCAGCAAATAACATTCGACGTCGCGCGGCAGGCTGCAACTTTGATCAGCCCGGATGCCGTGGATCTGAAAAATGTATTACCTCGACCTCCTGAAAATCGCGAAAGGATCATATTTTTTACAGATACTCTTACAGCCCAGCAATGCAAACAATGTGAGAGTCAAAGTATATTCAGTGTTGATGGTTTCCAAAATGCCGTCATCAAACTTTATGGACCTCAGGCCAGTGGTCAAGTAATTGGAAGTCATCTTTCCTCTTACACATTTTCTGCCCTGAATGCTTATTTAAATGATCCTGCTGGTAATCCGGATTTGGAGGGTAATCTCCAAAACGCGGATTGGGTGGTTTTCTCGATTCTAAATTTGGATCCAAAAAAACCCGAATCATATACGCTGGTTAAATTTATTAATTCCCGGGAAGATTTGATCCGGAACAAGAAAATCCTTGTATTTGCTTTTAATGCTCCTTATTATCTTGATGCTACTGATATTTCTAAAATTACCGCTTATTATTGCGTATATAGCAAAGCGTCACCCTTCATCGATGTTGCTGCCAGGATATTATTTCAAGAACATTTTCCTACCGGTGCTTCACCAGTTTCAGTCCCCGGTAATGGATATGAGCTCATTGATGCAATGTCTCCGGATCCGGAACAGATAATTCAATTGACAATCGATTCCCCGGAAATCCCCATCAGCCCTGAAGCTTCTCCTCAACCCACCGAGATCCCCAGCTTTTACATCGGTGACAGCCTTCCATTGAGAGCCGGTCTGATCATCGATCACAATCATCATCCGGTCCCTGATGGAACTGTGGTGAAATTCATCATTACCACCAATGAGGGAGCTGGCAGTAGTCAGCAAATTGAAGCAACGACACAGGATGGAATTGCGAGAACCTCTTATCGGATCAGTAATCCAGGATTGATCCAAATTCGCGTGGTTAGTGAGCCTGCAACTATTTCCAATGTACTTCAGTTACAGGTCACAGAAGGGGAAGCAGCACAGATTACCGCGATTGAACCCACCCTTCAACCCACATCAACGCCTCTCAGCTTGACGACTCAAACAGTGGAAGGTAAAAGCGAAGAAAACACAATAATTGGTGAATCGGTGCCCACGGGATTCATTTCCTGGTTGATTTCATCTATTGTGATCTGGTTAGTTGCAGGATTATTTTATTGGTTTGGCAACCTTAGATATTCCCAACGGTGGGGTCTGCGTTGGGCTCTATGTGCTCTCTGCGGTGGATTAATTGCTTATTGTTTATGCGCATTAGATCTTCCAGGAATCGCTCAATGGATCGAGACAGGTGTTATTTATATGGTTCCCGGAATTTCGGTTTTGGGGGCAGTAATTGGGTTTGGAATTGGTGTAATTTGGCAAAACGCTGAACAACGTGATATAGATTCAAAATCGCCAGTATTTCCTAACGTAAAAAAGTAAACACCAAGCTAAGGATCGTTAAAGTAATAACCAGTAAAATCATATTGCGCTCCAAGGGTAATTTTAGGAAGTCCTTGAGCGAATGTTGACGCTGGCGGGGGAGGGGGAATGGTGGAAGATCACCCAACAGGCTCTTTCTGAACTGCTCTATATTTTCCGGCCGATCATCGGGATGTAATTCCATCGCCCACATAATGGCACGTTCTGTTTTAATGGAAATCCGGGGATTGATAGTACTGGGTACTTGAAAAATCTGGGGGTTAATAAATCTTTCTCTCGATTCCGCAGGTGGTTGATTGGTAAGAAGATGATATAAAGTCGCGCCAAAAGAATAAATATCAGATCGTGCGTCAGTATGGCCGCTATCACCGCCGTATTGCTCCAACGGAGTATAAATTGCGGTTCCCTGGCCTTGTAAAATGGTTATCGTCACCTCACCAGGAGCGAGGATCTTAACCAATCCAAAATCGACCAGCTTTACAAACCCAGTAGGGGTAAGTTTTAAATTACTTGGCTTTATATCCCTGTGCAGGATCGGTGGATTTTGGTTATGCAGGTAACTCAATGCATCTGCCAGTTGATTAGCCCAAAAAAGCACCTTGGTTTCTTCGAGAAAAGATTTTGCTTGCCTGGCTTCGAGCATCAATGTGCGTAGATCTTTCCCGGGGACAAAATCCATAACAAGATAATCTTTTTCACCAATTGCGAAATAATCAGATACTTTGGGCAAATTGGGATGATCGAGGCGTGCTAATACAGTAGCCTCGCGCGAGAACTGATCTCTCGCCTGACGGGCGATCTCCCGGGTCAATGTTCGATCGTGTTCAACTTCCTTTAGCGCGCATTGACGGCCTTGCAAACGGGTATCATCTGCCAGGTAAATGCAACCCATACCACCCTGACCGATGATTCTCTTTATTTTATATCGGCCGCGCAATACTTCGCCAGCCTTTAGCGGTGCTGGCATATTTGGTCCTTTTGAATATTGTTATTGTCAGCGGTTATTTTCAATCGGCGTTGAACCGCTTCTTGTTACACCTATCAACACGTAACCTTAAAAATGATTATACCTTTAAAGAATTCTTCAAATCAAATAATGATAAAATTAGTTAGTAGATAACCATTTTCAGGAGAAGGAAATGGAAAGCGAGAGTTCAGCCCAACCCGTGTTGATTGGTCAATCGGGTCCATTAAATGGACAACGATGGGCTCTCAATGATACTCTCCTGATAGGCCGGGATCCGGAATGCCAGATTGTTGTACCTGACCGGCAGGTCTCACGATTTCATGCCAGGATCAGCCATGCCAAGGATGGCGTGTTAATAGAAGATCTTGGCAGTAAGAATGGAACGTCATTAAATAACACCATCATCAGCGATCCAATTTATCTTCAGGATGGGGATTTTATTCATATAGCTCTGGTGCAGCAATTTGTATACTTGAGTTCTGATTCCACCCTCCCCATGGATTCTTCCTCAATGGTCGGCAGGGAAACGCGCTGTAAACTCTTTATCGATCACCGCTCACGCAGAGTGTGGATTGGGAAAACAGAAATTGTTCCTCCGCTATCGGTTCCGCAGTTCAAGTTGTTGGAATTGCTTTACGAACAACCCCAGAAGGTTGTCTCCAGGCAGGATCTTGTTTTGGTTGTGTGGGGAGAAGAAGAGGCCATTGGCGTCTCAGAACAGGCACTGGATGCCTTGATCAGGCGATTGAGAGATCGATTATCCGAAATCGATCCTGAGCACACCTACATCAATACCATCCGTGGGCATGGAGTGCGATTGGATAATCCCCAAGAATAATATAAACCCCCGGTTATCCGGGGGTTTATTTTTTATTTTTTCAAATTTGCCTGCATTGTGGAACGCATCACAGCACCATATATTGCCTGCAATTTCTTGCCAACTTCCGGATTTTCCGTGTTGGTGGATTGCGCAACAATGGAATTCAATACCTGCAAGAATTCCGCTGTAAATTTATCTTGATTCTCATGAATCATCTTTTCAAGATCGGCATCATTTTCTGTTGCCAATAGACTTTCGAGTAATTCGACTTCTGGGGGGGGCGCACTGGCCTTTTCTATTACATTTAAAACGGTTTGAATCTTGGAACTTCTTTCCAAATCTCCACGCTGACGAGAATCCTCCTGCGCAGTTTTTAGTACCTGCGCAAAAAATTCATTGACCCCTTCAAGATTCTCCTCTGCTGCTTTCTCAACATCCGGGCTCGCAAGGATTTTCTCCAGTAATTGCCGTGCTTTCACCAATTCTTCATCCAATTTTTTATCAATTGCCTGAGTTAGATCCAGGAGTTTTTGCCGCAGGGTGGATAATCTTTCCTTTTCATCATCTTTTGAGTTTTCAATTTTCTCAGTAAGCTGTTGGAAGAACACATAGTCCAATCCAGAGCGTGTATATCCCACAATGGTAGATAAACGGATATCAGTAGTGGCAGAAATAAGAAGTTCAAGCAATTTTTCCCGGGTTAATCCCCCTTTGCTGGCTTCTTGAAGTGTTTTGATTGCACCATCGATTTCTTCAGACTGTTCCTTCAATTTCTTGCCCAAGTCAGTATTTTCCACCAATGCTTTCTGGACTTCGGAAAGTGATTGAACAATTGATTTGTTCCCCTGTACGATTGCTGCTTCGGTATAACGTCCCAGGATCGCAAAAAATGCCTCATCAATATTGGCTTCTTCCTGATGGATCACTTCGACAAGATTTTCTTTAGTGGTGGTCATTAATCTCTGAAGCAAGTTGAGTTTCTTTTGTTGATCCGCTATCATTTCCTTGGTTATGCCATCTGCACCTAATATTGTTTCGAAAAGCGTTTGAAGTGTGAGCATCGATTTTGGCTGCAATAAATACGCTTTTCTTTTTTCATTTGGCAGTCCGTTGACAATTTGATTGATTAATGGCCCAATCATCTTTTCCTGTTCATTGACAGGTAAACCCAATTCACTTGGGAAATATGTTAAAAGCAATTCCTTCGAAGGATCGTGGTAAACAATCGGTGTAGCCAGGGGACCTTCATATCCGCAACTTCCGCAACGGGCGACATTGACAGATCCGCTTAATAATTTTTGTTTAGCCTGCGGATCCTTATTGATATCAAAAAGCTGCTCGACTTCAGCGACTAAAGGCATTCGGCAGCGCGGGCAATTTGTTTGAATTTTTGGCATTATTCACTCTTAACCGAAGATTATATTTCCCGCCGATTATACCACCCGGAAATATTTACCCACCGGACCTGTATGGAGATCATGATTGGGGCAATGAAAAACAGATCCGGGCACCTTTTTCAGCACCAGTGTCCACCCAGATTTTTCCGTCATGCGCTTCGACTATTGCACGTGCCAGAAATAAACCCAATCCGGCACCCTTGGTTTTTTTTGCGACGTCACTGGCACGGTAAAATCGATCAAAGACGTGAGGAATATCTTCGGAAGCTATTCCGGGACCTTGATCACTCACACAAATTATTACATTATCCCGGGATTTTGAACCCTTTATTCGAATGGTACCTTTTGAAGCATACTTTAAAGCATTGGAAATTAAATTTGATATTACCTGTTTTAATCGTTCCTCATCAGCAAGCACAATTGGGAAATCATCAGGGAAATCGATCTCGAATTTATGCAGGTTTGTCTGTTTCTGGAATCTATCGGCGAGGCGTTTGACTAAATCTGGAAGGAATACATCTGATTTCTTGATCGCACCCCCACCGGATTGAAGACGGGTTGCATCCAGAAGATTTTCTATCAATTCGCTCAGGTGATCGGCTTCTTCCTCAATGACTTTCAAACTTTCATCGATCACTTTCTTCTCCCACCTTGCATCATCCCTCCTCAAGGTGCTCACATAGCCTTTGATGAGGGTTACAGGAGTTTTTAATTCGTGGCTAATTATGGAAATGAATGTACTTTTCAGTTCTTCAGCCTGCCGAAAACGGGTGATATCTCGAACAGTGGCAATAATATTCAATAATTGCCCATTTTCGGACATAAGTGGTGCGTAGGTGATCCCCACAGGCAATGTTTGAGCTTCTTGACCAATCAAGATGTCACCTTCAACATACAGGGTGGCATGGGAGGTTAATGGCCACCCACCTGCGACCGCTTCTTCCAGGGTGGTTCCATTGTCGATTTTCTTCCATTTGATGATGAGATCATGTGTTTTTCCGGGTAATGCTTTCACACTCGTAGGAGAACATTCTCGCGAAGGCATTATTTGCGAGCTTGATTGTGAGGTCAGGATTGATTATGAGAATGCCATCTGCAGCAGAATCCAGGAGTGCATCAGTCCGTATCTTTTCTCTGGTAACCTGCTCGTACAGTAATGCATTTTGAACCGCAATAGCTGCCTGATCGGCAAAACTACTCAGCAGCACCCGGTCGTTAGCTGAAAAGATATTTGGTGTACCACGGAAAATGAAAATTGCACCGACAACGCGTTGTTGTGTCACCAAAGGCAATCCGACACTGGTAAGCTGTCCCATGCTGGCGGCACCGATCAATTCGTTGATCCTGCGACCTATCTCTGGCAACTCGGAATTCGCCAGGGTATCAAGATCTGAAGATTCTATGAGTGATTTTTCAATAAAACGCAAAAAGGAAGGTGCAAGTCCTTCTGATACCTGGACTTTCCATGTACCTTCCTCAGTTTTTAAGGCGATTAAACCAGCCCGTCCTGCAAGCATCTCTATCGCTATCGAGAGAATTTTCCCCAACAGACTCTCAAGATTGAGGTTTTGAGTTAGAGACCGGGCAATCTCCAATAAATAGTCGCGTTGGCGAACGCGAAAATCAGGCAGCATCATTCATAATCATGTTTTGCAGGAATTGGTGCCACCTGTTCGATAATTGGATAAACGCCATTTTCTGCCAGGTTGATGGCATCCTCGAAAATCTCCAAACCTTCTTCAAGCTCTGAACGGGTTGTACTTAAAGGTGGTGAAATTCTAATCACGCTTTTACCACAACCGAGGGTTAATAAACCACGTTCGTAACAAAGGTCAACAATTTTATCCCTCAATCCTCCTGCGTGCTCGCGAGTCTCATAATCTTTGACAAATTCAACACCAATCATGAGGCCTTTACCACGCACACAACCGATGGAAGGATGACGATCTGCGATCCCTGTCAGTAATTCAAGAGCATAAGCGCCATTAGTTTCTGCATTGCTCATATATTCTTCTTCAATCAATTCCAGTGTTGCCAAAGCAGCTGCGCATGCAATGGGATTACCCCCGTAAGTGTTGCCGTGAGATCCTTTAGGCCAGGTAACAACTTTCTTTTTTGCTACCATTGCTCCCAGAGGAACCCCGGAGGCAATACCTTTTGCGATTGTGATGATATCCGGTTCAGCTCCCATGTGCTCGATCGCCCACCATTTTCCTGTTCGACCTACACCGCATTGCACTTCGTCAGCGATTAATAGTATCCCGTGGTTATCACACAATTTTCGCAAGGCAGGGAAGAAATCGGGGGGAGGGATAATATAGCCACCTTCTCCCTGAATAGGCTCTATTAATATTCCAGCAACATCTTCAGGGGGGAGTATCCGGCCAAAAATTTCCTCTTCAATATATCGGATGACTGTCTGTCCACAATCCTCACCTGGCTTACCATTCAAAATTGGCCGATAGGGATCTGGATAGGGAACATGTACAACACCATTCATCAATGGGAAGAAACCACGATGGTAATTGGCTTTACTGGCGGTAAATGAAACTGCACCCATGGTTCGGCCATGGAAACCACCGAAGAAGCCAATGAATTGGCTCCGACCAGTGGAATAGCGTGCCAGTTTAATAGCCGCTTCAACGCTTTCGGTACCAGAATTTGTCATAAATGACACTGCTGGATCATCGAAAGGAGAGATCCGATCCAAATATTCAGCTAGTTCTACCCAAATGGGATGGTAATAATCCGATGAAATATGAATGAATTTCTCGGCTTGCTCTTGAATTGCTTTGACCACTTTCGGGTGGCTGTGACCGGTTGATACAACTGCTATGCCAGCCGAAAAATCCAAAAAACGATTTCCATCAACATCCCATACTTCAGTCCCTTTCCCGTGATCCATCACAAAGGGATAACCGCGTGGGTAAGATGGGGAAATAACAGCATGATCACGCGCGATGATTCTTCTAGCCTTAGGCCCAGGTAATTTCAACGGTTCCATAGGATTGCCTCCTTATTTGGTTGATATGAAGGTCCAGACGGATGATTTTGGGATTCCCCGAGAAGCTTTCTTATTCAAGAAGGCTACTCACCATCAAAGATCAGGTTTTTTAATTATACACCACCAAATATGGGGAATGAATTGACAAAAAGACTAATTTGGCTGGATATGCTGCTTAATTTGGGCTTGTATGAGCAAGAGCAAGCGCGCCAATGAGTCCGGCATTGTCACCCAATTGAGCAGGAACAATCTTAAGATCTCTTAAATATTCTTCTGAAATCACGGATCGTTCTAGTGAGAGTCGAAGCGGATCAATGATCAATGAACCACTCCGTGAAACACCACCGCCCAAAACCACAATGCTGGGGTTAAAGGTGTGGAGTAAATTCGCCAATCCGATGCCGAGATAATCCCCTGCTCTTGCCAACGCCTCCTTCGCAAGCTTGTCACCGGATTGGGCAGCTAATGAAATATCATAAGCAGAAGGGTTATCAATTTGAGCAAGGTTAGAATGGACTCCCTTGTCGATTTGTTGGCTTACATATGAAGCTATTGCTGTTCCTGAAGCGAAAGCTTCAAGATGCCCGGGATGCCCACATCCACATGGTGGGCCATTGGGATCAATGGTTAAATGACCCAACTCAGCTGCCAGACCATTAGAACCTAGCAGCAAATTGTCATTGATGATCACGCCTCCGCCTATCCCCGTACTGATGGTCAGGTAAAGAACATTGTGATGCCCCCTGGCAGAACCATAACGCCACTCACCCAAAGCAGCCAGATTGGCATCATTTCCTAAAAGGATTGGGATATCGAACGCATCACCCAGTTTTTGCCGCAATGGGAAATTATTCCATCCAGGAATATTTGGCGCTGTGATCACGATACCGGTGCGTGGATTCAAATAGCCTGGGGCAGCAACACCCAGAGCGCGCACATGAGAGCTTTTTGGCCACAACTCTTTTATTAAATCGATCAACCTTTCCAGTGGCGATCCTTTTTTACCCACGGTCTTAATTCTCTGAATTGCTTCAGGTTCAATGCCTTCATCCGGATACACACCTACTCGAATATGTGTCCCACCTATATCGACCGCAATATAAAGGTCTCTTTCCTTATTTTTTTCCTCTTTCATGAAAATGAGTATAGCTTAGAACTCTTCAGGAATCAATTAATTTGATTTTTAATTGTCTTTCGTTGACGCTTGAAATAAACACTGCTATGATTGATACGACATGCTACCAAAGAAGTTGAATTGGTTTGAGCGGATTGGCAGATTCATTTCTCGCGAGATCCGCTGGCTTATCCCGGGGATTGGTATCAAGAGATGGGTGCTGATGGTTCTCATTGGTACTTCCCTTCTCGGAATTGGATTCGCGGTGCTCGTGTTGGATGTTTATCGAACTGCACCAGAAACCTGGTGGCTTCCCATCCTCTCATTTCTCTCTTTGCGGTTTATAGATAGAACATTACGCGCTCTCATTTTTGGGTTATTAGGGGTAGCTTTTGTAATTTGGGGAATGGCTGGACTGAACCGTGCATTATTAAAACCGTTTGTTAAACCTGGTCAACCAGTCGTTGATACGATTTCGAGTTATCGAAAACGTGAAAAAGGTCCACATATTGTGGCAATTGGGGGAGGGAATGGACTTTCAGCATTATTACGGGGATTGAAAAACCAAACCAGCAATTTAACCGCTATTGTAACGGTTGCAGATGACGGTGGGTCTTCGGGGGAGATACGAAAAAGTACAGGGCTCCTACCCCCAGGCGATATTCGAAATTGCCTGACGGCTTTATCAGATGATGAGGCGTTGCTTTCCCAGATTTTCCAATACCGGTTTGGTGGCACCATGGGGTTGAATGGCCATACCTTGGGTAACCTGTTCATTACTGGTCTGACAGACATTACGGGGAGTTTTGAGGAAGCTGTAGCTGAATCCGGCAGAGTACTGGCTGTCCGGGGTAGGGTATTACCATCGACATTACATGATGTAAGGCTTGCAGCGGATATCACACTTCCTAAAAATGAAACCGAAATTCAGGTTAAAGGGGAAAGCCAAATCCCAAAAATGGATGGTCAAATTCAACGTGTTTGGTTAGAACCCAATGACCCTGCAGCATATCCGCCTTCAGTGCAAGCGATCCTTTCGGCAGACTTAATTATTATTGGGCCAGGCAGTCTCTATACAAGTATTCTCCCCAATTTACTAGTGCCAGATATTACCGAGGCAATTAAGGCCAGTCGTGCAATAAAGTTTTATATCTGTAATGTAGCAACGCAACCCGGAGAGACGGATGGCTATTCTTGTGGAAAGCATATTCGAGCCATAGAAAAACACCTGGACCATAGTTTGATCGATTTAATGGTCTGTAATAACAGGTATGAAGGGGAGCTGTCTAAAGGTGTGGATTGGGTTAAACCTGAAATTGATCTGGAACAGGAATATGCAATCTATCAGACAGATCTTTTGGATGTGGAAAATCCATGGAGGCATGATTCAAATAAACTTGCCGATACAATCCTGGATCTTTACATGGAAAAAACCGGGCCATTAATCGCGAAAGAGGAAATTCAGCATGCTGAAATAAAGCCATGAATCATTCATGGTAAAATTTTATAAATTTTCTGGAGGATTAATAATGGGAAAAGTAAAAGTTGGTATCAATGGGTTCGGCCGGATTGGACGCCTGGTCTTTAAAACTATAACCGAGCGGTATCCCAATGAACTCGAGGTGGTTGCGGTCAACGATCTGTTTGATGCAAAACAGAATGCGCAGCTCCTCAAGTACGATTCAACATACGGGATTTGGTCAAAGAGCGTGGAAGTGATCGAGAATGATATTGTTGTCGACGGGAAACACGTCAAAGTCTTTGCAGAAAAAGATCCTGCAGCTCTAAAATGGTCAGCTCTCGGTGTTGACATCGTTATTGAATCCACGGGTGTTTTCACCGATGCAATTGGTGACCCCGCCAAAGGTAAAGCTGGTGCCAATGTCCATATCAATCAAGGCGGCGCCAAGAAAGTCATCATTTCAGCCCCTGCGAAGAACGAGGATATCACCATCGTTCTCGGTGTGAATGAAGCTATGTATGATCCTGCCAAGCATCATGTGCTTTCGAACGCTTCCTGCACAACAAACTGCCTGGCTCCTGCCGCGAAAGTTGTTCATGATAAATTCAAGATCTTGAACGCGGTCATGTGCACCATCCATTCTTATACCAATGATCAGGTTATTCTGGACCAGGGACATAAAAAAGAGATGCGCCGCTCGCGTTCGGCAGGGTTGAATATCATCCCTACTACCACCGGTGCCGCAAAAGCAGTGGCTCTTGTGATCCCGGATCTCAAGGGGAAGTTCGATGGCTATTCGATGCGCGTGCCCACCCCGACTGTCTCGGTTGTTGATTTCACGGCAAATGTTGAAAAATCAACCACAAAAGAAGAATTGAACGCCACCTTTATTGAAGCATCCCAGGGAGCACTTAAAGGAATTCTGGGTGTCACGAAAGGTGAATACAACGATCCCCTCGTTTCGACAGATTTCAAGATGGATTCACGTTCATGCATTGTAGACTTACCCAATAGTATGGTCATGGGCGGCAATCTTGTAAAAGTGGTTGCCTGGTACGATAATGAATGGGGTTACAGTTGCCGTACCGCTGATCTGGCAGCTTTATTGGCCAAAAAACTGTAATTTTTCCAGCATGGAATTAATGATGCGTAATCTGGAAGTCGCTTAAGCTGACAGGTTGCGCATCTCTTTATTCTGATACTTAGATGGAGGATGACATGTTCAATAAGAAAACCGTGAGGGATATCGATGTACATGGCAAGAAAGTACTTGTACGTGTAGATTTTAATGTGCCATTAAAGGAAGGCGTCATTTCGGATGATACCCGTGTCAAAGCCGCACTTCCCACCATCCAATATTTATTGGATCAAGGTGCTGCAGTCATTCTCTGCTCGCACCTGGGACGACCAAAAGGTGGACCGGACATGGCATTTACTTTAAAGCCTGTGGCAGAACATCTTGGAAAGCTATTGGGGAAACCGGTTTTATTCGCGGAAGATTGTGTGGGTCCCAAGGCAGAAGCTGCCGCAAAAGACCTGAAATTTGGTGAAGTCCTTGTTCTTGAGAATACACGATTCCATCCTGAAGAAGAAAAAAACGACCTGGATTTAGCCAAGCAAATGGCGTCCCTGGCAGAAGTATATGTCAATGATGCATTTGGTACAGCCCACCGAGCCCATTCATCCACTGAAGGTGTGGCGCAGTTTCTTCCGGGTGTTGCTGGTTTCTTGATGGAGAAAGAGATCAAATATCTGGGTGAAGCCATCGCTTCACCCAAACATCCTTTTGTTGCCATCCTTGGCGGAGCCAAAATCTCCGATAAGATCGGAGTAATTAAGAATCTGCTTACAAAAGCAGATACGATACTCATTGGTGGTGGCATGGCCAATACCTTTTTCAAAGCCCAGGGATATCAAATGGCAGATTCCCTGGTTGAGGATGAAGCACTGGATACCGCCCGTGAATTGTTGAAAACCGGCAGCGTAAAGTTGCGACTACCGGTGGATTTGGCGATTGGTGATAAATTTGATGCCGAAGCTCAAAAGAAGATAATCCAAATTGGAGCGGTTCCGGAAGGCTGGCGCGCACTCGATATCGGTCCAGAGACGATCGAGGCTTATAAAAAAGTAATCCTCGATGCTGGAACGGTTGTCTGGAATGGTCCCATGGGCGTTTTTGAGTTTCCGAAATTTGCTGAAGGGACTTTTGCGATCGCGAAAGCTGTCGCTGAGAGTGGAGCAGTCAGCATCATTGGCGGAGGAGAATCGGTTGCTGCTGTGCAGAAATCGGGTGTGGCTGAGAAAATCACCCACATTTCCACTGGCGGAGGAGCGTCACTCGAAATGCTCGAAGGATTAACATTGCCAGGATTGGCAGCGTTGCAGGATAAATAAAACGATAATAACCAACATTACGCCTCTTTGGTAGAAAATCCAAAGGGGCGTTGTTTTTTTATCTGGACAGATTTACATCTCTCGGGTAAAATCCTACGTCGCAATAGATGTAATTTTAATTGGAGGATTTACTTTGGCGAATATCAAGTCACAAATCAAGAGAAATCGGCAAAATGAAAAACGCCGTGTACGCAATAGGGTTTACCGTGGTAGTACTCGCACGCTGATCGCGAAAGCTCGGGTCGCCATTGATAAAGGCGAAAAGAAAGAGTCCCAGGAATTAACCATGTCAGCCATTAAAGCCCTGGATAAAACTGCGCAAAAAGGTGTTATCCATAAAAATAATGCAGCTCGAAGAAAGAGCCGCTTGATGAAACACCTGGCTGCCCAAAGCAAATAAATCAGTCTTTTACACCTTCCTAGATATAAATCAGATCCATGGCAGCGGGAGTCCTCATCTCCCGCTTTTGCTTTTTTATTTGTTATCATCATAAAGTAAAATGAATAATCACTATTCCAGGACAATATTGAGCTTGATATGTTTGAAGTAGAGCAGAAAAATATAGAAGAACGAATACTTGATCTCCTTATAAAACAGGGGATCAAATGTTCCGCACTCCAATGGAGTTACATCCCTTTCTCCGGGCGATGGGGGATTTCCACCTCGTTTTTCCAGGCAGCTGCAATTGAATCCAGAGAAGGCCGAAACATCAACGTTCCTCAAAGAGCTCAGGAAATTGCCGAATTTATTGTTAGCAACTTGGATTTACCTGCTGATTTTCACCGTGCTGAGGCAATTAAAGGATATTTAAATCTCTATTTCACAACCAAAGATTATGCCAGGAAGGTTATTGATATCATCCTGGCGCAAGGACCAGACTTTGGTAGGATTTCCTTCGCGCAAAGAAAAAATAATGGTTGAGTTCTCTCATCCGAACACCCACAAGGCATTTCATGTTGGTCATCTGCGTGGTGCGATCCTGGGTGATGTGATATCGCGAATCCTGGAATTTGCCGGCTACGATGTCGTCAGGGCAAATTATCCCGGTGATATGGGTTTGCATGTAATCAAATGGCTGTGGAACTACAAGAAATTCCATCATGGTGAGAAACCCACTGCTGATATCACAAAATGGATGGGTGAGAATTACGCAGAAGCAAATCGGCGATTGGAAGATAATCCCGAATATGAGGTTGAAGTGCGAGATCTTTATTCCCGCTGGAACGCACGCGACCCAGAACTAGTGAGATTGTGGGAAGAAACCAGAAAGTGGTCACTGGAGGGATTCACCCAGATATATGAGACTCTTGGAATTCATTTTGATAAATACTATTTCAACAGTCAAATGGAAGAACCTGGGAAACACATTGTAGATGATCTGATCAGCAAGGGGATTGCCATAGACGAGCGCCCGTCTGGTGGGGCCGTGATCGTAAAATTGGACGAACTCCTCCATCAGAAAAGCGAAAAATACCGGGTCCTCATTATTCTGCGCTCCGATAGTACTGCCCTCTATGCAACCGAGGACCTGGCCTTAGCAAAACAAAAGTTTGACGATTATCCTGATCTCAAGCGCTCACTTTATATCGTCGATGTTCGGCAATCGCTCCATTTCCTTCAGGTGTTTAAAACTCTTGAAATCGCGGGATACCCCTGGGCGACACTCTCTACTCACGAGCCTTATGAATTGGTGAATCTTCCTGGAAATGTAGTGATGGCTTCGAGGGAAGGGACAGTAGTCTTACTCGAAGATTTGATCCGGGAAGCGATTCAACGCGCCAGGGAAGTTGTTCAAGAGAAGAATCCAGGCCTCTCCGAAATGGAAAAGGATAAAATAGCTAGGGCAGTGGCGATCGGGGCATTAAAGTACCCTATGATTTCACGCGAAAATTCCAAGGTTGTCACTTTTGATTGGAAAACCGCCCTGGATTTTAACGGTCAGGCAGCTCCCTATATTCAATACGCTTATGTTAGAGCATTAAAGATCATACAAAAAGCGGGGATACCTGTCCCCGAATCAATTTCACCTGATTATGACTTGAACGATGCTGAGATTGAATTGATCAACGTCCTATCGCATTTTGGAGATTCAGTTAATCATGCTGCCGAAGAACTCAGAACTTTAGACATTGCGAATTACGGGTTTGATCTTGCTCAAGCATTCAATAATTTCTATACAATCTGTCCAGTAATCCAAGCAGAACCACAAGTTCGTGATTTTAGGTTAAGATTGGTAAAAGCCGCTGGGCAAACGATTGAGAATACTCTGGGTTTGATGGGCATCACAGCCCCAGAAGCGATGTGAAAAATCTACCTCAAGGAGATGTGCAAGTTATGACCCCAATTCGAACCTTAATCATGGGTGCAGCTGGGCGTGATTTCCACAATTTCAATGTCTTCTTTCGAGACAATCCTGATTATGAAGTTGTGGCATTCACCGCCACTCAAATCCCGAATATCGAGGGACGGAAGTATCCGGCTGAGCTGGCAGGTAAGTTGTATCCGGAAGGTATTGCCATTCACCCCGAAAGCGATCTTGAAAAACTGATCAAGGATTTAAAAGTTGATCAGGTCATCTTCGCTTATAGTGATGTTCCGCATGAATATGTCATGCACAAAGCCTCACTTGTTATGGCATGCGGAGCTGATTTCCGGTTGATGGGTGTGAGATCGACCCAGGTTAAATCCACGAAACCGGTTGTTTCAATTTGCGCGGTTCGAACCGGTTCAGGGAAAAGTCAAACAACCCGCCGGGTTTCGTTGATCCTCCGTGACTTGGGGTTTAAAGTTGCAGCGATCAGACACCCAATGCCGTATGGAGATCTTGTCAAACAAAAAGTTCAACGTTTTGCGACTTATGCTGATCTGGACAAACATGAATGCACCATCGAAGAACGCGAAGAATATGAGCCGCATATTGATAATGGTGTCATCGTGTACGCCGGCGTTGATTATGAAGCGATCCTTCGGCAGGCGGAGAAGGAAGTCGATATTGTCCTCTGGGATGGCGGCAATAATGATTTTTCATTCTACGTTTCCGATTTGGCCATCGTTGTTGCGGATCCGCATCGCCCAGGGCATGAAAAAGCTTATCATCCTGGTGAAACCAATGTCCGACTGGCGGATGTATTTGTAATTAACAAAGTTGATACAGCTCTACCCGAAAATGTTATATCCGTTCGGGAAAACCTGCGAGCATTGAATCCCAAAGCGATAATCATCGAAGGCGCTTCCCCGTTGTTTGTGGATAAGCCTGAAGAGATTTTTGGCAAGCGTGTCCTAGTTATCGAAGACGGGCCAACCCTCACACATGGAGAAATGGCGTATGGGGCAGGTTGGGTGGCAGCCAGGCGTTTCGGTGCTAAAGAAATTGTTGATCCCCGACCGTTTGCAGTAGGTGCCATTGACGCGACTTATAAAAAATACCCAAAAACTGGCCCGATTCTTCCGGCAATGGGTTATGGTGATGAAATGGTCCATGATCTCGAAAAGACGATCAATGCTGCAAAAGTGGATATGGTCATTTCAGCGACTCCGATTGATTTGAACCGTATCATAAAAATCAACAAACCCATGCAGCGAGTTCGTTATGAACTTCAAGAGATAGGCCAACCAACCCTCGAAGATGTTTTAAAGAAAAAATTCGGTAAGAAATAAGAGGAAAAACTACCACGGGCTGTGTTCCAGAAATTTCAAAATGCAGCCCGTGGAATAATTCTGATGTTCATTGATGAAGTTGAGATCCAGGTCGCTTCTGGAAAAGGTGGAGATGGGTTGGTTCATTTTCACCGGGAAAAATTCGTACCTCGTGGAGGTCCGGATGGAGGTGATGGGGGCAAAGGTGGGAGTGTCTTTTTCCAGGTCTTCCCGCATCTTAAATACACTTGCCACTTTCAGGCATAAAAGCCGGCATTTTGCTGCTGATGGTGGTCGTGGTGGCCCTAATAATATGAGCGGGAAATCAGCTGAGGACCTAATCATAAATGTCCCCCCGGGTACAGTGATTTACGATACATCAAATGGTGAAATTATCGGCGATCTTACCGAACCAGGGCAAAAATTGCTGGTCTGCAAGGGAGGTCGCGGAGGCAGGGGAAATCAGCACTTTGCCACTTCGCGCAATCAGGCACCTCGGACTGCCGAAAGAGGTGAACCGGGTGAAGTAAAGAAATTAAAATTGGAACTGAAACTGATTGCAGATGTGGGAATCATCGGTGTCCCAAATGCTGGAAAATCCAGCTTGTTAGCCGCTGTATCAAACGCTAAACCGAAAATTGGGGATTACCCATTTACGACTTTGGAACCCAACCTTGGTGTTGTTGAATTGGACACAAATACATCCCTGGTTTTAGCTGATATCCCCGGGATCATTGAGGGAGCACATCAAGGAGCAGGGTTGGGGGATGCGTTTTTAAAGCATATTCAGCGAACTAAAGTACTCATTCACCTTCTCGATGGATTATCAATAGATCCAATTGCGGATTTTACCCAAATAAACAGCGAGATGGCTTTGTTCGATAATCAACTGGCTCAAAAACCTCAAGTTGTGGTGTTGAATAAAATTGATCTCCCCGAAGTCCAGGAAAGATGGAAGACCGTCAAAAAAGAATTGGGGAAACGCGGATTTCATCCTATAGCAGTTTCTGCCCTAACGAGGCAGGAATTGACTCCAATGCTTTGGAAAGCAGCAGAACTTGTCCAAAAAGCCCCTTCTGTTATCATGGAGGAGGAGATCCCTGTTTATCGACCTGAACCGGATAAGCGATCATATGATATCAAACGAATCCCCGAGGGGTGGCGAGTAAGTGGAGCAGCGATAGAACGGGCAGCTGCAATGACCTATTGGGAATTCGATGGATCTGTACGTCGATTCCAAAAACTGATGCAAAAACTGGGTATTGACGAAGCTTTACGCCAGGCGGGAATAAAAGAAGGAGATACTGTTTTTATACTCGATAATGAATTGGAATGGCAGGATTAAGCTTTATTGACACGGAGCGAAAAGATGAGGATTGGAATTTTTGGCGGGACATTTGATCCACCCCACTTGGGGCATTTGATCCTTGCCATGGAAGCCTGCGACCAATTGTCCCTGGATCGATTGCTCTGGATGGTAACCCCTGACCCACCACACAAAAAGGGGATGACAATAACCCCTGTCGAAACCAGAATGACTTTGATCCAGGCAGCCATTAAGGAAGATCCAGTTTTTGAGATTTCAAAGTTCGAGATGGGACGACCTGCACCCCAGTACGCTGTGGATACCATCCGGGCATTAAAAACCATGTATCCAAAAGCTAGTTTGATTTATCTTATGGGTGGGGATTCGCTTCATGATCTTCCTGAATGGCATCATCCTCTGACGCTTGTTGAAATATCCGATGGCCTCGGGGTAATGCGCAGACCGGGGGATCTGGTCGATCTGAGCTTGCTCGAAACACAGCTGCCTGGAATTACCAAGAAAGTGTCATTCGTGGATGCTCCACTTCTTGAAATTTCATCGCGCCAGATTCGGCAGAGGATTTGCAGTCATCGTCCGTATCGCTATTATTTGCCCAAAAATGTATACGAATTGATTTTAAAACTAGAGCTTTATTGCAACCCAGAAGATGATTAATCAAGTCATCATTTCATGGGATAAAACTGCGTTGTCATATATTGAAATCGTTTATGGAATTGATTGATTCGATTTTCTGATATTTTTTCGATTTTAATTGCTTGCATAACTGAAAACTAAAAGTAGGGGGATTGACCTATAATTTTATTATGGTTTCAAGCGAAAGATCCTTAAGTCAAAGTAAAACGAAAATACCAGACAGTATTTTTCTTCGCACAACAATTGCGATTGGAATGCTTTTGTCCATCATTGCGGGTGGTTACATTTGGAGTGCTGACATTTGGATCCAAATAATATCGTCCTTGTTCTTCACGATATTATCAGCTTGTTACATTATTTATCGATGGAAAAGGAAAGCTCGACTGCCATTTACCCACTTGGAATGGGGAGTGTTATTATATTTTATTTCTTTTCTGGTTTCGCTAATAAACTCCGGATACATTTCCTCAGGGATATGGAGACTGATCTCAGCAATTGATCTTGGAATCATATTCTATTGTCTGGTCGATCTTTTTGAAGACAATGGAAAAGGAAGAATGTTTCTTGAAGTATTACTGTGGGTAAGTAGTGTCGTGCTTTTATTAGCAGTCTTCGAAATCGGTTATGCGTATAGACAATATTGGATGGAGATTGGAAAATCGTGGGTACTGCCACCTACTCCTTACCGGGTGACTGGGATATTGGGTCACGCGAATGCTTTGATGGCATTTTTGAATCTCTCGGCGCCTATAGCTCTCATCTTCTTTTTTGAGTCCAAAAAGCCCATACAAAAAGCATTACTGTTGGTTTGGGGAGTTCTCTATGTTTTTGTGCTGCCATTTACCTCTTCTCGAGGAGGATGGCTTGGAGCGGTCACTTGGATGCTGATCCTGGGACTGGGTTTGTTTATCAGAAGGTATCCCTGGAAAGTTGTTTTAGATTTCATTCGCCAAAAAAGAAAATGGGTAATTCCTTTTGTGATTTTAGGAATTGGTATCGTTTTATTATTGGGTTATTTATTTGTGATGAAGTTTGCTGGATATCGACTCAGTAACGCCAACCCATTCAGTGGGCGGTCTGAAATGTGGGAAAGTGGGTTGCGTGTTTGGCAATCCTCACCCTGGTTGGGTGTTGGACCAGGGAGATTTCCTATGGAAATATTGAAGGTTGTTGACAACATCCCTCCAAAATATTGGCCCAGTCACGCCCACAATCTTTTTTTCAATGTTTTAGCGGAATTTGGCATCATGGGTCTGTTGGTGATATCGACTTTGATAATTACTGTCGTCTTGAATGTAAAAAGGATTCACTCTCGTATTTCAGATCAACGCTTCCCATTATTCATTGCCATTGTTGCATCCATGATTGGATTATTGGTTCAAATGATCGTTGATGATTTTATGCTGTGGATGGCAGTGATGATTCCGTTGGTTATTTTGTTAGCAGTGCTTTATTCTTTTCAAGAACTCCCAATGCCTCGCTTTAAAAAGATTTCGATGTCCTGGCTGCTGATTCCAATACTTGTAAGTACCGGCCTTTCAGGATGGAGATTGTGGACTTATTGGCCGATGGCTTCCGCCATGAATACTGATATTGTCTCAAGGCGGATACAAGCTGAATTAATATCCTCAAGTTCTGAAAGGGATGAAAATCAATCATTTTTTCTCTGGGAGGCTGGGCTTGCCTGGGCAAAATACTACGACCAATCCAGGGATCCATCATCTCTTGAAAAATCAATTTATTATCTTGAGAAATTCCTGGTTTTGGAGCCTGAATTCTCGCTGGGATGGGCAAATCTTGGCATCTTATATGGTTATGATGATCCCGTAAAAAGTGTTGAAGCATTTGAAAATGCAATTGATCTTGCGCCAAGGGTTGCAGCGTACCATTTGAACCTTGGGAATTCGACTTGAGGCTGAGATAGGCATTTGATCGGGCAACAAAAGAATATCTCTGCAGTACTTGAACTGGAACCCTCTTGGGATTCAGATGCATTCTGGAATGCGAATTCTTTCCGAAATTCAATAAATGAATCATGGGTAGTAGAAAACCCAGGGAGAAATAAAGATCAATACTGGAACAGGGCGTTAGATATGATCGGCAGGGGCAACAATGATTCTGCCAGGGTGTTGATCGCGAATGGCCGTTGGATAGGAGAAGCGAGGTTGCCTTTACTTGTTGCTGAAGCAACCCTTGCTGATGCAAAAGGGGATGAAGAAACTTTGAATCAGATTCTATCTTTGATTCGTATCGAAATGCAGAAGGATAGATTAATTTCAACCAATAGTTTCGCTGATACTTATTCCTTGTGGATCAATCATATGGATGGATTGCCAGAAGATTTGGTACCAAATTTTGTCCAGCTTTATCCAGATTATGGGCAAAACTCATTGCTGGAGCCTTGATCATGAAAAAAATGCAATGGAACTACCTTCTTCAAGAATCGATTCTGCTTCTATTATTCAGCTATCTGTTGATCATCGATGTTGCAAATCGTGACCTGACAATCTATCCCCTGTTGATCGCCAGCCTCATTCTTACTTCTGGTGTTGTCTTCGCCTGGCTCATTTTTGGTCAACGGACAACCAAAGACACAGTTATTCCTTTACTGATTTGGGCAGCCCTGGTGATCATTACTTTATTGACCTCAATTGACGCGAGACGATCAATCACAGAACTGGGCATCATGTTTCTTTCAATTTTTGTTTTTCTGTTATCTATGGATCTTGTCGCCCATGGATGGAAAGCAGATCTGATTATCAAGTGCGTTTTAATCGTCGGTTTTATCGTAGTAGCATTTACCTGGTACGGGGTGATTGATTGGTATCGGTCCTGGTTATCAGTATCACCTGGCGATTGGATTCCCAGCGTGTCCTACCGATTATCTTCCCCCAATGTCCAAGCTTGGAATCTCAATGCTCTTTTGATGCTTACTTGCGGGAGGTTGGTGTTTTCAAAGACCAAGATTTCCAGGGTACTACTATTCTTTTTTTCATTATCAATAATTGGATTACTCTATTTAAGTTCATCTCGAAGCGGATGGATAGCAACAGGTCTAGGTATGATTGTTCTGGTTTTCTCATATATCCGCCTTCAAAAGATAAATTTATTGGAGAAGTTGAATGAAATTAAAAAGAATAAGGTCTGGTTAGTTCTTCTGATTTTGCTTTTAGCAATTGTCTTAGCATTTGGTGGATATCTTCTTTATCGGCAAGCATTGCATCCCAGCCATGGTTCATTGTTGCGATCGCGATATGAATTTTGGGAGCCAGCGGTCAAGGTTTTCATTTCTAAACCCATTTTCGGACAAGGTTTGTTTACATTCTCCAGTGCCCTACTCTCTGCTCATTCAACACCTCCATTTGGCATTTATCTCCATGCCCATAGTATTCCATTGACATTAGCTGCCGAAACTGGATTGGTCGGATTAAGCTTTTTCGGTTTCTTCCTTTTCTGGTTTATCAATTTAATCCGAAAAAGGATAAAAACAATAGGGATTTATTCGTATCCAGAGATCATTGGTTTGTTTGCAGCTCTTTCAGCTGCATTAACGCATAGCTTATTTGATTCTTTTATTGGAAAGTCACTTGGCACTCTAGTTTTGGCAATTGCTTCAGGAGCTATTCTCGCCCAGCCAGGTAATACAGGAAAGAAACTGTCCCGTCCAGTATGGGCACTTATCCTGCCGGCGTTATTGTTGGGATCTATCTGGGTTTTTGAACCAATGGTTAGAGGAATTCAGGCAGCCGAACAAACACAATGGGAAAATTCTATAAAGGCACTCACCGACGCCACAAATAGGGATCCAAACTTGGCAGTCACCTGGCAGCAGAAAGGATTGGTCGCAGGATTCCTTGCGGATGAAGGTGATACTGTTGCCTTGGATGAATCGATATCATCTTTTGAAAAAGCGATCGAAATAGATCCTTACTGGTCGCTTAACCAATTGAACTTAGGCGCATTATTTATGGCCAATAATGATTATGAATCAGCAAGAAGTTCTTTTAAGGAAGCGACTCAATTGGCATCAAATAATTTTCTGGTGCATTTCAATTTGGCAATACTCGAAGAAAAAATGGGGAATAACGACAAAGCGATTGAAGAATATGGTTTAGCCTTGACATCGATGCCTGAATATTACGATGCTGATTTTTGGCAATTAACAGATCTTCGGAGAACAGCAGTCGATAAATGGTTATCGTCACAACCTCAAATAGAACCGATGACCTTCGAAGAAAAAGTGTCTGCTCTTCAAAGAAATCCTGATGATGCGAAACGATATTTATGGGTGGCAAAAGAGTACTATGCGGATGAATTTTATGAGGATGCTGAAGATCTCCTTGAAAAAGCAAATTTTGCCTACTTGAATTCCCCCTTGAATCAGGTTGATATTCTAATTTTACGCGCAGAGATTGCAGCTCAAAAAGGGCAAATGGAACAGGCCATTACCCTTGGTGAAGAGGTATTCGCGTTCCTTGCGAATCAGGGAATTGCCGGACCAGGATCAAATCAAGGGATTCTCTATGATCAACTAGCATTTCGGTCAATCTCAGCCCCACAAGAACTGGTGCCACAGGTGGAAACAATAGGTTTACGAGCTAATGATAAACAATTCTGCCAAAAGGTTATTGAGTGGTGCCGTGAAATTGGCAATGAAAAAAAGGCAGGGGAGTTGGAAGAAAAATTGCATCAATTATCTTTAAAAGAATCTGAAGAGTAACGGCAATGCGAAGAATCTATAATTATTTTCTCGTGATCTATTATCAGGTCCGGTTCTGGTTCTTGAGGTTGGTTGTTGGTGAAAATGCCTGGGAATATCTTCTTCACGATTCAATATTCCCAAGCATTGTTCTTAATATGGCAGGTGCAAAAGTTGGTACGAATGTCAGAGTTGGGAGATGGCTCGTTCTCCATGAATCCAGGGGATCTTTTAATAAACTAAAAATTGGGGATGATGTGTTCATAGGGAAGAATGTGACCATAGATCTGACTGATAATGTGATTATAGGGAATAGATGTGCTATCGGGATGAATGTTCAGATCATAACGCATTCAAATTTCGGTGATAGCCAACTAAAAACGACTTACCAAAAAGAAACGACTCCCGTCATGATTGGTGATGATTGCATTATTAATTGGGGATCCATTGTTCTTAAAGGAACTTTAATGGAGGACCGGGTCATCGTTTTGCCTGGTTCAGTGGTAAATGGTCATCTCAAGAGCGGTTGTACATATGTTGGAAATCCCGCAAGGGTGATCCCGCAAAAAGATTGACCTTGTGATGAACGAAAATCCAAGACACGAAAATGATTCATCTCTAATAACGAAGACGCTCAGAGGGCTAGCCTTGCTATTGGGTTCCCGCATTTGGTACCAACTGATCCACTTTTTCGTCAGCATCGTTCTTGCGAGATTATTATTACCAGAGGATTATGGTTTATTGGGGATGGCGCTTGTTTTTACGGGCTTTCTTTCCACCCTTTCAGATTTTGGATTGACTTCTGCCATAGTGCAAAAAAAGGAATTATCAGATCAGCAATTATCCTCAATATTCTGGTTTGATATTCTTATTGGGGTAATATGTGCTGCCCTCTTGACATTTGTCAGCCCATTGATTTCGGCTTTCTACTCAGAACCCAAGTTGATCCCGATTCTCAGCGTTCTATCTATTAACTTTATCTTACTTAATGGGAACGTTGTGCCTTTTGCCCAATCTCAAAAAACGCTTGAATTTGGTAAGATTACAAAGATTAATGCCACCGCGGTATTTCTTAGCGGCCTGATTTCAATTCTTGCTGCATTCTCTGGCATGGGTGTTTGGTCTCTCGTTCTCCAGACTCTCAGTTCAAGCTTTATTCTGTTGATCCTTTTTTGGGCAAGATCAAAATTCCTTCCCAAATTTCATTTTAGATGGAGGGATCTGAAGGAAATCTGGCAATTCAGTCTGAATTTACTGGGTTTTTCCACTACGAATTATTTCAGTAGAAATGCGGACTATATGATCGTCGGTCATTTTCTTGGATCTTCGGCTTTAGGATTTTATACGCTAGCCTATAATTTGATGTTATTTCCAATAACCAACTTGGTCGGTGTGATCAATCAAGCTGTATTCCCCGCATTGGCAAAACTTCAAGATTCGCCTGAAAAAATTGCAAATGCTTATGTAAAGAGCTGCCAATACTTAGGATTATTTTCCATACCCGCAATGACAGGCCTGGCGATTTTATCAAAAGAAGCAATATTGACAATTTATGGTCAGAAATGGTTGGAAAGTGCGGGGGTATTAACCCTTCTTAGTTTAGTGGCAATTTTCCAGCCGTTTACTTCTCTTGTGGGAGTTGTTTTTCTGGCAAGAGGATTTACTCGTTGGCTATTTAAATGGTCTCTTGTGATCACTCCACTCATGATCATTAGTTTTCTAATAGGCATAAACTGGGGAATAAAAGGCGTGGCTACAGGTTATTTGATCGCACAAGTCCTTGTTTTGTTGATTGGAATGCCTCTCATGTATCATAAAGTAGACGTATCTATTAAGAATTTAATCCGGGCATTAAGCATCCCAATTATTGGCTCACTTATCATGGCACCTGCAGTCATGGGAATAAAAGAAATCATCGGGGGATTTTTTAGTATGTCCCCAACCATTACCTTGTTAATTAGTTCCTCATCAGGTGGGTTAACATATTTCCTGGCTCTTTATATATTGAGGGGGTATTTCTGGCCAGGTGTGAAGGATGATTTACGGATCATTCTTCCTCAAAAGGTTAAGGATGAATAAACCTGTTGTTGCGCACTTGAATAAGCAATTCTTTGCGAGATCAGAAACATTTATTTATTTCTATATTTCCCAAATTATGAAATATCATTCTGTATGTTATGGCTGGCGTAATCCAATAAACTTGGATCTATTTCCATTCCCAATTGCTGACTGTTACTCTTCTGAAAGTTATTATTCGAAAATTGGTTGGCTTCTTCGTGCAGGAATAAAAAAACTGTTCAATCAATTTATCGATAAACGTGTCTTTATTGAATCATTCCATGAACGTGGAATTAATCTTATTCATGCTCATTTTGGGCCTGTTGGCTGGTGGGCATTGGAATTAAAGAGGATCCTGGGATTACCGATGATCACCAGTTTTTATGGATATGATCTGGGCGATAATTTGCTTGAGATGCGAAAGTGGACTTCCAAGCGGCAAGAATTATTCCGGGATGGTGACCTTTTCCTGGTTGAAGGTTCTTATATGAAAAACCGGATGATATCGAAAGGGTGCCCGGAAGAGAAGCTCCAACTTCAAAGAATCGCCATCCCGGTAGATAGGATCCCTTATAAACCAAGAAATGTGATCAATAACCGTAAAAAAAGTTTATTGTTTGCTGGGCGTTTTGTCGAAAAAAAAGGCATCCCTGATATATTATCGTCATTCAAACAACTGCTCACGGATGGGGAAAAGGTGGGATTGAGGTTGATTGGTGATGGGCCAATAATGCCACTGGTAAAAGATTATATTCAAAATAATGGACTGGAAGAAAAGGTGCAACTTCTGGGATTAATGAATTATCAAGATTATATGAAGGAAATGGCGAATGCGGATCTTTTCATTCATCCAAGTTGCACTGCTTCCAACGGTGATTCTGAAGGTGGTGCTCCAACTACGATACTGGAAGCTCAAGCATGTGGTTTACCCGTCCTTTCAACAACACACGCAGATATTCCCAATATTGTCATCCCAGGGTCAAGTGCCATTCTTGTAGGTGAACATCAGGTGGAAGACTTGACTAAAGCGACCAAGTATTTACTTCATCATCCAGAAGTTTGGGAATCGATGGGTAAAGCGGGAAGGCAATTCGTTGAAACAAAGCATGATATAAAACGGGAAGTGAAGAACCTTGAGGCAAAATATGAAAATTTGCTTAAGGAAAGACTAAGATATGCCTGAAGTAAGCGTCATTATCCCGGTTCATAATCGGGAGGGGTTAATAACCAATGCCATCCAAAGTGTGCTGGATCAAACCTTCCAAGATTTTGAATTAATTGTTGTAGACGATCATTCTACAGACAAGACATGTGAAGAAGTAAAAAAGATAAAAAATAACCACATTCGATTATTAACCCATAAACAAAATAAAGGAGCTCAGGCTGCCAGAAATACGGGTATTCAAAATTCCCTAGGAAAATGGGTGACTTTTCTTGATTCTGATGATGAATACCTGGAAAATAGTCTGCTCCTGCGTTTGAATTGTGCTATCGAGAAGGAAGTTGAGGTTGTCCATTCCGAAGGATTGGTCATTGATCCGGGTGATCAAAAACCAAAACTTCGTCGAATTCCACCGATGGAAGGTGATGTTTATAAGTCAATCCTCAGAAGACCAGGTCCTGCCTTTCCAACGTTGTTGGTAAGTCGTAAAGCATTAGATACGATAGGGCCGCTGGACGAAAACCTGCCTTCGTATCAGGAATGGGATACCTGTATTCGCTTGGCGAAATTCTATCGATTCGGTTATGTTACCGCACCAACTTTTCTCTATAACCGTTTGGGTTCAATTTCAATTTCAAAAAACGCCATAAAGAGCGCTGAAGGGTATATAAAGATTTATCAACGATACCAGAAAGCGATTGAACAAAATTGTGGCAGAAACGCTTTAGGTCCTCATTGCCTAAGGATCAGTTATTTTCTTATGCGTGCGGGTAAGAAGAAAGAAGCAATGGAATGGTATCGACATGCCTGGCGGTATAACCCGTGGCAGATCCGCCTGTGGATTTATTTCCCTGTAATAGTAATGGGAGGTTCTCTGCAGAAACTTGTCGAAAGAATCCGGTTCGACCATTAATTATGAAACTACTTTATACCATAACCGCGTATCCCCCTTCGATTGGTGGTGCCCAGATTCATACTCATCGATTGGGGCAAATACTTGCCACTGAAAACGAAATCCAGGTCGTAAGTTTTTGGAATAAAAATCGAACCGATTGGTTATTGGGCACCACCATAAAAACCGAAACCCTACCTTCGGATTATAAAATTGACGAAATTTCTGTTCACCTGTTGGGATTTTCATTTTCCGAAAAACTCATCAGCCTTCCTTGGGTGATTGGATATTATGGCATGATGAATTTATCTATAAATGCCCTATCACAGTTGATCGAAAAACAACTTCTATCCTTTGCAAGTCGTTCAGATATTATTCATAATATCCGTGTTGGTCGCGAACCGATCAGTTATGCTTCTTTTCACACTGCCCGAAAATTAGGGATTCCTTTTGTTTTATCGCCATTACATCACCCTCGATGGTCAGGTTGGCGTCACCGATATTTCCAACAGCTTTATCGCGAAGCCGATGCCTTAATCGCACTTACTGGTGCTGAAAAGGAAGCATTGGTCAATCTTGGTGTGCGTGAAGAGAGGATATTCGTCACTGGCATTGGACCTGTGCTGGCGAAGAATGGCAACGGTGAGAGATTCAGATCACAACATTCCATAGAGGATCAGCCGATAGTCCTATTCTTGGGTCAAAAGTATCCTTATAAAGGCATCGATTTATTGAGCTCTGCGGCGAAATTAGTCTGGGAGAAGTTTCCGGAGGTGTTATTTGTGTTTGCCGGACCCAGGACACCTTATTCGCGTAAATTCTTCCTGGAACTAGATGATCCAAGGATCATTGAACTTGAATCGCTAGACCTTCAAGAAAAAACAGATGCTATGGAAGCATGTACCATGCTTTGTTTGCCTTCTTCTCAGGAAAGTTTTGGTGGAGTTTTCACAGAGGCCTGGTGGGCGAAAAAACCGGTTATTGGATGTAGGATCCCTGCCGTGGAATCCGTGATTGATGATGGCAAGGATGGATTTCTTACAAATCGCGATTCGCAGGAATTATCAGATTAAGATCCTTGCGCTTCTCCAAAATCCAAATTTGGCTAAATCACTTGGCAATGCAGGTCGAAAAAAAGTCGAGCAAGATTTTACATGGCAAAAACTGGCAAAAAAAACGATGACAGTTTATAAATATGCACTTGGTGATAAAAAATCGTTATGAAAGAAAGTACACGGATTCGAATAAAAACGAGGGTCAGTATACTTGGCGTTGGTACCAATCCGATAACCATGGAGGATGCTCTTGACCAGATCGATGATTGGATTAGTCAAAGAGAAAAGAATTATGTTTGTGTAATGCCCGCTCATTCGGTTATGGATTGCTTAGAGGATCCGGAGCTCCGGAGAATTTTTAATCGTAGTGGCATGACAACGCCTGATGGTATGGCTATTGTTTGGTTATTGAAGTTGAATGGATATCGATTTGTTGAAAGAGTATATGGTCCAGACCTGATGATGTCCGCTATGAATATATCGAAAACAAAAAAATGGCGACATTATTTTTTCGGGGGAACCCAGGAAGTACTCGATAGACTACAAGATCGTATTAGATCCGAATACCCAGGTGTAGAAATTAAGGGAACATTTTCACTGCCTTTTCGACCTCTCACACAAGATGAAGAAAACCAAATAGTAAAGAAAATCAACGAATCTCATGCAGATATTGTTTGGGTAGGACTGGGATCACCACGGCAGGAAAAATGGATGGCTGAGAATATACAGAGGATCGATGTTCCGGTTATGATTGGCGTGGGTGCTGCATTCGATTTTCTATCAGGCGCGAAACCGCAGGCACCTCATTGGATGCAAAAGAGCGGCATGGAATGGTTTTACAGATTATGTAAAGAACCAGGGAGGTTATGGAAGCGCTATATCCGATATCCAAAATTTGTCATTTTAGCACTATCGCAATTATTAAAGCTAAAGAATTATTCAATTGAGGAATAGAAATGTTCAGGCGTTTTTCAGCTAATTTTGCAGTTTTTTCAATCTTTTTAGATATGCTCCTTATCGATGTTGGATTGTGGTTTTCAGCCGCCATCCGAACCCGACTAAATCCACTTTCTTTTGTTGCAGATATCCCGGTTGAAGTTTCATTACCACCTATCCTTTATTTCATTTTTCCAATCCTTTGGATCCTAATTTTCTTGTTGTTTTCTGTTTATGACGGTCGAAAAAACCTGAGAATAGTTGATGAATTCGGCAGTATGACTGTTGGTACTTTATTGGCAGCTGTAGCCATGGCCGGGGTACTCTATTTTTCCTTCAGGGATATTTCGCGATTTCTTTTCGTGTTTTTTGTAATTTTCTCATTATTCCTTATGCTGATTTGGAGAGCGGTGATCCGCTTGATTTTCCGGAGTAATTTAATCAAGGCTGTGCAGCAAAGACGATTCCTAATTTTAGGTGCTGGAGTTATCGGCAGAAAAATACAGGAGCAAATCATTCAGAAACCTTACTTCGGTTTATCACTGCAAGGGTTCTTGGATGATGATGTTCAAAAAAGGAAGACTCATCCGGATATCCTGGGACCATTGGATGAAGTTCGAGATCAGATCGAGAAATTAAAGATCGATGATGTAATCATTGCACTGCCATTATCCGCACACGAACGCTTGAATCAAATGGTTGCGGAATTACACGATATGCCAGTTCGAGTGTGGGTCATTCCTGATTATTTTGCTTTAACCTTGCACCGCGCTGCTGTGGATGAATTTGCCGGAATCCCAATGCTGGATTTACGCGCACCGGCATTATCTGAATATCAGCGCATGGTAAAACGTGCTTTCGACCTCTTCCTCTCATTTCTGGCACTGCCATTTGTGGCTCCGATAATACTTTTATGCTCGATAGCCATAAAAATTGACAGCAAAGGTCCAGTATTTTATAAGTCCAAACGGGTAGGAGAAAATGGCAGGATGTTTCATATGTTGAAATTCCGAACCATGGTGGAAGATGCCGAGCAAAAGCAAAATAATGTTTTAAAAATTGATGAAAAAGGGCATATGTTTCATAAATTGCGTGATGATCCTCGAATTACCAAGGTCGGAAAATACCTGCGTCGTTGGAGTCTGGATGAATTTCCCCAGATCATCAATGTGATCAAAGGTGAAATGAGTATCGTGGGTCCCCGACCTGAGATGCCCTGGCTGGTTGAAAAATATGAGTTATGGCAACGGAAGCGGTTTGCATTACCCCAGGGCATTACAGGATGGTGGCAAGTCCATGGGAGAAGTGATAAACCGATGCATCTAAACACTCAAGATGATTTGTATTATGTGCAGCATTATTCGATCTGGCTTGATATTCAAATCATCATTATGACAATTTGGGTTGTTTTGACAGGTAAGGGCGCTTTCTAAATCACTAATTGTTTTTAGGGGGATCATTAAACCCAATAGAAAAAAATAATCGCACCATAACCCCGCATCTCCAAAATAAAATTGAGAAATAATCAACAGGTATAATTGCGCTATGCAAAATGAATTTGTTCCGGTTGATATTTTTCTTAAAATCATAAAACGTTGGTGGGTGATAACTGGACTGATGATAATAGGCGGTATGTTCGGTTGGATTTTCAGCTATCTTCATACACCTTTGTTTGAATCAAAAGCAATACTTTCAACATCCATTGATTTTGTGCAAAGTGGATATCTGACGGATATCGAAGAAGACCAGATCTTGAATCTTATTGGAGATAACCTTCTTTCAGATGAAATTCTCGTTGAATTAGAAGATAGATTATCAAGTTCGGGAAATAGCTTTTCTGTAAAAGATCTGCAAAGTATATTGTTTATCGAGCGCCAGGGTTACCACTGGACCATGAGAGCGAGAAATGAAAATGCCAGCCTTGCGCAGGATATTGTTTCTAAATGGTCTGAGGTGGTCGAAGAACATTTGAATTCATATCTATATCATGCCACGAAGGCAGCAACATTATATCGAAGGATTGCCGGGCTGGAAAAATGCCTTCTACACCAGGTGTGGGTGGAACCTTCTTCGGTATTGTGTTCATCAGATGATTCTTATGTGATTAGGGAGACCATTGCGATCGAGCAGCAGGAATACCTAAAAGAAATCCAAGATGGTCATGGAATTGATCCAGCAGTCAGATTCCAGCTAACCCAACAAGCCAATGATCCGATCCGGGTCGCTTATTCCCGGAACGAGATGATCCTCGCGGGGATGATGATTGGATTATTATTTGGTATTATTTTATTGATCATCCAGAAGAAAAGTCGGACCCCCGAAAGCAAAAAAAGTGAATAAAAGGATTTATGCGAACCTAACCAAATGGATTTGGATAATTCTGGTATTTACCCTCCCGGTTACCAGCATGCCGTTGGTTGTGAAGTTAAGTGGTTCAGATTCGGTCGCTCCTTTATCAGGACTCTTATTGTTCTTATTATTTATCGTGTGGTTCATCCCGCATATTGTCCATAAAGGCAGTTTGACCATCCATTCTATCCCACTCCTCCTATTTACAGTAAGCGTGATCATCTCTACCCTGTTGGTTTCTTTTAGGGTAATCCCACCTTACAAGGACGTCTCAATGGCGTCTTCAATACTGAAGAGCGTTTTTACCATTTTCATTGGTATAGCATTTTTTATTATTGCATCATCTTTTCTGGGGAAAACCAAATTATTTGACCTTACTCGCAAAGCAATTAATTGGAGTGGTTTGCTGGTAATTATTTGGAGTATTTTTCAGGTATCAACATATACAACCCGGGGATCCTATTTTGAATGGATGCATGTGTTCCAGAGGATCATCTCCACGAGTGATTTTTTTCAAAACAGGGCGACAGGTTTTGCTTTGGAACCATCCTGGTTAGCGCACCAACTCAATTTGCTGTACCTGCCTTGCTGGCTTGCAGCTTCAGTTACAAGGAACTCAGCGCATCTTAGGAAGATTTGGTTGTTTATTTTTGAAGATATTCTCCTCATTGGTGGTGCGCTAACTTTAATGCTCTCGCTCTCCAGAGTTGGGATCATTGCGTTTATCCTTATGCTGGGTTTCCTCTTCATCAGGCTAAATTTTATGATGGAAAAATGGTTCGAAACGAAATTATTATATTCAATGAAAAATAAATGGAGACTTAAACCTTCCTTATTCCGAATCCCATTTTTCATCATTTTAAGTGGCGTTTATGTGGGATTTTTACTGGTTGTAATTCAGATCTTTCAGAGATTTGATCCCCGAATGGCTACATTGTTCACCTTTTCAGATTTTTCAGACAATATCTTCCTCCGTTATGCAAATTCCTTGAGATTTGGTGAAAGGATTGTTTATTGGTTGGCAGCCTGGGAGGTATTTGGGCAATATCCCTTGCTTGGGGTTGGGTTGGGAATGGCAGGATATTATTTTCCTCAGAATATCAATGGTTATGGATGGACTTTATACGAGGTAAGGATGCTTGTTTTTCGGTCGACGGGATTATTAAATGCGAAAAGCCTGTGGTTCAGAATTTTGTCAGAAACCGGTATCCTTGGATTTTCCTTATTTTTGGGATGGCTATCTACAATAGGTTTTTCGTCATATGGTTTGATAAGATCTCGCGAACCCAAATATAAGTACTTCGGGTGGGTGGGGGCATTTTTCCTGGTTGGAATTTTTATTGAGGGTTTCAGCATCGATTCGTTTGCATTGCCATTTCTATGGTTTTCTGCGGCACTCATCAGCGCAGCCTCTTTCACCATGATCCAGGAAGAAAATAGAATTTTACGATAATTCCTATGAGTAAAGAAACGAAGATAATCGTCTTGATTGCTGTCATTATATTTGCATGTGTTTCCATTTCATTATGTTGTTTATTTGGAATCGGGATTTATGCAGTGACCAGCAGAATAATCCAATCGACAATGGATATTACACCCACTGAACAAATAGGAGCTATTGCATCGACAATTACACCTGAATCAATTGTCGTAAATGATAATTCTCTTCAAAACACATTTGATTCTGGCGCTTACGAAACTCTATTAACCCTGGAATCGGAAATCGTTCCCCAAAGAGACATGCGCAACCTGGCGATGAAATTTGGGAACATGTCGGATCCACAATCTACAGTATCAAAACCACCTCATGCGTATTCGATTGGAGATGAGGAATCTTTTTGGACTCTGAATTATAGCAATAATGAATATATCCAAATTAGAGCCATATTGAGATATGCCACGCCGCATGCATATTATTGGATCCAGGATTCTGTAGATTACGAAAAATCAGATTTAATTCAACTTGCAGAAACATTTGAATCCAGGATTTACCCGATCAATCGCGAATTTTTTGGTGAGGAGTGGAATCCCGGTGTAGACCTGGATGAGCATATATATATTCTCTATGCGAGTGGATTGGGTGAAAATGTGGCTGGAATTTTCCCGACTGAGAACTCATATGTCAAGGAAGTTTTTCCGTATTCCAACGAACATGAAATATTTATGATTGATGCGAGCCAGGAATTAAATGATCCTTATACTTATGGAGTGATTGCACATGAATTTCAGCATATGATCCACTGGTATAGGGATCTTAATGAAGACAACTGGCTGAATGAAGGAATGGCTGATCTGGCAATATTTCTAAATGGTTATGAAATTGGCGGATTCGATTATTTGTTTGCTGATGATCCAGATATTCAACTAAATTTTTGGCCTGAAGATTCCTCTGAACAAGATGCACACTATGGTGCTTCTTTTTTATTTGTTGATTACATTCTCGATCGATTTGGTGAAACCGTAACAAAAGCGATTGTGGCTTCTCCCGAAAATGGATTTGAAAGTATAGATTCCGTATTCAGAGATTTGGAAATTTCAGATCCATTAACTCATGAGATCATGAGTGCAGACCAGGTATTTTCTGAATGGACAGTTACCAATTATCTCCTAGATCCATATGTAAGTGATGGTAGATATACATATCATAACTATGATCAAGCACCCGCAGTCTCAGAAACGGAAATATTAGCATGCCCATTATCACAGCAGGATCGCTATGTATCACAATATGGAACAGATTACGTCCGTTTTAAATGCGCTGGCGATTACTTATTAAACTTTACCGGACAGAACGAAGTAAAGTTAACCTCATCGGATCCTTATTCTGGAAGTTATGCTTTCTGGTCCAATATTGGGGATGAATCTGATATGACTTTGTCGAGGATGTTTGACCTCTCAGGTGTTTCCGGGTCAATAGCTTTTTCGTTTTGGACCGCATATGATATTGAAGATGATTATGACTATCTGTATTTATTGGCATCCGAAAATGGAAAAGATTGGGAAATTTTGGACACTACTGCATGTACAACCGACAATCCGACTGGCGCGAATTATGGATGTGGTTATACCGGAAGTAGCGACGGGTGGATCCTGGAATCAGGTGATCTCACAAAATATGCTGGCAAATCAGTTTATATTCAATTTGAATACATAACCGACGCGGTTGTGTCCAGGGATGGATTCCTGATCGACGATATTTCGATTCCAGTGATTAATTATTTCGAGGACTTCGAAAACGGAGAGGGTGGGTGGGAAGGTGAGGGTTTTGTTCGGATTCAAAATAAGATACCTCAGTCATATAGTCTATCAATAATTAGATCGGGTGCAAGAACAGAAGTTGAGCATTTTACAATTACAGGCGCGGAAATAATTTCAATGCCTATGACAATATCTCAGGATGAAAAAGTAATTTTGGTTGTGAGTGGATTATCTCGTTACATGCGAACGCCAGCCTTGTATTCTTTTTCTATTGAGACAAAATGAAGGGAGATTGGTTGTTATTCCCAATCTCCCATGGTCCCCAAATATTGAGTGATATTATCCTTGACGCAGACGATTTAGTTTCTCTTGTAGTTCAATTCGCTTTTCACCCGCCGCAGTGTCGAATTCAACCTTTATATTGTCGACAAAAGTAAGAATTCGTGACTGCATTTCCTTGCCTTTGAAGGGGGTAAAAAGCAGCACTAAAATACTGCCAAGAGCAGCGCCAAAGGCAGCTCCGATAACGAATTTAAAAAACTTGTTCATCATTTCCTCCTCAGAATTCTGAGATGAGATTATTATAAAAGGTATAAATGGATTTTGAAAGCATTAATCAAGCTTATTCCCAATCTTAAGATGAATGAATAACAGCGGAGCAAGAGCAGAAATCCACAGTCCGACCAAGGCGTATCGAATATATCTTAGTAGATAGCCAAGAATATCCTCGCTTCTTGGAAATATAAGACCAAGTCCATACCAGAAAAATAACACACCGGCAATACCGATAAGATAACAGAGCAGTAATTTCCCTTGATGGCCTGTGACTTTATATCCTCCCCTGGCCTTCAACCAAGAAATTCCGGCAAGCATTCCAAAAAGCAATCCAGAAATTGAATAAAGGCCTGATGGATCCCAAGGAGTAATCTGGCTATCTGGATCTGCCCTCAGGGCATTTGTGATCCATCCTGGTGGAATTTGCCATGAACTGTTAGTTGAAATGACCAATAAGCCGATCGAAAGAAAAACAATAGGAATAATAATTGAAAGAATGACTTGAAACAGAAGTGGTTTGGAAAACCAAAAACGACTGACCCTTTTTTCAAGTTTGATGATGATAAATAGGAGCATCGATCCCAGGATCCATCCTCCTATGACATCGCTGAGAAAATGAACTCCCAGGTAAAGACGAGAAAAACCTATCAATAAAATAATCAAAATAAATAGCCATTTCATCCAATTTTTTCGTGCATCAAGCGCAATTCTGCCCCATACCACCGTAGCTGTTTGTGCGTGATTGGACGGGAAACCGAAAGATGTCTCATTGCCATACGGCACGATGGATTGATCAAGCCAATAGGGGCGGGTTCCATGGAATAATGTTTTAAGGTATCCGTTAATATTATTGCTAATAAGCAATGCAAACGCGACCCGGACCCCAAGCGCTGGATCAATGCACCAATAAAGTGCAGACATAACAAGGAGGAAGAACTCCTCCTGACCCATAAATGAGAAAAAGCGCATCGGAACCTCTAGCCAATTCCCGAGGTTCTGAATTACCAAAATAATTGGAATTTCGAATGGCCAAAGATTAATCACTATCGTTCTCCAGATTGACTGATATATCATTTTCATTGTACACTCGAAACATGGTGGATTCAAGACGTCGCTATTGGAATAGCGCTTCAATTATTTATTTGTTTACCATGATGTGGGTCCTGGTTATTTATTTCCAATCATCCAAATGGGCTGAACATCTAGCAATCACAAATTCATTTTTATTTTTCGCGATTGGTATGGGATTGTTACTCGGAATGAGTCAATATACGAAATTAACGCCATTATTGATAGGAACGGCATTGATTTTATTTTTTATACCCATATTATTAATTTTTTCCTTCGATATCAATCAAGGCCTATGGGGGAGCTTATATTCGCTTTTTCACAGATTGGGGATTTCTCTCAGCCAATTTTATTCTTCAGAACCACTAACTTATCAAACAGTATTCTTACTCATTTCAACATTATTTACCTGGCTACTGGGATTTATAGGATCATTTAAATTAGTCAGGGACAATAATCCATGGTATGCAATATTCTCAGCTTCGCTACTTTTGATCATTATTGATTCATTCCTAGAACCAGAGAAACGGAGCGTTTTTCTTACCGGGTGCTTCATCTTCTTTTCATTACTCTTAATCTTTCAGGTATTCTCAGAGCGTAAAAAAGTTGAATGGTTAAAACAGAGTATTTCGATCGATTCGGAAAAGGGATTACAGGTAAATAATTCACTAATATTCACGATTGTATTTCTAACACTTTTTGTTTGGAACTTACCTGTTGTCATAAAATCTTTATCTCCAGCCACAGAAGAGAACCGTGAATTGACCGAATTGATAAAAACTATTAGAGATCGATTTCAAGATGCGACTGCCCCCTTACGTGGAGAAAATGAGCAACAGATTTATGGATTTGGTAATACCCTTGCTCTCGGTTTTTCAACTTCACAAGATCAAGAGCTCCTCTTCAGAGTTAATAGTACAAAAACCCTTCCTATTGGCACCCATTTCTATTGGCGAACTTGGATTTACGATTACTATGATGAGAATCTATGGTCGTCTCAGGCAACTGCAGTTAAAACCATAAGACCTAATGAAGTGATCGAACTTGCGAATGATTTGAGTGATCAAAAGCTTGCCAGCTTGAGAGTCTTTATTTATGAACCCCTTGGAGTTTTTATCAGTGGGGGGATTCCTCACTCAATAAATTCCCGCGGGGAATTGTATTATTCCTCGTTGGAAGGCGATCAAATTGATATTCATTCATTGGTACCATTAGTAACTTTGAAGAATGGCGACGATTTCCTAATAGAATCGTGGATTGCAGTACCAACCCAAGAGGATCTCATAAATGCAGGAACGAATTATCCTGATTGGGTGAGAGAAAAATACCTTCAATTACCAGAAAATCTACCAGAGCGCATCCGCAGCCTGGCAAAAGATATAACCCAGGAATACGAAACAACATTCGAGAAAGTAACAGCGATTACAAATTACCTTCGGAACAATATCACCTACAGGGATTCGGTAATATCCCCCCCCGTGAATGAAGATTTGATCGAATGGTTCTTATTCGAATATAAACAGGGATTCTGTAATTATTTTGCAACAGCAGAGGTGCTCTTATTAAGATCGATTGGTATTCCTGCCCGTCTGGCAAATGGATATGCAGAAGGTGAGGTTTTACCAGATGGGCAATCTTTTCTAGTTCGAAGCATTAATGCTCATGCCTGGCCGGAGGTCTATTTTCCCGGATTTGGTTGGATCCAATTTGAGCCAACTTCAAATCTACCTCAACAAGTTTTTGAGAAGGAGCCAAATATTGTCATAATGGAGACAGTTCAAGTTCCTACCATCAAACCCCTGGGCATGGACGGTGAATTAAAAGAAGAACCCAAGGATGACCAGCTCCCTCTCGATAATCCTATTTCGAAAACTCAAACTATTGATCAAGAAAAACACAATTATCTAATTATTATCGTTGTCATATTAAGTGCTGGAACGATTATTTGGATTAGGCAGAGAAAGGACTCACGGCATCCATTGCGATTTGCACGATTCATTAAAAATGGGATTGTTAAGATGAATCTCCCAGTCCCAAGTTGGATCAATCGGTGGATTTTTTTTAGTGAACTTTCTCCGATGGAAAGATCATTTCGAAGCCTTCTAAAATATTGGAGGTTTTTGGGGTATCCGGAAATATCGAATGGAACGCCAAAGGAACAATTAACCAATTTCGCTAAGATGGTTCCAAGTTTAAAGGATGCCAGTCATGCTTTTTTAGAAGAATATGAAAAGGCTACTTATAGTAATCATCAATCCGATATGACGAAAGCTCGAAATGCGGCCAGCGAAATCAGAAGCAAAATATTCATTAATAAAATGTCCAATTTTGTATTCCTTAAAAAGGATTCGGATTAAAGGGAATTGAGGAATTCTAATCATGGCTGAAACCACCTCTCCTACATATGCCGGACTTGAACAGAAGCTTGAATATATGCAGGCTCTTATCAATGGGATGAAGGCAAAAATTGCGACTGAAGAAACCAGATACCCTTCATTAATTTCGGAAGGAATTCTGCAAATAAGTGTTGAAGTTGAATCGATCCGAAAGGTGATCAAAACCCAGGAAGATGAAAGGCGAAGTTTGCGAGCTCTTTCTCAGATTGGACAAGTGGTCAATTCTTCTCTCGAGCTTGATATTGTCCTTCAGATCGTGATGGATACAATCATCAGACTCACCAAAGCCGAGCGAGGATTCTTAATGCTTCGCGACAAAAGAGGTGTTTTAGCCACAAAGATCGCTCGAAATTGGGAACAAGAGTCACTTCCAGATCAACAATCTACGTTCAGCACAACAGTTGTCAACGAGGTTGTTAACAGTGGAAAACCACTCCTGACAACGAATGCCCAACAAGACCCCCGATTTATCGGGCAGGAGAGTGTGATTGCATTTAACCTTCGGTCAATCATGTGCGTTCCTCTGAAAATCAAGAGCGATATCACTGGCGTCATTTACACAGATAATCGGATAAAAACGGGTCTTTTTTCCACAAAAGATCTTGATCTGTTATCAGGCTTTGCCAATCAGGCCGCATTTGCCATTGAGAATGCAAGATTGTTCGAATCCGTCAGGAATTCTCTATCTGAAGTGATTGAATTAAAAAGCCTGATGGATAATGTTTTTGCATCAATTGCTTCAGGTGTAATCACCACGGATACAGAAGAGAATGTTCTTATATGCAATAAATCTGCTGAAGCGATATTGGGAAAATCATCCGAGGAATTGATTGGTAAGAATTTAAATAAATCGATACCTTCGCTATCTTCGATGATCAAGCCACAAATGGAAGAAGTCAGCAGATCAAATAATCCAGTTTTAGGGTTGGAAATTAGCCCACGACTTCCCCCACGAGGTCAGGTTGATCTCCGTTTAAGTCTGACCCCTCTTAAGGATGGAGATCAAAAAACCCAGGGCACAGCGATCGTCATCGATGACCTTACAGAGCGAAAATGGCTGGAGGCAAAACGGAGGTTATTTGAGAGAATGGTTTCTCCAGCAGTCATCGACCAAATAGATCCGAATGGATTGCAACTGGGTGGCAAGCGATCTGAAATAAGTGTCCTGTTTGCAGATATTCGAGGTTTCACAGCGTTAAGTGAATCGACACTGCCGGAAGAACTGGTCGGTATTTTAAATCAATATTTGGCTGCTGCTGCTGAAGCCATTCTCTCTGAAGGTGGAACCATCGATAAATTTCTTGGTGATGCAGTGATGGCTTGGTTCAATGCTCCCATTCCTCAAATCGACCATATTATCCGTTCTGTAAGAGCCGGAATTGCGATTCGTTCAGCAGTTGAGGTGCTGCATCATAATTTACCTGACGAATTTCAACTTTCATTTGGAATTGGCATCCACACGGGTGAAGCTTTATTGGGATTGGTAGGAACTGAGAAACGCATGGATTACACTGCGATTGGAGATTGTGTGAATACTGCCAAGCGCATTCAAGAAAACGCCATTGGCAATAGTATTTACCTCAGTCAAGCGGTTTATGAAGCTCTTTCGAGTCAAATTAATGTAAAACCTGTCGAATCAATATGGGCTAAAGGAAAAAAAGATAAAATACCGGTATTTGAGTTAATTGGATTGAAATGACATCTTTAAATCCTCCGGATATTCCCTTTCACCTCATTCAACCTTGCTGTTGCTAATCCATCCATTGCCTTCAACGGATGGATTATTCCAATTCCGTCCATAACCATCGATGCAGAAACGGAACCATAAACAGCTGCTTCAAGTGGATCGAAATTCCGGCAGTAACCTGCCAAGAAACCCCCACAATATGCATCCGCTATCCCTGTGGGATTAATTAATTTTGCTGGGTATGCTGGGATATGCCAACGTTTCTTTTCTAAAGCATCGTAAACCAATTGACCCATCTGTCCCTGATTAATCACAACAATCTCGTTTCCGATGGAGGCAAAATTTTCTATCATGTCCCACAGATCAGCTTTCGGATTCATGTATAGATTCCGAAGTTGATTTTCTTTAATGGTACTAATTGTATAACCATGGATGATGCTAGAAAGTTTATGAAATTGATTTTTATGGATAAGATCGTCAGCAGGTTCGATGGAAGTTGTTTTTATTAGTGTCTTTTTTAGAGCAGACGACCAGAAAGTTAATGTGGATAAAGGAAGTGCACAAATATGCACGGCGATTGCATCCTTATAAGAATCGGGAAGAGGCAATCTTTGTTTATTCTTAAAAGAGAGAGCGGATTTTTGTTTGTCTGTATCATCATATCCAATTAAACCGATTGGATAATTTTGATCGTGTCGGGAATAATAACCGGCGGGAGAGTCATTCCTGGATTTTCCTCGCGGATTAGGTGAGTGGAACTCTCGTAAATCCATATTCCCGGGATGAACCCTGATCCCCACTATATCTATTCCATATTGACCAAGTGCCCTTAGTTCTTGGAGCGAGTAATTCTCACCAACCTGACTGATAATACCGATGCCCTTTTCCCATATGGCGATTCCCACTGCCGCAAATAAAGCGCTACCCCCGGGAATATCATTCACCGGCTTCCCTTTATATGGAATGACATAGTCCCTGGTGATTTTTCCAAAAACCAAATACTTTATTTCGTGGGTGTAAATGTGATTAAATGGCATTACAAAGAAAAACCTGCCTAAAAAAATCAAGGCAGGTGTGATGTTTAAGCGTTATTTTAGCTTCCGCTACCAAGATCAGCAATTGAACGAAGAACATTTAGGAGGCTCATTCCTACTTTCACTCCCTGATTTGTGTTTATCTTGGGCTCCACCTGATCAGTCTCAGCCCTTCGAATGAATAGAAATGCCGCTAAAATGCCCAGCAGTAAACCGGCAACACTTCCAATAATATAAGTTTTTGTTTTCCAGGATCTCATGGATACCTCTTTCCTTCAGTTTGATTCCCTTTTGATCAAAGCAGCAATTACTCCACCAATACCGGCAAAAATTTGTTTGACCTGAAAAAATCCAAAGACAGACTGATCTGAAAATCCTAATATTTTTTGGAAGCTATCATTAGAAAATTCCCTTGCTCTTGAAAAAATTGGGATCAATTTTGTTGAAATTTTTTTGGAAAGAAAAATCATTCCAATTAGAATTACCAATTCCACAGATGCCATCAGGAAGAATATACTCGAGAGAAGAATTAATGCAATATCCGCCCATTGGCTCCATCGTTCCTCTTGAGCTGATGTGGAAAATGCAAAAACCAACATTGAGACCATAGCCAGAATCCCAACAACGATTGGCAGCCAAATAGTAAGGTTTGGATCTACCTTCTTCAGGAGGGGATCTTGTTTATTCATATTCTGATTTTAGCACTACTTTAATCACCACGTCCTTACATGTGGAATGATGTGATTGCATCGACAACTTGCTCCAGATCGCTATTTGTTAACTCAAAATGCATTGGCAGCCTTACCAATTGATCGCTGATTTTTTCTGTCACTGGGCAATCTCCAGGTTTTCCTCCATATTTCAAACCCATGACGGATAAATGCAAGGGAAGGTAATGAAAGACAGTGAAGATTCCTTTGGATTTTAAATATGCAATAAAATCCTGCCGTTTTTCAAGATCGGGAAGGAGCAAATAGAACATATGATAAGGTTGTTCACAATAATCAGGAATTATCGGTAATCTAACCCCATTTTCTGCAGCCCACTTCGTCAGAGCTTCATTATAGAAATTCCAGATTTGCTGTCTCTTCGATTGGATTCTCTGATAGTTTTCCATTTGGGCATACAGGAAAGCAGCTAGGATCTCCGACGGTAAATAACTCGATCCTACATCAACCCAGCTGTATTTATCGACCAGTCCCCGGAAGAAACGACTGCGGTTGGTCCCTTTTTCGCGGATGATTTCTGCCTGTTCAATGAGTGCAGGATCATTAATCAATAAAGCACCACCTTCACCGCAGGTAATGTTTTTTGTTTCATGAAAACTCTGGGTTGCCATGCTTCCGAAGGTCCCGAGGTTTTTCCCCTTGTATTTGCCAAATAAACCGTGTGCGTTATCTTCCACAATTCTTATTTTGTGATGTGCTGCAATAGCGGATATGGTATCCATTTCACAGCCTACACCGGCATAATGTACTGGTACAACGGCTTTAGTTTTTGAGGTGATCAATGATTCGAGTTTATTTTCATCCAGATTCAGGGTATCAGGCCGGCAATCGATAAATATTGGATGTGCCCCTCGTAGAACGAAAGCATTTACCGTGGATACAAATGTGAACGAAGGGATGATGACTTCATCTCCTTCCTTAAGATCCAGTAATATCGCGGACATTTCCAATGCATGAGTACAGCTGGTTGTCAACAAAGCCTTTGGAACACCAATTGTGTTTTCCAGGAATCCACTGGCTTTCTTTGTGAAAGAGCCATCCCCTGAAATGTGACCACTCAAAGCTGCATCGGTTATATATTTCAGCTCGTTTCCAGTAACACATGGTTTATTAAAATCAATCTTGATGGGTTGATTGAAATTCATCTTATACTTCTTTCCTGATCAGGAGGGTGAAATCATACAACTTGTAATCATGCAGCAATGCCACGTTCCGTGAAAAATGAGTTTTACAATAATCAAACAATAAACACGGGTCGGCATAATAAAGATCTGGTCGCATCTTTTCATGATCCGAATATTTTGTCAGCATATTAAATGAAAAACCTTTGGTGCAATGGGAATTCATTTTACTTAATGTTTCCATCACAATTAATGTCCAATCCTTATCACTTGCATCCACCTTTATATTAAAGATCGATCCTGCGATAACGTAATCTGCAATGGGTAATTCTTCTTCTTTCGTTGTCCAGTGATAATTTGGGCAATCCGGATGATTTCTGACACCTGCATCGATCATTTCTTTTACATAATCAATTCCATAATATTCAAATTGGTATTTCTTCTTAATCATGTAATCAATGATCGCACCATAACCGCAACCATAATCAATGATCGAAAAATGTTTTTTGGGATTTTCAACGATTTTCATTAATTGGTCAAAGCGGATCTCCATGGCTTCTGGTGAGTTGTAATCCAAACCACGGGGAGTTGAGCCAAATGTTTCCAGTTTTTGACGAAAGTAATTCTGGACTTTTCCCTGGATTTTTTCATTACTCATTCTTTTTTCCTTCCGGATTTAAAATAATATTCTGCAGAGTATCAGGACCCATCATGAATAATAGGTCGATGATCGAAACCTGCGGATCATAAGGCGGATAAAGTTGAGGATAAGGCGCATAGTCATAATTCATAAATTCAAGTGTTATGCCAGCCTCAATGAATGCTTCCTGTTCGATATAGTCCTGAGCTGATGGTCCGGAAATATAATGTGTAGCCCCGACTTTTTTCAAAATTTGGATCAATCGATCTGTCTTTTGGCCTGTGATACCCTCCAAAGTTGAGGATCTTAAAAATTTTGTTGCCGTGATCCCGATTTCCCTGGATATGGATATCGTCAGGTCTATCGTGTAATCAGCGAGCAAATCAGGATGGCGATCATAAAATCGCGAAACGAAAGGCTCATAACTCTTAAAGAAGGGAGCCTTGATATATGCTTGTCGTATGGATTGCCAATGTTTTGCACACCAATTCTCATTCCAATCAATTGATATTTCGTTAATCGGAATACTCTGGGTGATTGCGCCGGATGCATGTACTGGAATGGTCAACCAGCGTACACCAAATGGGGTCTTGATCCGATTTCGATTTCGCCAGCCGCGCTTATCGTATTGAACATCGTCATAAAAAATAAACAGGTCTGACTTGGCAATTTGATGGAAATACCCTCGCCAGGGTATGTAAGAAGGTTGTAGTATCGTGACGATCATTATGATTTCTTTTGCACGCCCCCAATAATCTCATCGACAACGTAGGGGGGCCGATCCATACTGCGATTAAAGATCCTTCCAAGGTATTCTCCGAATATGCCTAATGCAAACAGTTGGGTGCCACTGAATACAGAGATCAAAGATGCCAGAAATGGAAATCCCGGGATGCTTCCAACAAATAGGTAAATCACGAGGACATAAATCAATACGATCACCCCGATAAATGTCATGATAAATCCCATGATGCTCGCAAAACGCAGTGGCGCTATACTGTAACCGGTCAGAACCAAAATTGCTTCCCTGGCCAGGCGTTTGAAGTTGTAATTGGATTTTCCATCAGGCGGTTCCGCGACATCGACAGGAATATAGGTAAAGCGGGATGACCCCCATGAAAGCAGAACATCGAGGGTTACGTGAGGGCTCTGAAAATTCTCAAAGGCTTTCCTCAGATCCGTGCGAAAGGCTCTAAAGGCCGAGATATTTTTTACAGAAGGTACGCCCATAACATAAGCAAGGATGGCTTTCGTCCAGGAGGTGGCAATATTGCGGAAAAATCCCTGTGGCAATTTACGCGGAGCACCATACACAACGTCAAAACCTTCATCAAGTTTCTCCACTAAGGATTTGATTTCTCTGGCAGGATGCTGCAGATCGTCATCCATGGTAATGGTGATCGGATATTGGGCGGCTCTGACACCGCTTAATGTTGCGTTATGTTGACCATAATTTCGCATTAATTTGATACCCTTAATAAAGGGGTGTTTTTTGATGAGATTCTGGATAAGTAACCAGCATTTATCCGGGCTGTCATCATTCACTAGTATGATTTCATACTTGGAGCAGAATTTCGATAATTCCTTAATGAGGTCCTGAATCAGGGCAGGGAGCGTTTTTTCTCCGCGATATACCGGAATAACAACACTAATTTCCTTTTTCATCTTCATTCCTGCCCTTCCAACAATCGTAACAAGTATTTACCATACTCATTCTTTGAGTTATTTTTTGCCAGGGAAATGAGTTGTTTGGAATCAATAAAGCCCATCCTGAAGGCGATCTCTTCAGGGCAGGATATCATCAACCCTTGTCGATCTTCGACAGCCTGGACAAAATTGGCTGCTTGCAATAGAGCTTCAGGGGTTCCAGCATCCAACCAGGCTATTCCTCGTCCTAATATTTTTACAGTGAGTTTTCCCCGATCCAGGTAAATGCGATTGAGATCGGTGATTTCTAGCTCTCCTCTGGGAGAAGGTGTCAGGTCTTGTGTGATCTCTGTTACTTCATTATCATAAAAATAGATGCCGGGGACAGCAAAATTGGATTTCGGATTATTTGGCTTTTCCTCGATGGATATGGGTTTTTCATTCTTATCCAACGTAACAACTCCAAAACGCTCTGGATCTCGAACCGGATATGCAAATACAACTGCGCCTTCCCTGATTTGGGCGGCTTCCTTCAGCTTTTCTATAAGCCCACTGCCATAAAAAATATTATCTCCCAAAATCAGAGAACAAGTATCCTTGCCGATGAAATCTTTTCCAATAATAAAGGCTTCGGCCAATCCCCGGGGTTTTTCCTGCACAGCGTAAGCAAATTTCAAACCCCATTGATTCCCATCACCCAGTAACCTTTGAAATGGCTCAATATTTTCCGGATTACTGATAATCAGGATATCCCTAATCCCAGCAAACATCAAAGTTGATAAAGGATAATAGATCATCGGTTTATCGTAGACTGGCAGAATTTGCTTGCTAATGCCCAAAGTCAATGGATACAATCTGGTTCCCATGCCGCCTGCGAGAATTATGCCTTTCATTTGACCTCTTTATCCTCTGGAAGCGTAATTTTGATCAATCCAGGATTGAAAACTCGGACGATCCTGGATGGAAGCCACCCAATTTTGATTTGATAAATACCACTCAATTGTTTTTCTAAGCCCCGCCTCCAAATTAACTTTTGGCTGCCAATTCAATTCTTTCTTGATTTTTGAAATATCCATGGCATATCGACGATCATGGCCAGGTCTATCTGGAACGAATTCGATCAATTTTGAATGAGGTTTATGCGGTGAATTCGGTAAAAGTTCATCAAGGATCGTGCAAATCGTGTTTACAATCTCTAAATTCGTGGGTTGATTATTTCCGCCGATATTATATGTCTCACCGACTCTACCATATTGAAGGATATCCAAGACTGCTGTGCAGTGATCTTCGACGTACAACCAATCGCGTATTTGCCCGCCATCACCGTAAACTGGTAATGGTTTACCCAGGCGTGCGTTCTGGATAATTAAAGGAATTAGCTTCTCCGGAAACTGATATGGTCCGTAGTTATTCGAACAATTGGTTATAGTAACCGGGAGGTGATAGGTATTGAAATAAGCCCTGACAAGGTGATCGCTTGCTGCTTTGGATGCCGCATATGGAGAATGTGGATCGTAGGGAGTAGTCTCGGTGAATGGTGCCTGATCGGAGAGCAATGAACCGAAAACTTCATCGGTCGAAACATGATGAAAGCGTAACTCGGTTGCCGAAGATTGATGCCTATCCAGCCAAAAAGACCTGGCAGCTTCCAATAAGGTGGCAGTTCCCACAACATTGGTCTCAATAAATGGCATCGGTCCCTTAATTGAACGATCAACGTGAGATTCAGCAGCAAAATGAACGATGGTATCGATTTGATTATTTTCCAGGATCTCATCAACAATTAACCGGTCGCAAATATTCCCTTTTTTGAAACTATACCTTTTTGAGTTTGCAAGATCCACCAAATTGGAGAGATTCCCGGCATAGGTGAGAGCATCCAGATTAACGACAAGAATACCTGGCTCTTTTGACATGATCATGCGGATAAAATTGGAGCCTATGAAACCAGCACCACCGGTAACCAGGATATTTTTCATTAATACTCCAAAAATCTCATCATAATAACTTGAAGAGTATAAACGGGTTTAATTAAATACGCAACCAGGGCATCTTTACCCTGAATATTAATGTATAATAGAAACGAATTTTGAAAACGGAACTGCCTTATGGCAGCTGAGACACGAATAAAAGCTGGAACTCTATCCGCTCGAAAATGAGCGTAAAGAACGAACAAGTGGTTTTTTGCATTTGAAGATAAGTGGAGAGTGTTAGATTTGGAGATATTTGTGATTACGGATAGATTAGCTCCATGAACCAACTTCAGATGGTTTTAGGTTAAGCCCGTCGTTCTCGCATTTCGGTAGAGCCATTTTTACCAGTCGATTAGTGCATACAGCCAAGCCAGAAAGGCAGGAATTGGCTGTATTTTTTATGGACTCTAAAATTACTGCAATTAAAGGACAAACGAAGAATCTCAACCGGGTGAATATATTTCTGGATGGTGAATACGCATTCAGCCTGGCCAAAATCGTGGCTGCATGGTTGGCGGTTGGGCAAACTTTAGACCAGCAGAAGATCGCTCAACTTCAAGAAGAGGATACTGATGAAAAAGCATTCCAGCGAGCGCTGCATTTTATCAGTTATCGACCAAGATCTGAAAAGGAAGTCCAGAAAAAATTATCTTCAGTAGGTTTCGAAGCAGCAGTAATCGAAAAGACCATTCAGAAACTTATTCGTGGCAATTTACTGGGAGACGAAACATTCTCCCACATGTGGGTAGAAAATAGGGTGCTTTCCTCGCCGCGGAGTCGACGCGCCCTTGGTTATGAGCTTAGGAAAAAAGGGATTGATGACCAGGTCATTGAAAACGCCATTTCAAAAATTGAGGATGAAGGCTCCCTGGCTTTGCGAGCGGCTCAGAAGTATTCCAGAAGATTGGCATCATTGTCTTTTATTGAATTCAAGAAAAAAATGATGGGATTTTTAGCACGACGAGGATTCATGTATGGCGATATCCTGGAAGTAATCTCAAAAGTATGGAATGAAATGGACCAAAATTCCTAGAAAATGACTGAACTGGAGAAAAACTATGTTGAAAGATAACCTACTATTGATCATCATTATTGCCGGAGCAGCTGCATTATTGCTTGCTTTCATCCTCGCGCGATTTATCGCGAACCGGATCATTGAAAATCAAAAGGTGAAAGTTGAAGAAATGATCAACGAGGCTAAAGAAAAAGCCCGGGTGATCGAATTGGAAGCGCGTGATAAGGGTTTAAAAATCATGCAGGATGCCGAAGGGGAGGTGTCCCGCAGGCGGGAGGATCTTTCACGCGAGGAAGAAAGGCTGCAGAAACGCAGAACTGATCTTGACATGAGAGTGGAAAGGCTTGAACTGCGTGAGCAAACTCTGAATAAGCGACAGAGCGCACTCGATAAAAGAGCCAATGATGTTGAAAAACTGCATGAAGAAGAGGTCGCAGAACTTCAACGAATTGGTCAAATGAGCATGGAAGAGGCACGAGCCATCCTTCTCGAGGAAGCTGCGACCGAAGCCAGAGCTGATATGGCACGGATCATCCGCCAGATCGAATCAGAAGCGCGGGTTGAGGGTGAAAAACGAGCTCGCGAATTGATTGTGGAAGCGATTCAACGGGTTGCATCTGACCAGGTCGCAGAGGTCACCACATCGATCGTACCCTTGCCCAATGAAGAAATGAAAGGCCGAATCGTTGGCAGAAATGGCAGAAACATCCGTGCATTTGAGCAGGCAGCAGGTGTGGATGTCATTGTGGATGATACCCCTGAAGCTGTTGCCATCTCGTGTTTCGATCCTATCAGGAGAGAAATTGCTAGGCGGTCACTGGCACGCCTTATCCAGGATGGTCGAATCCACCCTGCCCATATCGAGAAAATTCTTGGCGAGGAAGAACGTGAAGTTGAGAGGGATATCGTTGAAGCTGGAGAACAAGCATCGTACGAAGCAGGCGTGACCGGCTTGCACCCCGAAGTCTTGAAGACATTAGGTCGGCTAAAATATCGTACATCGTATGGGCAGAATCAACTGGCACATGCCGTTGAAGTTGCCCGTTTATCCTCGATCCTGGCCGCGGAATTAGGCGCGGATGTTGAGGTTTCCAAAGCAGGCGGCTTGCTTCACGATCTTGGTAAAGCAATGGATCATAATACAGAGGGTACACATGCCAGTATTGGGGCTGATTTCGCCCGCCGGCATGGTGTAAATGCATCTATTGTCAATACCATTGAATCCCATCACCACGAAGTGGAACAGCAAAGCGTGGAAGCCATCATTGTCGAATCAGCGGATGCCATTTCCGGGGCACGCCCGGGTGCCAGGCGGGAAGACCTTGAGCAATATATCAAGCGTTTGAAAGCCTTGGAAGAAATCGCCAATTCATTCAAGGGTGTGAGTCAAACTTACGCCATTCAGGCGGGAAGAGAAGTTCGAATTATTGTCCGCCCTGAGGAAATTGACGATCTGGCTTCAACGAGGTTGGCAAGAGATATTGCCAAGAAAATTGAAGAGACCATGCAATACCCTGGACAAATAAGAGTAACAGTCATCCGTGAAACGAGAGCGATCGAATTCGCGAAATAGTCAAAAGTTAATGATATGGTGAGGGTCGGATTTGTCCGACCCTCATTTATTTATATCAGATATGGATTGAAGGAAATCTCATCTTCTACAGTCGTAGATGGTCCATGGCCCGGAAGGATTCGGGTGGAGCCGGGTAAGTTAAGAATTCGGTTTTTGATGCTGTCAATCAACTGTGTTTGATCACCACCAGGCAAGTCCGTTCTGCCAATACTCCTGTAAAAGATCAGATCACCCACAAGAACCGAATTCGCATCAGCAATGTAATATGCAATATGGCCTGGTGTGTGGCCAGGGGTATGGATAACAGAGATGGTTGTTGATCCTAAAAAGATCTCTGCGCCATCAATTAAAAATTTGGTTGGTTCTGGTAATGATGGAAGCGATATGCCAAAGGTATTTGCATCCCCTTTTTCCTTCCATAAGGGAAGATCTGCAGAGCAAATTGCTATCTCAGGATCAATCGATAGACTTTTTAGAACTGATGGGATTCCTATGATATGGTCGAAATGAGCGTGCGTTATGAGGATGTGGGAAATTCTTAGTCCATCATCCAAAGCTGCCTCGACAACAACCTCGCTTTCATAAGATGGATCTACAATCGCTGCACTATTGGTTGATCCATCAATAATCAAATAGGAATTGTTCTGCATTGGACCAAGGCTGAAAGTTTTGATTTTAATCATAGCTATTAAATTTCTGGTTTAACGTTTTTATTAATGCGAGGCAGGATTACCAGGCTAAAAATGAGGAGGAAGAATGCGCTAAAGAATGTCACTGAAAAAATCAATGTGGGTTGTTTTGAGAATAACATACCTGCTATTCCCGGGGCAATTATGACCGCCAAACCGCTGACCGTTTCAAGAATCCCATATGCCAACCCCAATTCACTGGCATGAACCAGAGGCCTGGAAAAACCCACAAACATTGCACGGATGAGACGGTAGCCGCCAAGTAAAAAATAACCCAGCATATAGAATGGCATTCCGTTTCCCTTCCACAGAAGGAAGGCATATACCATCATCATGGCTTGACCAAGAAAGATGGCAGTTAAAGCTCTAAAACTACCCAGTAATAGAGTGGCGAACGCGTTTCCTATTCCACCAATGGCACCCAACATGCCGATCTGAGTCAGAGATAGCCCCTTTTCATTTTGTAAGTAATTGGATGCCAGGGATTGCGGGAAATATAAAATGACCACAGATAGAAATGTAAAGAAAAGAAATGATACGAAACGGGAGTTCTTGATGAGATTAAATTTTTCGTGCTTTTGCGGTCTTTCCTCGACAGGTTGAGCATGGATATTCAGGATAATGAGTGTTGAGATAATGAATATTACTGCTGAGATAAGGTAGATCGTTTTTAAGCCATATTTATCCGCGATGAATCCTCCCGTTAAAGGTCCTGCAATACTGCCGAGATTGAACATCCCCGCAACGAATGTAAGTGCTCTTTCAGTTCTTAATTTTCCCCTGGCACGGGTGATATAGCCATTCATGGGTGCCATTACAAATGCAGTTAGATAATAAACCCACAGTCCAAGGATAAAGACATTCAATGAACCGGCTAGTGCCATGATCCAAGCAGCGATCATGCCGATTGACCAGGATGCCCACATGATATATCGTGATCCTATGCGATCTGAGAGTATGCCAGCAGGAATCTGGGCGAGGGTTATTGCTATCCCAATTCCACTATAGATAATTCCAATGCGAATTGGATCAGCGCCCCATTCCTGAAGGGAAAGGGGGATGAAATAGAAAAATAAACCTTCGCCCATACCCCACGTGAATAACGAGAGGGCTATCAGGATGAGATCGCGAGGCATGCTATTAAGTTATCCGTCCAATGAATTTTGAAATCGCTTCAAACACGATAAAACGATCTGGCTCCCGAATCACGACATGCCCGGAATTCTCCACCCATAATTTTTCTTTTACCGGGGAATTGACCTTTTCAAAAAAGTAATCCATGCTTTCTGCGGGGATTGAGTGGTCCCCATGGGATTGAACTAACATTACGGGTGCTTGAATATCCGGCAGGGACATTCTTAATTCTTTGATGACCTCAATCAATTGCAGAATTGATCGGGTAGGGTAATATGGATAATCCACGTGGATTTTCTCTGCTTCTTTATCGTGGAAATCAGAAAGACCCTTTTCAATGCGAGGCTGGAGAATCGCTAAAAGACCGGCAAATGGCAAACGCGGATCTTTTGGAAGGTCGCAGGGTGCAGAAATGGCTACTGCACCATTGATCTGATAACGTGATGCGGCGAGGAGCGCGAGCACTCCTCCCATGGATAAACCCATGATGATCTGATGCTTGGTAAAACCTTTCAAGTAATTCAAACCATCCTCAACGGAAACTAGCCAGTCCTGCCATTTGGTACGAATCATATCTTCAGGTCGTGTTGCATGTCCGGCAAGACGAATTCCCATCACCGTATGTCCGCGCTTGGCAAGATCCTCGCCAAGCCAGATCATCTCTTTCGGAGTGCCGGTGAAGCCATGAACTAAAAGGCATCCAGTCTTGTCACCTGGAAAGAAAAAGGGTTCTGCTGTTGGAATGGTAAAGGGTGGTTTGCTCATTGGAACTCCAAGACTTTATTCAATTATCTGTAATTCGCGTGGCAGGGAGCTCAAGATTTTAGCTCCACTGATCGTTATAACAATATTGTCTTCTATTCGCGCACCATTTTGACCGGCCAAATAAATTCCTGGTTCAATGGTAAAGCACATTCCTTCTCTGAGGATCAGACTATTTTCCCCAAATATATAGGGCGGTTCATGTGCCTCCAACCCAATGCCGTGACCGGTGCGGTGAGTGAAATTAGGTCCAAAACATCCTCCTTCAATGATTGCGCGGGCAGTTTTATCGATAACCCCAGCTTCGATCCCGGGTTGGGCAACGCTGCACCCCGCCCGGTTGGATTCCAATACAAGGTTAACCATGTTTTCCAATTCGGGCTGAATTTTGCCGATGCCAAAGGTTCGCGTCAGATCCGATATGTAACCTTTATATCGGGCACCCCAGTCAATGACAAGAAGGTCACCTGATTGGAGCACGCGATCCGAAGGTTCAGCATGCGGATTGGCACTGTTGGGACCAGATGAGACGATCGGGTTAAAGGCAAGATCTGGATCAGAACCGGAGCGGATAAGTTGAAGAGTCAATTCAGATGCGATTTCTTTTTCAGTGATACCCATATGAATGAATGGAATTGTGGCCAATAAGGCGTTTTCGGCGATTTTTACTGCCTTCTGGATCAATAGGATTTCATCCGGATTTTTTTGGATGCGAAGATGTGCAAGGATTTCCGAGGCTGATACGAATTGCGAGCCGGGTAACGCTTGCTCAAGATAGGCTAATTCAAGGAATCGAAGGTGGGTGGGTTCGACACCGATCCTGTTTTTAACGCTTTCAAATGACTTCACCGCATTGGAAATGACACCCAACCAGGTCGAAGGATTGTCATCATAAGGGAACGGATTTAGCTCGAATTTTGCGCTATCCAATTTAGCCATTTCCAATGAAGGCAGGACGATTGATGGTTTTTTACCGGGGATTATAAAGAGCAGAACGGGTCGCTCCATCACATGAAAATTCAAGCCTGTCAGATAATAAAGACTTGGTCCCGGGTTCAGGACCAAGCCATCCAATTGATATTCTGAGAGGGATTTCATCAAACGGGGAAGATTTGGATTATCCATGTGATCGCATCCTCGAAGCGATTATATCTTATCTGTAACGAACCAATATTCTCCATTTTTCCTTTCCATTAGATGGGAATCGCAAAGTTCCCTGCGAAGAAATGCGAAATCCTCATTATATTTTTTAAGGATTTCATTTACTTCCTTCTCCTTGTATTTAATACCAGGCGCGAATGCTTTTACGATATATTGCAGAACCACATCAAGCTTTTTCCGTTGTGTGGGCAGCATTTTAAAACTACCATCCGGATTTGAGTAATCGCGGATGACCTTGCGATCATAAGCTTCGATATCAACATCTTTTGCCAAATCGGGCAGCTTTTCCCTTGCCAGCAAGCGCTGCGACATGCTCTCAAGAGACTCCTTATCTAACGAGTAGACGCTGTAATAACCTTCAGCTTTTGCCGTAACGAGGTTCGCATCTGAAAGCCTGGAGAGATGGTGGGAGACTGTCGATGCTCCCAGGTGTAACATGGATGCCAATTGTTCAACGGTGCAAACCTGATTGGCAAGTATACCGATGATTTTTAGACGATTGGCATCTGCCAGCGCTTTGAAAAAGGACAACAGCTCAAGATTATTATCATTTTCATTCATAATTTCACCTCATTTTATTTAAATCGATACTTATCGAAATAATTCTATCAATACGACATCACTTTGTCAAGTCCGTTTTAGATATTACATAACATGTGTTGAAAAAATGCATAATCTTGACAGTCCACATCCCATCAGGTAGAATAAAAACGCTTAGTTCTCGGGCCTGTAGCGCAGTTGGGAGCGCGCTTCAATCGCACTGAAGAGGCCGGGGGTTCGAATCCCCCCAGGTCCACTGGGCAAGAGGCTCGAAAACAAAATTATAATTGGGCCCATAGCGCAGTTGGGAGCGCGTCTCAATGGCATTGAGAAGGCCGAGGGTTCGAATCCCTCTGGGTCCACTTGATAAAGGCGCTAAGGCGCCCAGGGTGTATACAGTCGAACCCGGAATGCCTTGAACCTCAGCGCCAAATAGTTTAAAAGCCTATGCAGGAGTAGTAGATCAGCCGTCAGAGAACCGGTGAAAGGTGTGAAAGCCGGTAAGGCGCAAGCGACGCGCCAGAAAAGATCGAACTCGCCTGCTGCCTTCCTAGGCAAGCTTTCCCGGTGAAAAGTTCAGCCGGGGACGGGAGCGCCCGTTACTGCAAACCTGAGTGATCCAATGCAAGCTGGATAAGCAGGGTGGTACCACGGAATTTCATCTCCGCCCCTGTAGGGACGGAGATATTTGTTTTAATAATCATCAAAAAAATCGAGGTGAGCATGGCAAACAAGGATTTCATTTTATACAATTCTTCCATCATTGAACCTAAATGGCAGAAAAAATGGGATGATGATGGGCTCTACCATTCGGATATCCATCCTGAACGGAAGAAACATTATGCATTAACCATGCTGCCTTATCCTTCCGGGGATCTACATATCGGTCATTGGTATGCCATGGTACCTTCGGATGCGCGCGCAAGGTTCATGCGCATGCAGGGTTACAACGTCCTCTTCCCGATTGGATTTGATGCATTCGGGCTACCAGCAGAAAATGCAGCAATTCAGAGAAATATCCATCCCAAGGAATGGACCTACCGCAACATGGATCGGGAACGGAAACAGTTGCGTTCCATGGGAGCCATGTTTGATTGGCGCCGGGAAATGGTGAGCTCTGACCCTAAATATTATCGCTGGACGCAGTGGTTCTTTACCCAATTATTTAAACATGGATTGGCTTATCGGAAGATGTCACCGGTGGATTGGTGCCCGAACTGCAATACGACGTTGGCACGTGAACAAGTATGGGGAGATGATCGCCACTGCGAACGCTGCCACACCCCGGTGATCAAGAAGAATCTCGACCAGTGGTTCTTTCGGATCACCAAGTACGCAGATGAATTGTTGGATTTCAGCCAGATCGATTGGCCAGATAGGGTGAAGGTATTGCAGACGAACTGGATAGGACGATCCAAGGGGGCATTAGTCAAATTTAAAACTGAACATGGAGATGAGCTGGAGGTTTTCACCACGCGACCAGATACCCTTTGGGGAGTCACTTTCATGGTGCTGGCTCCTGAACATCCTCTTGTCGCTAAATTAACAACGAGTGATAAAAAACAGGTTGTAGAAACCTACATCTCCCAGACTCTGCGTCAATCGGATATTCAACGAGAGTCGACCGACAAGGAAAAAACGGGGGTATTCACCGGGAGTTATGCAGTTAATCCTGTGAATAATGAACGCATTCCTATCTGGATCGCAGATTACGTCCTGATGACCTATGGAACTGGCGCGATAATGGCAGTCCCGGCGCATGATGAGCGGGATTTTGCGTTTGCGCGCAAATTTGATTTAACCATCCGTGTGGTGATCCAGCCTGATGATCAAAAAGCAATCAGCTCAGATGATATGGTAGAAGCAGTTCCTGCTACCGGAGTGATGATCAACTCCGGAGAACTGACCGGCACTTCAGGCGACCTTGCATTCGAAAAGGCGATCGAGTATGTGCGTTTAAAAAATGCCGGCAAAGAAGCGGTCAATTATCATCTGAGAGACTGGCTCATCTCCCGTCAGCGCTATTGGGGAGCTCCCATCCCGATCGTTTATTGCGAGAAATGCGGGACCATTCCTGTACCGGATGAACAATTACCCGTGTTGCTGCCGGATGATGTCAAATGGAAGCCTACAGGTGAGAGTCCGCTCAAGCTGCATCCGACCTGGCGGTTCACGACCTGTCCCCAATGCGGTGGAAAAGCTGAACGGGAAACGGATACAATGGATACTTTCATGTGTTCATCCTGGTATCATCTGCGATACCTCAGCCCGGATTACGATAAGGGTCCATTTGATCCCAAGGAATACGATTATTGGATGCCCGTGGACGTCTACACGGGGGGTATCGAGCACGCCACCATGCATTTGATATATACGCGCTTCTTTCACAAGGCGGGCAGGGATATGGGTATCATGGAAGGCCATGAACCGATGCTGAAGTTGCGTAACCAGGGTATGGTGCTGGGTGAAGATTTGGAGAAGATGTCCAAGAGCCGGGGAAATACCATTGCACCGGATAAACTGGTCTCAACTTACGGCGCTGATTCTGTACGCGCATACCTCATGTTCTTCACCCGTTGGGACCAAGGCGGTCCCTGGAGCAGCTCGGGGATCGAGGGAGTGAACCGTTGGATCAGGAGACTGTGGTCCATACTGCTGGAACCCGGTGAAGAAAAAAGTGTTGATGCAGAAGTTCTTAAATCCCTGCGTCGCAAAGTTCATCAAACGATAAAAGCAGTTACGCATGACTTTGAAGAATTCGAATTCAATACGATCATTTCCGCTCTAATGGAATTAATGAATGAGATGAGTAAGGCAAAGGGATTGGGAGCATGGAACAAGCCAGAATGGAAGGAAGCTGTTGAGGTTTATACGCTTATGCTTTCACCGGTTGCCCCGCACATCAGCGAGGAGATCTGGGCTCAATTGGGGAAACCGTATTCCGTTCATACCCAGGAATGGCCTAAACTTGATGAAAAAGCAACAGCCGCAGAAGAGATGACACTTGTCGTGCAGGTAAATGGTAAATTAAGGGACCGAATCACTGTTGCGGTGGATATTAGTGAAGAGGAAGCGAAGCAAATGGCTTTAAATAGTGAAATAGTCAAAAGAAATCTTGCAGGAAAACAACCTCGACAGGTCATCTATGTGAGGGGAAGATTGGTAAACATAGTAATTTAATTTCGAAGAACGAATGACAAAAAGAAAGGGCGCACTTTTAGTGTGCCCTTATTTCTTTAATGTATCCAATATTTCGCTTATTGTTATTATTCCTTCGCGAATAAGTCGTATTTCAAATTGCGTACAATCCACAACCGTGGATGGGATACCACCGGGGCAACGTCCACCATCGATCAGTAGATCGATTTTTCCATCCAATTGTTTTTTTACTTCTCCGGCAGTGAGTGGATTTCTCCCACCAGAAATATTGGCAGATGTCGTAGCCAACGGTCCAGTAGCTTTAAGGAGTTTAAGGGTGAATTGATGATCGGGCATGCGGATTCCGATAGTCGGTTGGGGCGAAAGGATGGCAGGGAGTCTGGGGTGAATTGAGACCACCAGAGTTAATGCACCTGGCCAAAACCGGGAGGATAACAGCCGCGCTGTTAGATTGAAATGCTCAGTCACCAAATCTAGCTGTTTCAGATCGCCGATCAAAATGGGAATGGCTTTATTGAAATCCCTGCCTTTTACTTTAAAAAGGTTCTGTATTGCTTCCGGGTCGAATACGGATGCTGCCAACCCGTACACTGTGTCTGTTGGGAAGGCGATCAGTCCTCCCTTTTCGATAATTGACACAGCTTCAGATAATTTAACTTCCTGATCTGTTTTTATGATAGTCATAAGCTGCGGCTCATGAAAACTTTACGTACAATAGTCTTGGAAGCCCGGCACCATCCAGGATGACTTCAGACGATACTGATGGCAGAACGCGCTTGGTAAAGAGTAAAACATCCTCTTTTTGCCCAGACTCGATCTCAAGGAGGAGCAATCCGGGTTTTGTGATTTTGCCTTGAGATTCAGTGATGACCCTTTTGATAAACGCCAATCCATCTTCACCGCCGTCCAACGCTTCTAGCGGTTCAAATTTGGAAACAGACAAGTTCTTCAACTTATTGGTGGGAATATAAGGGAGATTCGCGCAGATCAGTGAGAATGCCCCAGAAATATTCTTGAAAAGATCAGATTGAATGAATTTGATCTGGTTCTCAACTTTGTGCGTTTGGGCATTTGCCCGAGCGACATCCAGCACATCATCGTTGAAATCTACAGCAATAATATTAATTTCTGGAATTGCCTTGGCCAGGCAAATCGCGATACACCCGGATCCAGTACCAATATCCAGAACGGATTGTTGACGTGGATGTTTATGAAGCCATTCGAGTGCTTTATCAACAAGCAGTTCAGTCTCCGGGCGCGGGATCAGTACTAAGGGATTCACCTGAAAATCCAAACCATAGAATTCCCAATGACCGATCAAATAAGGGAGCGGTTCATTCGCCAATCGCCTATCGAGTAATGATTTCAGTTCGGAGAGTTTTTTCTGCGACAGATAAAATTCCGGGTGAGCCACAACCCAACTTCGATTACGATCCAGGACGTGAGAAACAAGAACTTGTGCATCCAAACCGGGGCTATCACTTATCCTGGCCAAATGAAATCTTGCATCAGCAATCCAATCTCCGATCCTATTCGTCGCCATCTTCATCACCGGTTGCAGACAGGCGATCAGTTTCCTCCCGAAGCGACAACTCGTCAATGAATTGGTCAATGTCTCCATTCATCACGCCATTTAAGTTGTAACTCGAGACGTTGATACGGTGATCTGTGACGCGAGATTGAGGAAAATTATATGTGCGGATTTTTTCAGCACGTTCGCCAGTCCCAACTTGAGATCGGCGAGTGGCGTCCTGGGCGTCCTGTCTTTTCTGTTGTTCAATTTCGTAAAGCCGCGCACGTAGAATTGACATGGCTCGCAATTTATTCTGCAATTGCGACCGCTCATCCTGGCAGGCCACAACCATGCCGGTGGGTAGATGGGTAATGCGAATGGCGGTCGAGTTCTTTTGAACGTTCTGCCCACCAGCCCCAGAGGATCTAAAAACGTCGATATTGAGATCAGAATCTGGGATCTGGATATCAACCTCTTCCACTTCTGCTAGGACAGCAACCGTAACCGTGGAGGTATGGATTCGTCCCGATGACTCAGTTACGGGGATGCGCTGAACACGATGGACGCCCGATTCATATTTCATGCGTGAATAGGCGCCTTTACCTTTGATGGAAAAAATGACTTCTTTGAATTCACCGATTCCAATTTCACTTGAGGATAGAATCTCAACTTTCCAACTTTTACTTTCAGCGTAATGTGAATACATGCGGAAGAGCTCGGCAGCAAAGAGCGCGGCTTCATCTCCGCCAGTTCCTGCGCGAATTTCGAAGATGACATTGCGATCATCCCTAGGATCTTTTGGGAGGAGCAGTGCTTTCAGTTCCTTTTCAAGCTTTTCAACACGAGGTTCCAATTCCTGCACGTCTAATAGCGCCAGCTCTCGTAATTCTTGATCTTCGTTATCTTGAAGCAGGTGTGCTTCTTCGATTTGTTTTGTGAGTTTTCTATATTCTGTTGATTTCTGAACTATCAGATCCAAGTCAGATCTTTCTTTTGCGTATTCGGTTACGAGTTGATAATTATTCGCATTTTGTTCCATAAGCGCATTCAACTCGTCGTATCGCGCTTCAATTGCAATAATTCTATCGAGCATATATGGTTTCCTGATGATTTTCGAAGTGATGAATAAATCGTTCTGATTATACCAGCGCAAGAAAAACTTCCGTTCTTCCACTTTTCTCACATATTTTCGCTTCTTGAAATTATTTGGCAAGAAGTGATTTCGATGAAAAGGAATCACCCACTTGTGATTTATTATTTGATGGATTCCCAATGAGAACAGAAATATCCGGTAGATTTACCTCATAAACGGATAATAAATCTTGAAGTAAAATGATTACGAATGATCAAATCCGTGGAGGTAATAATGAGAGATTGTAAAAAGAAAATCATAAAAACAGAAAATGCTCCTAAGGCAATTGGTCCGTATTCAGTGGGCGTTCAGGCTTGTCATTTTCTATACTCTGCCGGTCAAATTGGTCTGGATCCACAAAGTGGGACAATCGTTGCAGGTGGTATTGAAAAGGAAACCAGGCAGGTGATGACGAATTTAAATGCGATTCTTGAAGCTGCCGGAACATCCATGGAAAATGTTGTTAAAACCACAGTTTTCCTAAATGATATGAATGATTTCGGGAAAATGAACGTGATCTATGGCGAATATTTCATGGAGAATCCTCCAGCCAGGTCAACTGTCCAGGTGGCAGGTTTACCCAAAGGTGCCCTAGTGGAAATTGAAGTCATTGCCATGCTGCCAAAAAACGAATGCAACTGCGATGGATAGGATCAGACACTTTTAATAATATTCAGTTGAATAAATCAGTTAATACTTAAATTTAGTCGACGAAAACACCTGGAGAGAATAGCATCCTCCACCTTTTTCGTTTATTATTTTGATAGTTGGTATTAGTTAGAAGTATTCCGTTACACATTCTGGGATGAACAAATTTATCCCCAGAAGGAAGTTGAGATACGAATTGCTTTTTGGGATTAATTTGTCAACCAATATTTTTTATTTGTATTTCGAAAAGTTGCATCGATGATAAATTGATGATTATTGGTTTACTTTAAAAGAAATCTGAACTTAAAGAAAAAATGGGTATAAATATTCAAAAGCACTTTTAGATAAATAACCTTTAGAGTATTAAAGAAATACGCATGAAAAAATTGTCAGTGATCATTCCATGTCTTAACGAAGCGTCCACCATAATAAAAGTTCTCGATGCTCTTAAGGATCAAACGTTTCCTTCGGAGGATTTTGAAATTATCCTGGCGGATGGCGGTTCAAATGATGGCACACAAGAGGAAATCACTAAATTTCAAGCCAGTCATCCATTGATGACAATTAGACTGATCGATAATCCCCAAAAAATCATCCCGGCAGCGCTGAATTCTGCCATCAAAGCTTCTGAAGGAGAGATAATACTTCGGTTGGATGCTCATGCCATTCCAGATCCCAATTATCTTCGATATTCCGTTGACGATCTTCTAGCTGGAAAGGGTGACAATGTCGGTGGCATCTGGATCATTAAACCCGGAGGATCGAGTTGGATTGCACACTCGATTGCTGAATCCGCATCCCATCCATTGGCTGTTGGGGACGCTCAATATCGTTATTCAAAATCAGAAGGGCATGTGGATACAGTGCCATTTGGATGTTTTTATAGAAAATTATTAACCGAGATCGGTTATTTTGATGAATCGTTGTTGACCAACGAGGATTATGAATTTAACGCTCGAATTCGAAAAGCCGGCGGAAAAATCTGGTTGGATCCACGTATTCGCTCACAATATTTCGCCAGATCGACCTTCACTGAGCTGGCAAAGCAATACTGGCGATACGGATATTGGAAATACAAAATGTTGCGACGCTATCCCAAAACGATCCGGGTAAGGCAGGCGCTCCCACCGATATTTGTGCTTAGTTTATTAGTCATCTTCATTTTGGCAATTGGCATATCGTATGCACGGATTCTATTGGCGTTTGAAATCGTGGTATATTTGCTTGCTCTCTTTTCAAATGCCATGGTCATTGCCATGAAACGAAAAGACTGGACTTTGCTAATTGGAATGCCGATCTCCATGGCAATTATGCATATTGCCTGGGGTGCAGGTTTTCTCGTCAGTATTTTTACCGGGAATTAATTCAGCTAGACATTATGGCTATTTCTAAATCGAGTCAAAGAACAACCTGGAGACTAAGCGCTGGGGAGCGAAGGGTAATCCTCATCATTGGTGATATTCTTGCTTCCTCGATTGCGCTATTGGTCTCACTTTATTTTTGGGCACAGAAAGATGCATGGTTAAATTTCTCTTGGGAATTCCTTAAAGAGCGGCCTCCTGGATGGTTTTATTTATTGCCTTTTATTTGGGTATTATTGATGGTTGAACTTTATGACGTACGGCGAGCGAGTCGGAGGGCAGATACGATTCGGGGAATCTTGATAGCGGCAGTCATCAGCGCCATCCTTTATCTCCTGGTTTATTTTTCTTCAGAACCCAATTCACTACCCAGGCGGGGTGTTGCGATATTTCTTGTTGCCAACACAGTTCTTACTTTTATCTGGAGGTTGATCTATATCCAGGTATTTACTGCTCCAGTTTTCTTGCGACAAGTGCTGGTTATCGGGGCTGGAAAAGCAGGTTCAACCCTGGTAAGCATGCTTAAAGACATACACCCGCTTCCGTTTAAATTAATTGGTTATATTGACGATGATGCAAAAAAGCAGGGAAAACGGATTGAGGATTACTCTGTCCTTGGGGGTAGTAAAAATTTATTTGAGATAATCAGAAAAGAAAATGTGACGGATCTCATTTTTGCTATATCTGGTGAAATGGAACCCGAAATGTTCCAGGTGCTCCTTGAAGCAGAGGAAAGGGGGATCGAGATCAGCACAATGGCCAGGGTATATGAAGATCTGGTGAACCGCATCCCAATATTTCTCCTTCAATCCGATTGGTTGCTGCGATCATTTGTTGATCAATCTCATACCAGTGGATTTTATGAGGTCATCAAGAGATTGATTGATCTATTCTGTGCAATGTTTGGCGCTTTGATATTTTTATTAATTACACCTTTGATTTCATTGGCGATTCTTTTGGATAACGGAACCCCCATCTTTTTCAAGCAAAAGAGGGTGGGTAAATTTGGACAGGAGTATGAAATAATAAAATTCAGGACCATGCATCGGGATGCTGAGATGGATGGAAAAGCCCGCATGGCAACCGAAAATGATGAACGAGTCACACGGTTGGGTCGGTTCCTTCGTAAAAGTCATCTGGATGAGTTCCCCCAATTCCTCAATGTTTTACGAGGGGAAATGAGCATGGTGGGTCCACGAGCAGAAAGGCCTGAATTTGTGGATCATCTTCAAACCAGGATCCCATTTTACCGGGCGCGATTGTTTGTGAAACCCGGCGTGACAGGATGGGCTCAAATCAATCAGAGATACGCATCGAACATCGAGGAGACGGGTGTCAAGCTTGAATATGATCTTTACTATATCAAGCATCAGAATCTTCTCCTCGATATTTTTATCTTACTTCGAACCATTGGATTGGTATTTGGTTTGAAAGGACTGTAGTGAAGAATTGACCGAAAATTCGCAATCGATATGTATTGGTCATTGATTTGATCCTTATCGTATTATGCATCTTGGGTAGTTATGCATTGCGATTGGAACTCGGAACGCTATTTTTATACTATCTTCCTTCGGCATATTTCATGATTAGTGTTTCTTTGATCATAAAACCACTCATTTATCAATATTTTGGTTTGTACAGACGAATGTGGATCTATGCCAGCATTCAAGAATTGAAGGTGATCTTATTTGCGGTAACAGTGGCATCTGCTCTCGTCGCTGCCACAATGATCAGTTTATTTACCCTGAAATTCTTCAGTGGTTTTCCGCGATCGGTGTTGATTATCGATTGGGTACTCTCCATGTTAAGTGTGGGCGGATCAAGATTTGCGATTAGGGTTTTGGCGGAGAGCAACCGTTTTTCCAACCAGGCAAATGATATCAAGCATGTGAAGCACGTACTCATCGCCGGAGCCGGGGATGCCGGGGCATTGGTGGTTCGGGAACTCCAAAAAAATACCCAACTGAATATGAAGGCTATAGGATTCCTGGACGATAGCAAGGAAAAACAAAAACAACAGCTTATGGGAATTCCGGTTATCGGTACACTGGAAGATCTCGTGAAAGTACTCTCCCAAAAGCATGTTGATGAAGTGATCATCGCCATCCCCAGTGCACCTGGACGCGTGGTGCGATTGGTTGCGGATGGATGCCGGCAAAAAGGAATTCCCTTTCGGACCATGCCAGGAATCTACGAATTACTTGGTGGGAAGGTCAATCTTAATCGTTTACGTGAAGTTGAGATCGCTGACCTGTTACGACGTCAACCCGCACGCATGCAGGATGAGTTGGTTGGTTCCATTATTACCGGGAAAACGATCATGGTGACTGGAGCGGGGGGGTCGATTGGGCGGGAACTCTGTAGACAAATAGCGAGATGGGAACCAAGCGAACTCCTTATATTGGGGCATGGGGAGAACAGTATTTTTGAAACCCTACTGGAAATGCAGGAAAGCTTCCCTTCGCTGGTAATAAAACCTCTTATTGCTGATATCCGTGATCATCAACGTATCGATTCCATTTTCAAGACTTATAAACCTCAAGTTGTTTTTCACACGGCAGCACATAAGCATGTACCGTTGATGGAATTTAATGTGGCTGAAGCGGTGATGAATAACGTTGTCGGCACACGAACAATAGTAGACGCTTCATTGAAAAGCAATATAGACCGATTTGTATTGATTTCAACAGATAAAGCGATTCTCCCGGCGAATGTTATGGGTGGGACGAAAAGAATTGCTGAAATGATCGTTTTAAATGCAGCAAAAACCAGTCTGCGACCTTATTGCGTGGTTAGATTTGGGAATGTTCTAGGAAGTCGTGGGAGTGTTGTCCCACTATTTAAGCGGCAAATTGCTTTGGGTGGACCGGTGACCGTCACCCATCCAGATATGAAGCGATATTTCATGACCATCCCGGAAGCTGTATATCTGGTTTTACAAGCTGCGAGCCTGGGTGAGGGGGGAGAGGCATTTTTGTTGAATATGGGACAACAAGTAAAAATCCTCGATCTTGCAGAGGATTTGATTCGTCTATCCGGATTGGAACCAGGGAAGGATATTGAAATCGTATATACAGGAATCAGACCTGGCGAGAAATTAAGTGAGGATCTTTGGGAAGAAGGGCACTCGTTTAAAGAAACAGCGCATCCTGATATTTTCAGGTTAAATGGTCAGGATCAACTTCTAAGCGGACAACAATTAAAGAAGGTCCTTGAACGATTGGAAGTCCTTTGCCTAACGGGTTCATCGGATCAATTGATCGCTTACATGAATGATGTCATCCCAGGCGCGACTATTGGTGCCCAGGAACCTCCCGCGTATACTTCGATCGATTGATGATAAAACAATCATTTGATGAATGGGATGAATTCCTGAAACCTTATCCCAATGCACACATCCTGCAGACAAGCTCTTGGGGGAAATTAAAAAGCGGATTTGGTTGGGAAGCTGCGCATCTTATCACTGAACGATGCGGAGCCCAAATCCTATTCCGGACACTTCCGTTTGGATTGAAATTAGCATACATCCCAAAAGGTCCTGTCGGTGAAAATTGGAAGCAGTTTTGGCCTCAACTTGAGTCGTTATGCAGACAGGAAAAAGCTTTCATGCTTAAAGTTGAACCGGACCTTTGGGATCACGAATTTGACCAAAGCCCCTTAATGCGGGATTGCATTAATTCCAATTCTATCCAACCCAGACGCACGCTGGTTGTGTCATTATCGGGAACTGAAAATGAAATACTAAATCGGATGAAGCAAAAAACTCGTTACAACATCCGCTTGGCAGAAAAGAAGGACATCGCCATTCGACAAAGTGAAGATATTCCCGTTTTTCATAAAATGATCCAGGAAACGGGAATGAGGGATGCATTCGGAGTTCATTGCCTTTCTTATTATCAAAAGGCATTCGATCTTTTTAAGCGGAAAGATAATTGTGTGCTCCTGCTTGCAGAATATGAAAATGAGCCACTAGCCGGTATCATGGTATTTTCTCGCGGTAATAGATCCTGGTATTTTTATGGTGCATCCAATGATCGGGAACGGAATCGCATGCCAACATATCTTCTCCAATGGTCCGCAATGAAATGGGCTATTAAGAAAGGTTGCACGAGCTACGATCTTTGGGGAGTGCCGGATGAGGAATTGGATATTCTGGAAGAGAATTTTGAAACCAGAGCAGATGCGCTCTGGGGTGTTTACCGATTTAAAAGAGGATTTGGGGGATTACTTAAAAGAAGTGCACCAGCATTCGACAAGGTGTTTAGTCCTCTGCTCTATTCTCTATATAAATTTTATAACAAGATAAGAGGATCCAGCCTGGAATGACTAATAATATGAACGACTGGGATAGTCTCATTACGAAGCTCCCAGGTACACATTTGTTTCAGAGTTTGGATTGGGCACAGTTCAAAGGTAAATACGGTTGGGATTCCCACCCGATCACATTGAAAACCGGAGAAAGGGTATCCTCGGCTGCAATGGTTTTGAGCAGGAAAGTCCGTGCGTCAAGAATTGGGCCTGAGATTCGCATTGCTTATGTGCCCCGCGGACCCATAACTGATTGGACCGATCTGGATGAGGTAGAGCGCGTTCTCAAGGAACTCGAAAATATTTGCCGTTCATGGAAAGCAATTTTTCTAAAGATTGATCCCGAAGTTGTCATATCCATAGGTGATCCCGATGTTTCGCTAAGCAAGAAAGACCAAAATTCCAACCGAATTGTAGATCTGCTTAAGAAACGAGGTTGGAGGTTTTCGTCCGATCAAGTGCAATTCAAGAACACAGTCTGGTTGGACTTGACTGGCACCGAAGAATCATTGCTTGCTGATATGAAGCAGAAGACCCGTTACAACATACGGTTGGCTGAAAAAAAAGGCGTTAGAGTTCGCATCGGAGATGAAACAGATTTCGAGCGGATGTTCCAGATATATGCCGAGACATCCTTGCGGGATGGATTTGCCATTCGATCCAAGGATTATTATTTACAGCTATGGAAAATGTTTCTCGCAAATGGTATTGCTTATCCATTGATCGCTGAGTTTGAAGACCAGATCATTGCAGGACTATTCATTTTCATTTTCGCGGGAAGAGCCTGGTACCTTTATGGAATGTCCACTAATATGCATAGAGATAAGATGCCTAATTATCTCCTCCAATGGGAGGCGATTCGTTTGGCAAAATCCAAAGGTGTCACCATCTACGATTTATGGGGAGCTCCTGACCAATTATCGGAAGAAGATCATATGTGGGGAGTGTATCGGTTTAAAGAAGGATTGGGGGGAAAGCTTGTACGAACAATAGGCGCCTGGGATTTCACCGAGAAACCTTTTTTGTACAGAGTTTATACCCATGTACTACCCAGGATATTGGATTTAATGCGAAAGACGGGTAGAGCCAAAACGCAAGAGGAGGCTGGATTATGAATCTGCCGAGAATTCGCTTTGCACATTTACCGACCCCTATTGAATCAATGCCGAGATTAAGTGCTGCCCTGCAAGGTCCAAAATTATGGATAAAACGCGATGATTGCACGGGTTTGGCTTTTGGTGGGAATAAGACTCGGAAATTGGAATTTGTCCTTGCAGAAGCTCAAGCAAATGGTGCAAAAACAGTAATCACTTCCGGTGCGGTTCAATCCAATCATTGCCGACAGACCGCAGCCATGGCCGCAAAATTTGGTCTTGAATGCATCCTGGTTTTGTTTGGCGAACCGGAGGACGAACTTTCAGGTAATGTCCTTTTGGATAATCTCTTTGGTGCAAAGATCGTGCTGGCAAGTACTGAAGACCGCGATGTAATAGTAAAAAGGACTTTTGATGAAGCGTGGCAAAAAGGAAATAGACCTTTCCTGATACCGGTAGGTGCGTCGACTCCCACTGGTGCCATCGCTTATTATTATGCATTTAAAGAATTCATGGAACAGGATTTGGACTGCAACTGGATCATTTTGCCATCATCATCTGGAGGAACGCAAGCAGGACTAACTTTAGGCGCGAAGGACCTGCTCTGGCAAGGCAAGGTATTGGGTATTAATGTTGGTAGCCTGGAGAAGGATTTAAAAACCACTGTGGCAGGTTTGGCGAATGAAGCCGCAGACAGGATGAATTTGAAGACACTAATGGTTGCTGATGAAGTCCAGATTAATGATGATTATTGCAAGAGTGGTTACGGTAATCTAGGCGAGTTGGAAATTGAAGCCATCAGGTTGTTTGCTAAAAATGAAGGTATTTTGATCGACCCTGTTTATACTGGAAGAGCTGCTGCTGCGATGATCGATTTGATCCGTAAAGGTTTCTTTAAATATGATGAGACGATATTATTCTGGCATACAGGTGGAACACCGGCATTGTTTTCAGGACGTTATTCAAAATTGATTGGGGTTTGAGGATTAGGGGCTCCAGGCAGGATCAAAATCATTGGCTGGATTATTGGTAAGATTTTGGATCCCGGTTCCATTTTTTCGAAGGACAAATATATCCCCGTTTGATTCACTAACAATAAATTCGCCATCCGGAGAAAAATTCGCATCACTGGCCGGGCGAAAATCATCATTGACCCTGATTTCATCAATATTTATACCCACTATCTTCGTTATTGCCAGCCATGGTTGGCTTGATCCCTGGCTATAGATCAACGCGTTTCCTTCCGGAGCCCAATCAGGCAGGTAAGAATTCCCGCTATCCAGGCTTGTCACTTGCTGCATCGCTCCACCGGCTGAATCCATTATAAAAATAACTGGTTGCCCAAGTCGATTACTTTCAAAAGCAATATGCTTCCCATCGGGAGACCACGCGGGGGATCGATCTGTATTGGATGGATTCGATAATCTGGTAAATGTATTTTCAGAAAGATTATATAAATATAGATGCGGTAGTCCATCACGAAGCGTTGTGAACGCAAGTTTGGTGCCATCAGGGGACCAATCCGGTTCATAATCACCACCTGGTATCGTTCTCAAAGCTTGCAGCCCAGTCCCATCGCTATTGATGATAAACAGGGCTGATTGACTGTATTTTATTTTGTTCCCATCGCAGGGTGATATAAATGCGATCCTTTTTCCATCGGGTGACCATTCAGGTTGACAGGCGCCATCGGGTAAATTTGTGATACGTTTGATACTCTCGCCAATAACATTCATCACATAGATCTGAGGAGCACCATCTCGATCGGATGCAAATGCCAGTAGCCCTTTTCCACTTCCGATCATGGTTGGTTCTATGGCGGGTTTGGGAGTTGTTGTATTTTCAAGAGGTGCAATGGTAATTTGATCTGATGGTTGAACTACTATGAGCTGTGTAGCCGTGATCGAGGGATTTGGAGTAGCTGATGTGATTGCCGTTGGCATAGATCCCACATTGAAAGATCTTCCACTTTTTACCAACGGGTAAAGCACAATGCCAGTAATTGCTACCGCTCCAAAAAGAATAAAGATTAAAACGGGGTTGAACTTCCTTGATCTCTGCTTCTTGACCTGCTCGGCAGATATTGTCTTTTGAGCCACCTTGGCTTCTTCTTTGTGAAGTTTAACACTCTCCTGCGTAAGAGATAATTTAAATTCCACCGCTGATTGAAAGCGGTCTTCCGGCGCAACCGCCATGGCTTTTTCGATGGCTATAGAGATCTCAGGAGTTATAAAAGGATTATGATGCGCGATGGGTGTAAGCTTGGATGTCCCCATTGCCCTGCTGATGCCATCCTCCGGGATCTTCCCAGTTAGTGCGGCATAAAGTGTTGCGCCAAGTGAGTAGATATCTGATCGTTGATTCGTACCTGTGCCATATTGTTCAGGGGGAGCATACCCAGGTGTCAAGGATTGTGCCCCAGTCGTTGTTGATTGATTGCCTTTTACTATTTTTGCAAGTCCAAAATCGACCAGGAAGATCTGACCTTCGGGATTAATCTTTATATTACCCGGCTTAATATCACGGTGGAGGATGGGGGGATCAGAATTATGCAAATATGTGAGAGCATCACAAATGGTCTTACCGATCCTTAATACTTCTTCCTCAGGTAATTTCCCGTCCCGTTTTATTTTCTCCCGGAGATCCTCACCTTCAATAAAATCCATCACCAGATATTGGCCCACTTTATTAACAACAAAATGATCAGTCACCCTGGGAAGATTGGGATGTTTCACTCCTGCCAAAATGGTAGCTTCATGTCGAAATTGCCGGGATGAGCCTTCTGAGGAAAACAAATTTTCTTTTACAGCGACTGGAACATTGAGGATTTGATCATTAGCTCGATAGACTGCACCCATACCGCCCCTGGCTATGATGCTTTCAATCTTATAACGATCGTTAAGAATTTCACCCGGCTCTAACGCCATCTTCAAGTTCCTTTTCTGAATGAATTATTCTACCTGAGATGACATCAAATCGCAACGAGGATTGGTGAATTTACGCATGCTATAATCAAAAAGGTCATCTTACAATGAATTTGGATATCCACACCGCGGTTTTAACTGCTTTCTGGCTATTGATCATTGCCACTGTGCTCAGCATCATCAATGGTTTCCGACGGATCCAGGAAGGGAACAAGCTATTTTATTATCGTAAGAGAAAAGAGCTCATCCTTACCGGTTGGAAATGGCTGGGAGCGGCGGTTGTGTTCACGGCATTGGCAGGTCTGATCAATTTTTTTGCGGAACCAGTTGCTTATCACTATTTTCCACCGACACCGACTGCTTCTTTGACTCCGACAATTACATTAACACCAACAATCTCTCTTACGCCAACCATTTCTTTGACACCTACTATAACGGATACCCCGTCAATTACACCGGAGCCGGTACTTGGTGATGACATTATCAAAGATTTTTCTGCGACATTGGCACCAAACCCCGATGCAGTTTTCAGCCCAATAACATTCGCTAGGCGAATTGATAAAGATTTCCAACCGATCAATTCACAGGAAACTTTCAGAAATCCGGTCGGGATCCTTTACGGCACTTTCACCTATGACAATATGGTCACAGGTTCACAATGGACAGCTTTATGGGTAAGAATGACTGACAACACCGCAATATGTGTTCAATCCATACCGTGGGATGGATACACCGGTGGTTATGGTTTCTCGGAATGTGAACCTCCACCTGAAAAATGGGAACCCGGAGAATATCAACTTCAGATCTTTGTCGGGACTGATTGGATCCAATCGGGTTATTTTAGTGTGACAGGTCAAGCACCGGCGCCAAGACCTTCACCTACTAATTCCCGAACTGCGACCAAGACTTATACGAGCACGCCTCGCGTCACGCGAACACCAACGGATACAAAGACTTCCTCATTTACAAGAACTCCAACTCCGACATCCCCCACACCAACCAAACGGGCGACGGATACACGCTGGCCAACACCGAAAAAGTAATTTGACTCTAAATGGTGTTTTGTTTGAAAACAGAGTGCATGGAAGATGCAATCCTGGCGGCAATGTGTGCGTTATTCTTAAGTAATTCCAGATTTACTTTTAGACTCTTTCCGCCACTTAGTTCATTGATCCTTCTTAATAAAAAAGGTGTCAAGGCTGAACCAGCGACATAGTTCTCTTTTGCATCTTTGAGAGCGATTGATATATATTTATCTGCGATGTTTCGAGGAATCGCGAATTTCCCAGGAGGCGGGACGACAACTAAAATAGTTGAATTCAGACCCAGTGCCCATTGTTTTCGGGCTAAAGCAACCACATCCATTGGTGTTTCAACACGAAAGTCAACCGGTAAACCAGTTTCTTTAGCAAAAAAACCAGGGAGTTCGTCGGTTTGATAACCGACGACAGGCACCCCCATGGTTTCCAAATACTCCAGCGTTGCTTCTAGATCGAGGATGGATTTTGCTCCTGAGCAAACAACTATCATTGGGGTGTGCGATAGTTCCTGTAGATCAGAAGAAATATCAAACAATGAGCCGCGGTGAACACCTCCAATACCTCCAGTAGCGAATACTTTAATGCCACATTGATTTGCTAGAAACAGTGTGCCGGCAACAGTTGTTCCACCCGTTCTCCCATTTGCCACAGCATATGCGATTGATCTCCTGTTGATCTTGAGAGAATCCTTGGCTTCCGCTAGATTTTTAATTTCCTCTTGCAGCATACCCACTTTAATTTTTCCATCGATAATAGCAATTGTTGCTGGTGTGACTTTTTCATCTTTAACAATCTTTTCCAGGTCTAAAGCCAGCTGAAAATTCTCTGGATGCGGAAGACCATGGGTAATAACTGTCGATTCAAGGGCTACCACTGGTTTATCTCCCCTCAATGCATTTTTTATATCTTGCGCAATTACAAAATCAGTAGAAATAGACATGTCAACCTCTTTTTAAAATTAAACGCAACCTTATGCATTGTAACATTTACACGAATCCGCTTGTTTGGTTGATATGTTAAAATTCTATTCAGGATCTCTCAAATATATGTCCGAAAATAAACCATTGTTGCCTGGAAAACGAATCCAAGAACTTTTACCGCCTTGGGAATTGTTCCTGACAGCATTATTCTACTTCCTTGGTGTTGGAATTCATGAGTATTTAGGAAAATCTTCTCAGTGGAATATTCTGATAATTGGATTTGTTACGATATTGATGTTGTTGATCACGAAATCCTCACTAAGCTTATATCTGCTGCGTTTAAAACAAGGATATTCAATTCAATTCGATCAAAATAAGTCTGGAAAATCCGATGAAAGGAAAAGTAATAAACTGCAGACTTTAATTTCGATTCTTGTATGCATTTCCTCCTTGACCACCGCTGTCGTTCTTTCCTTCATCATGATCCAAGATGGCGTCCTTTCATTTGATAATGCTGTTTTATTATTCCTGGCATATATTTTGGTATTATTTATCCCACTTTATCAACAAAACATGGTAGGGTATATTGAAATAATCAATGCATTCTTAATCATCATTATTATTCCTGCTTTTGCCTTCCTGCTCCAAGGTGGTGAATTGCACCGACTAGTCATTTTACTAACTTTCCCAATTTCCTTACTATTCATCGCGCAGCAAATTGCGCTATCTTTAAAGAATTACGGCGATGAAATGAAATTAGGGGCGCGTACTTTGTTGGGAAGATTGGGCTGGAGACAGGGGATGAATTTCCACAATATTCTGATCCTTGTCTCTTATCTTTTTATTGCATTTGAGACCTTTTTTGGATTATCTTGGGATATCGCATGGCGACTACTATTAACTCTTCCCCTGGGCTTATACCAGCTTTGGCAAATCCTGCGACTTGCTGCAGGGGGGAAGCCAAATTGGAAATTATTGGATCTTAACGCAAGAGCCACGCTTGGGGTAACAGCTTATCTTGCCGTCTTAATCATGTGGATTGGATAGAACATGCCAGAATTTCTTGATTTACAAGATCCGGAAACAGCATTGAACCAATTGCTTGGTTCATTTCCTGTAAATCATATGCAATCAGAGCTGGTTGCTGTAAAAGTCTCGTTAGGTCGGATCGTGTCCAGGGATGTTTTCTCTCCTGAGTACTCGCCAGGCTTTCCGCGGAGTACAGTGGATGGATATGCAGTAAAAGCCTCAGACACGTACGGGGCAAGCGAAAGTATGCCTGTTTACCTCAAATTGACCGGTGAAATTACGATGGGCAGGCAGGCAGATATTAATCTATCACCAGGGACGACCGCCATCATCCACACTGGCGGGATGCTCCCACAAAATGCAGATGCTGTCGTCATGTTTGAAAATTCAACCACCAGCCGACCTGGAGAAGTGGAGATTCTTCGTGCTGCAGCAGAAGGTGAAAATGTTATCTTGACCGGCGAAGATGTGAAACCGGATGATCTAATCATCCCTAGTGGTTCTCTTATTCGACCACAGGAATTAGGGGGAATGCTTGCGGTCGGAGTGAAAAACATCGAGGTCTATAAGAGACCAAGAATAGCAGTAATATCCAGCGGAGATGAGCTGGTTCCACCCGATATTGCACCGGGACCGGGTCAGGTAAGAAATATCAACAGTTACACGATCGCTGCGTTGATACAGGAATCCGGGGGAATTCCAATCGAATATGGGATTATGCCGGATAAGATTGACCAGATGCGTTCCATAATGCAAAAAGCTCTATTTGATTGTGAGATGATGATCGTGACTGCAGGTTCCTCAACCAGTACCCGGGACCTGACGGCAGGAATTATCAATGACCTTGGATCTCCGGGGATCCTGTCACATGGGATTAATGTGAGACCAGGCAAGCCTACCATTTTTGCAGTTTGCAATGGAAAACCTATCGTCGGTTTGCCCGGTAATCCAGTCAGTGCACTCGTGATCGCAAAATTGTTTGTTGTCCCTGTTATCGAGAAATTGAGTGGCCGGAATAAACAAAGAATTGTTTCACAGGTTTCTGCTTTGTTGGAATCAAATATTCCTTCCCAGGCGGGCAGAACCGATTATTATCCAGTTGTTCTAAGTGAAAGAGGTTCTGATGTCTTTGCTGAACCGGTCCATTATAAAAGTAATCTAATATTTTCCTTAATTCGGGCAGATGGACTTGCCTGCATACCAAAGGATGCGAATGGCGTTCCTGCCGGAGCAAAAATAAAAGTAATCTTATTCGATTAAATCGCAGGAGTTTTAATGGATTTCTATTTACATGATATTCCACTCGAGGAAGCGAAAAGCAGATTTTCTGAAGAATTAAAAAAATTCGATCTTAATGGCGCACTTGGTATTGAAAGAGTAAACGTCAACGAAGCAGCGATAGGAAGAGTACTGGCAGAATCTGTTTGGGCAAAACTATCATCACCGCATTACCATGCAGCAGCAATGGATGGATTTGCGGTTTTCGCCCAAAAAACCAATAAAGCTCTCCCAAGCAATCCAATAAAATTGAGGCTTCGGATTGATACTGCATATGTTGACACTGGCGATGCCTTACCGGAGTGGGCGAATTCTGTCATACCTATTGAGGAGGTCGAACCATTTAGTAAGTCAGGGGAGATCGCTAAAAATCCTCGGCGACCATATTTAATTCAAATCCGGAATAGTGTCACACCTTGGATGCATGTACGTCCAATGGGGGAGGATATGGTTGCGACGCAACTGGTATTACCCAAGGGATCTGTCCTTAGACCTTTCGATATGGGGGCAATAGCTGCATCTGGTAATAGTAAGATCCAGGTTTATCGAAAGCCACGGGTGGGGATTATTCCAACTGGATCTGAATTAAAGGCTATTGGCAAACCAGTAAAAGGTGGCGAGATTATTGAATTCAATTCGATTATCCTTGCAAGCTTGATCAATGATTGGGGCGGTCAGTCCAAACGCTATCCTATAACGAGCGACGACTTTGAATTAATCTGCAAAAAAGTGCTTCTCGCTGCCCGGGAGAATGACCTCGTTCTACTGGGAGCAGGCTCCTCTGCAGGATCGGAAGATTATTCGGCCAGGGTGATCGAAAAACTGGGCAGAATGATCGTGCATGGTGTTGCCATTCGACCAGGGCATCCAGTTATTTTGGGGATGATCCGGAACAGTACATCATCAAAAGATAAAAGCCGACTATCACCAATTATTGGTGTACCGGGTTATCCTGTATCAGCCGCATTAGCCTGCGAATTGTTTGTGGAGCCATTGATTTCAAATTGGCTGGGAAAAACTCCCAGACACACAGCCGACCTTGAAGCAATCATGACCCGAAAAATCACTTCACCAGCTGGTGATGATGATTTTATCAGGATTGTTATGGGCAAGGTAGGGGAGAGGATGCTTGCCGCACCCTTACCCAGGGGCGCCGGGGTGGTTTCCTCATTGATGAAAGCAGATGGGTACACGATCCTTCGAAGGGGACAACAAGGCGTTGAATCGGGATCCAAAATTAAAGTTCACCTTTATCGCAACATCAATGAATTGGGAGGATCGATTTTTGCGATTGGTTCGCATGATATGACTCTCGACATATTGGCACAATATTTAGCCCAATATGAACGACGATTGGTTTCTGCCAATGTGGGAAGCCAAGGGGGATTGGTCGCCATTCGTCACGGAGAAGCTCACATCGCAGGAACACATTTATTGGATCCGGAGACTGGTGAATACAATATTCGTTATATTCGTGAATATCTACCGGATACCAGGGTACGCCTGATGACTTGGGTCGGAAGAGACCAGGGATTGATGGTGAAAAAAGGCAATCCAAAGAAGGTGTACAAATTGGATGATTTGATGCGGGGTGACGTCGTTATTATCAATAGACAACGTGGTTCGGGGACACGCGTTTTACTCGATTATCATCTCGGGAAATTGGGGATCCCGAGTGAAATGATCAAAGGGTATGAAATGGAGGAATATACACACCTTGGTGTGGCTGTGGCTGTCCAATCCAACCGGGCAGATTGTGGTATGGGGATTGCTGCAGCAGCAAAATCCCTAAACCTGGATTTCATTCCCCTTTATAAAGAACGTTATGATTTGGTCATCCCAATGGTATTTCTGGAGGATGATTTGTTAACTCCGCTTTTTGAATTGATAAAAAATAAAGAATTCAGACAAGAGATTAGCAGAATGGCTGGTTACGACGTTTCGGATATGGGGAAAATCATAGGTGATTTTTAATCCCACACGGGGTTGTACGAAATTTGGACCTCGCAGACTTCAAAAAGGTAGAATGAGATAAAAGGAGACACTATGACATTAACAGAAGGTATTAAAGCGCCAGATTTTGAATTGCCTGATGAAACAAATCAGCCCAGGAAGCTTTCTGACTTTAAAGGGAAAACCGTAGTTTTATATTTCTATCCCAAAGATGATACGCCTGGTTGTACGGTTGAAGCCTGCAGCCTGCGTGATGATTATAGCGAGTATGATAAAGCAGGGGTTGTCATTCTTGGAGTAAGTCCTGATTCACCGAAATCTCACGCAAAATTTAAATCAAAATACAACCTTCCCTTCTCTCTGCTTGCAGATGAAAAGCATCAGGTTTGTCAACTCTATGGGGTGTGGGGTCGCAAGAAAGCTATGGGTAGAGAATATGATGGTGTTTTCAGAACCACCTTCTTGATAGACGCAGAAGGTAAGATCCTAAAAGTTTTTAAAGATGTAAAACCACAAGGCCATAGTAAGGAATTATTGGGTAGTCTTTGATCTGAATAAAAGAAATAGCGGCTCACATTGAACCGCTGTTTCTTTATATGCTTAATAGTGCTTAATCGCCTATTTGGCTTGATTTGCCAAATCATTCAATCGCTGTGATGATAAATGATCAATGATATTTTTTTCCAAATCGCGCCAAACATAACGGGTAGGATCTTCTGCAGTTTGTCCTTGCCTGGTTTTCATTCCCGCACTTTTTGATAAGCGCACCGGTCCTTCAAGAGCTTCAAGAATCATCAACAAATTTATTTCATTTGGAGCTTGGTTAAGCTTCAAACCGCCATGCGGTCCTGGTGTGGCTTTAATCAAGCCTGCCTGCATCAAGGTATGTCCAATTTGATGCAAAAAGGGAAGGGGTATATGCAGTTGTTTTGCGAGTAATGCTGTGGGTTGAGGTAGTGGGTCTTTTGATGAAGCCAATGCAACCATAAGTTGAATACCATACGTTAATCTTCGACTGACATGAAACATAGTGACACCTCTAAATATTTTCCGAAATCAATAATAGGATTACTTTAGCTTTAACAACACTTTTCCTTGCGACCAAAGTTCTTCAAGGCGATAGAAATCTCTTTGGTCAGGCGAGAAAAGATGAACAATCACATCACCGAGATCAAGTAATAGCCACCCTCCTTCAGCTTTACCTTCTATGCGAGGTTTTGCACCATTAACTTTTAGAATTCTATTCAGCACTGTATCAGCAAGGCTTTTTAACATACGGTCAGTAGTGCCAGAGCATATTACGAAATAATCTGTAAAGGAAGAAATACCGGTAATATCCAATATGAGAATGTCTTCTCCTTTTTTTTCTTCCAGCGCATTCGCCACGCTGTTGGCAATTTCTAAATTGTTCAGTTCTCACCTCAAATCTAATAATGACCTATTTTATCATAATCGTATAGATTTATGATCGAAAAGTTGATTTGTGGATAGTTGTATAAAATGCACCAGTCGGTCGTAATTCACTTTTAAAAAGGGTGATTGAATTTATCATAAACGGTTTTGTTGCAGGGGAAGGGATATTAATCAACAAATCAGTTAATAATTTTCTTTGTTGAGGTGGAGGAGGGTAAGAGAGGCGCCCCAAGGTCAAATGAGGTGTAAAACCTCTCTTTTCTTTGGGGAAACCTTGATCGAGCAAATGATGCTCGACTGCTTCAACAATTTTATTCATTTCAGGGGGAACCCTAAGTCCAAGCCAAATCACCCGGATATTATGGAGATTGGGGAAGGCACCGATTTTGTCTGTGCAAATTTCCATGGGTGTGGCTTCCTCCCTAATCCCTTCTAAAACAGTTATGACCTTTGAAATATACTCATGGCGAATATCACCCAGGAATTTCACCGTAAGATGAATATTTCGAGGGGGTAACCACCTGATCTTGCAAGGATTGTTGACTTTAAGAGAAGTGATGAATTCCCCCAATTGATCTTGCACATCAGGGGGTAATTCGAATGCAATAAAGGATCTGATTAAATCCATACCTGTTGCGAGTATACTGAGCAGAAATATGAATGTCAAGCTGAAGTCAAATTCACGACAGGGTAGATTGGTAGATGAGAAATCAAATAGGTGAGATTTCATCATTTGGGCTATATATCCATGTTCCGTTTTGTTTAAAGCGCTGTGGGTATTGCGATTTTGTGACCTATGCAGGAAAAGAATATTTAATACCGGCTTATATTGATTCGATTATTAAAGAAGTCAATTTCCAGGCACATCATCATCAAGGGAAGATCCCAGTTAAAAGTATATATTTTGGAGGTGGTACGCCTTCAATAGTCCCGGTAAAAATGCTTGGCAGAATTTTGGAAGCCATTCATTCCCATTATCAAATGGATTATCAGGTTGAAACTTCAATCGAATTGAATCCCGGTACAATTCAGGAGAATTATTTTAATGAGTTGCGATCTCTTGGAATTAATCGTTTGAGTATGGGAATGCAATCGGCACATGATGATGAACTGAAATTTCTAGGCCGGATCCATCAAGTATCTGATGTGAAGAAAACATACTCTCAAGCCCGTGAAGCGGGATTCTCCAATATTAGTTTGGATCTCATCTATGGGCTACCAGATCAATCCATCGAAAAATGGATGGAGTCAATTGAGATTGCAGTTGGTCTATCTCCAGAACATCTTTCTTTGTATTGCCTTACGATCGAACCTGGTACGCCTTTTGGGAAATTGTTAGAAGAAAAAAGGATCAATCCAGTCGATGATGATCTTGCAGCCAGCATGTACTGCGCGGCTGATCAACTTCTGAACTCAGCGGGTTTTATCCATTACGAGATATCCAATTGGGCGAAAATCGCGAAGAGTGATCGTTCCTTTCAATCCATTCATAATATTCAATATTGGTTAAACGAACCGTACTTGGGATTTGGGGCTGGTGCACATGGCTGTACCGATGGATGGCGACTTGCTAATTCGATTTCAATAGAAGAATATGTACAGAAAATGAATTCCACTGAAGCATTTCAATTTCCTTTTACCCCTGCAACTGCTGATTCAATTCAAATTGACTCGTATACAGCCATGCAGGAATCGATGATGCTGGGATTAAGGTTATTACAAGAAGGGGTTGATCTTGAAAGATTCTATAAGAAACATGGAGAAAGAGCAGAGGAAGTTTTTTCAAAAGAGATCGGGAAATTGTTAAAACGTGGGCTCATTGAATTTGATAACCGGGAGCATCGCCTTTTAAGGTTAACCCCAAGAGGTACTTTACTGGCAAACCAAGCATTTATTGAATTCGTTGGAGATTAGTGGATCAAACGACGATTACGCGTGTTCCGTGACCAACCTGCTCGATCTTATCACCGAAAGCATCCGGTTGTGTCCAGCGGAAGATCCATTGAGCTTCTTCCCATTTCATATTGATACACCCATGGCTCATCGGTACACCATAATTATCGTGCCAATAGGTGCCATGGAATGCAACGCCATTGGGAGCAAAAAAAGTAGCCCATGGAACTCCGGGTAATTCATAGGCCTCAGGGTCAGCAGTTAAATTGCCATCTCCCATATGCTTGGATGGCATTTTTGAATAGACGTTGAATTCACCCAGCGGGGTGTTTGTGGAAATCTCTCCATCGGATGTCGCGTAATCCGGCAGACCTGACGAGATTTTGGTTTGAAGAACGATATCATCGCCTTCGTATGCAGTGACTGTCTGCATCGGTATTGAGACCTCGATGTGTTTTTTCCAGGGTTCTACTTCTGTTGAGATTGGTGCGAATTGCTGGAGAGGGATTGGTCTAAGATGTTCCGGGCGGACGAAAAAACCAACATTATCCAACAATTCATCGTGAATCTTGTACCACGGTTCACCATCAGGCCCGTCGCCAATCCCGGAGATCCAATGCATCGACTGATAATAATAACGATAAAGCGGCTCCCAGCCCAACTTTCCCCTGTTCCACATCACCTGCGTATAAGGAACAGTGACTTCTGCAATGACTTCACCATTTGAAACTGAGGGAAGGATTGTATTGAGCTTGTATTTAACTTTCTGTAAATGAGCGCTATGCATATACCCTCCCCAGACCCGGTACCATCGGGGATTGTATGCCGGACCATGCGGAGAAACGATTTCATAATAATAATTAACCAGATCATCACGAAAATGCTGATATAGAATTCGACTTTCATCACTGGGTTCGCTATAGACACTCACCGACGTGGTGCCCACTCGAATGATTTTGTTTGAATCAAGATCAAGCAAATCATGATTTCGAGGAGCAGACAGCAAACCTGCAGCGCCTGCCAAAGAAACTTTAAAAAAATCACGGCGAGATAAGGAAGTCATAATGATATAGGATTATACCAGTCTTATTTCTCTTGATTATTATAAGAATATATGTTCTAATGGTTATTTGAACTAGACAGAATAATATGGTTAACCTATAATATTTTTACGTTACACAATTATGAGGTACAAGATATGATCCTGGGAATAGATGTCAGCCGTTGGCAGCAAAAAGTAGATTGGGAGCTTCTAAAGTCCAAGGGGATTCAATTCGCATTTATCAAAGCGACACAGGGGAATTATCTTGTCGACCCCATGCTCAAAACCCATCTCAATAATGCAAAAAAACATGGCATGATTGTTGGTGTATATCATTGGTGCGATCCAATGGTACCAAACGAAGGGCAGGCGAAGTTCTTTCTCGAAGCTATAAAAGGTTTGGATTATTCTTTTGCTGTTGCAGATGTTGAGCAGAATTGGACCGATTGGGCGGAATGGCGAAATAAAAAGATCACAAAAATCATCCCGGCACTGAAAATCAGTGAAAATGCCAGGATCATTCTTGAATATTGGAAGAAACACATTGATAAAACATTAGTAGTTTACACTCGAGCTTCCTTCATTAACTACTATGCAGCAGTAGCTTCAAGCTGGCTTCCAAAATATCATCTCTGGCTTGCGCATTATGTAACGAAAATGAATAAAGCAAATATCACCTGGGATGCTTTTAAGAATTACATTCCCCGGGAAGGTGGTCCATCATTACCCCGCAACTGTAACAAGTGGACTTTCTGGCAATTTACGGGTGGAAGATTCATTCTTGAAGGAGTGGATACTTCCATCGATTTGAATATTTTTAACGGCGATCTGGATGACCTTGTTAAACTTGCTGGCAGTAAGAAGATCGAAACCTCAAAACCAGAAACACCCGTTGAATTAACCCTTGAGGAAAGGGTTGCGCGTCTTGAGAAATTAGCCGAGGAAAACGGCTGGCAGCTCTGATGTCAGCGAAAAGAATCATTGTCGATTTTCAACCGATAGGAAAACGAGTCCAGGCAGACGCTGGGGATAACCTGCTAGGGATCTTACAGGGGGCAGGTATTAGTATTAATTCCATTTGTGCCGGCAAAGGAACTTGCGGACAGTGTATTGTTGAACCCATAGAAGGTGATTTAAATCAGCCTTCAGAAAATGAAATTGCTTTACTGAAAAAGCATGGTTACTCCCAACCATTTCGATTGGCCTGCCAGACGGAAATAAAAAGCGATGCCCGGATAAAAATACCTGCAGGATCATTTTCCACTCCCCAAAGGACACAACTGGAGGGGAATGAGGACGAGTTTTCCCTCCAAAAATTTTGGAAGATCTTCAAATATAGAATCACACCACCAAAAAAATCTGATCTTTCATCTGATCTCTCAAGATTCAGAAATATTTTGGGTAAATCCGGAATTGAGAATCTCGAGATACCGAATAACATTCTCCAACAATTCTCAAAAATCCTTCGTAAGCAAAATTGGTCTGGACAAGCTGCTGTTCGAACATCATCTAAACCACCCAGGTTGGGCTCGATCAGCCATTCCAATAAGAATCCTTTGGGGTTGGCAATAGATATTGGAACAACCAAGCTCGCAGGCTTTTTGTTGGATCTTGAAAGTGGGTTGATACTTGCCAAGGCTGGTGCGATGAATCCTTTGATTGCTTATGGTGAGGATGTCGTCAGTAGAATTGAATATGTCAACACGCACATTGATGGAAGTGTTTTTTTGCATAGAGTACTTATCGAATCAATAAATGAATTGTTGCATCTTCTATGTAATAGAGCGGGAAAAAACCGTACAGATGTTTTGGAAGTTTCCGCTGTTGGAAATACTGTCATGCATCACCTGTTCTGTAATCTCCCCGTGGAACAACTGGGGTATTCACCATTTGTTCCTTCCGTCAGTGAATCGCTGCAATTCTCCTCCAGCAATATCGGACTTGAGATAGCTCCAGGTGGATTGGTGTATATGCCTCCTAACCTGGCGGGTTACGTGGGAGCAGATCACGTTGCGATGCTCGTGGCGAGTGGAGCACTTCGATCCCGAGGTCATCTGATAGCACTTGATATTGGAACAAATACAGAGATCAGTTTAATCACTAATAAAAATTTCTATTGCTGTTCCTGTGCATCGGGGCCGGCTTTCGAAGGAGCTCATATTTCTTCGGGCATGCGAGCAGCTGAAGGTGCCATCGAGCATGTTCGGTTCTTGGATGATGAATTCCAAATCCAGGTCATTGGCAACGTAAAGCCCATTGGTATTTGCGGATCCGGTATTTTAGATGCCATCGCATCAATGCGTGTACAGGGCGTTCTCAACCAGCGGGGAATTATCATGGAAAATGCAATGAATGTTGTGAGGGATGGTAAAAGCAACAAATTTAATTTGGTAAACTCTGGTGAAAGTGGGACTGGAAAGCCAATCCATATCACAAGAAGTGACGTAAACCAGATTCAGTTGGCCAAAGCTGCCATCCGTGCCGGTATCGATACCCTTATACATGAAGTTGGTTTACGCTACGATGAGATTGATGAATTCATTGTGGCAGGTGCTTTTGGCACCTATCTTGACGTAGAAAGTGCTATTCAGATCGGCATGTTTCCTGAATTACCTATTTCAAAGTTCAGGCAAATAGGAAATGCAGCTGGATCGGGTGCCAGGCAATTCTTATTGTCCAATAGGAAACGCATTGAAGCGGAGCATGTTGATGAAAAAATGCATTACATCGAACTGAGCACTATTCCCGTGTTCACTGAATTGTTCATGAATTCGATGTACCTATGATTCCAAGAGTTTAATATGCAGCGAAATTTATCAGAGTATAATTGCCCCTTGTGCATATCCCTGGCTGATCCTTGGTCAGGAGTCAATTTTTCAGGTAAATCATATTATTCAGGTCGACAATGAACAGAATAAACAAAAAGACTCTTCTTTCTTACATTATCATCTTTTGCATAGTCCTTATGCTGGTGGGGATATATTTCTTTTTTAATGTTGATGTTGTCATGAAGGAATTGGTATTTTCATTTGATGTAGGCGTCTTCGCCATACTTCTTGCGAGTTTTCTCATCTACAAAATTCTGTCCCAGCGGATCAAATCCAAACCCATGGCTGAAATTGCCATGGACATTCGTGATGGCGCCAATACTTACCTTTGGCGCCAAATCAGGACGATCATCATTTTCACGCCATTCCTTATGATCGTGATCTATTTTCTTTTAGGGTGGCAAGTTGCATTAACTACTGTAATCGGAATAGCAACGTCTTTGACTGCTGCGTTTGTTGGCATGTCCGTTTGCGTCCGTGCGAATTTACGAACTGCAGATTCAGCATCTGAATCCAGAATAAAGCCATTCCGTTTTGCAATCATGGGTGGATCGGTGATGGGACTCTGCATAACAGGATTATCCCTGATCGTCTTATCGTGCCTTTTCATGATTTTCAAGCAACCGGAACCTCTGGTTGGTTTCGGCTTTGGTGCCAGCCTGGCTGCTCTTTTTGCACAAATTGGGGGAGGCATATTCACTAAATCGGCTGATGTTGGTGCGGACCTGGTTGGGAAAGTCGAATTGAATATTCCTGAAGACGATCCGCGAAATGCTGCGGTGATCGCAGACCTGGTGGGTGATAATGTTGGAGATTGTGCAGGCCGTGGCGCTGACCTGCTTCAGACGTTTGCCGATGACATCGTCACAGGGGTTATTGTTGCGATCGCGTTTATTCCCCAATACGGCATCAAAGCGATTTACTTTCCTCTTCTATTGAAGAGTGCCGGTGTGCTGGCATCTTCCGTGGGCGTACTTGTGACTGGTTTAAACAGCCGGGAAATGAAATTCACCACCATGTTCAATATTGGTTTATGGGTAAGTACATTTTTATCGATATTAGCCGGTTTTACTGTAGCCAAATTGATCCTGGATGATTTCCGAATCGGTGTTGCCATCATGATGGGAGTGGCTGTCACAATGGTAGCAGCAATCTCGACAAGTTATTATGCTGGAATTGGCGGAAAACCTGTGCGAGCCATGGCTGAAGCTTCGAAAAGAGGGGCGGCATTGAATTTGATCACCGGCTTGGGTTATGGTCTTCAGAGTCCATTCATTACCCTGGTTATGATCATTTTTGCCATCGTGTTTTCTTATAATTTTGCCGGAAGTTCTTTACTGGCTATCGTCGGCGTCAATATGGGAACTGACCTGCTTATCACCTTCATCATGACGGCAGACGCTTTTGGCCCCATCGTGGATAATGCCTCTGGAATCGCTGCCATGTCGAAATCTGAGGAATCAGTAGTGGATTCATTATCAGAACTGGATTCTGTAGGTAATACGATGAAAGCCGTGACCAAAGCCTATGCAATGTCCTCTGGTACAGTCACTTCATTTGTGATCTTTGCAACGTTTTTCACGGTCACAAAGATGGATTACCTTGATATTAGCACTCCACATGCACTCGGATTTGTTTTTATTGGGATAGCTCTCCCTTATTTGATCTCTTCCATGGGAATTCAAGCAACCGCTCGGGGAGCCATCAAGATGGTGGATGAAATCCGCCGGCAGTTTGCTGCAAATAAAGATATTTTTGCAGGGCTTGTAAAACCAGATTATTCCAAATGCATCGATATTTCAACAAGCAATGCGCTTAAAGAAATGATCCTTCCGGGCGCAGTAAGTGTATTTGTCCCGATACTGGTCGGATTTACTTTTGGTCCTGCTTCCTTGGGGGCATTGATGGTGGGGGCTGTTGCTTCATCTGCTCTACTGGGTCCATTCTTCAATAATGTCGGCACAGCCTGGGATAATGCAAAGAAGCTTGTTGAAGAAAACCGCAGTTCTAAAGGCACTTTTCAACATGCTGCTGCCGTCGTGGGCGATACTGTTGGTGATCCATTGAAAGATGTTGCAGGACCTTCAATTCTAATATTCATGAAATTGATGGGTATGGCAGCGCTCCTGGTTGCCCCCTTATTGATGAGGTGAGAAATCCTCACTTTATTTGGATCCTATGACCTGATCATCATAGGTCATGTAAATAGATTTTCCTTTCTCCACTATTAGGAAATCATCGTCCCATTCCCCGAAAACCAGTTTACGAATCAAATCCAAATTACCCGGCAGCTTCTCATAAGACCAATTGAATTCTTTTGCCTTTTCTTTTGCATGATTCTCAATTTTGGAAATATCTCCCAAGGCAGTGTCAATGACAGCTGCTCTTTGATAGTGTTTCTGCCAACCCCCCAAAGTATCCATTAAATATTCAGCATTTTCTTTTCCGTATTTTTGTATAAGATTTGCACGTTCCTGCTCTGTGTACCCAGTTGAATAAGATCCAATTGGAAGAAGACCTTCGGAATCATCCATACGTTCGAGGTAATCCTGCACGTACCAATAAGTTCCTGGTATCCGTTCAAATTCATCCTTATAACGTTGACGACTCCCAAGAAAAAGCGCGATACAGTCGTGAGCTTTTGGAATAATGATGGGAAGATCGTTCGAGCGAATATCTACGGTGGCTTTACCGCATAATCCATATGCAAGCAGGATTGCATCGTAGGGTGGTGATTTACTTTTCTTTATCTGTTCTTTTAACGATTTATGCAGCTCACCGGGTGTATTGTGAAGTCCCCGTTGAAAAAAATAGAGATCAACCGTATGCGGTGATATGGATGCGAAATGGTAAAGGGGGCGAGCCAATACCTCACAAGCGATGCACTTCAATCTCATTGATTCTGTCCCTTGAATTTTCTTGAACCCAATGGTTCAACTGCGACGAGATCTTCGGGAGCAGCTCGTTTATAGAACTCCCGGAACGCCGCTGTTTCCTCCAGCAATCCTTTTAATTCAACTTCAATGCGAGTGACCTCAACCATATTTTTTGGCATTTTTATTTCGGACTCAATGACTTTTCCCTTTTCCAAGGATATGATGCCCTTTTCTACAAGTAAATCCATTCCTCTTTGAATCGTAATTGGGTTTTGCGATAGCCTGGCAGAGAACCTTTGGATATCCAATTGACCAGCTTTTTTATTTATCGCAAATCTAATTAAACCCATGAGATCCGCGAGGAATGACTCTACTGTAACTGGTCGAGTGTCGATCGCGCAAAAGGTGATCGTTTCTGGATTGGAGAGGAAGATAATTTCTTTCAAGGTCGAGAGACTTGGAGGTGGAGTTAAAATGACCAGATGTTTTGTGGGACCGATATCAAGGCGATCTTTTCCAAGCGAGTGACCGTCGATAATCTCTTCCTGAAATATCGTTACACCAGGTTGGAATGCTAATTTGTTAATTTCGCGTTCTGGATTTGGTAATGAACGCAAATCCACCAATTTAAATTTTGAACGGCCATCCATTTTTATGGATTGACTTTCATTTTGACGCGAATCCACCCACTCTAAGGTCAATTCATTTTTTCCCTTGAAATCGCTGGTGCGGATCGAATAGGCCAGGTCAAATTTTCCTTCTGGCAATTGTTGATCAACCCCATGCCAGAAAAGAATTCGGCGCTGATCACCTTCTGAATCTTCAATAGTCAGTTGGAGATGTTCTTTGGTTCGACCAATTTCATTCACATTTTGGATTATGACATCATAAGTACTTAGGACTAGCTGTGGATTTCCGGGACCGAAGGGTGCCAAACGATTGATCTTTTCCGCAAGATCGATCGAAAGTCCTGAAAAAGGTAATTTGGCATCGATCTGTAATTCATATCCAACTTGGATTTTACCCATTAATGAAAGAATCGATTTTTCTATTCTTTTCTTAAGAAGGGGAAGCTTCTCGGTATCAAGACTGAGACCAGCTGCCATCGGGTGTCCCCCGAAAGAACTTAGCAGCTCGTGATTTTCTGAAATGATAGAGATGATATCCAAGCCTTCCACCGACCTGGCTGAACCTGACGCTTTTCCTCCCTCAGGTGCACTAAAAAGGATAGCTGGCTTATGATATTGCTCCACCAATCGGCTGGCAACAATCCCTACGATCGAAGCCGGCCAGGAGGGATGTGAAAGAAAGACCACTGGAGATTGATCCATCTGCTGATCATTCTCCAATTGTAATAATGCAGCCTTATGCACCTGGTCCACGAGTATTTTGCGTTGGCTATTAAACGCTTCTATCTGTTGTGCATAAATGTTGGCAAAAGCTGGATCTTTCGTAGTAAGAAACTTCACCATTTGATTTGCGTCAGAGAGACGACCGACCGCATTAAGACGGGGTGCGATGATAAAACTTACATGATCTTCATCCAGATGGGATGGATTTGTTTCAGTCATTTCCAATAGGGTTCGAATCCCAAGACGCTCCGTTTCCCGCAGCATATTTAGCCCGGACTGTGCCAGGTATCTACCGTCTAATCTGAGGTCAGCGAGATCGGCGATTGTTCCCAATGCAACCAGGTCTAACAAACCCGCCGATTCAGAACCTCTTTCATTGGCATCAAATAGGGCTTTTGCCAATTGATAAGCTGTGGCAACACCAGCCAGGTTACCTAAGGGATGCGTTTTGGGCAGCATCCTGGGATTTATGATAGCGTGCGCGTTTGGGAGATCATCAGGAAGACTGTGATGATCAGTGATGATTACATCTACATTTCTATGAGCACAGAAATCTACAGCATCAGCAGCCGAAATTCCTGTATCACAGGTGAGCAGTATATCAATCCCAGAATCATGAAATTCTTTTAATGCTGGCAGGCTGATCCCATGACTCTCGGGTCCACGGACAGGAATATGAAAACGCGACTTCGCACCCAGCTTGGTTAAAGACTCGACCAACAGGGTTGTGGCAGTCTGTCCATCAACATCGAAATCTCCCCAGATCCCAATGGTTTCTGTCTTGTTTATTGCCTTGAGTAACCTTGATACCGCCTTATGCATATCAGAGAATTCATATGGGCTGGCAGGACTGTATTTTGTTGGATCCAGAAAAGCCGTTGCCTGCGAATTCGTGACAATACCGCGTCTAATCAATGCCGAGGCAATGATTTGATTTCCCCCGCAGACCTTCAACAGATCATCAGGGATTCTCACTTTATCTGGTATTTTCCAACTGATTTTAGTCGCGCCTACCAAGGAATTTCCTTTATTTGATCAAGATCAAAAGAATCAAGTGATTCAGATAGATCCATTGCATCAAATACATCTTCCGCTTTCCCAGCTTTTTCACCACGGGAGCAATAAGAGCGATATTTACAATACAGGCAATACCTGATCTCATTTGTCAGAGGGAATCCGGTATCACAGAATTCAAGGATTTGATCTAAGGTTTGTTGAAGTCTCTCAATATTGTGATTTTGAAGCTGTGCATCATATGAGATCGAAATTGCATCATTGGGGTAGCCGGCAAACCAGTAGTTCATGTTAATTTGTGATGGTTCGATGTGATTTCCCTGATTGATAGAATTACCTGCAAGTGTTAAAAGCAAGGGATAAACTATGCTTTGCGCTCGCTGAATGATCCATTCTCGGCGAGGGAGTTTTCGGTTCGTTTTCCAATCGTTTATTGTTGCATTACCATCGGCATCTATTGTAATCAGATCATATTTGGCTGCAAGGCGAAATCCATGGAATGGTGCCTGCAACATGAATTCAGGTAGAGTAATTATGGGAAATGGTTTGGGAAATTCTTTTATGAAATTATTCCACCAAAATAGCAGGATCGGATCTGTCACGGAAGATTCAATGCTGGCAGGTTCAACACCAATAAAATATTGGTGAGCCATCTGGTGAAAGCGACTTCCCATCATCATCAATTCTTCCAATTCGATGGCGGGTTCGCTCTGCTGAGCTGGCCAGGCCAAATTATCCAAATAATGAAGCTGAAATCTTTTCGGACAATCCAAAAAATCTTGAAGATTGTTTTGAGTGAATTGAAAATCAGACGGTAGGAACATCATGATTCTCCCAAAAACTGCGTAACGCCGTGAAGGGCAGGGAAGGTCTGCATTTTATTTTTTCATTTCTTCCTGTATTCCAGGTGATGATCAATTCCCGTTTAGCCCTTGTAATACCGACATAAAATAAACGCAATCTTTCTGAACAATAATCCAACCTGGCTTTTGCGCTTGCCATTCCCTCTGGTAAATAAAGGGCTTCAAGGTCTTCATCGGACATTGCTTGCAATCTTGTGATCGTTTCCGCTTCAAGATTCAAATGATCGCGGATGAACCATTTCTCACTTATAAATGTATCATCGGGTTGATTTGATGGAAAATCATAATTATTAACAGACAATAAATATACACGGTCCCATTCAAGTCCTTTGGCTTTATGAAGTGTTGCAACAATAACTTTCCCTTTGTGCAACTCTGGGTTAAAACCATTTTCATCTTCAGAAAAGCCCAAAAATTTTCTCTCATTATTGGCAATATTGGTTAATTCACTGGCGAAATTCGGTAATTGCCAATCCAGATGCGTCTTGCCGGAACGTTCCAATGACAATGCCAATTTCTGCACCAGGGCTAAATCACCCGGTTCCTGAAAAAGATCCTGACTTATGATCAAGAGTAATTGGTCAATTGGTAGGAGAGCAGCTTTTTCCCACTTCGTGATCTGGGAACGAAAGAATTCCAATTTTCCCAAAGCAATATCTTTATTTTGATCAAACTCAAGAGTTCCGATCCAATCATCTCCAGGATGAGGGTTAAGGAATTGTTCATGATTCTGACTTTGACTCACTTGAGAATAAATGGAATCATTAACCTGTTTCTGGATTTCATCTTCCTCATATTGATTGATAATTTTAAATACTTCGGCAAGCTTTTTTGGAACTGCTGGATCAGAAAGGTGGCTTAAGATGGCAGAAAGAATCCTTGCGGTTTGGCGCGTATGGTAGCTGCTCTTCAATAATTCCAGGTACGGTATGTTATTTGCTTTGAGTTGTGCAACAACATCTGTCCCTCTCTCATTTCTCGGCACCAGGACAGCAACCGTTTGGTCACCATGGCCAGGCAACCATGCTTTTAAAGACGATACGACTTTCTTAACTTCATCGTCCGGTGAGCCACCGGTCTTGGACAGGAAGATTCCCTCGGGCTGATCGGGTGGGTTTGGTTGCGGATCTCCCTTGGCGGTCGGCTGGATATATGGTAATGCCAGGGAATCGCGCAATTCTTCCACTGGGTGATTGGAACGCGACCAATCAATGAGGTGATTGGCCAACTTGATAATACTGGGTGTTGAACGCCCGGAATATGATAGATCTTGTTCAACAACTCTTTCATCTGCAAGAAATGATCGCAAGTATTTTGGACTGGCGGTGGTAAAAGTCTCGAAAATAGCTTGGTTGGGATCTCCCACACGAACCCAGTTCCCGTGCTCACCCGCCAGCTTGCTGAGGATGATCTCTTGAAGACGGCTGCTATCCTGTGCCTCATCTTCCAATATATAAGGCCAACGATGCTGAAGCCGGGATAGAAAATCCGGGTCAAGAGTGATGGCCTTCAATGCAAGACGGATCAGGTCATCGAAATCAACAGCAGAGCGAAAATTTAAAGATCGCTGATAATCAGAATAAACTTCTTGAGTGAATCTGAGTATTGAATCCGAAATCTCAAATTTTTCCAATGATTCATGGAATTGTGTGGGTGTGATTTCCAGGTCCTTTGCCATGCGGATTACATTTGATGCAATGTTTGTATTCAAATCCAACCATTGATCCCTGAATCGAGAATCATTTCTTTCCGCATTCTCAGCGTTGACGTATTCTTGAAAAATACTTGAGAGTGAAGTGGCTCAATTCCTTACGATCGATTGTATGATCTCGGTTGTTTCCCGCTCTTCAACGATGACGAAACGATCTGAAAGTCCGACCAGGTCGGGTCTCTCACGAACAATATCATGAGCCAAACCATGCAGGGTTCGCACGCGATAGCCAAGGTCGGGGAGAAGTCCTGTATCTTTTATGAAAGTCGCCACTCGATTAGAGAAGTTATTAACAGCGGAATTGACCAATGTTACGATCAATATTTCCTGGTCATCTTCGAGGTTGGCATTGACTACCAGGGAAGCAGCCAGGCTTGAGAGTGTATGGGTTTTTCCACTTCCGGGTACCGCTGCCACTCCCAACCATCCAGATTTGTATTCGAGGACTTCCTTTTGTCCTGGGCGAGGATTAAACATTATTATCCTTGCTGTGAATGTACTGGTTTTTTGCGAGTACCTGGAAAGCTTGCAGCAAAGGACCACGTTCTTCTCTACCGCTTTCGTTCACCCCAAGTGAACAGACAAAAACGTGGTTTCTACAGCGACGAATGAGGCCACTCATTAATCGTATTAGAGTCTGTTGATTCTGTTCATACTCATCCGCATCTGTCCAAAGTTTACCTTGTGTCCAGTGGCGGCTAAGGACATGCGGATGCGTGAGCGGCTGGAAGAGACGTTCCCACCAGCCCAGGCTTCCAACATCCAACCAGAATTGATAACGAACCGGATTATTGGACATCAGAAATGTATATGCTGGTGAAATGAGAATGGAATTGGTTGTATTGGGACTCCAATACTCAAGATATTGAGCAGCGAGTATTCCCTTTTCGGTCATATCTATGAATTCTTGTGAGATCGTTTCATTGGTATCAAGAAGCGGATGGAGGGCAACTCTTCTAAACTTTTGAACCGATTCAATAAGCTGTGAAGTCACCAATGCTGCACCCAAATCTTGATAGAAGCCAAATCCGGATTGGGAGAGAACTTCCCCGAAAAGGCGACTTAGAAAAACATCCAATTCCTGGATTTCAAGGGAAGTATATTCAAACAACCACTTCATGAGAAATTCAAACCGGTTGCCAATCACGTAACTAATTCGTTGCTGCATTGAGGGAAGAACTCGATCAAAGATACCAACCAATTTTCCGTTCTTTAGCTGAGCCAGGCTGATTTGTGCCAGCAGATCGGCCCTTATGAGATCACAATTCTCCAAAACAAGGGTAAATGCTGTTCGCAATGCATAACGATCTGGTTTCATATTCCATTGAGGATACGCCAGCTTTGCTAATGTCATCAATGCTTGGGCAACCGGTTCATCCCGAAGACTCCTTGAGGGTCGATGTGAATAGTTGGGTATTTCAAATTTTTTCAGACAGTTTTGAATCGTGAACTGTAACGCATCACTCATAAAGGGGGCTAGTATCACAATCTCATCCGGTCTAGACAGGTTCTCTCTTATCAATTCATTTGTTTTATCTGCAATCCAACCGATCATTTCAGGAAGATATTTGTGTGAAATGAAAGTATACGCCTCAATAATTTCAGGAGTATATTGATCGGGTTTTTGATGAGAAAGGGCAATGGAAAGATTGTTTTTGAAAAGACTCAGGGATGTTGGAAAATCTATATTCTCCTCAAACGTGAAATGATTGCTGCACGCATTCTTAAGGTCAAACCCAGATCTATAATCTGCTCCAAGAAATGTTCGGAAACCGCCGTCGCGATCGTAGATCAATAGCGCAGATTCAAAATCAGGCAGCCATTCCCTGATTAAGTCATGGACAACCGGGATGTCTTCTTCGATATTGTCATAAATAAGATGCCTGTAAGTATTTCGTAAAAACTCACGAACCAGGAATGAATTCCATAGCGATTTTCGAAAAACATCCAATTGGAGCGAAAAATCTAGGCAATTGTTTTCTAAACAAAATTGACGGAACAGGACGGCAGCTTCCTGGGCTTGATCAAAGAGGGAAGCTTGCCCAGTCTCTCCCATCCAGGATCCCTTAAGCTTTGATCCGATTTCTTCCAAGGAGAAACCCACACCAGCGCTCTTGTTCATGTTATCCAGAATCTGGCTGAAGAGTCGGTTCTCATCCAAAGAAACAGTTTCAAAGCAACCTTTTTCCATTAATGGCTTGACAATCTTAGCCATGAAGTACTGAGCGGATTCGATTGTGAGAAAAACTGGAGGTTGTTGGGGTTTTTTGAATCCTGCATCCGCAGCCACCAATGGCCAAAACAAGCTAATGGATCTTTGAGCGAGACCTCCAAGGGTTTGTATCGTCGGCAAGGAGCCTGCCGGAAATGGTTCTTTTCTGAGGGAATTGAAGAAGGGTTTTGCCAGGGTTCTCTGAGGTGTCAGAATCAGGATGGTAGAGCCTGGTGTTCCCCTATTTACCAAATCAAATAGGTGGGCAATTGCGGAGGTGGTTTTACCTGTTCCAGCCAAGCCTTCAAGAAAGATGGATCCTTTTCCGGAAATCTCCATGAATTTCTTTTGACCAACAGTAAAATCCTTATATTCGATCATGGAGAGTTGTGGTGTGTTATTGGATGTGCTAGGAATTCATCTACTTGTTTTAGGATTCCAAATTGTTGGACAGCAACTCTATTGAGGATCCATTTTCCGCGAAGAAGCATCAGTAAAACAAAAATGCACAAATACAACAAAGGCGTAAAGTAAGTACCTTTGGAGGTTAGGAAGTAGTGCAAGACTGCCAGGACTGCCGCAGGATAAATCAAAAAGTGAATTCTTTTTTGAACGAAGTTTTTTGAAATATTACTTGATTTCAAATTATACGGCGTCACCAGCAAAATTATTAGAAGGAGGAGCGTGGCTAACCCTACCGCAATAAATGGTTTTTCAGAAAGTTGTTGTACCAGAAATTTTAAATCAAAGCCATAATCCAATCCAGCGAATGATAGAAAGTGGACCAGAGCGTAGAATATTGAAAAAAATCCCAAAACTGCTCTTATCGTGTGGATTGAATTCAATCGGAAGAGTTTGGAAATTGGTGTGCAGGAAAGAGTCAGGAATAAAAACAGAATGGCATGATCACCACTTTTTCGAATTAAAGCACCAATTGGATTGGCTGTCAGATCATCAGTCAGAAACAGAAATAACAATATTGCGAAAGGTAAAAGGCTCAAGATCAATGCAAGAATTTGGATTCGATTGATCCGCAGCTGCATTAAAAATTGCCTCTCAAATCCATCCCTTGATATAAGCCACTCACATCATCGCCATAGCCATTGAAAAGCTGGGTACTCCTCCTGGCTGCTTCGCCAATACGGCGCTCTGTTCCCTGGGACCACCGCGGATGGTCAACTTCGGGATTTACATTCGCATAGAATCCGTATTCACGGGGAGAAGATTCCATCCAGAGAGATATTGGTTTTTCTGAAACCAGGTCGATACGGACTATGGACTTGATGGATTTGAATCCATATTTCCAGGGAACTACCAACCGCAAAGGAGCACCATTTTGAGGTAAGAGATCATTTCCATATAGGCCGGTTGAGATCAATGTCAGATCGTGATTGGCTTCATCCAATCGTAAACCTTCTACATACGGCCATGAGAAAAATGGATCATTCTGACCAGGCATTTGGGAGGGATCATAGAGGGATTCAAATCGAACATATTTGGCATCGGAGGTCGGTTCTACGAGTTTGAGAAGCTGGTTTAGGGTAAAACCCATCCAGGGAATGACCATTGACCAGGCTTCAACACACCGCATGCGATATATTCGTTCTTCAACATCGAAGAGTTTACGGATGTCATCAATATCGAAGGTTTTAGGATTATTAACCAATCCACCTACGGTGATGGTCCACGGGGAGGTTGTAAAATTCTCGGCGAGTTCTGCAACTTGTTCTTTGGCAAAACTAAATTCATAGAAATTGTTGTAAGAAATGACATCATCGTACTCAGTCACTGGATCTCCAAGCTCATCAGTTATGCCAGATGAAATGGGAGTCACTTCAATGGAGGGACTCTCAATAATCTTCTTGCTGCATGCGCTTAATAATGAAAATCCTGCAAGGCTAAGAACAGATTTCTTCATGAAATGCCGGCGATTGATGTATTCACTTTCAGGAGTGATCTCTGAAGAAGGGATGGATGCGTTTTTCATTTCTCCTCCTTATACCAATAGTATCTTGTAGATTAATAATCCATTCCAGCAATTTGAAATAGTACGGCCCGGGCAAGCATTGTATCCTCAGTGGCCCGGTGTAAATTTTGGATGGGAATATTAAAATACTTGCGGGCTTCCTCTAGCTTGAAAAAGCGATAGGAATAACGGCGGGGGTCATATTCCCCGATGAATTCCGCGAAAATCCTCATGATATCAATAGATTTGAAATTTGGGCGCCAACCAGGTTGTCTTAATGATTGTTTCAACATCCTTAAATCAAAATCGTCATTATATATGGCTACCGTTTTTGAATCCAGCATTGGTGCAATCTGGGGCCAAATATGAATTATGCGGGGTGAATCTTTTACATCATCATCAAGAATTCCGTGGATTCTTGAAGCATCAAGTGGTATGGATTTATATGATTTCACCAGGGAATGATAAGCGACCTGCCCATCAAATGACACGATCGCAATTTCCACAATCTCATCATCAGCAGTCAAACCCGTTGTCTCGGTATCGAGGAAGAACAGTTCGCTTTTCATTTCCAATGCTTGTTTTGCACGAATGATGGCTGAATTTCGTGATGAAGAAATGGCGTTGTTGGATGTTGTCATTCTAATGGTTATTGATTCCAAAAATTAATCTGGTCTAATTTAACACTAAAACCGGTTGTATTCATGCCGGCAATGTAGACTCCAAATTTCGAGTTTGTAGTAAAGACTGAATCAGTCACCTGATTGACAATTTGACCATTGATAAAAAGTTGGATGACGTTGCCTTTTACCAAAACACCCAATCGATTTACTTGCCCTTCCCCTTGGATATATGCGGTGTTGGTAGTTTTATCCACCAGTAAATTGCTTCCCGCGCTATCATTTCGTATAAGGAAATGCTTACCATCACAATTAATTCCAAAATAATACCCCAAGCCACTTGAATAATCCGGAGCCCGAAATACAATTCCATATTGATCGTTTGAACTACATGCTCCTTGAATGAAACTCCCCTCCAAGTAAAAATCGGAAATACCTCTGTCTGTCAGACGCCATCCTTTCCACCCGGAAGAGGTGAGACTCTGCAAGGTCATAACTCCATTGCTAATACCGATTCGAGTGTAACCATCGTCATACCCCGTGCTATCAATACCAAAGGCATTGCCATTATCCAGGGAATTGGCCCATGTTGGTGAACCCAGCAGGCTTGAAGGATCCGATAAAATGGGTGTTGGAGTTGAAGTTTGGGAAGGGGCGGGGGTTCCTGTTGAAGTTGGAACATCTGGCATATGGATGGTGGGGGTGCTCTTGTTTTCTACAGAAGGAATTATCGCTGCTGTTTGCGTTTGTGCGAGAGCAACCTGTGTCGCGATTAATTGTTCTGCATCCTGATTATTTGAAAGCGGAAAATTACAGGCAGTAAAAAATAGAACAACTGCCAAAAATATGAGAGTATTTTTCTTTGCCATGTGATAATTATAAGCTAATCGATTAAAGCTTTGATAAATATCAAAAGCTCGTATAACATTTCAAGTACAATTACAGCGCAATAATATGAAAACACATATCATTCACCTGGAAGCATACGATGATTATGCGTCAACCAGTGATCAAATGGCTTGGGCAAAGTCTGAACGGATTTTGTTGGTTTATCCTAAACTGGGAAAATCTGATCAGACCAAATTGGACCTGATATTAATTAACCGAAAAGCCATTCAACTCGGATCGCAACTTGCCATCGTATCAGACGATGAGCAACTCATGGATTTTGCGGAAGAAAATAATATCCCGATTTTCTCATCGGTCAAAAAAGCTCAGAGAGAAAGCTGGGGAGACACTCTTGTCCGAAAACAGGTAAAGTGGAAAGAGAGCAAAAAAAGATTAAGGTTTTTAAGAAATCAGGTAATTTCTGATAGAAGGAATAGAAAACCTTATGAGAATAATTGGACCAGGGTTACAGTATTTTCCTTCGCGGTTCTTGCTGTTATTCTCTTGTTCTTTGTTTTTGTTCCCAGTGCTGTGATCACACTCCCTCTAGAGTCGCGCACCCAAAAAATCCAAATCACTCTTTTCGCTGATCCCGCACTGAACTCTCCCTCGCTCAATGGTGGAGTTCCGGTAACTATTAACTCTCTTTTCATAGAGGGTCAAGCTGAAATTGCCAGTACTGGAACAATCGAGATTGGTGATAGCCCCGCTTCCGGTTTGGTCACGATTTCAAAGAACACTCCTGAATCAATCATCGTACCAGAAGGCACTATTTTTTCAACTTTATCTGATCCAATCATTCGATTCGAATTATCAAGAACCATAAATTTGCCGCTAGGAGTGGGAGAGACTTCTGATATACCTGTTAAGGCTATTGAAGCTGGCTCGCAAGGTAATGTGGTAGCTGGAAGCATCCAGGCTGTTGAAGGTGCATTGGGCACTCAAATATCAGTCGTCAATAGCGAGGCGATGGTTGGAGGGACAGATCGATCAAGCCCGGCACCTATTGAGGATGATTATGAAATATTAAGAAAAATAGTAATTGAGCAACTTGAAGGAAAAGCATTAGATGAGATTAAAAAATCGAATGTAGAAGGCAAAAGCATCCCTGTTAAAATCCTGCTAAAAAGAATTATCAAGGAGGAATTGATTCCCGATTTCAATTCTCCTTCTGACATCCTGACCTTATCTTTGGAAGCAGAAATGGAAGTTTGGGTAGTTCGGGATCAAGATATCCTAAATGCAATCACCATATCACTAGAAGCGAATTTACCCTCTGGTTATATCGTAGTTCCTGAATCACTTGAGATTCAAGAGATTTCTGATCCTTTGTTCGTGCCAATAAATGGCAAACCTCAATGGAAGGTGACGGCTTCACAGCAAATCGTGCCGAGCTGGTCGGCAGCTGAAATATCTCAAAGAGCTGCAGGAAGAAAGATAGATGAAGTCCAGGAGATGTTATCAGCTTACATTGACCTAGCTGAAACAGCTACGATAGAAGTTAAACCCTTTCAATGGGGAATTCTTCCCATCATTCCATTTCAAATCGAAGTAATCTCAGAATGAAACACTTTCCACTGAAAATCATCTCCATTGATCCAGGTCAAAAAAGAATTGGTGTAGCTATCAGCGATGACACGGGGATGATCGCAATTCCATTCAAGATCATTCGACATATTTCGCGTAATGAAGATGCAGCCTGGATAACAGACTTGGCGAGGAATGTTAATGCTGGCAAAATTATCGTTGGTCTAGCACTGGGAAGTGATAATGAAGAGACCTTAAGTTCACGGAGAGCAAAGCACCTGTCTGAAGCGATCAAAGAACAAATAGACATTCCCGTGGAACTTTGGGATGAATCAGAAAGTTCTAATGACGCCCGGAAGATTAGAATGGAAATGGGAGTGAAAAAGAAAAAACGAGCTGAACACATTGATGCACTGGCAGCTGCAATAATTCTTCAATCCTATATTGATGATCATTCAATAAGTAGTGCAGGTATATAATGTCGCCTTCCCCAAAAAACCGTGGATGCGAAAGACTTTTCCTTACTGCAATTTTTCTTCTCCTATTTTTGGTCTTGGGAGGCTATCTTGCAGGAAATTGGATTATGGACAGCGCAAGTGTGAAATTTGGAATTCCAAGTGCCAATCTTTCGATATTTGAAAAAGTCAAATACTCGACCAATTTGTATTTTAGTGGGGACAAACTTTTCACCCCTGCCAATCCTGGTGGAACCGAAGAGATCATTTTTGAGATTGAAGAAGGCGAACCTGTAACGTCCATTGCACGTCGGCTTTTGGAATTAGGACTCACGCCCAATGTGCAATTATTTCAGGACCTGCTGGTTTACTCAGGCCTGGATACGGAAATCCAGACGGGTGCTTTCAAGCTGGATCGAGGGATGAGCAGCGTTGAGATTGCAGTGAAGGTCCAGGATCCTTCGCAGCGAATGATCAAATTCGTGATCTTGCCTGGATGGCGGTTTGAAGAAATCATTGCAGCACTTCCTTCATCTGGATTGACTTTCACGGCAGAAGAATTGAAAAAATTTGTTCTGAACTCCCATACAATAAGAATTCTTAATGAAACCACCAGTGTATCGATGCTTGAAGGCTTTTTACTGCCTGGAGAATATCTACTGGATCGAAATATTTCCGCGGACGAATTTATCAACGAGATCATCAAGCGATTCTCAAGCCAAATCGATCAAAACATGATTGACTCGTTCCATGCAAAAGGGTTTGATCTTTATGATGCAGTGATTCTAGCATCGATCATTGAGCGCGAAGCAATCCTGGATGAAGAGAAGCCTTTGATCGCTTCAGTATTTCTGAATAGGTTAAATGATGGTTGGAAGCTTGAAAGTGACCCAACAGTGCAATATGCTCTGGGTTATGATACTGAAAAGCAGACATGGTGGAAGAGTGCTCTAACTTTCTCAGATTTACAAATCGATTCTCCGTATAATACTTATATGTATCCTGTTTTACCACCGTCGCCCATCTGTAATCCCAACATTACATCCTTACGCGCGGTTGCGGATCCAAAAAACACATCATTTTATTTTTTTCGTGCGGCTTGTGATGGATCTGGCAGACATTCTTTTGCCAAAAACTATGAGGAACATTTGGCAAATGAATGTCCATAAATCTGGTTGGAGGATTTGAATGAAAACAATTCTTGGCATAGATATTGGCGGTTCAGGAGTTAAAGGTGCTCTCGTCGATATTGAAACTGGCAAGTTGATGACCGAGCGGATGCGGCTTGAAACACCCAAGAATGGAAAACCGGATGATATTGCCGCACTGGTAAAACAGATAATTCAGCATTTCTCCTGGACAGGTTTAGTAGGTGTCGGATTTCCTGCAGTCATCAGAAATGGTGTGGCGATCACAGCTGCCAATATTTCCGAGAAATGGATAGGAAAAAATGTTGACGCATTATTATCCAAAGACACTTCCTGCAAGGTTTTCACCATCAATGATGCTGATGCGGCGGGATTAGCAGAAATGGCATTTGGCGCTGGTAAAAATGAAGTCAGTGGCGTGGTTATGATGCTGACGCTTGGCACCGGTATCGGTTCAGCGTTATTCACAGACAGGCGCCTTTTGCCAAATACTGAACTTGGACATCTCATCATAAAAGGGAGAGATGCTGAAAAGCTGGCCTCTGATGCTGCCAGGAAGCGGAAAGAATTAACCTGGAAGCAATGGGCTAAGCGCGTTCAAATCTACCTGGATCTGATTGAATACCTTTTTTACATTGATCTGATCATAATTGGTGGGGGCGTCAGCAGGGAACATGAAAAATTCTTCCCCCACATAAAAACACGGGCAAGGATTGTCCCCGCTGAATTGTTAAATCAGGCAGGAATCGTAGGCGCAGCATTGTATGCTGCCCAAAAAGAAGAATAAAAACACCAGGAGATCTTCTTACCTCCTGGTGTTATGGTTAAGTATTAATAATTATTATTGATCCAAGACCCCATACCCCGGTCCATCACGGAAAAATTTCGCGTTAACTTCGATATCAGGCGAGAGATCAATTTTTTCACCTGCTGCCATCGCCCGAGTATATTCCAGGTGCACCGGTTTTCCGTTGTAATCCAAAATTTCATATGGCTGGTCGAAACCCGGGGTATCTGCCGGCATGGATAATCTCTCACCCCCTTTTGCGATGAACGCGCTGGGGACTTCATCCGCCGGATAAATGGCAAGAAATGGACATTCCCGCACGCAAGCACCGCAATCGATGCAAGTTTCGGGATCGATATAAAACAGTGGGTATTGATCTTGTGGTTTACCCGGTAAAATGCATTCCACTGGGCACACGGTTACACACCCACCATCTCGAAGACAAAGGCTTGTGATCACAAAAGTCATCGATGACTCCAGATAGCTTGTATTACGAAGAGTATTTTTTACTTACATCTTCCCAATTAATAATGTTCCAAATATTTCCCAGGTATTCAGCTCTTCTATTTTGATATTTTAAGTAGTAGGCATGCTCCCAAACATCAATTGCGAGAAGGGGAATCAGGCCTTCCGAAAGTGGTGTGTCTTGATTCGCAGTAGAGTGAATCAATAATGTGCCATCCGTCTTCTTGCTCAACCATGCCCAACCACTACCGAAACGAGTAAGCCCAGCTTTCTCCATCTGTTCTTTAAATGCAGTAAAACTACCAAAACTTGAGGTCAATAACTCACCCAATTTACCTTTGGGATCTTCGCCACCGGTCGGGCTAAGATTCTCCCAATAAACAATATGATTGTAGTAGCCACCCCCGTTATTGCGAACGGCTGTCCTTATCTCCTCGGGAATTTGATTGAGATCGCTTAATAGTTTAGTGATCGGCATCTCTGTGAGTTGAGGGAATTTCTCCAAAGTGGCATTAAGATTCTTTGCATAAGTTGCATGATGCTTTGAATAATGGATCTCCACGGTCGCTGCATCGATCACAGGTTCAAGAGCATTATAAGAATAAGGTAAAGCAGGTAATTCAAAAACCATTTTTTCCTCCTAATGGGATAATATAATCTAATCTGATAAAAATTGTAGCATTTGAAGGGGTGCATGTCAATCATCTGATTGAAGGAAAATAGTACAAAGTATAATGATGCTGATATGAAATCCCATTTTGAAGAAAACAGACTTCCATATGGTCTGGCGATTATTATAGGGATACTTGCTGTATCCACTGCTTCCATTTTTATCCGATTTGCCCAAACTGACGCTCCTTCACTGGTGATCGCCAGTTATCGCCTCTTTATCGCGTCGCTTTTACTAGTGCCGTTAATGCTTCGTCATCCTTCAGAGTTGTCTCATCTCGATCGAAGAACAATATCTTTGATGATCCTCAGTGGGATATTCCTGGCATTTCATTTTGCCACGTGGATCACATCATTAGAATATACCAGTGTCGCTAGCTCAGTTGTACTTGTAACGACTGCACCGTTGTGGGTTGCACTGTTTTCACCACTTTTTCTAAAAGAACATGTTTCACGGTGGACATTCGTTGGAATAGGGATAGCTTTAGTAGGGGGGATTATCGTCAGTGCAAGTGATGCCTGCCTTCAAGGACCGGAAGGAACATCATGTTCGTCATTGATTAATTTATTTGCGGGTAGTTCACCGAGAGGAAATTTACTGGCAATTGCAGGTGCATTATTTTCAGCAGCATATATGATGATTGGTAGGAAAATTCGACCCCACCAATCATTACTCGTTTACACTTTCATGGTCTATTCGATTGCAGCAATAACTCTTGTATTTCTTACACTGGGAAGCGGATTATCTTTTGTAGGTTATCTTCCCATAACATACATCTGGTTACTTCTTCTCGCTATTATTCCTCAGCTTATCGGGCATTCAGCATTCAATTATTCCCTAAAATATGCAAAAGCTTCGATGGTTTCCATTGCCCTGTTGGGTGAACCGATTGGAACTATCCTCCTGGCGATAATATTTCTGGATGAAAGCCCAACTATTTTGGAAATTATTGGGGGTGTTTTGATCCTTGCCGGGATTTTGATTGTGTCCCGCCTGGAAAAAAACACAGAAGCTGTTTCTTGATCTCTCAGGGAACTTTACTCCGCCAATCTTCCATATAAAAAGTTCATTTCCCTTAATCTTTCAAGAAGTGGGGTAGAAAGCGCATCACTAGGCATCCGCCAAGTCCAATTTCCACTTGGTCTGCCAGGAAAATTCATCCGAGCCTCGCTTCCCAGGCTGAGTAAATCCTGAAGGGGCGCGAGGGCTATCACTGATACTGAAGACCATACTGCCCGAATCATATCCCAGGGGATGTCATCACCTGATCGTGCAAGATATCTTCGACAAAGATCCTGCTCAGTGACCGGTGCTGATTCGTACCATCCTCTGGTAGTATCGTTGTCATGGGTACCTGTATACGCCATACACCTCACAGGGTAATTATGTGGCAGAAAAGGATCATCGGGATCACTCGCAAAAGAAAATTGCAGGATCTTCATCCCGGGAAAATTGAATTTATTTAACAATTCCAAAACATCTGGTGTGATCTCTCCCAAATCTTCAGCAATCAACGGAATATCATCGATGCTATTGAGTATGGCTTTAAAGAAATGTGCACCCGGTCCCTTGACCCAACGACCAATTTCCGCGGTCGGTTTTCCGGAAGGAATCTCCCAATAACCTGCGAATCCCCGAAAATGGTCAAGCCGGATGATGTCGAATAATCTTAAACTAGATTTGATTCGCTCTATCCACCACTTGTAACCGTTTTTTTTGTGAACGCTCCACCGGTACAGCGGATTTCCCCATAGTTGACCTGTGGGCGAGAAGTAATCCGGAGGTACTCCAGCGACAACAGAGGGAAGACCTTTCTTATTTAGAAAGAAGAGCTCTGGGTGCGCCCAAAGATCTGAGCTGTCAAAAGCAACAAAAATCGGGATATCCCCAATGATCTTAATCCCTTTTTGGTTCGCATACTTTTTTAATCTTTTCCATTGCCTGGAAAATATAAATTGCCGAAATTTTTGTCGTTCAATATTAATTAGGTTAACATCAATAAACTTTCTCAATGCTTTTTTATCCCTGAACCGTAATTCCACCGGCCAATCGCTCCATGCCACTCCGCCATGGACTTCTTTTAACGCCATGAACAACGCAAAATCATCCAACCATGATTTCTCTTTTCCAATGAACGTTTTGTATTCTGATATGAGTTTTTGGTTTTGTGATTTCTGGAATTTTTTGTAGGCACGATTAATGAGGTCAATTTTCCAGGTGATCACTTTTCCAAAATCCACGGCATCTTCGGGGAATTCTGGTCTTTTTGAGAGATCCGCTTTTGAAAGTAAACGATCTTCAAGTAAGAGTGTGGGTGAAATGAGATAAGGGTTCCCTGCAAAGGCCGAAAAACACTGGTAAGGGGAATCCCCATATCCTGTTGGTCCTAGCGGCAGAACCTGCCAAAGAGCGCAACCAGCTTCAGATAGAAAATCAATCCAGCGGTAGGCTTCGGGTCCAAGATCGCCGATACCATCAGGGCTGGGAAAACTTGTGGGGTGAAGAATCACACCAGAGCTTCTTTTGTAGTCCAATTTATTACCTCTTTTTGTTATTGAAAAGATCTAGATAGAGACGTGCATACTCCATAGCAGAATTGTCCCATGAAAAATCCTTGCCCATGGCTCGCCTTTGCAATGCTTTCCATTTGACAGGAGATTTTATGTCTCTTAATGCAGCTTCTAATTCAGTTGCCATGCTGGCAGGGGTTGAAAAAGGGAAAAGATAACCGGTTCGCTCTTTTTTTGGTAAGGTTTGGATGGTATCTACCAGTCCACCGGTAGCCCTGGCGACCGGGATGCAGCCATAACGCATGGCAATCAATTGAGATAAACCACATGGCTCATAACGGGAAGGCATCAAGAGAATGTCCCCCCCAGCATACATGCGGTGTGATAAAGAAGAATCGAACCGGAGGGCAGCTCGAAACCGTAAAGGAAATAGCTTCTCCATTTCAAGAACCCTATTCTCAAGAACCGGATCTCCGCTCCCAAGGAAAATGGCTTGCCAATTCAAGTCTGCAATTCGTTCGAGAGAATCAACTGCCAGGTCTATTCCTTTTTGAATATCCATGCGACTTATTAAAACAAGCAAAGGGGTTTCCTTATCACCTGGGAGATTGAATTCAACCTGGAGCGCTGCTTTATTTTCAGACCGAAATTCAATTTTTTGGGATGAATAATTCTTTTCAATGCAAGGATCAATCTCTGGATTCCAGGTGTGGTAATCCAGTCCGTTGATGATCCCAAATATCTTTGACTGATTTTTACTAAGAAAATTCTCCAATCCACATCCGAAAGCTTCGGTTTGAATTTCCCTGGCATATGTGGGTGACACTGCTACAATCGCGTCCGCAGTTGAAAGTCCCATCGGGAGTGGAAGCTGGCGAGACCATTCAGGAAGGTCCTGGTGCTTGGAGGGAGGGATGCCATACTTTTTTAAACTGTTCTCGGTACCCGTACCCATGAATGGCAGATTATGAAGTGTTATTAACGTGGCTGGGTAATTGGAATTGCTCTTTTGTGATCTATTCAAGGATTGCGCATAGATAGTTAATGCTGTATGCCAATCATTGGCATGCAGGATGTGCGGCTTAAAATCCAATATTTCAATAAGCTTTAAACAAGCCAGCGAAAAAAAAGCGAATTTATCTCCATCCACTTTCGAATCCCGACTATAAACCGAATTGCTCTTGGAAATAGGTTTCCCGTCTATCAGGTAGACGTTGATGTTGTTGAATTTAGTGTAAAAAACTCTGGCTTGCAGTTGCGTTTTTCGGGTCGGAATTGTGAATTCAGCCACAGGTTTTTGTTCCCGGAAACGCGGTGAAATTAAAAGGTGATAGGGTAATACAAGACGAATATCAATATGAATTTTCTTCCCATCCAGTTGGGAGGTTTTTTGAAGTTGTGCAGGTAATGAACCTGCCACATCTCCAAGTCCACCAACTTTAACGAATGGATCTGCTTCTGCGGCAGTGAAAACCACACGAAGAATTTTTGAGCGGTGAGGAGTATCTGCAGCTCGCATTTTTCTAATTGTTTAATGCCAGCTCAAAATAATCCTTCGAAATGGTTTCTTTTGGATTTGCACCCAGAAATTCGATAAGACGAACAACAAGATTGGATTTTTCATCAGCATCCTGACGACTCCAGGTTCGGCTTTTAATTTCAAGGAAACTTCCCAGATTGGGTTTCCGGGTCTGATCAATATTGACAAAGAATTCTTCACCATTGAAATTCACCAGATAACGCAATCGATCTTTTTCAATTTCCAGTTCTTTTGCAGGCTTGAAGTATTCACGATAGAATCTCAAGCTTTGTGAGGCTGGCGCCAAATAACGACTTCTTGATAAAAGCACATCCTGTGGAAAACGGAATTCAACAGCTTTACCAATTAAAGTGAGCCGTGATCGTACATTAGTCACATCGCCTTTGTCACTCAGGAAATGATCTTCCCGATAACGGAGTAAACCTTGGCTTTCATCCTCAAATATGAAATAGGTATCATATTCGTGATAATGACGCTTGCGAAGAATTTCAATACCGGGTTTTTCAATGGCGTCTAAAATGGAGGATGGGTCTGAAACAGAAACTTTTGCCTGGATTTCGAAGCTTTCCTCTTCCGCTGCTCCGCCAATGGCGATCAATTTGGATAAGATTGATTCTTCACGCTGGATCAGGAAAGTATCGATTCTTTTCGCGTATTCCTGGCTTTGTAGCAACAAATCGTTTTCTTTCAAGGTTAAGAGCTCGCATCCCTGCATGAGCCATTTCCCGTTAACCATCACATCGGTCACATCTGTTGCTTTCCCTGCGTAGATTATTTGTGCATAAGTGCCGTGGGGATCGCGATTGAACCTGGGAGAATTATGGAGTTTATTTAGATCAATCAGGATCAAATCTGCTCGTTTGCCCACCTCCAGTGAACCTGTGATGGCACCAATATGCAAGGCCTGGGCTCCTAAACGGGTCGCCATGGTCAATACTTGTTGCGCTGCCAGGGCAGTTGGGTCACCAGTCACAGCTTTGGCAATAAAAGCTGCCAGCCGCATTTCCTCGAACATATCCAGATCGTTGTTGGATGCGGGACCGTCGGTACCAATTCCAACATTCAAACCCAATTCGATCATTTTCTTGATGGGCGCAAATCCCGACGCCAGTTTGAGATTTGAGGATGGATTATGGGCGATCCCTGTACCAGCATGCAGCATGGTACGCATTTCGCCTTCATCCACATGGACGCAATGTGCAGCGATTACCTTTGCTTCAAAAATACCTTGTTTTTTCATATAAGGCACAACTGGCATGCCTTGTTCCTGGCGAAGGTTTTCCACCTCCAGGTTAGTCTCTGCGATATGGGTATGTAATGGCACATCATATTCCAAAGCCAATGCTGCAGCAGCATGCAGGATATCCGGTGTACATGTATATACTGCATGAGGTGCAATGGCAGGCACGATTAATGGGTGATTTTTCCAGCGTTTTATGAATTCGCGAGAGGCATCAAGTGATTCTTCAAAGAATTGGGCATCCGGAGTGGGAAACTTCATCACGGACTCAGCGCATACCGCTCTCATTCCAACTTCTGCGGTTGCTTTCGCGATATCTTCCTCAAAGTAATACATATCTGCAAAAGTTGTGACACCACTTCGGATCATTTCCGCACATGCCAATTTTGTTCCTAATGAAACAAAATCCGGTGAGACAAATTCCCTCTCAACTGGCATCATATATCCCATCAGCCAAACATCCAGGCGAAGATCATCCGCCAGGCCACGCAGTAGCGTCATCGGTACGTGCGTATGGGCATTGATCAAACCTGGCATGAGAACTTTTCCTGCGCAATCAAGTTTTATATCGCTGGAAAAACCCTCAAGGATATTCTTTTCGGGTCCTACTGCTATGATATTTTCTCCACTAACTGCAACAGCTCCAGGGTGGAAAAGATTTAAATCCTGGTCCATGGTCAACACTATGGCATTGAATATAAGAGTATCAACTTTTTGCATTGTTATTCCTTTTTAAGAATTGTTTCATTTTAACTCAATTCTCTACGCAGGTTATCAAGCAAGCTATTTGACACCCACGAATCCAGTGATCCTAAGGGGCCAGCAAAATATCTTTGGGCGGTGGTAATGGTTGAATCCACTCTTGTGACGACCTCCAAGGATTTTTTCTGATCAGCATCATTCACAGAAAACCAAAGATCTACTTTATCTGGTTCAGGAGGATTTGATGATAAGGATGTTATCAATTCGTCCATATCAAACTGATGATCTAATTTTTTTATTGATATGAAGGGAATTTTATTTTCAGAAAGGGAATTAAGAAAATCTGCCCCCGCGCCGTACTCTGCTATTCTTAATGCACTTTTCCTTTCATGTAATAATTTCACGATTACGTTGGGTAGATTCTCATCATCAACGCCAAAAATAGCATCTCCGAGGCGCGTTTTTATTTCCTTCATTATTGGAGAAATAAGATCTTCAGCATCCTTTTCAGAAGCGGCGCTCGCTGCAATTCGAATATCGATTTGACCGGAATGAGCCAGTAATCCAATGGTAGGATTTGCCAGTTCTTCGAGGTCACCAATTTTTTCATCAACGGCGGATTCGCCCATTCCTGAAACATGCAGAACATGAACTTTTATAGTTGATTGCAGGTCAAATCGTTGTTTAAGAAAAGGGATCACGTCGTTTTGAAAAAGATACTCGAGTTCGCGAGGAACACCCGGCAGACTCACCAAGACAGATTTCCGGGAATCCACGATGAATGCAGGCGCGGTTCCCACAGGATTCTTAATGACGATTGCTCCTTTGGGAAAATATGCCTGCCTCTTGTTGTTTTCAGTGGGTATTCTATTCAAAAGCAAAAAGCGTGCGGCGATTTGACCCCAAATTGAAGGATCAAATTCCAGAGATGTGTTTAATGATTGAGCAACCGCTTCACGGGTTGGATCATCAACAGTTGGACCCAATCCGCCAGTTGTGATAATGAGGTCTGAGCGTGTAGTGGTTTCTTTGATCAGGTCTGCAATGCGGTCCTTGTTATCCCCGATCATTGTCGTTCGATATAAATTAATACCCAACTCCCGTAATTGACGAGCCAGGTATTGTGTATTCGTATCCTGAATTTCACCTAATAATAGTTCAGTACCAATGGTAATGATTTCTGCAACTAGCATAGAAAAATTCCAAAAGGTTGTTGAAAGTATATAAGATATTATTCTGTTCAAAGGTGGACCTTATTTATTAATCGATTCCAATTGCTGCCGCAATCCATCCAACGGGATTTTTATTGTATCAGACGGAGCGCCCAACATTGTTTCTGAGATGGAATCGATTAGATTACTTATCCAACGTATGGTCACCATTGCTAATGGAGAGTCCAATTTGGAACGGGTCAAGTTGTGCAAGTGATTTTGATAGAACTTATCACTCTCACTTAATGATTGTGATGAATAATTAGGCAAATCTTTGGGATTTATCCTGGAAATACCTGGCCACGGTCTCGTGGAAACACTGGATTGAAAAGACAGACCTACAAGCCCTGCATTTGAAATGGATTGTTCTAAATCTAACCCGGCTTCACATGTCGCGTCAATAACTGCTAGGGTACGAAAATCAGAAATTACCGGTGAAATTTCGTAAAAGGGTGATAGGGAAGTGGATACGTCAATTGTAATTATTTCAATTGGTACAGGGATTTTGTCTTCCATAATCGTTTTTCCCACCCGGAGCGCAAGAAAAACCTCCTCCGGTTCAACACAAGTAAAATTGTCTGAATTCTGGATTAAAACCAATTGGATTACTTGATCATCATTAAATGTCAAACATCCAATGGGATCAGTGCAATTAATTGGAGAATTACAGCCAATAAGAAAAATTAAAATTATTAAAGTGAATATCAGGGAAATTACTTTCATCCATTTGGATTTGATATCGATTATGAGGATTTCCCTTTTTGATATAGCAAAGCCTCCCGAATTTGAAGGTCCGCATTGCGAATTTTTTGAGCCAGATCCATTGAAAGATTGTACATGACCCTGTAACCTAATTCGGGATTGGAGTTGCACAATGATAAGAATTGATCCCTGCGAATACGGAGTAATCGGGTTCGATCTTCACCAGCGGTGGCACTGGCAGACCGTATGCCTTCATCTACAAGTGCAATTTCACCAAAACTCTGCCCTCTGCGCAAAATGGCTATTACGGATGGCTGTGAACCTTTCTCGGGTTTTGAGGAGACTAAATTTGGATTTACCAGTATTTCCACCAATCCGTCCATTACTAGATATAACTCTGCCTCCCGAGTGTTTTCTGAAAAAACCAACTCGCCTTTTTTATATATTCGCTCATCACATAAGGATTCAACCATCTCCAACTGTTCTTTTGTAAGATCAAAGAACAGGTCTGTATCCTTCAAGAAGTTGATATACTTACCCATAAGACCTCCCTTGTAGATGAGTTAGCTTAGAATGAATCATACACGATGATAGTTTAGAATTCAATTCCTTGTTTCTGCGAATATCTCATGAATAAAAATCGGGAAATTGGCATACGTGGTGAAAAACTGGCTGAAAAATTCTTCCAGAAAAAGGGATTCGATCTTATTACGCGGAATTATCGCACCCCATATGGGGAGATTGACCTGGTAATCAGCAATAAATTTGAATTAGTTTTTGTTGAAGTTAAAACACGTACAAATCTATCCTACGGTTATCCCGAAACGTCCATAAATGATCGAAAAAGCGAGCATTTGGTTAATTCCGCAGAAACATATCTTCAAGAACATCCTGAAATGACTCTGCCATGGCGAATCGATGTGCTGGCGATCAACTATCAATCAAACAAACGGGAACCAATGATCGAGTGGTTTGAAGATGCCATTGGATAACGTCAATAAACCCCTTGTAGTGATCATTGGACCTACAGCAGTCGGCAAAACAGATCTGGCAATAGAGATCGCTGAGAGTGTCGATGGGGAAATCATCTCAGCAGATTCCAGGCTTTTCTATAAGGGCATGAACATTGGTACTGCGAAACCGGGCAACGAGCAACTATCGAAAATCCCCCATCATCTAATTGATATCTCGGACCCTGATGCGATCATCAGCTTGGCTGATTTTCAGGGATTAGCTTTACAGATAATTGCTTCAGTATTCTCTAAAAACAAAGTTCCTTTTCTGGTGGGGGGCACCGGACAATATATTCGAGCAATCACTGAGGGTTGGGAAATACCTCGTCTCCCTCCGGATCAAGAAATGAGGAATTTGATCCAATCTTGGGCGAATTCGATTGGGAAGGTCGAGCTACACAGAAAATTAAAGATCCTCGACCCCGATGCAGCGGGATTGATTGATCCCAGCAATGTACGCAGAACTATTCGAGCTCTGGAAGTGGTTTTTCGGACTGGAAAGAGATTCTCAGAATTGAGGGATCGATCTGCCCCAAGATTCCCTATATTAATGATCGGTTTAAAAAGGCCGCGGGCAGAGCTTTACAAGAGGATCGATGACCGAATTGAGGAGATGATTACCGATGGTTTCATTTCGGAGGTTGAAAGATTATTAAAAAATGGGTATTCATTACAATTACCTACAATTTCGGCTATCGGATATAAGGAAATTGGAGAATACCTGAATGGCCAACTGTCTCTGGAGGATGCAAAAATAGCGATGAAAAGGAGGACAAGAATCTTCGTCCGTAGGCAAGCCAATTGGTTCAAAGAATCAGATTCTACGATTCATTGGTTCAATATGGATCCCTCGCCAAAAGATTCAATTGTTCGTTTGATCAAAAAGCATCGTAGGACGTGAAATGAATAAAACTGAAAATCCGTACGATCAATGCCCCTGGGTAAAAAAATATGATCCGGGTGTACCAAGTCAAATTCAGTTTCCAGCCGCTCTGGTCCACGATTTTCTCGATGATGCTGCCGGAAGATTTCCAAACAATACTTGCATTTCTTGTAACGACATTGATCTTTCCTATTCTGAAATCTCCCGGATGAGTTCGCGCCTGGCTGCTTTTCTTACGGATGCGAAATTGAATAAGGGGGATAGAGTTGGGATTGTCCTACCGAATATCCCGCAATTTGTCATTGCTTTCTATGGAGTCCTTAAAGCGGGTGGGATCGTTGTAGCAATTAATCCACAATATACACTTCATGAAATTATTAATGCCATTCAAGATTCAGGTATCGAGTGGCTCATTTCTTTGGATGCTGATATTGAAAGGATTAAGGGATCTCAGCATACCCACAAGATCAAGTGGTTCATATCAATGGACGTTCCCGCCTTAAATGAATTGGGAAATCTCTTGAATACAGAAGTGAGTGAGGGTGGAATTAATCCTGAAAAAAGAGATATCTCCTTAATTACCATCATAAAGAATTACTCCAAGGATTCATTCCGAGAGGCTAGCGTTACAGGTGATGATCCAGCCATCTTCCAATATAGCGGTGGCACAACCGGGATCCCTAAGGCCGCAATCGGATTGCATCGTAACCTTGTTGCCAACACGATTCAATTTCGCAATTGGTTGATCGGGATGAATGAAGGGAAGGAAGTAGTTTTGGTTGCGATACCTCTATACCACGTATACGGCATGGTGATCGCCATGAGCCTGGGGATTGCGTTGGGTAGCCGGTTGATTTTCCCAACCAATCCAAGGGATATGGATCAGCTCCTTACTTTGATTGAAAAATACAGGGTTACTTTATTTCCTGGCGTGCCAAATATATATGCTGCATTTATTGCACATTCGTCCACATTATCTAAAAAATTGAAGCTAGATTCTGTTAAAGCATGCATTTCTGGATCAGCACCTTTGCCAAGCGAGACCAAATTACAGTTTGAAAGTATAACAGGAGGCAAACTATTAGAGGGATACGGCCTTTCCGAAGCACCAACTGCCACTCACTGCAATCCGATGTATGGAGAAAATAAAACTGGCTCAATAGGCCTTCCATTGCCAGATGTAAAGTGTAGAATCGTCGATCCGGTAGATGGCATTAAGCTTTTACCTGTTGGAAGTTCAGGGGAATTAATCATAAAAGGTCCTCAAGTAATGGCTGGATATCATAATCAACCAAAGGAAACCCAAATAACTCTCAGAAATGGTTGGCTATATACTGGTGATATTGCATACATGGATGATGATGGCTATTTCTACCTGGTTGATCGAAAGAAGGACATGATCAAGATAAGTGGATTCCAGGTATGGCCTCGCGAAATCGAAGGTGTGTTAATTCAAAATCCAAAGGTTCATGATGCGGCCGTGGCGGGGATTTTGGGTGAAGATCAGTTTGAGGTAATCAAAGCGTGGATTGTTCTGAAAGAAGGGGAATCGATCACTCCGGAGGAATTATCCACCTGGTGCGGGAAATTATCTGGTTGGGTACAAAATACCTAAGATTTTTGAGTATCGAACCCATTTACCGCGAACAGCAATCGGTAAATTACTCCGCCGTGAGCTTGTCGCTGAACACGTAATGAAAAATAAAAAACCTCCCGGGTTGTAAGCCGGGCGGTTCTTTTTATTATTTTGCGAAACTCGGTGTACCGCTATTCTTTTCCACTGGTGTGGGAAATATTTTCAGGAATTCATCTCTGGAAAGAGTTTCCACTTCTAATAATTTCTCGGCAATTTTATCCAATTTTTCTTTATATTCGGTTAGTATTCGCCTGGCTTCCATGTAAGCATTACTGACAAGTTTTCTTACTTCCTGGTCGATTTGCTCCGCAATCGCTTCGGAATAATCGCGCTGTTCTGAGATTTCACGACCCAGGAAGATCAACTCTTCTTTTTGCCCATAAACCATTGGACCCAAATCTTGACTCATTCCAAGTCGGGTCACCATATTTCTTGCGAGCTCGGTCACCTTTTCAATGTCATTGGCAGCACCAGACGTAATATCATCGAAAACTAGTTCTTCGGCAGCCCGACCGCCAAGAAGTCCGATCATTTCAGCGATTAATTTTTGCCGTGATATCAAGGTCTTGTCTTCGAGTGGAAGAGCCATTGTATAACCTGCTGCCATACCTCTCGCTACGATAGTGACTTTTTGAACAGGATCAGCAGCTGCAAGAACATTATGGATTACTGCATGACCTGCTTCATGATAAGCAATGATCTTTTTCTCGTCTGCGCTGATCAGTCGGCTTTTTCTTTCCGGTCCGGCAATGACCCGTTCGATTGCTTCTTCAAACTCATTTTGCTCAATCGTCTTTTTATTTCTTCTTGCAGCCAGAATGGCAGCTTCATTGACGAGGTTCTCAATATCAGCGCCTACAAATCCTGGCGTACCTCGGGCAATGATGCTTAGATCGACTTCAGGGGCAAGGGGTTTGCCTTTGACATGTACTTTAAGTATGGCCTCACGTCCGCGGACATCCGGTCGATCCAGGACAACACGCCGATCAAATCGGCCGGGACGAAGCAAAGCTGGATCGAGAATATCAGGACGATTAGTAGCAGCCATGATGATTATATTGGTATCCGTATCAAAACCGTCCATCTCTACAAGTAATTGATTTAATGTCTGTTCTCTCTCATCATGACTCCCACCCAATCCGGCACCTCTTTGACGGCCGACTGCATCAATTTCATCAACAAAAACGATACAGGGTGAGTGCCGTTTTGCCTGGTCGAACAAGTCCCTGACACGACTTGCACCGACGCCAACGAACATTTCGACAAATTCAGAACCGGAGATGCTGAAGAAGGGAACACCTGCTTCCCCCGAAACTGCTTTTGCCAATAAAGTTTTACCAGTACCTGGAGGACCTACAAGCAGCACGCCTTTTGGAATACGAGCTCCAAGCGCGATAAATTTTTGAGGTTCCCGCAGGAATTCAACCACTTCGCGTAATTCTTCTTTCGATTCATCCACCCCAGCCACATCTTCAAATGTTACTGCCGGATTCTCACCAGTGAACATCCTGGCACGCGATTTTCCAAAGGACATCGCTGCATTATTACTTCCTTGAGCTTGCCTGAAAATGATATAGAAAGCCACGATCATGACTAAGAAAGGTACTATATATAACAGGACGGTGCCAATATATGACCACCAGCTGGGCTCATTGATCTGGATTTTTATGTGACTTGGTTCAAGATTCTCCGTATCGACTCCGAACTCCCTGAGCTGCTGAATTAATGTCGTTTCGGTTTCCTTGATCGATTTTTTTTCAGTACCATCGTTGTAAGTAACTGTTAATTTATTGTCCTCTTCCGCCATAATCTTGGCAACCCGGTTTGCTTGAATATCAGCCGCCAATTGGTTTATGGTTAAGATTTCCTGGTCCTTATTATTCCCAAAATTAAAAAAGACAAGGGCAAAAATAGCAATTAACAAAATGACATAAACAATATACGATTGATTACGAGTATTCACTCGCTCCTCCTAAATCCGATGCTGCGCCTTACTGACGCTGTAGATGATTATACCAATGTAAATATTCATTTCAACCATTTATCGAACCTTTAAGTCGGATTTTATAAATCTCTAATATTCCCGATTTCAAGCATCACCCATTTTGAGCAAGTCTAATATTTTCGAGTATCTGGCGAATATGAGTAATATCGTGGGTAATGACAAATTTGAACAAATCAATTAAAGTTGTTCGCCCGAAAATGGCATGCCTCGCAGAAAGGCTCCATTGATCTTGTGATAATCCAGCAAGAATATTTATAATTTCGATCCGGCATTCCAAAAAATCGTTTATTGCCTCAAAACAATTCTGAGATTCATAATTTCGATCCAATGCCCAAGAATCAGTTGATTCTGCGGGGATAAAAGGGTCATTCTCTGATAATACCCGTTTTAATCTTGGAAGATTCACCTCACGATCTACGTCTCTAAAGTGACAAATGATTTGGATAATACTCCATTCATTACCTGATTTTTTGAATTCCAAAGTTTTCTGATCCAAACCTCTTGATAATGTATCCGTTGCTGCCGGTGTTGATTTCAAACAAGCTAATAGCATCCCGGGAAAGTTAAAATCGAATACCGGGTTTATATCAATATTTTCAAGCCACTTATTGGCATCAACAAATGATCCCGAAGGTGAATAACCGTCATTGGGATTACTGTCACCCCCTTTGATGAGAAATGCGGGCAATCCTATTGAAAGTGCAGGCTTGATATCAAAATCAATATCGTTGCCAATAACTACGGCTGGTTTATCAGGCCAGCCAAGCTGCATCAGTATTTCAGAATAGTACGCAGGATTCGGTTTGCTGAAGTGGAACGATTCGTAGGTAGTGATGCATTTGAATTGGGGTATATATTCAGCAAGTCCTGCCCATGAAACACGTTGAATTGTTGCTGATCGTGGAAATAATGGATTGGTAGCAATTACGATATCACAACCTTGGGCTAATGCATTCTTTATGAATTGTATCGAATCGATTTTTTCTGAAGTCAAGTATTTTAAGCGGCCAAACTCGTGCTCATAAAATTTATTGATCGAGGAAATCAACTCTTTTTTGGGTGTTTTTACGCCTGGATAGAAGATCCCATCGAATACCTCCTCTAGTGTTTGACGGGGGTCATCTTTTGAGACCATCGCTTTTGTACCTGAGAGTAATTCCCTTATCATAAGTTCGGGCTGGATTTGATCCTTGAGATGTAAGGATAAAGCTTTAAGGTATTCCCTTTGAAAACGTTCAATATCATTTGACAACAGAGTATCGTCCAGGTCTATCAATAAGGTTAGATTCATTCCTGGTCACCTATAATAAAAGATGGTAGTGGATGACAAACCCCACAGCCAACCATGGGATCCTCGACTTTCCCACCTTTTTTGGAACAAAAGGCGGAGACTTCCACTTTCCTAAATAAGCTTAAAAATCCCGTATTAACTTTAGCGTCAAGATGCATGTATTCACAACTATTAGCCAATAAAATATCTGGGACCGGGCATGTCTTACATAGTTTTGAATACCAATGATGGGGTGGGGGTTCAGCGCCGATCAGACGACATTCTTCCTTGTTCGTCCCGCGGAAATAATTTCCATAAAAGTACTTGCATTCTTTACCAGCCGGTGTACGCATTTTTCCTTTTTGTTATGCTTATTATGAAGAAAAGTCCCCAAAATAGGGGACTTGGGGATACGAAATCCTTGGAATGAATTTATTCCTGAACCCGGGTTACATAATTTCCGGTACGCGTGTCGACCCGGATGGTATCGCCCTCTTTGATGAAATAGGGCACATCAACCTTCATCCCCGTTTCAACTGTTACCTTTTTTGTAACGCCCGTCGCGGTATCACCTTTTATTGCCATTTCTGCTCTGGTAACCGATAGGTCTACAGAAGTAGGAAATTCCAGATCCAGTGGTTCATCCTTAAAGAAAGTCAATTTTAATTCCATACCTTCTTTCAAGAAACCAGCATCCTCCCCCAATACTTCTTTGGATAATGCGATTTGGTCAAAAGTCTCATTATTCATAAAATGAAAGAGGTCGCCATCAGAATAGAGATATTGGACCATTTGAAAATCCAGTCGTGCGTCCTGCACACGATCCCCAGAGCCAAATGTTTTTTCAATGGTTGAACCAGTACGGATGTTACGGGCTTTAATTCTGATTGTGGCGTTCCCTCGACCAGGTTTGCTAAACGAGTATTCAAGAACGCGAAATAGATTCCCGTCCAGTTCAAAACAAACGCCTTTTCTTAAATCATTGACATCGATCATAAAAACCTCGGATAAGCTATGGATAAACCTGCACGATTATAGCGCAGGGTTTGATTGATGGCAAGCTGAAACCTTTAAATACAATGCCCGACATATATGTCGGGCATTAATTTTTGTTTCAGAAAATATATTATCCCAATCTAGGTTCAATTAGTCCATAGGTACCATCTCTTCGTTTATAAAGGACATTGATGGCATTTGTATTAGCATTAAAGAAAATAAAAAAGTTTTCATGTTCAAGAAGCTTCATCTGTTCAATGGCTTCAATTTCATCCATGGGTATGATCGTGAAACTTTTTCGTCTGACAATCGCCGGCTTTGCGATTTCATCATTAGGGTAGGTTGCTTCCAATGCGGAATTGGCTTCATCAAATCCTTGGCGTCGACTGCGTTGTTTTCGACTTTTATATCGCTCAATTTGGTGATGCATTTTTTCCAACGCATTGTCAACGGAAGTGAGAATATCATTTGATCGTTCTTCGGTGCGGAGAATGCAGGATTTTGCGTGAATGGTGATTTGAGCGACATTGCGATCTTCAATATTCCTGGCAGATTTTATATAGGAAAGTTCCACATCAATTTCTTGAATATTCGGGAGTAACCGATCGAATTTTGCCATTTTCTTATTAACGTATTCTTTAATCCTGTCTGTGCTTTCAATATTCTTTAAGGATAGGTTCACTTCGGTCATGATTATTTCCTCCTGTAATTCATGGAATGGGTACAACTTCGAATAGATTAAAGTTCATTACTTGATTTCCCTAACAAGGGTCGAGCCAATGTCATTCCAAAAACACAATTTGCTCCTGATATAAGTAATGCGCGTGAACACTCATTGATTGTTGTCCCCGTTGTCGTGACGTCATCGATTATAAGTACTTTCTTTTTCACGACAATTGGTGAGTCAGCTGAGAAGGCATCCTTTAGGTTCTCAACTCTTTCAACTGCGCTCAATCCAACCTGTGAACGGGTATCTTTTAATCGTGTGATCGCATCAGGCTTGAATGGTACATGTAATGCATAAGCAATCGGACGAGCTAGAAGATTTGCCTGATTATATCCGCGTTCCTGAAGTTTCGATTTACTTAATGGAACTGAAGTAACAAGTTGGATATCCCATCCCAATTTATGTATCTCATGGATCATCATTTTTGCAAGGAATTCACCGAGGGCATAATCTGATTCGTATTTTAATTTAATAATGCTTTGACGGATGGGACCTGCATAATGTGCAATTCCGCGAAGGCTTTCAAAAAAGGGGGGATCGGCTTTACATGAATTGCATAGATCCTTGTGCTTCGAGGGTTCGCCGCATTTTGGACATAATTGACCTTGAATGTACTCTATTTGAATCTGGCATTCTTCACAAAAACGCTGATTAATTCTTCCACAGCCGATGCATGTAGGGGGGTAAATCCAATCAACAGCATTCCAGAGAGATTGATAAAAGGAATAGGCTGTGCACTTTCGAAGGCCAGCCACTGTCACAAAAGCTGCTCCTTTATTATTGAGTGAACATGGAACCTAATGCTGAGTGCATTATCTTCAATGCAGCGGGTGTCAACAAAACGACCATCAGGCTTGGGAATATCAACAAACCCATAGGAATTAGCATTTTGATGGGGGCTTTGTGCGCTTCTTCTTCAGCGTGCTGGCGTCTTTTAATACGCATTTGATCGGATTGAATCCGCAGTACTTTTGCCATACTTACACCCAGCATTTCACTTTGGATGACTGCAGCGACGAAACTGGTCATTTCAGGTATTCCAATACGATCAGCCATATCCCGCAATGCTTCACGACGTAATTTCCCCAATTGTATTTCCTGGATAACCCGTGCAAAAGCCAGCGATAATTCAGTTTTCCATTTCTCACTCACTTTGGACATCGCAGAATCAAAACCCAATCCTGCTTCAACGCAAATTGTCAGCAAATCAAGAGCATCAGGCATGGCCCGTCGAATATTCTTCTGGCGTTGAGTTATCTTGCTGGAAAGAAGGATCTGTGGAATGAAGAAACCAATAGCAAAAGAGGCTATTACTACAAGTACTTTTCTACCCATAGGCCATTCACTACCCATAAAGGAAAAAAGGGCCAGGATCAAACCACCAAAGAAGATCGCAGCAACGCCTTGGGAAGCCAGGAATAATGTAGGATCCAAACGGGCAGGACTCCCTGCCAGTTCAAGTTTCTTCGCAGTTGATTGAAGAGCATTCTGAGGTGTAAATCTTATTGCAAGTTTACCTAAAGCATGGGCAAGCGGATATATGATTCGCTCTACAAAAGGTTGTGACAATTCAAGTTTTTCCAGGTCAACGACTTCACCGCGTTTATTAAATTCTTCCAACCTGGTTTCGAGAACCTTTTCATCAGCGATCTGAGGATTGCGTATGCCAATGATCACAAGTGCTACAGCACATAGAACTATGACAACTGCGATCACAATAATAATAAGCATTTTTCTCTCCTCGAATACCCTAGATCTCGATATCAGCCAATTTATTCATGGCGTAGTAACCAGAACCGATTAATACTCCGGTCAGGGCTAATGCGATATAGCCACATGGTTGAGACGCGGGTGCAAAAAACTCGTTCATATACTCTGGATTGAGCAAATAAAGGATTGCAACAACAATAATTGGTAATAAGGACAGGAATTTTCCCGAGTATTTCTGTTGCGAAGTTAGAGTTCGAATTTCGCCTTTGATACGAACTCGTTCGCGGATCGTGTATGAAATGGTATCCAAAATTTCCGCGAGGTTACCGCCAACCTCTCGCTGAACATTCACGGCAGTTATACAGAGATCCAGATCGTCGCTGGGGATTCTGCGGAGGAGATTATCAAGCGCCCGCTCCATGGGTATACCCAACTGCATTTCCTGAACAACACGGCGGAATTCGTCGCATATAGGGGGAGGGAGCTCTTTACTAACCGCTTCCATCGCTTGAAGGGTTGAATAACCTGCTCGCAGTCCATTTACCATTAAATTCAACATATCTGGTAATTGCTCATTGAATCGGATTAGTCGTTTTCCCTGCTGTGACCTGACGTAGACAAATGGTAAAAACGCGCCAACACCTGCTCCAATAATTCCAAATAGTATATTTCGTTGTGTTATGTACCATACTACAAACCCAACAACAACTGCGAGAATGACCATCAAGGCAACAAATTCACCACCCTTAAGTTTCAGGTCAGCTTGAGCAAGTTGTTTTGCCAATCTTTCACCAAGATTGGATCTTTCCACCCGTGCGTTTAGCCATTCAGTAAGCGGGGAAACACCTTTAGTGCGAGACTCTGCCTTTTCAACGGCGGTTAATTTACCAAGGCGCTCTTCAACCACCGAACGTTCGGACGAAATTGAAATTACCACTCCTACTATGAGTAGAATGAATGAAAGGCTAGCCCCCAAGATTAAAATGGCAGTTAGACTCATTTCAGCACCTTAATATCTATTGTAGATCCTTTTAGCTTAAAGAACATCAATTAATACCGGCGGCGATCACCAGGTGAGAAAATTGATGGAGGTAAATGGATACCAGCAAACTCTATCTTTTCCATAAACCTGGGTCTTAAGCCGGTAGGGCGTAAACGACCAATCACTTTGTTGTTTTCATAGCCGACTTGTTCAAATACAAAAATATCCTGCATGGTGATCACGTCGCCTTCCATTCCGGCAACATCTGTGATATTAACGACTTTTCGCGTACCGTCCCGCATACGTTCCTGGTGGACGACCATATCAATTGCCGAAGCAATTTGCTCCCGGATAGCCCGCATCGGTAGTTCAACGCCTGCCATCAATGTCATGGTTTCTATACGGGCCAGAGTATCACGCGGGCTATTGGAGTGACAGGTGGTCATTGAGCCATCATGACCTGTGTTCATAGCCTGCAACATGTCCAGTGCAGCAGCATCACGTATCTCACCTACAATGATGCGATCCGGTCTCATGCGCAAGGCATTGATAACCAGAGCTTGAATCGTGACTTCGCCGCGTCCCTCAATATTGGAGGGACGAGATTCCAATGTTACTACATGTTCCTGCCGAAGTTGAAGCTCGGCTGCATTTTCGATAGTGACAATTCGCTCATCCGCTGGAATAAATCCTGAAAGGACATTCAGCAGAGTGGTTTTACCAGAACCAGTGCCACCAGAGATGACGATATTCACCCTGCCCTTAACACACGCCTCGAGAAATTGTACTGATTCTGGCGTTAGCGAGCCAAACTGAATCATTTGATCCACAGTGATAGGTATTTTGGCAAACTTTCGAATGGTGAGAACTGGTCCAACGAGTGAGATCGGTGGAATGACTGCATTTACACGGGATCCGTCAGGCAAGCGTGCATCAACATATGGACTGGATTCATCAATACGACGTCCAAGAGGTGAAACAATACGCTCAATAATCCGCATCACGTGTTCATTGCTTTCAAAGGACATCGGTACCCTGAAGAGTTTACCTTTACGCTCAACATAGATGTTCTTTGCGCCATTAACCATGATTTCTGTAATGGACTCGTCTTCAAGTAAAGGCTGCAATGGACCAAATCCCAGGATCTCCGCAGCGATCTGCTCAAAAAGTCTTGCACGCTCCTGCCTTGAAAGGACTATGTTCTCTTCGTTCAATATTTGTTCAAACAGTTCTTGAATTACCTGACGAACATGGCTGGTCTTTGTTACATCCATATTCGGATCCAGCCCCGCCAATAACTTGGTCTGAACCCTGTTCTTAAGGTCTTGATAAGTTTCCTGCGAAGCTGAAAGGATTGGACCGGTTCGCGGTTTGATAGGAGCACTGGGTGCATTTCCACTCATAGCACCGGCTAATTGTCCTGTCGTTGGACCAGTAGATGTGTTATCTCCCGGTTGAATCCTTTTTAAGATCGACATAAGTTAAACTCCTCGGAAAAATACCAATATCACTTTTTCTTTACCACTTCATCAGGCTCGAGTTTTGCCATTCGTTCCGAGACAAGATTTGCCAATTCCTGGATTTTCTTTGCTACAGGAGCAGCTTTATTATCAAGTACAAATGGTGTGCCTTTATTGACAGCATTCAGTACAGTTCGTTCATCTTCAGGAATTGTTAAAACTACTTCCTGACGAAGACTTTCTTTTACTTTTTCAGGGGTAATAGCTATTTGTGGATTGTAACAATTCATCACAAATATGATCCTGTCACGGCGTATCCCTACTTTATCCGCCAAGTTCAAGAAAAGATTTGAATTCTTTATGGCAGGGATTTCCTGTGTAGTGACCAAGACCATGGCATCCATAACATCAATTGCACCTTGGACACCATCACTAAGATATGACGCCGTATCTACAATAACATATGGATATATTCGTTTCAAGAATTGAAGTAACTTCCCGAAATCTTCCCCTTTGATGGACTCTGCCAATTCTGGACTGGGTGGAGCTGCCAGGAAATGCATTCCGGAGGATGCGTGAGTGATCATGACATCCTTAACTACATCGGGATCCAATTCCTCAACTCTTGAGGTTAAATCCATTACATTATTCTTGCTTTGTTCATTGAGAAAGATCGCCACATCGCCATATTGGAGATTGCCATCAACTAGGCAAACTTTTCTTTCTGGGGTGTTGAGAGTGAGTGCAAGATTTGTTGCAATGGTCGTCACCCCTGATCCACCTTTAGGACCATAAACTACGATTATTCTGCCCGTTCCAACGTAAGTGCCTTGTGTTTGTTGCTGACCTCCTGAATTTCCAGAAGGAATGAAAGATGTATGATTTCGATCTCTCATCCTGGGCCATGGTCCCGGCTCTTCGAATAGCAGAGGTTAACTCGTCGATCATGGGAGGCTTGGAAAGAAAATCTCTTGCACCCGCAAGCATTGCCTGGCGCATATAACCCGGATCATTCTGAACAGAAAGTATTACAACCTGAGTGAAAGGTGCTTTTTTCCGCATCATCTCAGTCGCTTGAATTCCATCCATGTCCGGCATGTTGATGTCCATGATCACGACATCCGGTTTTAGCTGCTGAGTGACCTCGATGGCTTCTTTGCCAGTACGCGCAACTGCTACAACTTCGATACTCTGATCGAATTGCAGCATGCGTTTAAGATTTTCCCGGGTTTCGGCAATATCATCGACGATAAGAACCCGAATTTTTTCTAGACCTGCCATGTTAGCTCCGACTGAACTACCCAAACATTATTGTGTTGAATTTGGCCAATCCTCATACGGTATGTTCAATGCATCTAATCTTGGTTCAACTCCGTAAGGCAATTTTGCAGGTAATTGAACATTCTTTTGGTCCATTATGAATTGCAGGGTGACGGGTTGAGTTGAGAATTGTTGAAGATCTCCCGCACTTCGCAATGACAAAGTCAGTTGAACATTCGCTGTCATCAGGTAAGTCAACATGACTAAATCCTGCGGAGAAACAACCAAAGTTACAATATTAGGCGCAGCTACTGGTGCAGCCTCTTGACCCTCGACAGGGGGTGCTTCTGTCCCGGTTGTTGGTAGTGTTTCTCCTGTGAAATCGCCCAATCCCAGGATGGTTGCATCCTGGATAACAGTCTGGCACACCAGCCTTGGTCTTTGCGGTTCAGCGGGTACTGTATATACAGCCATGTTCAAATTGGGATCGATTTCAGCTTGACCTTGCTTCGAAACATCACCTTGCGTCAGAATGGTTGCGGTCACGGTAGTGCCTGATTGACCGCCAGGTCCGGGGGCAACTACCTGTGATGTGAAATTCGGAATCTCGGTTTGAAACTCAGTATCAAGATCCACGAGGAGCATGCATCCGATGATCATCACATGGTCACCCATTTGAGGTGCGTAGGAGACTGAGGATTGCCGAGTGACTGGCATCGAAATCGCTGTCATCCCTGCTGGAATTAGGAAGGAAGCGAGTGAGCCTGTGGGTTGATCCACGACCATGCTGGGAGTGATGGGAACCCTGGGGTCCAGATCATATTTTGCCCTTCGTCCAACGATTTCATTCATATCGGTGATGAATGTACCAGCTACCAGTTCACTTCTTGGATAAGGCACGTATGCTAATACTTCTGCAGTAAATGCCGTACCCCGGGAAACTGATTGAGTGGTTATGACGATATCCTGCATTTCACTGGTGGGAGTAGCTTGAGCGATCGGTTGAGCTCCCTGAGATGGTCCTCTAAAAAAGGTGATATATGCATAGACCGCCCCCACTATTACGATTAGTAATACGGCAATGATGATGATGATCATTCCGCGTCTTTTTCCGCCTGCAGCCATGGGTGCCTCCTAAAAACAAGGTTTGCTTAAAGTTAATTTAAGCGCATATTACTACAATTGTCAACGAATAAAATTGATAAGTTCTACTTCCGATGCAATAACCAAGCCAGTTTTATTCCCCATGACTTCACTTTCAAAGAATGAAAGGCTCTAAACTTAAGAGCCTTTCATTACTTTCGACTTTAGATTTCAGCCGTAGGCTAGATGGCCTGAGTAATATCGCTGAAAATTCTACCGATTGCGGGGCCGAGTAAAGCAAGAATAACAATCACAACGACAGCAACCAAAACAAGAATTAAAGCGTACTCAACGAGGCCCTGACCTTTTTCTTTAGGAGCGAATAACATGTCTTTCACCTCCTTTCGATTCTTGATTTCCTGACTTGTAATGACATTATACTTTTTTTGATTTGATTTTCAAGTTAATGGACTTTACAAAAACCTTACAAACAGTATAAGTGGAATAAAATTGTTTGTTTTGAAAATGCAACTTGATAAAAATGTTTGCGTAAATATATGTGAATAGATTACCAGTTGTTATGACATACGAATAAAGCTATAATTTATATTGGACAATCTTTCAAGAGAATTCTTTCTAATAACAAACATGGAGGTGTACAGATGAGTGATATGTATGATCGAGTGACTGAGGAGCGGGATTTTTTTAAAAAACTGCTGAGCAAATTACCTGGCTTCAAAGGTTATGTTGAACGCGAAACCAGACGGTCTTCTGATAAACTTTTGAGGGATACCTTGGCAGAGAAATTTGAAACCCAATGGCAGAGGATTTCGTCTATTCAAAGAGATCTGATTAACCAGGGGATGATCGAATCAGTTGATGATGTTGAAGCAGCATCATTAAAAATCAGGCAATTTATCGATCGTGTAAAAACTGCTTCATACGGTTATGCTGGCCTTTTCGATGCCATCAAGATCAATGAAAACGAATTGAGTGAAATCTATCGCTATGATCTCTCGCTTGTTAACCTGATAGATGAAGTAAGCCGTGCAATTGATAATCTGGAAAGTTCAATTGGCACGGATGGTTTTCCAGCTGCTACCCGGAATTTAGTCAATCTTAGCCAACAATGTGTGGATGCTTTTGATGCCCGGGCAGAAGTGATCAAGAATAGTAGTCTGGGCAACCCAGCACCTACTAATCCAGAGCAATAAAATTTCGAATGAATAGAATTGGAGAAAAGCCATGGCAAGAATATTTGATGTAGTTGAATATGCAAGCGAGATGCCGGGAGAAATCGTTCATCGATTTCCAGAAGAGGGTATCGCCGACCTCCGACTTGGATCCCAGGTAATCGTAAGAGAATCACAGCGGGCTGTATTTTTCCGCGATGGACACGCACTTGATTCTTTTGGACCCGGGCGTCACACAATAACCACCGCTAACATTCCGTACTTGATTGATTTCATAGGTAAATTATTCAACGAGCGCACACCTTTCACTGCAGAAGTCTATTTCGTTTCTATGAAAGAATTCGCAGATGAAAAATGGGGCACTCCCCAGCCGATCCTGGTGAGCAATCCCGGTATGGGTTTGGGTGTTGCACTGCTGCAAGGTTTTGGTACCTACAGCTTCCAGGTTTCAGATGCACAACAATTTATTACCCAGGTCGTGGGAGCGCAGGGAATCTATCGAACTTCAGATATTGAAGATCGCATGCGTGGTATGCTTCTAAATAAACTTCAGGATGTGCTGGGAACAACTGCTGAAAAACAAAGCCTTCTCAAGCTAAGTGGAATGACTGAAGAGATTGGAGCTGCTGTTCGAGCGAAGGCGCAGGATGATTTCAAGGCCATTGGTCTTACTTTGAAATCCTTCTATGTTGGGAACCTGAAACCTTCAGAAAAATCCGCGGAAGAACTCCGAGCAATGGGTGTCTTGGATATGAAAACTTACACCCAGTTACAAGCTGCTGATGCTATGCGCGATGCGGCTCAGAATCCTTCCGGTGGTGCTGGCTTAACCGCAGGGATTGGAGCAGGCATGGGGATAGGGAATGTCCTCAGCGAAAGTCTGAAAGGTGTTGGATCTCAGGCAGCACAAGACGCATCTCGAGCTGCTCAGTCGATCCCGGCAGTCATGACACCTTCAGAAGCAGCAGCAATATTAAAAGTTTCTGAAGAAGATGTTCTAACTGCAATCAAAGGTGGACAACTAAAAGCAAAACAACTCGGCTCTGCATACCGGATCAGCAAGGAATCCCTTGAAGAATTTCTAAAAGGATAATAGAGTTGATAACCAAGAACCTGGCTAACAGAGCCAGGTTCTTTTTTTTGCACATGGTATAATGATTTTAAAGATGTTCGGATGTCACTCTCGTTTAGGGAGACCGGATGAAATTACATGAGTATCAATCAAAAGTAATTTTTTCCAAGTATGGTATCCCAATCCCCAAAGGACGAATAGCAAATTCAGCAGAAGAAGTAAATCAAATTGCCGAAGAGCTCGGTGGTAGGGTCGTTGTTAAAGCCCAAGTCCTCATCGGTGGTCGAGGAAAAGCGGGCGGAATTCGCCTGGCAAAAACAGCTGAAGAGGCAGAAGAACTTGCGACCTTAATTCTTGCGATGGATTTAAAAGGGTTGCCGGTTCGACGAGTCCTGGTTGATGAGATGATCAGTTTTACACAAGAAATATATCTCGGCATTACCAATGATCGAAATTCTCATCGACCGGTTATGATATGTTCTGCTGCCGGCGGGGTGGATATTGAAGATGTTGCGAAAGAAACTCCAGAGCGAATTTCCAAATCTTATATAGATCCTCTCCTTGGTTATCGTGATTATCAATCACGGGATATCGCAATAGGGATTGATTTACCAAAAGACTTGTGGAAAAATTTCAACGATATATGCAAGGGTTTATGGCGAGCATACTGTGATAATGATGCCACCCTTGCTGAGATAAATCCATTGGTTATCACAAATGATCACAAACTTATTGCTTTAGATGGGAAAGTGACTATTGATGATAATTCTTTATTCAGACATCCCGATCTGGTAGAAACGCGAGATTTGGACGCTGACGAATCAACCGAAATTGAAGCTCGCAAATATGGCTTATCTTATATAAGAATGGATGGAGATATTGGCTGTTTGGTAAATGGCGCTGGGCTGGCAATGGCAACGATGGATTTGATCGAGAGCCAAAACGGACATCCAGCCAATTTTCTGGATATTGGTGGTGGAGCAAGTGCGGAAAAAGTTACTGCTGCATTAAGGATTTTGCTTTCTGATAAAAAGATAAAAGTTGTGTTAATCAATATTTATGGTGGGATTACCAGATGCGATGAGGTTGCACGCGGAATTTTGTCTACAATATCGGAAAATGGGATCACAATCCCATTTGTTGTTCGATTGGTAGGAACCAATGCTGAACAGGGAAGGAAATTATTATCAGATGCACATTTCATAACCGCAGATACGCTCATGGAAGCATCAAGTAGAGCCGTTAAAATTGCTGAAGGAAAGAAACATGAGCATTCTGATAAATAAACAAACCCGTGTTGTTGTACAAGGAATAACAGGGCATGAGGGATCATTCCATACCCGGCAAATGATTGATTACGGAACAGAAATTGTTGCTGGTGTCACTCCTGGAAGAGGGGGTGAGTGGGTCCTTGATGGAAAAGTCCCTGTTTTTGATTCCGTGAAGCAGGCTACTGAAACAACGATGGCTAACACGAGCGTGATTTTTGTACCAGCAAGACATGCTTCAGATGCAATCCTGGAAGCAGCTGATGCTGGAATTGGTCTTATTGTTTGCATTACAGAGGGTATACCTGTTCAAGATATGATGCGGGTTCGAAGTTATCTGGATCAAAAACATACCAGGTTGATCGGTCCGAATAGCCCGGGTCTGATCTCGCCGGGAGAATCAAAAGTCGGGATAATGCCTGGAAATATTGTGAAACAAGGAAATATTGGGGTTATATCCCGGTCAGGGACACTAACCTATGAGGTTCTCAATTCACTAAACAAATTTGATCTAGGGGTAAGCACTTGTGTCGGAATTGGTGGAGATCCAATAAAAGGGGCTGATTATATTGATATATTGGACTTGTTCGAAGAGGATCCTCATACCGACATTATGGTATTGATCGGTGAAATCGGTGGGACTGATGAAGAGCGAGCTGCAGAGATAATCTCAAGTAAGCTAACCAAACCGGTGGTAGCTTTTATTTCGGGAGTATCAGCACCTCCAGGAAAGAGAATGGGACACGCTGGAGCGATCATTGAAGGCGAGACAGGAAGTGCAGACAAAAAAATCGAAGTCCTGCGTTCTGCCGGAGCCCGGATCGCCAATTATCCTGAAGAAATAGCTAAATTGTTGAAGTAAAAGGACAGTTTAGGAAAATATTTCCCGTTTTTATTTCTTATGGGTATCTACATATTTAACTGCATCTCCCACTGATTTAATATTTCGAGCATCCTCATCATTTATAGTCAAGTTAAATTTTTCGCAAAACCCGTCAATAAGAAAAAATTGATCCATCGAATCGGCTTTAAGGTCTTCAACAAATCGAGTCTCGGATTTAATATCTTTAACGTCGATTTTCAAAACATCAGCTATGACGGTTTTCACTTCATCGAATGTGCTGCTCATTGAGTCTTCCTCCTTCAGTGTGTATTTATTTTCATATCCTTATTGAATAAAATTTTACCATAGCCATTATTTTTAAATGATTTATTAGTTAGTGTATACTCACATTGGTATTACAGCATGAAATCATATTCTGAAACTCCGCAACGAAAAGCTGACCATATCCGCATAAATTTGAATGAAGATGTTCAATCTGGTTTAACTACTGGTCTGGAGAAATTCCATTTCGTTCATCAGGCTTTGCCGGAAATGGATCTTTCCGATGTCAATACCAGGGTTATTTTTTTAGGTAAAGAACTGAAACTTCCAATTCTTTTATCATCCATGTCTGGTGGAACTCTGGATGGTTGGAAAATCAACCAGAACCTAGCCAAAGCTGCTGAGGTATCTGGGGTGGCTTTCGGCGTGGGATCCATTCGTGCAGCGATTGAAAATGATGATGCAAAATCTTCCTTTCAGGTAAGAAAAATCGCACCGAATGCTTTGATTCTCGTAAATTTAGGCGCAGTTCAATTGAACTACGGCTACACAATAGAACACTGCAACCGGGCATTGGATATGACTCAAGCTGATGGATTGATCTTGCACCTTAACCCTTTGCAGGAAGCACTTCAGCCGGAAGGTAATACTGACTTTTCCCAGCTCTTGGAAAAAATCGAAAAAATTTGTAAAGCTCTTAAAAGGCCGGTGATTGTTAAGGAGGTGGGGTGGGGGATATCTGCTGAGGTTGCCAGGAAATTAAAAGATGCAGGAGTGGCTGCTATTGATGTAGCGGCAGCGGGAGGTACTTCCTGGTCACAGGTGGAAAAATATAGAATTAAAGACAGAAATAAATTCGAAGTTGCCGGTGCATTTCGAGATTGGGGTATCCCGCTGGTTGATTCCATCGTACAAGTACGAGAAGCAGTTCCCGGTATACCGATAATTGCCTCCGGCGGTTTAAGAAATGGGATTGATCTTGGGAAGAGCATCGCCTTGGGTGCCACCCTGGGTGGATTTGCCGGCGCAATATTGAAGGCAGCGGTTAGTTCATACGAACAGACACTGGATCAAATGAAAATTATTGAATCGCAGCTTAGAATTGCCATGTTCGCCTCAGGGATGAGGGATATTGAGCAACTTAAACATGCATCGTTGACAATGGATTGATCATAAGAGAGATGAACTACAAAGGCTTTGCGGCTCTATTCCTCCCTAAAATAAATAAAGAGATCAAGCGATCTTGTGACAGATTGATATCAGATGAATATTCTGAACTCAGTGCAATGGTTGCATATCATCTTGGATTTACCAAGGATGAATTTCCCAAGGGTAATCAGGGAAAGAAATTACGCCCGATGATTTTATTGTTGAGCTGTGTGGCATCCGGAGGTGCATGGGAGTTTGCACTTCCAGCCGCAACGGCAATTGAATTGATCCACAATTTCTCTCTCATCCATGATGATATTGAAGATAAGAGCACGGTCAGACACGGCAGGGATACTTTATGGTTCAAGTGGGGATCAGCAGAAGGCGATAAACGCTGGTGATGCCATGTTTGCAATGGCATTCACAGAAATATTGAGACTGCAGGAGAGGAATTCTGCTGAGATCGCGGTAACCGCAGCAAATATTCTGTCTCAAGACTGCCTCGATCTGACAAAAGGTCAATCTTTGGATCTCTTCTTTGAAAACAAAGATTCGATAAGCATTGAGGATTATCTGGGAGATGTCTGTCGGTAAAACTTCCGCTTTATTTTCAGCCGCTGCAGAAATCGGAGGTTTTATCGCGGAGCGGAGCGAATGTACCCAGACCCAATTAGCACAAGTTTGGGCATACTCTTGGAATAGCTTTCCAGATGCAGGATGACTGGCTTGGAATTTGGGGGATAAACACGATAACCGGAAAATCCTCAAGCAGCGATCTAATTACCGGGAAAAAGACGCTTCCAATTCTTTTCGCAATTAAGAGGAAGACCGGGTCTTATAGAGACATTGAAGAAAGGCGTCGATCTGAATGAAATAGAAAGGTTGACTTCCGAAATTTCCGATACAGGGGCAGAAGAATATACATTGGATCTGATTCGGAAAAATCTTGACAAATGCCTTTATTCCCTTGAAAAATGCAATTTCACCAACGATGCAGGAACGGCTTTAAAAGAATTGGTTGGAAATCTAATTCATCGCGAGTCTATAAAAACTAATTCTTAGTGCGTAAAAGAGGTCGTATTTATGCTATTCAGATGAATCATGATTCACACATGACAACCTCGGCGTTGATTGGAGCATTAAATACTAATCTTGCGTTTCAAATGGAATTTCTCGATTTTTTCTCCCCCTAAAATTATTCACTTCATTTCTAAATTGATTTCGCTGAAATATCAGGACGTGCTTTCCAAAAAGCACGTTTTTTTAATTGCCTAGCAATAGATACAAGATCCTGTCCTGATTGAGGATCAACTAGTTGTGGTTCTATTTCCGATAATGGAACTGCAAGATAAATATGTTCCCATATATGATGATCTACTACTTGCCCATCAAAAATCATGATATCGATGTCGATCGTTCTTGGTGCATTTTTATCATGAGTTCGAACCCTTCCCAAATCGTCCTCAATACAACGTAATTTTTGATACTTAAGATCATCCAGAGAGGAGTCGGTTCGAATTTTTACAGCCAGATTCAAAAAATTAGGCCCGCTGGTTCCTTCAGATTTGGTTTCGATTATGGTTGAAACTCGTTCAATTGAAAAACGTGATGCCAATTCCTTGAGAGCCTTGAAAATATAAACTTCCGGTTGAATGTTTGATCCAAGAATGAGAATGGCTGAGTGCATTGGATTTATTTTTTGCTTCGTTCAATTTCCACGCCCACGGTTCTAGAAAATCGGACGGCCCCGGGTTTCTCAACCCGCACTCGGACTTTATGAACTCCTTCTTCTTCAAGACAAAGTGAAGCAATATCCGCAGCTAGAGCTTCAACGGTATATCTTTTTATTGATTCGGTATGGGCAATGATCTTTTTCGCAAGAGTTCGATAATTCACACAATCCATAATCGAATCTGACTTTCCGGCTTTTTCTGTGTCTGTGTAGACGACGATATTAATCAGAATATCCTGTGGTTGAGATCTTTCATGATCGGAAATCCCGATTACGCCACGAATTAATAAATCCTCAATGAATATTTGATCCATATTCCCTCATTCCTCAAATTAGGTGGCGACCACCATCCAGATTGATGATTTCTCCTGTGATGTAATCTGGACCGGTCAATAAAAATTTTATCGTTTTTGTTACTTCCTCCAACATGCCAACTCGATTCATGGGGACATTCTGTAGCATTTTTTCGGGTTTTCCTCCATCTGAAGGTGGCAGAATAGCCCCCAGGGCAATTCCATTGACTCTCACCCTTGGTGCGAGAGATGCTGCAAGTGATTTGGTTAGGGCTGCAAGCCCTGCTTTGCTGATCGTATAAGGGAAATGATCAGGTCCTGGGCGTAAAGCTCGCCAGTCGAGAATATTAATAATATGGCCGTTCTCTTTTTGGGGTAATTGATTGAAGAAACCCTGTGAAAGTAGGAAAGGGGCAGTCAGGTTGATTGCCAAATGCTCCTCCCAGGCGGCCAGCGAGGTATCCTGAAAAGAGAGTGAGCTGAAAATCGATGCGTTATTAATTAGAATGTTGAAATAACCTTGTTGGCTAATTTCTGAAAAAAGTCGCTTAATTTGTACCGGATCCGATAGATCTGCTTGAATTTCTATTGCATTTGGCCCATTTTCCTTAATTTTCGAAACCACTTCATCAGCTAAATCAGGTGAATGCCCATGATGAACGATGATATCAAATCCCTCTTTGGATAAACTGATGGCGAGGTGCCGGCCAATACGTCTGGCTGCCCCTGTTATAAGGATAGTTCCAAGCTTTTCCATTTTCTCAATGTTATATGGTTTGATGAGAGGTGTCAACGATAATTCCCAGTATGAGGACTATTTATATCTTGGGAAAATGAATGATTAATCCAACTCTAACTTGATTATTTTCGAAATTGTATTATAATAAACACATACCCCTCCCCATAGGGGTAGGGATACAAATTATGAAAAACGAATCCACGCTTGAACGGCTAAAAAACATTGAAGGTCATATCCGGGGTATTGAGCGAATGGTGGAAGACGATGCTTATTGCATCGACATCATTCGACAAATCCAGGCGGTACAGGCTGCCCTTAACCGGGTGAATAAAAACGTATTGGAAGGTCATCTGAATAGTTGTGTCATTACCGCTGTCCGTGGAGAGAATCCGGATGATCGCGAACGTGTTCTTAAAGAAATTTCCGAAGTCTTCAACGCATCTCAAAAATAAAGGAGTAAAAATGTCTGAAATCTCATTCCATGTTCCTGCAATTTCATGTGGTCATTGCATTCACACTATTAAATCCGAATTGAGTGAAATCGCTGGTGTTACATCTGTTGATGCTGAACTCGACTCTAAGACAGTAAAGGTGGTTTTTGAATCGCCTGCTACGGAAAGCAGCATCAAGGATTTATTGGTCGAGATCAATTATCCTCCGGAGAAACCATAAGCTTTTGCAAAAGCTCTATAAAAACTTAACTTATTGGTGAAAAAATGGAAGAAATCAAACAAATAATTCTACCTGTTACCGGTATGACCTGCGCCAATTGCGTCGCTACAATAGAGAGAAATGTCAAAAAATTGGATGGAGTCATAACCGCAGGAGTAAATCTCTCTTCGGAACGTGCAACCATCGAATTTGATCCCGAGAAACTTGGATTACCAGAAATTATCTCTAGAATCCAAAAAGCTGGATACGATGTAGCGCAAGGCGAAGCAGATCTGGTTTTAAAAGAATCAGTCGACGATGTTAATGCGAGGTTGATAGAAAATCGACTGGGAAAAATCCAGGGGATACGTCAGGTAATAATAAACCTCAACACCGGACATGTAAAAGTTTTATATGTGCCCACCATCATCAATCAATCAGATATTCGAAAAGCTATCAAATCACTGGGATTTCCGACCCAGGAACAAATTGGTGAAACTGTGGATGTTGAAGCGCAGGCTCGCCAGGCTGAGATTTCCAGCCAACAGAAAATGCTCCTCCTGGGTCTGATTTTCACCATTCCACTATTCACTTTTTCCATGCTTCGCGACCTGGGTATCCTGGGAGAAATGGTGACTCATGCTGCATGGGGTAATTGGCTGATGTTCATTCTCGCCACACCTGTGCAGTTTATCGTTGGATGGGGGTTTTATAAAGGCGCGTACAAATCGCTGAAGAATCGAAGCGCCAATATGGATGTCCTGATCGCGATGGGCTCTTCAGCAGCATATTTCTACTCAATACCCGTCATGTTAGGATTTCTTAAAGGGCATGTGTATTTTGAGACTGCGGCTGTGATTATCACCCTTATTCGATTGGGGAAATTCCTTGAAGCCAAAGCAAAAGGTCACACCAGCGAAGCCATTAAAAAGCTTCTCAATCTTCGTCCGAAAATGGCCAATATCACCAGGGGTGGTAAGGAATTGACTATTGCGGTAGATGATGTTCTTATGGGAGATATCGTGACGGTCAAACCAGGGGAGAAATTCCCTGTCGATGGGGTGGTTATTGAGGGTCGATCCATCGTCGATGAATCGATGCTTACAGGGGAGTCGTTGCCGGTGGAGAAGAAACAGGGTGATTCCGTCACAGGGGCAACGCTAAATAAGACCGGATTGATCAAATTCGAGGCAGTGAAGGTCGGGAAACAGACGGTTCTGGCGCAGATCATTCGTCTCGTTGAAGAAGCTCAGGGCAGTAAAGCTCCAATTCAAAGATTAGTAGATCGAGTGTCAGAGTATTTTGTGCCGGCAGTGATCATTATTTCATTGGGCACATTTGTTTACTGGTATTTTTTTGCGCCGGCCATCGTTGGTGATCAATCGATATTTACCCGTGCTTTGATCAATATGGTAGCAGTATTGGTAATTGCCTGTCCTTGCGCGATGGGTCTGGCAACACCTACTGCGATTATGGTTGGAACTGGCAGAGGCGCACAATCAGGAATCTTGATCCGTTCAGGTGAAGCACTGGAGATAGCTGGAAAGGTGAAGAAGATAGTTTTCGATAAAACGGGGACGATAACTCGCGGACAACCCGTTGTCAATGATATTGTTGTCCTTAGTCCTGAATTGACTGAAAACAAATTACTTTTTTGGGCAGCCAGTGTTGAAAAAGGCAGCGAGCATCCGTTAGGAGAAGCCCTGGTTGCTGAAGCTGGTAATAGAAATCTGATCTTAAGTGATCCAAGTGGATTTGTGAATCAATCCGGATTGGGAGTAAGTGCAGAAATTGAAGGTAAAAAGGTGAGAATTGGTAATCTCCGTTTGATGGAGGGCAGCAAAGTCCAGATTACCAAGAACGCAGCTGAAATTGTCGAAAAATTCCAATCTGATGCAAAAACAGCCATGGTTATATCAATTGATGATTTCATCGTTGGGGTCATCGCTGTGGCTGATCAAGTCAAGGAAGCTTCCAAAGAAGTTATTGCAGAATTAAAAGAAATGGGACTGCAAACCATCATGCTTACAGGGGATAACAAAAAAACTGCTGACGCGATAGCAGCTGAAGTAGGTATTGACCAGGTAATCGCTGAAGTCATGCCCGATGGAAAAAATTCGGAAATAAAACGACTTCAGGAGGACGGCTCCTTGATAGCCATGGTGGGTGATGGCATCAATGACGCGCCTGCACTTGCCCAAGCTGATGTTGGCATGGCAATTGGCACAGGCACTGATGTGGCAATCGCTGCTGCCCCAATCACCTTGATGGGCGGTACTCTGAAAAGCGTTTCAAAGGCGATCTCATTATCAAGGAGAACAGTATCTACCATTAAGCAGAATCTATTTTGGGCATTTTTCTATAATGTAATTCTTATACCCATTGCTGCTGCAGGTTTGTTGAATCCCATGTTGGCAGCAGGTGCCATGGCATTCAGCAGTGTATTTGTAGTAACAAATAGCTTGAGACTAAAAAAGTAACCTGATATTCTGAGGAAAACCATCAGCAAAGCCTGGTGGTTTTTGTTTAAAAAGGTTGGATGGTAAAATTATTCATCATCCCTATATACACGAGGTAACTCATGGATCCGCTTCAGGAAAAAGCCATCAATACCATCCGGTTTCTATCTGCGGACGGAGTTCAACAGGCAAATTCCGGACATCCCGGCCTGCCAATGGGTGCAGCAGCCATGGCGTATACCATTTGGATGCGTCATTTGAGATTTAATCCAAAAGATCCAAAATGGTTCAACCGGGATCGATTCATTTTGTCGGGCGGTCATGGATCGATGCTTCTTTACAGCCTTCTGTTCTTGACAGGATATGATCTACCCCTGGACCAGTTAAAACAATTCAGACAGTGGGGAAGCCTGACTCCGGGTCACCCAGAATATGGACTGACCCCTGGAGTGGAGACGACCACAGGTCCATTGGGACAGGGTTTTGCCAATGGGGTCGGGATGGCGGTAGCTGAATCCTTGTTGGCCGCGAGTTTCAACCAACCAGGGCATGATATTATTGACCATTTTGTGTATGCAATTGTGACCGATGGAGACCTCATGGAAGGAGTTGCATCTGAGGCAGCTTCCTTTGCGGGGCATCAAAAGCTTGGAAAACTAATCTATCTATATGACGATAACCATATCACTATAGATGGTTCGACGGATCTTGCGTTTACAGAAGATCGAAGCAAGCGATTTGAAGCATACGGATGGCACGTACAAAAAGTTGATGATGGCAATGATGTGGATAAGATTGATCATGCCATTCAGTCGGCCAAAAAGGATCCTCGTCCATCGATCATCCTTTGCAGGACACATATTGGCTTTGGTTTACCCACCCGGCAGGATACTTCCAAAGCGCATGGAGAACCTCCCGGGTTCGAGGAATTAAACGCTGCAAAAGAAAACGCCAAGTGGCCTTTGGAGCCAACTTTCTACGTTCCAGAGGAAGTTTTAACTCATTTTCGAAGTGCGATAGCTCGTGGCAAAGAATTACAAAATGAGTGGGAAGTAAAACTGAAAAAATATATTACACAATTCTCTGATTTAGGCGGGGAACTTAACCGTCGAATGGAGAATAAATTACCTGATAATTGGGACAAAAACTTACCTGATTTTCCACCTGATGCGAAAGGCGTTGCAACACGAGTTGCTTCGGGAAAGATGATCAATGCTTTGGCGGAATGTTTACCCGAGCTGGCAGGCGGCTCAGCAGACCTTGCTCCTTCAAATAACACCTGGATCCAAAATTCACCAGCTTTTCAAAAGGAAACCAGGACTGGACGCAATTTCCATTTTGGCGTTCGCGAACACGGCATGGGTTCAATTGTCAATGGCATGACAATCCATGGAGGATTGATTCCCTACGGTGCGACATTTCTTGTTTTTTCGGATTATATGCGCCCGACAGTTCGAATATCAGCGCTTTCTCATATCCCAAGCATCTGGGTTTACACACATGACAGCATCGGATTGGGTGAGGATGGACCGACACACCAGCCAGTAGAGCATATGGCTGCATTACGTTCCATTCCAAATCTTGTGACCATTCGTCCATCAGATGCAAACGAAGTCCGCGAAGCCTGGAAAATGGCAATCGAACGGAGAAATGCCCCTACAGCAATCCTGTTGACAAGGCAGGCATGCCCAATTGTCGATCGGACAGAATTTAATTCGGCGAGCGGATTGAAAAAGGGAGCGTATGTCTTAGCAGATTTGGGTCAAAAAGATCCAGAGATTGATCTTAATGGCTTCAGGCTCAGAAGTGTCCTTGATTGTAGAAGCCGGGAAACTGCTAGCAGAAAAGGGAATCGGTGTCAGGCTGGTTTCATTCCCCTCATGGGAGTTATTCAACCACCAGAGCAAAGCCTTACCAGGAACAAGTCCTGCCTGCCAAAATCAACAAGAGGCTTGCCGTGGAAGCGGGTGTGGCTCTTGGTTGGGAGCGCTGGGTTGGTGATAAAGGTGAGGTAATTTGCATGAAAGGTTATGGAGCTTCAGCTCCAATGAAAGTATTGTTTGAGAGAATTTGGATTTACCGTAGATAATGTTTTTAACTCTGCTATGAAATTAATGAAATGAGGGCATAAATAATGCGCGTAGCTGTCTCTTGTGATCATGCGGGGTATATTTATAAAGATTTGGTGATAGAGACTTTGGTGAATGAAGGTCATGAAGTCCTTGACCTGGGTACAAATGACACCAAGAGTGTGGATATTCCAGATTTTGCAGAAAAAGCGGGCAGGGCTGTCCAGGAGAAAAAGGCTGAAAGAGCAGTGATATTATGCGGCTCTGGTATTGGTGCCTGTATCACCGCAAACAAGGTAAAAGGTGTGTATGCCAGTGTCTGCCATGACACTTATTCTGCCCATCAGGGTGTTGAACATGACAACATGAATGCATTATGTATCGGCACACGTGTAATTGGGGAATTTCTTGCCAAAGAGATCGTCAAATCATTTATAAATGCCAGGTTTCTGGAAAATGAAGAAAGATTTGTTCGCCGATCCGGGAAAATCACCAAAGTCGAAGAGAAAGGATGATCATTAATGGGTTCGATAACAGAATTGCATAACCTTGGACAATCACTTTGGTACGATAATATCCAACGCCGGTTGATCGAAAATGGGGAATTAGAAGCATTGATTCAAGCAGGCGAGATCAAAGGTGTTACTTCGAACCCAACCATCTTTAACAACGCCATTTCAAAGTCGATCGATTACGATACAGCACTGAAACCATTAGCCTGGTCAGGTTGGAAAGCAGAGGATATCTTCTGGCAATTAGCCGTAGAAGATATTCAAGCAGCAGCTGATCTTTTTCTACCCCTTTATCAGCAATCCAAAGGTATGGATGGTTACGTTAGCCTGGAGGTAAGTCCATTAATCGCCAATGATACTGCTGCAACTGTGGAAGCCGCAAAGGTGCTCTGGGAGCGGGTAAATAAGCCGAATCTCATGATCAAGATACCGGCAACTAAAGCTGGCATTCCGGCAATAAGGCAAACGATCGCTGCTGGAATAAATGTGAATGTAACCTTGATATTTTCCCTGGAGCGATATGAAGCGGTAATGGAGGCTTATTTATCAGGTCTTGAAGACAGGGTGGGTAAGAGTTTACCCATCGATAGTATTGCTTCTGTCGCATCGTTCTTTGTTTCAAGAGTTGATACCAAAGTCGACGGGATGTTAAAAGAAATGATCCTGGGGAATCCAGCAATCAAATCAGATCTATTACCCCTTTTTGGAAAAGCTGCAATCGCAAATGCAAAAATGGCATATTCATTATTTCTCCGAACCTTTCAAACAGACCGATTCAAACAGCTGGAAAAGAAAGGTGCAAGAAAGCAACGCCCATTATGGGCTTCCACCAGTACGAAGAATCCAGAGTATCGGGATGTCATTTATGTGGAAGAATTGATCGGTGACCATACTGTCAACACATTGCCACCGGCTACCCTGGATGCGTTCAGGGATCATGGAATTGCTTCAATCACGATTGATAAAGAGCCAGCAAAGGTTGAGAAAACTTTTCAATATCTCGAAAATGTTGGTATTTCGATGCAAAAGGTTTCTACAGAGCTTGAAGAAGAGGGAGTCAATTCATTTGCAGATGCATTCGGTTCCTTATTGAATTCCATAGAGACCAGGCGCACCAAGGCAGTTAAGGAGCTAGGGCCACTTGGTAAAAATGTTTTGGAAATTATCGAAAATCTCGAAAATCAGGATGTGATTAATCGACTCCATAATCACGATGCTTCCTTGTGGGTTGAGGATGTAAAAGCCCAAGAAGAGATCAAACAAAGACTGGGTTGGTTAATTGCACCTACGGAGGGTAAAAAACACCTGAAGCAATATGAAGAACTTAGGGATTCCTGCCTGAAAAAGGGTATCAGGAAAGCGCTTGTCCTGGGAATGGGGGGTTCGTCTCTTGCTCCTGAAGTTTTCAGTCTCGTGTTTTCAAATGCACAGGAGAATAAGGCGCATTCATTGGAACTTTCTGTTCTGGATTCGACCGATCCCGATCAGGTTAGTGTAGCTGTGGACAAATTTCCTCCAGGTGACACTTTATACATTCTCTCGAGCAAATCTGGATCGACTGCGGAAGTGAACGCATTCTTTAGATATTTCTGGAGCTTGTCTGAAAATCAACTTGGGCGCGACGCAGGTGACCATTTTGTTGCAATCACTGACCCGGGTACTTCATTGGAAAAATTGGCGAAGGAACATCATTTCACAAATATATTTTATGGCGATCCAACAGTTGGCGGTCGTTTTTCAGCGTTAACAGCTTTTGGTCTTGTGCCAGCGACTCTTGCGGGTGTGGATGTCGAAAGACTTCTCAATCGGGCTGAGATAATGAAAGGTCAATGTCTGCAAGGTATACCTTATAGCAGAAATCCCGGTCTATTACTTGGAAGTCTGATTGGTTATTGGGCAGATCATGGAAGAGATAAACTCACATTGCTTTCTGACTCTGAAATTTCAAGTTTTGGTTCCTGGCTGGAACAATTGATCGCGGAAAGCACAGGCAAGCAAGGGAAAGGGATTCTTCCCATCGTTAATGAGCCATTGGTCGATGCGCACGATTATGGTGATGATCGCGTATTTGTATATTTACGCATTTCTGGATCTTTGGATGGTTTTTCTGATAACTTGATAATGGCTGGTCAACCTGTGATAATCCTTCCGCTAGTTGATCTATATGACCTCGGGAGTGAAATTTTTCGCTGGGAGATGGCAGTTTCTCTCGCTTGTGTATCGATGAAAATCAATCCATTCGATCAACCTGATGTTCAATTCAATAAATCACTTACCCAACAAATGATCACCGATTATGAGAATACCCAATCCCTAATTGAAGACGCACCGATATGGAATAATGATCACTTTAAGATCTTGGGGAAAAAATGGTCAGGATTTAGTGAATATAAAAACATAACCGAAGTTTTGGAATCATTCATCTCCGAGGCACGAAAAGGTGATTATATAGCCATCAATTCTTTTATTCCCAGAACCAGTAAGAATGAAGAAATATTAGCCAAACTCCGGGAGAAATTATTATTAGAAACGAAAATCCCCACTACATTAGGTTTTGGCCCCCGGTTTCTGCATTCGACAGGTCAATTACACAAGGGAGGTGCCAACACCGGCATCTTCATAGAAATCACTCAGGATCCGCAAAAAGATATCAATATTCCTGGAGAAAACATGACCTTTGGTATTCTTGAACGTGCCCAAGCTTTAGGGGATTTCAAAGCTCTTCAGGAACGAGGAAGAAGGATCATCCGAATTCACGCAGTTACCAGTCATCTTGATGAAATCACGCTTTCATAAGGTGAACAAGATCATGGCTGATCGACTGGAAGAATTTGAAAATTACCGCAGACGGATGAATTCGAGAATTGAAGGAATCGATCATCTTGGAATAAAACGTTTTTTCAATCTTGATAATGCAGCCTATCTAGATGGCGTATTGGATGCTAAGACCAAGGAATTGTTAGGTCTGGTTGCATCAATGGTTTTACGTTGCAATGACTGTATTGACTACCATATCATTCAATGCGTGAAATCAGGTTATAAAGACGAAGAACTTTTTGAAGCATTCAATGTCGCTTTAGTAGTAGGTGGGAGTATTGTAATCCCTCATCTAAGACATGCTGTTGAAACGCTTGATCTTTACCGGCAACGAATGAAATGATCAGGATAAACGGTTATTCAGTTATTTTACTTCTTTGATGGATGCCAGATTCATAGCGAGTGCTAAAGCACCGAGTACTCCAGCTTTCTGGCCTAGTTTGGGTGGAACTATATATATATCCAGATCGGAAAGTATCTCCTTTGTTTGGATATACCCATTTAACATGGTATTTAGGTTGCTCCGTACCATGGGAAAGAGCTTCATTTGACGCATCACGCCGCCACCTAAAATGATCCTGGATGGTGAAAGCATCAGCACCACAGCCTGCAATGCCTGAGCAATATAATCAGCTTCCAATTCCCAAGCTGGGTGGTTTTCCGGTAAATTTTCCCCGGGAGAATCCCACCGTGATTTAATCGATGGACCGCTTGCAAGGCCTTCAAAACAATCATGATGAAATGGGCAAATACCTATAAAGGGATCGATGATTAAATCATGCTTAAGGAAAATATGCCCCATCTCAGGGTGCAGCATCCCGTGTAACGGCTTCCCATCAATGATGGCCCCTCCACCAATACCTGTGCCAATAGTAAGGTACACAAGGTTCTTCAATCCGATACCAGCACCCCAGGTCAGTTCACCAAGTGCTGCAGCGTTTACGTCTGTATCAATATGAACAGGCACGCCTAATCGAGCGCTTACTACTTCTGGAATATTTGTATCCCTCCAGGCGACTTTTGGAGTAGTAGTTATTGATCCATAATGTGTCGGAATTCTTTTCAAGATCCAATGGGCCAAAGCAGCCTATCCCTATTGATTTAAGGCTGATTCCCAGAGTATTCATTTGATCAATGAAAAACTTCTCGACCTTTCTCAGCGTATTATGCGGATCAATTGTCTCGATGCGGCATTCCGAAAGGATGTTATTCGGTGAACTCCCAATGATACATATAAACTTTGTTCCACCAGCTTCAATGCCACCGAAATATTCCATATTCAACTCCTTTGATGATATATCAATTTTACTTGTTTTAGGAAATTAGTAACCGATTGTCGATAATTTGTGTTAATATCACAAGGTTCAGTACCTGAAATAATTCCTGACGGGAAGGGTGAAATCATGGATATTTTCAAGAAATGCTTTGAGTATACAACCGCGAAAGAAGCAATGGAAAAAGGTATTTACCCATATTTTATTCCGCTTGATGAAAACGAAGGTACGGAAGTCATATTCCGGGGGCAACGATTAATCATGTGCGGGTCTAATAATTACCTGGGATTAACCACTCATCCCAAAGTCCGCGAGGCAGCAATAAAAGCCGTCGAACGTTTTGGCACCAGTTGCACTGGATCGCGATTCTTGAATGGTACCCTGGCAATGCACGAACAGCTTGAGCATGAACTGGCTGAGTGGGTTGGGAAAGAGACATCCCTGGTATTTTCAACTGGAATGCAGACCAATCTTGGTGTGGTTAGTGCGCTAGTTTCGAGAGATGATGTTGTGGTTCTGGATAAGGATGATCATGCCAGTATTGTTGATGGAGCCAGATTAAGTTTTGGCAAGATTGAACGTTTCAAACACAATGATATCGATCATCTAAAAAGAGTCCTATCTTCAATTCCCGAGGAAAACGGAAGAATTATCATTGTGGATGGCATGTTTAGTATGGAGGGCGACCTGGCTGATTTGCCAGGAATTGCGGCAGTGGCTTCGCAATTTGGAGCCAGGCTCATGGTGGACGATGCGCATGGAATGGGCGTCCTGGGAGGGGGCAGGGGAACCGTTGAGCATTTTGGTTTGGGGAAGGAGGTTGACCTTATCATGTCAACATTCTCCAAATCGTTTGCATCGCTGGGTGGATTTATTGCTGGAAGCAGTGATGTTATCCACTTTATTAAGCACCATGCCCGGGCATTGATTTTCAGCGCCAGTATTCCCCCCGCGAACGCAGCCGCTGCACTGGCTGCACTTGATGTAATGAGGGTTGAACCTCAGCGCTGCGCCAGGGTTTTAGAGATTGCGCAGAAAATGAGAACTGGACTATCGGAACTTGGCTTTGACATTGGGAATTCTGTGACACCCGTTATTCCGGTGATCATTGGAGAAGATGAAAAAACGTTCATCATGTGGAAACGGCTTTTTGATAATGGCGTTTTTGTCAATCCTGTCATTGCACCCGCGGTCCCACCTGGTAAACAATTGTTACGCACCAGTTACATGGCTACACACACGGATCAACAGATGGATTTTGTGCTGCAGAAATTTGAATCTGTCGGAAAAGAATTGAATTTGATTTGAAAAACACCCCTGTGAGCTCTCACAGGGGTGTTTTTTTGGATCTCCCATAAAGTACATTTACGGATAGCTGCTCCCAGTTGATAATTCCCTTGAGTATAATTCTCACATCAAATGTCCTATAAAAATCAAACATCCACGGTAATTCTCTTTGACCTTGATGGCGTGCTGCTTCAGTCAGGGGGATATATTTCTGCGATGAACGCAACGATCAAATATTTGTGCGATCGCATGGGATTGAATGACCTTGCCCCGGATATAGCGGTTCATCATAGTTTTGAATCCCAGGGGATCTCGTCGGAATGGGATATGACCGCCATTTGTCTTGCTATTGTTTTTGAAAAATTGTCAGAGGAATACGGCATCGATTACCTTCCCAGATCAATCCAAGAAATTCTTAACGGCAATCTTCAGCACGCAAAAAAGATCTCAGGAATTGATTATCAAAGTGTAGTCGATCATTTGCGTATCCATCTCGTTCCCGGAAAACCACCAGCAGAATCTTTATTGATATCGGAAATACAGACCAAATCTTCCAATTTCTTCCCAAATTTAAGTAAAACCGATTTGTTTTTAGAGTTGATGGAAAACTCCCAGGATCTTGAAAACAACCTGGTGACGAGATTGATTGAAAACCATGTTATTGGGGATTCCCTATATGAAGCCATTTTCCAAACACAGCCTTTGGTCAAAACCATGCCATTTTTGAAGATGTTTGATCGTGTCATATTATCCAATGATCATCGCGACAGATTGTTGAATTTTCAAAAAAAAGCAAAAAGCAAGTCTTGCATCTTCACGGCTCGACCCTCGATCCCACCAAAAAGCTGCCTGGCCAAAGGTATTCATTATTGTCCTGAAGCCGAAATGGGGATCGAACTTGTGGGTCTCGAGTCGCTGCCATTTATAGGTTTTGGAAATCTGCAATCGTGGGCATATCAGAATGGACAATCGCCCTTCAGTTTTCTAAAACCACATCCACTTCAAGCACTTACAGCCATTTTTACGGCATTCGACACCAATGAATGCAATGCGATTGATCTTGCCTATGGATTGTTGAATAATGGTAACAGTACACAGGTTGAGCAAACCGTGAGAAGCTTGTTACCAGCTGAAATAACGCTGTCAGTTTTTGAAGATATTGTTAATGGACTGGAAGCGACAAAAAAAGCTACGGAAATATTGAACAAAATTGGATTGAATGTTCAAACCAGTTATTTTGGAATCGCAAATGATCCATCCAAAGCGAAATCATTACAAAGATTTGGGGCAAAAGTATTCGATTCCATCAATTCTGCGTTGGATTATTTTACGAGTTGAGTATTGTGGGAGAGAGCGATGACCAACAATAAACAAAACATTCTCTTTGGTGTCGATTATTATCCTGAACAGTGGGATCCTTCCCTCTGGGAGGATGATGCCAGGCGCATGGCTGAGAGTGGATTTCGAGCTGCGCGGATGATGGAAAATGCCTGGGCAGTGATCGAACCTCAAAAAGGGCATTTCGATTTCAGTATCTTTGACCGGATGATTGATATCTTTGCTAGGTTTGATATTAAATGTGTTTTGGGTACCCCAACTGCTACTTTCCCGGTTTGGCTTTTTGAAGAAGATCCGACCCTTGTCCAGGTACACCCTGGAGGTATAAAAAAGGATTTTGGCACCAGGAATGAGGGTTGCTTCAATGCAGCCTCATACCTGGAAGCAAGTTTCCGCATGGTAAAAGTTTTAGCTGAGCATTTTGGGAACAATCCCAATGTAATTGGCTGGCAGGTTGATAATGAAATTGGTCATGAGGGTACAGATCGATGCGTTTGTGTGCATTGTCAAAGAGCCTGGCATGAATGGTTGAAGCAAAAGTATTCAACGATTAAAAACCTTAATGCTAATTGGGGTACAGTCTTTTGGAGTACTACTTACCAGGATTTTCACCAAGTCCCGGTACCAAAACGGCAAATACAGACGATTCAAAATCCGGGATTGACCCTGGATTATGATCGATTCTGCTCAGATTCTGCAGTCAAATTTGCCATTCAACAATGTAATATATTACGAAAATTCATAACCCCTCAGCAATGGATCAGTACCAATACATACGGATTACCGCATTCTTCAGTAATAGATTTCAAGAGGATTTTTGAGAAAATGGATTTCCCCGGAGCCAGTTTCTATCCGGTCTGGGGTGATGCTGATAAACCTTCGCCATATTACTTCATGGCGTATTATTTGAGCTATGTGAGAGGTTTGAGCAAGGATGGGGAGTTTACGGTTTTTGAACAATTTACCAATCTTCAAGGACATCAATCCCTGGGATATCTCCCGCCTGAGAAGCAGGTTGTTTTGTGGACAAATCAATCGATCGCCCGCGGGGCAAATAAGATATTCTACTTTCGCTGGAGAACGTTGCCTTACGGTCAGGAGCAATTATGTAATGGCATCCTAAATCCGGATAATTCCGATACCAAATTATTGGACTCCTTGCGGGAAAATATAAAAATTCAAAGTGGTGAATTGAACCGGCTAAATTTAAAGCCTTACGAGGCTACTGCATGCCTGGTCTACGATAAGGATAATTCAAGGATCATCCGGGAGCAGTATTTATCAAAAGGATTGCATTTCAAACCCACTGAATATATGCAAGTAGGATATGACCTTGAATTAACCAGGCATTTCGCACCTTTTGTTCTGTTCAATGTCAATGCGGATGTAAAAAGAGCGTCGGATGTGGATTTATCCAAATACCGGGTCATCAGTCTACCCTTGTATCAGATGGTAAATGAAGAATTTCTTACAAAATTGCTTCATTGGGTGGAGGATGGGGGGACTTTGATTCTGGGATGGCGGACAGGTACGAGAGACGAACGAAATTGGACTATCAATAAAGTATTGCCGGGATCGTTTTCAACCCTTGCAGGCATTGAAATCCCCCGATTTGAATCATTGAATGAAACAAAAGTAAAAGTGCAAATTGGTTGGCTGCCATTGAAAGTAACGGGTGAGATTTGGGCGGATCTTCTAACACCCATAACCGCAAAACCATTGGCATGGTATAAGGATTCGAGGAAATACTATTCAAGCACCCCATGTGTAACGGTGAATCAATTTGGCAAGGGTCATGTTTATTACCTGGGTACATCGTTCAGTCCCTTGGGAATTTTCTTCTTGTATCGTCACATATTGCGAAATGCTGGGGAACATCCGAAATTCTATGGGAGTGGGATTGAGTTAATAGACCGATATACCCAGGTCGGGGCAAAAGTGGAATTCATTCTGAATCATAATTCGGGAACGAAACTGTTTCGCGGGAAGAAAATCCCAGGTTACAGTATGTGGATAAAGTCAAACGCAAAAAAGAGCAACTAGGGTGAATTAAAGGCTGCTATCCAAATAAGCCCCAATCAGGCGAGGCACCTTCTTCCATCATTGAGAAATCCCAGGGCTCTAACCCAAAATCCATGTGAGTTGGGCGACCAAGAGCTTCTTCTGCTTTTTGCCGTGTTGTTTCCAGCATTGCCGGGCCATACGGGCAGAAAGGTGTGGTCAGGATCATCTTGATCATCGCGCTTTCAGCAGAGATAGTCACGTCCCTGATCAGTCCCAATTGAACAATATTTAATCCAAGTTCTGGATCAAGAACCTCTTTGAAAGTTGTTCTTAGTTTCTCGGTTAGATCCGGATAATCTTTATCAGCAGACCAAACTAATTTTTGTGGGGGAGTCGCATCAGACATTTTCTGAACCTTCAGCTGGAATATTGGAGACGATATATGTGCAGCGATTGTCACCACGTAATACGCAGTGGATTTTTTCAACAGGGATATTTAAAATCCTCGATATAAGTGTTTGGTCGACTGCACAGATCTCAGGATGCGATTGACTTACCTGATAATAAGGGCAGGTGACCTCGTGAATTTGGATTTGATCACCACGTTTTTCCCAATTCATGGAGAAGCCCTCATCAGTTAGAAGCCTTTTTATTAATTCAAGTTTTCCTTCGAAAGATAATTCCCTGGCTTCCTCTGCATGGTCATTGGCAAGTTCGTTCGCCATTTTTGTGAACATTTCATTTACACTATTTTCTGGATAATTGTTCTTAATTTGGTCCAATAATCTATTGGCAAGTCGAAGGTATCTGCTGGGGAACTTCTCCAGACCCTTATCGGTAAGATAATAAACCAGGCGAGGCCTGCCAACACCATGGCGTTCTTCCTCTGAACTTAAAAGTCCTTCTGCCTGTAAACTGGATAGATGATGTCTTACAGAAATGGCATTAATATCAACAGCTGCTGCTAAATCTTCTATCGTTGATCGCGGATGACTTAATAGCGTTTCAAGAACACGTTCACGAGTGCTGGTCATAATTAAAAGTTTTCCTTCTGGTAAGTATAGCATGCAATAATTAATATTGTCAATAATAATGATAAATATGAAAAATATTGACCTATACACTCGAGTGTGCTATAATCGCTGCTTGATAATGGAGTAATCAGTCTCCGAATTATCCGGGAGTATTGTCGATGAATAGTCTTGAAATAAGAAACTTGCATGTATCCATAGAAAACAAGGAAATCCTAAAGGGATTGACCCTTACATTGCCGCAGGGTGAAGTTCATGCAATTATGGGTCCCAATGGAACGGGCAAATCCACACTGGCTTATACGTTGATGGGACATCCTTCTTACCAGGTCACTGAGGGAGAAGTCATCTTTAAAGGTAAGAATATCTTAGAAATGAGCCCTGACGAAAGAGCGCGTTTTGGTTTATTCCTCGCCTTTCAATATCCAGTCGCCATCCCTGGGGTTACCGTTGCGAATTTCTTAAGGACCGCGGTTAATGCCAGACGAAAAGTGGACAATGCAGCTGATAAAGGAATTCCCATCCCAGAATTCCGGAAAATCGTCAAGGATAAGATGGATTTTCTAAAGATGGATCCTTCTTTTGCAGGAAGATACCTAAATGAAGGGTTTTCGGGCGGGGAAAAGAAGCGAGCAGAGATCCTTCAAATGGCAGTTCTAAAACCTGAAATAGCGATCCTGGATGAAACTGATTCGGGTTTGGATATTGATGCACTGCGAATTGTATCTGAGGGTGTAAATGCATTGCGAGGACCAGATCTTGGAGTCCTGGTGATCACCCACTATCAGAGAATTTTAAATTACATAAAGCCGGATCATGTCCATGTGATGATGGACGGAAGGATCGTGGAATCTGGCGGATCAGATCTCGCCTTGCATCTTGAAGAACATGGTTACGAGTGGGTCCGGGAAAAAATTGAAAATGGAAATTGAGTAATCTCACCGGAGATTTTAAATGACCGAAAAAGCCAACGCAGAATTCCTGGATAAACTCTCCGATTATAAATATGGATTCAGCGATCCGGATACCTCTGTATTCAAATCAAGAAAAGGTCTGGATGAAAAAGTAGTCAGAGAAATTTCGTCGATGAAAGACGAACCTGAGTGGATGCTTGATTTCAGGTTGAAGGCCCTGGCGCATTTCCAACAACGCCCACTACCAAAGTGGGGCGCGGATATCTCTGGCTTGAACCTGGATGAAATTTATTACTACGTAAAACCTACAGAAGAGCAAAGTAAGACCTGGGATGATGTGCCGGAGACGATAAAAAATACATTTGAAAAACTCGGCATCCCGGAGGCGGAAAGAAAATTCCTTGCCGGGGTGGGGGCGCAGTACGAATCTGAAATGGTTTATCACAATATCCTAGTGCATCTAGAAAAACAGGGCGTGATCTTCCTGAGTATTGAGGATGGATTAAAGAAACACCCCGATCTTTTCCGGGAATATTTTAGTACCGTGATACCGATTCAAGACAATAAATTCGCTGCATTAAATAGCGCTGTTTGGTCTGGCGGTTCATTTGTTTACATTCCCAAAGGAGTGAAGGTTGACCTGCCGTTGCAAGCCTATTTCCGGTTGAACCAGGCAAATATCGGGCAGTTTGAACGATCCTTGATCATTGCTGATGAAGGTTCACAAGTCCATTATGTGGAAGGCTGCACCGCTCCCCGGTATACAACAAACTCCTTCCATAGCGGGGTAATCGAAATCATAGTTAAACGTGACGCACGAGTAAGGTATACAACCATCCAAAATTGGTCCACAAATGTTTATAACCTCGTCACACAGCGCGCGAAGGTATTTGGGAACGGGACCATGGAATGGGTGGATTCGAACCTTGGTTCCAAAGTCACGATGAAATATCCATCATGCTATTTGATGGAACCAGGCGCGCATGGAGAAATCCTATCAATGGCTTTTGCCGGTAGAGGTCAGCAACAGGATGCCGGTGGAAAAATGATCCATTTTGCACCAAACACCAACAGCAAGATCACATCAAAATCGATAAGCAAAGATGGTGGCAGAGCCTCCTTTCGAGGTCTCTTGAAAGTATATAAAGGTGCCTCGGGAGTGAAATCCAATACAGTGTGTGATGCGTTAATCTTGGATCCACAATCCCGTTCAGATACGTATCCGAGTATAGAAATTGATGAAGAGGATGTAACTATTGGTCATGAAGCCAGCGTTTCAAAAATTGGAGAGGAGCAGCTCTTTTATTTGATGAGCAGAGGTCTGAACGCCGAGGAAGCTATGACCATGGTAGTGTCGGGTTTTATCGAACCCTTGGTAAAAGAATTACCAATGGAATACGCAGTGGAAATGAACCGGTTGGTCCAATTGCAAATGGCGGGATCCGTTGGGTAAGGCGAAGTTCAATCTCATGACCGAGAAACCGAAGATTATTATCAAAACCAAGCATCCTGAAATCCAAAAGGATCAGAATGGTGGGTTTCATTATGAACAAGTGCGGAAAGATGGTTTACCCGAATGGTTACAGCATTACCGGGAAAACAGCTGGCGTATATATGACTCCCTGCTGATACCTGATACAAGTAATGAAGCCTGGCGTCGAACAGATATTAAGGGATTGCAAACTGATCACTTGGAAATCGCTGAATATTCGGAGTATGCAGATCAACTCGAAGTTCCCAGTGAGTTTCTAGGTCGAATCGCTGATGATGACCATGGAGGTCAGATCATCCTGACAAAAGGTAAGGCAAGAATACAATTAAATGAAGAACTTGCTGAGGGCGGAGTTATATTTACCGACTTAAAAACAGCTGAAAAAGAAAATCCCACACAATTGAAACAGATTCTTGGAAAAGTGATCGAATGTAGTGAAGGGAAATTTGCAGCAATGGCTGCAGCGTTTGCCCAATATGGAATTCTTCTATATATACCCAAAGGGTTGAAGGTAAAGAAGCCTCTTCATAGCATTTTGTGGGGGAACGGGGTAAACAAAGCGTATTTTTCCCACATCCTCGTTTTATTGGATGAAGGGTCTTCTGTAACTTATATCCATGAAAATGCATCCCAGACTGAAAAAAATGCTTCAATGCATGCCGGCCTGGTTGAAATCCATGTCTTGCAGGGTGCGCAATTGAATTTCATTGAGCTCCAATCCCTGGGTGAGCATTTTTGGAACTTCAGCCACGAACGCGCACGGCTTGAAGAAAATGCTTCCATGAATTGGATTTTTGGGGCTATCGGCAGCCATCTTACCAAGAATTTCTCGACTCTTGATCTGGCTGGTCATGGAAGCCTTGGAAAAATATCTGGGTTTTACTTTTCAGACCATGACCAACATCTTGATCATGATACACAACAGAATCACCTTGTACCTAATACGACCAGTGATTTGTTGTTCAAGGGTGCGCTAACAGATGAAAGTCGATCGGTCTGGCAAGGTATGATCTATGTGGCACCCGGAGCCTTTAAAACTGATGGATACCAGGCAAATCGAAATCTAATTTTGAGTAAAAAGGCGCGAGCAGATTCCATTCCGGGTTTGGAAATCCTCGCGGATGATGTTCGATGTACGCATGGTGCCACCGTAGGGAAAGTCGATAAGGATCAGAGTTTCTATTTGCAGAGTAGAGGTATACCAGAACCAGAAGCAGAAAAGATCATTGTGGAAGGATTTTTTGATCCGATTATGCAGCGCATACCTTTTGAAGGTGTGAGGGCGCGTTTTCAGAAATCAATCCATGAAAAGATGTCAAATTTATCAAGGTAGATAATCAACAAATCGGATTTTATTAACATGCTAGAATCTAATGGTTAACAAGGAATATAGAATGAAATTGTCAGTGAAAAAAATTCCAGATACATCATTCATGCGAGCTCCCGGCCCGGATTCAACATTCCAGGTTGGAGATGTAGTTGAAGTGTACTGTGATCATGAGAAGAACAGCCAGCGTATTAGAGGATGGTTGAAAGGCATCGTTGTCCAAGTGGATTATAAGATGGTTGCGGTCCAATTCAGAACAAATGTCTTTTTAACCGATGGCTGGATGGTCCCCGATCATATATTATGGTTTCCGTTGAAATCACCGCATATTCGTTATCCATCCGGTAAAACCAGTAAAGTTCTACCCCAGGCTGGATAATCCATTTATTATCTATGTCCGCAGCACAAGAATTCTCCATAGATTCCAAGAAAATCCGCGAGGATTTTCCCATATTAACCAGAAAAACAAAAAATGGGATACCTCTGGTTTACCTTGATTCCACTGCAACGACCCAAAAACCAATTCCCGTTATTAATTCGATGTCAAGTTACTATGAGAATTCCAACGCGAATATTCATAGGGGTATTCATTTTCTTGCAGAAGAGGCGACTGCGGCATACGAAGCTGCAAGGGAAAAAACTGCAAAATTCATCAACTCAGCTCTAGTAAAAGAAATCATTTTCACTCGCAATGCCACAGAATCGATCAACCTGGTAGCGTATTCCTGGGGTCGGAGATTTCTGAAAACGGGAGATTTGATCATTCTGACAGAGATGGAGCACCATGCGAATTTGGTGCCCTGGCAGATCCTGGCTGAAGAGCGCAATATTCAATTGGAATTCATCCCTGTTTTGAATGATGGATTCCTGGATCTGATCACCTACGATAAGCTCCTTCAACTTTCACCAAAACTTGTCGCTTTCACGCACATGTCAAATGTATTGGGAACCATCAACCCAGCGAAAGAAATGATCAAGAAAGCCCATGACGCCGGGGCATTAACGCTTTTGGATGGAGCGCAATCGGTGCCGCATTTTCCGGTCGATGTGCAGGACCTGGATGTGGATTTTCTGGCATTTTCCAGCCATAAGATGTGCGGGCCTACGGGAATCGGTGTGCTTTTCGGGAAACAGAAACTACTCGATCAAATGCCGCCCTTCATGGGCGGTGGTGAGATGATCAAGAAAGTGCTCTTACGATCATTCAAACCCAATGAAATACCCCATAAGTTTGAGGCAGGCACTCCAGCAATAGCAGAGGCTATTGGTTTGGGAGCAGCCATCGATTACCTTGATCAAATCGGGATGAAGAATATTGGATCTTTTGAGCATGAGATCGTCAGTTATGCCCTCGATCGTTTAAACGAATTTCCTGGAATAAAAGTCTACGGTCCCCCCGCACAAAGCAAAGGCGCTGTAGCTTCATTTAGCCTTGAAGGCATCCACCCTCATGATGTGGCTCAAATTCTGGATGGAGAAGGGATCGCAGTCAGAGCGGGACATCATTGCGCGATGCCTCTCCACGATCGATTCAACCTTCCCGCGACCACCCGGGCGAGTTTTTATATCTACAATACTTCGGAAGAAGTGGACAAGCTGATAATGGGATTGGAGAAGGTAATTAAAATACTAGGGTAAACATGGATGATCTTTATCGTGAAATAATTGTTGAAAGATATAAATCGCCCCAATTCAAGGGTCATCTTGAAAAAAAAGATATAACTTTTGAAGATGAGAATCCATTATGCGGGGACGTGATCAATATTGAATTACTGCTCGATAATAATGGCAAGGTCAGCGAAGCCGCATTCGATGGGCATGGTTGTGCCATTTCCCAGGCTTCTGCCGATTTATTATTGGAATCAATTATTGGCAAATCACTGGATGAGATCAAAGAACTAACCAAACAGGATGTTTTGGATTATCTTGGTATTGAACTGGGACCGGTGCGATTAAAATGCGCACTTCTACCGTTGAAAGTTCTTAAAGCTGGTGCTTATGGACTGAATCAAGCCTCTGATGAATTAGTCGAGGATTGAAGACATGGAAAACGGGAAAGAGCTGCAATACTTGGAGGTTGCAGATTTGGATCAACTCCCCAGTGGCGAACGATTATTCCTGGAGATTGATGGAAATCCTGTCGTAGTTTTTAATATTGCAGGAAATTATTTTGCGATGGATGATCTCTGTACCCATGATGATGGTCCGATTGGAGAAGGGGAGCTTGATGGACATGTGGTTACTTGTCCAAGGCATGGTGCCAAATTTGATATTCGCACCGGGAAAGCTCTTGCGTTACCCGCAGTTCAGGATTTGAGAACTTATCCAGTAAAATGCGAAAACAATAAAATACTTCTGGGGATTTAATTTTCCCAAAAGTATCAGACTTATTTCGAAAGAAATAATTTTATAAAATATCAATAAAAATGAGGATGGTTTTAATCATCCTCTCTGTATTTTTAAACAATATAGTTTTATTTCTTACCAAAAGCCCCGATTATCCTCAATATATCAAATCCTTCAGCGTAAGGTCTCTCGGCAATGGCTCCATTGCGAATAAGGATAGCCCTGGTCGTTTTTGGATCAAAATAGTATTTCTTCGAGTAGGTTTTATATTCGGCAAGCGCGGCTACTTTACTTTCAACATCTTTTTCATTAACTTCGACAAGAAATTCCGGGAAGAAGCCATAACTTGATCGAATCACATCAAATCCGAGGACAGTGGATCCTCGAAAAGCGCGCAGGACTTCTTCAGTTACTGTGCAGTGATCCTGGTGGATATCTGCCTTCGAGTGGGTGAAAATGATATCTGGCTTTACTTTGCGATTGAATTCAATCAAGAATTCCAATATCTCCTGGCGTTCATGTTGAAAATTCCTGGTGGTGAACTTCCCTATGATGACATTTTTGGCTGGTACACCCAGCATGCGCATGCTGCCCTGAAGTTCCTGGATCAGATTTTTCAAGTCAGGATTCTTTTGGTTATCGGATAACGTTATGCAATGAACATCTGTCTGAGTAGAAATATGCGCAATCAATGCACCTGCGCCAATTTCGATATCATCGGGATGAGCCCCGATGAAACAAACTTTACTGCCGTAAAAAAGCATATCATTATTCATATCACATCTACTTTGTGGCTAGAAAACCACCAACCACTTTGGTCATTATGAGTTTACCATCACGTGCCAATCTTTTCTCAGCTGTTTTTGTGATTTCCTTGATGGTTTCTTCAAATCCTTCATGTCCTTCAAATAAATTCTTCCATAATTTTCGGTCCTCTGATAATGAGGCGCGGGTATAAGCAATAAATGGTTCTACGGATTCGAATACCAGTGGATTTTCAAAGATATGAACCTCGACTTTTGAAAAAATCGTTTTTATTGCAGATAAAAACTCGGTGTAATAACGGGAACTGCCTGGCATGGGTGGGATGGGTTTATGTGTGGCTTCCTTGATGATTTCATAAAACAGTTGCTTGTTATTAGGCATTGGTCCCGTCGTAAAAAGTTTTCCCCCAGATTTGAGAACGCGGTGCATTTCTCTGATGGTGAAGGGAACGTCCTCAGCATAATAGATGGCAAAACAACAGGATGCCAGATCAAATTGATCGTCCTCAAATGGGAATCGCTTATTGAAATCCAGGTCGATGAATTTTATGTTGCTCTTTCGTTTTTGATCCTCTTGGATGGCTTGTTTCAGGAGGTCTTGACTGACATCACCTCCGGTGATTTTTGCGTTGCCTTGAAGGAAAGAATGGTATGAGAAGCATTGTTTCCCTGCTCCGCAACCTACATCCAGAATACTCATCCCAGGTTGCAATTTCAGTATTTCAAGCATCCATTGGTCAATATCCTTGCTTCCAAATTTGGAGTGGATATCGATCCTTGTCGCTAGGTCAGTTGTGGTTTCCTGGAAATTTATTTTCATCTTCCCTCAGATAATCGGATTTGAATAAGTATATTGGCTTATGTATGATTGTCAAGAATGGCAAGTTCCGGAAAGGTTGGTCGTTATACGATTAACAAATCCTGGGTAGCATCTCACCACTGAGCATATCCAGAATGCGTGTTCCACCAATGATTGTCTTAAGCAGCACACGACCGGGATTTTCGGAGGTAATCGTGCCTATGCGCGTAGCCAACTTAGCATACTTCTCTTTTTGAAGACAATCGAGTGCCTTGTCGACCTCGTTTTCAGGAAGAATGATGATCACTTTTCCTTCATTGGCTACATACAAGGGATCGAAGCCAAGAATTTCGCATGTTGATCGGACGGCAGAGTTGATAGGAATATTAACTTCATCAAGAACAATTCCTACATTGCTTTGTGTTGAAATCTCATTCAAGGTTGTAGCGAGCCCACCTCTTGTTGGATCACGCAGTACATGGATATGAGGTACGGAAGAAACCAAATTCGTAATTAGGTGATTAAGAGGAGCGATATCCGATTGAATGTCAGTTTCCAATCCAAGATCACCCCGTGCGGAAAGAACTGCCATGCCGTGGTCACCGATGGTGCCTGAAATCAGCACAGCATCACCGGGTTTGGCAGAAGCACCTCCGATGATCATTCCTTTGGGACGGTATCCAATCCCGGTTGTGCAGATGAAAACTCCATCGCCGCTGCCTCTTTCCACCACTTTCGTATCACCTGCTACAATTTTTACATCTGCTTCTGAGGCTGTAATCTTCATGGATTCTGCAATCTTCTCTAATTGGTGAATTGAGAATCCTTCTTCAATAATGAAGCCAGCAGTTATATATCGGGGAATACCTCCAGAGACGGCTATATCGTTTACCGTACCGCAGATGGCAAGTCTGCCAATATCACCACCCGGGAAGAATAATGGTTGAACAATATGGCAATCCGTTGAGATGATCAATTCGTCATTGAAACCAGGAAGGCTGGCAAAATCATTACCAGCCAAAAGAGAAGGGTTGGAAAAATTTGGCAGAAAGACACGCTTTATGAGTTCGTGAGTTAAACCGCCGCCCGAACCATGTCCCAAAACGATTTGATCATCATGTCGCAAGGGAACTGGGCAAACTTGACTTTGAAAATCAGGGGGATTGGATTTAGTCATGATAATTTATGGGGAGAGTACCTGAAGTAAGCAGAGCAAGCCCCTTCAGAAGAAACCATGGGTGCTCCCAAAGGATTATTAGGTGTACATGGCTTGCCAAACGCAGGGCAATCAGGTGGTTTCTTATACCCCTGGAGAATTTGACCCGCGATGCATATTTCAGATTCTTTTGTTTGGATATTCTGTAGATTGAACCGTTTTTCAGCATCAAATGCAGTGTATTGTGAATTCAATCCCAGCCCACTCATGGGGATCATTCCAATTCCCCGCCAATTCCTATCAACTGGTTCAAATACACGATTGATAATCGCCTGCGCTGCCCTGTTGCCGTCAAAACTAACTACCCGTGAGTAGGCATTTTCGACCGTGTGCTTGTGAGACTCAAGCTGTTTCACTGCCATTAGCATCCCCTGTAGCAGATCGAGCGGTTCAAAACCTGTAACAACAATGGGTATCTTATATTCCTCAGACAACTGGGGATATTGCCAGTATCCCATGACCGAGCATACATGCCCGGCAGCCAGGAAAGCCTGCACCCTGTTGTTTCTTGATGAAAGGATCGCCTTCATTGCAGGGGGAACGCAAACCTGCGAGACCAGCAATGAGTAATTCTTTAAGTCCAAAGTCTCGGCTTGGATGACACTTACAGCATTCACCGGTGCAGTGGTTTCAAAGCCAATGCCAAAAAACACGACCTGCTTCTCAGGATTCTCTCGAGCAATTTTTACTGCATCCAAAGGTGAATAAACGATCTTAACCTGGGCACCAGCTGCCCGGATTGAAAAGAGATCAGAATTGGATCCAGGAACGCGCAGCATATCCCCGAAGGAACAAAAGATTACATCTGGCATGGATGCCAAGGCGAGCGCCTTGTCTACAAGATCCAGTGAAGTCACACAAACGGGACATCCCGGTCCATGCACGAGTTCGATCTCACCAGGCAGAAGCTGATCCAATCCATATTGCATAAATGCATGTGTTTGCCCACCGCATATCTCCATCAAAATCCAAGGTTGGGTAATAGTTCGATGAAGTGCATCGATGGCAGTGTGGACTAATTTATGATCCCTGAAATCATCCTGCGAGAAGGGCATGATTAATCCTGATCCTGTTCGTATTCTTCAAGTTTTTTGAAAATATTCAATGTTTCCTGGGCTTCTTCTTCACTCAGGATATTTAACGCGAAACCAGCATGGACAATGACATATTGACCAACACTGGCTTCAGGTACGGCTTCCAGGCAGGTAGAGCGGACAACCCCTCCGAAATCAACCTTTGCCATGCGCATGCCATTTTCCTGATATATTTCCTTAATCTTTCCCGGTATTGCCAAACACATTTTTCACCCTTTCATTTTTTCTGAAGCAATCATGATCTGCCCAAGCGCGATGCCCGCATCGTTGGTTGGTACTTGATGATGCCAGAAAACTTCGAATTTCTTCTGCTTCAATTGCTTAATAGTATTTTCGAGCAGGTAACGATTTTGCCATACTCCACCGCTTAAAGCAACTGTCGCGATACCCTGAGTGCTTCGCAGGTCATTGCACACTTCTATAACTATACTGATCAGGGTATTGTGAAACCGGGATGCCATCACCGGTATGGAAATCTTGTTGTTGATATCTCTGAGCAATTCAGAGAAGGTTTGTGATAAATCTATCTGATCGGCATCAATCTCAAATTTATAATTTCCGTTTTCATTTGGATCCAGTACAGCTTCCAATTCAATTGCAGCCTGGCCTTCATAAGTCGCTTCCTGGCATACCCCGATTAGAGCTGAGACAGCATCAAAAAGTCGACCCATGCTGGAAGTAAAAGAAATATTGATCTTCTTCTCCAACTGAGCCATTAATAGGGTTACCTCTTTTTTGGGTAGCGCTTTGTAAGGTGCCAAGTTTGGATCCCAATCCACACCAATCTGCCAAAGGTATGATAAAGCCATTCTGGATGGTTTGTGGATTGTCGCGTCTCCGCCCGGTAAAGGTGCATATTTTAAATGATATGGTCTAGTAAAATCCTTAAAGTTCCCAACGAGAAATTCACCACCCCAGATGGCGCCGTCAGTTCCCAGGCCTGTTCCATCGAAACTCAATCCAATCACAGGTTCATCGTTGAACCTTTGGTTATCTGCCAGGCATGCTGCCAAATGAGCGTGGTGATGCTGGATTTCAAAAAGAGGAATATTTTGACTACAGGCACGATTCTTTGCGTATTGGGTGGAGAAATAATCCGGGTGTTGATCACAGGCAATCGATTCGGGAAAGATGCGAAAGAGTTTTTGATTATGTTCAATGGCTTCTTCAAAGGACCGGTAGGTTTCTAAATTTTCCAGATCACCAATGTAATGTGATAGAAACACATATTTTTCGCGTGAAAGAGCTATTGTGCTTTTAAGCTCAGCCCCTACTGCCAGAATCGGGGCTAATTCATGATCACTCCGAATGGGTGCGGGTGCATAGCCGCGTGACCGCCTGAGGGGATAGACATCCTTGTGAATTTCACAAACAACAGAATCATCTACTCTGATATAAATCTCACGGTCATTCATCAGGAAGACATCCGCAATATCATTCAATCGTTCTAACGCTTCTACGTCGCGATAGGCTATTGGTTCCTCACTTAAATTTCCACTGGTCATCACCAGAGTGTTTGGAAATCCTGTTTCAGGTTCCAAAAGAAGGTGGTGAAGTGGTGTATAAGGGAGCATAAAACCAAGTGTTTTCTGGTTAGGAGCCACGTTCTTCGCGATGGTCGAGATCTCGTTGCGATCCAGGATCACAATGGGGTGGGCGGGTGAATTTAATAGCTCCCGTTGCAATAAATCCAATGAACAATGCTTTTCGATTGTTTGTAGATTGTTAGACATTAAAGCAAAAGCCTTCAAGCTGCGTTTTTTACGGGAGCGTAGTTCGGTGACCGCATTGTCATTTTCAGCATCACAAGCCAGGTGATACCCACCTAAACCTTTGATTGCCAGGATTTTTCCCTGCTTGAGCCATTCCCGGGCAATTTTGATGGCTTCATCTTTCTCAGCCATCGTCTTCCGACCTGATACAAGCCTCACCTGCGGTCCACAAACTGGACAGGCTGTCGGTTGGGCGTGATAACGACGATCCAATGGATTGTCATATTCACTCCTGCATTCCGGGCACATTTCAAACACTGACATCGTTGTTTTAGAGCGGTCATACGGGATATCTTTGATGATCGTGTAGCGAGGTCCACAGTTTGTGCAATTGATAAAAGGATACCTGTAACGGCGGTTCTTGGGATCCAATAATTCCTGAAGACAATCAGGGCATATCGCAATATCCGGGGAAATGGGCAGGAAATCGCCTTCGGTTGGAATGCTGGCAAGGATCTCGAAAGAAGTGGATGAATCCGGTATAACAGTTTCTTCTTTAAAGCCATGTATCGTTGCCAGGGGAGGCGGATAGGTTTTTAGTTGATTGAGGAAAGCATCAATGTTTTCAGAGGTCCCGTTGACTTGAATTTCGACCCCGCTGGAAATATTACGAATCCAGCCTGTTAATCCATTTTTTACTGCATAACCATAAGCTGTAGGTCGGAAACCTACTCCCTGGACGATACCTCGAATGATTATCCGTTTCGAGGATAATGCCTGCTTCATAATACTATTTTTGACTTTCTGGAAATTGGATCCGGATTTGCTGATTGAGCCATTGCGTCCATTCTGGAATGCCATCCCCAGTTTTACAGGAGACGTGGAATATTACCAACCCGGGATTCAATAATCTGACCCCTTCAACAAAATATTCAATATTGAAAGATACATATGGATGAAGATCAATTTTGTTGAGAATCAATACATCCAAACCACGATAGATATTAGGATACTTATAAGGTTTATCGTCCCCTTCAGGAATACTCGCTATTAGAACATTGGCATGTGTGCCCAGGGCGAATGCAGCCGGGCATACCAGATTGCCGACATTTTCAACAATCACAAGTTCCAAATTTGAGATTGGCAATTGATTGAAGCCTTCAAAAACCATGGATGCATCCAGGTGACAATCACCACCGGTATTGATTTGAACGACCGGTACTCCGGATGCAGCTATCTTTTCTGCGTCGATGGTGACCGGTGCGGTATCTCCTTCAACGACACCAATTTTGGTTGTCGATTTCAGGATATCGATGGTTTGCAGAATGAAACTTGTTTTTCCTGCACCGGGGGAAGCCATAAGATTAATTCCATAACACTGTGCAGCATCCAACCGTTTGCGATTTGATCTTGCCAACTCTTCATTGGCTTCAAGGATTTTTTGAACAACAGGAATTTTGATTTTTGAATTCATTTTTCTATTTCAATACTATCCATGCGGAATTCATCACCTGCCACTAGTGTGATGTTGTTACTTTTACATTCGGGACAAAAGGATACCCGGTCATCTAATGTAAATTCCTTTTTGCACGAATTACATCTGAATTTCGCCTGGATTCTTTCGAAATGCAACGTGGATCCTTCACATATCGTATCCTTGGTAATGATGTCCCAATAGAATTGCACGGAATCATCGACAATACTTGATAGTTGACCAATTACGAGATAAATATCGGTCACCTTGCTTGCTGCCTCTTTTTCCGCCTGTTTACTGGCTATATCTAGGATATTTTCAGTTACGGATAGTTCATGCATGCGAAAAATTATAATACAAATCGGATAAATAATATATTAATTGATTTTTAGTTATGGTGATTTATTTATTTTGCCAGTCTTAAGCCAGGAGATGATTACCTTAACGGCATCCTTGGAATGCCTTAAAGTTTCAGCAGACAAGGTTGAATTGAAACCAAATTGATAACCCCGGATGGATACCAAGATACCCCGGAGAGATTTACCATAAACAGCCCTGGTTAATTCAAGGCACACTTGAGGTGTTAGGTGATGGCTAAATGGCGAACTCTGGTTTTCTGGACCAATCTCAATAATATTGATGTTCTTATCAATAGCACCGGTATGCGCATCGACAAAACAAACGGAATCGTATTTGGACAGCAATTCAGCGATTTCTGGTACAAGTTGAACCATAAAAATGAGATCCGGCATACCTGGTTTTGAGATAAATTCTTCATCAGGTGAGCCAGGTACATTCAAACCTAATTCTGTTGCCACTCCAGTCAATACATGCCAGGCAACCCCATCGTCTTCACGGTCGGGATTTCCAAATCCCAGGATAAGAATTTTTTTATTCTTCATTTCTAGAAAATGGAGCAATGCACTCTTAATGACATCGCTCCAAATATGGTTTTTTCCCACAGGGCAATTTATCGGGAAATAGTTTTGATAAGCTTCCCTTCAGGATCTTCAAAGTTAAGAATTATGGGCATTTCACCAATCGCATGTGTTGAACAGGAAAGACAAGGATCATATGCTCGGATGGCTGCTTCCACCCGGTTAAGCATTCCTTCCTTCACATCCGGTCCCTGGATATAAGTTTTTGCAACACTATCAACAGCTTCGCTCATCGCCCAATTATTGTGGCCTGTTGAAACTATCAGATTTACCCTTTCAATCTGACCACTTTCTTTTACCCAGTAGTGGTGGATCAAGGTACCACGGGGAGCTTCGATGACACCAACCCCAACACCCTTGAAATCCTGCTTGGTATTGAGCCTGTCATTGCTGAGAATATCCGGATCATCGAGGAGAATCTGAACTCTCTCCACAGCAAATAACGCTTCGATCAGGCGGGCATAATGGTAATAGAGCGTATTATTTACAGGTCTCCCTTGTCCGATAGCCTTGAATTTCTTTAACTCTTCATTCGCTAGAGGTGTATCCATCTGATCCGAAGCGTTACACCGGCCAAGTGGACCTACCCGGTATACACCACCGGGATATCCCATTTTTTTGTAATAGGGGAATTTCAGGTAAGACCACGATTCTACATGCTCAGAAATGATATCCAGGTAATCCTTACCATCGAATTTCTCAAGCTGCTTGCCTTCTCGGTCAACAAGCCGAATTTGACCGTCATATAGCTCAAGACTGTTTTGTGGTGTAACAAGACCGAAATATCCCGTATCAAATACCGCAAATTTGTTGATATCTTCGACGTTCTTTGCTGCCCAATCTTTCATTATCTGAAGCCCGACTTTAAGAGTTGCGATTGATTCTTCGAGCCCGGATTGGATTTGGGCTCTTTCATTGATAAGTAAAGATTTATTAACACCGCCCGGAACAGCAAAATTCGGGTGAATTCTACGACCGCCCAAGGTGGAAATGATTTCTTGGCCAAATTTCCTGAGATTGATAGCTTTTACTGTCAATTCTGGATTCGCCTGCAATAATCCAACCACATTTCGTATAGCGGGATCAGCATCAAAACCAAGCAGTAGATCCGGACCGGCAAGTTCAAAAAAGTGCATGCCATGGCTTTGAATGATCTGTCCCATGTGCATAAGCTCGCGTAACAGGCTGGCTGGGCGGGGAGGGGGGCAGCCCATGGCTGCATCACCAGCTTTAGCAGATGCCAGGTGGTGACTTACCGGGCAAATCCCACAGATGCGAGGTGTGATGAGAGGCATTTCAAACACAAGCCTTCCTTCGCAGAATTTCTCAAATCCACGGAATTCATTAACGTGAAGGTAGGCGTGATCAACTTTGCCATTTTCATTCATTCGAATGGTGACTTTCGCGTGACCTTCAATTCGGGTTACAGGTTCAATTGTGATTTTTTGGGCAACCATCATTCACCTCTAATTAATTCCACTGCAAAGTCTGGCCTTTTAGCACTGGCACACGTCCTTGTGCTAATTCGCTCAGAACCAAATAGATTGTATCTGCATCCGGTGGGCAACCAGGCACGAAGATATCCACAGGAACAACCTCACTCAAAGCACGAACGCGTGTTGGGACGCATAATTCCGGATCATCCGGGATTTTTCCTTCACTATCCGTACTCTCCGTTTCGATATAAGCCCTCCGCAAGGATTCTTCAATGGTGAAGAAATTTCGCATCGCCGGGACACCACCAAATACTGCACAATCTCCGAGAGCCACCAGCAATTTACAACGCTTTCGCATACGAAGAACCACTTCTTCGTTCGCGGTGTTATTGATTCCGCCTTCCAAAATGCCTACGTCAACGCCGGTCTCGTCAGGTTGTTTGAAATCAGTGATTGGCGTAGCGCGAAGATCGGTAAGTTCGATTATTGTAGCGATCCGCTCATCCATATCCAGCAGTGACATGTGACACCCTGCGCAGCCTGCCAACCAATCCGAGGAAATTTTAGGTTTTCCCATTAGTTCAGCTCCTTTTGATTGATCCAACACTAAATGTCCAACACAACTGCTGGAACACGTTCCTTCAGTGATTTCTTCCATTCATTGGTTATCTTTATACCCATCTTTTCTGCCAATGACATAAGCGTATCATCATTGCTACGAATATCTTCCGCTGGTCTCAATGAGCGATGGGATTCAAGAAGCTTTCCTTCCAGATTGAGGTAATGCCCTTCAACCTCCGACCAATTCTCAACAGGAAGCACCACATCAGCTCGAGCAGTGAGAGGTGAAACATGACTGGCTTGAACCACCAGGAAGGGTATTTTTTCCAATGTTTTAATCAATTGCTGGTTTGGTTCTTGATCTCCAAGCGCGACATAAACCACCTGATGATTCTTCAGGTCTATCTCCTGATCCAATCCATACTGGGAGGCGGCCAGACCATTGGCATCCCCTTTCACCCCGATAACTTTTGCTTTGAAAGTCTCAGCCAGATGGATGATCTCTTTAATTGTAGAATCAGCAATTCCCTTACCGTAGATGAAAACAGGAGTTTTTGATCCGACAAGTAATTCATTAAATAACTTTGACTGAGCGTCAGATGAAGATGAGATGCTACGGATATAATCTGCATCCATTTTGTCTTTAGATTGAAGTTTGAGCTCTGCAAGGTTGTCAAGCGAATTGGCTTTTGGATCTACCACGATCAATTTCGTGCCAAGAGGAATATTCCTCTTTACCATAAAGCCTGCCACTTCATGTTCTTTGACAAGATCAACTCCGAATGAAACAACACAGTCAGCATTTTCCAGGTCTGTTAATTTGCCTTCGAAGGATTTCTTGATCTCTTCAGCGACCCGGGCCGAGGCGCGAGTATATTCGCCTGCGTCCAATGAAGTGACCAGATTGGCTTTCAACTGATCGCGAAATAGCTGCTTGAAGGTGAATAACGCTTCGATTGGCAATCTTGACGAAGACATAGCAGCAATCCCTGAATCACCTTTTCCGGTCAACGGCTTTAGTTTTTCAGCGACCAAATTCAAGGCTTCGTCCCATGTGGTTACTTTCAATGATCCATCTTTCTTTACCAATGGGGTCATTAATCGTTCGTGTTCATCGATGACCGGAATGAAACGCCCAGTCTTGCATATCACACCTTCGTTCAATACTGCGTTCCAATCACCTTCAATGCGAACAAGGTTATTATCCCGAGTAAGCACCTCGATACCACAACCAACACTGCAGCCGATGCATGTTGTTGCTGTTCTTTCCACCTGGGTTTCCCGCCCGTGATATGCACTCCAACGGTCAATAAGCGCGCCGGTAGGGCAAACTTGCACGCACGTCCCGCAGGAAATGCAGGAGCTTGCGCCTAATGGCACGCCAAGATCAGCCACCAGCATGCTTCGGGCGCCGCGCTCCTCGAAACCGAGGGTGAAATTACCTACAAGCTCGCTGCATGCGCGAACGCACCGCCTGCAAAGGATGCAACGGTTGTTCTCCATGATCACAAATGGATGCGAAGCATCCATGGGGTAGGATTGCCAGTTGGGCTGTAAGGGCCAGTGGGTCATCCCCTCTGCGTATGCAGCATTTTGGAGTTCGCAATCTCCTCCGCTGACCTGGCAATATGGGCAAAAATGATTTCGTTCGCTGAAAATCAAGGTCAAAACGAATTTACGTGCTGTCTTGATCTTGTCAGTATTCGTCCGCACTACCATCCCTTCCGTTACAGGTAGCGTGCAAGATGGTTGCAAAGTCCGGGCACCCTCTACTTCCACAAGGCAAAGCCGGCATCCACCGTAGGGGGTTAGGTGATGGTGTTCGCATAAAGTTGGTATCTCAATGCCCGCTCCACGCGCAGCATTCAATACAGTTGTTCCTTCAGCGACTTCAAGTGGTTTGTCATCAATGGTTAGTTTGATCATCATAAATCCTCTTTTTGGATGAATTTCATGGTTTTATTGAGCTCGATGACCACTCATCGGGCAAACGCCTGCCGGGCAGACTTTTAAGCGGATATGAGCTTCCACTTCTGCCCGGAAATAGTTCAATATATCCTTTTGAGGAGACACCGGCTGTCTGGCCGAGACCACAATTAGATAATTGGTAAAGATTATCGGATAACAAGATGAGATCATCCAGGTCTTTCAAAGATGCAACCCCTTCGGATATGTTGGTGAGAATATCGAGGGATCGTTTTCCACCAATGCGGCAGGGATTGCATTTACCGCAACCTTCAACAACGAAGAAGTTTAGAAGTACTTTGGCAAGGTCTACAACACAAGTATCCTCACTGCAAATCAGAAGAGCACCTGAACCCAGAGAGACACCTGTTTTTGAAAACGAGTCAAAATCCATGGGAGTATCCTGCAGGCTGGAGGGAATGATCGAACCGCTTGATCCACCAGTTTGTGCCAATTTAAAGTTGGCCCCATTTTTCATCCCTTGACCATAAATGTGATTACTTCCCGAAGGTTATTCCCATGGGAACTTCGATCAAGCCAGTGACATTTACATTTCCAAGGATGGTATAGACCTTTGTACCAGGACTGCTGGGTGTTCCAAATGAGTGATACCATTCAGCTCCATTCCTGATAATGGGAGGCACGTTCGCCAATGTTTCAACATTGTTGACCAGGGTCGGTTTATTCCAAAGTCCATTGGTCGTCGGGTAGGGTGGTCGAGACTCGTGGCTCTCCACGTTTGCCTTCAATCGATTCAATCAGAGCTGTTTCTTCACCGCAAATATACGCACCCGCGCCAGAATGAACATGAATATCAAAATTAAACTTGGTTCCAAAAATATTTTTGCCCAAGGAAACCCAACATTCGGGCTTGATCGAATGGCGTTCTTCAATCGTTCCTGGGCTAAGAGCGTATTCACCGCGAATATAGATATATCCTTCCTGGGCTCCAACGGTAAAGCCGGCAATGATCATTGCTTCAATGATCGAATGGGGATCACCTTCAAGGATTAACCTGTCTTTAAATGTGCCGGGTTCACTTTCATCCGCATTGCAGACGACATACTTCAAGTCACTTGAAGTCTTAGCAACAAATTTCCATTTTGTACCTGTTGGGAAACCAGCTCCACCTCGACCACGAAGTCCCGATTTTTCCAATGTAGCAATTACATCCAGGGGAGTCATCTCGGTTAAAACTTTTCCAAGGGCAGCATAACCATCATGAACGATATAGTCATCAATGCTTGTTGGATCAATGATGCCTGCTCGTTCCAGGACAATTCGTTTTTCAGCCGGTAGAGTGCCTTTTCGTGCAGAAAGCCAGGCGATCTTGCCGGATAATTCCTTTACAGGCGCCTGCAAGCCAGCCGCAATCCGTACCCTTATAAAGATGTTCCTCGACCAGGAAATGAACATCATCTGGCTTTACCGGACCATAAATCACGGCTTCAGGATACACAATCACCATGGGGATGGAGTCATGCCGTCCAATATCATTGATCATCGAGAGCGAGATTTCTTTTTCAAGATTAAAGGATTGAATTTCTTTCTGCAGACGGGTATAAACTTCCTGCGCACCTGCCTGCATGCTTTGTGGATCACTTGAAACCAAAACCATTGAGCGGACTGCTTGCATGCTTGGCTCCTTTTATTGGTATTTTGCAAGGATTTGAGGAATTTGATCGGCGGTTATATTACCGTAGATATCATCATCGATGATGATAACAGGACCAACCGCACAAACGCCGAGACAGCTGGTTGTCACCAGAGACCAATTGCCATCCTTTGTTGTGCCGCTTCCTACCAGTTTTAATTCAGCTTTCAACGTGTTCCAGACTTCTTGCTCCGCCCACTACATGGCATGGAGCGCTTTCGCAAAATTTAATGACATGCTTACCACGAGGTTTTGTGGATAACATTTCATAGAAGCTTGCGACGGAAAAAAGTTGTGATGGCGGGACCTTTAAGAATCTCAGCTACTTCTTCCAACGCTTCCGCAGGGAGATAACCTAATTCCTTGATTGATATAGCTCAGAATGGGAATCAATTCTTCCTGAGTGGCGCCATATTTTTCAACAGCCTCTTTAACGCTTCTTCGTGACAATTTTTGCATCTATTGTTTCAACAGTCATCCTTCCTCCTCTTACATTGTCATTTCAGATTGATTTGAAACGCCGTCATACACATAAAGATTGCTACTTAATCACAACAGCATTGAAAGTTACAAACCTGCATACAAATGCCACATCTAATGCAGATATCCGGATCAATGACATGCGTCATGCGGCGTTCTCCCGAGATTGCATTAACCGGGCAATTCCGAGCGCAAACAGTACAGCCAGTGCAGACACCATCCAAAATTTCATAACGAATCAAAGCGCGGCAGACTTTTGCAGGGCAACGTTTTTCCTTGATATGGGCTTCATATTCATCACGAAAAAGCCTAAGAGTACTCGCGACGGGATTGGGTGCGCCTTGACCTAAACCACAGAGGCTGGTTGCCGGATCTTGAGTGCATAAGGATTTCAAGCGATTCGATATCTGATTCTTGACCTTTACCGGCACAGATGCGGGTGAGAATTTCGAGCATCCGGCGGGTCCCGATACGGCAGGGTACGCATTTCCCGCAGCTTTCATCCTGAATGAAATCCATGAAAAAGCGAGCCATATCGACCATGCATGTGCCTTCATCCATGACGATCAATCCACCCGAACCCATCATGGCACCTGCGCCAACCAGTGATTCATAATCGACTGGCAAGATCGAGATAATCCTTTGATAGCATTCCACCACATGGACCGCCGATTTGTACAGCCTTGAATTGTTTATCGTCTTTGATCCCACCACCAACATCATAAACCAGCTCGCGCAGGGTGATGCCCAAGGGAACTTCAATCAAACCGGTATGCTTGACATCCCCCGCAAGAGCAAAGGTTTTTGTACCCTTGCTCTTTTCCGTCCCCATGGATCCAAACCATTCAGCGCCGTTAAGAATAATCTGAGGGAATATTGGCGTAAGTTTCAACATTATTATTATTGGTCGGGTGACCCCAAAGACCTTTTTCCGCGGGGAAGGGGGGGCGTGGACGAGGTTCACCACGATTACCTTCGATTGAGGCAATCAAGGCTGTTTCTTCACCACACACAAATGCTCCTGCCCCCATGCGAACTTCAATATCGAATGAAAAATCAGTTCCAAGAATGTTCTTGCCGAGAAGTCCCATGCTGTGGGCTTGCTGTATACCAATATTTAACATTTTTACCGCGATGGGGTATTCTGCCCGACAATAGATATATCCGTTCCTGGCTCCAATCGCATAGGCAGCAATGATCATGCCTTCAAGAACTGAATGTGGATCGCCTTCCAGGACGCGGCGATTCATGAATGCTCCTGGATCACCTTCATCCGCATTGCATGTAAGATATTTTATGGGATCAGATTTTGTTTGGGTCAATTGCCATTTTTTAGCTGTGGAGAATCCTGCTCCACCTCTACCACGTAATCCTGATTTCATCACGATGTCGATGACATCATCGGGTGAGAGTTCGGTCAGGACTTTTGCCAACGCCATGTATCCATCTTCGGCAATGTACTCTTCAATATTTTCAGGATCTATTTTGCCGCAATTACGCAATACCACTCTGACTTCTTTTGAGGTTGGTGCGCTCAACTCCTCATCGACAGGTTCCTGAAGTTCGAAAACAAATTTCTTGGCGACTCCTACCTTTCAAGAAGATGTTCTTCGACGATATAGGGAATATCATCTGGTGTCAGATTGGCATAATGGATTCCTTCCGGATATACCATCATTTCCGGACCGTTATCACATCCACCGATGCGTGATGTCTCAAGGACTTGGATTTCGTCGATTAGCCCATGTGAAACCAACTCATCCTGAAGAGCATCGATCACTTCATTGAGCGCCTTTTTTGAGGCATTCGGGATCAATGCAAACCAAAACATGCGATCGAAAATATTTCATCAAAAATACCTATTGGAAAAGGAAAATTATTAGGATAGGCTCCATTAAAGCGGGATAATATGATTTTTCACCGGATTACCACCGACAACGTGTTCTTTCATAATATTGCGAGCAATCTCCGGTGTCACTTTGCCGTAGGTCACTTTTGGCAGATCACCAATTTCCACCTGAACAATGGGTTCCTTCTCACATAAGCCAATACACCCAGTTTGGCTGACCGTGATATCCTGAAGATTATTCTTCTCAATTGTCTCAAGAATGGCTTTCATTGTGTCTCGAGCGCCAGCGGCAATACCACAGGTACCCATTCCAACGATAACACGTGCTTTACCCGATTCGGTTTGAATTTTCCGTTTCTGAAGAGCCTCTTCCCTGACACGCTTCAGATCTTCCAGACTTTTTATGGCGGACATAATAACTCCTTTAGTAAAGATCAATTAATTGGTAGGTTGAATATTCCTAATACCGTTTTCGATATATTCTCGCAAGAATGAAAGAACAAGTGGATCACTTAAAGAGACATCTTTCAATTCATTCTTTACTTTTTTATCATCATAAAAAAACATTTCATCATTTACATATGTATTTGAACATAATATTTACAGACGGATTAGCGATAACAAGATTGATAATCGTATCTGTAAGGTTTCCAAGCGGCATGCGGTCAATATTACTGTGTTGAAAATCCACCTGCAATTCCGTACCTTTACCGACTTGGGATTCAATTGTTAATGAACCATTGCATGCTTCGGCTGCTTCTTTAAGCAGCGGTATACCTAAACCTACTTTTCGAGTTGTCCGACTGGTGACAAATGGATCGATTACCTTTGAGACCATCTCCTTATTCATCCCTTTGCCATCATCAGCAATTGTCATCCTAAGCCGATCATTGATGAGGTCCTCTTCTACTGAAATATTAATGTTCTTTGCTTTTGCAGAAATGCTGTTTTCAACAATATCCAGTAAATGTAGGGATAGTTCTCTCACACTTTAATACTTTCTTCTTGAACAGAACGTATGATTTGAGGCATTTTATTAGGTTTCACACGTCCTTGAACATCCTCATCAACAACAATCACAGGGGCTTGCGAACAAGCACCGACGCAGCGGCAAATCTCAATCGTTATCTGACCATCCGGAGTAGTTTCACCAGGTTCGATTTTCAATAGTTGCTTTACTTTATCAAGAAGCTGCTCCGTCCCACCCACATAACAAGCGGTACCCATGCAAAATTTTATGGTGTGTTTGCCACGCGGGGTGGTGGTGAAAAATGAATAGAATGAAACTACACCGTGGATTTTGCTGGCCGGGACATGAAGCTGATTAGCAACATATTGTTGCATCGATGTGGATATATAGCCAACCTGACTTTGAATTTCATTGAGAATCACCATGGTGGCACCCAGGCGATTTTTGTTTGAGTCAAGAATTCGATCAATGGTTTCTTTGATTTTGGGATCTGCAATTAAGGGTGATTGATTATCGTTGCCTTGCTTCATAAATTCTCCATACCGGTTAATTGGACGAAAATGGTAATAAATAATCGGATTAATCCTATTGAGTTTAACGCTCCTAATTATAAATGGTCAATTTACAAATGTCACCTATCAAGATGGTAAATCGTCAAAAAGATTGATTGATGATTTACTCAAAAAATACTAGATTATTTTGACAGACCTGCCATCAATGCCATGAAGTGCTTTTCGAATTTCATCGAAGGAACGATTCTCAAGAGTTAATTCATTTTTACCCAGAATTTCTTCCAGAAAGTGAGCATCTCCACTCTGTATTATGGTGAAGTCTTCTAACTGTGGATATTTAATTTTGGCTTCATCGACAGATATATGCTTTGAAATTTCCAGGGCGTCTGGTTTGATATCAGGAGGGATAAATCCCAATACCGGCATGAGCCCGAACGCTTCACGATTCACATGAGCTGGGATCATTAATCCACCCAAGCTATTTACCTCCAACCAGGCATTTTTCAAAGTGATGTCAACAGAAGTTGATAACAATCTGATCTCCTGATCGACAAATTCTCCAGTTTCATCAACAATATATTGCTCTCCAAAGTGTTCGGGGTCATTTTGCATTTCAGATAAATGATCATCAATCAAATCTTGAAATGCTATTAACTGATCGATATGGTCAAAAAGACAGATGATATGTACTTCTTCTTTTGTTTGTACCTCCATACCCGCTAAAACTTTAATTCCCGAGCCTTTTGCAGCATTCATAACCGGCTCTACGTTTGCAGAGGCGTTGTGATCGGTGATGGCTATCAGATCAATGCCTTTTTCCTGCGCTTTTTGGATAATTAATGGAGGAATCATTTCCACATCTGCGCAAGCAGAAAGTACAGTGTGAATATGAAATTCAGCGCGGAAGGTATTCAATCTAAAATTGAAATGGTTTAATAATTACGGTTAGGTTTGTAATCCAAGTTCCCAGAGTTTCCCTACGATCTCGAAAGTAGGTTTTTGTGATGAAAGAAGAATGATGCCTTCTTCATTTGCTTTTTCGACCGTGGCGGGTTCAGGTTGAGCATTCTCTGTAATGATTATTGCTGATACTTCCTTGAGAGATGCGACAGCAACGATGTTAATATGAGCTTGTAGAGTCACCCATATACTTTGAGGATTCGCACCTGCCATGACACAGCTCAGGAGGTCCGATGTATATCCACCAATAGGTACAATGGTATTCAAATCGTTTCTAGGATTTGAAATAATCTTTAGTTCTAATTTTTCAATTATTTCCTGCAGATTCATCTTTAATTGTCTCCTTGGATGATGGATAACCTTCTCCCACGGTATCTTCTTCTTTTAAATATATCTTCATCTTCAATCTGGTCCCTTTGCCCACCTGAGACTCAAGATTCATCACATCCACACAGCGTTTTATATTGACAAGACCCATCCCAGCACCAAAGCCCAGTTCACGGATTTCCTGAGTTGCGGTTGAAAAACCTGGCTTCATAGCCTGTTCGATATCTTCGATTCCTGGTCCATCATCAACAGCTTCCATATTTATTTGATGCGGTTCGATTTCTATCCGTATGCTGCCTCCGTGGAGCGTATGAATTATCAAGTTCATCTCTGCTTCATAGATAGCGATACCACAACGACGTGCAAGTTGAGGATTAGCGCCCATCCGAAGAAATGCTCTTTTAATGAAGCTAGATGCTGAACCTCCACGAGTAAAATCTCCTGATTTTATGTTATAGCGCAAGATCAGGCTTGTTCTATCTGAAACAATGTCCTCAAAAAGATGACTGGCACGATATCGGCGAACTTCTTCTTCCTGGTAATCCTGATTGAGTGCTTTCAGAATACCCCGGGTGACATCACCTTTAGTGATGATCCCTTTCAACTCGTAGTTTTCATCTACAACGATCAAGCGACCAACTTTGCGATTAACAAATACTTTGAGAGCTTCAATAACTGGATCAGTGGCTCGTACGGTGATTAAATTGACCGTCATATATTTTGCAACCGGTGTATGAACATCGTTATTTTTAAGGCATTTGATGATATCTTCCAGGCTGATGACCCCAGCTAGGTGTCCTTGACTTAAAACCGGCGCTCCAGAAATATGTGAAACGCGGAAGATTTCGAGAACATTTTCCATCGGTTGGTCAATATCGAGCGTGATTGGATCGTAAGTCATCACCTCGCTAACCCTTAGCTCATAAGCGAGCTCCTCGGTTCGAGTGATATTTTCAGCTTCTATATCAGTAATTACATGCTTCTTTAACTTGGTTTCATCCTGCATATTATCTCGCGATGCATTCATCAATCTAATTCAGCGGGGTCCCTTTCAACAGGCATCTCAAGGCTTGGTAATCCAGCTCGATGCAATCGCCCGCAGAGCTCAAACATCCCAAATGGGGAAGAGATGATTGGGATTTGTTCTTGTTTAGCCAAGTCGATAGTTTCTTGTGGTGCTCGTTTTCCTCTTACAAAAACGATGGCCGCAACATCGGCCATTTGAGCTGTTCTTATAACTTGCGGATTACAGAGACCGGTAAGCAAAACTGCCTCTGGTTGAATAGATGCTAGCACGTCACTCATTAGGTCAGCGCCGCATCCACCTTTGATCTCCCGAGTTAGATCTGCGTCTTGTGTATATAGAGTGCCGCCAACAATTTTAATTAATTCATCCACATTCATCGAATACCTTCTTGTTCATTTTCATGATTAACTAAGCAATTTTACCTTAGAAATCGTGTTAAAATTTTGACCAGCCTTCGTGGAATAGGATTTTATTATGAAACAAATCATTTCACCATTAAGAGGAACACGAGATTTCTACCCGGAGGATAAAGCCAGGCATCAATGGCTTTATCAAAAATTTCGCCAGGTATCTACCTCTTTTGGTTATCTCGAATATGAAGTTCCCTATTTGGAAAAATTGGAATTATATGCCGCCAAATCAGGTGAAGAATTGGTTAAACAGCAGGCATTCGTGTTTTTAGACAAGGGAGGTGAAGAAATCGCTCTAAGACCCGAATTGACGCCCTCACTTGCGCGTATGGTTGCGCAGCGTCAAAATGAATTATCTTTCCCTTTAAAATGGTGGGCGTATGGACCAATTTGGCGGTATGAAAAACCGGGCAAAGGTCGGTCGAGGGAATTTTTCCAATGGAATATAGATCTAATTGGTGCGAATTCACCAGAAGCTGACGCTGAAATGGTTGCGATTTGCGCAGTACTATTCAAATCATTGGGATTAAAGCCTGAACAAGTGCAAATTTTGGTCAGTGATCGTCGATTAACCACTAGCGCGCTCATCGAAATGCAGATCCCTGAAACCCTGCATGATAAAGTGTTTAAGTTAATTGACAAGCTGGATAAACTAACCCCCGAATCATGGAATGATTATGGAGAAACGATTGGTCTGACAACAGACAAGATTTCGCGTCTTAAAAGTTTTCTTATGGATAATTCAAGTTGGCAGAGGTCTCCTGAATTGGTCAGGTTTTTTAAAGCCCTGGATATTCTTGGTGTTGGGGAATATGTTAAGTTTGATCCCAAAATTGTTCGAGGATTGGATTATTACACTGGAATTGTATTTGAAGCTTATGATCTGGATGGGGGCAGGGCGATTATGGGAGGTGGCCGTTACGATAACCTGGTGGAGGATGTGGGGGGTGAGCCATTGCCCAGTGTAGGTTTTGCGATGGGGGATGTGATGCTCTCAATAGTGCTGGAAAAATATAATCTATTCCCCGTATTAGAACCCTATAAAAATACGGTCCTGATGACAGTTTTCAATGATGAATTGATTGAGTCATCATTAAGTTTTTCTGCTCACCTTCGAAACAATGGGATTGAGGTGATCAATTATCCTGAAGTGGAAAAACTCCAAAAACAATTGAAATTCGCCGATCGCATGAAAATACATTTCGTAGTGATCCTAGGACCGGATGAGTTAGCCAACCAAACCGTCGTTGTTAAAGACCTCATTAACCATAACCAGGAGGTTCTAAACAGGGATTCTGCTATTAAGGAGATTCAAAAACTTCTTGCCAAATAAATCTCCAACATGATAAAATCGATTTAAGCATGGTGGCTGTAGCTCAATGGCAGAGCGCTTGACTGTGGATCAAGATGTTGCGGGTTCAACCCCCGTCAGCCACCCAAAGATCAGGGACCTTTTGCGAAAAAAGGTCCTTTATATTTGATCGGGAGATTAAAATAGGGTTCATTGTTAGTTAGAATATGATAATATATGCATAATCCAAGGGGGATTTAACTAATCGGGCCAATTTAAACAAAACTGAAATTAGGTAATTGATTGAAAATTACTTTTTATCGATTTCATCCAAAAAATATTTCGAAAAGGAGAAAAAGATGAGTATCAAAGAAAAAGTTACTGCAGAACAGTGGAAGACGTTATTCAACGCCCCTGGTGCCGCGGCATCTTTTGTTTCGACAGCCAGCGGTGGGGCCCTTGAAATGTTTCAGGAAATATTTTCCGCAAGCAAATTTTTTCAGAGTTTGAGCATGAAAACTGAAGGCAGCGGATACGGCACGCTAGTGGATGAGTTGTTGGCTGCGATGAAAACAATTACTCTAACGGATGCCAAAGAGAATTCCATCCAGTATCAATCAAAAGATATGGTTTCATTACGTGCAGAGGCAAAGAAAATTGTTTCTGATGGTGTTGCAATCGCCACCACGCTTGGTGAAGGTGATTCATACAAGCGATGGATTGTCGATATGGCTCGCCAGGTTGCGGAGACCAAGACTGGTGGTTTCTTGGGTTTTGGTGGAAAATCGGTCATCGATGAAAAAGAGCAAGCCGCGTTGGACGAATTAGCAGCATTATAAAAATATATTAGAAATTCAAAATAAGTACTACATTTTGACGAGATAAATAAGACACCGATTTTACCGGGGTCTTATTTTGTAATAAGTAGAATGTTAATGGTCAATAAAAAGATTATTAAAAAAGCCTATGATTTAATATTTTCTAGTAAATAAGGCTAATCACAATATTATATGAATGATCGCTAATGCGCTCCAGGTTACGCAAGGTTTCCACATATATGGGATCTGCCTCTGGTTGGCAAAGTCCTTTCCTCAAACGCTCAATGTGATTTTTTTTGAACTTTTTTTCCATTTTATCAACATCATCTTCGCTTTGAGTAACCTGATCCATCAAACTTAGATCATTCTTCTTGAATGCTTTTAATGCTATGCCGTAATGGTCAGTCACTGTGTCAAAAAGGATTTCCAGTTCTTTATGCGCAAATTTAGTGAATTTGATGCTTTTCTTATCCATCCTGAGTGCAAATTCAGCCAAGTTAACTGCATGGTCACCCACGCGCTCAATATCCATCACCAGGTGCTTTAGCTTTTCCAGCAAAGATCGTTCTTCTGGATTTAATTTTTCTCCAGGAATTTCTTCCATAAAACGATTCACTTGATGACAGATTTCATCAATATCAGGTTCTCTTTCCAATACTGTCGAGGCATATTTTATTTTCCCTTGTAGAAAACTATTCTTTGAATCTTTGAGCATTTGATGAGTGAACCAGCCCATTCGCAAGACCTCAGCCTTTGCAATGGAAACTGCCACAAATGGTGAAGCAAGGAACCGTTTATCGATATATCGGGTAATCCTGCCCTTCTCTTTTTCATCATTCCCTCGAATAACTTTCTTTACCAGTTTGGTCAGAGGTTTGACAAATGGGAGCAAGATGACACTTACAACGATATTAAAAATGGTATGAGCGTTGGCAATCTGTCGTGGAAGAAGAATTGATGTATTGCCAATGAAGTTGGCAAAGGGGGTGATGAAAGGAAGAAATAGAAGTACTCCTCCAAGATTGATGAATATTTGGGCATATGATGCTCGCTTGGCATTCGTTGATGACTTTCTGGACGCGAGCCATCCCGTGATACAAGAGCCAATATTTGCACCCAGGATCAAGGATATTGCAGCTAATAGACTAATATTGTTGGATTTTCCCATGGCAATCACCAGACCGGTCATGGCGGTACTGCTATTCAATATTGCTGTGAATACTGACCCCGCCAACACACCCAAAACTAAGTGATGGCTGAGGATCTCGAGGAGATTTTGAAAAAATGGTAGCTGACTTATGCCATCACCACCAGTTGACATTTGTTTCATTCCTATGAAAACCAATCCAATGCCAAACAAAGGTTGGCCAATCAACTGCCATTTTTTATTTTGATTCACAAATGTTAGATAAAAACCGACTACCAGAAAAACCAGATTAATGCCTTTTAAATTGAACGCCACAAGTTGTCCGGTAAAGGTTGTGCCAATTTCCGAGCCCAGCATGATACCAACTGCCTGTTCCAGTGTCAGCATACTGGCATTGATTAATCCGATCATGGTCACCATTAACATGCCGCTACTTTGCAGCAATCCAACAGAAAATGCACCGAATAAAAGACTCTTGATCCGGTTACCGGCAACTTTTTCCAAAAATGTAAGAAGTCTAGTGCCGGCTACTTTCTCTAATCCTTCACTTAGGAATTGAATACCAAAAATAAAAATCGCCAGCCCACTCAAAAGTGTAAGAAGTGATTCAATTATTGACATACTTTCACCTAATACAAGATCGAGATGAATACCATTTTAGCCCAATTATCACAATGATTTTTTAGGAAACTCAATATATAGTTGAATAACTATAAAGCATTTGTTTGTTTCTGGTATGATAAACTAATTTTATTATATAAAATATACACCTTATGAATACCAGTAAGATAAGAAAAGAAAAAATTCTCATTGTTGACGACGATCGTGTTGTTCAATCTCTCCTTGGCAGAATTTTGACGTTGGATAACTATGAAGTTGATTCGATACGTACGGCTGAGGAAGCATTAATTGCCCTCGAAAAGGATAAATTTGATGCAATGATCCTCGACCTGGAATTACCCGGTATGAGTGGTATTGAATTTCTGGATCGGCTGCCCCAAAAAAATATTGATATGCCATTGGTAATTTTGACTGGGCACGGCTCTCTTGATTCCGCCATTAAGGCTATTCGTTTTAAAGTTAGCGATTATTTATTGAAACCGGTTAAACGGAAAGATGTATTGGAAAGCATTAAGAAAGCGATAATGGAGAAGCAGATTGAACAGAATGAAAAATCGGAAGAGTCGATGAAGGTGAATGTTGAAAAGTATATCCAATCTGAAGTGATAGAACCGTATGGGGATGTGATCATAAATTTTGGTAAACGCATAATCATCGATATTGATCATTCAATTTCGCTAACAAAAAATGAAACAAAAATCCTGTATACCTTAATCCAGAATCAACATCGCGTCATTTCGCATAGTGATCTGGTAAAAGCAACGCAAGGATACGACGTCGGTATGATTGAAGCTGCCAAGATCCTAAGACCGGTGATTTGTCGCTTAAGAGAGAAACTTTCAGAAATAAGAGCGGGTGATCGTTGGATTCAAAATATCAGGGGAACCGGTTATCTCCTGGAATTTCCGGAAGAATACAACCACTAATTTTGAGAACGCCAGGGCACGTCGGTCGGAGAGATGGATGGGGAATTTAACCATGCCAGCCAACCCGAAGCTCTTCTTTTTTCAGGAGTAGGTTTGTCAAATCCAACTAAAAGCATACTTAATGCCAGCATAAATCCACCGATCATTTGAACAGAAGTCAATCTTTCGCCCAGCCATAGATTCGCTACAAGGACAGTTATTAGCAGCTCTCCGAGACCTAACATTGCGGTTTGAAGCCCGCCTACATGTTTGATTCCCAGAAAGAGCATTATTCTTGAAAGGAAAGTGATAGCTCCCAGAGAAATCAGTGGCCACCAAACCATTTCGCCCGCTGGAAATTGGTGATCAAAAATAAAATATGCGATGAAAACTGTACCCGTCATTGAAAGTAGTGTATAAAATGCAACTGTTGGGGCAGGGGCTTCAAATAAGATACGCTGATTGATTATTAGATGCAATGAATACAATGCAGCGGCAATCAGCATAAATAATGCTCCCACCCAATTTACTTCCTTTTGTGCATTGGTCAGAAGGAGGAAAGCGCCGGGTAAAGAAAGGATCAATCTGAGAAGAGAGATTCTTGTAAATGGTTGACGATCCAGAAACAACCAAAAGGCAACCATTAATGGATAAAAAGAATAAAGTAATTGACCAACACTGGCATCAATATAACTGAGACCGCTGTAATAAAAAATCGACCCTATCCCATTGACAAGCCCAGCTACAAAACATCCGATCAAGCCGATGGGATAAATAACGAAAAAATCTCGTTTAAAAATTAGAAGAAGGATAAATAGAAATAATGAAGCAAGACCGGACCGAAAAGATACTATGAAAAAAGGGGTGAAACCAAAAAGAATACTGAGTTTTCCGAAAATAGGAGTAAAGCCAAGGAGAATGGCTGATGCAATGCCAGCCGCAATTCCTTTATTAATCCCCTTACTCTCCATAGCCTTATCTTAGCAAAGTTCTTACTTCGTCCAATAAATCGTCGCTAAGGAAATCTCCTTTCTGCATCAAAGCTTGGATATGACCTTGCATACGCTGTTTCTCATTCGATGTCAGTTCTTTCGCAGTTACAACAATTATTGGGATTTCAGAAGTCTCTGGTTTTGCTTGTAACGCATCCATGACGGAGAATCCATCCACACCTGGCATCATCAGATCCAGAATAACCAAATTCGGTAATTCTTTTTGAATTAGATCTATAGCTTCCTTGCCATTGGCTGCTTCGAAAATGGTGTAATTTCCTTGTGTCTGTAATATGCGATGTATCAAGCGGCGGGCGTCAGGTTCATCATCGACGATAGCAATCCGCGGGAACCGATCAATAGATACTTTTGTGAGAGCAGCAAGAAGACCATCTTCCGGATTACCTTGGATTGCCTCAGTCGGGAGCGAGATTTCTTTTGACCATCCTTCTCCCAGGATATTTCTCTCAATCGGCATTGTGTGACCGCTGCAATTAATGACTACGATTTCTTCAGGTTTTATCACCCCTTCGCGGGTTAATTTAATCAGCCCTGCGAATGCAACTGCCGCGGCGGGTTCCACAGAGATACCTTCCATTTTTGCCAAATAATGCATCGCCCGGAATGCTTCTTCATCAGTAACACTTTCAAATGTGCCACCTGACGTACTCATCATTTTTTGACGCAAGATCGTATAGGTTCTCCCTGGATCTCCAGTTGCAAGAGTCTCGATATGGGTGTTGGGCACTCGTATTGGTGTCGCTGTATCCAGGTTCTGTTTCCAGGCATGGACCATGGGTGCACATCCATTCGTCTGAATAATGCCCATTTTTGGTATCTTATCAGTCAACTCCATGATTTTCAGTTCCTGGAATCCTTTATGTACTCCTATTGGTCCCATTCCGCCGCTGACCGCCTGTATATACCAATCTGGAGACAACCATGGCACAGATGGCCGATCTTTCGGATTGGCGTTTGGCGGACCAATCAATGCAGTCAATTGTTCGGCAATTTCGAAAGACACTGTTTTCATTGATTCAATGCAGGTTATCGAACGGGCACCCTGATCATAAAAAATTCCTTTTTGTTTTGCAAATTCCTCTGCCACCCGTTTCGCTTCATCATATGAGCCAGTGACCTTGATTACTTGCGCACCATAGAGTGCCACTTCACGCATTTTAGCAGCAGGCACGAGGCTGGTCAGGAATGCCCAAACCCTGATCCCAGCCCGGGCTGCAAAAGCAGAGTAAGCTATTGCTACATTTCCTGTGGATGCAACCACCAATTCATTAATGCCGGCTTCTTTTAATGCAGCAATGGTAACAGCAGCCTGACGGTCTTTAAATGATGATGTTGGACCCTGTCGTTCATCTTTAATGTAAATGTTTTGGCAACCGAGCATCATTCCCAAATTGCATGCCCGAATTAAAGGGGTTCCACCTTCGCCAAGAGATAGATCTGGGTTGGGGACTCTTACGGGAAGAAGCTCCCGGTAGCGCCAGATATCAAAAGGCCTTCCAGGCAGCTGTAAAGGCATACTACTCGACAGAGTAACATAATCATATTTGGCGTCACGCCAATTACTCTGGCATTTGGGACACGCTGCAGAGCTGGCGAGGAAAGGGCTTTTATGCCCGCAGTCCATGCATTCAAGGATGAAATGCGATGCCATAATTTATTAGTCGATCAGCTTGTTCGTGAACTTCTCAGAGAATCTTCTAACGATTTCAAGATCGTTTTTTCTTTCACATTCGGTTTAGCAGAAACCATTTCATTAAATTCATGGATTTCAGCAGATTGCTTCTCAGAGATATCGATACCAGCAAGAATGGTTATTGGGATATGACGAAGGCGAAAGTCATTATGCATTTTTTGAAGAAGATCAAATCCATCCATATCGGGCAGATTCAAATCCAAGATTACAGCATCCGGTTGGAGTGTGGATATCAATTTCAATCCTTCTTCACCCGATTTTGCGGTCAATATCTGAAGTTTGTCATTTCCTTGAATTGCATTTTGCATCGACCTTAGATCTTCGGGATTATCATCAATAAGGAGAATGTTTTGAGGAAGGGGATTAGTTTTATATCTTTCAATGCAATCCATTAATTCTTCCTGGATTATCGGCTTGACTAAATAATCCTCTCCTCCAATACGCAATCCTTTTTCGCGACGTTCCAAGATACTGGATATTATTATGGGGATATATTTAGTCTCGGTATCTGTTTTCATTTCTTTAATGATCTGCCAGCCATCATGTTTTGCCATGGAAATATCAACCGTAATAATATCCGGGTGATTTTCTTTTACTAGCTTGGTGGCATTTTCGGGTTCATTAACACTGACAACCCCGATATTGATCTCACCTAAATATTTTTCATACAGGTTCAGAATTTCCAATTTATCATCAACTGCGAGAATAATTTTCTTTTGTGGAGCAGATACCGTTTCGACTTCCTCTGATTTTATGATTTCAGGTTCGCTGATCGATAATTCTTCAGCAGGCTTTTCAACCATGATTGGTTCTTCAACAGCGGTGTTAGTCTCTTCAATTGGTTTGGAATAAAACGGTTCACGCAAGGTACCAGTGGTGGTTAATTTTAATTTAAAGTCTGGACCTGGGATTGGAATAGTGAAGAAGAATGTGCTGCCTTTTCCAACTTCACTCGTTAACAAACCAATCCTGCCTCCATGCAATTGAATAAGTGATTTACTGATAGAAAGCCCAAGACCGGTCCCGCCAGCTTTTCGCGTTGGAGAGTCATCGACCTGTGAAAATGCCTGGAATAATTTATATCGGTCTTTGGGGTCAATCCCTTGGCCGGTATCCGACACGGTGACCAATAATTCAGGGATATTATCAGGACTGGTCGTCGTCGAAGCCTCGACAGTAACCATCCCCTGCTCGGTAAATTTAATGGCGTTTGAAAGTAAATTGATCAAGATTTGGCGGATACGGGTTGCATCAACCATCACTTTGGGCAACTCGGGCGGTACGATTTGCTTAAATTTTAGATCCTTATCTTTGGCTAAGCCTGTGGCTGTAGTCATTGCTGAATTGATGATGTCGCTGATGCTGACCTCTGTAATTTTAAGGTCCATTTTGCCTGAGTCAATTTTCGAAATATCGAGAATATTATTAATAAGGCTTAAAAGATGTTGCCCAGAATTATAGATGGCAGAAAGATCTTGCGCCTGGGTTTCATTAATTGAACCATCAATCCCTTTGAGGATCACTCTTGAAAACCCAATAATTGAATTTAAAGGAGTCCGCAATTCATGACTCATATTCGCAAGGAATTGACTTTTAATGCGATCCAATTCGTGTAGCTCGTCGACTGCTTTTTGTGATAATTCAAATGCGCGAGCATTCTCAATAGCAACAGCAATTTGGTCTGCAAGAATCCGCAAGACCGTCACATCATCAGGAGTGAAGGCGTTTTCAACATCTGAATGAATATCCAATGCACCGATGATTTTTTCACCAATTTTTAATGGAATTCCGATCTCCGATTTTGCACCAGGCAAGAACTCTGCTTCATCATAAAGATCTGTGGAGGTTATATCGTTAATGATTACTGGTTCTCCATTGAGTGTTACTTGACCCAAAATTGATCCATCACCTGCTCTGATGACATTTTTATTTTTCTTTAATTCTTCACTAGCTTCGCCGGCAGCTTCCTGAATGATTGCGTTCTCACCGCTTTCATCAAGCAGGTACAATGCGACTTGATAAAAAGTAAATCGATCGTAGATCTGGTTAACAATACGACTTAGCAGAGTGTCCAGAGAGAGGGTAGATACCGTATCACGCGCAATCTCAGCCGCAGTCCGCAATTCAAGGGCACGTCTCTGAGCTTCACGAAGAAGACGTTGTTTCTCAAGAGTAACTGAAATTTGACTACCTATAACTCGTATCAACCGGATTTCTTCCGGTTCGAAATCAGCCGGGGTGTTTGATGAAATTATCATGATACCAATCAATTTACCAGCACTCCTCAAGGGAGTGATGATACAACCGGCGATGTTATTCTCTTGAAAGGTTTTTTGCGTAATGGGATCGATCTGATCTGAGGTTCTTGCATCAGAGCTCACAAATGGCTCTTCCTTTAATGAAGTAATAATTGGCATATCGACAAGCTGGAAACGTGTGCCAATCCGCAAGAACTGTCCCCGGAGATCATAAAATCCAACCAATTCGAGTTCAGACGGTTCGCCACTTTCTGTTTGAACGATCATCATTAGGGATGTACGAGTCGCGGTTTTTGGCAAAATACTTTGGGTAATGATGCGGACCAGATCCTGCGCATCAACCGCCTGGGATATTTCATTCGTGACTTTATACAGAAGTTCAGTTTCAGCCAAAGATGTCTGCGTTTGGGCGAAGAGCCGCAAGTTTTCTACCGCGGTGGTCATCTGGTCCGCCAGGGGTGGATAAGCGCGTTTCTCTCTACCGCCAAATCGATGACGAACTTCAGATTGGAATAGAAGAACCCCAATTTGTCTTGTTCCAGTCTGCAGTGGGAGGACAGCGATGGATGAAACATTTTGATCAGAAATTATCTTTTGAAGAGGATTGTCAATGGGAGCTTCGTCAATGTCATCAATAAAAATTGGGGTGTTTCTTAAAAAAAGACTGGCATAGATCGAAGCAGGATATTCGGAAGAAACTGGCGGTGGCGGCGTGCCAATACCATTGTGCCAATTTGCTTCAACAGTCATTCGGGAGATGCTGCCATCCTGGTCATAGTCAAAAAGAACCAGAATGCCACGGTTAATATCGGATATTTCAACACCAGTTGCAACAGCAGAGACCATTGTTGCGAATTCATTAGCCAACGCTAATTTATGACTAGCTTCATAAAGGTCTTCTGATTCATCCAATGATGTTTGAAGCTGCTGTAACAGGTCTTCACGGGTGATTGTATTTGCCAGTGCATCAGCAATTACCTGGAGTGCATTAATCTCTTCTTGCAGCCATAACCGATTGGGTGAAATTTGCTCGAACGCCAGGTAACTAGGAAAGGCATTTTTCCCAGATACCGAGATCTTGAATGATGAACTGATTTTTTGATTTGTGATCAATGATAATTCGGGTGAAGGCTGACTATTCTTGTCAGTTATAGACCAACCTTTTTCAACAAATTCACGCGCCCAATTAGGAAAATTTGAAACGGGGATCCTGTGCAGCAAATCAGCTTGAAAAATATCTTCACAACCAGGTCTTATCCAGTGATCTCTAATCTGCCAATACAGTTCTTGTTCATCATCCATGAGTTTGGCAAAATAGATCCTATCTGAAGAAGTAACTTCAGCTAGAGTCTCAAACACTTTGGGAAGCAACTTGGTACCTTGATCTGAAAGTAGTGCTACAGCAGTTGCAGCACTTGCTTGATAACGCTCTCTTTTTTCGATGGTTTGAAGCGCATCCGTCACTTCAGAGAAAAGATTGGCATTTTCCAATGATGTCGATACCTGAAACGCCAGTGTGGATAGAAGTTCCTGGTTAATTTGTGTGTATGCATTCTCCTTATCATTGTCGTGGAGGAGGATCACACCTGACGTTTTTCCACCTAGCACAAGTGGTACGCCGAGAAGTGAAGCTGGATATTCCTCATCTTGATCAAGGTTTAATTCTTCGAAAGTGTTCTTGACTTTCGAGTTTATCAATAACGGATTACCAGTTCCAATGATATATTCAAATACACCTTTCCCGTATGGTTTATCAGGTAGGTGAGTGATATGACCGTTTTGTGATGAGAATGGGAACCTTAATTTGGATTGTTCATCGGCAGCTATTGCGATCGTCAAATTTCGATTGTCCGCAATTTCGCCAAGAGTTTCATAAACAAGTTGAAAAATTTCTGATTGTGAAGCCAGCCTGCTCAGTTTTTGCCCGGCCCGATTAAGAGCTGCCAATTGTTCATTTCGCTGAATAGTCTCCTGTTCAGCCTTAACTCTTTCCTCCAACTGTACTTGTGCGGCTTGATATAACTGCGCATTTTCGATTGCCATTCCGAGCTGGGTGGCAATCTCTTGAATAAGTAATCGCTCATCTTCCTTCCACGTGCGATCAGGTTTTTCATCAATAATTTCAATGACACCAGTAGGTTGCTGTCGAATCGTCAAAGGTGTTGCAATTGCAGTAGGGGTGGAATCATTAGCAGGTTGAATGGTTGTCTTATTTTGAATCAGAGACTGGCGTCCTGCTCTGGTTAATATTCGGTCTGCGGGTTGTAATTCACCCTCCTTCAAACCCACTCCCAGCATAATATTTCCCAGATCAAGAGCAGCAAGTGATGAAGTCCCACCTGGAATAATAATCTCTACGTCCGCTTTTTCAGTTTCCAGTGGTTCATTAGCAGATATTAGGGAGTGCCCAATCCAGCTGCTAATTTTGCCTTTTGAATCGAATTTTGGATCGAGTGTTATTTCAGTCTCAACGTATGAACCATCAACAGACTGAAAATATACTTTTAGATCACTTTTGGTTTTATTCTCCAATGCTGAATGGAGTAAAATCCGACTTTGAGGGGGAACTAGGAAATCACTTATGGATTGTCCAAGAAATTTCTCTGGTGAAATTCCAATGCAATCAAAAACTTCTGGCCCGATGGAAAGATATTTCCCATCCTTATCAAGTTCCCAATCCCAAGTATTGGTGAATTCAAATTCTTCCGCGTTATTTTCCTGATTTTCACTGGAGGTATATAGTTTATCAAGCCGACGGTGGAGTTGTTTATTGGTCATGCGATAAAATCTCCTGAGTCAATGCCCGATGTTGTATAGAAATGCAGCTTTTGGCTGTAGCAAAAGTCAGATGATGATCTCAATTCATTGTTTTGATTATGAATTGAATTGAGAATCGATGCCATAAAAGTTTGAAAACACCGAGATGACAGTTTATTATTACATGCAACAATCTTGATCATAGAATATCCTGTGTATTCTTTTCGGGTTCTATATCAACACCCTCAGCTTCTTTAGGATTTGTGGTCTCCTGTATTAAGATCTGGGCTCGAGTAGCTTTTAGTACTCTCTGAAGTTCTTCAATCGCTATTTGAACCATCGCTTTTGGATCAGTGGTAGACCTGATCTTACCGGTTATTTCGAGAACTTTCCTCTCACGTTCTGCTCTACGAACTGTTTGTTCAAATAATCTAGCATTTTCCAAAGCTAAAGCAACTTGATCTGCAATGGACTTGACCGTATCAATTTCTTCGGGTGACCAATCTTGTCGTTCCTCGACGGTTTCCTGAATATGGATAACACCGATAGTTTCTCCGCGGAGTTTAATCGGTACTCCAAGTGCAGCACTGGCTTTCCCGGTACTTTCATCAATCGTTGGGGTAATTACCACGTCGCCTTTTTCAATGACTTTCTGTACAGTAGCAAAATCTTCTTTTTCAATCGTTGTCACACCCATTGGTGTATATTGATATCCTGCTTGTTCCCGGTCCGAAGTTTCACGACTCCACTCTTGGAGTAGATATTGGCGGTGAAGAGCTCTTGATTCATCCAAAGCACGAATTGTTTCTTGATAGAGCAGGTTGTTTTGGATAGCGATCGCTACCTGGTCAGCTAAAGTCGAAAAAAGCTCAATATCCTCTTGGGTGAATGCATTTGATCCTGTAGATTGAACATCGAATGCACCGATAACCTGACCTCCGACAATAAGCGGTAGTGTCATTTCTGAGCGGGTGAGGGGAAGATCGGGATTTTGAAAATAGACAGCATCCTCGCCAACATCAGTCGCAATTCTTGGTTTTCCTGCACCAGTTACATAGCCAACCATACCCACCTCACCAACTTTCAATTTATGCTGGCGGGCTAACATGGCCTTTCCACCTTCACTGTTTGAAGCGCGCAGTACAGCGAATTCTTTTTGTTCATCAACCAAAAAGATACCGGTGTGGTAAAAATCAAATCGTTGGCTGACCAAATTGACCAGAGAATCAAGCAGACTTTCTAGGTCCTGTGCTTGTGCAATTTCGCGAGCCACATCTGCCACAGTCTGTAATTGACGACTGCGGAAAATTAGGGCTTCATTTCTATTTGCGAGTTCCTGTGTTCTGGATCTGACCCTTTCTTCGAGTTCATTAATGAAAGTACGCAGCTGGTAGGTCATAGCATTGAATGAGTTTGCCAAAACGCCAATCTCATCTTGAGTTCGTACTGAGGCTTTTGCTTCAAGATCGCCCTTTGAGATCTTTTCAGCCGTATTTGTCAACTGAATAATTGGATTAGCCAAGAGTGTGGAGACTAAAATACCAACCAACCCTACAATCCCAGCAAAAAGAGCAGCTAACAAGGTAGAAACGCGGGATTGTTGATTTCTTAAAGCAATCAAGGTGGTTTGCTCTTCAACAAATGCGACAAACCAGGTTTGACTGCTAAGTTTTGCTGCAGTTCCGATTTCTTGATGCAAAATATCATCTGTATGTACTTCAACCGTGAAATATGGTTGAGACCCGTAATTTAACAATGCTTGATTAAAATTTACCATATTTGTTGATAATTGTTCGTCAGGTACCAATGGAAGTCGATTGACAGCTCGTAATTCGGAAATCTTTTCGAGAGCAAGTGGAGAAACGGTTTTATATAAGAGCTGGGGTGTTATCGTATCAGCCAGGCGCAAATAATTCTCATCTAAAAGGATTGGATATGATCGTGGTCCAATCAAACCAAGGTAATCCTTGATTAAATCCTGTAATACCAATGCATTATATCGAAGGATAAGCACTCCAATTGTCTCTTCTGTTTCATCTAGAATCGGAGCGCTAATATATAAGCTGGCGTCTCCGTTAATAGGTGAAAAGAGAACCGGAGAGACATAGGATCGTCCTGTCAATAATGGCTGTTGATAAAACGATTCGCTGTTATACGGTCTTCCAATCTCTTGTGGATTGCTATCAATAACATTAATTCCGACGAGATTGATGATCGAATAAGATGGGGGGAAAGTCTCCCTTTGAAGTTGAAGCGTACTAAAAGTTGAAAAAACCTCTGCCTCAGCGGTTGATCCAGCTCGTTCTGCTTGTGGGACTTTAAGGTAATTTGCGAATACGGGTAAATCTGCTTGCCTGGCGACTGTATCGAGGTTGAAATTTATGAAATCATCAATTGCACCTGACACTTGGGCAGCAGCAATTTGAAGTGATGTTTGAGTTTGACTCAACAAAGCATTTTGAAGAAAAGATGTTTGAATCAGAGATAAGACCAACAACGGTATTAGCGCAACCAGGAGAAAAAGAACGATTAATTTAACTTGTAATGTTGCCTTAACAATTCCTGTTATCAGGAAAATGATCAGCACTATGATCAACATACCAAGTGCAATATATGCTGCTAAAGAAACAACTGATGAATTGATCTGACTGAATGGGGAATAGGTACCCAATAATGCAATGGCAATTGAAAAAAGCATACCGATAACAATGCTAACGTTGCTCAGAAGCCCGCTTAAAACGCCAACAGAAATAATGAAAGTTATGATTAGACTAATTAGGATAAGAGGGATTAATAAATTCGCAAAAGATGCTGATAATAGAAGGAGAGATATCTGTACCAATAAATTTGCGATTAAGGACTTAATAGTAATGTTTACAAACGGGAACTGGTATCTTAACAAGATACACGTAACTGAGGTAAACGCAAATACACCTGCTAATACGAATAACGAAGTTTCTGGACGGAAAAAAGCCCACGCCAAAAAAGCAATGCTAATAACTGTTGAAATTAAACCAATTCCCAAGATAATTCGATTGCTAATTTCCAGTTTGGATGCTCGAGATGTATCAAGTGGTTTCGTACTTCCGTCAGGATAATTTGCGTTAATCATGGCAATTTCTCCTGTAAGTATTGTTCATCAACAATCTCTTGGGACTTAGTTCTGAGTTCAACCCTTACTTCGGAAACACCCATAGATTTTCCTAATTCAACGGCGGTCATTTTTAAAATATCATTGACGGCGGTAGAAGTACGAATCTTGCCTGCTATGTTAGTGATCATGTGTTCCTGATCTGCGCGGGTTTGCATTTCATCGATCAGCCGGGCATTTTCCAGTGCCAAAGCCAACCGTATTGCAGTCGTTTCCATCATGTTTTGGAGTGTTTCAACAACAGACGTATCTGAAATTTTCATTTCAACAACTCCTATGGTCTGCTCTCGAAGCTTAACAGGAACCACAAGAATTGCTGGTGCTCGGGTATCATTTTCATTGATCCTAATAATCGTTTCCCCTTTTTCCGTGACTTCACGCATGATCGGGGAATCAATTACTTTGGTTGTTAATCCTGTGGAACTATATTTATATGCTGATTTACCACGAATTTTATTAATATATTGAGCCCATTCTCGTTGAGTGTATTCACGGACACCCATGCGGAACTGCTGTAAACTCGATTGAAGATCATTGACCAACCTGGATCTTTCAAGGGCTACTGCCAATTGATCGGCAATAACTTGAAGAATATTGATATCTTCTAGGGTGAATGCTGACTCTAATTCACTCTGTACATCCAAGGCGCCAATAATCTTATCTCCAATTTTAAGTGGAAGCGCCATCTCAGAGCGTGTACCTGGTAATAGGGGATTCTTAAAATGGACTAAGTCCTGGCCAACGTCCAATGCAATACGTGCTTCTCCTCGATCAACTACGTAACCAACGATACCCTCTTCTCCAACCCTCAAGCGGTGTTCACTTTCGAGCATTTCCTTGCCTGCCTCACCAGTAGCTGCTTTTAATAATGCGAATTCTCTTTTATCGTCAAGAAGAAAAATGCCTGAATGATAGAATCCAAATTGATCACGTATCAGATTTACTGTAGTACTTAGAAATTCTTCAGGATTATCCTGCAAGGCAATATTTCGAGCTACTTGGGACGCCACCTGTAATTGCGTGGCTTTTTTTTGTAGATCCTGTGTTCTGTCCTGAATTCTTTGGTCGAGTGTAGCCCTTTCATTTTCCAACTCATCTGCATATTTTGTCTGTTCTCGAGCAACCCGATCCAATTTTTGAATAGTAAGGGCTACTGCAATGACTGCAACCATCTCGGCTAGCAGGAAAACAAATCCGGCTGACAACCAATCCAATAAATTCCTAGAGTTTAAAATGAGATCTTCTGATGGAGAAGAGAAAATCCCATTTACCATTGCAAATGTAACAACTCCAACAGTAACAACACTAATTAAAATACCAACAACGCCAATTCTAAGATTGGTAAAAACTGCCAAAATAATAGAGAAAGACAATAGATATACAAAGCCGTCACTAACAATCCCATTGAAATACAGACTTGATACACCCATCACAAAAAGTATAAACAGGAATGTATATAGTTTAAAAGAGTAAGGGAGCTTCCTTAATAATGCAAGGAGTATCAAAAAAAGAAATAAAGCGCTATACAAGATAGTTTGAAACCAATCTTGTATTTGAATGGTGTTAAATACTTTAATGAAATATACGATTAATCCAAGAAATGCTGAACCAAGCAACACCGAATGAAGAATTTCTTCTTTGTCTTGATTTCCAATTCTCAGTGGCGTGCCAGGTTGAATGGATGGTGTGAGATTTGCCAGGCTCATGCTATTTTCTCCTGGTTTTCAGAAATATCTGGAGCTGAAGTATCTTGCCCGTTTTCTATTGCAGCACCAATTTGCACTGTTACCTCCGATACGGCAGGTAATCGTCCGAATTCCTTGGCCGCAGTACGAATGATTTCATTAACATTTAAAGCGCTTGAAAATTTCATTGTGAGATCATTAAGTTGTTGTTCCTGCATGGCTCTTTTTTGGGATTCTTGCAGAAGACGTACATTTTCAAGTGCTTGGGCTGTCTGGTTGGCAATGGTATCTATTAAATTCTTTTGTTCTGCCGACAAATCCTCTTCGCTTATGGTTAACGAAATCGAACCCAGGGTTTGATCGCGAAGTTTCAAGGGAATTCTTTGAATGAATTCAATGTCAGAACGCGGTGCTTCCGGATTGTCATATGAATATTCCAGATTACCTTTTGTTTTGAATGTTTCCGCCCAGGCAGAAATCAAATAAGCACGGTTCAATGAACGGATTTCTTCCAAGTTCTCTTGTGATTGGCGGAAAAGATTAGCGTTTTCCAACGCAATTGCTAAACTATCTGCGATACCCTGAAAAACGATGATATCAGCTTCATCGAATGCGTTAACCTGATCTGATTGCAAAGTCATAGCACCGATGGAAAGACCACGACTGATGATGGGAATAGCCAATTCTGAACGCGTTCGGGGAAGCAATGGGTTACTGAAGCGGACAGCTTCCTTGCCAACATCTAAAGCGATTCTTGCTTTCTGTTTTGCGGTTGACCAACCAATCATGGACGTACCGCCAATGGCAAGTTTATGTCCTTGTGCTAGCATTGCATTTCCCGCTTCACCAGTACCAGCTCTGAGCACAGCAAATTCGTTTGCTTTATCAACAAGGAAGACTCCTACATAATATAGATTCAAGCGGGATTGGATCAGATTAACAACTTGTTGCAATAGTAAATCTGGATCCAAAACCCCGGAGATTGCTCGATTAATATCGCTAATGGTACTTAATTGGTTAAAACTCCTTGTAAGATTTAGCTGGTTTTGTTCAATATTAGCAAGAAGTGCATTTACTGATGTACCAAGGCTGAGGATCTCTTCATCTCCCAGGACCGTGACTCGGCGTGATAGGTCAGCCGATTGACCAATATCGAGCACATTATTATTCAATTGAGAAACAGGACTCACCACAAATCGTCCAATCAAAATGGAAACGGCTATTGCGATACCAATACCAACTGCCAACAAAGATGCAACCAGGTATATGATCGTTTGACGCGCCTGGTTCGTAACAACCGATAAATAATCCATGCGAAGGTAAATAACAGGTTGACCATTAATATCATTAAGCAAGGAATATGCTGCAGTTCTGCCTGATGCCAAAGTAGAGATATGAACGGGAGAGGTTGCTGATATGTTTTTCTTTGCTTCAATAAAATCCTCGGGTAAATTGGGATAATTGTACGGAAGCATAATAAAATTCACACCGGATACATCCCCCAGATTCTGAAGAAAGGCAGTATCAATTAACCTACTCATAATGAGGGTGCCATTCCTTGGGCCAGACCCATCTGAATGCAATATAGCCCTGGATGCCATAATTACCATTCCGTTTGGAAGTGATAACAACCCTGCATAGGATCCCTTCAGCGGAAAATCGACCAGATTTTGATTGGTTTTAACCATCGAATCGATTTCACCTGGGATGACTGTTTCATTACCAGTGCTTGGATTAACCGCCTTAAGAAAAATTTTGTCATTCTCGTTATCCAAATAATGGATGGTATAGATTTTTGATGAAATAAGTGTTTCATTTCTTAATTGCTGTTCAGGGAATTGTGGATCATATTCTGAGATGAAATCGTATGCATCATCCCTGTATGCGAATTGGGAGGCTTGCAAGGAAAATGAATCAAATTCAAGCTGGAAAGCAGCGAGAACGCGAGTCCTGAGTTCCTCTGCCTGTATTCTTTCAGCTTGAGCCACATTTGTAAGGATAAGAGTCAACATAGTAATCAACACAATGGAGATCAAAACCAATGTCGTGATTCCAACGATGGTGAGAGTTCTTCTACGAAGATTCATGCTGACACTCCTTCGTCTAAATCGAGAGGGGCTTGATCTTCTTCCAGTTTGACCTCAATCTTGGTTTGCTTCGCATCAATAAGTTTCGCGATTTCTTCGGCTGAAATCTTGAGTATGGATTCCATATCCAAAGATCGTCGAATTCTTTCAGTAGCATCATAAAGCTGTTGTTGCTGAGCCACTTGTTTTTGAACTTGGGTAACTAAATCAATTGAAGAAAAAATGGAACCGATATTTGATGCAAGGATCAAATAGAGATCCAGGTCAGTATCGCTGAAGTTGGAAGTTTTATCGTCTTCAAGATTTAGAATGCCATAGAGCTTTTCACCAAAAACAATCGGTATGGTCAATCCAGATAAGGCATCTGAGTTTACAGGGATGGTTTTTTCAGATGAGTAATCCTTGATTAATAGGGGACGGACATTTAGAGCGGTGTCATTGATTACACTTTTTTCATTTGCTCCAATTGTTTCAAAGTGTTTCTCAGATAAACCAGAAGATCCCAATAAACGGAATCCGCTTTCTGAGGAAGGGGCAAATGTTGATATCTTTTTGGAAAGCCCTGCGAGATTGAGTAATTTGGGAAGGGTTGACAATGCCTCATTATGTGTTTTATATGAAGATAAAGTTCTAGCGATCTCTGCGAGTTCCCTTTGCCAATTTAGGGTGTTTTGTGCTTGCCTGGATATTTTCTCGAGATTTGTTTCCTGTTCGAATTGAATTAGTATCTTGGATACTAAATTTCCAATAATTGTCATAGTTCCTAGATCCAACTCATTAAATGTTACATTCCCATTTGATATTAAAGTGAACATTCGGCTGCCATTATCAGTGCCGGGGTACGGGATTGAAATGATAGATATCGGGTGTTTGCTCCCTTTAATTGTCAGAGGATGCGATTCCAACACCGAGTCGAGTTCAGAATTCAGCAGTAACGGTTCTTCTTTGGCACAAAGAAACGAAATTAGATCATCACCAAGTGGCTGAGCCTCTAAATTCGAACTCTTCCCATCTTGTAAACATAAATCAAAAGAAATGTTCTTTCGTTCTCTATCGCTTTTAGAAAATAAGATGTCGATTTCTTCACCATAAAATTTTTGGATCTCTTTTGTAAAGGTATTATGAAGATTCTCTAAGCCTTTGTTTTTCCCTATTTTCTGAGATACATTTTCAAGGAGTCGTAGATGAGAAATTTGATCTTGGGTCAACTGCGTGATTTGATCTATTGATAATCTTTTTTCATAAACATTTATTAACTCAGTAAAAGATTTGATTTGATCTTTTGTAATCGGGGTTGAGGAACGAGAAGCGACTACCAGGATTTCATCGATATTTGTATGAGGTTTTATGGGTATTAATGCAAGTGATTGACATTCTCTTCGAATGAAAAAAGATAAAAGGTCACCAAACTCAGTTTGGGCAGGTAGGTCTGTTACTAAGAGTAAATCCTTGTTTTGAACTTTCTCAATAGTGTTTCCTGAACTAATTGAAAAACCTTGTAGTGTTTGATCGAAGCTTGTGCCAAATGGATCGAATAAGGAATCTAAAATGAAATTGTTCTTATTGAGGGTGAATAGACCCATAACAAATGAGGATTTCTCAAAAGCTTTTCTTAATCCTTCATGAATTTCTGGTTTTGATTTTGCGTTGAAGATTTGGGAGGTTGCTACATAATAATTCATCAAAACTTCGAGGGGAAATTGTATTCTCTCTCGAGTAATCTGGTTGCCAAGAAATATTCCAAATAGTTTTATTACTGTATTTATATACGGCACATCATTCCGTGTGATATTGTTTTCATTTGTTGATTGCATATCAATAATCCCGTAGAGGCTTTCATTTAAAATCACGGGAACAGTAAATGTTGAGAACGCTTTTGGGTGTAATACACCCATCAAGTATTTGTTTTCATCATTTTCGATGTCTGAAATTAATATAGATTGTTCTAGTTTTGCGACTTGTGTAATTGGTTCTAACGAATTTGCAGGTATGGTAGTTTTTAGGTAGGAATCCCTTTGAGGCAAATCGGTTTCGATTTCTATTAATTTGAGCGTATCATCATCTTGTTTTATGTAAAATGATACAAGTATGCAATCCAAGAATTTTTTCAATTCGTTGATGAACTGATGAATAAATTGTTCAGTTTTTGAAGTGCGAATTGAAATTCGTAAGATTGATTCAATAGGATCAATAAGTCCGAATCGACTTTGATTTTTCTTTAAACTACCGGTTGGTCTAGGTGCTTGGGATTTGGTTGGTTGAATATCACTCATATGAAATCCTTAATTCATTTCCCATACTTGGTTTCCAGAGAAAATCCGAGATAATTGCTCTGGAAATCGATCTGGGTCCAGAGGTTTCCCCAAGAACCCATCAAAACCATTCTTTTGAGCTTTTGTCATTGATTCATTACTAACATCTGCCGTAACAGCTACTACCGGGACATCTTTCAAATGAATGGATTCTCTAATCTTTCTTATCGCGCCATAACCGTCTTCATAAGGAAGGTGGATATCCAGCAGTATTAGATCGAGTTTAGGCAAGGTATCGGCAAATTCAACGACTTCGAAACCAGAAGTCTTCCATTCAGTATGAATGCCAAGTGAATTAAGTAGTCTGGCCAATAGCATGAAATTAGCTACATTGTCTTCCACGACAAGAACGGTCTTGTTTTGAAAATTATTTGTGTTTATTTGATCTTCCATTTATTCCTGATTTTTTTAGTATGGGAATGGTCAAGAAAAAATATCGAGCTCTTTATTATTTTTTCCGTTAAGATAATTTTCAATCTGCTCAGGGAAAAGATCGACATCAATAGGTTTTTCTATATATCCATCATAACCCGCTTTCATGGATCTTTCTCGATCTCCTTTTAACGCATTGGCAGTGATGGCTACTATTGGGATATTCTTGAAGTAGGGAATGGATTTTAATTTTGACGTCAACGTATTTCCATCAATATCGGGCAGGTTGATATCCATCAGGATCAAGTCGGGTCTATATTTCTTTAATATGGACACAGCTCTAAAAACACTATCCGCTTCGATAACTTGATAACCGTTGAATTGGAGTAACCGGCGAATTAGGATCAGGTTCTCAAAATTATCTTCAACATGCAGTACAACTTTTGTGCCAACAGACATTAATTTACCTCCAGTAATTAACCTGGAAAGTCTAATAAGATTTTAGCATAAATCGATATGGGAGGCTTGTTATACGACTTTACACATTTATTAGGTTAACTTAATGAAAAAGCTTCCCAAAAACCGGGAAGCGATTGAGCGGGTGATGGGATTCGAACCCACGGATGGTACCTTGGGAAGGTACTGCCTTACCACTTGGCGACACCCGCTGAATGCAAAAATTATAATCAGTAAGAAGATACGTGTCAATAAATGGGACTTCATATGGAATTCGCTTCAAAAAGGTTAAAAAATCCCCTATGGTATAATCATTTTTGATATTTTGAAAAATAGTGAATCCTTCCAATTTGAAATGAGGAGTTAATTCTTGCCGACCAATCCCTTAAATTGGTTAATGGGATTGTTTTCCCTAGATATTGGTATAGACCTCGGTACTGCAAACACGCTGGTTCATGTACGTAATAAAGGTATTGTTATCAATGAACCATCCTGGGTGGCGATAGATAAGAAAACCAGGATTCCCCAAGCAATTGGTGCCCAAGCTAAAGAAATGGTCGGCAGAACCCCAGCGAACATTCTTGTGATCAGACCATTGAAAGATGGGGTAATTTCTGAATTTGAAATCACTCAGGCAATGCTTCGTTATTTCATCATGCGTGCGCATCAACAAACGATTGTACCCATGCCACGACCACGAGTAGTGATCGGTATACCTTCTGGTGCAACCGAAGTCGAAAAACGCGCCGTGTATGATGCATCTATGTCTGCGGGTGCTCGGGAAACTTATTTGATAGAAGAACCTAGAGCGGCAGCGCTGGGAGCGGGATTACCGGTGAACGAGGTTCATGGAAGTATGATCGTTGATATTGGTGGTGGTACTACCGAATTAGCAATACTTTCAATGAAAGGCATCGTTGTTTCTCGTTCATTAAGAGTTGCCGGCGATGAATTGGATATTGATATCGCACAGTACGTGAGGAATAAATACAATCTATTCATTGGAGAAAGGATGGCAGAACAGATCAAGATTCAGATTGGTTCTGCTTATCCAATGGCAGGTGAAACTACGATGTCAGTCCGTGGGAGAAATCTGGTCACAGGATTGCCTGAAGCAATAGAGATTTCTTCCATTGAAATCCGGGAGGCAATTTCTTCATCCATCCAGGTTATCGTCGATACCATCAAAGACGCACTTGATGAAGCACCACCAGAAATTCTTTCAGATTTAATAGATTCAGGGATATGTCTTGCAGGGGGTACATCTCTATTGCATGGTCTGGCTGATAAACTTGCAGAGGAACTAAAGATTCGAGTCTGGATCGCTGAAGATCCTTTAACGTGTGTGGCCAGGGGAGCTGGCATGGTTCTGGAAAATCTGGATATCTTTTCACAATATTTGGTGGATTTGGATCGCAGCTCGATAAAATAAAGATTTGGGTGATCCAATAAATTTCCATTTGTCATGAAGTCAATAAATCCGAAGAACATACAATGGTTCATATTTCTTTTGCTAGCGGGTGGTGTAATCTTATTAGCTCTTGCAGGATACCTTAAACCTGTCATAGGAATTGCATCAGATCCATTCATTTCATTTCAACGTTATATTGCGACAAGGACTCAAGCAATCATAGAATTTTTTACAGTACCACGAGATATGGCAAGTTTACGCGCACAAAATTCTGCACTTGAAGATGAAGTCGCTCAACTTCAATCTCAAGTCATCGCTCTTCAACAACAATTAAGTGAGGCAGATGTACTGTACGCATTATTGGATTTTGCACGCGAACAGCCGGAAAATCAATATATTGCATCATCAGTAATTGGTCGTGATCCCAGTCCCTTTATGCATTACGTGATTATCGATCATGGATCCGATGATGGCATACGCCATGGAATGCCCGTTGTAACACAACAAGGATTAGTTGGGAGGATTGATGCTGTCACATCCAAGGCAGCGCGAGTTCAGCTAATAACCGATCCGGGATCACTGGTCAATGTGAAACTTGAGTCCTCTAAAGTTACGGCCCAGATGGTAGGTTCAATCACGGGAGAAATTACCCTTGAATTAATCCCGCAAGATCTCGAATTAAATCCGGGAGAAATTGTGTTGACCTCCGGATTGGGAGGTGCATATCCTGCAGATATTTTAATTGGTCAAATCGTAGATGTAAATGTAACTGATACTGCTCTATTCCAAACTGCCACGATACAAGCGGTGGTTGACATCGGCAACTTGAATGCTGTTCTGGTAATCACCAATTTTCGGCCTGTTGAGACTGAGCCTCTTATTCCTACTGCAATCCCATAACATTGGAAATTCTTATTGCTTTTCCCGTTGTGATTCTTAGTGCGATTCTTCAACTTGCAGTCAGTAATCGAGTAAGTTTGTTGAATGGTTACTCTGATATAGTCTTGATCGTGATTATTGCCTGGTCATTACAAGAGAAGGTGAAATATGGTTGGTTTTGGGCACTTTTAGCAGGGATTATCATCAGCTTAATTTCCGCTGTTCCTATCCCGGTAATTATGATTGGATACCTTGGTGCAGCTTTATTTGCAAAATTATTTCAAAATCGAATTTGGCAAGCTCCCCTTTTGGCAATGATGATCGTGGTTTTCATTAGTACAGCAATAATATTAGGTCTTGAAGTGATTTTTATTCAATTATCCGGAATTAACCTCCCTCTCATACAAAGCTTGACAAGAGTGATTTTGCCAAGTATTTTATTAAACTTGTTATTCTCAGTACCCATTTATCTTATTATGCGCGATATAGCAAATTGGATATATTCACAAGCTCCTGAATGAAGAATTCTGAAATTAAAGTCAATATCATCGATCCAAATAGGATGAGGATTCTCTTCATTCTAATTTCATCAGTCCTACTTTTTTATTTTATAAAGCTGTTCAATATTCAAATTATCCAAGGAAGCGAACTTTCAGTTCGAGCATTGGATAATCGCACATCCAATTTGAGTGTTGCCACAGAACGGGGGGAAATATTTGACCGTAATGGTTATATTCTTGCTCGCAATGTACCGTCATTCAATGCAATAATTACTCCCGCGGATTTACCCATCGATCCCGGGGCGACGCAGGAAATCTACAGGCAACTATCCAAGCTGATTAATATTCCTGTAAATAACGGGGTCATTAATGATGAAACCGTTAGGTTATTCAAACCTTGTGACACAAATCTTGGAATTGCCCAAATTGTGTTGATTGCTGATAGCAATGCGCCTTACACACCTGTTCAGATCAAGTGCAATATTGATGAAATCATTGCCATGCAGATTCGTGAGCATGAGAATGATTGGCCTGGTGTCTCAATCGAAATTACCTCAGTTCGTGATTACCCAACAGGAAATTTAACTTCTGAAATCATTGGATTTCTAGGACCTGTGCCAGCTGTCTTAGAGGATTATTATCGTGAGCAGGGTTTTGTTCCGGGTCGTGATAAAGTAGGTTATGCCGGGGTTGAAAATTCTCTTCAAGAGATACTTTCAGGTAGAAATGGAGAAAGAATAGTCGAAGTTGATGTCGCTGGCAAAGAGATCAGGGATCTTGCGGAAGCCATTGATCCGGTTCCTGGATTTGACGTTGAATTGACCATTGATACCCGCCTTCAAACCGCAGCACGGGCCGCATTGATCGGTGAAATTGATTGGTGGAATCAATATCTAAACCGAATTCAATCCTCCAATGGCGTAGTAATTGCGATGAATCCAAAAACAGGAGAAATATTGGCGCTTGTATCCTATCCTAATTTTGAAAATAATCGAATGGCGCGTCTTATCCCAGGTGATTATTATGAGCAATTGAGTAATGATCCAGACAGACCTCTTTTCAATCATGCAATATCTGCGGAACATCCACCAGGTTCTGTCTATAAGATGGCTGCAGCCATTGGTGTTCTTAATGAAGGAGTTGTTACGCCGGAGCAAAAGTTATTTGATCCGGGTAAGATCACGATCATGCAAAAGTATTCTGAGAACGAAGAGGGAACTCCTCGCGATTATGTTTGTTACCTTGAAACAGGACACGGATATCTTGATTTTTTACATGGTGTGGCTCAATCATGTGATGTTTATTTTTATAAAATTGGTGGCGGTTTTGAGGGTGAGGTTTCGGGCGGTGGACTGGGAATTTGGAGAATGGCAGAATACGCTAAGGCTTTGGGTTATGGAAGCGAAACTGGCATCGAACTTCCTGGAGAATCGTCAGGTCTCGTACCAGATCCTACCTGGAAAAGGATAAACCTCGGTGAGAATTGGTCAACCGGGGATACTTATATTGCAACGATCGGTCAGGGTTATGTGTTATCAACCCCTTTACAAGTCCTCCAATCCTTTGCCATTCTTGCAAATGATGGGAAGCATATGAAACCTACCTTGGTCCATAGAATTTTGGATCAAGCAGGTAATATCGTGCAGGATTTTGATCCCACTCTGGTTCGAGATATCACAAAAACTCCTGTGATTCAGGTACTGGATGAGAATAATATCCCCACAGGAGAGTTAAAAATCGTTGAACCATGGGTGATCGAATTAGCAAAACAAGGTATGAGATTAGTTGTTACCGAAGGTACAGCCAGCGCAGAGTTTGAAGGTATGACGACACAAACTGCCGGGAAAACTGGTACTGCAGAATATTGTGATAATGAAGCCCAGGCTAAGAATTTATGTCAACCTGGAAATTGGCCAACTCACGCCTGGTATGTTGGCTATGGACCGTATGATGATCCGGAAATTGTGGTAGCGGCCTTTGTCTATAATGGTGGCGAAGGTGCAAGCGTTGCAGCGCCAATAGTCCGAAGAGTTTTGGAAGCATATTTTGAATTAAAGGATATAGACGCATCAGCAAATCCATAAAATGGATTGACAGACTAAGAAAAGAATCAGAGATGCTATCCAAGAATCGGTTGACCAGTATCACAAATGTTAAAGGCATCCTCTTTGGTAATAATTTGAAATGATACGACTACGAGAAACCTGGCGTAATTTTGATTACTGGTTATTTGGAGCAGTCATTTTCCTATGTGTATTTGGTATCATCATGATTCAATCAGCGATTGCGGGGAATACTGAGCTGGCTGGTTACCCAACACGCCAGGCAATATTTTTTGGGATTGGCGTTGCGGTGATATTCATAACTGCATTGGTTGATTATCATTATTGGTCGGCCTTTGCCCGTTTCTTATATATATTTGCCCTTGGTTTTCTTATTTTTACTTTTATTAGTGCACAGGCACGATTTGGTGCAGCTCGATGGATCGAAACAGGGTTGGTATTAATCCAACCGGCTGAGATAGCTAAAATCGTTATGATCATCGTACTGGCTGATTATTTTTCACGAACCCAGAGCGATCTGAAAGATACCCGTTGGATTTTGAAAAGTTTTTTGTTGACAGCTGGAGTTGTTATCTGGATCATTCTTCAGCCCAACCTGAGTACATCAATAGTGATTTTCGTTATTTGGTTTGCCATGCTTTGGATTAGTGGTGTCCCACTTAAGTACTTAATCATCCTTGGCATTTCAGCGGTAGTCATCAGTTTGATCGCGTTTCCATTTATTGAACCTTATCAACAAGCAAGAATCCTTAATTTTATATTCCCTGACCCAACTGCCAGATATGGAAACACTTACAATGTCGATCAAGCTCGGATCACGATCGGGTCCGGCGGTTGGTTCGGAATGGGCTATGGACACGGTACTCAAGTTCAGTTGCGGTTCTTGAAAGTGCGACACACTGACTTCATTTTTGCTGCCTTGGCTGAAGAGTTTGGTTTCATCGGTACAGTGCTGATCACTGCGGTTTTGGTATTTATCATTTGGAGGTGTTATCGAGCAGCCAGGTTGGCCTCTGATTCTTTCGGATCCCTCATCGCCTTTGGCTTTGGCACACTTATCTTCTTCCAAATGGCAGTAAATATTGGAGTAAATTTGAATGTTATCCCAGTTACCGGATTGACTTTACCATTTATCAGTTATGGTGGGAGCTCACTCACCTCACTCGTTTTTGGAATTGGTTTGGTCGAAAGTGTCATAGCAAGGGGACGAAACTGAGGAATCATTCCTCACGTTATAATTGATTAAAATCTTTTTCTTTTAATTGGCGGTGATAAATGTCTGAAATCAAACCTGTTCGTGTCCGGTTTGCTCCCTCACCAACAGGGCATATGCATTTAGGAAGTGCGCGCACTGCCCTTTATGATTATCTCCTGGCGAAACAATCGGGTGGTAAATTCATCTTACGCATCGAGGATACCGATAGAAAAAGACAGGTTGAGGGTGCTGAACTTGAAATAATGGAAGGTCTTCATTGGCTCGGAATAAATTGGGATGAAGGACCAGATAAGGAAGGGGAATATGGCCCATATAGACAATCAGAAAGAAAAGATATCTATTTGAAATATGCAGAACAGTTAGTTCAGGATGATAAGGCATATTACTGTTTTTGTTCACCCGAAAGATTGAATAGCGTAAGAGAGGAGCAGCAGAAAAGGAAAGAACCCCCACATTATGATGGCTTATGCAGGAAACTTTCATTGACCGAAGCACAAAGCAGGGTGGAATCGGGAGAAAAGCATGTCATTCGATTCAAATCGCCAAAAGAAGGCTCTACGACGGTCACTGATTTAATTCGTGGGCCAATCACTATTGAAAACCACACATTGGATGACTCCATCCTAGTTAAATCCGATGGTTGGGCACTTTACCATTTAGCTGCCATGGTTGATGATCACCAAATGAAAATCAGCCATGTCATCCGGGGTTCTGAATGGCTGCCAAGTTTTCCTCTTCATGCGCTCATAATTCGTGCTTTTGGGTGGGAAGAGCCGGTTTGGGTGCATCTTTCTGTTTTCCTAAAACCTAGTGGTAAAGGGAAAATGAGTAAAAGAGAGGCAGCGGACCTGATTAAAGATGGATATTCAATATTTGTTAATGAGTTGCAGGCTCTGGGATATTTGCCCGAGGCTGTGAATAATTGGATAGCACTTATGGGGTGGAGTTTTGACGATCATACCGAATTCTTCACGATGAAAGACCTAATTGAGAAGTTTAATCTCAAGCATCTCAATCCTTCACCTGCAGCTATCAATTTCACCAAATTTGATCATTTCAATGGCCTGCATATTCGGTCGCTCTCCATTAATGAATTGGTAAAAAGGATCAAGCCATTTTTTCTTGCCGATGGGTTAATTGTTAATGATGAAATGTTATTGAAAATCACACCAATCATTCAAGAGAGAATCGCAACCCTGGATGATTCTGTTAGCATGGCTGGTTTCTTCTTTAGATCTGATGTAAAACCTAATCTGGAGGACCTGATAGTAAAAGGTCTTTCTTCGAAACAATGTATAGATATTATTCAAAATGCAATTCGGATCATTTCGCAAGAATCGTACATTTCTAAAGAAGCGCTTGAGTCCAGGATGCGAGAATATGTCGAAACAAGCGGTTATAGTGCCGGGCAGGTGTTTGGTGTTATGCGCGTAGCCATTACAGGACAAAAAATAAGTCCACCACTGTTTGAAAGTATGGAGATTATTGAAAAGAAGAAAGTTCTGGAGCGTTTAGAGTATTCAATAAATTTATTATCAGAGGAGGGGAATGGGGGAATGCCTTGATGATTTGTTGGAGAAATGATAAAATTTGATTCTTGATTTACTGGGGGCTCGTCTAACGGCAGGACAGCAGACTCTGAATCTGTTTGTAGAGGTTCGAATCCTTTGCCCCCAGCCATAAGGCACCTTGAGGTGCCTTTTTTTATTACGAACATTCCAGATGAAGAACTGAATCATCTCCTTCAATAATATTGATATAGTTGGCATTCCATTATTGAATTAACAGGTCATTAAACCTGACTATTTGAATAATGATACTAATTCTTCATGAGCGTAAGGTTTCCCTTCCGTTATTAAGGAACGCGCTTGATCAAGCTTACCCCAGATATTCCAAAATAAAATTCCTCTGATAATTTTATTATCAAGATAATATAGGATGCCTTTTTCAAAAGGAGTCTCCCAATCCATAAAAACATCCAATCTCGAATCTAAATCGCCTACAGCTTCGTAGCCAATATTAAAAAGATCCGAATAAAAATAAGGAAGATGGGTGTATTTATCCTCTGCGCCAGTCATGTTGTGACCTGCAGTGAATCCCATCATGATCGCATTATCTTCATGTTCAACACGCCGGTTCGTTTTCAGTGAAAAATCAAAGTAGTTGGCCACATCACCACCAGCGTAAATATTCAGATTGCTTGTCTGGAGATATTCGTTTACCTTAATTCCGTTTTCTACTAGCAATCCGGCATCTTCTGCGAGATCGGTATTAGGGAGAAGGCCAATACCAGCGACAACAGCATCACTCTTCATTGCTAATGAAGTCCCATTATTTTTCTTTATAGCAACACTCAATCCTTTTTTAGATGGGATGATCTTTGTAATGGTGGTTTGTGAAAGGACATTAACTCCCTTGGTGGAGAAAATCTGGTTAATTTGATTAGATATACTCGATGGAAATATCCGAGAGCAAATTCCCATTTCAGGAAAAACCATCGAAACAGGTACGTTATTTTGCACCAACGCTGCTGCCAATTCAGAGCCTATGAAACCCCCACCAATGATTGTGATGCTTTTACCCTGATCAACCAGCGTTCGAAGTTGCCGATAATCAGACAAATCGCGGAAATATATGACTGATGGAATGGACGGTTCCAATTTTCTTGGTCTTCCGCCTGTTGCCAGGAGTAATTTCGTATATTTGTATGTTTTTTCTTCATTAGTTGAAATTTGAGATAAATCTGGATTTATGGAATTGATGGGTGTGTTTAAGAAAACTTCAACCCCCATTTCAGATGTATTTCTCCAGATTTTTTCTATTGGTTTTCCTAACCAGAGTTTTTTTGATAATGCAGGCCTCGTGTAAGGAGGGTCAGATTCTGAGGTAAAAATCGCAATGGAATTTTCAGAATCCCGTTCACGAATCCCCCTTACGGCAGCATCCGCAGCCAGGCCACCCCCGACGATAATGTACGTAAATTCATTCACGATTCAATCCTTTTCTCTTAATTACTCATTATTCTTTATTACACGGTTACGATTCTCGATCTTTAGCTGATTGCTGACGATTTATTGATAAAAGAACAATTATCGTGATCATCGAAAATATCGCCGCGGCAAGAAAAGTAGATGGATAGCCAGATGAATCTGCGATCAGACCTCCGATGAGCGGAGCAAGAATTGCCGATGGCGCTCCAAGGGTGTTCAGGATTCCCACATATGTCGGTCTATTCTGATCTGTCCCAAATTCAAGAGTATACGCGAGACCAATGGTCCAAAATATCGATGAACCAATCCCAGCAAAGATCATTATCAAAGGGAACCAGGTCAGAGAAGGAGCAAGCCAGGCAATACTGGCGGCAAAAAGAGCGAAAATTGCACCTAAAACCAGGATTTGCCTGTGCCCCCATCGATCGGCGAGCCACCCAAATATTGGATTGGATACTACCTGGGTGATCAGTAGAATACTGGTCATTATTCCAGCATAACCTTCAGACATCTTTAAGTAAAGAGATCCATAAACAATGTAAAAAGAAGAGGCCATCAAGGCAAACTGAGTAAAGACGCGGCTTATGAGAAAACCAAGAAATTGACGATCAGATTTCAGGATCATTATTACATTTTTTGTTACTGAAGGCTCATCCTGATTTGAATTATTGATTGAAGATGCTGATTCTCTGGTCAAACTCAGTGCGAACCAGGAAACGAACATAAAAATGGAAGCAATGAAGAAACAAATCATAAAACCAACATTTGGCAGATACTTTTCGAGTATGATTCCGGCAATTATCGCTCCAACACTTGCAAGGAGATTTGCTGCAGCGGATTGCGTTCCAAAAAATGTTGCCCGATTTTCAGAAGGGATGACTTTTCCAATGAGGATCATCCACGCGTTTGCGGTCATTCCAGCTCCTAATCCTTGCCAGATCAAGAGCAAAAAAATTATTAGCAGCGCAATATTTGGATCGAGTCTATTCAAGAAAATCGCAACGATCGCCAAGCCAAAGAAAGGAATTCTTTCATTCACGGTCATTGCCATAACAAAAGGTTTTTGTCGTGCCAGGCTGGCGACTTTTTTTGCTGTAAATAATTGGGGAAGCTGCCAGCCCATACTATGAATGGCTGGAATTAAGCCAATCAGAACCGCAGAATTCGTTATCTGTGAAACAAATAATGGGATGATAGTAGTAAATGATGCGAATCCAAGAGCAAATCCGAAAAACCCACCATCAACCACATTTACAATAAAATTGTATCGAAATTCTTTCCGCAGACCATTTTTCACAGGATAACCTTTATTTACCTAATTTAATTAAGACCCCGACAAATTGCCCGGGGTCTTAATACAAGAACGATTTCTATTTGTTGTCTCTCTTAATACTCTTCATTGTCTTCTTCGTCCAACCACATCTCATCTTCTTCTTCATCTTCGTCCGATAATTCTTCCCATTCCTCTTCTTCTTCATCTTCCCACTCATCATCTGATATCGCTTCGGTATTGGGAGAGAATGTATTGCACCCGGTATCTGGATCCAATTCTATTTGAGCTGCACTACAATAACCTTCATCCAGAAAAACACAATCTATATAATGACAGCGAATTCTTGCCATGCTTTCTCCTCCTCAAAGGTAAGGGTTCTTTGTATTTAAGTTGATTATCGAAGTAGTAAATATTAAGGTCATCATTATCGCAGATAGTATACAAAAAGGGCACACAGCTTTCAAGATGTAAATTTCGATGTATGTCAGATAAATTGAGTAAATGAAACCTACTAGAGATACTCCGAATAATGAATAACGGGCACCTCTCTTAAGTGCCGTATTATAACGGATTATAAAAAGGAGAATACTAATTAATAAGTAACCAAGAACTCCCAAAAGCCCGAGAGGGATTCCAAATACCTCAGAATAACGCGAAGTGTTGACTGTCCAACAATCACCGATTCCTTCAATACATAATAAGGGATTATGAGTGAGCTTTATGATTAATAAATAGACACTATCAACAAAGCCAATTATCGCAAATAGCAAGGTGATTTTCCAGATTGTTTGGTAGTGTTTATTCATTTTTTTAGTGAAGCTTTATCCCAGGATAAATATCCTGCAGCTAGACGGCAGCGATTTTACCTCAGGTGAGGCATTTAGTAAAGCAAATTCAAGCAACCGTAACAAGGAATGGATGAAAAAAACCATTTATGTCGTTAGTTATTTATCTGTTGTAATGTTCTAATTGTGAGAATTATGAAAAATAAAAAGGATTAGCCAGGCTTAAGACGATGGGCTTCCATTACATTGGGTAAGTTTTCCATCCGGTTCAAAATACGGCTAAGTTGTGAAATATCACCAATTTCTAGGACGAGGTTAATAGTTGCGAGGTTATGAGTCACCTTCATTTGAACATCTGCGACATTAATGCTTTCATTGTTTAGGATGGATGAAATATCACCCATTAAACCCTGCCTGTCATAGGCTTTAATCTCTATCGATATCGGGAAAGTTGTTTGAGCTTCACCCCATGAGACTTTGACAATACGTTCACGGTCAGTCATCCGTAAAATATTCGGGCAATCTCTGCGGTGGATGGTCGCACCCCGACCCCTTGTGATATAACCAACAATTTCATCACCTGGAGCAGGATTGCAGCATCGTCCAAATGAAGTTAATAGACCTTTTAATCCTAGTACTGTTACATCTGTGACAAGAGGTTTGGTTTCCGTTGGATGTAATTGGAGGGTGGGTTCTTCTTGTTTTTGTTCTTCGCTTATCTTATTTACAATTCGACCGATAGACAAGTCTCCACAACCAATAGCTACGTGAAGATCATCCACGGATTTAAATTCTAATGAATCAGCCAGTTTATCCAAATCGAAAGACGTCAAACCCAAGCGGTGAAATTCGCGTTCCAGTAAAAGTTTACCTTGGGAGAGATTTTGCTCGCGGTTTTGTCGTTTGAACCAGAATCTGATTTTTGATCTTGCACGTTGAGTTTTTACCAAACCCAGATTGGTGTTTAACCAGTCTCTACTGGGACCACCTTGTTTTGCGGTAAGTATTTCAACACGATCACCCGTTTTTAATTCATAATCCAAGGTTACGAGTTTGCCATTAATTTTCGCCCCGCGGCAGCGGTTCCCGATCTCGGTATGTACTTGATAGGCAAAATCAATGGGAGTAGAACCGGATGGCAGGTCGATAATATCCCCACGAGGTGTAAATACATACACACGGTCTTCGAACACATCCGATTTCATCCCATCGACAAATTCCTGGGCATCTTCAACTTCCTGGCGCCATTCCATTAATTTACGTAGCCAATTCACACGCTGCTCAAATAGCTCATCACGAGGACCTTTTTCCTTATAACGCCAGTGTGCTGCAATACCGAACTCGGCATTTTGATGCATCTCTGGACTGCGTATCTGAACCTCAAGTGGTTTTCCGTCATCATAAATTACGGCCGTGTGAAGAGATTGATAAAAGTTATCTTTTGGCGCTGCAATGTAATCGTCAAATTCATGCGGGATGGGGCGCCAATGCGTATGAATAACTCCCAGCGCAGCATAGCAGGAAGGGATATCTGAAACAATTAAACGAACTGCCCGAAGATCCATCAAGTTCTCGAATAGCCGACCTTTTTCCATCATTTTTCGAAAAATGGAGTAAATATGCTTAGGCCGCCCGGTAATCTCGGTTCTTATTCCCACTTCGACAAGTATTTTTTGTAAATGATCAATGATGTTCTGAATTTCGTTCTCGCGGTCAACTCGCCTTTCAGCAAGTTTCTCAGCAATATCCTTATATTTATCCGGGTTTGAATGGCGAAATGCCAGATCCTCCAATTCCCATTTCATTTGCCAAATACCGAGACGATTTGCCAACGGAGCAAAAATTTCAAGGGTCTCTCTGGCAATTCTTTTACGCTTTGTTTCTGGCATGAAACCTAGGGTGCGCATGTTGTGCAGACGATCTGCAAGTTTGATAAGCACAACCCGAATGTCATCTCCCATGGCAAGGAAAGTTTTTCGTAAGGTTTCCGTCGCCAAATCGCGTTTACGACTCTTTATGAAAATCTCAGAATCATCTACTTCAATATCATCAGAATCAAGTCCGTCCTTATGGATATGCTGATGGGAATGTTGATCTCCACGTGATACTCTTGGCAAATTTGTCAACTTGGTAACACCATCAACTAGACGTGAAATTTCTTCACCGAACTGGGATTTAATGTCATCCAAGGTTACAGTCGTATCTTCCACGGTATCGTGCAATAATCCAGCGATAACGACAGAAGGAGGAACATGCATTTCTGCAAGAATTGACGCAACAGCAATGCAGTGAGTGATATATGGTTCCCCAGATAATCTCTTCTGATTGGAATGCGCTTTTTCGGCAAATAAATACGCCTGCCTGATCGATTCTTTTTCCGTATCAGTATAAGTATCCGGGAGTGATTTAAATAAGCTATCTAATGTCATTTTTCAGGAAGACTATTATGAAGTTCCATCTAGTATAGCGTCAAGCTTGGGGGATTTCAAGAAAGATTACTTTAGTCGATTTTCAACCAAAAGGAGTAATTCATCAAGTTTCATGCCAGCCAATGATTCAAATCTCAAATCAGCAAGACTCGTATCCATTTGTTTTGTAAGATGATTGGGAACAACAACACAAAAAATCCCTGCTTGACTGGCAGCAGCAATCCCATTTGGTGAATCTTCAAATGCTATGGTTTCAGTTGAAAGTAAATCTAAACATTCTAAGGCCGAAAGATATAGATCGGGTGCAGGTTTGGGAGCAGGGACCATGTCTGAAGTGATGACGCAATCAAAAAAATGGTGGATCTTCTTTTCTTTTAGTAGTTGGTTTATCCACCAACCTATACCGCTGGAAGCAATTCCCAATTTCAGATTTAATTCTTTTGCCCGGAGGAAATATTCAAAGACTCCCGGTAACAATTCATTTTCCTTGATTAATTCAAGCATCCTTGCACGATGTAAATTAATATTTTTCTCTATATTGATTTGCTCTGAACTGAGGGAAATGAGATGTTTGAGGGGATCAAATAGATGATCAGTAGTGCCAATGGTTAAAAAGTAATCATTAAGAGGAAGTTCACAATTATGGGATCGATAGATCTCCTGCCATGATTGAAGCGTGGGAGTTTCAGTATCGATAATCAATCCATCGAAATCAAAAATAAGTCCCTTGATTTTCTTCATAGGTTAATTGATTGTTAGGTTATTTAAGTAATTCCTGTCCAATAAATTCCCGATATGGACTGGTGTATTTTAGAATCACTTGATCCGTTTCTGTTAAGTTCCCGGATATTATCCTTACCATTAATTCGCCAACTCCTGGACCTAACATAAATCCTTGCCCGCACATCCCAGTAGCAAGAATAAGACCTTGTAATTCTTTCATGCTTCCGATGATGGGAAAACCATCCGGAGTCATTGGATAAAGACCCCGCCAGGTTCTACGAACCCTGAGATTTATTAATCTGGGCATGATATTGACCAAACGTTTGGAGATCATTGGCAGGAAAGAACTGGTTTCGCGTATGTCAAAGCCCCAAATATTTGGACTGGGTGTGATACAAAAAACGATCTGACCGGTGTAATGCTGATAATAATAGAAATTTGAGGATCCTGGCGTAGGATGGATATCTACTATCATTGGATCAAGAAATCGTGCAACAGGTTCGGTAATCGCAGCTTCATGAGAATCAGGTGTCACAGGAATATTTAAATTCACACATTTACCCAGTTCACTTGACCATGCGCCTGCAGCGATGATCACATTGTCTGAATAGTACTTTGATCTATTTGTTTCCACCCCAATAACTCTATTTGATGTTGTCAATATCTTTTTTACAGTTTCATTGAATATGAAATCAACATCATTTTCTTTGGCATGCTGATAATATGCGTGAATTGCCAATAAGGGTGATGCATTACCATCTTCGGGGGAAAAAGTTCCACCTAGAAGACCTTCTGGATTCAGATCAGGGACAATATCAAGTAATTCTGCGCTCTCGAACCATTCTATATTTAAGTTGAGAGCTTTTTGCTCGATAAGCAAACTCTTCAAGGAAGACATTTCATCTTCGTGATATGCCACAAAGCAATAACCACCCTGATACCATTCAATGTCATCGCCAAATTCATCCTTCCAGCTGGAAAAAACCTGGATACTTCTTTGACAAAGGCTAATTTTTGCAGGATCTGAGTGAGTTGCTCGAATTCCACCAATTGCATGTTTATTGGATCCTTGCCCAACAGATGCTTTGGCATCAATAACGAGTGTCTTTAAACCTGAAGCGCCAAGATAATAGGCAGTTGGAGTGCCAATAGATCCTGCACCTATGACGATCACATCATAAAAATTTCTATTTTGGTGAACCATCATTTATTTGATTTCTTTTACCAGCGAAAATACCCAAGGGTACTTCTACGAATAATGGCCTGACTGTCTGGGATGTTATCTCGTTTAGTGGAATGCCTTCTTCACGGAATAATCGAAGGATCAATAAGTTACAAGTTTTCGACCCACAGGCTCCCATTCCTGCGCGAGTCATTGTCTTAATCTCATTGATATCACGGTGCCCATTCCTAATTATTTCTCGAATCTCTCTGGCAGTGACCCTTTCGCATCGGCAAATTATGGCATCATCTTCTACATGTGAGATGTATTTATCGAGCGGTTTTAGACTAGAGAAACCCTGAATTTGTACACCGGCAATTCTTGTTGCTATCATATCAGGTGCATGTAATTGCAAAATAAAAGTATGGTTCGTTTTTGGGCTTCCAAGGATTTTCGACACCGGGAATTCGCCCAAGGGTTCACCAGATGTCTCGAGAACAATCACCTTTTGTCCCTGAGATATTTCAGATCCGCCAAATTCAAAGGGAATGGAGACAAGTGGTAATTTTGGATTTTGGCGATAATCCACCAAAGTTATTGCCAATCCCGGGCAACCGATCAAGCATTTTAAACAACCCTTACAACTTTCTTCAGAACCGATAAATTCCGGTAAAGTCCGGATATCGGTTTCTGCGATTTTTATTAATTTCTGATTACACAATGCAGAGCATGGATCACAGGGAATTTCCTGGGTGCAATGCAGAATGGGGATGACGCCTTTTTTCTGATTTGGGTATCTCTCAGAAATTGTCAGACCCGGTTTTGATTTCAGGATTTCTGCTGTTCGATACCAATCAGGGGGAATCCCATTTGATTCAAGACCTAGATCACATGCAATCTCATGACCCTTGATTTTTCCAGAGAACATGGCTGCTGACGCTTCAGCGATTTCTTCAGCATCTCCAGCTGCGTATGCTTTTATCCCAAATTCAATCGCTTTTTTGTAAAACTCATCGACTGGGTTAAGACCTACCGCGATCAAGATTGAATCACAAGCAAAGGATTTTTCAGTGCCTTTGATCGGTTGAAAATTCGAATCGACCTTCGAAATGGAGATGGATTCGACTTGATTGTTTCCATTTGCACTTAAAATAGTATGTGATGTATAGATAGGCACGCCTATTCGTGCCAGCTTATCCCGATGTACCTTGTAGCCACCACACTCCGGAAGAGCTTCCACCAGTCCAACAACCTGGATCCCAGCTTGAATTGCATGATAGCCGGCGATCAATCCTACATTTCCTCCGCCAACAATAAATAATCGTTCAGAAGGCCGGACAAGATCTCGATTTACTAACGTCTGGAATGCCCCGGCACCAAAAACTCCAGGCAATGTATTACCGGGGAAAGAAAGAAAGTTTTCCCTGGCTCCTGATGCGACCAACAAGGATTGTGGTTTTATCAATACATACTCGTTATTACCACGCCAAACACCAACTTTACCGTCACTAAATACAGCCAAAGCAGTTGATTGAAGCCACGTTTCAAGGGAAGGGTAATTCGCAATCTCTTCGGATAATTTATTAGCAATATCGATACCACGCGTACCAGCATAGACTGCCTGTGTAGATCCAAAGAATCTATGTGTTTGGAGAACCAGCTTTCCACCCCATTGATTTTTGTCATCAACGAGCAATGTTCTGACGTTCATTTTTCCCAATTCGATGGCTGCAGAAATGCCAGCTGGTCCACCACCAATAATGAGAACTGAAACGTTGATCTCTTTTATGGGTGCAAGTTCTGAAACGCGATCGACTCTAGGGAGGACTGGTAGAGATTCCAACGATCGAACTTTCATCTCTGGAAGAACCAATTCCATACATGATTTAACGGGCAGATCACCTGCAATTACCATGCATTGTGAACATTGTCCATTGGCACAAAAAATCCCCTGGGGGGAATGATCCTTGGGGTGATGACCAAATATCCTAACACCATTGGCAATCAACGCTGAAGCGATAGTTTCTCCTGCTCTCGCAGTAGATTTCTTATTATTCCAAAAAAAAGTGAATTCGCGGGTTTCCGGAATCGTTATTACGGGATGTTTATCTATCCGGTTGGTTTTCATTAAGAAATCATCTCCAACGGATGATTTTACCAAAAGCTTATTTATCCTCATAATGTCATTTAGTATATGAATCATCACTTTGTGTCATGATATTATTAAAAACTAATTTTCTACCATGATAAAATTTATCCAATAAGTTTTGCGGAGGTTTTCAAATGATAAGAAGAATCGCGGTCTTAACCAGTGGTGGAGATGCCCCGGGCATGAACGCAGCCATCAGGGCTGTCGTACGTTCCGGGACAAACCAGGGCTGGGAAACATTTGGTGTCAAACTTGGATATGAAGGGCTCATCTCGGGAAAGATCATCCCGCTGGGACCGCGTGACGTGGGTGGCATCATTCAAAAGGGAGGAACCATCCTCGGGAGTGCACGTTGTCCCGAATTCAAGACTGAAGCCGGTCAAAGGATGGCCATTCGCTCAATGAACGAGGTTGGCATCGATGCACTGGTTGTTATTGGTGGGAATGGATCGCAAGCTGGAAATGAAGCGTTATCGAAATTAGGATTTAAAACAGTAGGAGTAGCTTCTACGATAGATAATGATCTCGTGGGATCTGAGATTACCATTGGGGTAGATACCGCGTTAAATATTGCACTCGAAGCAATCGACCGGTTGAAGACAACAGCTTCTTCACATCAGCGCGCTTTTCTGCTTGAGGTGATGGGGCGGAATTGTGGATATCTGGCATTAATGTCCGGGATAGCTGGTGGTGCTGAAATGGTGGTCATACCGGAAGTTGAAACCAATCCCGAGGAAATCGCGGATGTTCTTCGAGAAGCATACGAAAAAGGAAAAGCGCATGCAATCGTAGTAGTGGCTGAAGGTGCTAAATATAATGCTCTGGCACTCCACGAATTTTTTAAGGAGCATCGTGAGAGATTAGGATTTGACCTGCGCGTAACAACACTTGGGCATGTTCAACGGGGTGGTAATCCAAGCGCTTTTGATAGAATCCTGGCAAGCAAATTGGGCGCCGGCGCTGTAAAGCAATTGGCGGATGACAATTTTGGTGTTCTTGTAGGACTTGTTAGAGGCGAAGTAACTGCAACACCATTATCCGAAGTTGTCACATCCAAAAAGCAACTTGATCCTGCGATGATAGAGCTTGCCCGTATTTTGGATTAATTAAATCCAGTTACTGGATCTATTTATCCAATTTTGATTGCGATCGTAAGAACGTTTCAATAAATTCATTGATTTCCCCATCCAAAACAGCCTGCGTGTTGCTGGTTTCATAATCTGTTCGATGGTCTTTGACCATTTGGTAGGGATGGAGTACATACGATCGAATTTGACTTCCCCACTCAGTTTTTACAAATTCGCCTTTCATCTGGGCGAGCTCCTCTTCTTTTTCTTCACGGTAAATCTCAAGCAATCGCGCTCTTAGAACGCGCATGGCGTTTTCCCGATTTTGCATTTGTGAGCGCTCGTTTTGGCAAGAAACCACAATACCCGTAGGGATGTGCGTGATGCGTATAGCTGTTGAATTTTTTTGAACGTTCTGTCCACCAGCGCCTGAAGAACGGAAACTATCAATTTTCAGATCATCAGGACTAATCTGAACAACAGGATCTTCCTGAGATGCCTCTGGTAATACTTCAACTTGAGCAAAGGATGTATGTCGTCTATGAGCTGCGTCAAATGGTGAAAGACGAACCAAGCGGTGAACACCTTTTTCGGCATGCAGGTATCCAAACGCATATTTTCCATTAACCGCGATAGTAACGCTCTTAATACCCGCTTCCTCGCCTTCGGTCTGATCCCAAATTTCTGATTGATAACCCTTCTTTTCCATCCATCGAAGATACATGCGCTCAAGCATGGCTGCCCAGTCGCAGGACTCTGTTCCACCTGCGCCGGCATTGATACTAAGGATCGCATTTCCTTTGTCGTACGGACCAGATAGGTATGTGCTTAGTTCAAGACGATTTAACTCTTCATCAAGGCTGGGAATCTCCGATTCGATTTCATTCCTAAAACTTTCATCACCTGATTCGGCAATTTCAAGCAATCCGCTAACTTTGTTTTCAAGAGCTATCCAACTTTCCACTTCTTCTTTGAGATCGGATATTCGTTTCATCAAGTTTTGAGCGCTGGATGGATTATTCCAGATAGAAGAATCCTCGGAATCCAACTGCAATCTAGAAAGCTCAATTTTCTTCTTGCTGAAGTCAAAGATACTCCATAAGTTCGTGGGTACGAGATAGGAGAGAATTTAAATGCTCTACCAAGTCAATCATTGTGTCTCCAGTTAAAGATCAATTAGGATACTATCAACAAAGGATTCCCTGTCAAAAAGTATGAGATCTTCTGCTTGTTCACCCAATCCAGAAAACAGGATAGGGAGCTGAAGCTCTTTTTGAATGGAAAAGGCCATTCCACCATGAGCAGAAGAATCCAATTTCGCAAAGATAACCCCGGTTACATTAACAGCGTCTTTGAATGCGCGAGCTTGTTGAAGTGCGTTTTGACCTGTGGTCGCATCAAGGACCAACCACACAGCATGAGGTGCACCCCCTAAGGCTTTACCGACAACACGATAAACTTTTTTTAATTCTTCCATTAAATTGAATCTTGTATGTAAACGTCCAGCTGTATCGATAATAACAAGATCAAATTTTCTTATAATGGCTGAACTAACCGCATCGAATGCTACGGCACCTGGATCGCTGTTGGGTTGTCCCGATATTAGGGGAATATTCAATCGGTCAGCCCAAACTTGAAGCTGATCAACAGCAGCTGCACGGTAAGTATCTGCAGCTGCCAGCAAAACTATTAAACCTTCTTTTTTGTAAAGTTCGGCGAGTTTTGCTGCCGTTGTAGTTTTTCCAGAACCATTCACACCTACCATCATGATCACTGCTGGATGATACAGTGAAAAATCAGGAAGAGTAGGAGGCGATAGATGTCCGATTAAAACTTCTTTTAAAACAATTCTAAAATCGGAATATTTCGTTACTCCGCCCTTATTGATTTCTTTTTTTAATTCGAAAAGGATTTCTTCAGTTGTTTCAATTCCTATATCAGATTGGATAAAGAGGTCTTCCAAGGATTCCCAAGTTGATTTGGTAATCTCGGAAGTCCCAATAATGTTAGCGATTTGACCGAAAGTTCGATTTCGGGTGCGCTTAAGACCTTCGCGCCATTTGTTAAGAAAATCAACCATCGCGCCGATTATAACATGTCAAATTTATAGTTTTTTGAGCGAGGATTGATAAGTCCCTCTATATGCCAGTTGACCGCATCCAGCGTTGATCTCAATCCCTCTACGCAGACGAATGCTACAAGGGATACCGGATTTTAATATTTCATTTCTAAATAAATTCGTGCGATCGAAAGGTGAAGGATTCCCAGAATACTGATCTGACGGATTTAATCGAATAAGGTTGATGTGGCATAATAGCCCCTTCAATGACTTCGAGAGAGCTTTAGCATGATCTAATGAATCATTGATGTCTTGAATAAGGGCGTACTCAAATGAAACTCTCCGGCCTGTTTTTTTTGTATAACGAATACAAGCAGATATCAAATCATCTATCCCGTATTTCTGGTTGATTGGGATCAACTGGCTACGGAGATAGTCATCCGGGGCATGGAGACTGATCGCTAAATTGATTTGTCTTTTCTGAGATGCAAACTCATCAATAATTGGGATTAAGCCAACTGTTGAAATTGTGAATCGTCGTTCACCCAGGTTGAAACCATTTTGGTCGTTTAATATGTCAATGGATTTCATCACTGAATCGAAATTCTGAAATGGTTCGCCCATTCCCATATAAACCACGTTTGTGACCTGCTTTCCTCTCTGTTTTAAAAATCGGGCATAGAAGATTATTTGTTCGACAATCTCTCCTGCGGATAAGTTCCGTTTCAATCCCATTTGACCACTAGCACAAAAAACACACCCCATTCCGCAGCCAGATTGCGTTGAGACGCAAATCGTCTGCCGATTTTCGTAAAGCATCAATACTGTTTCAATAAAATTTCCATCAGTGAGTCCGAACAATGTTTTTTCTGTTAGTGCATCTTTTGAGACGATGGTATTCTTTGGTGATAATAGAAGGAAGTCAAAATGATTGGATAGAGACTTTCGAACAGCATTTGGGAGATTAGTGAAATGATCCGGTTGATACCACAATTGGTGGTATAGCCCATCCCAAATCTGACTGGCTCGATATTTCTGAGAGTTCAAGGCAGCCACTGCCATAACCAGCTCTTCAAATGTGAGGTTATAGATATGTTGCTTCTTTTCAGATGTTGGAGGCAAGGTTATTTATCCCAGTAATTCAAGGAGATCTTTGGCAATGAGATCCGGTTTAGGTTCCCATTTCTTAACATCTTCCAGTGTAGAGACTCCAGAGAGTACCAAACCTGTTCGGCAACCTGCTCTTTGAGCGCCCAAGATATCCGTTTCCAGTCGATCGCCAATCCCGATAATCTGCTCAGCCGGTAGACCTAATCTTTCGAAGGAAAGGTTAAAGAGGAAGGGATACGGTTTTCCAGCAATTATTGGTTTAATCCCGGTGGATGCCTCAAGAAATGCCAGAAATGGTCCTGTGCCAGGAATAAAACCCTCAGGTACCGGGAAGGTTAGATCAGGATTGGTGCCAAAAAAAGGCAGTCCTTTTCTAATCCATAATGTTGCTTGTTTAAATTTCTCGAAAGTGATCTGTCTATCCAATCCGACCACGACTGCCTGTGGATCGACTTCGGAATGAAAGAATCCTACTTCCTTCATTGCCTCCTGAGTACCTACCTCGCCAATGATAAACACTGGTCCACCTTTCGGAAATCTCTGTTTTACGAGGAAAGCGGCAGCCATGGGTGAGTTGATGATTTGTTCGGGAGAAATCTTGACTCCCATGCCTTCCAATTTTTCAGCGAATTGTAAAGGAGTTTTCATGGTGTTATTTGTTGCGAGGATGATTTTTAGATCCAATGATTCCATGCGTGCAAACGCTTTGGGAAGGTCCACAATTGGGGTTTTATCTCTCCATAAAACACCATCCATATCAAGGATCACAGCTTTTATTTCAGGTTTTAATTGTTTGATCATCAATTCTCCAAAATGGAAACCGGACAGCGATCTGCTATCCGGCTGATTACTTCCAAAAAAAGAAATCAATAAGATTAACTGCCGGATTTGAGCACTTGATCAACAATACCGTATTCTACTGCCTGTTCAGCTTCGAGGTAGAAATTTCGATCGGTATCTCTTTCAATCACGTCCAGCGGTTGACCGGTGCTTTGAGAGAGTATTTCGTTCAGGCGCGCTTTAAGCCGAAGGATCTCCCTGGCTTGAATTTCAATATCCGATGCTTGCCCTTCAGCACCACCGAGAGGCTGATGCATGTGTATTGTCGCATGCGGAAGTGCATATCTTTGACCCTTTGTACCAGCTGCCAGGAGCACAGTACCAAAGGAAGCGGTGACGCCAACAGCTACCGTGCTGATCTTGTTTGGGATCATTTTCATCGTGTCATAAATCGCCAATCCAGAATATATCTGGCCCCCAGGGGAATTAATATACATTTGGATCATTTTTTCGTTATCTTCATGGCTCAAATAAAGCAATTGGGCAACGACGACATTGGCAACCTGGTCATCAATGGGTGTTCCAACAAAAATGATCCTTTCCCTCAGCAAAAGAGAATAGATATCATAGGCGCGTTCACCGCGACCAGATGACTCTACAACCATGGGGATAACGGATTTGAATTCCGGGATACTCATTTTCAGCTCCTTTTTCCGATAATAATGAACTAAATATTCTTTTCTTTTTTTGTTTTTACTGCTTTTACTTTTGGATCCGTTGCTGTTTTTGATTTTAAGGAAGCAGATTTCTTTTCTGAATTCTTTTTAGCTGTTGTTTTGTTTTCAGCTTTTCCAGTCGCGATTGCCTTTAATCGCTCAAGAACCCGCCGACTCATTAATCGCGTTGCAGCCTGAATGGCTACTGCATTTGCAACGCGTTGCGGTGAAGTTTTCCGATTTAATTTCTGAAATTCCTTTGAAGGCTGCATTTCAGATAGAGTTTGATTGAATTCCTGGCTAACTTCTTCTTTACTCAGTTGTATGTTTTCTTTTTTCGCAATTTCATCCAATACCAATGATCTTTCTAGTCGTTTTTTTGCTATCGGTGTGATTTCTTCTTCAAAATATTTTTCTTTTTCTTTATTATTCAATTTAAGGTATGTATCCAAATCCATCTTCTGTTCAGCAAGATCCTGTTGAAGATGTTCGAGCACATGCCGTTTCTCATCTTCCAATATTTGAGGAGGATATTTGATTTTTGATTGAACGATTATTTTATCGAGGATCTGGTCATAATAATCACGATCATATTCTTCACGGGAATTTATCTCGATACGCTTGCGGATAGAATCTCGTAGAGCTTCCAGAGAAGCAAAATCACCCATTGTTTTGGCAAATGCATCGTCAAGAACCGGTAATTTCATCGTCTTGACACTCTGCACTGAAATTTGGAAGGATACTTCTTTATCCTTTAGATTCTCAAATGGAGAATCTTTTGGAAAACGATGTATGATTGTTTTTTCCTGCGATGCTGACAAGCCAATAAGTTCCTTATCAAATCCTTTATAAGGGAAGGGGTTTTCTTGATCTGGATCATTGCCAATCCAAATTTGCGTGGGTGTTTCCTTGATAATCGTTGAATCTTCCCCTTCGCTGGGTGAAGTCGATGTCCCTGAGATCTTGAGATAAACCATATCCCCATCCTGCGCTGGTCTCTCTACTGGTTCTGCCGTAGCAAACATGCGTTGGAAATTTTGTATGGTTTTCTCTACTTCTTTTTCATCAACTTTTGGTTCGTGATAATCCAATCTGATCGAAGCGTATTTAGCCAGGTCGATTTCAGGTTCAAGGGGAATAATGAATGAAAACTTCGGAGGATCCTGACTGATTACTTCATCTAATGAACCAGGACCCGAAGGAGTTATTTTCGCTTCATCAATTACTTTTGGGTAGATATCATCGATCATCAACTCGATGGCATGATTCTGGATGTGCTCATCTCCATAAATTCGTCTCACCACAGATAATGGCGCTTTTCCAGGACGAAATCCAGGAATTTTTGATTCGCGTGAAATTTGTTTTGCAGCTTTTATCTTATATGAATCAAGTGAGGATGGTTCAAATTCTGCGGTTACTTTCAGCTGATGATCATCACGTTTTTGAGTCTCGATTTTCAATTTACAATCCTTATGATATGCAGAGTACGATGGGGAAGGAGGGACTTGAACCCTCACGCCTTTCGGCACATGATCCTAAGTCATGCCTGTCTGCCAATTCCAGCACTTCCCCAAAAGCCAACGAATTATAAACACAAGAGAGAGGGGCGTCAATAAGAGCCTAGGATTTAATCCCCCAAGCGTAAAATGTTGGTGTTAAAGAAATCCGGATACCTTTTTTGGATGAATCCAGGTCAGATTCTTTGAGCTTATTAATGGTCTCCTGCGAATACTGATTTGACAGGTCTGAATGGATTACAGACCACTCGATATCGAAATCATGCTGTGAAAATGGCTGTATTCCACTCCAGGACACCAACCCCATGGAAATATCTTGTAATCCCACCGATTTTAAAAGTAAAGTTAATTCACGACCAATTAAAGGATTTGCGCCTTGATTAATTAAGGATAATCGCTGTCCATCACCAATCTTTTCCAGATCACGGGGGAAGTCAATTCTTCCGCCATAATCCGGTTCAGCTAAAATAATTATCGCGCCCCCGGGAAGTAAAATTCGGGTCATTTCCTTAATAGCTGACAGGGGATCATGCATCCACAACAAATAGAAATGGCAATAAACCTGGTCAAATGTGTCATCTGAAATGGGGATTCGATAACCGTCTGCAGCGATGAAATGATTACCGGGAGAATATGCTTTACTAAATAGAACTCGATTCAGATCTACATCCAACCCATAACATAAAGCCGAACAATTGGATTGAATCTCATCTATGATGACGCCAGTACCTGAGCCTACTTCGAGGACACGATGACAAGATTCGAGGTGAAGTTCTTGGAAAATGTATTTTCTAAGCTGACTTGTCCAACCAGCTTGTTGCTTAAACCGAGTGTGCCATTCATTTATGGATAAATCCAAATTATTGTTTTTTCCAGATGGTTGGCCACTCATCGGTCAATAAGTTTCCGAGTACTTTATTTTCACCCTGCTCGGGTAGGACATCTCCATCAGGTTCAACATACAGCCAAGCTTTACCTGCACCTCGAGTGGTTTCATGGTGTTCGGCGAGTTCGAGCGCAATCGGATTGAAATTTGAATAAGGAACCGGGATGTCCCAAACAAGGTTCAATCCACTTTCCCCGGAAAAATTCCTGGCTTCTTTTACCACTTCTTTTAATGAAGGATGAATGGCGCTCAAGGAAAGTGCAGAAATCTTGATTCGCGATAATTTTTCAATTGTCTTATGAATACTAGTTGCATTAGCTTTTGTTATGGTCAGATGCACTGTTTCAAATATATCTTCCGCGGCTACATCGCGAACAGCTTCCCATGCCTGTTCGTTATCCGGGTCGAGAACAAGCATCAGATGATCCAAGCCTGCGTTAAGTAGTTGATGTAGATATTTCTTTTCAGACAACCGGAGACCATCTGTCACCAATCCACTAACCAGACCAAGTGTTTCAGAATAGGTAATCAATTCAGGTAAATCGGGTCTGAGGGTTGGTTCACCTCCAGTAAAAACAACTTGAGGTACAGTAGCTGACCAAATTTTATTTAGAATCGTTTTCCATTCTTCAGTCAATAATTCTCGTTTTACACGATCAACAGGAGCAAGTTTTTTATTTGAGGGGTCTGAAGTCTTATAAGTGAGCGCACAATCGATACGGTAAGGTGCGGAGATTTGCTCAGAGTAAGGATCCAACCTTTCAAAATCCATGAATATATCTGGGGCAAGGTCAGGGGTGTTTATGAATGTATCCAACTGCTCTTTGAAGGACTCACTGTCCAATTTAGCCTGATCAGCAGATATTCTGTAGCGTTGTGCCATTAACTCTGATATTTCTTGGGATGATTTATTCTGCATAAGATAATATGCATATTCAGTGGCCGTCTGATTGAGATGTAAAACCGTGGCCGCATTTAATATCAGGATACTATTTCCATCAGGTTCAATTCTCAAGTGCAGGCGGAATTGATTCTCTGCATCGCCTGGAGATTGATAATGGTACATTCCTGCGGGAATCAATTCAACGGTTTTGAATAGTTTATCAGACCATAATCGGATGCGTTCTTTCATCTTGTCCTCCATCTTCAAGCAAATTCAGAGTTGGATATGGCGTCGGGATTCGGTTCGGTTATGTTCATTGCCAATGGGCATCCACCACCGCATTCGGCTATGAAAGAGCAATTCAAGCATTTTGCGGAAATGGATTTACGCTCGCGAAGGCTTTTTGCCAGCGGATGACCCCAAATATCCTGCCATGGGTCACTTTGGATATTTCCCCAGCGAAGAATAGTAAGATTGACAGGGTATAACACTGCCATCAGGTTCAACGCACATATTAAATAGAGCTGCAGTGCATCCCTTAACTCCCAATTCCATTTGAACAGGATCAAAGTGACAATATTGTGTCGGTGTGTACCAGATTAGCTTTTGGTTATTGTGACTCGTTTTTTCCCGGGCAATCTCCAGTAGTGCAGGTAATTCCTCTGCCTCCAAACCCGTACCAACCGTTATTCCCTGGCCGGAATAGATGAGAGCATTCAATCCTACAGTTTTTACCCCTTCATCGGCCAAGAAATCCAATAAGCCGGCGAGTGAATGGTAATTATTCCTTAATAAAGTTGTATTGGTCATAACATAAAGGTGTTCTTTTACCGCATTTCTCAACCCTGCAACGGTTTCAGTCCAAGCACCTTTTGAACCTACCATTTGATCATGAACACCCATGATTTGGGACTCGAGTGTGATTTGGATATGATCAAGACCTGCATTGACCAGCCTGGTTGTGAATTCCTTTTTACATAACCTCCTGCCGTTGGTATTTAGACCTGTAATTTGCCCGATTCCCTCAGCATATTGAATTAATTCAGCGAGGTCAGGACGCAGAGTGGGTTCTCCACCTGTAAATACAATATGTGGTATCCCCAGAGACCACAGCTTATTAAGGATCCCTTTCCAGTCTTTCGTTTCCAACTCCGGATGATTTCTTGATCTGGCATTGTAGCAATGGGAACAATCATTATTGCACCTGTAAGTTATTGCCAGATCCATGCGATAAGGTGCGGAGGGTATATGGGAGAAGGGCATAGTTGCCTCTATCCCCAGGTCACAGATCGGGCAAGCATCGGAAAATGGATTTATCAGAGCCGAAAACTGCTCTTTGAATTCGATGAAATCTTTTTCGACTTGATCTGAACTGATCCGGAAATCCCTGGTCATTCTACTTTGGATTTCCTTCATCGAGATCTGCTCAAGGTAGAAAAACGCCATATAGGCAGCAGTTTGGTTAAGATGAAGTATTTGATTGGCGTTGAGGATCAAAATGCCCAATCCATCAGGCTCTATCCTGAGATGAATCCGATTCTCCGCATCGGATGTGTTGATCGAATAATGGTAAATACCCGACTGGATTCCGGATGATTGACCTTTGGAATCCAGTGGTGAGGATAGTTTGGAGAAAAACTTATCTATCAAGGCCATTCAAGGATTTATCTACCACCGCCAGCACAGGCACAGGCACACCCAGCACAGGCGCAGGCACACGCGCAGGAATGACCACCTCCTCCGCTAAAACCACCTCCACGAGAGGAAGTATAAGTAGGCTTGGGTGCTGGATTGGTCTTATTTGTAACATTCCCGGTGAAATCTGAAACGTTGCCAACGACCCCCGCCGCCATCGTTTGAACACTATTAGTGATGGAAGCTGCGAAATCTGCACCAGGCAGGCTTGGCATGCTGACCGTTCCAGAGCTCTTACCGGCACTTAATGTTGGAGCGCCGCTAGTCTTTAGACCGCCACCACCGCCAGTTGAGGTCGAACGGTATGATGGATCATAACCTCCCCACCAACGAGGTAGAAATACTGGATTGGAGCCAAAAACTTCCTTCGTGCGATCTCCGTACTTATCATCCAACATGGTCCAATCCATGACTTCTTCGAATTTTTGACTTTTAACCTCTGGTGTATCGGCGCTTTCGACCATTTCCCATGCGCGTTTCATGATGTCTTGGTAGAAAACGAGCGTCTCTTTTCTACTAAAACCAGACATTTTCTCTGAAACACCCTTAACCAGGTTGACCATCATATCCTGCAATCCGAGACGCTGTTCTTTTGGGGTTATTTTCTGCATTGCTTTGAGGAAATCAGCTTCATAAGGATATAGATCTTCAGGTAGGGGATCGTTGATCTCGAGTTTCAATGGATCGCGGGTGATTACTTTGGCTGCATTCTTTTTTATGGTCGAAAACAGCGTCATGGTAAGGATTTTATCCATCGGCTCTTCCATCAATATCCCTGCTTCAACCGCTGTCAAACCGCGTTTAATACCGTGACCTTCCAATGCGATTTTTGGAGGAAGATACTGCAATTTCCTCTTCCTTGCACTATTTACTCCGAGGACAATCATTAGAATGATGAATAGGAAAAATCCACCAAAACACAGGCAGGGGAGGGCTTCTTCGAATCTAAAATCGATTAATGGAGGAGTGGATATCGCACTCTCGGGTACTAACCGTGCTGGAAATGCAGCTCCAAAGGTGTATTGATCATAACCATTGGCTTGCTCACTTTGCCATTGAAAATATACCCGGCCTTGATCATCAAAACCTGAAGCGGTAGGTTCAGAACTTCCAGGCCAATTGCTAGGCGTAAAATATCGAGGTTCCTCAGAATTCATGCCGACAGGAAGGAAAATGGTCACATTGACGAGGGTAGCCCCATGGACATATTGCGAGCCAAACCAGTTCGGTGAGAATTGCACGCTAGCATAAGGTTCAGCTTCATCTGCGGTACCTTTGTAGAGCATGTTCGTGATTCCACCGACATGTAGAGTTACTGTACCCTGATCACCTGGTGCGATCGAATTATTCCCAAGATATATGGAAACGCCATTGCTAACTTGACTTATATCGTAAACAGGGGTGCCATTGGCGGAGGCAGAAACAGTCGAGAAATCATAATCCTCATTGGGAAGACCAACATCCACGTACTCGATATAAGGTGCAGAGGGATCATTTTGAAACAGCCACGTATAATCCAAAGAGGCGGTTCCATCAGAATTTAAAGATAAAACTACAGACTCGCTCAATAATGCAAAACTATAGTCTTGAGCATAGACAGGTGAGAAATTAGCAACCAATAAGACTGCGATTAACACAAACGATAACCACTTAAAGCGGGTCATGTTTATCCCTCCCAATGTCAATTTACCATTTAGGTTCTTCAGTTAATTGATAAGTCGTTTTGCAGAATGGGCAAGTTACCACTGGTGCACCTGCCACCAATGTCACATCCTTGGGTGCAAGCACTCCACCGCAAGACTTGCATTTCAGCGTGTCCATCGAGACATTACCGGGCATATCGATGTTGACTGTGATATTTTCTGTATCACCAGCTTTTGGTTTTCTTGATGCCCAGAAAATCAATACAAAACCTATTAATACAGTAACAATTCCAATAATTAAATTGGCTGGTGCACCTTCAGGACTGAATGAACTCCAAATGAACATGATTCCAAAAAAAAGTAAGATGGCTGCTGCAATATAAGCTATCGTCTTCATTTGTCATCCTCCATTGGTAATGATATTAGTGTAACATTGAAATTTACAAGGTGCAATAATCCTAAAAAGTATACGATGTATTATCAATGAAGTTTCTGAATATAATTGAATTATGAATGATTATGATGAAATTCAAAAACTTAAACAAGAAATAAATTTTCACATTTATCGATATCATGTATTGGATGATCCAATTATTAGCGATCTGGAATATGATCGACTGCTAATCCGATTAAAGCAGTTGGAGGACGAACATCCTGAAGCTATTACACCGGATTCACCAACACAAAGGGTGGGGGGGAAAATATCTGAAAAATTTAGCAAGATATCCCATCCTGCTCCCATCTTAAGCCTTGCCAATGCGTTTTCAACTGACGAAATCATGGATTGGTTTGAAAGGCTAGATAAACTTGATAAACGCGTGGAAAATACGAGTTTTGTGCTCGAACCAAAGATTGATGGATTGACAGTAGTTATCCATTATCAAGATGGAGTCTTGGTCAAAGGAGCAACTCGTGGAGACGGCATTATTGGTGAGGAGGTTACGCAAAACCTTCGCACCATAAAATCGATACCTTTACGTATCCCAGTCGATTCAAACGGTCCATTACCTCCAAAAGTACTTGTTGTCAGGGGAGAAGTATTCATCAATATTAGTGAATTTCATGAATTGAATCAACGGCTGGAAGAAGCTGGTGAAAAGACATATCAGAATCCCCGCAATACAGCGGCTGGTTCTTTACGTCAACTCGATCCAAATCTAACTGCATCAAGACCATTAACTATTCTTTGTTATTCAATTGTTTCGGCTGATGGTCCTGTTCCAAATACACAATGGCAAACGCTTCAGTATTTAGGGTCTTTGGGGTTTCCAATCGCCCCTCAATGTGAAAAAACCGAAAGTATAAAAAAAGTTATTGATTCCCTTGATCATTGGATGATTCAAAGAGACACCCTTCCTTTTGAGGCAGATGGGGTGGTAATAAAAATTGATGATCTGGATCTTGCTGCCTCCCTGGGATTTGTAGGAAAAGACCCCCGAGGGGCGATTGCATATAAATTCCCGGCCAGGGAAGTAACAACTAAATTACTTAATATTGGTGTGAATGTGGGGAGAACGGGAGTGCTCACACCCACTGCAGAATTGGAAGCTATTGAATTAGGTGGCGTAATTATCCGTCAAGCCACATTACATAATTTTGATTACATTAAGGAAAAGGACATCCGGGTAGGTGATCGCGTGCTTTTAAAGCGAGCTGGCGATGTCATCCCCTATGTTATCGGCCCGGTAAAAGAACTGCGAGATGGATCTGAGAAGGAATTTCAACCTCCCAAAGACTGTCCAGCGTGTGGACAGGCTGTTGAACATTACGATGATGAGGTAGCCTGGTATTGTGTCAATGCAGCCTGCCCAGCGCAATTGATTAGGAATATTGAGCATTTTGTTTCTAGGGAGACGATGGATATTGTGGGTCTTGGGATAAAAATCGTTGAACAACTTGTGAATGAAAAATTGGTGAAAGATGTAGCAGATATTTATCGGTTATCCAAAAACGACCTATTAAATCTTGAGGGATTTGCGGATAAAAAAGCGGATAATTTGATTCAATCGATAGAATATTCAAAGAGTCAAAATCTATCCCGATTAATTGCAGCCTTGGGAATCCACGGTGTTGGGGAAGTCGTGGCTTCTGATTTGGCGAAACATTATGGGAATTTGAAAGCTTTATCGGAGGCGGATCATGCAAGTTTACGATCCATCGAGGGGATAGGACCAAATATAGCACTAGCAATTGAAGATTGGTTTTTTCGCCCTAAGAATAAGGAGATACTTGAGAAGCTGCTAGATAAAGGAGTCTGGCCGATAGGAGAAGCGGTTAGCAAGGATAAATTAGGACAATCGTTAGATGGCCTTACTTTTGTGGTCACCGGAACTCTACCTAATTTTTCACGTGAAGGTGCGAAAGATTTTATAGAAGCGCATGGGGGAAAAGTGACCGATAGTGTCAGTAAAGCTACTTCGTATTTGGTGATGGGTGAAAATCCTGGATCAAAACTCGAGAAGGCAAGGTTAAACAATATTCAAATCATTACTGAACAGGAACTTAGAAACCTGGTGGAGAAAAAATAAATCACTCTGCAGAGCTTGTCCTAAAACCTGGTCGCGAGAAGTCAGTATTAAGGAAACATCCCTGGATATTTTCAGGGGCTGTTAATCGTGTTGTAGGAGATGCGGAACCTGGAGGTTTGGTAAAAGTCATTAATCATGAGGGAATTTTTCTTGCATGGGCATCATTTAATCCACTACTCTCAAATCCGGGCGCGCATCTGGTCCTGGAAAGAATCAGATGAGATAAACCGTTCTTTTATTGCTTCAAAGATAAAAAAATCCAGAATAAATAGAAATCAACTTGATGAGTTAAACGACTGTGATAGTTTCAGACTAGTGCATGGCGAATCTGACGGTTTGCCGGGGTTGATCATTGATAAATATGGGTCGTATCTTGTTATTCAAATACTTTCTGCAGGGATGGAATGTTATCGTAATGATATAGTCGATATTTGCCAGAAAGAATTGGGAGAAATGAATATCTATGAGAGATCCGATGTGGATATTCGATCCCTTGAGGGTTTGGAGCCAAGGACTTGTTTATTGTCCGGGGCAGAGCCGCCTAAAGAACTGGTGATTAATGAAAATGGTTTGAAATATTACGTAGATATCAAGCACGGACAGAAAACAGGTTTCTATCTTGACCAGCGGAGAAATAGGAAAACAATACGCAACTTTTCACGTGACCGTGGCGTTTTAAATTGCTTTTCGTACACAGGGGGATTCACACTTAATGCCCTTATTGGTGGAGCCAGACACGTTTTGTCAATTGAATCTTCTTCAGAAGCGATAGAAATTGCCAAGAAAAATTGTTTATTGAATCAAATGGAAAGCGGGAATACCGATTGGCTTATCGGAGATGTTTTCTCTGAATTAAGGACGCTTCGCGATAGCCGGCAATCATTCGATTTGATCGTCCTTGATCCACCAAAATTCGCACCTACCGTGAGTTCTGCTGACAAAGCTGCCAGAGGGTATAAGGATATCAATCTTTTGGCCTTCAAGCTCTTGAATCCACAAGGTATTCTCTTTACGTTTTCTTGTTCCGGTGGGATCTCACCGGAATTATTTCAAAAAATTGTTGCGGATGCTGCTCTGGATGCAGGAGTTGAAGCAAGAATAATCGATCGCATGCACCAGGCCGCGGATCATCCTGTAGCTCTTAATTTCCCGGAAGGCTCTTATCTAAAAGGCTTGATCTGCTCTATTTAGAAAAGAGAAAGCTGGGGAAATCCCAGCTTTCGTGTGGAGATGGCGGGAATCGAACCCGCGTCCGAAAGAATAGATCCTCGAATTTCTACGAGCGTAGTCGATCTTTAGCTTCACTGATATGCCCAGGATCAACAGAAAAGGCAATCAGCTATCCGTTTGAGCCCAAAAGCCCTCTTTCGCATAAATCACGGCATTTCATGCGGCACTCCTGCTTTGTAGCGCCTGTTCCCTCACCGGCAAGAGATCGGGAGGGGCAGACGTGGCCTCTCAAGGAGACCATTGGTGCTCATTCTGGCTTATGCAGCCAGGGGGAGAGCAGCATATTGAGTGCGGTTGGCACTTAATTTGTGTGCTGGTTTTACGAGTTCGGCACCTCTCGGCTCGCCATCCGGGATCAGCCTCCTCCGTCGAAGCCTGTCATCCCCAGACATGTTTTTATTATATCGCAGTCATATATAATAATTATTAGATTCTCATAAAAGCAATAGTGGATATGGGCGGAACAGGACTCGAACCTGCGACCCCATCTGTGTAAGAGATGTGCTCTAACCAACTGAGCTACCCGCCCGATGATAAAATTATACCCTATCGATTGAGAAATCATCAATTCATCTTTTCTATATACAAGGGAAAATCATGAAATTTATTCGTTTTTCGGAAAAAGACGGACAAACATCATACGGTTGGATAAAAGATGAGTTGGCAGGCAAGATAATCGGCGATCTTTTTGGAGAATACCGCCGGTTGGAAGCAAGTTTACCGATGAGTAACGTAAAGCTACTTTCTCCACTTTTACCTGGAAAGATCATCTGTGTTGGTAGGAACTATATAGATCATGCCACCGAACAAGGAGTAGAGGTCCCTGAAATACCCTTGATTTTCCTTAAACCTCCATCATCTATTATTGGACCCGGGGAGAAAATTGTTTTACCTCCGCAATCTAATCAAGTTGATCATGAAGCTGAATTGGGAGTAGTCATTGGTAAGAACGGGCGATGGATTTCGATGGAAAATGCTAATAATTACATATTTGGATATACTATCGTCAATGATGTTACCGCAAGGGATTTGCAGCGCCGTGACGGTCAATGGACAAGGGGAAAGGGATTTGATACTTTTTGCCCCGTTGGTCCTTGGATTGAGACCGAATTCACCCCCGCAGATGCAATAATAACGTGCAAAGTAAACGATGAGTTAAGACAGATGGCCTCCATTAGGGAAATGGTGTTTTCGATCCCTCAGATCATTTCCTTCATATCGTCGATCATGACACTTAACCCTGGTGATTTGATTTTGACAGGAACGCCGGCGGGAATTGGACCCTTGATAAAAAATGACTTGGTGGAAATAAGCATCGAGGGTATAGGGAGTCTGAGGAATCCAGTCATCTAATTAATTAATGTCTAAATAGCTCGCATGGTATAATCGGTTTTTATTCCAATTCATCCAGTTAAATAGAGCTTAAGCGAGGTTCATATGTCTGGTCATTCCAAGTGGGCGACCATCAAACGTAAAAAAGGCGCCGCAGATGCAAAACGGGGTCAGGTTTTTACGAGATTAACGCGTGAAATTGTCATGGCTGCACGCGAAGGAGGAGCGGATACTGAGTCCAACTTCAGGTTGCGATTGGCGATTGAAAAAGCGCGTTCAGAAAATATGCCCAAGGACAATATAGAACGCGCCATGAAGCGTGGAACCGGTGAGAGCAAGGAAGGGGAAGTTTTTGAGCAGGTCTTTTATGAAGGTTATGGACCTAACGGTGTAGCTATTATGATCGAATGTGTTACTGAGAATAAAAACCGAACAGTTGCTGAAGTTAGACATGCCATAACGAGAGCTGGTGGAAATTTGGGGGAATCTGGATCCGTAGCCTGGCAATTCAGAAGGATTGCGTATTTTGCGATATCAGATAATGGTTCGAATTTTGATAAGATTTTTGAAATTGCCGTGGATGGCGGGGCAGATGATTGCGTAACTGATGGAGAAACAATCGAGGTTTTTGCACCCGTTGAACATTTCAAGATCCTGAGTGATAAGCTTCGTGGATCGGGGATTCAGCCAGATGAAGCTGAATTACGGATGATTCCGAATCAGGAAATGGATCTTTCAATCGAAGATACTTTGCAGGTTCTCCGAACAATAGACACCATTGAGGAATTGGATGATGTGCAGAACATATTCTCCAATCTACATATTTCGGATGAGGCAATGGCAGCTTGGGAGGCCGCATAAGACCAAATGTTAGTACTTGGCATTGATCCTGGTACTGCGATCACAGGATTTGGCTTTATCCGTGAGTCATCAGATGGAAAGCTTGATGCAATTGATTACGGGGTCATAGAAACCGCTTCCAAGCTTTCACCCGGCGAGCGATTATTGGAACTATATCGAGCGCTGAATAAGACAATTTCTCTCCACAAGCCTGAATGCGGCGCTGTGGAGAAGCTTTTTTTTCAAAAGAATGTAACAACTGCCTTATCTGTTGGACAGGCACGAGGAGTGGCCATTCTGGCACTGGCTGAAGTGGGCATTCCGATTTTCGAATATACACCAATGGAAGTAAAGCTGGCTGTAAGTGGATATGGATCTGCACAGAAGGAGCAGGTGCAAACCATGGTAAAAGCGTTACTTTCCCTGGAAGAAATCCCAGAACCTGACGATGCTGCTGATGCCTTGGCGATCGCCATTTGCCACATCCATAATCAAAAATTCAAGCAAATATTGTCTCAAAATCAATAATGATCACAAGCACCTCGAATTCACACATAAAGTCAATAAGGAAGCTTCGAGAGCGCAAGGAACGAGAAGAAACTGGTCTTTTTTATGCTGAAGGTCTACGTCTGGTGGGAGAAGCTTTTCAATTGGATTGGGAGATTGATGAGATCCTATTTTCTAATGATTTGCTGATCAGTGAGTTTGGCAAAGAACTTGTGCAGCAGGCAAATAGAAGAGGTATTCGTATAGTCGAATTAAGCCCCGAAGTATTCGGATATTTATCCAGCAAGGATGGTCCTCAGGGGATAGCAATTATTGCCAGGCAACGGACATTTGATATTGATAGCATCTCAGATAGACAGGGATTATGGGTAGGTTTGGAAGCGATCCAAGATGCAGGAAATCTTGGAACCATAATCAGGACTGCGGATGGTGCTGGAGCGCAAGGAATAATATTATTAAATCATTGCATTGATCCCTTTGATCCCGCGGTCGTTCGGGCCAGTATGGGAGCGATTTTTTCGCAGAAAGTTGTATTGACCACCACAGATAGTTTTATTTCTTGGGCGAATAATTACCAAGGACTCATCATTGGCACATCGGATAATGCAAATACCTATTACCGCGATAGGCAATATAAAAAAGCAATGATCCTGATGATGGGGAGTGAGCAAAAAGGATTAAGCAAAGAACTTCAAAAAATCTGTAAAATGGTTTCAATTCCTATGGTTGGAAGAAGTGATTCCTTGAATATTTCTATTGCTACTGGTGTGTTACTATATGAAATATATGATCAAGTACATAGGAATTCAAAAGAAGGAATGAATTAATGATCTCCTCAATTCATGGACAGATAATCAAAGTTGGTTCCGATCACTTCATTATTGACATCGGAGGAATCGGATTTAAAGTTAATGTAACCCAACAATCACGATCGAAATTCACCTCAGACGATAAAATCTTTCTTCATACGTACCTGGTCGTAAGGGAAGAAGTATTAGCATTATATGGATTTGAAAGCGAGGACGAGAGAGAGATCTTTATCTTATTGATTGGTGTGAGTGGTGTAGGGCCTCGTACAGCTCTTTCTTTGCTCTCATCATTATCAGTGGATGTCATCAGGAGAGCAGTGATAAGCGAACAACCAAATATGTTCAATAAAGTTCCTGGAGTGGGGAATAAGACCGCACAAAAAATAGTTCTTTACCTGCAGGGTAAAGTGGCGCAAGATGCATCTGCCATGGAGGCATTGCGTTATATGGATGTCGATACCGAAGTTCAGGAAGCTCTCGTTTCTCTTGGATATTCGGTTATTGAAGCTCAAGCCGCAATCCAATCTTTTCCAAAAGATGCGCCAAAAGATCTGGAGTCCAGATTGAAATTAGCACTCCAATATTTTTCAACCTGAACTTCAATTCTTCCTCAATTACCTTACTTTCTAAAAATTATATTAACATCACCGAACTTTAAATATTGAATTATTTGGCTAAGTAACCATTTATTTTTGACAGGGTACATTCTGTTCATATTGGAATTTCCGAATTTCGATTTTTCAGTACCTAAAGAGGAGATAATTAATGACCTTGTCCGAGCATTCGCAATTTTCAGACATGTTACAATATCAAGTCAGAAAAGTCGAATAGAATTGACTATTATGGAAATCGAAGTTGAGTTTACTGAGAATTCTTATAAAAAATGAAAAATAAACATAGGTCATTATGGCTGGATTAACTCGCGAATTGGGTATTGATCTGGGTACGATGAACACCATCATCGCTGAAAATAACCAGATCCTGCTGCAAGAGCCAACCATTGTTGCAATAATTGTCGATGAGGGAAAGATGGTTGAAGCTGGGCAGGCAGCCAAGGATATGATTGGACGCGTGCCTGAGAGCATATCTGTTATTAGACCTTTAACACATGGGGTTGTTGCAGAATTTGTTGTCACAGAGACATTATTAGCCTATCACATCAAGAACATCTGCGGAAGGATGTTAATATTTCGTCCTCGCCTTATGCTGACCATTCCTTATGGAATAACAAGTATCGAAAGGCGTGCAGTCCACGAGGCTGGATTAGGTGCAGGAAGTAGAGAGGTATATCTTGTACCTCAACCTCTCGCTGCTGCATTAGGCGTTGACTTACCAATTTCCACCCCATCCGGGAATATGATCATATCTCTTGGAGGCGGTGTCAATCAGGTGGCAGTCATTGCCTTGAACGACATTATCTCGGCTGAGACTGCCCGAACCGGAGGTCTGGAAATGGACGAAGCGATCATTTCATACATTCGAAAAAAATTCGGAGTGATCGTCGCGCAACCCACCGCTGAGATGCTGAAAATTAAAATTGGCGCTGCACTTCCGGAAGGTCAACCCGCCACAATGGAAGTACAGGGACAGGATCAAGTTTCGACTCTACCTAAAGCAATCACTCTTTCCACCGAGGATATTATTGAAGCGCTTCAAGATCCTTTAGAGAATATCTTGACGCTCACCCGTCGGGTGCTTGAAAAAACCCCTCCGGAATTGATATCTGATATTATCGACAGGGGTGTCGCATTGTGTGGTGGCGGATCGCTGCTTCGGGGAATTGATAAATTTCTTACAAAATCGTTGGGAATCCCAGCTTACCTGGTGGATAATCCAATAACTTGTACTGCTGAAGGTGCAACCATTGCGCTTCAGAATCGACAATTATTAAAGAGAAGTCTTCCAACCGCGTATTAATATTTTATTTGGGGAAGAGCAAGGAAAAATCTATTAGATCTGTTCCTGATATTTCCATCACTGAAAATGGTATGGGCAAATAATGTCCTGGGGGATAATCAATATTTGGATCTTCAGCCTTCTTTAGAAGATCAAATGAATCCAGATAAGAAAATCTAACCATCTCTCCCTGATGCAGCTCAATTCTTGGTGCACCTAATTCTTCACATAAATCAATTTGAGATAGACAATCAATTAATGAAACTGCATTCATTGTATGCATGGTTGGGATTAAAGTGCTATAAGGCGTATTGGTGTAAATCCTGATATTAATTCCTGAGTTTTCTAATGTAATTATTTTTTCAATCATTCCATCGGATGAAATGAATGAAATTTGATTCCCATTCAGTCTGAAGGAATATAGATTATTCATTTCTGATGGATCTGATAAAGTTCCATTAAGTACCTGAATCCCAGTTGGAAGGGAGATTTCCCGATTCCTTGGATATACATAATCAGGGGTTATTGTAAAAAATATTGCATCATCATTCATTTTCCCCATTGCGAATTTGATACTACCTTCATCAGAATCTGCTACCAAAAAGATGTCATCGGAAGAAATGACGCATTCGAAATTATTATCGTGACCAAAATCAATATCGCAGGTCGAAGATTGAAAAGGTTTATTGAACCATCTCCCACTAGCGAACAAAATATCCATATTGCTAATTGTATTTTGTTCGTCTTCGAGGTCGATAGGTTCTTTGGTAGGATCGTTGATCTTGTTAATTAAATTTATGGCTAGATTGGTCGATGGATTGTTATGGTTTAAATTATCAAGCAGTGGTTGAGAGGATCTTAATTCAGATAATTGCGGATTGAAAATCTTACGTTCATTGCTTTGCTGAATTTGGGGACAAATCAAGTATTCCATGCAAACCAATAGTAATTCTTGATAAGAAATCCTAATTGAGTTGATATTCCATAAATCTAAAGTATCCAACACATCGATCCATGGATGTGAAGAAATATATTTGAAAAGAATGGGAGCTGACTGTGCATCTGCCCATGGAGAGTCGCGCAGATCATCACCAAGGACAACAAGGTCATTTGGATCAGAAGTCAAAGCTGGAATTAGTAATTGTCGTTTTATTGTTTCATCAAATACTGAATTCATAACCAGGAAATTGGTTGGTATTTTTGATGAAGAATATGGGAAAGAGGGGGGGAGCGGAATATACCTGTTATTTTTTATTTGGAAAATATGTGTTGTGTCAACAAGTTGCGAATAAACCAAGCGGCTCTGAAAAGGATTTATTGTGGTGGAAAAGCCAAAAACTGATGAATTCGATTGAAATCCAAACGATCTGACTTCTTTCTGTAATTGTTCCAAAGAGTAAGACGAAATCCGGGGATCTGAAAAGTCACTTATTGATAAGGATAAAGTACCTTCTTTTTCATATTGGCGAATATGATCAATTTGAGATAGCAAGGTCAAGCCAAGCAATGAATGAGTTGTTTTCAAGGCCAACAATGTAATAGGGATCTTATACATATTGGAGTTTTCAATCAAAAAATTTAGTCCGTGTCTCTGTCCGAATGGACCTGAGTGTGCGCCATCCCAACTGCGCATTAATTGACTGGGGGTATCAGCAGGCAGAGTATTCCAAAACTCCATAAGCAACGGCGATTTTCTTGTTTGATGTTGTTGCTCTGTAAATCCTTGTGAAGAATCCAATACCTGACCAGTCGAAGGATCAATGATTTGAACCTGATATTTGACTTCACCGGTAGTTTGGTCAATAAAATCTAGATTGAACCGGAAAACCACATAATCCATTATTGGATCGATGATTATCGTTGGAGCCACATGAGTATTCGCGAATCCCCCATCCAAAACAGTAAAAGAAGGACTCGAATCCTTTTTAAATGTGGCTGTCCAAATTGCAGTCATCTGATCATTCAGAGATGACAATTTATAAAAATATTGTCTATAGGGTGTCACTTCAAGGAGATCCAAGCGAAATTCGATTGAATCGTCAATTCGACGTGAATAGACTGCGATTAATTCATTATTTGCTTGATCTAAATCGAGAGGATCATATATTCTTAGATCTTCAAATTTCCATTCTTCATGAGTGTCGCGATTAGATAATGGAGAAACGATATAGATAGTAGTGAGGATGACAAGAAGCAACATGGTAAAAATTATTATTCGATGCGAAGAAGTATTTCTCATTTTTAAAAATAAAAAACCGGTGTGTAAGTTTACCACCGGTCATTTTCAAAAGGAATTAATTCCTTCGCCGTCTGCCTAGGAGCAATAAAACATAATATAGTACTGTTGAAAGTGATTGCACCGCACCAGCAACATAGGTCCATGCAGCGGCATCCAATACTGCACCAGCGCTTGACATTTCTCCTTCAACCAGAGCACCGGATTTTAATAACCATGATTTTGCTCGACGCGTTGCATCCAGCTCAACAGGTACGGTTAAGATGGAAAATAAGGCAGTTGCACTGAAAATGGCAATACCAATCCATGCGATATTATCTCCGGTTTGTGATGCCATGATTAGGCCAAGCATGAACACAATTGGTCCCAACCAGCTGCCAAGAGTAACGGTTGGTATCATCAAGGATCGAATTTTTAAAGGTCCGTATCCCTCTTTGTGCTGTAAAGCATGACCAGCTTCATGTGCTGCCACTCCTGCAGAGGCAATACTACTACCCTGATAAACTGGCGCACTCAATCGGAGTATTTTTGATCGTGGATCGTAATGATCGGTGAGAGTACCACCCGTTTGTTCAATGTTGATTTGTTGTAATCCATTTGAATCCAAAATATGACGTGCCACTCCTGAACCAGTCACACCTGTATAAGTGGAAACCTGGCTATATTTTTTATACGTGGATTGAACTTTCATTTGTGCCCAAAAGCCCAGGATTAGTGCTGGCAAGCTGATAAGTAGATATAAACCGTATCCTCCAGAATTTGTTTGAAACATAATTCCTCCTTATAAACCTATCATTAATATTTCAAATCTTATCATATCAGAATCCTTATCACAATTCATTATCATTTTGTTGAATTCAAAAAAAACTGCCGAAAATGGCAGTAATGCAATGTCCCTGGCGAGATTCGAACTCGCACCACTGGCTCCGGAGGCCAATACTCTATCCATTGAGCTACAGGGACTCTTTTCAGTGATGAGATTCTATCATGTCTTCGAGGTCACTTTCATCAATCTACTAATTCCATCCAGAAGGACCTTTTTATCTGTTTCCTTTAAGAGGGAAGCCCGAATTCTTCTGTTGATCTTTAATAACGACAGATATCTAACAAGAAATTTCCTGAAAAGGATGATGCCCGTGCTTTCACCATATAATGCTTGCATGGATTTCAATTGCTTCTTTATGGTTGCATAGACTTCAATATCAGAAACTTGATCCCTATCAAGACGTGAAAAAATCCATGGATTTTGAATAGCTGCTCGACCAATCATGATCCCATCGCAACCTGTCACTTTTTTCATGGCATCAATATCGATTACTGATTGGATATCTCCATTACCAATAACCGGGATGGATAGAATTGATTTGATTTCTGTAATTGTTCTCCAATCAGCTGTTCCGGAGAATCCTTGTTCCCTGGTTCTCGCGTGAACTGCTATGGCTTTGCATCCGCAATCTTCGATAATTTTTGCTATTTCCAAATAATTCTTACTACTTTCATCCCAACCCAATCTAATTTTTGCCGTGACTGGTATATCAAGGTTGTTGCATAAACTTGTAAGAATGGTTTTAATTTTGTGGGGTTCCTTCAATAAACCTGCACCTGCACCACGACCGGATACAGAGGGCGTCGAACAACCCAGGTTAATATCAATGACATCTGGATTTCTTTCCCTTAGAACTTTGGCAGCAACTACCAATCTTTCAGGATCATCATCAACAAGTTGAAAAATGAAAGGCTTTTCCTCTGGTGTAAAGAATAGGCGTTGTTCAAGGTGGGGGTGACCATTTATCACATCCCTTGCGTTTATAAATTCGGAATAACTAGCGGCGGATCCCAATTCACGGGTTAGTATTCTAAAGGGGTGAATAGAGTATCCATCCATGGGAGCTAAAATTAGATCCCCAGAAAGTCTTATTGATCCAATATTAAATCCGCTATCATGATTATTTTTGGCGAAAATTGACATTCTACTTTTCTGGTGGATATGTATTTTCAGGAGATATCCTTCGCTTGGGACGTTGGATGAGTTCTAATATGACACCAAGTTCATCTTCGGTATCAAGATACGAATAATGTCCATCACCATCCAAACCAAAACCTTCGCCATCCATAATTACGTGTAAATTATGATCTTCAGCGGTCTTTAATGCTTCAGTCATGTCATCAACCAGCAAACCCAGATGGTGAAATCCATAACCATGTTCAGTTATAAAATCATGATAGATTGATTCACCTTCTAAAGGTTGAATCAATTCAATACGTAATGTGCCAATATTTGCCAATGCAATTCTCATGGAGTAATTAGCTTGATTGCCTTTATAGGACATAGTTTTCAATAAAGGTTTGGCGTATGTGTAAAAATACCAGGGTCCAATCCCATATTTATCATAATAATTAGAAACCGCTTTTTCCAAATCTGGTACAAGGATGGCGATTTGAGCAATTCCATTATTTAGAAAAGGCAATTTACTCATAATGAGTCCTTAATCGGTGATTCAAGATGAAAAAAATCTGTCAAAAAGACAGATTTTTTGGCGGGAGCGACGGGATTTGAACCCGCGGTCTCGGCCTTGACAGGGCCGCATGTTTAACCACTACACCACGCCCCCGAGCGTCATCAAATATATCATGCACGGACTGTCGCGTCAAGTTGTATGTTAATTCTTGCCGAAAATCCAAGGATCGATATCTCTCTGCCATTGAATAATTTCATCTTTGGTAAACCATAAGGAAATCTCATTTTCTGCAGTAGCAACTGAATCAGAAGCATGCGTTAAATTACGAGCAATGCCTAGAGCAAAATCATGTCGGATGGTACCAGGATCCGCAATGAGGGGATTAGTGACACCCATTGTCTGCCGAACTGCAGCTATCGAATCTTCCCCTTGCCAGACCATGGCCATTACCGGTGAAGAACAAATATATCGTAATAAACCTTCGTAAAAAGGTTTTCCAAGATGAACTGCATAGTGCCTTTCAGCCAGTTCCCTGCTTACTGAAATGTACTTCGCTGCCACTAGAGTAAGTCCCCGCTTTTCAAGGCGCACAATAATTTCCCCGATCAGACCCCGTTGCACTGCATCGGGTTTAATAAGTACTAAGGATTTTTCCAAAGGATTCTCCTTGAAGGATTATTTCAATAATTCTTCCGCCTTCGTATACGCATCCAAAGCTTCCTGTAGCCGGTTATTCCTGGCATAACCATCACCAAGGGTTTGCCAGATTGCGACATCCGAAGGATGCTTATAAACTGCAGAGCGAAGATCACGGATAGTCTCTTCTATTCTTTCTCCTGATTTGATCAAGATACTGTATTTCTTTAATGCATCTTGAATGTTTCCTTGTCCCATGGCTTCATTGGCATGATTCAATATATCTTCAAAGGTGATCGAGGGTTCGGTTTTGTCATTGATCACCTGGTCAGGTTTTGCTTTCATGCCTATTTGGGTATCGTCATTTAATACCGGAATTGTTTCTGAAATTACTTCGGGGGAGACTTCTTCTTTTGTAGTATCAACATTCAACTCTTCGAGCCAGCCAGCAGTAGATTGGCTAGCGATTGATGCAAATTCAGGAGGGGTTGCCTCTAATATTGGCTCGATAGTTGGCTCAAGATTATCAGAGATTGCAACTTGCTCTATCGGAGGTGAAGCCATATCCGGTTGAGGCGTTGTATCTAGGACTGGTGATTGAATTTCTTCTGCAGCTGGAATTTGAATCGGGGCTTCCTCAGTGGTTGATGGGATCTCGGGTGAAACAGCCGGGCCTGAAACTTCTTCAAGAGAATTTAACCAAGATTCCAAATCCAAGTCTGAACCTGCACTAATGGAATCATCGATCATTTCCGGAGTTTCAAGGAGTGGTTCTTCAATAGAAACTGGTGTATCAATGGGTTGAAGTGCAGGTGCGATATCAGCGATTTTTTCATTCGCCGGTAATTCTTGAATAGCAGGTTCTTCTGGTTTTACTTCCAACACGGGAGCACCGATCTCTTCTGATGATTCCAAAGGCTGAGAAGGTATTTGCTCGTTCTTGACTTCATTTTGAATAATTGGTTCTGAAAACGGTTTGCTGACAAGAGTTTCATCAGGTAAAGGCCGCGCTTCCGATTGCGATTCTGAAGAAAAAGGTTGATCCGGTTGATTCGATTGGATTTCGGTATCAGGTTTTATTTCAGCATTTTCCCCAGCGTGACTGAATTCCTCAAATATGGGTGAGGTTCCTGTTCCATCCTGGACTTTTTCTTCAGACTTGGATTCTTCCTTATTGAGGTTTTCGAGCCAGGATTCAATAGGACTATTGGAAGAATCCCCAGGCTGAATGGGAAGTTCAGCGATATCTTCAGCTTGAGCGTCTTCATCGAGTGAAACACTTGGTGCCAATTCTTCATTGGCAACATTTTCCTCAGAGACTGTCGAAGCAATCGGTTCAGACGATGCAACCGATTCATCCGTAAGGGTGGGGGCTTCAACTTCATCAGAGCTATGATCGACATTCTCCACACTTGATTCTGGGGATGCATCAGTATCTTTTGCCCATGAAGGTAAAATTTCATTATCAAGGTCAGATAATCCTGATGTATTGGCAACTTCCTTTAACCACTCAGGAACAATTGGAGGTGGAGATGGGATCTCACCTAAGGGAGGATTCGATTCCGTATTGGAATCAAAGAATGTAGAAAGTTGTTCATCAACCCGCGTAGTAATTTTGGATGGTTGTGAATCTTCATTTGTCTTTTTATTATCAGCTTCCCTGAGCCATTCTGGTGGACTTTCTTGGCCTTCCAATCTTTCAAGTGATGCAGGAAAAGATGATTTATTTTCTAAAACAGGTTCTTCTTTAAGCCATTCGGGTAGAGATTCAGAAGTTGGAAAACTTGAAGTTGATTCTGTGGGTTTATTCTCCTGCAGCCATTCGGGTGTATTTTCAACAATTGACGTTGGCGAAGATTTAAGATCGAGATCCTGGGCAGGTTCAAGGCTTGGAATATCCTCAACCGGTACTTCCTCTGATTTTGAAGCATCTTCTAGCGACCAGGAAGGGATTGATACTGGTGCTTCATCCTTTCCATTTTCTGAGGACGTTGAAAGATCAGGGATGCTTTCTTCCGCTTGCAATGGTCTGTATTCTTCACCTGGTGAAGGATTCAATTCTGATACCTGCTCAGGATTAGCGTCATTTTCGGTAGTCTGATTATTCATTCTAAGCCAATCCGGTAAGCCTTCGGGTACTTCAGATTCGATATCACTAAGCGGTAATCGCTGTTCAATAGGCTGCGCAGTTGTCCTTAACCAATCAGGTAATTCTTCCTTCACAGCTTCCTCATCAGAAACATCGGAGGTGGCAGCTTCCGTAGATGAAGTTGGAGCATCCTCAGGTAATTGAACCGATAATGGGATATCCCGATCTTCAGATACTACTTCTTCGGGAATTTTCTCGGATGTCTCAAACGATATATGTGATTCTGAAGAAGGCACTGCTTCTTCAGAGGTTTCAGGTTGGGGGGGTAGGATGCGGTTCAATAGATCCATTTTTTCTTGGTCTTCTAGTGTTGGTGCTTCAGTTTCTGCAGGAGCTAGGGATTGAAGCCAGTCAGGGATCTCGGCTGGCTGTATTGGACCACTGTCAGTTCCTTTCGTCTCTTCGTAAACCACGGGTGTTTCTGGGGTTGTTCCATCAGATACAGCCCAACCGGCAGATTTCATCCAATCAGGTAAAGCTTCGTTTTCAGTACTGGCATCCGAAGCAGGTAAAACTTCCCCTACAGGTTCTGAGAGTTCTGGAATGGATTGAATGCCTTGTAATTCAGGAGGATTCTCTTCTTGTTGGTTTTCTTCAACCATGTTGATTGGCAACGTTTCCTGCTGCGAAGAAGCATCTTCTTGTGGCGTTGTGAACTTTTCTAGTTCAGGCGGCGTTGTCGATTCAACGGGTTTGAATTCTTCTGAACCCGATGGAGATTGTTGATATTCGGATAATGGAACAGACGACTTTGGTATCGCAACAGTTTTATCGGAAGAGTCTTGATCAAAAGTTCTTACTGAATTGAAATTTTCTTCTGGTTCTTGTGAAAAATTCACAAGTTCTTGGGTATCGACACCAAGTATCCTGGTTCTTCGCTGAGATTCATATTCTGAAGCCTGCCATTCCAATTTTTCAACCATCACCATTTTTTCATCAACTTCATCGGAATTTGCGGTTTCAGCTGTGAGGAATGCTGCGTAAGGATCGACAGCAGCGATTCGTTGTTGGTATACTTTTGCATCTTCGGTACGATTAGAACCGAGCATTACTTCGGAAAGGATCTTGTTGGCATCGAAGCAATATTCCAAGTTTTTAAGAATATTGGTGCAGACTTCTGCGGCTTCGGTTTTTTGGCCAATCTGATAATACATTTTTGCCAGGATTACTTCCAAATCCACCCTGTCAGCATCTTCGGCCAGTGCAGTTTTGGCTTCAGCAATTGCCTGCTGGTGAAGTTCACTTTTGGCATACATTCGGATCAAAGCGCCATGTGTCAATCTAACTTTTGGAGGTTCTACACCTTCTTTGGCATTAAAAAGTCGTCTGATTTCTCCTTGAACAGCCGAATTTGAAGGTTGAACTTCAAAAGCCCTTTCCATGTGCCAGATAGCACTCTCAAGATTCCCCTCATCTTCACGAATAATACTCATCCCAATTTGAGAAATAAAATCATCAGGAAATACAGTGAGTACGCGTTGAAGAATATCAGCAGCTTCAATATATCGCTGCGTCTCGAGATAGCATTTACCCAATAATCTATAAGTACCAATATGCTTGGGGAAATTCTTTAAAATGTGCTTGCAATGTGCAATTGCTTCATCGATCTGACCACGATCGATCAGGCTTTCTATTTCACGGTTATACCCGCGAAGACTTATTTGAGCCATTTTACTATCCTCCAACGTTCAGGGCGAAGATGACAAGCACTGCGACCATAAATTCCCTATTTTTATTATAGCCAACATTTGTAAAAATAAAATATGTGCAACATGATATCTGTTGCACATATTCTGCCAACTTTTCGAAATCATTCTCCGAGATAGTCTCGAAGTTTTCGCCTGGTTGAAGGATGGCGTAATCGACTTAACGCTTGGGCTTCAATCTGCCGAACCCTCTCTCTGGTGACGCCCATTTTCCTGCCAACTTCTTCAAGTGTGTAGGCCTGGCCGTCTAAGAGCCCATATCTTAATTGAAGGATCCTGACTTCTCGCGGTGGAAGAGAATTTAGAACTTCCTCAAGATGCTCTCGAAGTAAATTGTATGTTGCCGTTTCATCGGGTGGAGGTGCTTCATCATCTTCGATAAAATCACCAAGCACAGAGTCTTCTTCATCATCTGTTGGTGTTTCCAGGGATAAAGGACGGCGCGCTACTTGGATCATATTTTCAACTTTTTTAGGTGGGACATCCAAAGCAATTGCCAGTTCATCCACACTCGGTTCCCGGCCAAGGCGCTGTGTTAATTGATGCTGCACCCGAAGAAGTTTATTAATTTGATCACCCATATGAACTGGAACTCGAATAGTGCGTCCTTGATCAGCTATTGCTCGAGTGACTGCCTGGCGGATCCACCAGGTGGCGTAAGTACTGAATTTATGTCCGCGGCGATAATCGAATTTTTTAGTTGCTCGTATCAAACCAATATTGCCTTCCTGAATAAGATCGAGGAAAGGCACCCCGCGCCCCATGTATTTTTTTGCCACGCTAATGACAAGACGAGAATTGGCAGTAATTAAATGTTCACGAGCAGCCCAGCCATCCTCAATTAAACGGCGCATGTCCAAACGTCGCTTGTTACTGACGGCACCTCGAGCTAATTCCTCTCGAGCCATCCGACCACGCTCTATCCTTTGAGCTAATTCCACTTCTTCTTCAGCAGTTAATAAAGGAACTCTACTAACTTCCTTAAGATAAAGACCAATAGTGTCATCGGTATCGATATTCTGTAAATCATCAATTGCCAGAGCTTGCGTTGCAACTTCAGGTTCTACTTCTTCTTCTTGAAGCGTTAGTTCTTCTTCAGTTGGCTCCTCGATTAGAGCTTCATCTTCAACATAAGGGATGCCGGCGCTCATTAAAGCAGCAAAGGCTTCCTCCAATTGACCAACATCCTGCTCTGCATCGGGGAAGAAATGGAGAATATCATCGATTGTTACATAAGACTTTTGCCGCCCAAGTTCAATCAGGCGGGCAATCGCTGGATATTCTTCATCTTCGTCATCAACGATATGAATTAATGGATCTTCCATAAATACTGCTTGCTAATCCTCATACGTAGGATATATCAATCTCAAGATATTAATGTTGCAATTCAGAATACACTTTTTTTCAACAAAAATCAATAGCTGTATAACATCAAATTGGCAAACGAAACATTTTATCACAAATATCTGTTATGGACCCCGTGGAGTTAATTGAATATCCTGGGGATTCTCTAAATACCCGGGGAGAATTCCAAAATAAAACAAATTTAATATTCCAAGGGTCTGGTCGTATGAGACAATTTTAACTTCGCTGGAATTTACTTTGGAATAATATCCAGAATCGATCGGCGTCGGATTACCGATATCAAGAAAATATTTTGTCCCGTCAGAAGAAATCAATTTGATCTGTGCAACAGGATCTAAAAGACCGTATGTGTCATCAGTTCCAGTTGAATCAAGAGTCCGAATTATCTCTAAGCCGTTAATTTGATCACACAATAATTGAATTATGTGTGAGGAAATGTTGGTTTTGGGATTATCTCTAAAGAACCATGATCCATCTTCGTTCTTTTCTAATAACAGACTATCTTCTCCTTGGTTGTAAAAGAAATGGATGGAAACAATCTCATCCTTATTAAGCAGAGGGTCTGGGTTATCAGTTATTGGGATTGAGGGATTTCTCAATTTAAGGTAAGGGATTAAAAGCGCTATTATGCTCACAATTAATAGCAGAATAATAAAGACAACAGTGGTCGATTTAAAAAACCTTACTTTCTTCTTTTTTTGTTTGACCATACTGCAATTCCTGCGATAAAAACTCCTGCGGGTGGGAGGATTACAGAGCACAGAAAGATGAGGTTCATTTGTTCAGGAGTGAGAGTAATCATGTATCTTCCTGTCTTCACTTTTGGGGAGATAGAAATCGATTCATTCTGAAAAGTTAACCAATCGATTGCGTTGAGGAAGAAATCGCTATTTCCATAAATCGAGATGTAGTTATCATTGGCGAATGATGAATCACCAACAATAACCAAACGACCTTTTGAATAACCTTCCAACGCAATCGCCAATGAAATTGGTCCGGAAAAGTCCTCCGCATCCTGGTTTGATTCTCCCTGGTTTAATTGTTGATAACTTGTTTCCCCCCAAGTTTGATCGGTTGCGTGAATGAGTTTATCGCAGCGAAAGTCAGAAATAACGCAATCGGATCGAATGGATCTGGATGTATATTCCAGGACTTGTAAACCCGACATATTCGTAATAATCGGATGTGAGGAATCCTTTATGGGTATGGCATTGACACCCCATGGGATCAATGAGGTTGGATCGATAACGATATCGGGACCCAATTCAATATCAAATTCATCAATGAGAAATGTAACAAGGGGATCTTCAAACCGATTGATATCTGTAAGATATTCCGGCTCGAGCAGAAGAAGGATGCCTCTACCATCTGTTATAAAATCCTTAATAATCAGGACATCATTCTCTGAAAATGATGTTACTGGTCCTGCAATTACCAGGGTATTTACATTAGCTGGAATTTCATCCAGCGTGGTTAGGTCTATTTGCGAAATTGAATAACCTTTATACGCTAATAATTCAATCGCTTTTGAATATGGATTGTCACCTAAACCATTAATGTCCCCTTCTCCGTGTCCCATGGTAAAAAACACAGTTTTTTCTCCTGGGAATAATAAACGAAAAATTGCCGAATTTATTTGGGTTTCTTCGGGATTTGATATCAGTTCCTTTTTACCTGACATTTCCAAAACCAATGTCCCTTCATGAACAATGCCTGCATTTTGAGCAGCGATAGGTTCTACTTCGGCATCAATAAATGAGTAAGAAATCAACTGACTTGATTCAAGGGCATAGTTATCCAATAATCTCTTAAGATTTTCAATCTTTGTTGTGTCGGTGAAAAATGCCTGTATGTTTATTGGCTCATCTATTTGGTCGATTAATGTTTTTGTTTCAACTGACAGCGTGTTGGTTTTATTTTGGGTAAGATCCCAGTAGAGAGGATTATTGGAGAATAATGAATTTACTACAATGATTATCACTATGGCGCTGATGAAAATAATGATAGTGTTACTCCCAAAACGAAATTGGCGACCGCTAAATTTTGATAATACCATTATCACTTCAGGAATACCGGCAAATAGAAAAAATATTACGCTGATAATGAGGCTAATATGTGATGGGAGATATAAACCTGAATGAAGCCAGAATTGAATCAAAGTAACTAATATAAAGATAATACCCAGGATTATAAATAATGGGGCGTACCTGTGTAACTTGCTCAACCGTTCCACCTTTTTGAATCAAGAGCGAGTATCCCAATAACCATAAATACCAATGCAATACTTAGGAAATAGACCAAATCCTTAACATCAATAATGCCTTGATAAAAAGTTGAGAAAAAATGATTTCTCATATCAAGATACTTTAAAATACTACCAAAGCTTCCCATGGAATCAGCTGGTGATGAGATGAACCAAAATAACAATACAATTGTAAGACTTGTAAAAAATGATGCCAATTGATTTCTAAAAAAAGTTGAAATGGAAACACCTATTGCACAGATTCCGCCAGAAAACAACAAAAGACCTAGATAAATTGAGGTAAGTAACCCTACATCAATTCCAGGCTTGGTGATAATGAGAAGGATCAAAGGGAACACAAGGGTGGAGATCAGGATAATTAATGTAAGTATGAATGCTCCCAGCCATTTACCGACGACTAATTGAATATCAGTGATCGGCATCGTCATCAATATTTCCAAAGTTCCTGATTTATTCTCCTCTGAGAAAGCTCTCATAGTTAAAGCTGGTATAGTAACCATTAATAGAGTCATTAACGGGGAGATTATTGATTGGATAGTGGGAGTGTACTTTACAGGATTACTTAGATTGTAATAAGCTGCATTTTGTATGGTCGAAAAGAGAATTAAACCAGTAATCAAAAGTATGCAAATCGTTATGGCGTATACTACCGGGCTTCCAGCAAAATAACTTAGCTCTTTTCGAGCTATTGTGAGGATATTTTTCATAATTAAGAAATAATGCTTCCGTCTATCTCGGGTGATGGGATTTCATCGCGTGTAAGTGCTAAAAAAACATCTTCAAGGGAAGGTTTGGATGGTGTAAGTTGATAAAGATCAATACCGGATTGGACAAGTAATCTGGCGATTTTTGGAGAGATATCATTATTGGGATTGATCTCAATGCTCATCTCTTCTTCGTTCTTTTGAAGCAAAGATATTACTCCTGGAAGTACTGTTAACTTTTTTACAGCATTATTAATATCACCATGGAATTTAATGGTTATTTGAAGATTTCCTGCCAATCTGGAAGATAGATTTTGAGGTGTATCTTCGGCTACAATTTCGCCTTTGTTAATGATTAATACCCTATCGCATAATTGTTGAGCCTCAGAAAGGATGTGAGTTGAGAGGATTATTGTTTTTTTTGACCTGATCTTTATTATTAGATCTCGTACTTCTTTTATTTGAACAGGATCCAGTCCTATCGTTGGCTCGTCTAAGATTAGGATGGGTGGATCATGAATTAACGCCTGAGCTAGACCCAGTCTTTGCCGAAGTCCCTTAGACAATGTTCCAATCACATCCTCTGCTCGATCAGAAAGGCCGACAAGTTCCAAGATTTTATCGATGCGCTGCTCATAATTGCGCAAACCGCGCAGGCTCACCATATATGCAAGGTAATTAAAGACCTTCATTTCGAGATAGAGCGGGGCATTTTCTGGCAAATATCCAATAATCCTGCGAACTTTCAGAGAATCTTCGATGCAATCAAATCCACCTACTTCCACATTGCCATTTGACGGTGGCATGAAACCAGCAAGAATTCGCATTGTTGTGGTTTTTCCTGCGCCATTCGGACCGAGCAGCCCTAAGATTTCTCCTTTCTTGGCCGAAAAGGTGAGATCATGAATTGCCCTTTGAGAACTAAAATATTTGGTTAGATTCTTTACTTTTATCATCTAGGGAGAATAAATAATAATCTTGAAATTCAATTGTTGCCTTTGAATATACAAAAGGCAATCAAACAAGTCAATACGTTTATATTGTTTCTAATTAAACACTAATCTATGTGGATAACACTATTTTAAAGCTTCGATCATGCCTTCAAACTCCTTAGGATATGGAGCTGTTATATTGACTTTAATATTGTGAGAAGGATGCAGAAATGAAATTGAATAAGCATGTAAAGCCAACCTTGAGTTTTCTGGAAGAGGGTAACTTGTATTGTCCTTTTTCCCGTATAACTGGTCGAAAAAAACAGGATGACCAATGGAACTCAAGTGCTTTCTTATCTGATGCGTATAGCCACTCAATGGCTCAGCTTGAATGACAGTACAGTGTGAATAAGAACAAATAACACGAAATTGAGTAGCTGCTGGTTTACCTGAAGCGTAATCAACTATCGTACGGTGAGAACGATCGCCATCTGTTCGCACTGGAAAGCACACCAAAGCATTTTCCCAAGGGGGGCATTTTGAGATAATTGCATGGTATTTTTTACTATTCTTCCTTTCTTGAAATTGTAGATTCAGCGATTTATGCGCTGCTGCCGTACGACAGAATATGATTACACCACTTGTTTCTTTATCAAGCCGGTGAACAGTCCACACTCGACCATAATCACTGATGAGCAGGTCAGATAGGTTAGGGAGCTTGGGATTGTATCCATCTCTTATCGATAACAAACCAGATGGTTTGTTAATCACAATTAGATCACTATCTTCATAAAGTATAGAAAATTGCTTCTTCATGCTGATCTAAACTATATAATATATTAGAGTTTATATGGTGTTTAAAATCAGGAGGTATTTCGATGGAAACAGTAATAGTGTTTATCTCTGTAAAACCTGAAAAGGTAGACGATTTTATTAAGTGTACTGTCGAAAATGTTAAGCATAGTAAAAAAGAGCCTGGAGTCATAAATTTTGATTTTATGCAAAATGCTGCGGAATCCAGTAAATTCATCTTGCTGGAAGAATACAAAGATAAAGAGGCATCCATTCAGCATAAAGAAACACGGCATTATCGACTCTGGCGGGATGAAGTCGTTGAAATGATGGCTGAACCAAGGCAGGGTCTCTGGTATAAAAAAATTAGTGTTAAAGATTGATTGAGGGAATTATGTCTTTTGAATTCTCAACAGCCGAAAGGATTATTTTCGGAAAAGGAACGATCTACCAACTTGGAGAGATTGCAGCTAAGTATGGAAAGAAAACCTGTTATTTCCATGGGCGCAATCAAGAAATTACCGAGACAACTCAAAGGATTCTTCTAAAAAAGGGAATTCATATAGTTGATTTTACGATCCACGGCGAGCCGACAATAAGAGAGGTAAAAGAACATTTGTTAACCGCAAGAAAAGAAAAATGTGAGATTGTAATTTCTGTCGGTGGGGGAAGTGTTATCGATACTGGCAAAGCTGTGTCAGCCATGATTACAAATCCAGGAGAACTCGAGGATTATATTGAAGTTATTGGGAAAGGGCATCAGCTAACCCAACGCGCAGCACCCTTCGTTGCTGTACCAACAACAGCCGGCACGGGTAGTGAAGTTACAAAGAATGCTGTACTTTTAGTTAGTGAGAAGAAAATTAAGGTCAGTATGCGGAGCCCGTTGATGATACCCAGGGTTGCTCTGCTGGATCCGGAGCTGACATTAAGTATGCCGGCGGAAGTTACTGCCAGCACTGGAATGGATGCATTAACGCAAATGATTGAACCTTTCATATCAAACAGACACAATCCAATTGTGGATATTTTTTGTCGCGATGGAATTAAACGAGTGATGCGTTCATTATTTACAGCATTTATAAAAGGTGTAGATCTGTCGGCCAGAGAAGATATGTGTTGGGCGAGCCTCTATGGAGGAATTGCACTGGCGAATGCCGGCTTAGGCGCTGTTCACGGATTTGCGGCTCCCATTGGCGGAATGTTCGATGCTCCGCATGGCGCAGTATGCGCAAGTCTACTACCTCATGTTATCTTACAGAACTACCAGGCAATATTAGAGAGAAATCAAAATCCCGAAACCATTGATAGATTCAATGAGTTATTCGTTTTAGTCACTGGAAATCAGGATGCTGATATCACGGCATGCATAGATATGATTCAAAAATTAAGCAATGATATGAAAATTCCAACTCTAAAAGATCTCGGAATTTCATCAAGTGATATTCCAAATATTATAGAGAAAGCAATCGTCTCCAGTAGTATGAAAGGAAATCCGATCCAACTCACAATTGATGAATTGAGCAATATTCTCGAAAAAGCTATGTGAAGTGACTTTTGAAGACTTTACATTCTATTTATGAAAATAGGAAACGGCCAGAACCCCTGGTCCTGAATGTACCAACACTGCGGGAGGTGGATACAAGATATCGATTTTTAATACGCCAAACATCTGTTTCAACTCACTGACTAGCTGTTCGGCTTCGTTTAATGCATCACCATGCATAACCACAATATTTGCACTTTCATCATGGGGGCAATCAATCGCAACCAAAGCTTTCATTCTTTCAACAGCTTTTCTTTTAGTGCGCTGCTTTTCAACAGCCTCTGTGAGACCGTCTTTGACCGTTAGAATAGGTTTCATATCAAGCATACTTCCAAATAAAGCGCTTGCTGCCCCAATGCGACCCCCGCGATGAAGAAATTCAAGCGTATCAACAACAAAATAGACCCTATTTCGTGAGCTCATATCCAGAATTTTGGATTTAATTGTCACAATATCCAGTCCCTGTCTCACCCAATCCAAAGCTGATAAAACAACACTTCCAAGACCAGCTGCAAGTATTTGAGTGTCTACTATATGAATATCTGCATCCGGAAAATCTTGAGCGGCAACTTCTGCGCTCCTAAAAGTGCCACTCATTTTAGAAGAAGGGCAAATAACGAGGGCAGTATCTTTTTTATTTTGAATTTCCTGAAATATTGGATTGTAGAGGATGGGTTGTGGCGCAGCAGTTTTTGGTAAAAATGAGCTTTTCTTGATTTTCTCTAAGAAGGTTAATGAATTTATTTCTGTATCGTCACGATAAAGATCCTCACCGAAAATTACGATTTGTGGTAGATACGCAATTCCCAATCTCTTTGCTTCTTCCGGTGGAATACAGGATAAGGTATCTGCAATAATTTTGATCATAATACCTCCAAACGATAAAAGGATATGAGAGTAGTATATAAAAAATGAAGATTAATGCAATTCTTTATACGAAAGCAATTCATTTATCGCAGATGCATTTTTTATGGCTGAAATTATGGATTTGGCTACAACTTCAGCTGCAAAAGCCCCGATTACACTGACATCAGCTTTCTTTATTCCAGTTGAGAGTGCGAAAATGGTATCTCCATCTAGCATTGTATGAGCAGGCTGGATTGTTTTTGCAATCCCATTTTGTGCCATTTGGGCTACTTTGTTGATCTCTTCTTTGGACAATTTTGCATTTGTTGCGACTACTCCGATGACAGTATTTTGCCTGGTTGCCATTTTAAACGATGTACGCCCAACGATCGATCTCATCATGGATAAAGTTCCAGGAAAGTAGCTTTTCTTTGCACCGCCTCTTATAGATCGAATAGGGCTCTGAACACCTGCTATGATTTTATTTTCCTCCGGATCAAATACATCTCCAAAGGCATTGACAACTGTTATTGCACCGACAACCAGTCCTGAACCGATTTCCATGCTTGCGGTTCCAATCCCTGCCTTGGTCGAATAGGTCATTCCCAATATTTTTCCAACAGTCGCACCTATTCCAGCACCGTGGTTCCCTTCGAGAGGTCGGGAAGATTTAGCATCTAGACAAGCTTGATAACCCATGGCAGCATCGGGGCGGATCTTTGGATCTCCAATCCCCAAGTCAAAAATTACTGCAGAAGCAACAATGGGTACTTTTACGACTCCTGTATCAAATCCCACTCTTTTTTCTTCAAGAAAACGCATAACACCCGTTGAAGCATCCAATCCGAATGCTGACCCACCCGCCAGGACTACCGCATGGATTTTATTAACCAAGTGCATTGGACGTAAAGCATCTGTTTCTCTCGTTCCAGGGGCACCTCCACGTTGGTCCACACCCCCAACAGCGCCATTTTTACATAAAACAACGGTGCATCCTGTAATCGCTTTATCATCTTGCGCTTGACCTACCAATATTCCCGGAATATCAGTGATGGAATTTTGTGTCATAATTTATAGCGATTACATATTATTGACTTTTATTGCAATTTGGACAAATGACTTCATTATTTAGCAACACGTACCCACAATGTTTACAGGAAATTGGCTGGATGCCACCCAATGGCGCACCACATGCTATGCATCTTGGTTCTCCGATTGGATTGGCGGTTAAACAATACTCACAGACATATCTTTTTACACGTTCTGAAAACTCGAAACCAGATCCTAAAGATCGGGCGGTATTTTCAATTACCTTCCAAACTTCATCGATTAGCCGGAGGTACTCAGCATCTTGAGCTATATCGTCAAGCCGGTGAAGTAAAGCTAGTGGATTTCTTAACGCTGTTAGAATTGTGACACCAATATTGGCAGCGACCCCAAACCATGCCTGCCTTCCCATCGAGACTGAGACACCATCTTCAATTTTTTGTAAATTAACCGATAATGCTGTTTGCCCACCAGATACTGCAATTTCCGATGTAGCTATCTGAACAGCGATTTTTTCATCATCACCTACTTGTTGGACTTTAAGATTTCCTCGATCGAAATGAGAAATCAAAGAATCAGCAAGATCTTGTGGTGAGAAGCTTCCGTGAAAGAATTTAGATTCCATAGTTCGATTATAATCACAAACACATTTACCTTGGAGTATTGATGAAAAGAAGAATTAACCTTTTAATAATCACATTAATTTTATTAGTGCCATTTTCATTATTTATACGTCCAAATGATTATCCGGTTGCAGCTCAGCAATCCACATTGAGTGTTCCTACTGTGACAGGCACACCTACGGGGGTTTTGGCCATCGTCCGCCTGGATCAAGAGGAAAATCCGAATGTAAGATCTGGTCCAGGGGTGTTTTATCCAAAAATTGGTGTATTAATGCCCGGTCAATCGGTTCCGGCAAAGGGTAAATCAATAGGAGGAGATTGGATCCTGATCGAATACCCGGGAGTTGCGGGAAGCGAAGGGTGGGTATATTCGCCTTATGTTCAGCTTACTCCTGGTGAGCTGGCAATCATCGAACCCCCTCCCACTCCTGTTCCGCAACAAACACAGACGATAGATCCGACCTTGGCTGCACAATTCGTGATCTCCCCAAATCCAACTAGATTGCCTACATTTACACCTGCTGCGCCATTAACTATCCCAACCTTTACGGATTCATCTGTAAATCTCACGCCTGGTGGAATACCGATGGGTTTGATAATATTAATTGTTGGAGGTTTTGGGGTGTTGATCGGTTTATGGGCAATCATCCAGCATAGATAAGTTCGCCAAATTAAAATCATTCCTGCTTTTTTTTCTCGTTATCCAAAAATCTCTTTGTAACAAATAAAATTAGTAGAATTATTCCCACGGGTACCGCTGCACTCAATAAACAAATAACACCAAAGAACGCGGCGTTTTTTCCATAGAAAATATAAATAAGGATAAATCCAACAAAAAATAGGATTATCAAAGAACCAAGAATCAACCTAGTGGTTGTAGAGTTTGCGTATTCTCTGAGATTTCGTGACATAAGATTTTTTGCTCACCATGAATAATGTTGTCAGGAACTTACTGGATGGATCTTAAGAAGATTATACCGATTTTGTTATGTTAAAATCATTGCATGGTTATTAAAAGTATCGCGACTAATCGAAAAGCCCAATTCGAATACTTTTTATTTGATAGGTATGAAGCAGGAATTGCTTTATTAGGATCTGAAATAAAATCCATTCGAGCCGGACAGATCAGCCTTGCAGAAGCTTTTATCAATATTGATAACGGACAGGCTTGGCTAATGGAAGCTCATATTGCCCCATATGTATCTGCAAACAGGTTCAATCATGATCCTAAAAGACCTCGAAGACTCTTATTACATGAGAAGCAAATCCGTGACCTTGCAGAAGCAATTCAACAAAAAGGAATGACGATTGTTCCTCTAAAAATTTACATAAAAGAAGGCAAAGCAAAGCTAGAATGCGCCGTCGCAAAAGGAAAAAAACTCTATGATAAAAGACAGGCGATCGCAAAGAGGGATGCACAGCGGGAAGAACAAAGGCGTCAAATAAAGTAGGAATTAATGGGACTTTGGCTCGCTACAATCATTACATTTATTATTGCATTGATCTGGATCAGGTTGATAGATTTCCTTGCACATAAAAACCTGATATCCAGTAATTTAAGTAGAAAAATCATTCATATTGGAACAGGTCCAATATTTGTGCTTTGTTGGTTGCTGTTTCCTGAACATAATCTATCAAGATTCCTGGCCGCACTTGTACCTTTGATGATCACCATTCAATTTGCATTGGTGGGTTTGGGAATCATCAAAGATCAATCTTCCGTGGAAGCTATGTCAAGAAGTGGAAATCGGAAAGAGATCCTTAAGGGTCCTCTTTTTTATGGTATTGTTTTTGTGATTATTACAATCATTTTTTGGCGGAACGCACCTGCAGGAATTATTGCGCTAATGATGTTGTGTGGAGGGGATGGTATGGCGGATATTATTGGCAACTCATTTCAAAAGATCCCCATTCCATGGGCAAAAAGAAAATCGTTATTTGGCTCGGCAGGAATGTTGCTTTGTGGTTGGTTTTTGTCATTATTAATACTCTTAATATTTTCTTTTGCGGGAATATTTTCATATAAATTAAGTACGATTCTTTTTCCAGTATTATTTATTTCGATCATCGCGACATTTGTAGAGAGTTTGCCATTCGACGATATTGATAACCTTACGGTGCCTTTGATCTCGGTTCTGGCAACTATAATCATATTCTAGGATAAAAAATGATAAAAATTGATGGCAAAAATCTTTCTATCGAAGAATGTGTAAAAGTTGCGCGTCAGTGTGAGCAGGTAGGTTTATCGAAATCCGCTGAGGAAAATTTATTATTTTCTCGAAAAAACCTAGAATTGATGCTGCGAAAGGACAAACCAATATACGGGATTAATACGGGATACGGAATATTTGCTGACCGGAAAATCAGCATCAATGATACCGAAAAATTAAATAGAAATTTAATCCTTAGTCATTCAGTCGGTACTGGCGATTCCTTGGATCAGGAAGTTGTAAAAACCGCCATGTTGATCAGAGCGAATACTTTATCAAAAGGTTATTCGGGCATCCGGATCGAATTTATCAGGAATATCCTAAAAATGATAAATGCTAGTGTTGTGCCCGTAATTCCCTCACAGGGTTCGCTAGGATCTTCTGGAGATCTCTGTCAACTTTCTCATCTCGCATTGGTGATGTCCAAAGATAAGACCGATAAGAATTTAGAATCTGGAAAAGCCATTTTTAATGGGAAATGCCTATCTGGAAAAGAAGCCATGAAAATTGCTGGTATAGACCGGCTGATCCTGGGTTCAAAAGAAGGTCTGGCTCTCATAAATGGCGCAACATTTTCTGCAGCTATCGCTGCGTTATCTGTTTGGGATGCTCAGAGAATGGTTGAAATCGCGAATTTAGCACTTGCTCTCAGCCTTGAAGCACTTCAAGGATGCTCAGCGGCATTTGATCCAAGGATTCAGGATGCCAGAAATTCTATTGGGCAAAAGATTATTGCAAGCGTTATTAGGAAATTACTGAAAGGAAGTACTTTTATTGACAGCACAAACAAAGTACAAGATGCATATTCTCTCAGGTGCGCTCCGCAAGTACATGGCGCAGTTTATGATACCCTCCAATTTGTGAAATCCATTGTCACAAGAGAAATCAATGCTGCAACTGATAATCCTCTGATTTTCGATGATGTATCTGTGCTTTCCGGTGGTAATTTTCATGGTGAATCCTTGGCCATGGTTATGGATTTTCTTGCGATAGCCCTGGTCGAACTCGGTGCCATTTCTGAACGCCGGTTATTTCGCTTGACCGATAACAATCTTAATAATGGATTACCAGCAATGCTGGTGGATAATCCAAAAGATGCTGGAGTCAATTCCGGATTGATGATGCCCCAATATACGGCTGCTTCACTGGTTTTGGAAAATCAAACCCTGGCTTCACCCGATTCCATCCATTCTTTACCAACTTCTGCTAATCAAGAAGATCACAATGCCAACTCGATGACTGCTGCAAGACATACGCGGATGATTATTCAGAATATCCTTCATATTCTTGCCACCGAAATTTATGTATCGGTCAGAGCAATTGATCTGAGGAAACGACTACATCCAAATGCAAAATTGGGCAACGGTACTCAAAATGCCTATGACATTGTAAGAGAAAAAATACCATACAAACCAGGGGACAGGCTCTGGATTCATGAGATCGATGCTGTCAAAGAGATAATACAAATGAATATATTCCCAATTATCGGTTGTTGAAATTCCTCAAAATTGGATAAAAAAATGAGAATAAATCGAAGAAAATTCATTGAATATGGCACTGCCAGCATCGGCTTAGCATTAATAGACGCAGAATTTGATATCAATCTGCCTGAAGAAAGTTGGGCAATAGGTCAACCTCTTGGTCGAAATTGTTCGGGAGGATTAATAAATCTACGATCTCGCCCAAGTGCAGATAGTGAGATCATCGCATCGTTGTATGAAGATACTGTTTTCAAGTGGAATCGAGAAATAATTGGAGAAGCCCCTGCTGGATTAGTGAGTAAACGATGGGTCGAGACTCCTGAAGGCTATGTTTATGCCCCTTCAGTTCAACCTGTGGCTTATCAACCCAATTCAGTAATGGAAAAATTACCCGATACCATTGCCGGACCTGGGATGTGGGCAGAGGTGACGGTTCCTTATGTGGATCTGATCCAGGATAATCCTCCAGCTCGCTCTCCGTGGTTGATGGAAGTAGATCATCCCCGTCTTTATTACAGCCAGGTTGTTTGGATTGACGGGAATCAAATTGATTCGTCCGGAAGAGCATTTTATAGGATCAATGAGCTTTATGGCAATCCTGGTGACATATTTTGGGCAAGAGCGGAAGGATTCAGACAAATCACCCAGGAAGAAACGCAACCAATCTCACCAGAAGAGGAAAATAAGCGAATAATTGTTGATATCAATCATCAATCCCTTTCATGTTATGAAGATCAACGTGAGGTTTATTTCTGTCGAATATCAAGTGGGGCAAGGTTCAATGCGGCTGGAGAAACTGTAGATGCCTGGTCGACACCACCTGGTCCACATCCGATATTCAGGAAACTCTTTTCAATCCATATGAGTGGTGATGCATCTGGTGCTGGCTGGGACACACCCGGGATTGGATGGACGAGCTTCTTTGCTCAGGGTGGTGTGGCTATTCATTCTACTTTTTGGCATAACAATTTTGGAGTCCCTGTTTCACATGGTTGCGTGAATGCCCGGCCTGAAGATGCAAAGTGGATATTTAGATGGGCTCAACCAGTTGTTGATTATGTTCCTGGTGACTTAACCGTCGGTATGCCTGGCGGAACAATTGTTGAAATTATTCAAGCTTAGTTCGGTTCTATAAAACTAAATTCTGATAAGTATTGATACAAAATATTTTGACTTAATAAATGAATACTTCTACGAATAGGATAATTGTCACGGTTTATGTAAAAAAAGAGTGCGAAGAATGTACAAAAGTTCTTCAAATTCTTAAGTCATTAGAGAAATCACATCCACATCACACTGTGATTATTGATATTGATGAGGATCCGGGTTTCAAAGGTCAATTTCAAGATCCTGTTCCATATTTACAGATAGGACCTTATCAACTTCAAAACTCAATCGATCGAAAAAGGATCATCATTGCATTAAACGCTGCTAAGGATAGAGCGAAGCAAATTGATAATCTTGACGATTCAGCCTATCAAAAAAAAGAAATAAAAAGCAGAACTTATTCAAAGGCTGATAATATTTCTTTTTGGCTTACCCGGCATTATATGTTTCTAATAAATTTTGTATTATTTCTATATGTAGGGTTGCCATTTCTGGCACCAGTTTTCATGAAATTTAACATGGAAATTCCAGCAAAAGTTATTTATACAATTTATAGACCCCTGTGCCATCAATTTGCGTTTCGCTCATGGTTTTTGTTTGGCGAGCAACCAGTATATCCACGTGCCTTGGCAAACTTAGACTATGATATTACTTATGAAAACCTGGTTGGTCATACCGGAATTGATCCTGATGAAGCAAGAATGATCATTGGTGATGAAAAACTTGGCTATAAAGTCGCATTATGCGAGAGAGATGTTGCGATCTGGGGATCATTTCTTATCACTGGGATCGGATTCTCATTATCTGGAAGAAAGATTCGACCAATTCCCTGGTATATCTGGGTTATTGTCGGAGTAATACCAATTGCGTTAGATGGTGGTTCTCAATTCATTGATTATGCACTTCCATCACTAAATAATTTCCTGGCAAGAGAAAGTACACCTTTTTTGCGGACATTAACTGGTTGTATATTCGGAATTCTGACTGGATGGTATTTATATCCGTTGATTGCCGAATCCATGGTTGAATCTGAACAAATATTGGTTAGAAAACAAAAAATATCAAGAGACCCTGATTTATCCGGAAAGATAAAATGATCTCGAATACGAACGGAGAAATTGAATATTTCTCATTTGAGACGTTTAAAGACCACAAAGTTATAAATGCGGTATTTACGAGAACAGGGGGCATCAGTCCAAACCCTTGGTCTACTCTAAATCAAGGGGGTACGACCGGTGATCAGCGCTCGAATGTCGTAGAAAATCGAAAAAGAGCATTTGATGTCCTTGGATTAAAAGTTGATTCAATATTTGATGTCTGGCAGGTCCATGGCACTCGAATCATAGTTACAGACAAACCAAGAAAATTGGACGCTCCGCATGAAAAAGCCGATATTATCATTACTAATAAGCCTGGCATTTCACTATTCATGCGATTCGCTGATTGTGTTCCAATTTTCTTGTACGATCCAAAAGAAAAAGTAATTGCGATTGTCCATGCAGGATGGCAGGGTACAGCAAAGAATATTACGGAGTATGCAATTAGATGCATGGAACAAAATTTTAATTCCAAAGCAAATAATATTTTGGCTGGTATTGGTCCTTCCATCGGGGTTGATCATTACGAAGTCAATCAGGATGTATTATTGAGATTCAAAAATACTTATAATGATCGATTCGATGAGATAACCAAATCGAATGACAAAAAAATCTTCTTGGATTTAAAAGAAGCAAATAAAATCACATTATCTGTATCAGGAGTAGGTTCGATTGAAGTATCAGAAGTTTGCACTGCATGCGATCTGAAGAAATGGTATTCACACCGGGCTGAAAATGGTAAAACGGGCCGTTTTGGTGCATTATTATCAATGCCAATATAACGATTTCAGTGGCAATGAAATGATAAAGAAAAACCTCGAGGTAGTTCGAAATAATATTGAAAAAACTGCGTTACGGTCTGGAAGAGATCCAAGCAGTATTCGGCTGATTGTAGTTTCAAAATCGCGATCAGCTGAACTTATTACCGAAGCTATCAATGCTGGAATTGAGAATTTTGGAGAGAATTACCCAGAAGAGACCATTAATAAAATCCTCCTTCTTGAAAAGAATCAAATCGTTATCCAGTGGCATATGATAGGTCATCTGCAAAGCAGAAAAACCCAGATCATATGCGATCATTTTCATTATATTCATTCGATAGATTCGATTCATATCGCCGAGAAATTGGATAAATTACTTGATAAAAGTAATAAGAACCTGGATGGATTAATCGAATTAAATGTTTCGGGAGAATCTACAAAATATGGATTTCCTGCCTGGGATTCAAAATCTTTGGACAATTTGATTTCAAATATCGAATTGATAACCAGGTTTAAGAGGTTAAAAATAAAGGGCTTGATGACTATGCCGCCTTTATTTGATAATCCAGAAAAATGCAGGCCATATTTTAAGAGATTATTAGATGTTCAATATCAAATTAAAAAAGCCCTTCCCGATTTAGATCTTAAAGGAGCTTTCTATGGGTACGAGCATAGATTATTCGGTAGCGATTGAAGAAGGTGCAACGATCTTAAGGATAGGACAGGCGATTTTTGGGCCAAGAATTTCCCAAAAGTAATGGTAATCATCAAAGGGGTTATAATCTACTAAATGGTCGATATCATCATTACTATCCTCAATCTCATTTCCCAAATTATCATCATTGTTGTCATCATCGATACATTGCTTTCTTATTTCCTTTCTCCTTTTCAAGCGATTAGACGATTTTTTGATCAATTGGTTCAACCTTTGCTTGATCCAATAAGAAAAATCGTACCGACATATCTAAATATTGACTTCAGTCCATTCATATTAATTGTGGTTGTCCAACTCTTGAATTCATTGGTATCAAGAGTATTAATCAATATCAGGTGATAGTATGAGCAATAGTCGAAAATTCCATTTACATGATGGAAAGACTGGATCAGCTTTGGCAGTTCGTATCACGCCGCGGTCTAGTCGAAATGAGATTTTTGAAATAATGGAAGATGGAACAGTAAAAATAAGAATTACAGCGCCGCCAGTGGAAGGACAGGCAAATAAGCTATTAATAAAGTTCTTATCAGAAATATTGGATGTTCCACCGACTCAATTGGAGATCGTTGCGGGGGCGACTGGCCGTGAAAAAATCGTGGCAATAGAAGATATGGATTCAAGATCGGTACATCAAAAAATAATAGCTAATTTATCATAAAATTATCCGTCACTCGATTAGAGAATCTTTATTTCATTCCAAATTGAGATGGATTTGGTAACGGTAATCCTGACATAACCAGGAACCATAAAACCTGGAAAGCTATTTCTTGAAGTTGTGGTTCTTGACCATAAAAAGTATCATAAACTGATTTCAGTACATTCTCCTGGGGTACCTGCCTAAGATAATATAAGGAAGCTGCTTTTTCCTCAAAATTTCCAGATTTTAAAGCCTGTAAAAGAAATGTTGTCGGAATTTCATCGGCGGTAAGACTGTATCCTTGCTTGCCAGCCAAAGAGATTAACCAGGGTGCATCGGAAGGTCTCGGAAGAGGGCGGGGAGCATAGACATTGTTTTGATGTAACATTTCAAGTGCCTGCGAGGCGGCATTTCTTACAACCCACTGATTATCTTCAACCGCAATTTTTTCCAACATGGATGCCGACCACCGCTCCCTTATCTGACTCAAACCAATGACCGCTGCACGGCGAACCAATATATTGTCGAATGTGACAGCATTTTTCAATATCTCATGCCCGGTGAGTGGATCTGCAGCCAAGGTCTCTGCTGCAATTTGCTGTAAATGCTCTTCACCTCTTAATAAAGCATCATTGACTGCTTTAATGGAAGTCGCGTGTTCAAATAATGAAAGAGCAAGGCACGCCGAACAGCGAACTTCTAAAGAGGGATCGGATAAAAGGTTAATTAGATCGCTAATGCATTTTTGATCCTTTGAAATCCCAGCGCTTAAAGCTGCCGATCGGCGAATTGATGGCGACGGAGAAGTAAAAAGCTGTTTAAAAAGCATTGATAATGATGTGTCGTATGAAAAAGCAGCGACAGCCAGGAAAGAAGTACGTAAACCGGTTGGCAATGTTTCCTGTTTTGAAAGATAAACCAATCGGCGCATAAGAGCAATTCGCCATCGAGATTCAGGAGATGAATCTTTCATGAATCTGCCAGCGACAAGAAGATTCCGGTGTAGAGGAAAGTCTTCATTTTCAATGAATTGATCGAGTAAGGGATGATCTTTTACCTTTGAAGCAACAAACCTTAATCGGTCAACGATATAAGACCAATAAGGAGACTCGATTTTTAAGTTTTCGGAAATTTCAATGTGACTTGATGCATAAGAGACTATTAATGGTTGGTGGATAGAAAATAGATCTTCAGAATGAATACTGGCTATTCCACAATTCACAAGCGCACGAATGATTAGATCGCCTGATGATGCGATCTTCTTTTTTTGATTAGTTTTAGAAGTCGAAGCATCTTCAATTTCATTTTGATTGGGAAGTGCATCTGAAGATTTCAAGGTCCTGGAAAGCAATTTTTCAGCATGGGAATATTTAAATCCATTATTCCCTTGATTAATTAATTCATTCGTAAAGGTCGCCAAATTTTCGGCAGTAAAGGAATAATTGCCAACAAGTGAAATAAAGGCATCAATTAGATCAGAAGTTGACGCTCCTTGTAAGTTGCCGTAATACCCACTCCATACTTTTATCGTCCATTCAAAAGGATTGAGGATTTTTTCCTCATCCAGCAACCAATGATCCAGTAATCGATAACCCTCCTCAAGGTTTTTATCCAGCTTGCTTCTAAGGACATATTTAACCCATGCATCGTTCCATTTTTTGAGAAACAATTTCCTCCGGTATTGGTCCCATGACGCCATGCATAACATGTGGACATCCAAACCCGAGAAACCGTCCAAATAGTCAGCTGAAGATGTGGTAATAAATTGGGTGTTGGGTGAGTTTTTGCTTAAATATTCAAGAAATTGTACGGCTTCACGGAATATACGTGGAGAAAGCTCATCTAACCCATCGAGAATTAATAGTAGACCCTCTGTCGTTGAGCTGGATCGTAAATAACTTATGAATTGCGGTTTGGAAAAGGATTCCCCTTTATTAGCTACTGCTGAAAGCAGAATTTCTATGGGTTCCCGAGGTTTTTTCGGATCAAAATCAATATCGAGATAATGAAGATAAATCGGTATTCTCGATGTAATACCAGCTGTGTGTGATTGAGGTCGTGTAATTTGAGACACTAGATGTGCCAAGGCGGTGGATTTTCCTGTTCCCGCTTGTCCATAAACGACAATATTCACACCGTTACGAAGAGTCTCCAGGGCTGAGATTCGCGGATACGGATACTGACTGACAAATTCCGGCCAATCAGGAAGATATGGTACGATCTGACTGGTTAATGTTTCTGGGGGTAAGGGAATTGTGGGATCTATAACATATGGGGGAGCTAAAAAGTCAGGTTCGATCAAGATCTCATTTAAAGAAAAATAACGTGACGCGAGATGTTGCTTCTGGGAAAAAACGAATAATTCGCGCTTGTATATTTCATTAATTCCAGTTTGCTTCTTTATTTCAATAACTTCCTTTTGCTCTTTCACTTCCTTTTTTACTGCAGGAACATAACTTCGCACTTTTGAAATAATCCACCATAATAGAGCCCCAGCCAATAAGCCGAGGATAAATGAGAATTGTTCAAATCGAAATGTTGGTAGTCTGAACATATTTAACCTGCATAAAGAATTCTACCGCAAGATGGACAAAACACGATTTGTTCTGTCGATTTGGCAGCTTGTATCTCTGCTGCTGTCAGTAAAGTGCCACAACCTGAACATGTTTCATCAACAATTGATGTTATTGCTAGATTTCTTTTCTTCTTTCGAAGCCCTTCATAAAGTTCAAGATTTTGTTGGCTGATTTGAGATGATGCGACCAGGCGTTCTGATAAAAGCTTTTCCTTTTTTTTCTCAAGCTCTCTTTTTTCTCCTGTCAGCAATGCAACACTCACTTGTTTTGAATGTGAAGCATCAGAAAGTGAACTAATAGCTTCTTCTGCTTTTTTTGTGGCTTCATCCAAGGCAAGCATTAAAGTTAATTGAACTTCTTCCATTTCAGATATTCGATTTTTCAGAGAGGCAATCTCTGATTGAATTGATTGCAGCTCTTTTGGATTCTTTATGGAGCCGCCATATAATGACGCTTCACTTTGTTGTATTTTGATCTTCTTTTGGTTTATTTCTTCTTCAATTTTTAATACGTCTACTTCGTAGGCTTTTCTTGATGATTCTGTTACGGAAAGGTGATTTTCCAGTTCAACAATAGAAGAATTATCAGATATTAAATTCGATATCTCAGATATTCTTAAAGAAATTTTATCTATTTGAGTGTCAATTTTCTGAATTTGGAAAAGATGAAAACTTAAACTCATACAGCGATTATAGGTTTGGATATTTTATAAGGCAAGCTGGATAAGCTTTCAATTTTCTTAAGTAAATAATCAAAAATTGCTCGGCAAAAAGAATTACTGTATACTCTTTTCAAGGATAGTTTCATGCGAATTAGTAATCATATATGGATAATTATTTTAATTTTGATAGTTATCACAATCCCATTTCTTTATGGTTTTATAAACTCAGAATCCGATTATGTTTTTGGGGGATTTCTTCTTAATCCTATCGATGGGAATTCATACTTAGCAAAAATGCATGAAGGGTGGGAGGGATCCTGGAGTTTTTCTCTTCCTTACACGCCTATCCAGGGAAATGGCGTTTTCCTGTTTATTTTTTATTTGTTTTTAGGTCATCTTTCACGTTGGTTTAATTTACCATTGATCATAAGTTTTCATCTCACACGATTGATCTGCTCGATTTTCTTTTTATCAGTGTTATGGAGATTTATAAATTTTCATATTAAAGATAACAAGGTGGCAATATCCGCCTTTATTTTGTCTGGTTTGGGTTCAGGATTAGGATGGATTGCATCAATCTTTAGGATGCTACCAATGGATTTTTGGGTGGCAGAAGCGTATCCATTCTTATCGACTTTTTCTAATCCACATTTCCCACTGAGCCTGGGTCTGATTTTAGCAGGATGCATAATTTTTAAAAATCCATTTCAGAAAATGAAAAGACCGTTCCTTTTCTCTATTGGATTTCTACTCGCTGTAATTCTCCCTTTTGGTTTTGTGATTTTAGGTCTCTTGCTTCTGATTGAGTATGTGATTTCTTGGAAGGATCATATCAAGAATCAATTGATCGATCTGATTAGTTTTTCTATAGGTGGTTTTCCAGTATTGCTTTATCAATTCGTCATTATTAATACCGATCCACAGCTCATGGTCTGGAACATTCAGAATCAAACACCTGCACCAGAACCTATTAATTTGATTCTTTCATTATCCCCAGCGCTCATATTTGCATTATTCAATTTCTCTCGAAAGAACGATTTCAAAAGAGATCAATCTACTTTGTCTTTGATAATGTGGATGGTTGTGGGAATTCTACTCACGTACCTGCCATTCAATTTACAGCGCCGTTTTTTATTAGGGATATTTATTCCAGTATCAATTCTTGCGATGAAATATTTGTCCAAACGGGTCGATAAACAAAAAAACAGATTTCTTGTAGGTGTTCTAATATCTTTTTCACTCATCAGTAATCTGATAATCGTCATTTCTGGTTTTGTTGGTATGAAATCTTACCAACCGATCCTTTACATCACAAAAAGTGAATATGAAGGATTCAAATGGATAAATTCCAGGACGAGTAACGATGATTTGATCTTGTCAACTACTCGAATGGGATTGTTCTTGCCTGCTTATACAGGAAGACGAGTAATTTATGGCCATCCATTTGAGACAGTTAACGCATTAGTAAATGAAAAAATTGTCAATGAGTTTTTTTCTTGCAGCTTGACCAGAGAAGAAGAAGAAGAAATCGTCCGGAATTTTGATGTCGATTATATATTTTGGTCATCTAGTAACTCAGGTGAAGAATGCTTACCAAGATTGCTTGATGGGAGTAATCCCATAACCACCATTGAATATCCATCAGGAATGACTAAGATTTATGAAATTCATTAGAAAAGATCAACTACTTTTGTTATTGATCTTACTCATCCCTATTGCAGTGTTTTTTCCAAAAATAGGCTATTTCGCATATCCATTACAATCAGATTATTCGGATCTAGTCATTACACATTATCCAAATGCTGTATACATTCGAAATGCGATATTAGAAGAACATAGTATTCCTTTGTGGTCTCAATTGATTTTCAGCGGCTATCCATTCCACGCTGATCCTTTGACTGGTTACCTTTACCCGCCAAATTGGATTACTTACATCCTTCCTTTACCTTTCGCTTTTAATGTACTGATATACGCCCATATTCTTGGGGGCTCGATCGGATTGTATAAATTCCTCAGGAATAGAAAGTTGTCAAGGTGGAGTGCTGTTGCTGGCGCTCTTGCATTTGAAATAATGCCCAAAATATGGGCTCATTATGCAGCTGGGCACGTTTCGCTTGTATGCGCTGTGTGCCTCACTCCATGGTTACTTTATTCAATTGAGAGAAGCCTGGATCCAAAAAATAAATTAGATAATTATTTACCGGCTGTAATTTTTGCTGGAATACTTTTAGCTGATCTTAGGTGGGCTCCATATGCATTAATTTTATGGATAACATACCTAATCCATAGAGTGTGGTCGAATAAGATAAAAACATTCATATTCGATCAAATAAAGTCCTTATTATTGTCAATATTACTGGCGTCACCATTATTATTGCCACTCATTCAATATACAAGTCTATCTACTCGATCCATGATGAGCCTCTCTGATTCGCTTTATTTTTCACTACCACTAGTCAAATTGATCAGCCTATTATTTCCGACTTTTGGTGGCAATGCTGAATGGGTGACATATATAGGCGTTTTTCCTCTTATTTCCTATTTCTTGATATTTACATTTAAACGAAAAGAAGCCATTTATTGGTTTCTGATTTCGCTATTGGCAATATTGATTGCGATTTCTGGATCAATTCCTTACCTCTCTTCAATCTGGCAACTTCCTGGATTTAATTTATTACGGGTTCCGGCAAGAGCGATATTTCTTCTTGGCATATCTTCGACAGTAATTCTTGCTTTGGTGCTTGAGGACTTGAGAAAGGGCATCAATACGTCGGAACAAAAGAAATTGATTAGGATTTTGCTTTTTAGTGTCCTAATGTTTTCGATAATCCTCGCAACATCCATTATTTACATCTCAAAAACAATCCAAAATGAAATGATTTGGAGTCTTAGCTTGTTATTGACTATTGAACTGATACTTTTTTTGTTAATCCGCAATGAAATTAAATATGCAAACATATTGATCATTATTTTGATCTGCCTAGCAGTAATCGACATGTCTGTTATAAATTTTCAATCCATTCGCTATCGAGAGAAAGGTGTCGTTCTGGGCGAATCGGAAAAAGTAGTTGAATATATAACATCGCAAGAAGGAATATTTCGCACATATTCCCCCTCCTATAGTATTCCTCAACAAATAGCCGCAATAAATCACTTAAAGTCAGCAGATGGAGTGAATCCATTACAGCTTAGCAAGTATTCCAGATTCATGGAAAAAGCCACCGGCGTTACGGCAAGTGGATATAGTGTGACAATTCCAGCATTTATTACCGGAACTCCTGATCTAGATAATCAGGATGCGCTGCTGAATGGATCCTTACTTGGTTTGATAAATGTCAAGTTCGTTATCAGTGAATTTTCAATTAGTAATGATGAATTAGAACTTATTGATGAATTTGATGATACTTATATTTATCAAAATCGAAGTTATTTACCTCGTGTTTGGATACAGAATCCCGATGCTCAAATTGGGAAAGTGATTTTGGAAGCTCCAGAACTTGAAATATCGCTCAATAAGATAAGAATTCATACGCGCAAATCTGGATTATTGGTGCTTTCTGAAATTAATTATCCAGGTTGGTCTGTGTCTGTAGATGGGGATAAAGAAACTATTGTAGAAGTCCAGGGATTATTACGCGCAGTAATCCTTACACCTGGTGAGCATATTGTTGTTTTTCAATATCTACCAACCTGGCTATTTATAGGAATTTTCTTGTGCGTCTCATGTATTATTTTCATTTCAATTTGTTCCATAAATCGTGAAAAGGTGCTTAAACGATGACGAAGGAAGAAAAAAAGTGGTTGTTATTATTAAGTATTTTTCTTATCCTATTTACTTCAATTCCTTATCTGATAGGATATTCGAGAGAGGGAAAGGATTGGCGTTTTTCAGGTTTCGTAATTAATCTAGAAGATGGTAACTCCTATTTGGCGAAGATGATTAGAGGTGCAGAAAATGATTGGTTATTCCGCACCCCATATACTGCCTACCCCCAAAAGGGTTTTTTCTCGTTTTTACCGTATCTGCTATTAGGAAAACTCACCTCATCACCCAATCAACACGATCAAGTCGTTGCTTTATTTCATGTATTCCGAATCTTAGGAATCATCACTTTATCCTATGCAACGTATAAATTTATTTCTTTATTTATAGACGACTTGAAATTAAGGCAATTCGGCACAGTTGTAACTTTATTGGGTGGGGGAATTGGGTGGCTTTCATTATTGGGATTTACCAATTTATGGGGAGGGAGAATCCCTGTAGAATTCTATTCACCGGAATCATTCGGTTTTTTAATGATTTTTAGCCTACCGCATTTGTGTTTTTCAAGGGCATTCCTGCTGATAGCATTACGAGAATTCTTGCTTAATTCAAAGGATTTTTCATGGAAAGCAGTATTAAAAAAAGGATTACCCTGGGTAGCTATTGGTTTCTTTCAGCCGCTAACAATCGTCTCTGGATGGTTAATCATGGGAGCTTTTTGGGTGGCAGATATCATTGCGATCATTATGCAGAAATCGAAAAAACATCTTGAATTAGAGAAACACAAACAATTATTTCTAAATACTATAATTCCAATTGTTTTTTCAACCCCATTCGTTATCTATAATTTTCTTGCATTTCAATTTGATCCTTATCTCAAACAATGGTTGAACCAGAATATTCTAATATCCCCTCCCATCATTGATTATCTGTTTGCTTATGTTCTCTTCTTACCACTTACCTGTTTTGGTTTATGCAAACTTATAAGAAAAAATCATTCACAAGGAATATTCCTTTCCCTCGCAATGGTCTTACTTCTCAGTGCGGCATATATTCCATACAATCTACAACGACGATTGTTGGAAGGGATATTTGTTTTTTTGGTGATTGCCATGTGCGTAGGGATTTCAAAACTAAAGATCCAATTCGTAAAACCAATTACGAGTTTCATGTATCTCAGCTTAATCTCGACGATTATTCTTGTTTCAGGAACTGTTATGTCATTATGGATCCCTAAGGATCCTCTTTACATTGAAAAAGGAAAAAGTATTGCGTATGAGGAATTGGGTGGGTTGGTAGAAAAAGATTCGGTCATATTGGCATCGTATCAAACTAGTAATCAGCTACCTGCATGGATTCCAGTATTTACATTGATTGGCCATGGACCTGAAAGCGCAAATTTGAATGAACTGCAAACACGTATCAAATCCTTTTTTCACGCCCAGGCATCCGATGATGCTCGTTTATCCTTAATAGATGAGTTCAATATAAACTACGTTTTTTATGGTCCTGAGGAAAGAGAACTTGGATCCTGGGATCCCAGTTCTCTACCAGATTCAAAATTGATGGTTTCTAATGACTCTTACCAAATTTACCAGATTACTAGGTAGGAAATTAATGAAATCAATTCAAAAATTGAGTCATTTATATATCCTCATATTAGGTCCAATAATATTATTTTTGCCATCGATAATAAAAAATGAAGTTCTATTTTGGGGGACCGCATCTCTGCAGTTTATTCCCTGGAGAGCATTGGCTTTAGATACACTACTTAAAGGATCGATGCCGCTTTGGAATCCCTTTAATAGTATGGGCGCACCTTTGCTTGCTAATTATCAAGTGGCTTTTTTTTATCCTCCTAATTGGATTCAATTACCATTCTATTATTTTGGAGGTGTTCCCGGACTTGCGACAAGTTTTACTGTACTAGTCATTCTTCATTTGGTTTTTGCCAGCCTGGGGATGGCGTTTTTCCTTAAGTCAAATAAAGTTGGGGATTTTGGTCAAGTGATAGGTGGGCTAGCGTTTTCACTAAGTGGGTATTTGATTGCAAGGGTTTCTTTTTTCAGCATAATTTGGACTGTGTCATGGATGCCCTGGATTTTTTATTTTATATCTGAAATTACATCCCAGGAATCATATTCGTTAAAAAATAATGCTAATAGGAAGAATTATTTTGGGTTGATCGTTTGTTTATGGATGCTTTTATTAGCAGGACACGCACAATCAGCGTGGTACATAATCTTGCTCGTTCTGATCTGGTCTGTCATCAAAATAATCCGATCCAGATTGGATAAGCATCAGTTTTTAATTACCGGCTTATTTATGATTGCCCTAATTTGGGCAGTATCACTTTCAGCAATTCAATTAATCCCAACTTATGAGTACCTTACAGAATCTCAACGAGCGATAGCACTTGAAAAAAATTACGCTCTTAATTATTCGTTTTGGCCCTGGAGATTAATAACATTCTTAATGCCATTTCTCTTTGGTTCCCCCGCGAATGGTACTGCATGGGGTTATGGAAACTTTTGGGAAGACGCTGTCTTTGTTGGTGTCTGGCCATTCTTATTATTCATTTATTCAATTTTCAATATATTTAAGAAAAAAACACAAAACATTGAACTGGAAATATTTTCAATAACAGCAGTATTGATGGGAATTATTCTTGCGCTTGGTAAAAACACGCTTGTTTTTAATTTCTTATTTGACCATATCCCAACTTTTGATATATTCCAGGCTCCATCCCGTTTCATGCTTTGGACGATTTTTGGACTGGCAATTTTAGCAGGGAAGGGTGGGGATGCCTTAAATAATCTTCAAGAGATTCGCATTAAAAAATTCCTCTTCATCCCGATTAGTTTTATTGGAGTTGCTATTGCCAGTATATTTTCAAGAGATCTTATCCCATATCTACCTCAAACATTTTGGCAATCTTCACTTACCTTTTCAATTATTGGATTGATCGGAGGAGTGGTAATTCTAATTTGGAAATCATCCTCGAACATCAGAATTGGCAGGATTGTGAAGAAAATATTTCTGGTCATTGTCTTAATGGACCTGATCCTTTTTGGTTACGGTTTAAATCCAACCACCTCGGTTGATATTTTTGAATCAAAAATAATGAATGCACCAAATAATTCTGATGGACGAGTATATATTTCATTATCAGATGAGTATGATCTAAAATTTAACAGGTTCTTCAGGATACAAGATTTCCGAATGATTGAACCTTGGCAGGATGTCAACAGGGCAAATCTTCCCAATATCAATGTATTAAATGGCATCAGTGCAGTAAATAACTTTGATCCATTAATACCGTCCAGATTTTCTTACTTAATGAATGAACTTGGTAAAATGCCTCCAGATCAGTTGGAAAAATGGCTTTCACATATCAATGTTAGCGCTTACTATTTGATGAATATCAATGAAGAAAACGGAATCGAGATAATAAAGAATAATGATAATGAACGATTTCATTGGTACAACTGTGTAGAAAGTTCGGTATCATTTAATGATTCTTGGATCAAAATAAATGAGCAATTCCTAAATTCAGCTCATGGAAAAAAATATGCGATAATCGAAAATAGTGTTTTGAATATTTCCTCGGATTGTAATTCTGAATCGATTGCAGCAGTAACAATTATTGGTGAGAGTTCTAATTCTATATTTTTATCAGTAGAAGCTCAAGGAAACGGCTGGTTGGTGATCTCAGACACCTGGTATCCAGGCTGGAAGGCGACCGTTGATAATAAAAATGTAAAAATATATTTAGCAGATTTCATTTTACGCGGTATTCAAATACCGAAAGGAACACACTTGGTTAGATTATGGTATGCTCCGAATAGTTTCTACTTCGGGGTAGGATTTACTTTTCTTGGTATAGTTGCATTAATTGTATTTTCTTGTTTGACATTCCTATCAAAAAAAGATTTGGAGTCCCTATGACACCAACGCGTTCCAAAAAGAAAAATCTTTCCGATGCTAAGGGGGCAAGTATTTATGAGCTCTCAAAAAGAATTATCGCTAATCTAGAAAAAGTGATTGTTGGAAAGCAGCAAGCTCTGGAGTTCACCGTAGCGAGCCTTTTATGCCAGGGACATCTACTAATCGAAGATGTACCAGGCGTTGGCAAGACAATGCTTGCCCGAAGCCTAGCTTTATCTCTGGGTTGTTCAATAAATAGAATCCAATTCACGCCGGATATGCTCCCAAGTGATGTAATTGGCGTATCCATATTTAACCAGAATAACAGGAAATTCGAATTTAGAGCGGGTCCCCTTTTTTCTAATATCATTCTTGCTGATGAGATAAATCGGGCTACGCCTAAAACTCAATCTGCTCTTCTAGAGGCGATGGAAGAAAAACAAGTCACCGTCGACGGAATTACCCACATATTGGACAAGCCTTTTATGGTGATGGCTACTCAAAATCCTATCGAATATGAAGGTACTTTTCCTTTGCCCGAGGCTCAATTGGATCGGTTTTTATTCAGGATTTCATTAGGGTATCCTGCTTTTTTGGATGAAATCAAGGTCCTTGAGAATCAGCAGCATATTCATCCAATATTTACATTAAAAGAAGTAATTTCTAAAACTGAAATTCTAGAAGCTCAGGAAAATGTAAAGAAGATCTATATTTCTCCGGCAGTAAAAAGGTATATTGTTGAATTAACCCGTGCAACCAGGCACCATAAGGATGTTTATTTGGGGGCGAGCCCGAGGGGAAGTATCGGATTATTTAAAGCAGGGCAAACGATAGCAGCGATCAATCAAAGAGATTATGTATTACCAGATGATATTAAACTACTGGCAGAATCAGTTTTGGCACATCGCCTCGTAATTAATCCTTCGGCACTTGTACATAATACTTCAGCGCCGATGGTGGTGCGCGAGATTCTTGAAACGGTACCTGTCCCCACGGATTCTAATTTTGAAAGTTAGTGCAATTGAAAGTAAATAATCATTTTTGGATTGTTTTGATTCTCACATTTTTGATGGGGCTCATTCAATTTTGGATGAGGCAAGATATTATCCAAAGATTCTATTTTCTATTAATTGGAATGATCATTATTTGTTTTTTTTGGACGTTACTGTCATTGAAAGGGATCGAATTAAAACGATTCTCAAAAAGCTATCGGGAGGAACTTGGGAAAGTTATTGAAGAAAGATTTGAGATTCACAATAAATCCCGATTACCAAAAATGTGGATAGAGATTCTTGATCAATCAATCCTTCCTGGTGTAAATGGATCCCGAATAATTACTTCAATAAAACCAGGACAAACCAGGGTCTTTCAAAACCTTCGAAGGTTAACCAGGCGAGGGGAGTATAAATTAGGACCTACAATAATAAAAAGTGGGGATCCGTTTGGTTTATTTTCCTTTGAAAAGCTATTTGAAGCAGATAATAGTTTGTTAGTATTGCCATTTTTCTTTTCGATTTCATCCTTAAAATCATCTCCCGGGCAGTTGTCAGGAAGAAGAGCAATCCGGAAAACTTCCCACAATAAAACAGCATACGCTTCCGGTGTAAGAGAATATAAACCCGGGGATTCTTTAAGTAGAATTCATTGGCGATCTACTGCAAAAAAAGAAAGGTTTATGGTTAAAGAATTCGAAGAAGAACCTCAATCAAATATCTGGATTTTCTTGGATGCGGATGAGAAACATGTTTTTTGTGATGAAAGCGCAAACATTATTGATGAAGAAATAATATATAACAAATCATCAACGGCACCGAGGTATTATTTACCGAATGATTCTTTTGAATATGAAGTCGCAATCTCAGCGTCATTGCTAGATTATTTTATTCGAGAAAACCGCGCAGTCGGATTGACATGTATGTCAAAAAGAATTATCGTACATTCTCCCGAAAAAGGTAAAAGGCAACAGTCAAAAATTATTGATACTTTGGCATTTGTTCAACCAGATGGTGATTTACCAATAAGTGCTTTACTTCAGAGTCAGGCAGCGGGATTGACGAAAGGGGTAAATCTAATTGTTGTTACTGCAAATACGTCGTCGGAAATAATTAACGTTTTAGAACAGTTAAACCGAAGGGGCGCCAAAATTACTGTTATATTTGTAGATGGTCATTCGTTTGGAAATCAAAACACATCTGAGAATATTAATCAATTTCTTGAAACAAGAGGATTTAAAACTGTTAATATAAAATGTGGTGATGATGTCAAGAATGTTTTACAGATATCCAATGGAATGGAAGGGTTGGAAAATTATTATTCTAATAGCGGATAGCTTTAGATTTTATGTTGATGATCAGTAGAAACGCCTTTTATTAAATTAATTGCGTGAGGTAGCAGGGGTAAAATAATCCGGAAGGATTCTACAGCACCTTTTGGACTACCTGGAAGGTTAATGATCAATGTGTTTTTACAAATACCCGCGATACTGCGAGAAAGCATCGCGTGAGGATTTGTCTTATAACTTTCCGACCGTATTAATTCTACGATCCCTGGTGTCTCTTTTTCAATCACCTTGCGAGTGGCTTCAGGTGTAACATCTCTTTTGGAAAACCCTGTTCCACCCGTTGTAATAATAATATCAGCTGACTCCTTCTGACAAATCGATCGAAGCAATTTCTGAATTATTTCCAGATCATCGGGAATAATTTTCTGATATCCTACATTCCATTTGTTTTGGAGGATTTCATTTACCAAAGCTGGTCCAGATAGGTCAATTCTTTCACCATTTGAAGCACTATCGGAAATCGTAATGACCGTAAAAGTGATCATTTCTTGTTTATAAATGCTCATTAAGCCATTTAATAAGTTCATCAGGAAGATAAGGTTTCAGCATAAATCCATCAGCGCCAGCCTCAAGACATTCTTTTTGCATATCCATTCCGGAAGTCATTAAAACTTTAAGATCAGAAAAATATATATTTTTCCGAATTATTTCAAGCAGGTCTATACCATTAATCTCATTGATGTAAATATCCATAATCAATATTTTTGGCTGAATATCTTTAAGAAGATTAATGATTTTATCCTGATCCCCTTCAGAAAAAGTCGTGGTTTCAAATCCTTCAAAGTCCAGAAGGGTTTTCAATAACATGGACATTGTTTTATCATCTTCTATGAGTAATAATTTCCGATTAGGCATTTTTCCCCATTTCCTTAATTCATGGCGCCCCTGGTGAGACTCGAACTCACAACCTACGGATTAGAAGTCCGGCGCTCTATCCATTTGAGCTACAGGGGCAATTTCTCTAAGGTATATACGGCCTAATACCTTTATAGATTTGGAAACCGCCAAACGTTTGTAGAATCTTTTGAGCTGGTTGTTCTACAAGTACAGATAATTGCGCGGGTGATAAAGGTGTGTTTCCATTAGAAAGAAAAATTCTAAATACTGCGTCGACTATGGCAGTGTTGATTGTCACAAAACCTGGTTGCCTGGCGCAATGAGACATTAGTATATTCTGTAATCCATCAACCTTATGAATTTCTGCAGTCTCTGGATCCACCCAATCGATCAATTCATCGTCAACAGAGTTTTCAAAAACTTTATGATGGTCCTGACATAGATAATCCAATAAGAAAATTCTCCAATTATTATCATTCGATTTCCACCAGTCAAAATCGATATGAAATGGGGTGTCTATGGTTGGTTTAATAATGCTATATTTTTTGGCTTCTACCATAGTAATATTCTTATTCAGGTTCTTTTATTCGAAAATATAAATTATCCAAATTGGTAAAATTTGGTTTGGTCAATAAGAAGTCTATTATTGGACCAGGCGGACATCTTTTGATTAAATTGACAGCAGCATATAGTTCCTGAGCATGGATATGCCCCTGGGGATTCAATTTTGCCAATTCACGGGACATGATATTGATTGAATTTTCGAGAGTGTATTTTTGTTTTGACTGAGACCAGATTGCGTCCACTGCATTTAAATCTGGGATGACAATCGCCATTCTGTCATCATAAGTGGCGTTTATTGTTTGTTTTAGCATCGCAAAAACTATCCCGCCATCTGCGCCAATTAAAACGGTTCGAATCCATTCTCGATTTTGACGTCGTTTTTCAACTTTAAGGATAACCTCTCCAGCTTTTTCACCGCGGATGATCGATACAAGGCTGCCAGGTATCAATCCATGTTTTTCATACCACTCTCTCAATCCATAAACAAAATGTGATGGCCTTACTACCCACCCTGAAAAAGCATCTTTTGAATCCGCATCAATAAATGAAAACTGAACCCTTGGCGCTTCATAAGCAGTTGGAAATAGGCATTTGATTTCGTTTGATAGCGGTAAAGTTCCAAGACGCCAGTGAGGATATATAAGGCTGATAGTAACCAGATCTAGCGGTTCAATTTCACTTGAGAATTCTGAATATTCATCGTGTACGCATGATCCCAATTGAGCTAGAAGCGGGTCTACTTCTCCATTATTGATTTCAAGAGGTGTATATTTTAAAAGCTCGGGTTGGTTCTGTACTTCTGAAGGTTCCGAACGCTTTAAATACCATAGAGTCTCACCTGCCGGACCGACTTCATCAAATCTATGATCTTCCTGAATAGCATAGTTGAAGGAAAACTCTATCAGATTTGGATTAATATTGCTGGGAATTTCAACTTGACTTATCAATTTGTCAGTAGGAAGTGGACCACCATTTGTTTCCTCGAGTATGGCTTCTATTAAATTTAATTGTCCAATATTGACATTGACTAATAATGATTTTGGGAACCACTTGCCAGCAATCATAACAAGATCCGGGTTGCTTTCAAAATCCTCTGTGATTCTTGCGAGGATTTGATCACCGTATTGGTTGACAACATATCCTGGTTCCAAGTTCGGATCTTCGTTACCAATCGATATCGGGATATTGAGTTTATGGTCAAGTAAATTCGAAGCGAATTCTTTTGTTGTACCATCTTCCATGGAAACAATGATGATATCAAAAGCAGGGATTTCGGGATTATTTGCGGTTCTGATATTAATGATCTCTCCCTTCATCCAATTCAAGGAAGGGAAAATTAACTTTTGACCGATTTCATATTTATCTTTTGGGTAATAAGCGAGACCCAGCGAATTCCTTTTATTGCCCAGGAGAATTATTTCATTTTTTATTCGTTCCAAGACAAGAGCATTTAAGATCTGATTTGGAGTTTGTGGTTCTTCCAGCTCAAGTAGATAGCTAAACACAAATTCGATATCCGAGGATTGGATAGAAAAATTCTTCCAATAAGTATCATCTAAAGAGAATACATGTTCATTCATATCCGTTTTAAACGAAATACATTATACCTTACCTGATTTAAAAATCATGGATATTGATTTTCAATCCAAGCCATTGGCTCTACTTGAACACCATTGACCCATATTTCCCAATGTAAATGGGGACCGGTGACACGACCTGTCGAACCAATTACTCCAATTTCCTGACCGGCAACAACTTCATCACCAGTTGTTACTTTGATTTCAGCCTGGTGAAAATATGCACTGAATACTCCCATTCCGTGATCAATTATCGTAGTATTCCCTCGAACAGTCAGCGGGCCGGTAAAAACGATTACACCGTTTGCTGGAGCATAGATCGATAGGGAAGGTGTAACGCAAACTCCAAAATCAACTCCCGTGTGGAAATAAATATAATCACTCCCATTATAGGACCGTCGATTCCCATATCGCGACTTTATACATTCAAAATCAGGAGTAGGGGGAAGCCATTTTCCATCCCAAAGTTTTTCATTACCATAATTTGTGATAATTATACGAATTTGATCTTCTTCCGGCTTTGTAACCTCAGGATCAATAGTCTCGTATGCAACACTAAGTGGAGGGTCTTTGCCAAAACCTGCTGATTTTAATAGGATGCTTTGCTCAAAAGAACTTTTAATACCTGTGAATGTTTCATAATCCAATCTGAAAGGAATTAATCCTGGTTGCGACATGGCATGAATTCCCTGTAATGCAACATATTCATTTTCATTCATTTCAACGAAATTTAGAGGGAAACCATTAAGAAATCCTGTTAGTTGTAAAGGTTCGTTTGTTTTTATAATGATTTCAGTAGTTGAACCTTGAAGGGCGGGAAGTGGAGAAAAATCAATAGATTGCAAAAGTGGTGAGATTGGACTAAAAACCTCTTCATGAGATTCTTGTCGATAAAGGACAAAATCACTAGGGATAGAAGTCGATGATTGGATCCAATCATTTGAGAAAGCCAATTCCCAAGGATTCTTGTTATGGATAATTGCCAGGTCTAATAATGCATTGGAATAATCCATCTGGTCCGTGCTATTCAATTTCAATTGATTGTCGCTCACTAAGATTATTACTGAAGAGCCCGCATAGACTTCTGATGGTGAAGTGATGCGATTCAATTTATATAAGAAATCCAAAGGAACTTGATAACGAAACGCAAGGCTTGAAAGAGATTCACCTAATGGAATATTGATGGTTGTCAATTCACCGGAAATCCCTGTTAGACCCGGTATCACTAATCGCATTCCTTCAGAAATGATATTTGGATCAGTAATCCCATTTGCTTCAATAAGATCATTGAGACTGATACCAAATCTCTCTGCGACTGAATTTAATGTATCACCAGGTTGAATGATATAGATTGGTCCATTATTTTGATCTTGAGCGGCTGCGAATGTTGGAAATGAAAAACATGAACAGATTATTAATAGGAAAACGACAAGTGATTTCTTAAACATATTTAATATCAAGTTTATCGCCAATCGAGAATTCTTCTAACCGATGTGGATGGATTTCCAGAGTATATTGTGAAGGCTTTTTCGGAGCGTAAAATGGATGACCTTTTTTGGCAATGGTTTTATCAACAACAGAAAGGGCTTTATCCAGCCAAATGACTGAAATATCAAAATTCATAAAGAACATGTGTATGGCTGCATTATGAAGGCTTTCTTTTTTCTCAATTAGTATTATTCCTTCAGTCTCATTGAGTTTCGATTTAAACATTAATCCTCGAAATTTTTGAAAAAATCCATCACAAATCTTTATTTTCAAATTATGTTTTAGAGGATTGCTTGTATTGGTTATTATCGCTTCAGTAAATTTGTACATGATTTGCTAGATGAAACTCTTTCCTGATTATGAGTGAACAGTATAGAATCTCTATTATTTTCAATAATTTGAACTAGTTTACCATATAGAAATTAAGGATGTGAAATGAAAATTATCACTTGGAATGTAAATGGCTTACGGGCTTTGCATGGCAAAAACGCAATATCGTCAGTTATTGCCTTGAATCCGGATGTTATATGTCTTCAAGAAATAAAGGCAAGACCAGAACAAATCAATAATGATCTTGTCGATTTACCAGGTTACCAGGGAATTTGGAATCCGGCTGAAAGAGCTGGATATAGTGGGGTACTCACTTACACTAAATTACCACCAGAATGGACTAAAACAGGTTTAGGTAACCCGGAATTTGATATTGAAGGAAGGGTCATTTGGACGAAGTTCCACAAGACCCATCTCTTTAATATATATTTTCCTAATGGGCAACGAGGGCAAGATCGGGTGGATTACAAACTCAGATTTTATGATCAATTATTGATGATCTGCAAGAATTTGATGAAAAGCGGGGAAGAAATAATCATCACCGGTGATTTTAATACTGCGCATACAGAAATTGATTTGGCCAATCCCAAAGAGAATGAGAAGTATTCGGGATTCCTTCCTGAAGAAAGAGAGAAAATTACAGAGTATTTAAATTCCGGATTCCACGATATTTTTCGAATTCTTTATCCGAAGAAAATTCAATACAGCTGGTGGACCTATCGGTTTAAAGCGAGGGAAAGAGGAATCGGATGGCGACTGGATTACTATCTAATCACAAAAGGATTAATAGAAAGAGTAAAGGATGTTTCGATTTTTGATGATATTCAGGGGTCAGACCATTGTCCGGTTATGCTAGAATTGAATTGAAGGAGACTATTGATGGTTAAATATCGAATATTAATTGTTGATGATCATGAAGTTGTAAGAATAGGGCTAAAATCACTTCTTGATCGATATGACCATTTTGATATAGTCGGGGAAGCTGGTAGTGCAAAAGAAGCTATTGAGAAGGTAAGTAAAATCCATCCGGATGTAGTATTAATGGATATCCGTTTACCTGGTGTATCAGGAATAGAAGCCTGTGAGGAAATCACAAACAACTATCCTGACACAAAAGTGATTATGTTAACCTCTTATGCTGAAGATGAGATGTTATTCTCTGCAATCAGAGCTGGAGCATCCGGTTACGTGTTGAAGCAAATTAGTGCAGAAGATCTAGTACACGCGATTGAATCGGTTGGCAGAGGCGAGGCATTACTCGATCCGGCAGTGACCCAACGGGTGTTTCAAGAAGTTAGAAGGGCAGTAAAAGAGGAAGAAGCTTCAGCTTTTGCAAATTTAAGTCAACAGGAAAGACATGTGCTGTTATTAGTATCTGAAGGAAGAACTAATCGCGAGATTGCAAAAACTCTATATTTGGGCGAGGGGACTGTCAGAAATTATGTAAGTAGTATTTTATCGAAACTTGGAGTGAGCAATCGTGCTGAAGCAGCTGCCTATGCTGTTGAACATAGTCTTCGGGAATATTTATAGTTCAACGAACAAATCAATTATTATTCCAGAGTTCCTGCAAATAAATTGCATCTTCTTCAAGGATAGGACTTTCACATAGGATCCTGCCATCACATTTTCGCAATTTTAAAGCGTTAAACAAACTTCTTATATTTAGATCAGAATTCTGGATAGGCAAATGTTTTTTTTCACCTTTTACTCCATATTCAATACCCGATAGATGAATGTGAAGATTTTGTAGAGATTGCTCTCCGAGTATGGCTGAATATTGATCTAATACTCCCAACCATTCATTAAGAGTATTGCAGCTACCATCACCTGGGCGGGCATGCAAATGGGCAAAGTCTAAACAAGGAAAAATATTCTCAATCTCTTTACCCATAATTAAAGTATCTTCTAGCGATCCCAGCAGAGCGGATTTCCCCATTGTTTCAGGCCTAAGTATAATGTTTATATTAGCTGCTTTGAGTTCCTCCATTAATAAATTCAGCCTGGGTAAAATTTTATCAAGAACGATCGTTGGTTCTTCGGAGAAATATGAACCTGGATGAAAAACGATGTCAGAAGCGCCTGCAAGATAACCATAAAAAGCAGCATCCCATAATCTTTTTCTTGATTTTGGCCATTCCTCTTCACTAGCGTTCAGATTGATGAAATAGGGTGCATGAACGCTTAGTGATATTGAGTTGGATACTGCAGAGGACTTAATTCGAGCACAAGTCTCTTGAGAGACGTTTACCGATTGTACCCAACCTAGTTCAAGAGCCTCGAGTCCAAGAGCTCTCATCTGGATAATAGCACCGATACTACCACCTGGATTATTGGGTGTGGATTTTGGTGAGCCAACCGTTCCAAATTTCATATTTGTGTCATTTGGCGGAACCATGGATTATGTCTGAATATCCAAGTTCAGCCATAATCTCAGTTTGTTTTTTCCACATCTTTATTTTTTGTGATAATGTACCATGATCATAACTTAGTAAATGTAGAGTTCCATGGACACATAGTAAAGACAATTCACCGTTTAAACCATGTGGATTCAAATTCGATTGCCTTTTTAATTGAGGAAAGGAGAGAATAATATCTCCCAAATACAATTTATTGGTTTCAGGATCAGTTTCGGCTGCAGGAAAGGCTAGAACATCAGTGATCAAATTGGAATGTAAGTAAATATCATTCAAATTTTGGATGAATTTATCATTTGCGATGACAACGGAAACAATAATGTCCTGAGGATCTAATTCTTCATTTAGTAAAGTGGATGTTATTGCAGCAAGAATCTTCTCTTTCTTAACTTCAACACGATATAACCGATGGATATTGATATTAACCATAATAATTAGTCTTTGCTTGTTCTTGTTTCAATCGCGATATCTGGATAATCAAGGCGAGGATGGTAAGTATTTATTAATGTTGATGACAGCGATTCGATGATTTTTGAAAAATCAGACATTGTAAGATTGGTATTGTCGAATTGACCAGAATTGCGAAAATAATCAACAACGTTCACCACCAGATTACGGATCTCTTCCTGAGATTTTGGTGGGTGAGCCCGTGCTTTTGCTTCACAACCGTCTGCTACCATCAAGATGGCTGTTTCTTTTGATCTTGGTGATGGTCCTGGATACCGGAACTCATCAGGATTTATATGCATTTTCTTTTTTTTATTCTCTTCAAGAGCATTGCCATACTGATACCGAGTGATTGTTGTGCCATGATGTTCAAGGATGAAATCTTGAATTCTATTAGGCAAACGGTATTTCTTTGCTAAAGAAATACCATCGTTCACGTGTTTGATAATAATTTTTGAACTTGTTTGAGGATCCAAGGAATCATGAGGATTTTTTCTACCAGGGATTTGATTTTCAATGAAATAGAATGGATTTAATGACTTACCAGCATCATGATAAAGTGCACCCACGCGGGTAAGAATTGGATCGGCTCCAATGTGCTCGGCCACTTGCTCGGCCAGATTGGCAACTAAAAGACTATGCTGATATGTTCCTGGAGAATTTCTAAGTAAATATTGAAGTAGTGGATGATCAGGACGGGATATTTCGATTAATTGCAGGGCAGTAGGTATTCCAAGGAAACGAGAAGCCCCATATTGAATGATCAGAGTTAAACCTGCGGATGCGAAACCATAAAATATTGACGCGCCACATAATGTTATTAGCCCAATTAAATCAGAATGTGGTTGGGGAAGATAGAATGCAATTATCACGATCACAGAAAAAATGCTAATAAAGAAACCGCTTAAGAAATAGCTAGAGATCTTTGATCCCCTCCCTAGGGTCAGTACGCCGATGATACTGGTCAGAACATAATAAACCAGTAAAAATTCACTATTCTCAAAACCAAATGCTGTCAACAAGCCTAGACCACTAGCAAATAAAATACCTAATTCCGGATTAATAAGACTGGCAATTGTTAATGCAAAAGCTGGAACAGGAAAAACATAAGGTACTATTGTTCTGCCTGGTATGACAAATCGTGCAACCACTAAAAAAACAATAAATAAGATTAATATGGCGGTAAGATTGCGAAGTTGATCAAATGTTTTAGGTTTTCTATATAAAAGAAAGATCCAGATTGATCCGAATATAGCAAAACTTAACGCAACAGAAGAAATAATTTCCTCAATACTTGCGTTTTGTTCTTCCACAAGGCCAAAGACTTCCATTGATTCATAAATTTCTGGAGTGATTATCTGGCCACGTTGAACGAGTGTTTCACCTTGTAAAAAAGATTTGATAATTGGATCTATTTCACTTGCATTAATTTCTTTTTGTTCTGTCGTTTTTTCTTCACTATAGATACTATTTGAATTAATAAAAGGTGTGGTAATCCCATAAACTAGATTGATGTAGGATAAAGTTAGTGAAGGATTGATTATTTCGTATATTGATGCTTTCGTTTTCTCAACGTCGATATCCCTGATTGGATCTTTATAAATAAGAGTTAATAATCGAATAAATTCATCAGAAATTATCTTGAAATCATTTTTGCTAAGTAATAGAAATTGTTTAATGAATGTTACCGGGATTGGTTTTATACCAGAACGGTATACTTCATCAATTTTTTGTCGATCATTCAAATTAGTTTCATTTCTAAGGGCGTTGATAAGAGCAATCAGCTCACTCGCTTTTTCAATCTGATGTTGACCTATGGATGAGTCGGCTGGAAGATAAACTGGAATAGTGTTTTCGCGTGATTTTTGCCTCGCTTCATCTGTTAATACTTGACTACTATATGCGAGAGAATATGGTGCTTGAATAAATTGATCAGAAACAGTCCCGATAGATAATTCTCTTGAAGAGGTACGGGATAAATTAAATGGGATAACAAGTGAAATAATTGAAATTAAAATCGTAATTGAAAAAATGAAAATTCTATAATATGAACGGCGGGTGAGTTTGAACAAAGTTTATTTACTTAATATTTCTCTAACTAGTTTGTTAACGACGTCTCCTGATGCTCGCCCTGCAATTTTTGGCATCAAGACCTTCATCACTTTTCCGGTATCAGAGATTGACGCCGCGTAGGTTTCTTCAACACAATCCTGTATCAGCACGCGAATTTCATTTTCCGATAACTGTGCAGGGAGAAAAGTCTCCAGGAACTTGATTTCATTTTTTGCTTGATCGATAATATCCAATCTGGCACCTTTCTCAGCGGCGTCAATTGTCTCGCGATGTTGCTTGATATCTTTTTGAATCAAAGAAATGATCGCCGCATCATCTAAATCTGTCCCTTTTTCAACTTCCAACAGCTTGATATTTGATAAAAGAACGCGAATGACATTTTTTTTGATAGGACTATTTTCTTTCATCGCGTCATGTAAAGAAAGCACTAAATGATTTTTTAATCCCATGATCTACCTCATTTCAATTAATAATGATGTAATTCTTGATTTCACCAAAGATTTCTTCACCAATTCCTGGTACGCTCATGATCTCTTCTAACGTCATAAACGGTCCATGAATAAGCCGATACTCAATGATTTCCTGCGCTTTAATTGTCCCAATGCCAGGTAGCTGATCTAATTGTTCTAGGGTAGCGTCATTTATATTGATTTTTGTAGTACCTGACGATGCATTTGGGGTCACTGACAACTCAAGGATGATTGAAGAGCTTTCCATGTCTTTCTTTGGTATTTTAAGATACTCGCCATCAACCAAGACCCTTGCTAGATTAATGGAATCAGTTGAAGCTGATTTAGTAAAACCACCTGCAGTATCTATGGCATCGATTACTCTAGAATCAGGAAACAGGGAATAGACACCTGGCTTTACTATTTCTCCAGTAATATGAATCTTAATAAGAATTGTTTTTTCAGTAGGAAGCAAAGTTATTGGTTTTTGAACAGAGTGCGAAGAAATTAATAATATAACTGCGGAAAAGAGCATCCCAGCGAGGATTGCGAGTAAAAACTGCTGCCATTTGTTCATCGGTTATTTAAATGCAATTAATTATTTATCCGAGAATTTTCATTTTCCAATTCAAGCATTTTGGAGAATGCGCTTATGGCAACTTCAACCATGGCTTCGGTAGGTTCTGAGGTGGTCAATTTCTGTAACTGTAAATTAGGCGTTGCCAGAATTCTGACTGCAACATTATCGAGATGATCACTAATCCATCTTATATATTCATAGGAGACCATTACTATTGGGGCAATAAACAGGAGACGGGATATGATTAAAAATGGTAATGACATTGTCCCAAGCAAGGTGAAGATAATTAAGGATGTGAAGACTACTGTAAGAATAAAAGAGGTGCCGCACCTTGGATGCTGCAAAGAATATTGTTGCACAATTCGGGGTGACATCTCAGCTCCTGATTCGAATGCATTTATGGTTTTATGCTCAGCTCCGTGATACTTGAATACATTGAGAATCTCCGGCATTTTCCTGATTACCGATAAGTAGAAAATGACAAGCATTAAACGAATACTTCCCTCCAGAAGATTTGTGAGGAAAGTATTCAAATTTAAATATTCAGCAAGCCATTTCCCAATTAGCGCTGGTAAAAGAAAAAAAAGCAATACTGAAAACGCCAATGCCATCACCATACCAATCACTGCGGTTGGACCTTCAATTTTTTCATCATCAGCAGTCTGATAATTGGCCGAAATTGTTAAATATCGATATCCCAGAAATAACGCATCGCCAAGTAGTAATAGACCTCTTAGAAAAGGCAATTCAAATAATTTATTTCGATATGCTTGATGAAGTTCTTCATTTTGTATTTTTATCTCGCCAGTTGGTAGGCGAAACGCCGCTGCGAGGTGGGTTTTCCCACGCATTAGAACACCTTCAATAAGCGCTTGACCACCGTAGTTGGGAAGTTTTAGTGTGTTTGATGACATAAATATTTGCTAACTGAGGTTAAAAAAGAAATGAATGAGGGCATCAATACCCTTATACCAGGTGGGAAGATGTAAATGCTCATTGGGTGAATGAATATTGTCTTCCGGTAAGCCAAAACCCGTTAGAACAGTGTCGATACCAAGGATCTGCTGCATATCAGCAACGATCGGAATACTTCCGCCTTCCCGTTTAAGAACAGGTTTGGTTTTCCAAACTGACTCCAAAGCTTTGATTAATGCCTGCGAAGCAGGGATTGATGGATCTGTTGCACATGCTGGACCTCCCGACATCTTTATCAATTCCCATCGAATTGATTTTGGAGCATTTTGTTTTAAGTATTCTTTAAGTTGCTGATGAACCTCATCTGGATCTTGATCTGGGACTAGCCGCATTGAAAGTTTTGCCATTGCCCAAGCTGGAATCACGGTTTTCGAGCCTTTGCCCGTAAAACCCGAAAAAAGGCCGTTGATATCCAATGTTGGTCGAGCACCAACTCTCTCTGCAGTGGTAAATCCCTTCTCGCCCCAAGTGGATGGAGACCCGGTCTGGTTTAGATAATATTCGTCATTCAAAGGTAATCGTGCTATTTCTTTTTTTTCATCTTGAGTGAGGGGTCGAACACGATTATAAAAATTAGGCAGTGTGATACATCCGTTTTCATCGTGCATACCAGCCAAGATATCGCATAACGCAACTGCCGGATTGTGAATAGCGCCTCCAAAAACTCCCGAATGAAGATCGTGATCCGGACCATAAACGCGCAATTCAAAATATGCTAATCCTCGAAGTGCATAAACAAGCGTAGGGACATCAGGAGCAATCATGCCAGAATCGGGATTTAGGGCCACTGTAGAAGAATACAGCTTTTTATTTTCCTTTAGAAATTCAGCCAGACTTGGGGAGCCTATCTCTTCTTCACCCTCAATCAAGAATTTAAGGTTAACAGGCAGTGATCCAGAATGCAATATGGATTCGATCGCGAAGATCGTCGCCATCACCTGTCCCTTCATATCAGAAGCACCTCGAGCATATAATTTTTCTCCATCAATTCGAGGTTCAAAAGGACTTGTAATCCATAAATCAATAGGATCTGGCGGTTGGACATCATAATGACCATAAATAAGGACAATAGGCGCGTTCTCGCCAGCAAGTAAATAATCTGCATAAACAACAGGGTGACCTTTTGTTGGCATGATCTTGATGTTATTCATCCCTAATTTGGATAAATACTTAGCAACAAATTCAGCTGCTGAAAGTATATCCTTTTTGTTTTCCGGTAAAGTGGAAATGGATGGAATTGATAGAAAACCGGATAAAATCTCAAGGAATTTTTGTCGATTTTGATGTGAAAAATCAAGCGCTGTATCAAGTTCCGAATTCATCAGTATTATTCCTTTTATATATAATTTCTGGAATTATAAAGGGGTTAAGAAAAATATGTGTAGTGGAAAGTATACCTTATGCTAGAATCCAATTAGATTTATGGAGAATTCCAATGATCATAAAAAATTGTAAAATCATCACCTGGGGAAATCCGAATCTAATTCTGGAAAATAAAGCCATTTTCATAAATAATGGAAAGATAGAACAAATAGATGATTTCGATCAATTGGCAAAGACTCATCCAACAGATTCTATATATGATGCTCATAGGCAATTCTGTATGCCAGGAAATATTTGCGCACACACCCATTTTTATGGTGCCTATTCGAGAGGCTTATATATTCCTGGTTCCCCACCAAAAGATTTTCCTCAGATCCTTAAAAAACTTTGGTGGCCTTTAGACAAATCATTAACCAAAGATGCGATTAGATATTCAGCTTTAGTTTGCTTAATCGATGCCATAAAACACGGAACAACGACTTTATTTGATCATCATGCATCACAAAACCAAATCGCCGACTCTCTCCAGATTATTGATGATGCTGTTGATCTTGCTGGGGTAAGAGCGGCTTTATGTTACGAAATGACAGATAGAGATGGCAGGAAAAAAGCAATTGAAGGTGCTGAAGAAAATTATAAGTTCATTCAAAAAGTGAAAAAACAAAAGGATAATCATAATAGAGCTGCTTTTTTCGGCCTACACGCGAGTCTGACACTATCAGAGGAATCCTTGGAATACGCAAGGCAAAAAACCCCAGATGGTTTTGGATTTCACATTCATGTTGCGGAACATCCCATTGACCAATACGATTCCCTGGAAAAGTATCATTTGAGAGTGGTCGAACGCTTGGAAAAAAATCTACTCTTAGGTGAGAATACCATTGTTGTACATGGAGTTCACCTGGATGCAAACGAGATTCAAATATTGGCAAAAACAAAGACATGGGTTACTCACCAGCCACGATCTAATATGAATAATGGGGTTGGCATATCCGATGTAGAATCGATGGACAACTGCGGAATAAAGGTATGCTTGGGAAATGATGGTTTCTCAAATGCGATGTGGGAGGAATGGAAGTCTGCATATTTAGCCCACAAACTATGGCATAAAGATCCTCAGCGAATGAATGGCAACTTAGTGAAGAAGATGGCTGTTGATAATAATGCCGAAATGGCGAGTAAATTCTTTAAAATCAAAATTGGAAGTATTGAACCAGGCAGCCAGGCTGATCTCATTTTTGTTGATTACCACCCTTATACGCCAATTACAGTGGATAATTTAGCATGGCACATCATATTTGGTTTTCATGAAAGCATGATCACTTCTACCATGGTAGATGGTATTTTTCTAATGGAAGATAGAAAATTATTGAAAATGGATGAAGAGGTAATTACGAAAGAAGCTTTAAAAATTGCTCCCGTAGTATGGAAGAATTATCAAAAGTTTATTCAACTTGGAGAATAAGATGGAATCCAATAACACCGAAATGATAAGGAATATTGCTATCCTTGGAGGGACAGGCAAGGAAGGAAAAGGTTTAGCTTTTCGATGGGTGACCGCTGGTTATGAGGTAATCATCGGATCCAGAGTCATAGAGAAAGCACAAAACGCAGTAAATGAGTTGAAGCAAATTATAGATCCAAAAAAACGATACCTTTTAAAGGGTTCAACAAATGATGCTGCTGCTGAAGAAGCAGATATCATTGTACTAACAGTACCATTTGAAGCGCATAAAATCATGCTTGAAACATTGAAAGACTGCATAAAAAGCAAAATATTAATTGATGTAACAGTGCCAATTGTTCCTCCTAAAGTCACTAAAGTCCAAATGCCACCAGCGGGAAGCGCTGCACAAGAAGCATTGGAAATTTTAGGTTCTGAAGCAAAAGTAGTATCAGCATTTCAAAATATATCTTATGAGCGATTATTGAATGAGAAAGATATTGAATGTGATGTTCTTGTGTCAGGAACCGGTAAGGAAACGAGAGAAATAGTATTAAAGCTCGTAGCTGATGCTGGAATGGTTGGATGGGATGCAGGACCCATCGAGAATTCAGTTGTCGCGGAAGGCTTAACTTCGATTTTGATCAATATAAACAAGCAGTTTGGATCTCATACGGCTGGAATAAAAATAACAGGCGTAAACCGAAGCTAGGCCATGCAACAATTAATTGTGACACCAGTCGGTGGAATTCCCTTGGTCAAGGAGGGTGATGATCTTGCGGAAATTATTCTAAAAAAATCCACTGATCAGAAAATTATTATAGAAAACAGAGACATCTTTATTATTACTCAAAAAATAGTTTCAAAATCCGAAGGAAGGATGATTAATTTACATACCATAAATGCATCTACGGAAGCGAAAAAACTGGCGGAACTTACAGATAAAGATCCTCGATTTGTACAGCTCGTTTTAGATGAAAGTAGCTGTGTATTACGTCAAGCCCCTGGTACGTTGATCGTCGAACATAAACTTGGTTTTGTGTGTGCAAATGCTGGTATTGATCAGTCAAATGTCAAAGGAGCATCAGAAAAAGATGGAGAATGGTATCTCCTTTTGCCTAAAGATCCTGATTCAACAGCTAAGAAAATCCGCCGCGCTATTGAAAAATCCACTGGAAAGCGAATAGGAGTCATGATTATCGATTCACATGGCAGGGCATGGAGGCTTGGCGTTACTGGCGCATGTATTGGAATATCCGGTATTCCAGCTCTGATTGATATGAGAGGCCATAAGGATCTTTTCGGTTATCGACTTCGAATCACTCAAATAGCTACAGCCGATCAGCTTGCTTGCGCAGCTTCTTTAATGATGGGGGAATCCGCTGAAGGAAAACCTGTTGTACATATTAGGGGTTTCCCTTATCAGCTGAGAGAATCATCACTCAAGGAGCTAATTAGACCGAAAGATAAAGATCTTTTCAGGTAAAGTATGTTTGCGATAATTTCACTGGTTCCAGATGAAAATATACCGGTCATAAAATCATTAAGTAAATTACTGAATATCAATGACGTTATAGATGATGATAACAGTAAACTTTACCCGCATTTTTCATGGCAAGTAGCTGAAAGTTACAATATGGATAAGTTGGTTCATTTCTTAAAAGACTTCTCCTGTAACCACTCAACTTTTGAAATCTGCATAAATGGTATAGGAATCTTCACTGGAATACTTCCGGTGATTTACCTTCCAATTATTAAATCTACGGAATTGATCGCAATTCATCAAGAAATTTGGAAAAAAACAGAAGAAATTCGTATTAGAGCAATTGAATATTATGAAGGCGAGCAATGGATTCCGCATATCACAATTCTTCAGCAGAATACACTGAACAATGCATCCATGGTTGCTTTGAACAAGATTATTAACCTTCCTATTAAACTCAAAATGAAAATTGATAATTTCGCCCTGGGGGAAGTCGGAGATTATGATGCAAGCGTTTTAGAGGTATTCAAATTTAATGACAAATAGTAGTAACAAAGTTGTTTTATTGGCCGGTGGAGTTGGGGGAGCTAAAATTGCAGAGGGATTATCACAAATAATTCCTGATGATCAACTCATAATTTATGTAAACACTGGTGATGATTTTCAGCACTTTGGCTTGGAAATATCCCCTGATTTGGATACAGTAACTTATATGTTAGCAGGATTATCAAATCCTGTGACCGGATGGGGAAGGGACGAAGAGACCTGGAATGCGCTGAAAACGATCGAGATATTAGATGGACCCGTGTGGTTTAATTTGGGTGATAAAGACCTGGGAAACCATCTTGAGAGAACACGTTTGAAAAATAATGGCTTTAAACTAAGTACAATCTCTCAACTGTTTAGTGAAAAAATTGGAATTCGTCAAACAATACTACCAATGAGTGACGATCAAATACGAACTATGGTCCACACTGTTGAATTTGGTTATCTATCATTTCAGGAATATTTTGTGAAATTTGGATGCGAGCCAATAATTGACGGAATCAAGTTCCGGGGTATTGGAAAAGCTCGTCCGGTCGATGGAATGATAGATACCCTTATATCATCGAAATTTATTATCATTGCTCCCTCGAACCCTTGGGTAAGTATCGATCCCATCTTAGCGATAAGAGGGGTAAGGTCAGCTTTAAAAAACAAATCAATTGTAGCGATCTCACCGATCATTGGAGGTAAAGCTCTAAAAGGACCTGTTTGTAAAATGTATCGGGAATTGGGATATGAAGCTAGTGCACTATCTGTGGCAAAGCATTACCAAAATTTACTTCGTGGATTTATCCTGGATAATACGGATGCAGCTTTCGAATCCGAAATTATTAAGAATGGAATAATCCCATTTACGACTAATACAATAATGAAAGACAAAAAGAGTAGACGTAAATTAGCCCAAGAGGCTCTAGATTTTTGTGGAAGGTTAAATCAATAAAATGCTAGGTCTTTGGGCGATTATCCCCGTGAAACCTTTGATTTCAGGGAAAACTCGTTTATCTAAAGTTCTGGATGATAAAAGCCGGATGGCTCTAATTAAAATACTGGTTTTAAGAACCATAAAATCAATTAATAATACTAAGCAATTCGAACATTGTTTAGTTATCAGCAATGATCATGAGATTCTTGAAATAGCCCGAAAAAGACGGGTAGAAACATTATTTGAAGAATCTCCTATTGATTTGAATCGAGCAATAGTTAAAGGCATCGAATTTGTGAAAGAAAATTCTGGAGAAAAAGTGCTTGTCTTGCATTCTGATTTACCTTTGATCACTACAAAAAACCTCAATGAAATATTATCTTTAGGTAAGACGGACAATTCCATCGTGATTTCACCCGATAGACATTTAAAAGGAACAAATATAATTTATCTAAATCCCATTGGAAATTTTACTTTTCATTATGGAGAAAATTCATTTTTAAAACATCTCAAAGAAATTAAAAAGAGCAATTACCAAGTGGAGATATATAATCATATCAACGTAGCGCTGGATTTGGATTTACCGGAAGACTTGGAATTGTATAAAAGACATTTGAAAAATTTCGGAGGAGATTATGACTGAACGGGTTGCCCTTTATTTGCAAGATGCACATGATCTACGCAATGGACTTGAATATGTCCAGTATGCAGAGCGTAGAGGATTTGAAGCTGTCTGGCAGGCGGAAAGTCGACTAGTTCGGGATGCCATTGTACCCATGGCTGCCTATGCTGCTGTGACAAATACAATAAAGGTTGGATCGGGTGTCATCAATAATTGGACCCGAAATATTGGTTTATTGGCATCAACTTTCCTGACTCTTGATGATCTTGCGCCAAATCGAATGATCTGCGGGATTGGCGCCTGGTGGGATCCATTGGCAAAAAATGTGGGTATTACACGAAGCAAACCGCTTACTGCAATGCGTGAGACAGTTTCGATATTAAGAAAACTCCTAAACATGGAACGCGTGACTTTTCATGGTGAATTCATCCATGTTGAAGGGATAGAGCTTGATGTTGTTCATGGCAGGAAGGAACCCCGTCAGGTACCTATTTATATTGGTGCAACCGGCGATCAGATGATGGAGATGACAGGAGAAATAGCCGATGGTGTGGTTCTCAATTACTGTGTTCCCCCCGAATACAATATAAAGGCTTTAGATTTATTGAAAACAGGCATTGCAAAATCTGGTAGAAAGTTTGAAGATCTCGATAGACCGCAACTGATCGTATGCTCTGTAGATCATGACCATGAAAAAGCATTAGACACAACCAGAGAGCTTCTAACTCAATATCTTGCACAGCAACCACACATTGCTAAAGCTTCTGGTGTTGCCCAGGATGTTGTTACAAAGATACAATCCATTCTCGGATGGCCGGCTACCCATGAACAGATTCAAAAAGCTAAACATCTTGTGCCTGAAGAACTGATTAACAAAATCACCGCATCTGGAACTCCTGAAGAAGCCAAGGAAAAGGTCGCTGAATATCGAAAATATGGTTGCACGTGCCCGATTCTTTATCCAGTAGGCGGTGATGTCCATTTGCTGATCGATACATTCGCGCAAAAATGAAAGAGTTGGTTAATTCTAAAAAATGCTTTGTCTGCGGCGAAGAGAATATTTCTGGTTTGCAGATGACGTTTATTATATTGGATGATGGTACAGTTCAGGCTAAATACACCATTAAGGAGGTATATCAAGGGTGGCCCGGAATTGCACATGGGGGAATAGTAGCAGCAATTCTTGATGAGGTGATGGCAAAATTGTTCGTAACGAACGGAACTGACCACCGATACATGGTAACTGCAAAGTTGGAAATTAAATACCGAAAACCTGTGCCAATAGGCGAGGAAATATTGGTAACAGCTCGAAAAATTGTGGATAAAGGAAAATTAGCAAAAGCATTTGCATCATTAAGAAATATCAACCAGGAAATATTAGCTGAAGCTGAATCCACCTTTATTCAGGTAAATGAGACCCTCCTGAATAAATTGACTCAATCTCAAGATCTTTTGTAACTGCGAGGAGAAATGATTATCGAATATCACAAACCAAATTCGATAGATGATGCATGCAAGCTACTCTCAAGGGAATCTCCACGGACCGTTCCTCTCGGTGGAGGAACGGTATTAAGCCAGTATCATGGAGAACCAATTGCAGTGGTAGATTTACAAGATTTGGGAATTGATGGCATAGAAGCACATGGAAATATGTTGTTCATCGGTGCTTCAACAACCTTACAATCCGTGATCGAAAGTGAGTTGATAGATAATGAGATTAAAAAAGCGTGCGAAATCGAAAGCACATATAATCTCCGGCAGACAGCAACAATAGGGGGTTGTATCGCGTCTGGATCCTGGGGTTCTCCACTATTATCCATTATATTTGCTAGTGATGCAGAGTTAACAATTCAACCCGATGAGATAAAGCTAAAAATCGGTAAATGGATATCTTTAACACAAGAAGAAAAGGATCATCGCTTCATTTCACATATTTCCATCGCGAAAGAGCAACATGTGGCACTTGAGACCATATCGAAAACGCCCAAATCAAAACCTGAAATTATGTTGTGCGCAAGTGGATGGGAATCGGGTAGGATCCGATATGTATTAATGGATAAAAGATCAAAGAAGATGCAATTGTTGTTGGATACAGACGAAGGCGATATAGAAAAAGCATTCCTTAGTTTAATAAATGCGCATAGCCATTCCTTTTCATCAGATTTTCCTCAATATTATTCAAAAATATTAGAGATTTTATTCACTCGTTGCTGGCATAGGGTTAAAGGAAAATCATAAAATGATTATTCATATCAACCTCAATAACAAAGATTTATCCTTGGATATTTCTCCTTCTGACACACTTCTACAAGTTTTGCGATCGCAAGGTATTTGGGGTGTCAAGTTTGGGGGCTGCCAGAAAGGCGAATGTGGTGCTTGTTCAGTTTTGATAAATGGGAAACTCGTTAACTCCTGTTCCATTCTGGCGGCTCAAGTTGACGGAACTTGTATTTTCACGATTGAATATCTTGGTCAATATCCCGAATTGGGGTGGAAAGAAAATCAAGGACTGCACCCAATTCAAAAAGCATTAATTGATAGGGGAGCTATTCAATGTGGTTTCTGTACACCAGCAATGGCTTTAGCCATCAAATCACTTTTGGATAAAAACTCCAATCCTACTGAGATCCAAGTAAGAGAAGCATTATCCGGTATCTTATGTCGTTGTACTGGTTACCTCAAACCTGTGCAAGCCGCTTTACAAGCTGCTTCAATTCTCAGAGGTGATCCAACTGATAAATCATTTAATTCTGATTCACCAACACCAATTGATTTTGGATCACAAGCACCAACTCTAGAATCAAATTATGATCTATCCAGGAATCTTAAGACATCTCAAAAGATCCTCCCCGTGATAAAAGTTAACATAGGTACACAGAAATATTCACAAATCGGAAAATCAGTTAAAAAAGTTGATGCGGATAAGCTTGTTCAGGGAAAACCAGCTTTTGCTGCTGACCTTGAGATGAGAGGTATGCTAATTGCCAAGATATTACATAGTCCTATTGCCCATGCAAAAATAAAAAAGATTGATACATCGAAAGCTCTGACTCTTCCTGGTGTTGCTGCGGTCTTGACATGGCATGATATTCCACGAGTTATCTTTTCCACCGCAGGTCAATCCGATCCCATTCCAGGACCACTCGATACATTTTCTCTAGACAACAAAGTCAGGCATGTCGGTGACCGAGTGGCATTTCTTGCTGCTGAAACAGAGGAAATCGCAAATCAAGCACTTAAATTAATTGAAGTTGACTACGAGGAACTACCAGTTTTATTGAATCCTTTAGATGCTATGAAACCAGGAGCGCCCATCCTGCATGATGAAAACGAATATCACAATTTTGACCAATCCGATCCAAAAATAAACCTCGCTGCAAGAATTCATATCGATATTGGTAATGTTGAGAATGGATTTAAAAAGGCGGATCAAATTTTCGAGGGTGATTATATTGTGCCCAAAGTTCAACAATCGCACATTGAACCTCATGTTGCAATTACCTATTGGGATGAAGATGACCGACTGGTTATCCGTACAAGCACCCAGGTTCCCTTTCATGTCCGTCGAATACTAGCACCTGTTCTTGGATTGCCAATCAAAAGAATAAGAGTGATCAAACCAAGAATTGGCGGAGGTTTTGGTGGAAAGCAGGAAGTATTGATCGAAGATGTGGCAGCGCATCTAACCATTGCAACGGGTAGACCTGTAAAAATTGAATATACACGTGAGGAGGAATTCATTGCATCAAGATCACGACATCCCATGCATATTCACATGAAAACAGGCGTAAAAAACGACGGGACTATTACTGCAAACGAAATGTATGCGTTAGTTGATAAAGGTGCATATGGCAGCCATGCATTGACCGTCACCGGAAACACCGGACACAAATCCATGGCCTTATATGTTGGGGATGGTGATTTTCGCAAATCTCCAAATATTCGTTTCTATGCAGATATCGTATATTCAAATCATCCACCGGCAGGCGCATTTCGTGGATATGGTGTACCTCAGGGATTTTGGGCAGTTGAACGTCATATGGAAAAAATTAGCAGGAGCCTTGGATTGGATCCAATTAAATTCCGACTTAAAAAATTCTCTTACGTTCTGGTGAATTGCATCCATTCAGTACTGCATGGAGTGAAGGCCGTGAACCATCTCCTGAAATCGTCCATACAGTAGGCCTTGAGAATTGTGTCATTCAAGGAAAAGCCACGATTGGCTGGGACCAGAAGTTCGGGAATGATGACTGGCATTCCATACCCGGGAAACCTCATTTACGAAAAGGGATTGGATTAGCAACAGTTATGCAGGGCACAGCGATACCGTACCTGGATATGGGCGGTGCAAGTATCAAAATGAATGATGATGGATCCTTTAATCTACTGGTTGGCGCCACGGATCTTGGTACTGGCTCTGATACTGTCCTTGCACAAATGGCTGCTGAGGTACTTGGAGTTCCTACAGAAGACATTTTGGTTTATTCTTCGGATACTGATTTCACTCCCTTTGACAAAGGTGCCTATGCTTCAAGCACTACTTATATATCTGGTGCAGCTGTAGTCAATGCTGCAAAGCAAGTTGCCGAAAGGATTAGATCACGTGCAATCCTGATTTTTTCACAAAAATATCCTGATAAGAAATATTTACCTGAACAGATTACTCTACTGGATCGGAATGCTATTGCAAGTGATGGAAATCGTGTAACCTTTTCAGAAATTGGACATCATTCTTTACATCACTCAAACCAGGAACAGATCATGGCTGTTGGTTCCTATGTTTCCCCCGTATCACCACCACCATTTGCAGCTCAATTTGCTGAAGTGACTGTGGATGTAGAAACAGGAGTGGTGATTGTTGATAAGCTTGTGATGGCTGTGGATTCTGGTGTGATTGTCAATCCGATTACAGCATCTGGCCAGGTTGAAGGGGGTATGGCTCAAGCATTAGGGTATGCAGTCTGTGAAGAAATGACCTATGATGAAAAAGGTGTTCCCAATGAGCGCGATTTTGAGGATTATCATATTTTCCGAGCGGATGAAATGCCCGAATTGGAAACAATCTTCGTTGAAACCTTCGAACCATCACATCCGTTTGGTGTGAAAGCCGTTGCGGAGATTCCCATGGATGGCGTCGCTCCAGCAGTCGGGAATGCCATATTTGATGCATGCGGTGCCAATGTGGATGAAATCCCTATCACACCAGAAAAAATCTGGTTTGCGATAAATAAGATCCAATCCTAATTTGTGTTAAGATATTTAAATGCCACCTTCCTCATCAGTTTATGTAACAGGCCACGTTAATCCTGATACAGATTCAATAGCCGCAGCGCTAGGTTATGCATGGTTGCTGAAAGAACGCGACCGCATGGATACCATCGCAGCTAGGGCCGGTGCAATCAATCCCCAGACTGCCTGGGTGCTCAAATACCTGGAGCTTGATCCTCCGATACTTTTAACTGATGCGTCACCAAGATTTGAATCTGTAATGAGGAGAATGGATTCCACCACACCTGATAAACCTCTTCGTGAAGCTTGGGCTATCGCCAATAGAACTGGTGGCATTGCACCAATCCTAAACACTGATAGAACGCCTTATGGCCTTATTACTGGAAGAAGCCTGTTTAATTTTCTTAGTCGCTCTGTTGGCCCTGATCCGAAAAATAATGAAAAGAGAATATCTGAGATCCTGGATTTTCCCTGCGGAGAAGCTGCTGATACTCATGTACCACAATTTCAGGCATCAACAAGAATCCGTGATGTCATCAACCGTGTTCTTCGGACCGAAGGTGATGAGTTCTGGGTTGTTGATGAAAAGAATCACTATGCAGGCATTTGCCGGCAAAAAGATTTGTTGGAACCTCCCAGGTTGAAGATTATTCTCGTTGACCACAATGAATATCAGCAATCGATAGCATCTCTCGACGAAGCAGAACTCTTGGAGATATTGGATCATCACCGATTAGGAAATCAATCAACCCATACACCCATTCGATTTACTGTCGATATAGTCGGTTCTACCAGTACCTTAATTTCAGAGTTGACGGAAGAAGCGGGATTAAGCTTACCCCCCAAATTAGCTGGTGTTCTCCTGGCGGGTTTACTCTCGGATACTCTGATCCTGAAATCCCCAACCACAACAAATAGGGATAAGGTCGCTGCTGAGCGACTTTCCAGATGGGCATTTGTGGCCGGGTCGCCAATTCAAAAGGAGACTTTACTATCTTTCGGTGAGAAAATTTTAGCAGCTGGTTCCGGACTGGCTTCCAGATCACCTGATGAAATCGTAAAACAGGATATGAAAATATATTCTGGTGGAGGTTTCGATTTTGCCATATCTCAAATTGAAGTCAATGACATATATGAAATTGGAGAATATATTTCTGATTTAATGGAAGCGCTGAAAAGATTAAAAGCGCTCAATGCCCTTGATTTTGCCATGCTGATGATTACGGATGTCGTTCAGAGTTCCAGCAGGATCCTCATGGTTGACCAACCGTTTGTTTTGGATGATCTTCCTTATCAACCACAAATTGACGGTACACGCTTGGCTGATGGAGTTGTGTCTCGAAAAAAGCAGCTCTTACCTGCCGTTCTAGGGTTATTAGAGGACTAGGTGATAACAATCGGAAAAATCGTGGTAGTGATTATGATTCAAAATAATGGAAGTGGAAAGGAATTTATTCGAAGATGGAGGATGCATGTGGACTAAATATATAAATGCTTCCAGCATTGAAGAAGTATTGGATATTTTGAGTGAAAATTCCGGGTCTGCGAGGATTATCGCAGGTGGTTCGGACCTTTTGTTAGAAATCGAACGCGGAACCAGAAAAGGCATTGAAACGCTTATCGATATTTCACGAATTATTGGCTTAGATCAGATTACCTTGGACAAAGATAATAATTTGCATATAGGTCCAATGGTCACTCATAGTCATTGTGCTGGATCTAAGTTGATCCGTGAAAAAATACTTCCCCTTGCATTGGCATGTTGGTCAATAGGCTCTCCACAGATTAGAAACAGAGGTACCGTTGGAGGTAACTTGATTACAGGTTCTCCTGCCAACGATACCATTCCAGCGTTGATTGCGTTGGATGCCCACCTCATTTTGAAATCTAAAAATAGTTCTAGAAAAGTACCCTTGGTCGATTTTTACCAGGGTGTTAGAAAAACTTGTCTACAACCCGATGAAATGGTAGTAGAAATCATCGTTCCTGCGATGAAAAAAAGCCAGCAGGGAATTTTTGTAAAACAAGCATTAAGACGTGCCCAGGCCATTTCCGTGACAAACGCTGCGATTGTTATTGATCTTGCGGATGACCATATCACCAAATGTAAAATATGCCTGGGATCAGTGGCACCCACGATCATCCATGCGATAAAAGCAGAATCTTTCTTGATTGGGAAAGAATTGACAAAAGAAAATATTCAAAAAACAGGGGAATTGGCCTCCGATGATGCCCTTCCAATAGATGATCTTCGAGGATCGATGAAGTATAGAAAGGAAATGGTAAAAAATAACATTACTCATGGACTGCAATGTCTGGCAGAACAAAGAGAAAAAGAACAAATTCCAGAACACCCGGTTCTTCTTCGTGGTAAAGAACCTTTCAAGCCAATCTATCTTAAAGAGAAAAAGGAATTTGAGGATTCCACAATTATCAATACAACCATCAATGGTAAGAAGCTTTCCTTCAAAGGGATTCCTCAAAAATCACTTCTCCGGTTCATTCGAGAAGATGCAAAATTAACTGGCACTAAGGAAGGGTGCGCAGAAGGCGAATGTGGTGCTTGCACAATCTTCCTGGATGGAATAAGCGTGATGAGTTGTCTCATACCCGCAGCCAGGGCTGATCAAGCAGAAATCGTGACCATAGAAGGGTTTGGCAGCGACCAATTCTTACATCCAGTTCAGAAAGCGTTTATTGAAGAAGGCGCTGTTCAATGTGGTTACTGCACTCCTGGTTTCATAATGTCAGCCATAAAATTATATGAGGAAAGAGAATCACCGGAAAAAGATGAAATAAAAACTGCCATATCTGGAAATTTGTGCCGGTGCACTGGATATTACAGTATTATTCGTGCGATTGAAAATTCTCAATTTAGAAAGTGAGGAAACAATGGGTAAAGATAATATATATTCATCAAGACCTGATATGTCCGCCAGGGAAAAAACCGCACACCCGATTTGGCGTGGGGTCGGATTTGGGTTGATCGTGATTCTTCCAATCATTTCATATGTAACTTCCCTCTTGCTGATTGAAGCAAATAAAACTGAGCATTGGTTTAATATACCTGTTGATCTTTATTCAAAAGGAACTGATCCTTACTCAACAATCAAACTGGTTCTCACATTGATGATATTTGCTGTCTTTTCGATTATATTCACTTCAATTTTCATGATCCTTTACTCAATTTTTGGTCCTTCAAGATATGGACCGACCGATATCCCCCCTGTCGCTGGGCACTTCAAGAAATATAAAAGATAACATTTAGGGAGATTATCAAGATGCCTGGTTATATCGGTCAATCCGTAGCGCGCGTCGATGCAAGGGATAAAGTTACCGGAAACGCAAAATTTCCCGGTGATTTTGATATGCCCAATCAAGCTTATGCAAAAATTCGATTCTCGGATCGAACACATGCAATCATCAAAAGTGTTGATATCTCGGATGCAGAAAAGCTTCCAGGAGTAATAGCAGTTTTTACTGCCAAAGATGTTCCAGTAAATGAATATGGATTGATCATGCCCGATCAGCCCGTTTTTTGCGGACCTGGATCGAATAAACCTTTCGCTGATAGAGTGCGGTGCATCAGCGATAATATTGCTTTAATTGTCGCCGAGACGGAAGAGATTGCAAGTAAAGCTAGAGATCTCATAAAAGTCGAATATGAAGATTTAGAAGGAATATTTGATCCACGCGTCGCGATGGCGGCTGAGGCGAATTTGATCCACCCGGATAAAGGATCAAATGTATTCTGTCATTACCGGATCCGAAAAGGTGACCTGGAGAACTCGATCAATCAAGCGGATGTAATTGTCGAATCTGATTATCGCACTCCGTATCAAGAGCATGCGTTCCTGCAACCAGAAGCTGGGATAAGTTATATTGATGAAGAGAAGCGTGTTACTGTGGTGGTGGCTGGACAGTGGGTACATGAGGACCAGGAACAGATCGCACATGCACTCAATCTTCCGGTTGAACAAGTACGCGTGATCTATCCTGCCATCGGTGGTGCATTTGGCGGCAGAGAAGATATGTCTGTGCAAATTGTTTTAGCATTGGCTACCTGGCATCTGCATCAGAGAGGTGAAGATCGACCTGTAAAAATCATATGGAGCCGAGAAGAATCAATGATTGGCCATCATAAACGGCATCCTTATTATATGCATGCACGATGGGGAGCAAAAAAAGACGGAACTTTACTGTTTGCTGAAAATGAACTTATCGCTGATGGCGGTGCATATGCGTATACATCGACTAAAGTGTTGGGTAATGCAACCCTACTTTGCACAGGCCCTTATCGAATTCCCAACGTGAAGGTCAATTCATACGCGGTTTATACCAATAATATCCTCACGGGTGCGTTCCGAGGGTTTGGTGGACCCCAGGCGGCATTTCTTGCAGAATGCCAAATGAACAAACTTGCAGAGCAGTTGAAAATGGATCCGGTAGAAATCAGGATGCGGAATCTCCTTCGAGAAGGTGATCTGCTTTCCGTGCAAACACCCTTACCAAAAGGTGTGTCAATTACTGATGTTCTTAAGAAATGCGCCTTGGAAGCTGGATGGGAAAATAGTGCTGAAGGTTGGAAAAGACCAGTTAACCTAAAGGATTCTGCAAATATTAGCAGAGGTCTCGGTATTGCCTGCGGTTATAAGAATATTGGCTTTTCCTTTGGCGCACCAGAAAACTCCTGGTCAACGGTGGAGTTATTTGGCCAAGATGACATCGATGAAGCGATTATTCACCATGCAGGAGCTGATGTCGGACAGGGTGCGCATACTGTTTTCGCCCAGATGGCTGCTGAGGCACTCAAGCTCCCGATTGAAAAAATCCGGTTGATTGTTTCGGATACTGCGTATACAAATAATTCCGGTTCTGCATCGGCATCGCGCATGACTTTCATGGCAGGGAATGCAATCAAAGGTGCATGCGAATTGGCACTGGAAAAATGGAAGAATGAAGAAAGACCAGCCACTGCTACTTATAAATATATCCCTCCCAAAACCACTCCATTTGATCCCGAGACCGGCAAATGTGAACCTAATTTTTCATATGGCTACGTCGCCGAGGCAGTTGAAATTGAAATTAACCGGGATACTGGAGAGGTGAGTCTGAAGAATGTCATTTGTGTTGATGATGTTGGTCAGGCTATAAATCCTCAACAAGTTAAAGGGCAAATTGAAGGAGCAATTGTTCAAGCTGCTGGTTACACTCTGATGGAGAACTTCATTCAACGGGATGGGCGTACGCTTACCAACACATTATCCACTTATCTGATCCCCACTGTTCTGGATATTCCGGAGAGGATAGAATCACACATCGTTGAACATCCGGATCCCATAGGACCCTGGGGTGCACGTGGTATGGGTGAAATGCCCTACCTGCCTTTTCCCGGAGCGGTAATTGACGCAGTTCATGACGCCCTTGGTGTATGGTTTGATGATTTCCCCCTTATCCCGGAGAGAATCTTAAGAGGTTTAGGGAAGATAATTTAATAATTCTTCTCTGAGGAAGTATGGCAATAAAAGTAGCGCTACGGGGTGGGGGAGATTTGGCAAGTGGTGTTGCCATCCGCTTACATAGAGCTGGACTTAAAGTATTAATATGTGAACTCGAAAAACCACTGGCCGTCAGGCGTAGCGTATCATTCGCACAAGCTGTGTATTCCGAAAAAGTGATAATTGAAAATGTCGTTGGGATCTTGGTCGATAAGCCAGATCAGATTTCATGCGTTCAATTAAATAATGAAATACCAGTGATCGTCGATTCAAATTTCAAGATATTTGACCATTATCACCCTGATGTGGTTGTCGACGCAAGGATGATCAAGCAACCCCAAAATAATGATATCAATTCCATTTCACTTCTTATAGGTCTAGGTCCCGGATTCATAGCGGGGAAGGATTGTCATGTAGTTATTGAAACAAAACGTGGATATTATCTAGGCAGAGTTTATTGGCATGGAAGCGCTGAAAAGGATACCAGAATACCGGAAAAAGTATTGGATTATGATGATTCCAGGGTTTTACGTGCTCCATGCGATGGAATTTTTCAAACCACTTCAGAAATAGGGGACACCTTTAAGAGGGCCAATTAATAGGAAAAGTTGAAGATGAGAAGATCGAAGCCCCATTCAGAGGGATGTTGAGGGGTTTATTGCATACGGGCTTGGAAGTGCAAAAAGGTTTGAAAATCGGCGATCTTGACCCACGGCTCGACAAACAACTTTGTGAATTTGTTTCAGATAAAGCTCTTTCAGTAGGCGGAGGTGTCCTCGAAGCGATCCTTACAATTTCTGATCTGAGAAAACGGATAGCAGATTGAGCAAGAAAGGTTTGAAATTATCATCAGGATTGGGGATCCATTCAAATAGTTGCATGGCATTTGTTGGAGCTGGGGGAAAAACGAGTGCAATTCTCACAATCGCAAAAGAATTAAAGTCTCGAGTCTTTATAACGACCAGTACGCATTTTGGATTAGATCAGGTAAAAAATGCAGATTACCACTGGATAATAAATACTCCGAAAGACTTGAATGTATTAATAAATGATCTACCAGAGGGGATCCATGCTGTCACTGGCCCAATTACCCAGGATAACCGTGTTCAAGGATTGTCCATTCGAAAGATGACTATATTAAGAACCATTGCGAAAGGTTATCATGCGCCATTACTTATTGAAGCAGATGGAGCGCGTCAACTGGCATTCAAAGCACCAGCAGATCATGAACCGGTAATCCCAAAATGGGTAGATTCTGTTGTGGTATGTTGTGGATTATCCATTCTCGGGAAACCGCTGTCAAATAAGTATGTTCATAGAGTTGATAAAGTAATAAAACTAATTGGGAAAAGCGAAAATGAAATCATACGATTTGATGATGTTATTGGTGTACTTTCCAATCCTAAAGGCGGCCTTAAATCAATCCCTAAAAAGGCGAAGAAGCTCCTCTTACTTAACCAGGCTGATGTTCTCGAAGACTTGGCTGGTATCAAAATAAAAATCCCGCAATTGCTGGAGACGTATTCAACTGTAATTCTGTGCTCGCTTGTGAATAAGAAAATTGAATCCATTTTTCGTCGAATTACGGGCATCATTTTAGCTGCTGGAAAATCAGAACGATTTGGTAAAAACAAGCTTATTGAGGATTGGCATGGACAACCGATCATTCGGCATGTCGCTGAAACCCTTGTATCGACGAAGGTCCACAGTATTCATGTCGTCGTTGGTTTTGAGCCTGCAAAGATAAAAACGGCACTAAGGGGACTGAATATTGATTTTATTTCTAATCATAATTGGCGCACTGGACAAGGAAGTTCTGTTAAAGCTGCTATTGATAAACTTGATGAAGATATCGGCGGTTCAATTATTTTGTTAGGAGATCAACCGCAGATAAAAAGTTCACTCATCGATTCCTTGATTTCTGAACATTCAGATACTCTCGCACAAATAATCGTTCCTTTCTATAATAAATATACGCGCGAATCCAGTCCTCTTTGATCGGTCGACTTTCCCCCTTCTTGCCAATCTCACCGGAGATATGGGAGGTCGATCGATCTTCGGAAAAATTCCTATACATAAGCTTCAATGGAAGGATGCAAGCATTACACTTGATGTTGATAAACCAGAAGATCTTCAAAAGATTGATTCATTACTTGATAACTAGATTATGGAACTGATCACTGCAATTGTACTTGCTGCAGGTCAATCCAAGCGCATGGGTAGACCAAAAATGCTGTTACAACTGGGTGGCCAAACGATCATCGAGCGCGTTGTCTTGAATTTGCTTGAAGCAAGCCTTTTTGAAGTAATCGTTGTTATTGGATCAGAAAAGAAGGAAATCCAACAAGCATTAATGAATGCTAATTGTAAAACTGTTTACAACTCAAGATACAAAAATGGCTCCATGCTCGATTCCCTAAAAGTAGGACTACGAAAGTCAAGTTCCATTAAAAATGCTATTCTGATCGTATTAGGAGATCAACCGCGTATAAGCAGTTCAGTAATTAAAACTCTTATTGAAGATTATGAAAAACATTCACGTGAAATCATCATCCCAAGTTATCAGCATCGACGTGGTCATCCCTGGTTGTTGGACTCTAAATATGAAGAGGAGCTTCTAAATTTACGAGAACCTCAGACTTTACGTGATTTCCTATTCTTACACGAAAAATCGATATCTTATTTAGAAATCAATGAACCTCATATTCTAGAAGATATCGATACCTATGAGGATTATTTAAAGATAAGTAGTGGGAATTAGAATTTCTATTTTAATCAACTTTATCGCTATCATTCTCATTAGTTCCAATAGTCAATTCACCCCGGTCCATGGATTGAAGGATTTCACGAGCATCCTTGCCTTGACCCCGGTCAACAAGTATGCGGATCCTCGCAATCGGGCCAACGGTCAATCCCATTGATGCTGCAACGCTTTCTTGTGAAATATAAGAATTAATTCCAAAGGATTGAAGTAATAATGAAATAGATTCTGCTTCTAACCTTGAATTTACAGTGTAAACCTGGATTCGTTTATCTTTCATGTTTTAATTTCCTGAATTTATTATTTTTCTTTTGTTATCTATCATACCGCTTTTTCTATCATGCATCCTTGCTCGCCAATTTCCGATCCAAACGCGCAAGTCTTTTGGTAAATAGATTTTGCCAGGATCTCTTCTTGCTTTTCGGAATGTGCAATTGTGGGATAGTATCTAAGGCGCGTGCTGCATACCTACGTGCGGTAGCATTATCAATCAGATTATGTTCGTAATATTTCGCTAATTCCTCAATTGCTTGAAGATCATCCAAGCGTTCAGCCTTTCCCCAATACTCAACCGCCAGGTCGATATTTCCTTTTCTTTTTTGAATTCTTGCGTATTCGTTTATGGTAGACAAATAGAAATCCTGTGGTATTCCATTTTTTAAAGACTCTTCATAAAGTAATATCGCCTTCTCATAATCGCCAAGATCTCGAAAGAGGTGACCCAAGGCCATCAAATCAAGTCCATGATCAATATTCTTAATATCACAGTTTTCCAATAGATCTGAGAGGTGAAAATAAAGGGCAGCCAATGAAAGGATATCTTGCGCATTATGATAAAAAACACCGGGAAGGGGAGTGGGATCTTCAGTACGCAGGTAATCAACATAAATTTCGGGGACCATCCAACCCGGAATCTCATCCTGCGATCTTTCAGATCCAATAATTTCAAATTCAAGCGAACCAAGATTTCTGCGTGGTAGACGATATTTCCAAAGGCGGCGTGCAAGTGGCAATAAATCAATATGTGGCAAACCAGAAAAAGGGGAGGGTTCACTATTCAAAGTAAAGCGATTATTCAACATGGGGATATCAAATGATTTACCATTGAAGGTAACCACCCCGTGATAATTGGAAATCTCCTTTTCTATCGCTAGCAGAAATGCCATCTCGTTTGCAGGTGAATCCAGAAAGAATTGTTTAACTTGAAAGCCTTCAGTAGTTTGAAATCCCAATCCAGTCAAAAAGACAAAAGTACCAGTTCCGCTGGATAGGCTGGTTGTTTCCGTATCAAGAAATACTAATTGATTTGAACTATTCTTATCAAGAGCCTGAGTTTTTGCCCATTGGGCAATGAAATGGTCATGGTATTCATTCGAAAGGTTAATTAATCCATGCATATAATTTGAGGGATATTTTTCTGTATGAACAAAAACACTTCCCATCGGTGATTCGAAATAACCACCAGTAATAACTTCATGAATTTTTTGCTCTTGTATTTCTGCTGTTCTTTTTAAGATCACTGGTGCCTTTTTTTACACCCAATGATCTTAGTTTTTCTGAAATTGATTCCATAAGGATCTATTTTATCAAGCAATCAATTAATGCCAGGGTTTCTTTCTTTCCACTTTCTGATAGCTTCCCAGATGGTCCTACACAAGAAGGGCACCCATTGGTGCATTGGCATGATGTAATTAATTCATAAACCGAAGCCAGGATTTTTGCATGATTGTCAAACATACTTTTGCTCAAACCAATTCCTCCTGGAACATTATCATAAAGAATAATGGTTGGTTTTCCATTGGCAAAATTGCATTGGGGATCAGACGTGGATCCCAGGTCATTAGAATCGCACATCAAGAACAACGGAGCAATGTTGCTGAAAGCATATCGTAAGCCGCTTAAACTGGAGCGAATTCTATATAGCATCTCAGCGCGCATATGACAACTGCTACATAATGTAACAAGATTGTCCAACTGGTTTGCGATTCGCGAATCGGTGAATTGTTTAAAGGGGATTTTATGATGAACATGATGTTCTAGAGTTGTCTCAAAGGCTCCGCAGGCCTGGCAGGTGAACTTATCTCTCTCCCGAACATGACGCCTGATTTTCGACCATTCAGTTCCATACTCATTAGGGTCACTTAACCATAATTTTAGTTCCCGCAGCCTATCAACTGTATCATCGTCAAGTGAGAACCAATATCCTGTGGTACGCAACTCCACTGATGGCAGGTAATCAATGGATTCAATTCCCAAGATTTCCTGAGACATCCACCGAATTCGCTTGTACCCAACCACTTGCTCTGAGACAAGTAGTTCTCCAAAATTCTTTTGTCCGCCTTTTATGGATTTTGAATCATTCAATTCGATCAATGAAATTTCAGAGCGAATTTGTGGCAAAGTGTAATAATCAAGATCAAATGAAGATAGACTGGCTTCTTTGGCATTTAAATCCAGTTCTTTAACCAGGTAAGATTGACCTTCATGCATGTAAACAGCTCCAGGATGTACCATCCACAATGCACTTTGATAATCTATTTGCCCAATTGAATGAGCCTCTCCTTCTTCAACAACATGAAGATTAATCGTGTAATTGGAGGCACTTCGGATTGAGATCTCTGACGCCGGGTATTTATCAGCCATCCAAAAGTATTTGTCATTTTGTGTGAACAAAACCTGCGATTCTTCCAAGAACTTTAAAAGTCCATCGAGCATATCCTTTTTCAAACTTCCAAAATTGTCACCTTTTTTAAATGGCAATTCAAATGTCGCGCATCTAATGTGCTGTAGAAGGATGAGTAAATTGTTCGGATCAATTAAAGCACTTTCTGTTGATCGATCAAAAATATAATCAGGATGTGTGATCAAGAACTGGTCCAAAGGATTCGCTGATGCCACCATCATGGCTAAAGAATTTTCAAGTCTCCTGCCGGCTCGTCCAGATTGCTGCTTCATGGCAGCAATGGTCCCAGGATAGCCAACCATGATAATTGCATCCATTCCGCCAATATCGATACCAAGTTCTAAGGCGTTGGTAGCTACCACCATCCGAACTTCACCTGAACGTAATCCTGATTCAATGGCTCTGCGATCCTTGGGTAAATAACCACTCCTGTATCCCTTTATTTGAGAGCGTTTCTCCTCATTCCTCTCAAGCAAATTGCGAAGGATTAATTCCACTTCTCGTCTCGAACGGGAAAAAGTGATGGTTTGGATATCAGCATCGATGAAATCCTGACAAAGATTGGAAGTTTCATGTACAACACCACGTCGAATTCCAAGTTCAGGATTCGTAAGGGGTGGATTATATAAAATAAAATGCTTGCTACCATGTGGCGAACCATCTTTCCCTATAAGATTAATTTCTTCTTCGGTCAATCTTCCAGCGTGTTCAGCCGGATTCGCAATGGTTGCTGAAGTTAATATGAATTGTGGATAGGCATCGTAAAAATGACAAATTCGTTTAAGTCTTCTGATGATATTCGCCAAGTGTGATCCAAAAACACCTCGATACAAATGAATTTCATCGATGATCACGAATCTTAAAGAGTGTATGAATGATTTCCAAAGCGTGTGATGAGGCAGGATGCCAAGATGGAGCATATCCGGATTAGTAAATAACACTCTGGCTTTTGTTCTCGCATCTATCCTTTTATCTCCGGGTGTGTCACCATCGTAGATGCTTAAGATTTCACTTTTAGGTACTGATCCGTTACCCAAAGTTTTGATTGATCCCAGGAAATGCTGGATATTTTCACTTTGATCGTTAGTTAGAGCTTTTGTAGGAAAAAGCAATAAAGCAGTCGAATTTGGATTGGAAATCAATGAGTCGAGGATGGGTAATATATAGCAAAGTGATTTTCCACTCGAGGTTCCCGTGGATATTACCAAATTTTTGCCTTCTTTGATCATTTTCCAAGCATCAATTTGGTGCGAATAAAGTTGATTAATGCCATGCTCAATTAATGCACTTTTGATTTCACCAGGCAAATCATCTGGAAAGGCAGAAAATTCACCTTTAACACCTTGTATTAAATGTTGGTATGAAATATTCGGAGCTATATGTTTACTCTGTGGCCAAATATCAAAGAATTCATTTTTATCCATAAATTTATCGCTGTTATTATTATCCCTTGATGAGAAATAAGTAAAATCCTTGTAGATTATAATGATTATTAATCATTTCACAACTTCCTTACGTTGGAGCATTTATGAAAATAGTCATCATCGGGGGAGCAGGAGTCAGGACACCCGGGATCATTGAATCATTTTATAGAAGACAGAATAAGATAGAAATTTCAGAACTCTGTCTGATGGATATCGATGAGGAACAACTGCGATTAATGGGCAGTTTGACCGAGGAATTGGAGAATAGTGGCAAAATAAATTTCCAAGTTACGCGGACTATCGATCCAGCAGAAGCCCTTGAAAACGCTGATTTTGTGATCACCACTTTAAGGGTTGGGGGGATTGAAAGCAGGGTAATTGATGAAAAAATAGCGTTAGAAAATGGTGTTCTGGGCCAGGAGACAACTGGAGCAGGTGGTTTTTCCATGGCTTTAAGAACCATCCCAGTTCTTCAGAATTACATAGATATTATGAAAAAAGTATGTCCTGAAGCCTGGTTATTAAATTTCGCCAATCCCTCCGGAATTCTAACAGAATTCATTCTAAAAAAAACCGGTTGGCATCGAGCTGTTGGGATCTGTGATGGACCTTCCTCCATGCGACATTATGCTGCCAGGTTATTGGGTGCGAATTACAATGAAATTTATCTGGATTATTTCGGATTAAACCATCTTGGCTGGGTGAGAAGAGTACTTTTCAATGGTAAAGATCTATTACCTTTATTTATTAAGGAAATCAATGATGGTTCATTATCGGAAGAGCTGCCTTTTTCCAAGACTTTAATAAACACCTTAGGGCTAATCCCCAATGAATATAACTATTACTATTATTATGCCAAAAAGGCAGTGGATAACATCCGAAAGGCTGAACAAACTCGTGGTGAGCAAATAAGAGGCTTAAACGATGAACTCTTTAAGGATCTAAATAATTTGAATGGAAAAACACAAGAGCTTCAGCTACGATATCAGAAATATCAATTGGACCGATGGAATACTTATATGAAGGCTGAAACGGGTCGATCTTTAAAAAACTCAAGCAAAATAATAAATTTGGAAGATATAAAAAAACAAGCTGAAGAAGGCTATGCCGGTGTGGCTTTAGACCTGATAGAAGGTTTGTCCAATAACGCCTCTCGAACCCTAATTCTAAATACAACCAACGAAGGTGCTATAGACGGGATCGATTTTGATGCGACTGTAGAAATTCCAGTATACGTTGGTAAGAACCTCATCCGACCCATGAATGTAGGGCATATTCCAACTCATTGTTTAGGATTGATGAATCAAGTTAAACATTATGAACAAATGACGATAGAAGCTGCGGTATCAAAGAGCTATGAAATAGCAGTGAGCGCATTGACCTTACATCCTTTGATAGCAGATGAAGATCTTGCCAAAAAGATTATTGATGATTATTCAATCGCACATGGCGAATACTATCCAAAATTGGTCAAAATAAAATGACCACTAACAATATTTTTGATGTGATCGTTGTTGGGGACTATTGCCTTGATTTCATCTTTACGGGCTTACCTTCATTACCCGTAATGGGTAGTGAAATTATTTCAGAATATTTTGTGCAAACATCAGGTGGAACGTGTAACAGCGTGATTGCCATGCACCGATTGGGATTGAAGGTTGGATGGGCAGCTGATTTCGGAAATGATCAGTACAGCAAATTTATCCTTGAAAGAATTGTTGATGAAGGTATCGATCAAAGCCTGTTTGTACATCATGATTTTCCCTTGAGAAAAATCACGGTCTCATTATCCTATGCACAAGATAGATCATTTATTGCTTTTTATGATCCGGATCCTAAAATTCCAGCTGGGATAAAACTTTTGCCAAAGTACAAGCCGCGAATGGTATACGTGCCAGGTATATATTTAGGTTTCGGAGCTTTAAGTTACTTGAATCTGATGAAAAATAAAGGCATAAAAGTATGTATGGATGGTAATTCTTCAGAAATGCATACATTAAAGAACCAAAGAATCTTAAAAATACTTTCCAAGCTTGATCTTTTCTTTGCGAATAAAAAAGAATTGCTTCAATTGACCGAAATTGATGATCTCCAAACAGCTATGCGTGAACTTGGAAAAATAATTCCACTTGTTGTCATTAAGGATGGTGCCAATGGTGCTTACGCTATTGAAAATAGGAAAATATATTATTGTCCGGCGATAAAAATAAAAGTCAAAGATACCACTGGCGCAGGCGATTGTTTTAATGCTGGCTTTATAAAGGGTTGGCTTAATGGTGCGCTTATCATTGAATGCCTAATCTGGGGCAACATTGTTGGCGGACTTTCAACGACGGAACTGGGAGGTACTGGGAAGATTGTCCGAGTGACAGATGTGGAGAAATACCTATCACATTATGAAAGAGAGATTAGATGAATCTATTATTCACGCCAATCATTTTTATTTATGGGACAATTCTCGGTTATTTGGTTATTTTTCTCGCAGATGTTCTCCCGCTTGTTCGGAAGATTTCGCAGCCACTCTGTGTTTATTGCCAAAGAGAGTTTAGCTGGAAGGAATTTATCTTGTTGAAGAATTGCCCTCATTGTCAAAAGAATAATAGGCGAAGGAAATATATTGTCATCAGTGTGTTTGCCCTACTGGCAGTTGTCTGCTGGATATTTCCCCCAGTTCGTGGATATTACTGGGTCTTCACATTGTTAATGGCATATTTTGGTGTCATAACAGTTATTGATATTGAGCATCGGGCAATTTTGAACGAAACAAGCTTATTTGGACTTATTCTGGGTTTTCTATTTGGTTGGTGGACCAATGGCGTAAGTACAACCTTGATTGGTGGTATCGCAGGATTCGGAATAATGCTACTTCTTTATTGGTTAGGGGAATTGTTCGCGAAATTTTTATCGCGTATGAGAAATGAGGAAATTAGTGAAGTCGCGCTTGGTTTTGGAGATGTTACTTTAAGCGGAATCCTGGGCTTAATGCTGGGATGGCCATTAATTCTCGCTTGTCTATTATTCGCCATTTTACTTGGCGGCTTGATAAGCGGGATTATCATCCTCTATACATCAATAAAAAGAAGCTATAAGCCTTTTACGGCCATCCCTTATGCACCATTTTTGATACTTGCAGCGGTTGTTCTACTATATTTACACAAATAATAATCGAATGCGCATAGATGTAAGTTTTGTTAAATTATTTCCTTAATCCCAAATGACTTATATTGTTCGAAATTCTTACGAAATTCTTGTTTAAGATTTTCTGCAGTTTTGTTAAATTCTTCTTTCGATTTCCAGGTATTTATGGGATTTAATACTTCCGCAGGTACATCCGGACAACTATGCGGTATCAATAATCCCAGTGCAGAATCTTTTTGAAATTCCACTTTCTCAAGCTGATGATTGATGGCAGAGGTTATGATTGCCCTGGAATAGGGTAGGGGAATTCGTTGCCCTACACCGTATGAGCCAGATATCCATCCGGTATTAACCAACCAAACATTCGTTTTATGGTTCCTAATTTTCAGTGCCAATAAATCAGCATATCTTTTCGGGTGCAGAGGTAGAAATGGAGCGCCAAAACAGGAGGAAAATGTGGCCTGCGGCTCCAATCCCAAACCCCTCTCGGTACCGGCCAATTTCGATGTATAGCCGGATAAGAAAAAGTAACTTGCCTGATCGGGATCTAACTTGGCTATGGGTGGGAGAATACCAGAAGCATCCGCAGATAAAAAGAAAATATCTTCCGGGTGACCTGCATATCCTTTTTCATAATAATTTTCAATATAATGCAATGGGTAAGCACTTCGGGTATTTTCAGTTAATTTATCATTATCAAAATCAATTTGCCGGGTTTGCTGATTGAAGCAAACATTCTCGATAACTGATCCAAAGCGATTCGTTGCCGCCCAAATCAATGGTTCAAGATCATTTCGCAAACGAATAGTCTTTGCGTAACAGCCACCCTCAAAATTAAATATACCGTTATCACTCCAACCATGTTCATCGTCCCCGATCAATTGTCGCTTGGGATCTGAAGATAAGGATGTTTTTCCTGTTCCTGATAAGCCAAAAAATAATGAAACGTCGGATGTATCACCAATATTTGCGGAACAATGCATTGAGAGTACATCTTTAAGGGGAAGTAAATAATTCAATACAGTGAATATTGCCTTTTTAATCTCACCAGCGTATGTCGTTCCCCCAATTAAAACAAGACTATCACGAAAATCAATAATAACAAATGCTCCAGACTTTGTGCCATATTTCCCTGGTTCAATCATGAAATCACCACAATGAATAAGAGAAAATTCAGGTTTTTGATCAGCGGCAAGAAAAGGATCGTTTCGAATGAATAGATTTCGTGCAAAGAGACTATGCCATGCTTTATCTGTAATTACTCTTATTGGCAGACGGTAATCAGGTTCAGCACCAGCTGCAAGATTTTGCACAAATATTTCGCGATTCTTGAAATATTCTTTTACCTGTTCAAATATGTTTTCAAAATTGGCTCTCTGTATGGGGAAATTGATTTCACCCCAGAATATTTCTTCCTTTTGTGGTGATTCATCTTTTACAATATATTTATCTTTTGGCGATCGACCCGTGTATTTCCCCGTTTCAACAATAACTGCCCCATCCGCAGAAAGATAACCTTCCTTCCTTTCAATAATCATCTCCATAAGTTCTGGTTGGGTTAAATCCCAATATATACTTCGGACATCCCTCAAACCGATCTGTCCTATTCCATATTTGCTTTCCACTCCGAAATTTGTCATTTTTCTCCACGATTAATTAATTCAATTATTGGGTTAACAGCATTTTTAGGTAACTTTCAGCTGGTTTTCCATGAATCGAAGCGGATTTATCAATCATAACAGCCGGTGGAAAATATCCTCTGGAAATGAAACCTGAGAACCATTCTTGCTTTGAGAAGTACGTAAGCGCTGCCTTATATACATCCAGCTGTTCTTGAATGTCAAGAACACTTTGAGATTGATTGATCTCGTTTCGTTGGCGATTGTTAATGCTTCTGCATTCCCCGTTTACTGTAACGCAATTCATTGAAGCGCCATCTATTGATGGAATATACATGCCAATAAGTATTGGCTTACCTGATGAAATGATAGGCTTTGCTATTTCATTCGTAAATCGACTACTAATTTCCTCTTCCATGGAGATATAACTTGCAGTTGAATTTTGGGCAAGTGTACCATTCCATAGCAAGTATAGACCATCCAATTCATCCACCCACACGGGTAGGGATCTAAAATCCTCGGGATAAGTGAAAGCCCAATATACTTTTCCTTTGTATCTTGCCCTTATCTCGCCAATCAATCCATTCCACCGATTCCTGGAGTATGTAGTAGAAGCAGGGTCACTAATTCCATTAATTGAAAATTCATCTGCCAATGAAAAATCTATTTCAGGACCACCAATTACCAATATTTCCGCTCCACTAATTTCTGCCATATCAGCATAATTAATAATGAATGTTCGATATTGATTAAACCAGGATTCCAACCTTTGGTTTGTATCCTCATTTTCCAGAGTTAATGCAAAATCTGTTTCATTGAAGTCTACTGATGGAAAGAGAGCAATTCTTAGATCAAAGAAATTAGCCTGGGATAAGACGTCGAGTGTATCCTGCCATAAAGGATCATTACCAGGACATAATTCAATTTTTATCGGTGTATTTTGAGTAATCGTCCACGTAGGAGATAGAAACAACCATTTTGCGTTCGATTTCCGCATTTCATTAAATGTGTATGACCAATATGGTTGCCATTCTGGGGAATATTCTTCGTCCATCTCATAACCATATGTAAACTTTTCACCGAGTCTGACACCCACATCCGGATTAACCATTTGCAGCGAAGTATTATCAAAATAATCCCATGATGTAATAGTATCCTGAAAAGCTTGCGAGACATTTGAAGGCATAAAAGAAAAAAGATTATCTTCTTTTCCATCTCCTTCAAAATGCGATTGATCCATACATTGATCGTTTCGGCAGTATCTGTATTCCGTTTTACCTAAAAACTCTATTGGGTTGTAAAGAACGTAATACCATTGGTTGTTCCCTAATGACCACATTGGTATTGATTCCATCCAACCATATGGGTTAAATTGAATGGATACTCTCTCATCTACTGGTGTGTTTTGGGGTACGCTGACCCGAAATGTGATTGGAGCATACCCCGGTGAATTCCATGTACCAATTAAGTCATTTACAATAAGATCTTCGCCAGGGACGATAAGCTCTCGAGTATTCTGTTTGCCATCCATAGTTCTTTCAGAATTCCAAAAACCATCGCCCAAGGTATACCTGTAAGAAAAATACGTGCCTTCGGGCAACGATATCGTAAATGTATATTTCCCGCTGCTTTGATACATTAGAGCAGGGGATCTACTGGCGATAACACTGATTCCTCCCTTTAGATCAGAAAATGTGTTTCCAAGTTGATAGAGATCTCCCACAATCCGTATGGGTATTCCGGTAAAGTCTCCCTCAGGAACAGTAACGTTAAAGCTAATTGTGACAATTTTGTTCGGAGTTAATTGGATATTGACAGGCGTTGTTGCATTTTCACCAATGACTGCTTCCTGTTGAAAATATGGCATCGAACCATCCAGGGAAAAAATCGAGATTCTTTGTAAGCCAACAGGTATTTCATTTATTTCGAAAAAACCTTCAGAATTTGTTATGGTTCGTTGACCAGCAACGATCACCATCAAGGCTGGGACAGGAATATTTCCGGGAGAAGTTATGTGTCCTTCCAGTTTTCCTTTGGCACCCTGATAAGGTTGGTCCTCCCAGGAAGCGACAATATCATTTATTACCATCGGAGAATCAATTCTTAACAAGCGATATCTAACCGATTCTCCGTTTGAAATAGTTTCCACCATGGGAATTCCTGCCAGTTTAACAAATCTGTATTTGATGATCCGACCAGGGGGAAACGATACTTCGGTAAAGTATTGTGTAGGGTCTATCTTCAGTAATAAATAACGAGTGGAGTTTAGAGATAGTCCTGATATTTCATCAACTATTTCAAGCGCATAATCAATTTGCTCACCTGAAACAGGAGCTGGTATTTTTACATTAAATATATATTTCACCAACTCCTCATTATTTTCAACCGGATTGACCTGAGATTGAAGGTCAAAAAAAGAACATGATGTGAGTAAAATGCTGAAAAGCAATAAAGAAACAAGCACAGATCCAGAGCTGAGTTTTTTCTGGTAAAAATTCATCAAATAACTTTCTTAGGGGTTAAATTGCTGATAAATTTCCTGCTGATGATTTGCCAGGCTGCCTAACACACCATTTACGAATCTGGGAGTGCTATCCGATCCATAAAACTTTGATAATTCAATGGCTTCATTGATGGCAACTTTCAAAGGAGTGCATTTTGCCACAGCAAATTCCCATAACGCAATCCTAAGAATATTCCTATCAATTATGGCTACCTGATCCATCGGCCATTCAGGTGCATGCTTGGCAATCACCATATCAAGTCGATTTATGATTGGAATGATACCCTGGATGATTTGATTGATGAAATCAACAAGATTTTCTTCAAGCGGTTCATTATCTAATCTATTCTGAAGGGCAATAGCGGGCGGATGCCCTGCAACATCATATTCGTAGAGAACTTGCAGTGCAATGCCACGCGCTTTAGTGCGAGATTTCATAAATAAATGTTTACTTGCTTATTGGAATGAAGTAATCGATATCTTCAATATGTATATTGACCCTGCCAACTTCCATACCGACTATTTCAAAAATTGATCTCGCTACTCTATTTTGGATTGTGTGGCTCACTTCCCGAACATTTTGATCTCTGCAAATTATGACGTAGATATCAATATAAACCCTTCCATCTTCAACAACGATCTTGACCCCATCCGTATTTTGCGTTTTTATTAATCGGTTTATGCTTCCTGGCCGGGGAGCCAATCTTGCCACTCCTTCAACTCCCAATGTAGCCAGTTTGGCAATTGATACTAAAACCTCGGGTGAAATGGTTGTTTTGCTTAATAATGTAGATGAATCTGACATTTTGATCTCCATTTAATTTTCCAGCATAGTCTATGAATTATACAGCCTAAACCAGGGAAGCAATTGTGTTGGTTGCGTAGGGTAGAATGGCAATGCTCGACTCCATAGAAAGTAGCTGCAGTGTTTCATCTATATAGTTCTGGATCAAATCAGTTGTTTGCAATAGAAAGCCTTTGACCAATTCACGATCAAGAGAAGAATACAGGCATATTTCTATATTCTCCAATTGGCGTGCAAGAAGATAAGCTTTATGTGGACCGATTTTGAAACCAGTTTTTTGGAATTTCCCATAAATTTCCTGGGGCGTTTTCACCCCTTGCATGAAATCCTTAAATCCTTCGCTACCAATCCCCTCGATGCATTCTGCCAATAGTAATGCCCGACCTTTATCTTTAAGAACCAAACAAGCATGCGTTAGCGCTTTTTGTGATTGGTAGAGATTGATATCCTTCGGGTAACCACCAGCAGAGGCAATGACAAAATCATATTTTTGATGAATATTCACTTGGCAAACCGCTTTAGATAGAGAAATACCAGCTTTCATAACAGAAATTGGGTTACCAGCTATTGCATGGATAATCGATTTTCCAGTATTTAAAATTGCATTCAAGGCTAAATCAACTCCAATCATTCCGCCTATTTCCTCAACATCCTGGCGAATTGGATTGTTATCATAATTTCCAATATGAGCTCGTTCATCCATTAAAAGAGAATGATTAATCTCTATGGTTTTCCTTCCTGCAAGCCCAATAGCAGCGCTTTTCGTTCCACCTGAATACCCCATAAAATGATGAGGTTCAATGTTCCCAATGACAATGCGGTGATTTGCGTTCATAAACTGTTTATTGATATAAACCGGAGTTTTTCGTTTAGTTTCGCCCAGGTAGGCAAGACTATTCACTTCATCGCAATTATGGCAGGTTACCGGATATTCCTTAAGTATCTCTTTCGGCAGTATCTTGTTAAACTCGGATCGCTCCATGGGGATATGTGTGCCGGAGGCAACAATAAAGAGAATATTTTGTGGTGATATACCACATTCGCGTAGTTTATATAGCAGGGGAGGGAGAAGAGATTCGTGCGGCACAGGACGGGTTTTATCGTTGATTGCTATTGCAACAGAATCCGTTGGTCTGAACTTTTGCCATTGGATGAAAGAAACTGGATTATCAAGTGCTTCTCTTACGATATCGGTTGGGTCTTTGGTAACATTTACCTCAGGAGCGTTGATTTGATCGACCTTATAACCCTCCGGGATCTCAAAAATAATTCTTTCTTTTCCATATGGGACAGAAAATCGTCTACGCATTTATCAGGTATCCATGGCCACCGGCAATGATTTTAGCATTTAGGTCAGATTGAATATTGAATGATTCTTGTGCCATTTCTTCATTCCAGGTATTTGCACCCATTGAAGGCATTATCTTATTACCAGAAATGATTATTGAATCTCCAGAAAACAGAATCCTATTTCTTTTATTGAAAAAAGAATAATGTCCAGGAGTATGACCTGCTGTGTTTAGAACCAGCAGACCACCAAGAAATGGCAGCTCTTGATTTTCCTTGATTAGATCATCAATTCCTGTTGGCTCATTATGCATGAAGAGGTTCGCCATTGAATAGAATGTTTTTTCTAATCCCTTCGGCTTGAGCGCCCTTGATGATTCGCCCTTTTCAATGGATTTTGCTTCAATTTCTGATGCGTAGACCTTGGCGTTCGTAAGCCTTCTTATAGCGTTAGCGCCACCAAAATGATCTGCATCTGAATGGGTGAGGAGAACAATCTTTAGATCAGTATGAACAAAACCTATTTTTTCGATATATTTTAATATACGCGAAGAATCATAATTTATACCAGCATCTATAAGTATCAGTTTATCTAAATCCACAAGCAAATATTGGTTGGACACCAACCCTTTTATCATATGAATACTGCCAGTTATTTTCATTATCAGCTCTTCTAGTTATAGTGGGGGAGTTGCTTTCAATATTTATCTTCATCAACTATTATAGTTTATCAATATAAAAATTATCCATTGGAAAATAATATTAGCCGATCTTGACACCAGCAGGTGAGAGGTAATATAATAAAATAATCTTATGGTTTCGATAAGTGCGATTATCGCAAGCAATAATAGGATACAAAACCATGACTTTTCCAACCCCGAAAACAATTTTAGACGCTATCAATGACTACCTGGATTCGGTGAAATTGTCCCGAAGTGAAAATACGGCTCTCACATATCGACATGCGCTTAATTATTTCATCCGCGTTTTGGAAGTTCACAATCTGGATCCTATCAAGTCGCCCATAAGTGATTTGCGTGAAGATACCATTATTTGGTTTGCGACTGCCTTGAAGGACTTTTCTTCGTCGACTGAAAGGCTTTATCTTACGACCGCATCTGGCTTTTTTGAATATCTGGCGGCAGAAAATCTTTCTGAAATCAACCTGGCTCGTATTCATCTCTTAATTCATCAAAGGGCACGCAGACCAGGACAAAGACTACCGCAATTTCCCGAATCGTTGATCGAAATGATCATAACTTCTATGATTAATCTGACCATTTCTCCTGCAGGTAACAACAATCAAGATCTGATAGACGCTCGTGATCGGGCTTTTTTGATTACGCTGGCTGATACAGGATTGCGAGTGCACGAAGCCTGTAAACTACATCGCGGAGACATTGACTGGAATGAAGGTCATGCCCTAATCATCGGTAAAGGTAATCGTCAGGATATGGTTCGTTTTTCACAAAGATCCATCAAAGCATTAAGGGAATATCTATCTTTGAGGGCATATCTTGATGGTTCATCCAACCGACCCCTCCCCTCACTTCCCTTATTCGCTCGTCACGATAAAGGTGCGGGAAAAAAGATCAAACCCATCACAACAACTACAGGGAGAAATATCGTTTCTGCCAGGGTTGAAGAGATCCTTGGAAGAGACGCAGTTGGCTCGATCACGCCCCATTCATTTCGACATTATTTTGTTACAAAAGTCTTAAAGGGATCGGGAAACCTCAAGCTTGCACAAGAATTAGCCAGGCACCGCAATATCGCTGTTACCCAGCGTTATGCCCACTTATCGGATGATGAACTGGATAGAGGTTATTGGAATGTCTTTGACGAGGGTAAAAAAAGCGAAGAATAGACCCAAACGATTGCTATACGCAGTACGTCCAAATTAATCCTTTTTTTGTAATGTCTTCCCACCCACCAAGGCTGTAAGCAAATCTCGGCGTTTCAAAGCCCGTTTACTATCAATTTCCATGGCACCTGCTTTTTCATCAGCCAGTTTTAGAATCGCAGCAATCCATGCCCCGCTTTCAATCGGATCATGTCTGAAACGCCATCGTTCAACCCAGATGGGTAATTCCGCTTCATTCGTAATTTTTTGGTGCTTTACTGTCTTCGATACGCCATAAGCTTCAAACGCTACTTCGAAATCTTCGCTTACAGATTTCTTTGGGCATACCTGCATGCAAGCGCCACATTTTATGCAGTAATAATCTGCCAGGATCAATTGACCTTTTTCATCGACGTGTAAAGCTCTTGTCGGACAAATATCCGCGCATGCCAGGCATCCTTCAACACAAAGCTCCCTTCTAAGCGCAACACTCCCCTGCCATGGCTGGGTTACTTTGAAAGCTCCATCGCTGGCAATTTCACACTGCCGGCAACGAATACAATTTGCATCATCAACAAAAAGTGTATCATCGGTTGGATCAAAACTGATCACATTGGTTGGGCAATTCGAAATAACGAATTCTTCCCGTTTCCAATCAAAAGCATCTTTATTAAATATCGTCGATTCACTGGGTTCAGGAAACGCTTTCTGCATCAAAACAGGATTTTCCCATTGACCGTTGATTTGAATTTCAATGGCATGCTTTGGGCACATAATCTCACAAATCCCGCAAAACACGCATTTTTCTTCATCAATATCCACCGAAGGCTTCTTGATCAATCGACCTTTCTCAATGACACCCTCAACATGGATGATCGCATCTTTTGGGCAACAGACGGGTCCGATTTGACATCCAACGCATTTGCCCAGGTCCCATTTCATTTGGTAATGCCGGGTAACCATGGGACGTTCCAATACGATCATTGTCTCGGTCTTTGTTTTCTTGGTCAATCCGCGTTTACTCATTGCTACTCCTAGTCCCGTCGCAATTCTTGAAGCAGTGCTCGTTCGGAATTGTAGATTCTGACAATCATGGGAGCTTCACCAGGCATCGCATGTGTCGCACAACCAAAACAAGGATCGTAAGCACGAAACGCCATCTCGATTTTATTCATGATCTCATCGCTAACAGTCTGCCCTTTTTGAATCAATCCAGCCGCCGCTTTCTTTATGGACATATCAATCGCTGCATAGTTGTTCGTAGTCCCAACGATCAAATTCACTTTTTTGAGAAGACCTCTCTCATCAGTTACATAATGATGCGTCAGCGTACCCCGGGGAGCTTCAATAATAGCAATACCTTCATCTGGCTTTTCCGTTGGAATTGTGTGGATATTTGGATCCAATATCGTCTCATCCTGGATCAATTCCAATATCCTTTCAACGGCATAAAGCATCTCAATCAATCTTGCCCAATGAGTTGCCAATGTTGCATGGACTGGCTTTCCACCCAGGGCTGAATAGAATTTCTCATATTCAGCCTGCGCTTGTGAAGTTGCCATGCCATCTGAAGCATTCAACCTCGCAAGAGGTGATGCCCGGTATACTCCGGATTTCTCGCCATCCACAAATCCTTTCCAGCCCACTTTCTTCAGATAAGGGAATTTAAGATATGTCCAGGGTTCGATATGTTCAGCGATCACATCCAAATAATTGTCAGGAGCATATTTCAAGAATTCCTTACCAGTCGGAGAGACGATGCGAATATTTCCATCGTAAAAATTGACTTTATTCTTCGAATCAACCATACCCATATAATAAGTTTTATGGGCATAAATATCGTTCTTGATCAAATCAAGATATGCCTCATTTTTTAGTACCACATCATCAAACAACTGCAAAGTAAACTTGGCTGTCTCAAGCGATCTATTTGCCAGTTCAATGATTCTTGCCTGGTCATCTTTGGTGAGTGGTTTCGTAACTCCACCGACAATGGCAGCAACAGGGTGGATAAACCTGCCGCCAATGATTGAACAGATTTCATGGTTGTCAGCCAAGAATTGGATTGCCCTGCTCCCGATCTCTTTGCCGACCTTTCTCACAACACCCAGTATGTTTCTCTCCTTCTTTGGAGCGGAAGGTCCAACAATAAAATCAGGGCCTCCCAATACAAAGAAATGGGTTGCATGGTCTCCAGCAAAAAAGGCGCTATTAAGCAGCTCCCGGATCATTTTTGCCGCTGGGGGCGGATCCACATGATAGACCGCATCGCCAGCCTTTGCCGCTGCCAGGTGGTGCGCAGTGGGACATACCCCACAAATACGCTGTGTGATTTGTGGCATTTCCTCCACAGGTCGACCTTCGCAGAATTTTTCGAATCCCCTCAATTCCGGAATGATCATATAGGCGTTTTCCAGGCTGCCTTCATCATTTAAAAAGAGATCGATCCTTCCATGACCTTCCAGCCGGGTAATTGGGTCAATACTTATCTTTTTATTCATTTGATGCCTGTTTATACTTTAACTGATTGATGATTGATTCCGCCACACCAAATCGATAACATGTTCCAATAGGATCGACAAACGAACTCATGATATTTTTGACATCTTCAGGTTTCGTGATCTCCATCAAAGCACCCAATGCACTTAACAAGTTCGCGCCTTGATCCACTACTCCTTCGGGTGCGCCATAACATCCGCGACAAGGAAAATTCGCATTTACACATGGTAAACCGCAACCCGCCCTGGTAGCTAATCCATAACAAATAACGCCCTGCGTCAAAAAGCAAGAATCTTTATCCAACTGAACTTCATGAGGCCGTTTGAATTCCTTGATTCTTTGACCGCTTAATCCTTTGATCCTGGTACATTCATCACAATTTGATTTCGGTTCTACGCCAATGGTTGAACCTTTTTGTGGAATTTTTCCACCCAAGAGCGTATTGAAGACCTTCCAAACCTGGTCAGCGACTGGAGGACAACCAGGCATGAAATAATCCACATCAACCGTTTGCGAAAGGGTTTTCACGTGCTCGAATAGAACCGGTAATTCGATCTCCCCTTCTCGAGTCTTTGTACTTGCTTTTGGTCGAGTTCCACGAGTATTGTCGTTGGAGGGAATCTCGTCAAAAACCCTATAAAGCATTCCCTCTTTATCGTATATATTGGCCAAACTTGGAATACCCCCCATATGTGCACAAGCCCCAAAGGCAACCAGCAGCTTGGATTTTGCTCTTAGAAGTTGTGCGATATGCTCATTTTCATCATTTCTGATTGCACCATTAAAAAAACAAACGTCGATCTCACCGTCTTTTAAGGACTCGAACATCATCGTATTTAAAATCCATGGCACATGGCCAAAAAACGATGTCAACTTTTTCACCAACTTCAATTAACCGCATTCCCAATTCGGTGATGGTGATCTCGCATCCACCACAACTGGCTGCCCAATAGAAAGCAAGCTTCGGTTTCTTTGACATCACGAATTCTCCTTGATGCTTGCCAGTGAAGTAAGCATGGAATCGACTTCATGCCGGATTCGGCCACGATCCTGGGTTCCGATCTGAACAAAGCGTATCCTTTGCCCATCCCTTGATCCCATTTGCTCAAACATTTCACCCAGCAATCCCATTTTGCATGAACTCACGTAGGTTCCGCGAATAAAATGGCATTCACCAGGTTTGCAGCCACAAACCAGGACACCGTTAATTCCCGATCGCAATGCTGTTAGAGCCATTTGTGGATCAATTCTTCCAGTGCAGGGAATATGAATGACCCTTACATTTTTTGGATAGGACTCCAGAATATTTCAGATCATCATCCGCTCTTAATGACCAGTCGCAAATAAAGACAACCAATGTGGGTTTATCATCCAGGTTTGTTTTGATATGAATCTGTTTAAAGATATCCTCATTTGCGACACCTTTTCTGGATACTGCTCCCAGCGGGCATGCAGCCACGCAGGTTCCACACCGCATGCATCGATTTATGTCAATTTCAGATACACGATCAACCTTGCCTTTGATACGTTTTTCCACCAAATGTGGTGCTTCATACGGACACACCATAACGCAAATGCCGCATCCCGAACATAATTTTTCATCCACCTTGACTGTTTCGAGTGTAGATTTATGACCTGATTCAACAGCAAGTTGTTTTACTGCTCCGATCACACCCGAGATATGGATTTGCTGCGGGCACGCGGGATAGCATAAATCACATTTTGAGCACATCCAGGTAGTGGGACTCTCAAATGCCTCTTCCCTCTCATCCATCATAACCAGTCGTAATAACCGCCTGGGATTGTATTCAGGTTCGATCTTTTGCTGGATCATGCATTTGCTTACACAAGTACCGCAGGAATAGCACATTTCCAGGTGCTCTCCTCCTGGAATGGCTCTCACTTGATCGGCAAAAGTTTCCACTAGAAGAATGTGAACTCATTTTGCTGCCTCCTGCCGCAAGGAGGTTTCCATCCTCTTGGAGAATTCGATCGCCTCATCAACTCGTGGAGCTTCACGCATTCTTCTGGCGCGCTGTTCCATCTGTGGGCGTAATGTTTCAATCTCTTCTAAAAGCTTCTCAGGTGGAATATTATCGATTATTTTTTGCATTTCGTTGATCACACGCGCATATTTATCACCTTCTGCTGCACTGATCCATTCCACACGGAATCGCCCGGTAGTCATCCCCATTTTCTCAAAAGTCTTTGTCAATCTCTCAGCACGGTGTTGCACCGACAATTTGACCGGTGATATAGTGACAATCTTGTCGATGACAACCTGAATACAAAACAGCGCCGGCACCCAGGCGATATGCTTCATAAATGAAATCCGAATCCATTCTTGCTGAACACATGACGCGAATACCACGTTCATTCGCGCTGTATTCAAAATGGCTGGTTCCTGCAAGATCTGCACCACCATAGGAACACCAGTGGCAGCGGAAAGCGAGTATTTTCTTTTCCGGTTCAGTTGCCAGTAAAGCCTGCAATTGAGCTAAAACCTGTGCATCCGAAAAATGCAATTGGGTGATCGCATTATGCGGACATTCCGCCACGCATCCACCGCAACCATGGCATTTCGCAGTGACTACCTCAGCGGCTTTTCCCACCTCATAATTGATCGAGCCATATGGGCAGGCTTTGGCACAAAGCCCACATTGTTTCCCTTGTGCGCTTATGCAGCGGTCTTCCCAAACAACTGCTACAGTTGGTTCAATCTCCCATTTATCCGAATGCAGAATACGGCTGGACTCGTGAAGCAGCAGCAAGTCCCTGGGCAACGCTGCTGGGAATATCCTTAAGACCCTGACAGGCTCCAGCAAGGAAAACACCATCGGTTGGGGTATCGATAGGCCGTAATTTGGGATGGTATTCCATAAAGAAACCACCCGGGCTTTGAACAATATTCAAAACCGAGCTCATTGTCGCCTGATCCGGTTGAGGGATGCCGGCCTGGTTGAGCATGACCATGTCGTATTCCCGCTCGATGACTTTGCCCAGCGAAACATCCTCCGAATGAACAATTAGGTTCCTTGATTCTTCTATTTCGGTTATCAGGCTAGGACGTCCTTGAATGAAATGGATACCCAGCTCGCGTGCCCGATCATAGAATTCTTCATAACCCTTGGAAGGTGTTCGAATATCCATGTAATAAACGGTGATATCAATATCGGGATACATCTGTTTCAACAACACTGCGTTTTTTATGGAATACATGCAACAGAAATTGGAGCAGTAAGGGTTGTAACGTTTGTCGCGGGATCCAACGCAATTGATAAAAGCCAGTCGTTTGGGATTTTTATGATCACTCGGTCTGATTAAATCCCCAGCAGTTGGACCGGCTGAATTATTCAATCGTTCCATTTCCATGGAGGTAATTACATTGGAAAATCGTCCATACCCATATTCTTCCATGACGCTTGGATCGAAATGATCGTATCCAGTAGCAACGACGATGGCTCCAATATCCTCCCAGGTTATTTTATCTTCCAATACTGAAATCGATCGCGTCCAATTTTCCACAGGCATCCACACATTTATAACAATGAATGCAGGCATCCATATCGATCGTGTATTTCAACGGCACGGATTGGCTCATCGGAACATAGATGGCTTTGCGTGGAGCCAGGTTCATCTCGAAATAATTGGGAACTTCAATCGGACATACTTTGGCACAATCACCGCAGCCATTGCAGCGATTGAAAATGACATGTTTTGATTTTTCTCTTAATTGGACTTTGAAATTACCAACAAAACCTTCAACTCGTTCAACATCCGTATATGATTTTATTTCTATGTTCGGTTGGCGCGCCGCGTCAACCATCTTGGGTGCGAGAATTCATATACTACAATCCATCGTTGGAAATGTCTTATTCAGCTGAGCCATGACGCCACCGATGGTCGGCTGTTTTTCAACAAGGATTGTCTTAATACCTTGTTCTGCCAGATCGAGGGCACAGCTTATTCCAGCCACCCCTGCCCCAATAACCATGGCTTTTTTTGTCACGGGAACAGAGATCATTTCCAGAGGGGTTAGAAAACTCGACTTTCGAAATCGCAGCAGCAGTCAATATCCTTTGCTTTTCTTAAGCGCCCCTTCTTTATCGTGTCCATGCGCCCAGGTGCACTGCTCGCGGATATTTGCCATTTCCATTAGAAATGGATTCAATCCTGCTTCTGCAACCGCTGCTCTGAAGGTTGGCTCATGCATTCTCACCGAGCAGGCAGAGACCACTACCCGGTTCAAGTTATATTTCTTGATATCATCTTTTATCAGGGTTTGACCAGAATCGGCGCAAGCGTAATGGGTATCGATTGCCCTAACGACACCTGGCAAGTGAGATGCAAATTCGGCCACTTCTGCTGGATCTATGACACCCGCAATGTTACTTCCGCAATGGCAAATATAAACACCAATACGGAGCTGTTCTTTTCCTTCGTTGTTTGTCATGCGGCTCCTTAATAGATGGAGTGTGAAAATATTATCGTTCTATTCTCTCGGAGACAGAACTGCCTCTGTTGCCAGACGCTTGCGTGCTTTCTGTGATCGCTGATCTGGGGTAGAAAGTTCAAGGCAATCCTTGGGGCACCAAAGAACACATTGGGGACCACCTTCCACACCTTCACATTGATCGCAAATCTCTGCAAGTTTTGTCTCTGGATTGATCGAAATGGCACCAAAATCGCAAGCTTCAATGCACCAGGCGCATGCATCGCAATTATTGACGTCCACTCTGATGATGCCAGTGGCAGGATCCTGCGTCAATGCATCCCGGGTGCAAGCAACTACACAGGGAGCATCCTCGCAAGTTCTGCATGCCACCGCGGTAACAAGGATTTCCTCAGCACGAACAACACGGATCCGGCTGCGGTATGTATTGAATTCGCCTGTTTTCGTATATGAACAGATATATTCGCAAAGCTGACAGCCAATGCATTTCTCGTAAGTCGCAGGCGATATATTTAAATCGGGATGTGGTTGTTGTCATTTATTTATCTCCTCGTATTCACCGGTAATTCAAACACCGATCTGTTCAGCGACGTCTTCCATACCAAGTTCGACGAGCTTCTTCTTTGGGATCAATCCATCCTTCGTCCAACCTTTGGCTTTGATAATACAGATCTTTCATGTATTCCAAGTTCTTTCTCAGTAACAACATGATCCAGCGGAAGCACCTTTAGTCATCGGATCGTGATGCCATCGATATGGCAAGATGTCATCTTCCCGTTTCCAACCTTCACGGATATTGAACGCTTTCTTTATCGTATGAGCTCGCTCGCCAATTAGATCAATATCTTCATATTTAAAATCCCACCCGGTAGTGGCGTTGATCAATGCAGCAATGGAAGGCCAGGCACCGGCCCTATCGGCTTTACCTGTAAAACATCGACGAATGAATTTGCACAAGGGTAAAGTATCATAGACCGCTGCATATTCTTCTGATTCTTTTGCGTGTTCACCTCGTGTTTCATCAACGGTGAATCGATCAGCAACACCGGTGATATCCACGTCATAAGCTGCTGAACGATTATGGCAGCCTCCGCGGGTGCCTACAGCTGCACCTCCAGAGCAAAAGTCTTCAATCCTCTGGCATCATAACCCGGAGCATTCCAAGCCTTTTGAATTCATTGCCCATTTCCATGTTTCTGTGCCGCGTTCTTCATCAATTTTCTTGCTGGCAATTCTTGTTCCTTCGGCAAGTAAATGCCCCAATTCCTTCCTTATCACGGATCATTTCCAGCAAAGTAACCCCTGCTTCACCATTCGCCAAAATTCGGTTCAAATCCTTCAGGGTATTTTTTACATTTGAAATCTTCTTTTTTGAAAATGCCTTTTTCAAATGTCTCCATGACCCATGAAACTGTAACCCCACCAGCTCATCGTATCCATCCCGCCTTCATCACAAATATCGATCATCTTGATGGCAGCTTTCATATCACTAATATCCACAATTGGAGCTATGGCATAAAGCGATTCATATTCAATGCCAGTCATTGCACCTTTATATGGACCATCCTTTACCAATGACATTTGTTCACATGCAATGGGGCATTGTGCACATGCAATTGTCTTTACTTTATGATGTTCCGATAAATATTCACCCGATATTTGCTCGGCAAATTCAAAAGTGCCTTCTTGATAATTTCGGTTGGAAGCAAACCAAGTTTATTCATATTGAGGACATGTTGGTCACCGTTCCTAAAATGCGATATTTGGACGTGTGCGGACCTTGTGCTTGATCGCTGATATCGAATGACATTTTCATCAAAGTCGCAGGATCAGCAACCTTAACACCTTTGGTTCCACGTACAGAAAGCGCTTTTAGCTTCTTTGATCCCCACACTGCTCCATGCCCGGTTCGACCTGCTTGCCGTCCATCATTGGTGACGTTGGCAAATCGAACCCCATTTTCTCCAGCAGGTCCGATGGTGCAGGATCTGTACCTGATCATCTGAAAGAACTCTCACGGATAGCTTCTTCGGTTTGAAAAGTTCCCAAGCCCAAGTAGTTTCGTTGCACTGCGGAATTCAACCCGGTCATCATCAATTAATACATTTACCCAATCTTCGCTGGCACCATGAATAACAATTCCATCCCATCGAGCTCGTTTTAATGCGATTGCAAACCAGCTGCCGGATAAGGCTATCACCAATGAATCCAGTTAAAGGTGATTTCGAAGCCATACCGAATTTTCCGCCCACCGGAACAGGGGTTCCTGCAAAAATCCCATTTGCGATGCAAATTGGATTATCGGGAGAAAGCGGATCACAACCTGGCTTGATATTTTCCCAGCAAAGCCTGGTTGCCATTGAAACTCCCCCGATATACATCTTGTACCAGGATTCTGGTTTCTCTTCAACCCAGGTCTTCTTTAGTGCTGAGATCGATGTGTAGTATTTTTCCACTATAACCGAACATTATCCATCTCCTTAAGATAAATTTTCTTTATTAGCCGCCAGCCAAAACAGACATCAATATTAAATGCTCACCATCATTGGGGGATTCTCCCATTTCGTTTGGTCGGACCATCTTCTTGCCATTCTTACTGAACATATTTGATCCAATAAATGCATGGTTCTTGAGATCTATCATCTGATCAACCAGAACCGGATACTCTCTTCCCAACGCTTGTTAATATATCTTTATATGTAGAACCTTCTCTTAAGATTTAATACCGTCTTTGATGCTTTCGTGAGTACCCTGGCAACCCCAACAAATTCGATCGTGACTTCCATTGAATTATTAACCTTTTCCTGAAGCATATCATGAGAAGCTTACCCGATATTATGAAACCAGTCTACTTACACATGTCATATAAATCGGATATTATTTGTATGCTTTTAGGATCAAAGTTTTATTGTAAATCTCTCATTTTCGGAAAATTGTTATAGAATATTATAGTGTTCTTTGTTACCCAAGAATTATTGGATCAGGAGAAAAAAGATGAGGCTATTTGCTGATGCGAGATAAATGCTCTGGTTGCAGGGCATGTCTGGTTGCATGCTCGCTGAATTTGTTTGAAGAAAATAATCCCAAAAAATCAGCCATAAACTTAATTCCTCATTTTCCAGACCCCGGTGTCTTCGAATTAAAAGTGTGCACCCAATGCGGGGAATGCGCTGCTGTCTGTCCCACTGGTGCAATCAAGATAAACGAACGCGGCGCATATTATGTTGAATATAGTGAATGCATCCTTTGCGAAGAATGTGTTCCGGTTTGTCCCGAGGGAGTGATGTTCGTCAAATCAAACCTGGCTGAAACCGCCTGGAAATGTGATCTTTGCGGTGACTGCGTTAAAGTTTGCGGGACTGATGCGCTTTGGATCGCTGAAGCATCTGCCAATTAAGGAGAAAGAAATGAATGGTTACGGTGGATCTATACTTCGTGTAAATTTGACCAGCGGCAGTATTACAAAAGAAACAACTTCTCCTGAAATGATCCGGGATTATATTGGCGGGTCGGGGTTTTGGAGCTTATCTTCTTTATAAGGAAGTCCCACCAAAAGCTGATCCGCTTGGACCTGAAAATAAATTAATCGTTTCTTCAGGTCCTATTTCGGGTTTGATGATCCCAGGTGCTGGGAAGATGGATTTCACGACAAAATCACCTCTCACAGGGGGATATGCAAGTGCTTCTCTGGGGGGAATGCTCACGGCTGAATTAAAGTACGCAGGAATTGATTCAATTATCTTTGAAGGTATCAGCCCAAAACCTGTATATCTTCTTGTCAATGATGACAAGATTGAATTGCAGGATGCAGCGGAATATTGGGGAAAGGGTACCATAACGGTTGAGAAATCACTCAAGGAAAAGTATGGTGAAGAATTCCAAATCGCCGTTATCGGCCCGGGTGGTGAAAACCTTGTTGCATTTGCTTCCATAAATCATGATTACGGGAGGCAAGCTGGACGCGGTGGCGTCGGCACTGTCATGGGCTCAAAGAAAGTTAAAAGCCATTGTTGTTCATGGAACAAAACCCATATCGGTTCACGATCTGGAAGCTTACCGAAAAGCTGGCATGGCGTTATTTAAAGCATGCAAAGAGGCTGAAGGGTTGAAACCCTGGCAGATGTATGGAACCACGATCGTTACCAGTTGGTGTGATGAAGTGGGAGCACTACCGACAAGGAATTTCAGCTCGGGTCATTTCGAGGATGGAGGAAAGAATTTGTATGGCCCGGTGATGCGGGAGAAAATTGTGATCACGGATAAAGGATGTTTTGGATGCCCCTCCCCCTGTGGTAAGTACAGCAGAATGAAAAAATATGATACCCGTGTTGAAGGTCCAGAATACGAAACCATCGGTATGCTTGGCTCGAATCTAGGCCTTTCCAATATCGAAGACGTTGCAGAAGCAAATCGATTATGTGACGATCTCGGAATTGATACCATCAGTGCTGGTGGTGTGATTGCATGGGCAATCGAATGTTATCAAAAAGGAATTCTTAAAGACAAGGATACGGATGGATTGAAGCTTTCCTTTCGGTGATCCTCAACTGGTTTTCACACTAATTCAGAAGATCGCCAAAAAGGAAGGATTGGGTGCCCTATTAGCCCAAGGCAGCAAACGTGCGTCAAAAATCATCGGCCAGGAGAGTGATAAATTTGCCATCCAGGTTAAGGGAATGGAGCAATCTGCTTATGCCACTCATAATGCAACCTCCATGCTGCTTGCCTATATGACTTGTGATGTCGGTGCTCATCATAATCGTGCTTGGGCAATCACTTACGACCTCCAGGTAGGACGCGATAAGGTGGTACCTGAAAAAGTTGCCAGGGTGATCTGGTTGCAGAATTTCAGGCCCATGTTTGATGTTTTAGGAGCATGCCGTCTGCAGTGGGTTGAATTATCAATTGATCGTGATTTATATGTCCCGGCATTGGAAGCCATTACTGGTGTCCATCGCACCTGGGAAGATCTTGAGAAAACTGGAGAACGCATCTGGAATCTGAACCGCCTATTCTGGGCTCGCGAAATCGATGGCTTTGGTCGGGAATGGGATCTGCCTGCTCCCCGTTTTTATTCTGACCCCCCCGAAGATGGAGTCACTGCAGGACAGATTACAAAATTTGAGGATGTTCAAAAGTTGTTGGACATGTATTATGAACAACGTGGTTGGGATTCGAATGGAATGCCCACAGAATCAACCTTGCAAAGGCTTGAACTTTCTTCTTTATAGTGCATTACTTTTAGAAAATATCTGATTTGAATGTAAAAATACGTTTGATCGGGATTTTGAAACAGTATGCTCATGGAGAAAATGAGATCACTGTTGATTCCGGGATGACAGTGAGGGATACCCTTATTTCGATTGGTATCCCTCCTGAGATCATCGCTATGGTTCTTGTAAATGAAAAACCTGTTGACAAAGAACATGTCTTAGCGGATGGCGATATCGTTCAATTAATAGCCGTCATCGGTGGCGGATCGTAAATCCGTTTTTATCATATTAACAAAGCTGTGAACGTGAAAAATCCTTAGGATTCCCCCATGGCTACATTACACCTCATATCACATACTCATTGGGATCGTGAATGGTATCAACCATTTCAAATATTCCGAATTCGTCTGGTTCATCTGATCGATAATTTACTCGCGATAATGAAAAATGATCCGGATTACGCTCATTTCATGTTGGATGGTCAGACCATAGTCCTTGAGGATTATCTGCAAATTCGTCCCGAAAATGAGAAATACTTGAAGGAGTTAATCAAACAGGGAAGGATACTTATTGGTCCGTGGTATATCCTGCCGGATGAATTCCTGGTGAGTCCGGAAGCCACGATCCGAAACCTCCTTCGAGGGGAAGAAACTATGTGATGAATTTGGTAGAAGGATGATGGTCGGTTATATTCCGGATCCATTTGGCCATATTGCTCAAATGCCACAGATCCTTCAAGGTTTTAATATTGATACCGCCTGTTTACGCAGGGGTTTATCAGATGAGCCTTGTGAGCTCGTTGTGGCAAGCGCCGGATGGATCCAAGGTTTTATTGTCTTATTTGAAGAATGGTTACGATAATGCCACTCATTTACCTGCTGACAAGAAGAATTTTCTTTCAGAACTAACTTCGAATGTTACCGCAATTCGGGATTCCTCAAGATCAACGCATTTGCTTCTAATGAATGGTACAGACCACCAGGAACCCATACCGGAGACACCCGCTTGTATCGAATATACCAATCAACAAATGAATGAAGACCATATTATCCAATCAACTTTACCGGATTATTTTTCCCAACTTAATAACGAGATTGCTCAATTAAACCTCAGCATCCCTATTATCAAAGGAGAATTGCGGGATTGTAAACGTCACCATTTACTCCCTGGTGTTCTTTCATCGCGTATCTGGATCAAGCAATTTAATCACCATTGTGAAAACAATCTGGAACGCTGGGTAGAACCTTTCAGCGCCTGGGCGGAATTATTTTCCGATCCATCGAAAAACCCTTATCAGAAATCCAGACAAATAAAGGCTACAGAACCATTTATCCAATTAGCTTGGACTGAACTCATGAAATGCCATCCGCATGATTCGATATGCGGTTGTTCGGTGGATGAAGTCCATGAAGAAATGCGTTCAAGGTTTTTGCAAGTGGATCAGATCGCCAGTGAAATAACTGCTCAAAGCCTTGATTACCTATCCTCAATAATTGATACATCACATTCAAATGACGAACCCTGCAAATTATCAGTTGTCGTGTTCAATTCTTCACCATTTCCACAAACAGGATACCTTACTACTGAAATCCCAATTCCTTTTGGGGTATCATCATTTGCTCTGATTGATGAAAACAATAAGCCGATCCCATCGACATTTAAATTCACAGAGCCAAAATTCCTTTTCAAGATTGAGTATGATCGTGCCGGTGTTCTAACTGCATTGAACCGTATCCATGATAATCAGATCTCAGGAAAGTTTGTACATGATATATGTTTTGATGAAAAGAGAGATGACTCAATAATTGAAATAGCACTCGATGATGAACCTTCTCCCCAACAGGAGATCATCAAAGAAAAAATTGGTGCAATACTCAAATCACTTAAGACCAGCAAGTCTGCACGGTTTACAGTGACTGCACGACCACCTCGAATTCAATTAATCGAATTCATTGCAGCAGATGTCCCAGCAATAGGGTATAGAACATATTGGCTCAAGCCGGAATCATCGGATTTTCAAAAGGATGCATTGATTTCGCAGACAGGGATTATTCAAAACGAATTTTATAAAATAATTCTCAATAAAGATACTGGGAAAATTGACATATTTGAGAAACTCACAAATGTCCGTTACATTGATGTTTTAAGATTCGAAGACGGTGGTGATCGTGGGGATGAATACAACTATAATCCACCCGAAAATGATGTCCTGATTCAACCGGTAATTTCTAATTTTTCTGAATACAAAACAAATCTCTCAAGTAGTCTAAAGATTAACTACGATTTTGCATTACCTGAATTCATTGAGCGATGACCGGAATCATCGATCATCAAGACTAACCCGCTGTCCATTGAGCACAACCATCACCTTACTAAATGGGATTTCCCGTTTAGATATTGAAATCAGGTTTGAGAATAAAGTAAATGACCATCGCCTTCGGTTTCAGCTCCATACTGGAATTCCCTCCAAAGTTGTGCTTACTGATGGGCATTTCGAAATTATGCGAGCGCAAGATTGAGAAAATCGAATTTTCAACCTGACTGGATTGAACAACCTCGCCCAGAGGTCCCACAGCGTCTCTTCGCAAATGTAAATGCAAAAGGAAAAGGCCTTATGCTCGTGAATGATGGTCTGCCGGAAATTGGATTTCAAAATGACCAAAATAACCACGCGGTCATTTCACTTACGCTGCTTCGGTCTGTCGGCTGGCTTTCCCGGGATGACCTTTCACTCAGAAAGGGAGCTGCGGGTCCCCTCCTCCCTACTCCTGGCGCGCAGGAAATTGGCGAACATGTTTTTCATCTGGCGGTGATCCCACATTCCGGAAATTGGGAAGCACAATTGCCTGCTGCCTATGGATTTGATAATCCGATGCGCGCAGTTGTTACTTCCATTCATCCAGGAAGACTGGGATCATCTACGAGTTTCATCAGGTGTGACAATCCTCATTTTCTCATCACGGCAATCAAAAAATCAGAAGATGGAGAAGGGATTATTCTTCGCGGATATAACACAACCAACGGGAAAATTCTTGTTAAGCTTTTTCCTGTGATCAAATTCAAGCAAGTTCTTCTGGTTCAAATGGATGAAACTCCAATTACACCCATTGAATTGAATTCAAGTGGTGATTTTGAAATTGAAGTGGAGGCCAAGAAAATAATTACTGTTATGCTAAAGAATTAAGGAGATGGCTCCTTCTCGGAGCCATTTTTTATTCGTTTTCTGCAAGAATTTCTTTTGACTTCTTTGTCTGCTTACCGCGCTCTTCTGTCTCAAGTATTCTCTTTCGAATCCTGAAATTAGTTGGCGTGACTTCCAGAAGCTCGTCATCAGAGAGGTATTCAATTGCTTCGTCCAGGCTCATTTCTCTTGGGGGAGTTAGTCGGATTTCTATATCTTTATTAGATGAGCGCATATTGGTCAAGTGTTTTTTCTTGCAAACGTTGACTATGAGATCGATTGGTCGGGGAGTTTCCCCCACAACCATCCCTTCGTATACTTCAATTCCAGGACCAACAAAAAGTGATGCTCTTTCTTCAGCATTTTTTAATCCGTAGGTATATGTCGTCCCGGTTTCCCAGGCAACAACAGAGCTTGAAGTTCGAGAGATAATAGGTCCTGCCATTGGTGCATATGAGTGGAACATGGAATTCATCACGCCCATACCGTGAGTTGAAGTAAGAAATTGGTAGCGAAATCCCAATAATCCCCGTGTGGGAATTAGATACTTGACGTGCACACTGCCATCTGGATTATTTACCAGGTCAATCATCTTCCCCTTCCGTGGTCCAATTAGTTCAACAACAGTTCCCAATGTCTCGGCGCTGGTCTCAATATGCAATTCTTCAAATGGTTCCAGGATCTCTCCATTTTCACCATCTCTGAAGATCGCTTCCGGGCGGGAGACTTCAAACTCATATCCTTCCCTTCTCATCGTTTCAATTAGAATGGCAAGATGAAGTTCTCCCCGACCGGATACTACAAAAATATCTGGACGTTCAGTTTCCTCAACTCGTAAAGCAACATTTTTCTTAAGTTCATTCAGTAAACGTTCTCGCAATTTTCGAGATGTCCCCCACTTTCCTTCCCGTCCGGCGAAAGGAGAAGTATTGACACCAAAAGTCATTTTTACAGTTGGTTCTTCCACATGGATGGGTGGCAGCGCAATTGGATTTTCGGGATCAGCCAGGGTTTCACCAATTGCAATCCCCTCTAAACCAGCCAACGCAACTATTTCTCCTGCCTCTGCCTGGTCTACTTCAATTTTGTCCAATCCCTGATGAACATACAAGTAACGAGCCTTCTCTGGAAGGATTTCTCCATTTACCTTGATTCGTGCCAATGCCTGACCAACGGTAATTTTTCCGGCAAATATCCGACCTACAGCGGTCACTCCACGATAATCATCGTAACCTAAATTTGTAACCAGGAGTTGCAGCGGTGATTCGATATCGACTTTTGGAGGAGGAACATTTTCCAAAATCGCTTTGAAAAGTGGCTGTAGGTTTGGCGAAAGATCCCAGGTTAATCCTGCTTGAGCAGTAATGGCATTCGCGAATATTATGGGAAATTCTGCTTGTTTGTCTGTCGCACCCAATTCGATAAAAAGATCGAATGTCGCATTGACTGATTTATCAGGCTCCGCGTCCCGACGATCCATTTTGTTGATTACTACGATCGCACGGTGACCCATCTCCAATGCTTTCTTAAGCACAAAGCGTGTTTGCGGCATGGGTCCCTCAGCAGCATCCACGAGGAGCAGAACCCCATCCACCATATTCATCACGCGCTCAACTTCACCACCAAAGTCCGCATGGCCGGGTGTATCAACAATATTGATTTTGATCAACTTGCCATTTTCATCAGGGATGGAGATCGCCGTGTTCTTTGCCAAGATCGTAATTCCCCGTTCGCGCTCAAGGTCGTTTGAATCCATGATCCTTTCAGCGACCTGTTGGTTCTCTCTAAATACGCGAGCTTGTTTCAACATACCATCCACCAATGTCGTTTTTCCGTGATCGACATGCGCGATGATGGCTATATTCCTGATATCCGAGCGTTCTCTTAGCATTTATTTGACTTTCTTTCATCAACTGCAATATACAACGACCCCGGAAACCTTACCGAGGTCGCACAATTCTATTTTATCAGATTAATATAACAATGAATAGATTCCCGGAATTTGCTGTCGAATCTGATTTTTGCGAATCACATCTTTGTAGATAGTATGAAAAAGAATTCGAAGCGGCATCATGCAAGAAAGGAACGAAAAAAAATGAGAAGAGTTACCAGGAATACATTTCAACTGCCGCAGATATTAAAACAAGAAAGGAGCTTGCAAGCTCCTTGGTTGTTTTTAGAATAGAAAAGGAATTATTAATAACCAATCCGGAATTCAAAAAAGATTACACAAATTCCTCGCGGATCTTTGCACTTGCGAAATCCATTAAAGCAACAATTATCACAATTGCAAGGATGACTGTACCTGCCTTGTGATACTGCAAACTTCCGAAAAACATCGAAAGCATCATTCCAATGCCTCCGCCGCCGGCAAAGCCAATAATCGTTGCCATGCGAATGTTAATATCCCATTGGTAAATAAGGTAGGACAAGAAAGGTGGAACTATTTGCGGAACAATTGCGTAAACGATTGTTTGTATTTTATTCGCTCCGGAGGCGTTGATTGCTTCGATCGGGCCTGGATCAATATTTTCGATTGCCTCGGAGAAAAGCTTACCCACCAAGGCAAACGAGGTAATCGCCAGTGCAAGCGTGCCAGCAAATGGTCCAATTCCCACCCAGAAAACAAATATTGCTACATAGAGGATGGCTTCGATGGAACGAAGAATATTAAAAGTTGATCTCGTGATATAGAAAATCCAGATTAATAACTTGCTTTTCCCGGTGAGGTTCTTGGCTGCCAAAAAGCTGAATGGAATGGCTAAAAGTCCACCCAGCGTGGTAGCCATAAAAGCCTGCATTGTCGTGATGATCAATTCCCTAATAACATTGTTCACAACCTTTGAGCTCAAATCGATTGAAACAAAGTCTTTTAATAATCGCCCAAATGTTGGACCCGGATCAAACAAGCTTTTTAGGTCAATCTTGGTTATTTCCAAACAATACAGAAAAACTACAACACCAAGGAATATGTAAATGATAGTGCGAACTTTTTTCCAGGTGGGAACTTTGTCAACAGTCTTAGGCTGATCTTTCAGGATATTAAAACGCCATTTGCTGCTGATGAAATCCACAATAATGATCACAACAGCGACTGCCCATAGCGCTGCTGCATACTGTTGATAACCACCCAACCTAATAGTCTCGAGGACAAAGAAGCCAATCCCACCACCGGCGACAAAGCCAATGACGGTCGCTGAACGCATATTGATATCCCAGCGAAGAAGTGTATAAGAAAGGAATGACGGGATGATCTGTGGTATTACTGCGTATCGAATGACTTGAAAGAAATTCCCGCCAGTTGCCTCTATTGCTTCTACAGGTCCAGGATCGATGTGTTCAATTTCCTCAGAATAAAGTTTTCCTAGAGCAGCAACGGAATGAATCGTTAGAGCGATTACACCCGCAAAGGACCCCAATCCTACCCATACTATAATAATCAACCCCCAAACTACTGTGTCCACAGCACGAACAACATTAAGGATGGTACGAGTAATATAATAAACCACCGTACCCCCCGGTACTCGCCGCATTATATTATGGGCTGCCAAGAAACTGATGGGTACAGCAAAGATTGTTGAGAATAATGTGGCCAATAAACCGATCGCAATGGTTTCAACAATTTTTCCAGTTTCGAATCCGGGGATGCGTTGACTTTGTGTGGCTTTACCCAGAAGAACCATCCAATTTGGAGCAGTGATAGTGCCATTCTGACCAAAGATCCTTCCTACATTCTCACTTACAAAAACATTGGGTGCATTTTCACCCTGAATTTTGGCATTTGTATAATTCCAAAGACACTTCCAACCACAGACAACAACCCTGTCGCCTTCATAGGTGGAAAAAAAATCAGGATTGACTAATTTTTCCGCAACGGTCTTCGCGTCATTAAATCTGGTAATCAGTCGTTCCATTTTAACGCCTGTGACTGACCAGCCAATAACATATAAAATCATAACAGCAGATAGGAAGGCAATTATGGGGGATGATTTTTTGTTATTTGCAATTGAAAAAGAATCATAAATATTCCAAAGGTAAAATGCAAATAATGGGACCAGCAACCAGTTGAAAGTTTTAATTTCATTGAGTTGAATCTTCCCAATCTCATAATTTACGAACGACCAATTTACCAAAAACCCGAGGATTAAAAACATGATCAGAATCGTTATGCCCCGCCATGTTCTTTTATATATTAATTGACTGGATCCTGGGATCAGGATGGAGAAAAAAGGTGAGTAATTTATTGAAAACGCTTGTTATGGACTTCTGTGATGGATCAGGTTTCATTTTGATCAATTTATTGCCAGGATTTTGAGAGATTAGACCACTTCAATTCTTTCAGCTTCTTTTCCATAAATCTCTTTAAACTGGACATCATCAATTTCCTTCGGTAATCCTTCAAAAACCAATAAACCGTCTTTGAGTGCGATAGCCCTGGTAGCATACCGATGGACAAGGTCAAGAAAATGAAGACTGCAAATGACTGTCATTCCAAATTCTTTATTCAACTTCTCCAGATATTTTAAGATTGAATGTGCCAGAACGGGATCAAGCGATGCCACTGGCTCGTCGGCAAGAATCAGTTTAGGTTCCTGCATTAGCGCACGGGCAATGCCAACTCTTTGTTGCTGCCCGCCGGACAATGAATCCGCCCGCACATCAATCTTTTCGGTAAGTCCAACCATATCCAAAGTTTTTTTAACACGCTCATGATCTTCCTTTGAGAAAAATATGAAAAAGGCTGGGTAAGGTAGGAGCATAGCCCAATCGACCTGATAGCACGTTTGTATTAACTGAAGACCTTTTTACCAAATTAAATTGCTGAAAGACCATACCGATCTGACGGCGAATATTGCGGATGTCCTTACCGGTTGCCGCAGTGATATCCACCCCATTCCAGGTGATTTTTCCTGATGTAGGTTCGATCAACCGGTTGATACATCTCAGCAAGGTCGATTTTCCCGAACCACTTAATCCGATGACGGCCATGAATTCGCCTTCCTGAACTTCAAAGCTCACATCTTTTATTGCCTGAGTTCCATTTGGGTAGGTCTTACATAAATTTTCGATTTTTAACATTTGTGATTCCAACCTGGAGATGGGATTTGGTAAATTCTATCATATACACAAATAATGTATTAAATAAAAAACTGGCAGGTCTCTCGACCTGCCAGAATGACTAAATTACTTGACCAACGAAGCAGGATCAACACCCGCATCTAACATTGTTTGCGCAAATTCATCATAGAATGTGGGATCAATCTTGACCAATCCATTGATGTTATACAGATCCTTCAATAACTTTTTTCCTGCTTCATCTTCAGACATTTTCAAAAATGCAGCAACTATCTGCTCTTTCAACGCAGGATCAAAATTCTTTATAAATTGGATCCCATCATTGGGGATTGGGTCCGTATCATAAAAAACGACAACCTTCTCCATGACATCGGGATAGGTTGCAACAAGGTCCGCGGAAGCATCTGAGCGGATATCAATATATGTTACCCCAGCGTCACAATCACCTTTATAGACCGCGACACCCACGTTGTTGTGAGAACCAGCGTTGGTGGCAATGATGTCGCCAGCCTCAGCATCGATGCCATTGGCTTTTAGGATGATATTCGGCACGATATAGCCCGAGGTGGAATTGGGGTCTACAAAACAGAAAGTTTTACCTTTGAGATCTGCCAATGTCGTAATCCCGGAATCCTTTTGGGTAATGAATTGACCCCGATAATAGGGTTGCATGGTACCCGCAAGGTCTTTATCCGGGCTGACGTCATTTACCGCCAATTTACGTACGACGGCAAGTGCGGGATCAACTCCATATTTGGCTTCAGCAAGCAGAACTGAGAAGGTATTCAGGAAACCAATCTGTGCCTTCTCTGCGCCCATGGCTTCAATGGAAGCGGCAAAACTGGTCCCGACTTCGATCTTGAAAAATAGACCGGTCTCAGCCCATAACCAATCTGCAATTCCTTGTCCGGCGAGCGTGATTTTGCCAGTATCACCAGATGGAACAAAGGTGATTACGCAAGGATCGCCGGGGTCGCCACAGGTAATGTAGGGAACAGCAGTCGGTTCCGGTGTTGGTGGAACCTCGGTTGGTTCTACCACCGGTGCTTCAGTCGGTACAGGGGTGGCTGTCTGACAGGCGGTGAATAACATTGCGCCTACGGTCAACAAAGCGAACAACAAATAACTCTTACGCATATTACTTCTCCTCTCCAAAGATTTGAATTTGGGAATATTGAATGTGCCTTTGCACAATATTTATCATAACAAAAAGAAGTTATCTTTACAAGATGATTATCTTAATAAATGTGAACAAGTGACATTTATCAAGGCAATCTCGCTGCAGGATCACCAAAAAGCAGATAAGTTAGGAGCACATCCTTATCTTTGGCATTGGTGATGATCTGTTTCCCCTGAACTTGAACCCATAACTCTCCAATCGTCAAATACTTGTTGGAAGCAATTTCTTCAGCTAGAGCTGTACTCAACTGATCCTGAGAGTCTGATAATGTAAGACTTGTAGGAGCAATAATCGCGATAGGCCCGTTTTCATAAAGTAGGAGTTTTTCAGAAATTGAATCATATTCTGGATGAATAAAATACCCAGTCAGGCAGGTGAAATTTACAACAAGAGGCGCAAAATCCGCTGCCAACTCGTTTTCAAGGTCATCATCTCGTAATATATCTTCCCTCCCCCACATCTGAATGGCGCCATGACCAAAATAGATCAACCAGTCATTAATTATTTTCGAAGATGACAGCTCTGGATGAGTCCAAACCGAAGCCGATCCTTGTCGTAGCTATTCCATCTTCTAGATTCGTATGACCGCATGGCATCCGAGAATGATGCCACCGCATCGCCGAATTCACTCTCTGTTTCGGCTACAATCCCGATTTGAATATTTCTCTCTTTTCGATCGGAAATTGAGTTCTCATACACGATCAATTTACTAATATAGCCTTCAATTTCATCCGGTTCGCTGAATGGGATTCGACCCAGCGCCACGTCGGGCAGCCCATCACCATTTAAATCAGTTAAAGGAATATCGGTAACTGTTTCACCGCCAAAAAGCGACGAATAAAACACTGGTGGCAACCAATTCTCCGATGTTTTTGAGATAAATCCCTTGAGATCGTAGCTCGAATCACCCACCAGCAATATATTGATCGGTCTAATCTTCCATTCCTGGTTTGCCCACTTCAGAAAGGATCTAACAGCCATCGGATCTGGTATTCCGTCATTAAAATTGTCATATATCGACTGCCATGACACAACAACTACAGTATGACCTTGCGACTGCCTGTATCCTACTAATCGAGAAAGAGAGTTCTTGATCTTCTCGGGAACGATAATCACGTAATCGCCACCCTCCATATCCTGAAACAATCCCGTGGCCTCTGCTAACCTCGAAATTTCCGGGTTGATCATATCGTTAGTTTCCATAAGCAGATAATGATGACCTGGTACGGTTTTTATTGCGAGATTGTATGTTGAACTCTCATAGATACCGAGAAAGGTAGGAGTAGATAGATCTGTCACGTCAAAGCTTAATACTTGTTCCATCAAGTCCTGTGATCAAATGTGACTCTTCCGTTGCAAAGAATTCGATTTGATTCTCCAAAGCTGATAAAAGTCTGGAGTAATTTAGATCTATAGCATCTAAAAATATCAAGTCGTTTGAAGAATCCGCAAATTTGGGACGTTCGATTATCAAGTGATTATCGTTTTCTTTGAACAGTTCGTTTGAAATGGTGATATTTGCTTGATATGACTCAATTCCCTCCCAGGATATTTCCTCAATTGGATGACCATTCAAGCTAATGGACAAAGAATGGTCTGGAGAATTCGGATTTGTCGTCCCCGACCAGAGATATAACGACATATCGATCTGCCCGGGTTGAATCAACGGTAAATCAAAGATAACTTCAATGCTATTGGAAGGTGTAACAGTCTTCCAATACCAATGCGAGATCCCTTGCGCTTCCGGCACATACAAAAGGTTATTTTCTAAATGGATAACGGAACGACCCGTTTCATATCCCTGTAAATTCCCAGCATCACGGATAATGTCATCTCCTTGGATGATTTCCGGATGGATTGATACACCACCAACATTGTTTTTGAGAATATAGACATTACCATTGAAATATGGACTTGAATTCTTCTCACCATAAAAAATGATACGTTTTTCGCTCTCAGTAAGCAGAATCGATCCAAAAAGGAATAGGTTTTTCATTATTGAATAGAGCCAGGTTTTCATAATCATCAACAATAAATCCATACTTTTTCAAAAGGGAATCTGGGATCGCATAAAATGATTCCTCATCAATGGTGACTTTTAGTTCGTTGACTGTCTCATTGATCTTTTGTTCAGGGACACATGAGAACAATAGACTGGTAATTAGAAATACCCATATTTTGCGCCGAGTATTTCGATTCATGATTCATTCTCAGACTTTCTTCTCCTCTTTTTTATAAGCACCAATATGATATAAAGAAAAGCCGCCAGGAAAAGAACAATCGAGAAAGTAATCGCTATTTTTAGTAAAGAATCAGACTGTTTATTATAGTAAATTGGCGTGGGAGTTGGTGATAATCCAAGTGGGGGTATCTTTGTCAACGTTGCGGTTTTTGTTGGTGTCCCCGATGTCGCACTTGGTTCAAGGGACATGGTTATTGTTGATGTATTTGATGGTAAAGGTGATGCTGTTCTCGTCCAGGTGGATGATCGATAGATCACATTACTCAGTGTTCGAGTTTTTGTAACTGTCCGCGTTACTGTCTTGGTATGAGGTGTTGATGTGATCTTGGTTTGTGTTGGTGTTCTGGTTCTTGTGGTTGTTTTTGTTCTAGTTGCAGTTGAAGTCTGAGTAAGGGTGACTGTTCTTGACGGGGTTAAAGTCCATGTTGTTGTGCGTGTTGGTGTAAAAGTAAATGTTGCATTACGAGTTCTGGTCACTGTGGGCGTGAAGGTCCCAAATCCAAAAGTTGTGAAAATCGGTCCATAAAACTCGGATTGATTATTAAAATCAACCACTTCAAGTTTATAGAAATATGTCTCACCAATTAGTGGAGTAGTATCTTCAAATGAATATTCTGCGCCTTCGATGCTTCCCCCAGTATGAGCAATGAGATCATCGTGAATCCGCAAATAGGTCCCATTTTCTGCATTTGAGCGCAGCACATAGAATCCAAGAATATCAAACTCGGATGCCGTGCCCCAATTGATCAGAATACTACCTGTTCCTGGCTCAGCGGTGAAATAGGTAAGTGTAACTGCAGCTTGGACAACACCTGGTAGGATAAACAACATCCCAATAATTGCACCCAGCAGTAATAGCCGGAAAAGTCTAGTCAGCAGGCGTTTTATCGGCAACTATCCCTGCTTTTTGCAAATGCTTTATAAAACTATCTGTTTCGATTAATGCTTTATCCGGACTTACATCAAATTCCTGGTAAATGATATCTGCGATTTCCGTTCACGGAACGCTGGCTATTGATCAATTGCCAAATTCTCGTTCCAACTTCATTCAGGACTTTTACTTTGCCTTTATCAGGAATAACGATAATAGCGCCATCATCCACCGGCTCACCAATGACATCAACGCAGAGCTGGGGTACAAACGAATAGTCATTGTGTGTCTCTTTTTTCATATGATTTCTTTACCAGTCAAGCGTCTATAGTTCAGAAATAATACAAAATAAATTCTTCCGATAATTGTTAAAATAAAATTCACTCCAGGAAAAATCCAATCATATAATTTGCTTTTTTTATCAATTGAGATCAATGTTCCAATAATTTCGCTGGAGGAAATTGATGCATCCGAATATTTTTGATTATCACCCTTGGAAAAATAACGATTTTCAAATTTTCCTATGATCCGGTGCAAAAGAAGTCCACCTGGTTTTTTTATCAATACGATATTGCCAATATTATAGGTTTTTCGTTCCCGAAAATCGATCAACACCCAATCATTATGTTTCAATAGAGGTAACATGCTCTGCCCTACCACCTTAAACCGGGCGTGATCAACCTTCACTTCGGGGCGTGATTGGGTTTTCAAATTCAGGCCTTACAACTAATTCTTAACAAATGGAAAGAAGATTTTATTATTCAGGGTGGCAGGGATGCGCAATTGGGTCGCCGGATCACCAAATATCGTATACGAATTGATGATCGAGTAATCAATACCGCTCCCAAACAGATTTAGCTTGGCTCCAAGCACCGCACTCCCTAGAGTGTTCCCATTCGTTTGGGTTATTTGATCGAAAAATCCTCGAAGAAGCCAATCATGTTGATCGCTGGTGCCAAAACCTGTAGGAGAAAATGCTGCCACTGCTCCACCAGCCTCTCTTTTAAGAAAATTCTCTGCCAGACTTATTGTTGCTGAGGTTTTGTCGGCATAGCTCCAATAGCCATCAAGACACGTAAGAGAAAAAATGACAGGCAACTCACCCAGGTTAGACAATGATGCAACATCGCTATTATAAAAGAAACGAGAGTTGTAACCCCATCCATTGACTCCGCCATGACCATTATATAGAACTACAGAAACTCCGTTATTGATACCATTTATCAAGTCTTCTCTGGCTTCAGGACAAGCCGCACCAGAACTACAGGGATAATCGGGTAAATATATCTTTTGAAAATCCATCCCAAGCGAAGAATAATCCGCGAGAAAGGAATCCATTTCTGTTGTGAAATCGCCGGCCTCATCCGGGAAATAGGCAGAAGCGATCATCCGGTTTTGCCAGGGATAATCCACGGGGTTGATGGGAATATTTTCATACGAAATGATCTTGTCAATCACATCAGACAATTCCTCTGTTGTATTGACTGGGATGCGGCCAATCAATAGATCAGGAAGCGGGTCATCGCCATCTACTGCAGCAAGAAGGCTGGAGCTATCCACTTCGCCCTGGATTTCATCCACCCACGCCAGGTTGGGTGGCATATAGATCGGCGAAGTTCCATATATATCAGGATTGTATCCTTTAAAATTCCAATGACCGTCGCCTATAAGAACAATGTAGGTCGGAGCTGGTGAACGCCATTCATGATAAGCGTAATCCAGGAAAGCATGAATGGCCGCCGGGATTTCAATCCCGTAGCTGAACTGATTGTAGATATCATCCAGGTGCACGATCTGGCCGCGCAACCCCTGACTTATCCGGTGGTCAACCAAGCGTTGAACCTGTGAATCGAAAATGGGATCACTGATGGCAACAAAATCTGCACCATTGAAATGCGAATGAAGATCTGCTCCGTTGTACAAGTCGATCTGGATTGGATTCAATATCTTCTCTTCCCCTGCCAGATAATACCTGGTATCGAGGGTTGGTGAGGTTTGGAATGTGACTTTCCCAGAATCAATCACACCATTTTGGATTCTCTTGGGAAGCAAGGGATTTGTGATATCAAGTACAAAAATGCCCGGTGAAACGAAATTTTCTACCTCGAATTCCAATTCACCGTCCTGCGGTGAGCGAAAATTCAATTCATCATTCAATGCTCTAAAGAGACGGTCGTATTCAACTTCAAACCAGTTGAAGAGAATTGCATCCGAGCCTTGACCCACATCCGTTAGCACTTCAAACTTCAGATTGTTCGCTCCTGGAAGTAACGAAGAATTGCTCACATTTCCTGAAAATTGGTGAGATATCTTCCCATCCCACGTTGAATCTTCAATCAATGTGCTTGTGTTGATCCAGAACCGTGTGTGGTGGTCCGGATTTACATTCGGATTATTAGCTTGAGCATTAACTTCTCCATAGATGGTGGCATCCCCTCCGCTGTTAGCAACATCAAATAACTCAACTGGAAATTCCATTGAAATTGAACTACTTGTGGATAATTCATTCCAAAACCAAGTATCTTCAGAGTTAAAGTGGTAAGTTCGCCAACGCATGTTTTGTTCAGAGTGTGATATTGACCGGAAATATGACGGAGGAGTCAGGCTATCATTGATCGGGTTCCCGTCGATTTCTTCCATAAATATTGCTTTACCATTAAAATCAATCCAATATACATTTTCATCAGTATATTTTTCAACCATCGTGGCATTGAAGGTTGGTCTCCAACCGGTTGAATAATCGTTCCACCAGGTATCTTCCTGGTTAAATAATTCTGCTAAATGCTGCCCGTAAAGTTTTTGACCATAGAAGAGGAAGGCTTCCCCTGCTTCAAACAAACCATTCTCATTTTCGTCTTCCGGCAGGATGGCTACACTCTCTCCCTGACAAGAAAAACCGACTGAAGTATATGGGATGTCAGAATATGTGATTCCAGCTGTTGTCAGATCTTCAAATGTAACCCTGTATAGCCCATCTTGATTGACCTTCAACTTCACTTTTTCGATAAAGCTCTCAGACATCGCATTCACTTCGAAAGATTCTGAAGTGACATCACCAATCCGCCAATCTTTTGCAGCAGCATAATTAACCAGCTCCTGGGCAAGAGCCATATCAAATGGGGAATTCTCCAATTCCTTATGGTTTATTGACATCGATGCCACGTCATCAAAATCTATTCGGATGCGAATAGTTCGATTCCAAAGCAATTCACCGGTTACAGGATTATATTGAAAAGGAAATACCTGCAGGTTGGCTATGCGATGTTGCCTAACAATTGAATCAGAACTGCCACTTACCAGCGCGTCTGGGAAAAACGCATTACGTTGATAAATGTTTTCGTCTTCAATCCTGGAATAATCAACTGCGGGAAATTCATTTTGATAAGATATGATCTCGCTTTCAGATGGTAAAATCCTGAATTCTCCCGGCAATGAAACAAACTCACCGCTCGTTACTGATATTCGATAACCACCTGTCTGAGGTAGACCAAAAGATAGGCTTTTTACAGGCAACTCAGGGGAACCTGCCGATGAAAAAGTATTGGTACCCGGAATTGTTAATCGTTGATAGACAATTCCATCAATGTCCATTGATTCGAGCTCATAATTGGGAAAATGAAATTCAAGAGTAAAACCCGAACTGTCTGATTTCAATAATTCAAATAATCCGGAATCCTTATTATCAGATTGGGAATCAAAAGTTAGAGGAAAACACCCCAGTCCTAATATTAAGATCAGGCTAAATAGTAATCTCCAGGTCATATGAGCCCAGTTAGATCTTTCGTTTGAAGAATTGACTGGCAAAAACAACAACGAGGAAGAAACCGAGAACAGGGAAGATGTATCGTTGACTTGGGGAAGACTGCGCAGTGAAATCAACCAGTGTAAGAGCAGTGGGATTCGTCCCCTCAAAACTACCGGCAACGAATGGAGTTCCCCCCAAATCCACGTATGTTAAGCCGGATATTTCGAGATCGTTTAAGCCGTAATGGTTAAGGGTTGCGCTTGGCAAAGTCGCAGCATTCACCATCGGCCAGCATGTTTTTAAAGTCGGCGAACTGGCACATAGATCGAATTGGGTGTCATTTGTTGGAGATGCTGGAATAAAGAATACATCCCTTTTTGCCCAAACTTCTTCATGACACGCAGTATCAAGGTCGACGGGCAAAACGATCGTATAAGGATCACTGGAGGTCGCTTCAATCGTGAAGAAATCATAGTAATCCGAGCACATACTTGATACCCAGGGTTCAATCCCATTACCAAATGGAGCATTACTGGGTGATCGACCAAAGGTCACAATCACGTTAATTCCATCTGAACCCCCTGTCAATTGCGCAATCCCAAGTGTTGCACCTAATGGAGCAATTCCTGCATTCCAATCGACAATTTCTGCTCCCAACCTTGTATTCCACCAGGAATCACTCGGAGGGTCAACTTCATATGTTGGCATAGTGGCATCATCATACACACCCCACCAATTATGGGATAAATTAAAAATCCCATAACTCTGAGCACGTAATGAATATGTAAAACCAATGAAATTATTGGCAAAAGCTAAAATAGAACCCTCTGCGTCATAATTGATTGGTGAAGCTGATGCAATGCCTGTTGAATTAAAAGTGTTGCCAACGATCAAAACATCTCCAATCCCACCATCATCAATAAGACCAATATAACAGCCATCAATATTTGTATTTGTGATAGCCAGATTTCCATCCGGTTCTACGCCATCAGCAATCATGCGAATTGCAGATATATTATCATTAAGGCAAACAATCGTTAAATCCCTGAAAGCAAAATCTCCCTCCATGATTTCAAAAATTGGAACTGTTGCATTAGTTCCCGTTGCTATTATTTGACCTTCACCATTTAGGCTGTCTATCGTCAGCGGATATTCACCAAGATAATTATCATCAATATCCTTTGGTCCACTTCGAATGGGAGTTGTCGAATTATCAATATAATTGGTGCCAATAAAAGTCAACGTCGAAGCGGAGCTATCCACGAGATTATCGATAGCTGTAAAGATATCCGTATAACAGGGAATCAGAGATGGATTCGCATCACATGTTGCTTGATCTGGAGCTACATAAACATGATCGTAAATCTGCATCCTGGGAGCCGCAGATACATGTTGTGAAAATAATAAAAAGATAAAACAAGTGATGATTAATATTCTTATTGTAGTCTTCATGCTTACCCCTTTGCCAAAAACAATCTGGGTCCGTCGTTCCTGACAAAACCCAGAGAGCAAATCAACATTCTATTCAACGTAACTTTTTTATCAAGGATTACTGTCATTATCCAATCCTAATGGATCCAATGGATCCACTCCCAAAGGTGAACCTAGAGGGACGGACCCGGCGCGAACTTCCAGGTCCATTTCGATCATGATCCTGGGAGTCTCATATTTCTTCTTTTTGTTATCAAGCTCATCCATATCGATACTTTTCATCATCAATAGTTTGGTGATTAAATTGGACTATAGCATACTTCAATATCGGTTGCAAGCAATCGTACTTTACTGTTGGTTTACAATAATCCCCTCAATTATTAGTAATAATTGACCAAAAAGTGTTATCTTTCCGAAAACCCAGCTCATATGAGCTGCAGGCATCGGCAATTTCCTCGCACCTCTTTATAACAAGTGGTAAAAGCGTTTTTTCAGAAGTCAATACTGGAGTGTTGGCCAGTAATGCAGCTATTGCATAATTCTTCCCCATTTTCTTAATATTGACCTTTAGTGATTTATTAATTTGATAAATTCCTTTAATCTTGGCTCCATTATTTTGAGGAATCTCCCTTGTTGGATTCCAGAAAGGTGTTGAAAAAGCGCTCCAGCTTCTTCCAATAGGTTTGGTTGCAACGAGGTCATCACTCAATACTTGATCTCCAGCATCGATATATTTTGTAATCGTTGTTTTTCCACTCCCGGAATGACCCATGAAAATATAAGCTTTATCATTCCGCTTAACCCCTGCAGAATGAAGCAATAATCCTCCTGATCGGAAGATGAGAATTGAGAAGATTATTCTCATTAATATCTCCAAATCTGCATTGCCTAAATCCTTATGGGCGATAATATCTCCGGTTTTTCTAGAAAAATCGATTTTTACTTTTATCTTTTTTGTTTGATAGTGCAATACTTTTATGTCATGTGAAATCAATAATGGAATTTCAGAAAACTCATTTTGATTTGCATCTAAGATTCCAATGTGCAAATCAATTCGATCCGGGGTATCCAGAATAAAATTCTTGTATCTTTGGATCAAATCAGAAAAATGATTTTCTTCATATAGAAATTCGAGGTTGCATCCACCGATGGAAAAGACCTTGCTTTCTTTTGTTTTTCGACCAATCTTCTGAAAATATCTTCTCCCAGCGTATATGAAGAAAAGCAGCATACAAATAATGCCTGGAAAAAATAAGTAACTGCTCCATGACATTGCTTTCACAGGCACAGGACCGAATAGGTTCCCCCTTGACCCTTCACTCCTGACTTCTTCTAAATAATATTGGTACTCACGACCATTAATTAGGTGATTGTCCGTAAATGTGTAGTTTTCCCCAGTAAATGCACCTCCCCTTTTTTCAATGAACGTGATCAATTGTCTATTATGCTCTACTTCATCGAACCGGAAAATATTGAAACCGGTGATACCCACCTCGGATACTGTTTCCCATTTCACTTCGACTATGGCATTATCGTTACATATCAGGGATAGAGATAGAAAAATAGTTCCAATGAGTAATACCAACCATTGGAGATAGGATCTCAAAACTCTATTGAGCATAAAAAGATTATACACAATCACATCCCTGGATAATTCCAAGTAGCATATTACTTGCATCCCCTTATTCCGGAGAAGATGTTCTTCTTGACAGAATATGACCTCTTCTCTAGAATTTCATTAGCAAGTTTTGCATGAAGAATAGGTGTAAACATGACCATGCCACCCGTAAATATTCAAGCTGATACCGATAATATTGATATCAGGCAGTATTTGGGCCTGATTTGGCAATGGGCTTGGTTAATAATTTTGATCACGATTTTAGCTGGTGTGATTGCATTCTTCGTCAGCCAGCAAATCACACCAATTTACCAGGCATCCACGACTCTTTTAGTTAATGAAGCTCCATCCACAAGAACTACAGATTACACATCTGTTCTTGCCAGTGAAAGGCTTACCCGAACATACGCTGAAATGATGTTGACGCAACCCATTCTTGCGACTGTAAACGAACAACTCACATTGGGTGTCAATTTCGAAGCATTACGATCATCTATTTCAGTTGAACCAATCAAGGATACTCAATTAATCCAGATAAAAATTGACTCAATTGATCCGAATCGAGCTGCCATGATTGCAAATACCCTGGTTTCGGTTTTTTCCAGCCAAATCCAATCATTGCAAGCTGAGAGATTCATGGTTTCAAAACAAAGTTTACAGGATCAATTGGCAAATATTGATTCTCAGATCCAGCACTTCACCGAGCAATTGGCTCGAACATCGGATGCCACAGAAAGGGATCGGATTGAATCAAATGCCGCGCAGTATCGTCAGATCTATTCAAATTTATTGCTTAGCCTCGAACAGGTACGGCTGGCTGAAGCACAGACGACCTCGACCGTAGTTCAAGTTGAGCCGGCAATTCCCAATAGCACTCCTATTCGACCAAAGATTATTAACAACACTGTAATTGCAGCGCTTTTGGCAATGCTTTTAACGATCGGTTTAATTTTTACTATTGAAGCATTGGACGATACGATCAAAACACCTGATGAAGTCAATAAGATCTTGCACCAACCTGTCCTCGCATTGATCGCGCATCATACATTCGAAGAGGGTAAACCAATTACAGAAGCCCAACCCAGGTCTCCTGTTTCAGAAGCTTTTCGGACTTTACGGACCAATGTTCAATACGCCAGCGTCGATCGTCCACTTCGAACATTGTTGATTACCAGTCCGGATCCAGGTGAAGGTAAAACGACTATTGCCGTGAATCTGGCTCTTGTACTTGCACAAAGTGGAAGACGTGTAATTCTGATCGATGCCGATCTTCGGAGACCGGCGATCCACCGTCAATTCCGATTGCCCAATAAGATGGGATTGAGTACCCTGTTTTTCCAATCCGAAGTGAAATTGGATGGAATCCTTCAGTTGACCCGGATACCCAATCTATCTTTAATCACTTCGGGAGATTTACCGCCCAATCCATCCGAATTATTGGGATCTCAAAAAATGCATTTGATCCTTGAAAAAACCCAGGCACTTGCTGATGTTGTTATCATTGATACTCCTCCTACGTTGGCTGTCACAGATGCCTCGGTGTTAATGCAAGTCGTCGATGGCGCACTTCTTATCATCCAACCTGGCGTGACTCGCATGGGCACAGCCATGGGCGCCATCGAGCAATTCCAGCGGGTAGGGTCAAAGATACTGGGTGTTGTATTTAATAACGTTGAGCTAAGTCGGGGTAGATATCGATATCGATACTATAAAGATTATCATGGTTATGGTTCATATTATTACTACAAAGGTTACCGAGACGATCAAAGATCACATCGAAATAAAAAATGAATCCCAATTCCAGGGGCGTGATATCCACAAAAGTTAGAGTCGCCCCCACAGTGTCAATTATTATTCCCACGTATAACGAAGAAGCGTTTATAGATAATTGCATGGATTCAATATTGAATCAGGATTTTCCAGGAATAATTGAAATTTATATAATTGACGGTGATTCCAATGACGGAACGAAGATAAAACTTGAAGATTGGTTGAAAAAGGATTCCAGAATAAAACTTATTAATAACCCCCACCGATATCAAACAAGTGCCTTGAACCTTGGTATCAAAAAAAGTAAGGGGGACATCATTGTTCGCATTGACGCTCATGCAGTATATGCATCCAATTATGTAAGTGAATGTATTTTTGCTTTTGAGCGATCCCACGCTGGTTGCGTAGGTGGTGGGGTTAACCTCCTCCCCGGTGAAGATTTTTTATCAAAATTGATTGGACTTGTACAAAAGAATCTACTTGGTTCCGGCATCGCCAAATTCAGGAGACAATCCTATGAAGGGTATGTCGATACGGTTTGGCCGGGTGCTTATCACCGTTCTATTTTTGAGAAGGTTGGGTATTTTCGTGAATACTTGACCCGTACAGAGGATCTGGATTTTCATGCTCGTATGCGGCAATTGGGTTATACCATCTATCAAACCCCACGGATAAAACCATATTACCACCCGAGAACCAGTCTTTTATCCCTATTTCATCAATACTTTGGAAATGGCCAACAGGTCATTACAACATTGGTGGTGAATGCCGAAGCGATCTCCTTGCGACATCTTGTTCCATTTATTACGAGCACTTTATTCATTCTTGTTTTGATTCTTGGAATTTGGGATAAAACTGGAATGCCCATTTCCTGTGGATTTGTAGGATTTTATTTACTATTGCTTCTTTTGGCATCAATATCAATTGGGATAAATAATGGGATCAAATATTTTTTCGCATCGCCCCTCATTTTCGTAGTAATTCACATTAGCTATGCACTTGGTTCATGGAGCGGATTATTCTTACTATTGAGAAATTGTTTTAATGTGAATAGAGTTTTTAAAGAAAACTTTGCGAAATGATTACACCTGATCAGCTCGTAATCCCTATTAGTAAATGGACAGCTTCAATTGCAGAAGCCAGTAAAGATGGTATATATTCACAAAAACCACAATTTCGCCCCCTCCTGGCTTCGACTTGGTATCTCAATAAAAGGAGCTTGCTAGAAACTAAAGAAGCCGACATATGCGAGCAAACATATTTGCAAAATCGCTCCCGCTGGTTACGGTTCGAAAAGACTATAACTAATTCAATTAATATTGTGTCATGCTCAAGAATAGAACTTGTTTTATTGAAAGGACTGGATTTTTTAACAACTTTATATCCGGATACAGGGATTAGGCATCTTGGTGATGTGGATATTTTACTAAGACCGAATGATTTAATAAGAGCTGCCACTATTTTATTGAAAAACGGTTTTTTACTGGTTGGTATTAACGATAAGAAAGAAGCCATTAAATGGCTAAAGATCTCTAAAGATATTCCAAGTGAACTTGTGCTTTTCCATAGATCAGGTCTTTATTTCGAATTACATCAGCATCTCGTTTCATCAAATTGGTTTGAAGATGTATATCCAATTGATTTGGATCGTATTTGGGAAAATTCGGTTTTAAACAAATTCCTAAATGAACAATCGAACAATATTCGGGTATTATCCCGCGAAGATAACATTGCTTACCTCATTCTCCATTTAGCGAATCATGGCATGGGATATCAAGCGCTTCATAATTATTTGGATTTGGATCTGATAATCCGAAATTCCCATAATGAACTAGATTGGTCCCTAATTCGGGAAAATATTATTTCATGGCGATTGTCAACTGCAGCAAACTTTATTTTTTCCTTCTGTTCTAAATACCTTGACACTCCTTTGCCGGATGATTTTCTTGATAGTTTGCCGCATCATTTATGGTCGAGGTTGGCAGTATTTCTTCTCTTAAAACCAGTGGATCTAATCACTGGTCGAGAGACATTGGGTGTAAAGTATCCCACACTGGTAAAAGTTGCAGTTATTGAACGATTCAGTGATCAAGTAAAAACGATTGTTAATGGAATACTTCCTAAAAAAATACCTTTTCAACATCCAAGGAAGTCACTAAGCCATTGGTCAAATATGCTTAGGGCAATCAGGCGAGGAGATTAGGAAAATCAATGCCAGTTCCAATTCAGTCTGATGCTGCAAACCGACAAGATATGAGTGAACAGCTACACGATCTGCGATCATCTTCAAATTTACTTTTGAGACGGATATTTAATATTGTCACGGCTATTTTTGCATTATTCTTTCTTTTCCCCTTCCTATGCATAATTGGAATATTAATTAAATCTGACTCACCGGGTCCAATATTTTACAAAGCGAAAAGGGTTGGTAAGAACGGTAAAGAATTCGAAATGCTAAAATTTCGGACAATGTATAAATATGGCGATCAAAAGAACTCTTCTCCACTCTCTGGCGCAAACGATGAGAGAGTAACCCGCTTTGGAAAATGGCTTCGAGCCACAAAAATGAATGAACTTCCTCAAATCTGGAATGTTCTAAAAGGTGAAATGGATTTCGTTGGTCCTCGACCCGAAGATCCATCATTTGTTGCCAAATGGCCGGAAGAGGTAAGGAATATTATCCTCTCTGTAAATCCGGGAATCACCAGCCCGGCTTCAATCATCTATCGAGATGAAGCGAGTATATTGGGTGAAAAAAACGTCATTGATAAATATCTTAGTAATATTTTACCCAGCAAGCTCCGACTGGATTTACTTTATTTGCGCTTTCGAAATTTCTTAACAGACCTGGATGTATTTTTTCTTACTTTCATTCTTCTATTGCCAAATGTGAGAAAGATTTCCATCCCCGATTCTCTTTACTACTCAGGACCATTTTCAATCTTCTTCTCAAGGTATTTAAACTGGTTTGTGATTGATTGCTTTATTGCTTTCCTTAGCGTAAGCACAACAGGAGTAATCTGGAGATTGAGCGGCCCACTCGACCTTGGCTGGGGATTGTCAATAATTGTTGGCATTGCTATCGCTCTCATCTTTAGTATTTTTAACGCAGCGTTAGGAGTTAACCGGATTGAATGGTCTCGTGCAAATTCCTCTGACGCCCTCGCTCTTGCACTATCTTGTGCAATGGCAACTGGCTGCTTGCTGCTTTTCAATCCCTATGTGGGTTTCAGCATTCCGTTACCGCCATCAATGATTGTAGTTGGCGGGTTGATTTCTTTCTTTGGTTTTGTGGTAATTCGGTACCGCGAACGGATACTTACTGGATTGGCATCGAGATGGTTATATATTCGTGGTGGCGCACGGTCTATCGGCGAGCGGGTTCTACTTGTGGGCGCAGGTGATACGGGTGAACTTGCGATTTGGCTTTTCTCACGTGGTCAATTAGCTCAAGCCTTCAACCTTGTTGGTTTTATTGATCATGATCCGCATAAAAAAGGATCAATTATAAGAGGATTACCAGTGTTGGGTTCACCGGAGATGATCCCTGAAATTTCCGAAAAGATGGATATTGGCCTTATTCTGATTTCCATACCCAATCTCCCGGTGAGTGAAAAGAAAGAACTTTTATCTTATTGCGAAAAAACTAACGCTCGCATCGTATTCTTTCCAAATATTGCGAAAATGCTACTGGAAAATATGATACCTGATGAGGAAACTCATGTTAATCGAGGTCAGATAAAAATTTGGTTGCTTGAAATCCAAAAAATGATCGAAAGTGAAAATAAAAAAGCTCTTAAAAAGAGAATCAGTAAATATCTGAAAATTCTGGATGAAAGCAGTGACCATGAATAATCCATTATTGGGAAAACGCGTACTGGTTTCGGGTGCGGGTGGTTTCATAGGCAGCTCTCTCGTTGATCAACTTGTAAAAAGCGGAGCGAAGGTCAGGGCATTTGTCAGATATAACAGCCGCGGAGACCCTGGTCTTTTGCATTATTCCTCCAAGGATATTCTTAATAAAATTGAAATCATAGCAGGAGATATCAAGGACTATCATGCTGTTTTAAAAGCATGTGAAGACATGGAATATGTTTTTCATCTCAGCGCATTCATTTCCATCCCTTATTCTTACATTCACCCTTTTGAAGTTATTGAGGTAAATGTCCTGGGGACAACAAATATTCTCTTGGCATGTAAAGAGTATAGGATTGAAAAAATCATACATACCTCAACCAGCGAGGTTTATGGGACTGCGCAATCCATTCCTATGAATGAAGAACATCCGCTAAAGGCACAATCTCCTTATGCAGCTAGTAAGATTGGTGCGGATAAAATCGTGGAGAGTTTCTACTGCTCTTATGGACTACCGGTTATTACTCTTCGACCATTTAATACCTACGGACCACGTCAATCCCTTCGAGCGGTCATTCCATCGATAATCACCCAGGCACTTCGGGGGAAAAATATAAGAGTTGGAAATCTGGAGAGTATCAGGGATTTCACCTATATCACTGACACCGTTGATGGCTTTATTCAAGCAGCCTCCACCGCGATTCCATTTGGCAGCACGATCCATCTTGGAACAGGTACTGCAGTCACCATTGCTGAATTAATAAATAAGAATAGAAACAATTTTTGGCAGCAAATTGAAAGTTGAAGTTGATTCCAAGTTACGTACGTCCACCCCATTCCGAAGTTGGGCGTCTGATATCAGATAATCAATCCGCAAAAAGATTGATGAATTGGCTACCCAAGATTGATTTGAATCAAGGATTGGTTGAAACCATCAAATGGTATAAAGAACATCCGGATTTTTATGAGAATTCAGTCGTTTTTCACATAAAGGATAGATTATGAAAGCTGTCATCTTGGCGGGAGGACGGGGAACACGGTTAGCGCCATACACTAGGATATTCCCAAAACCGATGATGCCCATCGGGGATAAAACCATCCTTGAAATATTGCTTCTCCAATTAAAGCATTTTGGAATCACCGATATTGTCCTGACCATAGGACATTTATCAGGGTTAATGCGTGCGTTTTTTCAAGATGGAAAACAATTGGGTGTTAATATTGAATACAGTTTTGAAGAAGAACCTTTAGGTACCGCCGGCCCATTAAAAATGATAAAAGATCTGGATGAGACTTTTATCGTTTTAAACGGTGATGTATTAACAAATCTCGATATTAACAAGATGGTTGATTTTCACAAGATTAATGATGGCGTGGCCACAATAGCAATGCATGAATACCAAGTATTCATTGATCTTGGGATTATCAACCACGATTTGGAGAATCATATAATCGGTTATATTGAGAAACCAACGCTAGAATACAATGTCAGCATGGGGATATATATATTTGAACCAAAAGTATTGGACTTCATCCCCGAGCAGAAATATTACGATTTCCCCGAATTGGTTAAAAATTTGATTGCCCATAATTTAAATGTTATTGGTTATCCCTTTAATGGATATTGGAAAGATCTGGGCAGACCAATTGATTATGAACAAGCCTGTAATGATTTTGAAAACATGCGGTCCACGTTTCTTGATGAGGTCCACTAATGGATTGGCTTGTTCCTTTAAGTGATATCGATTACGGTGCCGAAGAAGAAAAAGCGGTGCTGAATGTTTTCCGCAGCCGCTGGTTGACGATGGGAGATGTGACCAGGGAATTTGAATGTGAATTCGCAAAATCATTGAATGTTAAGCATGCAATTGCAGTTTCCAACGGTACGGAGGCTCTTCATTTGGCGTGTATTGCTCTTGGAATCGAACCGGACGATGAAGTAATAGTGCCGGCTTTATCTTTTGTGGCAACTGCTAATGCTGCTAGTTATACAGGGGCAAAAGTAAGATTTGCGGACATTATTTCCTTAAAGGAACCATGCATCGATCCTGGAGAAATAAATAGATTAATCAACCATAAAACAAAAGCTGTTATTGTGATGCATTATGCCGGTTTCCCATGCCGAATGCAGGAGATATTGGATATCTGCAATGCAAAAGGGATAGCAGTCATTGAGGACGCAGCACATGCTCCGGGTGCCGCCTTCCTTGATCGGAAACTTGGAACTTGGGGAAAAATCGGTTGTTTTAGTTTCTTCTCAAATAAAAATTTAGCAACGGGCGAAGGTGGAATGCTAGTAACCAATGATGATACACTGGCAAAACGCCTTCAATCGTTAAGATCTCATGGAATGACATCATCCACATTAGATCGTCACCAGGGACATGCTTACTCTTATGATGTGGTTGAGCTGGGATATAACTATCGCTTAGACGAAATTCATTCTGCGCTTGGTTTGGTTCAATTATCAAAACTCAAAGAAAACAATCTAATTCGTAAAGATCTAACATCTAAATATATTGCCGAACTTAAATCTTCCAGCCTGATTTTCCCATTTGAAGAACCATTGGGTGATCCTTCATTTCATATTATGCCTACTCTACTGAATCAAATCTACGACAGAAATCTATTTATGGAAGAAATGAGAAAAAGGAAGATTCAAACGAGTATTCATTATCCTGCCATTCATCATTTTTCATATTATTTAAAGAAGAATCCTTCAATCTCCCTCCCTATAACCGAAGAATATTGTAAAAGAGAATTAACCCTACCATTATTTCCGACCATGACCAGTAATCAATTTCAGAGCGTGATCAACTCAGTTACGGAATGCCTGAAATTAGCGGTAAAAAAGGTGTAATCCCTTTCTGATTTTTGATTAGAATATCAATATGAAAACTTCTCCTTTTAACAGTTTTTCACTTTTTAGAAAGAAGAAACCAAAACCTCCTACCGCTGCATTAAAAAAAGAGGGTAGTCAATCACAAAAAAAGGGAACTGAGCCTTTTGACCAGAACCTGGTAAAAGAAAAAGATCTGCCAACAGGAACTTCAAGTCAAAAAAAGCCATCACAATTACCACAACCTACTACTCCATTATTCGATAATCAAACTTATTCAGGCACCCGTCCATTGCGCGAAGAGGCAAGAGAACAACAGACAGGTCCTATTCAAACACCCGCTCCTCCTAACAATCCTCCCCCACCCAAAATAAAACAAAAAAAGCCCAAAAAAAGAGGGGGATTTTGGAAAGCATTGTTATGGGGATTGTTCCTGGCTGTATTGCTTGGTGGGGTCCTTGCTTTAGGGTATGCAGCTATTCGATTCCTTCAACAACCTTTGGCACCACAACTGGCAATCACGACTGTACCTTCAACGGATATACCAACTTCACTTCCTTCTCCAGAACCATTACTCCCTTCGGTTACTCCCGAAATAAGCCCATCTCCAACGCCCGCAGGTATCTGTGGGTTGTCAGGCAGACTTAGTGTTCTGGTTATTGCAGATGATATGAATTACTGGGAATATCCTTATGGAGCTGATGCAATAAGAATGATTGGGATCGATTTTGATAAAGCCAGTGTGGCCATATTTGCATTTCCGCGTGATCTATGGTTGACAACATCACCACTTAATAAGTACAACATCCAGGAATATAAGCTGGGGCCTTCCTATGGCTTCATCCAGCAAAGAGAAGGAATGAACCAGCAATCATCAATCCTATCAACCAATGCGGTTGCACAAATCATTTATGATAACTTTAATATTGCCCCTGATCATTATCTCGTGATTTATCAATCGATGATGAAAAATCTAATCGATACATTGGGTGGCTTGGAAGTTTCTATCTCTCAATCCGTCAATGATCCACAACTTGGCTTGTATCTCAATTCTGGTTACCAAAAGCTTGATGGATTGACAGTCGAAAAATACATGCGTTATCTAAATGGACACTCGACCCTCGATGAATGGGGTCGCTTTTCAAGACAAAACGAGATACTGCGAGGTTTTCAACAGAACCTATCAAAGCCAGAGATATTTAGCCAAATCCCTCAATTGGTCAACCAATTCTCTAACTTATTTACAACTGATTTGAGTATTACCCAATTATTGGATCTGGCATGCGCAGCCAATACGATTACAACTGAAAAGATAGAATTCTCGCAAATGGACCGGAATTTCATCCAGATAAGTCCAGATGGGACTATGTATCTGCTAAATAAACAGTCTGTGATTGATCAACTGAATACCATTTTTGCCAAGTAATTCATCTCTTTTCTGGAGTGCACCATGGCTAGCTTTATTGCAGCAATCGACCAGGGAACGACCAGTACTCGCTGTATGGTATTCAACCATGAGGGCAATATCGTTGCGATGGATCAGCAGGAGCATAAGCAGATCTATCCCAAGCCAGGCTGGGTTGAACATGATCCCTTGGAAATCCTTGAAAAGGTAAACACTGTCATCCATTCCGCTTTACACAAGTCCAGCTTACAACCGTCCGATTTACAAGCAATAGGAATAACAAACCAACGGGAGACAACTGTCGTCTGGGATCGCACAACAGGCAAGCCATTGCATAATGCTATCGTTTGGCAGGATACTCGAACGGATCAAATTATCAAAGAATTATCAAATACCGGTGGTATCGATCGTTTTCGAGAACGAGTAGGATTGCCCCTGGCCACCTACTTCTCAGGTCCAAAAATAAAATGGTTAATTGATAATGTTCTTGAGGTAAAAGACGCTGTCCAAAATGGGACTGCTTTCTTTGGGAATATTGATACCTGGTTAATTTGGAACCTTACTGGAGGTGTAAAGGGTGGCAATTTTGTCACTGATGTTACAAATGCATCAAGAACGATGCTCATGAATTTAGTCACACTTGATTGGGATCCTGAAATCTTATCGGAATTTGGAATATCCTTATCTTTGCTGCCAAAAATTGTTTCTTCATCTGAAGTGTATGGCTATGCGCAGTCTATTTGAAAATGTGCCCATTTCAAGTGATCTGGGCGATCAACAGGCAGCGCTTTTCGGACAAACCTGTTTCTCTCCGGGAGAAGCAAAAAACACGTATGGGACCGGCTGCTTTATGTTATTAAACACCGGCAATAAACCGATTCAAAGCAAATCTGGCTTACTAACTACTTTGGGATATAAACTTGGGCTCCGAACCAGCAGTCTATTGCCTGGAGGGATCTATTGCAATCGCTGGTGCATTGGTGCAATGGCTGCGAGATAATCTAAAAATCATCGAAAGTTCCTCAGATATTGAACCGCTAGCGCGTACGGTTGAAGATAACGGCGGCATTTACTTTGTTCCTGCATTTTCTGGCTTGTTTGCACCTTATTGGCGCAGCGATGCCAGGGGTGCGTTGGTAGGAATGACCCGGTATATTAATCGAGGACATATTGCACGTTCAGTTCTTGAAGCATCAGCCTTTCAAACACGTGAAGTACTGGATGCGATGGAAACTGATTTGGGTGTTAAATTAAAATCCCTGAGAGTTGATGGAGGAATGGTCCACAACGAGCTTTTAATGCAGTTCCAGGCAGATATCCTGAATGTCCCCGTTGTCCGTCCACGGATCGCGGAAACCACCGCCCTGGGTGCTGCATACGCTGCGGGTCTTGCGACAGGATATTGGAATAATCTCTCCGAGTTAAGAGAAAATTGGGGTATTGAGAAAGAATGGACACCGGTGATGGATCCAGAGAAGCGCGTTGAGCTCTATTTAAACTGGAAAAAGGCAGTAACTAAAACATTTAACTGGGTTTGATCGTAAACTTGAGAGCATCATTAATCACATAGTATTCCTTGACGAATCATCAATCAGAGAATACAATCTTACGCCGTGCTTGAGCACGAGAATCCAAGGCGGAATCCCGCTATTCAAACGAGCGAGGGTAACCCATGATAGGGTGAGAGGCGCTCACAGGAAGGAATTGATGGATAAGCCAGTTTTACACGCAACTCGCCGGACTGTCATCGGCAAACAGGTTGGAGCCCTGCGCAGGGAAGGTAAATTACCAGCAGTATTGTATGGTCACGAAATCGCTGCTACCCCAATTACACTCGATTTACGCGAAACATCCCGTTTACTCAACTCAATAACCTCATCCAGTATTATTAGTGTTGAATTGGATGGAAAAGAAAACGCAACACTTGTGCGCGAAAAGCAAAAAGACTACATCCGAGGTACATTGCTGCATGTTGATTTCCAGGTCGTTTCCCTAACCGAGAAAATCCGTACCGAGGTCAGTATCGAGATCGCTGGGCTTGCACCCGCCATTAAAGACTTCAATGGTGTCATGGTCACTGGCGTAGATGAAATTGAAGTAGAGTGCTTGCCAAAGGACTTGCCCGATCGCATCGTGGTCGATATCAGCACATTGGCTAATATCGGGGATGGAATTTACGTTCGGGATATTCCCATCCCAGAAAATGTTGTTTTCCTTGCAGAACCTGATGAAATGATAGTCCTCATCACCCACCCTGCAGCTGAGGAAGTTGAAGAAGTTGTCGAACCAGTCATTGAAGAACCGGAAATCATTGAGCGTGGTAAGAAAGAGGAAGAAGTACCACCTGAAGAACCAGAAACTAAGTAATCAAAAAGGCAGCGAAGAGTTCGCTGCCTTTTTATTTCTTATTGATAATCTTTAGAAAATCTTGAGTGATTCGAGCTGTTATCCCCCATAAGATCTCTCCATCATATGGCTTATAAAATATCACATCTTCTTTATTGCCGTTTGGCAGAACATAAGGTCTTATTTCGGAATTGGAATGATCAGATAACCAATGAAGAGGAATTGAAAACACTCGGGTAACTTCATGATCAGCTATATTTAATTCAATTGGCCATCCTTCAATAAAGCCAACAATGGGTGTTACCTGATATTGGGTAATTGTTGGGATTGATTTCATTCTCCCTAGGATGATCACATTGTCTTGGGTTAAACCGATTTCCTCCTCAGCTTCTCTTAGCGCAGCGTTCTCCAAGTTTCCATCATATTTCTCAAAAGCACCTCCGGGAAATGCCACTTGTCCTTTATGATTTTCAACGGTATCGCTTCGACGGGTAAACAGTAAATACCAGCAGTCATCAATACAATAAAGCGGTAAGAGAACAGCAGCTCTGACACGTTGATTAAATTCTGCTGTCTCACCTTTCTTAGATGTCAAATGGATTTGTTTGCGGATATGATTAAGCGATAAATCAGCGCAATATAAATTTTTCATTTCAGTCCTTCTCTTCATCTTGCGATTCATGATCTGAGAAGGATATTTCAAGACTGGCATCTGAAGCACTGGTTTCTGAAAATTCAGGTTCCAAGATCAGACGAGCAAATATCAGGAATCCAGTATGTGCAACCATTCTATCCACCGGGCGGAAACGGTCAGATTCGGGTTTGTAATACCGTAGAATGATTTCCAGAACTTCAATAAAAGAAAATCCGCTTCTTCTCAATTCAGGTAGGAATCGAATTACTTGATTGGTTGTTGGAAGAATTGTTCCGAAAAAACCTCCAGGTTTTAAGCCGGTTTTTACCTGGGACATAAAATCATATGGATTGGGCAAATCTAGAAATAATGCATCCACACCAGTCTCATCAAAACCACCACTAATATCCTTGAGTTTAAACTCCACCCTATCGGATAGTCCCAATCTCTCGATATTCTTTTTTGCCAAACGTTGCATTTCTTCGCGATTTTCATAAGAAAACACACGACCTGAATCCCCCACTGCATAGGCAAACGCAGTGGTAAGCCCGCCGGATCCTGTCCCAGCTTCGATAACGTGCGCGCCCGGGCCGATGCCCATGGTGACCAAAATAAAGCCGATATCTTTGGGATACATGATTTGGGTTATTCGTGGTGTATCCCTAATCAGATCTGCAAGGGAAGGTTGCATCAAATAAAATGGATTACCGAGGTGGCTATATACTTTGCTCCCCCAGGGTTTATCGATCAGCTCATCATGATGAACAATCCCCCGATGGGTATGTAATGCACCACCCTTCTTTAAGGTGATGATGAAGTGTTTGAAACCCATTCCAACCAATTCTGCGAGATCCCCTTCCGCAGCATTGGTACCATGTAAATTCCAGGGCATGGTTTTATCCAGGTAAGAGATGCTTAATAAAGAATTGTGTTATCTCTTGATAACACTTCGCCCTGTTTTCCATTTTGAGAACATCATGACCCTCATTCTCAAAAACGATGAATTCGATTTCCTTTCCTTCTTTTCTTAAATTATCGACCAGATCCTGCGATTCTTTAGCAACAACTCTTGGATCATTCCTACCCTGGATCACCAGGAGTGGACATGCAAGTTGGGACATGTATGTTTTGGGAGAACGTTCGATAAGCATTTCGCGATCCTCCTTGATATCGCCAACAGCCAGCTTCATATATGGTTTCCAGCTCTCAGGTATCCTCTTTAAAAAAGTTAATAGATCATATGGCCCGAACATATCCACTGCAGCTTTCCATAATTCAGGATGTCTGCCGGCCAGCATGAGTGACATATATCCACCGTAAGAACGCCCAACCACTGCTGCACGACTTGTGTCAATACGATTGTCTTTGGAAAGTAATTTCATTGCATAAACATGATCCAAACGATCCTTACCTCCCCAATCTTTGTCTACTTTCTTGGCATAGGAAAGTCCATAGCCAGAGCTTCCCCGAACGTTGGGTACAAAGACTGCAAATCCATTTAGAGTAAGGTATTGAATTAAAGGCATCGAGAACCAACCGAAGTCAGGCTTCTCCTGCCCTTGTGGCCCTCCGTGCACATAATAAACCAATGGTCTCGGACCGCTAAATTCAAGCTTTGGTGATGGCATATAAAGCTTGGCAGAGATCCTTAAACCATCTTCGGCTACAAAAGAGGTATCTTCACTGTAGGAGAGTAATTCCCGATCAATACCAAGCACCTTCTCGTTAGTCTGCAATTTTATTTTCTTTCGTTTCTTTCCCGATATGATATAAAGTTGTGTCGGTGATGTAGCGGTTGAAAATGAAATCGCAAACCTGTCTTTCTTTTCATCATAATAAAATGCTTCCATTACACCATTGCTTAGCGGTTCTTCACCACAAAGAATGGTTTTGATCCTTAATTTCTTCGATTTTTCTCTATATTCTGCCTCATACAGCCATGACGCCCCATCTATGTTGTATTGAAGGGCATAAGTCGATTTTGATAATCGCGAAATACCTTCCAATTCACCAACACCTTTATGTTTAATACCTTTAATCTCCAAAGGTATCATCTGCTGATTACCATCGAAATGCAATAATCCCGGACTAAAAGTATCTTGGAAAATGGCTGATGTGATAATCAACCCGCTATTATCAGGTGATAATGCAACGCTTTTTATTCCTGAAACAGGATATTCCCCATCAGGTTCCCTTTTGTCTAAAGGGGTGCCAAAGATGTCAACTATTTCGTTGGTTTTTTCATCCCATTCTTTTAGTATTACGTCTCCTGCTGAATATGATTCAAAAAGGATCACTTTTCTATGCTTCTTGTAATGGGTTATGGGTGCTCCCCCCCATTCCGATTCAAAGAGTTTATGGATTGATCGTTTCTCCAAATCAACTTTAAAAGAATAATTCATGGAGGCATTAAGCGATTCGGATGACAAGTAACAAATATTCTTTTCAATGTCACATTCACCCAGGTGTGTTCGGGTTTCTTTTAGTTCATTCTTCGAAAATTGGTTCGGGAAAACCGCCATCCATTGAAATTAGCATCGGTCGGTAGATCTCGTCTCCGTTCGAATCAATCATCACAAGAACTTTCTTAATCTTTGGGAAAACAAAGAATGACAAACCGTCGATTAAATGCGGATTTTGTAAAGCGATGTTAGGTGGAAGCAGTGGTTGAGGTACTCTGCCACCCACCTTCATTTTATAAAGACTTAATTGACCACTCAGGTTGGATAAATAAAACAATTCATCATCAACAACTTGTGGCCTGAGGAATAACCGTGCGGATAGAAAGGATTGAATTTTGAACATTATTCTCCTTTACTTGCCACCTTTTGAAATCAAACTAAGCCAAAATCCAATAAATAAAAATCCAAGGCTGAAAATGGAAGCAAGAAATAAATGTAATGGCCCAACACTCAGAAACTGCCAGTTTAAAATATTGGCGATTAACTGGCCTGCCCAAAAACCAGCCCAACTTAAAACCAGGTAGAAAACCAATCTGCCCAGTTTTCCGCCTTTTACAAAATGAAAAACTGCACCAAAGAGAGTGGCAAAAAAGCATCCGAATAGAAATGAAGGTAAAGTCATTTTGTCCCTCAAGTTTGGTGTAATGAACCCACCGCCAAGAACAGTATCACCATCATAGAATACCGCAAATTGACCGGGGGTGATATCCCTAATTTTAGTATCACTGACCACATTTATCGTATTATTTTGTGCTGGAGAAATCCTTGCTTTCACCAAGGGAGCTTTATACCGAATTTTTATTTGTACGTGCGTTTCACTATCAGGAGCGTGGTTAATCCAATTGATATCTTTTACCGTGAATTCATTGCTACCTAATTCTTCCTTTGGTCCAACGATCAGTGAATTTGATTGGAGATCTTTCTTTAAGACATATAACGGATGACTGGATGATATCTGGATATTTTTTCTCTGCCCGATCGTGAAATACGCTAAACCATTATGCTGCCCAAGTACTTGTCCACTCGCGTCCTTGATTTCTCCTGGAATACTTTCAATGTGCATGTTTCCCTTAAGAAATTCTTCCAGCGAATTTGAATCCAAAAAACATAAATCCTGGCTATCAGGTCGTTCCGCAACTGGTAAATTCAAATCCCTGGCAATTTCTCGGACCTGTTTTTTATTCAATTCTTGTAAAGGTAGTAAAGTTTGGGCGAGTTGTTCCTGGCTTAACCCGGCTAGGACATATGATTGATCTTTGCTTTCATCCCAACTGCGGAGTAAATTCACTCTTCCATCTGCAGTTTTTATCAATCTTGCGTAATGACCAGTGGCCAGGTAATCCGCAGCCATCATTCTCGCCCGATCCAGTAAAAATCCCCAACGAATAAACCGGTTGCACATAATGCAGGGATTTGGGGTCTCACCAATCTCATAACCATTAATTAAATAATCGACCACCTGATGTTTAAATAGCTCTTTAGCGTCGATTGTATAAAATGGTATTCCTAATATTCCTGCAACTTTCCTGGCATCCTGCATGGCATCCGGGGCACAACATCGATTTTGGTTTCCTTCCCCTCCCGATGTCCACAAATTGAGCATCACTCCGATTACATCAAAACCCCCTTGAACTAACAATGCTGCCGCTACGGAGCTATCCACACCCCCGCTCATTGCCACCACAATCTTATCTCTTTGCCTTTTTACCATCAAATTATCATAAACTCCGTAATTTCCTGATGATGCCTGGAAGCACTTCCAGGAAAAGATCGATCTGTTCTAACGAAGTTTCGCGGCCAAGAGTGACGCGCAAGGATCCAAGTGCCCAATCCGGTGGAAGACCAATTGCCAATAGTATGTCAGATGGATCAGGATTTCCCACCTTGCAGGCGGATCCCGAAGAACAAGCAAATCCAGCCTGATCCAACGCCATTAATAACTCATTTCCATCGATATTTCTGAAAGCAAAACTCGCATGGTTTGGTAAGCGACTTTTAGGGTGACCTGTAAGTCTCGCATCTGGGATTTCCTCAACCACCATATTTATTATCCGATCGCGTAACGGTACCAGATGCTTGTGAAATTCCCGAAGCTCATTCTGTGTGATTTCAAAAGCTTCAGTCAATCCTACAATGTAGGGTACATTTTGCGTTCCTGCTCGTAATCCCTCTTCCTGCTTTCCGCCTGTCTGAACTGGAATAATCGGAGTACCTGCACGGACAAACAAAACACCTGTCCCTTTAGGGCCATAAAATTTATGGCTCCCAATCGAAAAAAGATCCAGGTGATCCCGTTTCATATCCATCTTGAGATGTGCAGCTGCCTGGACACCATCAGAATGGAATGGGATTTCATGTATCAGAGCAGATCTTCCGATTTCACCAATTGGATTGACCGTGCCAATTTCATTGTTGGCGTAAATAACAGAAACGAGTGCTGTATTGGACCTGATCTTTTTTCTCACAGTATCTGGGTCGACCATCCCATATTGATCAACTGGAAGTAATTCAATCTCAAAATCAAACCAATCAGCACAGTTGTTTCGCGGTCTGTGAGACCGCATGATGTTCCACCGGGCTGATCAAGATATGATTGGCATTACGTGCATTTCTCATTGCGAAAGCGGTTCCACGGATCGCCAGATTGTCACTTTCAGTTCCACCCGATGTGAATAGAACTTCACTAGATTTCGCGTTCAGAAGCTCGGCAATTCTTTGTCTGCTTTCTTCAATGACAGTATCTGCCTTTTGACCCCAGAAATGAATTGACGAAGGATTTCCATAATCCTCTGAAAAATACGGCTCCATTTTCTCTCGAACTTTATTAGAAAGAGGTGTTGTGGCCGCAAAATCCAGGTATATTTGGCTGGTTTTCATCATTTTTTACCTTAATGTCGGGGACATTATAACGGATGTTGATAGCCAAACTACCACCAATGCATCACCCTTGATATAATTTCATCAGTTCTATCAGCATTAACTGGAGGAGTCATGGCTCATAAAATCATATTTGGCACCGATGGCTGGCGGGGTATGATCGCTGAAGACTATACTTTTGATAATGTCCGCCGGTGTACACAGGGTTACGCTTCTTATATGCTTTCCTTGGGGAAAAAAGAGCATTGGTTTGTTATTGGTCATGACAAGCGATTTCAATCCGAGGCTTTCGCCCTTGCTGCCGCAGAAGTGATGGTTGGCAATGGATTAAAAGTGTATCTGACGGAAGGTCCAACACCCACTCCTGTCATTGCATATTCTGTTGTCGTAAAAAAAGCATCGGGAGCGATAAATATTACTGCGTCACACAATCCTCCATCGGATAATGGTTTCAAGGTTCGGGACGAAAATGGTGGTGCGATTGCCCCTGAAGGTTTAAAGAAAATTGAGAGTTTGATCCCGGAGGATATTACTTCAGTCAAAAGGGTGGATTATGTAACAGCTGAGAAAGAAGGGGCTTTGATTCGTTTTGATCCTGCTCCTTCGTATATCGACCATATCAACAAACTCATTGACCTCAAGCCAGTCCGAGATGCTAATTTAAGAGTTCTTGTTGATTGTATGTGGGGAAATGGAGCTGGGTGGTTCACGAAAATGCTTGAAGGTGGAAATATCCAAGTTGAAGAAATCCATAATCAAAGGAATCCTTCTTTCCCTGAAATGAAGCGACCGGAACCCATCCAGCCGAATATTGATGTTGGTCTTGCAAAAACACTCGAAATAAAAGCTGATGTGCTTCTAATATTGGATGGAGATGCAGATCGTGTTGGATTGGGCGATGAGAACGGGAAATTCGTGAATCAATTACGTGTTTTTGCACTATTGGCTTATTATTTCCTCGGTATTCGAAATATGAAAGGTCCGATTGTCAAAACCCTTTCTTCAACAAGTATGCTTGAAAAACTCGGAAAACTCTATGGTGTTCCAGTATATGAAACAGGTGTGGGTTTCAAATATGTTGCTCCAAAAATGCTGGAGACGGATGCATTAATTGGTGGTGAAGAATCGGGAGGTTATGCTTTTCGCGGGAATGTACCTGAGCGCGATGGTATCCTGGCAGGGTTATTTATCCTGGATATGATGGTTCGATTGAACAAAAAACCCTCTGAATTGATCCAGGAATTATTTGCGAAAATCGGCTCGCATTTTTATGATCGTGTGGATCGCTCCTTCAAAGGTAATCGTGCCGAGCGGGAAGAGAAGATTATTAATGCCAATCCACAAACGATTGGTGGATTGAAATGTATTGGACTTAATAAAACGGATGGGTATAAATTTATGCTTGAAGATGGGGGGTGGTGTCTCATCCGGTTCTCTGGGACAGAGCCTATCATGCGGGTGTACTGCGAGACTACCCATGAGGATAAAGTTCAAGCAATTCTTGAGGACGGATTGAAAATCGCAGGGTTGTCTTAATTGCTTATTGATACTCATTGTCACCTGAACCTGGATCTTTTTGAAAACGATCTTCGCGATGTAATTATTCGTGCCAGAAACGCTGGTGTAGAAAAACTTATCGTTCCGGGTATCGATCTGGAAACGAGTGAAAGAGCTATTCAGATCTGTAATGATTTCTCAGAGGTTTATGCTGCCATTGGAATCCACCCAAATTCACTGGATGAATATACTCATGGTGATATCGATAAAATTAGAAAGCTATCGCAACATCCAAAGGTTATATCGATCGGTGAAATCGGACTGGATTATTTCCGAAATCGCGCAACAAAAAAACTGCAGATCAGTGCATTTGTGGAACAGTTAAATCTTGCCCGTGAACTCAACTTGCCTGTCATACTCCACAGCAGGAAATCTCTGGAAGATATGAAGCAAATTCTTTTCAATTGGGCAGCAGATAATAAAGCATCAATGGCCGGTGTAATGCACTCATTTGAAGGAAAATGTGAAGATGCCCTCCAATTTACCCAAATGGGAATCATGGTAAGTGTAAACGGCAGCGTCACTTTTAAGAATGCGGTCGAAAAGCATAGTCTTGCCAGAAATATTCCGCTAGATTCGCTTTTATTGGAAACTGATGCGCCATTTATCACTCCTGTTCCTTTTCGGGGAAAACGCAATGAACCTGCTTATTTAAAATTGATCGCCCAGCGTGTAGCTGAACTACGAAAGTGTACAATTGAAGATATTGTCAACAAAACGTCATCAAATGCCCTAAAGATTTGGAATCTGGATCCAATGAAATGAGTTTCCAACAAGACGTGAATTATAAAATAAGAACAGCCGCAAAATGCGGCTGCCAAATGCGCTGGGTGGGAGTTGAACCCACACGCCTTGCGGCACATGGCCCTCAACCATGCCTGTCTGCCAATTCCAGCACCAGCGCTGAAGCAACGATATTATAACCGCCTTAAGGCGATTGTCAAGAAATTATCTTATATGGAGGTTAAATGTCTATTGTATTGGATGCCATGGGGAGCGATCGATATCCTGAGCCAGAACTGGAGGCTGCGATTAATGCCTCGCAAATTCTTGAAGAAGAAATTATCCTGGTTGGGAATCAAGATCTCATCGAACCAGCTCTCTGTAAATTGGATAAAGGTACTTCACAAATTCGGATAGTCCATGCTCCGGATATTCTCAACATGGATGAACATGCGGTTGAAGCCACCAGGCAAAAACCAAATAATTCAATGGCGATTGGTATCGGGCTGGTTAGGGATGGGATTGCCCGCGCATTTGTTACTGCCGGTAATACTGGTGGAGCATACTTCAATGCGGTTACCCAATTACGAAGAATTCCAGGTATTTCCAGGCCAGCTTTAACCAGTGTTATCCCCAACAAAATTGGACGCACCGTCTTCCTCGATACCGGCGCTAACGCTGATTGCCGGCCGGAATTCATGCAGGAATTTGCCATAATGGGTTCGATCTATGCAGAAAAAGTCCTGGGTATTAATTCTCCAAGGGTCGGTCTGCTTGCCAATGGGGAAGAAGAAGGAAAAGGCAACGAATTGATTAAGAATTCCTTCCCCTTCCTTAAATCATCTGGAGTAAATTTTATCGGAAATGTTGAGCCGAAAGAGGTCTTTGCCGGTGAGGCAGATGTCGTGATCGCTGATGGATTTACAGGAAACATATTCATTAAAACTAGTGAAGCTGTGGGAAAATTAATTACGGATGTCCTTCGTGAGAATATCTCTTCATCCACCCTAAGTAAAGTGGGTTATTTACTGGCAAAGCCAGCTTTTACTTCTTTAAAGAAAATGATGGATCCTGCGGAGGTAGGTGTTGGGATTCTCATGGGAGTTAATGGATACGTTTTTATCGGACACGGAAGATCAGATGCACGTGCACTAACCAATGGTTTACGGCTGGCAAAAAAGACTGCTGATTCAGGTTTGTTGGAGAGTATAAGTACACTGATCCAGGCAAAAATTAGAAAGAGTCTTTAGAATAGGATTTTAGAAATGAAGATTATTTCCAACGACAAGTATATTGAACGAAATAAAAAACTCTCGAAAATCACCATGATAGCATCACTTGTATTTCTTGGATTTTCCTTCATTGCCATGCTAAATGGAGATCCAAATTCAGTGCTCTTTTTTCCATCGTTGGTTGCTGGTGTGATTGGGATTATTCTTGCCACGATCAATATCCCCTTAACCAGCAGAATTCGGTGGATCACCACGCCCGGATGAATTGATCACCCGTTCTCTTAAAGGCCTCGGTGAAGAATTTTCCCTTTTTCATTATATTGCCGATGTACCCCATTTGCTTGCGGGTCCCAATGGACTTTGGGCAATAATCCCTTATCAGGTAAAGGGAAAGGTCATTTATGATAAATCTCGAAACAAATGGAAACTAAAGAAGAAAGGCAACTTCTTAGCTAATCTCTTTGGTTCTGAGGGGTTGGGAAATCCCGGTAATGAAGCCAGGTTATTAATAAAAGATCATCTGCAACAAATTAAGGGTCATAAGGAGTTCACTGATCTTCCAGAACTGACTCCCCTTGCATTATTCCTTTCAGACTCAGTCGAATTGGAAACTGGAGATTCTCCATTCCCAGCACTCCAAATGGAGAAAATCAAGAATTTCATCAGAAAATATCCCGATCTACCTAAGGATAAGCAACTTCGCATTAATGAATATAAATCATTTCTTTTAGAATGAAGAAGTACCGGGTTCATGTTGAACCCGGTTTTTTTGTGTAATTGATTAATTCACTTTTTTCTGTTTCAGACAGGTATCGCCACTCACCGGGTTTTAATTTTCCGAGCATTAAAGTGCCAATCCTGGTACGAAGGATTTTTTTCACCGGCAAACCGATCGTTTTCCCAACTTCACGAATCTGCCTCTTCCTTCCCTCATGCATGATTATCTTCAGCAAAGTAACATTTGACATTGCTCTTAATATATAAACCTTGGCATGGGAAGTCTTTATTCCTTCTTCCAGGACCACGCCTCTTCTCCAAGCGCTTAGCTGTTTCTCATCAGGTTTTCCAGATACCAATACTTCATATTCTTTTTCGTGTCCATAGCGCGGATGGGTTAACAGATTCGCCATTTCACCATCATTTGTCAGCAAAATGAGACCCTCTGAATCCATATCGAGTCTGCCCACCGGGTAGAGATGCCCGGTGACAGGTACAAGGTCCCTTACGGCTGGTCTTGGATCAGCTGGATCAACATCCGATCGAACACCAATGGGTTTATTGACCGCGATATATATTTTCTTGGATGCTGAAATTTTAATTTGCTGCCCATCCAATTGAACTTGATCCTTCGCAATATCCGCTTTGCTTCCTAAAATGGCGGTTTTTCCATTGATCAAAACGCGGCCAGCTTCAATTAACCCTTCACAATATCGTCGTGAACCGTATCCCGCTTGAGAAAGAATTTTTTGAACCCGTTCCAAAGGCATATTAATCCTTCAATATGGGGTTCTTTTCGGGTTCCCCTTCGGGTCCAACTGCTGTTTCGAATGATGGAAGATCATTTATTGAATTTAATCCAAACAATTGGAGAAACTCAATGGTCGTACCATACAAAATTGGCCTGCCAGGTCCTTCAGCGCGACCGATTTCTTCAATAATGCCTTTCATTAAAAGACTTTTGAGTACTCCATCACTATTCACCCCACGGATCGCGTCAATTCCAGGACGGGTAATTGGTTGGCGGTATGCGATAATTGCCAAAGTCTCAACGCCCGCCCTGCTCAAACGTGCATAAGCTTCCAAGCCTAATAACATTTCCACATGTTGGGCATAGTCAGGCGAAGATGTTAATTGGACTTTACCATGATGCCATTGAAGCCTGAGACCACGTCCATTCGAATATACCTTTTCCAGTTCTTTAAGACCTGATTCAATATCCGAACTCCTTTTCCCGGTTGCTTCTACGAGTTGAGCAATTGTTACCGGGGAAGAAGCCGAGAAAAGCATGGCTTCAATTAAAGCTGGTAAAGAATGATCCTTCTGGGGCTGATACTCACTCATGCTATAATATTTTTTCTAATCGAGATAATCGATGATTATACCTGATAAGAATTCTTTATGATGAAACCCGGCAGAATACTAATTCTTTTCCTATTCCTTGTTATTGTTGTGGCATGTTCCAATGGAAAGACAAATTTAGAACAAATTAAAGTAAATATCGTTGCTGACGGGAAGATCCTCACCCTCGATGTTGAATCTGGTTTATCTGTCGCTCAAATTCTCTCTCAAAATGAAATCATATTGAATACATTGGATAAAGTTGAGCCCCCTTCCTATACACTTTTGATAAACGATTCCGATATTCGTATTATTCGAGTTGTCGAGGAATTTTTAGCTGAAGAGCAGAGTATTCCTTTTGAGCATCAAACCGTCCAAAACGAATCGCTGACGGAAGGCCAGACACTCTTGATTCAACCAGGATATAACGGAAGTCAACAAGTGACATACCGCAGGATTTTGGAAGATGGAATGGAGACATCGAAAACCATTTTTCAAATCACGACCATCAGCGATCCGATCCCTGAGATCGTCATGGTCGGTGTGCATGCGCCGTTCACAGCATTACCGATTGCGGGTGAGCTGGCTTATTTGATCGCTGGCAATGCTTGGATCATGGAAGAAACAACGGGCAACAGGCGCCCAGTAGTGACTACTGGTGATTTGGATGGTTTTGTTTTTTCAATTTCTCCCGATGAAGAATGGTTGTTGTATACCCGTAAGCTTGCCAATGATGAGGACAGTATTAATAACTTATGGGTTATAGATATCAAACATGAAGGTGCAAAAGCCATTGACCTGGGAATAAAGAATATTTATCATTTCGCGGATTGGGTCGCCAATCAGGACAATACGATCACTTATTCTACGGTTGAGCCCAGGTCGTCTCCGCCAGGGTGGCAGGCTAATAATGATCTCCATATCCTTACCTTCACCAGCAATGGAACTGTAATGAGAAATGAGCAGATCATTGATTCAAACAGCGGTGGTGCCTATGGGTGGTGGGGTACGGATTTCGCCTGGTCGCCAAATAGCAAAACCCTTGTTTTTGCCCGGCCAGATGGTATCGGCGCTGTTGATTTAGAAAACGCTGATTTCATCCCATTTTTAGAAATCCTCCCTTATGATTCTCAAAGTGACTGGGCTTGGATACCACCCATCAACTGGTCTCCGGATAACAGGTTATTATTTACCTTGGTGCATGGTGTTGCAACAGGAACTACGATTAAAGAAACATCCACCCGCTTTGATCTATGTGCCCTCGATCCAATTAATGGCTCATCTATAACCATTGTGCAAGAAGTTGGTATGTTTGCCACGCCTGTTCCCTCCCCTTTTCTTAATGATGACCATTTTTATGTTACCTGGCTTCAAGCGGTTTTTCCAAATCAAAGTGATACAAGTCGTTATAAACTCATGATCATGGATCGGGATGGCTCAAATAAAAGAACCCTATTCCCCAGAGAAGGCTTGATTGGAATGGAACCGCAAACAATCGAATGGGCACCAAATGTAAATTCTGATCAAGTTTTGCATTTGGGATTGGTTTATCAAGGAAATATTTGGATGATCAATTCAGCAAATGGCGAGACATTTCAGATAACTGGTGATGGATTGATCACGGCTATTGATTGGAAATAAATGATGCGAATACTACTCACAGGCGCTGCAGGATTTCTTGGTTCACATTTATGTGACCGAATGCTCTCAGAAGGTCATGAGGTGGTCGGAATTGACAACTATGTGACAGGAAATCCTGAGAACCTAGTACATTTATCCGAACATCCTGGATTCAAATTCATCGAGCAAGATGTTTCCAATCATATTTCCATACCGGGTAAGGTCGATGCAGTTATGCATTTTGCTTCTCCTGCGAGTCCAAATCCCAAATCCCCATATGGTTACCCCAATCTTGCCATTCAAACGATGAAAGCAGGTGCTTTGGGTACCCATAACACTCTAGGGGTTGCACGCGCCAATAACGCTCGTTATTTATTAGCATCAACAAGTGAGATTTACGGCGATCCTCTAGAGCACCCGCAAAAAGAATCTTATTGGGGGCATGTGGATCCTGTTGGTCCTCGATCGGTCTACGACGAAGCAAAAAGATTTGCTGAAGCATTGACGATGGCTTACCATCGTACACATAATCTGAATACACGCATAGTCCGCATTTTTAATACGTATGGCCCGAGAATGCGGCTTGATGATGGGAGAGTAGTCCCCAATTTCATTTTACAAGCCCTGCGGAAACAGCCGCTAACAATCTATGGTAAAGGAGATCAAACTCGAAGTTTTTGCTTTGTGAGTGATCTGATTGAAGGTATATATAAATTACTACTCTCGGATGAGCATTACCCGGTCAATCTAGGAAATCCCGAAGAGACCTCAATCCTGAGATTTGCGGAATTGATCAACAAGCTGCTGGATAATCCAGCTGGGATTGAGCTGCAAGATGGCATGTTTGTCGGGCACGACCCACAACGCAGGCAACCGGATATTTCAAGGGCAAAGGAAATTCTTCAATGGATACCTCTGGTAACGCTTGAAGAGGGGCTTGAAAAGACTATTTCTTTTTTCAAGGGAAAATTGAATTTATTATGATAAAAGCACCCACAAGCGAAAAATCACGGATGGTTCGCTTTGCCGTCGTTGGTGCCATTGGAACCGTTGTGGATTTTGGGATTTTCAACCTTCTTATTAATTTCACCTCAATCGAGCCCATTAGTGCTAGTGCGATTTCATTTGGATTCGCTGTGATTAATAATTTTATATTAAATAGGACTTGGACTTTTCCGGATGCCCGAAAAAAGAAAATTATTGCCCAGCTTATTCAATTTGCGATTGTCAGTGTTATTGGATTGATCATTCGCACTCCCATATTCTCCTTCTCTGAAAAGGTATATGCCTCACTAGCAAATCAATGGTTGCCCAATTTCGTTATTAACCCCGAAAAACTTGGATACAACCTGGGATTGGCAACTGCGATCGTCATTGTCATGATATGGAATTTCGTCGTCAATAAATATTGGACATTTAATGAAAGCAAATGAGGTTTGATGGAAGGAAATCCGCAAATTGTTGAGCCTGGTGATCAGGAATCGAAACCACCCCAGGTCCGATCTCTTAGGGAATTAGTGGATCTGGTATCAGGACGAGGATTTGATAAGGATATCCCCCAGGAAGATTCAGGGCTCGCTGAAGTCCTCCCATTTCCTTTTTTAGCTTTGGTGGGACAACCAGAACTTAAGCTCGCTCTACTTCTCGCTTTATTGAATCCAACCATTGGCGGTGTCCTCTTAATTGGTCCTCGAGGTACCGGAAAAACAACTGCGGTGCGCAGTTTGATGGATCTGCTTCCAAGTGTCGAACGGAGCGCTTGTTACTATGGCTGCCTGCCCGAAGATATCGAGAACGGTGGCATGGATGTTGTCTGTCCTGACTGTGCTAAAAAGTTTGCGGAGGGCAGACCATTGACCAAATTGGATCGTGTCCGTCTTGTGGAACTCCCTCTGAATGCACGTATCGAGGATGTCATTGGTGGTTTTGATGAGAGGGCGTTGGTTCACGAGCGTTTACGATTGAAACGAGGGCTTCTCGCCCAGGCGGATCAAAATATTCTCTATGTGGATGAAGTGAATCTGCTATCAGACGAAATTGTCGATGCGATCCTGGACGCAGCTGCCCAGGGCACATATTCAGTAAGACGGGGACCAATTTCTGCCACATACCGGGCACGATTTAATCTTATTGGCTCCATGAATCCTGAGGAAGGAAGTTTACGCCCGCAGATCATGGATCGTTTTGGATTACGAGTTATTGTCCGGGGGCTTTCAGAACCAAAAGAAAGGCTTGAAGTTTACAGGCGAGTCAGGTCTTATCTTCGTAACCCACATGGAATGACGACTTTTTATGCGCATGACACCAAGAAAGCACGAGATGAAGTGCAGACGGCGAGAGAGCTGCTTCCTAAAGTCCAGTTATCGGATAAAGTCGCTCAGATCGGCATCAAATTGATCCAGTCAATGAAAATTGATTCATTAAGAGCTGAGATCACTCTTTTCGAAGCGGCACGGGCATATGCAGCCGCTGATGGTAGAACTTTAGTCAAGTTCAATGACATTAAAGTTGTTGCTCCTTTGGCATTACGTTTGCGTCGATCAGAATTCATCACGAAATATTTTGTTGATCAGCAAGGTGAGGAATCTGAAATCAATAAAATATTGGACAAATCAGGAAAATAAGATCATGCCGGAATTTATTCAACTTGCCAATAGTCATCGGGCTCGGATGCAATCATGTTTGGGTATGAAACAAATGAAACAACCTCCCGTTGCTCTTTGGCGTCATTTCCCGGTTGATGACCAGGATCCGGGATACTTCGCAAGTGCGATTGCGAACTTTCAGGATACTTTTGATTTTGATCTTATTAAAGTCACCCCTTCCTCATCTTTTTGTATCAAAGACTGGGGAGTTTTGGATGAGTGGAAAGGTAATGTGGAAGGCACCAGGGATATCACATCATTTGTAATAGAAAAACCAGAAGATTGGGAAAAATTAGCCAAACTCGATCCCAATCATGGTATTCTCAACGATCAATGGGATTGCTTGAAATTACTGTCGAATACATATCTCCCTTCGACGCCGATCCTTCAAACGATTTTCAATCCCCTTGCCCAGGCAAAGAATCTTACAGGTAGAGAACGACTTCTGGATCATCTCCGTAATCATCCGGATCAATTAAAAAAAGGACTTGAAACGATAACCCAGAGCACTCTCTCGTTTATAGAAAAATGTATGGAGTCGAAGATCGATGGAATATTTTATGCCATCCAACATGCCCAAAAGTCGTTGTTGACTCAAAGTGAGTTCGAGGAATTCTGCAAGCCTTACGATATGCAAATTTTGGAAGCGGTCAGTAATTTATGGTTGAATATGATCCACATCCATGGCGAGAATATTTATTTCAAACAGGTAAGTGAATATCCAGCAACAATTTTGAATTGGCATGATCGGCATACTTACCCCTCCTTGAGTGAAGCACGGAAAAGTTTTCATGGTGTCCTATGCGGTGGCATTAGCAGATTGGAATCTTTGGTACTGGGTGATCCTAAGCAGATAGCGGTTGAAGCAAAAAATGCCATGGATTCCACTGAAAGGACCGGATTTATTCTCGGCACCGGTTGTGTTGTTCCAATTACTGCTCCTTATGGCAATATACTAGCGGTAAGATCCAGCATTAATTAATATATTATTTATGTCCAATCCGAGGATCATATCAGGTACAGCAAAAGGTTTGAGGTTAAAACCGGTACCTGGTGATACCACTCGTCCAATCACAGATCGAGTCAAGGAAGCATTATTCAATATTATCGGGGCCGATATACAAGATTCAAAATTCCTTGATCTTTTTGGTGGCACAGGGAGTGTTTCGATCGAGGCTCTCAGCCGTGGTGCGTTATTTGCTCGCATTATTGATCTAAACCACAATGCTGTTGAAACATTAAAGATCAATTTAAAGTCAGCAAGATTGTTGTCGAAAGCAGATGTTATAAAGACTAACGCCTTTAATTATTTACAAAGCCAACCAGATAAGATATTTGAATATTGTTACATTGCCCCTCCCCAGTATTTGGGAATGTGGCAAAAAGCCCTTGAGCTCCTGGATCTTAACATCGGATGGTTAACAGATGACGCTTGGGTTATTGCACAAATCCATCCACTTGAATATAAAACCCTATTGCTTCAAAATATGTTTGAATTTGACACACGGAAATATGGCAGCACGCTATTGGCTTTTTATACCCCCAAAACCACGAACTCTTAATCGTTGAATTCCATAACCAATTCGTCAGTATTGTTATAAAAATATCTTCCTGAAATGGGCTTTGTACCTGTTTTCCATTGGAAAACGAGCGGGATCAATTGTTTAAGATCCTCAACAAGAGGATATTTTTCAATTTCGTTAACCTCAATCCACTCAAGTTTGCCTTCCTCAGACGATGTGATTTTCCCACCTTGATAATGTCCCTTGTATATGAAAAGTCCAATTCCTGGTATTTGGCCAGTATCAATAAAGACTGTCCCGCAAAGGACAAGTGAATCACAAATTAGTCCCGATTCCTCATGTAGTTCTCTTCTCGCTGCATTGATCGCATCTTCACCCCTCTCAATGTGCCCTCCGATCCCGTTATATTTTCCAGGCCAGATCCGTTTAGTCGTATTGCCACGCAAAAGTAGTACTTCATTTTCATTAAAAATAAAGATTAACACACGAGGTATGATTTGATATTTGTCCAGTAAAACACCTTGGTCGGTTTTTGGCATATTATCGCTAAAAAGATAGGATAGGCTTTATAGACCTATCCTATCCTCAATAATAGAATTGTGGCTAGTCTGCGAGATCGCGCACATCACCGGTCGCTGCGACTTCACCTAAATAATCATTGATTAATGGTTTTACTTTTCCTTCCTTGATGGCTTCTTTTATATATTTGTTTGTATCTTTTACACCTAAAGCAGAAAATAGTTTCGTAAACTGTACCTCCCAGGCTTTGCCAATTTTTTCGCGTTCCGGAAGAGGGAGATTCCATGATTTAGCCTTGAATGGACCAATGGCATTTTTCCTGAATTTATAATAGAACTGTTCATCTGTCATGTCAGCTTTTCTATCACTGGCATGCTTCTCATGTAAATACGCATAAATCTCTTCCCTGAAAACATCAGGGATCAGATCAAAAAACATATTGGTGAAGTTTGTGGCAAGGTGTACTTCTGTCGCTTCATATTCCACAAACTTACTGAAGGCATCTTCGGGTAATGTTGATGCACCATGTTGGACCGTGCCCCCCAGACCATAATCATTTCTGGCAACTCTGCTAAGATCGCGAAGGATATCAAAATCAACGTTTACTTTTGCAATCGACCCATCAGGTAAAACTACGCCTCCATGGGAAGTCCCAGTTTGAATACTGATCTTACTTAAACCTGCAGCAGTGGCATCCAGTTTCTTAAGTTTGGATGAAAAACCATCCAAATATCCACGTAGTTCTTCTTCGGTAGAATTATGTCCACCCACCTCGCCAATTTCTCCACCTATGGAGACTGTAATTTCAGCGGGTTCCACGGAGCGAATATATGCGGTAAACATGGCTGACAGCTCGGTGTTTAATTCCTGCTGCTCTGGTATGGTGGATTTATTGATATCAACAAGCGTGGAAGTATCGATATCGATATTGAAGAAACCTGCAGCAAGTGCTTCTCTTATCAAAGTTTTAAGTGCTTTGATCTCTCCTTCAGGATCAGTGCCGTATTTCTTAAGCGAGACTTGAAAATGATCCCCTTGGATAAAAACAGGTCCTTTATAATTTTCTGCAATCGCAGCTGCAAGAATGGATGTGGCATATTCTGTTGGCTTTTGATCCGTATAACCCATTTCCGAGCGCGCAATTTCAAAGATAATTGCTGCTCCATTCATTTTCATTGCTGCCCTAAAAGCTGCTTTTGCAGAATCAAAAGCAAGTACGCGCAGGTTTAACGCTGGAACTGAAAACGTAAATGGGTATTTACCTTTTCCCCGTGCAATATAAAGCTCATGAATGGACGCAGGATAAGTTCCCATTTCCAAGGCGATCATTCGGGTAAGGTATCTGGCAAAACCTTGTTTTATCCCGGTGCCCAATGCCGACAGTTCAGCAAGTTTATGGATTTGATTCTTGACTTCATCAGGTTTCAGAATTCGGACCGTATCTTCAGTTATTTCTATACTATGATTCAATAGACTTTCAAACTCAGAGAAAAATGACTTATCCATGATCACTCCTAATAATATAAATGCTCAACTTAAAAACATGGGAACGCCCATAAAATCATGTATTTTTGGTTTGTAAGCTTCGATATCGTAATAACTCGCAACATCCACACGTTTTTTGCCCGCCAAAACCATATCAACCGGAACAGTCGTGTACTTTCCACCGTGTAATGCAACCATTTTACCAGTCTCATTTCGGCGGATTAACTGAACCGCCAGGTTGCCATAAGACATTGCCACCATGCGATCTAAAGAATCCGGGGCACCCGAGCGCATCAGGTATCCTAATTGCTGATAAAGAATATCCTGACCGGAAATTTTTTTAATTTCCTCAGCAACCAGTTCACCCACTCCCCCCAATTTCCGATGACCAAACATATCCGCTTCACCTGATTCAATCACATCTCCACCTTCCATGATGGCGCCTTCAGAAATGGTCATGATCGCATAATTGGAGGGATTGTTTCGTTTATCTTCGACAAGAAAATCCACTAATTTATGGATATTGAATGGAACCTCAGAGATGATTGACCGATCCACATAGGATAAATAAGCGCTGATCAGACTTGTTTCTCCAGAATTTCGTCCAAATAATTCCACAACTGCAATTCTTTCATGGGAACCGGCGCTTGTTCGCATGTTGGTGATAAACTCCACACTTCTGGTTACCGCAGTTGAGAATCCAATGCAATAATCGGTTCCAAATACGTCATTATCCATGGTCTTGGGAATGGCAACAACTGGGAAACCCTCCTTATGCAGCCGTACACCAAAACTCAATGTATCATCTCCACCAATGGGGCACATCACATTGATACCTAGATGGTTCAGGACATTCAGCACATAATCTGTGTAATCCATCGTGCCATCGTCATCAACTTTCTTGCCCCATTTGGAATTGACAAGAAAATCTGGGATGCGTTTACTCCCTACTTTTTGCGGATTGGTCCTCGAAGTGTGTAAAAATGTCCCACCTGTTCGATCGATCGTTCGAACATCGTCTTTATGTAATTCCTTTATGTAGTAATCACGGGTGGATGGTTCATCTAAATTGTAATTGAGCAATCCAGCCCACCCCTTTTTTATCCCTATTACCCTGTATCCTAATTCCAATGCACTTAAGACTACTGCTTTCATCGCAGGATTTAAGCCGGGGACATCTCCACCGCCCGTTAAGATTCCGATAACCTTAGACATTCGATTCTCCGATGTGAGGATTATGACTGCGCAGCTTGAGGTACGGTAGAGACACAAGGTATCTGGAAAGTGATCATGCTTCCTTTACCCGGAGCTGAATCTATATCCATCCGCCCGCCCAGCATCTCAACCCTGTCGCGAATCAACTTAAGACCAAGGCCACCTGTTTTCATTACAGATTCAGGTTCAAACCCAACGCCGTTATCTCCAATTGTGACCCTGACATAGTCTTCTTCAATAATGACCGTTACTTCTATACGGATCTTGCTGAGCTGCTCCTGATTATGAGTAACGACATTTCCCATTAATTCTTGAACAGCCCGATAGATCATCACTTCAAGATAATTTTCCATGCGTCTTTCGGAGCCACGAATCTGGAAATTAATATCTACGCCGGATTGTTCTTTGAACGTCTCCATATATCGCTTCATGGTCGGAGCCAAACCAAGATCATCGAGACTCATAGGTCGTAATTCTGTAATAAATGTCCTTACTTTTTGGAAGGTGCTCATAGCCGAAGTTTTAAGGTTTTCCAATTCTTCTTTGGCACGAGCAGGATCTATTTCCATTAATCGTGCAGAAATTTCTGCTTGAACAATAAAATTCGAAAGCGCTTGGGCGGGACCATCATGCATTTGCCTCGAAAGCCGTTGTCGTTCTGATTCCTGGGCACTAATCAACATTTCAAGAGATGCAATGCCGCTCCCACTTTTTCCAGCGCTCTTTCCTCCTGATGGATTCTCACCCAACTGTAACTTGGTTTTTTCCAGGAATTCCAGATATTGTTTTAGATTTGTCTGCTCATTTTGAACTTTTTCAATCTGTCCCCGCATCACCAGCAAACGCTGCTGGGCTTCAATCGCATTCCGATAAGTCGTCCTTATTTCTTCTCTTGCCATGGTATCGATGGAGGTTTCCATCTGCTGTAATTGGCTGGTAATCGTTGTATTTCGCTGAACGAGCTTATTAAGTTCCATTTGGCTCTGATCGATCATTACCTTGTTTTCGTTGAGTTTTCGTTGAATTTGTTCAGTTTCCTGAGCCAATACTTGATCAAAACTCTCTGAAATCTCGTTGGTATCAAATGATTCGAGCGCCATCTTGAAACTCCTAAATTGGACTTGTCATTAACTAATCAAGTATAGCATAACCTTTCTTAGGTTATCCGAACAACTTTCAACTTACTCTTTTGGCAATTTAAAAATCTCCATATTCTCGCCCCCGGCATTTATTGAAAATTCACTAGTAGTTTTAAAAACAGAAGGTAATCCATTTACAAGGGCCGGATACCACCCAGGAAATGTCATCAAGTATGATGCCCTTTGTTCCGAAATATACTTAGCAAGTTCTGTCTCATCCCGAATAATCGGAATAATCTCTGGTGATATCAAACCAGCCAGATCTAAAATATCCCGTTCACCAAAGTATCCAAGAGCCCCAATGTCATGTACCGCAATGAGTGCATTAGCATCAGTATTAGACCTTATCCATTGAGAGGTCGTTACCATTTCGGATTCAACAATCGCTACGTCTTCTGAATATGCCTTCGCTCCCAGTCCCACAAATAGCAACCAAACAACAAGGAAAGTGATTATCCATACACGTTTGAAGGTTCTTCTAATGAAATTTGAATCAGCAATTTGGTGAATGAGTTTATAGAAACCAGATCCCGAAATCAGAAAATATATCGTCATACTTGGTATTAGATAGCGACCGTGCTGATAAACCACTGGTAGCCTTAGTGCATATACTAAAGAAAATCCTAACCACCATATAACCATACCAATGATCGCCCATTCTTTTGAGAGAATTGCATTCTTGATCCGGTAAATAAAACCGGGTAGAAGCAAGATACCTGCTCCTATTGACGGCTGTTTTAATATTTCATAAAAACGCAAATAAAAGGGAACTTGAAGTAAAGATATATATTCCATTTGTTTTGCATAAAAAGTGTTAGGCCACCATGTTCCTGCAAATTGATAATTGAAGAATAAGTACAATAAGAACGGAATTAAGAATCCAAATAAGGATACTATGATGGAGCGAAAATCAGCACGATGTGAAAGTAGAGAGATTAAAGCAACGAAACCCAGGGGTCCAAGCAGCGTTACAGCATCAGGTCGGATCCAAGCACCAATTCCAACCAATATCCCTGTCCAAAACCAATGGATTTTCTTTTGAGCAAGGCAAAGAAACACTAATACAACAAGAACTGACATCAAGATCGTTTCCATCCCAGATAAGGCAGCCCATATAAAATGCCATTCACCAATTAAGAGGATCCCAACCCAAGGAATTTTGAATTGAGCATGATCAGTAATGAGTTGAAACACTTTTTCCCCTATCCATCCTATCAGGAACAGGCAAAGACCCCCCACAAGAAACGCCCAAAATAAATGACTTATATTAAAAAAATAACCGATGGCCAAAAGAATTGTCCACAAGGGTGATGTTGAACCAGAAGTGGGTTTTCCTGGAATTAATGACCATTCGCCATATCTTACAAGATTCCGGGCAAAAGTTTGATGGATCCATGCGTCATCTAGTGGAAACCCAATTCTGAAATACTTGAAACTGGCGATGATGAATATACCCACGATAAAGAGAGTAACAAAGATTAATATCAACAAACCGGATCTGTTCTGAAAAATTGGATGCTTTTTCATAATGATTATTTACGGAAGTTCATAATACTGAAAACCATCATACTCGCCAAGAAAATGTAATCCATATTTGCTATTGGTCGTTATGTATAGATCATCTAATCCATCCACGTGTTCATTTTCAAGAATGAGATAACTGGCGTTGAATTTATCAGCCGCTTCTAAAAGTACGACTTCACTACCGTCCGGTATTACTATGGCAGGATCCCCTGTTACATAAAACCAACCTGGTGGATTTTTAACCATCACGATATCATCATCAGTTTTTCCAATTGTGATTAATCTCTCATCTACCCCAGCGTATTGAACCTCGTGTTTGCTCCATATCTGAAAACCATTTTCAACTTTGAGTACTCTCTGTTGAAAAATCACGAAGGTAGCTAACACCAAGAATCCCAATAAGCTAATTGAAAAGAATTGGAATGCATGGTCAATATTCCAATTTCGTTTTTTACCTGCATATTCAATTAACTGGTTAAATCCATATGGAACCATCGCCCAAAGGAATAATTGACTGGATGCGGCAGAGTGAATGTAACCACCTCGAGATCCCGCAAAAGGAAATATTACTGTCATGACAAATAGAGTCACACCCAGCATAAATACGTTATATCTTATAAGGTTTTTCTTACGAAGACTCCAAATTGCCATGGCCATGAATGGCAAAAGGAGCACCATGGATTGAAAAGCCAGTAAGTTCTTTAAATTCATCCATAGAGCATCTAATCTGGAAGATAAGATAAGCTTTAATCCTTGGCTTAACCACGATGATAAATTAAGGTCTTCAACAGAAAACAAGAAAGTCTGGTTATAGTTCGTTAGCCAGAGAGTGCGGCTGTTTCCTGGCGGAAAAATTGCTCCAAAATAAGAAAGATTTCTAAAATACCAGGAAGATGTTATCAATAAATATCCGGCCAAATAAAAAAGGGTATTTTGCATAAATGCAGAAATCTTGGACTTCTTATTCTTGACGACTAAGATGACCATTGCAACAATAAACCAAATGATGCCATCAGCGCGGGTCATATGCATAAGCCCAGTTAATACCCCAATTACACCCCATTTGATCAATGGAGAAAAATTCAATTTAATCATTGAATTATCCTCACAGAGCAGAATTGACACCAACGCCCCCAAAATCATATATAAAACAAATGTCTCGGTGAGTGAATAATAAACGAATAAAAATCCGGGAAAAATGGAAAGCAAACCTGCCATCCAACCTGCTCGTCGTCCAGGGAGGAACAAGGAACTCAAATAGGAAGTCAACACAGGAATTAAACCCGACAACAATATAAATCCCGATTGAAGAGCCAAATAGGATTTCGATCTCAACAACCACATACCCAAAGCAGCGATTAATGAAGGCAATGGCATCCAATAAGTGTGGGAAGGATGCGGCAAGCTTGAGGGGGAATCGAGATAATTCCACAAAATGCTTTCATTAAAACCGTGCCCTTCAAAGAGCCGAATTCCACCACCTGCATAGTATTCGGCATCCATATAGCCAGGAGCTTGAATAAGTAATGCGGAAATGAACACCGCAGTGGTGCCAATAAGAAATAAGAAAAAGAAATCTAGATTTCTTCATGATGATTAATAATTATCGATCAAAGAAATATATTTCCAAGTCATTAAATGAAGTTTTCTCTTGAAAATTGAATTCGTCATTGAGCCAACTGAGAATCGGATGCTGGTCCAATCCCCGTTCATTGTATTCTTCAACCGCCGATGAAAAAACCACAAATGCGATACTTTTTGCTCCATCAACCGCATCCTCGATGTTGTTGACAGGAAAAATTTCCATCGCCTGTTGCGATGCAACTGCGAATGTGTCATTCGATGTCCCAGGTTCATCAGCAAGGAATACCTGATCACTACCTGGAAGATAATAGCGCATAGGGAAGAAGCTTAATTTATTGTCATGGATTATCCGGAGATTAGAATCTTCACTGGTTTCAAGGAAATTGGCTGCTTCTTTATAAGGTGATCGTGGAAATTCAGCATAAGAATATAGGCTTGGCAAGGATAGGGCAGAATTTAGAACGAACAGACTTGCCAGAACCAGCCCTATTCTTTTATTCCATCCCTTAGCTATGGCAATCCCGGCAATTCCCAGGAATATTGTCGCTGAATAAATAAACACGCGGGTAACGAAGACCGGTCTCACAATATAAGAAACGAGAAACAATATTATTGGTGTCGATAAAGCTAAAATTAAGAGTAATGGCAATAACGGGATTTCTTTCCTATTTTTCCACGCGAAGAATAAAACAAGCATAAAACTTTCGATTGATAATAACGAACAAGCAAACAATAACCAGGATGGCGTTAGCGGTAAATGAGAAGTTAGCAAAATGATGGATTGAAATACTTCAACAATTCCGGGCCTTGGGGTCCAGAATGCTACCTGGACTTTCTGCAATTGGCCTGGAAGCATCACCAACCAGGGTATGGAGAACAGCCCAATGATGATCTGAATGAGAAACAATGACCTAAAATTCTTCCAATCACGTTTTATCAAGAAGTAAACATCTGGTGCAATGATGCCAAATATTGCAAGGTTATGTGTATACATAGCACCGATACCGCAGACAGATTGCGCCGAACGAATATAATTGTTTTTTTTGATTAGGTTCATCGACCTGAATCAACACAATAACAAAATAGAAATAGAGAATTACCAATATTGCAAATAAAGCGTACATGCGAATATCCTGCGCATGATAGATTTGCAGAGGTGAAATAGCTACCAGGAATGCAGCCCATAAAGCAGCCGGCTCGTTGCTTACTTTGTTTATAAGTAGATACAAAGATACGATGATCCCAAGGCTTAACAAAACACTCAGTAATCGGAGGAACCAGATTTCCCGGTTGATTAGAAGCCAAAAATGTAATAGAAAATAATACAAGGGCGGCATGGTATCAGCTGCTGTCCCTTTAATAATCTCTCCTAGATTCTGAGTAGCGAGAAAAAAGCTAAACATGTCATCGTATTGGATATTACGACTGGAAATGAATAAAAGACGCAAAACTAATCCCAGAAGTATTATTCCTAATAGCGATCCCCCATTTTTTTTCATAAACGATTCATCATTTCATCATTATTAAAGGATTCGTAATACAAAGAAGGCGGTCGTACCGCCCATGAACGAAACCAATACAACATTATTAGAAGAAATGCTGGTAATGGGAAGAATAAAACAGGACTCTGGATAGGTTGATACGACATCTCCAACGTTGTGAGAAAAATGATCCAAATACCAAAAAAAAGAACAAATAAAGTTATAAAAATTGGAAGATCAGCCTTTTTCTTCCATCTCGCTACAATAACCGAAAATATGAGCATCAAAGCGGGAAACATCGTTATGAAATTCCCCGGATCGGTTTGAATACCGATCCATGGGCTTATCGTGAGTGTCAGACAAGATACCCACAGAAAATGACGATAATCAGCTTTTCTAGCGAGCCACCATTCTACTAAAAGGATCACAATCATACATAGGGATATTACCGTGCCGATACGAGGACCAACAACTGGAAACCAGGTTGCTAATGCTGCACTCGGAGTACCGGGTGGATTGTAACCAGGATATCTCATGACCTCCCTGATATTCTGCATAATCCAATCAGGAATGAGCAGAATGGCACTGATAGAAATAAAAGCTATGGTGATTATGAACCAGACAATGATGCGATTTCGCTTTTGAATTATTGACCAGAAGAGGATTGCCGCGAGGAAGATCATCGTTACTTGAGGTTTAATGGTTGAGAATGCAAGTAATACACCGGCGAGCTCATCGTTCTTATTCTTTATCGCATAAAGAGCGGTTGCCAGGAAAAGTGCTATAAGTATGATTACATTGCCATTGATGATTGCGCGAAGTGCGTGATACCAAAGCAAGGAAAACACAAGCAATACGATCCACATCCTCATCCCCGGACGCCAGCTTGTTAACCGGACTGATACAAACGTTAATAAAATAAGACCTAGCTCAAGTAAAGTCATCCACAATGCGCGTGCTAATTCATAATTACTAACAAAAGAAAAAGGCGCAAATAGGATAACTGAATATAACGGGTAAGCTACCCGTAATTCATGTTCTCCCTTTAGTGCGGGTCTACCATATACGGCGGTTTGAATTCTTAGAGCCACTTCATCGGAGTAAGGGCTGATCCCTTCAGTAAATAATGCCCTGGTGCCAATCCAATGAACAAGGAAATCTGTACCACCTGGATTGGTAATTGAGTATCGGTAGTTTCCATAGGTGATCAAAACAAAAATGATAATCACCAAGGCAATCAAGAAAATAAAAGATTTCTGCTTATTTTGGTTTTTCAAATAATCTCCGGGATTATTAGTATGAATAAATTATAATTCACACATGCAATTAAAGATTTCTGTGGCTCAAGTGAACATTCATCTGGGCAATATCTCCAAAAATCTTTCAATCGGTCGCGATCTAATTAAGCAGGCTGCTGATGAAGGTAGTAAATTTATCATTTTCCCCGAATTATGGACAAGTGGCTTTGATTACTCGAATATTGAAAAAATTGCTTTGAACAACCGAAGCGTACTCAATGAATTATTATCCATTTCAAAGCAATATCAGATCGTCATCGCTGGCTCTTATATAACCAAAAACAAGGAACTGTATGGAAATGAATTGATCGTAATTGATCCACATCAAGAACATTCATCATATCAAAAGATCCATTTGTTCAAATTAAATAATGAGCATCTTTACTTTACACCCGGTAATGCTCCTGTAAGCCTAAATATTTTGGGAGTAAATATTGGCTTATCGATTTGCTATGATCTGCGTTTTCCCGAGATGTTCCGATTTTACATGAAAAACGGCGCAGAAATAGTGATTAATTCAAGCGAGTGGCCTCTCAAGCGAATCAAGCATTGGAATACCTTGCTCATTGCACGAGCTATCGAAAATCAATATCTATCTTGTAGGATGCAACGCTGGTGGAATTTCCGGGGATGTTCTTCTTGGAGGAAGATCAGCTGTCATTGATCCATGGGGAAAACGGATTGCAGTCTCCTCTTCATATGAACAAGCCCTATTGTCAACAACGATTGATATCGATCGAATAAAAGAAGTACGGTCCAAACTCCCGGTTCTGGATGATTCCCGATTCGATATTTACGGCTGATAGGTGAATACAAAATCCTCAATTCGAACCGGTTGAGACAATCCATAGAAGATCTGATAATCACCAATTATCGCTTCATCCCAATCGATTTTTAATTCATTCATTTTCTGCCTGAGTAGTTTATCCAAATCAGGTGTATTCGTTGTGATTAAAGCCATTCTACTATTGGCTGCTACAAGTTCTGAATAAGGTGCGTATCGATTATCTCGGGATGTATAACGCAAATCTTGGTGATAGGGCAATAGTGGCACAAAAATCACTTCTTCATTGGATTGAAAGGCAAGAGGATAGCTTACCCAATAATTTGTTATTCCACGAATTTCCCCATTTTCTTTTAAGAATTCAATCAGTTTCTCATCATAGCTGTGATCTATGACGGTTGTCTGATCGAATTGTGTACTGATTCCCGGGGGATTGCGAAACGCGCATTCAAGCGTACCCCATGCATTGAAACCCAACACTCCAGCGAGGATCAGCAATTTCCATTTCATCGCCCAATTAGCCCTATATAACATCCCCCCAGCAAAAACGGTAAGGATTATCTGAATGGGTAAAAAATATCTTCCAGAAGGATCAGCTCCAAATGACGTAAATAAAAATCCTATCATTAGGACCAGGATCACTCCGAATAAAAGAAGGATTTTTATCCAGTTTTTGGTTTTCTTCCGGATAGCAAAGTATCCAAAGAATACAGACGCTGACCAAAATATCAATGCCAGGGGAATCAAAGGAACTCCAAGCCATTTAACAGCCCACGGTGGACGCATGCCAAATATTACCGGTACTCCTAAAATCAATAAGTTGATCAAATGATTGATGATCCTGCTTCCCAACTCAGATGTTTCGACTGCAACCGCAGATCCGGTCAGCTCACTAATTAATAGAGCGGGAGAAATATTAATGGCATAGAATCCCCAAGGAGCTGCTCCAAGAAGCATCCCAAGTGTAATAAGAAAAACTGTGACAAGAATCAAATCCCTTTTCTTGCTGACAGTTAATTTCCATAGGACGTAAATCGCGCATGGAAATGCGTATATAAGAGTCAATCCATTTGCCCATAATCCCATGCCGATGAATAATCCCAATAAAAATGAGAACAAATATCTTTTCTTGTTTCCTGCTTCAGGCTTGTTGATGCCTTCGACAAGAGTAAATCCTAAGAGCAGAATCAGGTTTCCAATTAATAATGCTTCCCCGTATCCACCGAGACTCACCGTTGTGTAGAGCGTCATATTCACTGTAGGAATAGCCAGGAGCGCGACAGCAAATAATCCTGGTATTGCTGAGTCAAAAATCTTTTCTGCAATCCGGTAAGTTGTAAAACTGATTGCGCAATAAAGAATAATTTGAACCAATCGGATGACCCAGATTTTCTGCCCAATAATTGAGAAACCTAAAGCCACCAGATATGCATCCAGGCTCCCCATGTAAGCCTGCCCATAAAAGAATATTGGCCTTTCACCAAAGAGGATATGGCGCGCCATTAAGCCTACAATAGCTTCATCTGAGTTGAAGGGAAACGCATCTAATAGTATTAGGATTAATTTCCAGAATAGTGCAAATACCAGTATCGCAATAAAATAATATAAAGGTTTCGGTTTGTTGAATTTCATAGATTACTCAAATTCTACATCAGCTTGAATAATCCAATTTGATTTGAAATCTAGTCTTTAAAAAAAGCTGTAGAATAAACTCAGAAAAGAAATGAGCATAATACAACCTCATTTTTCCAAGGTGGAAATATTATCCTGGGTGTATGTTTCTCTTTTTATCACCCTTGCTTCAATATTATATTTTTGGGATTTATTAGCGGTTCCATTCCATCCTGATGAAAGCACTCAGATCTACATGAGTTCGGATATTGAGCTTATTTTCAAGGAACCCAAGTCATTTTTCTTTAGCCAAACACCCTCAAATCCAATTCGCCAATCTTATCGTCTATTGGATGCCCCACTAACCCGCTACCTGATTGGGATTGCCAGAAATTTGTCTGATATCCCACCATTGAAGTCTGATTGGGATTGGTCAAAAACATGGGATCAAAATATCGATGCAGATGCTTTTCCAAGCGATAGTCAACTTTTGGTTAGTAGGCTTTCCACTGCAATTTTCTTTCCTTTTTCTTTGTTTTTTCTATTTAAACTTGGCAAGCAGATAACTTCTCACTTGTTAGGTTGGTTATTTATGGCTTTTTACACAATAAATCCATTGATCTTATTACACACTAGAAGAGCCATGTCAGAAGGACCATTGGTATTTTTTATAATCTTGTTTCTATGGATAATAATTAAAAATCAGAAAAATTGGCCGCTTGCTGCAATTGTTATAGCGCTCGCCATAAATACTAAGTATTCTGCAGCTCCCCTTGCATTTGTTGTATTACTCATATTGCTATTTAAAATCATTAGGAAAACTGATAACTGGAGGAATATTCTAACCATATCAATAGGTTCCATGACAATTGTCATTTTTGTCACTTTTTTGCTTAATCCTATCCTTTGGTCCAATCCCTTGAGATCTATTAATACCGCGATAATTGCGAGGAGTAATCTAATAACAAATCAAGTGGAAGATTTACATAAAGTAGCCCCAGAACGAGTACTTGATTCATATGGTGACCGGTCTCTCTCAGTCATCGGTAATTTATATTTTTCTCCCCTCGCCTTTTACGATTACGGAAATTACTCTCTACGAACCAAGCAAAGTGAAATATCGTATCTAGCAAATCCTTTGAACGGTTCCTTTAGAAATAAAACTGGTGGGATATTGTTATTTTTCTTTACGCTTTTGGGTCTCGGATTGTCCCTGTTTGAGATAAAAAAATACCGAGATGATCATCCAAATGCTTGGTTGATAATATTACTTGGTTTCTTATGTGAATTAGCTTTCTTCCTGGTCTCAGTTCCTTTACCATATCAAAGATATATCATTCCATTGCTCCCCTTTGTTATTTTATGGGAAGCAGCTGGGATTTATTCCTTACTACGATTAATGCGTAAGAGGGTATTAAAAACAGAAAAACCGGGCTGATCAATTTAGCCCGGTTCTTAATCTCAATAATTAGCTAAACATCTCGGTGGAAAATTCTATGGTTCTTGTACTCGATTCCACCTAAAGTTTTCAGATCTTTACGCATTTGCACAGCTGTCTCAGCGACTTGAGTCAATTCGCCATGCTCAAAATGCCCAGCTTTAATGCTCTTTTCCATTTCGGCATACATAAGGGCATTACCACCTCTTCCCTGGAATTCAGGTAGGACGCCTGCACCATTGAGAGAGATCCAATTTGTACGTTTTATCTCATTCATAATATCCATTATTCCCCAGGGTTTCCAAAGAGATACATCCCCTTTTTGTCTTTGAAGCGCCTTGGTGATATCAGGAAACCCAAGTAAGAAACCCACAACTTCATCATGATGAGTGATTAATTTGATCAAAGATGGAACAGCAACCAATAAAAGACCATCCAAGGCAAGTTTAATTTCCCCTTCAGTAAAAGGATAATATTCCCAGTTATTTACAAATGTTTTATTGTAAGCCTGTCCAATTCTTTGAGCCCATTCTTTCAATTCTTTCTTAGAGGAAAAATTCTTGATTTTAAGAGATCCTCTTTCTTCGACCTTGCGTGCTACCTCCCTTACTTTTTCAGGAATGTTGAAATGCTCTTTGGCGAGGTAGCAGGATACAAAATCAACTTCTTTTTTAAAACCTTGTGCTTCCATTAATCTTGGGTAATATGGAAAGTTGTAATTCATCATCGTCATCATTTGATGTTGATCGTATCCTTCAACCAGAATGCCGTAACCATCAAATGGACTGAATCCCTTCGGACCCACGTAATGATCCAGATTCCTTTTCTTTGCCCAATCGGATGCTCTTTCAAAAACCGCGTTCGCAGCTTCCTGGTCATCGACAGAATCAAACAGATAGAATTGAGCCTTCTTTACTTTATGATAATCATTGAACGCCCGATTCTCCATGATTGCCAGGCGTGCTACGACCTCGTTCCCCTTTTTGGCTAGGATAAAATCAGCGTCATTACGTTCATAAAACGGGTGTTTGTTTTTATTTAGCATCAACCGGATATCGCTGTAAAAAGGCGGAACCCATTGCGGCGTACCTTCATACAGCCTGTAATGAAAATCTACGAATTCCTTGACTTGCGCCTTATTTTGAGTGTCGATGATTTCTGTCTGGATCATTTTATTCTCCATAAAGCCAGGATTTTATAAATCTTTTCATAATGAATAATTATTGCACGATTCATTAGTAAAAGCGTTAAAATAATAATGAAATTGGAGAACCCATGTCTATACTTCGAAAAGAGATTTTGCAGCAACCAGATATTGTTAAGAGTTTGCTCAAATTAGAAACTAATCATATTGATTCTATTTGCACAACACTTAGAAATAGATTCCGATACGTTGTCATCGCTGCACGTGGAACTTCGGATAACGCCGCCAGGTATGCACAGTATCTCTTTGGAGCTCAAAACCATATTCAGGTAGCATTAGCGACACCATCTCTTTTCTCGATTTATAAATCTCCACCTGACCTTACGGATGCATTGGTAATTGGGATTTCACAATCAGGTCAATCCCCAGATATTATCGCTGTTTTATCAGAAGCAAAAAGAAAGGGATGTCCAACTCTGGCTATCACCAATTCGGTGAATTCGCCTCTATCAAAACAAGCGGAATTCGTTATTTCAGTTCATACCGGTATCGAAAAAGCTGTCGCAGCAACAAAGACATACACAGCCTCACTTGCAGCTCTGGCAATTTTTTCTAAATGCCTTCAACAAGATTTGCAAGGGCTTAAACGCATTGAATTACTTCCATCAATAATGACAGAAACGTTAAATGCTTCATTGGAGAAACTGGATCATGTTGAACGGTATCGTTATATTGAATACTGTGCAGTCCTTGGTCGTGGATATAACTATGCAACAGCTTTCGAAATAGCCTTAAAAATCAAAGAGTTGACTAGAGTAGTAGCGGAGCCATATTCTTCAGCTGACTTTCGCCATGGCCCTATTGCTACTGCTCAACCAGGATTCCCAATCATTATCATTTCTCCTAAAGGAGAAATTTCAGCTGACATGCATGATCTCATAAAGAATCTGGATTGCCGAGGTGCAGAGATTATCCTGATTTCAAATCAGATTACCAAAACGCATACTTCTAAACTCTCTTTTCAAATCCCAATAAGGGTTGATGAATGGTTGTCTCCATTAGTAGCTGTCCTCCCAGGGCAATTATTTGCCATGCAGCTGGCAAAAGAGAAAAACCTGGAAATTGATAACCCCGTAGGTTTAACAAAAATAACAAATACTCTTTAACTGTATTGGTACAATTTTAAAAGGAGTCATGCATGGAAAAATTCATAATTGAAGGTGGACATCCATTAATGGGAGAAGTGACACCTTCCGGAAACAAAAACTCTGCGCTGCCAATTTTAGCGGCTTGTCTATTGACTGACCAGGAGATCATATTACATAACGTGCCAGATATTCTTGATGTTGTAACGATGCAATCGCTTTTAAGAAGTCTTGGCATTGAAATTAGTTCCTTGGGGAATCATTCCTGGAAGATCCGCGCCCGGGAAGTATGCCCCGCTGATTTGGATCCTGAAATATGTAAAAAAATCCGCGCATCGATCCTGCTGGCTGGCCCAATGGTAGCCCGATCAGGTGAGTTGTCACTCCCACCTCCTGGCGGTGATGTGATCGGTCGCCGACGGGTAGATACCCATTTATTAGCCTTGAGGAAATTGGGAGTTTCCATTGAATATGATCGCACCTTTCATTTCACCGCCAAGAAGCTTAAAAGTGCTGATATCCTGATGGACGAAGCCAGCGTTACAGCAACTGAAAATGCGATTATGGCGTGTGTTCGCGCGGAAGGGATCTCCACATTACGAAATGCTGCGTCTGAACCTCATATACAAGAACTATGTCATTTTCTGAATACCCTGGGGGGGGATATCAGGAATATAGGATCGAATACACTGGAAATTCACGGCGTGCCAGAATTGCATGGGGGAGAATTTACCGTTGGACCCGATTATCTGGAGGTTGTCAGTTTTATTGGTGCAGCAGTAGCCACAAAAGGTCAAGTTCGAATCAAAAACGCGGGTAGTCAGTACCTGGATATGGTGCGCCTGGTTTTTGGCCGCATAGGTGCACATTGGGATACTGATGGTAAAGATATCGTTGTCCCAAAAAGTCAAAAACTGGTTATCGAGTCGGATTTGGGTGGAGCCATCCCAGAAATCAGTGTCATGCCCTGGCCGGCATTTCCCACTGATCTGATGAGTATTGCTATCGTGATTGCCACCCAATCAAAGGGCACCATCCTGTTTCATGATTGGATGTACCCAAGTCGCATGTTTTTTACCGATAAACTTGTGGGAATGGGTGCACACATAGTCCTTTGTGATCCGCATCGGTGTATTGTCCAAGGTCCCAGTCAGTTGTTTGGCGAGAAAATGGAAAGCCCGGATATCCGTGCTGGAATGGCATTACTCCTCGCTGCACTTTCAGCTGAGGGAAAATCAGTTATTCGAAATGTAGGTCAGATTGATCGCGGGTATGAAAAGGTTGATCAAAAATTGCTTGCGTTGGGGGCAGTTATGGAAAGAGTCAAAGAATAGTAGGATCAATATCAATAAAGTAATAAAAGAGAAAGGCGCTCTGAGGCGCCTTTCTACTATTCTTTGGCAGCTACTTCCATGAACTGCTTAACTGCTTCTCTCAACATCCCTTCCGGTAAAGCCCCCACCTGTTGATGAAGAATTTTTCCTTTTGAGACAAACAACATAGTTGGAATACCTTGTACACCATATTGTCCAGAGTATTTTTGGTTTTCATCGACATTTACTTTTGCCACCAATAATTTACCAGTGTTTTCCTTTGCCAATTTATCAAGTATGGGAGCAACCATCTTACAAGGGGTACACCAGGGAGCCCAAAAATCTACAATTACAGGAATAGTGGATTGTAAAACGGTTTTCTCAAATGCATCATCATTTACATGGATTGGTTCTTCAATCATTATGCTCTCCTATATTAATCATTCTTTTTTCTTTTGAAATCAAGAAATCGATAACCAACCCCACGCTCGGTTAAGATGTATTTTGGATTAGCGGGGTCTTTTTCAAGTTTCTGCCGTAAATAATTTATATACAACCTGACATAATGGGGTTCATCGCGATACTCGTAACCCCATACTTTTGCCAGTAATTGATCATATGTCATTACCCATCCAGTATTTTGAATCAGATGATAAAGCAGGCGATATTCTGTGGGTCTGAGCTGAATGAGCTTATCTTCTACCCATACTTCCCTTCGACCAAAATCAATTCTCAGTCTCTCGTCTACTTCAAATATATCTTTGGAAACCAAGCTGCCAGCTTCACCTCTCCTTAAGACTGCTTTCACACGACTGACTAATTCACGAGGGCTGAATGGTTTGGTAACGTAATCATCTGCGCCTAATTCCAAACCCCTCACCCTGTCATCCTCTTCGCCTTTCGCTGTTAGCATAATTACAGGAAGAGAGTTCATCTCACGAATAAGTTTGAGCACTTCAAAGCCATCCATGTCAGGCAACATCACATCCAATAATACGATATCTGGTATCTTTTCCCGGATAGCGTTCATCGCCTGCATACCGTTATAAGCTTCAACAACTTGAAAACCGTCATGCTCAAGATTTAGGCGAATAAAACGCGCCATGCGCTCTTCGTCATCAACTACAAGCACGACGCGATTTTTGAAACTTTCTTCAGCCATCATACTCACTCTCTAACAAAGGTGATGATTTCTTCCTCCGCCTCAACTGATACTACTTCAATAAAATTTACTTTAGCAAGGGGAAAGAGCACAACGCTGACATTTGCTTCCAAGTAATTGACATCTTTGCCATCTTTCCTACGCGGATTTTTTAAAGTAATTACCGAGTCGCCCGCACCGGGTAATGCATCAATTTCACCCATGACAGGATCTTCATTAGAGATATGAACTATTACACTAGGCATTTTCGTTCCTTAATATTTTTACTTATGGATCAATACTTGGATTTTTAATTTTCCAATAGCGATAATATCACCATGATTTACCGGATAATCCACATGAGGGACAATTTTTTGCCCATTCACTCTCGTTCCATTGGATGAGCCTAGATCAGTTACCACCACACCTTGGTTGATGATTTTTAGTGCCACATGTAAACGTGACACACCCTGAGCGTAAGCCTCGTGTGGTGAAAGATCAATATCAGGCAAAATTGGTTGGCCTTCAGATACCCTTCCAAGAGTAAATTCAGTGCGCCCTGAAAGATGAATTACTTGCCCTGTATCTACAAGATGTAAAGAAACAACAGAATCAGCATCTTCAGGTTCGATATTTGGAATTGGCGGTTGAGGACCGGCTTGAGGTGTAAGAATATCTGACGGCGTTTTCTTGATTTGTTGAGTGGTCAAATTATCCTGAAATACAAGCCTGGCACCGCATTCACTGCAGAAAAGCGCACCTGGCATTTCTTCATGTTGACAATTAGGGCAAATAATCATGGCTTATTTTGCTCCGGTCCTGGTAATAAGAGCAGTGCTCTTGTACCATATTTTATCCGCTTATCCCCTTCCTGGCTAAAACGGCGACTTTGTTGGATATGCTCAGCTTCCATCAAAACAGTATGTGCCAAATCCCGATTCCCTTGTGCTAATAAATGAGTTGCAAGGTGGTGCAAATGTTCAGTGGCACGATCAATCTCACCATCCTCTACTTCCTTGCGCGCGTTATCCTGCATTCTGTATAAAGTCAATCGCGCCATGGCTTCTACGATGGAAATTGGCGCTGATTCTTTTTCAAGACTTTGAACGATATCTCGTTTTAAGTCAACAAATAGACGCGCCATTGGCATTGATTTGGAAGGTATCTCCATTCGGATACGCCCCTTACTTAAGTGAAGCTTTTGAGTTTTAGGGCTAATTGGCTTCACCATAAATTCTAACAGAACTGATAAATTGGTATCATAACAGACATTACCCAAATTCATAGGGGCATCTATTGATATAGGCGTGATATCTGGAGAAAGTCTAAATGCGTATGATAATTCCACACCCTCATCACATTCATATTCATAGATCACATTTCGAGCATATACACGGACAATGGCGCTCAACCTCTGATCGATGAAATTGAACAGGTCTTTCGGTGATGATATAAAATTCGCGTTACCGCCGCTTAAGCTGGATACTTGATCCAGTAATTCATCATTCCATTCATGCCCGACGCCAAGTGCATGGATGGTGATGCCATCATTGGCACAGCGCTTGGCAAGTTCAAAACATGCCTGCTCATCTCCGTATGTATGACCATCAGTAATCAGTATTAATTGTTTGATGGCAGAAAGGATAGAGCCAGTCTTAAGGAGCGAGACCCCAGCTTCCAATCCTTGGTATATTTCTGTTGACCCCGATACCATTATCCCTTGAATTCGCGCTTCGAACCGACTGATATCGCCTACCCGGGTTGGAGGAATGATTGTCTCTGACCGATCGCTAAATGCCACAATCGAGATCATATCATCAGGCCGCAGCTGCCGGATAAGATTCACGGCATTCGCTTTCACCATATCCATTCTTCCCCCATTCATGGATGTAGAGCGATCCAAAACAAGACACAGACTTATTGGCGGATAATGTGAAGGATCGAATTTTGCTGAGCAATTAATATCCAGCAATGCATAGAGGATCTGCTTTTCGGCGAGCATGGGTATGCCCGACCGGCTATATTTGGCTTTTATGGAAATATCCGGAACAACATCACGAAGAGGCAAGCCTTTGTCATACTTTTTTCTTTTATCTTCATTGGAAAGAGTATCGTATGCTTCTTGGACAGCTAAGAATTGAACCTGGGCATCCGGATCCGGATTAGCATCTGGATGGAGTTTCCTCGCAGAATCAAAATATGCTGAACGGATCTCCTCCGAAGTAGCATCTTGTGGTAGTCCTAATACGCTGTAATAATCTGTCCCCATTGTAATTTTTCTTACGTAAGTACCTGGACTAATACCACACTTATATTATCCGGCCCACCAGCAGAGTTAGCAGCTTTTACTAGCTCATGGCAAGCGATTGAAGGATTGCCTGAACTTTTGACTATTCTAAAAATTTCAGACTCAGAAACAACACTCCACAAACCATCGCTGCATAATAACAAAGAACCTGGGTGTGGCAATTGGTATGTATCAATATCTGGTCTGTAAGGTTCAGCCTGCCCGATCGCGCGATAAAGTACGTTTCTTTGAGGATGTGTTAATGCTTCATCTTCGTTGATTTGTCCTAATTCGACCAGGCGATGAACGAGTGAATGATCTTGAGTAACTGCATGCATGCGACCATCCGGGTAAATGAAATAAGCGCGGGTATCACCCACATGCGCCAGCGTAACCTGTTCCCCAAGAATCAATGCCGCAGTTAGGGTTGTGCCTCCACCAGGGGCTCTTTTAAGGACAGCTTGTTGCGCTTCAACCATGGCCTGTTCCATCATTTCTTGAAGGCTTTCATTGGGTGACTCAGGCACCACACCTAAAAATGGCATGAAGAGTTTCGATATTAAGAATTGAGAAAAGGCACGTGTGGCAACCCCGCTGGCTACTTCACCATGCTGGTGCCCTCCCATTCCATCCGCAACCAGGAAAATTCCAAAAGGCAATTCGATATTCCCATCCGCAAGAATTGAATTCAAGGTAAAAATTGAATCCTCGTTATGTTCCCGCTGTTTTCCCACGCTCTGGGCACTTCCAACTGAAAGCTGCATTGGTTTTAATGAAACCGGTAATGCACTTACAGCTTTAAGTTGCTCTTCTGAAAGAGGGGCAGTCTGAACATCCGAAACTTCCCTTTCTTTCTTGCCAAATATTTTTCCAATAAGTTCTTCAAAAAAGTTAGCCATTTATTTGCTTTCTGATGACTTATGTCATCATCGCATAAAGGATATGATCTGCGGACCCAATATATAAGATGTCATTATAAACAACTGGATTACCTGTTATCGCTCCATTAGTGGCATATTTCCACCGCAATCGGCCGGTTCGATAATCAATACAATACAAATTACCATCAGCTGAACCGCAGTAAAGCACATCTTTATAGATTACCGGTGATCCGCTAACCTGATGATCAGTTTTAAAGCGCCAAATTTCCCGGGCGTTAGCAGCTTCAACACAATAAATAAATCCGTCAGCAGATCCCACAAAAACCAGGTTCTCAGCATTGCAAGGAGACGATACTGACCCTTTCCCCATCCGGAAACGCCATATCACCCAACCGGCTTTTGCATCGACCGCGTAGAAGGTCGCATCCAGGGAAGTAAAATACACAAATCCTTGGGCTACCAGAGGGGAAGAAGTGATGGCTCTTTTTGCCTTAAACCTCCATTTGGTCTGACCGTGGAAATCTATGCAGAAGAAATCTCCGGATTCGGCACCAAAATAGATCGAATCCTGGGTAATGCAGGGTGTTGATCGAACAGGGCTGCCGGCTTCTACTGACCAACTCTTGCGATTGGATAAGATATTGACTGCACTAAGGAATCCATCATCAGAACCAATGATAATATGCCCTTCAGCAGCTCTCGGCGAACATCTTATCGGACCTTCAGTAAAATATGTCCATGCAACTTTCCCGGTCCGGGCTGAAACAGCATAGAGACGTTGATCTTCAGATCCAAAATACACTACCCCATCGTTGATCGTTGGTTTTCCGACAATCCCACCTTCAGCTGGGAATTTCCAATTAAATTGCCCATCAGCTGCATTGAGTGAATACAGATTATTATCGTATGCTCCTACATAAATAACACCATTGTCATAAGTTGGAGAACCGCGAATTTCATCTTCAACTTCAAATGTCCAGAGAGGTTTGATAGTTTGCTCTTGAACTATCGGGGTGGTCGAACCCAATGCAATTCGCGATAAGGCCCCTGTTTTTTTTGCCGCGCCCATCATGGCTTCTTTCATGGCATCAGCTGATTGGAACCTATCTTCAGGATTGTATTGAAGCGCCGTATTGATGACAGCTTCTACCTCGGGGGATACCGCAGGATTGGTTTTTCTGATAGGGCGTTCATTAAATGTAAATGGTGCTTCCAATCTTGGATCCCGATGAGTCAATAAATGATGGATGGTTGCACCGAGCGAATATATATCAGCAAGAGGAGTTGCCTCACCACGATACTGTTCTGGAGGTGAATACCCTTCAGTTCCAATCATGGTACCTTTTTGACCTTGCTTAAAAATCTTGGCAATTCCGAAATCAACCAACATGATGTGATTCTGTTGATTAACCATCACGTTGGAAGGCTTCATATCCCTAAAAATGATAGGCTCAGGTTTATGATTGTGTAGATACTGCAAAACATCACATAATTCAATCGCCCAGGAGATAACCTGATCTTCCTCCATGAAGCCTTGAACTTCACTTAATAACTGCTCCAGATCCTTGCCGTGCACATACTCAATAACTAGATATGAACGGTCATCAAATGTGAAATAGTCAAAAATCTTTGGAATGCAGGGGTGTCCCAAAGTAACCAGGATGTTCGCCTCGCGTTCGAAATTTTGCACAATCGTCTTTCGAACGAGCGGATCCGGTGCCGAGTTGATCATTTCCTTGACCGCGACAAGCTTGATAACATTCGGAAAATGAAGATCACGCGCACGGTAAACCGAACCCATACCGCCAACACCAATAACTTCCTGAATGGCATATCGGTCAACCAGGACATATCCAGCTTGAAGTTGTTGAACAGTGCCGGAATCGTTTACCTCGTTGCTGATATGTTGGGTATCCAGACTTTCCTCCTAGAAATTACTTTCACTTTCTTATACTAACTTTAAGAGTAATATGCACCTTATTCACAATCATAACGGTAAACTTCCAAAACCATAATAATGAGTTGCATCAATTATACTGAAAATTCAATTTAGAGTAACTAGATTTTATTTAACAAGTTTGCAAGCTTAATCCACCCCCTTCCCATTCTGGACTGGCATAGCTCCTTCATGTACAATCATATTGGAGGGTCTGACATGTTCAAGGAATTTTCGGAAGCTGCTGGGTACATAAAAAATAACGATTTACGAATGATCGATCTGAAATTTTGCGATCTTTGGGGTCGTTGGCATCATGTAACAATTTCCGCAACCGAATTTTTACCCGTTTTGATGGAAAGTGGGGTAGGTTTTGATGGCTCAAGTATTGGATTAAAAAATGTCAAATCCGGCGATATGGCTCTCATCCCAGACCTGAATACTGGCTTTCTAGATCCATTTTGGGATTCTCCAACATTGAGTTTTGTGTGTCATATCGTCGAAGCTGATTCGAAAATTCAATTCCATCAAGATCCAAGATTTATTCTTAGAAGAGCAGAACAATATCTTAAGAGTTCAGGCATTGCAGATGAAAGTCGTTGGGGACCGGAATTTGAATTCTATATCTTCTCAGAAATTGCCATCAGTAATACTGTCAATGAATCCTATTATTCAATTGACTCACCTGAAGGTTTCTGGAACAATGCCGAAGGTGGTCAAGGGTATCTCCTACCCAAGCATGGGGGGTATCATGCCATCCCACCAGCAGATCAGTTCTTTAACCTTCGCAATAAAATGGCATTGGTGCTGGAAGAAATCGGGATCCCAGTCAAATATCACCACCACGAGGTGGGAGGTCCTGGTCAATGCGAGATAGAAACACCAATTCTAGGTGCTGTGCAATCAGCTGATGCAGCGATGCACATTAAATACATCACGAAGATGGTTGCTCATCAAGCAGGGCTTACTGTCACATTCCTGCCAAAACCCTTGTATGGAGAAGCAGGAAGTGGCATGCATTTTCATCAACAGCTCTTAAAAAACAAAAAGAACATTTTTTATGATGGAAAACAAGGAAACTTACTAAGCCAAATAGCCCGGTTCTATATAGGAGGGCTTCTAACTCACGCTCCTGCGGTATTGGCATTCACAAATCCAAGTACAAATTCATATCGACGACTGGTACCAGGTTATGAAGCACCTGTTAATTGTTTCTTTTCCTCGGGCAATAGGAGCGCAGCGATCCGTGTACCAAAGTATGCGACAAAACCAGATCAGGTCAGATTTGAATTTCGACCCCCAGATGCCACCTGCAATCCCTATTTAGCTGAAGCTGCGATGTTAATGGCTGGATTGGATGGGATAAATCGCAAAATTGATCCAACGGCGGCTGGATTTGGACCCATCGATGATGACATCTTCTCTTGGACTGATGAAAAAAGAAGCGCCATAAAAAGCCTGCCAACTAGTCTGGGAGCTGCGGTTCAAGCGTTGTCCGACGATCATGAATTCCTTCTTGCAGGTGATATTTTCAAAAGGGAATTGATTGAATCCTGGATCAGGGCAAAAAGGCAAGAAGAATACGAAGTAAATCTAAGACCTCATCCATTTGAAATTGAAAAGTATTACGACCTATAAATCGCCATATTATGGTTGGGGGGTACTTAAAGGTATTAGATAATCAATAACTGCCCAGCCATTTCGATTGGGATCGTAAGGCGCAACCAAATACCACCAGGTTTTTCCATCCACTTCCCGTGGTCCTTCGCTGACTTCAAAAACCTCAGAACTCTCCTGACACAAACACGGTATTCATTTGAAGCCCGGGTTGCTCCCTGAACCGCAACCCGCTGTTGCCAGTACCAATAACTTGAACATAGGTACCAATGGCGATCCCATTGATGATTTCCAGAGGTCTTATTGTTGGTGTGACCATTAGCAATGAAAAATCAATCATAGGTGTTTCTGAGGGTGCTGGGATGAAAGCGACTATTGGGGTTGGAGCTTGAATCCTTATATTTGAAGGAAAGAAAATAGAAATAATCGTACTGGTTAAAATACTCAAAATTACTATAGTTACGATTGTAATGATTATGGTTTTGATGTTGTGGCTGTTTCTCTTCATTACCTTACCTATTCGTTCATTTGGCAAATATTATAAACGGGAATGAATAAACACCCCTATGTTATAATTTTTTTGTCATGATAGATAAACATTTCACCGATAAAGTTATAGGGGGTCGATATAAACTTTATCAATCTATAGGCACAGGAGGCATGGCCGTTGTTTACCTTGCCAAAGATCTTACCCTTGAAAGAAATGTTGCATTAAAAATCTTAAAGAAGGACTTTTCTTCAGATCCTTCTTTTATTGATCGTTTTCTGTTGGAAGCCAAAGCTGCCGCCAACTTATCTCACCCGAATATTGTAACCGTCCATGATTTTGGATTCGATGCCGGGATGCCCTTCCTCGTACTTGAATACATTGCTGGAAATGACCTAAAATCGATCCTCACACAAAAAGGCAAGTTTGAAATTGAAGAAATCATCCCCCTCATGATTCAAGCATGTGCCGGCATTGGCTATGCGCATCGAGCTGGTTTGGTACATTGTGATGTCAAACCACATAATTTTATAGTTTCACCTGATGATCGCTTAAAGGTCACAGATTTTGGTATAGCCCGTGCGCTAGCAACCATATCACCGGACGAGAAAAATGACACTGTTTGGGGTTCTCCCCTTTATTTTTCTCCAGAGCAGGCTTCTGGAAATGCACCTTCTCCTGCTTCAGATGTTTATTCCTTGGGTGTTATTCTTTACGAATGTGTAACAGGGAGACTCCCCTTTATCTCAAAGAAAGCTGATGAATTGGCACGCTTGCATCGTGATGAAGAGCCAATTTCTCCAAGAAAACTTGTCTCGTCCTTGCCCCCAGAATTGGATAGGATAATTTTGAAGGTTCTTTCGAAGGATCCATCATCTCGATATCGATCCGCCGATCAACTCGGCCGCGTCCTTCAAACATTCAGTAATCAGCATGAGCTTCCAACTCCGAATTCACCTTATTTACAAACTCAAACAAATCATTCGTTGTTCAAGGTCGATGAATTGGATTTTGACTGGAAAACATTAAGCCTTGGATTCTTGGCATTATTATTCGCTGGAGGTTTAATACCATTCTGGATCTATATTATCTTCCGGTATTCACTTCTCAAACCATAGGTGCTTAGATGAAATCAAAACCATTTACCATATCTGCTTCCATTCTGGCTGCTGATTTTCGCGAGTTGGAACAACAAATCCTTCTTGCTGAAAAAGGTGGAGCAGATTGGATCCACGTGGATGTAATGGATGGCGTATTTGTGCCAAACATTTCCATGGGGCCTTGGGTAGTCGAAGTTTGCAGAGAAATTACTGCGTTACCAATTGATGTTCATCTGATGATCACCCAACCTGAGAGATTTGTAGATGCTTTTTTGCAAGCAGGTGCGAATAATGTCAGCGTACATATTGAATCAAATCCAAACATCAACCGAACCATTCAGAGTATCCACTCAGCCGGATCCAAGGCCGGCGTAGTCATAAATCCCAGTACGTCAGTGTCTAGCCTTGAAGATGTAATTATTGATGCGGATCTTATCCTGGTCATGTCTGTCAATCCCGGATATGGTGGACAGAAATTCATCCCCAGCTCAATAGAAAAGATTAAACGTATTTCAGGACTTATCGCTAAAAATAAATTAGAAACAATAATTCAAGTCGATGGCGGGATCTCAGAGGATACTCTTCCATTGGTATATAAAGCTGGAGCAAGAAATTTTGTGGCTGGAGTTTCTATTTTCAGGCATCCTGAGGGGATTCTTGCTGGAATTAAAGCATTGAGAGACTCTCTGAATAAATAAAAACCACGGCAAATGCCGTGGTTTGATAATACATTATTAAAAAGACTACGAAACTTTTGCCATCGTTTTGATGCATTTAGCGCATAAGATTTTATGAACCTTTTTTCCTTCGTTTACGACCATGACTTTCTGTAAATTAGGACGGAACTTGCGATTTGTTGACCTAAGTGAAAAACTACGATTATGACCAAATGTTGTAGATTTTCCACACATTGCACACTTTGCCATTGCCAGATTTCCTTTCATGCAATAAACTTCAATATTCAAGTGGATTTCAATTCCACTGCAGCGGCTGAGTTTACCACATCTCGTATCTTTTTTCAAGAATGAATGTTAATAGAACAGGATAACATCATGAGCGATATAAATAACATTTATGGAAATATTTACCTGGCCCACCGGGCGATTGCTACCATTGCAAGTCAATCAGCGCTCGAATCGTACGGTGTTGTTGGTCTATCAGCTAAAAACCTGGTTAATGGGATTGCACAAATCTTGATTAAAGATCCCACACTTGGTGTTGAAGTCGACTATGATGGTAAAAGCGTTCAAATTGATGTGTATGTGATAATCGAATACGGAACACGCGTGAAATCAGTTGCAACAAGCGTGGCTGAAAACATCCAATATCAGATCGAAAAATCAACTGGCTTGCAAGTCTCAAATGTGAACGTTCACGTCCGTGGGCTTCGGATCAGCAATCCTGATTGACAATTCCGAACCGTACAAAACATGGAACACTCTACCCAACCAAAATCCAATAGTAAAGATATAGAAACATTACTATCTATAGATGGTTCGGATTTAAAGCATCTTGTTGAAGCAGGTTTAAATTGGCTGAGGACAAATCAACAGATTGTCAATTCGTTGAACGTTTTTCCGGTTCCAGACGGGGATACCGGTACCAATATGGTTTTAACCATGCAATCTGCAGTCAACGAGATATCCCAAACTGAAGAAACCAATGTCGGAAAAGTCGCACATAACATTGCACAAGGTGCTTTACTCGGTGCGCGAGGTAATTCCGGTGTCATTCTTTCCCAGCTTTGGCGAGGATTTGCGCGTACTTTAGACAATTATGATTCTATGGATGCCGCGTTATTTATCCGATCCTTGAATGAAGGAAAAATCACCGCATACAAAGGTGTTGTCAGGCCGGTTGAGGGGACCATTTTGACGGTTGCAAAAGATGTTGCTGCAGCAGCAGAGCAATTGGGAAATGAAACGGATGATTTACTCACCATCCTTGAAAAACTCGTGGTTATTGCAGATGAATCTGTGCAACGTACGCCTGAATTACTCCCAATCCTCAAACAGGCTGGTGTGGTCGATTCCGGCGGGAAAGGTCTCTTCTTTATTCTGGATGGTATGCTGCGATATCTAAAAGGTCATCCGTTGGATACTCCGGTCTCTTCAGTTCAACCTTTGGAAGCGATGGAACTGGATGGTGCCATGGATAGCATCGAACCTGGTCAGGATTATGAAGTTGTAGTGGATTTCGAACCGTTCAAAGAACTTAATCTTGATGCATTTTATACAGGTTTATCCAAGATCGGTACCTCCATCCAGGTTGGTGAAGGCGATAGCATGTATCGGATGCATATTCACGTACCCACCGATAAACGATATGAACCGATCGACTACGTGATGAAGCTTGGCACCATCACAAAAGTTGCCATGGAAAACCTGGTTGAACAAATGGAAAAGGAGAATAAAAAATCAAATCTAAAATTTGAACTGGCTCCGATACAACCAGGACAAATCGCGGTTGTGGCAATATCACCAGGAATTGGTATATCCAGGATTCTTGCCAGCTTGGGTGTTGCTGCGCTTGTTGAGGGCGGCCAAACGATGAATCCGAGCACCGAACAAATATTGAATGCATTCGAGGCTCTTCCTACTGACCGCATCATAATCCTGCCAAATAATAAGAATATTATCCTTGCTGCTCAATCGGCGGCAACCATGAGCAAAAAGAATGTCACGGTGATACCATCCAAGAATATCCCCCAGGGCCTCTCTGCTTTACTAAGGTTGGATCCGGATGGCGATCTAAATGAAATTATTGAACAAATGAACGACTCATTGACAGATATCGAAACCGGAGAGATCACCAGAGCAACCAGAAATGCGGAGATCAACGGTGTAAAAGTAAAGAAAGATCAGGTTATCGTCCTGCATAACGGGCAATTGATTGCTGCCGTGCAAAATCTTGAGGACGCCATTTTTACTTTCCTGGAAGATGCGAAAACTACAGAACGGGAGCGTATCACTGTATTTTACGGAGCTGATATCAGTAAACAGGAAGTCAACCAGATGGCTGATAAAATCCGTGAAAAATATTCATCCCAGGAAATCGAGATTCATGAAGGTGGTCAACCACATTATCAATTCATCATTTCTGTCGAATAATTCATGAATTCGATTTGCATTCTCACCGATAACACCGCACAATTTCCACAACCAGCTTTCCTTGGGCGAGATCTAGTTCATGTATTACCACTATCTATCAAATTAAATAATGAATTAATAGATGATACGCGGGAAATCAAGAAATTAATTCTTCCCATCACGGCTGGCGACACGCTTCATCCGGCAGTAGTTCCACCATCTCCTGAAAGGCTCGTTCAATTATTCCAGGCACTAAACCGTGACTATAACGAAATCGTCGTAATCACAGTTTCATCAAAATTGAATGGAACATTTACAGCAATCCAGGAAGCAATCAGGATATTTCCAGGCGGCTCAAGAATTCATCTGATCGATTCATTAACAATATCCATCGGATTGGGCATACTTGTTCAAATTGCAGCTGAAAGTGCATATTCAGGTTTAAAAGCTAAAGAGATAGATAGGAAACTGCGGGAAGTCATTCCACACATATACAGTTATTTTTGTACGCCTTCGCTCTCATACCTTTATCATGCTGGTTTTATTGATTACGCCCAGGCTAAAGTTAGTGAGTATCTGAATCTTTATCCTTTGTTCATGCTTGAGGATGGTCAGTTAAGCCCGCAGCAGAAAGTTAGAAGTTATCGAAATGCACTTGAATCATTCCAGGAATTCCTGGATGAATTTGACCATCTTCGCCAAATATCGCTTATTCAAGGTGGAAACCTTCCCCCGCAGGAAACCCGCCAGATCAAACAATTCAGCGATGAGAATTTCCCAAAAACACCTTTCACTGAACACCAGATCACTCCCTACCTGGCGACCATGTTTGGTCCAAGTTTCTTAGGTTTATTTATCCACGAGAATTCAACCCAGTAATCTGAAAGTGAGATAACCTGCTCAAGCCACAAAATCACTTTGCGGTAAAATATTCATATGTCATTCCCTATTGAAACATTGAGAAAATTCCTAAAATTAGAAGCCGATCGAAATTTCGATAATCGAGCTGTCATGGGAGGTTTAGAGAAGATACTTCCCAATTGGGAACCAGAAGCCTATACTTCAGGAGTTGATTCTTCACTGATCGAAAGAATAAAAACTTCATTATTGTCTTATTCCAGTTTAACTATTGAAGATCGTAAAAAATGCGTGGATGAGCTCATTTCTTCACTATCCTTAATAGCTCCAGAAAAGATATCAATTGACTTAACAAGCCAGGAAATTCAACCAACTATTAATTCTCCGCAAAAAGAAAACGTTCAAGACTCCAATCTACAAAAAACTGAGAAGAAATCCTTAAAGTTACAGAAAGAAGATCATCATTCACAATTAGTTGTCGGGATGGATGCTCCTTTGACTGTATTGCAGGGTATTGGTCCTGGCAAAGCCCAAATGCTCAAATCACTGGATTTGAATACTTTGGAAGATCTATTATTCTTCTTTCCTCGTCGCTATGATGATTACAGCCAGCTAAAACCCATAAATCGCCTGGTTCACGGCGAAGATGTCACGGTGATTGCCACAATTCAGAGTGGTGATACATTCAAGCGTGGTCGCCCACCAAAGGACATAACTGAAATTGTTGTAACCGATAGCACTGGATTCCTGCGACTCGTTTGGTGGAATCAAACATGGCCAATTAAATCATATCGACCAGGGATGCAGGTGGTAGTAGCGGGTAGAGTTGATATGTATCTTGGACGTTTCGTAATCTCCAATCCGGATATAGAACAGCTTGAGCAGGAACATCTCCATACCAATCGAATTGTGCCGGTATATTCATTAACGTCAGGCTTGACTCAAAAGACTGTCCGCCGTTTCATGTATGAGACTGTAAGCTATTGGGCAACAAAAATACCTGATTTTCTCCCTGCTTCCATCTGTGGTGATGCAAAACTCATCAATTTATCTAATGCGCTAAGAAATATTCATTTCCCTGATTCCCAAGAAACCCTTAACTACGCCATCAAACGTCTGGCTTTTGATGAGATATTTCTTCTCCAGCTAGGTGTTCTTCAACAGAAACGCGCCTGGCAATCTGTCATTGCAGAAATATTTAATATTGAAGACGATCTGCTTGAAAATATAATAAAATCTCTTCCATTTTCCCTGACAAAAGCCCAACAAACGGTATTGTCTGAAATTAGATCTGACCTTGGATCTGGAAGACCCATGAACAGGCTGCTTCAAGGTGATGTGGGATCTGGAAAAACCGTGATTGCAGGAATTGCAATGGCAATTGTTGCATCCCGGGGAGCGCAAGCCGCCATTATGGCACCTACTGGAATTCTTGCGGATCAACATTATCAGAATATTCGCGCACTCTTCATTCGGAAAAAAGATTCTTCCAGCATATTTAAAGAAGGCGAAATTCGTTTACTTATCGGAGACACACCTGAAAAAGAAAAACAGGAAATCCGTAATGGATTGATTTCTGGTGAAATAAAATTGATTATTGGTACCCACGCACTACTCGAGGAACCGGTCAGCTTTCATAATCTGCAACTGGCTGTGATCGATGAACAACACCGGTTTGGCGTTGACCAAAGAGCGATATTACGTCAGAAGGGACAAAATCCTCATCTACTTGTGATGACAGCGACTCCCATCCCCCGCTCTCTCGCACTAACAGTATACGGAGATCTGGACCTTTCTGTGATGGATGAAATGCCCACGGGTCGTCTACCGATTGAAACGCAAGTGATCTATCCAATCGAACGCGAGCGAGCGTATCAATACATCCGATCTCAAGTCGAAAAAGGACACCAGGCATTTATTATCTATCCATTAATTGACAAAGAAGAAAATGGCGATGAACTTGCTGCAGTACAAGAGTATCAAAAGTTGCAAAAAGATATTTTCCCTGAATTCAAGTTGGGATTGCTGCACGGTAAAATCAAACCGGATGAAAAAGACTCTGTGATGAAGAAGTTCAGGAAAAACGACTTCCAAATCCTTGTGTCAACAACTGTAGTTGAAGTTGGGGTGGATATCACCAATGCCACTGTAATTATGATCGAAGGCGCAAATCGTTTTGGTCTTGCCCAACTTCATCAATTGCGTGGGCGGGTTGGACGTGGTGACGAAAAATCTTTTTGTTTGCTAGTTCCTGATACAGAAGACGCCATTGAAAACGAACGGTTATCCGCGATGGTTGAAACGAATGACGGTTTCATTCTTGCTGAACGAGATCTCCAGCTTCGAGGTCCGGGCGAATTCCTGGGCACACGACAATCCGGTTACTCACAACTGCGGCTTGCGAATTTGACCGATTTGCCTTTAATAGAATCAGCCCGAACACAGGCACAACAATTATTCGATGTAGATCCAGCCCTTTCGGATCCAAATCTTGCGCGCTTGAAAGATCGCGTGAATAGTTTTTGGCGAGCGGGTCAGGGAGACATCAGTTAGGATAAACGATGGTTAGAGCAATTTTCCCGGGAACCTTTGATCCAGTGCATTTTGGGCATATCGATATCGCCCGACGAGCGTCAAAATTGTTTGATGAAACGATTATTGCGGTATATGACCGACCACTTAAAAATCTTCTCTTCCCACCAGAAGAAAGAATGGAGATGGTGCGCAATACGTTTATTGATGATGGAAAAATAAAAGTCATGGGATACAGTGGCCTCACGGTAAATTTCTGCCGCAAGGTAAATGCGCAGGTAATCGTGAGAGGATTACGAGTTTTTTCTGATTTTGAACACGAATTCCGTATGGCTTTGGCCAATCACCGCCTTGATGCTGAAATTGAAGTGATCGCCTTGATTACCAGCGAAGAACACTCCTTTTTGTCATCCACGACTGTTCGCGAAATTGCAGCTCTTGGCGGAGACGTGAGTTCCATGGTTCCCCCACATATTGAAAAAGCATTGAAAAGAGCATTTGCAGCCATTGGTGATTCACGAAATGATATGCCGATCACTTCGTTGCGTGATTAGTAAGCTATAATTAATTGGCTCGATAATTGCACCTTCAAAGCGAATGATAAGCGAGAGGAGAGGGTATGGATATCTTACATCTGGTTGATCGCCTTGAAGAATTATTTGACGAGAGCAGACCAATCCCATTTACTCACAGTGTTCTGATTGATGAAGATAAGATCCTTGATCTTATCGACCAGATGCGTGTTTCCATCCCTGAAGAAATAAAAAAATCTCAACAACTTCTTGCTCAAAGCGATAGGATCATTGCCAAGGCAAAAGAAGAATCGACTAACATTCTCTCCCTCACAAAGGAAAAAAGCGAGGAACTCGTTCAAAAGGACTCAATCGTCCTAGCTGCACAAGCTCGCGCAGAACAAATAATTGCCCAAGCAAGAAGTGAGGCAGATAATATTCGTCGAGATGCAGATGAATACGCGCTTGAGAGTCTGACCCGGCTTGAGATGGAAGTTGATAGAACTCTAGGTCAGGTGCGCAATGGGATTCAAATGCTGCAATCTGAAAAACAGAAACCTGCGGATGAAAAACCGCAAAAATGAATAAAAGAAATCCGGGCTAATGCCCGGATTTCTTTTTAATTACTTTGATTTTGATAGGGAACAGAATTTTTTTCTCTGGCTCCGCATGTAATGCATGTTTTAATACTTCATCCATGTGTTGTACAGGGATTATCTTGAGATCAATGATAACCTTTTTGGGTATATCGATAAGGTCTTTCATGTTTTTTTCTGGCAATATGACTTTTTTGATACCAGCGCGGTGTGCTGCCAGCACTTTTTCACGGATTCCTCCAACAGGGAGGACCTGTCCTCGTAGAGTTATTTCTCCGGTCATACAAATATCCTTCCCCACTTTCCGATTGGTAAAAGCTGAGATCAACGCAGTTGCCATCGTTATACCCGCGCTGGGACCGTCTTTGGGGATTGCACCCTCCGGGATATGAATATGAATATCCAATTTCTCATATATTTCTGGGCTTATCTTGAGGATTCTAGAACGGGATTTCAAGTAAGATAAGGCAGCTTGGGCTGATTCCTGCATGATATCTCCAATCTGCCCAGTTATCTGCATGTTCCCTTTGCCTTCAAGAATTAGGACCTCTACCGGCATAATTTCTCCGCCATTTTCTGTCCATGCAATAGCAGTGGCAACGCCGATCTCGTCCTTCCTTTCGGCTTCAGTCATAAAAAATTGCGGAGGACCCAGGAATTCTTCCACTTGGAGTGGGTTTATCTTCGCAGGATACTCTTTCTTTTCCGATTTCAAACGCGCAACTTTCCGGCAGATCCGCCCTAGTTCACGCTCCAGGTTACGGACTCCGGCTTCATATGTGTATTCACGAATAACCCTACGGATTGAAGTATCCCGGAAACCCAATTCGCTCTTAACCAAGCCGCTTTCCTCAATCTGCCTTGGCAGCAGGAAACGCTTGGCAATTTCAAGTTTTTCTTCTTCAATATATCCCGGAAACTCAAGTACTTCCATCCTATCCAATAAAGCAGGTGGGATTGAATTTTGAGTATTCGCTGTGGTAATGAACATCACCCGGGAAAGGTCGTAAGGAATTTCCAGGAAATGATCTGAAAAAGCAAAATTCTGTTCCGGATCTAGAACTTCCAGGAGAGCTGCCCCTGGGTCACCGCGAAAATCAGCGCCTAATTTATCCACTTCATCCAGCATGAAAAGGGGATTCACTGTTCCAGCGCGACGCATCGTTTGCAATATCCTGCCCGGCAATGCACCAATATAAGTACGTCTGTGACCGCGAATTTCAGCCTCATCCCTTACACCACCAAGAGATAACCTGACAAACGATCGGCCGAGAGCTTCAGCAATCGATTGCCCTAACGAAGTCTTACCTGTTCCAGGAGGACCAACAAAACAAAGAATTGGCTGCCGCAATCGCTTTGGTTTTAGACTTCGAACTGCAATATATTCGAGGATCCTGTCTTTTGCCTTGCCCAATCCATAATGGTGTTGTTCGAGAATCTTTCCAGCGTGCTCAACGTCAAGATTGTCTTCAGTTGCTTTTTTCCATGGGAGGTCGAGAATCCAATCCACATAATTGCGAATAATGCTCACCTCTGGCGACATGGCTGGCATTTGACCCAATCTTTCGATTTCCTTTAGCGCCACCTTCCGTCCCTCATCTGTCAGCTCAGCTTTTTCGACTTTCTCACGCAGCTCGCGTAGCTCACGCGCCCAGATATCTCCTTCACCTAATTCTGTTTGTATGGCTCGCATTTGTTCGCGCAGGTAGAACTCACGTTGACTTCGATCAACTTCACTCTGAACGCGATTCTGGATCTCATCTTCTAATTGGAGAACGTCCAATTCCTGTGCAAGCAACCAGTTTAATCTGGATAATCTTTCTTCAGGGCTCAAGATCAAAAGTAGGGATTGCCTGTCTTTATATGGAAGAGTTATTGCAGTGGCAATCATATCTGAAAGCCATCCCGGCTCTGAAATATTCATCGAGAAGAGATGCGCTTCATCAGGCAGGCTGCGGTCCAAACGGATGCATCGCTCGAATAGATCACGCGCTGTCCTCATCAATGCTTCGACCCTGCGATTCTTCCCAACCGCTTCTTTTATCGGTCTGGCTTTCACTCGTATATAAGGCTCAAATTGCATGAATTCCACAATATGGACCCGCCGCCTGCCCTGGATCAATGCAGAATGATTTCCATCTGAGAGATTGAGCAATCGTCCTGATGAAATTTCAACGCCGATCGGGAGAAAATCCTTTGTCTTTGGATCATCAATCTCGGGTTGCCGGACATTTAAAGCAATCAAAGTTTTAAACTCAGCTTGTGCAGCCTGCATGGCATGCAGATTGACTCCTTGGGCAACAAAAATAGGAGAAACCATGTGCGGAAAAACAACCATATCCCGCATGACCAGCGCGGGAAGTTCGATTAATCCATCCTTATCTGTTTCGGCATCTGCCAGTTGATATAGTTCCTCAGTTCTTTGATACAACGCACTGGGAAATTCATCACTGCTATCCTTCATCAAAGGCCAATTTTCATCTTTCATTTCTATTTTTTACTCGTTTCAATCTCAGTTTTTTCTATTAAAAAATCATTGTTACCAAGTTTACTTCTAATCCAAATTTCCCGAATTCCTGCAGAAACAAAAATGCTGCCGGCGACAATAACCGCGCATTCTCCTTCTGCGCTTTTGATCGCGGTGATTAGAGCCTGTTCCAGAGGAACAACGGATTTTGCTTTTCTTCCAAATCTATGGCAAATTTCAACCAGCTTTTCAGGTTCGATGGCACGTGGATGCACTGATCGAGTAGCAATGACTTCCCTCACCCGGGGGAGTAATTCTTGAAACATACCCTCTATATCCTTGTCTTCAGAGGCACCAAAAATGAGTATGACGGGTATACCGGAAAGATAATCATCTATGGTCAATCTCAATTTTAGAGCAGAATCTCGATTATGCGCTGAATCGATGATGATTGGAGGATTTCGCTGTAGAACTTCAAATCTACCCGGCCATTTCACGCTGGCAAATCCCTCTTTAATGGTTTTTTCCGGGATTTTTACCCCACACTCCTTGATCACTTGAATTGCTGCATAAGCAGTAGCAGCGTTTTCCACTTGATGATATCCAAGCAACGGAATTGTCAAACGCGTCGGTTCCCAGTCCGACCTACCCCCAGTATCTGCGTAATCATCCGCCAGTTTCTGATCCCTTGCCGGCCAAACCAGAAAATTCTGATTATTCAAAGAATGAGTTCCTGGAGCAAACAGGTAGTCGTAGCCAACTTGAGTTATTGTTGAGTCTTTATCTTTAGCTACAGAAATAAAAACCTCCCGCGCTTCATCCATTTGAGGAGCTATTACCACCGGCCGTTTGGCTTTTATGATCCCAGCTTTTTCGCGTGCAATTTCGGTCAGTGTATGTCCAAGAACATTGATATGATCATATGAGATCGAGGTAATGATGGAAACCAATGGATCAACAACGTTGGTCGCATCCAGTCTGCCGCCCAAACCTACTTCAGCCACCACAAAATCAGCTTTCTGAAGGGCAAAATACCAGAAAGCGATTGCAGTGGAAATTTCAAAAGTGGTCAATTCCTGGATCTGGCAAACATATGGTTTGATCCCATCCACCAAATCACAAAATTGCGTTTTTGAAATTTCCGTTTTATTAATTTGTATCCTTTCAGTAAACTCCACCAGGTGTGGCGAAGAGTAGAAACCCACCATGTAACCAGCAGCTTCAAGCGCACTCGCGATCAGAGCTGAAGTCGATCCTTTACCTTTGGTGCCTGCAACATGAATTACCGGATATTTTCTCTCGGGATGATCCAATAGCGAAAGTAAATTATCCATTCGAGCCAGATCGAATTTTTCAGCTGCATACCGGAAGTTCCGTGTCAAGCTGTAATCCACGAAACTATAAAGGTAATCCAATGCTTGTTGATATTTTTGGTTTATATCCATACGAATTTCCGTAATTTGAAAGAAGAGTATTCTAACCTCATGAATGTGCTTATACAAGAGCCTTTATCTCATCTGCCATATCCAGATTGATGAGTTCAAATAAACCAGATATACTAAAATGATGATCGCTGTTGGGATTATAGTAGTTCATATCCAGCTCCCTGGATGCAGATCTTTGAAAGAGAAAAGAGGAAAACTTAAACATCTCCTTGATCAAGTAATTAAGCAATTCTGCGTATCTGCATCTGAGATCGACCGGCAGGATCAATGGCAGGAGTCAGTAATCGCTTGCGCTATTGTCAGTAATTCTCAAAATCACAATCACGGGATCTTACTAAAAGTTCCAGAGTATATCCTGAGTCATTTCCCGGGTATCAACGTGGTTGATTCAAAAATTGAATTGAGATAAGAGGCAATATGGATCTTCAATTAAAAAACGCGGTGGCACTTGTAGCGGGATCAAGTCGTGGTTTGGGTTTTGCTATTGCGAGACAACTTGCTTTGGAAGGCGCCAGGGTGGTGATCAATGGAAGAAATAAAGAAATATTGCAACGATCAGCTGATTCTCTCAAAAAAGAGACGGGTGCTGCTGTATTAGCACTCCCGGGTGATGTTGCAGATCCTTCCACGCCTGGAGAATTAATCTCAAAAACAATCGCAGAGTATTCTCAATTGGATCTCCTCGTCACGAATGCAGGAGGACCACCTGCAGGCACCTTTGCTTCATTTGATGACGAAGCATGGAAAAATGCTGTTGAGTTGTGCTTCTTGAGTCATGTTCGCCTGATCAGGGAAGCTCTTCCATACCTGGAAAAATCGAACAGGGCGTCTGTGCTGACTATTACATCCTCTTCTGTAAAACAACCCATTGATAATCTGATCCTTTCCACGAGTACACGGTCTGCGACAGCTGCTCTGACAAAAAGTCTCGCACTCGAGTTGGGTGGTCAGGGAATCCGCTTTAACTCAATTCTTCCCGCATGGACGGAAACAGATCGGGTGAAGAATCTCATTCAAAAAAGAGCAGACGCAAAGCACACATCCCTGGAAATTGAAATGAGTAATCTGGCGAAGGATTCTTCTTTGGGTCGACTCGGCCGACCTGAGGAACTGGCTAACGCGGCCGTATTTCTGCTTTCACCGGCTGCCTCCTTTATTACTGGCGTTATGCTTTCTGTTGATGGTGGTTTTTATAAAGCAATTTATTAGGAGGTTTTTTGAATTCTCCTGCTGAAATAACAACCTGGTTGGACCAGGTTCTTCCTTCGATTCAAAAACCTGGAAGATACTATGGTGGTGAACTTAACCAGGTCATGAAAAAGTGGGACGACGTTGAAATTCATGTCGCCCTGGCATTCCCCGATATCTATGACCTGGGAATGCCTAACCTTGGACTTGCGATCCTCTATGATTCGATCAATAAAAGACCAGATGCGCTGGCAGAAAGAGCGTTTTCTCCCTGGTCGGATATGGAAGCAGCCTTGCGAAGGGATAAAATACCGCTTTTCGGTTTAGAGAGCCGGCATCCCCTCAATAACTTTGAAATCCTGGGGATTTCACTACCTTACGAAACCCTTTACACAAATGCATTGAATCTTCTCGATCTTTCTGGTTTACCGGTGAAATCAAAAGACAGGTTGGATACTCACCCATTGATCATTGCCGGTGGACATGCGATCACAAATCCCGAGCCCATGGCACCATTCATCGATGCATTTGCGATTGGTGATGGAGAAGAGATAATCCATGAGATCATAGACAGAGTCAAATTTAGTAAACAGAATGCGGTCTCCAGAAGGGAACTATTAATTTCGCTTGCCCAAGTTCCGGGTGTCTATGTTCCAATATTCTATAAACCAATATATCAGCTAGATGGGATGCTGGAGACAATTAAACCAAGATTGAAAAACATCCCTGCTCGAGTGCAAAAACGCATCGTTGCGAAACTACCCCCACCTATTAGTGATTTTATTGTTCCCTCGATCGATATTGTGCATAATCGTATATCTGTTGAGATCATGCGGGGTTGCACACGTGGTTGCCGGTTCTGCCATGCAGGCATGATCACCCGCCCGGTCCGGGAACGCTCGGTTGAGGAAATTATCAATTCGATCGAAACAGCATTGAATAAGACCGGGTATGAAGAAATAGCCTTGCTGTCATTGTCATCTTCTGACTACACGCATATTCAAGAACTTGTAAATGAAATTAGCTCCCGGTTCAAAGGGAAGCACCTCACCATCTCACTCCCCTCATTGAGGATCGAGTCACTCTCAATTGATCTGCTTCAAAAGTTAATCGAATCCAGGCAATCCAGCTTCACCCTTGCGCCCGAGGCTGGATCAGATCACATGCGTAATAGAATAAACAAGCCTATTCCTGAACTCGCTTTGTTAGACCTTGCTAATGAGATATATAGTCGAGGTTGGTTGACAATCAAGCTGTATTTCATGATCGGTTTGCCAGGTGAATCTGAAGATGATGTCCGCGCTGTTGCTCGGATTTGTAAAGCGGTGATTAGTGAAGGTCGAAAGATCCATGGAAACAAGGCTTCTTTGCATATCAGCATCGGCACTTTTGTTCCAAAGCCACACACGCCTTTTCAATGGGAACCATTGGAAGAGAAGGAAATCATCGAGTCCAAGCAACAAATCCTTCGCTACGAGCTCAGACTGCCTGGGATAAAAGTAAGTTGGCCTGATCAGAAAAGCACTATGCTCGAAAGTTGGCTTTCGCGTGGCGACCGTAGAATTTCAGAAGTCATATATAAAGCTTGGAGTCTGGGCGCGAAATTTGATGCCTGGCAAGATCAATCACGATATGAAATCTGGGAATCAGCCTTCCGTGAGAGTAAAGTTGATCCAAGTTTTTATGTCCACCGGCAGAGGGAGGAAAAAGAGTATTTTCCTTGGGATATTGTCGATATTGGAGTTAAAAAATCATTTCTTCTTCAAGATCATAAATGGAGTCAGGAGGGTAAACTTCGTCCTGATTGCAGAACCCATTGTTATGCTTGTGGGATACTGCCAGCCTATTCCTCCTTAAGATCTGTAACTCCTGATGCTTATTGGATGTGCCCTCAAGCTGAACCGGATAACATTTCTTAATAGGTATGCATGCAAAGAATTAGGATCCGATATAAGAAGAAAGAAAGTTTGCGATTTACTGGGATGCTGGATATCCAGAAAATATGGGAGCGATGGCTTCGCCGAGCCCAGCTGGACTTGGCTTACAGCCAGGGATTTCATCCCCAAGCACGTATACACCAAGCAGCGCCATTACCCCTTGGTTATGTTTCAAATGATGAAATCATTGATATTTGGGTCGAGAAGGAAAAACCTGCCGATGATATTATGGAAGCTCTAAACCGGAGTATCCCTCCCGGATTGGAAATCAGTCATCTTGAGCCTGTTGAATTGAACCTTCCTCCTCTACAAACCCAAATCGAATCAATTTTCTATCGTGTTACCCCTTTCTTAAAATCAAATTTCCCCAATCTAAAAAAAGAGATTGTTGGCCTGTTGAAATCGAATATGGTTTTACGCGAGAGGAGGGGAAAATCCTATGATTTACGGCCATTAATCCATAAAATGGGATTTTCTCGAAAGAACAAAACTTTCCCAATTGAAATACTGCTTTCCGCCCGCGAGGGTGCTACTGGAAGACCGGATGAAGTAATGTCCGCCTTGGGGTACGATCCTAATCAGTTCAATTACCTTAGAGTAAAATCTAATTTCATTTCGCCAGTTTTCTATTTTGATCATGATGAAAGTTGAAAATCATTTCATTTACCAATGTCCTAACCAAAAATGTGGTTTCCGATTCCCCAGGGGAAAGACTGATCCAACTTTAACAAGATGCCCAAAATGTGGGATTCAACTTGAGTTATTGCATCTTGAAATCCCATCGAGCATCGATAAGAAAACGATCTCTTTTGGGAATACACTGGAGTTCCATGCACTTCTGGACAACATTCGTAGTGTATTCAATGTAGGTTCAATATTTCGTACAGCGGATGGTTGTGGGATCAATAGTTTGTATTTGTGCGGGATTACGCCAACCCCGGAACACCCAAAACTGAACAAAACTGGATTGGGGTCGGAAAATTCGGTCTCCTGGACGTATAGTAATAATTCAGTAACAGCTGCTAAAAAACTAAAGAAAGATGGTTTAAAACTATGGTGTCTTGAAGAAGGAGATAATGCCATTTCTTTACCTGATTCCCTGCCTGCCCTGGCAAATGATCAAATCGTTTTGATTGTTGGCAACGAAATCTCCGGAATTGATCCCGAACTCCGCCACTTAAGTGATAGGACAGTGTTTATACCCATGCAAGGTTATAAAAGATCATTAAATGTCGCCATTGCTTTCAGCATTGCAGCATATTTTTTGAGATATGGCTCTAGAAAAGAATGATTGGGTGAATATCAAAATCATCAAAACTAGGCAAAAGGACTAGAGAAATTATGCCAATCTATGAATACACATGCGAGGAATGCGGTCATAAATTTGATTCCTTGCGATCCATGAATGAAGCCGATAAAAAAATTGCATGTAAAAGTTGTCACGGGAATAAAACACGCCGGAATATTTCCGTTTGTTATGCGCATGGGACCGAAAAAGCGTCAAGCCAATCCTCTTCTTCATGCTCCAGCTGCAGTGGTGGGTCTTGTGCTGGCTGCGGGCATTAGGCCAATGAATTCATCTGATCAAATTTTTCACAAAAAATTGGTGCTCATCACGGGAGGATCCAGCGGTATTGGTTTGGCACTTGCCCGTCAATTGACAATGGCAGGTGCTGATGTATATATCCTGGCGCGAAGGTTGGAATATCTAACAAATACCATACTGGAATTGAAAGCCCTCAAGGTATCTCCAAATCAAAGGATCGGTTTAGTTTCTGCGGATGTCTCGCGCGAGAAAACAACTTCAAATATTATTGAAAAGTTCATCCAAAAAGTCGGAATTCCTAATTACTTGATCAATTCAGCGGGGATCACATATCCAGGCACCACTGTGGATCTGCCGATGGAAATTTACCGTTCAATGATGGAAGTGAATTACTTTGGAATGGTCACATTAATTAAAGCCGTCCTTCCAGCAATGGTTGATCGAGGTTCTGGTCATATTGTCAATATTTCCTCCCTTGTCGGTTTCTATGCCTCATATGGTTATTCTGCTTATGCAGCATCAAAATTTGCAGTAAAAGGGTTCTCCGATGTTCTTCGAGCTGAATTGAAGCCAACTGGTATCCGGGTATCAGTGGTCTTCCCTGCCGATGTAGATACACCCCAGTTGGCATATGAGCATACACTTCAACCAGAAATCATGCGGGATATCAATGCCGCGGGGGGATTAATGTCTCCTGACGATGTTGCAAAATTGATATTGAGAGATGTTGCAAGAAACCGATACATCATCACTCCAGGGTTTCAGTCCAAATTAGCATACTTCGTTTCCCAAACAGCGGGTTATTTACTTTATCCAATTATGGATTATTCTTGTTTCAAATGGGTTGAAAAAAGCAGTCAGGCGCGAAAATCAAAAACATTGACATAGTGACATTCTTCATCTAATAGCATCCGAAAATCCATGTTCTTAAAAAACCGGTGTGATATACTTTACCCGGTCTATCCACATTTCATATTCCAAGGAGCACTAGATAATGAAGGATTTCCTCGCGATTTCTGATTATTCCCCCATTGATCTTCAAAATTTACTGGATCAAGCGAAAATTCTAAAGAAAGAATATGAATCGGGTGGGAATCAACCACTTTTGAAGGGTAAAGTTCTTGGGATGATATTCCAGAAACCCAGCCTGCGCACCCGTGTGAGCTTTGATATGGCCATGCGGCATGTGGGTGGGGATGCCCTCTACTTATCACCCAACGAGATCGGACTTGGGCAGCGTGAATCGATCGCTGATGTCGCCCGGGTTCTTTCCGGGTATGTGCATGGATTGATGGCACGTGTTTTCGATCACCAGCATGTGATCGAATTAGCCAAATGGGCGAGTATTCCAGTTATCAATGGATTGAGTGATTACAACCACCCCTGCCAGGGGATGGCTGATGCATTGACCATTTTCGAAGAATTTGGAAATCTAAAAAACCTTAATGTGACCTTCATCGGGGACGGTAATAACGTAGCTGTATCCTTACTTCATGTATGTACAAAACTGGGAGCCAATTTCACCCTGGCAAACCCTGAAGGCTATGATATGAATCCAAAGGCTGTGGAGATTGGAAAGGAGTTTTCCAATATTTCCGGCAGCAAACTCAATTTCCTTCGTGATCCCCATGCAGCGGTAAAAGATGCGCATGTGATTTATACCGATACATGGACCAGCATGGGACAGGAAGCTGAAACTGAAAAACGCAAACTCGTTTTCCCGCCTTATCAAGTTAACATAAAACTTGTTTCTGAAGCGAGGCCTGATGTGATTGTGTTGCATTGTCTACCCGCACATCGGGGTCAGGAGTTAACGGATGATGTTGCAGATGGTCCTCATTCACGAATCTTCCCCCAGGCTCATAATCGTCTGCACGCTCAAAAAGCCATTTTGGTTAAGTTGATGGGATAGGGAAAACATGAATTCACAACAATATATTGATCTCGAAGAAAAATATGGTGCTCACAATTACCATCCCTTGGATGTCGTGATTGCTCGTGGCGAAGGCATCTGGGTCTATGATGTGGATGGAAAGCGCTACATGGATTGTCTGAGTGCTTACTCGGCACTTAATCAGGGACATGTTCATCCACGCATAATCAAGGTCATGAAGGAGCAAGCGGAAAAGCTGACGCTTACCTCACGTGCATTCCGCAATGACCAGCTTCCCCTCCTTTATAAGGAATTGTCAGAATTGACAGGCTACGAAATGTCGTTGCCCATGAATTCTGGAGCAGAGGCGGTCGAAACTGCCTTGAAATTAGCCCGCAAATGGGCTTACCAGGTTAAGAAAACACCCCGACATCAGGCTGAAATAATCACTGCTTCCGGTAACTTCCACGGTCGCACGATCAGTGTTATCTCATTTTCTTCCGAGCCACTTTACCGTGACGATTTTGGACCTTTCACTCCCGGTTTCATCACTGTTCCTTATGGTGATGCTGAAGCGATAAAGGATGCTATTACCCCGAACACCGCTGCTGTAATGATTGAGCCAATCCAGGGTGAAGCTGGAGTTGTCATTCCTCCGGTCGGATATTTGAAAAAAGTTGCAGAAATCTGTAAAAACAACAACGTTTTGTTGATTGCGGATGAAATCCAGACAGGTCTTGGCAGAACAGGAAAGTTATTTGCCTGCGATCATGAAGGTGTGCGTCCGGACATAGTGATCATTGGAAAAGCGCTTGGTGGAGGTTTTTATCCTGTATCTGCCATTCTCGCCGATGAATCATTACTTGGTTTATTTACTCCGGGTGAGCATGGTTCAACGTTTGGTGGGAATCCACTTGGTGCTGCGATTGCCAGGGAAGCGCTAAAAGTGATCGTGGATGAAAAGCTTGTTGAAAACTCTGCTCATATGGGAGACTACCTGGTTGACCAATTAGCTGAAATTCCAAGCCCTCATATAAAAGAAGTAAGAGGACGAGGATTACTGATTGGTGTTGAATTGAAAAATGAATCAGGTGGAGCACGTCGTTTTTGTGAAGCTCTTCAGGAAAAAGGTATCCTGGCCAAGGAAACTCACGAAAAAGTGATCCGTTTTGCCCCACCCTTGATCATTAAAAAAGAAGAAATTGATTGGGCGCTTCCATTAATTCGTGATGTATTACAAATGAAATAAACTGCCGCTAAGATGCATTAATGGACTGGAAGCGGGTTTACCAATCTCGAATCGTCAACGCTCAAGAAGCGGTGAGAAAAGTCAAATCAGGGGACCGGATTTTCCTGACTGGTAATTGTTCGGTTCCACAGGTTCTTCTCGCCGCGCTTGTTGAATATGCTCCTCAATTAAAGGATGTTGAGATTTGCCAATCATTGACAGTTGCCGGTTCCGAATATGTCAAACCGGAGCTTGAGGGGCATTTACGTGTCAATACCTTATTTATCAGCAGTAATGTCCGCAAGGCTGTAAACGAAGGTCGTGCTGACTTCACACCGGTGCTTTTATCCGAGCTTCCTCTTTTATTTAAGAACAAAATCCTACCTTTGGATGTGGCGTTTGTTCATCTTTCCCCACCAGATCAACATGGTTTTTGTACTTTTGGTTCTGAAGCCGGGTTGACAAAAACAGCCGCTGAATCAGCCGACATGATCATCGCGGAAATTAATCCAAATATGCCGCGGACTTTGGGCGATACCATCATTCACGTAAAAGACGTTGATTATTTTGTCACGGTGGATTATCCGCTGGCTGAATTGGCAATGCACGAGGATGGGGATCCGGCGGTCGTCGAGAAAATTGCTTCATTCATCGCAGAACGTGTTCCTGATGGTGCATGCATGCAAACGGGGATAGGAGCCATCCCACTTGCTGTTTTGAATCACCTGCGCGATAAAAAAGACCTGGGGGTGCATTCAGAGCTTTTTTCTGATGCGGTAATTGATCTGGTCGAAGCGGGAGTGATCACAGGCACACGAAAGACTTTGATACCCGGGAAGATTGTTGCCGGTTTCATGATCGGTACAAAACGCTTGTTTGAATGGGCAAATGATAACCCTCTGATCGAATTGCACAGAACAGAATACGTAAACAATCCATTTGTAATAGCTCAAAATGACCGAATGGTGGCCATTAATTCAGCCATAGAAATTGATATTACTGGGCAAATCTGCGCAGATAGTATTGGGTATCGATTCTACAGCGCTGTTGGTGGACAATTCGATTTTATCTACGGTGCATCACTGTCCAAAGACGGTTTACCGATTATTGCACTTCCAAGCACATCCTCGCTGAAAGATGGAACAATCGTCAGTAGAATCGTCACTTCTCTAAAACCTGGGGCTGGCGTGGTGACCACAAGGAATCATGCCCATTACATTGCTACCGAGTATGGTATGGTTGACCTGTATGGCAAAACCATACGACAGAGATGTCATGCTTTAATTTCCATTGCGCACCCAGATTTTCGGGATGAATTAGAAAATCAAGCGCGCAAATTAAATTATATTTAGTCATATTTGGGGAGTTGTCATGATGCGGAAAGTTAAGATCGTCGCCACAATTGGTCCCAGCAGCCAGGATACAGCCACAATTGAGAAACTACTTGAAGCAGGTATGGATGTTGCCCGGTTGAATTTTTCACATGGTAACCATGCAGAGCATGCAGAAAAGATCGTTAAACTCAGGGCAGCTGCAAAAAATATTGGGAAACCGCTGGCCATTTTACAAGATTTACAGGGTCCCAAATTACGGGTCGGCCAATTACCCCAGAATGGCATCACTCTAAAAGCAGATCAACATGTGATACTTTCTTCTCTCCCCACAACTGCCTATGCATCTGACTCATATCAATTCCTGCCAGTGGATATCCCGGAATTTGAAAAAAGCATGTCGCGCGGCAGTCGAATCTTAATGGACGATGGGAAGCTGGAGCTTAAAGTTATTAAAGTAAGCGACGATGTGGTGGAAGCAATAGTTATAACTGGTGGGATTCTCTCCTCACGCAAAGGTGTGAATTTACCGGGAGCTGATCTCAGCTTTCCCTCTTTTACGGAAAAAGATCGTGCAGATCTGAAATTCGGACTGGAACAAGGGATGGATTTCATCGCACTATCTTTCGTGCTGGCTTCAAGGGATGTCGTCCACTTGAAAGACGCCATTCATGAAATTGATCCGACTAAAGAATCAATACCTGTGATCGCCAAGCTTGAACGCCCGGAAGCCATTCAGAACTTGCATGAAATCTTGCATGTTTCTGACGGTGTTATGGTAGCCCGTGGTGATTTGGGAGTTGAAACGTCACCATCCGTCGTCCCTGCGATGCAGAAGAACATCATCAAGGAAGCCAATCGCCACGCCAAGGTGGTCATAACTGCGACGCAAATGCTCGAATCTATGATACTGAATCCGCGCCCAACTCGTGCTGAAGCATCAGATGTAGCCAATGCTGTTTTTGATGGTACAGATGCAGTCATGCTATCAGGTGAATCTGCCAGCGGGAAATACCCGGTGGAAAGTGTTGAGATGATGGATCAAATCGTTTGCGATGCTGAAGCCCATTATGACGAATGGGGACATACCTGTAATTTCCCCATTGATCCTACTCGCGATGATGCGATTGCCATAACACGAGCTGTCCGGGAGTTGGCACAGGATCGTGACGTAGGTGGTATCGCGGTCTTCACGCTGAGTGGTCAAACCGCATTGCTCATGTCAAAAACCAGGCCAGAGGTTCCAATCCTGGCGTTTACGCCCAATGAAAATACTTATCATCGATTGAATATGTATTGGGGAACACGCGGATATCTTGTGCCCATATCAAACAGCGTTGAAGAGATGATCAGTGTTTTGGATCAGACTATTTTGAATGAGAAAATATTTAAAAAAGGTCAGCAAATAGCGGTGATATCAGGTCTTCCAATAAATGCCATGAAAAAAGCGAACTTTGCATTGCTCCATACAATCGGTGAAATTTGATCTTATTTTCCAATAAATCCAATTGATAGATAATTTCAGGGTAAAAAATGAGACCTGGAGAAATCCAGGTCTCATTTTATTAAAACATCATCTCATTGAGCTTATCTATTTCTTTCGCAGGTGGACGTAGTTTTTCACTTGGTAAGCGATTAAGAGGGGTGTCAGGTAAATTATACAAATCGAACAACGCTGGTTGTTTTGGGTCGACATATATCAAACCTGTGACCATCCAATTATTCTTATGAGCTTCCTCAAGCATATGCATTGCCTGCCATCGATTGGTGGGATCATAATCTTTCTCAAGTTTCTTCAATATCACAGATGATCCATCAAATAAAGTCACTTCGCGGATTGTTCCAGGTTCATAATCTTCAATGGTTATCTCTTCCTGTTTTGGGACATAGGAGATCTGATGGAGTGGTTGTTCCATCTCCTTCCCACCAGTGTAAGAATGAAGAGAATGTTCCAGGTTATGGAATGTGACACAAGGGCTGATGATATCAAGAACTGCAGTTCCTCGATGACTCAACGCAACTTTTATCAATTCCTTAACTTGCTTGGGATCTCCGGCAAAAGATCGTCCGACAAAGCTTGCGTTGGCAACAAGTGCTTCCATGCAGATATCCACCGGCAGATAGGGATTTGTACCCTGGCGCTTGAGTTGGAGATCTTTCTCAGATGTTGCCGAAAATTGACCTTTTGTGAGTCCATAGACTCCATTGTTTTCGATGATGTAAACCATCGGAAGATTTCGCCTGATAACGTGTTTAAATTGCCCCATGCCAATGCTTGCTGAATCTCCATCGCCACTCACTCCAATGACTCGCATGCTGATATCACTGAATGCAGCACCTAGCGCTAGTGAAGGCATTCTGCCGTGAAGCCCATTGAATCCAAATGACCTTCCCAGAAAATATGTCGGGCTCTTGCTTGAGCATCCAATTCCGCTGAATTTCATCAGTTTTTCAGGGATGATATTCATTTCGTAACATGCCGCAATGAATTGAGCAGCAATCGAATTGTGACCGCATCCCTGGCAAAGTGTACTGCTGGCTCCTTTATAATCGGCGCGAGCGAGTCCAGCTTGATTGATTTGCTGACTTCCAACCGAAATGGTCTGTTCAGTCATGGTTATATCTCCTCGAACTTCAGGATCTGTTCTTTGATCCATTTGGCTGTCAATGGTAGTCCATCACAATGAGCAACTTTCATTAGTTTGGTTGCTTGATCAGGAATATCCAAAATAAGTAATTGCCTTAACTGACCATCGCGGTTAAGTTCGACGACATATGTTTTTTCATGATTTTTGATAAAAGTATGCACTTCCTCTGAGAATGGTAAAGCTTTAACCCGCATGTAATCAATCAAAAATCCGCCATCGATTAATTGGTCACGCGCTTCTTGAACCGCCGGATCTGCAGATCCGCTTGAAATGATCCCAATTTTTGCACCTGTGATCGATTGTGTTTCAGGTTGAGGTAAAACGGGACGTGTACTTTCATATTTTCTGGCTAGCCGGTCCATGACCCGCTCCCAGACTTCAGGTGCTTCTGTATAATGTGTGAATTCATCATGCCCCGTTCCACGAGCGAAATACCCGCTCAGTGGATGCTTGTTTCCAGGCACAGTGCGGTAGGGAATTCCATCACCATCGACATCCCAATATCGACCCCATTTACCATCATGGGAAGAGATCATTTTCTTCAGATCATCCTCCCATAGGACTTTCCCCCGATCCATGGGCGTTTCCGGATACTCATATTTTTTCGACATCCATTGGTTCATTCCGAGATCAAGGTCTATCAATATGATCACCGGGATTTGATATCTTTCTGCCAGGTCAAATGCTTTCCAGCCAAATTCGAAACACTCTTTAATCGATCCAGGAATCAGGATCAAGAACTGCGTATCCCCATGTCCCATAAAATATGAAAAGGTCAAATCCCCCTGTGCAGTGCGTGTTGGTAAACCTGTACTAGGTCCTACCCGTTGGACATCCCATACAACCACCGGTACTTCAGAATAATAAGCTAACCCCAAATATTCAGTCATAAGACTTAGTCCTGGACCGGAGGTGGATGTCATTGACCGCAAGCCTGCAAAACCAGCGCCAATAACCATGCCAATGGCTGAAAGCTCATCCTCAGCCTGGACTACTGCGTAGGTGGCTTTTCCCGTTTCGGGGTCTGTGCGAAATTCCGGGAGATATTCAATCAGTGATTCAGCCAGAGATGATGCAGGTGTTATCGGATACCAGGCAGCAAATTGAACTCCTCCAAATATCGAACCAACGGCCGCTGCAGTGTTGCCATCCGACATAATGCAATCTTCTGTTTCATTCATGGGTTGAACCTGGTAGCGATCTTTCTTCACCAGATTCTCTTTCGCCCAATCAGCAGCCTTGGTAATGATGGAAAAATTAGACTCTATCGGCTTTTCTTTACCTTTGAAATGAAAATCTAGAGCCTGATGAATTTTTCCGAAATCAATCCCCAAAATATAAGCCAGGATCCCGACATAGACCATATTGGCGACATAGTCGCGGATTGTCGATGGGATCTCACCCTCTTTCATCATCTGCTTTACCGGCATGGGATAGGTTATGATATTTCCCGGTAATTCCGGCAGACTGATATCGTCTGCATATAATAAAACGCCGCCAGGAAGAATGAATTTAATCTCATCGTTGATCGTTGCAGGATTCATCGCCACAACGATATCGTCCTGGGCTAATCTGGCAGTATAGCCATTTTTATTGATCCGAATGGTATACCAGGTTGGCAATCCCTGAATATTGGATGGAAATATATTTTTACCAGATACCGGGATCCCCATTTTAAATAAAGCACGCAGGATTGTGGTGTTGGCGGTTGCACTCCCCGAACCATTAATAGTGCTGAACGTGATGCAAAAATCATTGATGATCGGGGACTTCAAATCTTGAGTGTTATTGGTTTTTGGTAATTTTTGCGCATCCATGTAGACTCCTGAATCTTATTCAAATTTGCTTGCGGACCTTTTTATTGCTCGCCGATTTATTAACGCCATATGATCAATCAATTCTCGATAACCAATATCCAATTGACCGGTACATATGGCTTCGATCATTCTTTCGTGATAACCCCAAACCCCTTCGAGATAATTAATGTCAGTAAATTGATTTAACCCCACCTCTTCATACATGTCCCAATAGACAGTCAACAAGTCCTTTACAAAAGTATTGTCCAATCGTTTGTAAATGGATAAATGCAGCTCGCGATGTTCAGCGTGGGGGATTTGAATGGGTACGCGATGCAGTCTTGATTTCGCGCTTTGCACCAGTTCTTTTAGGTAAATATGATCAATCTCATTTAATAAATTCACTGCCTGCATCCAAAAAGCAGCTTCTAGATGATTTCTTAGATCTGAGAAATGATCAAAAAGGGATGAATTAGAGGAGATACCGTATGCCAGGCTTTGTTTGACAATAGGTGCAAAGGTATAAGGCAATTTACGAAGACCGGTTTTTGGTCGAATTTCTACCAAACCCATTACACGGGCGACCTCGAGCTGTTCACGTAGGCTCGCAATACTGATACCCAGATCTTTAGCAATTTCATGCAGAGGTGGTAAGCGTGAGTCTTCACCGCCCTGTGCCTTTGCAAGGTATCTGAGGAACTCAGACAAGCTCTTTGATGCTGTCGTATCAGAGAACATGATTATATAATCTTATTAATCTGATCATTAAGCTAAAATAATAATAGCACGCCCCCTCTGGCTAGTCAACTGACAATCTTCTTAATTAAAGTAAGTTGGAACTTCGAGCACCGCTCGAGCAGTCCGCGTCCCAAACCATGACACCATTTTCCCGTCGACTTTTATTAATTTTTGATTCTTCATCGCTGGGGTTTGCAGTAATGCCTTGGAACAAGTTTCGATATCATTATTAGAGAATGAGAATGGTTCATCAGGAAAAATGATCAAATCCGGTTGGGCGGTAATGATTTCATGAGCATTTACTCGTGGGTACCCAAGGTCTCTTTCACCGGGTTCTTCCATTGAATTCGTTTTTCCAAGATCAGCCTCGATGGGATACTTCCGCATTCTGCCAGCGAATACATTCTCTCCCCCACATCGACGTAGAAGATCGCCCGAATAAGTTCCGTCATTAAAAGTCACCCAATATAGGTCGCCTTCCAATTCTTCCTGCCATAAGGGACAAAAAAAACGCACGGGTGTAACATCTGAAATTGACATCAATGCGTATTCAATCGCAGTTTTTAGAATATTCACCTTCATCGAAGCTGTATCATCGCGAAAAACACCCGCAATGCTATTGAGGATATCCAGCGCATCTTCAATCGTTTTTGGATCCGTGACCCAAACAGTAATTCCAGCTTGTAGTAATTCGTTTATTAATACTTTTGAATTTTCTTCTTTGGCAGCAATGACAAATTCAGGTCTTAGAGACAAAATCGTACTTATTGAAGGATCTTTAGCTCCACCCACTCTTGTGATCCCTTCAAGATTGGCCTTGGGTTCACAACAATAATCAGTGATCCCTACCAGGTGTTTTTCAAGGCTCAATTCAGCAATACTCTCCGTGATGGAAGGAACGAGTGATACTACCCGTTCAGGAGGCTTGATGAACTGCAACAAAGGATTATTACCAATCGAAGATCTACCAAAGTCGGTCATGAATTCAACAACTCTATAGCTCCAGCAACCATGAGTGCGGCAGCTTTTGGAAGAACTTGTTCATCAAAATTGAACTCGGGATGATGATGTCCCTGAATCAAACCCAGCTCTGTATTTTTTGAACCGATATAGATATAACAACCAGGGATTTTCTCAAGGAAGTATGCCATATCTTCAGATCCCATCGACCGATATTGCGAGTCAATTTCTGCGGAAGTGAATAAATCAATTGCAGCTTTCCGGATTCTATTGGTGACATATTCATCATTCACGGTCGGCGGATCTGTCATGATGAATTTCACCGAGCCAGAACAGCCCATACCTTCTGATATTTTCTTGACGATTAATTCCAAATGCTCGACAACATTGAAGCGAACTTTTTTGTCAAATGATCGGATGGTGCCTTTTATTGACACTTCACCTGGAATGACATTATATGTTTCACCACCAGATATTTGCGTGATGCTGAGCACTGCCGTGTCCTTGGGTGAAACATTTCTGGAAATGATGGATTGCAGTGCGGTGATTATCTGTGCTGACGCAAGGATCGGATCTTGTGTATTCTCCGGTATCGCACCGTGACCGCCCTTGCCGATGATGGTGATTTCAAAGAAATCGGCTCCAGCCATGATCGGACCCGGTGAAATTCCTAACCATCCCAATGGTTTTTCATTCCAAATATGAATTCCTACTGCGTAATCAGGCTTTAAGTTTTGTAATAATCCTTCTTTAATCATTCGCTCAGCACCACCCAAACCTTCTTCAGCTGGCTGAAAAACAATAGCGATCGTACCGGGAAAACTTTCATTCATTCCTGAAAGGATTTTTGCACAGGTCAACCCAATAGCCATATGGCCATCATGTCCACAGGCATGCATACATCCGGGATTCCTGGATGCGTATTCCACCTTATTCATTTCGGTAATTGGGAGGGCATCCATGTCGAATCGAAGAAGCACTGTTTTGCCTGGTTTTTCCCCTTGAATTTGAGCCAGGACCCCGGTATCCGCCAATCCTTTTTGATAGAAAACATTCATTTTATCCAATTCGGAAACGATCCTTGAGGATGAATACTTCTCCTGAAATCCGAGCTCAGGATGTTGATGGAAATCCCTGCGTAATTCCTGCGAATAAGAAAAAAGATTTTCTGCCAGTTGAATACTTTGTTTCATGAAGAATCACCTGAATAATATTCTGCGAAATTTTTCTTCATACCGCGGATGTTCATCCGTGCTGTCGGTGGTCCTCCGACTTCGCATCCGTTGGTCAAATGCTTTCATCTCACCGATCTGGGATCTGTGTTCATGCAAGGCATTGATTTTGGCATTCCAAAAATCAGTGACATCTAGAACAATATCGGGTTGATTCGTGAGCGATATCCACAATTCCTTTATTTCATGCGCATCCAATCCTTCATCATTTATAAGTTCAGGGAAGAACAAAGGATTACCAGCTGCGGGGAATACCGCTTCCAGGACGATTTTCCCGGCTGCAAGATGATCCGGGTGATTGAGATAGTTCTCCCGGTGAAAAATATTGGTTGGATCGCAGGTGACAACAATATCTGGTTGTACCTTGCGGATCGCCCTAACCACTTGTTTACGGGCATCAACACTGGGTTCCAAAAACCCATCCTCGAAATCGAGGAAACTGACACTTTTCACACCCAGTACCTTGGCAGCAGATTTCTGTTCTTTCTCCCGGTATGTTGATATGACCTTTGGGGAGATCATTTCCTCATTCCCCCCCCGTTCCCCGCGGGTGAAAAGGCAATATTCAACAGAATGACCCGCTGAAATCCAACGGGCCAAACTGGCACCACAAAAATATTCGGGATCATCAGGATGCGCAAGAATTACCAGGATCTTTTGCGCATCTTTCCATCCTTCAGGCTGCAGGCACATCTTTTTCATTAGAAGGTTGTTCGCCTTCATCGATTTCTTGAGTATTTCCCTTTTCATCCAGGAGTTGAACCTCTTCTTTGGGAAATTCGCGAACTCCAATTTCAGGGATTTCCACGAGTATCGTGCCGCGCAAGGGGTGAACGTCGACGACTCTACCATCACCTTGAGGTGTCCTGACTACTTTATTCCTCTTGGGTAAGCGCTGTCGCGCATCGACATACTGCTGGTACTCATAGATGAGGCAGCATCGCAATCTCCCGCACATCCCTGTGATCTCTGAAGGTGTGAGAGATATGGACTGCTCTTTTGCCATTCTAATGGAAATTGAATTGAATTCTGTCAGGAATTTCGAACAGCAGCGAACTTCCAAACCGCATGCTCCCATCCCTCCCATGCATTTTGCCACGTCTCGCGGGCCTATCTGCCTGAGCTCCACTTGTGCAGGAGTATAAACGCGTTGCATGTCCTGCCTGAGAGATTTTAGATCAATTTTTTCTTCACTTTCAGTGCTGTAATGAATTCCGAGTCTGCTGCCATCAAAACTGTATTCAGCGCTTATGATCTTTATTTGTTTTAAATTAAGCTCTTTTGCTCTTTTTCGAGCAGAATTTACTACCTCTTCTTCTTTTTGCTGCCAAACTTGATGTTGAACAAGGTCGCGTGGTGTTGCTTTGCGATCTATCTGTTTCCAATTGCCTTCATTAACCAACATCGATTCAGGTATCAGGTGAGTCATCTGCCCCAGCTGCCATCCCCTGCTCGTTTCAACAACGACAATATCACCCGGCACCACGTCCGGGATACGTCCTGCGTCGAAATGGTAGATTTTCCCGATTTTCGCGAACCGCACACCAACAATTTTTTGAGTAGATGTCATAGTTAAGAACTTCTAACGGAAATAAATTTCTCCATCTCAGTTTTGCTGGAAAGAAATTGCTTTTCCAGGTCTTGATCCGTGCCCTTGAAGCGGCGGATGGTTTGCCTGGCGCATTGAGTGCATCCCCGCATCGCCCGGAATGAATCTGCATCGCATGCCACGCACCCACCGAGACGCACCATCATCAGAACAAATCCTAATTGATCTGAAATGGTCGCGTCAGGGCTGATGATCATCTCGATCAATTCATCCCATTTTAGACTACGCGCATGCTCGAGGGAAGAAATAACCCTTAATGGAAAAAGCAATTCTGTATCTGAATTGTACATTTACCTGCCTTGCGAATGAACTATCCGATTATAAACCAGTTATCTCCACTCTAGAGATATGAATGATTTTATCCAATCTTATTCTACTGTGACAGACTTTGCCAGATTTCTTGGCTGATCCACATCCAGCCCGCGCTCCAGGGCAATGTAATAAGCTAATAACTGGAGCGGGATGATCGTAGTCACCGGGCTCAGTAACCAGGGTGTCTCAGGAATCCAAAGGACATGATCAGCCAATTCCTTCACCCGTTCATCACCTGTCGTCGCGACAGCTACAACGATTCCGCCCCGCGCTTTTGCCTGTTCGATCTGGCTTATCATTTTCTCATACCAGGGATCTTTTGGAACGATGGCGATGACCGGCATATCCTTATCAACCAGAGCGATGGGTCCATGTTTCATTTCACCGGCAGGATAGCCTTCCGCGTGAACGTAAGAGATCTCCTTAAGTTTAAGCGCTCCTTCGTACGCGATGGGCATATTGATACCCCGCCCCAGGTATAACGCATCCCGGGAATCTTTCAGGATCTTGGCTATTTCCATGACTTCGGATTCGCGATCCAGGCATTGCCCAACAAGATCTGGGATCCGGCCAAGATCAGCAACCAATGCCTTTAACTGACGTTGATCCAATACCCCACGAAGATCTCCGAGTAGAACAGCCAGCATGTATAAATCAACCAGGGGAGCGGTGAAAGCTTTCGTGGAGGCAACCCCAATTTCAGGTCCGGTCTGCATGGAGATATATCCATCTGCCAGGCGCATCGCCTGGGAGCCGATGGCATTCACAATCGACCATAGAACTGCGCCTTTTTTTCGTGCCTCTTCCATAGCCGCCAATGTATCCGCGGTTTCACCGGATTGGCTGATGGCCAGTACAACCGTATTTTTATCCACAATCGGATCGCGATATCTGAATTCTGAAGCGATATCAACTTCAACCGGTAGCCGTGCAATCTTCTCGATCATTACCTTTCCCACCATGCAGGCATGAGCAGCAGTTCCACAGGCGGTAATGATCATTTTTTTGATTGAAGTTGCCTGCTCCCTTTCGAGATTGAGCTGGTCGAAAACGATCTTTCCGGAGTTGAAATCAACTCTTCCTGCCAGGGTATCAGTTAATGATCGGACCTGCTCATGGATTTCCTTCAGCATGAAGTGGCGGTATTCACCTTTTTCAGCTGCGATTGGGTCCCACGCGATCGTATGGCTTTCGAGTTTAATCGGTTTGCCATCAAGGTCATAGAAATCAGCACCTGATGATTTAACCACCGCCATCTGCCTGGATTCAAGGAAGAATACATTCCGAGTATGTTCAAGAATGGCGGGTATATCGGATGCCACGAACATTTCGCCGTCGCCCTGTCCTATGACTACCCCACCGGCATTGCCAATGCGGGCAGCCACGATCTTGTCCGGTTCATCCACAGATATCGCGACGATCCCATGCGCGCCTTTGATAAGTTTTAATGCTTTTTGCACGGCTTTAACAAAATCATTTTCTGTCGAAAGGAATTTCTCAATCAAGTGAACGATCGTTTCGGTATCTGTTTCGGATTTGAATTCAACACCTTCTGCAACAAGCTCTTCTTTAAGCGTTAGGTAATTTTCAACGATGCCGTTATGGACCAAAACCACATTACCTGATTTGCTGGTGTGTGGATGCGCATTTTTTGCGCTTGGTACACCATGTGTGGCCCAACGTGTATGCCCGATCCCGATATTCCCTTCCAATGGTTCTCTTTGAACCAATTCTTCCAGGCGGTTTAATTTTCCAACATCCCTGCGTACTTGAACTTTACCATTCGAAATGACTGCCAAGCCGGCTGAATCATATCCGCGATACTCCAACTTTTTTAATCCGTTCAGGATTATTGGTGTCGCATTTTGATCCCCAATGTAGCCAACGATTCCACACATATCTAACCTCCAAACGAAGCAATTCTCCTCCAGGCATCACCTGGTAAGGAGTCTAATTTATTACACTTCAATAATTCTCTTGGGAAAAGTGCAGGCAACTAATTGCCTGGAGGGCTTCCGCTGATCTGTCGATTTTCCCGGAGTTTTCCGGTTAACGCTGCTTCGCAGCAGCGAACCCTCATCCTCGTCACCTTGTTGAGACCTTACAACACAAGGCCATGCGCTTGACTTTTCCAGTTTCAGTTCGTGTTTTTTGTTTGTTCCTCCTTAGTATTAATTTACGGCAATTATACTCACTAATTATGTATATCGAACTAGCAAAGAACTCTATTATAAAGGTTGTTATCCAAAGGGTATTCGCCACATTGCTTGGCTATCTCAATCATATACACAATATTTTCCGGTTTTACATCTGCCTGAACATTATGGGAAGGTGCGAGAATGTATCCACCACCTTTTCCCAGGTCTTGGATACGCGTGATAACTTCTGACTTGATCTCGGATCTTGTGCCAAACGGTAGGACCTGCTGAATATCTACGCCACCATGAAATGCTATCCGGTCACCAAATCGTGTTTTGAGTTCAGCAGAATTCATTCCAGCCGCATGCGGTTGGATTGGATCAATGATATCAATTCCTGCTTCTATCAGATCTGGTATAAACGCACTTATACTTCCACAGCTATGCAACATCATTTTCACTAAAGGGTTAACAGCATCTAGGTATTTTCTTGCCGCCTGGAAGCGCCGTTTCAAATGGGGCAACAGCTGATTTCTAAACATTTTCATGGAATACAATGGACCTATCTGCATACCTAAATCTTCTCCACTGGCTTTAAAAATATGCAAATATTTCGCCGTCGCTTCCAATCCTATGCGATCAAAAGCGATTTGAATATCGGTGATTTTTGTCAGCAGACTTTCAATAAATTCCGGATCAGACGCTAAACAAATCATCCAATTCTCTATTCCTAGCATATTAAGTGCTGTTTCAGTAATGGGGCCACCAAAACGACCAATGATCGCAAAATCTGTATTTTCGGATAGTTGTTTTGCGGTCAATTCCGCTGCTTCTCCTCTACCAGGCAGGTCAGGCATTGGCCAGGGATATTTGTTCAAATCAGATAGATCGGCTTCTATTAATGGAGGGATCGCAACTTCATAATAACTGCCACCGCTCAACTGAGCCATAGGACGATATACGATACCCCATTCATCCTGCACCAATCCATCACCACTAACCTGGTTTATTATTTTTTTAGGTGAACCAAGTTTCACGGAAGAAATATCAATTCCAAGTGTTTTTAGTACAAGCGGGTGTGGAATTACCTCCATAGCGAAATTATATTTAACGTTTTCCTCAATTTCGATATGGAGATAATTTTTTAAATTAATATAAAAATCATAAAGCGGGTTTATGTCCATTGGAACACGATCTGGTTCTTGGAGGTTGATCGCTTTGATAACCCGTTCTCTCGAATTCATAAAAACTTTTTTAGAACTCCATTCAATTTTGACTTAATAATATTATAACTTTTTCAATACATCGAGATTATGGATTTCGTACTTGAATTCTAATTTATCCCGAAATAATACATATCATAAACTTCCAAAAGGAGAATCCTCTTAAGTCAGGATTCTCCTTGCGAAGTGTAAGTCTATTCTTTTTTATTACAATCTTACGGGAAAAGTGCAGGTAATTTTCTACGTGGAGGGCTTCCGCTGATCTGTTGATTTTCCGGGAAAATTCCTAACTAACGCTGCTGCACAACAGGAAACCCTCATCCTCGTCACCTTGATAAAGCTTTTATCATAGGTACTTGCGCTTGTCTCTCCCAAAAATTACTGGTTTTTGGTTCTATGTTCTTTCCATCTCATCTCTGCCAAGTAATTTTTCTTATTTAATTCCAAATTCATCCAGCAAAACATTATTTTCCGCCAATAATTCTTTGATCCAATCTGGTGAAAAACCCATCTTGGTGATTACATTCTTGGCGGTTGCAGGAACTGGCCAAATATCCAATCGATGTGGAATAAATAATGGATGCCAATTCTTCAATTCCTTTTCCCAACGAGGTAACACATGTTTATAGATACCACTTGAGGTAATGTGCGGTTTGGATTTTATCAGTTCAGGCGCAAGATCGAGTACAAATTCCCTTGTCTTCTTCTCCACGGATTTCAGCTGGAAAAGACCGGCCAGATACACCGCAACAAGAACAGTGAAAACGATCGTCACCAGGGAAGGATGCGAAAGGATGTAATCATAGATAGGTTCGAGGCCGCCAAGAAGGCTGCGAATGATTGCATCGATCATAGATGTTCCCTTTCATCTTTCAAGACACCACGGAGCGCCAAATGCTGACGCTCCGTGGAATTTAATTAACTAAAACTGACCTAAGAAAAGATTATTTCTTTTTCTCAGGTATTGGTGCACCAGCAAGAACTTCCCAAGCCGTTGCATTCTTCTTATAGAAGTAAATGATCACAGCCAGGACTACGAAGCCTACACCAGTCAGGATCCAGCCAAGTGTGCCGCCCATCTTGCTGAGCTGAACAAGCAGCCAGGTCAATGGATTGGTACCATCGCAAATGCTGGAAATCGTCTTTGCGCCTTCAGGGAAGGCAAATCCTGCAGCTTCAGCTGCCTGTGTATGCAGACCGCACATATTGGTGCCGATCATCAGGCCTAATGCAATGACCAGTGTGCCAATGATGACGCCGCGAACAATATTTCCACGGGTCACAGGGGCAGTCATGGCAACCATGAAGGGCAGCACAGCCAGATCGGTGAAGGGCAGAATGCGGTTGACGCCCAATGCGCTCAAGCCAATCGCGAGCAGGATGGCAACCGGAACCAGAATTAAGCCAGTAGCAATGGCTGAGGGGTGACCGATCAGTACTGCGGAATCGAGACCAATGTAGAACGTACCACCCTTGAAGCGCTTCTGCATGAATTCACCAGCTGCCTGGGAAATCGGAATTAAACCTTCCATCAGGATGGAGACCATGCGGGGCAGCAGCAGCATAACCGCAGCCAGGTTCACAGCCAAGCCAAGGATCTTCTGGACCTGCACACCAAACGTCCCAACCGTTGAATCACCCAGCCAGGCCAAGGCTCCGATGATAACACCGAGGATGGCGCCCATTACCAGCGGTTCGCCAACAACGCCCATGCGTTTGCGGATCACTTCAGGATCTGCCTGCACTTTGTTCAATCCAGGGATGACATCGATGAGTTTGTTTAACGGGATGGCGAAAGGAACATAGGCAGCGCTGAAACCGTGCGGGATGCTGATGCCAGGCAGGTTATACAGTGCCTGAACGCCGGGAGCAGTCCAGTCAGCAAGGAACAGGGCAATGGCCGCATTCAATGCAGCGACGGCCAGGGAGAGCGCCAGGTCACCAGTTGCAGCAAGCACCAACCCGCCAGTGAACGCGAAGTGCCAGAAATTCCAGATGTCCACGTTCAGCGTCTTGGTTCCGCGGACGAGAAGCATAACAATGTTGACCAAGAGTGCAAGGGGGATGATCCAGGTACCAACTGTACCGCCGAAAGCGATCGCAGCTGCAGCCGGCCATCCAACATCAACCACATCCAGCTGAACGCCAGTGCGGACAGCCATGGCTTGTGCTGCAGGACCCAAATTACCGCCCAGCAGACCAACAACGAGACCGATACCAACAAATGCCACACCGATGGTCAATGCCGCGCGAAAGGCCTTGCCGGGTTTGGCGCCCAAAATGAGGCCGAGGATGAAGATGATGATCGGCAGCATGACCGATGCACCAAGACTTGAAAGATAGTTAAAAAACCCTAATACAAAATCCATTTGATATTCCTCCTTAAAATTTTTCGAACTAAATCAATTCAATTCAATCTCATATCCTTTACGTTTTTTGTTGTTATCACCTCCAGACATTCAGGGTGTATGCGGCAAAGAAAAATAATTTCGCCAATAACATTAACACCCTTTTTAGAATTAGTTACTTTCAATTCATCCGGATACTTCACTTACGCTCCGGAAAAGCCCAAGGATTCAAATAACATCTACTTCTTTTTTACACTCAAATAAAGATCATTGGCATCTTTGGGGGATACCTTCTCGTGAATGACAGCCTGCAATGCCCTCGCCGCACCCACCGGGCATTCATCCTGCCAGATGTTGCGACCCAAGTTAACACCAGCAGCTCCACGCTCGATCCCATCATGGACAAATTCAAGTACTTCGAGAAAGGTATTGCACTTGGGACCTCCCGCGATGACCACTGGTACGGGGCACCCTTCTACGATCTTCTCAAAATCTGGGCAGTAATAAGTTTTTACAACCCTTGCGCCGTACTCAGCGCATATTCTGCATGCAAGTGAGAGATAACGGGATTCCTTTCTTTGATCCTCCCGGCCCACAGCGGTTACAGCCATGACCGGTATGCCAAATGGTTCACACTCATTGATCAATTTTTCAAGACTCATCAAGGTCTGGTGCTCGAACTCACTGCCAATAAAAACCTGTGTCCCGACAGATTGAGCATTCATGCGGATGATATCATCCACGGTTACACCCAATTCTTCATCCTCCAGATTCTTGCCAACCACAGAAGCACCTGCGGAAACACGCAGAATTACCGCTGCATTAATACTTGAACGGATGGATGAACGGATAACACCCCGGGTGGCAAAGATGGCATCCACATAAGGCTCAATATCCTCCAGCATCACCCCCGGTTTCTCCAGGCCGTGAGTTGGTCCCATAATATATCCATGATCCATGGCCAGGTAGAAACAGTGTCCATCTGGCTTGATCAATTTTGACATCCGGTTGGCCATACCCCAATCCATAAATTCTCTCCTTATTACTCTAAATAATGTTAATTAGGCTTGATTATGATGAATCCTTGATCATCCAACCATTTGTGAAACTCATGACTGGTCTGCAAACAATCTGTCTGGCAGATCTTCCTTATCTCTTCATACTTCTCAGAACCAGTCTCTTCACCATCGAGAAGTGCTTGCACGGGGCATTGGATTGCGTGACAATATTCCCGTTTTTTGTAATCGACATATCCATCGATCGCCATAATACCTCCTGAAAATAAATAACCCGGACTATTTTTTATTCTCGATGACTTTATCGACTGCTTTAATGATCTGCTCCAAGGCTTGATCTTTACCTATACCGGTAATGAAGGCTAATGTTTGAATGATCGGCACACCATAATCTCCTGAAAGTTGTGTTGTAGTGACAATTAAATCCACACCTTCCATTTTTCCCTGTGTCTCTGCGGTTTTGCATTGCCTCATATTTACGGTGTAACCTTTTTCTTCCAAGGCTTCTTGAATGCAAACAGAGACTACCGTCGAGGTAGCAATCCCGGTCCCGCAGGCTACGAGAATGGTTACTGGTTTGGTTGACATTGTTTTTCTCCTCTTATTTCATTCTCGATTAGTGATCATTGAGTATGGGGTGAGCACTAATCCTTGCTTTTAGAAATCGCGTTCATGACATCCTGATAATTTTTCGCTTTAATTAATTCCTCCAGCGTGCTAGGTTCCTGTAAAATGGTTGCCAACTCGCGCAGCATTTCAACTTGCGCATGCGCCTCGTTGAGCGCCATCACAAAAACAAGCCTGCAAGGGACATCCTGGTCTTTATTGCCCATATTCTTAAAATTGACCGGATTCTTGAGTGTTGCCAGCGCCAATCCTGGTTTGATCACGTGAACGATATCAGTGTGAGGTATGGCGGCATTGATCTCACCACCCAATTCCAATCCGGTGGGGAAATTCTTTTCGCGTTCAATTGCCCCTTGGGTAAAAGTATCTTTCACGTAGCCGGCTTCCATTAAGAGCTCACCCAATTTCGAGAGAATTTCGCTCGAATCTTTTGCTTCATGATTGTAAATAATCGCCTTCGGTTCCAGCAACTCTAGTACTTTATTCATTAGTGGTCCTCTAAGATATTGCCAACAGCTCACGGGCTGTCATTGAGTCTGTCGCCAGGATGTTGATTAATCCTGCTCTGATAGCCCCAAGAATGGGGCGTATCTTTCCAATACCACCAGCAACGCCCACACGGTTTGGAATTTTGCGTAAATCTTCTGTGCTGATTGAAATGAGTTTATTTTGAAAATCCCGCGCTCGTACTTTACCTTCCAAGTCGAAATGAATACCACACACGCCCCCGACCACCCCTTCCGCCTGCAGGTACTCGAGTACATTTTTACTCATGTACCCTGCGTGATAATAACTTGAATATTCAAGATCGACCGATCCCACCCCCAGTAAAGCCAACTCACATTTTTTCCCCATCGAGAATGTTTCTTGAATACTCTGGTTCCCGATCAAAGATAGTGCAATTTCCTCGCTTTCAACCATAAAGGGAGCATTTAAATAATAGACCTCCCCGCCCAGCTTGGCAGCAAGGCGTTGCACAACACCATGCCCATCATATTCAAAATTATGCGTGCCTACCGCCCCAACAAGCTGTACCACGATTGGGTGGATTGAATTATCCTGTAGGATTGAATCTACCACAGCGCTGACCGTTGTCCCCCATGGCAGCCCCAGGATAATACCGGGTTTCAATAAACTCTTCAGCACATATGCGCCGCAGGCTCCCAATCTTCTCAATAAATGAGCCTGGTCATCTTTTGGTTGGGCATTCACAATATAAGCATCCACCAGACCTAATCGCTCGGAAAGCAATAATTGTAATTCTCGATTAAGTTGTAATGGCCGACGGATCGAAATCTCCACGATACCCAGGCGCATGGCTTCATCCACCATGCGTGAAACCATGGATCTCGTGACCCCGATTAGTTTTGATATTTCCGCTTGGGTTTTATTATCCAGATAATACATCTCGGCGACATTCGCCAGTAGTTCAACTCTATCGCCGGATAATCGTTGCTCGTTCATTTTATCGACTGGAAATCCTGCTATTTTTTAACCATGAAGATTGTTTTTCAATCGCCAACATTTTATTCACATAAGTGAGTTGTTACTCACATACGTGAGTTTAGCCATTTTTTATTCCAAAGTCAAGGGGTTTTTCTTAAATTTTTCTAATCTTTTGGAATTGCCCTCAATTCACCATCTAACTTATTAAGGTCAATTCGCGCGGTTAGATCCAGGCTTAAGGGAGTCACGGCGACGAGTTTCTCTACGAATACCACGTACGCGTCTGAACCGGGTTTAAAGATTTCATGATCATCCCTGATCCGGTAGCGCAGACCGCCAGGTTGCTCCCAGTTATCTCTTTCGATGGCGGATGAAAGATAAAGTGAGTTGGGATCTAAAAATGTTGTCTTCCAAGATGTATCCGGTGTTGCATTAGCTGGGACCTCAACTTTAAGAACCTTCATATCATCTGGAAAGGAATTCCGTAAAACCCTTTCAGTAAAGAAAGAAGTAAAAAACGCTGCCGTAGAAAAATCGATGACACCCGAGTGGGAGAATGCAAATTGCATCTCAGTAACACGGGATACAGCGATGGCCGGGATTCCAAAATTAGCCGCTTCCAGCGCGGCACCCAGTGTGCCCGAACGCGTGATATCAATCCCCGTATTGGCTCCATAATTGATCCCCGAAATAACAATCGCTGGTCTTTGGGGGAGTATTTCATAAATTGCGTGGTTGATCACTTGCGCGGGTGTCCCACCAACAGCGAAGCACGGCCAATCCCTGCCGTGATGGTTCTTTGTCCTTGACTGAATTATTCCGTCTGATACGGGAGGCATGCTCCTGCCGGCGCTGGAGCTTTGATCGCGTGGAGCCACAATCCACAGATCTCCCAGCTCAGCCAAACCATCAACAGCAGCCCATAACCCCGGCGAGTCTATGCCATCATCGTTGGTCAGTAAAATGATCGGGAATTTATTTCTGTCCAAGTTTGATCTCCGGTAGATATCGCTTTGGGATTTTACAGGCCATGGTAAATTCACGACTCACCAGATTGCCAGGTTCATACTCAACAATTTGGCTCATCAATTGACTGCCTTCCAAGTAATCCAGATGCCAGTCATTTGCCAACCAGCGAATCATTTCACTGGTGGCAGCCTGGATGGCTTTTTCTAAAGGTTGTGCGTTACCCAATGTGATGATGTATTGATCATCTTCAACCCTCGGCCATTGAATACTGCGATTTTTATTTAGAAATAATTTGTATTTTCAGGTCAAATGATGTTTCCACGCCCGTCCCTGTAACTTCCCCGCTGCTCTGACGGGCATGTCCATCCCCCACGAATAGCAACGCACCTTCTACGAAAACCGGAAGATGCACTGTAACACCTTCCACAATTCCTTGATAATCCATATTTCCACCGAAATTACCACAAGTGTAAGAGGTGATGGCTTCTTGAAGAGGAGGTGCCACTCCGATGCATCCTAAAACTGGTTGAAGTGGTAGAGCTGGGAAATTTATATTATTTTTTCTCTTTACAAACATATGAGATAAATCGATTTCCCAATCAAGAATGGATCGTTCAGGATATTTCGCTGCCAGCATCGGGTCCAATAAATTCGATTTTATAACATCGTAGCTCCAACCGTCAGAACGATTGGGGAGCAGACTTTCAAGTTTTATAGAAATGGAATCGCCAGGCTCAGCACCTTCAACATAGATTGGGCCAGTTAAAGGATTGGGCGAATGGGCAAGAACCTCGTTATTGGCCGCTTTGCCATGTGCGTCAACAATGGAAGTGACAATCTCATCACCGCTGGCAATCGATATGACGGGAGGATGAGTGGCAAATGTATTATAGTAAATCGAAGGATTGAAATTGTGGGATGACATGTTCTTTTTAAATTATAAACGAATAGCTCATTTTGAAATTGCAATTAATTTCGTTTATTGATATAATTTTCATGCAATGTAATATATTTTACTTCATAAAAACCAATGAATAATCAAGATTTCCAGATGGATTACAACGATGCCCGTTTGATCAGTCGGGTGTTAAGTCTGTATTACCTTGAAAATTACAGCCAGGGTGAGGTCGGAAAATTCCTTAATCTTTCTACTGCAAAAGTGAACCGGCTCTTAAAGCTGGCCCGCAATCATGGCATGGTCGAAATAAAGCTCCATCCCCCCTTTCAGCAGCTCTTCAACCTTGAATATCAAATCGAAAAAGAAACCGGTGTGCAGCAGGCGATTGTTGTTCCACAAATGGCCGACTCATCCGAATCCACCCTCCAATGGGTTGGTCGTGCTGCTGCCACTCATCTTGTAGATCATTTGCATGATGGCGACACGATTTGTATGAGTGGTGGTCGGGCACTAGCAACGGTAGTGCAAGCCATCAGCACTAAAAGAAAATACAAGGTGCTTGTTGTCCCGGCCATCGGTGGCGTACAGGGGCAGCATTTCACAGATGTTAATAATTTGGCTGCTGAGCTCGCTGAGCGTTTGGGGGGGAAGTCCATGCAATTGCATGCTCCGGCTTTTGCTGATAGCGCAAAAGAACGGGAAGCTCTCTGCAACTCCCGTCATGTTAAAGAAGTGCTGGATCTCGCGCGTAATGCACAGATCATCATTGCCGGCATTGGCTCCCTGGTCCCCAAAACTTCCAGTTATTTCCTCTTCAATTCTCTGGAGGCTTCAGAGATCGACGATATTCTCAATCATTGTCACGGTGTGGGCGAGATAATCTCACACATTTATGATCAGCAGGGCAGGCTATGTGCGAAAAATTACGCCAGTCGTGTGGTCGGAATAAATATTGATGAATACACAAAAATTCCCTTGAGCATTGGCGTAGCTGCCAATACTGAAAAAACAGCAGCCATTGGGGCGGCACTTGTCGGCAAATACATAAAAACAATTGTGACCGATGAAATCACCGCAAATGAAGTATTACGGTTTTTACATCAGCACAAACTCGCAGGAACTTAGGTTTTTTTATCAAGGAGTATCTCTATGCCATTACACGTAAATGATGTTCAAAAAGATCTCAAGATGAGCGATCAGGTCAAGCAAAAAATGCTTTCTGAATTTTCTAAGGAACAGCTGACCTGGATGCTGTCAAAAATGTTTCAAACCCGGTACTTTGAGGAAAATGCTGAAAACTTATATACCCGGGGTCTCGTTCATGGAACAATGCATCTTTCCATTGGTATGGAAGCGTCCCCAATTGGCAGCATCGCTGCCATTGAGTCCAACGACCTGATACTTCACCACCATCGTGGACATGGTCATACGATCGCGAAAGGTGCGGACTTGGTGTTAATGATGGCAGAGTTCCTCGGAAAAGAATCCGGGTATTGCAAAGGTCATGGTGGTTCCATGCATATTGCTGATATACCCGGTGGAAATCTTGGTGCGACGGGAATTGTTGGTGGTGGGATCCCGATCGCTGTAGGAATTGGCCTGGCATTGCAGATGCGAAAATCAAGTCAAATCCTCCTCTGCTATTTTGGCGATGGAGCCTCCAATGAAGGTTCATTTCATGAAGCCCTGAATATGGCTTCCGTTTGGGATCTGCCAATTGTGTTCATTTGTGATAACAATCAATACGGCATGTCAATGGCAATTGAGAAAGTAACCAATATTAAGTATGTTTCTGAAAGGTCTTGCGCTTATAACATCCCCGGTATGACGATAGACGGTAATGACGTCTTTGCTGTGTACGCTGCTGTCAAAAAAGCTGTAGCTCATGCGCGTTCGGGTAAAGGTCCATCCCTGGTTGAATGTCTCACATATCGCTGGCGCGGCCATTCCAAAAGTGATCGCAATTTATACCGGACCCAGGAAGAAATAAAGGAATGGCAAGAATTCGATCCGATTATTCGTTTATCAAGAACAGTGCTGGAGAACAAGATTTTTACGCAGGAAGAGATCGATCAGATCGACAAGCAGGCACTCCAATCCATCCAGGATGCGGCAGAGAAAGCTCTTCAAATGCCTGAACCATCACCCGAAAATCTGGAAGCAGAGGTATATGCCCCATGACACCCGATAACACTCGTGAAATAACATTTCTGGAAGCCGTACGCGAAGCCATGACGCAGGAGATGCGCCGGGATGCGGAAGTATTTTTGATTGGCGAGGATATTGGCGTGTATGGTGGGGCTTTTGGTGTGAGCAAAGGAATGCTTGAAGAATTCGGACCTGAGCGCGTTCGGGATACCCCCATATCCGAGGCTGCAATTGCTGGAGCAGCAACGGGCGCAGCCTTGATGGGAATGCGCCCCATCATGGAAATCATGTTCATGGATTTCCTCACGATCTCAATGGATCAATTGGTTAACCAGGCAGCAAAAATGCGTTTTATGTTTGGCGGGAAGTGCAGCATTCCTATGGTCATCCGGGCACCCTATGGTTCCGGAACAGGAGCTGCAGCCCAGCACTGCCAATCCCTCGAAAATTGGTTTATTGGCGTTCCTGGTATCAAGGTTATTGCCCCCTCAACACCGTATGATGCCAAGGGATTGTTGGTAACCGCAATTCGAGATAATAATCCAGTGCTTTTCATGGAGCACAAGCTTCTTTATCGTGAAAAGGGAAATGTGCCGGAAGATCTGTATTCCGTCCCGATGGGTAAAGCGCAAATCCGGCGCGAAGGCACTGATTTGACCATTCTTTCATATGGACATATGGCGTTTAAATCAATGGCAGCGGCAGATGAGCTTGCCAAAGAAAGTATTAACGTGGAAATCGTTGATCTACGGACGTTAAAACCCCTGGATAAAGAGACAATAATTCAATCCGTGACAAAAACCGGAAAAGTCCTGATTGTTCATGAAGCGCCAGTTACTGGCGGTTTTGGTGGTGAGTTGGCTGCGGTGATAGCGGAATCTGAAGCTTTTGATCGGCTGGATGCCCCCATAAAAAGATTGGCTGGTCGGGATATCCCGATCCCTTATAATCGCATTCTTGAACGCGCAGCCATACCTCAGATTGAGGATATCGTAAAAACAGCCAAAGAATTGGCACTTGAAGGAAAATAAGCCATGGCAACTGAAATAATCATGCCGAAAGTTGATATGGTGATGGAAACCGGCACCTTTGTTGAATGGCTTAAAAAAGAAGGTGATAAAGTAAACAAGGGTGAACCGCTGTTTGTGATACTTACCGACAAGGCAACCATTGAATGCGAATCTCCTGATAACGGGATATTGGCAGGTATCACTGCGAAACCCGATGATGTCATCCCGGTGACCAATATTATTGGTTACGTTCTCAAGCCAGGGGAAGTCCTGCCCAAATCGCCCGTCCCCACTTCGATACCATCACCAGTGGTTTCCGAGCCCCGCGTTAGTACCGCTTCACAACCTGCAGAAGCTATGCTCACCTCTAAACCCATTGGGCAACCATCATCAACATCAACACTCCTAAGGGCTACACCGCTGGCACGGACAATTGCCAGGGAAAAGGGACTTGATCTTACGTCCATTCGCGGTCGGGGACCTCGGGGACGCATCTATAAGGCGGATGTGCTCGATTCCATTAGTAAAGCAGTTCAACCAATTTCCCCTCAAGTTCAACCAACTACACCAGTCTCGATTCCAATTGTTTCTCCTCAATTACCAGCGACTCCTGGCTCTGGTCAGCTGCCCACTGCCGCTGTCAAGGAAAGGATCCCACTCAAAGGACCGCGTGCGATCATCGCCCAGCGAATGGCGCAAAGTTTTTCCACCATTCCCCATCTGAATGAATCGGTCACCGTGGATATGAGTGAAATTGTCCGCCTTAGAGGGCGCATCAGCCCGGTTGTGGAAGCGGAAACCGGGAATAAAGTTACCTATACGACATTAATTGCTTTGGCTGTTGCGAAAATCCTTCCGGAACATGCTTCATTAAATAGTTCTCTTATTGGATCTGAGATCGTCGTTTGGGAAGATGTGAATCTGGGTATCGCGACCAGCCTGGAAGATTATCTAATTGTCCCTGTTATCCGCCAAGCACAAAAAAGAGATCTTAAATCCATGTCTGCGGAAATGGCTCGTCTCCTTGACGCGGCTCGAAATAAACGTCTGGATCCCGGGGATATGACTGGAAGTACGTTTACCTTAACAAATCTTGGGATGTTTGGTATTGAATCTTTCACGGCTATCATTAATCCTCCTGAAGCAGCCATCTTGGCGATCGGGAAAATGCTTGATCAACCTGTCGTGGTGAATAATGAAGTGGTTATCCGTCCAATGATGAATCTGACCATTGCTGCAGATCATCGTATCAATGATGGCGCAAAAGTAGCCAATTTCCTGATGGAACTTAAAGGGATACTCGAAAATCCTTACCTCCTCTTGTAAAATCCCCTCCCTTCCATTGCGATTCGACATGCCCTTTTTCAAGGGCATGTCGGTTTAATAATTTGACCCCGTGATAAGTAAATCCTTATAATTGCTGATAATATGAATGAGGAACAAAAACCTCCGACGGTCAAAGATATATTATTTATGCCCATCGGCTGCATGCTTCAAATGCCGATCATCCCCTTGTTCGTCATACTTGGAACAGTTGCATTCGCCTCATTTTTCGCCTACAACACCCTGAATTTTGATCCTTTGCATCTTTGGTCCCGTCAGTTTCCAGGTACGATAACTTCGGATAATCAGGAAAAGATTGTGGATGATGAAGGAAATTATTGGAAGATTAGTTATGAAGGAGTTCCGGTTTCAACCTATTCGGGACTGGTACGCCATGCCAGCCCGGATAATGAAAGCCTTGTTCCAATGCTCACACACGATATTCTGGTCACGACAGGTGAGTTTGCTGATCACGAGATGGTGAATGTACAGGTAGTTAATCATCACTTTAGCTGGCAATCGCAGATCACAGCGTTCCCCAGCGGGAAGATCAATCTGATTCACGCCGTGCCAGCGACAGAAGAATTATATGATTTGCTCAGGCAGATGAAAAAAGGTGATACGGTAACAATCATCGGCAAGGAAATTTATCGAATCGACTCATATTCACCAGGCTGGTGACTTGGAAGGATTTTGGAGTGATTCTGGGTGCAATACCCTTTTAGTCACAGATATAATTTTTGAAAATCCCTGATAGATTAATCCAAAAAGAAGACAGGGCGTTTCCACCCTGTCTTTTTTATCCACCATTCTTCTTGACCAAAGAGACAACATCCGGGAAATTGATTCCCAGGCGATTTAGGGTTTCTACCTTCGGTATCCCATTTTCTGTCCAACCTCGCCGTTTATAAACGGCATCAACAAGCATGTTGTACCGGTTTTCCCGATAACGCCGAAGAGCGGTCACTTTTTCCTGGCTGCTCAAACCTTCAGGATTGATCCCAACTTCTTCGCGAAGTTGTTTATCATATCTTTCCGCTCTGGATTCATATTCTTTGATCGTTACTGGTCCCATTGCGCGATAGGGTGGAATATCGTAATCTCGAGTTCCATAACCCAGCCGTAAATTGAATACACGTTGAAATTGGTAAACCCGCTCAGATTGTTCCAGAATTCCCTTTATATCGATTTTCCTTCCCGTGACCCCCTCATGGAGCCAGGTGTAATTTTCGACATGTTCGGGAACTTTAGCCGCTTCCGGACCGGAATACGATTTATTACTGACTGGGATGATGTCGTTCCAGGGAAGTTTGCATAGCCCATGTAGACTGAACCAGGTGCGCCATATCGGAAAAAAATAGAGAGCTTCAGCTTTATCCTCAAAACTTGGCAATTGCTTATGAACCATATCCATGAAGATCAACCAGGCTTCATCATGCTGTGGACCCTTGGTCGCAAGCGCATAACCTCCCTGTTGGGCAAGTGATTCCTTGGGAATGTAATTGGAGATCTCCATTCCTTTAACCTCCATGCCGATATCCTGAAGGATACCTGGATCTGCTCCATACTCCTTGACGAAATGTTTTTTCATCGAGCGGATTCCCTGCCCAACGATCATCCCAAATCCTTCACCACGCGCCATTTGATGCACAAGTTCTAATGAGGAATTAGCATTACCCCAAGAAAGATCCAACCCACCCGTTTTTTTATCATCAAGAATTTCATATTCAAAGCATTCCATTGCAAAAGCAATCGAATTTCCGCAGGAAATCGTATCAATTCCATACGTATCACAATAGAAATTCAACTCAAGCACATCATCTGCTGAAAATATGCCGCAATTGGACCCCAGGGCTCCAAGGGTTTCATATTCTGGGCCATCCACAAATACAGCTTCACCTTTATACGGACCTGTGCGCAAATGAAAATGAGGAATTCCATGAGCACATGCCAGGGTGCATCCGTACCAGCATCCATCCGGTCCGCGACGGTCATATTTCTGCTTCCATAACGATCCTGCTATCTGGCTTGCTCGGGGGTCGGAGCCAAATCTAAAGTTTTCAATCGGAAGCAGATCGAATTTACTCATGATCTCAACAAGATATGGGGTGCCTGTCCCACCCATATCATTTTGGACAGAGTCAAAATCACTGATTTCTTTGTTGATCCGCTTCCCTGCTTTTCTGATCAATTCCATGTCATGAACGCCATTACTATCTGCGGTCATGTGGGTGTATTTGACAACAATGGCTTTGATTTTTTTATCTCGGAAAACCCTCCCTGCTCCGCCCCTGGCTGCCTGTTTATACCTGACTTCCTGTTTTTTGGGATCATAATAACTGACATTCAACCCACAAATCGCAGCATGATCAGCAGCCTGCCCAGCACTGACCACTGAAATCCCTCGTTTCTCTTTTTCATCGTTGGCATACATTTCTGTTAATTGGCGATTGAGGATATGGGTGTTTATCTCCTCAAGGGGTGCTTGTTCAACAGTTATCCTCCCATTATCGCCATCGATGAAAACGATCACATCCTTTTCAGCTTTTCCCTGGATTTCAATGGCGTCAAAACCAGCAAATTTAAGATACGGTCCGAAATAACCACCACTGTTGCTATCAATAACTGAGAACGTGGTCGGAGAAATTGTGACTACGGTGCATTTCCCAGTTCCAGGATAAGCCGTGATACCACCGATGGGTCCTCCTGCGATAACAATTTCATTCTCAGGATCATCCCATTTGGTATTGTCACTAACAGCATTCCATAACAGCCATAGGCAAAAACCACGACCGCCCGTGAAAATCTCCTTCATCTGATCTGTAACAGGTTTTATCTCCACTGTATTTTTATTAAGATCGATTTTTAATGTTCTGTTTGCGTACCCTTTGATTACAGGTCGTAGATCATAGACCTTTTCGGTAATTTTTATATGCGCTGCAAGTATTTTCTCCAAAACTTGTTCAACCATTATTTCTCCTTTTCTTACTTTAACCAATTCTTTCAGCCAGTAATTATAACGAGTACTCGCAATTAATAGGCGCTATCCTTTTATCTCTTCAAAATGGATAAACATCATGGAAAGTTCTATGCATCGACCATTCTTTTAGTCATTTGATTGCTTATAAATCTTGAAATTTCAAGTAGATCGCAATGCTATAATCCATCAAAATTATATGTTACGCCGATACTTTCTACCTTCCGATTTATCGGGAATCCAAAAACAGAATATCAAGAATACTCTTTTAGATGGAGTAGCTGTTGGTTTTGCGACCTCAGCCGCCCCATTTTTGGCAGTCTTTTTAACTCGTTTGGGAGCTTCCACCTTTGAAGTAGGTTTGCTTACTTCCATGCCTGCTTTGGCAGGACTTTTATTTGCCATTCCTCTCAGCGGCTGGCTGCAAAGTCAACGCAATATTCTTCCATGGTACAGTCTGACACGTGTGATACAGATATCAGGTTTCACCCTGACCGGTTTGATACCTTTCCTGCTGCCCAGGGATCAATGGATCTTTGCCATTTTATTGATCTGGGGAGCGATCACCATTCCGGTGACGATCCTTTCAATTCTTTTCAATGTCGTGCTGAATGCTGTCGCAGGTCCCAGAGGTCGATTTGAACTCTTATCGAGAAGATGGTCATTAATTGGATTGGTGACAACAATTACTACCTTGGGGATTGGTCAACTTCTTCAAAGAATTGATTTTCCCATAAATTACCAGATCGTATTCCTGGTGGTATCCATTGGAGGTGTCTATAGTTTCATTTACATAAATCGATTAAAGTTACCAAGGAATATGCCCTCGTAAAAAGCCCTCAGTCAGGGATTCTTCAACAGTATGGAAATATCTTTACAATGGTTCGCGCTCACCCGGATTTTCTCTCATTTACATTCAAACGTTTTGTTTTTCTGACCGGGGTTGCTTTTGCTGCTCCCATTTTCCCACAATATTATGTTCGCCAGGCTGGACTGGGAGACAACGTCATCGCTATCATTACCACGACTCAGACTGCGATCCTAATCATCGGGTACCTGTTTTGGGCACAACAATCTCGCTCAAAGGGTTCCAGGAATATCCTTCTCTGGGCAACATTTGGGCTAGCTCTCTACCCGGTTTTAATCGCTCTTACAACCAAATCTCTGATTATCATTTTGATTGTCGGCGCAGCTGGACTTTTTCAGGCTGGATTGGACCTGGTCTTTTTCGATGAGTTGATGAAGAAAGTGCCCTCAGAGAATGCGCCGTCATTTGTGGCTTTTGCGCAAACCACTCAGTACCTCACCACAATGGCGGCTCCGTTATTAAGCGCATGGCTGGCGAATGCTTTTGGATTTAGCACCGCGTTGATCATTGCAGGTTCAATTCAATTTTTGGGGTTCATGTTGTTCCTATTTAGTAAAAGATATCAGAAACCTGATTAATAACGAGGATTTTCATTAAAAATAAAACCGGGCGATAATTTGCCCGGTTTTTAGTAAATTAATGATCCTAATTTTTCTTCTTTTTTCCACAATACGGACAGTTGGACCATTCAACCTGAAGAGGTTTCCCACAGGAAGAACATGCTTCAAGAGTAGTGGCGGTATCCTTGGGTTTGCGGAAGAGGGTCACGACACCGAATATCGCCAAACCCAGAATTGCTAGGGGTACAACCATCTTCAGCAACATGATCCATCCTCCAAAGAATCCCAATCCGCGATGCATGGGCAAACCCAATCCACCCATCATCGGCAACCATCCAAGGTTAAATCGCATGAAGAGGGGCGTAGCAATAACCAGTACCAGAAGAAATATTCCCAGAAACAGTAAAATCCATTTCCATATGTTTTTCATTATTTCACCTCGAGTTCCTCAAGAAATTTTCCATGCCAGCTGTGGAACCACACCTTCCCTGTGTTTCCATTAACACTGAGCATTCCAGATATTTTTCCATCGATTTGATAATCAAATGTGTAATATCCATAAAAACTGAGACCATGACCCTCTATTTCCGCACCTGATACTTGATTATCAAGTGCATTTTGAGCATATTCTTTTGCTTGTTCAAGCGTAATTTGATTATTCTCGTTCGCAGCGGAACTTGATCCCATATGACCATATTTCAGATTCCACATCATATTTGGTCCTGGTTCATATGAAACAGAACCTGAATATGGATCGACCAATAATTCAAATGCCCCTTTTCCTGTATCATTTTCTTTGACAGCGGCATAGAAGTTTTTGTCGAAGGCCATGATTTCTGAAACCACCAGGTTTTCGTCCATTTTATCCACTACTTCATTTACTGTATTTAAAGCTTGCTCGATGGTGATCCTTTCCCCAGTATTTAAGGTTTGGTTGAAAAACCTGCGGTCATCAAACATGCGACCTGGACCATACATACCTCCACGGTTTTGAGGGATTCGGTTCATTCTCCAATTTTCTTCCTGAAAAACCCTTTCACCGTTGAGTAAGCGGGTATTCCCCTGATAGTTTTCAACCTGATTTGATACCAAATATGCAGCCCCAATTCCTGCTGCGATAGCCGAAATTGAAACAGCTATTACTAAGAATATATTTTTCATTTATTCTCCTTTCTCTATAAGAATATCCCAAGCACATGGATTATTCATGAAGATTTGATGAATTATTTATGAAGGTTTTATCATGAAGAGATTTATTTTTACTGTTCTTGTACAATCCAGAACTGCTCCATTTTACTGTTTGGTACACTCTCATAAGTCATTATTCATATTAGAATAGACCAGGACAACTTGGTACTAGCATGTTCCTTGACTTTTCCGAACCTCAAATTTAGAATGAAATCACTTTTTCATTCAATCTCATTTTTCCGATCAAACAAGGAGAATTAACAATGAATGTCCCTGAAAATTTGAAATATGCCAAAACTGATGAGTGGGTCAAGATCGAAGGAGACGTGGCAGTGATCGGTGTAAGCGACTTCGCCCAGGAACAACTCTCCGATGTGGTTTTTGTTGAGATCACACTTTCAGTCGGTGAGAAAGCAGTACGCGGAACTTCATGTGCAACAATCGAATCTGTTAAAGCTGCTGCTGATGTCAATTCGCCCGTGAGTGGAGACGTGATTGAGATTAATGATGCCCTGAGCTCTTCTCCGGAGTTGATCAACACTGACCCGTACGGAAATGCATGGATGCTGAAAGTCAAGATGACCAATCCGGCTGAACTGAATGATCTGATGGATGGCACAAGCTATACCACTTTCTGCGAGGGACGTCACTAATATGTTCATTCCCCATACCGCATCAGAACGCAATGAAATGTTGCGGGAGGTAGGTGCTAAGACTTCTTGAGGATTTGTTTCAGGATGTTCCGGTAAAGTACAAATTCCCCAAACTCAATCTACCTCCTGCCCTTTCTGAAATGGAAGCCATGACTCAGGTGGAAGGATTATCGCTTGCGAATGAATCGACGCGGGATCTAATCTGCTTCCTCGGAGCCGGAGCTTACAACCATTACATTCCGGCTGCTGTCGACAGCGTCCTGTCACGTGGAGAGTTCTATACGGCATATACCCCCTACCAACCGGAAATTTCACAAGGAACGCTGCAAGCCATTTTTGAATACCAAAGTCTTATCACAGTCCTAACCGGGATGGAAGTGAGTAATGCTTCCCATTACGATGGAGCAACTGCTGTAGCAGAAGCAGGAATCCTTGCCTATCATCATTTTAGAGGTAAGCGGACAAAAATTATTGTTTCTCCTTCAATTCATCCTCATTATCGTGAGACTCTGCGGACGTACTTGCATGGATTTGGGGAAATTTCTATTTGTGGTGATGAAAACAAACAAGATCCATTCTCAGAACCTGACTCACTCATATCAGAAATTGATGAGAACACCTCCCTCATTCTTGTTCAATATCCGGATTTCTTTGGGCGCATTTATGATCTGTCATTATTAACAAAATCAGCACACGAAAAAGGTGCGCTGGTTGCTGTCGCCGTGAATCCCATCGCGCTTGGTTTGTTGAAATCACCAGGTGAATTTGGTGTTGATATTGTTGTGGGAGAAGGACAACCTTTGGGCATCCCGCTTTCATTCGGCGGTCCGTACCTGGGGCTTTTTGCGACAAAGAAGGATTTCGTACGAAAACTATCGGGCAGACTGGTGGGTGAAACTGTAGATGAAAAAGGGAAGCGCGGTTATGTATTGACTTTGACTGCCCGCGAGCAGCATATTCGCCGCGACAAAGCTACCTCTAATATTTGTACCAACCAAGGTTTGATGGCTCTGGCATCAACCGTGTATTTAAGTTTGCTGGGCAAGCAGGGATTAAGAAAGGTGGCTGACCTGTGTTATCAAAAAGCGCATTTCGCAGCTTCAGAAATCGCAAAAATACCCGGATATGCGGTTCTGGATGATTCTCCCTTCTTCCATGAATTTGTGGTTCATTGCCCACAACCCATCGAGGATCTTAACCTTCACCTCCTGGATCATGGGATCCTTGGTGGTTACGACCTGGGATGCGAATATGCCTCCCTGAAAAACCACATGCTGGTGGCAGTAACGGAGATGATCACGAAGGAGGATATAGAAGCTTTCTGCTCGGTCCTGGACGAGGTGAACCATGGCTGAACCGACCATCTTTGAGCTTTCTTCTCCAGGACGCCAGGGAGTTCGTTTCCCGGAACCTGATGTGCCTGTCACTGAAATCCCTTCTGAATTTAGACGTGAAGACCTCCCCTTGCCTGAACTGGCAGAGGTTGATGTTATCCGACATTTCATGCATCTTTCGAAGCTTAATTACTCAGTGGATGGAGGTTTTTATCCCCTGGGTTCATGCACAATGAAGTACAACCCAAAAATTAATGAACTGGCAGCCCGTCTTTCTGGATTTGCCAATGTTCATCCATTGCAACCTCTGGATACAGTTCAGGGATGTCTGGCGTTAATGTATTCCCTTCAAGAATGGTTAAGAGAAATCAGTGGATTCGCTGGAGTTTCTTTACAACCCGCTGCAGGAGCCCAGGGCGAATTTGTAGGCGTAACGATCATCCGTGCCTATCACCAATCGCGGAAAGATGAAAAACGCAATCGGATACTTATCCCCGATTCAGCCCATGGCACCAATCCGGCAAGTTCGGCAATGCGCGGGTACGAAGTTGTGGCGATCCCGACAGACTTAAAGGGCAACATCGATCTCGCAGTTCTTAAGGCATCCTGCGATGATACCCTGGCTGGATTGATGTTGACCAATCCAAACACACTCGGACTCTTTGAACAGAATGTCGAGGAAGCGATCGCCATTGTCCATCAAGCAGGTGGTTTGGTTTATGGTGATGGAGCAAATCTTAATGCCCTTTTGGGCATTGTACGTCCCGGAGATTTGGGAATTGATGTGATGCATTTCAATCTGCATAAAACATTCTCAACTCCTCATGGAGGTGGAGGTCCCGGATCCGGTCCGGTAGGCGTGGCGAAGCACCTGGTTGAATTCCTACCTGATCCTCTCGTTGACATTATCGAACCGGGCAACCAGGAGATGGCTCCATTTTATGGATTCCGTAAGCCAGCTCAATCAATTGGCAGGGTAAAAGCCTTCAACGGCCATTTTGGTATGCTGGTACGTACTTTTACATATATCAGTATGCATGGACCCGATGGTCTACGCGCCATCGCTGAACATGCAGTATTGAATGCCAATTATCTATTAACGAAGTTGAAGAACTCCTACACACTTCCTTATGATCGAATTTGTATGCATGAATTCGTTCTGGAAGGCAAATGGCAAAGCGCACCAGATGTCATAGCTTTGGATATTGCCAAACGCCTGATGGATTATGGATTTCACCCCCCGACGAACTACTTTCCCTTGATCGTTCATGATGCCCTTATGATCGAACCTACTGAAACCGAAAACAAGCAAACCCTGGATGCTTTCATCGATGCCATGTTGAAAATTGCCATGGAAGCGAAACAGGATCCGAAATTATTGAAAGAAGCTCCTCATTTCACACCGATAGGTAGGTTGGATGAAGTGAAAGCAGCCAAGGAATTAGTCCTCTGCTGCTGGTTACCAGAGACGGATTTATAACGCATATTAGAGATTGTGAAGACTACTAACCTTGCGAATTTGTAAGGTATCGTATCAAAAATATCATTGAAAAGGTTCATTAAAAAGAGGATAATAATTTAGAAGGGAGGTGATGTTTCATGGAATCCATCAAGCAGGAAAAAGGGCAAGGATTAGTCGATTATGCATTGGTTATTGTTCTAGTCGTTATTATTGTAATTGTCATACTTGCCCTTTTTGGAACATCGGTGGGAAAGCTTTATAGTGATGTCATTCCGATGTTATAAACAAATATCAACTCAGCAGTTCATAAACCAACGACCAGAATCTCCTGGTCGTTTGGTTTAATTAGTGGCGGACGAGATATTACAGGCAAATATTTTTGTGCTTTCTTGTTCTTCGTTATATTTGGATAAGAAAAATTAACTGATAAAAGCTTCTTCCTGGCGGATTGTAATTCGATTGCCTGAATACCGATATACTAATACATATCAAATTACCTAGGCACAAGATTGAATATTTCAAACACTTTCAAAAAATGATAAAGGAACCAGACTTTTCTCAACATAAGAATTTCCCAGGTATAACTGGTAACCCATTCGATCGTTTCATCCACTGGTTGGATCGGATAAAGTCAATTTCACCGCTAATATTTGTTGCGATTTTGGGTTGCATCGCCGTCCTGAGGTTTTCATCGAACTGGCTATACGCACTGTGGTTGTTTGGCATCTATCTATTCGATTGGGTACTTCTGTTGTTATTGCCCATCTTAAAAAATTCATTTGGACCATCAAAACCCCCCACCCTCATGCTGGCAATTCTTCGCTTCCCCTTCACGTTCATTCCGCAACCATTGACGATCATTATGCAGCTCCTGGGGACTCTCCTTGTTGTTTATGGTTTCTGGATCGAACCTCACCGGCTAAAACTTACCCATCAATCACTAGCCATAACCGGTTTTAAAGTAAAAAAACCATTACGGTTGCTGCATCTGGGTGACCTTCACATGGAAAGGATGACACTACGAGAGGTCAAGATTCTCGCAATGATTGAAGATCTCAAGCCTGATCTAATTGTTTTTTCAGGGGATATTTTGAACTTATCAAATATCAAGGATAAAGACGCCTGGCAGGCTGCACGCCAGTTCTTTTCCTATCTCCATGCTCCATTGGGAGTTTTTACAGTCACCGGCAGTCCTGCAGTCGAGATCCCTGAAGATTACCCGGAGTTAACCCTGGAACTTCCCTTCCAATGGCTTGATGATGATATTGCCTATATAAAAGTTGATAACTCATCACTCGAAATAGTCGGTCTCACCTGTTCGCACCAACCACATTTGGATTTTCCGCGACTCCAGAAATTACTAATAAATAGAAAACATATCCCGAGAGTTTTGCTCTATCATTCTCCTGACCTTGCTCCTTCTTCCTCAACCCTGGATATTGATCTCCAACTGTCTGGACACACCCATGGTGGACAAGTTCGATTGCCATTTTTTGGTGCATTATTCACAGGTTGTTTACTTGGGAAGAAATTCGAGGCAGGTCGATACCAACTTGGAAACATGGTCCTTTATGTCACGCGCGGGATTGGGATGGAAGGGGCAGGCGCGCCCAGGGTAAGAGTGCTTTGTCCTCCCGAGATAGTTCTATGGGAAATTAGTGGTAAATAAAGAACACCTCACAAATGTGAGGTGTTCTTTATAAATACATTTCTCACTTCAGGTGAGTCTCAATATAGTGGGGCACTTTCTGCAAGGCTTTTTCCATTCCCCCTGGATCCTTTCCACCAGCCTGTGCCATGTTCGGGCGCCCTCCCCCACTACCACCAATTAAAGGTGCAATCTCCCGGACCAACTCCCCGGCATTCAATCCTCTTTTGATCAAGTCATCCGTGATTGAAGCTATGATGATTGGCCGGTCTTCCAAAGCTGTTCCCAGGACTACACACCCACTCGTAAATTTCTCTCTGAAAATATCCGTCATTTGCCGCAAGGTATCAGTATCAGCATTTGTTAATTGTGCAGTTAAAACAGGAGTATCTTTAACGTATGGTACATTGATAAGAAATTTGTTAAATTCGGTTAAGACTTTTTCCTGATCGGTTTTCAATAGTTGCTTCCGGGTTTGATCGGCTTCATCTAAAACATCAATAATCTTTTGATATAAACCTTCAACCGGGACATTCAATAAAGCTGCTGATCTTTTTTGCTCTTTGAATCGCTTTTGAATGAGTTCATATGCCACTCTGCCAGTCACAGCTTCGATCCTACGGATACCAGCCGCCGCGCTGCCCTCACTGGTAATCAGGAATATGCCGATATCACCCGTTTCATCAACATGGGTCCCGCCGCAAAGCTCATATGAGAAAACTTTGTCATCACCAATGGAAATGGTCCTGACCGTCTCCCCGTACTTTTCACCAAATAGAGCCATCGCACCTTCAGAAATGGCTTGTTTTAAAGGTTTCTGCGTGATATGTAATTTGTAGTTATTCAGGATCGCTCGATTGACCCCTGCTTCAATTTCCTCCAATTGTTCTGGAATCAGTGATTCGGGATGGGTAAAGTCAAATCTCAACCGGTCGGGAGCGACGAGTGAACCTGCCTGCCGGGCATGCTCGCCTAAAACCCGGTGTAATTCAGCATGCAGTAAATGTGTAGCTGTATGATTGCGCATGATGTCGTGGCGTCGCTGGATATCCGGTTGGGCAATTACTTTATCGCCTGTTTTGGGTTTTCCCTTAACTACAATGCCGCCATGAACAATTATCCCCGCGGCAGGACGCCGCACACCGGTAATTTTAATTTCCCAATCAGCATTAATTGCCTTGATGGAGCCAGAATCTGCAACTTGCCCGCCGGATTCCATGTAAAAGTTTGTTTGCGGGACAACCAAATCTATTTCATCATCGTTCTCCGCGCTTTCAATGACTTCTCCATCACGAATGATCGCCAGTAAGTTTGATTCAAGAGCATTCGTCTCGTATGGGTTGTACTCGACGCCATTTTTCCCTATTTTTTTCTCAGAGAGGAGTTTTTCGAAAAGCTTGCGATAGATTTCAACATCCTCACCACCATGTTTCCCGATGGCTTTTCCACCGCCAGAACTCAACCGGTGTTCATCCATGGCTTTTCGGAAACCAGTTTCATCAACTTCCAATCCCTGCTCACGGGCAATATCCCTGGAAATTTCAAATGGCAGCCCATGGGTCGCATACAGATCGAAGGCTTTTTCACCATCCAGCACCGTTTTCTTTTCATTCTTAAGATCGACGAATAATTCTTCCAGATGTGAAAGACCACCTTCTATGGTCCTTTGAAAACGCTCTTCCTCCCGGGTTATATGGTCCAGAATGGTATGATGATTCTTAACCAACTCGGGGTATGCCTCACCATAACCATCAATGACCTTCTGAGCTACTTTTGCAAGGAATGGCTCATTTAGACCAAGTTTCCCACCGAATCGCGCTGCTCTGCGTATGATCATTCTGCAAACATAATTCCTGCCCGTATTTCCCGGAATGACGCCATCAGCGATCAAGAATGCAGCTGAACGGGCGTGATCAGCAATGACCCGGTAAGGTGTGAAATTCGCATCCTTCTCTGCCAGGGTTTGCCCGGTCAATTCTCGAACAGTCTCCATGAGTGGAAGAAAGAGATCAGTTAGAGTAGTTTGAAGTCACGTTTTGCAGTACCGAGACAATCCGCTCAAAACCCATCCCGGTGTCTACATGTTTGGTTGGCAAAGTTTCGAGTTTGGTCGGTGACAAGCGATTGTATTGAATGAAAACTAGGTTCCACAGTTCGAGGAATCTTTTACAGTCACCATTAACCCCGCATACATGCCCCGGCTCATTTTGCTTTTCGCAAAATTCCACTCCCTCGATCAAGATGAATCTCGCTATCAGGTCCACATGGACCAACATCCGCCATTTCCCAAAAATTATCTTTTCGCCCAAAAAAAAGGATATGGTCAGGATTGATACCAGGTTGTGTGCGCCAGTAATCAGCAGCTTCTTGATCAGCAGGAATATCCCCCACATCGTCTTTAAAACAAGTCGTCCATAATTTGGATTTATCCAAGCCCCACACTTCAGTCAAGAGTTCCCACGCCCATGAGATCGCTTCTTTTTTATAATAGTCGCCGAATGACCAGTTTCCCAGCATCTCAAAGAACGTGTGGTGATAATCATCTCTGCCAACATCATCAAGGTCATTATGCTTGCCAGCAACACGCATGCATTTTTGAGAATCCACCGCTCTTTTATAAGGCCGGTGATCCGTCCCAAGGAAAACATCTTTAAATTGCACCATGCCTGCGTTGGTAAAAAGCAGTGTCTGATCTCCGCCTGGTACCAGTGAGGCAGATGTCACTACGGTGTGACCTTTTGAAACAAAATAATCTAAGAATTCCTTGCGGATTTGATTACCTGAACGCAACATAATAATTACTCCTGAGTTCCATGGAGACGTGATGGGGAAAAAGTAAGGTTGATTATATGCGAATCAATGCCAATAGGCAATAAATTAGCTCACCGGCATACTCATTCGGTGAGCTAATAGATCCAACCCCTTGGATCTATGCTTATCGGGAAATTGCCAACTTAACCATTTTTCCCTGGGGATCAAGGGTTACCCTGGCAAACTGAGTGTGATTGTATTGTGCCATCTTGACATCCTTGCTGATGGTCACGACCACATTCTCGGAATGTTCCGGGTGGTGAATTTTCTGCCCAAGTTCTGCACTCGCGCACCTGTGGCCTTCACCTGCGCACTCCGCTTGCTGCTGGCAAATATGAATCCTGGCTTTATCAATACCCGGAAGATAAGGTTCCAGCATCTCTTTCACAACGGCCAATGCTTCATTTGTAACATGTGATCCGGATTCAAGGTCTTCTTCTTTTCGGTCGCAGACTATAGTCACATCTGGTTGATCGTTTTCCCTGTAAGCGGTCTTGATATTGAAATAGTCACTAGAGTTACCCATGAATGGATCACCGTAAAGCACAAAAGAGATCAAAGTCTTCTGGTCTTCACCATCCAGGTACCCCTGCCGCTTATTCATTTCCCTGACGAGCTCGATCTTGGCTCTCATCAGCGCTTCACCGGATGTCAACCCATTCAGCAGGAATTTCCAAAAATAATTTCCAAGAAGATCAGCTCCAATCAAAGGGGTGTTGACTGAACCATATGAAACGCAGGTTGAACCGATGAAGGTTCTCGTATTGATATCAATGAATTTCAAAGCCATCGAATCAGCGGTCGATTTGCCATTAATTAAGGCACCATAACAAGCTTCAGAATAGACTACTTCAGGAGAGCGGCCACTCTTGATTAGATCCCGCTGACTTAGCGCAATGGGATAATCCGGGCCGGTTTTGACTTCCAGTACATCGCGCTGACCGAACCATTCTGCCGCGTCCGGGAGGCCATGCAAGTTGAAATATCCCATTCTGGCTGTCGAGATTTTTTCTGAGGATATACTACCGGAAAATTCCGGGGGTGAGATGGCCAGGTTTTTACCTTCACCTATCGGTCTGAAAGCTGCCAGGGAAGACCTCCTCCAAATCGCAGCCGTAAAACCGAAGTTATGTGACTTCCTTTGAGGCGACAGCATCAGTATTGGGTTCTCGCCGAATTGTTTAAGCCAGTTGGAGAACCGCCTTGTCCAACTTGAATTAGCAAGGGCTTTCTCATGCGCGGAGATCGTATTCCGTAATTGCTCGAGGAGCAGACCTGCGTCAGTTCCGGTCTCTCCAGGCATTCGGCCAACCGGCCATTCAGGGATGAAATAGTTGGAATCCAGGGTTGCGTAGGGATTATCGGATAGCACTTCAGCATCAGAATCGTCCGTCGGGTTTGGTAACGAGTGGAATGGAAATACTTCCTGACCACCAACAATCAGAAGTGCACCTATCATTTCACCGCGCTTGGCAAGTACCTTATCGAGATCGGAAATCGCGAGTTTTAATTTCCATGGATCAATGGTTTCGAGTACTGAAATTCCCAAACTGGCCATCCGTTTTGCTACATCCGGCATGAAAACTATCGCACCCCATCCTGATCTTTTTTGGAATGTTGTCGCGAGTTTTTGCATCTCCTTTTCAATTACATCTGCGGTCGATTTTCCATATTGCTTGATCAGATTACTTTTTACAGAAGTGATGATATACATGGGAAATCTACTGTCAGCTCTCACCGCACTCGATTTCCGAAGTTTTCGTCCAAGTTTTTCAAGTTCTTTTTGAAAATCCCTGATCTCTTCTTTTTGATCCCCAACACCAATGGAAGCATCAATCGGTAGTTTTATCTCGACCGTGTTTTCCGTAGAATCTGTTTCTTCCGGTGATGCTCCAACAAGATCAGGTACCACTTCTTCATCAGGTGGTTCATCCGCACGGGTAGTGTTGAAAGCCATTTCCTCTTCAACAAATCCTCGTTCAGGATTTTCCTCACCTTGAACGTATTCAACTCCCTGGTCAAGTTTATTGGCTGATCCACCTGTCGCCAGGATGTTATAACCCATCAACGAAGCAACATCAGCAGGAATGGGAAGATCAAGTTGAATTTCGAAATTAGCCCGCCAGAGTGGTCTGAAAGAATGGTTTATCCCCCAAATCCTTTCCGCCACTTGACCCGCAGCATCCCTACTGACACAAGCATGCATGAGATTGACTGCGTCTGCATCTTCGCCCAATTCAATCTTCGATTCCGCCAAATAAAGGGAGAATTGAAGGCACTCTGGCCATTGCTTTTTGTAAATTTCAGAAAGTTGTTCTACCACCAGCCAATCTTCCGATGCTCTTTTCAGACGCACATGATGGATTGCCACCAGCAGGGGTAGAGGATCCATATCCAATAATTCCTGAAATACCTGGCTGGCTTCATCCAGTTTGTTTTGCGTGAAAAGATTTTTCGAATTCTTCAGTTTCTTCGCCCACTCAGGGATGGAGGCAATCCTGTTCCAGGTATCATCTAAAATAAATGCAGAAATCTCAGCTGCTTGTTTCTTTTCTTTTTCGGATTCAGGCAGGATATAACTCAGAGCCTCCTGCGCTTCCAGGAATTCCGGGTCAATTCGGATGATCTCTTCAAGAACTTCCAATCCCTGTTCTGATTTCCCTTCAGCGATCAATCCGGTTCCATAAACCAATTGGATCCCCAAGTCACCAGGATAAATATTCAGCCACGCCAATGCTGCCTGGCGAAGAAATCGGAAGGAACCAACATCCAGGGCATAATTTAATATTTGGATAAAATCGTCGCGCTTGAAAAACCTGGCGTCATTTGAACCGGGGGATATCATGATATTTGATTAACCTCCTGTGCGTTTTGAACCAGGTTAAGTGCAATCACAGCTCCAAGCTGCCTGCGGATTTTTAAATCCTGGGGATCAAGCTCAGCCGCTTTCCGCAGCATAGCCTCAGAGCCTGCAAAATCCTTGGCTTCCTTGAGTGCCAATGCCAGATGATAGTGTAAGCGTGCATCCCTTGGATTGGCTTTAATCGCATCCTGATAGACTTTCCTGGCCAGGTTATATTCTCTCCTTTGTTGATACATTTCACCCAACTCGAGATACCCATCTATGGATTTTTGATCGATCCTGACTGCGTCTATAAGGTGATGAATAGCCAAATCCAATTGCCCCGAACGACCTTGATGAGTCCCAATCAAGAGGTGCATTTCAGAATTTTCTGGATCAATTTTCAGGGCTTTATTGGCTGTCTCAATGGCATCCAAAAGATAACCCATTTCGGCCTGGGATTTAGCCAATTCTGCAAGGATATTCGCATCATCCGTTTCATCAATTGCCAGCTTTTTTATCTCCGTGAATGCTTCCGCTTTCTTACCCGCTTTTCGCAGCAGAGAAGACCTGGCAATTTGAATACCATTGGAAACATTGCCAGCCTTTACCATCTTTTCCAGTAAAGCAAGTGCAGCGTCCGGTCCTTTTCTTTCCTCGGCAATTTCAGACGAAAATAGGATTGCATCCATATCCTCAGGTTGCCGGTTAAGAGCAGAATCTGCAAAATCTTGTGCTTTTTGCATATCTTTCATCTCTCTTGAAATCTTTCCGCAAATGATGAGAGGTTCCGCTGAATTTATATCCAATTGTCCGGCTGAAACAGCATTTTCCAACGCGAGTTGAAACCGTTCCTGTTGGATGTAAGCTCCTGCAAGAGCCAGGTAGATCTTGGGAGAATTAGGGTCTAGCTTCTTGGCACCCTCCAATATGGTTGCAGCTTTCTCATAATCCTTATTGCGCAAATATGTCTCTCCCAATGCGATTGCGGGGGTTAGCTCGTCGGGACATAGCACCATGACCTGCTCCCAATGATGTACAGCTTTATCCGTTTGCCCAATTTTCTCGTTCAAACGCGCTGCCCAAGCCTGCCATTCCGGTTCATCCGGCCAGATCGCCAAAGCCTGCGATAAATATTCAGCTGCCATGTTGAAGTCATCATTTTTCTCAGCGATCAATGCTCCCAGAGATAAATAAACGGGAGACTCAGGCTCCAGTGTAAGTACCTTCTCGATTGCTTTTTGTGCACTCTCTGGATTTGAGGGCATGAGATTTATGGCAAGTTGACCAATTACTTTGGCATTCTCCGGGAATTTTTGTGCCACCTGCAGGACTGCCTGAATGTTTTTTGTATCCCGAAGAGAAGCGATTAAAGCAGATGCATCTTCCGAATTTTTCGGTAACGCAGCAAGGCTCTTGATGGCGTCCAATTCAAGTTTGAATACAGCTCTGCCCCTGGCTTGCCACCGGTTACTCAACAGGGATTCGGTATCTTGCTTGGCCTGGGATATTTCTTTAGAGAAAATTTCAAAACCATTTCCATATGGCAATAAATCCTGTGCGCTATGTGCATTGATTTTGAGTAATTGAGCAATGCACTGGAATTCCGCCGCTACTACCATCAATTTGACTTTACCTAGATGAGCCCTGGGCGAATTAGGAAATTCTTCCAAATATTCATTGAAAAATTCAGCAGCGCGAGACCATTGGTTTAGATCAAGCGCAGTTTCAGCTTTCAAATAACCATCAAACACCCATGTATTTAATGGGTCGGTATCATTTCCAGCTGTACTTTGAGCTGTAAGTTCGTTTTCAAGCGATAAGCCTTTTTCAAAAATTTGAGCCGCATCACTTGGACGTCCTTGGTGCCGTAGAATACGGGCTTTGGTAAATAACAGAGTTGGTTCATCCTGGGAAATAGTTAGTGCTGATTCAATTATTTGATCAGCTTGAGTGAAATCGTCCCGATCTATTAGAATATTTGCTCGCAGACTTGTGAGGCTGGGAAAGCTATGCCTGATTTGATCCAATCCTACTTCCCTGCCTGATTCATCGCTTGATACAAAGCTGCTGTAATCCGCCAGGTCAAATACTCTTTGATCAAGTAAAGCTTCGAATGCCAATCGAATGATCTGCATCCGTAAAATAAAATCTCCCGGATTCTCTCGCAGTGTATTCTCCGCACTCGATAATGCAGAAGAATAATCGCCTAATTCCTTGTAGATTTTCATCTGCATCAAAGAAATGGCTGCAATCGATGTCACGTCTGTCCAATCACCCGGTAGAAATTGATCGATCGGACTTTTCGGTATTTTGATGATTTCATCAATTCTTTGTTCAGATAGCACTTTTGATGCTTGTTCCAAACTGGATAAAGCGGCCTGAAACCTTCCGAGATTTTGAAGAAGATCAGCCTGGAAAACATATAAACGTGCTTCGTTAGGATAACTCTCTATGGCAGTTTGTATTTCCACAAGCGCGGTGGGCAGATCGCCGATATTACGATATAAACCAGCAAGAACTGGCCTGATATTTTGATAACTACCTGCATCCAGAGCAACAGCTCTTTCCAGGAAGGAAAGTGCCAATTGCTGATCCCCCATCTCTAATGCTATCCGGGCTCCTTGTTCAAGCTCTCCTTCATCAGTACAACCAAGATCAAGAATCTCCTCCAGTCCTTTTCGGCTCCGATCCTGATTTCCATTACAGAATTGAGCTTCTGCCAGCTTGATGAGCAGGTCGGTCCGCTCAGGATTCATTTCAAGGGCTTTGGATAAAGATTTGGCAGCTTCATCGTTACTTCCAATTTTCATCATTGTCTTAGCATGCCAGATGATGTTTTCAATTTCATCTGGATCTAGTTCCAATGCATACCCGGCGGTTTTGGCGGCATCACTATTCAAATTTGCCACAATGAATGCCTCGGCTTGCATTTGATAAAGCTCTTTGAGTTCTGGTTTTTCCTTAATCGCCTCGGCAAGCGCAACAAGAGCTACATCATTTTGACCCAAAGCAAGCGCTGCTTTTGCCAGTCCAGTCTGCATGCGCCATAACCATTCATTTTTACAATCAGATGGCATATCCTTTAATTTCTGATAAATCTTGAAAGCTTCATCATAATTACCAGAAGCAAGATTTAATTCGGCGAGCAATATCTCTCTTCTTGAATCTGAAATACCGTCCGATCGCTCGATAGCTTCACGTGCGGATTTTAATGATGCCTGTGAAAGCACTTTATTTTTTCCTAGGATAAAATCGCCATTATCGCCAAGGAGGGATTCTGCGTATCCGATGATCCATTCCAGTTGTCCAGGCTTGCCTTCAATGGCAATCTCATAAGCACGAATGGCAGCCTGCTGATCACCATCTTCCTGGAGTATCCCGGCATGTGCATACGCCAGTTCTGGTTGACCGGGCCACTTAGTACGTGATGATTCAATGATTTCCTTGGCATCTGCTGCATGACCCAATTCACCGAGCGCCTTGACCAATTCGAGAACCACCGGTAACGAATCCGGTAAAAGCTTGGCTGCCTTCTTGAGGTAAGGTAACGCCTCCGCTTTTGCACCTTTTTCAAGGCAAGCCTTCGCCAGCTCGAAATTAATCATTGGGGAATGAGGAGATGCGAGCACTGCAGAACGTAAAGAATCATACGCCTTTTCAGGTTCATTTTTCCGTCTCAATGCTTCGACCAGGTTTAACCACGGCATATCCATTTCGGGTGCAATCAAGGTCGCCCGGCTTAAATATTGGATTGCCTGGTCAATGTCACCTTTTTCCATATAGGCTTTCCCCAAGTGACCAAGAGCGAGAGCATTCTCAGGTTCTGCTGCTAATACAGCATTACAGGCATCCATAGCTTTTTCGAGATTTCCAGCTTTGAGAGCCAGGTCTGCCATGGTTAACCAATCTCCGATTTCAGGTAAGGCATTCCTGGCGAGAATGTCCTGTTGTTCATCCATGGCTAACAACAGATCCCCATTCAAAGAATACTGTTCAACAAGTAACCTGCCCCAATTCAGGTTTTCAGGTTCCAATAAGACCAAGAGACCCGCATATTCGACAGCTGCAGGATAATCCTCCATTTTTGAACATAACGTGACTGCCTTGGCAATCAGCGCGATGTCTGAGGGTCGCAACTTGATGAATCCGGAGATGCATTCCATCGCCTCGCGATGAAAGTCCAAATCTTCTAATTTCTTAATAATTTGGGTAGGTTCCCAACCGAGCGCATAACGCGGAAAAATTGATTCAGGATCAGTTTGAATCAATCCAATCAGACGACCTACCGCTTCGCGAATTTTTTCCAGATTGGTCGGGGCATCAGATTTTAATGCACCGGTCTTCATGATTTGTAGAACAGGATTTTCATCTTCAAGAATTGGAGAATCCAGGATAAGATCCTTCGCTTCTGCTCCCCCAATCCCATTCTTCTGCATATCGAGGTTTTGCATCCATTCTTTTAATTGCTCGCTGGCTAGATCGATCAATTCCTTTGCGCCATCAGGATTATTCGCCAATTGTTGGAGAGTGGCCATGTATTGGGATTCAACAACATGAATGGCAAGATCATCTTCATGGTGATTAGTTTGCAATTCTTTCTTGAAATTTTCGTCAGGATTTGTCCTTGCTGCCAGGATCATCTTCGCCAGCTCTATCACTAATTCTTTCTTGCCAAATCGGTTCAGAATGATTAGCCATCCCACGCGAGCCCCTAGAGGCAAATGCGCCATTAATACGAAGAGTATTTTGACTTGGTCTTGAAAGGCCATGGGATTGGAGAGGATAATATGAGAAATCCATTCAAAGCTTGTCTTGGAACCACGTTCAGGAAGCAACGCTTGCAGGAAAGCCATTCGATCCGGAACCATACCGAAAAGGATGGTCAGTGGAGTTCGCCATAATTTCAATGCATGATCAAATGTCATTGAACTCTTGGGAAAAATTTCCTTACTTATCTCAATCCACGAGGTTCCACTGGCATTCTTTTCACGTATTCCTATGGCAATCAATCCAGCTTCTTTAAGCGAATCAGGGATTTTTCCAGAGGCGAGAACTCCAGCATATATTTCTCTCGACTGGGCATTGAGATCATCATCAATAAAATCCGTCTTATTCGCTTGATCATTCGGAAATGTTTTATCGATATTGACTGCCAGTAATGCCAATTCTGAAGGTTGGAAAACATTCTTCTCGCTGCGGGACTTATCCGTGACAAGTCGTAAGAACGCCTCGTCCATCAGACTGTCCCAGATTAACGGATCCTGCCTGAGAGCAGAAATCACATTTTTAGAATCGGCAGCCGGGATGATCTTCCTTAAAGTACTGATTAGCTCTGATGATTGCATGGCTACTCCGGTTAAAAAGAACGAATGCTGAATTTTCTATGCAGGCAGATTGATTCGGATGATCAATGCGTAAGCTGCTCCAAAAAGGGCCAATCCGACGAAAATGAGAAACATCCCCAATCCTGCAGAGGTTCGTGTAAGGCCATTTAGAGAATCGATCAAAGTCGACGCGTTACCCACCAGTCCGGAAATATCATCGGTAATTCCTTTTTGGGCTAATTTCGTCGTTTGATCCGCAAGCGTTTTTACATCGCCACTCATTACTTTCGCAATTATGATGAAGATTCCGATGCCAAAACTGATCACTCCCAAAACGACGAGTAATCCTGCCATGGTCATCAGGAAATCATTAACACTCATCTCGATCATTGAAAAACCTCCTGACTTGTATTATCAGGAGGTTATGTTGCAAGGACTATGCCATTTGATTTTGCTACTTTTTTACCCGGGTGATATCTGCAGGTAGTTCGGCGAGATCGATCGACGCGCCATCACAGAAAAGGCATGCTCTTTCCAACGCATTGCTTAATTCACGAATATTGCCCGGCCAGGAATAAGCTTTTAGTGCCTGTAAAGCGCGGGGTGTTATATCCAGTATATTCTTTCCCAATTTCATATTATCCTGTCTGATAAAAAATCCGACCAGCTCGGGTATGTCTTCTTTTCTATCTTTCAAAGGCGGTAGATGCAGGTCTACCACCTTCAACCGGTAATAAAGATCCTCCCGGAACTGGTTCTCGCGCATCAAGGTTTTCAAATCCCTGTTGGAAGCTGCCAGGATCTGAACGTCCACTTTTAATAAAGCAGTTCCCCCTACCCTCCGGAAAGCCTTCTCATCAATAGCCCTTAATAATTTTGCCTGGATATCCAGTGGCATGGATGAAATCTCATCGAGAAACAGTATCCCTGTATCAGCAACCTCCATCAGGCCTGGTTTTCTTCTTTCTGCGCCGGTAAAAGCACCAGCTTCATATCCAAATAATTCAGATTCAAGTACTGTATTTTGGATCGCGGCGCAATTCAATGCAATGAATGGTTTTCCGACTCTTGGACCAGATACATGAATATATTTCGCAAGCACTTCTTTACCTGTCCCGGTTTCACCCGTTATCAATACCGATACTGATGAGACAGCTGCCCGATTTGCCTGTTCCAATACCACCTTCATGTTAGGATTATTTCCGATTACGAATTCAAGATCCTTCGTTTGAGTTTGTCGTAAATGCGCGAGCTCTCTGCGCATCGCCACAATCTCGCAAGCTCGTTGTAATGTTCGCTCCATTTGACCAAGATCAACAGGTTTGGTAAGAAAATCGTGTGCACCATTGCGCATGGATTCCACTGCCATTTCGATATCACCATATGCTGTGATGATGATTATTGGGGGGCGTACTGACATATTTGCTGTTTCCATCAAAAGATTTGGACCGTAACCATCCGGTAAACGGACATCCAATAAAATAACGTCACCTGCGCCCATTTCTATGGCTTTACGGGCTTCCTCCAACTTTGCCGCTCCAATGACTTCATACCCTTTCGAGGTTAGAAAATCGCCAATATTCTTGCGCGCATTCTCTTCATCATCAACTATCAAAACACTGTAACTCATAATTTAAACTCCAATGTAGGCTGGCAGTACTACGCGGAAGACTGTACCGCCTGGGAATGATTCGACATCTATGCTACCACGATGTGCAATGATAATCCTTTTAATAATCGCCAATCCCAAACCCGTCCCATTCGGTTTGTTGGTTACAAATGGTTCGAATAACCGCGCCTTGATCTCGTCAGGAATACCCGGTCCGGTATCGGTTACTTTTATTTGCACTTCCTTTTGACCACCGGGAATGGAGATCTCTTCAAGCTGGATCGCGAGGGTTCCGCCATTTTTCTCCATTGCTTCGACTGCGTTGCTGATCAGGTTTGTGAACACCTGTTCCAGGGAACGCCAATCACCTTCGATATTGGGAATCTCAGGATTCTCTTGAAAAAAGGATTTTACATTGACTTTAACCATGCGGGGATACCATCGATCCAGCATTTGTTTTAACATTGCATTCAGATCGATCGAAGCAAAATGCTTGGGAACCGGTCTGGAAAATGCAAGCACAGACTCCATTAGTGAATTCAACCTCAAGCAATCATTTTGCACCCGTTCAACCACATCACGATTTGGGTCATTTTCATCGAGCCTGCTCGCCAGCAATTGGATGCCAGTCGAAATATTATTAATTGGATTGCGGACTTCATGCGCAAAAACATTGGTGAAATCACCCAGAAGTGCGCGATGCTCAAGTTGCTGAGTCCTGGCTTGGATTTGTTCGTGCTCGCTAACATCTGATAAAAACACCATGATAGCAATTAACTTCTCGTCCTTGGTAATGGGAATGATTTGCATCTGGGCAGGAAAGGATTGCCCATTCCTGCGATTCAAGTTGATTGACCCCATGTTATGCGTTGGAACATTTAGCTTGGCAGATTCCAGTGCCGGGATCAATCGATCAGTGCCGATCAAAAGGTTATCAACCGGTTGTCCTTTTACTTCGGGTTCCGAATATCCCAGCATCCATTCTGCTGAAGGATTGATTTCTAAAATCGTCAAATCGGGACGCAAAACAATAATCCCTTCACGGGCATTGTCAAGACCATTGCCATAGATATCCAGCAACTTTTGTTGCCGGATGATTGTCTCTTGAATATTTCGGATCTTGATAAATTGCTGAAGGGAAGATCCAATGGATGTGGCTACCAAACGCAGTGCAGGAAGAACAAGATCTGAAGGCTCATTGACGTAATCCCCAACCACGATCAATCCTGAAAGAGCGCCCTTCTCACCCAATGCACAAGAAGCCACATACAACAATCCTTCCGAACGGCTTCGTTGATGAAGAACAGATAATGCTTTCTTTCCCTGATCCCAAATGAATGGTTCCCGTAATTGAACAAGATCATTTGAGGGAAGTGACTCGGGATATAAAGGTTTGGTCTCCCGCGTCTTGAGCTTGAACAATTCCGGTGAACCTGATCCCGCCTGATAGATACATACTGCGCTGGTTCGAAAGAGGGTTTCAACTAATTGCAGTTTCTGCTCAAGCGCCAGATCGATGCTTTCGGTCCGATCCGAGATGAGCAAATTCATTAAAAAGTTAAGCAATGCAGGTGCCGATTCACCAATCTCATTCTCAGATTCAGATGATGGTGCCACCGTGATCAGAGCCCAGGAGTTATTTGAATCAAGAATGGTTATCCTGGACCGGATGGAGATGGGCGTGCGCTTGCTCCGGCTGATCATCAGCGCGCAATCTCCACCAGAGGTTAATGCCCGATCAAGGCTTGAATCAAAAAGTACCGATATCGGCTTGCCAAGTACATCATTCTGAGAGTAGGCAGTAAGTTTGAGCAGGCTGCTGTTGACTGAAGTGATGATCCCTTTTTGAATATAAACAAGAACAGCAGGGGAATCGATAAATTGAAGCAAAGCACCAAATTCAGATAATCCGGGTGCTTTGCCTCTGAAAATGCTGTCAAACAATTGTCGCGAAGGCGCGATACTCATCTATTCAAATGACGCAAATGGGCGGGAAGAATGCCCTCCATGGCGCGGTATTTCGCCACTGTTCGCCTAGCCACATTGTAACCTTGCTTGGCTAAAATCTCCACCAGGTCAGAATCGCTGAGTGGTTTCTTCTCTTCTAGAATGATGTCCTTAATAACCGTACGGACGTTTAGACTGCGATCAAAGAATGAAGATAAAGGAATAATTTTCCGATTCGGTAATTGAACGGATTTATTCGCCACTGCCCGGGAGATGGTCGACTCATGCACGTCCAATTCCTTGGAAAGCTGAACCCTCGTCACAGGTATTAATTGTTTTTCCCCAAAAAGGATGTAATTCTTTTGCATGGTTACAACGCGCTGCATCAAACGCAGCATGGTATGGTTTCGTTGCTGAAGGCATTTCACGAATAGAGAAGCTCTTTCGAGATCAGATTTCATCTCGAATTTAGTCTCATCGATTGTCTGTGATATGGCAGCTTTAAAGAGAGGATTGACACGAAGAGTGCCTCTCATGGGAAGGATGATTTCCACCACCAACCTTTCCCCTGGTTCTTCATTCATATGGTTTATGATGATATCCGGCTGATGATAGACCTGTTCATCGGATAATCCAGGCTGGCGTACATTGCCCCAATGTGTCCGCGCAGGGAAGGGATTTAGATTTTCGCTGATGAATTCCGCCACTCTTTGTATTTGCCGTTGGGTGGTACTAAATTGCTTGGCTAAATCTGCAAAATGATGATGGGTGAGAAGATCGAATCCATCCTGAACAATTGGTCGGGCTAGTTCTGGTATTGAATTGTTTTCTGCCAGTGTCTCTAATTGAACCAGTAATGCTTCTCGAGGTGTTTCACTGCCCACACCGATAGGTTCTGCCCGTTGGATGATCTGCTGCACTTGCTGGACTCGTAAAACTGTCACATGCAAATACGAGGCAATATCCATAAGGGTGGTGGTCAACAACCCATCCTCATCAAGATGGGTCAACATATAAGCAGCGATAGCCCTGTCTTCAGCGTTCAATTCTGGTGCGATCTGCCGAAGTACAAATGTGGGCAGATCTTCTGCAGAAGGTGATATGGGTTCATCAGGATAATCCTCAGAAGGAATTTCACTTTGAGAATAGAAATCCTCCCTGGTTGAGATGAAAACTACGGGTTCCTCAGTACTTTGGTTGGTTGGCTGGCTGCAAATTGGACAAACACCTTTATTGGGCAGCGGTCGATGACAATTGGGGCATCGTCGTTCATCCAGCATTTCGAGCGCTGGGTTGGTCGATAATTCAGTTTCGATTTGATCCGCAAGCTCATCGATCGGTAGACTTAATAAAGTCATAGTTTGCGCCAGATGAGCTGTTGTAACCGGTCTTAAAGAGGTATATTGGGCTTGTTGTAACATTTTTTTCGCCTTCTCCTGATAAGTATATCTTGATATTGAATAGATGCAAGTTTCATGCCATTGCAATTTTCATACCAATGGTAGAATCATGGGGATTTCCAAACAATGAATGAATTGAACGTTATTGGCGGTGGACTGGCTGGATGTGAAGCTGCCTGGCAGGCTGCTCAACTTGGTGTGAAGGTCAATCTTTACGAGATGAGACCAGAACAGACTACCCCAGCCCATGTTACTGGAGACCTGGCGGAATTGGTTTGCTCGAATTCGCTGGGTTCTACGCTTCCCACCAGGCCCAGCGGGCTGCTTCAACAAGAACTTTTGGAACTTGGGTCATTATTGATCCAATGCGCTCATCTAACCTCCCTTCCCGCAGGTGGTGCACTGGCTGTCGATCGGCAGGCATTTTCCAGGCAAGTTACCGAGCATATCCTCTCGCATCCGAATATCACTGTTCACTGCCAAAATATCGATATAATTCCAAAAACGCCAACAATATTCGCAACAGGTCCGCTGACTTCGTTGAAATTAAGTGATGCACTTCGTAAATACCTCGGCAGTGACCATTTGTATTTCTTTGATGCGATTGCACCGATTGTGGAACTGGAAAGTATCGATCAATCCATTGCTTTCAGGGCATCCCGGTTCGATCGAGGATCAGAGGAAATGGGCGATTATCTAAACTGCCCACTTGACGAATATCAATATCATCAATTTGTAGATGCTCTGATCCACGCCAAAAGGGCTGAATTGGCTGCATTTGAGACTGAAATTCATGAAAGTATCAACCCCAAAGACAAATACTTCGAAGGTTGTCTGCCCATCGAAGTGATGGCTTCGCGGGGTGTGGAAGCATTGACTTTTGGCCCAATGAGACCGATTGGTTTGCGCGACCCACGCACAGCACAACGCCCATATGCTGTCCTTCAGCTTCGGCAGGATAATTTGGCAGGAACGCTTTACAATATGGTCGGTTTTCAAACCAACCTGACTTACCCTGAACAATCTCGGGTTTTCCGTATGATTCCAGGTTTGGCCGATGCTCGATTCATCCGGTATGGACAATTGCATCGCAACACATTTATTGCATCCCCGGCATTACTCCATGCAACCCTGCAATATCGAAAACGATCGGACATCTTCTTCGCCGGACAACTGTCAGGGGTTGAAGGATATATCGGCAGCATTGCTACGGGTTTGGTTGCGGGAATCAACGCTGCCCGCAATATGCAAAAGCAAGCTCCTCACATATTTCCAAGGGAAACGATGATCGGGGGTTTGATTCATTACATATCAAATTCGGATGTCAAAACATTCCAACCGATGAAAGCCAATTTTGGACTGCTCCCTCCCCTTTCCAAAAGAGTCAAAAGCAAAAAGGAAAGAAACATAGCTTATTCCGTTCGTTCTTTGGAAGTTTTGCGGTCGTTTATTGCGTCCCTAAAATGACAAATAGAACAAAGACTTGGTTGGGATTGTTCGGATTTATTATTCTAATTTCAGCTACTGTATTCTTATCAAAACAGAATACCTCAAGTTTTAGTGGCGATCGCGCGCTTGAACATGTCTTAAACCAGGTCGCGCTGGGTCCCAGGATACCAGGTAGCCAGGCTCACTCAGAAGTGATCACCTACATTTCAAATGAACTCAAGGATTGCGAATGGGAGGTGGAAATTCAAGAATCCACTTTTGCCAATCATGAAATAATGAACATCATTGCGAGGCGCGGAAGTAGTGGTAAGCCACTTATCTTGGGTGCCCATTACGATAGCCGCTTGATGGCAGATAAAGATTCAGACCTCTCTAAGAGGAACCATCCTGTTCCTGGAGCTAATGATGGCGCATCCGGAGTCGCCATCCTTCTCGAACTTGGCTGTGCGTTGCCAGATGAAATTGCATCCAATCTTTGGCTGGTTTTTTTTGACTTAGAGGATCAAGGAAAGATAGAGAACTGGGATTGGATCTTGGGATCGCGGGCTTTTGTCAATGAATTGATTGTTCAACCGGAAGCTGTGGTGATCGTTGATATGGTAGGAGATACTGATTTGAATATCTTCATGGAATCAAATTCAGATTCTGAAATTAACTCGCAGATTTGGTTGACTGCAAAAAACCTCGATTATGAGGAATTTTTCATTTCTGATGGAACAGTGAGTATCCTGGACGATCACACGCCATTTTTAGAAAAAGGCATTCGGGCAGTCGATATAATCGATATTAAGTATCCTTACTGGCACACAACGGAAGATACTGCTGATAAAGTATCAGCGCAGAGCCTGGAAATCGTTGGGAGAACACTTGAGGAGTGGCTTACGAACTTCAAGCCATAACTAAACGTAATGGTTGGCAAAACTTCAGTCTTCGTTTACACTAACTCAGACATTCATTACTGGAGGGTTTCTTCTTGGAAATTAAACCAGCTGAGCGAATAGCATCATTCAAGCCATATTTTTTTGCCCAACTCAATCAAAAATTATCCACCTTGAAAAACCAGGGCGTGGATATCATTCGCATCGATATGGGTTCTCCGGATCTACCCCCTATTCCCCCCATCATCGATTCCCTCATCGAATCAGCAAAAAGATCTGATACTCATGGGTACACTCCCAATGGTGGAACACCGCCTTTCAAAAAAGCAATAGCTGATTATTATCAGCGTAGATTTGCTATCGAACTGGATCCAATACAAGAAACACTTGCTCTCATCGGCTCAAAAGAAGGACTTTTCAATTTGAGTCAAGTTCTCGTCAATCCTGGAGACTATGTCATCATCCCTGATCCGGGGTATCCCGTTTATAAATCCAGCGGTATTATCGCCGGTGCAAAGATCTATGGAATGCCACTGCTCGAAAAGAATAAATTCTTGCCTGATCTTAAAAGCATACCAGAGGAAGTGGCTTCAAAAACAAAAATCCTCTGGCTGAATTATCCCAATAATCCCACCGGAGCCGTTGCCTCGCTTGAATTTTTCAAGGAGACGGTCGAATTCGCCCGGAACTTCCACATTGTTGTTGCCCATGACGCCCCTTATGCGGATATCTGCTTTGACGGATATGTTGCTCCAAGTATCCTGCAAATACCCAATGCAAAAGAATGCTGCATTGAATTCAATTCACTGTCTAAAACTTATAATATGGCAGGTTGGCGATTAGGAATGGCCGTCGGTAATAAGGATGTGATCAGGTATTTGCATACCTATAAGAGTCAGATGGATTCCTCTCACTTTGCCCCGATCCTGGAGGCAGGTATCAACGCGTTATCTGGAGATCAGGAATGGATCTCCGATAGAAATATGATCTATCAAACTCGGCGGGATATAGTTATTAAGGGTCTTAAGAAAGCAGGATTCTCTGCCGAGACACCGCCCGCTGCCATTTATGTTTGGGCAAGATTACCACAAGGTAATCATGATAGTATGTCCTTCTGTGCAAAATTGTTGGAAGAAACTGGCGTCAGCACTACGCCCGGGATAGTCTATGGAAGTCACGGAGAAGGGTACATACGCATCTCTTTAGGCACTGCCACCAAGCGGATTGAGGAAGCAATGCAACGGATCATTTCCTGGGTCCAATAGTCATTATTAGAATAGATACTATTTTGAAAAAAAGAAAAACAATCCCCACCGCTCCTCCCAAAGAAAAGGCATTTATGGTTGGCGTTGATATTCGTGGGCAACCATCCTTGCTCTCCATATCAGATTCCCTGGCTGAGTTGGAGCTTCTTGCAGACACCGCTGGGTTGGAAATCATCGGCGAGAGTACCCAACATATCAATCAACCCAATCCCGCAACATTGATCGGTTCGGGTAAAGTCGAAGAGATCAAAATGCTTGTTGAGGACATGTTGGCAGATGTGGTCCTCTTTGATATTGAACTTTCACCAAGGCATCAGCGTGAGCTTGAGGAGAATTTTGGACTTTTGGTGAAAGTCATTGATCGGACTGCCCTAATTCTCGATATTTTTGCCCAGCATGCTCATACTCGGGAAGGAATTCTCCAAGTAGAGCTTGCACAGCTTGAATACCGTCTTCCACGTCTCACCCGCGCATGGACTCATCTTGCCAGACAGGCTGGAGGTGCATCCGGACGCACTGGAAGCGTAGGAGGAGTTGGTTTGCGTGGTCCAGGTGAGACTCAGCTCGAGGTAGATAAGCGCGAGATCCGTCGAAAGATTTCCACCCTCAAAGAGGAGCTCGAAAAAGTTCGCGCTCACCGGATGCGTTATCGGGCTCAGAGGAAACGCTCCCGAATTCCAACAGTAGCTATTGTTGGCTATACGAATGCAGGAAAGTCAACCTTGTTGAATGCGTTAGCAAAATCGGACATCTTCGTCGCTGATCAATTATTTGCCACCCTGGATCCAACCACCCGACGGGTGCAATTACCCGGCAAGAACAATGCTCTTTTTTCTGATACGGTGGGTTTCATCCAAAAACTCCCCACACAGCTTGTTGCTGCCTTTCGTGCCACACTAGAGGAAATCTCAGATGCAGATCTTTTGATCCATGTGGTGGATGTTACCCATCCTAATGCACTGGCACAATGCAAGGCAGTTCAATCGACATTGACTGAAATCAATGCTGATAAACTACCAATCATTACAGTCCTTAACAAGATAGACCTTTTGCCGGATCCGGCCAGCGCATTAAAGAAAAGCTCTGAATTCACCAATGCATATGCGATTTCCGCGCGTACTGGAGCTGGTATTCACGAAATGCTTGGCGCAATTGAGAATGAACTCTTCGAGCACTTTATTCCTCTTACGGTAAGATTACCTTATAAACAAGGTCAATTAATTTCTCTCTTCCACAGCCTGGGGCAGGTTCAAAAAGCGGATACTTATCGAGGTGGTGTGATCCTCAAAGGCGCGATACCTGGCAGGCTGGTCGGGCAGTTTCATGATTTTATAGATCGACCAAACAAATCAAACAAGGAAAAGAAATAAAAAAAATCGAGCGGGGGACCGCTCGATTTTTTTTATCGATTGTTATTATGATTTCTTCTTTTCTTTCTCGACGGCAATGACTTCACGCCCCTGATAATGACCGCAGTTGGGACAAACTGTATGAGGCAATCGCATTTCACCGCAATTGCTGCATTGGACATATCCGGTCACCTGGAGTGCATCCTGTGATCTGCGGCGGTCTCTGCGACCTTTGGATAATTTCCTTTTTGGCAGTGGTCCCATAATAATTGCTCCTATCGTATTAATAACAAATCAGTGCTTTCAAAGCCGGCAAATTATAAAGCTGAGGTACTTTTCAGTCAAGGCTGAAACCCTCCGAAATACAAGTTGTTTCCCGGCGGCATTATTTGTTGTAAAATGAAATCATGGAAATACAGATTGCAGCGGCAAAAACAAATCGTTATGCGACATCTGAAAGCGGCGATACTCTTGAAGTTGTCGAGCGTCCCAATGGCGGGCTTTCTGTCGTTTTAGCCGACGGTCAAACATCCGGTCGAGGTGCAAAAAATATTTCGGCGATGGTAGTCCGGAAAGTAATCAGTCTTCTTGCAGAGGGAGTACGGGATGGCGCTGCGGCAAGGGCTGCATCGGATTATTTATATACTGAGAGGAATGGTAAAGTGTGTGCCAGCCTCAATATCCTATCCGTTGATCTACAGACTCTCACGATTGTAATCGCCCGTAATAATCCCACACCGCTTTTCATCGCTCGTAATGAAAAGATTGAATGCATCGAAAGTCCAAGCTCTCCGATTGGCACCAGTCGAAATATTCGCCCGGTAATCACCGAGACCGCACTAGAGATAGGCACGACAATCGTGATGTATACAGATGGCATTGCATATGCAGGTGATCGTATTGGCGATCATCTCGATATTTGTACACTTCTAAATGCATCATTGGAAGAACAGGAGCCTAAGGCACATGTGATTGCTGATATGTTGCTTAATCAAGCGCTTAGGCTGGATCAAAATCGCCCCAATGATGATATGAGCGTTGTCGTTTTACGCGTTGTTCATGGAGGTGATGATCAGATCCGCCGCTTGACCGTTGATCTTCCAGTGCCTACCATCCTCGCTCCATAACCCAGGCACTACTTATTGTTGGTCTCTGACGATAAATGCCCGATGGGCTCAAAACCAAGAATTAAGGTTGGCATCGTTGGACCCTGCGGTTCCGGGAAATCTACCCTGATTCAACTGCTAAATGAACATAAAATATGGGCAGAATTCCATCATATTGCCCAGGAACACTCATATGTCAAAGACATGTGGCGAAGAATTGTAAGTCCCGATTTTCTCATCTACCTGGATGCCTCCTACGAAACTGCAACACTCCGCAGAAAATTAAATTGGACGCGTGAAGAATACCAGGAACAATGCCGGCGACTGGCGCATGCCAGGGAACACGCCGATCTCTGCATCACAACAGATAATTTTACTGAGTTGGAAGTCTTCAGTAGAGTTGAAATATTTTTAAGGAAGGAAAAGGTTTTTCCATCAACTGATTAATTCACTCCTGAGTAATATCCCCCTGTTCACCTTAATTTAAAAAGAGTATAATCCGGTCCATATTCCAGCCTTTGGCTGGTATTTGCTTGAATTGGAGGCATTATCTTTATGGAACGCAAGTATGTTAATTTACTGCTTATCCTCCTGCTGGTTGTTATTGTCACCATGGTTGATATTCCCCAACCACCACAATTCATTAATACTTTAATGAAACGGGAAGTACAACCTGTCCTTGGTCTAGACTTGCGTGGAGGGATTCAGGTTCTGCTTGAGCCACCGGCTGGCACCACATTCACCCAAAAGAACCTGGAAGATGCTTCAAAGATCCTTGAAAACCGCAGCAATGGTTTGGGTGTGAGTGAAGTTGTCTTTCAGATCGCAGGTGGAAAATACATCCTCGGAGAATTCCCGGGAATCTCGGATACTGAACAGGTTACCAATATTATCCATCAGACCGGGCTTTTGGAATTTGTTGATGCCGGCACAACTTACCTGGAACCGGACACCGTAGTCGAAACCGATTATGCGACAGCGCAAAACTCGGAGCCGACGATATCGACTGAGGCAGAAGAAGCTGTTGTCTATCATACTGTCATGACTGGTGCAGATCTTACATCTGCTTCCGTTGGTGTGGATCCAAACGATCCCGAGCAACTCCCTTTTATCCAGTTTGAATTATCCGATGCCGGTGCTCAGATTTTTAAAGAATATACAACAGCCAATGTGGACAAATATCTGGCGATCGTTCTTGATAAGCGGGTCATCTCCTGCCCGGTCATCAATTCGGCCATTCCTGATGGACAGGGAATTATTCAAGGAAATTTTGACAGGGATTCTGCTAACAACCTTGCGACGGTGCTACGGTTTGGCAGCCTTCCTGTGGCACTTGAGGTGGCGCAAAGCCGGCAGATTGGTCCCGTTCTTGGAGAAGCATCACTCCGCCAATCTCTGATAGCCGGGGCAATAGGTTTTGCCCTGGTCGCATTATTCATGATCCTTTATTATCGCATGCCTGGTTTTCTCGCAGTTCTTGCGGTGATCATTTACGCATTGATCACATTTGCCATCTATAAACTATTACCTGTTACTCTGACCTTGCCTGGAATTGCAGGGTTTCTGCTGGCAACTGGTACTGCACTGGATGCAAACATCCTGATTTTTGAACGGTTAAAAGAAGAATTACGCAATGGAAGGACCTTGACCCAGGCAGTGGAATTAGGTTGGAAACGCGCATGGCCTTCCATACGCGATTCGAATATTGCTGCCATCATCACCAGTGTAATTCTGTTCATTTTTGGATCTGCATATGGAGCGAGTATTGTGAAAGGATTTGCCGTCACCCTTTCATTGGGTGTGCTGGTCAGTCTTTTCACCGCGGTATTCATAGTCCGTACGTTCTTAAACATAGCCGTTGATTTTATTAATCCTACCAAACGCAATTTCTGGTTTGGACTTTAAAGGATATTAATATGTTGAACATTCTTAGTAAACGTTATTTCTTTTTTGCCCTTTCACTAATCATCATCATCCCCGGGATGATACTGCTTGCGATCAATGGTCTGCCCCTTGCCATTGATTTTAAGGGCGGCACGCTTTTGGAAATCCAATTTTCATCCCTTCCACCGACGACCGCTGAGATCGTTGGCATTTATTCCATTCAAGGAATTGATGATCCTCAAGTTCAAACCAGCGGAGAAAATACAATCATCATCCGTTCCTCATACCTCTCAGACGTCGCTATGAATACCATGATGACAGAAATCGAAAAAGAGTATGGCCAGATCACCATCATTCGCGCAGATACCGTTGGCCCTGCCATCAGTCAGCAGGTAACATCACAAGCATTACTGGCAGTAGCTATTGCTGCTCTGGCTGTGGTCATTTACATATTTTTTGCATTTCGAAAACTACCCAATGCCTTGCGATATGGTATCTGTGCCATTGCGGCTATGTTTCATGACATCCTGATAGTATTATCACTGACCGCCTTTGGAGGATTATTCTTTGGCTGGCAAGTCGATTCCCTGTATTTGACAGCCCTTCTGACCGTTATCGGCTTCTCAACCCAGGATAAGATTGTCGTTTTCGATAGAATCCGGGAAAATTCGGGCATCTTGCGAAAATTGCCATACGAGAAACTAGTCAACCATTCTATTGTTCAAACACTTCAAAGATCGATTAATACGCAATTAATGACCGTTGAATTCATTCTTCTCGCCGTGGCTCTTTTTGGAGGCGTGACTTTGCGGGAATTTGCGGTAGTGTTATTGGTAGGTTTGTTCAGTGGTACCTACTCATCCATTTTTATCGCAGCACCAATCCTGGTTGTATGGGAGAATCAGGAATGGAAGAATTGGTTTAAGGGTAAGAAAACCAGTCTTGCATGAAACAAGGGGTAAAAGAACAAGTTAACATTGAAAAGGTTCTGACTGCAAAGGTCAGACCTTTTTATTTCTGGAAGAAATATTATAAAATTGGATAAGCATGACCTTGGTAAAAGAAATCAATACGGAGGATTAAATGCGTAAAGATGTGGTCTTGGTAACAGGTGCAAACGGGGAAATCGGACATGGATTGATCTCTTATCTTGGTGAGAAAAATGATTGCTGTGTGATTGCGCTGGATGTACAACCATTGGATGAAAACCTTTCTTCATCAGTGGAACGATTCATCCAGGGAGATATCCTCGACAATATGCTGCTTGGAAGGTTGGTAGCAGAATATGAAATCCGCACCATCTACCATCTTGCATCTATCTTATCGACAAAAGCTGAATATAATCCCGAAACAGCTCACAAGGTAAACGTTGAAGGCACACTTAATCTATTACGCTTGGGAGTTGAGCAGGCCCAATGGCAAGGCAAACCAGTAAAATTCATCTACCCCAGTTCGATAGCTGCATACGGTCTGCCCAATCTAACCATTAAAGATTCCGCAGGTAGAGTCAAGGAAACAGAATGGGTGGATCCGATCACCATGTACGGCTGCAATAAGTTATATTGCGAACATCTGGGTCGTTATTACACGCGTCACTTCCGCCAACTTGCAGCGGATAGACCCAAGAATTCGATCGATTTCCGCTGCTTGCGTTTCCCAGGATTGATCAGCGCTGTCACCACCCCGACTGGGGGCACAAGTGATTACGGCCCCGAAATGCTTCATAACGCTGCCCTGGGGAAAGCCTATGCATGTTTTGTGCGGGAGGATACCCGCCTTCCTTTTATGGTTATGCCGGATGCAATAAAAGCGTTGATTAAACTCTGGGAGGCTCCCCGGGAGTCTTTAAGCCAGTTGGTCTATAACGTCACCAGTTTCAGTCCGACAGCCGGCGATTTTTTCTCAATTGTTAAAAAAGCATTTCCCAAAGCCGAAGTCACTTTTGCACCCCATCTCAGTAGACAAGCCATAGTGGATAGTTGGCCGGCAGACGTGGACGACTCGGCTGCACGCAAAGATTGGGGTTGGCAGCCGGATTTCGACCAGAAACGCGCTTTTGAAGAATATCTCATCCCTGCCATTATTAAACGATATAGCCAATGAGTTCATGTATAATGATTATTAATAAATAGCGAAAGGGATCATTATGTCAGAAGAGGCCGTAAAAAGTGCGACACCAGTAGGTCCGGATGAAAAATCATATGCTGTAATGGGATATTTGCAGGATGGTGTTGTCTGGGGAAATGCAGTCATCAAAGAGCAAATTAGGATCAGTACCTGGCTGCGGACATCCGCTGCTCCAGATTTCCTCACACTCTATGAAGGCAAATACCTGAACACAACCGGCGGGGCAAATCAAAAACCAATTAGCTTTCCTGAATTGCATGTCCCTACAAAGTCCGTCCTCGGTTTTCATGCCATTCCCCCGTATGCAGATCCGCTTGATTATGATCCAACGGAGGAAAACCGGAGAATGGATCCCGTAAGCGTGCTCGTTGGTAGTTTCCGTTTTGATGCATTCATCCGCCTTTCTGCCATTTCAACCATGGGTAAATATATTGAAGTCACTCGTGAAGAATTTTCTCTCCTATATGATTTGAGTATCACCTGTCTCACAATACCCACTTTGGGAACAATGAAAGTACCTTTTGCGATCGTTCGCCAACAACTTGTCAATTGGTGCAAACGACCTTAATACCCATATTAGATAATTGTCTTAATTGTTTCAAGAATCATTTTGACCATAGATCTATTCATTTTCTGGAGAAGGGATAATGAATAATAAGCTGGTATTCATTACGCGTAAGATCCATGATTCTGTTATTGATAAAATCAGCCGCTATGCAGATGTCGATGTATGGCCTGACTCAGAACCTCCCACCGAACAAATCCTGATTGAAAAAATTAAGGACTGCGCAGGTTTATACACTTTACTCACAGACCCAATAACGAAGGAAGTAATTTACGCTGCTGATCCTGATCTTAAAGTTATCAGTCAGATGGCAGTGGGTGTTGACAATATAGATTTATCAGCCGCTAACAAAAAAAGGATTCCGGTGGGTCACACACCCGGGATTTTAACCGAGACCACTGCAGATTTCACCTGGTCGTTGATATTATCAATGGCGCGCAGGGTCGTTGAGGCGAATAACGAAGTCCGCGCCGGGATCTGGCGGCCTTGGGGACCCGATGTGTTATGCGGATTGGATGTCCACAATTCCACACTTGGAATAATTGGACTTGGGCGTATCGGTAAAGCTGTAGCCAGGCGGGCTGCTGGATTTTCAATGAAGATCCTATATTATGAACCGGAGCCAAATCCTGATGCTGAAAAGGAACTTGGGGTGAAGTATGCGTCCCTGGACAAGTTATTAACCCAATCGGATTTTATTACTTTACATGTTTACCTGTCCGATACAACCAGACACTTGATAAGCAGAGATCAACTGATTATGATGAAATCCACTGCAATCCTCGTCAATACTTCTCGCGGTGCGATTATTGATATTGATGAATTGTATTTGGCTTTAAAGAGTAACAAGATCCGTGCAGCCGCTCTCGATGTCTTTGAGCCTGAACCAGTACCTCAAGATCACCCCATCCTGAAATTGAATAACCTCATATTAACCCCGCATATAGCCAGTGCCAGTGAACAAACACGCTATAAAATGCAAGACATGGCGGCGGATAATCTAATAGCAGGGCTTAAGGGTGAACACCTGCCATATTGTGCAAACCCAGAAGTGTATAAATAATAAATAAGAACCTGTTCCGATTAACTGCTTGGGGGAATGTAGAGGAAAACTAGATCCATGACATTGGTTCCCGTGGAACCAGTTTTAATTAAGGAATCAAGTCGATTGAAATAAATATAAGAATTATTATTTGCTAAAAATGATTCGGGTTGCATTCCCAGCTTGAGTCCATCCTTGTAGGTTTCGCCAGTAACGATTGCACCAGCAGCATCTGTTGGACCGTCTTCACCATCAGTGGCAAATGTGATTATTGCTGCATTGTTGACTCCATCCATAACCCGTACCGCCCCAAGTGCCACCTCAAGATTTCGTCCTCCCACCCCATCCCCCGATTTCGTCACCGTTGTTTCTCCACCACCGATTATTATTTTCCCTTTACCCCCGATCGATTCTACTTTGGAAATTTTGCAAATCTTTTCTGCCAGTATTTTGCCAACGTCACGAGCTTCTCCGGTTAATGGCACTCCGAGCGCTATAGACTCATAACCCAAATCCCTGGCTCTTTGGACCGCATGATCCACTGCCATGGTGTTATTGGCAATGATATGGTTGGATATTCTTTGAAAAATCGGGGCATTCTCCTTGAGAGTCTCCAGAATCTTCCCATCCATCCCTTCCCTGATTACTTTGGTGATATTTGCGGGAATGTGATCGACGATACGATATTTCTCAAACACCTGCCAGGCATCAAAAAATGTGCTGGGATCTGGAGAAGTGGGGCCTGATGCAATCACCGATAATGGATCACCGACAACATCGGATATGATCAGTGAAATTATCCTGGCACCATTAACCATCCTTATCAGGCCGCCACCTTTTACTCGATCAAGATGTTTCCGGACAGAATTGATCTCGTTGATCGTTGCCCCACAAGCCAATAATGTTCTCGTTACAGATTGAATATCCTCAAGGGATATCCCATTAACAGGAGCAGCCATCAAAGCTGATGCACCTCCCGAAATCAGGCAGATCACCAAATCCCGGGGTGAACAAGGTTGTAAAAGAGTTAGCAACTGTTTTGTTGCGTCAAGACTGTTGTTTCCAGGGACAGGATGATCCCCTAGAAAGATGGATATTCTATGCTTTTTCAATTCGGAAAAATTACCCGGTAACTTTTTAGTGATTACCAAGCCTGAAGTGATCTCTTCCCCCAATATATTAAATAATCCGGTTGCCATCCCGGCAGACGCCTTCCCCGCCCCACACGCGATAATCAATTCACCTTTCTTTTTCTTGCCAATCTCATTTATGGATATTTGGACTTCATTTAGCTGCATTCCCCTTTCAACGGATTTTCTTGGATCCACAGCATCCAACGCAGACTGAATGATCAGGGATAAATCCTGGAAATGTGATACGGAATCGAATACTGAAGGAATAAATCGATGGATTACCATAATGACCTGATTTTCAGAATTATGATAAAAATACTACCAAATCAGTACATTCGTTTTACCTAAGATGCGTAAAATAAGAGGATATTAAGAATACATTTTATCTTACAAATGAATTCTGCTTTTATATTTCTTAAATATAAAATACAATTGATTATTCAATGATCTGGAGGAAAACGCATGGATAAAGCAGTACTCGATGGATTGATGAGACCGAAGTCCGTGGCAATTATTGGAGCTTCAGCAACTCCTGGAAAGATCGGTCATACAGTTGTTAAGAATTTGATCGAAGGTGGATACAAGGGAGGACTTTATCCAATCAATTTGGAAGCCGACGAAATCCTTGGAAAAAAGGTTTACCGTTCGGTTTTGGATGTTCCAGATCCCATTGATGCCGCCATCATCACCATTCCGGCGAAATTTGTTGCCGGCTCTTTGGAAGAATGTGGGAAAAAAGGCGTCAAGGGATTGATCATCATTACCTCCGGTTTTTCAGAAGTTGGAGACCGCGAATTGGAAGATGAGCTTGTCCGCATCGCGCACAAGCATAATATGTGTATCCTTGGTCCAAATATTGTCGGATTGCTCTCCAACTCGGATAAATTTAATGGCTCATTTGCCCCCTGCCTGCCACTCGAAGGAAAATCCTCGCTGGTAACCCAATCCGGTGCGCTTTTAATTGCGATCGATGCTGCCACCTATACCCGCCGCATTGGATTTGAAAAACTCGTTTCCATCGGAAATATGTGTGATGTGGATATCGCAGATATGGTTACCTGGCTTGACCAAGATCCCACAACGTATTGCATCGCCCTTCATATTGAAGGGCTGAAAGATGGGCGTCGTTTTATCGAAGCGTGCCAGAAAGCCTCTAAACCCATCATCGCTTTAAAAGCAGGAGTTTCAGAGCATGGTGCTGCTGCAGCCGCCTCACATACGGGATCTCTTGCCGGTGCTACCAAAATTTATGGTGCAGCCTTCCAACAGGCTGGGGTGATCCAGGCACAGGACTTGAATGATCTTTTTTATCGGACTCAAGTGCTCTCCATGCAGCCGCCGATGCGGGGAGAAAAAATGTTGATTCTCACCAACGGTGGAGGTGTGGGTGTTTTAGCCACCGATGCAGCAGAAAAATATGGCATCCCGCTTCAATTTGCTCCCGGGGATGTTCAGGAAGAGCTGCGCAAGCATATGCCTGCTTATGGATCGGCCAAGAATCCTGTAGACATGACTGGCATGGCTGGCAATGAATGGTACAAGATAACTACGCAATATTCAATTGCCCACCCCTGGGTGGATGGTCTTTGTGTTCTTTATTGCGAAACGGCCATCACAAATCCCGAAGAAATCGCCCGCGCCATCAAAGAAGGGTTGGACGCATCAGGGATCAAAGATAAACCGATCACTGCCAGTTTCGTAGGGGGTGAGAGATCTGATCGAGCCGTGCAGTGGCTGGTTGAGAATGGCATTCCAGCATATGGTGCTCCAGATATTGCGGTCAATGCAATGGCAGCCTTGCATGAGTTTAATCAAATCAAAAAACTTGTCAATGAACCAGGTGTAGCATGCAAGGGAACAGAGAAAGAAAAAGCCCTTAAAGTCATTTCTATCGCCAGGAATGAAGGACGAGGATCGCTAACTGAGATCGAGGCAAAACAAGTCTTCGAAGCTTATGGCTTACCGGTGACTACCACTTCCCTTGCCAAATCTGAAGATGAGGCTGTCCAGCTAGCCAAAAAAACTGGCTTCCCTGTTGTTATGAAAATCGTATCACCGGAAATACTTCATAAATCAGATGCAGGTGGTGTAAAAGTTAACATCAAGGACGAAGCTGCGGTTCGGGAAGCGTATCGCGTGATCCTTGAAAACTGCAAGGCATATAAGGCGGAAGCCAAGATTCATGGTATTGCAGTTCAGGAGATGGCTCCATGGGGAACTGAGGTCATTCTGGGATCGGTCAATGATGCATCCTTTGGCCCAACGGTCATGTTTGGATTGGGCGGTATTTTCGTCGAAGTTCTTAAGGATGTAACATTCCGCGTCGCGCCAGTGTCTTCAGGTCAGGCAAAACGCATGATCACCGAGATCAGGGGAGCACCCATCCTCGCTGGAGCGCGTGGTGAAGCTCCCCGCGATCGTGCAGCACTTGCTGATACGATTTGCAAATACTCAGCCATGATCCTTGATTTGATGGATGAAATCGCTGAATCTGACGCCAATCCCGTACTGGTCTATGAAGAGGGAAAAGGTATCAAAGTAGTCGATGCAAGGATTATCTTGAAGAAGAAATAATATTGGCCATGAATAGAGAAACAGGGTCGAGAACATCTACCCTGTTTTTTATTTTTGGTTAATGCTTTTGATCAAAGAATCCCAGGCACCTACCCAGGGTTGCCCCAGTCGATTCTTTTCAGCAATCTTCACCTTTCCCAGTTTTTGGCCGATCTTTGCAGTCAAGCGGGCTACCTCTCCCCATTCTTCAGTCAGTAATGCAGCTCTTAATTGGATGCCCAATTGCCCTGTCCAATCCCAGTCCAACCGGAAACGATCCGCCTTGATCCAGTAACCTCTTTTTTCCCAGGCAGCAACGGAGTGATCAACGGTGGCAGAAATGGCGTCGAGAGCTAAAACCATGTATGCCACCAAATCCTTTGTGGTTGCATTGGGTTCTCTCTGCCTGAGAAGTTCGCGTAAAGCAAGGACGACTGTTTTGGACAATCTCGTCCGGTCTTTTCCTGCATTTTCATAATTAATAATTCTGCTCAATCCAGCTCCTCAAATATTCATAATGACAGGTAATTATAAGGGAATTTATTGGGAATATCTGGTCAAATATTGTCAAATCCTTTCAATCAAGCTATAATTCCGATCGTAATTCGGGGCGTGGCGCAGCCCGGCTAGCGCGCTTGCATGGGGTGCAAGAAGTCGGAGGTTCAAATCCTCTCGCCCCGACCAGAAACCGCTTACATTGCTGATTGTCGCAAGTAAGCGGTTCATGTTTTTAGGGAAAAAGCTTAATCGAAGACTTCCAATTTTTACTAGTTATCGCAAGATTTTGCGCTGTTATGAGAGATAATTTTTTGTCGTTGATATAATAAAAGTATTCAATCCGGAATTGCGAGAAATGACAGAGGGCTTGAAAGCAAAATGCGATCGTGTTTTGTATCCATGGTAAAGATATCTGGATTATGTTTGACCAACGATAAAAGCAATAGTATTATCATATGCATCAATTTCTTTTTACCTAAAGACCTTTAAGTCATAATTGCTCTGATTTCGAAATATAAAAATTCGAGTTGGTTGTAGTTCTATGCGGCTTGTATTGTTATAAGTAGGTTATATTGAGAGAACTAAGGCACTGACTGTTTGATTGAATTGGAGAGTTACAATAATGAAAGCAAAATCAGGAGTATTAGCCGAGCCTCAATTGACCGTCGTTGTACCAATTTACAATGAGGAGCTCACGCTTCCAGACGTGTTGCCTCTACTTGTCAAATTATGCAGCCGGCAAAACTACAGATTACTCCTGATCAATGATGGTTCGAACGATAAAACATCAAATATCCTCGATTCTTATCGAAATTTGCCTGGGATTGATATCCTTCAGCACAAGATCAATCGAGGTTATGGAAGTGCTTTAAAAACAGGAATTATGCAGACCGAAACCCCATTCCTGGTTACATTTGACAGTGATGGACAACATGATCCCGCTGATATTACAAAAATTCTAGAATTTGCATTGGAGAAAGATTCTGATTTGGTGATAGGAACGCGCAGCACCAAGTTATATGGAAATTGGTATCGCGAATTTGGAAAATCGATAATCCGGAAATTTTCCAACCTGCTTATACCTTTTACTATTCACGATTTGAACTCTGGATTCAAATTGTATCGAAGCGATCTAGCAAAAAAATATATTCGTCTGTGCCCGGATTCAATGTCATTCAGTGAGGTAATCACCCTGGTTTTTATAAACCAGCGGAATATGGTACTTGAATTTCCGATTGCGATTAAGCATCGTATGGCTGGAAAAAGTACAATTCGTACTTTCACAGCTTTTGAAACCATACTGGAGATAATAAACATTGTGATGTTATTCAATCCATTGCGTATATTTATTCCAGTTTCGGTAGGTTGTATACTGGTTGGGTTAATCTGGGGTATTCCATTCGTTATCATGGGACGTGGCGTGAGCGTTGGCTCCATGCTGGCAATTGTCACGGGGCTATTATTCTTTACCATCGGATTGATTGCCAGTCAACTATCTGCGATTCGGATGGGAATGTTGGACCAGAAAGATGAATAAAGGAAATTCCCATTTCTGTTGAGGGTAGATCAACCCCGGGAGACGACTTGCGCACAAACACCATCAAGCTCGCAAAAATGCAGCTTGATTTTCAAATGAGTGATTAAATCCTAATAAATTGCTGGGATTATTTGCCAGGAAAAGTTAATAACCCAAAAACCAAACAACTAATGCACCCAAGGATCAGCAATCCTACTATCACGAAGATGATGATCCTGATTTTGTTCCGAGCGGCCTGAGATACAATGGTTGGTACTTCGGGTATCGAAGTTGTTTGAGCAGGGGCTGGTTTTTCTCCGGTGATCTCAACTTTTGACTTTTTCTCTTTCACATTTTGTACAGAAGGTGGGTCGGGTTTATAAAATTCTTCACTTTCTGATGGAATTTTTGGGTTAGTGCCTGGGATCTTTGTTGATGTGATTTGGAATCCACAAAATCCACAAACACTCTCCCCAGTTTTATTCTTCTTTACTTTTAATGGTGCACCACAGGAAGGACAATTACTTTGGTTGGTCATATTCTCACCTTGAATTGATAATGATATGCTGACAATTTTACATTCTTGAAGGAAATAGCGGTAGATTATTCCATCTTCCAATATTAGATACTATATGATAAACTTCATCGGTTTTAGCAGCAAAAGCATTTGCTGCCTTTCCGCTCCAGGTTAGCCAACGGCGAAATCCTGGGGCAATCCCGAGGAAAGGAGGATTCCTTTATGCGCGAATATGAAGTTGTCATTATTGCCCATCCAGATTTGGATGAAGCTGCCTTGACTGGTGTCATTGAAAAAGTCAAGGGATGGATCAACGATGCCGGTGGTTCTGTAGTTAAGGTCGATTTATGGGGACGTCGTCGAATGGCTTACCCCATCCGGAAACAAATGGAAGGTCAGTATGTTCTCTTCAACATTCAGATACCACCCGCTTATACGAAAGAACTTGACCGCAATCTGCGATTTCTTGAACCGGTCATGCGCTACCTCATCACATCAGCCGAGTAAAATCCTTTTGCATTTTAAAGGAGTATGTCATGAGTCGTGGATTAAATAAGGTTCTGATCATAGGCCATCTTGGCCGTGATCCCGAAATGCGGTACACACCTTCAGGTCGCCCTGTGACCACCTTTTCCGTCGCAACCAACCGCAATTGGAGTTCAGCGGATGGTGAAAAACATAATGAAACTGAATGGTTCAATGTCGTCACCTGGGGCAACCTGGCGGAATTCTGCAAACAACATATGCAGAAGGGTCAACAGGTATATATCGAAGGTCGTTTACAGACCCGGCGCTGGGAAGACAGTGAAGGAACCAAGCACATCACCGTCGAGATCGTTGCCAATGAGGCTGTACTTCTGGGTGATCGAAAAGACACCTCACAACAGCCTGCAGGCGAGCAAGGTGATATTCTTGAACAATCAGAAGAATTACCATTTTAGTTAGGAGAAAGCAAGCATGAACGATGAAACGAATACAAACGAAAATGAGCAATCCTATGGAATGCGGCGTTATGTCGCTCGACCCAAGATCTGCCAGTTTTGTGCAGATAAAAATATCGAAATGAACTATAAAAATATAGAACTTCTTCGACGCTTCATCACTGAAGAAGGTAAGATCCGACCGCGTCGTCAGACCGGTACTTGTGCCAGGCACCAACGTGCATTGGCTCGCGAAATCAAGCAAGCCCGCCATATCGCTCTGCTGCCATTTACTGGAGAATTTTGGGGCGAATCTGGCAATCGATATTAAAAAGGGGCATTAAGGAATTTGCGGGATGCCCCTTTTGACTTGTAAAGGAAATTTATGGTTAAAGAAAACAATCCGAAAATAACCACCAAGAAACACCTGGCAAAAGCAGAGCGAGAAAAAAAACAAACCCGATTGTTGATTTTTGGCAGCCTCGCAATTGTTGTGCTAATTCTGCTAATCCTGGGATATGGATTACTAGATTCAAAATATCTTCGTGCAAATCGCGCGGTAGCTAAAGTTGGGGACATTTCCATTCCAGCTTCAGATTTCCGCTCTCAAACTATCCTGGAAAGAATTCAAAACATTAATCAATATAATTACGATCAAACTTTGCTACAATACGCGCAGATGTTTGGGGATTACTCAATGTACGTTCAAGCTTATTATGATAGTCAGAATATTCAAAATAAGATGGCTGATGCAACAACATTTGCTGAAAGTAAGCTTGAATCGATGATTCAGGATGCTGTGATACAACAACAAGCTGTCATGTTTGATCCGCCAATTTCAGTTTCCGATGAAGAAGTCGATAAAGCATTGGAAGAAAGCTTCGGTTTCTTCCCCAACGGTACTCCAACAGCAGAGCCTACATCGACCATCTGGAACACGCCAACAATTTCAAATACGCAGTTGGCGATCCTTGGTCCTACCAGAACATCCACGTTGGAGCTCACGACTAGCCCTACTGCCACGGATATGCCAACCGCAACTAAGCAGCCTGCAAATAATATACAGACAACCGGTGAGAGTGCGATCCAGGCAACTGAACAAGTACCTACCGCGACAGCGACTATGCTGCCCACTGAAAACCTTCAACCGACCGCAACACTGAATGGGACTTTAACCCCGACCAGTACCTCCACGCCCTACACGTATGAAGAGTATCAGAAAAATGTAGATTCTTATATTGAGCAGCTTGCTGCTTTCGAGCTCTCAGTGGACGATTTGCGTGATTTCATCAAAGCCCGCATGCTTAAGCAAAAGGTCTACGAAGAAGTCACCAAGGAAGTAGCGGAAGTACAGGATCAAGTTTGGGCCAGACACATCCTGGTATCAACTGAAGAAGAAGCCAGGGAAATCCTCATTCGCCTGTCAAATGGTGAAGATTGGGCCAATATCGCTGCTGAAGTTTCCATTGATACAGCCACCAAGGAGGATGGTGGTGATCTTGGATGGTTTCCCAGGGAAGTTATGGTGAGTGAATTCGAAGACTTTGCTTTTTCCCAGGAAATTAGCTCCATTAGTGAACCCGTGCAATCTAGTATGGGCTTTCACATCATTCAGGTGGTTGGCCACGAGACACTGCCGGTTGCCAGCCGTTACCTCGCATCGATAAAACAAAAGGCATTTGATAGCTGGATAACCCAGTTCATCACTGACGAAAATGTGAAACGGGATGAACTTTGGAAGGAATTCGTTCCCACAGAACCAGAACTAGAAATCCAAACACAGAGTTGATACTTGGGGATTAGGGTTATTGAACAAAAAAGCGTAACATGATGTTACGCTTTTTTTCATGACCAACTGATTTATTTGACCATCTCATCCGTAATTTCGTCCATCTTTAGGCTGATTACCTGGCTGGCAGAATCTTTACCCATCGTTACCCCATAAATGACACCTGCAACCTGAACTGTATTCCTATTATGGGTTATGAGGATGAATTGAGTTTTTTGACTCAATTCCTGGAGCAGTTCTGTAAATCGGCCAACATTGGCTTCATCGAGCATTGCATCCACCTCATCCAAAATACAAAACGGCGTTGGGGCGATTTTTAATAATGCAAATACCAGCGCTACCGCGGTTAAGCTGCGTTCCCCACCGGACAATAAAGCCAGGCCCTGTTCCCTCCTACCGGGAAGCCTTGCTTCAATATCGACTCCGGAATCTGAGGGGTTATCTTCATCTACTAATTCAAGTTTTGCTGATCCGCCACCGAATAACCGGGTGAACATTTGTTTAAATTCAACCGCAACCAAATCGAAAGTCTTACGGAATTCAACTTTCATTAATTCGTCGAGCTCGGCAATCACCTGACGGAGATCTGCATCAGCCTTCTTGAGGTCATCCACCTGACCATTGAGGAACGTGAAGCGCTCAAATACTTCCTGATATTCCTTTTGAGCTTCAAGATTTACCGGACCCATACGGCGTAATTGTGCTCGCTGTCGATTGATATTTTCCTCATATTCCTTTGGAAGCTCCAAAATGACAGGGAGTTGTTCGACCATGCCTTCCAATGGTAATGGAGTGGGTCCAGCCAATTCCTGGTTGTACTCAAATGCCACCAATCCGAAATCTTCTTCGATCTTTCTACGAAGTGAATCGAGATTGTCTTTCTGGCGATTTAAATCCATTTGGGCTTGCGCAGCATGACGCTCAACAACACTCAAAGTTTGCCTGAGAGAGATTTGTGTCTCTTGAAGAGAATTAAACTCAGTTTCTTTCTCTGACAACTCTGATTCCAGGGGTTGTATCTTTTCTTGTATACTTTTTACTTCACCGGATAGAGAATTCTCAGATTCAATCAAGTTCCGTTTTTCTTCACCCGTGTGAAGCATCATGGAATTCATTTCATCAATTCTTTTCTGAGTTTCATCAAACCGCTTTTGTGCAGCGCTGTTTAATTCCCGGCGTTCATCTAATCGATTCTGGATTTCTTCGATACCTCGTTCTGAAACTGCAACTTGCATCGCCCAATGACTACTGGATGCCTGCAATTCTTCGAGGGAAAATCCCCTCAATCCGCCCCCAAGATCATTAACGGATTTTCTCAGAGCCTTGATCTCTTCTTCGCTTGGCGCAATGTCATTGCTGGATTGATCGCGAATCGCGGACACATCTTTGATCTGGTTTACCAAAAATGAAATTTGTTGTTCACACCAATCATACTTTTGGCGGGTTTGTTCCAATTCTAAATTTAGCCGTTGGTAAGATGTGCGAGAATCGTTTACTTCATTCTGAAGGATCTTGATTTCATTGGTGAGATCAGAAATCGCCTGTGTATTCGAATCGATCTCATTTTGCTTGTTGGCAAGATCACTTTCTAACTGCAGATGTACTTTCTCCTTCGATTGAATTTCAATGGCAATCTCATGTTTTTGTCGGGGGCGGGATAAAAGTGCAGCGCGATTTTCCCTCCCAACAATGATGCTGCCATTACCCGCAAAAATTTCACCGTTTAAAGTTACCAGTCGGCAGTTCAGCGGTATTTTCGACTGAAGCCGCTTCCCAACTTCAATATCATTTACAATAAACACGCCCTGAAATAATAATCTAAGTGTCTCTTCAAGCTCAGCATCAACTTTTATCGTGTCAATTGCCTTGCAAATGATACCCCCATCCTTTGGAATTTTAATTTCGTCGAAATGGGTCTTGTATCCCATCCGAATTAAGATGGCTCTTCCTCTATCGCCCCCCGATAAAAACGTAAGAACTCGATCCGGATCAGTATTTTTTCCAAGCAGGATGGCTTCAATTATTTCTCCCATGACTGACCCAATCGCAATCTCGAATTCTTTTTTAACTTGAATTTCCTTGCTTAGTTGCGTATAAGTCCCACTGATCTCTCCCGCTTCTGCAGCCTTTAATACCGACTTTGATCCATCCATAAGGCCCAGCAGGTTTTTCTCCGACTGATCCAGAATGTCCTTCTGTGCAATCATTCTGGCGAGTTCACCTTGTGACTTCGCAATTTTCTGCTGAGTATTATGTAATTCATCATTCAACTTGATGGATTTATCTTCTAATTTTGATTTTAGGGTCAGTTTCTCCTGCAATTCTTTTTCATTTTTTGCAACCAGACCTTCAGCGCTTTGAAATTCCATCAAAGTTGAATTTAGGATTTGTTCGATCTTTTCTTTTTCGACTCTAAAATTGTCTAAATTGTCCTGATGAGTTTTTAACCTCTGACTCAATTCATCAATATGAGCCTTCATCTTTATTAACCGGGTTTCAGCAGATGTTAGTTGCTCCCGTCTGTTCTCAATTTCCAATTCCTTTTTTGCACGAACGCTCTGGCGGGATGCAAGATCCTTATTGACCGCATCAGCCTGGTCTTTAAATTCCTGTAATTCAACATTTAATCTTTCCAATTCCGATTGAAGCGCATCCACTTGTAATTTTGATGTTGAGATTTCACCATCCGACCTGGTTTTTTCTTCAATGAGGTTTTCCATTTGCTTTTGGAATGCTTTTTCACGCTCATCCAGAACAGCCAGGTTCTTATTCGTCTCTTCCCATTTGGTATGCAAACCAGCCGATTGTTCATGCAGCAGACTTAATTTCGCGCGAATTTCCTGAACCCGACCGCGAATACTGTCCACTTGTCCATCGATCGCTGTCTGCTTTTCTCGCGCCGCAGTTAATTGTTGATCCTGAATACGTGCAGCTTCACGAGCATGTACCAACTCATTCTGGCTTTGATGCCAGTGAAAACCGTACCAATCCCTTAAAAGTAACCTTAGGTCAGCTTTGATGCGTTCATATTCTTGCGCCCGTTTTGCCTGGCGTTCAAGTCCTTGTAAACGAGGTCCCAGTTCCCCCAGGATGTCGTGCACTCGCTCCAAATTTCTGCGAGTGCTCTCCAACCGGTTTAATGCTTCTTCACGCCTCCCGCGGTATAAACCAATCCCTGCCGCTTCCTCAAAAAATTTGCGGCGTTCTTCGGGTTTTAAAGAAAGCGCTGCATCAACCAGACCCTGACCTATGACCGTGTATGTCCTCTCCGATAAACCGGATTGGGATAGCAGCTCATTGATCTCTTTCAAGCGTACTCGCTGATTATTGAGCAGGTATTCATTGTCGCCATCACGATAGGCGCGGCGCGTGATGGTCACCTCTGAAAAATCGATCGGCAGCCAACCTTCTTCGTTATCAAATAGGACTGTGGCAGAAGCCATACTTGCCCGCGGTCTCTGTTCAGAACCGGAAAAGATCATATCTTCGGTCTTCTTGGCACGCAGCAGGCTGAATGTTTGTTCCCCCAGGACCCAGCGGATGGCATCTGCGATATTTGACTTTCCTGATCCATTCGGACCGACAATGGCAGTCACCTCACCGGGGAATTCGAAAACTGCCCGGCTTGCGAAGGTTTTATATCCATGTAATTCCAACGATTTCAAACGTGAACGCATGAGTCTCCCTTGATGATTTCGGTGTTATTCATATTACCAGACCGAGATTTTTAAGAACAACCCTGGCAATATTTTTCTCCGCAGATTGCTTGCTGTGGCCGCTCCCTGTTCCATACGATTCATTATTTATAAAAACTTCCACTTCAAAGATCCTGGAATGATCTGGTCCAGTTGAATTACAAATGACATATTGAGGTGCAGAATAACCCTGGGATTGTGCCCATTCCTGAAGCATGCTTTTTGGATCTTCATTTTTATGATTAAGAATAATATCCAGCGCAGCTCTTTCAAGCAGTGGGGAAATAAAATTTTGAACATTTACAATACCAGCATTAATATAAAGCGCACCAATTAACGCTTCAAACGTATCGCACAACAATGCATCCCGGTTTCTACCTCCTGCCTGAGTTTCTCCCCTGCCTAGCCGGAGGGCATTGCCAAGGTTTATTTCCCTCGCAAATTCGGCAAGTTTTTCCGTATGCACCAATGCAGAACGCATGCGGGTCAGATCACCTTCCGGCATTTCGGGATACTGGTTATAAAGCCAGGCGCCAACGACAAAATCAAGAACTGCATCTCCCAGAAACTCCAACCTTTCATTATCCTCCAACGCTTCAGGATGCTCATTGACATAAGATCGATGCGTTAGAGCGCGACGTAATAGAAGCCAGTCTGTGAAGGGAAGTCTTAACCGCTCCGCTAAAGCCTGTGGAGTTTCTTCCTGCACAACTGAAGTAGATTGTTCGTTCTCCAAGGGAACCTCCCGGGAACTCAGGGAGCGCAAAACACCTCATCTATACGATCAAGTGGTTCGCGTTCCACAAGTTCTTTAAATATCTCTGAATTTTAACCCGGAACCGGTTAGAATGACAACGATTGGTTCCGGAATTTTGCCCAATCTCTTTTTCAAACCGCAATAGGCCAAGGCACTGGTTGGCTCAACATAAAAACCCATCCTGCTCAATTCATGGAAAGCCGGCAGAATGCTTTCCTCAGTGATGGCTAGGAAATCCCCTTTTCCATTCAAAATTCCATTAATAATCGCCTGCCCTCTAACCGGTTCCCAAACTTTCACACCTTCAGCAATAGTTTCACCGGATCCATGGTAGCCATTTGCGCCTTTCAAATGGTTAACGCTCTCAACGATTGGTGAACACTCAGCAGCTTGCACGCCAATGTAGAAAGGTTGCTTGTTTATCAGCCCAGCTATTTCCAGGGCAGTGAAACCCCGCATGATCCCTAAAAGCAGACCTCCGTGCCCAACGGGTGCGATGATTGAACCCGGTGCCTGACCGAGTTCCTCGAAGATTTCATATGCAATGGTTGCGATTCCAGCCAGACCAAACGGCATATAGGCATGGCTGGCATATGGTATTCCCTTTATCGCCTCCTGATTGACCGCATCAGCAGCAGCGGATCGTGGTCCGGGCACACTGATCAATTCCGCTCCAAACATTTCAATTTGAGTACGCTTAGGTCCTGACGCACTTTCAGGAACATAGATCCGGGCATGAATACCAGCACGCGCAGCGTATGCTGCAAAGGACGCTCCTGCATTTCCGGATGAGTCTTCCACAGCTTCGGTAACGCTGCGAATAATGAGTTGGTTGATCAAGATTGCAGAACCTCGATCTTTATATGATCCTGTCGGATTGAGATATTCCAACTTGAATAATACTTCCCGGTCCTCAACCATCACCTGAACCAAGGGTGTGTTGCCCTCGCCCAGACTGACATATGGGGTATTTTCTGGCAAAGCAAATGAATGCCGGTATCTCCAAAGTCCTTGTTTTTGAATATCCAACTTGTCAGGCAGATATGAAAATGGTGAATCGAAATCATAAATTCCCCCACATGCTTCGCAGCGATAAGGCGTACCTTTATCCGGGTAATGAGAACCGCAAACAGTGCAATGAACGGCAGGCATGCCCCTCAATCCCCCTTCCCAGGCAAGTAACTACCTTCTATCCATTCTTCACCATCCGGGCTCACTTCCCTTTTCCAGACCGGGACAATTTCCTTCAATCGATCAATTCCATACCGTGTGGCTTCGAAAATCCCCGTATCGCGATGCGCAGCTGCGCACATTACCAGCACACTATTTTCGCCTGGGGCGAGTTTCCCAATTCTTTGAACGATTACGATTCCTTCAATCTGCGACCACCGTTCCCTCATTTCCTCGCTGATCTGCACCATTTTCTTTTCAGCCATAGGTAGATATGCATCGTATTCAAGATAAATTGTCTGGCGAGAATTCTCACTCTCCGTTACGGCCCTGACTTTTCCGATGAATGTACATACTCCTCCAGTCGCAGGATGAGTGATCAGGTCCGAATAACTTTCGACCCTGATGGGCTCGCTGATAATCTTGCAAATCGTCTCTTTATCTGAACCGCCACTCACAGGGGGAAATATAGCAACCTCAGCTCCTTCTGGGATCACCGTGGTATCCGGAGCGAACTCTTGGTTCACTGCAATGATGATTGTGTCAAGAGCAGGTTGGATCCTCGGATAATGTGTGGAAATGATCCTTTTTAATGAAAGAACATCGGTTCCCTGAGGGATTTCCAGATCTATCTTTTGTTGCCCGATAAGCTCCCGTAAATGAGCGAAAATGATCACGTGAATGAGAATGTTGTTCTCACTCATTGAACAAATCCCCGCTTTTCCCCCCGTGTTTTTCCATGACGCGGATATTCTGAATGTTTGCGGTGCGGTCGATCGATTTGACCATGTCATAAATTGTCAATGCAGCCACCGCCACTGCGGTTAGCGCTTCCATCTCAACCCCAGTTTTCGCGGTGGTCCTCACTTGGGAAGTAATTTCAATGCCAGGGAAACCAGTGCTGAATTGCAGATCGACCTTGATCTGGTCAAGCAAAATGGGATGACAGAGCGGTATTATCTCTGCGGTTCTTTTTGCAGCAGAGATACCTGCAATTTGGGCAATGGTGAGAACGTCACCCTTTTTAATTAGGCTGGATTTGATCTTCTGGATTGTTTCTACCTTAAGATGAACTTCACCTCGGGCAACAGCCTTTCGTTCGGTGATTGCCTTTTCTCCAACATCCACCATGCTTACTCTTCCATCAGCATCGACATGTGATAATTCTTTATCTGACATTCGCCCATTATAACCGTTTTGCCTTTCGCTAAGCTTCCATGGTTGAGGTGCTATAATTGCGCCGATGACTCTCTTCACCAGTGGTAATCAAACTGAGGGGTATCAGATCTTCACTGAAGTTTATGAGGGTCCCCTTGATCTGTTACTTGAATTAATCGAGCGTGCTGAGCTGGATATCACACAGCTGGCATTGGCACAAGTCACCGATCAATATCTTGAGTATTTGAAGCAGCTGCAGGAACGCGATGCAGCGGAGGTGTCTTCTTTTCTGGTCATTGCTGCAAGATTGTTGCAAATAAAATCATCAGCGCTCCTTCCCCGTCCAGTTCTTGAACCTTTGCCTGGCGAAGAACTGGATGATGGCGAAGCCCTGGCGCAGCAGTTGCTGCTGTATAAACGATTTAAAGAGATCGCCAAATGGCTGAGCCAACGTGATGAACTGGGCTTGCACAGTTATCTGCGTGTTGCACCACCTCCAAAAATTCAGGGAAAATTGGACCTGAGCGGTATGACTTTGAATGATATTGCCTTGGCTGCAAGACAGATATTTCTTTTGGGTGCTGACATGGAGCCGCTGAGTGAAGTGGTTTCCCGGCAAAGGATCACCATTCGTGAAAGAATTCGTGCGATCTTGGATGCGATTCGTAGAGGCGGTTTTACAACCTTTAAAAGTGTTCTCTCAGAAGGACATCCGCGACTCGAGGTGGTAGTTACCTTTCTCGCATTGCTTGAATTAATCAAGCGGAACATTGTTGAAGCGCGTCAATCGGATCTTTTTGGTGAAATTGAACTTCAACCTCTAAACGAGTGGTCGGAAGAAGATAATGAAGAGCTTGAGTTTGAAGAATAGTCCAGATAATAAATCTCATTACCGATTTGTTTTCACTTCCATACCGATAACCTTGTCACAAACGAAATATCAATAAACCTTTTTTACAAAACTAATCTTATAAACCAATACCCAATAACCATTCAAATTCAACTCTCCAATGCTGTTAGGATGAATATTTCCAATTTGACTGGATGATATAATTTAATTTGATTTCAACTTGAGGAGGGAAGAATGGCGGATCGGATCGAGTTTGTCGATAATTATGATGATCTCAGCACTGATACGGGGTATCAATTTGAATTCAAATGCAACCGATGTGGAACTGGATTTCGCACTGCCTTCAAGGCTACTGTCACCGGCGCTGTTTCCAGTGCACTCGATGCAGCCAGCAGCATTTTTGGTGGAATATTTAACCAGGCTTCAGATATCGGGGAAAGGGTAAGATCTGCTGGATGGCAAAAGGGACACGATGAAGCCTTTAAGGAGGCCATCGCTGAACTAAAGCCAGATTTCATACAATGTCCGCGTTGCCAGAACTGGGTATGTAAAGAGAAATGCTGGAATGATAAGCGCGGTCTGTGCAAGGAATGCGCTCCAGATCTTGGAGTTGAGATGTCAGCCGCGCAGGCATCCCGCTCGGTGGAAGAAGTTTGGGCACATGCCGCCATGGCTGAAGAGGATAAAAAACTTGCCACAGAGAATTGGAGGCAAACCATCCGGGCAACCTGCCCTGAATGTGGCAAACCTCTGGCAACCAATGCAAAGTTTTGCCCAGAATGTGGGGCCAAGGTGAAATTCGAAGAGAAGTGCCCTAAATGCAATGCTCAACTTCAGCCTGGTGCGAAGTTTTGCGGTGAATGTGGAGAAAAACTCGCCTAGCTTATCCAACATACTTAAAGCATAAGATGGACTTTTATTTCGCTTGAAAAGAAATATTGATCATTCCATGCCACAAGATGATATCACCCCAATCCGATCCCAATACCTTCAAATCAAGAAGCAGTATTCGGATGCAATTCTTTTTTTTAGATTGGGGGATTTCTATGAGACATTTGATCACGATGCTGAAATCACTTCGCGAGAGCTGGATATCGTTTTAACTTCGCGAAATGTGTCCAAAGGGAAAAGGATTCCCATGGCTGGAATTCCATATCACGCTGTTGAAAACTACCTGGCGAGGTTGATCGACCGGGGATATCATGTCGCAATTTGCGAACAGGTTGGTGAACAACCTGCTAAAGGGCTGTTCCCCCGTCAGGTGGTGCGGGTTGTGACACCGGGGACTCTGCTTGAACCTGCCCTGCTTGATGGGAGCCGCCACAATTACCTTGTGAGTATTATTTATGATGAACGACATGCAGGGTTGGCATACACAGATATTTCAACGGGTGGTTTTTTCAGCACTGAATTTCACGAAGGGGATATCCACGCCCAGCTTCGAACTGAATTGTCGCGCTTGAATCCTTCTGAAATATTGTTACCCGATACTGCAACTGATTTTAAGAATTACCAGGGTCATTTAACAAAATGGCCGGTATGGCATTTTGAGATTGGTCGATGTTCTCAAATCCTCCTGCAGCATTTTGAAACTGCAACCCTGGATGGTTTTGGACTCCGGGAAAAATCGATTGCCATCAGTGCAGCTGGAGCCCTCATCCAATATCTGGAAGAAACACAACCTTCTGCATTGCCACTATTGACATCACTTTCCACCTATTCCTTGGACGAATTTATGACCCTCGATACAGCCACACGCCGTAACCTGGAGCTGACCGAGACTATTCGCAGCGGCGATGCGCAGGGTTCCCTTTTATCCATTATCGATCATACCGTATCACCGATGGGAAAACGATTGATTCGCGAATGGATAAGCAAACCATTGCTGAGTATTCCAGCCATTCAGGCCCGGCAACAAAGTGTGACATTTTTTATTGGTAATGGATTGCTGCGAGCCGAATTTTTGGATGCGCTCAAGTCCATTATCGATATCGAGCGAGTGACCAACCGCATCATTTCTGGACATGCCACGCCTCGTGAGCTTTCTGCTCTTCGTTTAACACTCCAGAAACTGCCTTCCCTCAAGGGAATCTTCTCAACAAATATCCCAGAAAACATTATCGGAAGCAAGCTCGACACATGTGATGAGGTAAGAAAATTAATAGAGAAAGCTATTAGTGATGAACCGCCTGCCACCTTGCAGAATATCGGTGTCATTAGATTCGGCTTTTCCACTGAACTTGATCAAATAGTGGAAGCCTCCAGGAATGCTCGTGAATGGATCGCCAATCTTGAATCCACTGAACGCGAAAGAACGGGGATCAAAACGCTTAAGGTTGGATATAACAAGGTCTTTGGATATTACATCGAAATAACTCACAGTAATACCAGTCTTGCTCCTGCTGACTATATCCGCAAGCAGACTTTAGTTAATGCTGAACGGTATATCACGCCGGAGATGAAGGAATATGAAGCGCTTGTGCTCAATGCTGAAGAGCGCATCCACGAGGTTGAATCTCGATTATTCAAAGAAATTTGCGTAGAAATCGGAAAGTCGGGCTCACTTTTATTGCAGACAGCAGCGATGATAGCAGAATTGGATGTCCTTGCATCGCTAGCAGAATTGGCTGTCATTGGCAGTTATAACTGTCCGGAGATCGTTGAAGAGCCCATAGTTGAAATCCACGATGGCAGGCATCCTGTCGTTGAACGAAAATTAATCGCGGAACGTTTCATACCCAATGACGCCATTTTTGAGAAGAATGAGATCATTCGTCTGATTACCGGGCCCAATATGAGTGGTAAAAGCACATTTTTACGCCAGGTGGCATTGATTGTTCTCCTGGCCCAGATAGGTAGCTATGTTCCAGTCTCCTCAGCACGGATAGGTTTAGTGGATCGCATATTTACCCGTATTGGCGCGCAAGATGAGATTTTTTCGGGACAATCCACTTTCATGGTCGAGATGACCGAAACGGCAAATATTCTCAATAACGCGACCGTACGTAGTCTACTCATACTGGATGAAATCGGAAGAGGAACCAGCACCTATGATGGTCTTTCGATAGCATGGTCAGTGATCGAGTTTATCCACAATCATCCAAAACTTCGCGCCAGGACCTTATTCGCTACCCATTATCACGAATTGACCCAGCTTAGCGAACTTTTGCCTGGGGTCAGAAATTACAATGTGGCTGTCACAGAAGCTGAAGGTCATGTAGTCTTTCTTCACAAGATCGTTCCCGGCGGCACGGACCGTTCTTATGGCATCCATGTTGCGCAGCTTGCGGGTCTGCCTGCCCCTATAATTCAACGCGCCAGTGAAATTCTTAAGCTACTGGAAAGTTCATCCGGGAAAGCCATTCATCTTGAAGATGGTCTCTCCCAACAAATGACGCTTTTCCCGGAAACGAATCCATTGCTTGATGAACTTGGGGAATTGGATTTAAACACACTCTCCCCGATAGAAGCTCTGAATAAGCTCCATGAATGGCAGCGGAACTATATTAAAAAGAAGAACTAGGAGAATTTAGGTTTTACTAGATCTCAATTTTGAAGCAGTCCAGCTTATTACACCTGCCGAAAATACGGCAAATCCAGTCAGACCTGTGGTAAGAATGAAGCTGGTGCCGATCTGACGTATTATTTCTTCAATCGTAGATACAAATGTCATAGAATAATTTAACAAGCCCTGGCGAATACTATCAAGAATTACACTATTCAAAAGAAAAAAGAGTACTGTTGTCAGGATCAGACTTGTCAGCCCTCCGCACAATAAAGGGATGCTGACAACTTTGAGCATTTCCTTTGCTTTTGGTGCTGCAAGAACAAGTAAAACTATCAGGCATAAAAGGCTTATTATCGGAATCAGGACAATAGCCTGGCGAATTCCAGTATAAAGTTTTCCATAAATTTCCGGTATATGAATTAAAGCTGGCTCATTGGCATCCAACGCCAAAATGGTAATTTGCTCTGGCAAAACCGAGAACGATGATCGAATGATGGATTGGATTACAGGAAGAATGAAATTCGTGACTTGATCAGAGAATCTACAAAGAGGTAATTCACTGCCAGCATCATTTGGATTGTATTGCAGAACTTGAAAAAGCTCATTTTCGGTACATCGGGGTAGAGTTTTTATAAATCCACGAAGGATTCGTTCCCCACCATCCCCATAAAAACTCTGCTTAATCGCGGTCAGATTATAGGACATTGTCCTTTGAGCTTCTTGAAGTGTCACAAGCTTCCAGAATTGATCGAATAGATAATCGTATTGATCCCGTGCTTGTGGTTCCTCAAATACCAGGTTCATCAAATTCTGCAGATGATTAGGTGAAAAACGCAGTAATGATATTTGAGAGTTATGTTCGGTATCTGATATGAATTGGCTAACAACGATTTCCGGCAGCCGATCATAGAATCCTTGGTCCTCAAACGCCTGCCGGTATGATTTTGGATTTAATAAAACTTTATCGATAGCAACAGCAAAAACAGAGGGTATGAGACAAATCGTCAAGAAAACGATGAATACAATTACCAGCGTATTTCGAAAAGTAGATTTCGGCTTATCGATCTCAATCATGTAAAACCTAGTTCATTTTAGCAAACAACCGCCAAGCGGTGGCAAGGATATCCTGAGTGATCCTCCTGCAATAGTGTATTCTCCCTCACCAATAAGATTTCGAAGCAGCTGGCCATCATGAAATTTGAAATCCGAAATTTCAACATTGATTTCAGATGGTGAATCCGCTGCATTTAACGCAACTAATATTTTCTCTTCATCCAAATTTCTTATAAGTGCGATAGTGTTTTTTGCATTATGAGATTCTAAGAACTTAATATCACCTCTTCTCAACGCTGGCATCTGGTTTCGTAAACCAGTCATTTTTTTTACCCAATCTCGTAATCCAGGTTTCCATAGTCTCTCTTCCCAAGGAAACGCCTTCCTGCATTCCGGATCCTTGCTGCCCTCCAAACCGACTTCATCCCCATAATAGATCGCGGGACAGCCGGGAAATGTGAATTGTAATAAATAAGCCAGTTTTAGTTTTTGGAGATCCCCGTTCAGCACGGTTAAGACTCGCTCGGTATCATGACATCCCAAAAGCTGGTACATTGCATACGTGTTTTCACGAGGGTATGCTTTGATAAGGGTATCAATTATTCCAATGAATTGGTCGCCCGGTAGTTTTCCAGTAAGCAAATCCAGAAATACTGTTCGAAGTGGATAATTCATCAAACCATCAAAATGGGTTTCCCCCACCCACCTCGGTGAAATATCCCAGATCTCACCAAGCAGATAGGCGTCTGGGTTGATTGCGCGCACACCTTCCCGGAATTCAGCCCAAAAACCATCGTCGTCGATCTCATTTGGCACATCCAACCGCCAGCCGTCGATACCCTGCTCGATCCAGTATCTACTGACTTCCAATAAATATCTCCGGACTTCTGGGGTCGCGGTTTTAAATTTCGGCAAGCTCTTGTGTTTCCACCAACCTAAATAGTCACGCGCATCTCCTGGAGTATAGGCATCAATGGGAAACCTATTGATGTGGAACCACTCCCTATAAGGCGAATGCTCTTGGTTTTCCAAAACGTCATTAAAAGCAAAAAAGCCCCTTCCACAATGATTGAAAACACCATCCAGAATGATGCGTATATTCTTTTGATGAGCCTTTTTTATCAGGTCATCAAAATCCGCCTTGGAGCCAAGTCGGGGATCGATCCTGTAATAATCTGTGGAGTTGTAGCGATGCGTGGAAGAGGAAAGAAAGATCGGATTCAAATAGATGGCATTAATACCCAGATCCAGTAAATAATCCAGATTCTGGATCACACCTCTGAGATCGCCACCCATAAAACCATGAGCTGTCGGTGGAGAACCCCAGGGTTTGACATTGATGGGATCATTGCCCGTATCACCATTAGCGAATCGATCTGGAAAGATCTGGTAAAAAATAGCATCCGCCACCCAGTTTGGAACCGTCATAATTTTTCACCTCATATCAATAATTTATCAAATAATTTTTCTGGGTGGTGATCGAACTCAACTCGGTTAATTCGATCATTGATCATAGTGATCAGGGTGTCGGTCAGCAATCGATTGACCGGGGTTCGAATCCCCAGGTTCTCTCCAAAACGGACCACGGCACCATTTAGATAATCCACTTCACTGTACTCCGAATTATTCTGCATATCGATCAATAATGATGGCTTTTTATCACCGCGACCTTTGCTTAAGAATTTATTCATTACAGGTTGGCTGATACTGAATGGAAGTCCGGCACCCATTGCCAATAATCTAACCGGCGTCGCAGGTAGATCGACCACATCGCAATCCATGGCCTTCATTACCGAGATTGCTTCGCGCAATTGAAGCATTTCCAATTTGAATAGGGCGGGATTACCGAATATTTCACCAGGTAGCATATTTAGTATTGCAGCTGATGCATTGGCTAAAAGATTTGTCAACAACTTTGACCATTTCATGCTGGTCTCATTTCCATATTTTCTTGCGTTCAATCCTGCGTGATTGAAGATCATAATTAGATCATCAATCATTGGTGTATCCCCTGCCACTCCAATACCCCGCAGTTTTTCGAGGATGATCTGACCTGCTTTGATGCGTCCCACGGCGCTGGTCACCGATCCTGATATTACTTTCTCTTTCCCAATTGCCTGTCTCAATGAAGCCTCATTCTCAACCCCGTTCTGAAGACATAACATGGTGGGTGCCTTGTCTTTAAACGGACTGAGGTTTTTGACAAAGGCTTGAGTGTCGAAGGATTTTATCGCCAGAACTCCCAGATCAAATGGGGTTTGTTCCAAAGCTTGCTGAAGAGATGAAACCACCTGGACATTCTGCATTCTGTATTCAACCCCATCCAAAACCATGCTTAATCCAGATTGGCGGATTTCATTTGCTGTAGATTCTCTTTCAAGAAAAGTGACTTCCTGACCACTTCTGAGAAGACTACCCCCAATATAAGTGCCAATGGCTCCAGCGCCAAAAACAAGGAAGCGTTTCTTCTCCATCGCAATTATCTCCCCACCTTATGCATCAGTTGATCCATTCATGATATCCACGGAGGAACTCATTGCCTGCCATGCGTTTTTTCCCAGCTGGTTGAAGCTCCAACATTACAAGCGCATCCATCGATGTGCCGATGATCGGAAATCCATCCAAAACGCCATGTTCACCAATACGTAAAGATGCTAGATTTCAAAATCCCTGTTTTTATTATTTTACAGGGGAGACCTTTAAGGAAAAAATAAGATCCCGGCCAGGGAAAATACGCACGTACTTTTCGTTCTAATTCCAACGCTGATTTGGAAAAATCAAGCAAGCCTTCCTCTTTCCTGATCAAGGGTGCATAGGTTGCCGCGGATTCATCCTGGGAAACAGGTTGAATGTTATCCTTCAAATATTTAGGAAGAACTTCAAGTAACAGTCTGCTGCCAATTTCAGACAATTTTTCGCTCAGTGATATTCCATTATCAAGGGGATCGATCGGGATTCTCGATTGTTGAAATATCGGTCCGGTATCTATCCCCTCATCCATTTTGATGATGCTGATACCAGTGAATTCATCACCATTCAAAATGGCTGCCTGGATCGGTGTCGCCCCCCGCCAGCGCGGTAGAAGGGATGCATGTACGTTCAGGCAACCAAGCTTTGGGAGGTTTAAGATATTCGCACGAAGGATCTGGCCATATGCTGCCACAATAATAAGATCCGGTTGCCATTTTATGATCTGTTCTAACGCGTCAGGATACTTTAGCTTTTCAGGCTGAATATAAGGGATATTCAGTGTTTCAGCCAGTTTTTTTGTTGGAGGTGCGGTTAATTTTCGACCGCGACCTGCTGGGCGATCAGGCTGGGTAACCACTCCAACGATAGGGTAATCTTTTAATAGGGAATTGAGTATAGTAGATGAGAATTCCGGGGAACCCATGAAGACTATACGCGGAATCATGGCGCTGATTTTAACACATTACCATCATATGGATTATTCTTTTTCCAGAACCTGTCCGCCTGGTGTATCTTTCACCCCCCAACCTTCCATTTTTAGTATTTCTCTTATTCTATCTGATTCATTCCAATTACCAAGATCCCTTGCTTTTTCCCGGGCTGCAATTAATTGTTTTACTCTTTCGGTAAATTTAAATTCCTCATTTGATTTTAGCTTTTTCTCAAACATAAGCTTCAGTAAATCAATATTCAATCCTTCGTCCCTAAGCACGGGCAATTTGAACGGGCCAAGGATATTCAAAGGAAATTTGGTTTTTGCTGAAATTGATTCTGTGCTTAGGCGTGTGACAAGATGGATTTTTCCACTCCCCAAAACCAGGCATTCCCCAGAATTCAGGTCAAAGACCACTCCCGTTTGTTCATCGATTCCCAATACCATCGTATCTTTGGGTAGCATTGTACACAATTCTGAAAATCGATCCTTGCCCATGAAACATCGGCTTGTATCAAGGTCTTTTCCACCTTCGTGGTTATTCCAGTGTGGGATCACGACAACTGAAAGACCAAAAGGCTGCATAAAGTTTAAACCAGGTTTCCAATGCAAATCCTCGCCAACTTTAAAGATCTCATAGACAGGTAACGCTTGAGAACCAAAGGCAATCGTCGCAGCTGAAGCTAGAACTAAAGCTGTCCCATATCGGTGAGAGATGCGGACCATTTCCCATGCGGATGAGGACGCCAGTAGACGAACGGCATACGTGGGACTTCCTGGTCCCATGAAGATCATATTGGCATGGTGCAAAGGTTGAAGAATTTCAAGACTGTTGGGGCTGAAATTACCTTCAGTTTTTCTTGCGGGGATCTGGGAGATCTCGGGATCATAATTCTGAAGACGGATCTTTAAATAATCCACCACTTTACCGGCAACTTTCTCAGAATTAAGTTCAAATCCAGCTGGGGTTTCCAGTACGGCAATATTTACTGGTTTTTCAATGCAACTGGCAATGTAATCGAAAATTCGTCCACCACTTGGCGTGGTTTCACCTGAACCCATTAGGGCAATCAAACCATAGTTTTTTTGTGAAGAAACCATTAATCTTCGTCCTTGATTTGATTCCTAACCAATTGTGCTGCTATTTTGATGGCCATCAATAAGCTTTTTTCGCTTGCGATTCCTTTTCCAGCAATATCGAATGCCGTACCGTGATCGACAGAAGTCCTGATAATAGGCAGACCGAAAGTTATGTTCACACCACCATCAAAATCAAGCAGCTTGGTGGGTATGTGTCCCTGGTCATGATACATGGCAACCACGATATCAAACTCACCTTTCACAGCTCGTAGGAATACCGTATCAGGTGGAAGCGGACCAATCGCATTGATGCCCCCATCCTGCGCTGATTTGACAGCAGGCATAATATACCTGGTTTCTTCATCACCAAATAAGCCGCCTTCACCAGCATGTGGATTGAGACCCGCAACCGCGATTCTGGGATGAGGTAATCCCAATGCATTACACCCATTCTGCGCGAAATGGATTGTATCCAGGACATGCTCAGATGTAACCATTTGGATGGCGCTTGCCATCGATAGATGCGTGCTGTTATGAACAACTCGCATTTTTTCACCTACCAGCATCATCCTTACTTGAGGTGCTTTTGTTAATTCCTGGAGTAATTCTGTGTGTCCCGGATAATCATATCCAGCCAAATGCATTGCTTCCTTGTTCAACGGAGAGGTGACTATACCCCTCACCTCACCTTTTAGCGCCAGATTGCAGGCATATTCAATTGCTTTTACTGCTGCTGCTCCCGATTCCTGGCTGATCCTGCCAACATGGCATTTGAGAGGGTCAGCAATTTCGAGATGAATGATATTCAGTTGGTCTTTGTTAAATGGAGAATCTGTGTGAAAATCATTGATTTGAACCTTTTCTTGATTTGCGGTATAAAAATTCAAGGCACGCTCAAAGATCCTACGATCACCAATTACGATGGGCTGGCAGTAGCGATTCCAGTCATCATGCCGGACTGCTTTAAGGATCACTTCTGGTCCTATCCCGGCAGGATCTCCCATGGTTATTGCGATAAAATTAGTGGTATGGTTCTTCCTTATTAATTTTTCCATAGGAATAATATTAACATTCTTTATTGAAAAAAGGTAAAATGAATCGCTTTATTTTTGAGGAGAATGCATGGCTGAAATAATCACTATATATGGTACCGAGTGGTGCTGGTCTTCTCGTCGGATACGCGAAACTTTAGATCAGGAAGGAATTATTTATAAATGGGTGGATATCGATAACGACAGCGAAGGTCGCGAGTACGTAGAAAAAGTAAATAATGGAAATAGAAGTGTCCCAACCATCGTTTTTCCGGGAGGGGATATCCTGGTTGAACCCTCAGATGGTGAATTCAAAGCAAGATTGCTGGAATGTAAAAAAGGCTGAGCTTTAATCATCGATCACTCAGTAGTTTTCGAGCTCCTGAAAAATAAGTAAAATAGTAATCCCGCAATCAATCCGGCTCCCAAGGCAAGCAGCACTATAGGCGTGGCTTTCTGCTCAATCACAATACCCGGATCACTCCGTAATTTTTCATAAAGCTTATTTACAAAATCCTGATTCGGGTGCACAGGGCCAAGCTTGGATTGAAGTGTATTTTCCAGGTCCTTTAAAGTAGATAACGAACGATCCATTCTCTCCTTATTCCTCTTCCACTGGTATGGCAACTATTCCTACAGTGCCCGGGCCTAAATTGGCAGCAACCGGGATCGACAAATCGCTTACAACCATTTCTTTAATATTGAATAACTTCTTCGCTTTTTCCATCAGGGCTGTAGCTGCTATCAGGTCATTGGCATGGACAATTGCGATGTTCACCTTTTTCGTCCCCACCCTTAATCGCACAGTCTCAAGTATCCTTTCGATGGATTTTGATCGAGTGCGAACTTTATCACCCATCTGAAGCAGACCATCCCTGAGAATGATGATTGGTTTGATATTTAGCATCGATGAAACTGCGCTCTGCAGTGCATTTACTCGTCCATTCAATCTGGCAAATTCGAGGTTATCGACAGTAAAGATCACTGTTAAACGACTCTTGATTTTCTCAAGCTTATTTAGGATCTCCTGAATAGACAATCCAGCTCGATCCAGCAATCTTGCTTCTCTGCACATGAATCCCAAAGCCGCGGACCCTGCACCGGAATCAAATGGATAGATATTCAATTCACCCCTCAACTCTTTTGCGGCTTGCACGACGGAAGAAAATGTTCCGCTAATCTTGCCGGAGATGTGTAAAGAAAGTATCCTGTCTTTGGCATTGGCAATTTTTCTGTAAAACTCCATCATTTGAAATGGTGAAGGCAGGGAAGATTTCGGGATGATATTCTTCTCCTTCACCAACTTGTAAAATTTATTTCCATTCAAATTCACCCCAGCCGTGTAAACCTCTTCACCAAAACGAACCATCAGCGGGATGATATCGATCTTATATTTCTGCTCCCACCCGGTGGGCATATCCACGCCACCATCAGTTACGATTTTTAACATGATTAACCTTCTTCTTTTTCAACATAAAATCTTAGAGAGGTCAATGTCCGATGATATAAGCTCTTTATGGCACCTTCGCTCCGACCCATAATCATTGCTACCTCCGAATTCGAGAGCCTTTCGACAAATTTTAGAATGATCAATTGCTGTCGCTCTGAAGGTAGTTTGCGGATCTCCAACATCAAATCTTCAGAAGCCTGATTTTGAACCAGGGTCATTTCTGGCTGATCACCCTGATGCGGTAGTTCAAGGTGGTCCTCAAGCGATACCTCTTTACGCCGGCTATTATCACGATGCCAATTGGCGACAATATTATGTGCAATCCGATACAACCAGGCAGAGAATGGTACACCTTTTTGTTGGTAGGATTTGATATGTCCCAACGCACGGTAAAAAACTCGTGCGGTTAAATCTTCTGCATCATTGGCATTACCGGTTCGATAATAAATATACGTGTAGATCTTGTTAATGTACTTTTGATAAAGAATGCTGAAGGCATCCTTATCTCCCTGGGTTGCCAGATAAATGACGTCTTCATCGGGAAGGGTCATTTTATCTTCATATTCACCCATAGGTGTTCTTCCTTTTATAACACTTTGAAATCATGATCGTTTCTAATCGCAGCATGGCTCCGATGTCATCTAATATACCAAAAATGCCCTCAATACGATAGTAAAGAGATTGTAAGGTTAACATCCCACATTCCTGCATTAAACTTATCCTAATACCACATTTATTTTATAGGAGCTGACCATGCCACCCGTCGATTTTTCCTGGACAACCTCTAATAACATCACGATATTCGCCAGGGAATGGAAATCCTCGTTTCAAACCAGGGCAGTAATTATTATCGTTCATGGCCTTGGTGAACACTCTTTGCGTTATGATTTCACTGCAAGGCATTTCAATAATCATGGATATGCTGTTATTGCATTTGATCTACAGGGACATGGAAAATCTGGCGGTAATCGCGGTTATGCAACATTCCACCAGAGTTATATTGAAATTGACCGCGCAATCAGGGAAGCAAAAAACAGGTATCCCAATACCCCTGTTTTTCTGTATGGACACAGCCTGGGCGCAAGCCTCGTGCTGATCTACGCTGCCCAGAGAAAACCGATGATCAATGGACTGATTGCATCAGCTCCATGCATCCGCACTGCAACTCCCATTACCCCGTTTAAACTTGCGGTTGGAAAATCTGCCAGCTATGTGCTCCCCGCTTTGGCATTAGGTAACGACTTGGATCGATCCGGGTTATCACGTGATCCGGGGATCGTTAATGCCTACATCGAAGACCCGCTTGTTCATGATCGCGTCACATCGCGGCTTGGTATGGATTTGGTTGATTTAGGTTTTTTCCTCCTTCAACACGCACCTGAATTCACCATGCCCTGCCTGTTGATGCAAGGTACCGCAGACCGGATCGTGGATCCAACAGCAACCTTTGAATTTGCCAGCAAGGCTCCATCTTCAACAACGGTTAAGAAGTGGGAAGGTTTTTATCACGAACTTCATAACGAACCGGAAAAAGATGAAGTGCTTAAGTATGTCGAGGATTGGATTGATCATAGAATTCATGGTTGAATGTTTTATAGTAAATAATTAGATCAAACTGACAAAAGATACTTGACCCAATTTTCTCGCTGGGCTAAAATCAATTGCACGTAAACGATGAAATATTTTTATGTGCCGTGGCGATAACCGATCAATGGTAATCTCTGGCAAATATTCACAAAAGAACCACTTCCTGTATTGATTCTAATATTCAAGAAGTGGTTTTTTATTTCTCCAACCTGCAGCTTAAGGAGCAGATCAAATGGCTGATTATCTTTTTCGCGGAAAATTAAAAGACGTGGATCCGGACATTGATTATTTGATCCGGCTCGAAGCTGAAAGGCAAACAAGAAAACTGATCATGATCCCCAGCGAGAGCACTGCTCCTGAGTCTGTCCGGGAAGGATTGGGGTCGGTATTTCAGAATATTTATGCTGAGGGGTATCCGGATGAGGAAATGAGATGGATGAATGAAAGCGAGCTAACGGATTATTCAGCCCGCCTGGCTTACTACCGGCGATATTCTGACCCCCGGTATTACAAAGGTGTGGAATATGCCGATATTATTGAATCCCTGGCAAGACGCAGATGCGCTGAAGCATTTGCCACTCCAAAATTGAGCGCGGATCAGATTTTTGTCAATGTTCAACCCCTTTCTGGTGCCCCTGCGAATAATGCGGTCTACACAGCGTTAATCAATCCCGGGGATACCATTCTGGGAATGAATCTTCTTCATGGGGGTCACCTTTCTCATGGATCATCAGTAAATCGATCAGGAAAGTTGTTTAAAGTCATCCATTATGCGGTGGATCCAACCACTGAGCAAATTGATTATGAAATGGTTGAAAAACTGGCCATTGAAAATCAGCCAAAGATCATTATCGCAGGTTACTCCTCCTATCCGTGGGTACCTGATTTTGAGCGCTTCCGAAAAATTGCAGATGGGGTTGGTGCTTTTTTGTTGGCTGATATTTCCCATATCGCGGGGATGACTGCCGCGGGTGTCATATCTTCACCAATTGGTTTTGCTCATGTGATCACCTTCACCACACATAAAACCTTGTGCGGTCCGAGGGGAGCATGCATTCTGACTACCGATTCTGGTCTTTCAAAGAAACTTGACCGTGCTGTTTTTCCGGGTGAGCAAGGCGGACCTCATGTTCACGCGTTTGCAGCATTGGCGACTACATTCAAAATAGCAAAAACCGAGAAATTTCGAAATCTTCAAGAGCAGATCATCAAGAATTGCATCGTTCTCACGGATCAGCTCCAAAAACGGGGACTCCGCATCCCTTACGGTGGAACAAATACACACCTTACCAACGTGGATTGCAAGACCATAGTCGGAGAAGATGGAACGAAACTCTCCGGTGATATGGCTGCCAGGATCCTTGATATTGCCGGCATCGTTGCCAATCGTAATACCATCCCTGGAGATAAGACCGCGTTATTTTCATCCGGGATCCGTCTTGGTACCCCATGGTTGACGCAAAGAGGTATGAAAGAAGCAGAGATGATCCAGATCGCGGATATCATCGCTGATCTCATGTTTGCCACCAAGCCGTACTCTGTTGAAACCCGGCAGGGATCCACTGTCCGCGCGAAGATTGATTTTGAGGTATTGGAAAACGCCAAAATGCGGACACGCGTGCTTGCTGAAGCAGCAGGAAAAGATCTAACCTACGAAAAACATGCGTATCCTCACTACATCTACTTGGATGATAAATTCGCTGATCAGAAGGGTTGGACTGCCTTTGACCTGAGTGGAGAGAATCTACGCCATTTTTTGAACTACACATTCAGCAGTGATGTGGAATATCTCGAACCGGGCCAATCACAAAAAACCTCACTTTTTATGTCAAAAGAAACTATCGAAGCCATCATTACTTGCATAAATGCGGGAAAATATCAACTCAGCATTAATTCAAAACATGCATGTCTCGTCGCAACATGGTTAAGGGATCTTTCGGATGGTTTTATCACCTTCGATCCTGAAATCGTCCGGCGGTTACCGGGTCCAATCCTTGTCGAAGAATCAAAATCACCTCCTGTTACTTCCGCTGGTGGTGAAATCCTATCCGCAGAAAAACCATATTTCATTGGAAATATGCCTTCTACTGGAAAAGCTCTTAAAGAATTTTATTGGGACGAGAAAGAAAACCCGGAAATTAAAAAAACACCTCTCAATGAAACACATAAAAAACTCGGGGCTAAGATGGTGCCATTCGCTGGCTGGGAAATGCCTGTCTGGTATTCATCTGTGGTCGAGGAGCACCTCGCCACACGGCATGCAGCAGGACTTTTTGATGTTTCTCATATGGGTGTTTATCAGGCCGAAGGTCGTGATGCTGTGACATTCCTGGATTCTGTTTGTGGCAATGATATTAGCGCCCTGGCAGTGGGTGAATCTTGTTATACGCACCTATTGGATCCGGATGCGCGTGTGATTGATGATTGCCTTGTGTATCACCGGCCGCAGAAAAGTACCTGGTTGTCGTGAATGCTTCAAATGATGACAAGGACTGGGCATGGCTCAACGCTGTTCGTGAGGGCGAAGTTCTCGTGGATCCGGAGAAACCATGGGTGAAAACTTATGGCAGGAAGGTTATCCTTCGTAATTTGCGTGATCCAAAAGAAGGAAAGGATATGCGCGTCGACATTGCCCTTCAAGGACCAAAATCCCGCGATATTCTGCTCGCTCTTGGAACATCCCCTGAAAACAAAAAGAAGATCATGGCACTAAAACGCACTGAATTATGTGAGGCAGCTGTAGGAAAACTTGATCTTGTAGTCTCACGTACCGGCTATACCGGCGAAAAGATGGCATTTGAGCTTTTTGTTCACCCCGATCAATCCGAAGAATTATGGAATCTTTTATTGAAGGCAGGTGAGCAAATTGGTATAAAACCATGTGGTTTGGGTGCGCGCGATTCACTTCGCACTGAAGCAGGATTACCTCTTTATGGACACGAATTTACCGAAGATGGCACAATGGGTGTGGGTGAAGGTGGCTTCGGTTCATATGTAAAGATTTATAAGCCCTGGTTTATTGGCAGGGATGCATTTATTAAAAGGGAGAAATCCCGTCAGGGGGTTGTAACCCGCTTTCGATTTATGGAAAAGGGAGTTCGTATGGCACATCACGGTGATCCTGTAATGGACAATAAAGGTCGGGTGATAGGTCATGTAACAAGTTGTGCAGTAGATTCTGAAGGATTTCTTACTGGCCAGGTGTTTGTCGATAATAAATCATCGATCGAAGGCACTCCTATTTCGATTTATCAGAGCGCGAGTAATGTCGGTGGAAAAGCACCTTCAGAATTGAAAACTGGAGAGAAAGTAATCCTGCCAACACCTGCCATAATCCTTAGTCGCTTTCCCAAGTTAACCTGACGGGTCGACCTAATATAAATAATCATTACCAATATTCAACTTCAATTCTTCTAAAACAGAAACAAAAGGAGAAAGAATGCAAACTCAATGGGACCATCGCTTTGCTCAACGCACGCAAAGAATGAAAAGCTCTGCAATCCGTGAATTATTGAAGTTTACCGAACTCCCGGACATAATTTCATTCGGAGGAGGCATGCCTGCTTCAGAAGTCTTCCCAATTGAAGAATTCAAAGAAGCATGCATTCGTGTTCTGGAAAATAATGGTCCTAAATCACTCCAATATGGCTCAACAGAGGGGTATAAACCTCTGCGTGAGATGATCGCCCGCCACTCGTTGAGATATGGCATTGAGGTTACCCCGGATAATATTCTAATCACATCAGGATCACAACAAGCACTTGATCTCCTGGGAAAAATATTTATAAACCGTGGGGACCGGATCTTGGTGGAATCGCCCACCTATTTAGGCGCACTTCAAGCATGGAATGCCTATGGCGCTGAATATGTTTCCGTGCCTGCTGATGAGAATGGAATGCAAACCGATGCACTCGAAGAAGCTTTAAGGTGTGGACCTAAGTTCATTTATGTATTGCCAAATTTTCAAAATCCCACCGGTGTAACCCTGACCCTTGAACGAAGAAAAAAATTGGTTGAGATGGCAGATCGTTATGGAGTACCAATCATTGAAGATGATCCGTACGGCCAGCTGAGATTTGAAGGTGATCATTTACCCGCAGTTGAAGTCGTTGATGCCCGGATTCGTGCCACTAATGGCTGTTATAGCGGAAATGTGATCTACCTTTCCACATTCTCGAAAATCCTGGCTCCCGGGATTCGCCTGGCATGGGTGATTGCTCCTCCAGAGGTAATTTTCAAATTGGTTCAGGCGAAACAAGGTGCAGATCTGCATACCTCAACATTCAATCAAATTGTTGCCTATGAAGTTGGGCATCAAGGATTTCTGGATAAACACATCCTTAAGATTCGCGAAGTTTATCAGCAGCGCCGCGACGTCATGCTGGACGCACTTGAAGAACATATGCCGGAAGGTGTTCACTGGACTCATCCGATGGGTGGATTATTCCTTTGGGCTACCCTGCCTGAACAACTGAAATCATCAGAAATTCTCAAAGAAGCAGTTAAAGAAAAAGTTGCATTTGTGCCCGGGGATTCCTTTTACCCCAATGGTGGTGGTCAGAATACGATGCGACTGAATTTCTCGCATTCAAATCCGGAAATGATCAACGAGGGTATGGCACGTCTGGGAAGAGTAGTGAAGAAAGCTGTAGGTTAATTAAAACAGGTCTGGCAAATTGCCAGACCTGTTTTTTCATGCGCTTGTATCGCGCCAAATCTTAAAATCACCCAAAATGGAACCACCGATAAATTCCCGTAAAATGGAGTTATCTGGGATCAATTCTGTTGGCAAGGGTAGGAACCATTCCAATAACGCCAGCAACCGTTTCGCTTCGATATACTCATCGGTCCCAAAGGGTGCTTGACGCAGCAAAGGTTCAGCAAAACTTTTTAAAGCAGACATTTCATAGACCAGGGCAGAATTGAATAGATCATCCGCGTTCTCCTGGTATGGAAATATATTGCGTTTTTCTCCACGCCGAACCGATTCCCAACGCTGCAAAGTCTGCTGTGCAGAATATCCCCGGGTAGTGGCATCACGGACAATCCGTCGGATGAGACGTGTATCCGTGGTTGAAATGCGGTTATGTCGATCCAGGTTTAATTGGGTTAAACAGGAAATGTAAACCCGGAAAGTTTTTTCTGTCGGAATATCAGAAATTAACCGGGGATTGAGACCATGGATCCCTTCTAGAATGATCAACTGATCTTTATTAAGTTTTAATGTTTCTCCGGGACCACTTTTACCTTGTTTAAAATCATAATGGGGCATCTGGATCTCCGCACCCGCGATTAGCTTCTCCAGGTCATGTCCCAATGCCGCTGTATTCATCGCCTCAAGAGCTTCATAATCGTATTGTCCGTTCTCATCCTTCGGAGTTGCTTCACGATCGACAAAATAATTATCCATCTCAAGCGCAAACGGTGAAATGCCAAGAGCAAGCAGTTGGATGGCTAGTCTTCTGGAAAACGTGGTTTTTCCCGATGATGAAGGACCGGAGATCAAGACGATCCGTGCGAGTTTCGATTTCTCGGCTATCGCCCGGGCGATGGCAGCAATTTTCTGTTCATGGAGTGCTTCCGAAACCAGAATAATCTCCTGGCTGCGGTTTTCCTTGATGGCAGTGTTCAATGCACCAACGCTATCGATACCCAGTTTTATCAACCAATCTCCATATTGGCGAAACGTGGTCAACAGCTTTGGATAACTCGGCATTGGCAAAAGTTGATCCGGGGCATGCCGGCGTGGAAATCGCAATACAAAACCGTCACCAAGTTTCGAAAATGCAAACCAACGAATGTAACCGGTTGAAGGCAGCATGTATCCATGGTGGTAATCCTGGTGCTCTGCCAGGCTGTATAAAACGAGGAATTCTTTTTGCCTGTATTTTAATAAACGGACTTTATCAACCTGTCCAGTGGAATTAAAAAGCTCGATGGCCTGTTGAAGAGGTACCACCTGCCTTTCAATGGGCAAGTCTGCTTTAACGAGTTCCCTCATTCGCGCTTCGAGTTTCTCAAGTTCTTCTTGACTTAATGGTGTGCGATTGGAAATCTGGCAATAAAAACCACCGGAAGCAACTGAATGATCAACGGTCAGGAATGCATCCGGGAATAACTCATCAAATGCAGCTTCCAAAAGAAAAGTCACTGATCTACGGTAGATCCTGGCACCATCACCGTCAGACATCGTTATCGGTTTAACTTTTGAATCCATCTCAATCGGGTAAGTCAATTCCCGCAACTCATGGTTTACGATCGCGCCCATTATCGGAGGATCATTCCATTCAGGGAGAACTTTAAGGAATTGACCTACCGGCATTCCACGGGCGCCGGTAAAAACGCGCCCATCTGGGAGATGGATTTCAACCGTGCCTCGCGGTTTTGTTGCTTGGATATCGCTTGTTTGAGTAAACATGGTTTATATTTTAGTGTATATGCTTTAAAAGTCTAGGTTAATTGTATTTTTGCAGAATTCGCAAGGTGATTCGCTTTACATTTTTGGTTAGAAAAGACGATTTAACTTTATCTCAAATCAGGGATCTGTCTCCTCAAGGAAAAAAGAAAAGGCAGATCCCATTTCTTGTGATTTATTGAATCAATAGGAGTTGGATTTTGGGAAAATCATCCGCATCAAGAGTATCCACATCCGCTTCGGTGGGAGAATAAGTGGAAAGCATCTCTTCCTGTGTCGGAGTCAAATTCGCCCAGACCAGATCGAGGATCCGTGTCTGATTTGTGGCGGTATCTGATCCACCACCAATTCGCCATTGCTCAGAGTTGGCTTTGATATCACGAACCCGCCACACACCCGGAGATGGAAAACCTTCCTGCGACATAACCATTGCGGCGTACCCCCAGGTTTCAGGATCACCTTCACCGAAAACAGACCTGGGCACGCGTAATGTTATCGTAGATTTGGCAGTATCAACAATGATCTTAAAACTTGCTCCACTCACTGCTTTTGCTTCCATGGTCGCCGGGTCAGGTGAAAATATGCCCGGTGTCCAGCCTTCTGCCCAAACGGCATATTCCCAACCATCTTCTTCGGTTAAAGCACAATTTCGACCAGGAAGAAGCATTCTAGCACCAGTGCCAGCACCTGGATCCTTATCAATATACACATCGAATGTTTGAACAGAGAGATTGTTTCCTGAATTCCAGGAATTCTTGATTTGACCTGCCAGGGTAAAAATGAACACCACATCCGTATCGCCCACACCGACTTTAAAAGAGGTTATATCGAAAACGGATGGATCAAAAACCGCATCGGTTGGGTACGTATAACTTCCGGGTCCATGGTCATCACCCATTGGATCTGTGACATCAAGAATATAAACTACATTTCCAAGATCAGGCAGGATTAATTGTCCTGGACCAGCGGTGGGTATAGCCTGTAAATCACGTTCGGATTCGCTGATGATTGAGACCAGTTTTAACTCATCACCCGCTTGTACTTCACCCAGCAGGTTTAAAGGTACAGCAATCTCCAATACAGATGCCTGTATTTCAGAGGTGATTTCTGCTGGAACTTCAATCCACTTACTTGAAACGCCATGATAAAGTTTGGCGGTGTTGCTGATAATATCCACTTCAACCAAATTCGTTGCGCTGAATCCAAGCAGGAAAGGATCTGCAGAATCTATTGAACGCCTGGTAATTCCACTGTTGGACGCCCCCTTGGGAATGGAGAAATAAATTCCTACAGCTCCAGATTCCAGCTCAGTCCAGTCGGTTTTTGAATCGACGCGTAGATATAGATTCTTGGAATCCACACCGTAATAAAATCCAGATGCAACGTCCTCCGATCGCGCTTGCGCACCGCCGGCGAATTGGTAATATGCAGCTCTGTCCCACTCACCTTCACCTGCAGATCCATCAATAACCGGGGTGAAAATACCCGTGAATTTTTGTGTTGTATCCACAACGGCTTCAGGAATTATGGGTACTTTAACAAAAGTGGGCACTGATTCATCCAGGGATTCGTAGACCTTTGCCAGTAGCTGTCTGAAGCCTTGGTCGAAATACGCATCATTTCCAGAATCCTGGTCAGCTCCATACCACCAGAACCAATCCGAGCCTTCTGCAAAATACATGTAGTTAAAGGCTTCCTGCAATTTTTCCGACGAGGGTGCTTGTTTTTTGTTCTGCTCGTAATCCTGCAAGAAATCCCGTACTTTTCCCAGGTAATTCCATGCATTGGATTCTTCAGCTTCTCCTATCCAAGTGTCATAGTTGGCACTGAACCAGGCTCCTGAAAATAGATGATCCAGATTTTTCTGCTCTGGGAACATTTCCAGGTATTCTGAAGGGGTTACGGTCTTCACATTGCTGCTGTTGGAGAGTTCTTCATACAATGAATTTAAGAATTCTTTGCCATCGTTATCATAATTTTCCCAGGCATTTTCACCATCGAGAATGATGCTCACAAGATGTGGACCAGTAGCCCCTTCTTTTTTGAGTTCTTCGCGTATTTTCTCCAACCGCTGCATGAAATCTGAAGCAGCTTCTTTTCCTGGGGTCTGTGAATAAGTAAATCCAAGCTTATCCGATAGCAACAAATCCCGAAAGACTATCATTACTTTCGGACCCTGAATTGGTCCATCCGCTGCACCTTGAACAAAGTAAGGTCGATAAAGCATATCTGCTTCTTGCACAGTATCATTCGCATCTCGCGTAAAGGACCCGATGCCCAGCGAACCAGCCAATACTTGTTCACCAGAAGCCATCCATAGATAACCTGCATTACCAACCAAAGGAACGATATCTTCAGAGACAGCTCCTTCTCCCGGCCAAAGTCCTTTTGGAGCCACTCCATAAGTCTCTTCATAAATTCCTACACTGGCATTCAATTGGGCGATGGCATCCTGGACATAAGAATATTGTTTTGGCAATTCAGCTTCCGGATTCCCAACTGAAGCTTCGTTTGAATTGTAAATCAACGGCAAGATTGGGTGCGCTAATGGTGTAGTGATCACCTCAATCTGACCTTTGGCCTGTAACTCTATATGTATCGGTAATACTTCAGCCATCACCTTTTTCACTTCATTGAATAAAATGACCTTATCCTCTTCTGTAAAGTCATGATCTTTCGCAACAAGTGTAGCCAATGGTTCAATCGCCAATTCATCTGGATCCATCCAGGCGAGATTGAACCAGATCTGAAGATCACGGAAATCTTGTTCGGTAAACGTGGTTATCGCGCCAGCTATAATTTCATCGGTTGTTCCACCGCGCAAGTCTAAAAGTCGCTTATAACCGGGGTGAATGCGGATTATGTGATCCCAATTTGCATCAAAGAATCTGGTGAGGAGAAACACTTTTTCTTCCCCCGTGAGATCGGTGGCTTTCTTTTCTGCCAGTACCCAGTAGAGATCTTTGGCACCATTGTTGACAAAATCATTCAGTTGCTCAATTAGGACTGGGGTGAGGTTAAAAGTTACGTGTACATCAGGATATTTTGCCACGGTGGCGGCCATGTCATAATAATCCTTGGTGGCATGTGCACGGACCCACGGACGGGTATAGACACCTGCATCATCTTTATAATAAAGCGGCTGATGCTGATGCCATATCAAATTGACATATAAAATTTCCTCCGAAGCCTGTAGATTGGCAGCTTCAGATGCTGGTGTTGCTTCCTCTGATACCGTTGAATTTAATGCTTGACCACAAGCATTTAGAATAAAAGAAAGAAGGACGATCAAAAATAATATTTTTAGATGGATTTTCATAACCGATTCCTCCCGCCAGGGAAAGAACCCCGCTTCCTTTATAAGCAGCGGGGTTCTTTTTTGTTTTTTATGATGCGCTTCCTTTTTATCCTTTAACGCTGCCGAGGGTCAACCCACTGATCAGCCACTTCGAAGAGTAAAGGAATAGCGCCATTACTGGAATTGTCACCAGAATTGAAGCTGCAGAAAATTGACCCCATTGCGTCTGGAACTGTCCTTGGAGTCGCTGTAAACCTAACGGCCATGTTAGAAGGGCTTCCTGTGAACCCAGCATCACACGTGCCAGCAAATAATCATTCCACGCAGCGGTAAAATTATAGAGAAAAGTGATTGCTAAAGCTGGCGCAGATAGAGGGAGCAAAATTTTCGTGAAAGCCTCCAGTTGCGTTGCACCATCTATTTTGGCGGCTTCCTCCAAATCGATCGGAACAGTATCGTAATACCCTTTCAAGATCCAGATACTGAACGGCACTGATGTCACACAATAAGCGATCACCAGTCCACGATAGGTTCCAACCAATCCAAGCTTAATCGCAAGAATATAGATCGGGATCATCAACATGGAAGCCGGGATCATTTGAGTGGCAAGTAAAAAGATCAACCCAACAGATCGACCAGGAAATTTCCAACGGGAGAAAGCATACGCGGAGGTGGCTGCCAGGATCACCCCAATGATCGCTGTTGCTATCGTGATCGCAAGGCTGTTCCAGATCCAACTTAAAAAGGGTTTATCGAACAGGATGATCCGATACGATTCGAAGGTAGCATCTGGTGGGATGAGAGAAAGATCTGTTGAAAGTAATCGATCCCCAGGTCTTAATGAAACGGCAAATATGCGAAGCACGGGAAATATGGCAATAAAGCATGCCATCAATAAGGCAAGATGGATCAAGATCCTTTTAAAAGGAGAATCTTCTCTACCACCATAGAAGAAAGACTTCTTACGATTCTTGATACCACTTTTATCAGAAACAGTAACCTGACTGGTAGCGCTCATGATTCGTAAACTCCTTTCAGGCTGTTTGTATATTTCAGGTAGAAGACTGTAAAGACCAATAACATGGCAAAAATTACGAATGCGAATGCCGCGGAAAAACCATACCGGTTATATTGGAAGGCTGCCCTGAATAGTCCGGTGACCATGATATCCGAGCTTTCAAGTTCGTTTTGGTTGATGAAGAATGGGACATTAAAGTTATTGAAAGTCCAAAACGTACCCAACAATACTACCGGTGTTAAGACTGGTTGCAGGAGGGGTAGCGTTATTTTGCTGAACATTTGAAGCGGCTTCGCGCCATCCATTTCAGCTGCTTCATAGTACTCTCCAGAAATACTTTGCAAGCCACCCAAAATCACTACCATCATAAATGGTACACCCAGCCAAATATTCGTTATACACATCGCAGCAAAATTCGCAACAGGCTCGGTCAACCATTGGATGGGCTGCAAACCAAAATGCTGCAGGATCACATTAAAATAACCATACGAAAAATTAAATTCCCCGCGCCAGGCTAGAACTGCAATGACCTGCGGGATCGCCCAGGGCAGGATTAATATAGTGCGGTAGATGCCTTTACCCCTCATTTTCCGATTTAGTAGCAGCGCTAACGCTAAACCACCGACCACATGGAAAAACACATTAATGAATGTCCAAAAAATGGTTTGTCCCAGCATAGGGAAGAACATTTTTTGTTTAAGAACAGGTTCAGTAAAAACGCGAATATAGTTTCGGATTCCAATAAACTCGGGATTCTTAAATGCTTTCAGGGACATATTTGTTAGGGAAAGGCGAAATTCCCAGAGTAAAGGATAAATCACAAGAGCAATGAGTCCAATAGCGGCTGGTACCAGCAGCATGAAGGGCAATGCGTATTTATAGTTCATGCGCTTGTACAGTATGAAGTAGAGCAGCGCTTCAATTATTACAGTTACAACTAATATGAATAAGACTGTTGATAAAACTTCACTGAGGCTATTCAGTATCACACCCGATGTGATCATGAGCTTTCCTCCTTAATATAAAAACAACTCGTCGTATAGGTCGGGCTAAAATTTTAGCCCGACCTATACAAGTTCATTAAGAAGCGAGCGCTTCTAAAGTACTAATATATATTACTCGAGAGCTGCGATACAGGATTCAGCCGCGCTCTGCGACTTTGCAGCAGCATCAGCAGCAGATTCAGTATCAGCAAATACAGCCTGCATCTCGGGTTTCCAGCTATCCCATACGCAGCGCATTTCAATCACAGTCGGCATGGGAAGGCCATAACTCATCTGAGCAGCGGAGCCAGACAGAATAGGATCATCGGTGATCAATTTGTCGGTCAAGGCTTCTGTCAAAGCAGGTAGTCGGCTCAGTTTTGAGACCATCGCCAGTTGATTCTCTTTATTGGTGGCGAAGTTGATGAAATCGACAACAGCATCGAGCTTTGCGCCCTCAAGACCCTCTGGGATCATGAAGAACACACCCGAAGTTAAGGGGGCAGGATAGGTCCCGGTTGCGGAAACTTGCGGGATGGGTGCGACACCCAGGTTATCACCCAAAGCTTCCTTGTAACCACCCAGCGACCAGTCGCCATTGATGATCATGGCAGCAGTGCCTTCTTTGAACATTGTGTCTGCACCGTCATAATCGCTCTCAGGAGGTATGATTTTTTCGGTGAATTTGAGATCATAAATGAACTGTAGAGCTGCTTTCATTTCAGCGGTGTTCAAAGTGGGGGTAACACCATCAGCAGCGAAGACTTTGCCATTGAAACCACCCAACCAGGGGATAAAGAAAAATGGTTCAGTCTGGTTGAAGACCAGGGCATATTTTCCTGAATTGGCAGCCTGGAATGCTTTACCCATTGAGATTAATTCATCGGTGTTTTTCGGGGCAACAGGCATCAAGGACTTATTGAAGAGCAGCATCAGGTGGTTGCCATTCGCGAGCGGTACACCCCAGGTCTGTCCATCCGGGCTCTTGACGGCGTCAACAGCGCTGGAAACGTATTTTTTCAGATCAACTAACTTATCCACTGGCTGGATTAAACCTGCAGCGGTGAAGGGTCCAAGGTGATCCGAAACGGTCCAGAGTAATTCGGGAGCTGCGCCGGCGAGGCTGGCGGTCTGGAAATCTTCACGCAAGGTCTCGACTTCTTTGTTGACTACAACAAAGGTCACATTGGGGTGGGCAGCGGTATATGCATCGGTCAATGATGTAACATACTGTAGACCACCATCAGTCTCGCCCTCTTTTGTCCAGAGGTTGATTGTGACAGCTTCGGTTGTTCCACCTGCTTTTCCGCAGGCACCGAGCAACCAGGCTGCGATCAACAGGACACTAATAATGGGCATTAACTTCTTAGACATTTCAATTTCTCCTTATAAAGATATGTTTACTCATTCTCGTTGATAGACTGCGATGAAGTGCTTTTAACACATTATATTTTGAATTACCACCTCCTTTTATTATTGCTCAATCTGTTGATGTAAGATGATTGAATTCGCTTGAACTACAGCGCCTATTCCTGATGACTGACGACCCAATAAAGCTGAGGTAATCCTTACAGCACCTGACGCAACCCTTAAGCTTCTTTGTCGAACAGTATTACGGATGGGATCAAGAAGCAGGTCGCCAATCTGTGCCACGCCACCCCCAACCACCACCATGCTGGGATTGAAGAGATTTACCATGCCGGCAATTGCGGTTCCAAGATGAATCCCTGATTCTTTGAATAGTTGTTGAGAAATCAGATCGCCCCTTCTCGCTGCAGCAACTACATCTTTGATGGTAATATTCTCAACAGGCTTAATGTTGGCGAGATCTGTACGTTGACCTGCACGAACAGCTTCCATCGCTTTTTGGGCAATTGCCCTGCCACCGGTGAATGCTTCAAGGCATCCTTTATTACCGCAGGAACATAAAGGACCATTTTCATCAATGGTCATATGACCGATCTCACCTGCAGTTCCGGTCGTCCCGCGATAAATTTGTCCCTCAAGCAGGATTCCAGCACCTACTCCTGTACCTACTTTCAGGTAGCATAAATTATGTTCACCGCGTCCTGCACCATATGCCCATTCCCCCAGGGCTCCCAATTCAGCGTCGTTGTTGACTGAAACTTGGACACCCCAATTCTTTTGAAGGAAATCTCGAATGGGAAACCTGCTCCAACCCGGCATGATGGGTGGAGCATCCACCATTCCGATTTCAGTTACAACAGGTCCTGGAACACCAAAGCCTACAGCTAAAACATCAGATTTTGTCAGGCCGGAATCAGCAAGTAATTGGTTGTAATTCGTGTCCACTTGTTTCAAGCAAAATTCCGGACCCTGGTTAATATCCAGATCATATTCGATCTCTTTTATGACATGCGCAGAGGAATCAGCCAGGATAAAAGTGACGTGGGTTGCTCCCATATCCACACCAACAACTTTACCAAAATCGGGATTCACTTCCAGAACAACCGGGTTTCGTCCCCCGGATTTCTGGTTCTTCATTTCCCGAACAACCTTTATCTTCATGAGATCATTCACGATTTCGGTAACAGCCGCGCGAGTTAAACCCAAATGGCGTGCAAGATCGACCCGGGCAATTCCGCCGGGAGTGAATCGGATTAAATCCAGAATCGCATGCCGGTTTAGGTTCTTTATATTCAGTGCGGGGATGGTCCAGAAAAAAGTGCTCAAAAATTATCCGGTTTTTTTCTTTTTTGGAAGCATTATTATTATAACAGATTTATTTATTGTGTCAAGTTACTTAACATTATATTCTGAAGTAGTTCAACATACCAATAAACCTCATCATCGATAATGTATAATTGTTTTCCATTATGAAACCATCTGAATGGCGTTTAATCATTACTCCTCCAGCTGCAGGCAGTTGGAATATGGCCGTCGATGAAGCGATATTGGAGAATGTATCCTCAAAACGTCAGCGCCCTACCCTTGCGGCTTTTTGCTTGGGAGCCTCCCTGCTTGAGCCTGGGATACGCACAGAATCGGGATGATGTCGATGATGATGAACTTCTTAGAAATGGATGGGAATTGGTCCGTCGACCCACAGGAGGAAGGGCAATCTTACATACTGATGAACTTACGTATTCCATTGCTGCAGCTTCCGATGAACCGCGAGTATTGGGTAGTGTTCTGGAAAGTTACTGCAGGCTTTCAAAAGCGTTATTAAAGGCATTAAGGAAATTAGGAATAGAAGCATCAGCGCATGAAATTGAACCTGGCAAGAAAATCAAACCCCTGGCTGGGCCAGTATGTTTTGAAGAACCATCGAATTATGAAATAACATGGAACAGTAAAAAACTGATCGGAAGTGCGCAGGCTCGCCGGATAAATGGCGTTCTTCAACACGGTTCGTTACCATTGTACGGAAACCTTGAACGAATTGTGATGGGTTTATACTTTCCAGATGAAAAGGGAACGACAAAATGCGGCAGTGCGTCTGTTGGATCACGCTACCACAGTGGAATCAGTTTTAGGTAGACAAGTGTCGTGGCAGGAAGCTGCCGATGCGTTCATTCTGGGATTTTCCGAGGAATTATCAATTAATTTTATCCCATCAGAATTGAGTAAAAGGAAACTATTCGCGCTATGGAACTTGTTGATCAGAAATTTGGGAATCCTTTCTGGACGGATCGCGTCTAATTTTCCGTTAAAATGAATGTCATATGATTAAAAAGATTTTTCACCAATTAATAGAATTTCGATTTTCTATTATTTGTAATCAATTTATCTTCATTCTTATCGTCATCTTATTGGCTGGATGTGGCATTTCGAACAAAATCAATACTCCCACGGCATCTGTCACATCTTCCCAGAGACTCCGAGCCAACCACCACGGTGGAAGAATTTGGAAGTGAATCAAATCCCCTTGTTTTGGGTATCGTGGGAAATATCGAGAACAAGGATTCGGAGATTAATCAAGAACTAATGATGAGGTTTTTAGAGGAGACACAAAGTTTTCTGGAGATTCGCTACTATCCGGATTATTCATCGCTTCTTTTGGATATGCGAATAGGAGCGGCTCAAATCGCCGTGCTACCTCCTGCCACTTATATTTTCCTGCATGATCTCGGAGCTGCCGATGTCGCGTTGCTCACCAATCATTTTGGGGTTTACTATATCGGCACACAAATCGTTTCCAATAGAGATAGCGGTTTTACTTCCTTTTTTGATCCAGTCAGCGAAAAAAACACTGCGGAATTATCAAGAGTTCTGGATCAATTTGAAGATACACGACCGTGCTGGGTTAACGTAAATTCTCTATCAGGTTACTTGGTCCCATTAGGATTATTCATACAAAATGATATCCCCCTTTTGGATGGTGTGTATGCACAAAATCATACCTCCGTCATCCGTACCCTTTATATCCGTGGAGTGTGTGATTTTGGAGCCACGTTTGCACTTTCAGGAGATCCACGAACTTCATCTGCAGTGCTTGAAGATCTAACCGATGCACTGGACCAGGTTATCGTGATATATCGCACGGAAGGAATTATTCCCAATAATAATCTCAGCTATTCACCACTTATCTCGACCGATCTCCAGAGCAGGTTGGACGCATTCTTTATTAATTTGGTTAAAACCGAACAGGGGCGAACTCTGATTTCAGAAGTGACGAATTACGAGATACATGGCCTGATGAAAGTTGATGATTCCGTTTATAACCAATTACGCGATTTACTTGATTTAACTGGCGTGGATATTTCCACCCTTATCGGCTGGTAAATTTCCAATAAAGATTATTTTTATGGGTGATCCGAGAATATTGTGTTAATAAAACTAACTAAGATGATTTTACGATTTATATTTTATGCATTTATTCTTCTCCTTGCGTGCTTGATAATCGCCCGTGCGATTACAGGCATCTACGCAAGCGAGAAAATATATACACAACAAGATGCTCCAAGCCAACGTGTTGCAATTGTATTTGGTGCCGGCCTTAGGTGGGATGGTTCTCCAACTGCCATCTTACGGGATCGCATGGAAACTGCAGCAGATTTATACCGGTCAGGGAGGGTTGAAAAGCTTCTGCTGAGTGGTGATAACCGGTATATTGACTATAACGAACCGCTTGCCATGAAAACTTATGCTCTTGAGCTGGGTATTCCAGAAAATGATCTTGTTCTTGATTATGCCGGTCGTAGAACTTACGATACCTGTTATCGCGCCCGTGACATTTTTGGAGTTAAAGATGCCTTACTGGTGACACAAGATTTCCATTTACCCCGTGCGATATTCACTTGTAACTCTTTGGGGATTAATGCCTTTGGGGTTAAGGCAGCCAATCGTTCTTATCGCACAACCTCCCTACTCTTTTGGAATGTCCGTGAAAGTGCTGCTTCCCTTGTTGCCATTTGGGATCTTTGGATAAGCAAGCCTTTACCGGTGCTTGGCAGCCCTGAGCCCATTTTCCCTCCTGCTTCTTCAGCATTGCAGGTAGGTTCCGGAAATGGTAGATCAAATCATCTAGGAGGCGATCGATGAATCGCGAAGAAGCATTTTTAATTGTTAAAGAGAACGTAAAAAATCAGAATCTGATCAACCACATGCTCTGTGTCGAAGCAGCCATGCGGCATTATGCAAAAAAAATGGACGAAGATCAGGTGAAATGGGCGATAACTGGTTTGCTACACGATTTTGATTGGGAAATCCACCCCACCCTTGAAGAGCATCCCATGGCTGGAGCGCTTATACTCAGAGATAAAGGTGTCCCGGAGGAGATCGTTCGCGCAGTCCTGAGTCATGCCGAGCATTCAGGTGTTGATAGGATATCAACCATGGAAAAAGCGCTCTTTGCCTGTGATGAGATAACCGGATTGATCACTGCTGTTGCATTGGTTCGTCCATCCCGATCGCTTTATGACCTTACGTCTTCTTCAGTCAAGAAAAAATGGAAAGATCGCGCCTTTGCGGCCGGTGCAAACCGGGAAGAGATAGCCAAAGGTGCATTGGAGTTCAACGTTGAACTTTGGGATCATACGGACCAGGTGATTCTCGCCATGAGGGAAATTGCTCCAATCATTGGATTGGAAGGAAATCTAAATCCGGATGGCACACCCCGAGCATAATGATTTGAATTGGATTCAAATTTGAGGTAGTGTTAAATAAAAAAACAGGGAATCAGCACCCCTGTTTTTTGAATCCAATCTACTTACATTCCTCAATTCTATTTCACTTTTCGCGGTCTTCCTCTTTTCGTTTGTCTCGGATTTCCCCACGATTTTCCCGGCCCCCTTGGAAGTGGTTGTCATATTACCGGAAAGCGAAATTCTTCCAGTTGTGTTTTTCCTTGAATGGGATGAAGCTTGAAACTCCCACCTTCCGGGATTTGCTTTTCCCAGTCCTCTTTTTCGATTTCGTTTTTGATTTTTTAGATGTGGTAGTCGTTATTGATTTAGTAGTGTTTCGGTTTTTTCTTGGACGTTTGTTTCTATTTCCAAGATCCTGATCCAGCCTGATCGTAACAACATCATCTATCTCGTCATCGGGATTGATCTGAAATAACGGTTGTCCTAATTTTGTACGTTTTCCGAGTGCCACCTCGCTAATTTTAAAAGAATAAAAGCATTTCTTCTTTGTTCGAATATATACAATCCGGTTTTTAGAATCCACATAACCGGTTACAAGCTCGGATCCTATGGTTAATTTGCATGCCGATACACCTCTGCCATATCGCCCCTGGAGTGGATATTCACTCTCAGGAATCCTCCAAACTTTCCCGGATGATTCAATTATTGTTACCTGATTATTTTTACCAATTTTTTCAGCAGCAATAATTTCATCCCCTTCCCCCAGTTTTATGCCATTGACTCCTGAGGTGATTAATCCCATGGGACGAACATCACGATCATGAAACCTTATAGCCAATCCTTTTTTAGATATTAACAGAATTTCATCTTCTCCATTGGTGAGAAATGAAAATGCCAAAGCATCACCATTGTTTACTTTTGCGATGGGGATTTGTTGAGAAGAGACTCCAGGAAGGTCCTGAAGGGAACTTTTTTTGATCATCCCCTCCCTGGATACAACAACGATGTATTGGTCTTCCGTCTTTTGATTCCTTGGTGGAATCGTAATGACAATTGAAGGGAGCTCAATCCCATCCATAGGCGCGATACGATTAATGACAGTCCCATCAGAAGGGTGGTCTGCTTCAGGTAGTGCATGGACAGCCAACGCGACAGCCATGCCATTTTTATCAATCAAGTATAAAGTACTGTGCGTATCCGTTTTTACTAACCAATCAGGTACCTGTTTTCCACGAAATTTTGGATATCCTGGGGCATGGGACCTGGCGATTAATCCATTATGAGTTATGCTTACCGACGTCTGCATCACCGGCATGAGATCCATGGCGGTTAATAGCTCTGTCGATTTTTCTCCTTTTCTCAATGAAGCAATTTGTGTTCTTCTTCTATCAGGATATTTATTTTTTACAAGGATTAGTTCTTCAACTGCTATCTGTCGAATTTTTTTTGCAGAACGCAATAACCCTTCCAGCTCTTTGATCTTTCTCACCCATTCCTTGTATTCATCTTCAATCTTTTTGCGTTCGAGTGCAGCCAGTCGTTTCAAGGGCATTTCAAGAATTGCCTGTGCTTGAATTTGGGAGAGTTTGAATTTTTTCATTAGTTTTGTTTTCGCTTGTTCCGAGTCCGTTGAGGATCGGATCAAACGAATTATTTCATCCAGGTGCCTTATGGCAATGCGTAAACCTTCCAGATACGTGTGCTTTTTCCCTGGCTTGTTTAAGATCAAATTCGCTCCTTCTGCGGATAACGATTAATCGATGCTCGATGAAGATCTTCAGAGCCTGCTTTAATGTTAAGAGCCTGGGTTCGCCGTCCACGAGTGCCAGCAAGTTTATGCCAAATGTTGTTTGCATCGGAGTATGTTGATAAAGAGCCCGTAAGATAGCTTCCTGGTCGACACCCTGTTTCAACTCAATGACAATCCTCATCCCCTGGCGATCTGATTCATCTCTGAGATCTGCAAGCCCTTCCAGGCGATTGTCTCGAACCAATTCTGCAATACGTTCGATCAATGAAGACTTGTTGACTGAGTAGGGCAATTCTGTGATGATCAATCGATTCCGTCCACGGGCCATTTCCTCTGAGTGGACTTTTCCTCGCAGGGTCATTCGTCCTTTTCCCGTGGCATAGGCACTCTGCAAGTGGTTTTCTTCTTTTTCCTGCAAAATGATTCCGCCAGTAGGAAAATCGGGACCTTGTATATAGTGCATAAGATCTTCTATGTTGATATCATCCAGTTTTTCCCAATGTTGAAGCAGGTGAACAAGGGCGTCTACAACTTCACCCAAATTATGGGGAGGAATGTTAGTAGCCATCCCAACAGCGATTCCGCTTGCCCCATTAACCAAAAGATTTGGTATTGAAGCTGGCAACACAATTGGTTCATTCAACGTGTCATCAAAATTTCGAATGAAAGTCCACCGTGTCGCGATCAATCTGGGAAAGAAGCTCTCCTGAAAACGCCGCCAATCTGGCTTCGGTGTAACGCATCGCAGCAGGCGGGTCACCATCAACACTTCCGAAATTTCCCTGTCCATCGATCAATGGATAACGCATGGTGAATTCCTGCGCCAATCGAGCCATGGCCTCATAGACCGCCATATCACCATGCGGGTGATATTTCCCCAGGACCTCACCAACGATGCGTGCTGATTTTTTATAAGCGCTCTCTGCTCTGATCCCCATATCGTACATGGAGTAAAGAATTCTTCTTTGCACGGGCTTTAACCCATCCCTGGCATCTGGTAGCGCCCTTGCCACGATAACACTCATGGCATAGTCCAGGTAGGAGTGCTGCATCTCGCTATCGATATCGACCTTGCGGATCATTCCCAAATCCATATTAATTCTCCAGTCCTCAATTCCTCAAGCAGTTATATCTTAAGTGCAACAATGTAACTCGTCAACTAAATAAAAATCCGAGGGCATTGGGTGCCCTCGGATGTCATTCTTGAATCTCGATTATTCGGTGGTTGGCTGATCTGTGATCTCAGCGGAAGCCTCTTGTAAGGGAGTCTCCGACTGTTCTGGATTTTCTACTTCTACTTCTTCTTCTGGTTCGTTCTCGGCGAATCTACCATAAACAAATCCTGTCCCTGCAGGTATTAGCTTTCCGATGATCACATTTTCCTTTAATCCGTAAAGCGGATCCTGTGTGGACGCTATGGCTGCACCTGCCAAAACCTTGATAGTGTGCTGGAACGATGAAGCAGAAAGGAAGGACTCAGTGCTCAGTGATGCTTTTGTGACACCCAACAGTAATTCGGCAAATCTTGCTGGTTGTTTCCCTTCAGCTACAAGCTGGTCATTCACCCTGCGGATCTCCAAGCGGTCGACCATGTCACTGGGTAGATACGGCGTGTCCCCTGGGCGAATAATCTGTACTTTTCCCAACATTTTTCGGATGATCACTTCAAAATGTTTGTCGTTGATATTCTGTCCTTGCGCCCGATAAACTTTCTGAATCTCGGTCAATAAATACATCTGACTGGCATCGCGACCTTTTATTTTTAAGATGGTGTGAGGATTCAAAGATCCTTCGGTTAAAGGCTGACCTGCTTCGACTTTATCTCCATCTTTTATGATCAACCGAGAAGTCGTTGGAATAATATATTCTTCAGATTCACTCTGTTCGTACCCAACAAACACTTTTCTTTTTTCAACTCGGATCCGACCTGAATGTTGAGCAGTGATGGAAGCATCGTCATGTTCTGCAATAACATCTCCGACTGTGATGGGGGATTCGTCTTTTACCTTAATCTTCCAATCCGAGGGGATTTCATAAGTATCGCTAACCATTTCACTGTGTTCGACAAGAACAGTGCGTTGATCATTTGCTCTCTCAGATTGCATGATTCTGGCAGTCCCACTGATCCGGCTTATTACTGCCTCACCTTTTGGAGTTCGCCTTGCTTCAAATAGCTCTTCAACACGGGGTAAACCTGTGGTGATATCTCCGCCGGCAGCCACGCCACCCGTATGGAAGGTTCGAAGAGTGAGCTGTGTTCCGGGTTCACCAATGGATTGTGCGGCAACAGTTCCAACAGCTGCGCCAAGTTCCACCATCTTGCCGCGTCCCAGGTCCATGCCATAGCAATGAATGCAAATACCGTGAATAAGTTCGCATGTGAGAGGAGACCTGACCTTCACTTCTTCAATTCCGCAATCGATGATCTTGCGGATCTGCTGGTTCGTAAGGCTGTCATTTCTCTCAGCAATGATTTCACCAGATTTTGGATCAGCAATTCTTTCTGCGACCAAACGACCAAAAAGTCTTTCTCTGAATGATTGCCCTGCCACATCATCCCTAGCTCTTATGTAAATTCCATCTGTAGTTCCGCAATCATCTTCATTGATGATTAGGTCCTGGGCAATATCGACCAGGCGCCGTGTCAGATACCCTGCATCTGCTGTGCGAAGCGCAGTATCAGCAAGACCTTTACGTGCGCCATGGGTTGAAATAAAGTATTCCAGCGCAGTGAGTCCTTCACGGAAATTGGATTGAATTGGCAGCCGGATAATTCGACCTGCCGGATCTGCCATGAGCCCGCGCATGCCTGCCAGCTGGGAGATGGGGCCGAAACCACCTTTGGTCGCACCAGAATTCGCCATGACTGCCAAATTACCATCGGGATCCATGGCTTTGCGCACTGCTTCGGATACAACCTTGGTGGTATCCTGCCATATCTCAATAATGCGCTCATTACGTTCCTGTTCGGTGAGCAGACCGCGCCGATAATCACGGGACAATTTTTCAACATTTTCCTGAGACTCGGCCAGGATCGCATCTTTCTCGGCAGGGATCGTAATATCATCCACGGCGATCGTTACACCGGATTTCATGGCAAATTCGAATCCGATATCCTTGATCCTATCAGCCACTTCCGTGGTCACGTCATCCCCACAAATTTCATATACATTCGCTATGAGATCTTTTACTCCGCCTTTATCAAGCTCCTCATTGCAGAACTGAACTTCCTCAGGAAGAATGCGGTTAAACAAGACCCGGCCGACAGTGGTTTCGATGAATGAATTTACCGGTTCTCCAAGTCTGTTATTATTCTCATCGTACCAGGTAGCAACTTTTAACTTGATAATGCTGTGGATTTCCAGCTGATCTAATTGGTAAGCCAGCTCCACATCATCGAAATCCGTAAAAGTGCGTCCATCACCAATGTGCACTTGATTGTCCCTGTGTGTCAGATAGTAAACCCCCAATACCATATCTTTTGAAGGTGAGATGATCGGTTCACCGTCTGCGGGCTTGAGTAAATTCCTGGAAGCAAGCATCAATGTTCGGGCTTCCAGCACTGCTTTTTCTGAAAGGGGCACATGGACAGCCATTTGGTCACCGTCAAAATCTGCATTGAAAGCCGTGGTTACCAATGGATGGAGTTGAATGGCACTACCTTCGATCAAGATGGGTTCAAATGCCTGAATACCCAGGCGGTGCAGAGTCGGAGCGCGGTTAAGAAGAACTGGGCGCTCCTTGATCACCTCATCAAGGACTTCCCAAACCTCAGGGCGATTCCTTTCGATGAAGCGGCGCGCACCCTTGACATTGGCAGCGTAATTATGTGAAACCAATCTGGCGATCACAAACGGCCTGAATAGCTCCAGTGCCATGGATTTAGGCAAACCGCATTGATATAACTTAAGTGAAGGGCCCACTACAATCACAGAACGGCCGGAATAATCCACCCGTTTGCCGAGCAGGTTGCGGCGGAAACGCCCTTTCTTGCCTTTAAGCATGTCGCTCAAGGATTTCAATTCCCGGCGTCCACGACGTGAAAGAGCTTTACCGCGCTGGGAATTATCCACAAGCGAATCAACAGCTTCCTGAAGCATGCGTTTTTCATTGCGTACGATGACATCAGGTGCACCCAACTCTAGCAATCGCTTCAAACGATTATTGCGATTGATCACCCGGCGGTAAAGATCATTCAGATCAGATGTTGCAAATCGCCCACCATCCAGCTGAACCATGGGTCTCAGATCTGGCGGAATGACCGGTAGGATCGTTAGAATTACCCATTCAGGACGGTTTCCGGAACGGCGGAATGCTTCCACAACCTTTAATCGTGTGGTTGCTTTCTTCCGTTTCTGCTTGCTCTTGGATGTTTTTACTTCTTTCCAAAGATCCTCGGAAAGTTTTTCCAGATCAAGGCGGCGAAGGATATCAAAAAAGGCTTCGGCACCCATATCTGCACGGAATACCTGTCCATACTTGGACTTTAATTCACGGTATCTAGCTTCGCTTAGGAACCCAAATGGGCGCAGGTCCATGATCTCATCTCTTTGCCGTGCAGACTGATCATGCGAATCACTGGTTTGATCTTCAAGCTGACTGCGCAAAGTCTCCATTCGTTCGTCTGCTTCTGCTTTGGTCTGAGCAATATCCATTTTGATCTGCTCAAGATCTCGTTGCAACTCATCTTTGAATTCTTTTTCCAATTCATCAAGTCTGGCTTTGACTACTTTTTGCACCTTGGCAATATGCTTTGATTCAATGGTTTCGCCAGCTTCTGCGACAACTTCCTTGGTGGATTCGAATTGGAATTTCTTCTTGGTTGTGTTTCCCAACTTATCCTGGAGCATGCGTTCCAGGGACTGCCCTTCCTGTATCACGGGTTCAAGACGGACAGCGATCTGCTCATCCGAACGAGTTTCCAGATCGGCCTTCTTCTGGTTCAATTCATTGATTTTGTGATCGCGATTTTTCTTAATATCCAGGATCTGGGTATTGATCTCATCTGCCTGTTTTCTTTCAGAATCAGAGATCTCATCTTCCAATCTCTTAATAGCTTTCTGTCTCGCATCGTCATCCACATAAGTGACGATATATTGAGCAAAATAAAGCACGCGATCCAGATTGCGTCGAGATATATCGAGTAACAAACCCAGGTATGAAGGTACGCGCCGTGTATACCAAATATGCGCAACAGGGGTAGCCAACTCAATGTGACCCATCCGTTCGCGCCGCACGGATGAACGCGTTACTTCAACGCCACATTTGTCGCAAACAATGCCTTTGTAGCGCGGATTCTTGTATTTACCACAATAACATTGGTAATCTCGAGTTGGACCAAAGATGGCTTCATCAAACAAACCATCTTTCTCTGGTCTGAGACGCCGATAATTGATGGTCTCAGGTTTTAGAACTTCTCCATACGACCAGCTCTTTATGGTGTCTGGAGATGCCAAGCTGATGCGTAACGCTTTTAGGCTCTTGGTTTCCACGATTGCGCCTCCTAAAGATCTAACCGCCAAAAATATTAAAAAATAAACTCAGCGCAGAGGTGTTTTTTCCCAAGCGCTTTATGATTATCAGAAAATTTCCCAATGCACATGCAAATTGTAATTATACCACAACTTGCTGAAAATCTACCCCCATTAATTCCTCAATTCATCTATGATCCTTTGTTTCGGATCGGTAGCTCCAGGCAAAAAATGCTGCCCTTACCAAGCTGACTTTCAGCCCACACTCTGCCATTATGCTTTTCTACGATCGATTTTACTATTGTTAATCCTAGTCCAGTCCCGGTAGATCTCTGATCAGATGACCCAGTCAGCTTAAAGCGATCAAATATGCCATTCAAGTCTATTGGGGCAATTCCAATCCCGGTGTCTTTCACCTCGATAAGGATGGATTCCTCACTTTCTGTTCGTTTGATTTCAACTTTCCCGCCGACATTATTAAACCGTATCGCGTTTTCGATGATATTAAATAATGCCTGCTGTAATAATGCCGGATCTGCCTGAATTCTTGTACCCGGGATTTCATCGGAATGATAACTGACTTGGATATTCTTTTGTACTGCCTGAGGCTGGAGGGCTTTCACAACTTTCTCAATGATGGATGCGGGTTGTATGTATTCAAGTTTTAATCCTACACCTGCTTCGATCCGACCAAGATCAAGCAAATTATTCACCAGGTGTGTCATACCATCAATACCATTGGAAATCTTTTTTAAGTATTCACGCTGCTGTTCATTCATTTCTCCCACCATGGGGAGCATGGTGGTATAACCCTTCAACATTGTTAAGGGGGAACGCAAATCATGACTTACGGTGGAAACAAATTCACTTTTTAAAGCATCGAGTTGTTTATATTGTGTCACTTCTCTCAATAGGCAAACTTTCCCCATGATCTGTTTTTCGACGAACACCGGAGAGACTATCGCCTGGTATGCCAATTTATTTTGTAAGTGTATCTCACGCATTGAAGTGCCCAGATCATCAGGGTGTTTGATAAGCGTGATCAGCTCTCGATTATTGATCACATCTTCAAGTTTGGCACCTGGTACTGAAGAAGAGATCAGGAAATCGAGATTCCTTGCTGCAGGATTCATAAGAAGTAACTGGTTTATTTCATTAAAAACCATGACTGGTTCAGGAGCCGAAGATAAAACCGCATCAAGCCGTTTCCTCCCAACTTCTGTTGAGCAAAACAATGAAGCATTTGCCGCTGCCAGGGCTGCCTGACCTGCCAGGACATCAAAATATCGCATTTCTTCATCGGAAAAATCCTTTGATTGTTCATAGGCAGCCCAGATCGCTCCAAAATATTTGTCTTCATGGAGAAGCGCCCGGGCAATCAATGAGGAAGGCTTGGGCAAATCTTCCGGGATGGCGAGCCGGTGCATGCGCGATGGCTTGGGAATGATCAATACTTCTTGGTGCCGCATGGATTCAAAAAGCGGCTTATCAAAATACGCGTAAATATCAGCTAAGGGGCCAATGGAGAAAGAAACGAGATCCTCCATGGTCGAATCCAGAGTAACATCCGGCACTAAAACCACCCTGGCAGCTGACGCGCCTGAATCGAGTGCAGCCTTTAATACTGCCTGGATGGATTTACTGATTTCCAGGCTGGATGCCACCCCTTTGCTAACTGCCAACAATCGATTTAACTCCTCCATGCGCAAACGGAGACTGCTGCGCATTTGTTCAAATGATTTACCTAATTGCCCGACCTCATCCACTCTGGTCACGGGAACATTTGAACCTAATTCACCTCGAGCAATCCTGGAAGTTTCATCACTGAGGTATCTCAAGGACCCTGATACCCGGTTAAGACTGAACACCAGGCTGATAATCGCCGCCGCAACAAACAGGAATAGCGCCAGTAATAATGGGAACGCAATTCTCAATGTAAGGCGTAGGATCTGTTCATAAGGTTTTTGTAATAAAACACTCCTACCTTCTCCGTCCATGGATTGAAAGTAAACCAATGTCTTCGCACCCGACGGTGAGGAAAATTCGAAATATCCTCCGCCGTCTGGTGAAAAAGTCTGTTGATTAGAAATAACAAGGTCTTGATAACGAGATGCTATTTCCTCAAACCCTCCCTGGGTGACAATAAAATCGCCCCCGGATCGTTCGAAAGTGTTTATTGCAGCGAATAATTTCAAATCATCCGGGTTGGAAGCATAATTTGTTCGTCCAAGAAGTGCCCCGATGATTTCACCGTCCTTATTCTTAATGGGAGAAAGGAAGCTTATCAGGCAATCTCCATCCGCACCTGGTAAGGCATATATTTCAGCTGGTCGCGCCTGTAAAGTCAGTACCAGGCCAATTTTTTCTTCTTCTGTTAGAGAGATCTGATCATCAGGAAAACTGATCAGCAGTTCCCCTTTCCCATCAACAAGGAAATATTGATGAAAAAAGCTCGTGTCGTTGATGAGTTTTTGTAGAATGCTTAACCGTTGTTCATCTTCTGATGTTATCAATTTAGAACTTGAATAATCTTTGAGAAGATCCTCACCATGATGAACAAAAACCGGGAGATCAGTACCCATCGTTTGAACAGTAGTGGATAGTGATTCCCTCGATAATTGCAATGCAATATCTTTTGCCATTACCCAGCTGCTGACTGCCAGGCTCATCAATAATCCGAATAAAAACGGGACTGTAGCAAAAAGGAATTTGAGCTGCAGACTCTGCTCAATCGGAGAAGGGATTAAGGGTTTTTGAACAAACCAGGACTTTGAACCACGAGCAACGATGAATTCACAAAAAATCCCTGCGACGACCAATGCCATCCCCCGGGTTAGCATCAACGGCCAGGTTTGAGTTAGCGCGTCATCCAACCTGAGCGCAATCTCACCTGGGGAGGATAGAAAACCTGTCAGGATATAGATGGGTGAAAAAGTTCCTGCCAAGAATATAGCGGATCCTATTGGATGGCGAAGAAATTTGAAGAATGATGTTCGAAAGTTCTGCCTGATCCCATATCCAAAGATTAAGGCCAGCAGGATTAATTCAGGAATGGTAAATAAATTATGAGTTTGCCATACCGATAAAAATAATCCACTGAAACCCGCCAAAATCATGGCAGGCAGGATGCCTAAAAATCCGGCAGCCAGCAACCAAGGTATTGCAGAAAATATCAGGAAAACTGAGGTGGTGGATACCGGGTCACTGATCGAAGCGAATGTGGTTGCATTTGGTTGAAAGCCCAGGAACATACTAGCGAAAGGTGTGGCAATTAAAAGCAAAATGAAGAAACCTAATTTGCCACTCCGATATTGAAAAACTCTTTCCTTCCAATGCTGGATTAGCCGGGTGATGGCGAACAGAAACAGCAATAATCCCAACCAACCGAAGAAATCATGTGGTTTGTTTATGCTAACTTGAAAAGGGAAAAGGGTTGGGATGAAATCCATAATTAAAATTACAAATGAAAATCGGCCTGATTATTATACTTTTTCCAGACGGACCGATGGTAAAAAGGAATATTTTCCTTTTTTGATGCATTTATCAATTTCCTCGATCTGCCTCAGTCTCAGTTCATTCGATTTCTTAAAGCATGTTTTTGAAAATAATGATCGCTGTGTCATGTCCAACATGGCGATTTTATTTGTTTCATTGATGAAATCCCTTTCTAACTCATCCCGTCCTTGCGTGACCAGCTTTATTCGCTCCGGATAATTCATCATGACTCTTCGGTGCAGTTCCTCCCCCTGCCACCATAAGGTATCTGCATTATATTTCCCGTCTGGGTCGGGACCTGAATCTGGGACTCCAGAGTCAATCCAGACAGGTTTAAAAGTACTCACACATGGCGCTGCCGTTCCTGTAAACCAGTGTGTTTGTTGATTTGATGCAAGCTGCGAAACCATGGATCCGGTTGTTTGGTTGATCCGTATCGGCCCAAATCCCAAATGCATGCATACGTCCGCGCCCATTGAATGCCTTTCCGGGCAACCATTCGTCTGATTTTCTTGAACCATGCATGCGTAACGCCTTCATCATGTTTGGAACTGTGATCTTCCCCCTATTTTCCAGTAAATATTGACTGGTGCAGCCGTGCCGGCTCGCTCCAGCACCAAATGTGGAGAATATGAAATCAGAATAACAACGCTTGAAATTAAAATCTTTTTTTGATTTGCACCAACCACGATCTACAGCGTAAGCCACAAGGTCTTTTGAAGCTTCATACCATTCTGTTTCAATAGTGTAGACATTGGATATTGAACGTATGTCCTTTACCTTTTCAATCGCCCAATGCCTGCTGGCTGTCTCCAATACCCAGGCTTCCCTTTGATCCGCGATTAAGAAACTATTATCATAGGCAAAGGGATGCGAGTACCCGCAATTACCTGCCTGTCCATAAATCTCCAGTAAATTAATAATCAGTCTCAAAGCATCAACCGCTGTTTTGGACCTCTCCAATCCCAGGCGCAAGTAATCCATCCCAATCAAACTTGGCTGTTTAACTTGTGGAATCTTTGAAAAAACGGCCTCATTCCCAATCACAACTCCATGTTCATTGGCACCCATTTCTGCACCCCAAATCCAGAATGGCTTGGATAACAGGATCGAATATGTCTCTGTTACCTGTGGGATGCTGATATAAGTACATTTGACAGTCGCATCTTTTAAATGTCTTTCCACCTTTGATCAAAACGATTTGTTGCGCTTCATTAGGATCACGATCAGAGTTCTTCGCAAAAATCACCGAGCCATCAACGGTTGAATTTCCAAGGGCAACGATAGTGTCGCACATTTGATACTCCTATTCTTGGGTGTGGATGATTGATAATACTCTCTTATAAACCGCGTCAACATCCATGTTGTCAGTATCAATAGTGATTGCATCTTCAGCCGGTTTTAATGGTGCCACCTGCCGGGTAGAATCTATCTGATCTCTTCTTTGGATGGATCTGAGAATCGTTTCGTATTCAACGTCATTCCCACGCTGTAATTGCTCTTTATACCTTCGATTTGCCCGCTCTTCCGGAGATGCCTCCAGGTAAATTTTAAGTTCAGCTTCCGGGAGAACAACGGTTCCAATATCCCTGCCAACCATGACAACTTTTCCCCGATGACCAATCCTCCGTTGCTGCTCCGTTAACGCAGTCCTTACCCCCCGGTATGCAGAAACAGGTGAAACATTAACCTCTACATCTTCGCGCCGTATATCCCAGGTAACATCCTTGCCGTCCAATAATACATCATACATCCTGCCATCTTCAATTGAAGGTGGTCGAACATCAATATTTACTGTTTCTGCGAGGTTGGTAATGGTCTCCTCATCTTCGATCTTGTATCCAGATTCCATGGCAGCCAACGTGACTGCACGATACATGATCCCCGTATCGAAATACAAATAACCGAGGTGATCCGCGAGTAATTTGGCCAGTGTGGATTTCCCTGATGCAGAAGGACCGTCGATGGCGATAATGTGTGGTATGGGCACTAAGACCTTCTAGGGAGTGATATCCGTCTCGTTTGGAGTATAGAGTGGAAACAAATCGTTTCGCGCCCAAAGGATGACGGATTCATGTTGTGTGAAAGCATCACCAAATGCAAGCCACTGCATCCATTCCTTAATGGATAACAATGACCAGGGAGTGGTGGTGCCCCAGGAAAAATCCTGTCCGCGATATTCCGCGGGGGCTTGCACAATTTCTTCTGCGCTGGTAATGATCAGGGATGGGGAAGCACTGGGAGATAAAACTTGAATAAACTTGGTATTGGGAAAATCTCGCAACAGCCATTCCAAAGAAGGTGTATCGAAATCCACAACTGAAAGATCAATCGCATTCTTAATGCCGTTATTTTGAAGCGAAATATCTTCAATTGTTGCAACTAGAATATCAGATTCCTGGATTTTTGATTCGGAAGTAAGAAGATCTGTTTTTTGATAGTTATTCGATCCAGCTGCCCTGCGTGCCATTCCCAATGAATAAATAACGAAGACCAAGAGAATGCTTGCGGCAAGACCGAATTTTGCCACGTCCCAGGACCATCCCCAGCCAATCAGAATTGAAGTGAAGGCGATCAATATTGTAGCCCCCAGGAGTGCTGCGATTGCCAATTGGTGATCTGCAGTCCCTGGCGCGAGCACAAGGAGATTGACCAGCTTCATCCATATGAAAAATAACAAAAGTGAACAGAGGACGGTAAATACTGCTGCCATCCATTTATTTTCTATTAGTAAAGTGAATGTATCTGCAAAAAACCAGGCGGCTCCCAGCCACAGGGGAACCATCGATAACGCCAAGTCATCCACCTGCCTATTAGGATAAATAATCGTGAGAATTATCGATACCAGCCATATAATAAACAGAAACAACAGCCGGTTATCCTTTTTACGGATCCCGCGGATAAATCCCGCAAAACCAAGAACAATTCCCAAAGGAGCAAATGCCAGCAAACCTATCAACATCTGAAGAGCAGGAGTGAAAGTAGAATTCGGTGCTTCTTGATAACCACCCATTCACATATTCTTGTATGCCTGCCAATGAACCTGAAAATGCAGATGGCACCATCAGAAAGACAGATCCTAAAAGTATTAGGGTTATAGAAAATGCGATTATTACCTTTTGCCAATTCAAATCAGAAAATAAATCGGCAACTGTTTTTTTGAGGGAAATTCTTTGGAACAGATAGGTATAGAAGACCCCCTATTGTAAAACTGATTAATACCGGCATAGATCCTGACCCTGATAACATAAAGATTGCTGTAAAGATTCCTATTCCTACAGGATTTTTAAAAAGGATGGCAGCCAGGAGAAACATGAATGAAGTTATCCCGATCATTGCAGGATCAGCAGTTTTAGATAAATGGATTAAAAATGGATCCAATGCAAGTAGGAAAGAGAAGATTAATGCAGGGGTATTTCCAATTTTCTTTCTAAAGAAGTATGGGAAAAAGGACATCAAGCTTCCCGCAATGACAGGTATCAATCGCGCCAGGAATGTCGAGCTCCTAAAAATAAAAAAAAGAATTGCCGTTGGTGCCAGGTAGGATGGAGCAGCAGTGATATCCGGGTTTCCATGTTTTAAGATCTCAAGTGCCTGCAAAGCAAGACTCGCTTCTGAATCATTCAAGGGTTGGGCATCCAGATATAAAATCCGGACTACCAAAGCAATTATCAAGGCGAATATATATAAAGCATTTTCTCTGGTTGATTTCTCGCCATTCATTCGTACCATATCTTTTTACCTTGCCTCATGAAGTGCTTCAGGAACTTCAAATATCACCGCACTGTTATTTTCAAACACAATCGGAAGATTCTCATAAAACTTGTTCTCACTCACCCGCAATGATGATCTCTCCAGCGAGCCAATGTAAACATACCGTATATCGTACTTTTGGATCACACTCAGTGCATCTTCCCAGTTATTACTCATGTAGAGCAACTCAATGTCAGATTCGCGTGTCCCCATTTCAACATAACCACCGCGCCATTGGCTTTCGTGACCCGGCCATCCTAGCACTGCAGGCAGTCCGCTGAACTTGGATACCCGAGCGAATCCGCTGTATTGCCCGCCGACCGCCTCAATAATATAACCATAAGGCGCCTGGCTAAGCCAGTCAATGGCGGCAGCTTCTTCAGGTTCGTATTGAGCGTAGAAAGCTGAGCCATCAAGCGTCCATCTTGCAGGCTTAAAGTGATTTGTTGTCGCCGGCAAAGCGAAGCTGGGATACGCCAGGCCAACGGCAATCACAGCGAAAAATATCAATCCCATCACAATTTTTCCGCGCTTATTAACACTCTTCAACAGTACCGCAAATCCAAATGAGGCAGCCAATGCCCAGACGACCCAACCTTGAAAATAGAATTTAAAGATCGTATTCATCCGCCAGCCGAATTGATCGATCAAGTAGATAAATTCCGGGATCAGGGTCAAACCACAGCCAAGCAGGATAAGTAATAAAGTAAATTGAACTCCCGTCTGTGAACTCCGTGATTCGGATGAAATGACGGATGATTTCCCGTTATTCCGACTGGCTGAAATCAAACCCCAGATGAGAGTCAAGATCAATCCCAATGTCAACCACGTACCCGGATATTTGAACCTTTGCAGGAATGATCCTCCCAGGAGATGTCCGAGACCAATATTTCCATGCACAGAAAAATAGCTATTGGACAGTGAAATTAATCTTTCTCCCAACCTGCTTGTAAACGACGCGCCATCCCCGGATAAAGCACTCCCCAGAATTGGAAACATACCAATAATCCAACCAAGCACATAAGATATCAACCAAAGGCCAAATACACAAATTATTGAAAGGATCACTCCATTCTTTAATGATGTTGTCTTCGCTGATCCTCGCCATAACCAACCCGAAAATATCAGAATGGGAACAAGTAGAGGGGCGAACATGACCCAGAAGTGTATTCCCCGGGTGAAGTAATTCATGCTGGGCATGAACCCACCTGCTTGGGATGAAAATCCTGTGTAAAAAGGCAGATATATGAGGATTCCAAGAATACCCAGTAACAGCCCAAATCCGATAAAATCCCAGATTCTTTGAATACTCCAACCATAGGATTTATACCGTTGGAATGTATATGCCAGGCAGATCAATGCGACATAGATTGGAAAATCCCAGGTATTTAAAAATCCAAGCCCACCCAAAAACAGTGCTATTAACCAAAATTCAGGAAGCTTGATCCATTCTTTCCAGGCAAATCCCTTGCGGTTTCCATGTTCTGCGGTCTGGAAGAAGTTAAATCCAAAAGCTATTGCTAGCAGGACAAATGGCATTGCGAGAACATGCGGATGCAGGTCAGCCAGGATATAGGAAAATAATGGAAATTCATCAATGACTTCCTTCCAATTCCCCGCTAAATCGTAATCGGATAATACACGTGATGCCCGCCAGAAGAGTATCCCGGATGGTCGGTTGGGAATCCAGCTAAGTGGTTCAGCTGGTTGGGTATTGAGCTCTAAAATATCCAGCCATTTCCAAAAACTTGATTGCCAGGTACCATCAGCTGCTCGACTCCAAAAGATTCCGCGCGCATGAAGATATTCCAGGAAACCTTCAGCGTTGCTTATGATCAGAACAAACAGGGGTCCTAGAAGGGACCAACCAATATTGCCGGTGTTTTCCATGTTATTTGCTTTTTGTTCCTTATTTGAAAAATGCAAGGAAAAAAGTAGGTTGTAAAGGATTCCAAATGCACCAATCCCCGTCAATGCAAACCACATCGAAGCAGTCAGATTAAAAGCCACCCCGGAAATTACTCCCGTGACGCGCGTCAACATGGCAATCATCAGGTAACCAAAATAATAATAAGAAATGGCATATCCGGAAAGCCAGGGATCATTGGGGGGGATTGAAGGTGAACGTAAGATGGCGTTGATAAACGCCAATTCCATTGGTTTTTCGGTACCTTCGATATTGGGATTTGCTGCCCGGACTATGGTCCATAAGGCAAAAAGCAAAAGGAAAAGCAGTTCGATAGCCACGATAAGATGCGCATTTGATTTGATCCAGGAGATAAGTGCAATCCAATTTTTATGGGCAAGAAAAATTGAAAGGATCGCCAGACCCACCAGGGCTATCAGAATGCCACCCAGGTTGTTTTGAAGGAGATGAAAGGATGCAAGCAACCAGAATAGGAAGCCCCATAAAATCAAACCTAAAGCTTTGCTCAGGCTAAATCCACGATCTCGCAATTTGGGAAGAAAGTGAAAAGCAATTGGCAAACTCAGCCAGCCAAGAAATGTTATGAAAAAATACCAGCGCAAATAATCAAGCATTATCCACCATTCTTCTCATTCCATCTTACTCGATAACTTCGTAAATTACTGTTTCAGCGTCTCGGTATATTTCATTCCAGATTGTGCCGTCTTGCTCCTCGAATTTAGCAATCCCCTCGGCAGGATAGGCAGCGCGTTCCAATTGCCCGACGATAATATACTTTACATCATACTTGGATAAAAACGACTTCGCTTTCTCTGGGTATGTCGTTTTATAGAATGACCCAACTTCGTCCACCCGCTTCTGTACCCAATCGGAATTTACCACAGCTCGTTGTTGACGCTGGTGCCAATTCCAGCCAACAACCCCAGGCAATCCTGTATAGATTGTGAATCGGGACCCCCAGCGATATTCCGGTGTGTTGGCTTCGACGATCACGGGTGAACCCTTTATGTTTTCCTGCATCCAACGGATGGCGCGATAATCCTGGCCTAGGTCCATATCTTTATCAAAGTCACTATAACGCGCTGTTTCCATGTATTTCATACCATCCAGGGTATGCGGAGCAAGGACATTCATGCGGTCGCGGATCTTGTCTGCTCCTGCCAGCCAAGGGAATAGGAGTGCACCCCCCACCAGTAAAACACATGCCACCTGCCAAATCAAGCGAAACTTTGCACTCCACTGCTCTTTGATTATTGGGAGTAACCACATAAAACTGGCTGCAGCGCTCAAACTTAGAAGTGTCCATGCTTGTAAATAGAATTTGAATACTGTATTCATGCGACCAATGTCGCCTTCTATCACGATTAGCTCAACAGCGAGGGTCAATACCAAACCTGTCCCGATCATGAAAAGCACAAGCCGCTTATGATCCAGCTGGCCGGGACGCAAGATCAATGCAAGCGCGAGAATTGCCATGAGAATAACCAACCAGGCAATTTGGATCCCCAAAATCGTCACAGCGATTAATAATGCAAAAATGATCATGGTGCCTAAATATATCAATTCACGCCAGGGTTTGAACTTCATCAAAGCAGAACCAGGGGTATTAGCCAGCCAGTCTAGAAGCTCATGTATCATCCATGTCAAAATCAAGAAAAAGAACGCACCCCAATGCGTGATATAGGACCAGAATGGCGAGCGGTCGCCCTTCCAGATTTGGATCTTGTTGTAAGCCTGTCCAAACCATTGACCAAAATGTTGGTAAAGGAGAAATGTCAAACCAACCAGCAACAAACAGGAGAAGATCGCTACTACAAATCGCTTGATGAAAGGAGATAAACCTGGCATGATCTTTTCCGGGAGTACGGCATACTTCATTGCTGTATAGAAAACCACTGCCACTGCAAAGATCAAATAAGTCGGAAGATCCCAGGTATTGGTCGGTCTCAAAGCCCCGATGACCAACCCTCCTGTCAGGAATGTGACCATAAAATAAATCCCCGATCGTTTCCCTTGCGAGTCCTCCCATTTCCACCTCCCCATCAGTAGATTGATGATCCAGGCAATGACCATCAAGGTGATCATCAATGAAATGAGATGGGCATGCAAATCTGCATAAAGAAAAGTAAAGAATGGAAACTCGGTTATTGGCTCGTTGGGAAAGACACGGCTGGGGATCCAATACCAATCTCCAGGACCATAGGGAAGCGAGCTGCCGGTTAATACTCTACCCAAGCCTTTAAATGTCCAGATCCAGCGCTCGAAGAATCCAGCTGTTTCGATTTGGACACCTTCCGCAGCAAGCTTCTGCAAACCATGCCAGATCATTCGAACTGTGCCAAGATTTCCCAAGACCAGCATTGAAACAGCCGAGATAATCCCCGCAACAAATGGTATCTCAAATATCGTCGCTCTGAGAGAGGACAACCTCTTCTGCAGCACTAGGAGAGGAATCGTATATGATGAAAGATTCCATCCGATTGAAAATGCCCCCAATGCAGCCAACATAAATAACGTGGGTAGCAAAATATTATATGCGGTCGCCGGGACGATTCCTAGCAATTTGATGGGTACTCCCAGGATCACGAATCCGTAATAGTAATAATTGATGTATCCACCTGCATACCAGGGATCATAAGGTGGAAATGTGCTGCTTTTTAAAATAGCATTGAAATATGAAAAATCCATCGGCTTCTCGCCGCCTTTGGCGGTATGCCAGAGATCTGGATTACCCAATCTGATCAATAAGAAAAAGGTAAAAAACACACATGCAACGAGTTCTGTCGCCAGGTATTGTTTCCAATTATTCGAAATTTCAAGTCGTATTTCGTGCCTATTCTGATATCCAATGACGATGTTCAATAAAACCAGAATGAAGAGAATAACCAGGATGGTGATCTTACTGAAATTGATACCGAAAGAACCAGCTATCCAAACGAGGAAACCAAGTAACAACAATCCAAATAATTTAGTCAGTGGGTAACCACGATCCTTCAATCCGCTGAACGCAATGCGCACCATGGGATAAACGATCCAACCCAACAACGTGAGAACCACATACCAGAATACGACCGTGACCACCGGATAACGATTGATGATGCTGTCTGTATCAAAAAGATCCGACCAGGTCCCGCCCGCCTGCTGTTCTGCGAGCCTATCGGGCGGCAGGGTAAGATCACCTTTGAAGGAACTCGATGTCCGCGGTGTCAGGTCAATGACATGAGAAAGATCAACAGCGCCCAATATGGCTTTTACTTTTTCTGAATCGTAATCTTCCGACTTCTTGAAGATCAAAACTTTCGGATGATCGTAGACTGTGAAAGCTTCTTCAGCAAATTGGGTATTAAATTCGAATGGTCCCAACCTGGGATTGGAATCAAAAGTCTTCACCAGTTCAAAACCAAGAGAGCCTGTGAAATCTCCCGGTTCTCCAGTGGCATAACACCAATAAGGATTCTGTTCCTCAGGGCAGCCAATTAATTCACGATAGAAAGCTGTAGTTAGCGGGTATCTTTCCGGAATACGGGTAACACTTCCCCATTGCCGGTTGGAACTGATGAAGATGTAATCCGCTTGATCAAGCGTGCTGGTGAATCTATTATATTTTTCAACATTATCATCCCAGTACATCTCGAAGTTTAAATCAGTGCGATATACGCCATTGTTGTAATCAAAGGGGCTATAACCATGCATGCCATAAGGTAACGGATCATCCCACGATGATTTATTGGCTTGCCGGCTGCCGTAAATTGCCAGCGCACCCTGCCCTTCCCTGAATTTTAGGAATAAATTATATGGCTTATCTTTAGATAGAGGTACAGGCTGATCCAGGGTGATGGTTACCGTCTCCCCCCTTGGATCATCGCTGGCTAGGAAGTCATCGAGTAAGGTACCACTCCCAACTATCGCAAATGAACCATCCTCAAAAATACTTTCGATGCTAATTTCAATTCTTTTTAGGTCAGTACTGCCTTCCCAATCCACTATTCTTCCAATAGTTATCTCGCGTAATTCGCCTTCTGCGTTGGGCAGGAAGCGCACTGAATAAGACTCGCCGGGGTGTAAAAGCCTCATCGGTTCTGGTAGAGCAAGAAACTCATAGTTCCCCAAACCACTCATTTGAATGGTGACCGGACCGGAGATGGTCAATTCACTATCGGGTTCAAGAACACGGTATTCAAAAAGGTATGAGTTGCCTGCAGTCATCTCGATCGGTTGGTCGAGGTAAAGCTGGAAACTGGCACCACGTGGATCATCGGTTTCTGGAAATACGTTGGAAATCATTCCCGTTACCGTCATGGATGAATTGCCAGTCATGTCCGCTACTGTGACCAGCAGCGTCTTAGTCACCGGATTTAGTGCCGGGTCCTGGATGTGGGCAAAATTTATCCCAACCAGTTTGCCATCTAATTCGGACGTAAATGTTGAGGTGTAAGTTTCACCGGATTGAAGTCGAACTTCATCACTGGAAAGGAGAGTTTCGCCAAGCTGCTCCGTTTCTAGGAGATTTATCCACATTGGACCTGATATCACCAGTTCGCGTTCTGGATCAGGAATGCTGAATTCTAAATTGTATGTATTACCCGCCTCTACCTCCAATGGGTTATCTAAGACCAATTGGTAAGACTCCCCCCGCGAATTGCCGACTACGGCAAATTCACTTGCGATCCGTCCGAAAACAGAAAGTTCGGGACTTTGGGAAGGATCCGTTACCCGTAATTCCAGCGTTTTTGATGAAAGGTTCTGGTCTCTGATGTGAGAAAAATTGACATTCGTGACCAACCCTGAAATCTTTGGAGTAAAAGCAAGCTTCACTGTTTGTTCGGATGTTATAGTGGTCCCCAGGGGGTATGAAAGGGGTTGGTTCACCCATTCATCGTCAGTCTGAATCTTAAGATTAAGCGGACCGGGGACATTCTGATAAATCCATTCACTGGCTTCCAGCCGTGTGATCTGCCGGGTGTAGATTCCCGTGAATGCATAAGCCCATAATGCAGTACAAAGAATAACCAGGGAATGGTGTGACAATCGAGATGGGTCTAACTATTTTTCGATATTTAGACTTTGTTTTCCCATAATTCCATAAATTCACCAAACCCCAGGAAGCGATAATCACCAAAGTGGGATAAACCAGCATCTGGTAGCGCATGCTGCGCGTGAAATTGATCGATTGCCAGGCGAAATAGACCGCTGTCCAACTCCATAAAAGAATATGCTGCTTCAATTCCCCACGCAGCATTTTCCATCCCATCCAAAGGAAACTTGCCCACGCTGCCAGCCCAAGTGGTAACCCCAAACCCCAGGTAACCATATTCTGCCATGCAAAGGAAAGCGGCCGGCGAGCCCATTGAACTCCGGGAGGATAGGTGGAATCGCCTGCGCTTAGAGCACTTAATTCTCGAAGGTTGGAGATCCATTTCGGATTGGGAATGAGATCAAAAAATCCGGGTCCGGTGAAAGCATATGGTTGGAATATTCTAAAGACTACCAGGCTGAGAACACCGGCAAATACCAGGTTTCGCAGGATTATCCATTTTTCGGTTGATTGGATTACGGGAGATAATCTTTTGTATGAAATATACGCAACAATGGGAAGTAGGAACGCCAGAAGTCCGGCATTCACCTTTGATGCGGCTGCCATACCAAGTGCAATGGCAAAAAACGCATAAAATGGAAAAACGCTCCAGCCATCTTTCATCCACCACCATCGATGATTTCCATTGTGGTGCTCGGAATCTTCAGATGATTCCATTTTCGTTTTTGCAGTCAGGATGCGAACTGCAAAATAAATGGCTGCCATTCCGAAGAAATTCGTGGAGGTATCCACAGTCCAATAATGTGAAAGTTGGATTGGCAGAACCGCAAAGGCGTAGAATGCCGAAGCCATTAATGCCAGGAATTGATTACGGTATAAACGCAGGGCTGTAAGAAATATCAAGATAACGGTCAGTAGGTCTATACAGGCAGAATAAGTTCGACCAAGCATCGTCACCTGGTCATATCCTGTCTGATTCAACCATTCAGCCAGGTAACGAACTAAAAAAATGGGTAGGGTTCCGTAAACAAAAAATCCATACCCCCTGTTATGTGGATTCAAGCTGGAAGTTTCGGTATTGAAATAATCCTTCACCGACTCTACCGGTGAGATACCACCTTCGACCATTGATAAAAACCGCTCATCGGGATGCAGGTGAAAATTCTCGTCCCAGTTCATACCAACAAAACGGAAATATGCACCTGCCAGGAGGATGATTACCAATAGCAGATCAATCCACCAGGATGAGCGCTTGGGTTCTTTCTTTTCAGTTGAATCCATTCTATTTATATTTCCATTATCTTATTCTTCTGCCGGAACAGAAAATATCCAAAAGTCTTTTCCCTCTCGCGGGTTATCATACAATTTCCTTGTGCCCGCCGGGTACATCGCTTGAAGTAGCTCCAAATCTTCTACATCTTCCTCTTTTAATATAAACATCTTGTTCTGTGTATCAGATAGAGTCTGTTCAAATTGATCTGGCCAGAGGGCATAATCCTTTGTTGGAAATCCGGCGTTGATACCTACCAGGCGTGTGTCAACCCAATATGGAAAGGGAACAACATAGGCTGAATTTTCATTTCCGATTGAATCTGCAAATCCCCGTATTACTTTTCCGATTTCAGAAGTATTCCACGCGCCAGCCATGAATTGCTCGTTAAATTGCGTAAAAACAAGATTGTAATTTAATGCACCACTCCACAGCAATAACGCGATACCCATTATCTTGACTAGCGCTTTACCTGTAACAGATGGAAGTCGTTTTGTTAGGTTGGCTAAAATACTTTCCAATCCAATTCCTGCAATAACAAAAACCGGAATGATAGCTGCTGAAGTGCGGTTGAGTGAGGGATTTTCCGCTGGGAATGCCAGCGAGAGGATCGAGGGCATCATTAGGAGCGGTATAGAGACCAGCAGGAATACATCCCACCATTTCCTGTCTTTGATGTAACGAGCAATGACTATGATGAGTCCAATGAAGAAAAGCGCGCCGGTAACATAATCCAGTGCGGGACGGTGAGGAATGGAATGCACCCAGATTTCACCGTTATCATGAAAAAACATGATTAACGCTTTCCAGGTGTTGCTCAGGAAAATCTGCCACGCCGGACCCGGCAGTGGTTGCTCAGTGCCGAGGAGTCGACTAAATGCGCGGATTGAAAAACCTTCCGGATCGTCAACCACATACCTGAGCAAAGGCAGGAAAACAGCAAACGAGATTCCTGCGACGATTATTAGTGAAGTGATCGCCTGGATACGCCTATCTTTAGAAGCCGGATGGAGGATAAATATTAAAAACGCCACCACAATCACAAAAGGTAGAAATCGCGCCGGGCTATAACCATGCACACTGAGGCCAAGAAATAATCCTGACAGTATGAAATCATTCCGCGATTGTCGTTTTAGACCGCGAACCAGGTAATATATCGTAGGTGCAGCGAAGAGCGCGTAAAGTGGGAAGCGTAACCCGATCCGGGAAATCACATTTGGCCAATATGCCATACCCGCCAGTAAAAATGCGCAAAACCCAATCCAACGATTGCCGATTTCTTTACCGATCAGGTAAATGAAAGGCAGTGTTAACAATCCAGCTAATGCAGTGCCAATTTTTAAACTCATGAACGACAATCCAGTATTGCAAATGATCGCAATGGCTGCAGTAAGATACATCTGGACTAATTCCCGTCCTGTATTCCTTGGGAAGAAAATCGCGTATTGCCCGTTAAGCACGTCACCGACATCCAATAGTTTTTCGGCATGGTCACTGAACATCTCGCCAGGGACCAGGTTCAGATGATAAAACCGGAAGAAAATCACGAGCATCGCCGCCAGGAAAAGTAAAATCGTCCAGGGTGATAAATGAATGGAAACTCCTTTTTCCTTCCATTTTGCCCAGCGGTCAGACCACTTGATCTTTTTTTCTCCGGGTAACCATAATGAAAAAATAAGCAGGAATAGACCGATAAACCATAAAGTTAGGTTCATTACCGTAAACCGGTTCCCGCCAAATGCGAAAAAAGCCAACATCAGGAAAGGAAGACTTAAGTAGAATGGAATGCGTTTGAAGGTCATAGGTAACTTTCCCGGTTTTCCTTCATCTACAACAGGTAAATCCCATTCATGAGTCAGTAGAGAAGCGATAATCAAGAAAGCAGAAAGCGCATAGAGCGATATAGAAGCTTTTATGCTTCGATCTGGAGGTTCCAATAACAGCTGGGAGATCACTGCAAGGATCAATGCGGTCAGGATCTTCCACGGTCCCAACCTTAACCCTGATGGTGGATTTTTCCCGGTCTTCTTTTTTGAAGGGGTTTGATCATCCCGTTCGCTTTTAGGTGGCTCTATGAATTTTGAGCCTGATATAGAACCTTCCGGCTTTTTTTGCCAGAAGGTCATTTTTTCCTTGATGAGATCCAAAACGCTGGGTTCTTTCATAAGGTGATATTTCCAAAAGTATATTTTAGTGCATTTCCCATTTTAAGGTTTTCACCTTACTCTTTTCAGAGCTTTCGAGTGATGTAAAAGGAATACGCCCCATCCGGCTGCTCCGGATTTTCATTATAATGCTTTTCGATCAGCAACTTCGTGAGCGCAAGATTCCACTTCGTGGGTGAAAGGATCCATTTTTTAAATAAAAAATGACTCACCAGTGCTGGTAGTCCAAAGTAATGCCCCCATTCAAGAACACTCAATGCTGAAGGCGAAAAATAATCCCAACATTTTTCGATTTTAAAACCACACTGATTCAGACGACTTTCCCAAACTGAATGTGGATCGCAGTGGTGATGACGGGAAATTTTGTTGAAGAATTTACGATAATTCCCAGCCAGAGTCATCAGTCCCAATTTATCAAAGAATCGGGCGATTGAGAGATTCTTCAAGAATTTATCATTTGGTACACAGAAAATAAATGGGGATCCTTTCATTAGCACCCTGTTCAATTCTTTAATAACCGGCTCCAGGTCTGGGATATGTTCCAAAACAGAATTACTCACTGCGCAGGAGAAGTACGCATCGGAACAAGGTATCCTATCACCCTTCCCTTGGATGACCCATTTGTAATTCCCCGTCTTATACGCCTGTGAAACCGGTCCAGTCCAGGGATCCAGACCTACTGTTAGCGGTTTCTTGAATGCAATATTTGAAAAGTGACCATCCCCGCAGCCCAGATCCAGTATGGGTTCAGGAAGTTGGATGTGCTCATAGAATCTTGCTTCCACTGCCCGCAACAACCCGCGAAAATAGGGCAGAGAAGAAATGTTGTCCCAAAGGTAATCCCTTTTTTTATGCATCATCTGCTTGTGATTTCTTCGGTCAATCGATCAAATAACTTATCATATTCGTGGGCGATTGCTTCCGGGCTGTAAATTTTTTGTAGAACATCTCGAGATATCTGGTATTTCTTTTTCTGATCAAGGATCTCTATCAGTGCATTAACCAACGCCTTGGAGTCCCCGATGGGGATGACTTTCCCCATCTTGTGAAGAAGTACAGGTTGGCGAACACCTGGAAGGTCTGATGCAATGCACGGCACGTTGTTCATCATCGCTTCGATCTGGACCAATCCGAATGCCTCGGTTGAATTCAAACTTGGTAGTACCAGAACGTCCAGGTTTGGGTAGAAACATGCCATTTCCTGTGGATCCAAAACGTTTAGAAAGCGCCAGTGTCCACTTTCTTCAAAATTCCTGACTCGCGGCCGCAGGCGTGAATAATATTCTTCTTCACCGACAATATTCTGATAGGGACCGGCAAATTGAACCAGTGCATCTGGAAATTGCTTGACAACTGATGGAAGTGCATCAAGCAGAACCTCTACACCTTTTTCAGTAGCAAAACGGGCAGCCATGCCAATTACAGGGTGAGATTCTTGTGGATTATGTTGTTTGTAAAAATCCTGGATTTGTTCATGTGAAACTTCAGGAAGCTCTACAGGTGGTGGGATGATAACCAGTTTCCCAAGATAACGTCGGAGATAATGCGAATGCTCGGCATAATCACTTGTATATGTAACAATCCTGTGCGTGAATTGTGCGGCTAGATTCTTCACGATCTTGATTGCAAGATTGGCTGCAGCACTTAGGAATCCGGGTGGCATTAATAGATCACAATGATAGGTAATCACAGTGGGTTTCTTTAGCAGTCTACCGCGCAGAGCTACACCAGCTGCATCAAACTGGGGGAGATGTAATTGGATGACATCGTGCTCAGCGACCAATTTGCTCGCCATCCAGCCAAATTTTGGCATGACAACGCCTTTGCTCAACCTGAAAAGTACCGGCACACGGATGATCTTCACCCCATCCTGAGTCTCTTCAGTTGGAAGCGTTTTTTCATATTGCGAGGTCAGCACGGTCACCTGGTGACCGCGCCTTACCATCGCTTTTGCCAGTCTTTCAGCATAAATGGTAAGGCCGCTGGTGTGAGGGCGATAGTAGGTGAGTACGATGAGCAATTTCATTAGAATAAGAGTGATCTAGAGGATATTTCTATTTGCAATGACCCAATCGTATAATTTTCTAAGCCCCTTCTCAACCCCGACCTTTGGCTCCCACCCCAATTCTCGTTTGATTTTACTAATATCTGATACGTATACTTTTTGATCCCCAGGACGCCAGTCCCCCCATTTCACTTCCAGGGACCGACCTAGTAGTTTCTCAAGCATAGGGCAAAACTCTTTCCAGACCGAAAGGGTATTTTGAGCCCCTCCCCCAATATTATAGATTTTCCCGGATGAAATACCTCTTTGTTCAATGGCAGCATCGTATGCATTTAAAAGGTCATCAACAAAAAGAACATCTCTCACTTGTTTTCCATCACCATAAATGGTGATGGGTCTGCCAAGAGCTGCTGCTATCACAAACCAGGCTACCCATCCCTGGTCTTCCATTCCAAATTGCCTGGTGCCATAGATACAGCTCTGCCTGAAGACAACAGTTGGAATCCCGTAAATCCGGTGGTAATCATGGACATATTGATCCCCGCAACCTTTCGAGCAGCCATATGGAGAATGGAAATCCAGGGGTTGGTTTTCATCCATCCCATTAGGGTAATCTGCATAACGGTGGTGGGAATCCTCCTCTACAATCTTGATGTTTTCCATCTCACCATAAACTTTATTCGTGGAGGCGTAAATAAAAACGGGTTTCTTCTTGCTTTCCCGGGCAGCTTCCAAAGTATTGAAAGTGCCCATCGCATTGACATCAAAATCCTCACGAGGTTTGGTGACCGAAGTCGTCACGGCTACCTGGGCAGCTAGATGAACAATGATATCCGCCTCCCGGGCAGCATCCTTAATTGCAGCTGCTTCCCTGACGTCCCCATTAATCAGTTTAAAAGCTTGATCACCATAGATAGTCCTGAGCCATTCCAGATTTAATCTTGATCCGCTCCGTGAGAGGTTATCAAAAACCGTCACCTTTTCGTTGCGGGAGATTAATCGTGCAACGTAATTTGATCCAATAAAACCTGCACCACCGGTAATTAAATAGCTTCTTGTCATTTCTTTACTCCGTAGTCTTTGACTTCCCTGTTGTTTTCATCCCAAGATCGTTCATCAAGCTGTTTAACGTTTTACCAGTACGTGCCAGCCCATATAAGCCAAGGGAACCATTGGTCACAAAATTCATAAAATGGATCAGCGCTGCATAAGCCAGCGCCTGGGTGGCATCAACCTTGAATATTGCCAGTCCAGCGATCAAAGACGCTTCCCAAACACCAATCGCTGCTGGAGCGGAAGGCAGCGCGATCCCTAGTCCAAGAATGCCGATACATAATGCCAACCACCAGAGTTGAGCATTAGGAACGAACTGCAGCAGAAGGACATAATATTCAAGGATCGCCAAACCCCAGGATAGCAACATACACCCCAGGCTGGTGATGAATTGTACCGGATTGCTCAACGCGCTTAGACCTTGAAAGAAAGGATCAATTTGTGGAAGGATGGTTTTCTGAATAAATGCTTTGTTTTCGCCAAATCGAACGAACCACTTTTTGACATCCTCGCGTTTGACTGCCAGGAAATAGAGAACCACAAAACCAATAACAACAATGATCATTGTCCCAAAGGCAACTGGTTTGGCCCAGGAGAGTTCAAACGCCAGGGGTAGCATTGAAATGATCAATCCTGCCGCTATGGCCAGATCGAATGCTCTTTCGATAACGATGGATGAAAGCACCCGCACCGTACCCAGCTTGGTCTCAGTTCCGAGGAGAAATGCCCGGGCGAATTCCCCAAGGCGAAATGGGAATATATTGCTTACCAGATATCCTTCATTCAGAGCGAGAAAGGTTTGTCCCAAGGTGGCTTTCTTTTCAAGCAGGATTCTCCATGCCATACCTCGAGCCAACAGGGAGATCATATAGATCGCCAATCCAGCCAAGAGATATGATATTTGAATTTTGCTGATTGCCAGCTGGAGCCCATCCCAACGTGCAATCCTGAAGATTGCATAGATCGCGATCCCGCTGATCAATACCCCGGGCAGCCATTTGAGTATGCCCCTTTTCCCGGTGGTTATTTTAGGGCTCACTCTTCCTCCAAGCGGAGCACGGCCATGAAAGCATCCTGGGGAATTTCGACGTTGCCGACCATCTTCATGCGGCGCTTGCCCTTCTTCTGTTTCTCGAGCAGCTTTTTCTTCCGGGTGATATCACCGCCGTAACATTTCGCGAGTACATCCTTGCGCAACGCTTTCACATTAGCGCGTGAGATGACCCGTCCCTCAGCGGATGCCTGGATGGCAACATCATAGAGCTGTCTGGGGATCAATTCCTTCAATTTTGTCACCAGCCTCTGCCCTTTGTGATACGACTGGTCTTTATGGACAATGGCAGCCAGCGCATCGACTGGTTCTCCACCGACAAGGACTTCAAGTTTGACCAGGCTACCAGGGCGATAATCGAGGAATTGATAATCCATGGATGCGTATCCCCGGGTGCGGGATTTCAAGTCATCAAAATAATCAATGATGATCTCTGATAAGGGAATTTCAAAATTTAGCTGCACCCGGTTTGGTGCTGGATAATCCTGGCTGGAAAATACACCATGGCGCTTGGTGGTAATATCCATGATCGCACCATAAAATTCCGTGGGTGTGATGATCTGAAGCTCCATCCAGGGTTCACGAATCTCCGTGATCAATGTCTCATCAGGAAGCTTGGCAGGGGAATCAATGGTCAAATTCTCCCCAGAAACCATCACCACTTCATACTCGACTGATGGCGCGGTGACCACAATATCAAGATCATATTCCCTTTCCAGCCGCTCCTGGATGATTTCCATATGAAATAAGCCAAGGAAACCACAGCGAAAGCCAAAGTTTAAAGCTTGAGAAGTCTCAGGTTCATAGTTCAACGAAGCGTCATTTAATTGGAGCTTTTCAAGTGCTTCCTTTAAGTTTTCGTAATCCTCACCCTCTACCGGATAGATTCCCGCAAATACCATCGGTTTTGGATGCCGGTATCCGTGCAAAGGATTTTCTGCAGGTATGGATGTATGCGTGATCGTATCCCCAACCCGGCATTCGCGGACTGTCTTCAGACCGGTGGCGATATATCCCACATCACCAGCTTCGAGGTGATCAACTGGCAGCATTCCCGGGGCAAAAATACCAATTTCAACCGGTTTAAGATCGGTTTTGGTGTTCATCAATCGCAGCATCTCGGCGGGAAGGATTTTCCCTTCAACTACGCGGATATATGCAACCACGCCTTTGTAAGAATCATAGTGGGAATCAAAGATTAATGCCTGCAGTGTATTCTGGGGATGGCCTTTGGGTGGCGGGATCTTATTCACCACCATTTCTAGCACCTGCTCCACATTTGTGCCTTCTTTTGCTGAGATCCTCAGGATCGAGTCAGCCGGCACACCCAGCAGGCTGGCAATATCTTCTGCAACAATATCCGGTTGGGCGGAAACAAGGTCTATCTTGTTGATCACCGGAATGATGGTCAAATCTGCGTCCAAAGCCAGGTATAGGTTTGCGAGGGTTTGTGCCTCAATTCCTTGCGTCGCATCCACAATCAAGATTGCACCTTCACATGCTGCCAGGGCGCGGTTGACCTCATAATTGAAATCCACATGCCCTGGGGTGTCGATCAAATTTAATTCATATTGCTGCCCATTTTGCGCCAGGTAATTCATTCGCACTGCGGAAGCCTTGATGGTGACGCCCTTTTCCCTTTCCAGGTCCATGGTATCGAGCACCTGTTCCACCATATCGCGCGCGGACACAGTCCCCGTGATCTGCAGCAATCTATCTGCCAGGGTGGATTTACCGTGGTCAATATGAGCAATGATACTGAAATTTCGGATATGGTCCGTGGTCATACCGCAGGCTAGTATACTCCATTTATATATAGCATTATCTAAGTATCCAGCTTGAGAACCTTTCCAATTAGAACTCCAGGATCGTTAGGTTCCATTTTCACCATTCCAAGGTATAACAGAAATTCCCGGTTCCCCTTGGGACCCAGCAATGGGGAAGGAATTAGCCCCTCCGGAAATAATCCTATATTCCTCGAAAAATCGATGATATCGAGCAATACTTTCTCGTGAATCGATGGATCCTTGATCACGCCCGCTCCACGGGCAGTTTCCTTCCTGCCGGCTTCAAATTGGGGCTTAACTAGAAGTATGATTTTCCCATCTTTTCCAAGTAATCGCCGGGCGACCGGCAATAGGACTTTGGCAGAAATAAATGAAGCATCAATAGTCACTAGATCGATACTCTCAGGCAAATCCTTCAAGTAGCGGGCATTTGTTTTTTCCATCACCACCACGCGCGGATCCTGCCTGATTTTCCAATGCAGGATCCCATGCCCAACATCAACTGCGTAGATCCGTGACGCCCCATGCTGCAAAAGACAGTCCGTAAATCCCCCGGTGGACGATCCCATATCCAGGCAAATTCGTTCATCGAGATCTTCCAATCCAAATGCTTCGAGTGCAGCTTCCAGCTTTTCTCCCCCGCGGGACACGTATCGAGGTTTTTGTGTAATTGTAATTTGTACATCCTCCGTAAATTGACTTGAGGATTTTAATTGTTGTTCCCCATCCACGCGCACTTCTCCAGCCATGATAAGACGCTGGGCAAGATTTCGGCTTTCAACCATACCCCTTTGAACCATCAAAACATCAAGGCGCTGCTTTGCCATGGATTTATTTTACTTTGAATGGTTGAATTCAAATATTGGTCTGGTAATGGGTTTTTTGAGGACTTATGATAATATTTAGCTAATGATTAAAGCCATAATTAAAACCATGCGTCCTCGCCAGTGGACGAAGAATATTTTCGTCCTCGCAGCCCTTGTCTTCGACCGTCAGTTGACCAATCCGACAGCTTTTGCCCGCTCCATCGCTGGAATGTTGCTTTTTTGCCTGCTTTCCAGTGCTGTCTATTTCTTGAATGACATCATGGATGTCGAATCAGATCGTGCGCATCCGACCAAACGCAACAGACCTATTGCCTCAGGAAAATTATCGATACCTGTTGCGATCACGATGACAGTCATTTTATTGCTGATCACGATACCAGCATCCTTTTTCCTCTCCACTGGGTTTGGGATCATCGCAGTCGTTTACTTTCTAATCAACATCGCATATTCCGCCTGGTTAAAGCATATTCCGTTAATTGATGTATTGATCGTTGCTTCGTGCTATGTTATCCGGGTCGCCGCAGGAGTCTCCTTGATTGTTGTGGAGCGGTTTTCTCCCTGGCTCTATATCGTCACAACCTTATTCGCCCTTTACATCGGTTTTGGAAAACGTCGTTCCGAGCTTGCCTTGCTGACCACCGAAGCAAAAACCCATCGACGTGTATTAGACGGGTATACCATCCCCTTCCTCGATCAATTGATCACAATCGTATCCGGAACGACCGTAATAGCTTACAGTCTATATACCTTTACCGCTCCGAATGTACCTGAAAACCATGCCATGATGCTGACCATACCCTTTGTTCTCTACGGTATTTTTCGCTATCTCTATCTTATCAGTATCAAAAATGCCGGAGGAGCACCGGAAGAACTGGCTTTAACGGATCGACCGCTACAGATCACTGTGCTTCTCTTTGGAGCGGCTGTATTTGTGATCTTCTATCTTTTCTAGAGCACGATGCCAGCCATTTCGTCTAGCGCGCCTGGAAAAACCATCTTATTCGGAGAGCATGCAGTCGTGTATGGGCGTGCAGGCATCGCAGTGCCATTACCTGATATTCAAGCCAAGGTGCATATCCTTGCGAATCCCAGAGGTCAACCTGGTGAGGTTCAAATTGAAGCTCCCGCTATCCAACTTCATTCCAATTTAGTTGACCTGGATTCAGAGCACCCCATCAGGAAATTATTTAGAATTATTGCCAACGAATTCTTATTGACTGAACTACCCTCGTTCCAGGTAAAAATAACATCTTCCATCCCGGTTGCTAGCGGCCTTGGGTCAGGAGCCGCTGTAACAGCAGCCATAACGAGAGCAATTTCAACTTTTCTTGGTCATCCATTCCCGGTAGAGAAAGTAAACGAGATCACCTACGAAATTGAGAAGCTGTACCATGGATCGCCTTCCGGGATTGATAATACGGTTATCACCTTTAATCAACCTGTGTTTTTTAGAAAAGGTCAGCCGTTTGAATTTATTAAGGTGGGAACCTCCCTGCCAATTATTGTGGCTGATACAGGTATTCGCGCAGAAACAAGGCGGGTTGTTAACTCGGTCCGTGATGCCTGGTCTCAAGACCAGAAAACTTACGATGACATCTTCGATAAGATAGGCACCATCAGCGAGGAATCAAAAATCCATTTAGAAAAAGGTGATCTCGAGAAAATCGGATCGTCAATGACCTCGAACCAGGTTTTATTGCACGAAATGGGGGTATCCTGTCCCGAGTTGGATTTGTTGATCCATATTGCATTGGATTCGGGTGCCCTTGGTGCAAAACTATCCGGAGCAGGAAGAGGAGGGAACATGATCGCCCTGGTTTCAAATGATCTCAGAGCGAAAGTCCTTCAATCACTCCTGGTTAATGGTGCCGTAAGAGCCTTCGCCACAACAATTCCCGCGGAAGATTCAAATGGATAAACCAAATTTAATCTTCCTAAAACTTGGCGGTTCACTGATCACTGATAAATCCCGCCCGCATCTGCCCCGCTATCGCATCATCCATCGACTCGCGTGCGAGATCAAAGTGATCCATGAGAATCATCCGGAGATCAAAATTCTCCTTGGTCACGGATCGGGTTCCTTTGGGCATATTCCTGCTAGTAAATATCATACTATCGATGGTGTGATGACTCTTGATGAGTGGAAAGGTTTTTTGGAAGTATGGCGGGAAGCCAGGGGACTAAACCAAATTATTTTGAAGATATTCAGTGATGAAGGACTCCCAGTATTGTCATTTCCTCCATCGGGCTCAATTGTGAGTTCCAATAGAATCATAAAGAATTGGGAGATCACTCCTATCAACAAATCAATTGAAATTGGGTTGATCCCCATTGTTTTTGGTGATGTGGTTTTTGATACTATCCTTGGGGGAACGATCCTATCAACGGAAGATCTGTTCCTGCATTTAGTTCCTCATCTAAAACCAGACTTTATCCTTTTGGCAGGAGAAGAAACTGGTGTCTGGGAAGATTACCCACGGTCATCAAAACTATTGAAATGCATTACTCCAGAAAACTACCAGGAAATATCGCACAGTGCTGGTATTTCTGCTGGTGTTGATGTCACTGGAGGGATGGCACAAAAGGTCAAGTTGATGGTGGAACTGGTGAAAAGAAATCCTGATCTTAAAGTAAAAATCTTTTCTGGGTTCAAACCCGGCGCTCTAGTGGATCAGATGCTTGGGAGTGGAGAAGGTACTTTAATCTGCATATAACCTGGAGTATAAAAAATGTTATTTAATCGGCTTGAACTCGAAAAACTGGAAGACAAGGCTTTGGCACCCTACGCTTTGCGTAGTAAAGATAGCAAAGGCCGGCATCACAAGGAAGAGGAACCGGAATATCGAACCTGTTTTCAGCGCGATCGCGATCGCATTTTACACACATCCGCTTTTCGCCGCCTTGAATATAAAACCCAGGTTTTCATTAATTCGGAAGGTGATTACTACCGCACACGCCTGACTCATACGCTTGAAGTCGCACAAATTGGGCGAACCATAGCACGCGCATTGGGAGCAAATGAAGATCTGGTTGAAGCCATTTGCTTGGCGCATGACCTTGGGCACCCGCCCTTTGGTCATTCGGGAGAAACTGTTCTGGCCAAACTGATGAAAGATCACGGCGGCTTCGATCATAATAAACAGTCCTTTCGAATCGTCAATGAACTCGAGCAGCGTTTTGCTGATTTTTGTGGTCTTAACTTGACTTGGGAAGTGCTTGAGGGCATGGTCAAGCATGAATCTGAATATGATATCGCTGATGCCAAGCAGTTCAATCCGGAATTACGCGGCCACCTTGAAGCGCAAATCACCAATGCTGCAGATGAGCTGGCCTTTACAGCCCATGACCTGGATGATGGTTTACATTCTGGAATGATTACTGCTGAAATGCTTTCAGGCAATGAGATATGGGAAATAACTACTCATGATCTTAACTGGAAATCCTGCCAGATGGACGATACCATGCGTCATCGCATCATCCGGCGTTTAATCGGGATCGAAGTCACAGATTACATCAACCAAACGGATCTCAATCTACGAAAATCAGGCATAAAATCAGCTGAAGCGCTTCAGAAGCTCTCTTTCAACGTCGTTTCATGTTCTGAAGATTTACGCCAGCGCAATAGGCAGTTAAAAGATTTCCTATTTTCCAAGCTCTATCGCCATTATCGGGTTGTACGCATGGCAATGAAAGCCGAAGAAATACTGACCGAATTATTTACCGCGTATCAGGCTTATCCAAACATCCTTCCAAACCATTATCAGGAAAAATTGAAGGATAATAATAAGGAAAGAACGATTTGTGATTACATTGCCGGGATGACCGATCGCTTCGCAATTGAGGAGCATCAAAAGTTATTCGATCCCACCATCTTACCATAAAGGATTTTTTATCAATGTCAGATGCAACATATCTAACCGAGGAGGGTGCCTCCAGGTTAAAGAAGGAACTGGAAGACCTGAAAGGTCCAAAACGCGAAGCCCTCGCCAAAAGACTGCGCTCAGCAATTCAGCAAGGAGATTTATCTGAAAATGCAGATTACACTGCTGCCAAGGAAGAACAGGCTTTTTTAGAAGGGCGCATCTTGGAGCTCGAAGAAATCCTGCATACAATAATCATTATTGACTCCCAGGTCATCTCAGGAGATAAGGTGTCCATTGGATCCCATATTAAGGTCCAGGAAGAAGAATTCCCTCCGGATGAATACCATCTTGTTGGTCCTCAAGAAGCAGATCCATCCAACGGAAGAATATCGTACGAATCACCCATTGGTAAAGCGCTTTTAGACCACCGGGTTGGTGATACTGTGGAAGTCATCACCCCTGCGGGTCAAATCCATCTAAAAATCCTAGAGATAAAATAGAAAAACCGGGTCTAAATGACCCGGTTTTCTTTTATCCTTATCTTTGTTAGACTTTCTGCCAAACACTTAGTTCAAGCGTCAATCGATCAAAGTGACTTTCTGGCTGCACACCACCCTGCCCGTAGTTCATATCGACAACGTGGGCTTCAAGGGTTAGAGTGGCTGTTTCAAGAACAATCCTCTGTCCCGGTTGAACTTGCAGTAGTTCGCCCTTCGACATCAATCTCTGGCGGATCGTGGAGTCATTGAACGCGAATCAACTCATGACCATTTTTGTCACCGTCTGGATATCGTTCTTGTCAAACAACCACACCTCAAACGCGGTCACTTTCTTAGGCTCGCTATTTCCTATTGTCTCGGATATCCCAACGCCGCATTCACCCAGAAATTCTCCAGCAGGCGCATCAATACTGAATAAATCATCATAAAGATCGTCACCGATCACATATGTCGTCATAAATTGGGCAATGGGTGCGTCATGTTCTTCACTTGAATAGGAACCTGCAGTTGCTTCGCCTTCTCCACTTTTGCTCTTGCCGAATAATTGCAAACCTGTACCACTGCGCCGGGGTTTGATTACGAATAAATAGAAGGCAGCAGCGCCGACCAGCAAGGTCACCAGGCAAAGAACGCTGAGAAGTAAGATCGACGAGCTGCTCTTTCCTGCTCCTGGGGTGGACGTCCCATTCTCACCATTGGTTTCAGAACCAGAATCTGCGCTGGCAGGGACTTTCATCATGGATTGAAATGATTCAATTGCATCCTGCGGGGTTGCCGGGCAATTTTTTGTTGATGTATTGGATAACGACTCGGGACCACTTTCACCCAGTTCCGCAAATCTTCTTACTGCAAGGCTGGCATTTTCATTTCGGGCATAAGAATCGATCATCATGCAGACAAAATCCTGCTGAATGTCTGACCGCATGTCGGATGGTGATGCGTCGAACCATTTTACAGGCCATAGCCACCAACCCAGAATTGGCAGCCCTATGATCAATCCCAAGAATAATCCAGCGATGCCCGCATATAATGGCTTATTGAGATATTGTTTGATTCGTTCTAACATTGAAGCTCCTAATATTTCTCTCGACGAGATACCTGCTCAATCGATGACTCACATCATTGACAACGAACGAATCTTTGGGTGCAAGTATTATGCCGCTTCGGATGTCGCTTCTGGAAGCTGCTCAATCAGGAAGCTCTCCTCACAATTCATACATTGAGCTTCCCTCTTATTGGCAATGACTAGCTGACCTTTGCAGTTGGGACAAGGCACAGCAATGGGTTTCTTCCAGGAGGTGAAATCACAATTTGGGTAATTGGCGCAGGCGTAGAAGAGCCGATTCTTGCGAGTTTTGCGCTCCACCACGTCTCCGCCATCTTTGGGGCATTTTACGCCAATTTTCTCAAGCCAGGCTTCGGTATGTCTGCAATTTGGAAAGCCCAGGCAGCTGACAAATTTCCCATATCGCCCCCAGCGGATCACCAGTTCGTTTCCGCAATCCGGGCAGATCTTCCCGATTTTCTCCAGTTCCATCTTGGATTCGGGCATCATTTCCTGGGCATGTTTGAGCTTGGGTTCAAATTCCTTGTAGAACTGATGCATGACCTTGGTCCATTTGATATCGCCTTCAGCGATTTTATCCAGGTCTTTTTCCATCTTGGCGGTGAAACTTGTATTAAGAATGTCCCCAAAGTATTCGATCATCAGATCATTGACCGTTATCCCGGTCTCTGTGGGTGATAACCGTTTAGCTTCCCGAATTACATATCCACGTGCCTGGATGGTTGATAAGATTGGTGCATAGGTGGAAGGTCGTCCAATACCGAACTCCTCCAGCACCTGGACCAGTGAAGCTTCTGTATAACGCGGTGGTGGTTGTGTGAAATGCTGTTCAGGGATCAGGCGTACAAGTTCCTGCTTCTGTCCCTCCAGGATACCGGCGGGTATCCGGACTTCCTCTTCCTCATTCTTTTGATCTTCATCCTTGGCTTCTTCATAAACAATCAAATACCCGGCAAATTTCATCGAAGATCCTGAAGCCCGAAATAAGTACGAATGAGTTGTGTTTTCAGTTGATATTTCGATTGTGAGTGTATCAAATACCGCCGCCTCCATCTGCGAAGCAACAAAGCGCTGCCAGATCAGGTTATAGACTTTGTATTGATCAGGGTTTAAGTATGCTTTTACTTTATCTGGCGAACGGAGAACGGATGTCGGGCGGATGGCTTCGTGCGCTTCCTGAGCGGAAACCGCGCGAGTGGTGTACTTGGGAGGTTCCTTGGGGAGGTAATCCTTGCCATATTTTTCTTCAATAAATTTTCTCGCTTCATTAATCGCGACTTCTGCAACATTTATTGAATCTGTTCGCATGTACGTGATCAGACCCGTTGTCCCGCCTTCGCCCACATCCAAACCTTCATAAAGTTGTTGCGCCATGATCATGGTACGGCGGGCAGTGTACCCCAGTTTTCGAGATGCTTCCTGCTGCAAAGTACTGGTGATGAACGGTGCCGAGGGTTTCCTTCTCCGTTCTCCGCGCTTGACACGGGAGACAACATAACTCGCTTTTTCCATTTCATCCAGCAAGGGACGAACGACCGCTTCGTTGCCGAGTTCCGGATCCTTTTCATCGATTTTTGCCAGTTTGGCCAGAAAAGTCTGTTTGATTCCTTCCGGTTTAAATTCCGCTGAAATACTCCAATATTCGACCGGATTGAAGGCTTCGATTTCGCGCTCCCGTTCCACGATCAATCGCAATGCTACGGATTGAACACGGCCTGCTGAAAGCCGGCTGCGGACTTTTTCCCATAGCAGAGGGCTTAGGCTGTAACCGACGATGCGATCCAAAACACGCCGCGCCTGTTGGGCATCCACAAGATCCATATTGATTTCCCGCGGGTGGGCAAATGCGTCATTTATGGCTGGTTCTGTGATTTCATGGAAAACCACACGCTTGGAGAGCTTGGGTTGAATTTCCGCTGATTCGAGTAAATGCCAGGCAATGGCTTCACCTTCCCGGTCAGGGTCAGTCGCCAGGTAGACTTCTTCTGCTTTCTTTGCCAGTTCTTTCAATTCCTTGACCACCGGTTTCTTCTCATTCGGCACCCGGTACTTGGGTTTGAAATTATTCTCCACATCCACGGATAACTGCGATCTGAGCAAATCCCGAACATGCCCCACGGATGCTCTTACGGTATAACCCTTGCCCAGGAATCGGCCAACCGTTTTTGCTTTTGCTGGCGATTCAACGATCACCAATTTGCCTTCCCGACCCCGCATGGGATCCCTAGGAGGTGCTTCCATGCCGGTATGGGCTTCAGTTCTTCCGATACGATAAACGGTTGTTCCGCAAACCGGACATTTTCCTTTGGTTATCGCCGCGCTCGCAGCATTGAATTCAGCGACCGGATTTAATATTTCCCGTTTTGCCTTGCATTTTACACAATATGCTTCGACCATTTTGCTCTCCTACAAATATCTATGATGACCATTCTCCTTCAGTATCTTTACTATCTCTTTGACTCTTTGGGTTTGATCCCGTGGGCAAACCAGGATTGCATCATGAGTATCGATAATAACCATATCCTGAGTTCCAATGGACACGATCATTTTTTGATCATCTTCGGAATATACCAGCAATCCTTTGCAATCCAGGTCAATCAAAGTCGCTCCCAGGTTTACGGTCCCTTTTTTATCCTTATCCAAAATGGCAAACAATGAGTCCCAGCTGCCAACATCACTCCAACCCAGGTCGCTTACCGGCAGCATGGCGACTCTTTTAGCGCCTTCCATGATTCCATAATCGATCGTTTGTGGTTGGATATTATCCCAATTACTGTCTAATGTTTCTTTTTGTATTTCTGTATTCCACGCAGATTTTATTTCCAGCAGAGCTTTATACAAATCAGGCATCTGATTTTTAAACTCATTCATTATCGTTTCGACACGCCAAAAAAACATTCCTGAATTCCAAAAGTGATTCCCGCCAGCAATGAACCTGGTTGCAGATTCCAGATCAGGTTTTTCCTTGAATTTCACCACCTGGAAGGCAGGTTGACTTTCGATATCATCAATTTTGGTGCCCTGCTGGATATATCCATAACCGGTTGAAGGAAATTCAGGGAGAATGCCCAGGGTCACAAGCCAATCCTTTTTGGAGAGAAAATATGCTGCAACAATTAATTTTTGAAATTTCTCCACATTGTTGATCAGATGATCAGCTGTGAGAACTGCCATAACGGCTTCCGGGTCACGTTTTGCCAACACTGCGGCTGCAAAGCCGACAACACTGGCAGTCCCTTTGGGTTTGGGTTCCAGTAAAAAATTGTCCGGGGGGATTTGAGGGGCTTTCTTATGAAGCGCTTCTGCTTGATCCTCTGTCGTGACAACAATTATCTGCCCGGGAGGGAAAACACCTTGTAATCGTGCAACTGCCAATTCAAACAATGTTTGATCGCCACCGAGTTTTAACAGCTGTTTTGGCTTATTAAGCCGTGAGAGCGGCCATAATCTTGTGCCGCCTCCACCAGCCATTATCACTGCAAAATAATGCTCAAACATGGTTAGATGTCCTGTAATCACCTATTGCATCATGGACCAGCATATACGACATGTTACCCACCTGCCGGACCATTCCTTTTAATTCCATCATTACTAAAGCCGCTGATACTTTCTCAACCGGTAAGCCTGATTTTACCTGTATTTCATCCACATGCAACGTTTCATCACCAAGGACGTTGATCAAATTCGTTTCCACTTCATCCGCCGGTATCAGCAGACGAGCTTGTTTATATTCCTGGATCTGTTCCAGGTTGAGAGCTGCAAGCACATCTTCGACATTCAATAAAGGTCGGGCTCCATCCTGGATCAATCAATTCGTCCCCTTGCTTTGAGGAGCATGGATATATCCTGGAACAGCGAATACTTCTTTTCCTTGTTCTGCAGCAAAAGTCGCAGTAATCAGCGCGCCGCTGGTATCACCTGCCTCAATGACAACAACTGCCTGGGAGAGACCGGAAATGATCCTGTTCCTTGGCGGAAAATTACCGCTATCCGGAGCCGTTCCAAGCGGGTATTCACTGATGAGTGCACCCGAATGAATGACCTCTTCTGCCAATTTCCGGTTCTCGGGAGGATAAATAAAATCAACGCCACTCCCCATAACAGCGTAGGTTCTTCCCCCTGCTTTAATGGCGGATTGGTGCGCAATCGCGTCTATTCCACGCGCCAGACCGCTGATCACAGTCACACCATGACGCCCAAGGAAATCTGCCAGCTCCTCAGCCACCTGCCTGCCGTAAGCCGTCATTCTCCTTGTCCCCACGATTGCGACAGACCATTCATCTTCTAATCGAATTTCACCCCGGACATAGAGTACAGGGGGTGGTTGATCTATTTCTTTTAATCTCCGCGGATAAAGATCATCCTCGGATGTCAGGACGGTAATATCATTTTGTTGGATCTTCTGCCACACCTTGTCAAGGTCAACTTGGGAACGAACCTGATGCAGGTTATCGATGATCTTTTCCCCAAGACCTGCTTCTTTGAGTTGGTTTGCATCGGCTTTCCAGGCTCTTTCAGCGCTGCCGAAAAAATCCACCAGAGTGCGCAATCGAACAGCACCAATGCCTTTTACGAGATTAAATCCAACCCAATAATATCTTTCTTCCATCCCACCTCATTCCCATTCAGGGGGGTGCACGGTGATCATTCTCTTATTGAGATCAATATTTAGAATAACTGAATCCAATGCGGGCAATAAAATTTCCTTGCCTTGAGGATCTCGAATAATGTATACGTCTTTTGCACCGGTACGGATGATTTCCTCCAGTCTGCCGAGATCATTGCCTTTTTCATTAACTACATCACAATTGAGAAGTTGATGATGATAATAATAACCTTTAGGCAATCCTGGCAAATTCTCAGCCCTGATGAAAACTAATTGATTCCGAAATTTTCCAGCTTGCTCATCATTTTCAATCCCACTTAAAAAGATCAAAATCGACTTTCCATGAACCCGGATATTCGATATTTCAACCTGGTCTTTGCTTTCTCCGAGATAAACAATCTGACCTGGATGAATTCGCTCCGGGAAATCGGTCAGGATATCCATTAATATTTCGCCATTGAATCCGTGCGGTCGCCTGATCCTGCCAATGGACAAGTACAAAGGCTCGCCCTGAGGGGGCGAGCCTTCTGCTTTTATTTGATTTACCTTATTGCTCCGGCTCGAACGGCTCATCGCGGTTCAACAACATCCAGAGTGACCTGTTTACCTTCTCGTGCTGCTGCGACGCGTAAGAGAGTCCGCATGGAATTGGCTACTTTCCCGCCTTTACCAATTACTCGGCCCATGTCTTCACGTGCTACTTTTAATTCAAGATGGATCCGTCCACCCATACGCTCCTGTCGGACTTCTACGTGCGTAGGATCATCCACCAATGAGCGGGCAATGAATTCAATCAGCTCTTTCACATTGTCTCCTGGATTAAGAAAAAAGGCGACTTAGGCTTTTGTATCGGCTTCGGCTTCAGCAGGTTTTTCTTCAGTGGCAGTTGCTTCTGCAGGTGCTTCTGCAGGTTTTTCTTCAACCGCAGCTTCAACGGGTACTTCGACAGGTTTTTCTTCAACAACTGCTTCTGCGGGTGCTTCTGCACTTTTAACTTCCACCGCTTCTTCTACCACAGCCTCAACCTTCGGTGCAGATAAATCTTCGGCAGTCGTTTCAACCTTGGCTTCAGTTTTTTCTTCCTTCTTTACTTCAGCCTTGGCGGCTTCTTTTGGTGCAGCAGCTTTTTTTGCTGCCTTCTTGGAAACAGTCGTCTTCTTAACCACCGCGGAACCATCTGCGTTCTCACCATTGGCATGTCGTTCATATGCAACTTTTGCTTCAGCCAGGAGGGTTTCAGCAGATTCGCCTGCTTTGAAACGGGCAAAGCGATCCATCAACCCAACACTATTAAAAATCATGATGACTGAATCCGAAGGTTGAGCACCTTTGCTCATCCACTCATAAACGCGGTCTTCTTTGATCTCAACAGTCGAAGGATTATGTCGCGGATTGTAATAGCCGAGGATTTCCAGAAAACGCCCATCTCGGGGGCTTTCCTTATCAGCAGCCATAATACGAAAGGATGATTGATTCTTTAATCCAGTCCGGCGCAATCTAATGCGAACCATTTAATAATTACTCCTCTTTCATATCAAAATTAACCGTATTATTTTATCACAAGCCGAGGGATTTTATGAATAATTGAGAGGTCCCTAAATGGTGGTAACAAATCCATAATATCCGGTTATCCAAACAGGCGAGGTAGTCCTTTTCCACCTGTTTTTTGCATGGTTTTCATCAGTCGTTGGACATCGCGGAATTGCTTTAATAATCGATTGACATCCTGGACATCCAGCCCCGAACCTCTTGCGATCCTTCGTCTTCGGCTGGCATTCAATACGTCGGGATTCCGCCTTTCTTGAAGTGTCATTGAATCAATGATCGCCTGGGTGACTTTTAATTGCCGCTCGGCATCCCTGGGATCCAGGGATTTGGCAGCCTGCCCAAGACCACCTGGCATCATCTCCAGCAATTGGCCGATTGGCCCCATTTTCTTCACTTGTTTGAGCTGATCGGAAAAATCCTCTAGGGTAAAAGTACCCTTGAGCAATTTTTGTGTCTGTTCGCTGGCAGTTTTTTGATCATAGAGAGCTTCCGCTTTTTCGATCAATCCCAGCATGTCCCCCATCCCAAGTATTCTCGATGACATTCTCCTGGGATCAAAACTCTCGAATGCGTCAAGCCCCTCACCTGTACCCAGGAACTTGATGGGGACACCAGTCACACTGCGGATAGATATCGCTGCGCCACCCCGGGCATCGCCATCGATCTTTGTAAAGATCAAACCAGTGAGATCGATTGCGTTCTTGAAACCTTCTGCAATATGTAAAGCTTCCTGTCCGGTCATTGCATCTGCGACCAACAGGGTTTCATTGGGAGTAATTCTTTTCCTGATAGCCTGCAATTCATTCATGAGTTGATCATCAAGCTGCGAACGTCCCGCCGTATCGATGATCATTACGGAAAAACCACCCTTTTGCGCCTGATCAAATGCCTTTTGAACGAGTTCTGGAGGTTTGATTCCTTCCCGGGTAAACACTTCAGCTCCAACCTGGTTTCCAAGGATTTGGAGTTGTTGAATGGCAGCCGGACGATAAGGATCAGCTGCAACCAGCATGACCCTTTCCCCTTGAGTTTTTAGCAGCGTTGCTAATTTCCCGGCAGCAGTGGTCTTTCCGGATCCCTGAATACCAACCAGCATAATTATCCGGGGTTTGGGACCGGTTAAATTCAATCGTTCCGGTTCGCCCAGGGTCGTGATCAGCTCGTCATTGACGATCTTGATCACCTGTTGGCCAGGATTTAGAGCCTGTGCGACTTCAGCGCCTACTGACCTTTCCCTGACTCGTGCAATAAAATCCTTGACTACGGTATAAGCCACATCTGCTTCAAGAAGAGCCAGGCGCACTTCACGCATAGCTGCATCGACGTCGTCAGCGGAAAGTTTGCCGCGTCGTTTTAATTGCTGAAAAATTGAATCAAGCCGTTTGGTTAGATTTTCAAACATACTCAAAAAAGATGCCCTTCGCAGGTCCAGGTGCACCATTAAGGGCAATATCTAATTTTAGCTTTGCTATTATCCCCGGTCAAGGGTGGATGTTTTTCTCGTAATCGTTAGATTGGGAATGTCCAAGATATGGCCAGAATCTAACGCGTTTTTGGAGCGCATTAGTGAAGGTGATCCCATATGGATTTTCGCGGGTGCGCAACCTATTAATCCAAGTTGGGTTATTAACCTCAAATACCAAGGAGATAGAATGTCAAAAATTGCCATCGTAACTGACAGCAGTGCCTATATTCCTGATCCACTGCTCAAAAATTTTCCTATTCATATCGCCCCTCTGCTTGTCTTATGGGACAATGAATCATTGCGTGATGGTCTGGATATCACACCGGCTCAATTCTATGAAAGGTTGAAAGAGTCGAAATCCATGCCTTCCACGTCCCAGGCCACCCCCAGTATGTTCAAGGAAATTTATCAGAACCTCCTGAATGAGGGCTATGAGATTTTCAGTATGCATATATCCTCCAAGCTATCAGGAACACTTGATTCAGCGATTCAAGCAAAGGAACAATTCCCAGGTGCCCGTATTGAATTATTCGATTCGCTATCTGCAGGCATGGGCTTGGGATTCCAGGTTTTGGCTGCATCACGATTGGCATCGCAGGGTGCCACGCTTGAAGAGTGTAAAGTCATCGCGACCAAGGCTAAGGAGCAAAGCGGTGTATTTCTAGTGGTTAAGACCCTCGAATTCCTCCATCGTGGCGGCAGGATTGGTGGTGCATCCGCATTTCTTGGTTCTGTCTTGGACTTGAAACCAATTTTGGCCTTAAAGGATGGGCGGGTTGAACCTGTCGAAAAGGTTCGAACTATGTCCAAGGCAATTGATCGCATGCTGGATCTCTTTGAAAAAGAAGCCAGCCAGTTTGGAAAACCTTATCATCTTGCAGCGCTGTACACAGATAATCCTGATGCCGCTCAATTGCTCGTGGATCGTACCCGCCAACGCTTTGGGATCAGTGAAGTTGCCGAAGCGATCGTTTCACCGGTCAGTCCGGCAATAGGCACCCACGTCGGACCAGGGACATTGGGTCTCTGTTTTCTCGCAGGCATTTAGATCAATCAAAACTCTCCCTCAAAACGGGAGAGTTCCTTTATTATTTCTTTTGGTAAAATAAGTTCACCTTATTGAGCCGAGGTTTGCATGAAAAACATCCCATCATTGGGCATTCAAATACCGGATATTCTTCTTCCAAAATCAGGGACAGATCTTTCGAAATGGGCCGTGATTGCCTGTGATCAATACACTTCCGAACCGGAGTATTGGCAGCAGGTTGAAAATAAAGTTGGAGATGCACCATCAACATACAATATGATCCTTCCTGAAGTCATGCTCGGTACTGAGGCTGAAATCGCGCGAATACAATCGACTCAGGCTGCGATGCAAAAATATCTGGATGAGGATCTATTTATTGAACGTCAGGGTTTTATTTTGGTCGAACGACAGGCGTCAAATAAAATCCGTCATGGATTGATCCTGGCTCTGGATCTCGAGAAATATGACTTCAACAAGGGATCTCAAACCCTTATCCGTGCTTCAGAGGGAACCATCATTGAAAGGCTTCCACCTCGCATCCGCATCCGGGAAGGTGCCATCCTTGAGCTTCCACATATTCTTGTTCTAATTGATGACCCAAATCACTCTGTAATTGAACCGGTTATCGCAGCCCGTGAAAATATTCCACTGCTTTACGATTTAGATCTAATGCTGGGTAGCGGGCACATACGTGGATACTGGGTGAATAATGAAAAATTGGAAAGTAAAATAGTACGTGCGTTTGAAACCTTGGCTGATCCGCAGTTCTTTTCTTCCCGCTATGGTGTGACGTCAGATCTTGGCATTTTACTTTTCGCCATGGGTGACGGAAATCATTCTCTCGCAACCGCAAAATCCATATGGGAAATGAACAAATCCAAGAGGGGAATGAACCACCCATCCCGGTATGCATTGGTGGAAATCGAGAACATTCACGATGAAGGACTGGAATTTGAACCCATTCATCGTGTTGTTTTTAATGTCAAGAGTGAAATCTTGCCGGTATTTGAGAAATTCTTCAATGGAGCTGTTTCTGTCCAGACTGCTGGTTCTCTCGAGCATCTCATAAAGAGCATGAAGAGCCAATCAAGGGATGCACAAAATATTGGTATGATAAGTCCTTCGGGTTTCAGACTTCTTTCAATCCAAAAACCGGTCTCCAATCTCCCCGTCGGTTCGTTACAGGCATTCCTCGATGATTGGCAGAAAAAAGGTGGCTTCGAAAGAATCGATTACGTTCATGGAGAAGAAGTTTTGGCACGCCTTGGAAGTCAATCCGGGAATATCGGTTTTCTTCTGCCAGCCATGGAGAAAAATGAATTATTTAAGACGGTGATTTTGGATGGTGTTTTGCCGCGAAAAACTTTTTCAATGGGTGCTGCCCAGGATAAACGTTTCTACATGGAATGCCGTAAGATTAAATAGAAAAGAGGGGAGATTTGTTTCGATTGCAGAGGAGTGGTTATTTCATTATTATTGCATTAATCGTATTAACTTCTTGTGTTCAGTTAAACGCTGAGATTGGGACTCCAACTCCTGAAAAGACCGTGACAAAAACAGCATCACCAACTTTCTCATCATCACCATCACCTTCACCTTCCCCCACTCCTGCCATCTTCCCATGTTCTCCGGTGGATGGTATAGCACTCGATGAAATCCCCCAGTTCATCACGCAGCCATTCATCGCTCCTCAACCTCGAAAAGATGATGGACACCACGGCATCGATATCGCCTTCTTTTCTGAAGGAGATCGGCCATTAATTCTTGGCCTGTCAATTCATTCCATCCTCCCAGGGAAAGTGGCGGCCGTTCTTAATAATCAAGGCCCGTATGGGAACATGATCATCGTTGAGACTCCACTCGAGCTCCTTCCTTTAGATTGGGAGCAGCTGGTGCCCTTCCCAACGATCGCTCCCACGGTTACCTCTGATGGGCGGTTGGCTTGCCCTGAAAGCGGTGAACAGCCAACCTATGATACCAGTGGGAATAGATCTCTTTATGTCCTTTATTCACACCTTTTGAATCCACCTGAGTTTCATGTCGGGGATGATATCTCATACTGCCAGATCATTGGACAGGTTGGAAATACTGGCTGGTCATCGGATCCCCACCTTCACCTCGAAACGCGAATTGGTCCTTCAGAAGCCCGATTTGGTGAAATTGTCCATCGGGTGCCTGCCACACTCGAACAAACCTATAACTATTGCGTCTGGCGGATAAGTAATTTATTTCAATTGATGGATCCAATGAACTTGTTGTCAATCATCCCATAAGTTCTGGGAAAACACCTGCTTTATCCTCGATTTTTCAGCAAAACAATTATCGGAATGGAACTGCAATATTTCCTTTGGAAGCAACGTTATGCATTCATCGGGGACAAATATGCTAGAATTCCAAAAGCTGGCTTGATACTTGCAAGAAATAAAATTTAACTTACTCATGGAAGAAAAGAATTCCCCTACCAAAAAATACTTAAGTTATGTCTGGTTTTTCCTGGCAATAATAAATGCCATTCTATTTATTATTCTCATCACAAATCTTGGGAAACGCTCAAACACATCAACACAAATTGGACCAGTACCAACTGAGTACATCCACCCAGGTGGTTTCTCAGCAAAATCCACTGACTTTTGTTACCATGCAACCTTCGGCGTCTGAAGGGTTAAAAACCTCCGGCGCGGTCCTCCTCTCAATGAGCGATGGGGATCATAACCATATTTTTGCCTTCCACCCTGTCTATCTTGCGCTCACCAGGTTAACCGACGGTCCGTGGGATGATATTTCACCCGCAGTGAGTCCGGATGGAACAAAAATAGCTTATGTATCCCGTGGAAATGGTTACTGGGATATTTACATCCTGGATCTTTTCAGCAAACAGTTGACTCAAGTCACGAACTCAAAGGAATATGAAGGTTCTCCGACCTGGTCCTCTGATGGTCAATGGCTGGCTTATGAGGGTTATCGTGATGGCAACATGGATATTTTCATCCAATCCCTGGTTGATCCAAATCAAGCGATCATCCAATTAACTGATGATCCTGCCATGGATCATTCCCCAGCGTGGGCGCCGGGTGGACGTCAGATCGCCTTTGTTTCGACCCGCTCAGGCGAGGAGGAAATCTGGCTCGCCCAATTGGATCAAGTGGATGAACGGTTTAAGAACTTAAGCAACTCGATTGATTCCAAGGAAAAGCATCCTTCATGGTCTCCGGATGGTCGGTATTTAGCCTGGTCATCAAACGATGGCAACTCAGACAACATCTACGTGTGGGATTTATCTAACTCCACATCACAAGCGCGAAAAAGCGTTATTGGATCATGGCCAGCCTGGAAACCCGGATCGGATGGATTTGTAACATCCATCGGGAATCCAAATTCCACATATCTCACCTCATATTCCCTTACGGACACCCAGCAGGATTTTGCGGCCTATGATCTGCCTGGATCCATCCATGGTCTTGCTTGGTTACCTGGCGATAGCATCGCTTACCTGGAGACTTATTTGACTGTTTCAAATATGGCAGCTGCCCCAGCACTATTCGAAACAAAAATTACGCTTTCTCCAGCCCCTAACAATCGTTTGGGAGTTGTTCCACTCGATGCTGTAAATGCCCCGTATCCATTCCTGAATGATAGTGCAGATGAGGGTTTTATCAGTTTGCGTAAAGCAATAGGAAATGTATCTGGTTGGGACTTCCTGGCTAATCTGGAAAATGCATATCTTCCATTAACAGAACCTCCAGAACCCGGCATGGTAGAAAATTGGCTATTTTCTGGTCATGCAATCGCAGTTAATTCTCTACCGATACAGGCGGGATGGATGGTCGTTGTCAGGGAGGATTTCAATGGTTTGCCATATTGGCGGGTATACATTAAAGCCATTCGTCAAGATGGAACGCAGGGACTTCCAATAAAAGATATGATCTGGGATTTCAATCCCCGCTTTCAAGGTGATCCAGTCGCCTATGAGCAAGGCGGCAAACTTGCTGAAGCACCTGAAGGGTGGTGGGTGGATTTCACAGAGATCGCATTAAGATACGGTTGGGAACGTTTATCATCCTTGCCAAGTTGGCGAACTTACTATCCTGGAACAAGATTCAACCAATTCGTCTTGACACAGGACATGGATTGGTATTCAGCGATGATAGAACTTTATCCACCTGAAGCCCTGGCTACCTATACTCCCATCCCGACGATAACCACAACACCCACGCGAACCCCCTGGAGAAGTCCCACCAGGACTGCGACCCGTACCGCCACAAATACCCGCACTCCCTCGGCATCTCCCACTCCCAGTGCGACCAAGAACTAGCTGCCATGCGCAAAGTTAGATATTGGTTTCTTCTCTCTCTTTCCATGATATTGGGAGTAACTGCGTGTTTAACAAACTTTCCCGACCCCACTCCTTCTTCGATGCCATCGGAAATCCCCATAGCTTCATCACCTCAACCTTCAAGTACAGCAACACCCCGCGAGTTACCTACCATAATCCCGACGAGGAGACCGACACAGACATTCGCAGCACCTCTACAAATTGAATTTCCAACGCCCGCGCCCATACCGATATCCGATTGGCGTCCACCTCTGGAAGAGATCCCTTGGGCTCTCAGTCCAAACGATCACTTCTACTTTTTTCGACCTATCCAGGTAGACGAAGTGAATTGGCCATTGCCTGATTATAGGTATGGTTATATCTTCGGCGAAACAGATCAAGTTCACACTGGAGTGGATATCGACGCCCCATATGGCACCCCGGTGCGGGCTGCTGCGTCAGGTACCATAACTTGGGCAGGTTATGGCTTGATGGGCACCGGTCTTGATAAAAAAGATCCCTATGGTCTGGCTGTCACCATTCGCCACAATTTCGGATATGAGAATCGTCGATTGACCACGGTGTATGCCCATATGAGTGAGATCTCAGTCCGCCCTGGAATGCATGTGGAACAGGGAGATGTCATCGGGTATATCGGTACCACCGGAAATACAACTGGACCTCATCTTCATTTTGAGGTCAGGCTGGAAAGCGCTGATTTCTTCTCATCACGCAATCCAGAGCTCTGGTTATCTCCGCCTGAAGGAAATGGCATCCTGGCAGCAAGGATCATGAATACCAATGGTTCACTTATAAACAGCCAGATTATTGCTGTAACCAATCGCAAAGGTCATACCTGGGAAGTTTATACTTATGCGGAATTGGGTGTGAACGCAGATGATTATTACCGGGAAAATCTGGTTTTGAGCGATTTGCCGGATGGTGAATATCGCATCTATATAAAATATATGGATGAACCCTATAATTTCTGGTTCCGGGTTTATGCGGGAACTGTCACCTATGTAACTTTTCGGGGCACTCTAGGTTTCAATACATCTATTCCTTCAACTCCCAACCCTGAAGCATGGGTTGTTACTCCTAAACCCGATCTGAAGTAAAATACACCACCCTTGACAATAAAACCCTCAGCATTGACAATAACATGCTGAGTATTCAAATTTCCCTTACTGTGTTGGAGGATTCAAAATGCACCACCCGAAAGTGAAATATTTAAGTGTCTTGGTTATTATTATGCTGGGATTACTGACTGCCTGTGGTTTGGGGAAGCCACAGACTCCAACCACTGATCCCAGCCTGCTCATCACCCAGGTGTTTCAGACGGTGGAAGCGGAATTGACCTCAACTGCCGCTGCCATGCCTACCTCCACTTTTACTCCAGAACCATCCTCGACTCCCACAATGACAGCCACGCCTGCGATCACCACAACTCCGCTTGGCACACTCCCCGGGATTCCGCCCATCGGGATAGGGCAACCCACGGTAAGCGCTGATAACGCAGAATTTGTGGCTGATGTGACCGTGCCGGACAATTCGCAAATATTGCCAAAAACAGAATTCACCAAGACTTGGAGGATTAAAAATATCGGGACAACAACCTGGAATGCGAATTACAAACTGGTTTATCTCGATGGTGTCTCAATTTCAATGGTCGAAGCTGTTCTAAAAGTGACAGAAGTGAAATTAACCTCTGAGGTAAAACCTGGAGCTGAAGTAGAGATCAGTGTTCCGATGGTTTCCCCGAGCAAAAATGGGACTTACAAAATATGGTGGAAGATGCTTAATCCGCAAGGTTACTTTTTCGGTGAACCTTTATATGTGCAAATTGTCGTTGGGGATACAACCGTGACCGTGGTTCCAACGGCAACACCTTGATGCATTTGATTAACGCTTGATGAGTTCTTCATGGATGAGCTAATTAGCAAGATAAAAGCCGAGGCAAATCGCCTCGGCTTTTCACTCTTCGGCATCACCACCGCCGACCCGCCTGAGCATTTCGACTATTTCACAAGCTGGTTGGCTAAGGGTTATCACGGCGAAATGCATTATCTTTCTCGACCAGATTCGCTGAGACGGAGGGCTGATCCCCGTGAGTATCTTGCGGATTGTGGTTCCATAATAATCCTGGGAATGAATTACCCTGCGCCTGATGAAAGCACACCATCTTTATCAATTTCATCTTATGCCAAAGGTATGGATTACCACCTGGTCATTCCACCAAGATTGAAACAACTAGTCACTTACACGGAAACTTGCACAAATAGAGCTATTGAATCATTTATATGCACAGACAGTAGCCCGGTTCTTGAACGTGAGTTGGGTCAGCGGGCCGGTCTCGGGTGGATCGGGCGGAATTCTTGCTTAATTTCTCCTGTTTTGGGTTCATATTTCTTCTTGGCGGAAATATTCATCAACATCAATTTACCTCCCACACCACCTCTCCTCAAAGATCATTGTGGAACCTGTCATCGTTGTTTGGATGCCTGCCCTACAGGGTGTATACAAAATGATCGATCCATCGATGCACGTGGATGCATCTCCTATCTCACTATTGAGAATAAAGGGATAATCCCCGTTCAATACCGGGAAAAAATGAATGGCTGGATTTTTGGCTGTGATATTTGCCAGCAAGTCTGCCCCTGGAACAAACAGGCATTATCACGCCATGTGGATAAAGAGTATCAAGCGTCAAATATGACCTCAAATCTTGATATTCAAAGAATAGTCAATATAACCTCCCGTGATTTTTCTCTTACCTTTCATTCCAGTCCAATTCAAAGAATTAAAAGGAGAGGTTTGTTAAGAAATGCATTGATCGCTGCGGGAAATCAGGGACAGGTCGACGTGATGCAATTAGCGATCAAGATGATCCAAACCGAATTTGATCCAGTGGTAAAGGGTAGCGCGATTTGGGCAATATCGCAGTTGCATCAAGAACAAGGCGATGCTATCTTGAAAGCGTTATGTAAAACGGAGAATGACCCTATCGTGTTGCAAGAACTCTCAAGAATTCTAAGATAAAAAACCTCCCCTTACGGGGAGGTTTTTTTCTTTTATGGAGTTGGTGAAATCGTGGGTGTTGCCAAAGGTGCTGATTGAGTTCCAACCGGAGTGCTGGTTGCGCCCCTGGTCATTGTCGGGGTGACCAGGTTGACGGCAACGGTGATCACATCTCCTACCAATATCTTATCCGGGGTTGCCATCTGCTTGGGATTCAAGCGAATGATATCTTCACGGGTGGTATTAAATTGGGATGCTATGCTCGCAAGGGTATCTCCGGATTGGATCGTGTACTGAATCCTGGTCCCTCTGGGAAGATCCGAAGGCACCGGTGTGGCAGTGGGAAGTTGTTGACCCGGTGCTGGGATGAGGATCTTCATATCCGGTTGTAGGGGACATGTACCGGCAGGGAAGTTGTTGATCGCTATTATTGTGACCGTATCGGTGCTGAATCTATCTGCCAGATCCCAGCATGTATCCCCGGATTTCACCGTATACTCAAATGGACCCGATGGGGTGAGGGTCGTTGTCGGCTCGGGGGTATTGGTGATGGTCGGGGTATCAGATGGTGTGGGTGTAGGCAGAGTGGCGGTAGCCGTTGGAGTATTCGTGGGAGTCGGTGTTCGTGTGGAGAATAATGCCGGGGCATTTGGTCCAGCAAACCAGGCTACCAGGATGATGATCCCGATGATTAAAAGTAGGACTGCCAGGCCGCCCACCAGGAATGGGAGCATGCGCTGTCTTCGTTTGAAATTATCCATAACTGTTTGAGGTGATTGTTGATTATCCATTGCATATCCTTTTTATTCTCGAGAGAATCTCGAAAACCAGGGAATCGCATAAGGCTTATTTTTATTCTACCTGAAAATTAACGGTTTTGGGAAAAGTGTCAAGATATTGTGTGTCAATGACCGTTTAATTTTAACAAGTCAAAATTGGTCGCATGTTATAATTATTCAGCAAATGAAATATTACCTCATTCGGAGGGCAAAATGGAAATTCGGACTATAGAATATAAGCATTGTGATTTGATTGAGACCAAGGGGCGAATCGATTCCGCGACAGCTCCCAAATTTCAAGAAGCGGTAATATCATTGACAAATTCCGGCAAGTACCGCATCGTTTTCGATCTTGGGGGTGTTGAGTTCATTTCCAGTGCTGGACTGCGGGTTTTGATTGCTGCTCAAAAGGAATGCAAACGTTACAACCGGGGAGAAGTGCTCCTCGCCAATGTGCCCCCGAAAATATTATCATCTCTAGAACTAGCGGGTTTTCATGTCCTTTTCAAGATTTTCAAGGATGTGGTTTCCGCGGTCGGATATTTCTAAACTTCCCAGGTGTTATGCATGCCCACGGTAATAATTCCTGGGCGGTATGAAAACCTGACCGAAATTTCCAGTTTGGTCAGAGAAGCCGCTCAGGATACTGGTTTAAATGACTTTGCAACCTATGCGGTTGAAACAGCCGTGGATGAGGCCTGTTCAAATATTATCGAACATGCATATGGGGGTGAAGATAAAGGCGACATCGAGTTCTCATTTGACATTACAGATCTTGGTTTGAGAATCACCCTGGTCGATCATGGGAAACCATTCGATCCAGATAAAGTTCCGATTCCTGATCTAAAAGGTCATTTACGTACTCGAAAAACCCATGGTTTGGGCTTGTATATCATGCGGCAATGGATGGATGAAGTCAAGTTCAAGTTTGAAGAGGGGAAAAACACCCTCACGATGCTCAAGTTACGGAATCCGTAAAATTGAATTCTCAAACGAACGTTTCAAGGGACAAATCTTGGAAGGATTTGCTTCACTTTGGTGACGCAATCCTCGACTTGTCCTTGGCTTCTGAGCAATCGACTTATATTTCCAAATTTCTATCAAGGATAGATGGTTACACAGCCAAAGTATGGCTGGCCTCACCCTTTTTTCCCTTGCCTGGGCAAGACCCCGTTGAAACTCTTCCTAATAAAAACGCTCCCAGCTTGGTGAAGAAGTGTTTTCTGACAAAGAATACGACTCTTCAAAAATCTCATAAATTAAATCCCGCATGTGTTTCCATCCCACTCAACGCGCATGAGTCAATTCTGGGCGTTATAGAAGTGCAAAAAAAGGGATGTGATTTTGAGCCTGAAGAAATTGACTTCCTGGAAAGTTTTGCTGCTTCGACAGCACTTTCACTCGAGATCTCCCGCCAGGTCACTATTAAAAAATGGCGTTCCGACCAGCTCTCCCTTGTTCAAAAAGTCAGCAAGGAAATAGCAAATATCCACGATTTTGCGAAATTAACCCGTAAGATTGTAGACCTCATCCAGGAAGAGTTTAAATATTCATTTGTAGCCATCTTTATCCTCGATAATCAAAAAAATATTCTGACCTTAAAAACTCACTCGCTTTTTAAAGAAGCCGCTGATCAAATGGACAACAAAGCCTACCGGCTTGGTAAAGGAGTGGTGGGTAAGGCTGCTATTAGTGGGGAAGAAATTATTACCAGCAATAGCAGAAATATTACAAATTACACTCAATTTAAGGAATTGCTGCCATCAAAATCTGAAGTCGCTTTGCCTTTAAAGATAGAGCATCGGGTGTTGGGAGTTCTGGATATCCATTCAGAGAAACATAATACTTTTCACGAACATGAAATGGTCGCACTTAGAGCTCTTGCAGATAGTATTGCCCTGGCAGTTGCCAGTACTGAACTCCTGGCGGATTTACAGAACAGGTCCAATCGATTATCAGCTATTCTGGAAGTAAATCATACGTTGAATTCAATCCTCGATTTCGATGAATTGCTTAACGAGATAGTAAATCTAATTCACGTACGTTTTAATTATCCCTTTGTCAATATTTTTCTGATAGATCCCCTTCTTTCGAAAATCAATCATCGCACCGGAAGTGGAACTCGTAAAAACAACAACAGCGGAGAGAATACGGTCTTTGATATCCAGAACGATAAAGCAATCATCCCATGGGTGGCGCGAACGGGCAAATCGTTTCTCACCGGAGATATATCTAAAGAAAAACTCTTCCTTAAAAAATCACCTCAACCTGAATTATCTTATTCCGAACTGGCTGTCCCGCTTGTTTATGGGAACCACATTTTGGGAGTTTTGGATATTCAGAGTGATTCAATCAATGCGTTTAATGATGATGATCTAACGCTCATCAAAGGGTTGGCATCCGGGATAGCCCTCTCCTTGCGCAATGCATCGTTATACCGATCAGAAAAATGGCGTCGCAGGGTGGCTGATGGTTTCAGGGAAGTAGCAGGGTTAATCTCCTCAAATATTGCATTGGATGAGCTTCTTGAGAAAATTCTCACTGAAATTGAAAAAAATCTCCCTTGTGAAGCGTCTGCAATTTGGCTTCTGGATATTCCAACAATCAGGGAAGAATTAAAAGATCAGGAACTCCACTTGGCTGCAGTCCGTGGGGTTCAAACTGAGAGAATTTCCATCCTGCGAAAAGAAGATGTAAAGGTCAGGGAATGGCTAGCCAATGCCTTGAATTGTTGCGATCCGCGGATCCGAAAACCATCAGACCCTTTAGGTCCTTTGGGCATTGCTCTCACAATGCCCAAAGAGTATTCTGCGATAACCGTTCCATTGATTGCCGGCAATCAGGTGCTTGGGATCCTCACTCTCTCCCATCATGAATCCGGACGTTATGGGGATGAAGCAGTAGCCATGACCACAACGCATGCCAGTTATGCCGCTGTGGCAATTCAAAATGCCAGGTTGTTTACGGAAGCACAATCGCAAGCCTGGATTTCGACTGTGTTACTCCAGGTATCTGAATCCGTTCAAGATATCGGTTCCGCTGATGAGCTTTTGGATAATATGGCTCGCCTTTCACCCATGCTGATCGGTCTCGCTCGCTGTGCATTTTTCCTCTGGAATGACAGGCAAGCAACGCTTGAGCTCAAATCAAGCTTTGGATTTGAAATGACGGGCGCATCCCTGTGTATCAAAGAAATCAATGCGCCTGCTTTTAGAAATTTGCGTCTAACAAAGCAACCCTTAATTATTCATGATCCTGAAGTCGAACTTGGATTGTCTCAAACTCAATTTGGATCGAGTTCAAATATGATGGCATTCCCCATGGCATCGCGGGGAGTTTACCTGGGCGCTTTTATTGTAGATATGCACGAAGACACTTCATCACCGATATCAGCTGGTGTCGATGATCAAACAAGATCCATCCTTCAGGGGATCGCCAATCAAACTGCCGTAGCTTTGGAGAATATTCATTTGCTTGAAATCCGGCAAGAGGAAGCATATGTGACTGCCGTCCTCCTGCAGGTGGCTCAAGCAGTAACCAGCCAGAATGATCTTGAAGATATATTAACCACCATCATTCATTTAATTCCAATTCTTGTGGGAATTGATACTTCAATCCTCTATTTGTGGAATGAAAAAGACCATTTTTATAGGGTTGTTCAATCCTACACAGGGGACCATCAGGAGGAAAAAAAGATCCTAACCCAGACTATCGTCGAACCCGATGCCAGATTTTTAAATTTAGTAAAGGATCAAAACCGCCAGATTTCAGTTATTCTTCCGGATGATGCGAGCTCACCATTTTGCTGGCCTGGGCTTGAGGATGCGGAAGAACTTTATTACCCGGTAAATCCCGAACAAGATATTAAACCGTCGTTGCATGCTTTCCCAATAAAAATCACAGCCGATGAATTTGGAATTTTGCTGGCCATGGAACCCAGACTACAAATACAATTTCATGAAAAACGGTTGGAGATCTTATCTGGTATAGCTCAACAAATAGCTCTGGCCATTCAGAATGATAGGTTGAAAATGGAAATGGTTGAGCGCCAACGATTGGATCAGGAAGTTCAAGTTGCCAGGAAGATCCAGATCACATTTCTCCCTGAATCGCTCCCCACCATTGACGGATGGCAACTGGCAGTCCACTGGGTCACCGCCCGACAGGTTGGCGGCGATTTTTACGACATGATCGATCTTGGTCACGGAAAATATGGATTGGTTGTTGCCGATGTGTCTGATAAAGGGATCCCCGCAGCTCTTTACATGACTGTGACGCGGACACTCATCCGGGCATACGCAGAACAATTTACATCCCCATCGAAAGTACTTTCGCAGGTCAATCAATTACTTCAGAAAGATACTCCGGATGGATCCTTTGTCACCGCTGTCTATTGTGTACTCGATATATCGAATGGAAAGTTGATCTATACGAATGCCGGCCACAATTTGCCATATTGGATTCACTCAAAATCAGGCAGAATGGATGAGCTTTATGGAGGCAATATGGCCATGGGAGTATATCCGGATGTGCTCTATACTGACCATGCATATTTGCTGGCGCCGGGAGACTCTTTAATCATGTACACAGATGGCGCCACTGATGAATTTAATGCGTTGGGTGAAGCTTATGGAACCGACCATCTAAGGAATATTATCAAGTCTAATCGCCATAAAACTATTCAGGAACTTATTAGTGCCATTGAACATGATATTATCGCTTTCACCCATAACACCATACCTTCCGATGATATTACCCTTCTAGGAATAAGATATTCTCCTTATGAATAAAAACCCAAAGAATGAATACGCGATTTTGTGGGATCTGGATGGAGTCCTTATCGATACCGGTCAGACTCATTTTCTTGCGTGGAATAGAATTCTAGCCCAAGTGGGAAAGAATTTGACCGAAGATGGTTTTGCCAAAACCTACGGTATGAATAACCAAAGGACACTTGACACATTATTTGATTCTTCTCTGTCTCAAAACGAAAAAGGTGAACTGTCTGAACAAAAAGAGATTATGTTTCGTCAGATGATAGATAATTGTAAAGTATTCCCCGGCGTTATCGAATGGCTTGCATATTTTCGTGATCATAAATATAAACAAGCGGTGGCTTCCTCTGGACCCCTGGTGAATATCAAATTAATGATGGAGAGATTTTCTATCATACAATACTTCGATCTTTTGCAATCGGGTGAAAATATGAAAGGGAAACCTGATCCGTTGATATTCATTACGACCGCGCAACGGCTTGGAATAACTATTCGTAATTGCCTGGTAATCGAGGATTCGATCGCTGGAGTTCAAGCAGCAAAAGCTGCAAACATGCACTGTCTTGCAGTTGCGACATCTTATACAATGGATGAATTATCCAAGGCAGATTTGGTCCGCCCTGATTTACAAGTTTTTACCGAAGCCGATTTGAATTTTCTTTTAAATCCTTGATGCAGAAATAATCATTCCCCAAAGAATAATGCCCACCATACTTTCCAATTGGCAATAGGCTCTGGTGTAGGTTGGACAATCACTTCCGGGACAGGAGTGATATCTTTTGGAGCTACGGGGATGATCACCTGGTCTCCAGGAAGAGCCATTCGCCCCTCTTCCCTTGCATAATCCTCTACAGCTTTAACGGATGTTGCATATGCATTCTGTGTTCGAAGATATGATAGCGTTCTCTGTAGATTTTGATTCTCTGTTGCGATTTCATCCCGTTCATTGCTGAGACGGGCAAGTTCTGTCAACCTGCCAAATAAAGTCATCAAAATAAAAATGACGATGATAAGGATTGCTATAAAGGTAAAGCGGCGGTTCTTTTGAAGGAAAACTTTCATAATTCTATTCTAAATTCTTAGGATGGATGTTACAAGAAGGATGCCATAAAAAAGATCCTGCTGAATGCAGGATCTTTGTGCCGAAGGTGGGATTTGAACCCACATGAGCGTTCGCCCACTACGCCCTGAACGTAGCGCGTCTGCCAATTCCGCCACTTCGGCAGTACTGGTCGCAATTCTAACAAAAAAGGTGGATTTGTCAACCAGTGGCAATGTGATACATTCTTTGTGACCATGCTATAATTTTTTCTTAGATAAGGAAACCTTGCATGGATTCTCTGATTGCACAAGTCCTCTCTATCCTTACTGAACCTTCGGGTGATTTGATTTATCACCTGGTCCAGGTATTTTCTGCCCTTGCCACTTTAATGCTGGCAATTGTGAGTCGAAGGTCTAGAGAAGATGTAGTCTATCGGCGATTCATGCTCGGGATCATTGTTGTGTTGATCAGCCAGTTGATGCTATTCTTGATCAGCACGTTTGGTTGGCGAGGTTTGTTCGATACGCACCTGATCCTGCCGGTTCTCGATCGGGTAGTTAACGCCCTTTGCCTCGCCTGGATCGTGTGGATGTGGATTTCTCCAGAAACCTGGAAGGCTGCCGATTATGCTCTGATCGGCATAAATACGATCATTGCCATTTTATTCATCGTGAATCTCGTAACTTGGCTGCAAATTGGTCCGGTCATGGATTTCAATTCTTCATGGCAGGATCTTAATTGGGCAAATTTATGTGTTCTGATCATTATCGCCGGTTTGGTTGGTCTGATCATGAAGAAACCGGATGGATGGGGAATCGGCGTGGGCTTCCTGGCAATTAATCTCACCGGATACGTTGCCCACCTTGTGCTGCCCACTCAAAGTGGAGATTTTTCAGGAATCATTCGACTTGTTCAGGTATTTACATATCCCCTCATCCCTGTACTTACGCGCCGCTTTCCACAAGTCGTTGAAACCTTCTTGCCCGCGCCGAAATCCGTTTATCCGGCTGTACCTTCTGAACGGACTCGTTTTAGCGCAGAGCGACGCACGATCGAATCGTGGTTGCAATTGCATTCTCAAGACAAATCCGAATCTTTCGCCAGAGGATTGGTTAAAGCAATTGGACAAACCATGGTGGCCGATATCTCAATGTTCCTCCTTCCTCCGGACTCGCAAAATCAGGTCGTTGCCCAAATTGGATACGACCTGATCCGTCAGGATATTATTCCTGGTGTGGTCATAAAGGGTGAAGCCATTCCAGAAATCTCCCGAGCCTTCAATCAAAACCAGCCCCTGATCATGTCTGTAGGCGGAAATCTGATCAAAGACCTCAGAACTATGCGCGATGTGCTGGGTCTTAAAGCACCAGCAAATTTGCTTTTTGTACCTGTTTTGAAAGATGAAAAAGCCATCGCTGGATTATTAATAAGTTCCCCGTATTCAACAAGGCTTTGGGATATCACTGACGAATCATTCCTGCTAAATTTGGCTGATGGCATTGCTCCAATTTATGAGGCTATAACCCATAAAGGCAGTGCACTGGTCGCAACCGATCTTGCAAATATGGATGCGGATACATTGCGCGAAAAGTATAGTCAGCTTTCCCAGGAATTCCAGGCTCAAGCAAAGACCATCGAAGATTTGAGATCTAACTACCTTCCAGGAAAAGACTACCGGGTTGGTGCACCGGTTCCTGAATTTAGCGGGGAAGGTGATATGGCGGCTCAGATCTCCTATCTCGAAACTGAACTCCATGCATCACTGGATGAAATTAATCGCCTTAAGAACTCGAGTGATGTTCTTCAGCGTCAATCTACAGATTTTCAAAATGAATCATTATCAATGATTGATCATAAGGAATCTGCATTCTTTTTTGGCATCATCGATGGTTTAAGAAAATCTTTTCAAACTTTAAATGCCAAGGCCAAAGACTTATCTGGTGAGGGTGATACATCCGACCAAGTGAGCGTGGTAAGAAATTCCCTTGACGAGATGAGAAATAAATTTGAGCTGCTGTCAACTTTCATTAAGGTGCAAAAAGAGTCAAAGGAATTACCCCCGCAACCAATCAATATTCACACCGTGATTGACAAAGTTTTGCTTGATAATGTAGATCAATTCAAGGAAAAATCTGTTGTATTTAAAACAGAAATCCCTGAACAAATGAAACCTCTCCAATTGAATCCCACCTTATTTCAGGAAGTATTTTCAAAATTGGTCTCTGCAGCCATCAGTTCCTCTCCCGAAAAAGGTGTCATCACCCTTACAATGGTTGATCACAAAATTAAGTTCAATAATCCTGGGAGTAGCGTCAACCTTGAGGATTTAAATCAGATCTCCGCTGACAAACCAGAGACATTCTTTTCGGATATCTCCGGGATGGGCATGGATGTTTCCACTTATATTCTCACTCAAGCGATGCTTCAAAAATTGGGAGGAAACATCCTTGTCGAGAATGACGAGCAAGGTGGAAAAACCGTTACACTCGAATTCGTTGAATCTTAATCAATTTCAAAGTAGTGAAGAATTTTCAAAATGGGTGGATCATTTTCGATCCATCCATTTTGTATCAATTAATTGACACCGGTCCCCATATCAGGTACACTCATGTATGAATTTAGCTATGCGCAGAATCTTCGGAGGTAAATAATAATGCCCGATAATCAAGATACCGGCATCCACATAACGCCGGATACTCCGATATCCTCTGCCCTTCTTTCGTGGGAAATCTACCTGCGCGATCAAGGTAAATCCCCCTACACAATCAAGGCTTTCCTGGGGGACATGAATCTTTTTATCGATTATTTACCGGTTGATCGTTCAGTTGGATCAATAACGACTCAGGATATCAATCGTTTCCTCGAATGGCTGCAATCATCGCGAGGAGTACCCTGCAGTCCGAAGAGCCTTGCTAGAAGAGTGACATCGGTGAAAGCCTTTACCCGCTGGCTATTCCAAAATGGGAGGATTTCATCAAATCCTGCTGAAAAAGTTGTGCAGCAATCCGTGATCAGTCCCCTCCCGGAAGTCTTAACAGAAAGTGAACAGAAGAAGGTATTCACCTTGGTGGAGGGTATCAGAAAAGCTGGTAAACCGGATGTTCGCCCGTATACACTATTAATGCTTCTTCTTGAGACCGGTATCAAAAAAGGGGAATGCCTGGCGATAGATGTCAATCACATTGATCTTCAACCCCCAAAAGGACCTTTTTTATTTGTTCGGTATGCCAATCCGGCAAATCGATACAAAGAAAGGAAGATCGTTCTCTCCCAGCCATGGGTGGATGCTTACCTTGAATACCTCGAGCAATATCATCCCACTGAGAAAGCATTTCCCTGGTCGCCGCGCCGCCTGGAATACCTGCTAGAGGATATTGGTAAAGATGCCGGGATCAGCAAACATTTATCTTTTGATATGTGTCGCTGGACCTGCGCCTTGAACGAATGGAAATCTAAAACACCTGCAGAGAAAATACGTCAGAAGCTCGGGATCTCAAAGATTCAGTGGCGGGAAATTCAGATGAAATTACGGCATCTTTCAGAGATAGCCTGATCAGCATTTTCTTAACGATAATCGAAAAACATCCCTGGTTTTGGGGGTAATTTTTACCTTCTCCGAAATTCGGAATCCAGGGATCCAGATAATATCTTCCCCCGAACAGATCAAAGGCCATTTTTTTCTTCCTCTGCGTGGTAGACCGGAGTTTATCCAAAAATCAGATAGTTTCATTGAATGTCCACCCATTCCGAAAGGCATGAACCTATCCCCTTCTCGGAATGTCCTGACATCGATCGGTAAACGGATCATATCTGCATCCACAAATGCAAGAAATGGATCTTGTGTAAACTTGGACTTCTGATGCAATCCTGTCCCGATTTCACGGGTGATTTCGAAACTCCATTCACCAAGTTTTGCTGACTCCCCTTCATTTACCTTGAGGATTTCCTCATTCAAGAATTGTGGCCAAACATCATCAAAAGGTAAGGAATCTTTTTCGTGAATAATAATTCTCTCCCCATCGTAAGTTAAAGCAAGATTCTGCAATAACTCGGTGTTTTTAGTCCTTGGTGGATGATGCAAGAATTCAATTGCGCGTCCAATTGATTCAAAATCCACGTCACGCAAACCAGGACGCAATTCCCGAATGGCTTTTCGAAAGATACCTCTCAGCGTACCTGTACCCAACTTTTTAAGTTCATCTGCGTCGAGGATAATGCATTCAGCGGTTTGATCGATCAAGACCTTTTGCCATATAGTGTCCAGATGGTTTTTTAAGGTGAGTTGATCTCCTTGAATTACATCAGCGGTCTTGAGGAGATTCTCTTTGAATCTCGGATTATAGGTCTCGAGCAACGGGATTAATTCCAATCTAATCCTGTTCCGATAATACTTGGTATCAGAATTTGTCTCATCCGTCACTGGTTCCAATTGGTGCTCTCTGCAATACGCAATAGTCTCAGACCGCCAGGTGGCTAAAAGTGGACGGGCAAGCGGGATCAAGGAATCCCACGCCTTTCCTGAGCTGAAAAACGCCATTCCCTGGAGACCTTCAGCGCCACTCCCGCGTAATAAATGCATGAGGATCGTTTCAACTTGATCATCTGCTGTGTGCCCGGTAACTACCGCCTGAGCTTCATATTTTTTTGCTTGTTCAAATAGAAATGTATACCGAGCCTTACGGGCTGCTTCTTCAATGGATAATTTCTTTGATTCTGCAAAATGCTTTACATTCATCGAACCCGTAGTAAATTCAATGTGGTTTCTAACTGCATACGATCTAATCATTTCTACTTCAGCGGTTGAAGAAGGACGTAATTGATGGTCAAAATGCGCGATGACCACGGCAAAGTGGAGCTGATTCAAGAGATCTGCTAGGCATAGACTGTCAGGTCCACCTGAAACTGCTGCCAGCAAGGGTTTATTTATGTCAATTTGACATCTTGTGATAAGGATCTCTTGAAAATCCATTAATTCCATGCTGGGATTATAGCATCTCTATTTTTCATAAAATGCACACCATCTTCTCTTGCCGTGTAAATGAGTTTGTGCTAGACTGACTTTAGAAACCAACCTATAAAGGGATTCCTATGGCTGAGAAGATACTAATTGTTGATGATGATATGGAAACACTGCGCCTGGTTGGCTTGATGCTCCAGCGCCAGGGCTACCAGATAGTTGCTGCTAATAATGGTACACAGGCTCTAGGCCTTGCAAGGAATGAAAAACCGGACTTGATCGTCCTGGATGTCATGATGCCTGACCTGGATGGGTATGAGGTCACTCGCCAGCTTCGACAGGAAAAAGAGACTTCAGACACACCCATCATTCTATTTACGGCAAAGAGCCAGGTGGATGACAAGGTCACCGGGTATGAAGTAGGCGCAGATGACTATTTAACCAAACCTGTCCATCCGGCAGAATTGGTGGCACATATCAAAGCGCTCCTGGTTCGCGGCAAGGCACGCAGCGCTGCAGCTCCAATTGAAAAAGGATATACCATCGGGGTAATTGCGGCAAAAGGCGGACTTGGAGTATCCAGCCTGGCACTAAATCTTGCCATCACCATGAAACAAAAAATTAAAGAAGAAGTCATTGCTGCTGAGTTACGTCCAGGTCAGGGCTCCTGGGCCATTGAGCTGGGATACAACGAATCTGATGGTCTAAACAAACTTCTAAAACTTAAGCCAAATGAAATCAACAAAGCAAAGATTGAAACCGAATTGTACAAAATGACTAATGGTACGAGACTTTTAATGACAGCCAATCACAGTAAAGATACTGAATTGATCCATGCCGCAGAACAATTGAAAAACCTTATTGAGCACCTCACGACATGTGGTCGGATAATAATACTGGATATTGGAACAAATTATTTTCCAAATCTTAATCAAATCCTTGATCTTTGCCAGGAAGTTATTTTAGTAACAGAACCTCAACCTGTTACCGTCCAGCGCACTCATCTGCTTCTCGAAGAACTGAATGAGCGAGGATTTGGAAAATCCAAATTATTGTCTGTCGTACTGGTGAATCGCATGCGTGCAGATGTCCAATATACAATAGCCCAAGTTCAGGAAGCTTTGAAACAATCTGTCATCCAGATGATTCCTCCCGCTCCTGAACAAGCCTATCAAGCTGCCCTTCGCAATGTGCCATTGATAGACGTTCAACCTGAAGGATTACTCACACAACAATTCATCAAACTGGCAGATACAATCCTTCAACATATTAAATAATGGTCATAGATACAATAAAACCATCGCTTAAAGAGGCGATCGCGCTCTTTAAGAATGCTGCCTTCCCGATAGCATTCACTGGGGCAGGAATTTCCACACCATCAGGAATACCGGATTTTCGTTCCAAGGGTACTGGTCTATGGGAGAAATTCGATCCGATGCAGGTCGCATCACACTCAGCGTGGCAATTTCATCCAGAACGGTTCTATGATTGGTTACGACCATTGATAATGCGAAGCATTGATGCTTCCCCGAATGCAGCGCATATTGCGCTGGCTGGATTGGAAAAAACTGGTAAGGTAAAAGCCATTTTGACCCAAAATGTGGATGGTTTACATCAACGAGCCGGCTCTCAAAATGTCATCGAACTCCATGGATCATTTTCTGATTTTGAATGCCCGCGTTGTGAAAAACACCATTCACTTTCAAACATTATCCTCGAAATCAAGAATGGGGGAATTCCAAAATGCAGAGAATGCCAAAATAACCTAAAACCGGGAATTGTCTTGTATGAAGAATTCCTGCCTGAAGAATCTTTTTCGCATGCAGAAGACTATTGCCGAAAGACTGATTTGATCCTGGTGATCGGGTCATCCTTGGAAGTTGTACCCGCTGCTTCCCTGCCTTTGAATGCGGTTAGAAATGGCGCAAGGATGATTATAAATAATTTTTCTCCAACCCCTTACGATTCAATTGCTGATGTGATCGTTAGAGAAAGTGTCACCGAATTTTTACCTGAACTCATGGGAGCATTTGCATGAGCGAGATTACATTCACATTGGCTTTGAAACGATATCAAAGATTGATCGAGATTGCCCGTGATCTCGCCAATGTTACAGATCTTGATATCCTGCTTCAACGTATTGTCAAAGTAGCCGAGGAATTGGTCAAAGCGGAAGCTGCCTCATTACTCCTGTATGATCAGAATCGTGAGGAGCTATATTTCAAGTCTATTTCCACATCTGCTGACTCCCATCCTGCAGGAACCACTGCAATCCCCATGGAGAGTGTTGCAGGTTGGGTTGCCACGCATCGCGAACCTGCCTTGATCGAAAACGTTCACCAGGACGACCGCTATTATGGACATGCTGAAAAGATTATCGATCTACAAGTACAGTCTTTGATAGCCATACCTTTAATTGCAAGAGACCAATGCTTGGGAGTCTTGGAGGTCTTTAATAGAAAAGAGGGAAAGTTTGATAATGAAGATGAAGGGATTTTGCTCGCTCTTGGGGCTCAGGCAGCCATTGCGATTGAGAATGCGCGTCTTTTCAAACAAGCTGATTTGATATCAGTGCTTGTTCATGAATTGCGAACCCCTCTTACCTCCATTAATACAATCTCATTCTTACTGCAGCGTCCAGAGGTAAGCGAAGAGCAACGTCGGAGCCTGGCTAAAACCATATATGATGAATCAGTCCGGTTGAATGAACTCGCAACCTCATTTCTTGACCTGGCACGTCTCGAATCTGGAAGAATGTCTTTCACTCCCGAAGTGATAAGCGTCCCCCAGCTTATTCAGGAATGCGTGGATGTGGTTCAATTAAAAGCCCAGGAGCAAGGAATTCAGATCCATATTGACCTTCCATCTGAAGTTCTGCCCAATTTGGAGGCTGACAAGGACAAGATCAAACAAGTTCTGATCAATCTCCTCACCAATGCTGTTAAATACAATCGCGATGATGGTCGCATTGAAATCCGGGCATGGTCCCAGGAACAAAAACTCTTCCTTACGATTCGAGATACTGGTCTGGGAATAGCCGAAGAAAATTTGCCTCATGTATTTGAAAAATTCTATCGGGCAAAACAAACTGAAAAATCTTATATTGGCACCGGTCTTGGATTATCCATCTGCCGGCACATCATTGAAACTCACGGTGGTATTATCTCTGTGCAAAGTACACTAAATGTTGGTACTACTTTCATCATCGAACTCCCCCTCAAATACAGCGCTCCCTGAGATTTGTTTTAATTTAGAAATGCAAACGTCGACTTAACGACTCCCGCGCCTTCCAAATTGCCTTTCCAATAGATCTACTGATAAATGAATCATTGTTGGCCTTCCATGCGGGCAAGTGCGTGGTGATTTGCATGCCTCAAGATCGCGAAGCAATGCCTGCTGTTCCTCGTTCGAGAGTACTTTTCCAGCTTTTATGGCTGCACGTTTGCAGATCCTGGCGATGATCCTCGCTTCCGTCTCTTCCTGTAAAGGCGTCTCATCCTCCTCAAAATCCTCAATAACAACCCGAACCGCTGCCAGTGGATCACTTCCGGTGAGGATCCCTGGAATTGCACGAATAAGGAATGTCTCTGATCCAAATGTCTCGATTTCAAAACCAAGATGAGTCAGGATCGGAAGCTTTTCCTCAAACTCTTTGACTGTCGAAGTTGGCAGCTGAAGGATAGCAGGCTCCAACAATGCTTGGGCAGGTATGGGAGAAACATGCTGATTCTGGTACCTTTCGAAGAGAACCCGCTCATGTGCTGCATGTTGATCTATTAGATAGAGACCATCCGGAGCTTCCGCGATTAAATAAGTCGCGCCAACCTGCCCCACCAGGCGGAGAATCGGTAATCGTCCAGGTAGTAATTGGATCTGGTCAGCAGTCACCGGGTTTTGCCCAGGGAGCATCGGTGATAAGGTATCATTCTCGATGCTTGACTGAGGCATATTTATTGAAAAAAAATCATCGCGGGCATCAACTTTTGAAATCGGGCGCCAGTATCCTGCATTAACTTGTGGGACCGGTGAATTCGCGAGGAGTGATCGGCGCACTGCTCTTTGCACAAGGCTAAAAATCCGCTCGGATTGGTGAAATCGAACTTCTGCCTTGGCTGGGTGCACATTTACATCAACCTCTTCAGCAGGGATCTTTATCAATAAAACACAGATGGGATATCTCCCTACCATCAAGAGAGTATGGTAAGCCTGGAGCAATGCCGCGTTGAGCGCTATGTCCTGGATCCATCGCCCGTTAACAAAGAATGTTATTTCCTTGCGATTCGATCTGGTGAGTGAGATGGGACTCGTGTAACCATGGATCTCCATGGGTGATTCAGCAAGTTCAACTTCCAGCATTTGCCTGGCGATATCCACGCCATGGAGTTTGGCAAGCACTTCCCTTCTATCACCATTACCGCTGGTTTGAATAATTGTCTTACCATCTTCAAATAATTCAATTTTTATGTCCGGATAAGCCAGAGCATAACGCGTGACCAATGAGTCGATTTGCATGCGCTCTGTTTGATCCTGCTTGAGGAATTTCAGCCGGGCGGGGACATTGAAAAAGAGTTCCTGAACTCTGACGATCGTCCCTTGCGCACCAGCAGATGGCTTAATCGATTTGATTCGTCCACCTTCCACATCAAGAGTCGCTCCATCCTTTCGGTCTGATGTTTTTGAGGTCAATATTAGATGTGAAATGGAACCTATTGAAGCCAATGCTTCACCCCGGAAACCCAGGGTTTGAATATGGAATAGATCCTCAGCTTCGTGAAGTTTACTTGTGGCATGGCGTGCCACTGCCAATTCCAATTCATTAGGGGCTATTCCATTCCCATTATCTGCGACCTCGATCAGTTTTCTGCCTCCCTGTTCAATCCTTATGGTTATCTGGGTCGCATGGGCATCCAGTGAATTTTCAAGGAGTTCTTTCACGACTGATGCTGGCCGCTCAATAACCTCACCTGCTGCAATCTGCGATGCAACTTTTTCAGATAAGATAGAAATCGTCATGAATTCCTCTGGATAGATTATATCCGTTTCGAACAGCTCGATTATTTCGGGTTATACTCAGCCAAATGCCATACCGAACAATATTTTTCGACCTGGATGACACTCTTTATCCGTCTTCAATAGGGTTATGGGATCTGATAGGCGATCGTATTGATTTATTTATTCATAACGAAATTGGCTTGGATTGGGAAATCATCCCTGATAAAAGACAAAATCTCTTCAATCAATACGGGACAACCCTTCGTGGTTTAGTGGCTGAGTATAAAATCGATCCCCAGAATTATCTTGCATTTGTTCATGATGTTCCCATTGAAGATTTGCTCCATCCAATCCCTGATTTAAAGCAAAAAATACAGGCGTTGAAGCTTGAAAAAATGATATTCACGAATGCAGATCGAAAGCATGCCTTACGGGTGATCAAGGCAATGGATCTGGATGGATGCTTCAATAGCATCATCGATATCTGCGATATGGATCCTTTTTGTAAACCCCAAAAAGAAGCATTTCTTAAGGCAATGACGCTTGCTGGCGATATCTCCCCTGGAGAAGTGATCATCATGGATGACACACCTCGTAATCTTGAAACTGCAGTAGATTTGGGTTGTTATTCAATCCAGGTTGGCTCACACCCCACGGTTCAAGGTGTAAATGCTCATATCGAAAGAATTGATTTTCTAGACCAGGTTTTACCAGATGGTAAAAATGAATAGTTTTTTCATTCATGATTAACCTTAAAGCAGTATATTAATTGTTTGATTTGGAATAATTGGAGGATTAAGGAATTACTATGGAAAACAAAAATTTAAAGGTAATACTTTTCATTTTCATTGGCTTGATCGTGCTGGCTGCAACATTTTCAGGTGGGCTTTGGGCTGGATATGCATTAAAAAATGTGTCGAACGCATTATTCCTTCCGACATCCCAAGCTAATAATCCATCCTTATTTTCACCGACGCAAAATGGTGATCAAGATACCCTTTTCCAGCCTTTCTGGCAAGCCTGGGACACCGTCCATGAGCAATACGTTGATCAACCACTTGACGATGACCTGCTTATGCAGGGAGCGATCAGTGGAATGCTTTCATCGCTGGGTGATCCTCATACGGGATACATGGACCCGGTGGAATTCCAACAGGCAAACGCACCCTTGGAAGGTGAATATGAAGGAATCGGTGCATATGTGGATACCACCTCGGAGTACCTGACAATTATCAGCCCGATGCCGGATACTCCGGCAGAAGCTGCCGGCTTGAAACCAGGTGATCAAGTAGTTGCAATTGATGGACAGGACATGACTGGTATCGCCGGCGATCTTGTCTTACGCAAGGTTCTGGGACCGGCTGGTTCTAAGGTTATTCTGACGATGAGGCGGGAAGGAATGGACGATTTCGATGTAACCATCATCCGGGCGAAGATAATCCTCCTAAGCGTCACCTCGGAAATGAAAGCAGGCAATATTGCCTATATCAATCTATCCTCGTTTGCTTCTGACACTACATCATTGCTGCGTACTCATTTAAACGATCTGCTGAAAAATAATCCCAAGGGGATAATCCTGGATTTGCGAAACAATGGCGGTGGATATCTGGATACGGCAGTGGATGTTTTGTCCCAATTCATTAAGGAAGGCGTGGTCTTGATTGAGGAATATGGGGACGGAAGTCAACAAACTTATGAAGCAAATGGGAATGGACTCGCGACAGATCCCTCCCTTCCCATTGTTGTTCTGGTCAACGAAGGATCAGCTTCAGCCTCAGAGATTACAGCTGGTGCAATCCAAGATCTTAAACGCGGTATCCTCATTGGTGCAAAAACCTATGGGAAAGGATCTGTCCAGCAATGGACCACATTGTTAAATGATGCCGGGGCGATCCGAGTGACTGTTGCCCGCTGGCTGACTCCAAACGGTCGCCAAATTAATGGGGTTGGTTTGGAGCCAGATATTCCAGTCGAACTCACGGTGGAGGACTTTGATGCCGGTCGTGACCCGCAATTGGATCGGGCAATCGAATATATTACGACTGGAAAATAGGAAATTGACAGCGATAAGCCTGCGCGGTATAATCGCCTGTTGCAAATAACCAATTGATGGAGTTGATAATGGATCAAATAACGGCTGCAAAGTCCGAACCCAGCGAAATAACACCTAAAATGCACTTTAAAGGCAAGGTGATCATCACCAGCCTTGCTGGTGCCAAGATCGATATTGGGATAGGCAAAACCGCTGTTATCCATGTTTCACAAATTGAAAGCCCGGATAAAATGCCCATCAAGAAGGTGGACGATGTACTTCAACCCGGTAAGGAAATCGACGTTTGGGTGAAACGGGTAAGGGATGAAAGAATAGAATTGACCATGTTCAAACCTCTCGATCTCGAATGGAGAGATATTAAGAAAGACATGGTGGTCAAAGGTAAAGTTGTTCGACTTGAGAAATTTGGCGCTTTTATTGAGATTGGTGCTGAGAGACCTGGTTTGCTTCATGTAAGTGAGCTTTCCCATGGATTCGTTCGCACTCCAGCTGACTTGTTAAAAGAAAACGACGAAGTGGAAGTGCAGATCATCGATATGGATCGAAAAAAGAAACAGATCAAGCTTAGTATGAAGGCTCTTCAACCTGAAATCGTAAAGGAAGAACCCGTTATCGAAAAACCGAAGGCAAATAGATCTGGTAAAAAAAGTAAACCGGCCAAATCTGCTTCGGAAGAAGAGAAACCTGTAGCCCCCGAACCTACCGTGATGGAATTGGCTTATCGCCAGGCGATGAACAAAGCCAAGGTCCGCGACTCGGGCAGCCGGGCTAAAAAGGAAAAGAATTTATCCAAGGAACAGGAAGAAATCCTCTCCCGGACCCTTGAAAATAAAGTACAGACAAGTTGACACAGAGAACCTCCAAAACCTTGGAGGTTCTTTTATGGATTATGAAAGCATGTTAAAATAATTCATCATGCACCAAAATAAAAATAACCGATTCATGATAACGTTCCCCATTCATCATCAGGGAGGGCAGGAAAAAACGCCCTCCCTGTCTCTTAATCTGTTCATAAACAAAGGGGGTCAATGATGACAACCAGGTACATTTTCTTCACCGGCGGTGTGGTCAGTTCGGTCGGAAAAGGGGTTACTGCAGCAGCCATTGGCCGGTTGCTTAAGGAACGGGGTTTCAATGTCATGGTTCAAAAACTGGACCCCTATATTAATGTTGATCCCGGGACAATGAGTCCCTACCAGCATGGTGAAGTTTATGTTCTTGATGATGGTGCAGAAACCGACCTGGATCTTGGTCATTATGAACGTTTTATTGATATCCGGTTAAGCAAAGTCTGCAATATAACTGCTGGTCAGGTTTACGCTGAAGTGATAGGCAAAGAACGGCATGGGGATTTCCTTGGCGGCACCATCCAGGTGATCCCTCATATCACGAATGAGATTAAACGCAGGATATCTTTGGTCGCGCAGGAAACAGGTGCTGAGTTCATCCTTGTGGAAGTTGGTGGAACCGTGGGTGATATTGAAAGTCAGCCATTTCTGGAATCATTGCGCCAGCTTCGTAATGACCTGGGAAGGGAAAATACCCTTTCTATTCACGTCACGTGGTTACCCTATATCGGTGCCACAAACGAATTGAAGACAAAACCCACCCAGCATTCCGTGCGAGAACTGCGTTCAATCGGCATCCAACCGGATATGATCGTAGCCCGATCTGATTATCCCGTGGCAGATAGTTTACGTGAAAAAATCGCCCTGTTCTGTGATGTTCAGGAGCGCGCTGTCATCCCCATGATGACCACAAAAATCTTATATGAGATCCCACTCCTGCTTGAGCAATACGGCGTTACTGAATTTATATTGGAAAAATTCAACTTGAAAGCTCGCAGGAAACCGCATTGGGAGGAATGGAAACGTGTGGTCGCTGAAGTAAAACGCGAGAAACCTAAAGTAAAGGTGGCCTTGGTTGGAAAGTATGTGGAACTGCATGATGCCTATATCAGTGTCAAGGAAGCCTTGACCCATGCTGCGCTTCATCTCGGGGTTGAAGTGGAGATCCAATGGATTCATTCAGCGGATCTTGAAAAAGGTAAAAGCTGGGAAATCATGGAGCAAGTTGATGGCATCATCGTTCCAGGTGGATTCGGCAGCCGTGGCATCGAAGGTAAAATTCAGGCGGCTAAATTCGCGCGAACGAAAAAAATACCTTACCTGGGGCTCTGTCTCGGTATGCAGTTAATGAGTGTAGAATTTGGGCGCTTTATACTCCAGACAGATGATGTCAATTCAAGAGAATTTGACCACTCCACCAGTAATCCCGTGATTGATCTGATGCCGGATCAACAGCATGTCATTGATTTGGGTGGTACGATGCGCTTGGGATTGTATCCATGTCATCTGCAGCCTGGGACGATCGCGGCTGATGCCTATAAACAAAAAATGGTTGAAGAACGGCACCGCCACCGTTTTGAATTCAATAACAGTTACCGAAAGGTCTTTGAAGAGCATGGGATGCGTTTTTCAGGGCTTTCACCGGATGCCAGGCTGGTTGAAATTGCTGAGCTTTCGGATCACCCATTCATGCTGGGTACGCAATTTCATCCGGAATTTTTGTCACGCCCAAATCGACCCCACCCTCTTTTTGTGCAATTCATGAAAGCAGTTGGTATCCATGCCGGAGTAAAAAATCGTGTCACTTAATAAATAATTCATGAAAATGGCTTGCCGGGAAAGGTTATGCATTATACTAAACCGAAGTTATCCTGATAAATCATAAAAATTTTGAGGTGAATGATGGAAACAACGATTGAATCAATTTATGCACAAGAGATCCTGGATTCACGGGGCAATCCCACGGTTGAAGTGGAGGTTGTTCTGGTAGATGGTAGTTGGGGGCGTGCAGCGGTTCCCTCCGGTGCATCGACAGGGGTCCATGAAGCCCTGGAAATGAGGGATGGCGATAAAGGTCGCTACAGTGGCAAGGGTGTTTTAAAAGCAGTCGAAAACGTGAATACCACCATTGCCGAGCAGGTGGTTGGTTTTGATGCAGCAGAGCAAAAAGCAATCGATATGGCCATGATCGAGCTGGACGGCACTCCCAATAAATCCAAGTTGGGTGCAAACGCCATGCTGGGTACCAGTCTGGCTATCGCTAAAGCTGCTGCCAATGCCTTTGGTTTACCTCTCTACCGTTACATTGGTGGTGTGTATGCCCATGTCCTGCCGGTTCCAATGATGAATATACTCAATGGTGGTGCACATACCGCCTGGCAATCCACAGATGCGCAGGAATTTATGGTCATGCCACTGGGTGCACCTTCTTTTGCAGAAGGTTTGCGATGGGGAGCTGAGATTTATCACGCTTTAAAGGGAGTTCTAAAAGCACGCGGTTATGCCACGCTGGTCGGAGATGAGGGCGGTTATGCACCTGCACTCAAAGCAAATGTGGAAGCCGTTGAAGTCATCCTCGAAGCTATCCAGAAAGCTGGTTATAAAGCTGGCGAACAGGTTGCGATTGCGCTTGATCCAGCAGCCTCTGAATTCTTTGAAGAAGATACCCGTACCTACAACCTTCGTAAAGAAGGAAAGAAATTAACCCCTGAACAAATGGTTGCCTTCTGGAAGAATTGGATTGATCAATACCCCATCGTTTCGCTTGAAGATGGTTTCGCACAGGATGATTGGGAGGGTTGGAAAATGTTCACGGCAGAGGTCGGAGATCGCCTGCAGATCGTTGGTGATGACCTGCTGGTGACCAATCCTGAACGCGTTCGCCGGGCGATCAAGGAAAAAGCCTGCAACGCATTACTGGTAAAGCTCAACCAAATTGGCACGCTCACCGAAACGATTGAAGCAGTTGAAACTTGCCATCGCAATGGCTGGCGCGCAGTAACATCACACCGTTCAGGCGAAACTGAAGATTCCACCATCGCCGATCTGGCAGTAGCCCTGAATATGGGTCAGATCAAAACCGGTGCTCCTGCGCGTTCTGACCGCGTTGCGAAATATAATCAGCTTTTAAGGATTGAAACCGAATTGGGCGAAACATCAGCCTATGCCGGGTGGTCAGCCTTGAAGGCGAAATCATAGAGTATCAAAGTTCAAACAATCAAAAAGGATCGCCACCGCGATCCTTTTTTGTGATTAAAGCTTAAACTTTTCTGCTCTGTCAAGATGCGCATCAAAGATAGCATCAGCTCTCAATCCTGATTTCCAGGAGCGTACGGGTTCCAACCATCGTGAAGCAAAACCGCTGATGTCTATTCCTGTTGCTTGCTTGGTCAACCAAACAGCATGGGCAGCATAACGAACGGCATTCTGTGGTTCAATCCTTTCGAAATCCTCGAAAAACCAGGCGCACGATGCAAACATTTTTTGTCTCTCCAGCTGGGATTTCAAGAGCAATCCAATTGTATTCTTTACCTTCTTATCCAATTTTTCAATCGAATGATTTGCCAGGAGACCCTCAAATTCCGCTTCACCCATTAAAACCAGGATGTAATCATGGCGTAATTCCCAGGGATCCTTAACCCATTCTTCGCAATACTGGAGGTAAAGGCTATCCAACTTATCAGCAATGGCGTTTAAAGCATTCCTTAGATCGGCTTTCCAGGCACCGTTTGATGAACAACCACAGGGTCCCTTCCAGCGTTCTACACCGTGTTCACACGACCAGGATGTCCTGTCATATATTTTTATATATTCGGATGCAGGATGCTCCCTCAGCCACTTGGCGGGATAAGTTGCTTCGATCCCGGAAGGGGGTAATGATTTCTCTATTAAATAAGCAAGAAATTTTTCCCGAAATGGTTTATGGTGGCCGTATAGCTCCCCGTCCGATGCCATTAAGATGATTTGATCTTTTCCTTCTTTTTCATCGTCAAATTTATCCAATAATATTTTTGAAACAAATCGATCAGCGTTGCGCGTGGTTTCAGAATCAAAGCTCACCCTGGTGCTTATTTCCCTCTCATAGAAAAAAACAGCGATACTCTTTCCTTTGGATAGTTTCACCAGGTAAGGATGCCGTGGATCCAGCTCTGGGTATTTTGCCTGCCAGGGTGCCAATATTGTGAATTTGATCCCATTGTCAGCCAGTACTTCAAGAGTCTTTTTATCCACCGCCGTCTCTGGGAGCCACATCCCTTCGGGAACTTGGCCAAAATGCTTTTTATAAGATTGTATCCCCCATCTTACCTGGGTGATCTTATCCAACCGGCTTGCCAGTGGCAGGATGGTATGATGATAGGGTTGGGCGATGATATTTGCAGATTGATGCCCATTATTTAGATGGAGTTGTTGGATGAGTCCCTTCCACGTATCGGGATGTGTACGTACCATCCAGTCCACAAGCGTGGGACCAAGGTTCAGACTGATTGATTTAAAATTTCCAGCTTTAACGTTTGGTTGATAGCAATCCTGAAAAATCCGTTCATTCCAATTTTCGTACGGGGCAGCGCCGGGTTCATTCGGAATGATCCCTGTCAAAGGATCTTCCCGGGGTGGTTGATAAAAATGAGCATGAACACAAAATGCTTTACGTGCCATATCAAACCTTTTTGGGGAGTATCACGATAAATAACCAATCATCTGACTCATTCGTGCTGGCATCAATCCAAACAATCTTGGAAGGGTATCCAAAGACGTGGTGTGGTCCGCTGCCAGGTAGTCCAGCCAGTAAATGGAAATAGGAAACCGATGGAAAAGTTGTTCGGACATTAAATTCAAAAATCGCAAATAGACGGGTGGGACATCCACAATCCATCGCTTCTTTTTCATTTGCGCCAGGATGATTTCCACAACCTGACGGAAGTTTAAATATTCGCAACCTCCGATGGGGATCACCTGGTTGATGGTCTTTTTTTCTTCCATCGACCAGGTCAAACATGTAACAAGATCTTCAATCCATAATGGCTGCAGACTGTTAGCGCCATCTCCAGGCATAAAGAAGAAAAATGGATTGAGTCGGATGAGATCCGCTATCCGGGTTGTAAATTGATCTCCTGGTCCAAAAACTGCCGAGGACCGGAAAATCGTGTAATCGATCCCACTTTTCTGAATAAGACCTTCAGCTATGGCTTTGGCTTTCATAACCGGGAATGCCGAGGCACGATCTGCGCCCAAATGACTGAGGTAAATGATGCGTTCGACGCCAGATTGTTGTGCGATTGAAGAAAGGACCTGAGTTCCAGAAATGTCCACCCCGTTCAGATCTGCCCGGCTGCCTGCCCGCTCGGTACCGGCTAGATGGTAAATAATGCGAACATCCTGCATGGCAGCTCTCAGGCTGCGTTCATCATTCAAACTGGAGACAGCCACTTCCAGTGTGACCCCTTTTGGAATATTGGGAGACGATTTTGAGGGTCTGAGGAGAAGTCTGACAGGTAGTTCCAACAATGAGAGATTCCGAATTAATGCGCTGCCAATAAAGCCGGTTCCACCGGTCACCAGGATCATGCGCTGAATTATAGCAGAGGGTTCTAGAGCATCTTCAATGGCATATATCTTGTAACATTTCTTTCTGAATAACTTCATTGATTCCAAAAAGGATCAAATATGGAAAGTACTATCGGCACCATTACAAATAAATCCACCCGCATCGGATTTCATTATTTTCCAGATACGACCCATTACAGTGACAAAGAGCTTGGATTCTGGATGCCTGAATTAAAAAGCCTACATTGTGCGTGGATCGTCCTCAAATCTGACCTGGAACGGGCCATACCCGAGAATTTCATTCGCAGCCTTATACAAATGGACATCACGCCAATTGTCCAGGTGAACATGGATTTACATCATCAAATTTCATCCGAGGATCTCCGACCGATCTTCAATGCCTACTCGCATTGGGGTGTAAAGCATTTGCAATGTTTTGACCGTCCGAATGATTTATCCAGCTGGTCATCTTCATCATGGGCACAGCAAGATCTGGTGGACCGGTTTTTGGATATCTATATTCCTTATGCATTGATGACTTTGGATTATGGGATGATCCCAGTTTTTCCAGCACTCAAACCTGGCGGAAGCTTTTGGGACACAGCGTTTCTTCGTGCTGCGCTGGAATCTCTCGACCGTCGCAAACAGACGACGATTCTTTCGAAGCTGACATTATCTGCATATGCCTGTACCCAGGGGCATACCTTGGATTGGGGTGCTGGAGGTCCTGAAAAGTGGCCGGATGCGCATCCTTACCTGACACCTGGAAATTCAGAGGACCATCGCGGTTTTCATATCGCAGATTGGTATCTCTCCATTTCGCGTTCCGTACTTAATAGGGAATTGCCAATCATGCTTCTAAATGCCGGGCAGATAATCCCCCCCGGAGAAGTCAGAAGTACGCCTCCATCTTCTGAATCGTATTCGCAGGTATGCGTGCAAATCACAGATCTTCTTTTGAAAAATCCAAATAACCGGGGTGAACCAAATAATTTCATCCCAGCCAATGTTATCGCCTGTAATTTTTCTCCGCTGGTGATGGACGATGAAGATCAAAGTAAGGTCGGGTGGTATGAATCAAATGGAACCCGACTCCCAATCGTCTCAGAATTCCTGGATTTGTTTCCTGGAGTAGAACAGAAGACATTTGATGAGCAACTGCCATCTTCCGAGCGGGATCCATCACCTGATATCTCCAGCAACCTTGAGAATTCTTATCATCCTATTGAGCATTATCTTCTTCTTCCCACGTATGAATGGGGGGTGGCAGATTGGCATTTGGATGTTATCCGCCCATTTGTGAAAAAATACAAACCTGCAATAGGGTTTTCACTGGAAGAAGCGTTGATGGCCAAACAGGTTACCGTCATTGGCAATTCCCAGGTGTTTCCTGAAGAAGAGTTGGATGCCTTGCGCCAAAGCGGTTGCCAGGTGGAGCGCATCAGTGGCGATGGCACCAGTATTGCAACAACGTTATCAGAGAGGTGATCAATGACTATCACGGTCTTCCCCCAACCCATCACGCGGACACCCATTGCTGCCAGAATGCCGGTCTTGAAAGCTATCGGTCTTGGCGGTGGAGGGAGTAATGCCATCAATCGAATGATCGAACTTGGCATTTCTGGAGTTGATTTTATCGTGGCAAATACAGACTGCCAGGCGCTTGAATCCTGTCTGGCACCTGTCAAGATACAGCTTGGTCCAAAATCCACTCGCGGATTGGGCGCTGGCGGGAACCCGCAGACAGGAGAGGCCGCTGCCGAGGAAAGCTATCGCGAGCTGAATGATGCGCTGGCTGGCGCGGATATGATCTTCCTCGCCGCAGGCATGGGTGGCGGAACCGGAACCGGTTCAATACCGGTGGCAGCCCGTATCGCACGTGCCACTGGAGCTGTAGTAGTAGCCATAGTCACCACACCTTTCTCCTTTGAAGTTGGCCGCAGGCAGATGAATGCTCGTGAGGGATTGGCCAAGCTGCAGCCATATGCCGATACGATGATCACCGTCCCCAATGACCGGCTGCTTCAGATCGCTCCCCGCGACCTGCCATTGGAGATGGCTTTTCGGCTCGCTGATGATGTTCTACGTCAGGGCATCCAGGGTATCTCCGAATTGATCACTCAACCCGGTATGATAAATGTTGATTTTGCTCATATCCGACATATGATGCAAAATGGTGGTGGTGCCATTCTTTCGATTGGCGTGGGACAAGGCGATGACAAAGCTCTCAAAGCCATCGAGAATGCCGTACGGCATCCACTCCTGGATTCAATCAATCTCGAAAATGCATCAGGGATTATTGCGAATTTCACTGGCGGGCATTCGCTTACCTTCATGGAGGTAACCGACGCTCTCAATTTCTTGCAGGAGCGCACCAATAGCAAGGCGGAAATTATTCCCGGCGTCATCAATGATGAACGACTGGGTGATCGAACTCAGGTTATCCTGATTGTCACGGGTTTGGGTGCCACGCCCATTGATCCGCATTTCACCATTCGAAAACCGGTTGAGAGTCAGGCTCCAGCTTTCACTATGGCTCCCGAATTAAAAACGACCGACGAAGGATACACTCCCACCAATCCGACTCAAATCACGGAAGCCCCCGTTCACCCAAGTGATTTGAACATCCCCGCATTCCTCCGCCGGAGAGCACGTTTGTAGAAAAGAGGTATCCATGGAACGTGAAGTTGTTGTAAAAATCAGTAAACAGATATATCGTCAGTTTCCTGAGGTAAGCAAGAACAAGCCCGTCGTAAAACCACAGGGCGATAATTACCTGTTTGTTTTTAAAGGCAGTGCTGTAACTGCCAGTGGGCATAAGATTGATCGCAATGTCAGGGTCGTTGCGGATCGGACTGGCAGGATCATGAAAGTGACAACTTCCCGATAAGAAATGGAAAACCATGTTGGGCAATCTGCCAAAAAGAATCGAACTTGCCTTCTGGAATCTGGTCATACCACTTATGAGCAATCACCCGGGTTTTCAAAACTTTATCCGCCGTTTCTACGCCTATATTTCAGATAGGGAAACACATGGTTTGATCATCTTCCTGGGTGTGGCGTGTATATCAGGATTCCTTGGTGGAATGCTCCTCTTTTATCTGATCCATTTATTTTAATCGTAACGGTCGTATTCGCGGTAAGGTTGGAAAAAGCTTAGTTAGGAAATGATTGAAAAATGAAAACTAAATCCATCATCATCGGCTTAATATTCTGTGCCTGCCTGGTACTCGGTTATCTGGTGGCAGCCAAGAGTGGCAACCTGGATTCGAGTGCTGAATCAAATAACAACGCGATTCCAAAGACGATATTCAATATTGCTCCACGTCAATCGAACAACTTGATCCTCCTTGTGGATGATCTCACAGCAGAGAAACCTCAGTTAACTACGATATGGATGGTATTCTTTTATCCGAAAAGCCAGCCATTTCTTATTCAGCTGCCTATCTATCCAACCACAAATAAAAAGACTAATGCTGCTTTGCAGAAAGAATTCATTGTCACTCCATTAAGTGGGGTCAATCAATCCTTTTGGGACAAGCTCGGAACTGATTTCCAGCTCACTTGGGATCATTACCTGATCATTGATGAGACAAGCCTATCAATACTCACCCAGCAGCTCATTGGTGAAGAACCTCCTGCGCGTTTGCTCAAACCGGCTAACAAGCGCAAGATCACGAATGTTCTGGCGGATACCACGGGTATCATGAAAAAAATCTGTGGGAAATTGGAAGCTGAAAAGGTGGATCCTGCCATGATGATCGAATGGAAGGATCTCGATGTTCATCTTTTGACAGACCTGCATACATCGAATATTGAAAAGAATTGGAATTGGATTCTAGGTAATCCCCTTTTAGATCCCTGTAACATAATATCTTATAAATAGTTCGTTTTGTTGGTAATATTGTGGGATATGAAATCATATTCCCGCCGTCAATTAATTAAATACCTGTCAGCTGGGGCTGGTATCGCAACAGTTCAGCATCTTCTCTCAGCATGTAATCGCAACCTTCCCATTGGAGAAACGCCTGGTCCAGCAGGTATTGATACCCCAATCCCTGATATTGAATCACCCACCGGGCAGGTAGAAACCTCAGCTACCCCGGCCAGTTACCCGGATCTCGTAGTTGCAAGAAATGGTGAACCTGAGGACATGGTTCGAAGGGCAATTGCTGCCATCGGGGGGATGGGCAGGTTCGTTCCTGCAGGTTCCACAGTGGTGGTTAAGCCGAATGCTTGTGTTGCTTATCATTCATACGAATATGCTGCGACGACCAATCCGTGGGTCGTTGCTGCCCTCGTAAAAATGGCATATGAAGCCGGCGCAGGAACAGTAAAGGTTTTTGATTATCCATTCGGAGGTTCCTTTCAAAATGCGTTTTCGGTCAGTGGCATCGGTGAGCAAGTCCTGGCAGCCGGTGCAATTCTGGAACCGATGCAAACAATAAAATTCATTGAAACTGAGATCCCAGATGCGGTAAATCTCAATAAAGCCCGGATTTACGAAGATGTCCTTACGGCAGATGTTTTGATCAATGTCCCCATTGCAAAAAACCACGGGTTGGCAAAGTTGACTCTTGGTATGAAAAACCTGATGGGTACTGTCCTTGAGCGAGAACGCCTGCACCGGGATCTTGGGGAGTGTTTGACTGATCTGAATTCACGGGTTCGCTCCACGTTGACGGTGATAGATGCAGTGCGGATACTGACTGCCAACGGACCCACTGGGGGTAACTTGGATGATGTCCGCCAGACAAATACGATCATTGCCAGCACCGATGTGGTAACCGCGGATAGTTACGCCGCCCAAACCCTATTCAATATTGCTCCTGAACAACTAGCGTATGTATCGGAAGCCACCATGAGGGGATTGGGACGAAGTGATCTCAATAATCTCAAAATTGAGGAGATCCAGGTCGGTGGCTAAGAAATCGGAAAAGAAGAATCCACAAAAAACCTGGCGAAAGTTAAGAGTTTTTATCCAGGTTTTTTCATTGCTGGTTTTCTTTTCCTTGGTGATCATCACACCCACAAAGAATTGTCCTCTTCACAGCTTCTAAATCTGCCCGTCAAACTGAGTCCGTTGGTGATGGGTTTGAATGCTCTTTCAAACCGCATCTTGATCCGGGGGATGGCTCTAGCCTTATTCATCTTGATTACTTCAATACTGGTTGGAAGGGCATGGTGCGGGTGGATTTGCCCAATGGGCTCATTGATCGATTTTTTTTCCTGGAGACAAAGTAAAAAGAGACAGGTTGCTCCGGATCAGCGATGGCGAAAGATTAAATTTCTCCTCTTGATGGTCATGATTGCTGCCGCAATCCTGGGAAATTTAACTCTGCTGATCTTCGATCCAATCACTATCTTTGTTAGATCCTTTTCCGCGGCAATTCTCCCAGGCCTGGATCAATTGTTATGGATTATTGAGACAACCCTTTATCGCATCCCATTCTTTAGAAGTCCTATTGCCGCATTGGATAATCTGGTCCGTCCATCAATTTTTCCCATCCAACCCCAGGAATTCCAGGCTGCGGGATGGCTTTTTCTATTTTTCGCCTCAATTCTGGCACTTAATCTGATCGTAGAGCGATTCTGGTGCCGGTATATCTGCCCGCTGGGCGGATTATTGGGTTTGGTTGGCAAATTCAGTGTATTCAAACGGGAAGTCAAATCAAGCTGTACCAAATGCAATCGCTGTGCAAACGTATGTCCAACAGGAACCATCGATCAAAACAGGGATTTTCGAAGTGATCCAGCAGAATGCACCTGGTGCATGGACTGCCTGGCAGTTTGTCCAAATAAATCCAATGTATTCGAATTCAAGGCAACGCCTGCAACCTGGGAAAAGTACGATCCAGAACGCAGGGAAGTCCTGGCTTCCCTGGCAATAGGTATAACGAGTGCCGCTGTCCTTCAAGTTGATCCCTCCTCCCCCTTAAGTTCGAATTTTCATTTGCGACCGCCAGGCGTGTCTCAAGAGAAATTTCTTTCGCAATGTGTTCGCTGCGGTGAATGCATACGGGTTTGTCCGACAACAGCACTGCAGCCTTCCATCATTGAATCAGGATTAAAGGGATTCTGGTCACCTGTCCTTATCCCAAGAATGGGATATTGTGATTATTCCTGTAATGCCTGTGGACAGATTTGCCCGGTTGAAGCCATACCAGCTTTACCTTTATCTGAAAAACGCCTGCAAAAGGTGGGATCAGCCTATATTGATGAAGACCGCTGCCTTGCCTGGTCAGATGGAACTCCATGTATTGTGTGTGAAGAAATGTGTCCTTTGCCCCAAAAAGCGATCACGCTACATGAAAGTAAAGGCAGGCAATCATCAGCAGAAAACCAAGGGGTTCTATTGCCGGAAGTTAATCGTGAGCTATGTATTGGCTGCGGGATTTGTGAATTTAAATGCCCGGTTATAGGTGAGGCTGCGATCCGCGTACATCTACCCCAGTTATAAATAGAAGAACGCTTGGGATTAAATTACCAGTTATATCAATTTACTGTTTTTACTGTCTGGAATTTTGGCATCCAGAGTAACATAAGGATGGCTGCGAGAAGTGATAAACCTCCGCCGAAAAGGAAAGGAGCTGAAGGGCCAAATCCCGTCCAGCTGCCCAGCCCTTGCCAGAGGATACCGGCGATCAGTGAAGCAGGAAAATCCAGGACTCCCAGCACTGCATTGTAAGTTCCATACGCAGTACCTCGTAGATTTTCAGGAACGAGATCTGCGACCATTGCTTTAGTCGTTCCAAATGCCAACCCATAGTAGAAACCATATAAAACATAAAGTGCAAAGATGTGCCAGGCAGTTTGTGCTCCCGCGAATCCCAGATAGATTGCGGCATATACAAACCAACCTCCAACGATCAATCTTCTTCGCCCAATCTTATCCGAAAGCATTCCTGCCGGGGTGGAGATTAAAGCATACACAAAGTTAAATACCACCAGCATGGACAGTATTCCGACTACGGTCATCCCGCGTTCCTGAGCGCGTAAAGTAAGAAAGGCATCCGAGGAATTGCCCAGGTCAAAGATGCTGACAATGATCATAAAAACCACGAATGGTTTCCCTAGAGAGCGAAATGCAAATTTGGGAAGATTCTGTTGCGCCTTTACTTTCACATCTCTGGCGCCAATTGCCAGGGTCAAAACTGCCAGAAAAGCCGGGATCAAACTGATCAGTACAATGGTTCGAAAAGTATTTTCTGCCAAAACCTTGCTGTTCGATTGGCTCAACCAGATGACGCCTAAAGCGATCAAAAGCCCAAGCATCGCGCCTGCTGTATCCGCAGCCCGGCTGAAACCAAATGCCAATCCTCGTTTTTTAGGTTCGACCGAATCTGCAATCAAAGCATCCCTTGGTGCAGTCCGGATGCCTTTCCCGACTCGATCCGCCCATCGGACTCCAGCGATCAATCCCCAACTGTTCGCGATATAAAAGAATGGTTTTGAAAGAGCAGAAATTGCATACCCGGCAACAGCGATCCATTTACGTCCTTTGAGCTTGTCCGAAAGCCAACCCGAAAAGAGTTTCAGCAAACTGGAAGTCGCTTCTGCAACCCCCTCAATGACCCCGATCACTGCGGTCTTCACACCTAGAACATTTGCCAGGAAGAGCGGCAGAATATTTAACACCATTTCGCTGGACACATCCATGAAGAAGCTGGTGAAACTCACTGCCCACACATTCCGTGGCAGTTTTTTTATGGATTCCTTGGTATCTTTCTCAAGATTGCTCTTCATGGTTTCTTCAATGCCTTTGTCATTTCTGATTTGATCTGTTGAATTCCAGGGATGGGCGTTGGATCAACGCCATAAGCAGCAGATAAATAATAAGATACGAAGTCTCCAAATAGCAGCGCTGACCACATCTGCTCAAGTCGTGAATGACCTTCAGCCATGAAACTATCAGTGAAAAAACCTTCTGCCATGAGATGTTTGCGGGTGATCTCGGAGCGAATCGCATTTCGTGAATGATCATAGTTTGACTCAAGAAAGATGGCTGCCATTTGATTGGGAAGGTACTCCGGAAATTCAATCCCTGTTGCCGTATTATGGTCCGCCTCTGGCAGCAATTCATACTGCGCCCAGGCTTTCGCCAGTTCATTGATCTGTGTTTTCCACCGTCGAGCTACCGGTGCAAGAATTCCTGAACCAAAAATGACCGCGTTCCTGCCAACCAGCTGCCCTGCCATGCGCTTTGCTGGATTCTTTACGACTGGAATTTCCCTTGCCAATACTTTGGCATTCGTTCTCAAGAGCTCAATGGTAGCCAGGAATTCTTTTTCCGGATTGGAAATCAATCCCAATTTATAAAAGACAGCCAGCAGTAAACCAAAGGAATAACCGACCGCTGCCCTGGGTTGTCCGTCATGCACGAATCTTACAAGAGGGTAATTAAGTTTGATAGCTTTTTCAGCCAATTCCCCTCCCGTACTGATCGCAATTATCTGGCAGTCTTTTTTACGAGCCTCTTCGAAAGGTAGACAGAGTCTCCTCAGTATTTCCTGAATGGGATGAAGCTATCACCAGGGTTTCAGATCCCTCTGCCCAACCTGGAAGCTCATACTCGCGATTGACAATCACCGGGATATGACAATCGGGTGCGATATAAGCAACCAGCAAATCACCCCCAATCGCAGATCCACCCATCCCGCATATGATGACGGATTTAAGCTTCTCAGGATGAATTTCCCTTTCATTGAAAAACCCTGGGTTCCGGGTTGATTCAAGTTGATTGGGCAATCCACTAATTTCATCATACATCCCTTGCGGATCTAATTCCTTCATTTTTATCAGGTCATCTAGATTCATGGAATCCTCTTTAAGTTTCATTAAGAACCTTGATTTCCTATTCTACACTAATCACTCCGAGATTTCGAATGTGGACAATCTTCTTGTTGGTATTGAAGTTTTCATGTATTATTTTTACTAATACTAATTTGACTGAAGATCATGATTGATTCTGATAAATCATTTTTGTTTGAAAACGACCACCTGGTTGAACTTGGGGACATAAAAACTGCGTTAATCGACGCTGATGATTTGATTAAATCAGCCAGGAACAAAAAACAAAAAAAGTTACTGATACATGCTCAAATCAATAAAGCTAGGATCCTGCTTCAGTTGGGCAACATTGAAGATGCATATCAACTTGCATCCGACTCCCTGACATTAAGTGATTCAACGCAGGAAGCTGTGGAAGCTTTCAATATTATGGGATATTGCGCATCAGAGATGAATGACCTGAAAGCTTCTGAGGATTTTTTCCAGAAAGCTGTCTCCTTATCCCGCGTGCTTGATTATCCTTATGGGCTGGGTTGGAGTTTGCATCATCTCGCGGCATATGTTTATTTTGTTCGAGGTCAATTTGACCTTGCCCTCTCAACCATGGATGAAGCAGGTTATTTTAAAAAGATCGCACAATGCAATCATTGGGGATCAGCATATCTGGAAGCATATATCAAAACGCAGCTTGGTGATCGAAGAAAAGCGCGTAAGGCGCTTGATGATTTTGTTGAAATGGTAAAACCTGCCACGCGCCTGGCTGGACTCTATTTCTTCCTCTGGGCGAAAATTAGCCTGGATGAGCAGGAGCTGGAAAAAGCTGATGAGTATTTACGATTGGCGCTTCGAATTGCGAACCAGACAGGTCATCCAGCGTTGAATATTTGGACTCGAATTGAAAAGAGCCGATATTACCGAATTTTGGGTCAGCCCTCGGTTGCTCTGCCATGGGCAGAAGATGCCCTCGGTTTTTCCAAACGGACGAACAATTACTTTCAAATCGGATCCGCACTGATGGAGAAAGCACAGGTTGAATGGGAAATCGGGGATCTGAATACCGCCGAGAAGGATTTGCTGGATGCGAGAAATTATTTTGAGAAAATAGATGCTTCCTACAACCATGCTTACACTACCTTTTTACTTTCAGCCCTTTATCAAAATCAACACAACTCTTCTGAAGAAAAAACGTATCTTGAAGCGGCAGAACAAATAATCAAAGGTGGATTTGAATCAATTCTTGAAAAGGAAAACCAGAAGGCATTCCCATTGATTGTGTTCCATATTCGAAATTCCTCTCCAAAAGTTCGCGAAGTTACTGAAGCAATTCTGGAAAAATTATCACATATCCCACCAACACCGCTACATATTTTGGGCTTTGGACAATTCAGGGTTTGGCAGGGTAAGCGCTTGATTCCCGATCATGCCTGGCAGCGCAGAAAAGCTGGCGAATTATTTCGCTATCTCTTATTACAAACAGATCATTCTGCCCCGCGGGAAATTCTGATCGAGACACTCTGGCCGGACATGCCACTCAATACCGCGACGGCAAATTTCCATCAGGCCACATCGACCTTAAGGCATATCTTTGAAGCCGATCTTCCCGAAAAATTTCCTTCACGGTATTTCACCATAGAAGGTGAGCGCGTTTTCTTGCATATCCCGGTGGGTTCCAGCGTTGATTTTGAGATTTTCGAGACCATGCTTCCCCCGGCAATATTGAACCGCAAAATTGATGAACTCAGCAATGTTTTAGCAGCCTATTCTGATGATCTATTCCCAATGGATCGTTATGCGGATTGGAGTACAGATAAACGGTCCAGGCTGGAGGAACTCTATATTAGTGGATTGATAAATTTAGGTGAACTTTTTTATCTTTATCAAGAGCACTTCAAGGCAGTGGATTGTTGTTTGAAAATTCTCAAACGCGATCCCTGGAATGAAGATGCGGTTTTACTAGCCATGAAAGCATATTCCAGCATGAACAATGCACCACGGGCGTTGTCGCTTTACCTTGAGCTCGAAACCAGTCTTGCTGCGGATCTTGGGATCAAGCCACGTTCTGATTTAAGAAATCTGGTGGAAGAAATCAGAAAGAGATAAAATCACAATTAATTGATTACATAAAAAGGCAAGGAGATTTTTCCTGGCCTTTTTCTTTTTAGTCAGTGCACCGAAATTGGGTTGGAACGTTTTTTGACTGTAAGTCTGGTGTCAGTAAATTGTTGTATCCTGTTATTGGATTTGATCAGACATTTTCATTCGAAAAGGGTTTCAGGGGATCCTTTCGAAAGGCCAAAGCTCCATTTTCAGCTGGAAAATGGAGTTTTGGCTTTTAATTCCCTTGATCACTTATTACCAACAAGCGGTTTCATCAGTGTAATAAATTCTTCCCATTCTTCTTTGAAAAAATGAATCGTGACATTATTTATATCGAGATGGAATGTGGTTTCACCATCCGGTTCATCCACTTTCCAGGCGAGAAAATTATCGGTTGCGCCAATCTCTTCTGTGTGCACATTGTTATTGTCAGTCATGTGTATTCCTTTCATGAGTGATTTAATTACTACAAAAAGACATTATGGTTTACTCACCCCGGATTTCTTCTTACCTTGATTAATTTTCGTTAATTGGGTTTGTATCCATTTACGAATCGGCGATTCGATTCTTTTAGGATGAATGGTTTCAAAATTAAGCCAGGGATCTTCATCATTTAATTTTTTGAATACATAATCTATTATCAATTTGAAGGTAGCCAGGATGGGTGCAGCAAGTAAGAGTCCAATGACTCCAAAAAGATTTACACCAACCAGGGCAGCGATCAGGACAGCTGCCGGATGTAATTTTAGCGCGTCTGCCATCAATCTGGGAGCTACCAACTGATCGAGGATGACATCGAGAATGTATGAAGTGATTACGACGATGGCTGCATAAGTAAGTGGTGGTAAACCAAAAACATTACTCACCTGGAAATAGGCGACAAGGGCATATGTTGCCCAGGCAATGATCGGTCCAACCCAAGGGACAAAACGCGCCAGCGCTGCCAGGAGTGCCAGGCCAAAGAAGAAATTAACCCCCATTCCCCCCAGCCAAATGTTGTAAACAATCAAGGTTATCGTCACGATAATCAATTGCCCACGCAAAAAGGCATTCCATATTTGTACCAATTCATGCCCGATTCGGCGGAAATCATCGGTGTAGGCACCCATTGGAAAGTTGATCATCCGGGATCGGGATCCACCTGTTTCCGATGAGATGAAGAAGGAGATCAGTATGGAGAACAAGGTATATCCAACAAGGTTTATCGCCCCGGATGCGATTGCAGTAACCAGGGAACCTAATTGACTCAATGCAGGTTGAACAACTTTCAATAATTGCTCCACAACTGCCGTTAAATCAGTGCTTGGGAAATAAAGAATATATGGACCAATGACCAGCGGCTTACTGGCTATCTCCTTGAGAAAATCAGGCAAATTATTTACAGCTTGTTGAATGAACCTGATCAGGCTCTGTAATTGATCTATCAGTGCAAAACCACTCCAAGTTAAAAGTCCAATAGCTAATGCAAATGTAAGAAGATAAATAACCACAACCGAGATACGCCAATTTAATTTTAGTTTTTTATGAAGAAATGAAGCTAGAGGGTGCAATAGAAAAGATAGAATAAATGCTAATACAAGCGGGCTGATCAGGTACTTAAAACGCACCAACATCAATGCAACCAAAGCAACGATGGAAAATGCCACCACGAGTTTTGTGGTGCTATTCCAGCGAGGAGAAGTATCCTTAGTACTGTCCACTATTTGATACCCATTTAGAAATCATATATCAATATCATTCTAGCCAGAAAACATGCAAAACGCAATCCAATATACTACTTTAATAAAAAAAGCTGGGATGCAATCCCAGCTTTAAAAACCTTCATTGAATTACGGACAGGCGCCCGGTGTAATCCCGTTGAATATGGTACCAAACAAATTGCACCATTGATTGGTAACATCAATGATCGTTACAGGTAGAATGCATAGCACAAGAAGAATCAATACGACAATAACAATAATGGTAGCCCATTTGGGGAGTTTCAATCCAGATTTTTTACTCCCTTTTGGAGTAGCTGCTTGAGGCTCTTCAAATTCCTGCTCATATGGTTGCTGCGCAGGAGCTGCATTGACAACCGCTGATTGGCTTCCTCCGACCGGTGGGGAATATGGTACCGGTTGGGATGGAGCGGGAGCGTAGATAGGTTGTTTTTGAGCAACAGGTCGTGGGGATCCAGCCACTACCGTTGCGTTTGGATCGATTTGGGTTGCTTCATACAGAACACTGACATGCTCGCCAAAATTGAGCATTTCCCCTGGACGTAAAATGTATGGCCCGGTTAGCCTTTGTCCATTAACGAAGGTACCATTGGTGGAGCCAAGATCTTCGACTACATAACTGCCATTCTGAAAGAAGAGCCGCGAATGCCTGCGCGAGACTTCAGGATCACTGATGGTAATATCGTTGGATTGCTCTCTCCCAACGATCAGCTCATTCTTCTCAAGTGGATACTCTTTCCCCACATCCACACCTGAACGAATGACAAGTCGAAAACTGGATGCCATACATTCCTCCTCAACAACGCTATTGCTAATATAGTTTAGTCAAGAAAATAATGGATGTCAACTTAATAAAAGTCCCCGCCATGCCGTGTGCCGCTTAGTTTTGAACCTGCTTTCGCAGGTCAGGTTCTGACCCGGAGATTTCGCCTTGGCCGAAGCCTATCGCGTTACCGCCGAAAGTTCAGATCCTATTTAAATAAGTGTTGGCTCAAAACCGATGATGCTGCATCACGAACACAGCAGGGTAAGATTCTTATACCATAGTTTAAAATCCTTGTGTAGGAAAATATTAATATCAAGACTCAATGGGTTCAATAAATCTCATGTCATCCACAAATTGACAAAATCCTCAAAATAGTGGCTATGGTATAATTTTTTCTTCTGTTAAAGAGAGATCAATAATGAGTAATAATACAACCACTAATCCACAAAAACTTTGCCCTACCTGCGGCTCACGCGTGAATGAAAGCGCTTTGCGCTGCCAGGTATGCGGCCGCAATCTCACTCAATCCGAAAAAACTCCTCAATCCAAAGGAGTTCAGGAAGCCCGGCTTCCTGAAATTACCATCAATCTGCCTATTGCTCTCGGACTCCTGGTGCTTATCCTGGCGATCGGTGCCATCATCACCTTTATTACACTGAGAGCAACTGGGACGGTTCAACAACCTACGCCAACAGCAACCGCGACCATGACCCTGGCCCCCAGCATCACCCCTACGGATGCCCCCACTTCTACCCCTCAACCTTCACCGACTTCCCTCCCGCCACTAGAATACACCATAAAAGCAGGCGATAGTTGTTTGTTGATAGCAGCAATATACAAAGTATCAGTGCAATCCATCGCAGATCTAAACCGCCTGCCTTCTGATTGTGGCATCCTTTCTGAAGGTCAAAAATTGCTAATCCCCCAGCCAACGCCTACGCCTTCGCCGATGCCCACCTCCACGCTGAGTTCATCACAGGCAACGCAATCAGCCTGCCAGACACTTTCCTACGAGGTGCAGTCTGGTGATACCCTGGCAGGGGTGGCAGCCAATTACAACGTGAATATTGATGCCCTGCGCAGCTGGAATGGTTTGGCAAGCGATACCCTTTTCACAGGGACCACGATTGTCATTCCCCTTTGTGCGCGCCTTCCAACTGCCGGCCCCACTCCCACTCCTACCACGCCTCCCCCTTACCCTGCGGCAAATTTACTTCTCCCACAGGACGGTTCAGCTTTTACTGCAGCGAATGATTCAGTCACGTTGCAATGGGCAGCAGTAGGCACATTGCGCGCCAATGAAGTTTACATGGTGATCATTGAAGATCTGACTCAAGGATCTGGGAAACGCATGGTGGATTATGTCACCGACACACGTTACATCATCCCCTCGAGCTTCCGACCGACTGATACCCTGCCGCATATCATCCGCTGGTCAATTCAACCCATGCGTCAGACAGGCACGGATGCGGAAGGAAAACCCATCTGGCAATCCGCGGGAGTAATCAGCAATTATATGGTTTTCAGCTGGTCAGGATTGGGGATAGCAACACCTACCCCCTAATATCTGAGATAAATTGTCGACAGAATAAAACAAGGCGAACCTAAAAGGTTCGCCTTGTAATTATCCTTCTGAGAGGAATTTTCCCGCTTGTATGGCGGCAGCGGCTCCCATCCCCGCGGATGTGATCACCTGGCGATAATTCGGATCAGCCACCTCGCCTGCAGCAAATACGCCGGGGATGTTGGTTCGCATCTGTTGATCGATGACCACATATCCCTTTTCATCCAGAGTTAATCTGACCTTTAACCAGGGACGTATTAGGTGTATGCCCAATAAAAATAAAAACTCCAGCCACTTCCACTTTCCGGGTTGCTTGCGTTTTGACATTCTTTAGATACTAACCCGGTTATCTTTTCATCGCCCAGGATTTCCACTGGGATACTTTCCAGGATGAATGAGATCTTCGGATTTTCTTTTGCTCGTTTTTGCAATATGGAACTCGCCCGCAGCTCATTTCTACGGTGCACGATGGTTACCGAATCAGAAAATCGGGTGAGGAATAATGGCTTCCTCAAGCGCACTATCACCACCCCCGATAACTGCCACCTTCTTATTCTTGAAAAAATACCCATCACAAGTGGCGCAATAGGAAACACCTTTTCCAGTGAATTCTTTTTCTCCAGGAATACCAAGATGGTTGGGGGTTGCACCCATCGAGAGTATAAGAGTATCTGCTAGGAACTCATTGGATGTTGTTTTTATGGTAAATGGTCTTTTGGATAGATCCACCTGCTCGGCGGTCTCAAATTCAATCCTGGCGCCAAATCGCTCGGCTTGTTTCTGGAATAGTTCACCCAGTTGCGGCCCACCCACCCCATCAGGAAAACCGGGGTAATTCTCAATTGTAAAAGTAAGTCCGGCTTGACCACCAAGCTCGATGCCGGAAAGGACAATTGGTTCCAATTCAGCACGTGCGGCATATAAGGCAGCTGCTAGACCGGCAGGACCAGAACCCAAAATCAGGACCTTTGTTTTATTGCTCTTCTCCCCATTTTGGGAAGCGGGTTGAACATTGAGATTTAGATCCATTCAAAGACTCCATGCATTACTATAATCTTCTTATTTGATGCGAGAGATTGTGTAAAGTGACATAGATTATTGTATTGCCCGATCGGTTATCTCCAGCGCCTGGTCAAGGATGGAAAAACCTTCATTCAGCTGGTCCGGCGATATGATCAAAGGCGGGATGATAAGGACCGTATGCCAGTGAGTATAAAGAAACAAGCCTTTCTCAAGACAATGTTTCTTGAGAGCTGTCATCTCTGGACTTGAACCTCCATACGGCGCCATGGGCTCCCTGGTCTTTTTATTGCTCACCAATTCCATTATGCCAAATAATCCAATGGATCGCGTCTCACCAATGGAAGGATGCCGCCCAGCCATCTCGGTCAACATGTCGGATAATACTTTTCCTGTTTCATGAGCTTTCTCCACCAATTTATCTTCTCTCAATACGTTGATGGTGGCGATCGCAGCTGCCAGCGAGATGGGATGACCATTATAAGTAAGTCCGCCCTCGAAGGTTCTTTCATTAAATACATCGGCGATCTCGGGTTTCATGGCGACAGCACCTAATGGAGCGTATCCTGATGTCAATCCCTTTGCCATCGTCATGATATCGGGTATGACATTCCAGTGATCCACAGCAAACCATTTGCCAGTACGGCCAAATCCACTCATCACCTCATCGCATATCATGACGATCTGATACTTGTCACATAATGCCCGAACTCCCTGCATATATCCTTCCGGTGGGATAAGGATACCGTTTGTACCGGTAACCGATTCCATCAGGATGGCGGCTATGGTCTCCGGTCCTTCAAATTGGATGATTTCCTCCAGGTGGTTGAGATAATCCAAACAGAAATCTTCCTCGGAGACAGTCGGATTGGATCGATGGAATGTGGAGCGATAACGGTAAGGATCAAGGAAATGGACGACGCCCGGCATCACCATTGGTTCCCAGGCTAATCGCCGGGGATCTCCGGTGGCCGCGATGGCGCCATACGTGGCGCCATGATATGAGCGATATCTTGACAGGATCTTGAATTTTCCGGTATAAGCACGGGCTAACTTGATGGCATTTTCATTTGCATCAGCGCCGCCAAGTGTATAGAAGAATTTCGTTAATCCCTGAGGGACTATTCCCGCAAGCTCCCTGCCAAGCAGCGCTCGCGGTTTTGTCGCCATTCCTGGACCCGCAAACGGCAATTCTCTTGCCTGTTGCACCATGGCTTCAATGACGCGTTCATCCCCATGACCAATGTTTACACACATGACCATGGAATTAAAATCCAGGTAGCGCTTACCGTGTAAATCCCAGAAATAAACACCCTTGGCGTTCTTGATTGGGATTGGACTGACCTTGGCTTGCGCGGACCAGCTCCAAAAATTGTGTTTCAGCGATAGAGGCAGTATTTCATCATCAGGTAGTTCAAACATAAAACCTCTTAATCAGAGATCAGGATTACCCGGGCTGGAGCACCTTCAGTAGCCCCGAGTTTAATGGGCAGACAATATAGGGTATACACACCCGCTGGTACACCAGTTAGATCAACGCCTTCAAGGAGTATCAATCCAGCTTTAAGAAGAACATCGTGGACTACTTTCCCAAAACCATATGGTGCCACCGATAGATAATCCACGCCTACAAATTTCATTCCCGCTTTCACCAATAAATCGGCACCATCGACGCTGACACCAACAAAATCCTCCTGGAAATCTTTAAGTTTATTCACCCAGTATTTCTCGTTTCTGGTCTTAAAAATTACCCGGGGGATATCATTACGAAAAGTGGATTTTTTTATCTCCTCGGCTGTGATCAAATCTACTTTATCTTCCATTTGAATCACCTGACAGGGTCCGATCATGGTCTCAAGAGGCAACTCATCAACTTTAATACCGTCTTTGACAAAATGAAATGGGGAATCCACATGCGTACCGGTATGGACTCCCATTTTCATCTGCGAGTTATTATCACTCGCTCCGTCTTCCAATTTCTTCACTCTTTCCAACCAGACTTGTATATCGCCGGGCCAAACCGGTATATTGGGAGTTACTGTTACTGAGATATCATAGATTTTCATTATTTTCTCCTGGTTACCAAACTCATAATAATTTTACATCACCACCCACTGGCTTTGAAAATCTCTGCCAGGAATAAGGCTCTTTCTTCTGCGGTCATCAAACGAGGTTGAGCGTAATCCTCCAGCATTCCCGTTAGTACGATCGTATTGATGTATCGCCCCTCATAAAGAAAGTGCTTATCATAAAATTCTCGCCGTATTCCTGGCAATGGGTAATCCATTTGATCGAAGAAAAGGTTCCCGAGTCCATAATGGACGAAACCAATTTCAGAGAATGAAAAACCCTGCGGAAAATGCGCCTGGCTGCCATTGACGATTATTGCTCCTGATTCCGAAAGTTGATCAAGATGCTCCTTCACCCATGGCATTGGCATGGTGTCATAGTTTTCACCATCTTGAAGGGTCGCAACCACCTGGTATCCCTCCTTCGTTAACCTTGCCACTTCGGTATTCATCCATTCAAAATCACAGGATGCCACTCCAGGAGAATCCTCATTCGCCCACACAAAATCTGGTCCTACTGCGTTGCATCCAATGAACGCAATTCGATTTCCATGATGTGTAAAGGTTAATGCTCTGCGAGCTTGATCCAAATCAAGACCACCACCATAAACCAGGTAGCCATTCTTCTCATAAAGATCAAGAGTAAATTGAAATGCCTCCGGGTTGTAATCCATCAGATGATTGCCAGTGAGTTCCACAATATCGATATCCAATTCATTCAGTAACTTTATATAATCCGGGTTACTGCAAAACCTTAAACTGCACGATCATTGGATTAGGTTCCGGACATATCGGGGTGAAGGATACTTCGTTACTGATGTGCGTGAAATCCGCATCCTTGAGAACAGCGTCAATCATCTTCCCGGGATATGTGATCCCCTTGGTTTCCATTCTCTCGGCTGTGGAACGAACCAATGCAGTTGTTCCCGTCATCAGTATTGAAGTTAGGTGATCTGGATTGAAATTGGTCCCTGGGATTTTAAATCCTTCCTGCTGTAAGAAATCTGGTATTTTGATCGATTGTCCATTTTGAACGAACCCGTATGATATTGAAAGTGGATATTTTTCAATATCAAAACGGGATAATAAGGGTGAATTTTCATCTACGGCGATAACTTTCCATTTTGGTTCCAGTTCTTCAAAAGGAATGATTGCCCAGTTGTTGTTTTTCCAGGCTTGATCAAGGATTGTTTCTGTAGAAACGATCAAAACATTTTGCACGGATGCATCGCCCCACTGGATCTCAAATGTACGCATTGTTTCTGGAGACACTAATATCCGTGATCCCGGGATGTTTTCCCCTTCACCACCATTCCACACCTTGATGAGTTCATCCAGCGTGATCCCATCCGATATGGTTGGGAAAGGTGCAACCAACACAAACAACCAATTCGCCAGAGCATATTCTCGATCGACCTTACCGAGGATAATCGTATTGGCATCAATTGCGTCACCGATTTTCAAATCAGTTGGGAATGTCATTCTGTTTATAAGGCTGGTGGGCACTTCAGACGATATCAACAATGAAATACCATCCATGGGATCTAAAGTAGGCTCTAGTTCTGGAGTGAAAATCACTTCAGTTGCCCTACTCATTGAATTACTATTTGTACAATTAGCCATGATGACCAACATCAAGCAAAGGATGGTCAGCAGGTATCGCTTTGGCATCTTACCATCCACTCGCTTCAAATATTTGCTCAAGAAAATTCTCTTTTTCCGCTCCAGTCATTAATCGCGGCTGCGCTTGATCTTCGATAACGATGGGTAGAAGGTTAATTGAAATAAGATTGCCATCATAAAACACATATTCATCAATAAACCCTATTCGTTGGATGACATCTGTTTGATCAAAAAAGAGATTTCCCAGTCCATAATGGATAAAAGCACCGTCCTTGAATGTCATGCCTTGCGGGCAATGTGCCTGGCTGCCGCTGACGATCACGGCACCCGCCTCAGCTGCTTTAAAAAAGTCTCCGCGTTGTGGAGGAAGTGGTTCGTAAGCGCAGTTCTCCATGTGCTGGAAAGTCACAATGGTTTGATAACCTTGTTCCTTTAATTCAAGGATCTGTTTCTGGAGTGCTTCATTATTGCAGGGATTGGACCCCGGTGTTTCTTCCGTCGCCCAATCATAGTCCGGTCCCACAGCGTTACAGCCAAGGAATGCCAGCTTGTTTCCATGATGCTCGATTAAAAGCGGCTTCTCGGCTTCAGCCAGGTTTCTTCCACCGCCAAAATATTGCATGCCATTCGTTTCGTATAAATTCAAAGAATAAAAAAATGCGTCCGCGCCGTGATCCATCTCGTGATTACCGGTCAGCTCAATAATATCTGCTCCTATTTCCTTTAACAATTCAAAATACTCGGGTTTACTGCAGAACTTTGTTCCATTCCACGTGACTGGCAATTCTCGCTGAAAGAGACTTCGTTACTGACATGGGTGATATCTGCTTCACGTAACAATTCTCCAATTTTTTCAGCGGGATAGAGAATACCCAACTCCTCCATTTTTTCGCCTGTCTGGCGGACCAAAGCAGTGACACCGGTCATGGCGAGTACGGTCATTTTCTCAGGGACAAAATTGGACACAGGTATAACGAAACCTGGATCTGCCATCAATCCATCAATGGCATCCTCATCACCAACCAGGCAAAAATTGACCGCATCGCCAGGGATTGTTGTGAAGAGCCCTCCATTGAGTCGTTAGCTCCTCAAAAGGTATAAACGCTATGGATGCTTTTTGATTAATGACAGAATCATAAATAAGGTCTTTCTCGATAATCTCAATTCGGAATTCTGAAGATTTGAATGCAGTTGTTCTGAATGTATCCTCACTCATGAAGATGATCTCAGGGTTACTGACAAGTTTTGTGAAAGGCTCCACTTCAACGTAATACCAGCGTGTAGTGGGTGTTTCCTGATCGCAATGAATAAATTTCACATTTGCACTGGCTTCATTTCCAGTTGTCTCTACTCCTGCAGGAATTTGGATCGTCTCAACCAACTTCACTGGTAGTTCTGGAGCTAAAAAAAGCTTGATAGTGGACATCGGAAATAGCGCCGATGTCGCTGCAGGTGGCATTGCGGGGGTAACCTCTAAACCCTCAGGCTCGGAGATTCCGCCTCGGATGCATCCTGCCAGGATAAACACAATGGCAACCCATGGAAAACAATGTTTATTTTTCAATCCCATTCCCCAGCTCTACACTTCATACTGTAGAGCTTCTTCAATTATATCCTTCCCACCCTGGCATTCCTGATAGTTCCTGACAGGATTATCTCTTATAATCCTCCACATATGATCCAGAGAGGTCGCGATGCGTGAAGTTGCAATTCTTGGAATAGGCCAAACCAAAGTCGAAGAACAATGGGATAAATCCCTGAGAGTCTTAGCAGGGGAAGCTTCCCTGATTGCTCTGCAGGATACCGGGATCACCCATGTCGACGCTATCTATATTGGGAACATGATGTCTGGCTCCGCAAATCGCCAGCAGCACCTCGGTCCCTATATAGCAGATTGGATTGGGATGCGTTTCACCGAAGCGCTGCGGATCGAAGCTGCATGCAGTTCAGGAGCAGCGGCATTTCGAACCGGATTGATGGCGGTCGCTTCAGGCGCATTGGATACGGCGCTCGTTGTCGGTGTAGAAAAAATGACCGATTCCCCCGGTGATGAAATCACTTCGGCATTAGCCACCGCGGCAGATGCGGATTGGGAAGTTGACCAGGGCATTTCATTTGTCGCTTTAAACGCCCTTATTATGCGCCGTTACATGCATGATTATGGATGGCAAAAAAGTGATTTCGCCCATTTTTCGATCAATGCGCATGCCAATGGGGCGCATAATCCATTCGCGCGATTTCAGGAACCGATCAGTGAAGCGGATTATTTACGGGCAGGAATGATCGCGGATCCTATTAATCTGATGGATGCTTCGCCCATGGGAGATGGAGCTGCCGCCATCATTCTTGTTCCAGCAGACACATTGAAGAAAAACAAGACAAGGAAAACGATAAAGGTTGTGGGTTCATCTGCAGCGACGGATACCATGGCCACGCATGACCGGAAAGATGCCACCTGGCTCCGCGCGGCAGAACTCTCCAGCAAGGGAGCATATGCTCAAGCTGGTATTTCTGCCAAAGATATCGATTTATTCGAACTGCATGATGCTTTTAGTATCATGGCAGCCCTCTCCTTGGAATCGTGTGGGTTTGCTGAGCGCGGCAAGGCACCCATTCTGGCCAGGGAAGGCCAGATCCGCCCAAGTGGTACCATCCCCATCGCCACGCGGGGAGGGTTGAAATCACGCGGACATCCAGTTGGTGCAACGGGGATTTATCAATTGGTTGAAGTTGTTCAGCAGCTTCGTGGTGAAGCGGGCGAAACACAGGTTGAAAATGCTCAATATGGTATGACCCAAAATATCGGCGGCAGCGGTTCCAATATTATTACGCACATATTACAAGCCGTATGATATGCAGCAGATCTCAAAAGAGAAACTAAAAAACTATCGCGATCGTACCTTTCGAATCACACCCCGGTTTAGAGTCACTAATCCTCGAGGTGCGCTTGAATTTGTCAACGAGCGTGGTTTTATTTTCTTTTGGCCGGTGAAAGGCATAATACTTCCCAGCTTGTGGATCGCAGCAGCTGGTGATCGCCCCGTCCCTGATGAACATGATGACCCGGGTCATAAAACCTGGGATTGGAAAGATAAAGCCTTGGGGAAACGCATCTGGTATTATGCGAAGCTCCTCCGTCGAAGGGCGACTTTTATCTCGCTTGATGCTGCCCCCTATTTTTATGCCCTCACACCAAATTACGGTGAACCCGAGCAGGATTACCTTCTCCAATATCAGGAAGGCCAGCTTACCGTGGAAAGCAAACAGGTTTATGAGGCTTTATTGCGGGAAGGTCCCCTAGATACCATCAGTCTGAAAAAGGAAGCTCATCTTTCCAGCTCCGGAAGTGAAACCAGGTTTAATAAGGCGCTGGATGACCTCCAGATGGAGATGAAGGTCTTACCTGTGGGAGTCGCTGAAGTGGGGTCCTGGAATTATGCGTTCGTATACGATCTTACACACCGGCATTTCCCCGCTCTCATCAAAGACGCGCGCTCGATTCAGGAATCAGCAGCGTGTTTGTATCTTGCGAATTTATATCTAAATTCCCTTGGAGCCTTGCATTCAGAGCAATTCAGCCGGCTTTTCCGCTGGGACCAACCGAGGGTGGATCGAGTCATTTCCAAGTTGAAAGAAAACACAAAAGCACTGGAAGCTGTGCATCCGGATCAGCCAGGCGTATGGTTCGCACTTCCCGAAGTTTTAGAATGATGAAATTTACCCAAATCGAGCTCTTTTTAAAACCCATCATTTGGACAAATCTCACTGATCCCATTAGGGAGATGAACTCTCGCGGCTGTATAATTATTGTATTCCTCCATAGGACATGCCATAATGGAATTTCATATCTCCCGCCTGGCTCGTGATAAGTATCAGCTCGATCAATCATTCTTCAGTTATACCGGTCATGTAATCATTGCCAATTTTCATGCGGCCAGGCAGCTAGCCCAAAAGATCAATCACAAACGTGACTTGTTGAATTATCCGGAAAACGCGGTCAAGGCGGGGCAAATCAACGCTCTGGGTCTGATAGATGAAATCCTGCATCACGTGATCCACCTTTATCGACAACAAAAAAATCCCAAAGTAATGGTGGATGCACTTTCTTTCCTGGAATCCCAGTTGGGTAAAGTAACCATACAACACCTGCTGGAGAGATTTTCCAATGAATTTCCACCGGTGGACGTCTACAATAAAAAACTTACATTAAAACAGTATTTTTCCGGAAAAACTGATGGGGTTTCAAACCGAGTGATCGTTTTGGAAGAATTGATCATGCTCTGGGTGGTCAATAAGAATCCGGCTGCAAATCCATTCCTTGAGCTCTTTGATGATAGTTTGCTGACTTCTGAAACAGCCTATCAGAAAACCATTCGCCTTCTGCATGATCACTTCGAATCACAACCAAAATTTGGACCTGAACAGCAGAACTTGATGGATATGCTTCGCAGCCCGGCTATAGCCGTACCTCATTCGCTCAGCGGTCAATTGGAATACATTCGTCAGAAATGGGCAGATCTTCTCGGCGATTTTCTCTACCGGCTCTTGAGCAGTCTTGACCTCATTAAAGAGGAGGAGAAATTATCGTTCCTTGGACCCGGGGTCATTGAAATTCCGGTTTATGCTGGTCGTCCTGGGGCTGATCTGGAAGTGGAGCGCTTCAGTGCAGACCGCGATTGGATGCCCCGTCTGGTATTAATGGCAAAGAATTCGTTTGTCTGGTTGGATCAACTATCAAAAAAATACAAGCGGACCATTAATCGCCTGGATCAAATCCCGGATGAAGAACTGGATGCCCTCGCATCATCAGGTTTCACCGGCCTTTGGTTGATAGGGCTCTGGGAACGCAGCAAGGCATCCGCCCGGATTAAACAGCTTTGCGGCAATCCAGATGCGATCGCCTCCGCCTATTCCCTGTACTCCTATGAAATCGCTTCCGAGTTGGGAGGTGAGAACGCGTACAATCAGCTGAATTCCAGGGCAGCTCAACGCGGCATCCGTCTCGCATCCGATATGGTCCCAAACCACATGGGAATTGATTCGCCCTGGGTGGTTGAACATCCTGATTGGTTTCTCTCACTCAATTATTGTCCATATCCCTCGCATAATTTTAATGGTCCCAATCTTTCAGCGAACCCGGGGATCGGTATTCATATTGAAGACCATTATTTCGAGCGGACTGACGCTGCCGTTGAATTCAAACGTATCAACCACCAAACCGGCGAGACGCGATACATATATCATGGCAACGATGGCACTTCAATGCCATGGAATGACACCGCGCAATTGAACTATCTTAATCCTGAAGTGCGTGAAGCTGTCATCCAGACGATCCTTTCGGTCGCCAGGAAATTCCATATCATCCGTTTCGATGCAGCTATGACCCTGGCGAAAAAGCATTATCAGCGCCTCTGGTTCCCGGAACCTGGTACCGGTGGTGCCATCCCGACCCGATCTGATTTCGGATTAACCAAATCCGAATTCGACCGGTTGATGCCTGAAGAATTCTGGCGTGAGGTGGTTGACCGTGTGGCGAAAGAAGCACCGGACACCTTGCTCCTTGCCGAAGCCTTCTGGCTTATGGAAAGTTACTTTGTTCGGACGTTGGGTATGCACCGTGTCTATAACAGCGCTTTCATGCACATGTTGCGGAATGAGGATAACGCCGGGTATCGGAAACTAGTCAAAAATACTCTTGAATTTGATCCCGAGATCCTCAAACGCTATGTCAATTTTATGAATAATCCAGATGAACGGACTGCCATTGAGCAATTTGGAAACGGGGATAAATATTTCGGTGTCTGTGTTTTACTCGCAACGATGCCCGGTTTGCCCATGTTTGGACATGGGCAGGTTGAAGGTTATTCTGAAAAATATGGCATGGAGTTCAAGAAACCACTTTGGGAAGAAAATCCTGATCCATGGTTGGTTGAACGGCATAAAAAGGAGATCTTTCCTTTGCTCCACCGCAGGGTGATGTTTGCCGGCGTTCAGAATTTTCACCTATACGATTTTTATACCGGATCCGGAAAAGTGGATGAAAATGTATATGCTTATTCAAATCGTCTCGGCAACGATAGTACATTGGTTGTTTATAACAATAGTTTTGCATCCACAGCGGGGTGGATTCGCATTTCAACCGGATCTGCCATTAAAAGTTCTGGCGATAAACGCAAGATCCACCAGGTCACCCTGGCAGAGGGATTGAACCTCAAAGCGCTTCGGGATCATTTCGTTGTCTTCCGGGATCTATGCAGTGGATTGGAATATATCAAACCCAGCGTCGATTTCTACGAGCAGGGATTGCATCTTCAGCTCGACGGTTATAAATACCATGCTTTTCTCGATTTCCATCAAGTCAAGGATGATGAATGGCATACTTATCGCCAAATTAATGATTATTTGCAGGGGCGGGGTGTTCCCAATATCGAAGAAGCTCTTAAGGAATTGATTCTTCAACCGGTACAGCATCCATTCCAGCAGATTGCCAACCGCGGTTACTTCGAATACCTTCTTGCACATAAGGCTGAAATTAAAAAGAGAAAAGTCAATTCAAAATTACTGAGTGAAGCTGAAGATAAAGTGGATCATTTTCTTAAAGGTGCCGTGAACCTCGCTGGGAAGAAGAGCAATCTGGATATCATTAAAAAGTCAACGTTACGGTCACTGGAGTTGGTATTGTCACTTCCTGTACTTGAGAAACTGTATCCCTTACCGGGTAGCAGCATTTACGCTAAAGCCATAAAGGGTTTTCAAGCTGGAATTAACAAGAGAGAAGATAGGTGGTTGGCTCTCTTTGGTTGGGTATTTATTCATCGGATCGGGTGGCTGAGTGACAGGGACTATCCAGAGCTTCAAGTCCTGTCCTGGATGGATGAATGGCAATTGGGCAAACGATTGGCTTCGTGTTTCTCAGAGATGGGTAAGGACGACTCGGCCATCTTCCGTATCATGAACACGATCCGCATGTTGATTTCCCAGCAGAACTGGTATGAAAAGCATACGAATGAAGAACCTGCTCAATTAATGAGAAATTGGCTTTCCGATGAGGATATCCATCGATTTTTGGGTATTAATAGGTATCAGGATATCCTGTGGTTCAACAAGGAATCCTTTAACGAGTTTCTCTGGTGGATGGAAATATTGGCCGTTCTTTCTTGTGGTTCAAATCCGAAATCATCTGCTACAGATGTGGTCGAGCGTATTTTAGCTTTGCAACCAATGCTTAAATCCTTTAAAAACGCGGAGAAAATTTCGCAGTATCAGGTTCATTTGTTGATGAAAGCATTGGAAAAATGACTTCGGTTTTATTGGAAATGATTTATTTGAAGACAATTATCGATAAAAATATGAACAATCGTAGAAAATCTATTCGGAGGAAACGATGACTGTGTATCAAAGGTTTGCACTCTTTTATGCCAAAGGAGAATATCCAATCTTTTCCCAGCACGTGGCAGAAGCGATTCCACTCGTCTGTGAAAAATATCGGATCCCGCTAAAAGGAAAACTCCTTGATGTAGCATGTGGAGAAGGTACATTTGCCGTGCAAATGGCAAGCTCAGGCTGGGATGTTACCGGTATCGACCAATCCGATGAAATGCTTCAGTTCGCCAGGGAACAGGTGTTGGAAAAGAAAGTGATCGTTAATTTTAAAAAGACGGATATGCGCGATATGGACTTCGCACCGACTTTCGATTTGGCTACCTGTCTGTATGACGCCTTAAACTATATCCTCGAAGAAATTGACTTGAAATTGACATTCGCTGGAGTTAACCACGCTCTGAAACCGGGGGGATGGTTCCTTTTTGACATGAACACCATCCAAGGTCTTGCCGTAGGTTGGGTGCGTCAATCCAGTTATATCGTGCAGGATACAGAGGACCTTGTTGAAATCCATCGCCCAACTTTCGATTACGAAAAGCAAATTGCTTCCTTAAAAATCACGGGGTTTATCCGCCAAAAGAAGCTTTGGGAGAGAATTGACGAAATCCACCAGGAACGGGGTTACACCATCAACCTGCTAAAAAATTTCCTTCACGAAACCGGATTTGAGGTTGTCGACGTAGTCTCAAATCTAAAAGATTTCGCGCCCCCTTCTGCTGACTCAGACCGTGTCTGGTTTGTGACCAAGAAGCGGGATATGTTGGTCATTCCCAAATCAAACGAGTAAACTCTTGGCAGTATCCCAGATCTCCTCAAACATGACTTCTGTTAATTTACCTGTTTGAGTGTTTTGCCGGCTTGGGTGATAAGAAGCAAGCAGCCAGGGCAGATTTCCATTAAATTGACTTAATGAACCATGCGCGAAGTCATGGTATCCAATTCCTTTTGACTTCACTTTGAGAAGTACCAATGCCTGATCAAACGCCAGTCGCCCCAGCGCAACGATCCCCTGAAGATTGGTCAATAATTCCATTTCCTTTCTTAGAAATGCCCTGCAGTTAATGATTTCACTTGGTTGAACTTTGTTGGCAGGCGGTGCGCATCGGCACACTGCGGTTATGAACAGATCATCCAAATAGAGTCCATCTTCAAGGTAGTCTGGATTTCGGTTGGCTTGGCAAAACCTGCGTTATGTAATGCCGGATACAGAAAATCTCCTGAAGCATCTCCGGTGAACATCCGCCCTGTCCGATTGGAACCATGCGCTCCGGGTGCCAGCCCCAGCACCAGGATCCTGGCGTTAGGGTCGCCAAATCCCGGCACCGGTTTTCCCCAATAATCCCACTCCCTGAACGCCCTGCGCTTTACTCTGGCGACTTCTTCCCGCCATGCAACCAATCGCGGGCATTTCCTGCACATCACCAGGTTATCGTTGTGGACTTTCCAGGCATTATCACGGGAGATCTCATTGGTCTCTCTCATAAGATAAACATCGCATCCCCGAATGAATAAAACCGGTATTTTTCCTGAATGGCTTCCTGGTAAAGTTCCAATACTTTTTCGCGACCAATGAAATGCACTCACCATCATGATCAATGACGATTTCGGTAAATGGAAATTGGTGATTAAGCCATCGATCGTCTCTGAAGCGATAGCCCGGAAGGATGAAAAGATCAGTAGGTCCATTGAAGGTCGTTACGACTTCACCCTTCACCGGCCTTCACTGCAGCTGTCTCCAATGTGCGCACAGTGGTGGTGCCAACAGCGATTATCCTGCCGCCATTTTTCCTCGTTGCATTGATCGCCTGGACAGCCTTTTCATTTACTTCACACCACTCGGTATGGATCACGTGATCTTCAGGATCATCCTCTGTCACCGGTGCAAAGGTATCCAGTCCAACGTGAAGCGTTACTTCTGTAAAATCAATCCCTTGTTGCAGCAAGATTGACATCAACTCAGGCGTGAAATGCAAGCCCGCTGTGGGCGCTGCGGCAGAACCGGATTTCCGGGCATAGACCGTTTGGTATCTTTCCTTATCCTGTAATTTCTCATGGATATATGGGGGAAGAGGCATTTCGCCAAAGTTTTCAAGATATGATTCAATGGGTTGTGAGAAGCGGATCACGCGGCGCGATGCTTCCAGAGTCTCTAAAACATCTACTTCCGGTCCATCGTCGACTTTTAGGGAGATTCCGGGAAGGATCTTTTTTCCACCGACCAAAGTCTCCCAGGTCATTTCATCCCTTTTCTTGAGAAGCAGCAGCTCGACTTTCCCACCGGTAGGACGATGGGCGAATATTCGTGCTGGGATCACTCTCGTTTGATTTACTACAAGCAAATCGCCCGGTTTTAAATATCGCGGGAGATGCCAAAAATATGTATGTTCGAGCTTTTCAGAAGCCCTGTCATAAAAAAACAACCTCGAACTGTGCCTGGGTTCGACTGGCGTCTGCGCGATTAAATCAGGCGGAAGTTGAAAATCGAAATCTTTGGTTTTCATTCAAATCTGTGAAGTTAACGGAGAATTTGGGTTGGTGAAATCTTTCAGCTTGTAGAAGTTGAATTAAATAATCCCGGTTGAGCGCTATCTTCCTTCATTACCAGGCCAAGATGATCATAAGCCAGCCTGGTGGCAACTCTTCCTTGTGGAGTTCGTCCCAGGAAACCAAGTTGAAGCAAATAAGGTTCGACGACATCCATGATGGTATCCGGTTCCTCACTGATTGACGCCGCAATGGTCGATAAGCCGACCGGTCCACCTTCGTATTTTTGGATGATGGTTAAAAGCACACGACGGTCAACATCATCCAATCCAAGTTCATCCACATCGAGAAGTTCCAAGGCTTCAAGAGCCACTTTCCTGGTCAGCTTTCCTTCCGCGCGCACCTGGGCATAATCACGCACTCGTCGCATCAACCTTAGCGCTACCCTTGGTGTTCCACGAGCCCTTTTGGCAATTTCAGAAGCCCCCTCTTTATCCACGCTGATGGCGAGTATTTGGGCGGCGCGGTTGACGATTTTTTCAAGTGCTGCTTCATCATAATAATCCAAACGATAGACTGCACCAAACCGCGCGCGTAATGGTGAGCTGATTAAAGCCAATCGCGTTGTGGCACCAATCACCGTAAATCTTGGCAGTCGCAATCTGACTGAACGCGCGGATGGTCCTTTTCCAATAACAATATCCAGGGCAAAATCCTCCATCGCTGGATAAAGTACTTCTTCAACAGTCTTTCCCAATCGGTGAATCTCATCGATAAATAAAATATCTCCCCCCCGCAGGTTGGTTAAGATCGCGGCCAGATCGCCAGCCCGTTCAATCGCTGGTCCGGCAGTGATCTTGATCCCCACACCCATTTCATGTGCCAGAACATGAGCAAGCGTTGTTTTTCCAAGACCGGGCGGTCCATAAAAAAGAACATGATCCAGGGGATCATTTCGCTGTTTGGCAGCTGCGATCAGAATGCTCAGGTTCTCAATGATCTGATTTTGCCCAATAACCTCAGCGAGTTGACAGGGCCGCATTGTTTGGTCCAGTCGATCATCAGGTTTGGGTTCAGGATCGATCATCCGTTTAGGATCATTACTCATTGGAAATATTATACTCTCATCAAATTGAATATAGCTGTTTGATGGATTCTCTAACACTCCCTAAATTGGCAAATGCTATAATACAGGAAATTTTAATCGAGGAGATCCGCATGCAGAATGTCATTGTGTCTCAACATCCTCTGGTTGCTCATAAGCTTGCCAAACTTCGCGATATCAAGACCGATCCTAAAAAATTCCGTGAACTTGTTCAGGAATTAGCCGGATTGTTGACTTATGAAGCTACTCTTGATCTCCAAACACAACCGGTTGATGTCCAAACTCCCTTGGCAAACATTAAAGGCTTGATGCTTAAGGATAAAATCGGATTGGTGCCCATCCTGCGCGCAGGCTTGGGGATGGTCGAGGGTGTTTGGGAATTGATTCCCAATGCAGAAGTCTGGCATATTGGGTTGTATCGTGATGAAAAAACCTTAAAACCTGTGCAATATTACAACAAGCTCCCCACGGAACCAACTGTGTCAGTCTGCCTCATCCTGGATCCAATGCTTGCTACCGGTGGATCCGCAACCGCATGCGCTGATTTATTAAAGAAATGGGGAGTAAAAAAGATCAAGTTTGTCGGCTTGATTGGTGCGCCTGAAGGCATAAAATTAATGCAAGATCAACATCCGGATATTCCAATACATCTCGCATCCATTGATGACCACTTGAATGAGCGTGGGTACATCGTACCAGGATTGGGAGATGCCGGCGATCGTCAATTTGGAACTGCTTGAATAAAAAAAGGAGCCCAATGGCTCCTTTTTTTTATCCACCAATCTGCATCATGCATCGTAAAGTCGGCGATAAATGCTGTGCGAGCTCGTGATTTTCTGGCTTGATTTTGACTGCTTCAAGAATTAATGGACGAATATCTTCACCATTTCGCAGGGCAGATAAAATCGGGATTTCCACATCACTTAGAAGGCAGGGGCGTAGGTTCCCATCCGCGGTCAGTCTTAATCGATTGCAGCGCTCACAAAATGACTGGCTGACAGGATTGATGAAACCAATCGTTCCCATCGCCTGATTAATTTGATAATCTTGCGCAGGTCCTGATCCTGATGCCTGACTACCTTCGATCAATCCCAGGGGAACTAATTTCTCCTTGACTTCCTGATTGGATATATACATTTCCTCCGGTGTAGGAAATCCATCGCCCCACGGAACCTGGTTTTTGATTGGCATCAACTCGATGAATCGAACATACCATGGATGATCGATTGTTAATTTTGCCAGGGATTCAATCTCGTCATCATTCACACCTTTTAGAATGACGACATTGATCTTGATCGGTTTCAATCCAACTTGCTGAGCTTTTTCCAGTCCGCGTAGAACCCGGGTGATATCACCACCACGCGTGATCCTGTTGTACTTTTCCGGGTTTAAAGTATCGAGGCTTACGTTTATCCTGTTTAACCCTGCCGCGGCGAGTTCTTCGGCTTGATCCTCTAAAAGAACGCCGTTCGTGGTCAGGCTGATATCTCTAATCTTTGGGATTTCTGAGATCATTCGTACCAGTTCGCTCAGATTCTTTCGGACAAGTGGCTCACCCCCGGTAAGCCGAACATCAGTGATCCCTTCGTCAGCAGCGATTTTTATGATTGATGCAATTTCCTCATAGCGCATGATGGATTCATGTGTCTGCCATTGAACACCTTCAACGGGCATGCAATATACACAACGGAGATTGCAGCGGTCGGTCACTGAGACTCGTAAATATGTTATATGTCTTCCGCAATTATCGATAAGCATAAACGGTTCAACTCTCCAGAACTACGCTCAGGAAAATAATTCTATCACAGGCATTACACTAATTTGGATATTTATTATCATATTAATATAGAGGGAAAAGTCGCAATAAGATCAGTTTCAGAATCCATATTGGAATAAGCAATATGAGGTGCATCCCAAGGCTGATCCAGAAGCACATGGCCACATTTGCCATGAAGGAATTCAATCCGGGAAGAAGATAGGATTGCATCCAGGAGCCTGCTCCCGCCAGCAAAAGTAGTCCAAATATTATCAGTACGATCAATGCAAGAGGCATCCACGCACGCCGATCCGAAGGAGATGGAAGCATCATGCTGCTTATGGAAAAAACCAGGTAAAACCAGATCCAAAAATCGGGCGTTTGAAATATTTCCCGCAATATCACCCATAGGGTTGCCAATTCAAAGCTGGTAAAAGTTTGCCATGCGGTGATGATATTGAATCTTCCAATGGCGATCCATGCTATCAGCAACATTCCAAATATAACTGGCGCGGCCCCAATGAGGGTATCTCTTAACCAATCTGTTTGTGCGGTTTCGACATATCCTAATTGGATTCTTCCATCCTTGAGCATTTTGGGTTTTAAAGAAAAATCACCCACATGTACTTTTAGGATTTTTGCTGTCAACCAATGACTGCCCTCATGAAGAAGGATGCCCGGGAGGAATAGGATGAAGAACAATAGATTGGCAGAGGACTCCCTTCGCATAATTAATAAACACACCATCATAACTTCCTGGTGTAGCTTGATCTGGACAAAGAAAAAGGGCAGCATGCAAATCAGCAGCCACCCAATTCCTGAGAATCGATCCAAACTCACTTTTTAGCAGCCTCTACGATCTGAACGAAATCAGCGGGCTTTAAACTGGCTCCACCAACCAGAGCCCCATCAATTTCCGGTTGTTGGAAGAATTCTGCAGCATTTGCTCCTGTTACCGAACCACCGTAAAGCACACGAATTCCTTGAGCGATTTCTGGAGTAAAAACTTTAGATAAGGCAGGTCGGATGTATTCTTTAACAACGAGATTGGCTCCCTCTCCACTGGCTGCCTTGCCAGTCCCGATTGCCCAAACAGGCTCATACGCGATCACCAGGTTCTTGCCTTTATCAGCATCAATACCTATCAATCCTTCAGCGATCTGCCTGCTGACAACCTCGGATGTTTTACCGGCTTCGTTCTCAGTTAAAGTCTCTCCAATGCAGACTATCGGAATCAATTCATTATCCAAAGCGACGATGACTTTTTTATTCACCTTTTCATCGGTTTCATTGAAGTACGTTCTCCGCTCGGAATGCCCCAGAATGACATACCGGCAAAACTCTTTCACCATGATGGGTGCCACTTCACCGGTAAATGCTCCTGATGCTTCCCAGTGCATATTTTGAGCTCCCAATCCTATTTGTGTCCCTGCCAGGACAGCAGAAATCGCCATTAGCGATGGAAAAGGGGGACATAAAACTTGCTCAACTTGTGAAAGTGCCTGTAAACCAGGTAGCATTTCAACTACAAGTTGACGGGCTTGTTCAACAGTCTTATTCATCTTCCAATTTCCAGCAACAAAAGGCTTGCGCATTAATGCCTCCATGTCCTAATATCTTGCATAGGGTAATAATTCCTTGGCTTCTGATCTGATCCATTCCGTTAAAGCCGCATCATCGATCATGGCTTCAAGGATTCGTCGCGCTTCCAATTTACTTTTATTTTTGATAAGATATTCTGCCTGAACCAATTTGATCTCAGGATAGTTGGAAATGAATTGTGAATCCGTCAGCAAGGCGTCGACTGCCATCCCGGCTTTTTCCAGATCTCCAAATTGAACCGTATAGCGCGCAAGCGCGACTGAAAACATTGGATCGCCAGCATGTGTATTTAAGAAATTTGAAGAAAGGATATCTTTGCCCGTATTAAACAAAGTCTCATGCACTCTTGGAAGATCGTTCAAGTTATTCCCTTCAAGTTGAGGTCTGTTTGGATTGTAATAGATCATTGCCGCAGGAAGCCAGGCTTCCTCAACAAAAAGGTATTGCAACGCATGGTTATAAAACTCGACATCACTCCCCGCATGAGAGACCATGATCTGGAGCTCATTCTCTGAGGTGGCTATGTCCCCATGCTGCCAATAAAGAAGCGCAGATATCAAGGTGGCGTTGGCTGCAGAAATATTTTCAGTAACTGGTATTGCTGTTTCTTCAAGGATAACAGGAGCTTCGATCGCAGTTGGAGTGTTAACCGGTGTTTTTTCACCCGGACTCACAATGGCAATGATTCCCCATATGGCAAGGATACCAGCCAGGATCGCCCCGGCAATTAATAAAGGTTTTCTGATCCCCTTCTTTTTGGAATGCTTTTTCCAGAATCCCTTAAAAATGGGGGTATTAAACCGGTCAGAATCAGCTGAACCGATGTTCTCGATGGTTGGTAATCCCTTTTTCGCATGAGAACCCTTCTTTTCGGATTCTTCTGGTTCTTCACCTGCCATTGGCAATTCTGCGACTTGAGCACCTTCGGTCTGGCGGACAGCTCCGCGGAATGCCCGCACCATCGTATTCACGTCCCGATAGCGTGAAGCGGCATCTTTAGCTAGTGCCTTTAAAAGGACTCTTTCAACTGTTTCAGGGCAATTGGGATTGAGAGTGCTTGGGAGGGGTAAAGGTGTGTATATATGGTCATGGATGATGGCATAAGGGGTATCAGCGTTGAAGGGTACCTGCCCCACAACCATTTCATAAATAAGCACACCAAATGAATAGATATCTGTCCGGTAATCCAGATTTGGGCTCGATGTAGCCTGCTCCGGGGATATATACTGCGGTGTTCCAATCATCTGGTCTGAGGTCAGGGTCGTGGTACTGACTTGAGCCATGCGCGCCAGGCCAAAATCTGTAAGGTAGATTTTCCCTTCTTTGGAAATCAAAACATTGGAAGGCTTTACATCCCTATGGACTATTCCCAATTCATGAGCATAAGAAAGTGCTGCACCAACTGCTTCAACGATGGGCAGCATCTCACGGTAAGTCGGTCTGAATTTTTGCAGTTTTAACTTTAACGTTACGCCTTCGATATATTTCATCACCAGGTAGGGACGACCTTCATGCTGTGAGTAATCAAAAATTGGAACGATGTTGGGATGATCCAATTTGGCAACCACCAGCGCCTCGCGTTGGAATCTTTCGAGGAAATTAGGGTCTTCTGTGAAAGCGGGATGCAGTACTTTTAGCGCAACGTAGCGATCCAATGCAGCATGGTAAGCGCGATAAACGGTTGCCATACCACCCTGACCTTGCTGTTCGATCAGAAGATAAGGTCCAACATTTTCTCCTACAACGAAAGGCATATACCTCTCCCTTGACGAATAAAAAACCGGATAACTCTCATACTATAACCGAAAAAATAAAATTCCGGTTACATTTTACCATTCACCTTTCATAACTTGATTTTTTTCTCTTCTTTTGAGAAAATCGTTGAATCAAACTTGCGAATGCAACGAATAGAAATCCGAGAGCGCTGGATGCAAGCCAGGGCGCTAGGTAAGGACCGCTTGATTGCCAGAGGATCCCCAAAGTCAAGATGAGGTACACCGCTAAAGCAAGTTCGCCAATAATAAAAAGATTGAGAATTCTTTTCTTCTTATTATCATATGCCTGCCGGATGCGTGGATCGGCTCGTGCGGTTCGAATGAACGCACCTCCTTTGCCCTGGTAAATCGCTCCTGAAAAAACACTTAATCCGCAGACCAGCGATATGCCAACCCCGATCAATAACAGGAAGGGCAAAATTTTCATTCGGTCAGAAAATGTGGGGGCATGCTCAGTTGCAGGTAAGCTGAAAAGCAGCAACGGTCCAACACCTGCGAGTCCACCCCACCAGAATAAATGAAGGAAATTTGGGCTCCATAAGCTGATCGGTAGAACCAGAAGTAATAATATGATTAGCAAAGGGAATGTTAGAAAACTCAGCAAATGTACCATGCTCATGAATTTTTTCTTCATGCGCATCTTTGATTCTAGAACTTTCCCCATTAATTTGAATGAAACCTGAGCTGTGCCGCGGCACCACCTGTATTGTTGTAATTTAAAATCGTCCATCCCTTGGGGAAGTTCTGCTGGGACGCGCTCGCGGACATTGTATCTGCCTTTCCATCCGGCTATTTGAGATCGAAAGGTCATATCCACATCTTCTGTCATCGTATCCCACTGCCAGCCACCGACGGATTGGATGGTTGCTTTCCTCCAAATCCCAGCCGATCCGTTGAATCCCATGATCAGGCCGCTGGTCGAACGCGCTATTTGCTCGACAATAAAATGAGCATCTAGCGTCAATCCTGCCATCTTTGTGATGATGTTATGTCGGAAGTTGAGATGATCCCACCGGGTCTGGACAAAACCAACCTCATCATCTTGAAAAAATGGTACTGTCTTTTTCAACCAATCACGAGGAGGGATGAAATCTGCATCAAAGATTGCCAGGAATTCACCTTTTGCGACCTTCGTCACCAAATGCCAGGTTGCCAGCCTTATACCCCAGCCTGTCCACCCTGTGTAAATATTTGATATTAATACCCTTCTTACGGTATTCTTCCACCAGCTTGATCAGAAGGCTGGTTGTCCAATCCGTGGAATCATCCAGGACTTGGATTTCCAATTTTTCTCTTGGATAATCCAGATTTGATACAGCAGTGATTATTCTTTGAGAAAGGTAGCGTTCATTGTAAATGGGGATTTGGACGGTCACAATTGGCCATTCGCCGTTAAGTTGCGGCACGTTTACTGCCCATCCCTTTTTGCGATTTTTTATGTAAATAATGACAACGATAAAATTATTCAAGCCGATAAGGAAAAGGGATATGACGCAGATGGCATACAACATCTCCGCGATCCGCAACAAAATGAATGCCAATTGGGGGTTCATTTTTCCCAACTTCCTTACAGGTGTGGATGGATTATATTCTAAAAAATGATATGAAGATAAAACCAAAATACTCCCACAAATTGAGATTGACACGCTCTCTTGGACAAGTTATCATGATCATGCCCAGGTTGACCGGAGGATCGCGAAACGACTTTGGTCGTCTCGAGGAAAGTCCGCACTCCTTAGAGCACGATGCCGGATAACATCCGGGGTGAAGCAATTCACCGGATAGGGCCACAGAAAAATACCGCCTGTCAAAGGTAAGGGTGAAATGGTGGTTCAAGAGACCACCGGCGTTCGCAGTAATGCGGCGGCCAGGTATCCCCCATTTGGAGCAAGGTCAAGCAGGAGTGAGCCCTATAAACGGGCAGGCAGTGGCTCGCTGCCTTTGAACTCCGGGTAGACCGCTAGAGCAGGACAGTAATGTCCTGTCCAGAGAGATGATCTTCCTGAAAGCAGCCGTCCATCATGGATACCCTCTTTCAGACAGAATGCGGCTTACAGGTCAACCTGGGTAACTATTTAATAAAACTATGAATTCGATTCTTGGTTTGGGGAAAAAGGTTTCACCAGGTTTTCTTTATTCGTAAATATCCCGATAAAGGCATCAACAACCTGGGGATCAAAATCACTTCCTGCACATTTAATCAATTCACACAATGCATCCCTATGGGATATGGCTGCTTTATAGATCCTGCCATCGGTCATCGCGCTATATGCGTCCACAACAGCAAGTATTCTCGCACCAAGCGGGATCTGATCGCCTTCGATCCCTTTTGGATATCCCGAACCATCGTATCGTTCGTGATGAGAATAGATCAAATCTGCTATGTAACTCAAATTTGAAACCTTTAATACAATTTCAGCCCCGATAATAGGATGACGCTTCATGATCTTCCATTCGTCTTCATCCAGTGGTCCGGGCTTTAAAAGAATGTCATCCGGGATTCCAATTTTGCCAATATCATGTAAAAGTGATGCCCATCGTATGGCGACTAATTCATTTTGAGCGCAACCTAATCGCAATGCTGCAAGTTCTGCAAGATCGGCAATTTTCTGGCTGTGATCGCCAGTATATTCATCACGCGCTTCGACTGTTTTTGCGAGAGCAAGCACAGTTTCCAATCGATTCTCGCTGATGCTTGTTGATAACCTGGCTCGAAAAATCGCACTTGCCGATTGATCCGCTATCATATTCGAAATCCAGATGCGCTCTTCCCGCTCAAAATCCCTGAATGAATCTGCGTCGGCACCGATGACGATCATGCCAACGGGCATGGATTCCACTCTTAAGGGAATGAGATATAGCAATTCAATATGATGCTTTGTTAAATATTCACGATCGGAAGGTCCAAGATCTGGTTCATTTAATCGGATAAGGAGCGGATGCTCAACCAGTAACGCGCGTTGGCATAATGATTTTATGTTCGGTTCAGCTGGTTTATCAACCAGCCAGTGATTGCGATAACCATTTTTTGGATAGCTGGCATTGTAGACAAGCTCGCCATTTTCATTCAATGAATATAACTGGCACAATCTTGTACCGGTGACCTCAACTGCGCCTCGGACGATATGCTGGTAAATATCAGTTAATGAATTCGTGGCGACCAGGTTTCGCGTTAAATCAAAATAGGCATTCATCCTCGTGGGGGAGAATGCTGCATTTTGACGGGTTTCTGTACCCACTCTCAATGCCACCGGTAATTGAATGGTTGCCATTTTTCAGTAAATGACTACTATCATCCTTTCAAATGAAAGAATATTTAACCGATTAACTTTTAGTTGTTTCTTACCTGCTCAACTGTGTTGCAAAATCCGCAAGATTATCAGCGTGAATTGCAGCGATCTTGGATTTCTCTTCAGTACCAAGTTGGAAAACCTCGCCAGCATATCCAACTGCGATCGCTTTCTCGGGATTGCTCAGCAGCATCTGCCGGAAATTGGCATTGATTACTGCTGCTGTCAGGATACGGCTGAATTCCTGTTGATTTCGAATAAGACCACCAGTCTTCATCTCAGGTTGATTGTGTGAGTAGAACATTTCGCTTCTCCTTACTTATCGATTTTGTAGGACCGCCCAATGACCATAAGAGCCAAAAAGCTCCTGCCGCTATCAATGTATCTCCGATACTGAATGCGACTCGATATGGCATCCATTCAGGGAATAGAAAACGATCGGATAGGAACCATAATCTTGTTTCTGCAACTGGCAGAACAATGTCTTTACCTGTCCCAAATCGTTCTCCAATCTGCCATAAGACATTCGGATATCCTTTGAGCAATCCATCAACAGTTTCCGGGCTGATCGGCATCATGCCGCCGTTCATTGCGATAACAAGAAAATTCAGGAATAAACCAATTCCTAGTAACCAAAATCCTGGTAGTTTCCAATTTATCACCGCAAATATCAGCAATAAGATTTGTGATCCGATCAGGACAGCTGGGACTAGGGTGTCTGGAAAGTTGTTTCTCGTTGGTAAAAATGAGAAGGCAATCCATTGGGGGAAATAGGCCAGAATGACGAGCCACCAATATCGCAAGCTCTTTGGCTGATATTCCCTTTTCCCCAACCATGCCCTGACAAAACCTGCTGCCAGCCCGAGAATTACAGCTGAGGTCAGGATCACTGGTTAGATCGATTATCTGATGATCACGCCACCATGGTCGGGAGCGCCAGCGCCAATCACGAAAAGGGTCAGGGTCAGAAGAAAGAGCACAAAATTGATTTTCTTACCATCCAGGCGGCTCACAAACAACTTCAGATCACGGGTTAAATTTTTCATCGTACATCTCCTTTTGAATTGAAATGATGAAAATAGTGTAACAAGCGGTAGGCTTCAAAACAGGCTTCAAAAATGGCAAAAATGCCAGTTTTTAAGAATATTTAAGCCACCTTACAAAATTGTAAGGTGGCTATGCGAATTTTGCAAGCGATATTGAGGTTGAATTCCTTGAAACCTATCTATTTTGTAATTAATAATTCGTAGAGCTGACGTGTCTGTTGGGAAGGTGAAGTGCCTAGTTCATCATTTATAGCTTTTCGGCAGCGTTCGTATTCTTTTACAATCCCCGCTTGGTTTCCCATTGCTGCGTATGATCTCATAACTGTCCGGTATGCATTTTCATCCAAAGGTTCAGCTGCGATTACTCGCTGACTATAGCTGATCGCTTGTTCGTATTGACCAAGCTCAAAACTCACCCGTGCAGCTTCAGATAATACAAAATGATGTTGCTTGCGCAAGTGCTCGCGTTCTGTGGCAACCCACGGGCTGCTGATCTCGGGAAGAAAGATTCCCTTGTATACCCTCAATGCGTTTTTTATTTGTGACATCTTTTCTTCAAGATTATTTGTCCGCTGAATTTTAGATATTGCATCGAGAAATATTTCAACATCAAATTCATAATCCAGGTTCTGATTGAATGTATATGTTTCATTATCAAAGAGAATCACGTCACTTCCCAACGCCCGCCGGACTCTGTAAATTGTGTTTTTAAATCGCAAGCGTAGTTCATTGGCGCTGGAATTTGGCCAAAGTATCTCGCCGATGGCTTCTTTGGTCACACCCTCGGAATGGGATACAACCAGCAGGAAGAAATCCCTCACTGATTGGGTCATCCAATCCCGGGTGGTCAGCGCCCGACCAGATACTTTAACCTGGATCTTTCCGAGGGTTCGAATAATTATCTTGGCTGGGGCAAAAGGTACGATCATCAACTGACGGCGAATGGTTTTTCGGAGATATATGATCCGCTCATTCTGTTTGATGATTTCCTGACAGAATTGCGTTAGAACCGATTCTGTTTTTTCATACTCCAATATTCGATCGATAATGGATCTGAATTTATTGCCCACGGCATAAATGATATTTTTATATTCACCTTCGGCTTTTATGTTCTCCAAAGCCATGAATTGCTTTATTGATTTGGTTTTTTGACCTGATTCATACAACGCCAGCGCATATGCTACCTTGGAACGTAATTCTTCTATTAAGTGCCCGGAATGGGAATAAAAATCCATGACGCGAGCTAAAGTTGATGCAGCGATTTCATAATTTTTTACACTCATTTCGTTGAGAGCAAGCTGATAGTCGCATGCAATCTCTTGAATTTGCGAGTTGGATTCTTCAGCTCGTTTCAATGCACCAATATGAAATCCCCGGGCTTGCTCCATCCTGCTGTACAACCTGTTTAATTCGGATTCAGATAATTCAATATAAAATAACAGGTAATTATCTTCATTTTTCATTGCAATGATCCGCGCCTGGCGGAAAGCTTCTTCAGCCTCCTGAAATGCATTGAGGTCGAGGTACGCATCTCCCATGCTGGTTAGCGCATATGCCTCTGATGTTGGAATGCCCCCCAACCTGGAATACTCTATGGATTGCTCAAAAGATCCGACTGCCAGTTCGTATTCTCCCAGGAGATGCTGCAGCCCGCCAAGATTATTTAATAAGGATGCCTGCCAGATGATATTGTGCGTCTTTCGAAAAAATTCCAGGGCAGATTCATAACACTTGGCTGCATCATTCAATCTCCCGGAGGATTTATATGCAGAAGCGGTTCTGAATTCCGCTTTCGCAAACGCCTCTATATCATTCAAGATTTGATATCGATGTTTGGCTGAGTCAAAAAATCGAATAGCATCATTTAATTTTCCCTGGCGGTAATAGATCTCTGCTTGTTCAAGATCCTTATCCGCAAGAACAAGTTTATTATTTTCCTGTGAGGTGACCAATTTCGTAGCATCGTTGATATCTTCTTGAGCCAGCTGGATATTTCCAAGGAGACGATACGATGTAGCTCTCCGCAATAACGCCCGCACAAGTAATCGATCAGGATCTTTCTTACGCAACATTTCGATAGCCTGGCTTAAATACTCCAGGCCTTTGGTCACATTTCCCATGGATAAGGAAATCCCACCTCGCATTGATAAAAGAGCAGGATTATTTTTAATCGTTCGGTCTGGTAGATCATCAATCCATTTCGATAAAGTTAAAAATCGACCATGGGAAATCAGGTCTGATCCAGCCCTTATGATCAGGTCTACGTTTTTGGCTTGACCTCCAAGTTTTTGTTGGAGCTCATAAGCACCTTCCCACTCACCTCTTCCACAGAGCAATTCCACCTGGTGGATTTGTATCGCCCTGGCTTCTTCTTCCCGCTCTGTAAGAATTTTTTTCTGAAGGAAGTCCCTGAAAAGATGATGATAGCGAAGATATAATCCCTCATCCCCAACAGGGAGTAGAAAGAGGTTCCTTTGTAAAGCCAGAGTCATCAAATCGGTCCAACTTTCGTCGACCTTTAAGGTTTTTCCGATCGTCTGCTCACATAAGCGGGCATTGAACTCTTCAAGTAAGGAAGTCCGCAGAAGAAAGTCCTGCATTCTGGGTTCTTGTTGTTCAAAGACTTGCTGGGCAAGATAATCATACAAATCGATACCAGAAATTCGTGCCAATCTTAATCTCTCGGCGATTTCACCTTTGGTTGCCTGCGAGGAAAGCAATAACCCTGTGATCCAGCCTTCTGTATCCTCCGCCAATTGTTCAGCAATTGCACCGGAAATATCCATGCTGAAATTTGAACGCAGTAATTCCTGAATTTCTGTGGGAAGAAAGGATAATTCCTGGAAACTCAGTCCACTCACATGGGAGCGTGCCACAAGGAGTGGCATATCCGGCAAAGCCAGTAACGTCCTTGATGCAGCAGCGATATGGCAATTCTCGTCCATCTCCTGGACAAATCTATTTACGAATTCAACAACATCCTTGCTGGGCTCCACAAGGTGAAAATCATCAAGCACAATGACAAAATGCTCAACGATATGATCGATCATGTCATTGATGACAAGAGAAAGTGCTGTATTTAGATTGAATTGATCCTGTGGCATGGATTGAATTGCTTCCATGCAATTTCGACCAAAACGGTGGAAACGATGATTTATGGATGCAATGAGGTGGGTGAGAAATCTCTGCGGATCCTGATCACTTGTATCTAACGACAACCAGCAAACAGGCATTTCTGTATGATGAGCGTAATCGATCAATAATGAGGTTTTTCCATATCCCGCTGGGGCGGTCACGATCACAAGTTTATAATCACTGAGCCGATCCATTAATTCCAAAAGGCGTGGGCGGGAAAGCAATTCTGCCCTGCGCCTTGGGACAACGATTTTCGTGCGTGTGATCGGTATATTGAGTGATTGCATCAGTCAGAGCGGTGAGAGAGCACCAGATAAATCAATTCATTCATAGAAAATTATAAGTTGATTAATACCACGAAACAACCATTTCCTTGACGTGTCTTTTTTCGCATGCTATATTCCCTTCAATTGATTGAAAAAAGAGAACCACTTGAAAAATATCGCTCTTCTTACCGATTTCGGATACCAGGACGAATATGTTGGCGTTATGAAAGGTGTGATCCTGGGGATCTCTCCAGATGCTAGAATCATCGATCTATGCCACTCCATCACACCTCAATCCATTCAACAAGCCTCCTTATTACTTCAAAGATCCTATCAATTCTTCCCGAAAGAGACTATTTTCTGTTGCGTGGTGGATCCTGAAGTTGGAACATCACGAAAGCCTCTTGCAGTCAGAGCCGGAGATTGGCTTTTTGTGGGACCAGACAATGGGCTCTTTTCGCCAGTCATTGCTGTTGCCAAGGCTTCCGGGACATTAGTGGATCTGATCGTTCTCGATCAACCCAAGTATTGGCTTGAAAAAATAGGAAGAAGTTTTCATGGTCGGGATATTTTTGCACCCGTATCTGCCCACCTGGCGAATGGGGTCCCTTTGCCACTATTGGGATCCAGCACTAAAAGTTTTAAGGAACAGGATCTCCCTAACCCTCAACAGGTGGAAAATGGATGGGAGGGAACCATCCTCCACATTGATCATTTTGGTAATTGTTCCACTAATCTTTCATCAGAGATCCTCAAAACTGTAACTAATCCTCGTCTGATCTTCAATGATCATCAAATCGATAGACTTACTCAAACATTTGGAGAAGCAAATCCCGGCGAGTCGATCATGATGCTCGATAGTTCAGACCATCTCAGTATTTGCGTCGTGAATGGCAATGCTCAGGAAACTTTCAACCTGAAACTGGGAGACTCTGTCAGGCTGATCGAAAAGATTTAGCAGTCGTACGAAAATCCGGTTTACCAGAATGGAAGCAGTTTTAATATCGTCGATCCGCCATAAGCGAATAACATCATCTTAACAACTTTTCCTAGCCAGCTCCAGAGCAGGAATCGCCACCAGGGCATTTTCAGGGCACCCGCGACAATCCCACCAATATCAAAAACCGGGTTGGGGACAGCCGCCAAAACAAAGATTGTTATATCTCCATATTTTTTAATCCACCGTTCCAACCGCTCATACCATACCCGGTTCTCGATAACAGCCTGCCCGCTGTATCCTGCAAGATAACCGGATAATTCCCCCAGAGCTGCTCCGCTTCCGGCTGCCATCGCCACCCAGAATGGCTGGAAAACCGCTCCCATCGCGGAAGTGAATAATACTCCAGGAACTGGCAGGATCAAGGTGGCATTGGCAAGCAACGAAACCAGGAAAATACCCGGGTAGCCAAATGCTTCCAATTTCTTGACTTCATTTCGATAAATAAACAGGGTAACGGTTAGAAGAAGAACAAAGATTAGGGCAGCGATCCTGGTGATTTTCGACCGGGCGCTGCCTTCTTTTTTCATTAACTTTCCTCTTCGGTTTGCAGCAGTGATTCCACCCTGGCAATTACAATATCCAGCGCAACAGTATTCAAACCACCCTCAGGGATGATGATATCCGCGTATCGTTTGGAAGGTTCCACAAATTCAAGGTGCATCGGCCTCACCGTTGTTAAATATTGTTTTACAACGGTCTCCATGGATCGGCCGCGTTCCGCGATATCCCGTTCCAATCTCCGGATGAAACGCAAATCAGGGTCGGTATCCACAAAGATCTTGACATCAAATAGTTCCCGCAAACGCGGTTCCGCAAAAATTAGAATCCCTTCAACAATGATCACCCGTTGTGGATTTACCCGGATTGTTTTATCCGTGCGTGAATGCCGCGTAAAATCATATATTGGCAATTCAACGGGTCGCCATGATTTAAGTGTCTGAATATGATCGATCAATAATTCAGTCTCGAGCGATTCGGGATGGTCAAAGTTGATTTGGGCACGCTGCGTGGGAGGTAGTTTACTCAAATCGCGATAGTAGGCGTCGTGTGGAAGGTAGGCAATGCGGTGCGCACCCACTTTTTCGAGAATCACATTGGCAACGGTGGTCTTACCGGAACCTGATCCACCGGCGATGGCAATCACAAGGGGAGGAGTTCGAGGGGACATGAAAAAATTATACCCGATTCAGGATTTCTTCCCTCCATTATTCGGGTAGAATCAATGGAGCCACCGATGGGATTCGGACCCATGACCTGGCGTTTACGAAACGTCTGCTCTACCAACTGAGCTACGGTGGCGTGGCTGGGATTATAACCGTAGAAAAGCCAATCAGGCAAGATTATCCATGAATATCGCCATGCTTTCCTATCACACCTGCCCCCTGGCAACGCTGGGAGGTAAGGATACTGGCGGCATGAACGTCTATGTCCGCGAATTGACCCATCACCTGGGCAGCCTGGGAGTGCACGTGGATGTTTTCACCCGATCGCAAGATGAACATGTCCCGCATGTCTTGCACGATCTTGGCTATGGAAACCGGGTTGTTCATATTCCAGCAGGCCCTGAGGTTCCCCTTTCGAAGCAGGAATTGACACAATATATCAATGACTTCGCCAATGGTATTGAGAAATTCGCAGACGAAAAAGGATTGAAGTACGATCTCATTCACAGCCATTATTGGATGTCAGGAATGGCTGCACAAATCCTTAAGACCGATTGGAAAATCCCTGTCATCCAGATGTTTCATACCCTCGGGGAGATGAAGAACCGGATTGCCCGCAGTGACTCTGAACGGGAAAGCCAGTCACGGATTGACGGCGAGAAAATTATCATGGACATGGCGGATCGTATCATCATTTCAACCCCCGCTGAGCAATCACAGATGGAATTCCTTTATCGCGCAGACAGTCAAAAAATGATCATCATCCCACCCGGCGTGGATACCAGCCGCTTCTATAAAATCCCTAATGATGAAGCCCGTGCGGTCATTGGAGTTCCTGCCGGCGATTGCATGATCCTTTATGTTGGCCGGATCGAGCCGCTAAAAGGGGTTGAGACACTGATCAGAGCCATTTCGATCATGGAAAAAAATGGGATCATGCATACCTGCCCGCATTACCTGACCATCATCGGTGGTGACCCTGATGCCAGCCCGGAAAATATGAACGCGGAAATGAAACGGCTCCAGGAACTTAGCACAGAACTGGGCATAAATGATCTGATCATCTTTCTTGGTAAACGCAGCCAGGATACCCTTCCCTATTATTATTCTGCTGCACAGATCGTTGTAGTCCCATCACATTACGAATCATTTGGTATGGTTGCGCTTGAAGCCATGGCTTGCGGTACACCAGTCGTGGCTTCACAGGTGGGAGGATTGGCATTTCTGGTCCAGGAAGGCGTGACCGGTTACGTAATCCCCGATGATGACCCTCATATCCTGGTCGATCGATTAACCCGTCTAATAAAACAACCGGATCTCCGTAAACAAATGGGGCAGCAGGCTATTGAAGTTGCCAAATCATATGATTGGACGAAAATATCCGCCCGGATACTGGATGTCTATAAGGATTTACTGAACGTCAAATAATATTCATATGGTTTTTGGGTCGGAGAATTCAACCATCTTTTTTTATTCCCCGCTGGACTGCTTTTCGCCCAAATCTTTCCTGGATTTCATCAACGGCTTCCAATAAACGCCGTTCTTTATCACTCTTGGTTTCCCATAACGGCAGCTGATGGAAAGCAGGTATAAGGTTACATACTCCTACCCCAATCAATCTGACCTGTTTACCTTCCTGCCACACATCATCAAACATTGCAATCGCTTCCTGCAGGATCAATTGATCCTGGTCAACGGGTTGGCTTAAAGTGACCTGACGTGTCATCGTTGTAAAATCAGGCCAGCGAATTTTCAATCGCACGGTACTTCCCACCACTTCCGATTTTCGCAATCTTCTTCCCACTTGAAATGTCAGGGAACGCAGAGTGTCCATTAATACTGTTTTATTACTTATATCCTTATCAAAAGTCACTTCCTGGCTGACGGATTTGGCTTCGTGCTCCGTGATGATCGGGCTATCATCTATTCCTTTGGAGCGGCGGATAAGATCATATCCATATTTTCCAAATCTCTTGATGAATACCTGCTCATTTTCATTATATAAATCACCTATTAAGTACATCCCGATTTTCGCAAGTTCAGCCTCGGTCTTGGGTCCGACTCCCCATATTGCTCTTACAGGAAGGGGCGCGAGAAATTCAGCTTCCTTCCCGGGTTCCACCACCGTGATCGCCCTGGGTGGTGAAATCCCCTTATGTTGTGCTTTCCCGTAATCGGTCGCCACTTTGGCGACTAATTTATTGGATGCGACACCAATGGAACATGGCAGGTGTGTATCCGATTGGATATCCTGTTGAAGCTTTTGGGCTATGGATAATCCGCTCTGTGGCAGGTCGCTCACGTCGATGAACGCCTCATCGATTGATACCTGTTCCACGAGAGGAGTTAATCGACTGATTATTTCCATCACTTGATCTGATTTTTCACCGTAAAGCCGATGCCTTCCATGCAGAATAATCAAGTCAGGACATAGGCGTAACGCCTGCCCGGTCGGCATGGCGGAATGGACTCCCCTTTGCCTGGCAGCATACGAACACGAGGCCACCACACCTCGCTCACCAGGTTTTCCCCCCACAGCAAAAGGTTTTCCCACCAGGGATGGATCCTCCAATTCCTCAACTGAACAGAAGAATGCATCCAGGTCGATATGCAGGATCTTTCGAGCTGACATTATTATTATTATAGCGAGAAGCTATTTCCAGTGGCTATGGTAAACTTTGAAGAATTGGAATCAAAATGACAACATCATTTTCGTTGTTATCTCATCTGGAATGCTCTGAATGCAAGAAAGAGTTTGATCCGCATACAATCCAGACTTTTTGTCCGGTTTGTCAAGCGCCGTTAATCTCCAGGTATTCCCTGGATAAATCAAGGATTAAACCTGGAGAATTAACAACGCGTAAAGGACGAATGTGGCGTTGGCATGAATTTCTACCTGTCTTTGATTCCCGCAATATCATTTCCCAGGGAGAAGGTGATACCCCCATTCTTGCTCTGGATCGTCTGCAAAAGAAAAATGGGATGTCCCACCTTTATTTGAAAGATGAGAGTGTCAATCCAACTCATTGCTTTAAAGCCCGGGGGTTGGCAGCAGCCATCTCAAAAGCCAGGGAGCTTGGGATCAAGAGAATTATCCTGCCTTCAGCTGGAAATGCAGGTGTTGCACTTGCCACGTATGCAGCTTTTGCCGGGATATCAACCTGTGTTATTGTTCCTGAAGAGACCCCAGCAGAAAATACCCGGCAGATACAGTTGACCGATGCAGGTTTATTGAAAGTAAAAGGCACCATCAGTGATGCGGGTAAGCTGGCTCGTCAGATGGCTGAGTCCGATGGTTGGTTTGATGCTTCCACTTTCCGCGAGCCTTACCGGCTTGAAGGAAAGAAAGTGATGGGTTTCGAGATCGCGGAATGGTTTTCGTACAAGCTGCCGGATGTCATCATTTATCCCACCGGAGGTGGTACCGGGCTTGTTGGAATTTGGAGAGCATTTCAGGAACTCCTCGAATTAGGCTGGCTTAAAACCGGAAAATTGCCTCGCATGGTCGCGGTTCAATCTACGGGTTGCGCACCGGTCATTCGCGCAATTGAGAATGGTGATAATCGATGTAAATTCTGGGAAGATTCTCAAACGATCGCCGCAGGATTACGCGTGCCCATGAGTTTTGCAGATAGGTTGATCCTTCGTACTATCCGGGAAAGCCAGGGAACAGCTATTGCAGTGAGTGATGGTGAAATGATTGAAGCGCAGCGTGAGCTTGCAGTAATGGAAGGTATCTTTGCCTGCCTGGAAGGGGCAGCTACCTTGGCAGCACTGAGGCGATTACTCGAATCAGGAAAGATCCAAAAGAATGAGAGGGTTGTGCTTTTAAGTACAGGGTCAGGATTAACAAATATTACGGCCTCAACATCGGCATAAAAACTTTCCATAAAGTGCGCATGTTATACTTAAAATCATCTTCATCTTATGGAGCATCATATATGGAACTTGGCGAAATTGAAAAAACTATTCTCTTGGCAACCGAAGAGCTTAATCTGCAGCAGCCTGACGATCGTCAATTGGAGTTAAGTCCGGAAACACAGCTTTTTGGAAAAGGATCCAAGTTGGATTCTCTCGGATTGGTTAATTTAATTGTCATGGTTGAAGAAAAAGTAATGGATGAATTTAATGCAGCGATAACAATTGCTGATGAACGTGCCATGTCTCAAAAGAATAGCCCATTTCGCACCATCCGGTCCCTGTCCGAATATGTCTTTGAGCTTGTCAGAGAGCAGCAACATGCCTGACCAGAAGGTGATGCTCATCACCGGTACCCGTAAAGGGATAGGTCGAGCCCTCGCAGAGCATTATGCATCCAACGGCTGGAAGGTTATTGGATGCAGTCGTTCGCCAATGGACGAAAAAATCAATAATTATCAACACTTTTGTCTCGACGTAGCGGATGAAAATGAAGTAAAGGAAATGTTTACTGACATCCGAAAAAAATATTCACGTCTCGATGTTCTGCTCAATAATGCAGGAATTGCATCCATGAATCATATCCTGCTCACTCCTGTTTCAACAGCAAGGAGCATTCTGGATACCAATGTTATTGGTACTTTTTTGTTCTGTCGTGAAGCCGCCCGCCTGATGCAGAAAAACAAATTTGGACGGATCGTCAACTTTTCGACTGTTGCGGTGCCGTTGAAGCTTGAGGGTGAAGCTATTTATGCGGCATCCAAATCTGCTGTCGTGACCCTCACACAAATTCTTTCACACGAGCTTGCAGATTTTGGCATTACGGTTAATGCCGTCGGCCCAACCCCGGTAAAAACTGATCTCATTCGATCAGTACCTGAAGATAAAATCAATAAACTCCTTGAAAAACAAGCCATCCATCGCTTTGGCGAAATACCGGATATTATCAATGTGATTGATTTCTTTATCAGACCCGAAAGCAACTTTATAACCGGCCAGGTGATTTACCTGGGAGGTGTGGTGTGATTGAGTTCCTCATGGATGTTTTCCGGGAAAACGCCAACGATGACGCCATCATATGGAAGGATCAAGCTTTCAGCTACCAGTGGTTACATGATCGAGTACTTCATTGGCAGAAAACCATCCAGGAACGCGAGATTCCTTGCGGATCCGTTGTAATTCTTGAGGCTGATTTTTCACCCAACGCGGTTGCACTTTTTCTCGCGTTAATTGAACATGCCTGTGTCCTGGTCCCACTGACAAGTTCCGTTGAATTGAAAAAGAAGGAATTCATCGAGATTGCGCAAGGTGAAATCACCTTTCGGATTGATGAATTCGATAATACAACGATCTCAAAACTGGAATATCAGGCTGATCACTCTCTCTATACTTCCATCCGCGAAGTAAAGCATCCTGGTCTGATCCTGTTCTCCTCTGGTTCGACGGGTAAGAGCAAAGCCGCATTGCACGATATGACCGGTCTCCTGGAGAAATTCAAAGTCCGGCGTTACAAACAGCGGGCGATCACTTTTTTACTTTACGACCACATTGGTGGTGTCAATACCATGCTGCATATCCTCTCGAATGGGGGCTGCATCATCACTGTTCAGGATCGCAGCCCGGATAATGTGTTGCAGTCTGTTGAAAAATACCAGGCAGAGCTGCTGCCGACCTCACCAACCTTTATCAACTTGATCCTGTTAAGTGAAGCGTATAAGCGCCATGATCTTAGTTCGCTGAAAACAGTGACATATGGAACAGAGCCAATGCCGGAGAGCACGTTAAAACGCTTTCATGAGCTCTTCCCGGATATAAAACTCCAACAAACATATGGACTCTCAGAAGTCGGTATATTACGTTCGAAATCCAAAAGTTCTGATTCACTATGGGTAAAAGTCGGTGGGGAAGGTTTTGAGACTCGCATTGTCGATGGTATTCTGCAAATAAAAGCTCAATCTGCCATGCTCGGTTATCTTAATGCCCCCAGTCCATTCACCGAGGACGGGTGGTTCAACACTGGCGACGCTGTCGAAGAAGATGGCGAATTTATTCGCATCCTGGGTCGACGCTCGGAGATCATCAATGTTGGCGGTGAAAAGGTTTATCCCGCCGAGGTTGAAAGCATAATCCAGGAGATCAATAATGTTGCGGAAGTCACGGTGTTTGGTGAAAAGAATCCCATTACAGGCAGCATGGTCTGCGCCAGGATAAAACTTAAAAATCCTGAAGATCTTAAAACTGCGGTCCTGCGGATTAAGAAAGAATGCGCATCGAAAATGCCCCGCTTCAAGATCCCGGTCAAAATCGCTATTACCGAAGATGCTCAATACAGTGAGCGGTTCAAGAAAATGCGATTATCCGAAAAATGATAGACAGGCAAGGCGCATGACGAGCGTCCGAAAAGCAACAGTCAAAGATTTCGATCACGTCTTTCCACTTTTCTCTGGTTTTGCCACCCATACCCAGGTTGATCCCGCGGACTGGCGGAAGGTTTTTACACCTCTCTGGACTCAAAAGAATGAGCCTTTTGGATTTATCCTGGAGGATGGACAAAATCCAGTCGGTTTCCTGGGAACGTTATTCAGCGAACGAAAAATCAACAGGGAAGACCACATTTTTTGTAACCTTACTTCCTGGATCGTAAAACCGGAATATCGCAGTGAAAGTCTAAACCTTCTCTTCCCACTTCTGGGTAGGAAGGGATTAACCATTACAAATTTCACCGCTTCCAACCGTGTCGTTGACGTTCTCCTAAAGTTGGGATTCAACGACTTGGAAAGGAATTTTCGGATCATCCTCCCCCTCCCCGTTCCCGGCAGTCGTATAAGAATCCTTGATGACCTTTCTGTGATCCATAAGCAATTGGATGCAGAGCAACCGGAAAATCCTGGATGATCATGCTACACTGCATTGTGTCCATGTTCTAATCACTTGCGGTAACACTCAATGCTACCTGGTATTGAATCATGCGGTCAAGAAAGGGATGACCGGTTTTCTTCGTGAATTATCTGAGCGATCTTGAATTCTTCATCACTCATTACCAGGCATTGTCATATCAACTTTGCAGAAAATATTCTCTCTCCGGGATCATGGTCGGAGATCACACGCTTAAAGGTCATAACTTGCCATTGACTCTACATATTCCCAGGAAGCATTCACTACTTTTCCATTCAAAAGATGTTAAAGCAGAAGAGATCGATACCCTGTATTCCGAGATCCAGGTGCTCGGATTGAAGCCTGTGTGATGAGCCGATGAAAACAATTCCGGAGTTCCTCTCCCCATTATTACGCCCTTTCTTCGGTGGCTTGGGTTCGATCTTGATGTTTCATCGTGTTTGTCCACCCTCTGGGAAGAAGTCTGTACCAGGTGCTTCCGATATTGAATACACACCCGAACGCTTTGAAGAGATCATCGATCATCTTTCGACTCTGGGCTACCATTTTATTTCACTTGAAGAACTATATAGTGGTTTGAAGCAAGAGAACCTGAACAGCAGAATCGCTGTTATCACTTTCGATGATGGCTATGTCGATAATTTCACTTATGCATATCCAATATTAAAAAAGCGGCGAATTCCATTTACCATTTATGTCACAACGAGCTTCCCTGATGGAAACGCCGTCCTCTGGTGGTATCTCCTTGAAGATTTGCTGAACCGGAACGGGGAGATCCGCATCAGAGTTGAAAACAGCGAATCCCGGTTTATACTTGATGATCCTGAGCAGCGCATCCGGGCATCTTTGACCATCCGCAAGATCATGAAATCCTCTTCGAGCCAGTGATTTTGATCGAAATATCGAAGATATTTTTGTCATCAATGATTTGAATCCACATTCGCCGGTAAAATCACTGGCGCTGAGCTGGGATCAAATCGCCCAACTCAACGCAGATCCTATGGTGACCATTGGCGCACACACCGCAAATCACTTTTTGCTCGCCCGCCTGTCAGAAGAAGAAGCCCTCCGGGAGATTTCAACTGCAAGAGAAAAACTGGTAACCAGGTTGCGTAGATCGATCGATCATTTCGCCTATCCCTTCGGTGGGAAGGCAGCCGCAGGTGAACGCGAATTCCGTATGGTTAAAGAGATGGGATTCAAAACCGCCACTACCACCCGCACGGCAAATATCTTTCCACAACATGCAGAACACCTTGAATGCCTTCCCCGATTGGACATGGGGATGTTTTCCAACAATGCACAATTTGATCTTGCATTGAATGGATGGATCCCGGCAAGATTAAATCACTTTCAGCGCGTGGTCACATTATAATGATCCCATGATCAGGTTTGCCGTTCTCCAACTATCAGGCTGTGCCGGATGCGAAGTGTCCCTGCTGAATGCCAGTGAATGGGTCGATCAGTACCAACTGGTTTACATGCCCCTGGTCGTCTCGTCCAATGATGTTCCCGAGGTGGAGATCCTCCTGGTTAGTGGCGGCATCCGCACAGATGAAGATCTTTTCAATCTACGTCGTGCGGTAAAACAGGCGAAAACAGTCGTCGCGGTGGGGACTTGCGCCATCTCTGGCGGTGTGGCGAATTTAGGGGATCGGGATGATGTTCGGGACCTGTTTCTTTCACAGGCGGGGCGTCTCAATATCCCCCGCCTGCTTCCTCGTTGTCAACCCATCGATGCGGCAGTTCCTATCGATCGCTATCTGCCGGGCTGCCCCCCGACCTCAGAGCTCTTCATGGCCATGCTATTCAACCCCGATGGATTTCAGGCAAGCAATACTGTCTGTCAGGAATGCGGTCGAATCAAAGACAAATCCATCCGGCCGAAGGATCTGCTGGGATTTCAGAAAGGTAATGTACAACCCGGTCTTTGTTTGATCAACCAGGGATATCTCTGTGTAGGATCATCTACCCGGGGAGGTTGCAGAGCACCCTGCACTCGCGCTGGTCATCCGTGTGTTGGCTGCCGGGGACCATCGGATTTCTTCATCGAGAAGGAATCGACCGCCTGGCTTTCAAGCATTCAGAAAGTCTTCGAAACTATGACCGATATCGCACCAGACGAAATTAACTTGGCTTTGAAATCTCCACAGCTGGCAATGTTCTTATTTCAATTTTCAGATTACGCTGGTGGTAATCGACCTCCTCGCCAAAAAGAGAAGGTTTTATAAATGACCACGCTAACATTCCCCATGAGTCGCATAGAAGGTCACGCTGAAGTGGTGATCGAAACACGGGCTGGTGAGGTGGTTTCAGCGCGTTTCCAGGCAAAGGAATTTCGCGGTTTCGCTTACTTTGTTCAAGGGATACCCGCTGAACAAATGCCGGTGATCGTTCCCCGTATCTGCGGGGTTTGTTCAACAGCGCATCATGTTTGTTCAGTAAAAACGCTTGAAGATATCTATGGTGTCACTCCACCCCCAATTGCGAAGAAGATCCGCGAGCTGCTGTTGTTGGGTCAGCTCATTCAAAACCAGGCCACATCTTTGTTTATATTCACCATGCCGGATCGCCTGGGTGTGGAGAGCATTTTCGAGGCAGATGATAAAATCGCTGGTCAAAAAACAAGCCTGGCAATCAAGGCATTACAGGTCAGGAAAACCGGTACCGATCTGATCACCCTGGCAGGAGGTCAATTCATCCACCCGGTGAAAGCCGTAGTCGGCGGCGTGACCAGTGGTATTCCCCGGGAGAAAGCGGAAGAAATGATCAAATATCTGACCGCCATGCTGCCGGTCGCATGCGAACTCTTCGATCATTACTGGCAGGCCAGCCTGGAGATGGTGGAACGAATTGGTTCCTGGGGGGATGATGATCCTGCATATTACATCACTTCCACTGATTCTAGATGTCCTAATTTCGACAGTCATTCCATATGCGTGATGGATCCGGAAGGTAAGGATTGCGATCATTTCACGGCTCATCAATTCCGCGATAGGTTGACCTTTATGGAGAGCGAGCATAGTTATGCTGGTGAAACCAACTATCATGGCGAGGTCATGCGCGCCAACAGTCTTGCCAGGATCAATTTGGCGAAGAGTATGGGTACACCCCTGGCTGACCAATATCTAAAGAAATTCAAGCAAACTTTCGGTGAACCCGCGCATGCCATTATGCTCTTCGATCTCAGTCGTGGAATTGAGTTGGTATATGCGCTCGAAAGAGCAATCGAGATACTTGCAGAACCTTTGGATAATGAAGACACGGATGTATCATATGTCCCCAGGGATGGAGAGGGCTACGGTCTGGTGGAGGCACCCCGAGGACCTTTGATTCATCATTACCTGGTGGAGAATGGATTGATTGTTAGCGCTGAATTTATCATACCCACCGTTCATAATATGCAGGCAATCCGGCGGGCATTGATGGTGGCTGCAAAACGGTATATATCATCTGATAAAGTGGATCTGGAATTGGAAAAAGCCGTCGGTCGCGTTGTCCGCGCTTTCGATCCCTGTATTGCTTGTGCTACACATTGAGGATTATCAGGAGAATTTTATGTCAACAGTAGTCGAGAGGTTTTTGCGCTATGTCAGGATTGATACCCAAGCGGATGAACATTCTGAAACATGTCCCAGCACCTTGAAACAGCTTGACCTGGCGCGTTTGCTCGAAAGGGAGTTGAAAGAACTCAAATTGGAAGCGATCTCCCTGGATCAAAATGGCTATGTCATGGCTACCCTACCAGCGAACATACCGGGAAAAATCCCAGCAGTTGGTTTTATTGCCCATATGGATACAAGTCCCGATTCGCCAGGCGCAAATGTGCAACCCCGTATCTGGGAGAATTTTGATGGCAAGCCGCTGATTCTAAATAAAGCTGAGAATATCAGCTTAAACACAGAGGATTTCCCAGATCTAAAGAAATACCTCAATCAAACGCTAATCACCAGTGACGGTACCACGTTATTGGGAGCAGATGATAAAGCAGGTATCGCTGCTATCATGACTGCTGTTGAATTCCTGCAGCAGCATCCAGAGGTCAAGCATGGTCCGATAAAAATTGGATTTACCCCGGATGAAGAAATCGGCAGAGGAGTGGATAAATTTGATGTCCAAAAATTTGGTGCCGAATTTGCTTACACCCTGGATGGCGGTGAGATCGGTGAATTGGAGTGTGACACTTTTAATGCAGCCACTGCCAAAGTAAAAATCCACGGGAAACAGGTTCATCCCGGTTATGCTAAGAATATCATGAAGAATGCCATGTTGATCGGCATGGAACTGCAATCCATGTTGCCTGAAAACGAACGGCCTGAATTCACGGCATTAAAAGAAGGCTTCTTCCACCTCAATGAAATGCAGGGTACGGTTGAAACTACAAGTATGACCTACCTGATCCGCGATCATGATAAATCAAAGTTTGAACATAAAAAAACCTTGATGGTAGAAGCAGGAAATTTCTTGAATGAAAAATATGGTGCGGGGACAGTCCAGATCAACCTTACAGATCTTTACTATAACCTTCGTGAGAAAATCGACCCGGTTTATTTTATCGTTGATATCGCCGAAAAAGCCATGAAATTGGCAGGAGTCCAACCTAAATTGACCGCTGTTCGCGGGGGAACGGATGGTTCACGATTGTCGTTTATGGGTTTACCCACCCCCAATATCTTCGCCGGAGCTCACAATTTCCACAGCCGCTATGAATTCATCTCGGTCGAATCCATGGAAAAAGCGGTTGTAGTCATTGTAAAGATCGCTGAGCTATTTGGTGAAATACCCCGCTGATGCTTGAATTTATCTATAAGAAAACCGGGCTGAAGTCTTCAGCCCGGTTTTTATTCAGGGGATATCTTCGTACTGCACATCCACAGTCATGCCCGATAGCAAGCCTTCAGGGATTTCATCCAGTTCAATGATGGTTTTATAGACCACATCACCACCCAATGTATCTGCTCTCGGTGAAATACCTTTCACTTTGCCTGTTACATTTACTCCCAGAGCATGAATGAGTACGGTAACTTCCTGCCCGACTTTAACGGCAACTACATCATCTTCGCTCAGATCAGTGGTTTCCACATGCATTTTGCTTAGATTGCTCAGTGCCATCAGGATTACACCCGGCAGGATGGAATCGCCTTCAGATACTCTGATATCCGCCACCGTACCTGCAAATGGCGCGATCAAGCGGGTATTTTCCAGCTGAATCCGGGCGATCTCAAAATCAGCTTTGGCTTTTTCCAGGAGAGCGAGATTCTTCCCGGTTGCATCTGGGGGAACTTCTTCACCTTTCACTGCAGCCAGGTACCATTCGGCCTCCTGCAATCCGGCTTTAGAGGCATCATAATTCGCCTGAACCAATAAGGCATCTATCTCAGATGGCTTACCGGTATACCAATTTAGCTGAGCGGTTAATTGATTCAATCGTAATTGCGTATTGGTCATTGCCACCAGGGCGGCAGCCTTATCAGCATCCCCATCTTCCCTGCGGGAAAGATTATTGTAGTTTTCGGTAGCCAGGGAAAGCTGGGTCTTGGCCAGGTCGATTTCACCTTCTGTATTATCAATCAGGGTATCGGAGGCTCTCCGATAATAAAGAGAATCAACTTTCTTCTTGGTATCTACAACGTTCTGCTTCGCGGCAGCTAAGAGTTGACTGGCTGTTGCGATGGAAGCAGGAGAAGTCATTTCTTTCAAGTTGCGTTGCGCCAGGTTAAACTGCACTTGTGCCAGGTCGTTATCCAACTCCAACAATAGTTCACCTGGTTGCACTAATTCACCGACCTCAGCATAAATCTTCTTCACATTCCCGGATACGCTGAGCGCCATTTGGGCTTCCTGGTCTGGGACAACTATCCCTGAAGCTGTCACACCACCCAAACCAGTGGTCATTGTGTCACTGGCATTTTCCTCAAGAACCACAGTGGGAAGCACAGCAGGAGTTTTGCTTGCTGTACTGCAAGCTGTGAGGGCAATGAATGAAAAAACCAATAATTAATAATCTTGCTTTCATTTTACTTACCCTTCTTTTTTCCTTCTAAGACCTTATCCTCGACGATCATCCCATCGCGCAAAGTGACAATCCGTCTTCCGTATTTTATGACCCTTGGATCATGGGAGGCAAAAACAAAGGTTACACCTGTCTCTTTATTTAACCTGGTCATGATCTCCATCACCTGTTCACCATTGGTCGTATCCAGGTTGGCGGTCGGTTCATCTGCCAGGATCAGTGTAGGATTGCTGGCAAGCGCCCGGGCTATGGCCACCCGTTGCTGCTCGCCTCCACTCAATTGATCCGGGCGATGGTGGGATCTATCCGTCAAGTCCACAGCTTTCAGCAGTTCGTCGACACGCTTCTTTCGCTCTTCAGGGGTCTTGCCATTGAGCAGCAGCGGCATTTCAATATTCTCGTAAGCGGTGAGGGTAGGTATCAACGCGAAGAACTGGAAAATGAAACCGATCGTCCCACGCCGGATATCAGCGCGCTGATTCCGATTCAATTTGCTGACATCTTTCCCATTGACGAACACTTGCCCTGACGTGGGTTGGTCCAGGCAGCCTATCAGCTGCAGCAGCGTCGTCTTGCCGGAACCAGAAGGACCAACAAGCGCTGTAAACTCACCGTTGTTGATTGACAAGCTCACACCTCTCAGGGCTTGTGTTTCCACCTGACCAATTTTATAATTTCGGGTTACTTTTTCAACTTTGGATACTTCCATTTTTATCTCCTTGCGCTTATTCCGCGCCACGTAATGCTTCGACAGGCTCCATGCGAGCAGCCAGCCAGGCTGGATAAATCGCTGCCATTAGCGAAACGATAAACGTCACAATTGTAAGATTGATGATGTCCTGAATTTTCAAATGCGCATATATGGTATCCCCAAAGGTCACCCCGGAAATACCAAAATCGCCTATATAGAAACCGCCTTGATTGAACCAAACTACCATCAGTACACCAAGGATTATGCCGACGATGATTCCCCCTACGGCCAAAAGGACTGATTCTGCGAAGAACAACATCCTGATCTTATTTCCTTTCATCCCGATTGCTGCCAGGATGCCAATCTCCCTCGTTCGTTCAAAGACTGCCATCACCAGTGTATTGGTGATCACTGTTGAAGTGATCCCCAGCACGATCAGGTAGAGTATGGTCATTACTGCATTGGAATAATTCTCCGTCTGGATCAATAATTCATTCATATCGACCCAGGTCCTTAGATCGTAGTTCTCCGTCCGGATCGCATTCGCTACCGCATCTGTCTGATCCCGATCTTTCAACATGACAAAAATGATACTGGCGTGATCCTCCGTTTGGGTTAGTGATTGCGCCTTCGCAAGAGGCAGAAATACGACATACCGGTCGTAACCAGTGGTATTGGTCGAGTAAATTCCCCGGATGGTAAAAAGCTGCTCATCCACATCCCCATTGGAGGTATTGACCAGGAGATTAATTTGATCTCCAGCTTTGAGCTTTAGATTTTCAGCCAAAGGCTTTCCGATGAGGATACCCTCCCGATCATCAGGCATGAGAAATTCTCCGCTAACCAGACCCTGCTCATAGAGCTTATTCGCAGAGGCAGTTGGATCGATCCCGATCACCCTCACCCCAATGGTCTCCTCACGAAGCGATATCATTCCGCTGATGAAGAGTCTGGGTGTGGCACTTTCCACTGGCGTTAGAGAAGCAATTTGCGCTGCCAATGTATCAGGTTTTTCGATCAGATCCGCCCACTTTAAGCTGTTCTTGGATTCAAGATAATCTTTTGATTGCAGCTGAAGATGACCACTCTGCAGCCGGATGGATGTCTCCAGGGCATTGCGCATCTCACCATCCAACACCGCTGCCATGAGAATAAGCAACGCCAAGCCCATTCCAAGCGCCAATGCCGAAAAGGCAGAACGCCTTTTATTCCGTCCTAAATTCCGATACGCCATCTTAAGAATTTGTATCATGGCTACCTCATACGTAATGCAATGCTTCAGCGGGTTCGCGCCTGGCTGCTTCCCGGGCAGGGTAATAAGCTGCCAGGGTGCAGATAATAATCACAGTTACGACACGTTGAACAATCTTCTCCAACCCTAGGGTTGTATAGATCTTGCCGGTGATCAGTGCCATATATTCGGTAAGTGAGGTGAACGCACTGAAATCAAACCCAACTTTACTAAAGATATAGTTCAGTAAAAGCCCAAGGATGAATCCCGCAACCACCCCGACGATCCCGATCGATAATCCTTCGAGAAGGAAGAGCAGCGAAATCCCACCTGGTTTCATACCAATGGCACCCAGGAAACCGATCTCCCTTGTTCGTTCATAAACCGCCATCAGAAGTAAATTGAGGATCCCAATACCAGCGATCACCAGGATGATGACGCTAAAAAGATCCATCACGCCGCTTTTGGTGCTGATGGCTGCTTCCAATTCCGGATAGTTCGTTTTCCAGGAACCAATTTCATAGTTTGCAAGGGATGTTTCGAGTTTTGGCAGGACGGTGTCTTCCTGTCCCAATCTCTGCAGGAATATCACCACTTCAGTGGATTGATCGCGAAGATCATATAGGTCCTGTGCTTCTTTTAAAGACATATATACACTGCGCTTCTCGATGTCCGGCATGCCGATATCAAAAATACCAACCACCGTAACGGTGCGCTTGCGCATTTGCTCGTGGGTTGCACGACCAACCAGGGTAAATCGATCTCCTACAGCGATATTCATGGTATCAGCCAGGCCTTTGCCAATATAAACCAGGTCGGCATCATCCGTCTCAAGGTATCGACCCGATACAACCTTTTGAGCGACAAGATTGACCGCAAGCTCTTTATCTGGCTCAACCCCGATGATGCCGACAGCAAAAGCACCTTCACTATTGGTCGCCAAACCACCGGTATTGATCCGTCGTGACGCCGAAACGACCTGGGGAAGATTTGTCGCCGTTGCCAGGACATCATTTTCATTCGCCAGGGGCAGCAAGGGCGAGCTGTCCATCTTTTCGTTATATCCAATGGCATGTACCTGGATATTTCCCCCCAATACTTTGATCGCATTGCCGTAAATCGCATCTTCAAACCCTGCGATCATTCCATCGTAAAACATCATCATCGCAAGGGTCAACCCTATTGCAATGACTACGATGAACGTTCTTCGCTTATGCCGCCAGATATTCCGCCAGGCTAATCGTAGATATAACTTCATTAAGAGTGCTCCTTCCTACCATCTTAAACAAAGTGGAATATTACCACTAATTTTCTTCACGGCAATACCCATCGCTTAAGATCCTCATCGTTTAGAAGAACCAATGTACCTGGCGATATACCAAGCACGCGTTCGATGGCATCCGTGAATACTTCGTTCGTGTTTTTCATTTCTTGAAAACAACGTTCCCTAAAAGATTTATCCGGGTTTGAACCCAACGATAAAAGTGACTTTCCAAACGCATTTCCCAAATCGATGATCAGTCCGATCACGACTTGACTCACAATCTCGGGATACGATGTATGGATAATTCCTTCTTCAATACCCTGTTTGATGATCTTACTGAGCAGCGGGGTCAGCACTTCTCTCCCGATCGTCGTTTGTTTTTCCCTAACAGGTAGATTGTCGTCGTTGTACCAAACCTGCAGGAGCGACATGATATATCTTTTCTGGGATAACTTCCAGTTGGAAACCGCCGAAAAATACTGTTCCAGCTTTTTCACGGCGGTTACATCCTGATTATCTAAAATCGGTATCAGAGTTCCTTTCGCTTGATCCATCATGCGCTCGACCATTGCGTGTAATACAGCATGTTTGGAATCAAAATAATGGTAGAAAGCACCTTTCGAAATACCAAGCTGATCCAGGATGTCCTGAATGCTCATCTGGTTGTATCCTTTGGTCAGGATCAATCCCTGGGCAGCATCCAGAATCTCTTTTCGCCTGTTTATATAATTCTCTTCGATAATTTTTCTTGCCATGTTGTTTAATATAATAAACCGTCGGTCGGTTTATTATTGATTGTAGTATAGGTCAGGATGATATGTTTGTCAAGGACTGGGCATGAAAGTCAGCGAAACCCACATGGTATACTCGTTTTATGACTTCCGCTCAATGTTCGGGATCTGCCATCGCCTGTGCCAATATTGCTTTCATAAAATATTGGGGGAATAGGGATAATGCCCTTCGCCTGCCCGCCAATGGCTCGATCTCAATGAACCTGGATGGATTGAATACCCGCACGTGCTGCACATTTGATCCAGTCTTAAAAAACGACATATTAATCCTCAATGGAAAATTAGTTGCAGGCATGCCTCTCCGTAGGGTCAGTCTTTTTTTGGAACACTTCCGAAGGCTTGCCAGGAATTCTTCTTACGCCAGGGTTGAGAGTGAAAATAATTTTCCCACCGGGACGGGTATCGCGTCTTCGGCTTCCGCCTTCGCAGCCCTGACCCTGGCAGCAACCCGCGCGTTGAATTTACAGCTCTCAGAACGCGAACTTTCACGTATGGCAAGGCTTGGATCCGGTTCTGCCTGCCGCTCAATCCCTGCGGGGTTTGTCGAATGGCGGGCAGGGAAAACAGATAAAGAATCTTATGCTGAAACGATTGCTCCTCCCGATCATTGGAACCTCGTGGATTGCATCGCGATCCTCTCCACAGATCATAAGGAAAAGGGATCAACCGAAGGACACTTGCTCGCAGCAAGCAGCCCTCTTCAGGCTGCCCGCGTAAAAGATGCGTCAAGGCGCTTGGATATATGCAGAACAGCGATTTTGGAAAAGGATTTTCCTATGTTCAGCAAGATCGTGGAATTGGATAGCAACCTGATGCACGCCGTAATGATGACGTCAAATCCTCCCCTGCTCTATTGGCTGCCTCCAACTCTGGAGATCATGCATGCTGTCGAAACATGGCGCCAGGAGGGTTTGCCCTGTTGTTACACCATCGACGCAGGGCCGAATGTCCATATCCTTTGCCCTCAGGAGCAATCCATCGATCTAACCGACCGGTTAAGACAGCTAAAATCTGTTCAATACGTACTGACCGCAAGACCGGGCATCGGTGCACAGCCCCTGGAATGATCTATCATCTTTGGACATATTAATGGGATTATTAATTCATGTGTGTATAATTGTCTTCTTAAAGGCGGATAAAAGATCAAAATATGGCAAATACTAGCAATTTTATAGTCACTCTTCTCCAATTCATCGTGGCGTTTAGTCTACTTATGTTTTTCCACGAATTGGGCCATTTTGCACTTTCCAAATGGTTCAAAATCGAGATTGAGGAATTCGGTTTTGGATTTCCTCCCCGGATGATGAAACTCTTCAAGTTCAAAGAGACCGAATTCACTCTTAACTGGATTCCTTTTGGAGCCTTCGTAAGACCCAAAGGCGAGAATGACCCCAAGGTCGCCGGCGGTTTGGCTGCTGCCAATCCCTGGAAAAGGCTGGGCGTCTTGCTCGGTGGTCCTTTGATGAATTTGGCTCTTGGATTGGCTGTATTTTCTTTTGTTTTTACCCAAACCGGAGCACCCGATACCAGCACGACATTGATCATTGAGATCAATCCGGGTTCACCTGCGGAAAGTGCTGGATTTATGGTCAACGATACCATCCTAAGTGTGGATGGCATCCCTGTTCATGAAATGAGCCAGGTATCCACGCTTGTCCATGAGAGAAATGGAGAATCTGTCGTGATCAGGGTTCTCAGATCAGGTTTGGAACAGGAAATCACCGTGACGCCCCGGGTCGATCCTCCCGAAGGTCAGGGTCCGCTGGGCATCGTGATGGGCAACCCGGTTCAGAAATTATCTTTCTGGCAGGCAATTCCTGTCGCTGGTCAGAATGTGCTTAATCAAGCCCAGCAGTTGATCACGCTCCCTATAAAATTGATCCGGGGACAGGTCAGCGCAGAACAGGCACGTCTGGTCAGTCCCAAGGGACTTTATGATATTTATTCCCAGGTACGGGAACAACAGTTGACTGTGGAGCAATCAGAACCCAATCTGGCACTTCTCAATATTCTCTGGTTCTTTGGGATCATCTCCGTGGCACTTGGTCTCACCAATCTTCTCCCGATCCCAGCATTGGACGGCGGAAGGATTCTTTTCATCCTGCCTGAGATCGTTTTTCGTAAACGTGTCCCCATGCAATATGAAAATACTGTGCATATGGTGGGCTATACCTTGCTTTTGTTCTTAATGGGTTATTTATTGATCCAGGACATTGTCAACCCGATCGTCCTGCCTTAATACTGGATCAATTCTTATGAATGTACCTGTCGGATCATCCGTCCCTTTCAAGAAAGTTATTTCTGCCCTGCTGGATAATTCAAGACCTTTTCCAGCGATCTACCTACATCAATTCTCCGATATCCAAAAAGATGAACTCGAAGAACTTTCCAAGATCTGGATAAGCATCACTCCCGAGCGAAGATCAAATTTACTGGGTGATCTCGAGGAATTGGCAGAAGCCGACACCATTGTCTGCTTTGATGATGTCGCCCACCTGGCTCTTGGAGATCCCGAGGCGCAGGTTAGAATCCGCGCCATCAATATGTTATGGGAAACTGAAGACAGGTTGCTTGTCCCGGTGTTCTTAAAAATGCTGGAGGGCGATCCAGATACCGAAGTACGCGCAGCCACAGCCAGTGCCCTTGGAAAATTCGTTTTTCTCGGAGAAACCGAGGAAATCCCGGCCGAAATCCAGCAGAATATCGAAGATGCCCTGCTCCTTGTTTCCACGGGTAATGAACCTGTCCTGGTAAGGCGCCGCGCTTTGGAAGCCCTGGGATTTTCCCACCGCGAGGAGGTTGCTTCCCTCATCGAGCAAGCATATAAGCGCGGCGAAAGAGAATGGCTGATCAGCGCACTATACGCCATGGGGCGTTCGGTCGATCCCAAATGGGAAAAACAGATCCTTCCCATGCTTTCACATGATGATGATGAAATCCGCTTTGAAGCAGTACGCGCTGCAGGTGAGCTTGAATTAAAATCTGCCCATCAATCCATCCTGGATGGATTGGAAGAAGGCATCGCTGATTTCGACTTACGCATGGCAGCCATCTGGTCATTATCCCAGATTGGTGGCGAGGGTGTTCGTGAACTGATTGAAGATTTATTGGAAAATTGCTCTGAGGATGAAGAATGTAAATACTTGGAAGAAGCGCTCGATAATTTAAGCTTTACCGAGGATTTCAGGCTCACGAACATTTTTGATCTGGATGTGGATGAAGACGAAGAAGAGGACGGGAATTCCAGTCCAGATCCTTTGGATTGATCCCTGCAGATCCACCGATCATCCAAACATCCTCTGAGGGTATAGATATGGATGAAAGTCAGCTGACACAATTGCATGCCGTTGTTCATGGTTATGTACAGGGAGTAGGCTTTCGTGGCTTTGTTATGAGCACGGCTTTAGGCTTGGACCTCAAAGGCTGGGTACGGAATGTAGGTTACGATCAGGTTGAGGTTATTGCTGAAGGCTCAAGGGAAATATTGGATAAGCTTCTTTTCGCACTTCACCAGGGTCCACGCATGTCCCAGGTGGATAAAGTGGAAGCAGATTGGAATCCTTATTCTGGAGAATTTTCTCGTTTTTCAGTGGAATACGACACTGAATAAAAAAACTGACAGGAGCATGTCAGTTTTTTATATTGTTATTATTCTTCCCCTGAGAGAATTCGCGCTTTTTGCCAGGGCGGAAGATTGGATTCCTCGGCCAGGATGGTACGCAGCTCATATATCTGATCGCGCAGGATGGCTGCCCGTTCGAATTCCAGTTCCTTGGCAGCGCTTTTCATCTGGTTTTCCAGTTCAATGATGACCCGCTGTAATTCTTTTTTAGGCAATCCGGCAGCTTTTTTCCCGGAGCCATATTCACCGTGTTCTTCACCAACAGCGCTTCCTGAAGTTAACCTTGCGGTCAGGTCATAAACACCCTTTACAATACTGAGCGGTTCGATGCCGTGGGCTTTGTTGTAATCCATTTGTTTTTTCCGTCTGCGGTTGGTCTCGTCGAGCGCTCGCTTCATCGAATCGGTTACTTTATCCGCATACATCAGAACCCTGCCGTGTACATGCCGTGCTGCCCTGCCTATGGTTTGGATGAGAGCGGTATCTGACCGTAAGAATCCTTCCTTGTCCGCATCCAGGATCGCAACCAGCGATACTTCAGGCAGGTCGAGTCCTTCCCGCAATAAGTTGATACCCACGATCACGTCAAACACGCCCAGCCGGAGGTCGCGTAAAATCCCGATGCGCTCAAGGGTCTCAACTTCCGAGTGCAGGTAATGCACTTTGATGCCCATTTCCATCAGGTAATCCGAAAGATCTTCTGCCATTCGCTTGGTTAGAGTTGTTACCAGAACGCGTTCACCGACCTCGACACGCTGCTTGATCTCCCCGATCAGGTTGTCAACCTGGCCAGCGCTGGGACGCAGCTCAACCTCTGGATCAACCAGCCCGGTGGGGCGAATAATCTGCTCCACCACCTGGTCCGCTTTCCCCAATTCATAGGGACCCGGCGTCGCGGATGTGTAAATCGTGAAACCCATGTGCTGCTCGAATTCTTCAAATGTGAGCGGGCGGTTATCCATCGCTGAAGGGAGCCTGAATCCATATTCCACCAGTACGGATTTTCGCGAACGATCCCCATGGTACATCCCTCTCACCTGCGGGATCGACATGTGGGATTCATCCATGAATAGCAGGTAATCTGATGGCAAATAATCGATCAGCGTCCAGGGTGGCGATCCAACCGGTCGTTGATCAATGTGACGTGAATAATTTTCAATCCCTGAACAATAGCCAACTTCCCGCATCATTTCCAGGTCATAACGGCAGCGCTGCTCCAGGCGTTGGGCTTCAAGTAATTTGTCGTTCGCTCGAAAATACGCCAGTCTCTCTTCCAGTTCTTTTTCTATATCTTCGATCGATTTTTTTAGCTTTTCATCCTGGGTGATGTAATGTTTGGCCGGATAAATATCCAGGTGCTCCGGCTCTTCCAGGATCTCGCCGGTCACCGGATTGAGAACCACCAGGCGTTCCACTTCATCTCCAAAAAAGATCACCCGGAACGCTTTTTGATCTTCGTACGCAGGGTAGACTTCCAGTGTATCGCCGCGCACCCTGAAAACTCCCTGCCTTAATTCCATGTCGTTGCGCTGGTACTGTGATTCCACCAGCTGCCGTAGAAGAGCGTTCCGACGATAAATATGGCCTTTATCCAGTGGGATCAATCCCCTACCAAATTCTTCCGGGTTGCCCAGTCCATAAATACACGAAACGGATGCAACAATGATCACATCCTTGCGAGACATCAGGGCAGTGGTTGCTGCCAATCTCAGCCGTTCGATCTCCTCGTTGATATCCGTCTCTTTTTCGATGTATAAGTCAGTCCTCGGGACATAAGCCTCGGGTTGGTAATAATCATAATAGGAGACAAAATACTCTACCGAATTCTCTGGAAAGAACTCCTTGAATTCTGCATAAAGTTGCGCAGCAAGTGTCTTGTTATGCGCCATGACAAGAGCTGGTTTATTAACCTGCTGGATGACGTTTGCCATGGCAAACGTTTTTCCGGTGGCAGTTGCGCCCAATAAAACCTGGTGACGGTATCCTTTTTGGATACCCTTTACCAGTTTGGCGATGGCTTCTGGTTGATCACCGGTAGGAATATAGGGTGCGTGTAATTTGAAATCCATGATGCGAACTCTTGTTCTATTTTGTGGTATTGTAACATATCTTTTGAGCAGTACTTGTAAATAAAATTACTTGCTGACCAGCGGAAGCGTTAAAATAAATTCGCCGCCACCCTCGTCCCGATGGGCAGCCTGTATATTTCCTCCTTGAGCAATGGCAAGCTGCCGGGCGATGGCCAGTCCAAGGCCTGATCCTCCCTTGTCTCGGCTGCGGGAGGTTTCGACCCGGTAAAACCGGTCAAACACTTTTAGCAGAGAGTCCTCAGGGATGCCTGGACCTTCGTCCTGGATTCGGACAATGGCTTGTCCATCGCTGGTTGCTAATGAAATTGTTATGGTCCCTCCCTTGGGGGAGAAATTTCTGGCATTGGAAATGAGATTTGTAAGGATCTGCTCAACGCGGTCCGGATCGGCATTGATCTTGAGCCGTGGTTTCTTCTTGGGATTGACCACAATGGAATTCTGGTTATCTTTTAGGGAAGCAGAAAACTTATCAACGATCTTATCGATCAACGAGGTTAAATTAAAGGGAACGGTAGAAAACCGCAGCTCCCCGGCATCGGCCAGCGCCAGGATGCGCAGGTCTTCCACAAGGCGGGTTAAATGGGAATTCTGCTCAAGCAGGGAAGCAAGGTTTTTCTTGGTTGGCTTGGTGATCCCGTCCTGCAAAGCCTCCAATTGCGCCTTTTGCACTGCCAGTGGCGTACGCAGTTCATGGGCGATGTCAGAAGTCATGGCTTTTCTACGCTTTTCTGAAATTTGTATCGAATCGGACATCTGGTTAAAGCTCTTCGCCAGGACTCCCATTTCATCCTCTCCATTGACCGTGACTCGCTTGGTGAGGTCACCCTTCGATAAACTTCTTGCCGCCAGGGTAAGCTGTTGGATAGGCTTGGTTATTTGCCAAGATAACAATGACGCAAGGATCAGGGCGATCAGGATTGCGATCAACCCAGCCCGGATTGCTGCATCATTTAAACGCTTTATCAGTGCGGTACTTGCGTTTTCATTAAAGTTGACACCCCCTTCCGGAAGCAAATAGCCAATCTTCTTCCCGGATACTTCATGGAGAATAATTGCTTGCTTTTCCTCTTCATCTAAAAGTATCGAAGGTAATATGTCCCCTGAAGAATCAAATATCACTCTTCCTGTTGGATCAGCCAGCCGGATCCGCTGTGACATCATCCCCCGGTGTCCTCCCATGGGATTTTCCTGTAGAGTTTTCAGGAATATCTCCACGTTATTCCAGTTTTCATAAGTGTCATAGAAATCTTCAAGCTCGGTCACCAGGTCTTCCACACCTGCCATCCCACCACCAACCATATACGCTCTTATTTGCCTGGGATTATCCAACCGCACAAATAGGATGATCGCCAGGATCGCGACCATTGCTATCATTACAAAGGCAAGAAATAACTTGTTACGCATGATCTAACCTTTTCTGGCTCGGAAGCGATATCCGATACCAAATACTGTTTCAATATAATATGGAGTTTGAGGATTGGTTTCAAGCTTGGCGCGCAAGTTTTTTATATGGGCATCAATGGTTCTTTCATATCCTTCATATGCAATGCCTTGTACCACTTCGAGCAATTGCAGTCGTGAATACGCCCTTCCTGGCTGATTCGCCATCACACTTAATAGATCGAATTCTGTTGGTGTCAGTTTGATTTCTTTGGTCCCTTTTGTTACCTTATGAGCCAGGGTATCAATGATCAGATCCTCGATCTGGATGGATTGTTGAGTTATTGATTTGATTCCTGAACGCTTGAGAACATTTTTCACCCTTGCAACGACTTCCCGCGGCGAATACGGCTTCACAATGTAATCATCTGCACCAATTTCCAGCCCAATCAAACGATCCGCTTCCTCCACCCGTGCTGTGAGCATGATGATGGGCGATTCCCCTAATTTACGGATCTCTTTCGCGATTTCAATACCGTCCATCCCCGGCAAGTTGAGGTCGAGTAGAACAAGATCAGGTCGTTGCGATTTCCAGGCAAGCAGTCCCTCATCACCTTTGTTGACAATGCTTACCTGATGACCAGCATTGACCAGGTATTTCTTTAATATCCCTGCCAGCTCCCGTTCATCTTCAATAATTAATAATCTAGCCATGTGACCATTCTCCTGATCATTCTACGGGATGACCCTTGCAGCAATAATGTCTTCAAGTAGACTGCACAGGTCCATTCTCCAGGTATCCTCCTCAGGTTTGAATTTCAACCAGTAGGCATTTTTCCCTGTCCGTGCAGGTGCCAGCTGGGGTAAATTCCTGGATTTAATACCCTCTGGAAGTGGGGGAAAGCGCAGCACGATTTGATCGCCTTCCGCGGTGACTGAAACCAATCCTGCAAGCTCAGCTTTGGCTTTTATCCTCATAAAGAACAGAAGTTCTTTGACTTCTTCAGGTAATGGTCCGAATCGATCCACGAATTCTTCCTGAAGCGCTTCAATCTCAGCTTCACTCTGCGTATCTGCTATTCTGCGGTATAAGCGTAACCGCATGGTTTGATCCGATACATAATCCGGAGGGATGCCAATCGACACGGGGAGTTCAACATTGACCAAATTACGTATTTCTTTGATCCCGAAGGTCTTGTCGGGTAAGTGGCTGAGGTCTGCGATCTGGCGGTATTCACGCACTGAATGGGCCAGCAGCCTTGTATACAACTGAAAGCCCACGGCAGCGATGTAACCATGCTGCCGCGTTCCCAATAAATCGCCCGCTCCCCGCATTTCAAGATCGCGCATCGCAATGGAATACCCGGATCCCAGTTGGGTGTTTTCCGCTATCACTTCCAATCGTTCCTGCCCATCCTTCGTTGGAGCACGTCGCTTATGGCGGAAGAAATACGCGTATGCGCGTTGCGCGCCCCGCCCCACCCTGCCTCGTAATTGGTAGAGCTGCGCCAATCCAAAGGTATCGCCGCGATCCACGATCAATGTATTGGCATTGGGTATATCCAATCCCGACTCGATGATCGACGTACAAAGCAGGATATCAATTTCGCCATGTGTGAATCGATGCATCTCTGCCGCCAGATCCACCTCAGGCATTTGCCCATGCGCAATCCCGATCTTGGCCTCGGGAACAAGGTGGTTAAGGTGCGCGTGCATCGCTTCTATGGACTGCACCCTATTATGAACGAAGAAGATCTGCCCGCCCCTTTCCAGTTCGCGAAGAGTCGCCTGCCGGACCAGTTTTGGCGAATAAGGTCCAATATGGGTAATGATGGGTAAACGCTCAGCAGGAGGTGTATTGATCGTCGAAATATCCCGGACGCCGGTCAAAGCCATGTAAAGCGTGCGCGGAATGGGGGTCGCTGTGAGCGTCAATACATCCACCTCGGTCCGCATTTTTTTGAAATGCTCTTTGTGTGTCACGCCAAAGCGCTGCTCCTCATCAATGATGATCAAGCCAAGGTCATTGAATTGAACATCCTGCTGCAGGAGACGGTGAGTTCCAATGATGATATCCACCTCCCCTACCGCCAGTCGCAGGATGATCTCATCCTGCTCCTTCGGTGTTCGAAAACGGGATAGCATTTCCACGGCCACGGGGAAAGGTGCCAGGCGCTCCTGGAAAGTCTCAAAATGCTGCTGAGCAAGCACTGTGGTGGGCACGAGCAGGGCTACTTGTTTTCCATCATTGACTGCTTTAAAAGCTGCCCGTAAGGCGACTTCTGTTTTCCCATAACCAACATCACCACAGAGCAGGCGATCCATCGGTTTGATATCTTCCATGTCCTGTTTCACTGCAATAATGGCTTTCTTCTGATCCTCGGTCTCGATGTAGGGGAAACTGGATTCCAAATCCTGCTGCCAGGGTGTATCTTTACTGAAGGAATAACCCTTTGCCACCTGCCTTTTTGCATATAATTCCAGCAGGTCGCGTGCGACTTCCTTTACCGCTTCAGAAACTTTTTCCTTGGCGCTTGTCCATTCTGTTGTGCCAAGACGGGTCGGTGTTGGGGGGGTTTCATCCGGTCCAATATAACGGTTTAGCCTGTCCGCCTGGTGGATGGGAACAAACAGTTGATCGCCGCTTTCATATTCCACGCACAGGAATTCTCGTTCAGCACCTTCGAGAGAGCGCTGGACCAATCCGGAAAAACGTCCAATTCCATAGTCCACATGAACTACCCAGTCGCCAGGTTTGAAATCAGCGTATGTGTCTTCTGGGGTGGATACCGCCATATGCGCTTTTGGCCTGGGGAGCGGTCGTTCCCAACCAAAGATCTCACTATCCGAGAAGAGATCAAGTTGTTTACCATCCGGTAAGGACAGTTGCCAGCCTTCTGTCAGCGTTCCTTCCAGGAAAACAGGATTAAGTCCTTCCTCCAAACCTGCCGTGTTTTCAGACCATAGCTCCTTCAAACGTGAAATCTGTCGGGAAATGATCACAGATTGGTTTCCCTGGAGCAAGCGTTCACCCAGGTGTTCCACAAGTACTTTTAACCGTCCTGCAAATCTTTGACCCGGAACAAATGCCCTGGATAGTGCAGATCCTTCCTCTTCAGGAGAAAAACCGAGGTTGATCCAGGATCTTCCCCCCAGGCTATCCTGTAATTCTGCCCATGTGAGATAGGGTACCGGGAAACCGTCAGGGAGGGTTCCTTCCTGAATTGATTCACTGCGAAATCGAACAGCCTGTTCTTCAGTCTCATTGATCGTGGTTTCCAGGAAATTCTGGTCATCAAAAATGATTACTGCGTTTGAAGGGAGATAATCCAAAATGGATGCAGGTAATGTATGCACCATTGGGATATAGAATTCATCCAGGGTTTCGGGAACAGGGTCGATTTTGGTTCCCCGCAATGGAAGAACCTCTCGGGCGGGTGTAACCAGGAACTTCTCCAAAGGCTCTACCTTCCTTTGGGATGCGGGATCAAATAACCTTATCGAATCAATTTCATCGCCGAAGAAATCCAATCGAATCGGGTTTTGTTCTGCCATGGGCCAGATGTCCAGTACACCACCTCGTTTGGAGAATTGACCTGGCTCTGTAACGATCTCTTGATGATCATATCCAAGATCGGTCCATGTTTTGATCAATTCGCCGGGTGATATGTTTTGTCGACTCTGAAGATGCTTGCTGGTGATCAGGAAATCCCTGAGAGGGAGAGTCCGTGTCATGACCGCGCGGGCGGTGGCAATGATCAAAGGAGGTTTTCCGGGTTTAACTGCCCCTGGTAAATGATATCTGGTCAACTGCGTCAACGCCTGAATTCGTTCCCGCCGCGTGTTATTTCCCCAGGCCGCCTGCTCGTAAAAGAGTGGGGTGGGCTCAGGAAAGGAAATGGTTCCCCCATCCGGAAGCCAGAAATTCATTTCATCCAAGGCGGTCAAAGCGTGATCAGTGCGATCGGTAATGTAAAGAATAGGCAGACTCAGATCAATGCTAAGGCATGCCAAAATCGGTAAGCGGACTGAACGCAGCAGGGAAAGGGTTGGATGATTGCCTTTCCCGGAAAGGGAGCTTAACAGATCCTTATAGGCTGGTAGAGAGCGAATACGGTCCAGCAAGATCTAGTCCTTTTTGGGGAGGTTGTTGAATTGCGTCATCGCCTGGTCAATGCCGGATGAAATGAAAACCCGGATTGCTTCAGTGGCACGTTTTAGAACTTCTTCAAGAACATCACGTTCCCCTGAAAGAAAATCCTCAAGAACATAATCAGAAGCCTGCATCTGACCTGGAGGACGCCCAATCCCAATCCGCATTCGTGAAAAATTCTGAGTATCCAAGCGTTTGATGATGGATGCCATTCCTTTTTGTCCCCCCGCACCACCGCTTGAACGGATACGGATAGTCCCGAGCGGTAGATCGAGGTCATCATGAACTACCATTAATTGGTTAATTGGGATCTTGTAGTATTTGAGTAATGAAAATATTGCATCACCGGAAAGGTTCATATACGTCTGCGGTTTTACCAGGAGCAGTCTCTTAGACTCCCTATCACCCAGACCAGTAATAGCACGCGATTGGACTTTTCCTAATTTAATCCCGGCTGATTCCGCAAGGTGGTCAATCAACATGAATCCCACGTTGTGACGATTGAGTCGGTACATCCTGCCGGGATTTCCCAGGCCCGCAATTAGAAATATTTCCGATAGCAGAGTATCATCATTTTTTGGTTGAATGCGAAAAAGATTCATAACATTTCTCAAAATTGACATGGTTACCGGTTTCTCATCATACGGCGAATCCCTAGATATGCCCAAAGTACAATGAAGAATACGAAAACGATCAAGATTCCATTGATCAACATTTGCCTGTACTTTTCAGTGGTAATCTCGGCTGGATTGACAGGCGACGGTGTGGCAGTATGCAGGGTTATCGGAGTTTCAGGTGCGGAAGACAGATCAACTGGATCGCTCAGTTCACTCGTCCGGCTGCTTGTATCATCGCCTGTGAAATTTCTTACCTCGAGATTGTTGACAACGGTTTCCAGTTCAGTCCCGTTTTCAAGATGAACAGCCACGCGCAAATTATATGATCCATCTGAAATGGTGGTCGTATCCCAGGAAGTGATGAGACCATTTCGGACTGCCTGGTCCTGTCTGGTTATGAGAAACCATTCCCCTTCACTATTTCCTGAATATCCGAAGAACACTTCAGAAAAAAGAAATCCCTCGACCTCTGTTTGACCAGATATCGCGACCAAACCTTGTACAGTATCACCTGCCCGCGGATAATCCACTCGTGGGGCATTGGTCGATTCCGATGCATTGACTGCTAGTATAAAGCTAAGAAATAGTAAAAAATGAGTGAATTTCGGCATTTTCGTAATAGGTAAGTTTAACACGAAGGATTGAAACTTGCAATTAATCGGCAAGTATGGCAGGTATGTTATAATTTTCACATGCCAGAAGAGACAGAATTGACCGAATCCCAGGTAAACGAAGAAATCCCCGATGATCTGCCTGTAGAAAATAAGAGCAACCGGGCTTTATTCTGGATCATACTGGGAGTGATTATCTTCCTTGGATTGATCATCACAGGGATCATTCTCTTGGCGAATCCCGCCACAGATACCAACAAGATCCGCGATATTTTCATCATTTTCATGGCTTTGGAATCATTTATTATCGGGATAGCATTGATCGTTTTAGTCGTCCAGGTTTCTTTATTGATTAACCTGGTCAATAATGAGATTCGACCCATCCTCAAGAATACTGTTGATACAGTAAATAATCTAAAAGGAACGACAAAGTTCCTCAGTGAAGAATTGGTCTCACCTGTGATTAAGATGAATGAATACATGGCAGGTTTTAAACGCCTGCTTGATCTGTTACGCCCGTTTGGAAAATAATCAACGACGGGAATATTTCATAATTCTGAAAGGAGATAAAAATGTCTGATCGTGATGAATTTGGAGCATTTTTGGTAGGCTTGGTGGTGGGTGGAGTTACCGGTGCGGTCGTGGCACTTCTTTTCGCACCACAATCCGGAGAAGAAACGCGCACTTTGATTAAAGATAAAGCGATTGAATTGCGTGATAAAGCTGGTGATACCTACGAAGCAACCCGGGAAAAGGCGGAAGAAGTTGCAAATGAAGCTGTTAAACGTGCAGAAGCTTTATTGAAAGAAGCAAAATCCACTGCCCTTGAACTTCAGGAAAAAGGCAGGGTTCTGTTGGAACGCGAGAAGAAACCTGCAGACGTCAAGCCAAAAGCTGCAAAAGCGTAAGATTAATTATTTATAAAAAAGAGACTGGAATACCAGTCTCTTTTTTGTCATTTAAGCATTCTTAACACATCTGGTATTGAGTCAATCACGTCGCTTGCAATAACTGCAGCTTCATGACCAATTTTTTCTGCACTGATCAGCCCCGCTTGTGCATGGATCCAGGCGCCACTGATGGCTGCCTCGTAGGCACTCAGCCCCTGGGCGCGTAAGCCAGCTATCAATCCAGCCAGAACATCCCCTGTTCCAGCGCTGGCAAGAGCTGAAGTGGCTATGGGGATTGCGCATACCCTTCCACCCGGTTCAGCAACAATGGTCACGGCTCCCTTTAAGACAACGATCTGGCGCCATTCATTTGAAAATTTCACCGCCGTTCCAATTCGATCTTTTTGGATTTGTTCCACCGATAATCCACAAAGTGTAGACATCTCGCCAGGATGAGGGGTCAGGATAGTACCCGGGGGTAACAGGCTGAACCAATTGGCGATTTGTGCCAGTAATTTCAATCCATCAGCATCAAATACAAGGGGTGGATTCTTTCTTTCATCTCCCTCACCTTTTTCATCCTCCCCCACGAATCCGATCTTTGTTTTCTTTGAATGAGAGATCTTATTGAAAAGGAATGCTTTGAGAAATTCGAATGTCGTGTCCTCAACTCCCCAACCTGGACCCAGCAATACGGAAGTAACCTTGGGTAAATTCTTCCTGACTATATCAGCGGCACTTTCTTCGATCACTCCCATTTCATGCGGCAGTACCAGCCATGTTGCTTCGGGAATTTGTCCTGCCAACACACCATATACTGGTCCTGGGACCGCCAGGCGGACTAATCCAGTTCCAATCCGGCATGCAGCCCTGGCTGCCAGAAGTGCGGCACCCGTGTAATTTGTTGAACCAGCAACGATCAATGTGGTTCCAAATGTACCCTTATGGGAATCTCTTGATCTTTTTGGAAACATGGAACGAACAATTTTTACTGTCGCAACTTCCTGGGATACATCGTGCCAAACTGGGAGCTTGGCGGGAAAACCAAGGTCCACGACTTCCAACCGACCAATATAATTGAACGCTGGAAATTGTAACAATCCTGTCTTGACTGCGCCCATGCATATTGTTACTTCCGTGGGGATGCATTCAGGTGCTGCTTCACCGCTCTCACAATCCACTCCGGAGGGGCAATCCACAGCAACTACATGAAGATTCAGCTTCTGACCACGGACGAATTCCAGGATTTTTGTTATATCCTCATCAAGGGGTAATCGGATCCCCGTTCCGAGGATACCATCCAGTAGAACGGACGAGCTCTCGAGCCATTCCTTAAGCCCAGCAAAATCCTCATGCATGCTGGATTCCATGACCAGGCCGCCACATTGTTTGAGCTTCCTGATCAAAGGATCATTTTCTGGTCTTGGCCGTGCCAAATATGCCCAGGATTGCCAACCAGCTTGTCCCAATGCAGCCAGGGCAACCAGCGTGTCCCCCCCATTGTTTCCGGATCCAACCAGTCCTGTGACCACCTTTTTCCCACTGCCGTATGTTGATTGAATAAAATGCGCGAGGCCAAGCCCGGCTTTTGCCATCATCTTTTCATAGCTCAATCCACTCTGGTTGGCTTGAGTCTCAATTTCCTTCATCTCTGCCACAGTGACAAGTTTCATATTAACCTCTTATCTAAAACACGTGTGAGAATCCTATTATACCGCTCGTCATATTCAGACTGGTATAATCCTCCCATGCGCCGGACCTTATATACAGTGGTTTTCTTCTCAGGCTTTTCCAGTCTGGCAGTCGAATTTACTGCATCCCGATTATTGGGAAATTTCTTCGGAACCAGTAACCTGGTATGGGCCAGTATCATCGGTTTGATCCTCATCTATTTGACTGCCGGTTACTTCCTGGGAGGTGCCTGGTCAGATCGTTCACCAAGGATAAAAACATTTCTGACCATTCTGATCTGGGCGGCATTTTTCATAGGTTTTATTCCGATCATTGCCAGGCCGATCCTCAGGTTCGCAAGCCAGGCTTTTGAGCAATTTGAGTTTGGAATTCTGGCAGGTTCGTTCGTTGCCGTTATGATCCTTTTTTGCATCCCTGTCACCCTCCTTGGAACAGCCTCACCTTTTGCCATCCGGTTGGCTATCCGCGATACCAATGATGCCGGGAAAACCTCAGGTCAAATTTATGCCATATCCACCCTGGGTTCATTTCTGGGTACTTTTCTCCCAGTGCTTGTTCTGATACCGACCATCGGTACTTACCGTACTTTTCTCGCCATAAGTGGTCTGCTTCTTGTGGTGGTTTTATTCTTTATGTGGCGGTCAGTGAATCTCAAATCAGCTCTGATCTATTTATGGATGCCGGTTATTATCCTGATCCTGGCAATAATTGGGATCGAAGGAACTGATAAGAATTCGCCCGGTCTTTTATTTGAAACCGAATCAGCCTACAACTATATTCAAGTCCAGGAGCTTGATGGCTACCGGTATTTGCGATTGAACGAGGGGCAAGGTATCCATTCCATTTGGCATCCTTCGGAATTATTCTATGCTGGACCTTGGGAAGAGGTATTGGTGGCACCATTCTTTAACCCTGCTCCATATGATCCTTCCAACATTTCGAGTATGGCCATCATAGGGCTTGCGGCAGGTACCACTGCCAGGCAGGCAAGCGTTGCATTTCCAGGGGTACAAATCGATGGATTTGAGATCGACCCCCGCATCATTTCTGTCGGTAAAGAATACTTCGGTATGGATTTGCCCAATCTGATCGCAATCGCGCAGGATGGGCGTACTGGTCTGAAGAATAGCTCAAAAAAGTATCAGCTGATAAGTGTGGATGCCTATCGCCCTCCTTATATTCCCCCTCACCTCACCACTCGGGAATTTTTCCGTATTGTGCGTGAGCATCTCTCTGATGATGGTGTCATGGTCATCAACGTCGGGCGTGCTCCAGAAGACCGGAGATTGGTGGATGCACTTTACAACACGATTGCAGTTGAATTTCCTACGCTGTATGTGATGGATCTGCCGCTTTCATTCAACACCTTGATTTATGCATCAGCAAGTCCAACTTCAATTGCCAACCTTTCCACTAATTATGATGCCCTTCTTCAAAATCCTAATACGCCGACAATTCTCCTGCAATCCATTCAGGTTGCATTGAATAATCTTCAATCGTCTCCAGAGATTAACCAAGAATTGGTTTTTACAGATGATTTGGCACCCGTCGAAGGGATCACCAACAGCATGATCCTGCATTTCTTATTATCTGATCAGGTAGAACAGCTGCAATGAAAATCACAAGATCCATGATTAAGCTGTTAGTCATTACTTTGATCCCATTTATTTTGATCATGACATCAGTGCGTTTGTTGATCACACCCGTATTTCCCCGGATTGAATATAACCTTCCTGGATTTCCTGAAGATGAATTCGGTTTCACGAAAACGGATCGCTTGTATTGGTCCAGATTTGCGGTCGATTATTTGGTTAATAGTGAAGGGATTAACTTCCTGGCTGACCTGTCATTTGAGGATGGTGCTGCGATTTTCAATCAACGCGAATTAAACCATATGCAGGACGTAAAAGTAGTTGTCCAGGGGATGATCAAATCATGGTTCGCAATTATTGTTGCTTTGATATTATTATATGTGCTTGCCTATCGACTCAAGAACAGGAAGGATTTTTGGCAGTCATTCGAACTTGGCGGTTGGGTTACGATCGGATTGATTGGTCTCATCATCGTAACTGTATCTCACAAGTTTTGATGCCCTGTTTATTGGTTTTCATCGGATCTTTTTTACCGGCGATACATGGCTCTTTTACACATCTGACACCTTGATCCGCCTCTTCCCGGAAAGATTTTGGTCTGATGCCTTCTTCGGGATAGGTTTGCTTTCATTGATTGGAGCCGGACTGGCAATTTTATTGGGAAAATACCTGTCGAAAAAATATTAGAATCCACACTCTCACACTCATAAAAAAGAACGGATTCTGTCGAATCCGTTCTTTTGTGATCCGATAAAAATTACTTCGCTTTGCCTTGGTTCTTGACCGCATCCATGGCTTTTTGAACTGCATCCTGGTCACCCAGGTAATAATGACGGATAGGTTTTAGATTATCGTCCAGTTCATAGACCAGCGGTATACCTGTCGGTATATTCAAACCGACAATTTCATCATCAGGGATATTATCCAAGTATTTCACCAATGCCCGCAGGCTGTTTCCATGTGCCGCGATAAGTACTTTTTTGCCATCTCTTGATGACTGGTGCCATGGTCGCATGCCAGTAAGGCAGGAATCTATCAACCGTGTCCTTAAGGCATTCCGTGGTGGGTAACTCCTCCTTGGTCAAGTCAGCATAGCGGGCATCTTTTCCCGGATATCTCTCATCATTATTCTCAAGAGCGGGTGGACGGGTATCGTAGCTGCGCCGCCAGATATGGACTTGCTCCTCGCCGAATTTTTGAGCTGTTTCCGCTTTATTCAATCCCTGCAGCGCACCATAATGCCTTTCATTGAGCCGCCAGGAATTGATCACCGGCAGGTACATACGATCCATCTCGTCCAGAGCGATCCACAAGGTGCGGATTGCTCTTTTTAGAACTGATGTATAGCAAATATCAAACTCATAACCACCGGCTTTCATCAGCTTTCCCGCTTCGTGAGCCTCTAGTACACCTTTATCAGATAGGTCGACATCAGTCCAACCGGTGAAACGGTTCTCCATATTCCATGTGCTCTCACCATGTCTGAGTAAAACTACTTTATACATACCATCCTCCAACTTTCATGCGTAATAAATTTTGTAGCGCAAGCGATCATCCTTGCGCTACAAAGTATAAACTTAAATATTCCCGAAATTATTTAATTGTTTTCGGATTCTCCGCATCCGAGCTGGGATCAAAGAGTTGGATGCGGTCCATGTTGAAATCAACTTCCACTTCTTCACCCACCTTGAAGCGGGTTCGCGGATCGACACGTGCAGTGAAGCTGTGCTTGCCGGCCACGAGGTAAAGGAAGATTTCGTTTCCCATTAATTCAGTCACATCCACTTTGGCTTTAACTTTGGATGTATGAATTCCGGGTGGTATGAATGCCGGGTTGAAAATATCCTCGGGTCGAATTCCAAAAATGATTTCCTTGCCGGCATGGGGTAGATAAGTATCCTTATATTGTGCAGGGATTTTCACCACCAACTCACCTGCATCCACAAGGAGATCATTGCCATCTTTGCGCAGTTTTGCGGGGAAGAAATTCATGGCGGGAGAGCCGATGAATCCAGCAACGAAAAGATTATCCGGATGATCATAGAGATGTTGCGGTGTATCCAGTTGTTGCAGGATCCCTTTGTTCATCACAGCGATACGGGTGGCCATGGTCATCGCTTCGGTCTGATCATGAGTAACGTAAATGAAGGTGGTCTGCAGGCGGTGATGCAGCTTGCTGATCTCAGCGCGAGTTTGAACGCGCAGCTTGGCATCCAGGTTCGAAAGAGGTTCATCAAACAGGAAGACCTTGGGTTCACGGACGATGGCACGGCCTACGGCAACTCGCTGTCGTTGACCACCTGAAAGTTCGCGAGGTTTACGTTTCAGCAAGCCCTCTATTCCGAGGATACCTGCTGCTTCTTCCACACGGCGTTTGATTTCTTCCTTTGGGACCTTGCGTAATTTCAATCCGAATGCCATGTTATCATACACAGTCATATGCGGGTAAAGCGCATAAGATTGGAACACCATGGCAATATCGCGATCCTTGGGGGGGACCTCATTAACGACCGTGTCTCCGATGATGACCTTCCCACCAGATACCTCTTCGAGACCAGCCAGGCAGCGCAGCGCAGTTGTTTTACCGCAGCCCGACGGTCCAACCAGTACCAGGAATTCCTTGTCGGCAACTTCGAGGTTAAGATCGTTCAGAGCTACAAAATCACCAAACTTCTTTGTTACATGATCGTATGTTACACCAGCCATAATTTCCTCCTTCCGGAATGAGTATAGTGATTTGATTATAGTGCTATTTTTATTCATTTGACAAGCACTTAATTTCATGAGAATTTCATGACTTACCTAATGTTCAAAAATAAAAAACCAGGCATTTCGAATGCCCGGTTTTTATAGATCATAAGATCAGCTAGAAATTCCCTAGAGCTTCCAGCACTTCATCAATATCCTTTTCACCCATCAATGGTGACATCGTCCCAATTCGGAAGATTTTTTCCTTGAGTGCTCCAAGACCAGGGGAGATCTTGATATGGTAGTTTTCGGAAAGATGATTAACGATCTTTAGACTTGAAATCCCTTCTGGAGCCCAGGCAGCAGTGAGCACTGGCGACATGATTTCATCCGGCGTGAATAACTTATAACCTAACCGTCGCAGACCTTCGCGCAGCCTGAGTGCCAGACTGCGATACCGGTCTAATCGCACTTCTATGCCCTCAGCCATAAGCTGCTCCAATCCAATTTTCAAGGCAGCAACATTATTGCTGGACATGGTTACCGGTGTGGGATGCCAATCTGCCCATTCTGTGCCATATTTCCGCCAGGTCCTCAAATTGCAGTACCAGCCGTGCGGTTGAAATTCAAGCCGGTCTACGGCTTCCCAGCCCCGTTTTCCTACTGCGCAGGGTGCTAATCCGGGAGGTGCGCCCAAACATTTCTGAGTGGCTGATGCACAAAAATCAAGACACCAATCATCCATGTGGAACGGTACTCCTCCCAATGAGGACACAGCATCTACAAAGAAATACGCGCCTTTCTTTCGTACTATCGGACCAATGAGATCGATCGGGTTGAGAATCGTGGTTGATGTCTCGAGGTGAACTATTGCCGCACCTTTTGCATCGGGATGTTCATCAAAGGCTTTTTCAAATTGGTCCGCTGTTAAAACCGATCCCCATTCAGCTTTCACAGGTACGACCTTTAACCCGTAACACTCAGCTATGCTAATTAACCTATCACCAAAGAATCCGTTATTTCCCACCAGGATCTTTTCACCTGTGGCAAATGCACTGCCCAGGCAGGCATCGATCGCCGTTGTACCTGAACCTGGCATAAGAAAAACATCTCCGCTTGTATTGATTACTCTCTTCAGTAAATTAATTGTCTCATTATAAAAAGCAGTCCATGCATCTCCATAATGTGGTTGCACTGGACTACCCATCGCTTGCAGAACTGCAGGATCTACCTCAACAGGACCAGGGATCATCAGCTTTAGATTCTGACCCATAAAAGAGTTCCTCTCTGTCTAGGGATTTATTTCACTCAAATCTTACCACTTGAACCAAAAACAGCTTAGTGGCATATATCATGAATAACCAGGAGGTCAATCAATCACAGCTTCCGTATATAAACTCGATGTTTCTTGTAAAAATCAATACCCAATCTTTTCATTTCATTTTGCATACGATCATTATCCACACCCACTTGAACAATATCAACATGCTTAAATCCACCTTCCAGCACGCTCTTATGCATTTCACTGAAAAGAATGGCCGTCCCTCCCATGCCCCGATAAGCATCGACAATGCCTGCACCGTTGATATTTAACCATTCCGTCCTTCTCATTTCCAGGAGCATATCGAACCAGCCGAAGAGGGAAAAAACGTCCTTTTTGTCTTTGGATAGCTGCTGAAATATCCGGGTAGGCAAATAAATAGCCAACTGGTGTTTCATCCTTGAAAAGGATTTTAATAAAGCGTGGATCGGCAAACCACAACAGCTGATTTGCCATTGAATGGACCTCGTCATCCGTGAGAGGTACATTCCCCTGGGTGCCCTCAAGACTGTCATTATAAAGATCGCGCATTTTTGGTAATAACTTTAATATGTCGATTCGATGCTTGAAGCGTTCCACCCGTAATCCCCTTTTACTTTGAACGCGCCGGGAGATCTCATGAATCCCTTCCGGGAATTCTGTATGTGCATCCATATAACCGGATACGATATCGCTATCTTTCTGGAAACCCGCATCTTCAACCAACTCTGGATAATAGGAAGGGTTGTATGGAATTCCAAATGCGGGTCGGAGTTCAAATCCTTCAATGAGCAGACCCAACCCATCAAGGGCATTAAACCCCTTTGGACCCATCACCTGGGTTAATCCTCGTTCTCGTGCCCAATCAAATCCAGCATTAAAAAGTGCTCTCGAAACGTCGTTGTCGTTAATTGATTCGAAAAGGGTAAAAAAAGCCGTTTTCTCGTGATTAAAGTCGTTATAACGTTCGTTATTTAATACTGCCAACCGCCCAACAACACCGCTTGAGGGAGAGTACGCTAAGAAGAAGCCAGCATCTGAATGCGTGAAAAAGGGATTTTTCTGTCGGTCCAATTTCGCTTCAATTTCACGTTGTAGCGGAGGAACCCATTCGGGTATTTGATGGTAGATCAAAAAAGCAAATCTACAGAAATCCCTCACTTGCTGCTTATTTCGCGTTTCGATTATTTTTATTTGTATTTGTTCGCTCATTCTGGTTAAAAATTATAGTATAGTCTTCACTTCTCATGCTATCGATAATATGTGACCTATTTACTTTTTAGAATTTATGTACTAGTATATATGCACAATTAACACGGAGGACATGTGCCAGAATTACCTGAGATCACATCCCGCGCGAGAGAAATGGAAGTTGCATTAAAGGGAAAAACGATCGCGGAAATTGAGATCATTCAACCCAAGAGTCTCAATGAATCACCTGACGCTTTCAAGAAACATTTCCTGGGCGGCAAAAATCAGGAGGTGTTACGAATAGGGGCAAGTGGTTGATAGTCGAAACCAGCCAGGGTTACTTGCTTATTAATCTCGGGATGGGTGGAGAGATTCTACTGGTTGATCGAAAAAAGATGCCCGAGAAATACCGTCTGGTATTTGATTTCGCGGATCGCTCTTCACTGGCAATCAATTTTTGGTGGTTCGGCTATGTTCATTTCGTACCCCTTGATGGGCTGATGAAACACCCGATGGTCTCAAAAATTGGAACAAATGCACTCGAAGTGGATGCTGCACAGCTTAAATCCATTTTTGGGAATCGTAAAAAAGCCATAAAAACCATCCTTCTGGATCAATCAGAAATCGCAGGCATCGGCAATGCTTATATTCATGACATCCTCTTTCTTGCTCACCTTCATCCGCTGCGCCCGGCAAATACCTTGAATGATGAAGACTTCGTTTCATTGGTGAAAGCCATTCATGATGGACTGGAGCCCAGCCTGTCCAAGCATGGTGCTTTCTACGAGCTTACCCTCCATGGTGAGAAAGGTGGTTTTCTTTTGGAAGATATTTTGATTGGTTATCGTGAAGGAAAGCCTTGTCCTGTGTGTAAGACTCCGATCGAAAAAATAAAGACTGGATCCACCAGCAGCTTCATCTGCCCTAAGTGCCAGCTGTGGAATTGATCCTTATAATCACCGCTGGATGGGAATTTATTTCGGTTGTACAGCCTATTCACAATAATGTATAATCTCAAGATAAGAAACAAGGAAGGAACCATGAAAAAACACCTTAATCTGATCTTGATCGCTCTGTTGTGTTCTTCGATCATCCTGACTGCTTGCGGTGCGCGGGAACCAGCAGTGCCAACACTATCTCCTGAACAAATCTACACCTCTGTGGCTGCTACCATGCAAGCTGGTTTCACGGCAACCGCATTGGCTATGCCGACGAATACCTTCACCCCGGAACCAACACAGACTTCCACATCAACCATTCCTCCCCTCCCGACGATCGAACCTACGGATGCACCCGAACCGATCATCCCCCCGGTCGTAAATCAACCGGCAGGATTTCCAACGTCAACACCCATCTCAACCAATGTGCCGGGTGATCATGCCGTGCTCTCATATCAATATCCGGCTGATAAAAGTACATTCTATGTTGAAGAACAGGTTAATCTTATCTGGGGTTTCACCAACACCGGAACTTCTACCTGGACAAACGATTACACCTTGCGATTTATCGGTGGTGCCACAAATCTCTGGGGAACCAAAGAGGTTGATATTTATAAGGAAGTTAAACCCGGGAAGAAAACTGAATTCGCTTTACCACTCAGAATGCCGGAGGAACCTGGGGAATATACCATCTGGTGGGCATTGTATAACGGGAAAGACCAAAAATTCTATGAGGTATATTTCACTGTCATTGTGACCCGTTAAATTCGTATATATATATAAATCCACATTCAGCCTGTAAATAATTACAGGCTGAATTTTTTAATGGAAATAGTAAAATTCCATTTTTCAAGCATAAAATGTGAAATCCAATTTCGGTTATAATGGCAAAGTTGTATCCTGGAGGAAGAATCATGCATTTACAAAACAAACTTAACATAATCGTTCTGTCGTTGGGATTGATCCTGCTGGCTGGATGCGGCGCAGCCACGCCATCCGAGCCGACCCAATCCCCGGAGCAGATCTACACCCAGGTTGCTGGCAACCGTTCAAGCCAATATCACGTTGACCGCTCTTGCCATGCCAACCAATACCATTACCCCCGAACCAACCATGACCATGACACCCACGTTGGAAATATTATCCACCAATACACCTCAAGGTGGTTCAATGCCGTCGCTTACCCCATTTGCCACCACCAGTTCTTCGGGTGATCAAAAAGCGGGCGATCATGCGGTCCTTGGTTACCAGGCACCTGCTGATAATGCCACCTATTCGTTTGGTGAAAATTTTATGCTTACCTGGGGTTTCCTGAATACAGGAACCACCACCTGGAAAAAGGATGAATACAGCTTGCGCTGGTTTGGAGGGGATAAATTATGGAGCGTCACCAGCATGCCCATGCCCAAGGATGTCAAACCCGGGGAAAAGGCTGAATTCAATCTCAGGCTTTTTGTTCCAGATACTGCCAGGCAATATATTACCCGTTGGGGTCTCTACAACACAGCCGGACAGATGTTTTACGAAGTCTATTACACCTTCACTGCAGAATAGATCTCAAAAGACCGGAGAGAAACTCTCCGGTCTTTTCTTGTCAGACTATCGATTAGAAATAATCATCACTCAGATGAATGAAATGAAACAGGTAATTTCTTCAAGAATTGGGCGGTTCGCATTTAAAGAACTTGCCAAGTCTCAAAAAGCAGTGATTATTGGGATTACGTCCAGGGGCATCTTTCTCCTCTCAGAGTCAAAACGCGTTCTTTATATAACTTCTGAGGATTATGCCGGTCCTCTAACCATCAACGTGGATGATTTCTCTAATATTAAAGAGTTACTTTGTAAGGATGATGACGTTGAAATCAGGGGTAATGATTTGATTTTTCGCAGGAGTGGACTCAAGATCATGACCTCATCTGCAAAAAAATGGAGAGCTCCCAACAGAACTCGGATTTTAGCTCAACTTCCCGAAATTAGGGAGCGGGCAAAATCCATAATCGCGGGATCTTCAATCGGATGTCAAGAAATCTCAACTCCTGGAATTGGTTTTGAACTCTTTTTTGAAAAGGGATGATCCCGGATCATCTGTTCAACTGGCGAGGATCCAGGCATTTCAAAAGGCTTTTTCATCCAAGAACACGGATAAAGCCATTGCAGCGATCCTTCCTTTCATTGGAGAAGGTCAGGGACTCACACCTTCAGGAGATGACTTTATATGTGGCGTCCTTCTTATATTGAATCGTTGGAAAGCAGTGCTCCAACCTGGCATTGACCTCAAGCGATTCAACAGCCGGATCATCGATCATGCACTAGCGAATACGACGGCATTGAGTGCAAATCTGATCGAGCTTGCAGCAAAAGGTCAGGCTGATGAAAGGTTGATTGGCGTGGTGGATTATTTATTTACCGGAGTAAGTAGTACTGACGACATGCGTGCTGCACTCTTATCATACGGAAGCTCATCTGGTTTGGACACGTTCTCAGGAATGATCACAATTTTATTGACCTGATGAAAAGAGCCTATGGTTGATTCTGGTTGAATTTATGAAAGTCGATCCAAGAAACCAAAAAGAAGAGCCAACACTTGAATGTGTTGGCTCCTCTCTTCTAATGGTGTATTAATGCTACGGTTGATTATTTGCCTGCAATCAAATATTACCTCTACTTTATCGGTTGATAAACCAGACCATAAGTCTTCTCACCCGCGGTGACGCGCACCACATCCCAGGATGGTTTCAACTTCATCCCCGGTTTCAATTCCGCCGCATCGCCAGCCTTGACCTGACCCATCGCCTTCACGCCATTTTCGAATTCTGCCACCCCGATGATCAAAAATCGTTGATCGAAACCCCAGGGTAGATTGAAGATCTGGGTATAAGCCAGCAAGGTGGCATTTCCCTTTGGATGAACCGTCTCGAATTCCCGTGTCCGGCATTTCAGGCAGCGGTCATGGAACGGGAAGTGTACCTTTCCACACTTTTTGCATTTATATGCCGTGATCTCGATTTCTTTCATGCCTCTACCCTCCTTAAAACAAAGGATAAGACATTGTTGCCAAATCCTCCAAAATTCACCGTCAGGCCATTCCTGGCGTTCTTGACCTGCCGGTCCTTGCCCACTTCATGACGAAGCTGGAAGACGACCTCCGTCACCTGCGCCACACCCGTGGCTCCCACCGGGTGACCTCGAGCTTTCAAACCACCGGATACATTGATCGGGATCTGTCCACCCAGGCTTGTTTTCCCTTCGAGCACAGCCTTTCCGCCTTCACCTTTCTTAAAGAATCCGACATGCTCGCTTTCGGCGATTTCCAGGATGGTGAATGCGTCATGCAATTCCGCAAAATCGATATCGCCTGGTTTTAGTTTGGCCATATCTAGCGCCTGCTTGGCTGCCAGCGTGACCGCCTTAAGATCCGTTGGATCTTCCCTCTCAGCCAGGGTGTGCGTATCGGTCGCCTGGCCAAACCCGGCGACCAACACCGGTGTCTTGGGGTGCTGTTTTACCATTTCCAGGGGGCAGAGCAGTACAGCAGCGGCACCATCGCTGACCGGGCAGGCATCGTAAAGGTGCAAAGGATCGGCCATGGGCGGATTGTTGACCACCGAATCGGGGCTATCCATGATCCCTTCCTTGGTGATCGCCATCTCAACATGAGCGTAAGGATTCAATGCACCCATTTTCTGGTTCTTGATGGAAACCGCGGTCAACATCTCGCGGGTGACACCATGTTTCTCCATGTATAAACGGGTGAACATGCCCGCCATGCCCGGCAGGGTGATGCCATAAATATATTCCGTCTGGGGGTGGGTAAGCGTGGCAACGAAATCCGTCGCACGCCAACCGGTTACTTCCCGCATTTTTTCACCGCCGACCACGAGCACATAGTCATAGTATCCAGAGGCAACTGCCATGACTCCATTCTTGATGGCCGACGCGCCGGAAGCGGGTCCATTTTCCACTGTATCCGCGGCAGCTGGCAGCAGGCTGAGCCGATCAGCAAGCGAGCTGGCGATGGCTGTCTGATGCTGAAGGATGCCGGCACCCATGTTGGCAACATAAAGGGCATCCACCGATTTCTCACCCATGCCGGCATCATCCAGTGCTTTCAATCCCGCGTATGCCAGCATATCCAGGAGGGTATCTTCATCCCGGCGGCCAAAGGGGATCATGCCTGCCCCAATGATTGCGACATTTCTCATCTCTCACCGTCCTTTCACGCCACTGATCTTTGTCTGGATGGTTTCTTCATCTGCCATGAGAATCCCTTCCATTGCCTTAGCAAGTAATTCTTTAGGCACCGGACGTGTTCCCGCCACCAGGCGGGGCTTGGTTTCAAAGTAGAGATCCCGGCTCAGGCGATATGAAGTTGCACCGCCCAATTCATGCTGCACATCTGTCTGCTTTTCCAGGCCGTATTCGATCATCCACCGTCTAAACCCGATCGGGCTCTCTGCCGTGATCCAAACTTCCTTTTGACCGAGGTATTCGATATGGTGCTCCATCTTCGATGCAAATAGATGCGAACCCACGCGTAATCCCCTGTCAATCGCCAGGGTGTGCAGGCTGATGCCAATGTCCTTGTTCATCATGCGCCCATTGACCAATCCCACCAGGTAGCCATCCACCTGACCCACCAGGCAGTATTCATTGCGAACGCGATAACGATACCATCCAAGAAGCTCGGCGTATAAGCGGGCTCCGACGATATCATAGTAGTCGCGCTCGATGGTCACCGTTGGTCGCACTGCGTTTAATAACATAGGGCACATCTTCACGGGAAGCTTCCCGTACCACCATCTTCTTTCCATTTGCCAGTGTGATTACTTTTGGTGGATAACTTCGCTTGTTCCACCTCTGGTGCTCTCAGCACCTGTTCCAGCTCAAAATCAATAGCCACTTTACCTCCTTTTGGATGATCCTTTAATGGTTTAAATCTAAGCCATAACAATCCAGGATTGGATTAGATAACGCTCAATTTGTTTAATCGTTCCACGTGAGTGGGATCGTAGGCATCTCCGAATTTTGTTTTTGGCAGTTTTGCACGCAGCTTTTCAATCTCAGCATAATCCTCGTCTTCCACGAACGCGACCGCGCGGCCAATGCTCGATTCACCGCCAACGAACCGCCAGGGGAACATTCCAACCTGGAAGCGCTTGTTAAGCAAAAGGTCGATCTCACCACCAAAGCATTCGGCATGAATGATCGAATAGGGGAACATCTCGATGTGCATCAACTGGTATTTTGTGTCATCGAAGAATTCGCCAAGAGTTTTGCCAAACTTTTTCTTGAAGACTTTTTCAGCTTCCTTCGCCTGGCGCGGCATCCACTGCTGGATGATGGTGTTCATTGGGTGATCCGCTGAACCACAGTCCACAGCTATCCAGCGCAATTTCAGCTTCTTTGCCCATTCAGCAAATTCGCGGTCGGGACCCGGATGTTTCACCATGTAGCGAATTTCATCAGCGGTCGGCATATCCCATCCAAAGTGATGATAGCCGGTATGGATCACCAGGATATCGCCCTCTTTTACCTCCACCCTGTCTTCCACCATTTTGCTGGTGTAGACGTCATAATCACCGCAGGCATCGCTCAGGTCCACGATGGCGGCATCATGCACCAGGTAATCCATCGTCAGCTCTGCGATGTCCTTACCGGCTGTAAAAAAATGGATCTCCCCATCCAGGTGGGTCCCGAGATGATTTGAATGCGTCACCAGCTGCCCATTGGCACCATTGGGGGCGAGGCGCTTGAAATATTTCACCTGTAGTGGCTCGTAGGTTGGCCAGGCGGGAGTGGCAACACCGAGTGGAATTGTCAGATCAACGAGTTTCATCTTTTCATCTCCTTGGTTGATTTATGTTAGAAGCGGGATCATGACCCGCTAATTTCAAATACTACTTGCAGGTCTTTGAGAATTCGTCAAAAGCATCTCTGAAACATTTCTCCGGGGCACGCAGAATGCCAGCTCCCACGCCGCCGATCCCCGGCTTTTTATGCGCGATGCCGGTGTTGATCTTTGGTAATATTCCCGTCTCGGCGATCTTGCGGATATCGATCCCCAGCGGGGTACCGCGGAAATTGAGCGCAGGGATGGTGAACCCTTCGTGCTCGCTGAAGGTGATCTCATACATTTCCAGCGTGCTGGAAATGGCATCCTGCGGGGTGCCGCCGATGAACTTCACAATGGCAGGTGCGGCAGCCATCGCAACCCCACCATAGCCTGCAGTCTCTGTGATCGTGCTGTCACCGATATCCAGGTTGGCATCCGCTTCCGAATATCCCGGGAAATAAAGCCCTTGCACAACGCCTGCCGGCGCAACAAACCATTCTTCAGGCATGCTCGCGATTCGAATGCCGAAATCAGTTCCATTGCGCGCCATCACGGTGACAATGCTCGATCCTTCCACGCCTTCTGCAGGTTCAAGTGCAGCTTTGCCTGCCGGCATGGAAAGATTCAGGAAGAAGTGATCATTTTTATCGATAAACTCGATGATTTTTGCGAGAGTTCTCGTTATCCTTATTGGTCCGAGCCAGGGCGGGACCTATCGCGCGCAAGAAGAGGGACGTACCTGCCCGGTTGCGGTTGTGGCATTCATCACCCATGTGAAGAGCCTGGGCGATCAAAGCCTTGACATCGATACCATCTGCCAGGCTCTGAAGCGCGCGGTCCAGCGTGGGATATAGATCGGTCTCCATCCATTTAAGCCGGGCATAGACATCCGCTCCCATTCCGCCATACCGCAGAACCTTGCCCAATCCTTCATTTTGAGTGCAAAATGCCCTGTTCCCAAATGCCTTGTTTTCCAGGATGAAAACCGGCATGCTGGGTGATACCACCCCGGCCATCGGGCCAACCGAATGATAGTGATGGCAGGGGGCGAATTCGATTTCACCGGAAGCAGCCATTTTCTCAGCTTCCGATTCATCTTTCGCCATGCCTTCATAGATCAAGGCACCCATCACAGCACCCTTGGTTGGACCGCACATGCGCTCCCAGGTGATGGGCGGACCCGCGTGCAGGATCAGGTGGTCGTGGTAGCCTGGGATGACATCCCTGGCTTTGCCCATTCCAACCAGGACCGGTCGCGCTGATTTGATGCGTTTAACAACTTCCTCGTTCGCCTGGTCGATATCAATACCGGTTTTAGTTACGTGCAGCCTTCTCACGCCTTCTCTGGGCGGCTGCCACTCCACATCCACGACCGGGACTTTCTGATCACGCATGGGTTCAACCATGCTTTTTAGACCAACGTTCACCACTGAAATCGGTTTCCCGAAAAGATCATTTAGTTTTCGTTCGGTCATTTTTTCTCCGTGATCGGTATCCTTGAAGGTTTATGTAACGAGCATACCGGTCAATCGGGCAGCAGCTGCATTGCTATCAAGGACAATGGCTCCTGCTGCTCTCAATTTTTCCGCAGTCTTGGAAAGTACCTGGGGATCGCCTTCCGTCCCTGTGACTGATGTGATGAAATAGAGCTCCCGACCGGCATCCTGTGCGATTTTCTTTGCCTGGGAGATCGCCTTTCCCAGCTCTTGCGCCGGATCCGGGTGAGCTCCGTAACCGATGACCACATCCAGCATGATCACGGCGACTTCTGGATCCTTTGCTTCCTGCAGGATCCGCTTCACCCTCAGGTCATTATCGATCATGGGATGCGGTCGCCCGACGGTAAATTCCTCTTCACCCAGGTCAACAGCGCAGTTTTTCTCACTGTGAATCGAATCTTTCATTTGGAATTCTTTTGTGAGCGGCGCATTGGAATAAACCGTTTCTTCAAATTCATCCCGCCAGATGACGAGAGATTCGGCACACAATGTGCCGCCTGAAAAGAGCGCACGCAGGAATTTCTGTCCGGGTTTTAGTTTTTTCTTTAATTCCTTTGCGCGCGATTCCAGCTCAGATTTCTCACGGGCAATGAATTGCTTTGGATCTTCCAATTTTGCTCCAGCCAGTTTGGCAGCCAGCAGTCCTGCTTCCTGAAGTGTGGATACCGTGTGGGCATTGCTGGAAGCTTTTATTTTAGAAAGATCTCCTCCCAGCAGGCAAACAACAGTAGGTTTGCTGCTTTTACCAACCTGCTCCATGACCTTCTCGATCATTTCCTGGGATGGGGGTTTGCTGACCAACAGGATGACTTGCGTCTGCGGATCCGCCTGGAGGGCTTTCAATCCTTCCAGGAACATGATCCCGCCAACTTCATTCTTTAAGTCCCGCCCTCCAGTGCCTATCCCCTGTGTAATTCCAATTCCATTCTTAGCGAGCAGGGTGGATGTTTCCTGCAAGCCTGTCCCCGCCGCTGCCACGATCCCCACCGGTCCTTCGGGGATGACATTGGCAAACGCCAGGGCTACCCCATTCAGGATGGCAGTGCCGGCTCCGGATCCCATCAGAAGCAATCCGTGATCGCGGGCATATATTTTTAATGCGATCTCATCTTCAATCGAAACATTATCGCTGAAGAGCAGCACATGCAGACCCTGCTTGAGCGCTTCCCAGGCTTCATCGGCGGCATAACGTCCCGCAATCGAGATTATGGATACGTTCGCGCCTGGCAGACCGCGCACCGCGCTTCGGACAGTTTTTGGTCTGAATTCCGAACCTCTGCCTGTTTCCACCTTTTTTTGCAGGAGTCGATTTGCAGCTTCAAGGGCATCATCCGGTGAGCCATCCGTTTTTACCACGATGAGCAGGTCGTTGGGAGTAGCTTTTTGGCTTTCTTCAGTGAGAAGGCCACTCTGCTCAAGGATCGATTTATTTGCCTCGGTTCCCATAACAACGGCCGCGTCCTGTACACCCGGGAAAGTTGATTAATTCCTTGGCTACCAGCATTAATGTAACCGAATCATGATATTCGGACGTTTTGATCAAGGTCTTGATGGTCAAATTGAATTCCTCCTGTCCTATAAAGTCTAGACCAGGCTGTCTGACATTTCAAGTGATAATTCTCGGGTCGTATCCGAAAATTGTCATCACTCAGTTTAGCCTCAAAAATTCAATATCCAAGTAAGCAATTAACTATATCTTGAAAAAAACCGTGCCGATCAATTACATACCAGCACGGATGGAATCAGTTCACTATTTCACAATTCCTGCTTCAAGCATGGCCAGGTACACCCGTTCCGCGGTGAACGGTGGGTCTCCAACACGGATGCCAATCGCATCATAGATCGCATTGGCAATAGCCGGTACAGTGGGCACCATCGAATGCTCGCCTACACCGCGTGCACCCCACGGTCCATCATCCTGCGCCACCTCAACGATGATCGATTCAAGTTTTTTAGGGGCATCCGAACTGGTTGCGATGCGGTAATCGACGAAACTTGGATTGCGCAGCACGCCATCTTTAAGTCTTAATGCTTCGAAGAAACCCGTGCTCATGCCCTGCACGAATCCGCCTTCCATCTGCGCTTTGACCATTTCAGGGTTGATGGCTTTACCCACGTCAAAAACGCTCACGCCCTTGATGATCTCCAGCTGCCCCGTATCCAGGTTGACTTCCAATTCGACCGCCTGGCACCCGGTGGTGTAATGCACCACGGCGCGTTCGCCCTGACCGGTTTCTTTATCCAGGCCGGTAACGTAGGTGGGCATGAAACTTCCCCGCCCCACGATGGGTCCGCCAATCCAGCCATTGTAGTTTTCCTTCGGTATGCCATAAATGACAATATCCTGGAGAGGTAGGGTTTCCTCTGTTTTATATGAAATGACCACGCCGTTGCGGATATCAAGGTCATCCGGATTCTCATCCCAGGCTTGCGAGACCAGCTCAATGATCTGTTTTCGCGCATCCAGGGCTGCATTTCTGACCGCGTTGCCCATGCTCCAGGTGAGCCTGCTGGCGACCGTTTGCCACTCGTATGGGCTGTATTTGGTATCAATTGGGGTGGATATTCGTACCCACTCATATGGAATTCCCAGTGCGGAAGCCACCATCTGCGCCATCACGGTGAAAGTGCCCTGCCCGATCTCCTGGCCGCCGATGCTGACATTAACCGTTGCATCTTCGTTAAATCTGACTTCAGCGCTCGATCCCGGGTTGGGCGGCATGGCAGGAGCTTTCCACATGATCGCCATGCCTTTGCCGCGTCGCTTATTGGGTGCGCTGGGCGGATCCTTGTGCCCCCAATCCAGTGCTTTTGCAGCCTTTTCGATGCACTCCCCTATTCCTGTCGGGTGCATCTTCATCCCGGTAAGGATGATATCGCCGCCCTTGACGCAATTTTTTCGCCTGAATTCAGCCGGATCCATGCCAATCTCGTGCGCCAGGTCATCCATGCACTGCTCGAGTCCGACGTGGATTTCCGGCATGCCAAAACCGCGCATCGGACCGCCCACCGGGTGGTTGGTGTAAACGCAGACGCTGTCGACCCGCACGTTGGGAACGCGGTAAGGTCCTGTGCTCGAATAACCACCAGCACGGGTGATGTTTACACCGTACTCGGTATAAGCACCCGCATCCCAGTAATACTTGTTATCGACTGCGATCATATTGCCTTCCTTGTCGCAGCCCATCTTGTAATATGCAACCAGTCCCTGCCTGACGAATGCGGTATAAAATTCCTCCTCGCGTGTCAGCAGGAATTTTACCGGTCGTCCCTTGGTCTTGCTGGCAATTGCCACCGCCAGCGCTTCCATACTGACACCCGCCTTCGAGCCAAATCCACCGCCCACGTATGGCGCGATCACCTCGATCTTGCTTTGTGAGACGTGCAGCGCCTTGGCGATTAAGTTGCGCTGTGCAAATGGGGATTGTGATGATGCCCAGAGGGTGATATTGCCGCTTTCATCCCATTTTGCCACCGCGACATGCGGCTCGATCGGGACATGCTGAATGTGAGGGACGCGATATTTCCGCTCAACAATGGCGGCGCAAAGCTTGAATCCCTCATCCACATTTCCTTTTCGAACTTTAAATTGATTGGCTCGGTTGGTGCCCGCTTCCGGGAAAATGAAATTGGGGTAAACATAACTGCCCAGGTCGGGATGCAGGATGGGTGCATCTGGTTTCAGTCCGTCTTCAGGGTCAATGACAGCAGGCAGTACTTCATAATCCACTTTTACTTTTTTGACCGCCTCTTCTGCGATCTCGACCGTCTCAGCTGCCACAACGGCCACCGGGTCACCAACATATCGAACCCGGTCGCGGCAGATGATGTAACGGTCCATCAGATACAGTCCCAGCATGCCGTCGAAATCATCACCGGTGGCGATGGCTTTAACGCCCGGTACGGCTTGTGCTTCGCTGATATCGATCTTCTTGATCAGCGCATGCGGATGCGGACTGCGAACAGCACGGGCATGCAATAAGCCAGGCCCAAATTGTAGATCGTCAGCAAACACAGCCGAGCCGGTAACTTTATCCCGCGCATCCAGGCGGGTGACACTTTCACCAACAGGTGCGATCGGATTATCGGTTCTCTTTGCAGGCATGTTTACCTCCCCCCCACCAGTGCTGCTTTTTTGACAGCATCGATGATCCGCACGTAACCCGTGCACCGGCAGAGATTACCCACCAGCGCTTCGCGGATTTCGTCCTCACTTGGTTTTGGATTTCGATCCAATAGCGCGCGAGCCGAGATCAGGATTCCAGGTGTGCAAAAACCGCACTGCACCCCGCCTGCTTCTATCATCATTTGCTGGATGGGATCCAGCTGCTTGTCTTTGGCCAGTCCTTCCACTGTGACCACATTTGCTCCATCGCATTCAACCGCCAGTATCATGCAGCTGTTGACGGGCTCACCATTAAGTAACACGGTACACGCGCCGCATTCACCAGCCGCGCAGCCATTCTTTGTGCCTGTAAGGGCAAGTTTCTCGCGCAGCATACGCAGCAGCGTAAAATTCGACGGCAGATCCACTTGTTCTTTCGTACCGTTAACCGTAAGCGTTATTCGATGAAACGCCATTTTCGCCTCCATATGGTCTGGGAATTTTAAAATTAACTGGATAATTTCTTCCAGAGTTCTGTCAATGCATCCCGGGTCAAATTCCTGACCATGTATTTTCGATATTTGGCTGTACTTCTCACATCGTCGATCGGTGTGCACCCATCCATGGCAGCCTGGGCCGCTTCTGCGATGGTTTCTTCAGTGATGGTTTTGCCTGTCATCACTTCTTCCACCTTGTCTACAACCAGGGGGATCGGTGCGACAGACGCGAGAGCTAATCTAAACCGGTAACCGGAAGTAACATCTTTATCCGGATAGGCATAAATAGTGACACCCACCAGGGATAGATCACTCAAGGTATTTCGTCCTAATTTTATGTATTTCCCGATAGCGCCAGTTGGGGGTATTGGGAATGTGATCGTGGTGACAATCTCCCCGGTTTTCAGGGTTGTCTTTCCGGGTCCGACAAAGAATTTTTCCAACGGTTCCTGCCGGGTGCCATCCTTGCCGTGAATGGTGAGGAGGCCGCCGAGTAAAAGGCAGGCACCCAGGGTATCGCCCGCGGGGGACGCGTTGCAAATGTTGCCGATGATCGTGGCGCGAGATCGCAATTGGTAGCTGGCGACAGTTCGAGCTGCTTGAGCCAGGAGTGCATAATGCTTCTGGACATCAGCATGAGCGATAACCTTGTTCATGGGAACAGCAGCACCAATGGACAAACCTTTGGCTGCATCGAACGTGATGGCATCCATACCTTCTATCAATTTCACGTCTACCATGTATTTGACCGGCAGCAATCCATCGCGCATGCGCACGAAACAATCCGTCCCGCCCAGGAACGGCCTCGCGTCACCCGGGTGATCAGCCAGGAATTTACTGGCTTCAACCAGGGTGGCAGGTTTTACGTAATCAAATTCTGGGAGCGCAGGATGAGCATTATTCATTTGGGATCCTGTGTTTCGAATGAATGACCTTCCTCATATTATTGTCTCGGGGAAGGTTCGGAATTTTCCCTCCTCTCAATGCTAGAGAGGAGGGAATTGAAGTGTCAAAAATAATGATCTAGTAATTAATGTTTTCGCGCTCTTTGACACCGAACCATTCTGGTTTGACCCAGAGGAACAGCAGGTTGAGCACGATGCCGACGAATGCGGCAAAAACGATCGCCGGAATTCCGCTTGGGAAGATCATTGGAATGGGGAACGGGAATAGGCCATTTGCCAAACCCAGGTTGCCGCCAATCCCAAGCACTAGGATTGTTGCGCCAATCGCCAGCTGCTTCGGATCGAACAGGTTCACCTTTTCGGATTGGATCAGCGCAATACCCTGCATGCCGATCACGCCGAACAGGTAGATCTGCAAGCCGCCCAAAACCGCAGCAGGCAATGTGTTGACCACAGCAGCCAGTTTGCCAACAAAGCCCAACAGGATGGCAAATACGCCAGCAGCCATGAGAACTGCTACGGAATAGTTGCGGGTGATGGCCATCAGTGAGTTATTCTCACCATAATTGGTACCTGCGCAGCCACCCAGGAAACCGACCACCAGGTCATCTGAGCCATCCGCCACCAGGTTCAAACCGATCAATTTTTTGATCTCGATGGGTTTCTTGCCGACTTCCTTGGCGAGCGCATCGATATACAGGCTCATCTGGTAAAGATGGGCGGTGGATTCCGGGATGGTCGCGATGGCGATCAACGCGATACTCAGCACGGCACCCCATGCGCGCGGATCACCGAAAGCAGGCAGTGTGATATTCGGAATGCGGAACCACTCTGCTGCTGCAATCGTATTTAGATCCACCAGACCGAGAGGCCATGAAATCAGCCAGCCTGCAACAGCACCAAACAGGATGGGCAGCATACCCCATAATCCCTTACCTTGCAGATACACCGAGAATACAATCGTCAGCACCAATGTGATGAAGGCGATTAACCAGTTGGCAGAAGCGGTACTCAGGGCAGTACCCGCGAGTGCAATACCGATAACAATTGCAACACTGCCTGTGATTACAGGTGGGAGTACTTTATCCAGGGCCTCCTTGCCGACACGCATGATCAACAGACCGAACAATATTTCCAAAACTCCCGTGCCCATAATACCAAGCTGGACGATTCGGATCCCATCCGGGCAGTAGAAGGAATTGGGATCAGCAAAGCAGGCGCTGTCATACAGGCTCATGACCGTAATGACCACGGTAATATAACTGAAGCTCGAACCGTAGTACATTGGAATGCGCCTGCCAGATACGAGCAGTGCGACGATCGTGCCGATACCACTGGCAAGCAATGTTACACCGACATCAAATTTTGTCAGGATTGCAACCAGTACCGTCGCCGGGAACATGGTCAGCACTTGCTGGAAACCCAGGCTGATCATTGCCCCCCACCCCGGGACATCCTGGGGTAAATAACCGATAATCTTTCCTTTTTCGGCTGTTTTAGCCATAACCTTCCTCCTCAAATGAAGTTGTGAAAATGCTTGGGATTATCGATCGTTTTTGATATTGCTGTTTGCGTTCACCTCCTCCATGAATCAAGATCAGGCAAAAAATAACAATAAAATTTCAAACTATGCCTGCTTGCCACACCAGAAGATCACAATATCTAAAAACTGTAACGGAGAGATTTTTAATATAACTTTAATATAACAGTTTTCATCATAGCACATTCAAAAGCTAAAAACAAGAAACATCTCATAGAGAATCATGGAAAATAATCATCTCTTTTAATGGTAAATCGTTATTTTCTCGATCAAATCAGGTGTCATTGACATGACTGCTTTTCTCAGTCATAATCCCTTTACTTGTTTGGGAAAGGCATTGAGAATGGAATTCACTACAGGAACCTGGATCGTTATCGGTGCTGTCTTGCTTTTCTATTTGCGCTTGATCACTCTCCAATTCGGCAGGGTACGTCAGGCTCGTTACAAAGCTGCTGCTGCGCTCAAAAAGGATAAGAAAAAATCTGGTTCTATCAATCCACAAACCGATACGCTTTCATTGGGTTTTAAGGTGAAGAGCTGGTACCTGGTGGGTGCCGGTATTGCATTAATGGTTCTCGGTGCTGTCATGGGTGCCACCAGCTGGATGGGAGCATTTGTCCAATCACTCTGGTGGATTCCGGTGACCATCGGGATTGGCTTTTTTGCTTTCTCATTCCGTTAGGATGATCTTGATATGCAAAAATCAAAGATAAGTTGTCCCGTGTGCGGTTCATCCGAGCAGGCGTTGAAAGTCAGCACGCTCTTCCTGGAAGGCACGGAAAAACGGGTCAATGTGGATGCCTTCGCCCCTCCCTCCGGAAAACGTCAAATAACACGACCGGTTCACCCCGATATGACTGTGATTGTTTTTGGGATCGTTTCGTTGTTGATACTGTTCCAGATATTCCAAACCCAAAAACCTGCTTTCGTTCCAGCAGCAGCGATCTTTTTAATGGCAGGATCGTTCTATTTGATTTTTAGAAAGAGGATTTTGGAAAAATATAAAAGAAATCAGGAAGCGATTAAACTAGAAAACCTAGCGGTTGAGAAGGCAGTCGGGGAATGGATGAAGTTGTATTATTGTGCCAAAGACAGGATCGTTTTCATCCCCGGTGATAAAAATAGCGTTGCACTGGAGGATATAAAATCTCTGATCATGAAATAATTTGGGGGATCAGCTGCGCGTCAGGCGCATCGTATATCGGTAACGATCGCCGCGGTACAAAATCTTAACAAATTCAACGGCTTTGCGATCCTGCGACCACAGGATCCTTTCGTTTAATAACAGCGGGCTGCCTTCGTTCACCTGGAGCAGTTCCGCCTCCTCCCTGGAGGCTAATGTGACCTCGAGAGTCTCATCCGCAGCCCAGGGGATGATCTGGAATTTGTCCTGCAGGATGCGGTACAAGGAACCCGCCTGTTCCAGTTCTTCCTTTTCGATCGTTTGATCAACCTGCAGAACAACGTAGGATGTCTGTAATCCGATTGGCAGACCATCTCCAAGGCGGATGCGTTCGATGGTCAGAACTTGTGCATCTGGGGTCAGATCCAGTTTTTGTTGCACTTTTTGCGGTGGCACTTCCCGGCACATTTTCAGAACGATCTGCCCGGGTTTGATGCCCCTCTTGATGAGGTCCTCGGAAAAACTGGTCAACTCCAGTAAACCCTTTTGCAGTTTCTGGGGCATGACGAAAGTCCCGCGTCCATGCTCACGGTAAAGGAAACCCTGGTGGATGAGCAGTTCTACAGCCTGGCGGACAGTCGGGCGGCTGATCCTGTATTGTTCTTCCAGCAGTCTTTCAGAAGGGATGGGTGAATTCGGTTCCCATTCCCCTTCTTCGATCTTTTTCCGCAGGATCCGGGCTAGCTGGTGATATTTTGGGACTGCATCGTAAGGGTCGATCATACTTGACATTTTATCACGAAAGTGCTATTATAAGGACGTACAGTTGTCATGTGGTCATTACCAGTTTGATTATCCGACTTTTTTGATGCAATGTCAAGTACCTAAAAGGATATGAACGAAATTTCGGAAGGCGAACTACACCAGATTGTCCAGAAAGCCCTTGAAGAAGCGGCCAGCAGGTCATGCCCGCTTTCTGTCATACCTTCTGCTGTTACCTCTACCCCCGCAAATCCTAGTGTTATCCCCCAACAGAAAATGGTCGCCATTGGTTCTGATCATGGCGGGTTTGGCATGAAGGAAGCGCTCAAACCCTATCTTGCAGAGTTGGGTTTTTCAGTACTCGATTGCGGCACATCCTCTAAGGAAGCCGTGGATTACCCCGATTTTGCATTGGCGGTTGCGCAGGTTGTAGCAGGTGGCAAAGCCTGGCGTGGGATCATGATCGACGGAGCCGGGATTGGCAGCTGCATGGCAGCTAACAAAGTCCCCGGTATCCGTGCCGCCATGTGCTACGATATCTCCACCGCCTCCAACAGCCGCGAACATAATGACGCCAACCTCCTCACCCTGGGTGCAGGCATGATTGGCGAGAATCTTGCAAAGCAGATCATCAAGACCTGGTTGACCACCGATTTCGGTGGCGGCAGGCACCAAAAACGCGTGGATAAGATCGTGTCCATCGAAAAACAATTCTTAAAGGACGGGAAATAAACTATGACTCCCGATACTAAAACCGTAGAAACACTGGTTGAGATCATCGCCCGCGAAGTGCTTTCGGCATATTCCGACCAGGAGATTCAGCAATCCATCTCGCAGGGATTGATGTGCAAACGCGAATGCGCCAGTGGGATGTGCGTCACCACCTGCTTCAACAAGATCGGCCAGGTGGTCAGCGCCGGCGCAGAACGCCTCACTTCCACGGTTGGCGTCATCCCCCCTGATCTCAGCATGGCAGGCATGATCGATCACACCCTGCTCAAGGCGGACGCCACGCCCGATAAGGTGACCCAGCTTTGCATGGAAGCCCGTAAATACAATTTCGCGTCGGTTTGCATCAATCCTTCCTACGTGAAGCTATGCGCTGACCTGTTGCGTGGTTCCCCTGTCAAAGTATGTTGCGTGGTTGGCTTCCCGCTGGGAGCCACCATCCCCGAGGTCAAGGTCATTGAAACCCGCATGGCGATCGAGAACGGTGCATCTGAGATCGATATGGTGATCAATATCGGTGCCCTGAAAGCCCGTGATTCCGCCCTGGTCGCCCGCGATATCCGCGGTGTGGTCACCACGGCCCACGCGGCAGGCGCGCTGGTCAAGGTGATCATCGAAGCCTGCCTGCTCACCGATGAAGAAAAAGTGCTGGCCTGCCTTCTCTCAAAGGAAGCCGGAGCGGATTTTGTCAAAACTTCCACCGGATTTTCCACCGGAGGCGCAACGGTTCAGGATATCATCCTGATGCGCCAGACAGTGGGTCCGGAAATGGGTGTCAAGGCAGCCGGCGGGATTCACTCGCGCGAAGACGCCGAGAAATTGGTCAAAGCCGGTGCCACCCGTATCGGTGCCAGCGCCGGGATCAAGATCGTCGGAGCTGCCGCGCCTGAACCCCAGCCCCAACCGGCAGCCGAACCTGCCGCAGCCAAGAGTTATTAACCGGAGTCCTTATGTTAATTGCGAAAGTGATCGGAACAACGGTATCAACCATCAAGGATGAAAAACTGACCGGGCGTAAATTGCTTATTCTGCGTCAAACCGACGAGCGCGGCACCCCGGTCGGTAAACCCTATGTTGCCATCGATACAGTCGATGCAGGTATTGGCGACCTGGTGCTGACCGCCTCTGGCTCCAGCGCCCGCCAGACTACCATCACCAAGGATACTCCCGTGGATGCGGTCATCATGGCAATGATCGATTCATTGGAAGTTGATGGTGAAGCGGTGTTTAGAAAAAGTTAAATGGATTAAATCGTGGATAAAGACCTTTCCTCCATCCAGGAAGCACGCGATCTGGCAGCCGCCGCGCACGAAGCTCAGAAGGTTTGGGCAAAAGCGTCGCAGCAGGACGTGGACCGCGTGTGCGCCGCCATGGCTGAAGCAGCTTTCCAGTCCGCTGAACGCCTTGGGCGCATGGCTGTCGAAGAAACCGGGTACGGTGTCCCCGCGCACAAGAAGCTCAAGAATGAGTTTGGCTCCAAATATGTCTGGGAGAGCATCAAGGATATCAAGACCGTGGGTGTTGTTCGCCACGATGCGGAGCGCAGGATCTACGAGATCGCCTGGCCTATGGGCGTGGTTGCTGCGCTCATACCCAGTACCAATCCCACCTCAACAGTGATGGCCAAGATACTCATGGCGGTGAAAGCCCGTGATGGTATCATTTGCGCCCCCCACCCCTCGGCAATCCGCTGTTGCAACGAGACCGCCCGCTTGATGGCCCAGGCCGCTGTGAGCGCTGGTGCCCCTCAGGGTCTGATCGGCTGCCTGGAAAATATCTCCCTGCCCGGTACACAGGAATTGATGAATCACAAGTACATCGCGCTCATCCTGGCCACGGGTGGCTCAGCCATGGTCCGGGCAGCGCATTCTGTCGGTAAACCGGCCTATGGTGTCGGTCCCGGCAATGTCCCGGTATACGTGGACCGCAGCGCGGATCTCGAAAAGGCTGCCCGCTATATTGTCAGCTCCAAGGCCTTCGATTATTCAACCATTTGCGCCACCGAACAAGCCGTGATTGCCGATCGTCCCATTGCGCGCCAGCTGGAAGAATTGATGAAGGCACAGGGAGCATATTTCGTGGATGAGACTCAAGCCCAGGCACTCCGCAAGCTGCTTTTCAATCCGGATGGCAGCATCAACCCCGCCACGGTCGGCAGATCGCCCTTTGTCCTGGCTGGTATGGCGGGATTCGCCATCCCTTCTGGTACGCGCATCCTGGTGGCACGCCTCTCCAGCGTTGGGCGCGATGAGCCGCTCTCTCGTGAGAAGCTCACCACGGTCCTCGGCTGGTACGAAGAGGACGGCTGGCTGGCTGGCTGCGAACGCTCCATCGAATTGATCCAGTTCGGCGGGCGCGGTCACACCCAGATCATCCATGCCACCGATGAAAAAGTGATCATGGAATTTGGGTTGGAAAAACCTGTTTTCCGCATCCTGGTGAACACCATGGGAACGCTGGGTGCCATTGGGCTAACCACCGGCGTCATGCCTTCCCTCACCCTCGGTGCCGGCGGCGTTGGCGGTTCGATCACCGGTGATAACGTCACAACCTATCATCTCTTCAATATCAAGCGCCTGGCGTATGAATTGAACGCTCCACCTTTGGCTGCTTTTCAGCCTCCTGAAGCGGCTGCCGGACCTGCACCCCAGGATATCGAGAACCTGGTCCGCTCAGTAGTGAACGAAATATTAAATGTGAGATAGCCGGGAATTTCAACCCGGATTGATAATCATCGTCAAGAAAGGAAATGAGAAATGAGTTTGGATACTGCTCTAATCGCACTGGGAATGGTCGAGACTAAGGGTCTTGTCGGCGCTGTAGAAGCTGCCGATGCCATGGTCAAAGCCGCAAATGTCGTCCTGATCGGCTCCGAGTATGTCGGCGGCGGATTTGTCACCGTGATGGTTCGTGGTGATGTGGGCGCGGTGAAAGCCGCGACTGATGCCGGCGCTGCAGCCGCCAAGCGTGTCGGCGAGCTGGTTTCGGTGCACGTGATCCCCAGGCCGCATTCCGATATCGAGATGATCCTGCCCCAAAGCTCGCGTGGCAGCATCGGCGGCCGCACCGGCGACACCAAGAAATAATTCCGGCCGAATCCATTGCGCGGATCTAGATCCAGTCTGGGTCCCGCGATGGGAAGCCTTCCCCGCAGGCAGGCTCCATCAGCCACAGCTGACGCAGCCTGCCTGGCAGGACGGGGTATGCCGGAACAACCGCCCATCTTTCTTTGGGTCAGGTTCAAATGAATGCAAGGAGTCATTATGGCTGATGCTTTTCAATTGCGCTGTTACAGCTTTATCGACCGTATGCAGGCGCAGTATGCTGCCTTCATCGGTACGGTCACGCAGGGCGACTTGCCTACTGAGGGCATGGCTGCGCTCTACGTGGAAATGGCACCCGGGAATGAGGTCTTCCGTGTGGTGGATATCGCTGTCAAAGCCACCGAAGCCCGTCCTGGCGCTCAGATCGTCGAGCGCGAGTTTGGCATGTTCGAAGTCCATTCTCTCAACCAGGCAGCGGTGCTGGAAGCTGGCGAAGTCGTCTTGAACCGGCTGGGTTTGAAGGTGGAGGACCGCATCAAACCACAGGTGGTTTCCACCCAGGTGATCACCCGCATCGATCCCTACCAATCGCAGCTGCTCAACCGCTTCCGCCGCGGGAGCATGCTGGTACCCGGTGAGACCATGCTGGTCCTGGAATGTGCCCCGGCTGCATACATTAACTATGCGTGCAATGAAGCCGAGAAAAAAGCCAATATCAAGATTATTCACGTGTCTTCCGTCGGCAGGTTTGGGCGCATGTGGCTTTCCGGAACAGAAGCCGAGATCGTCACCGCAAAAAATGCTGCCACCCAGGCTTTGGAAAGCCTTTCCGGCAAGCCGGGTGCTTGATCCTCTCTGAGGAGTGATTATGCCAAAAGAGTTTTATACCGAAAGAGATATCGAGGACTTGGTCAAGCGTGGCACGACCTCCCTCGAATTGAACGACAATATCGTGCTTACCGAGCTGGCTTTCGAAAAAGCTCAGCAGCTGGGATTAGTGCTGGTAACCGCGCATGAGACCCCGCCGACTGCGCCTATTCGTCCTTATCTTTCCAGTGCCGCACCTGCTGGCGAATCGCAAGCTGCATCCGCTTCCAAAAGCGAAGACCTGCGTAAGCGAGTCCGCGATGCGGTTATGGCTAAGCTGGGCACACAGGTGGATCCCGCCCTGCTGGATGCCATCATCAACCGAGTGCTCGATTCGCTGGAAAAGAAATAAACCATGCTGTTCGGTCGCGTGAAGGGCACCGCCATCTGCACGGTCAAGTATCCCGGTACCGAGGGTTTGAAGCTGCTGGTTGTACAGCTATTGAATAAACACCTCGAGCCGATTGGTCTCCTTCAGGTTGCCGCGGACGTGGTCAATGCCGGTCCCGGCGACCTGTGCGTGATGGTGCGCTCCCGCGAAGCTGCCCTCGCCATGCCGGACGTTAAGTTCGTGCCCATCGACCTGGCGCTGATCGGTATCGTGGATGAGCTGGATGTTCGCCCCGATGGCGATTTCGATTTCACCCTCAAGCAAGGATGGACACGGTACACATGATCATTGGTAAAGTTACCGGGACCGTTGTCACCACCATCAGCCATCCGCATTACAAGAACCGCCGGCTGCTGGTTGTACAGCCACTTATCATGCCAGGAGAGAAAGCAGACGAGGATTTCATCGCCATCGATAACACCCATGCCGGTATCGGCGATACCGTGCTGGTCAACCGCGAGGGCAATGGCGCCCGCCAGGTTCTGCAGAACCCGGATGCCTGCATCATCTCGGTCATCGTAGGTATTGTCGATTCTGTGAATATTTCGGAGTAACCTGGAATAATTGGAGACCGGGCAGGGGTATCCGGTCCTTTTTTTATTAAAAATGGGTTAGAATCAAAAAACGCGGAGGGATTTATGTTAAAACCCGACTCGCCGTCCAAATATACATATCAAGAAGCAGCCAGGATCATCAAGGCCATGCAGGAGCATTCTGGTGATTGTGTTCTCCCGATCTCCCAAACCCGCTTTTTAACTAAAGGCGAACCAACCAAAACCGCGATCCTCTTTTTCCACGGCTACACCTCCAGCCCGCAGCAGTTTACACCACTAGGCGAGCTATGCCATAAGAAAGGCTGGAACGTTTTTATCCCCCGCGTCCCGCATCACGGTCACAAAACTCGTATTGATGAAAGCACACGTAAACTCACCCAGGATGAGCTGGTCGAGTTTGCCAACAGCAGCCTGGATCTCACACTTGCGCTCGGTGAGAAAGTCATCGTTGCCGGGCTGTCCATGGGTGGTGTGCTCACTGCTTTCCTGGCGCAAACCCGATCCGGGATCAGCAAGGCAGTTGTCATCTCTCCTTCTTTAGGCTATTGCGTGATCCCCAATCCCTTCCTCTCCCTGGCGATGAAATTCACCATGCTGCGCCCGGATTACATGCACTGGTGGAACGAGGAGAAAAAGGAACTCGACCCCGGTCCGGAATACGCTTATGCCTGGTTCTCTGCCCACGGGTTGGCGCATATCACCGACCTGGGTTTCAAGACCATGAAGCTCGCCAGGTCAGAACCTCCCAAAACCGGAAATATCTGGCTGACGATCAACGATAACGACGAATCGGTGGATAACACCAACGCAAAAAAACTAGTCGCATCCTGGCGTAGAACCAAACCGGATGCCGTTCATTTTCATAACTTCCCAATGGAAATGGGGCTGGTCCACGACTTGATCTCCCTCGAGCAGCCCAAGCAGCAGGTCGATAAAGTCTATCCCAAACTGATGGAAATCTTCGAGAGCAATTAGCTCGTCATTGCGTCGCGGTTTTTGCACTCCCGATATGCTATTGATCGGGAGAGAGCTGAGAAGCGGCTTGCAGCAATCTTACTCAGAGTCGACATTCGGAATGATTAGAGTTGGCGGGCAAGCCACCTATGCCCGCCTTGCATTTGAACCATGATTCATTTCCAGGGGATCGCCTGAGAAGGCTCGCGCATGTGCCGCGTGTTTTTGATCAGATTTGCGATCTCACTCACTTTCTTTTCTTCAACTTCCACATCACTAGCTATTTGACCCATATTCATATCATGTTCCAATCCCCAAAGAATCAGGTCAAGCTTTTCAATGGGGATACCCAGCAGATCGCGGTATTTGTCCGTGATGCCGGGGATAATATCCGGGTTCGGCGTACGCGCCAGGATCTCATCTGGCACACCCAGATAATTCCCTAATTCGTAGGTCTGGGTACGGTATAGATTCCTGAGTGGCATTATATCCGCCACATCGTCGACGCCAAACTTCACATAAAGCCCTACCAGGTCCTCGGATTTGTGCGCGCTGCCCGCCACCATCAGGTTGTGCTTCTCAGCTTCCTGGTAGGTGATCACCAGGCGGATGCGTTGCCTGGCATTGAAATAGGCAAACCCCTCGCGAATCAACTGGTCCCCCTCCCCCTTGGTCATTTGTAGAAATGGATTTTTCGCTGCCTGCTTGTAAAAGGTCTTCACCGCAAATTCCCTGAGAGCGCGTGAAGGTAATTTTGAAAGTATGTAATCATACCCGCCAAAAGAAGTAAGGGGTTTGGAGATATCGCGTGTGATCGTCTTCACCCAGAATTTCCCGGCGATCAGGTGAGCAAAATCGTCTGCATCCGGGTTACCCTGCTTTTCGGGTAGCAGCAGTGCCGTGACCTTTTCCGCTCCCGCTGCGCGCACGCAGAGCAGCAGCACAGTGCTCGAATCAAGCCCGCCGGATAGCGGGACGAGGATGCCATCCCGGTTCATCTCCGTCAATTTTGTGCGAATGAATTCCTTGTTGAGCCGGGTGAACTTCGCGGTATCGAATTTAAAAACGGAACTATCCAGCTTTCGCTGCTTGGAATTGATCACATCGGTCGAACGGGATTTGCGGATGGCCATGTTACCGTCCTGGTGGAAGAATGAAAATCAGTTTCTATTGTATGCCAATCAGGTTTTTATTCAATCGACGAAACTATTGGACCTTGATGATCGTGTTGGTCATCCCCTTTGCTGCCTTGAAAACCTGCAATATACTATCCACATGCAGGGTTACCAAACTTGAGATCGACCTGCTGATCAAGAAGGCAGCCGCCTTCAATAACTTAATCATCACGGAGGAAAATATCATGAATGACCAAAAGCAAGCTAGTGAACCACCGTCCGAGCCTCAGAGCCAGAGGGAAGTGCGCGAGATGCGGCGCGAGGAACGCCATGCCAGCAGGGGTGGAGGCGCATGGATCATGGGTGCGGTCCTGATCCTACTTGGAGTAATGTTCCTCGCCCAGAACCTGTGGAAATTTAATTTCCCGTTTCAGAACTGGTGGGCACTTTTCATTTTGATACCTGCGCTGGGAGCACTCGGCGATGCTTACCGAAATTACCGCGATTCAGGAAACCAGGTGACGCGCAGTGTCCGTAACTCGCTCTTCGGTGGGATCATTTTGCTAATCGTCACTGCCACGTTCCTTTTTAATCTGAGCTGGACCTACCTGGGACCAGTTCTCATCATCCTGGTGGGGCTTGGGATAATCCTCAACAACTCACTGTTGAAGGATTAACTACCTGATTGAACAGCAGGCTCAAGACTGCCGACATGTTATGTATTACACAGGCAGAAAGTGTTCACCTGACCTGCCCAGATTCACCGCATTTTGTCATCTTGAGGGAGCGCAGCGACCGGAGGATCTAGATTCTTCACTGCCTTCAGAATGATTTGGTGGCTTCACCATGTCAAGCTAATATGAAAGACAGGGTTGCATATGATGAAATTACAGCAGAACGCTACTTATTGGAACGTATCCCCTGAAGACTCACTCACCGCGATAAAAAGTACGAGGGAAGGGTTGAGTCAAACTGAAGCGCAGGCTCGACTCGAGATTTATGGCCGCAATCTGTTGCATAAACAGGAAAAAGCTGGGGCTCTAAAGTTATTCCTCAATCAACTCAAGAGCCCACTGGTGCTCATCCTGGTATTTGCTGCTGTGATCTCGCTCCTGACCGGTGAATGGATCGATGCCACCATCGTGATTGGCATCATTCTCGCCAGTGCGGTACTGGGTTTCATCCAGGAATATAACGCCAGCAATGCGGTGGAAAAGCTGCGCAGCCAGGTAAAGTTAAGAACCACCGTCCTGCGGGATGGAAAACCTTGCTCTATGATGACGGATGAAGTGGTGCCGGGGGATGTGGTGCTGCTCTCCGCGGGGAGCCTGATCCCGGCAGACGGTGTGGTATTGCAGGCGGATGATTTCTTCGTTAACCAGGCAGTACTGACTGGTGAAACGTTCCCGGTGGAAAAAAGACCGGGTAGCGTGGCTGCAGATGCTGGACTATCCAAGCGCACGAACTGCGTATTCATGGGAACCAACGTAAGTAGCGGCACAGCCCGTGTCCTGATCGTTCAAACAGGAGCAGCGACCGAATTTGGACAGATCGCCGGGAAATTATCGTTACGTCCTCCCGAAACCGATTTCGAGCGTGGCATCCGCCGTTTTGGTAACTTGGTCACACAAGCCATGATGGTGCTGGTGCTTGTTGTCTTCGCTATCAACGTGATCCTGAAGAAACCGCCCATCGATTCGCTGCTTTTTTCCATTGCGCTGGCTGTTGGCATGGCACCCGAGCTGCTTCCCGCTATCATCAGCATCACCCTCGCCAAAGGTGCGCAGAACATGGCAAAGCAAGGTGTGATTGTCCGTCGGCTTACTTCCATTGAGAACTTCGGCAGCATGGACGTGCTGTGCACCGATAAAACCGGTACTTTAACTTTGGGTATAGTTCGCCTGGATAATGCCTTCGATATCCACGGGATGAGTTCTGATCTCGTTTCTAAGTATGCTTATCTTAACGCCCACTTCCAGACCGGTCTGACAAATCCATTGGATGCTGCCATCATTTCCTCCACTCAGCCTGATATTCAGAATTTTATCAAGACGGAAGAGATCCCTTATGATTTCATTCGCAAACGGCTGAGTATCGCTGTGAAAGATACGGCCTTGCCCAATCAGCTCCCCTTCTTGATCACCAAGGGTGCGCTGGATAACGTGCTGGCCGTCTGTACAACAGTCCTGGATGGCGGCCGGGTGGTCGCTCTGGAAAAATCCTACTGCGATAAGATCAATAAACAGTTTGCAGGATGGAGCGAGCAGGGATTACCGGGTGCTGGGACTGGCCATCAAATCCGTGGAACCAAAACCGGAGTACCCTGTTGAAGAAGAAAGGGAAATGCAATTTTGCGGTTTTCTCCTGTTCTTTGATCCGCCCAAACCGGACGTTCAAAAAACGATTGACGATCTGAGGGGATTGGGGGTGAGTCTCAAGGTGATTACCGGGGATAACCGGCGGGTTGCCGAGCATGTAGCGAGAGCTACCGGGTTGGGAGTGGAAGGGATCCTGACAGGCACCGAGCTGAACCAATTGCACGATGAAGCCCTCTGGCAGAAAGCCGAACACATCAACATTTTTGCTGAAGTGGATCCAAACCAGAAGGAACGTATTATTTCGGCGTTGAGAAAGACGGGGCACGTGGTCGGTTATATGGGTGATGGCATCAACGATGCTCCCGCGCTTCACGCTGCGGATGTCGGGATTTCTGTGGATAATGCCGTGGATGTGGCCAAGGAAACAGCTGATTTTGTCCTGCTGGAACAGAGCCTGGATGTTTTACGCCAGGGCATCATTCAAGGTCGCCTCACCTTTGCCAATACGCTGAAATATGTATTCACTACTACCAGCGCGAACTTCGGGAACATGTTCAGTATGGCCGGGCTGTCGTTATTCCTGCCGTTTTTACCCCTCCTGCCAAAACAAATCCTGCTGAACAACTTCCTTTCCGATTTCCCGGCGATGACCATTGCAGGTGACGATGTGGACCCGGAGACGGTCATTCGCCCTCAACGTTGGAATATAAACTTCATTCGGAATTTCATGATCGTTTTCGGCTTAATCAGTTCCGTGTTCGATTTCATAACCTTTGGAATACTACTCTTTATTGTGCATGCCGCTGAAGAACAGTTCCGTACCGGCTGGTTTATTGAATCGCTGTTGACCGAGTTGTTCATCCTGCTTGTAGTTCGCACACAGCGGCCTTTGTTTCGCAGTAAACCGGGAAAGATGCTCTGGATAAGCTCATTGGCTGTTGGAATTTTGACGCTTTTCCTTCCCTATTTACCCATGTCCTCGACCATTTTTGGCTTCACCCCGCTACCCTTGCTAACCTTGATATTGCTGCTGGGTATAACGTTGCTTTACGTCATCGCGAATGAGATTGCCAAGCGGTTCTTTTATAAAAGATTTCAAGTTCAGTAATTTGATTTTGGAAGACCTGCTGGGATGGAGTCGTTTGTTTTAATCCACCTTACGTTCACTTGGTGATTCCCGGTATGCCTGCGGGGAAACACCGTTGATCTTGTGAAAAACCCGGCTGAAGTACGATTGGTCGTTGAAACCTACCTTCCGCGCGATATTCTGGATGCTTTCATCCGTTTGGCTGAGCAGTGTTTTCGCCTGCAGTATGCGAAACCGGTTGAGGTATTCCCAGGGGGAAATTCCCAGCTCGCGGTTGAAAACGCGGCTGAGATAATCCTCGCTAACGCCTACGGCTTCCGCGATCTCCCAGCGAGTGAGCGCACGGCTGAAGTTTTCGTGCAGGTATGCAGTAGCTCGTTTCACCAGGGCACTGGTATGGGCGGGCAGCGCATCCGTGCCGAACATTGCTCGATGTAATGCCGAAGCTGTTTCCGTATCCGACCAGATGCCCTTGCTCTGGAAGACGACATGATAATGCTTTTCAAACCGCTTCACATCCTCCAACCCCATGACCTTATTGCTCAGGATGATTACTGGTACTTGCCGCAAGCGTGCGTCAAAACGCATTCGATCAAGCACCTCCGAGCCATCCACGCCTGGCATGACCAGGTCGAGCAATACCAGGGAGGGTGCTTCCTCAGCCATCAACTTCAGCGCTTCTTCGCCACTGGCAGCAAGACGGACCGGGCAGCCAGGCAAGGCTTCATCCACGATGGTCTTGTGAGCTTCGCGTACTTGCGGATTATCATCCACGATGAGGACCGGACCTGATGGCTGGAGTGGGCTGATGGCTTCCAGGGCAGTGAGCAGTGGTTGATTATCAACCGACTTGATCACAAAACCGGTCAATCCGGTGGAGAGCGATTGATCATCTCCACCGGCTTGACCGAAGAGCAGGAACGGCACCTGGCTTAACCCGGGATAATGTCTCAAGCGGCGCACGACAACCCAATCCCCGCTATCCGCCCCTGCCAGGTCCCAAGCCAGCGCCACTGGATTTCCTGCGGCGACCGCTTTTTCGAGATCAGAGGCGCTTCGTAGCGCGTGTATTTTCAACGCCTGCCGCCGGCAGATCTCCTCGATCTCCTCAGATGGCTGATTGGAACTGGAGATCAAAAGCATGACCGGTTCATTGTTTTTGGTGGATTTCGATTGACCTTCATCGATCACCGGCAGCGGCAGGTAGACATGGAATGTGCTTCCTTGCCCGGGCTTGCTGTCAAGCGTCATCGTGCCGCCGTGCAGGGAGATTAAATGACGTGTTATCGATAGTCCCAGGCCAATACCACCCGAAATGCGGCGATCATCGGAGAGAGTAACAAATGGCTCGAAGATGCTTTCCTTTTGATCGGCGGGGATCCCAAAGCCGGTATCGCTCACCCAGAAATGGACCTGCGGAGGTGTTACTTCCGCTCCAAGCACCACCCTGCCGCGCTCGGTGAATTTACGCGCATTGCTGAGAAGGTTTAGAAAAATCTGCCGCAGCCGTACGGGATCCGCGCGGATCACCGGCAAACGGTCAGGCAGTTCCAAATGCCATGTCACTTCGGTGTTGAGTGTTTGATCTGCCAAATTATGGAAGGATTCAGTCACCACCGGGAGTGGATCCATCAACTCCGTGGAAAGGTCAAGTTCATCGATTTGGGCGCGCGATAGATCCAGCAGATCATTGATCACACGCAGTTGATGCTCGGCATTACTCTGGATTTGGTGCATATCAGCAAGCAGACCGGCGGGGAGTTCACCTTCATAAGGATTGGGAGTTTGCAGGGCACTCCGCGTGTATCCGAGGATGATATTGAGAGGTGTTCGCATTTCGTGGCTGACGTTCGCCAGAAGGCGGGTTTTAATGCTGTCCGCTTTCTCAGCCGCAAGGCGTGCTTCCTGGATCTCCTTAAAGAGGAATGCACCCTGCAGTGCACTGCTCAAGTTGCTGCGCAGCAACTCGTAGACTTCCCCTTCATGTGGACCGAGCTCAAAGACAGCGAAACCAATGGACTTCTCCTGGAAGTAAAGCGGTTCTACAACCAGGCTGTATCGTCGGTTACGAGGTAAGAGATCAGGCGGTACGATCTGGTGGGATGGGAAACACCTGCCGTTCGGATCGAGCGGGATCCTTCCTTTTTCACCATATGCCATGACCAGCCTGGCTTCCTCAAGGGATTCAGTTGGATTTTCATAAAGGGCAAGAAATGCGCTCGGGATGCCAAGGTGTGGCAGGTTTTCAACCAGCGCATCAGTCAGTTGCTGTAAATCAAAAGTGGTTAAGAGCGCTCGGGCAGTTTCACGAAGATTATCGGCCAGTCGTTCGGATTGCCACTGCCTTAGTGCATGCGCGCGTTGCACAGCTTCACCGATCACGATTCGAGCCTGGGCAAAAAGAGCCTCAAGACGGCACTTATCTTCCAGGGAGATGCCCGGTAAAACCCGTTGTCGCAGAACCGAGAGGGCTCCATGCCAGAGAATGACATCGCTATTCTCATGCAAAGCCAGGTCGAGGATCTCTGTAAAAATCTTAATAAAGACCTCGGTTGTACCTCTCAGTTCTTCCAGGAAGGCTTCCAGGAGCGGTTCCAACCAGGTGGAGATCTTTTCAGGGCTTACGTGGGATTCAGCGGCCATCTCTGTTAAACAGTCCCCCCGGGAAGCAATCAGGTTCTCAGCTACAACAACGGGAGGAATTGACTGCTTTTTATCGACAGATGGCAGGTTTGCAGCCTGGGCTACCGCTTCAGATGGGCATCCACAGGATTGCCGCACGATCAGGTGGGATGGTAGGGTCATCAGAGCTGGTACTGTTGTACCCTTCCATTGGTCCAGCAGAATCTCAACCGATTTTACACCTTGGTCGTAAAAAGGGAGTTCAACCGTTGTTAAAGGAGGGGTGGCTACGCGTTCTTCGATCGAGTTGTTGAAACCGGTGACGGCTACATCGGCGGGTACTTGGAAGCCACGCTCCTGGAGGGTCTTCAATGCCCAGAGTGCCAGCATGTCGCTGACAGCCACCACCGCCTGGAAGTCTTTGCCCGGAAGAAGTCTGCGTTCGTCGAGCAGGATTTTCACCGCTTCCGCGCCGGCTTCCCAGCGCAGCGGTCTTGTGACCAATTCCGGGATGACTGGCAGATCATGTGTCTGGAGGGTATCAAGATATGCCCGGTAGCGTTCCTGGGCATAGTAATGCCCTTCGGGACCGCGAATGAAAGCCAGGCGTGTGTATCCATGACCCTTGATCAAGTGCTCCATCAGCGCCCGCATACCGTGATAGCTGTCCACTGAGACTGTGGGTGTGCCTTCCATAAATTGAGCCAGGCTGACCATGGGGAGCGAGCTATACCGATGGTGGAAGGAAATGATTTCCTCTGTGCTGATCACCCCGCCCAGGGTGGAAGCCCAGGTTACGAGGCCATCCAGGCATTCCTCTCCCGCCATGTCATAGATGCTATTACGTTGCGCCTCATATGCTACGGGAGTGCGCAATCGTCCTCCTGGAAAGCAGATCAAATTAAGATCATGGCGCTCGGCTGCATCGATCACTCCTGGCCATAATGCCCGGCTGGCCCCCGTATGTAAGCTGGCGAGCAGGAATCCAAAAACGGGTCTCTTTTTGGGGTTTTTCTTTTGCTTCAACTTTTTTGAGGAGGTGGTTATCATTTGAGTCGGTATCTCGAGGCTCACCTTTCAAATTAGAGTCTACTATTCTTGAAACACTTTGGGAAGCATGGTTTGGATATCCCCTGCCCAAAATCGGAAGACGGAATTGTCCATTAACTGAACGCCAAAGTCCATCCCGCCGCGCCTATAATTATTTATACACTCCTGTCTCTCTTGAGAAGGTCCTACCTATATGAGCGAACTACCTATTCAACTCCCGACGGTTCAAGGTCCGCATTCGAAAATGTCCGGGAAAAAGGGTATTCGAGGGTTGATCAGGAACATCAAGAAGTATCGTTGGTTGTACGCCATGATGATCCCGCCCTGGTGTACTTCATCATTTTCCAATACCTTCCGCTTTGGAACGCTCAGATCGCGTTCAAGGACTTCAAACCGTTATTGGGAGTGTGGGGTAGTCCCTTCACTGGTTTTGATCACTTCATCACTTTCTTTAAATCATATTATTTTACCCAGTTGATCGGAAATACATTGATCATCAGCTTCTTGAAATTGATTGTCGGCATCCCGGCAGCCATCATTCTCGCCCTCGCGTTATACGAAACTTGTTTCATGCGTTTCCGTTCTTTGGTGCAAACGATAGCCTACCTGCCCCACTTCTTATCCTGGGTGATCATGTTCGGCGTGCTTCTCATGCTGCTTTCACCAGGAGATGGCTTGATCAACTCCATCATCGAATCTCGCGGAGGGGAACCGATCGCTTTCCTGACTTCTCCCAAATGGTTTCGGCTGATCGTGATCGTTTCAGACGTCTGGAAGGAAATGGGATGGAGTACCATCATCTATCTTGCTGCCTTGATGGGTATCGATCCGACGCTTTTCGAGGCTGCTTCAGTTGATGGAGCCTCCCGTGTTCAGCGTATCTGGCATATCTCTCTACCTAGCATCCTGTCAGTCGTGGCCATTGTGACCATGCTGCGCCTGGGGCATATTTTGAATGCCGGATTCAATCAGATCTTTATTCTATATTCACTACCCGTCTATAGCGTTGGCGACATTATTGATACGTGGGTTTATCGACAGGGCATTCTGGAATTTCAATTCAGTCTGGCAACTGCGGTGGGTTTGTTCAAGGGAGCGATTGGCCTCGTTCTCATTGTGGTTTCCAATCGTGCTGCAAAACGTCTCGGTGGATCTGGATTGTTTTGATAGAGGAGAGTGAATGAAGCTCCATTTTCGTGGTTGGGATAATTTGATCTTCCAAATAGTCGTCAATGGGATTTTGTTACTTGTATTACTTATCATTTCCATTCCCATTTGGCGGGTTTTTATAATGTCCATGACTCCCTTGGGATATATTGACGATCAATCCTTCGGTCTCTGGATCAATCCATGGCAGTGGTCGTTCGAAGCATATAAGCAGCTTTTCAACCATTCGGCTTTTCTCCGGGCAACCGCAAACAGTTTCTTTATCATGATCTGCGGAACAAGCATCAATATGATCTTGACAGTTCCTCTGGCATACGCTCTCTCCAATCCCAGGCTTCCTGGCCGGAAATTATTCATCACGTTTATATTGATCCCTTTTCTATTTCACGCCGGATTGATACCAACGTACCTTGTAGTGCAACGTTTGGGCTTGGTGGATAACCTGCTGGCGGTCATGCTGCCCACCGCAGTCAGCGTTTATAACACTCTGGTCATGAAGGGATTTTTCGAAGGTCTCCCCGAGGAACTCAAGGAGGCAGCCCGCATGGATGGCGCTAATGAACTGGAGGTTCTTTTCCGCATTATCCTCCCTCTTTCCAAACCAATTTTACTGACCATAAGCTTGTTCTATGCAGTTGCGCACTGGAATGAGTTCTTCACGCCGATCCTGTATCTGAACAACTACGACTTGATGCCTTTGCCGGTTTTACTCCGTAACATTCTGTTGGGTGCAAATATAAACGAATATCTTGAGTACGATGCTTTCAGCACCGCACCCATTCAGGCGTTCAAAGCAGCAAGTGTGTTTATCACGATGCTGCCTATGGTGATCATCTACCCATGGATCCAGCGGTATTTTACCAAGGGAACATTATTAGGAGGAGTCAAAGAATAACAATCAAAAAAGGAGGTCGCAAAATCAGATTCGAAACAACGCAAGGAAAAAATCATCTCAGAACATGTCCAATGTTTAAAATAAATAAATCAAGGAGATTAGAAATGAAAAAGAGTTTTGGAAAATTCGTCCTGATTTCCGTCGCTTTGGCACTGATCCTCAGTGCTTGCGGCGCGAAAGCAACCGAGGTTCCCCCGGCGCCGGCAACCGAAGTTCCCGCTGTAGAGGAACCTACACCGGCTCCAACGGCGATTGAACCCGCCGAATTGGAGATATGGGTGAGTGGTCGTGTCAGTGAAGCGGCGCCGCCTCCGGATGACTGGGTGGCTTATAAGACCATAAAGGATGATCTGCTGATCGATTTGACCGTGGTCCTTTTGCCCACCTCTGCCGGCGATCAAGATACCAAGATCAACACTGCAGCAGCTGGCAATGCTCTTCCGGATTTGTTCTTCGTCAATCGCGACACCTGGTATGACCTGGTGGGAGCTGGTCTGGTAGCCAAGGTGGACGATCTACTTCCCATGATGCCTGAACGGACAGCGTCCCACTACGGTGATCCGCAGCGTAATTTGCTGGTGACTATCGATGGCGCCATGTACGGCCTGCCGGATCCCGGCCAGATTCCATCAACCGATGGTATGGTCATTCGTCAGGACTGGCTTACTGCACTCGGTCTTAAAGCACCTGTTACACTCGATGATTTCCTCGCAGTAGCTAAAGCATTTACTTTCGACGACCCTGATGGTAACGGTAAGGACGACACGCATGGTTTCTGCGCTTTTATCGATGGTTCCGGTCTGTCCAATATGGGATTGAGCCCGCGCTTCAACGCGATCTATGGTGCATTTGGAGTAGCTGGCATCTGGAATCTTTCGAGTGCTGCTGACTTTGGTCTCAACGCACGCAACCCGCGTTTCATGGAAGCCACCCAGTTCATTCGCACATTGAACGAAGAGGGTGTTATCGATCCCGACTGGCCAACCCTGAGCAAGGATGATTTCCGCGCTAATTGGAAACAGGGTGGCTGTGGCATGATGAGTGAAAACTTTGCAGCTCTTGCCAATAAATCAAACTATGCTGCTTTTGATGCCAACTTCCCCGAGGGTGAATGGGTTGTGCTTCCTCCGCCGGTCGGTCCTTATGGCGATAATTCGGATGGTGTCATCATCCAGTCAGCCCGCATCTATGCCGTCTCACAGAAAGCGATTGACGAAGGCAAGGGTCCTGCAATCGCCCGTCTTCTGGAGTGGATGGCGACGGATGGCTACTACCTGATCGCTTTTGGCGAAGAGGGTGTCAACTTCAACTTCGATGCGAATGGGGACATCACACTGGAAGGCATCGACCCGGCCAAAGCCTGGAATACAGCTGAAATGCAGCCATTGACCCAACTGGCGAATATGGTCTACGTATTCTCCGAAGTGGAACTGAATGCACGCTACCAGCCGCATACCAGCGTAAACGGTCGCACGATCGAACCGCTATCCTTCCTGTATGGCTTCCAGGATCAGCCATGGACGGAGGCAACCGGTTCCGCTTTGATCAACCCGCCAGCCAATGCTGCTGACTTTACCCGCTTTTATAGCGAGAATCTGGTCAACTTTGTCCTTGGACAACAGGATTTGAATGAAGAAACCTGGGCAGCTTTCCTGGATGGTCTTGATGGCCTGGGAGCTGCTGAGTTGGAAGCAACAGCCAAGCAAGCTCTCATGGATGCCGGTTTCATAAAATAACCCGGTCTTTCTAACATAGAAGGCGGGCGGTGAAAAATCCGCCCGCCTTAAACATAACCGGACTTTCTATAAAAAGCACTTATCCATGCCCGAAATTGCTCTCAAGATTGCTTATATCGGTGGTGGAAGCCGAGGTTGGGCTCGAAAGTTGATGATCGACCTGGCGCTCTGTCCGGAGCTGACCGGCGAGATTGTTCTATTCGATATCGACGAAGAATCTGCCCGCTTGAATGAGCGATTGGGGAATTGGCTGCAGGATCAACCTGGAGTGCTTTCACACTGGCGCTATCGGGTCGCACAGGAACTTTCGGATGCTCTAAATTCAGCGGATTTCGTCATCATTTCGATCCAACCCGGTTCATTGGAAGTTATGGCAGAGGAGATAGCCATCGCCGAGCAATACGGTTTGTATTACCCGGTGGGAGATTCCACGGGGGCACCCGGCCTGGTGCGTGGACTTCGCTCGACAGTTATTTTTGCAGGCTTTGCTGAAGCACTTGCTGAACACTGCCCTCACGCCTGGGTCATCAATTACACCAATCCCCTCGCCGTTTGCACGCGGACTTTAACCAAGGTTGCGCCTGGGCTCAAAGTCATCGGCTGCTGCCATGAAGTTTTTTCAACGCAACGCATGCTCGCCATGATCACCGGGAACTCCCTCGGTGTTGAAACACCACCACGCAGTGAAATTGAGATCAACGTCTTGGGTATTAATCATTTCACCTGGGTGGATCGCGCGACCTGGCAGGGGCAAGATTTGCTGGATCTGTTGCATCATCATATCGAACAACCAGGTGTTTTACGCCCTTACACACAGGCAGAAGTTGAGAGTTGGAACGATTGGTTCCATTGCGAGGACCAGGTCAAGTTTTCTCTATTTAAGCATTATGGAATTTTAGCTGCCGCCGGGGACCGACACCTGGTGGAATTCTTACCTGGCTTTATTCACTCACCGGAATCTTTATTCAAATGGGGCATCATCCGCACCCCGGTCAGTTGGCGCATCGAGCGCTGGAGATCTTCACCCGCGATAGTAGGTGATTTGATGGAAGGTCGCACACCTCTGGTACTCAACAACAGCGGCGAAGAAGGCATAAGCATCCTTAAAGCGTTGGTCGGCCTGGGTGATCATGTAACCAATATCAATTTGGAGAACCGGGGACAGGTAAACAATCTGCCCAAAGGCAGTGTGGTTGAGACCAATGCCTGCATAAGCCTGGATCGCGTCCAACCATTGGCTGCTGGAGAGCTTCCGCCATGTATTTCCTCCCTGATCGCACAGCACAATTCGAACCATGAGTCAATTATAGAAGCTGCGCTCAAGAAAGATAAAGAGCTGGCATTTCAGGCTGTTTTCAATGATCCATCCTGCCATTTAGACATTGATTCAACCTGGGAAATGTTTAACCGCATGCTGGCTGCCAGCAAAAGCTTCTTGCCTGGTTGGACATTGTAATGAACTTATCACAGGTTATTTGATGTCACCAAATTCCTCCCCGATCATCTCTTTTAAGAACTCCTGGGCAATTCGCATGGCAGATTCTGTTCTTCGTGACTATCCAAAAGAACGATGGATTTGGCATTACGAACATGGCTTGTTCGTCAAATCAATCCTGGAATTAGGCATTACAACAGGCGAAGCTCGATACGCCGAATTCGCGAGCAATTGGATCGATCATTTCATTACCCCGGATGGTGGCATCCTCACTTTCAAACTCGAAGATTACAATCTGGATCAGATCAATTCGGGCAAAGTGCTTTTTCCTTTTTACAAATGGACAAACGAAAGACGATATGCACAGGCTCTCGGCCTCCTGCGTGAACAATTACGCACCCAACCACGTACCGCGAACGGTGGCTTCTGGCACAAGAAAATCTATCCATATCAGATCTGGCTGGATGGGCTATACATGGCAGGACCATTTGGTATTGAGTATGCCTTAACCTTTAACGAATCCGCTCTCATTAGCGACATAATCCATCAATTCGTCAATATTTTTCAGAATGCGCATGATCCAAAAACTGGTCTACTCTACCATGCATGGGATGAAAAAAGAAAACAGAAATGGGCTAACCCATTAACCGGTTGTTCACCGAATTTCTGGGGGCGTGCGATGGGTTGGTACACCATGGCCCTTGTTGACATACTCGATTTACTGCCGGTTGTTCACGTAGACCGCACGGCTCTGCTTGAAATCCTTGAAAGCATAGCTTCCGCCCTCGTGCGTTTCCAGGATACTTCAAGCGGATTATGGTACCAGGTATTGGACGGAGCCGGTCGTCCAGGTAATTATCGCGAAGCTTCAGTATCTGCGATGCTATCCTATTCATTTGCCAGGGCTGCGCGTAAGGGATATCTCGCATCGGATTTCCTTGCTGTAGCCCGGCGCGCTTACCATGGTCTGCTTGAAAATATGATCAAGGTGGATTCGAGTGGCGTGCTAACCCTTGAAGGCACCTGTAATGTGGCTGGTTTGGGTGGTACACCTTATCGAGATGGTTCCTACGAATACTACATTAGCGAAAAAACCGCTGCCAACGATTTTAAAGGTGTTGGACCGTTCATCCTGGCGGCGTTGGAGATGGAATTAGTCGGCGTTGAGAAGGCATCATGACGCACAGAACTGCAATATCACATAAAGCTACTTTCTTCAACCCGCGCGATTTTGGTGCAAAAGGGGACGGATTGGTACTTGATACGATTGCAATTCAAGCAGCAATCGATGCTTGTGCTGAGTCTGGAGGTGGAACAGTTTTAATAGCTGCCGGGCGATATCTAACTGGCACTCTGTTTTTAAAAGATCACATCAGCCTTTTCCTTGACTCTGGCGCGAACTCTATTAGGCAGCCAGAACACCGCGGATTACCCTATCACTATGAACCGTTGGGAGGGGGCTGAACAGTCCACACATGCACCATTGATCGCCGGAAGTCATTTGCAGGATATTGCGGTCCTTGGACGTGGAACAATTGATGGCCAGGGAGATTTTTGGTGGAAATTATTTAATGAAAAAAACCTCACCCACCCACGCCCTCGTCTAATCGGTTTTAATGATTGCACGAATATTCTTATCGAGGGAGTCAAACTGATCAACTCACCCAGTTGGACTGTCAATCCCGTTCATTGTGAGAATGTCAACATTCGCGGTATCACTATAATTAACCCTCCAAATTCTCCCAACACGGACGGTATCGATCCCGATTCTTGTAGATTCGTTCGTATTTCGGATTGTTTCATCAGCGTTGGGGACGATTGTATAACCCTTAAATCTGGCATCCAGTCCAAAACGCCCGAACCTCGTGACCCCTGCCGCGATATCACGATCACAAACTGCACGCTTGAACGCGGTCATGGTGGGGTGGTTATTGGCAGTGAGATGAGTGGAGATGTGCAAAATGTAGTGATCTCCAATTGCGTTTTCATTGGAACGGATCGCGGGATCCGTTTTAAATCCCGTCGCGGTCGAGGTGGTATTGTCGAGGACGTCCGTATCAGTAATCTCATCATGGACGGAGTCTTGTGCCCATTCACCATGAATCTGTATTATGGGTGCGGTGCCTGGGGCGATCCGGTTGTCTCGGATAAAAATCATCGCCAGGTGGATGAAGGCACCCCACGCTTCCGTCGCATTCACCTGAGCGGCATCACAGCTAGAAATGTAAAACTTGCAGCAGGATTTATATATGGTCTGGCAGAAATGCCGGTCGAGGATATATTCCTGGATGATGTTACCATCTCACTTGCTGGGAATGGCAATGCTGGTTATCCTGAGATGGCGGATGATATACCCCAGATGCAGCAGGCAGGATTTTTCGTCCGTAACGCCCACAATCTGCATCTAAAGGGGATTGAGATCATCAATCAGCGCGGACCTGCCTTCGATATTGCTGATTCCGCGAATGTCAATCTCTGCGCTTGTGGTTCATCTGCTACTGATGAGGATCAACCGGTTATCCGCTTGAATAACGTCAATGGTGCATTCATACATGCCTGTCAGTTCACAAGAACGAAGTGCTTCCTCAAGCTCGAAGGTGAGCAGACGCGGGGGATTATCTTGACTGGTAATGCTTTGGCAATTGACGCGGTGTATTCAGACGCATCCGTACCCCGGGATGCTATAAAATTAATCCATTAGATATGGTTACTGGAGGCAGTTCATGAAAGTGGTCACCTTCGGCGAGATCATGTTACGCCTGACACCCCCCGGATCCCAACGCTTTACTCAAGCGCACTCCTTCGAGGCCGGTTTTGGAGGTGGGGAAGCAAATGTGGCAGTCTCATTGGCAAATTACAGCGAGGGAGTAAAATTTGTCACCCGCCTGCCGAATAACGAGCTGGGTGATGCATGCCTGAAGACTCTGCAAAGTTTCGGAGTGGATAGCCGCCACATTCTTCGAGGTGGAGATCGAATTGGGATCTATTTCCTTGAAACGGGGGCTGCTCAGCGTCCGAGCAAGGTGATCTATGATCGCACTTCTTCCAGCTTCGCGACCATCGAGCCGGGGATGTTTGATTGGAAAGCTATCTTCGCAGATGCGGATTGGTTCCATTGGACTGGGATTACCCCGGCTGTTTCGCAGAACGCAGCTACAGTCTGTCGCGAAGCGATCGAGGTCGCCCGGGCTATGAATTTGACCGTGTCGTGTGATTTGAACTACCGCGCCAAGCTGTGGAAATGGGGTAAACCAGCTGGCGAAGTGATGACCGATTTGGTCGGTTTATGCCAGGTGGTTCTCGGAAACGAAGAGGACGCTGATAAGGTCTTTGGGATTCGCGCTGCTAAAACGGATGTTACTTCCGGGAAGGTCAATGGCAAACAGTACCGTTCCGTATGCGACATGCTATCAGAACGTTTCCCAGCTCTCGAAACAATTTCCATCACCCTGCGCGGTTCCCATTCAGCAAGCAACAATACCTGGTCAGGTGTGCTCTGGCAAAAGGGTTCTTTCTTCACTGCGCCCATCTACAATATTCTTCCCATAGTAGATCGTGTTGGCAGCGGGGATGCCTTCATGGCTGGTTTGATCTATGGATTGCGTCACAATTCCACCGATCCACTGAAGATCCTCCATTTTGCCACGGCGGCTGCTTGTCTCAAACACAGCATTCCCGGCGATTTCAACCTTGGTAAGTATTGCTGAAATCGAAGCATTGATGGCTGGCGATACTTCAGGACGTGTCTCTGGTTAAGGAACGATCCATGCGGCTGGTCACTTACAGATACAAGGATAAGGAACAAATCGGGGTTCAGATAGATAGGGATGGCGAGGCATATATCCAGGTCCTCGACCAGCAGTATGGCAAAGATCATCACGGTCTTCACTCTCTCCTGGGTGCCGGGACTTCCGCTTTAGATCAGGTGCGTGAATTCCTGGCGTTATCGGACTCGGTGGAGCTAATCCCTGAAAAGGACGTCGTGCTATTGGCACCGTTACCCCGACCGGGCAAGATACTCTGTCTTGGGCATAATTATGAGGGTCACATTGGCCAGGGTCGCACTGTACCTCCAGAGTATCCGACTATTTTCTGTAAAACAGCCAACACAATTATTGGTCCAGGCCAGCCCATTGTTCTTCCTCGTCTCACCGAGCAGCTGGATTACGAAGCGGAGTTGGCAGTTATCATTGGCCAGGGAGGACGAGATATCCCGGAAACCTCCGCCACGGAACACATAGCTGGTTATACTATCTTCAATGATGTCAGCGCTCGCGATATTCAGAAGCGCACCAGTCAGTGGATGCTTGGAAAATCGTTCGATACCTTCGGTCCACTTGGTCCTGCTCTGGTTTCGAAAGATGAGATCCCCGATCCGCACAGCTTGGAACTGGAACTAACGGTCAATGGAGTTCCCAAACAACGTGCGAATACGCATGATATGATTTTCTCCATACCGTACCTGGTTTCCTACTTGAGCTCGGTCATGACTCTGGAACCGGGCGACATAATCGCCACAGGCACCCCCGCCAAACTTCCCGAAGCTGCCGAACCGCAGCGCTTCCTTGAACCCGGTGATGTGGTGTGTATTACCATCGAGAAAATCGGCATTTTAAGCAATCCAGTCGTTTCTGAATCGGTTAGTGTTTAGAAAGGTTATGAAAATGACTCGTTTTATGCGTTTGGATGTTATCAATACACTTCTTGAAATTGGCGTTATACCTCTTTTCTACAACGGAGATGTTGAAACTGCTGCAGAACTGGTGAAGGCATGTGCACAAGGTGGAGCTCGCCTGATCGAATTTACCAATCGCGGTGAACTGGCTTATCAAGTTTACGTTGACCTGGTCAAGCGTATCAATAAAACCAATCCGGAGGTGATCCTCGGTGTCGGATCAATTCTGGATGCACCCACTGCTGCAATGTACCTGGCCGCGGGTGCAAATTTTGTAGTTGGTCCGAATTTCAACCCCGAGATCGCCCGTCTGTGCAACCGTCGTAAAGTTCTCTATGTACCTGGTTGTGCTACAGAAACAGAGATCTCCAATGCTGAGGAATATGGTGCTGAAATCTGTAAGCTGTTCCCCGGTGAAACCGTTGGCGGTCCTGCGTTCATCAAGGCTGTCCTGGCGCCCTGCCCCTGGCATCGCCTGATGCCTACCGGAGGAGTGGATGCCACTGAGGTCAGCATCTTTGAGTGGATCAAGTCTGGTGCAGCCGCTGTCGGGCTGGGCAGCAAGTTGATCTCCGTCCAGGCAGTCAAGGAAAAGGATTATGTTGGGATCGCGACTAAGACCGCCCAGTGCATTGCCTGGGTAAAAGCAGCAAGAGCGGATGGGAAATAGATTTCATCAAAACAATGCGATTATCAGATGACTTCTATTCAATAAAACTGGATGATGAAAAAATTGATCACCACTTTTTTGAAAGGAATAACAAAATGAAATATCATACCCTCTTGAAATCTGACCAAGGCTTAAATGATCCACCAATCAATCCATGTAAATTACTGAACTTCGGTTTTCTGAAATTGGCAGCGGGTGAAAAATTCCAGGCCGAAACCCCCGGGCGTGAAATCCTGGCAGTAATCCTTGGCGGCAAGGCAAGTTTCGAGATCAACGGTAATAAATTTGAAAAGGTTGGCGGGCGTCCAAATGTCTTCAATGGCAAACCGCATTCGGTTTACATCCCTGCCGGCGCAAAATATATAATCCGAGCGGAAGGTCCGGTGGAGATCGCGTTGCCTTCTGCCCCAAGCGATCTTTCTGCTGAACCTTATCTTATCACTCCCTCTCAGGTAGTCAGCGGCATCTGGGGTGCGGCAAATTTCAAACGCTATTTTAATCAAATTTTGACTACCGCCGCTCAACCTGATCTACCCGCTCGTCGATTGATTGTTGGGGAAACGTTCACGCCGAGCGGCAATTGGAGCACGTTCCCGCCTCATAAACATCAAGTCGACGATCTGCCGCGTGAAGCTTTCCACGAAGAGATGTATTACTTCCGTGTCAGCCCCGCTGATGGATTCGGTATCTGCCATTACTATAATGAAGAAGGTGACGAAGAAAACTTCACCGTCAAAGACAACAGCATACACATGATGCCCCGCGGCTATCACACCGTGGTCAGTGCTCCAGGTTACACCACCTACTACCTGTGGTTCCTGGCAGGAAATCAGCGCGTTCAGGCAACCACCGATGATGTTACCCTCAGTTGGGTGGGGCGCACTGTGGCAATGCTGAAAGAATTGGGACATTAGATATGACAGTCCTTGATTCTTTCAAATTGGATGGCAAGGTCGCCCTTGTCACCGGTGCAGGTCAAGGTCTTGGGCAGGGCATGGCCCTCGCGCTGGCGGAGGCCGGTGCGGATATAGCCTGCCTGGACCGGGCTCCGAGCGCAGCGACCGGGAAGGCGATTCTGGCTCTCGGCAGGCGCAAACGCGAAATAATCTGTGATCTACTTCAGGCAGATGTCTCTAAGCTGAATGATGTTGTTGCCGGGGTGGTCAAGGAATTCGGTCGACTTGATATTCTGGTGAACAACGCTGGTATCATCCGTCGTACCCCAGCGCTTGACTTCAGTGAAGCCGATTGGGACGATGTCCTGCAGATCAACTTGCGGGCAGCTTTCTTTCTCGCCCAGGCAGCAGCCCGTGTAATGATCCCGCAGGGTGGTGGAAAGATTATCAATACTGCATCGATGCTTTCATTCCAGGGTGGCATCATTGTCCCCTCCTACACGGCTTCCAAGAGTGGCTTGGCGGGAATCACGCGGGCACTGGCTAATGAATGGGCAAAGTATGGTATCAACGTTAATGCCATTGCCCCCGGATACATGGCAACCGATAACACCTCTGCTCTGCGCGCTGACCCCAAACGTGCTCCCGCCATCCTTGAGCGAATTCCGGCGGGTCGTTGGGGTGAACCGGCTGACCTGCAGGGAGCGATAGTTTTCCTGGCTTCACCAGCATCGAATTACGTCCAGGGTGCCATCCTGCCAGTGGATGGCGGTTGGCTCACAAGATAAACTGAAAAAATGGTTAAATCCATATTGCATCCAGACCGCTTTTTCTCTCCCGATCGTCTTGAGCGGAAGGTAGCTCGTGAACTCTATGCACAAGTTGCCGATCTGCCGCTCATCTGTCCTCATGGACATGTCGAAGCGCGTATGTTTGCTGACCCGGATGCAGTTTTTGGCTCTCCTGCTGATTTATTCATCATTCCCGATCACTATGTCACCCGAATGCTGTATTCTCAAGGAATACCACTTGAAAAATTGGGCGTTCCGCGTCGGGATGGAGGTCCGGTCGAGAAGGATCATCGAAAGATCTGGCACCTTTTTTGCGAAAATTTTCATCTCTTCATTGGTACACCATCTAGTATCTGGCTCTTACATGAGCTGAGATCGATTTTTGATGTGGACGAAAAACCCTCTGCGGAAAATGCCGATCTCTTATTCGATGCAATCTCTGAAAAACTCTCCCTACCATCTTTTCGTCCTCGGGCGCTTTTCGAACGTTTCAATATTGAAATATTCAGTACCACGGATGCCGCCTTCGACGATCTGCATCATCACCAGGTGATTCGTGATTCGGGATGGGGTGGTAAGGTGATTCCAACTTTTAGACCCGACGGTGTCATTAACCTGGATGCTCCTGGTTGGCGGCAGAATCTCGATGCATTGAGCGCTGTCAGTGGCATTGAAATTGGCTCCTATTCAGCTTATATCCGCTCTCTGGAAAAGCAGCGAACCTATTTCAAGAATATGGGGGCAGTCGCAACCGATCACGCCGCTCTGACTCCTCTGACTGCTGAGCTAAAACCAGTTGAAGCTGACATGATATTTCAGCGAGCTTTACGTGGCGAAGCATCATCTCAGGACACCTCCCAATTTACTGCCCATATGCTGATGGAAATGGCGCGCATGAGTCTTGAAGATGGGCTGGTGATGCAGCTTCATGTTGGCGCATATCGGAATCACAACGATCTAATTTTTGAGCGTTTCGGACCCGATCGGGGAGCAGATATTCCCATTCGAAGTGATTTCACCCGCGATTTGCATCCTTTGCTGTGCAAGTATGGAAATGATCCCCGCTTGACTTTAATCTTGTTTACTCTCGACGAGACAACCTACTCCCGTGAATTGGCTCCAATTGCAGGGCATTATCCAGCCATCAAGCTCGGTCCACCTTGGTGGTTCAACGATAGTATTAACGGTATGAGGCGCTACTTCGACCAGGTGATCGAGACCGCCGGGATTTATAATACCGCCGGTTTTAACGACGATACGCGTGCTTTCTGTTCCATACCTGCACGGCACGATGTTTGGCGTCGTGTGGCTTCCAGCTGGGTGGCAGGTCTTGTTGTGCATCACATTATTGATATGCAAGATGCGCATTTAATAATTTCTGAACTTGCCATCGGCTTGGTTAAGCGAGCGTATAACCTTCAAACGAATGATTCATAGAGATGTTGGAACCTCAAATCAAGCATTTAAATCCACCCATATAAGATAAAAAACCACAACGGGTTTGCACCCGGTGTGGTTTGAAGGTTTACTTGTATTCCCGATGACTCTGCGGGAGTACCTTTACTCCCTATGATCTTCCGGGGGTACATGTACTCCTGACGAACTCTCCAGGAGTAAACCCACATCCAACTCTTTTAAACAGAAAATGGCGAGGGTGGAATTTGCCTGTACTCCCGATGATCTTCCGGGGGTAAACCCACATCCAACCCTTTTAAACAGAAAATGGCGAGGGTGGGATTTGAACCCACATCCAAAGGCTTATGAGTCCTCTGCTCCACCGTTGAGCTACCTCGCCTGAAGCGCAGCAATGTTACTATGAGAAAAAAGTTTTGTCAATCAACGCGATGTCCGCAGGCTTCGCGCGTCACCCTCCCGGCGCGTGACGCCCTTTGCGTCCAGGTATTCCAGGAACGCCAGCGCATACTTCCGGCTGGTGCCTACCAGGTCGCGAAATTCCGCCACCGTAATCTCTTTGTTTTTAGTTAAATGAGCTTCCAATCGACTCAGCCAACGCTGGTATTCACCCTCTTCCAACAGAACATCCTCGGATAACTGGAACAGGCTGTTCCGGCTGAGGAGCACCGCGAGCAAGTCTTCTCCGATTTCGGCGGTCGATTCTTTCACTGAAGGCGGTGCCAGGGGAGTGGATTTAAACTTCGCCAGCAGCCCATCTACACGCGCCTGTTGCACTGGCGTCATTATCACCTGGTGCTCCGCCAACGCGACCAGGGGACCCAAATCCACCAGCAGTCCATCGCTCACCCACTTGCGCAAGGCTGTAGCAAAAACACCTCCAGCCAGGTTGCATTTACTCCTGAATTCCTCCCTAAGCATTCCCACCCGTAAAGGATTATCCAGGTGGAATTTACCCAAGACTCCGCGTACAGCCTCCGATAAAATTAACCATTGTGATCTGGAAATTGTAAGTGATGCAGGCAATAAGTTGGATTGATCCCCATCGAGGATCAATAGTTCCCCGGTGGATATCATTTGCTTACCAGTTTCCAGTGCAGCTGTCTCATCCAGCCTTGCTTTCAACGCCAAATCCGAAAAACGGGATATACCCAGTACCTGGCTCGCCTGCAGCAGCAGGTCCTCTGCTGAACCCAGGTGGACAGATTCAAACCTGCTGATGATCTCTTTTGAGAAGCGTTTATGTCTTTTTTGCGGATGAGGATCCAGCACCTCGCCACCGCCCAGCGTTTCACCCGGCGATGGTCTGCGGAGTATAAAACGATCTTTTCTTGCAGCGATGATGGGTTGGTCCGTTTCAACCTGGAGCCAACCTTCCTCGCCGGGTTGAAGTTTTTCAGCGCCGATTACCCTAACCCTCGCCAGTGTCTCCTGTGTCTCCAGAAATAATTTAACTTCTGTGTTATGCGCCAGAGGTGCAGATGCATCCGGGAGCAACTTGAAAGCCACGTCCAGCCGCTCCGTTGGCTTATACTGTCCCGGTTTCGCCAGCACGTATCCGCGCTGGACCTGGTTCACTTCCACACCGCTGATGTTGGCAGCCACGCGGCTGCCCGGTGTCGCGGTTTCTTCTTTGGTTTTGTGAGTTTGCAATCCGCGGATTCGCGCCTTAGTACCCGGGGGAAGAATCTCGATATCATCACCCACCTTGAGTTTTCCATCCAGCAGTGTTCCGGTCACAATGGTGCCAAAACCTGTGATCGAGAACACCCGGTCAATCGGCAACCGCGGTTTATCCAGGTCACTACGCTGCGGTTGGGTACCCAGCACTTCCCCGAGTTTGGCAATCAGCGTGTCTAATCCCTCTCCGCTGCGGGCAGAGACCCTCACCAGGGGTGCATTTTCGAGATGTGTGCCTTTTAGGATTTCGCAAATATCTGATTCGACCAGTTCCAACCATTCCGTGTCACTGACTAGGTCAACTTTGGTTAATGCGATCACACCCGTCGGGATCTCCAGCAGATCGAGAATCGCCAGGTGCTCCCGGGTTTGTGGCATGATGCCCTCATCGGCTGCGATCACAAAGAGCACAGCATCAATGCCTCCGACACCCGCAAGCATGTTCTCGATGAAATCGCGGTGACCAGGCACATCGATGATCCCTACCGGCTCATCCGCCCGGCAGCGTCATCCAGGCAAAACCGAGATCGATGGTCATCTCGCGTTCTTTTTCTTCCTTCAACCGATCGGGGTGAATACCTGTCAGCGCAGCCACGAGGGTGGATTTCCCATGATCTACATGACCGGCTGTGCCTATGACACGCATGTATTACGAGCCTCTAACTAGGGGAGACTGGCGCGGTTCTTGTCGGTGAGATCCACCCACTCCCTGAATAGAGAGGTCAGGGATTGCATTTTCTTCTGACTGTCTTCCAGCATCATTTTGACAACATCATTCAGATCGTTGGATAGGTCTTCCAGTGAGATCAGTCGTTCATCCGTTGTGCTAAGCTGGTCGTTGATCTCCCGCTGGATCTCATCCTGGGTGAGGGAATAATTCGTCCACCGCTTCTGATCCTCAGATTTGAAGGAAATCCATTCTTGTCTGAATTTTTCCTCCCCCAAGCGCTGCATCTCGGTAATTTCGTTGATCCGACGATCTATCTTCTGGGTGATTTCCTCGAATGCATCCTGGGAGCGCTTCAAAGCACGCCTTGCAGATTCCACTTCCTGAAGCTGCGAATCAAAGGTTTCGCCCAATTTCTGGTAAAGATCAAAACGTGCCTGCCATTCCTTCCAAGTACGATCGCGATCCACCTGAATCAACGCCTGCTTTTCCATTAACGCATTTTGCATCATGCGCCGTTCATTCTCGGTCGCCTGGAATTCAGACAACCTGTTTTCGATCTTTTTGATGTTTTCTTCCATCAATTCATGTTTGTTCTTCAAATCCTCATTTCTCTTGCGAAGATTTGAAGCCAACGCCTGTAGATCGGCTACTTTCTTGATTTCCTGTCTTTGGGTTTCCTGGGAGACCTGGTATCCCCTGCGGGTATTCTCATCCAGGTGCAGGGTTTCATCCACATGAAGCTTTAGTTCCTCAAAGCTTTTATTCAAACGGATTTCCTCTTCAACGCGTAATTTCTGATTTTTCTTCAATTCAAGCAGTGCATCATGATCCTTGTAAAGTGAAGTCACGCGTTTTGTAAGATTATTGATTTCGATTTGCAGACTTTGCCTTAATTCTTGTTCGCTTTCCCGACGGAATTTATCCTGGGAATCCAGCTCTTTTTTTCGTTCAAGGCGTGCCTGCGATAGCTCTTTATCCACCTGTTCAAATTTTGTGCGGATGGATTTCACTTTGCTGATTTCATCTTCCTGTTGGGTGATCAGCGCAGATAGTTTTACGTTGGATGTTTCCAATTCCTGGATGCGTTTTTCAAGCGTCGCAATAATGGCCTTGTCGCTCCGCCTTTCTGTATCCAGTCGTTCCAATCGCTTTACGATCTCATCCAATTCCATGATGACCGTCCATTAATATTTTTTAAGGTTGTAAAAAGATTATACCATCCAGGAAAACTGCTCTTCACCAGGTCAGGTTCGGATAAGCGGCGAGAATTCTTGCCATGAAACCCAATATCGGACGAGGTGCAATCCCGAGCAGGAAGAGGAGCACTATCGCGGTCAGGATTAATCCAGCAGCGATCTTGGTCGGGGAAGCCAGGGAAGACTTTTGAGTTTTTACTGTTACCTCCCGCACCAGGCGGAATCCGCCAATCAGGAAACCGGTCATTCCCAATATAACCCAAATAATGATGCCCGGTCTGTTATTCGCCAAGGTTTCGACTATACTCTGCCTCAAACTGAAACTCGCTAATAGTGGCAATCCTGACAGGGATAATACCGCACTCACTATGCCAATTGCACCTATCGGCATTCGGTATATCAATCCCTGCAATGATTCAAAATCTAATTTTAAATTCTGGTCTCTCAAGATCGCCATTGATAATGCCCAGAGGGCAAGGGCAATGATTCTTGGTAAAAGAATCATAACGGTGTAAAGCAATCCATCCCCACTTCTGAGACTGATCGCTACCAGCGTAAATCCAGTCTCCACGATCACAGCATAACCAAACAAACGCGATACATTTTTCTGGAAGGCTGACCACACGCCGCCCGTGAAGATCATGATGACTCCGCTTATCTGTAGCGCTGTGAAGAATATTTCGGATTCCCGCACCCATGTGAGTCCATTGATAAAATCAAGCAAAATAAAAATGACCATTGGCGGAAAAATTGCCATGATAAATCCGGAAATATATGGATTTGCCTCTTCTGCCAGGATGGGTATCCAGGTATGAAAAGGAAAGATGGCCAACCAGAAAGCGAATCCCAATCCCATTAATACGATTGCCTGGTTCAACAGGAGTGGATCGCTTAGATTACTGCCAGTTCCACCCAGGAACCAGCCTGCCAGCAGTAGAAATGGCATGCCCAATGATTGATAGATCAGGAAACGGAGTGCTCCTTTCCCGACCGCTATTCCAGGTTTAACCAGTAAAGGAATGCTGACCAATATTGCGATTTCAAATATCAGTGCTGAATACAAGAATGGCTCAACCGCAAGAGCCGCAAGCAGTATGGCGATCACACCGAGTCCCAATGAAATAAACGAATGATGAACCCGCAGTACCCAGGTACCGGCAAACCAAAATGTCCCAGCAGCATAGACGAACGCTAGTAAATACTTATCAGCTGCCAGAAGGATAAATCGCCTGCCGAGGACGGTCAACATGCTGCCAACTTCTATCTTTATGGCTCCCATCTGAATGACATCACCGATAGGCAATATGATCGCTAGAAGGGACAGGATGCCGCATATAAGGCTACCGAGTACTGTGGTTAAGCGGGTGTTGCGCCGGAATAGCCAAAGTCCTGCGGCAAGCATCATGGGAAGTACTATCCAGATAAAGGGTGCTGTCACTCTTGTTCCTCCAAAGCGGGGACAACAATAAGATATGCACCCACTGACGCGATACCAAGAGTCACAACAGCTAGCAATCCAGCGACCAGCACAGAATTTTCGATTGCGGCATAAAGCACTTCAAAACCGGAGAGCAGAGTCAATAGTCCAACAATAATTCGAAGCGGCTGATCGCTCATTCCCAGTTGTAGCAATCCCATCCCCAACAAGATCATCCCACTCCATATCAGTGAAGACGGCAATGGAAGCCAACCCTGGATCGAGGGGGTCACAGAAATGACCAGGCTCCAGATCAGGATTGCTGCTGCAAGTCTGAAGAACCTGCCCCTGGGGGCATCACCGGTCTCGGCAATCTCGCCACTTGGTTGGGATGCGCTCAGAATGGCAAGCGCCATCCACCCGGCAACTAATTTCACAGCGGATAATCCCATCGACCAGCTTTGAAGCGTTAGGAGAAATACTGCCAGGAATTGTATAGCCAGTGCCACGATCATTCTTCGCCAGCTCCGGTCAGTTAGAAGTTCAAGCGAAGTCAACATGACCAGGAATAAAGCCAGGTAACCGGTCAAATTTTGAGTCATGGAGCCAGGTTTGCCTGAATTGCTGAGATAAGTAACGTCAACAGGAGGATTGCCCAGAGAATCCCCCCTGCTCCTTCAAACACCAAGGTCAAATTATCCACGATCGATCCGAGAGCGTGAAAAATCATTCCAGGCAATCCTCTCAGCCATTTTGAGCTGAGAAATTTTTCGATTATCGTATTGGCGCCCTGAATTCGAGTCTTGATCACACCAATTGGCTTGATGAATAATTTTTGGGGGAGTATCCCCTTATGCATTAGAAACAGAAGAACACCGATGATGAATGCTGGGATTCCATAAAGATTGATCAAGTCAGATTGGACAGTTGGGAGGTCTTTGATGAAAATCCACCAGTGAGTAACAAAAAGGACGATCAGGCCGGAAATGAAGGTTACTTGTACCCATTGATCAAGTTTTTCCAAAGATTCTCGCTCTTGAAATAAATATTTCAGGAATCCAAATTGAAGGAGCGCCATGGTCGGGATGACTGTTAGTATCCAGAGATTGGATGTCGTGGCAATGCCATTCAATCCAACGATTAATGGTGTAAATGGAAGGATCGTGATACTTAAAAAAGAAAACAATAGGATAAGTGAAAGCCATTTCTTACGAAATGAGTAAAAAGGAAGAATCGCACCGCTGAGCATCAACGCCGTTCCCCAACTTACCACCGAGTCAGGCGACCCTTGCAGGGAAGAAATAACCGCCAATGCTGCAAAGGAAAAAATCCAGAATCGAAAACCATCCGTTTCACTTTTCGCGCTGACCCATTGGTACGCAGAGAATAATGCAAATATCGAAGCAACAATGCCGATTAATAAGCTCATCCCTGAAGAAGCAATATACCCTGATAAGCGTGCAATCACGACTAAGCCTGTCGCCGCTGACAATAACATTACTATTGTGATCAAAGGTTGAGGAAGCTTATCTTTATTTAGAATTTTCGAAATGGGTGAAAAAACACCGAGTCGAAATATCGCTGCCAAAAACAAAAGAAAACCAGCTTCAGGAATGATTGACTTAAATGAGATCAATGGTGATTGTTGTTGATTAATGATCATCCCTGATAGTAATAGTAAAGTCCCAACAATCCTGAAAGCATATGTTTTTATGAATTCTTGTGGTTCGTGTGGTTCCTTGATGATTGATAAAAGAAAAACGAATTCGACCAGATCCAAAGTGGACCAAATCAGAACAAGGCTCAATGGTGTCGTCGCTGAAACTGCCAGAATGCCGATTCCCCCTAATGCCAGGACACCAGCCCAAATCCTGGAGTCATCAGTAATATGCAGCCGGGTCGTTTGGATAAGCTGGTATGCCATGAGGATCGCACCAAGAGCCGCGCAAATAGGCCATGATATCGTATCAAGCGTAAATTGAATTGGGGTCGACCCAATTGGCATCCATGCCTGGTCAGTCCAGGATATGACGGTATTTCTCGGAATGAACGCCAAGGTCAACCAGGTCACCAGAGTAATCCCAGTAGAGATCAACCAGGTGTATCTGATGCCCTTCTTTTTATAGGAAAGAAGATTGACAGAAAGTGCTGAGAAAACATATATCGCCGATAGGATTAATAGGAGCATGATTAATTTATTGTTTTAAATGTTTCTCTCTTGATAAACCTGCCCATTCCAGGTCTTCCAAGCCACTGTCTCCCATCAACGATCAATTCACCGCGCAGGAATACCTTCTCTGGAAACCCTTTCAATTTCCAACCCTCATATAAATTGTAATCAGTTCGATGCTGCGCAATGTCCTTCCCATAGTCTAGTTCGCGATTGGGGTTCCATAATACCAGGTCGGCGTCTGATCCCGGCAGGATGGCGCCTTTACGTGGGTACATTCCAAAAATCTTGGCGGGATTGGTGGAAACCAGGCTGACGAATTGTTGTATGGTAAGCCTTCCCTTTCCAACACCTTCTGTCCAAAGAATAGGTAATCGGTCACCGACTCCTGGAAGTCCGTTGGGTATCTTTGTAAAATCACCCGCACCTAATTCCTTGCCTGGGATAGCTATTTCATGATCTTCATACATAATGGATTTTGTTCCATCGAAGAAGAAGGGGCAATGGTCTGTGGCGATCACGCTGATCGAATCCTGCTCCAATCCTTCCCATAACCGTGCATTATCCTTCCTGGTTCTCATGGGTGGCGAACAGATCCATTTTGCCCCATCTGGTCGCAATAGATCTTCTTCGGAAAAAAATAAATACTGGGGACAGGTTTCTCCCAGGATGGGAAGTCCATGCTCTCTTGCATACTCAAGCTGGTCGACCTCTCCGGCAACATTCATGTGAACAATATAGAGCGGAGCCATCGCCTGGGCTGCCAGTGCTGCACCCCTTAAAACAGATTCAACTGCTCCCCAGGCTGGGCGGGTTTTGGCATGCCATTCTGTTGATTTATGCCCGGCAGCCAGCGCTTCCGCCACCAGGATATCGATGACATCGCCATTCTCAGCATGTAATAATGTGAGGATACCGTGATCTCTCGCGATCCTCATCACCTTGAAAATCTCCCCATCTTGCAGTCGCAAGCGGTTGTTATATGCCGTGAAAACTTTAATACTTGTGATGCCTTCCTTCGTCAACCCTGGAATTTCGGTTCCCACCTGGTCATCAAAGCGGGTGATATTCATGTGAAATCCATAATCCACCGCTGCCTTTGGTTCGGCTTTCAATTGCCAGGCTTCAAAATTCGCCATCAGCGGTGAATGATCCTGTGGGATGAAATCAATCACAGTCGTGGTTCCTCCAAATGCAGCTGCTTTCATTCCAGTGTAATGATCATCGGATGAAACCGTTCCAAACATGGGAAGATCAAGGTGAACATGCGCATCGATCCCCCCCGGCAGCACCAGCATGCCAGAGGCATCATAGACTTTCACATTTTCCGAAGAAATATCGATTTTCCCGATTTCAATAATCTTTTCTCCCTCGATGAGAATATCAGCTGCGTATGATTCGGCTGAGGTAACGATTTGACCCGATTTGATGAGTATTGTCATGTCGTATTCTCCAAATTTTGTCGTTAAATATCAATAATCTATATTGGTCCATTGACTGTCTTTGATAAAATGCAAATCTCCCAGCAAGGCAAGTAACGTGGTATCCATTGGAAATTCCGGAAATTCCTTAACCGTGTAAAGATCATTCTTCATCGCCCGCTCCCGGAGGGAATTCCAGAGGATGGACCTTTCATCATTCTTGACAACCAGATCTCTGATCGCTTCTGCTGCATGCATTTTCTCCCCGGTAGTGAATAGAAAGGTGATCCTCTTCCATTTCCCTGCCCGGATGGGTTGATCCAGCTTCATGACCGGTCCAATGGTGAGCTTGTAATATTCTTCATTTGCTCTTGGGTGCCCCGCCTCATCCTGGATAAGATCCTTTCGGCGGGTTAATTCATGACCTCTCACCTCGGCGAAATATTCAATGCACCACCTGTTCTCATCACCAAAGGCTCCTGTCTGGTAAAACGCCAGATAATCTACATCAATGATCTTTGGAGCAAAGCGTAGCGGTATTCGATACCAGCCCAGAAGTCTGGCGATCTCCAGGTCACGGGGAGAGGGCATGATCGCGACCAGGATCAAATCAGTATTGGAAAGAGTTCTCATTCATCATGGTGGAGTAATGATTAATATCGTCGTAATTTTACACTTAAATGCAAGACGGGCATTACTGCCCGTCTTTTAAGTGAAAGGATTAAAGAGACTTCAATAAGCCAACTTTTTCATTAAATTCAGTGATGAGTGCGTCAAATTCTGGAACCTGTGACTGGAAATCAGTCCAGTAATCCGGGTTATGCCATTGTGCGTTGATTTCTTCGTAGGATCTACCCTGCTGTTCCACCCAGGTGTAATATTTTAAGTTATGGATCCGGCGGCGTTGCTCATACGATAACTCCAGAAGGTTATCAGTCGTGACTCCATGCAGGTATCTGGCAAAAGTTTCCGCAGCATCGAAATCAGTATATTCGCCATACTGTTTTTGATATTCACTGATTCGACTTCCATAGAGCTCCATTGAATCAGTCAAAACGGTGAGAACGACATCCTCCTCACCCAACTCATAGTACTTGGCGAATTTTATCGCGGAGAGCATATTTGCGATACCGGAAAAACCAAGCAGGTTCAATTTTTCAACCGTATCAGCTGGAACTCCCTTGCGAGCAAGGTATTTCTTCCCTGAAGGTTCGTTGAATAACCGCATAATGTTAACAACACCCATGTCATCAATTGCCACCACCATATCGGTGTTCTTGATATTATGAATCCAAGGAACATGTTTGTCCCCGATACCCTCGATGCGGTGCGCACCAAACCCATTTTCCAGCAGTGTCGGGCATTGTAATGCCTCACTCGCGATGATCTTGCTGGTCGGGAAAACCTGCTTCAAGTAATCACCGCATCCAATGGTTCCTGCAGAGCCTGTTGTGAGTGCCACGCCACGGTATTGACCATTCTTCCCCAACACTTTCTTGAGTACATCTTCCATGGCATGACCGGTGATCTCATAATGCCAGAGATAATTGCCGAATTCCTCGAACTGGTTAAAGATCATCAGATCCTGACCCGATTTTCGCAGCTCCCAGCATTTATCAAAAATTTCTTTGACATTCGATTCACTCCCAGGAGTCGCGATAACCTCGGAAGCGATCTTCTTTAACCACTCAAATCTCTCTTTACTCATACCTTCAGGCAGTATGGCGATAGATTCGCAGGCCAAAAGTGCTGAATCATAGGCTCCCCCACGGCAATAATTTCCAGTCGAAGGCCAGACTGCTTTTTGTGTGGTGGGATCAAATTGACCTGTTACCAGCCTGGGAACCAGGCAGCCGAATGCAGCGCCTACCTTGTGAGCGCCAGTCGGGAACCACTTGCCAACAAGAGCAATAACCCGGGCTTTGGTCCCGGTAAGACTGCTCGGAAATTCAAGGTAATTTACATTGCCGAATTCACCACCCTGAAGCTTTGGCTCATTTTTCCATGTGATGCGGAAAAGATTACGCGGATCAACATCCCACAATCCTACTGATTTCAAATTTTCCTTGATCTTCGCTGGAATCAATTCCGGATTTTTCATCTGCGCGAAAGTTGGAATGATGATATTCCGTTCTTTGACGCGTTTAATGGTCCGTTCAAGGCGATCCGGATGCACTGTCAAATCGATCTTGCTCATAATTTCCTGCTCCTGTTCTTTTTAGTATTTTCAAAGTCGTCTGGCGTCTCATTCACTATATAAAGAGGTCTTCCTTTAACTTCGTCATAAATCCTGCCAATATATTCACCCAGGATTCCAAGGCAAATCAATTGAACCCCACCCAGGAATAAAACAGCGACCAAAGTCGTTGCCTGACCAAAAAAAGCGGAATTACCTGTAAAACGCATGATCATAACTACCGGGATCGCGAGAATACTGACTCCAGCTGCAAAAAAACCAAGGTACATTGCTAGCTGAAGCGGAAAATACGAAAAACTGGTAATGGCATTGAGAGCCAGTTTGATCATCTTCTTGAAAGGGTACTTTGTCTCACCGGCATATCTGGCAGCGCGTTTGTAATTAACTCCAATCTGTTTGAAACCCACCCAGGCTGCCATACCCCGCAGGAACCGGTGGCGCTCTCCCATTTTCTTCATCACTTCAATGACCTTCCGGTCTATCAATCGAAAATCACCGGTATCGAGTGGGATCTTAATATCTGTTATCCGGTAGATCAGCCGGTAGAAAACTGATGCACTTGTCCTTTTGAACCAGGTTTCACCTTCCCTCTCGGAACGTACTGCATAAACGACCTGGTATCCTTCCTTCCATTTTGCGATCAGATCATTGATCACTTCCGGAGGATCCTGTAGATCAGCATCAATGATCACTGCAGCATCCCCACGGGAGTAATCCAACCCTGCAGTGACAGCGATTTGGTGTCCAAAATTCCGCGAGAAAATCACCGGGCGAACGTGGCTGTCTTTCTTGGCCAGTTCCCGGATCATTTCGGTTGAACCATCTATGGAACCATCATCCACAAGAACCAGCTCCCAGGATTCTCTCGTGGATTTCATCACCTCCGAGATCCGGCGGTGTAATTCATCAATACAACCCGATTCGTTATAGATTGGGGCAATGATGGAATATTTAGGATTCATATAATACGCATCAACCTCTATTTTGTCAGGTGTTTCTTCAAAGCTCCGAGAGTGGGTTCAATGATAGGCGCTTCTGGCACAGCTTGCATTGCAGCCCGAATATCCTTCAAACCGCTGCCAGTATTGAGCACCAGCACAGGGTCATCAGATTGGATCAAACCGGTGCTCATTGCCTTCTTCAAACCTGCAAATGCGGTTGATCCAGCAGGTTCAGCAAAGATCCCAACTCTTCCAAGCTCAGCAATTGCCTGAAGGATCTCCTCATCTTTCACGAGAATGTAATTTCCACCTGTTTCCCTAGCCGCCCTTATTGCACGAACACCATCCCGCGGCAGGTCAACCGAGATACTATCAGCGATGGTCTTGGCAGAAACAGGTTCGATCTTATCCGTTCCTGAAAAGAATCCATTCGCTACAGCGGCTGATCCTTCGGCTTGCACGCCGAATATTCGCGGCATTTGTTTTAACCAGCCCAATGCTAAAAGATCTTTGAAACCTTTATGAATACCCGAGATGATGTTTCCATCCCCCACCGAGACAAAGATGATCAATGGTTTTTTGAAATGTGGATTTTTTAAAAGAACCGTCTCCCAAATCTCATACGCTGCAGTCTTCTTGCCTTCAGCTGTGAAGGGATTGAAACCAGTATTCCGGCAGTACCAGCCAAATTCCTTGGAAGCTTCAATAGTCAGGTCAAAAGCCTGGTCGTAATTCCCATCCACAAGGATCACCTTTGCACCGTATATCAACAATTGTGCCACCTTGGCGGGAGGTGCGGTTTTTGGTGCAAAAATGATCGCTTTTTGATTCATGGATGCGGCCATCCCAGCCAGGGCAGCGCCTGCATTCCCGGTTGATGCCGTCACCACAACTTCAGCTTTCAATTCCATCGCCCTGGCAACCACCACAGCGCTTGCTCGATCCTTGAATGAAGCCGTTGGATTCCGCCCCTCATCCTTTATCCATAGCTCGGGGATGCCTATCTGATCGATTAATTGTTTCATTTTGTAGAGCGGGGTCCACCCCGCTTGACCCATGGGCGTGCCTTCGCATTCAGGATCAGCGACAGGTAATAAGGGTAAATAACGCCACAAGGATGGATCAGACCGAGATGTGATGTCCTCAATTTCGTACTTCTGTTTGATCATGGGATAATCCAATACCACGTCCAGATTACCCCCGCATTTCGTACAGGTATAGATATCCTGGGTCGATGGATACTCAGCTCCGCAGAGCGAGCAGTGATAACCGATAAATTCACTCATGTTGTTTTACTCGTTTTCAAAGGGTACACCCAATGAAGCGGGTGGTGATGTCCGTAATGCTCGCAAGATCTTGGCAATGAATTTTCGTGCGTCTTCAGGGAGACCCGCCAGGGTGCGTTCCACCCATTCGGCATTCCCGATATTCACGAATAACAGGGCAAGGATCATCAGTGGGAATGGCGCCACCTCGAAAACTCGAGGATTGATGTTGGGTATCATGTGCTGGAAGGTGATTCCCAGCCACTGCAGGAGCACAAATAAATATCCGCCCAGCGCTGCTCGCAGTGGATGCCAGCCTCCAAAGATCACAATGGCGAGAACGATCCAGCCAAATCCATCCAAACCTGTTAATTGCCCTGTCCATCCTGGTTTGATGCTCAATGAATACAGTGGACCGGCAATACCGACTAACGCACCCCCAAGTGCTGTGTACAAGTATCGTAGAAGGTTGACATTGGAACCACGCACGTATGTTGCCGCCGGCTTTTCTCCAACCCCTCTCAGGATCAAACCACCCCGCGTTTTAAAAATCCAGATGTATGCCAGGATGATGGCAACAAAACTGCCATAGACCATGATATTTTGATTGAAGAGAACCACACCCAGGATTGGGATTGAGGAAAGCCCGGGGATTTCAATATTTGAAAGAGTCATTACTTTTGCGCCGATAAAGGGTGCGCCCAGGAAGTAAGCCAGGCTTTTGCATGCCATGGTAAGCACATACCCAACAGCAACTTGGGATTGTTTGAGGGAAATACTCATAAATGCCACGATCAAAGCTACAAGCGCACCGATGGCTGCTCCAGCAAGGAATCCCAGCACGAAGCTATTGGTGGTAGTTGCCACCGCGAATCCCGCCATGGCTGTCAGGAGGATGGTGCCGTTTAGTGAAAGATTGATAACCCCTGCCTTTTCGGTGAGGGTTTCACCGATCACCGCAAAGATCACCGGTGCTGCCCAGGCAAAAATCGAAGCGATACTGATGAGAGTGGAGTCGTTCATGCTGCCACCCCTTTCCGCTTCCTGGATACAATCTTCCGCACCCCATCCATCATAAGAACAAAGAGCACCAGCGAGCCCTGGATCACCCCGGCGAGGTTTGAATCCAGTTTGAGATCGATATTCAATCCATTGCTCCCTTTATTCAATGCCATAAAGAAAAAGGCAATAAATATGGAAATCAATGGATGGAAATTTGAGAGCATGCATACCAATAACCCAAGGTATCCATAACCGGATGCAATGTTATTTCGTAACACATGGTGAAATCCTGTCACCTGTGATGCGCCAGCCAGACCGGCGAAGATACCGCATAACAGAAAGGAAATGACCATGTAACGGGTTTTCGGCACGCCTAAATGAAATGCTGATTTGCTGTTCTTACCAACTGCTTTCAGCTTAAGTCCAAAGTAAGTACCTTTTAATATGATGAAGGCAAATAAAACGCCAACAATCGCTAATGCCAGACCCCATGTACTCAGATAGGTACCTTCGACCTGGGGAAGCCAATATATCCTGTCCAGCATTTTAGTACTGCCCGATGCAACGCCCTCCGGTTTCCACGGACCGTACACCAGGTAAAGAAGTATGGCATCCGCAATAAAGTTGAAACCAAGTCCACCAAAGATTTCGTTGACACTCCCAAAAATCTTCAACCATCCCACCAGCAACGCCCAGAGTGCACCGCCAAATGCCCCGCTGATAATGGCCAGCAATATAACCAGTCCTCCCGGGGTATCTGTTCCAAAAAACAATCGAATCGTGCCGTAAGCAAAAATAGCGCCCATGGTGATTTGGCCTTCCATACCGATATTCCACAAACCGGCAGTGAAGGTGAACATTAATCCGCTTGCCACCAGGATCAGGGGTACCCAGGCCTGGATTACCTGGGTAATATTTCCCCAGGAACCAAACGCACCTTTTAGGATGACATTTAGAACTTCAGTCGGGCTGGCCTTCATCACCAAGACTACCACTGATGTGAAAGCCAGTGATAAAAGCACAGCTATGATCAGCGAAGCAGCCCTGTTGGTTAAAATGCTGGTGAAAAAGGACTGAGTTGGATTTGTTTTCGTATTTGATTTCATCGCCATCGTTTTGTCCAATCATTGAATAATTACGACCAACCTTTGCCACCGATCAATTGGCCAAGTTGTTCGACTGTGATTTTCGTGGCATCGTAGGCTTTGGAAACTTTACCGCCAAAAAATACGATGATCCGGTCACTGTAATGGAGAATTTCATCAAGATCTGAAGAAATGAAAAGAATACTCGTCCCATCTGCACACCTGGATTTTAGTTTGGTCCAGATATCCATCGTGGATTCAATATCCAACCCACGGGTCGGATGCTCAAGGAGGAGGAGGTTCAACGGTGTTCGCATCAATGCAAGAAGCGCGCGCTGCTGATTGCCACCTGATAGAGATTCAACGGTATGTGATGGTGTTCCTTTTATGTTGAAATTGTTGATCTTCCCTGATGCAAATTCCTCTGCACCTTTGCGATCAACGAAGAATCCTTTTTGCTTTTCAGAGAGAATAAAATGTTCTGTAAGTGTAAGTCCCGGGATCAGACCTTCTTCAAGCCTTGCCGCCGGGAGATATGATATTCCCGAATTTTTAAAATCAAAATAATGCTTGCCGACAAGATTTTTTTCTTTATTATTTTGAGATTTAATGATGATCTTGCCATTGGTTGGGCGGATCAGTCCTGCAAGAGCTTTCAGGATCAGGCTCTGACCTGAACCTTCCATCCCTGCCAATCCGATGACTTCGCCACAGCGAATATCAATGCCAACATCGCGAATTTTCAAGCGAACATCTTCAATATCCATGTTTTTTACCTGCATGAAGATGTCATCCCGCTGCTGGCATGATCGCTCGCCTTTTTTAATGATTTTCCCAAACATCATCCGGACCAGTTCGTCCGTTTTATAAGGGGGTTTGGATTCACCCACTTTTTTCCCCTGGCTAAAAACAGCAACCTGGCTGCATAATTGTTCGACTTCTTCCAATTTGTGAGAAACAAAAATGATTGCTTTGTCCTGCTTTGATAATTTATACACGGTTTCAAATAAACTCGATTTTTGGGCTGCAGAAATTCCCGTTGTCGGTTCATCCAATATCAGTACTCTGGCGCCCAACCATAATAATCGCAATATCTCAAGTTGTTGGCGCTCACCCACGGTCATCGATTCAACGTATGCATCGGGTTGAATATCGAAACCATATTGCTTCTGAAGTTTTTTGAAATCCGAGGTAGCCTTATTGATATTGGGGAAAAAGCCACTGGGACTCCCAAGGATGAAGTTGTCGATTGCGCGCATCGCTGGCACGTCAAGTGGATCCTGATGAAGCATCCCAATCCCCAGCCGAACAGCATCTGCCGGGGAATGGATTATGGTCTTTTTTCCATCCAGGAAAATATCACCCGAATCAGCCTGGATAAATCCCGAGAGGATCTTCATCAGGGTGGATTTCCCGGCGCCATTTTCACCTAAAATACCCTGGATTGATCCTGATTTAATGGTCAGGGAAATTCCATCGTTGGCATGGACTTTCCCAAATCTTTTATGGATATCCCTTAATTCGACATTCATGTTTTATTCCGGTTCTGCGTGATAAAAGGAGGGGAAGGTGAATATCTCACCTTCCCCTTATCAAACATGATTAACTACTGGGAAACGCTCTGGCCTTCCATGCCTTCGAGCAATTGCGGGAGGTACCAGATTTGCTGGTCCGTGCCAGCAACACCATCCGCCAGGAATGGTGATCCATCCTGGTAATTCAACGGTCCAGTGAACAGGTTCAATCCACCAGCCAGTTCAGCAATGAATTGATCCAATTTGGCAGCATTATCTGCACTGAGGGCTGGGCCTTTTACAAAGCCGACCATGGATGTATCCTCGTTGTTGATATTGGTCCAATCCGGTCCACTCCAAACGAAGACGCGGTCATATGTTCCATCAACAACAGTCTGGAGAACCTTCAAGTAATCAGGACCCCAGTTGAAATAAGGAACACCAAGGCAGACATCAGGTGCGGTGTCGCATGCGCCCTTGAAATCGTAAGGGATGGCCCAAACTGCTTTGCCCTCACCCTTGAACTTATTGGCCTCCACCAAAGCCTCAGTGGTGTCAATGCCGGATACGACCACATCGAATCCGCTGTTGACGAATTCATCAGCAACCTGGGTGGGATCCAGGGTGAATCCGGGGATATTGAACCAGAAGCCGATCCATGTCACCCGGAACTTCAAGGCGGCAGGATCTTTGGCAGCATATTTCTCATAGCAGTACTTGGCGCCCAGATAGACGGACGCGGTCAGGCGGCGGGTCTCGTCATTAATCAATGGACCCAGATAACCGATCTGTCCCGTTTGAGTTGTCAGGGCAGCAGCACAGCCGGCGATCATTTTTCCGTATTCCATTCGCCCCATGATATCGCTCTCAGCGGGGAGATCCTCATAACGGGTGCCTTCCTGCCAGGCATAATCACCAGATGCCCAAATGACCGGCACGTCAGGGTGATTTTGAGCGAATTCCAGGACACCGTCTTTCATATCATCCGAGTTGAAGATGATCGCTTTCGCACCACGAGCCAGGAGCTCTTCAGCCAATTGGGCTGTGGTTGAATCCGGCCGGGCGGAAATATTGACATTATCAATATAGATGAACTCGGAACCAGGAATTCTCTCCTGAACGTAAATTCCGGCATCGTAATGCGCTTCGCTCCAACCATGATCATTATAAGGTCCGACCATGAGCATACCGAATACAAAGGGCTCTGCGGGCGGTTCTTCGGCTGGTTCTTCGGGAGCGACCGGTTCAACAACGGGTGCTTCCGTGGGAACCGGGGTAGCTGCAGGTTTGCAGGCAGATAGCAGCATCGCTACTGTGATCAGCAAACTTAATACAATCAACAAACGTTTTGAAACCATCATTCTCCTCCTGTCAGAAATTCAATAGAATATGGTGCTCGATTGATTGACGATCAAAAAAGATAAACTTCCCGATGTCACCTCCTTTTTCAAATGATGAAAAATCGTTAATTACCAGAATACAGATTTAGGTCGTCAAGTTAAGCTCGTAAAAAACTGTTGTTAAAAACAACCTAATAATTTTACTCTATCTACCAACTATCATTTGAATCCAACCTGCAGTTTACAGAATTGAAATGACCTGGTTACAAACCAAATGATTATTTGGCGATGAATTACTAAGGAACGATCCACGTTCCAGTTTCACCTTTCAAGGCACGTCCGATATTCGGGGGATCTGTTATCAGACCCTGTTTACCTCCTGCTTCGAGGAACCAGATGATTGCCTGGATCTTGGGTGCCATAGAACCCTTTGCGAAGTGCGTACCTTCCGCAAGGTATTGCTTGGCTTCCGCCAATGTCATTTTATCCAACCACTTCTGATCTGGCTTGCCATAATTGATGGCGACTTTCTCCACAGCGGTGGAGATTAAAAGGAGATCAGCTTTAATTTCACGGGCGAGAAGGCTGCTGGCATAATCCTTGTCGATCACTGCAGCAGTACCCTCATATTCACCATTACCCTTATCTACCACAGGGATACCACCACCTCCTACGGTAACGACTACAGCGCCGACATCGATCAGGGTTTGTACTGATTCGAGCTCAACAACTTCCTGGGGGATGGGTGATGCCACCACACGCCGCCAGCCACGCCCGGCATCTTCAACCACGCTCCATCCCAGGTCCTTTTCCCGTTGTTTGGCTTCCGCTTCATCCATGAAACCTCCAATGGGTTTGGATGGATTCTGGAACGCCTTGTCGTTCTTATCCACCAGCACCTGTGTGATCACGGTGCAAACAGCTTTCTTGATTTTTCGTTGATAAAAGTCATTCTGCAAGTTCTGCTGAAGTGCGTATCCGATCGCACCCTGGGAATCCGCTCCACAGACATCCAGGGGAACCTCATGCATCCCTTCGGTTTTATGGGCAATTTCAGACCGGCGCAGGATGAAACCCACCTGCGGACCGTTGCCGTGCCCGATGGCCACATCCCAACCTGCCTCGATCATATCCGCGATGTGATGGCAGGTTTCCTTGGCAGCAAGATACTGGTCTTCAACTGATTGGTGATCTTTATCCTTGATCAATGAGTTGCCACCGATGGCAACAACTGCGACTTTCTTGGTCATATGTATTAATCTCCTCTAAGAAATTCTTAACCCATCGTCAATGCCATCACGGCTTTTTGAGCGTGAAGCCGATTTTCCGCCTCGTCGTAAACGACAGATTGCGGACCATCCATCACTCCATCGGTGACTTCAATATTGCGATCCGCCGGTAACGGATGCATGTATATCGCATCTTTATTCGCTAGCTTCATGCGGCGCTCATCGGTGATCCAGCTCGAATATTTTTTAATGATCTCAGCGCCTTCTTTTTCATCCGGGGTGTGCACCATGGCACCCCAGCTCTTGGCGTAGATGATATCAGCATCTTTGAATGCCTTATCCATGTCATCCATAACTTCAAAGCCGACGCCAAATTTTTTGGCTTCTGCCTGGGCTTGATCCATGATATCCGGCATCAGGCGGAACTCGGGTGGATGAGCCAATACTACATCCATACCGAAGCGCGGCATCTGCAGGATCAGGCTCTGGGGAACCGACATTGGTTTCTGGTAGGATGCTGCGTATGCCCAGGAGACAACCATTTTCTTCTTTCGAAGATCACGTCCTTTTTTCTCCATGATGGTCATCAGGTCAGCCAGGCACTGGAAGGGATGGTAAATATCGCACTGCATATTCAAAACAGGGACACGGGAATGTTTTGCGACTTCGTTGAGATACCCATTGCCTTCACCCCAGGTCACATGGCGGACTGCAATACCATCGAAATAACGACCGAAGATCTCCCCGATCTCTTTGGGTGTATCACCATGGGAAATCTGGGTGGTTTTCGAATCGATAAAAGCGCCGTGACCACCCAGCTGAGCCATACCAGCTTCAAACGAGCCTCGTGTCCGGGTGCTGCTGAAAAAGAAAAGCATCGCAAGCACCTTATCCCTTAAGTATGGATGTGGTTCATTGAGCGCTCGTTTGCGTTTCAAGTCAAAAGCGACATCTAAAACGGTTTCGACTTCCTCTTTGCTGAAATCAAGATCCCCGATCAGGTCGCGTCCGTGCAGGAAGGTTTGCATATATTCCTCTCTTCTTGAGAGATCTGCATCCCTTGATCAAATTCTGATTAATGGGATGCAAATCTGGTTTCTTATTCCATGGCTCCGAGTACAAGACCCAGCAGCGCCATTCGCATCACCACGCCGTTGAAGGCTTCCTGCCAGTAGCGCGACCAGCGGGTGATATCCACGTCCGGCGGGATTTCGTCCATCCGTGGAAGAGAATGTAGCAGGATTGCATCCGATTTCGCTTTCTTGGAAAGCAGTTCGCGGGTGATCTTGTAATTCGCGGGGGTCATACCGTGTTCGCCGGCTTCCTGGCGTGACTTCGTATAATCGGGCTGGACGACCGGTTCGACCAGGATCACGTCAGCGTCTGCAATTGCCTGTTCTACATGTTCGGCTTCCTTGAAATCCAGGCTGTATTCTTTTAATTCAGCTTTGAATTCCTTGGTAAGGGACATTTCAGGTGGAGCCACGAAAGTGATCGGGCAGTCGAATTGCGATAGGGCATAACCCAGTGAATGCATGGTGCGCATGCGCATATCGCCCACAGCCAGCCACTTCAATCCGTCGATGGTGCCTTTTTCCGTGAGGACCGTGTAAAGATCGGTCAGGATCTGGGTGGGATGTTCGCCCCAACCGTCACCGCCGTTGATGATCGGAACAGATGCCCATTTTGCGGCTTCCATGGGTGCACCTTGCTGGAAATGCCGCATGACGATCACATCTCCGTAGAACTCAAGCATCTTGACCGTATCTTTGATGCTTTCCTGGTACCAGTCACCGGCGCGAGTCATCTTGGCATCCGAGAAACCGGTCACATGCCCGCCCAGGCGGTGCATGGCAGCTTCATGGGCAAGACGAGTCCGTGTGGAAGGTTGGTAAAACGCTGTGACCATTGTTTTCTCGGCAAGTAGATCACTGTTGCGTCGCGATTTCGCGATCGGTGCCATTTCATCCGCAACCTCGAAAACGTGGAAGAATTCCTGGCGTTCGAACTCTTTTAGTGAAAGAATATCACGACCTAAAAAACTGCGCATTTTATTTACTCCTTTTTAATTTTATGAATTTGTTTGATATCGTAATTAATAAATGTCTGGTCCTAACGGCTCCTCCTTACTTGCTCTGGACAAAATCCATGTGGTTATGGTTCACCCGGCGGACAACATGAAAACGGAAATAGCCGGGTAGGAAATAACTTGCCGAATGATCGATGACTCTGCCATTCGTTGAGAGCAGATTGCCAATAAATTTTAGAAGGACATCTCCTCGCTGGATCTGCAATGCACGCGCCACTTCCTGGTGCGCGGCGATCGCCTGTATCTCGGTGCTCGAATTGGCCAGCAGCGGTGTGCCTCGTTTTAATAACCAATCCAGGACGGAGCCGGTAAACCCTTCTTTGAGATCTTCAACGGTCAGGATGTCAGCGGGTAATAGGTCAATTAAATAAGCCACGGGGCGGTTTTCCGCAATGATCACTCGGGTAATCTTGATCACCTTGGTACCTGTTTTTACAACGAGATACTCTGCTTGATCCTTATCCGCTTCAATTTGCTCCAATTTTAGATTACCCATGGAAACATCAAGTCCGATGCGCTTGGCCAGCGTTTCAATACTTTCCAATACCTCCAGGCCGCTCTCAATGGTGTGTGTATGGCTGACAACGAATGTTCCCACGCCTTGCCGGCGTCGGATCAATCCCTGTCCCTCAAATGCCCGCATCGCTTCCCTTAAGGTGGCACGCGAGACTCCCAGTTTCTTTGCCAGGTCAGGCTCATTGAGCAATTTATCACCAGGCTTGGACTTTGAAATGAGTTCGGTCAGTTCTGTTTGAAGCCTGATAAATGGATGTTCTTTTTTCTGTTTTTGATTTTTCAATTTTCGTATCCTTATTCGATCACCGGGATGAAATCAAACCTGTTGATATCCACCAGTCCCAGGTCTGATAAACGCAGCTCGGGGATCACAACCAGTGCCAGGAGGCTTAATTGCATGTTTGGATTGTTCAAGCCGCACCCGCATAGCTTGAATCCTTGTAAAACCGTTTCAGCTTCCCTGGCTACTTCTTCTGCTGGATGATTTGACATCAACCCGGCGATCGGAAGCTTCACTTGGCCGATAACCTTATTGTCTTTGACGACCAATTGACCGCCTCCTGACTCTGCCAGTAGATTGGCAGCCAGGGACATGGCATTTTCATCGGTGCCAACAACGATCATGTGGTGGCAATCATGCGCAACCGTGGTGGCAATGGCACATTTTTCTTTCAAACCAAAACCACTTACCAATCCCAACTGAATTCGACCGGTGGACCGGTGTCTTTCAATCAGCGCAACCTTAGCCAGGTCTTTGGAAATATCTGCTTTTACCTCGTTATTGGTGATTGGCACCGGGATGCGCAGGTGCCGCGTGGGGGCTTGATTTTCGATGATCCCAATTACATTAGCCGTGGCATGATCCGGGTTCACCCCTTCAGGTACTTTCAATACAAAATCCTGAGGGGTTAATTTCCTCGGAAGGTGAATGGATTCCAAAACCCAGATCGGGTATTCGAATGGTGTCCGTTCGAACATTATCTTGCCATTCTCTGCCAGGGTTTCCCCGCGGCAAATAACCATGTCTGTTGAGAATTTGTTAAGGTCTTTGACCAGCAATATATCCGCGTAGCGACCTGGAGCGATAAGCCCGATATTGCGGCTGACTCCAAAATATTCCGCCGTATTGATGGTTGCCATTTGTAATGCGGTGATGGGAGGAATTCCATCCGATATCGCCTGGCGTACCACCCGGTCCATATGACCATCAGCCACGAGGGTTTGAGAATGGGAATCATCGGTGCATAACAGGAACCTGCTCGAATTCAATTTGAGTTCGGTGATCGCTGGAGCCTGGGCGGTCACATCATGCCAGCCCGATCCCAGTCGGATGATGGCTCGCATTCCCTGCCTGACGCGTGCAATGGCATCCTCCAGGCGTGTGCCCTCATGATCGTCCTGGGGACCTCCAGCAGCATAACCATGGAATGGAAGGCCGAGATCTTGGGAAGCATAATGCCCGCCGATCACCTTGTTTGCCTGCCGCGTGATTGCCATTTCAGCATGCACTTTATCATCGCTGTTATAGACACCGGGAAAGTTCATCATCTCGCCCAGTCCGATGATCCCGGGCCAGGTCATTGCTTCAGCAACTTCAGTTGGTCCTATCGTCTCGCCTGGGGTTTCAAATCCGGGAGCAGAAGGTACGCAGGAAGGCATCTGCACAAAAACGTGGATGGGTTGTTGCTGGGCTTCGTCGACCATCAGGCGGACACCCCGCAGGCCAAAGACATTGGCGATTTCATGCGGGTCGATGAACATGCCTGTGGTGCCATGCGGGATCACCGCCCGTGCAAATTCGGTCACCGTGAGCATGCCTGATTCAACGTGCATATGGGCGTCCAGCAAGCCTGGCACCAGATAACGATTTTTCGCTTCGATGATGACGGTGGACTTGCCAATGGTATGACTCGCATCCGGTCCTACATACGCGATACGGTGGGCCAGGATGGCGATGTCGGTATGCGGGATGATTTCGCCGCTTTGCACACTCACCCACTGGCCATCTCTAATGACAATATCCGCTGGTGTACGTCCCATCGCGCAGTTGACCAATGCCCGGGTATCCTTGTAGCCAAATCCAAAACTCATCATTTACCCTTCCATTAACCGGGATGAAGCTTTATTGTGTCGCTCAATTTGTTTTGGTAAATCCAAAGTCATGAACTGCCCTTCACGGATGATGAATTTTCCTCCGACCACGTTATAGTCAACGTTTTGAGGTGTGCAGAAAACAAGTGCCGAAACAGGATCGTGCAGCGCACCGGCATAATCGAGACGGTTTAGATTGAAGGCAATAAAATCTGCACATTTTCCGATTTCCAGGCTGCCGATATCTTTTCTCCCCAGCACGGCAGCGCCTCCACGGGTGGCCAGCTCGAGAACTTGTCTTGCAGTCACGATTGGAGGAGTATCCTTGCCTGAGCGGGATGCGCCTTCAATCCCGGCTCTCAAGCGTGCCAGCAGCATAGCCTGTCGCACTTCACCCAGCAGGTGCGAACCGTCATTACTGGCAGAACCATCCACGCCCAATCCAACTTTAACCCCGGCAGCCATATACTCACGCAATGGAGCGATCCCCGATGCAAGTCGCATGTTCGATGAAGGACAGTGAGCCACTCCACACCCGGTTCGGCTGTATAGATCGATTTCTTCCTGGTTCACGTAGACACTATGTGCGAACCAGACGTCTTCGCCTATCCAATCCACTGATTGCATGTAACCTACTGGACGGTATCCGAATTTTTCCTGGCAAAATGATTCCTCGTCCTCAGTTTCTGCCAGGTGGGTATGTAAATGAACACCCTTTTCCCGTGCCAGTTTAGCGCTCTCGCGCATTAATTCACCGGTCACACTGAAAGGTGAGCATGGCGCCAGCACAATCTGAACCATCGATCCGGTAGCCGCATCATGGTATCGGTCGATCAAACGGATGCTGTCTTTAAGAATCGCTTCTTCGCTATCCACGACACTATCCGGTGGCAATCCGCCTTTACTTTCTCCCAGGCTCATCGATCCGCGGGAGGCATGCAGGCGTAATCCCATTTCGCTGGCGGCGGAGATTTCATCATCAAGTTTTGATCCATTAGGAAAAAGATAAAGGTGATCACTGGCGGTCGTGCAGCCGCTCAAAGCCAATTCTGCCAATGCTGTTTTTGTGGATATAAAAATATCCTCCGGGCTCATGCGTGCCCAGATCGGATAGAGTGTTTTCAACCAATTGAAAAGATTTGCGTTTTGTGCTGCAGGAATGGCTCGGGTTAAGGTTTGATAAAAATGGTGATGGCAGTTGATCAATCCCGGGAGAACCAGGTGATCCTTGAGATCTAGGATCTCATCTGCCTCTTGTGGTAATTCGCTTGTTTGTCCAATCTTCTCGATAAATCCGTCCCTTATAAATATCCCACCATTTTTGATTTCTCTACGCTGGTCATCCATCGTTACCAGGCAGGTGGCATTTCGAATGAGAAGAGTGGTCATATTCCTCGCTTCATACACTGGAAGTGTATTGATCGAGTTTAATGATTTTTATCCAATTTGTCAATTGTCTGACAATACCAATTTCGTTGGGACTTTCAATCCTTTAATTTGGCTGCCCGTAATGTACTGCGCAGCAGCATGGCGATCGTCATGGGTCCGACTCCACCGGGAACCGGTGTGATCGCCCCAGCCACTTCCTTGACTTCATCAAAAGCAACATCTCCCACCAGGCGGTAACCTCTTGGTCGGGTCGCGTCATCAACGCGATTGATACCCACATCGATGACCACCGCGCCTGGTTTCACCCAATCCCCCCTTACCATTTCCACTTTCCCGACAGCCGCCACCAGGATATCCGCCTGTCGTGTTATGGAAGGCAGGTCGCGTGACCGCGAATGGCAGATGGTCATTGTCGCGTTCGCACGCACGAGTAACAATGCCACCGGCATCCCGACGATATTCGATCGACCCAATACGACTGCATTTAAACCTTCGATATTTGGCACGTACTTTTCCAACAGGAACATCACGCCGGAGGGCGTGGCTGGAACGAAGAGTGGGTCGCGTCCTTTTTGAGCCAACCGTCCGATGTTGATGGGATGAAATCCATCCACATCCTTATCCAGCTTGACAGTACTTAGAACGCCTTCCTCATTCAATCCAGAGGGAAGCGGTAGCTGCACTAGAATACCATGGACCGCCGGATCGTCATTCAGTTCCTTGACCAGGTCTTCCACTTCTTTCTGTGTCGCGGTAGCTGGTAGTTCATGGCTGAAGGATTGGATCCCCACTTCTTGGCAGGCTTTATGTTTTGAGCGCACATACACATGCGAGGCGGGATTATCGCCCACCAGGACTGTGGCAAGTCCGGGAATGGATTTTCCAGATTTAACACGCGCTTCTACTTCATGTGCAACTTCAGCCCTCACCTGTTCGGCGATAGCAGCTCCATCAATTATTTTTGCAGTCATATATGCTCCTGGATATCGATTAATCTGATTATACAACCGACGGATTGTATTTCAATTTCCCATAGTTGGATTAAGCTATAATTTCTACAAAGGAATCACTCTATGAGCCAGATTTGCGTCATCGGTACGGGTTATGTCGGCTTGGTCACGGGTGTCTGCTTCGCTGACTTGGGAAATCGCGTCATCTGCCTGGACGTGGATTCGACGCGCATCCAAAACCTGCAGAAAGGTATCATGCCTATCTATGAACCCGGTTTGGAGCAGCTGGTCGCCCAGAATGTGAGTGCCGGCCGGCTAATCTTCACGACGGACTATCAGGATGGTTTGAAGGAATGCGAATTCGCTTTCATCGCTGTTGGCACCCCTTCAGGAACTGAAGGTGAAGCTGACCTCCAGTATATACGGGCTGCGGCAGAATCAATCACCGATCACGTGGATCATCCCATCATCGTGGTGAATAAATCCACTGTCCCGGTTGGCACTGGGGACTGGGTGGCGGATGTCATCCGAAAGCGCCGCGGGGATAAACCCCTCGAGTTCAAGGTTGTTTCCAATCCGGAATTTTTGCGTGAAGGTTCCGCCATAAATGATTTTATGAATCCTGATCGGGTGGTCCTTGGTTCGGAGGATAAGGAAGCTGCCAATCAGGTTGCGACGCTTTACACCAGCCTGCGTTGTCCCATCCTGATCACTGACCTCCGCACTGCGGAGATGATCAAATATGCCTCCAATGCTTTCCTGGCTACACGGATATCATTTATCAATGAGATAGCCAATATGTGCGAGGAAATGGGTGCTGATGTGCGTGAAGTTGCATCCGGCATGGGTATGGATAAGCGCATCGGGCATGCTTTCCTGGATGCCGGATTGGGCTGGGGAGGCAGCTGCTTTCCCAAGGACGTGAAAGCACTCGAACACATGGCAGTTCTTAACGGCACCCATCCCCAGTTATTGCAGGCTGTTATGGAGATCAACCGTAATCAGCGCCGCCGCGTCATTGTGAAATTGCGTCACGCTCTTGGAAATCTGAATGATAAAACCATTGGCGTTCTTGGACTTTCATTCAAACCGAACACGGATGATGTCCGGGATGCTCCTGCCCTTGAAGTCATCCACCTTCTCCAGAATGAAGGCGCCAATGTAAAGGCATATGATCCGCAGGCCCGCGAGACAGCCGCGCAGCACCTAAAACGGGTGAAGATTTGCGAGAATCCCTATCAGGTGGCGGAAGGTGCCGATGCACTCGTCCTGGCAACCGAATGGAATGAATTCAAGCAACTCGATTTTGAAAAGATCAAACAGCTGATGCATACACCCGTGATCATGGATGGGCGCAATCTGTGGGATGCTGATAAATTACGCTCTCTTGGTTTTCAATACTTTGGCGTTGGTCGTGGGACTATTCCATCATAGGAATGAGCCAAATAAATATAACCGCCTGCCGTTTGGCAGGCGGTTTTTATTATCCAATCTTGATCCGAACATCTATGGCGCAGGCGCCCTCACCTGGCAAGAATACTCTCAAAGGATTGATCTCCATTTCAGCCACCTCCGGTAAGGCCATTGCCAGCAAGGAAAGCTTCACGAGTGTATCCGCTGCTGCTTTCTTATCAGCAGGTGGGATGCTGCGGAAGCCAGCCAACTTTCGACCAGCCCACGTGGAATCGATCAAAGCTTCAGCATCATGCTCGTCCAATGGAGCAAGCGCAAACGCTACATCCTTTAGCCCTTCCACTTCGATCCCACCGGAGCCGAACATGACCAGGGGTCCAAATTGTGGATCGCGTACCACGCCGGTGATCACCTCTTGACCTGGCGGGAGCAGGCGTTGGATATGCACTCCATCGATCTGGGCAGCAGGGGCATATGATCTGGCAGTTCTTGATGATCTGTCGATATCCTTCTCTAACCTCATCATCTGATTTCACATCCAATATAACGCCGCCTGCATCGGATTTATGACTGATATCCCCGGAAGCTACTTTCATGACCACCGGGTATCCCATTTTTTTCGCGATCTGTACTGCAGAATCCTCGAAAGGCGCCAGTTCCAATCTTGATATCGGGATGCCGGCTGCTTCCATCAAATCGAGCGTGATTTCTCCCGGTAGAAATGAACCTTTCGGAGCAGCTGCTTTCTTAAGAATATCCCTGGCTTTTTGGACTGGGATCTTCAAGGAAGTCTTGGCTCGTGAAGGCTGTGACCTCCTCCAAGTCGCGTAACGTACAAGGGCACCCAACGCACTCGCGGCAGTCTCAGGAAAACGGTAATCCGGGATCTGCGCAGCACGCAATAGTGAAACACCTTCAGCAATTTGGGCATTGCCCATCAATGCAAAAACCACTGGTTTGTTGCAGGTTTGGATCAACGGGATCATGGTTTTAACGATCGCCCCGGTTGTCGTGGGTGGTGGCGGTGGTGAAATCACCATCACCGCGTCCACTCCCGGGTCGTCCAGCAGTGTCTGCAATGATTTCCCGTAATGGATTTCGTTGGCAGATGCCAGCATATCCACCGGGTTATGCAGGCTTGCAGCCGGTGGTAGAAATTCCTTCAGTGTAGCGATCGTGGTTTCGCTGAGTTCCGCCAATCTCATCCCGTTTTGCTCAAGGGCATCCGCAGCAGTCACTCCTGGTCCCCCGGCATTGGTTAATACTGCCACCCGGTTGCCTGCAGGCAGTGGGCTCCAGGCCAGCGTGCGTGCCCACTGGAATAATTCCTCGGTGTTTTCTGCCCTCAACACGCCGGCGGAAGCGAAGGCAGCATCGAATGCCGCTTCAGCTCCTGCCAATGCGCCGGTGTGGCTGGCAGCCGCCTTGCGGCCGCTTTCGAAACGGCCGACTTTGATCGCTACAACTGGTTTTACTTGCGCGGTTGATCTTGCAGACTCAATAAAAGCTCTGCCATCCTTCACCCCTTCAAGATAAAGGGTGATCACCCGGGTATGCTTATCCCCGGCAAGGACGGGCAGTACTTCAGCTTCATTAACGTCAGCCTGGTTGCCGAGCGAAATTAAATGGGAAAGTCCGATCCCTTCACCGCGTATCCAATCGATCACGGCAGCACATATCGCCCCCGAATGTGAAACAAACGCGATCTCTCCGATGGGTGGACCAGGTGGTTGGAGGAATGTCGTGTCCAAAGGAAGGTGGGTATTGACCAGGCCAATGCAGTTGGGTCCCACCAGCCGCATGCCATATCCTTTCGCCACCTGGAGGCATTCTTCTTCCAGGGCTGCCCCCTCAGACCCGGTCTCCCGGAAGCCGCCCGTGGCAATGATCGCCGCTTTTATCCCGCGCTCACCTGCATCCTTAATGGCTTGAGGGACCGCAGGAGGTGGCACGAGCAGGACAGCCAAATCCACTGGATCAGGTACATCTTTCAAAGACGGATAAATAACCTTGCCCAGGAGCTCCCCACCCTTCGGATTAATAAAATGGATGGCTCCCGCGTATCCGCTGTTGACCAGGTTGCGAGCCAGCCCGTAACCAAGCTTGCCCGGATCGCGTGATACGCCAACGATCGCTATGCCTTTTGGTGAAAAAAATGGGGAAATGGATGCTTTTTTCATAAAAAAATTATAGCATCCTGTGAAGAAAATTCTTATTGAAAACTAAACCTGGTTGTTTCTTGGGACTGGCTTGAATTCATCCAGATACTTGCGCAAATAATCACCTGTATATGAAAGCTTATTCGTGCAGATTTCCTCAGGTGTACCCTCCGCGATGAGCTCACCACCCCGGTCGCCGCCCTCTGGACCCAGGTCGATGATGTAATCGGCGACCTTGATGATATCCAGGTTATGTTCGATGATCAGAACGCTGTTGCCGCTCTCAACTAGTTTTTGCAGCACCTCGATCAGTTTATGCACATCAGCAGCGTGCAGACCTACGGATGGCTCATCCAAAACATAAAGTGTTCTACCTGTTGCGCGGCGGGAGAGTTCCTTGGCAAGTTTTACCCGCTGGGCTTCACCCCCGGATAATGTCGTCGCAGACTGTCCGATCTTGATATATCCAAGCCCAACATCCTGAAGGGTCCGCAATTTATTCATGATGGACGGAATGGCGGAAAAGAACTCCAGGCCTTTGTCCACCGTGGTGTCCAGTACATCGGCGATGGATAATCCTTTAAAATGCACCTGGAGCGTTTCACGATTAAATCTTGAGCCGTGGCACACATCGCATGGCACATAGATATCCGGGAGAAATTGCATTTCTATTCGCAGCTGTCCCTGCCCCTGGCAGGCTTCGCAGCGTCCGCCATGCACGTTGAACGAGAATCTACCTCTCTTGTATCCACGCATTTTACTTTCAGGAAGTTCGGTAAATAGTGTCCGGATCTCATCGAACATACCCGTATAGGTTCCGGGATTGGATCTCGGAGTTCGACCAATGGGGGATTGATCGATATTGATGATCTTGTCCAAATACTCGATGCCCTCAATACGGTCATAGTCACCCGGGCTCGTGTGTGCGCCCATAAGTTGTCTGGCCAGTGCGCTGTGTAGCACATCAACCATCAAGGTGGATTTACCTGATCCGGAAACGCCGGTTATGCAAACAAAACGCCCCAGGGGTATTGAAACAGTGAGATCTTTCAGATTGTTGGCCCGGGCACCTATCACCTTTAACCATTTTCCATTGCCAGCTCTTCTTGATTCGGGCATGGGTACGTGCAGCTTACGGGATAAATAAGCACCGGTTAGGGATTCCGGGTTGCGGATAATCTCCTCCACCGGTCCCTCTGCCACAAGTCTCCCACCGTATTCGCCGGCGCGTGGACCCAAATCAACGATCCAGTCAGCAGAGCGGATGGTCTCTTCATCATGCTCCACAACGAGTACGGTATTACCGATGTCGCGAAGTCCTTTCAATGTCGCCAGTAGTTTGGCATTATCCTTTGGGTGCAAACCAATGGATGGTTCATCCAGTACGTACAGCACGCCCATTAACCGCGAACCTACCTGTGTCGCCAGTCGGATTCGTTGGGCTTCACCACCCGAGAGCGATCCTGCTGATCTGCGCAGCGTAAGGTAATCCAGCCCAACGTCAACCAGGAAACCCAGCCTAGCCAGGATTTCCTTCAGCACCCGGTCCGCAATGGCTTTCTGCCTGGAACCGAGTGGTGAATTGTTACCGGCCAGCCGGGTTGCCCATTCCAGGGTTCGGTTCACCGGCCAATCCGTGATCTCGACGATATTGTGATCATCTACGGTCACTGCCAGCGCTTCCACCCGTAGGCGTTTGCCCCCGCAGGTCGGGCAGGGTTTATCGGTCATGAATTCAGAGATCTTGTTGCGGATGTATTCTGATTGAGTTTCGCGGTAGCGGCGCATCAGGTTCGGGATTATTCCCTCGAATGTGGTGTTTATTGTCGTTTGCCGGTCGCGCCCAAACAAGGTCATTTGGATTTCCTGCGAGCCGGTACCGTAAAGGATGGTCGTGATTTTTTCAGGTCCAAGATCCTTCACCGGTTTTTCCAGGTCAATGTGATACTGGCGGGCAACAGCTTCGATCATCTGCCAGTAATACCCACCCTGTTCGCGGACTCCCCATTCCATGGCGGCGATGGCGCCTTCACTGAATGATCTTTCTCTATCCGGGATGATCAATTCTGGGTCGATTTCAAGTTTGGAGCCCAATCCCTGGCAATCCTGGCAGGCACCATGGGGTGTATTGAAGGAAAAGGTACGCGGTTCAATTTCCGGCAGGCTCACGCCGTGCTCAGGGCAAGCCAGGTGTTCTGAGAACATGATATCCCGGGCGGGCTCGCTGGAAATATCCTGGATGGTCAGATATCCCTCACCCACTTTCAATGCCGTCTCGATCGAATCAGTTAAACGGGAACGGGTGGTCCGGTGCTCTTCTTCATCTTCAGGACGATTGATCACCAGTCGATCCACAACAGCTTCAATGGTGTGGATTTTGTATCGATCCAGCTCAATTTCATCATCCAGGTTATGAATTTCTCCATCCACGCGGACTCTGACAAAACCAGCCTTGCGGATCTCATCGAATACCGCCTGGTAGGTTCCTTTTCGCCCGCGCACGATCGGTCCAAGCACCAGGATTTTGGTGCCCTCGGGCAGTTCCTCGATGGCATCCACGATCTCCTGTGCCGATTGTTTGACGACTACCCTTCCGCAAATGGGGCAATGAGGGATCCCCGCGCGCGCGAAGAGCAGGCGCAGGTAATCGTAGATTTCAGTAACCGTACCAACGGTTGAGCGGGGATTGTGTGAAGTGGCTTTCTGGTCGATCGAAACAGCCGGTGATAGTCCATCGATATAATCCACATCCGGTTTTTCCATCTGCCCCAGGAATTGACGGGCATACGCGGAAAGAGATTCAACATACCGGCGCTGTCCTTCAGCAAAGATGGTATCAAATGCCAGCGAACTTTTCCCGGACCCGGAGAGTCCAGTGATCACGACAAGTTTGTCCCGCGGTATTTCCACGGTGATGTTTTTTAAATTATGTTCACGTGCACCGACAACGCGAATGACATTTTTGGACATAAAATCAAACCCTGGTACTATGAGATCATCAAAACGACCTTCCATTATACCATCCACCCCTTTTTGCTCTTCGACACCGCGATTCACTTTTATGGACATAAGAACCCCAAGATTATGATTGCCAACCACCGTAAATGATTTAGAAAATGAATTCTATTGTCAATTATAGGTCAATTGTTCTAAAAGTCAAGTATGCTTCATTTCGCATGCACTCAAAACCATACTATGCTAATATTTACATTATTCAGAACCCAAGGAGGTAGCACTTATGGAAGAGAAATTACATAAGCGGGCAATCAACGCTTGGACCATGTATGACTGGGGTAATTCAGCATTCGCCACCACCATCATGGCCGCTGTTCTGCCTGTTTATTTCACTTCGGTTGCTGCCAGTAACCTGGCACCCAATATGGCGACCGCCTATTGGGGATATACATCATCGATTTCAGCCCTGGTGGCAGCCATCATCAGCCCGATCCTGGGAGCGTTGGCGGATTTCAGCGGTACGAAGAAACGCTTCCTGACCATTTTCATGGTCATCGGTGTTACCGCCACTGCCCTGCTATATTTTGTCCAGACCGGGGATTGGTTGCTGGCTTCATTGTTATTTCTTTTTGGTAACGTGGGTTTTGCCGGCAGCCTCGTCTACTATGATGGGCTGCTTCCGCATGTAGCCCGCCCGGATGAGATCGACCAGGTCTCTTCCCGTGGGTATGCCATGGGCTATATAGGCGGAGGTATTCTTCTCGCCATCAACCTGGTGATGATCATGTTCCTGCCGAATGCGCTGGGAGTGGATACCGCATTAATGACCCGTCTTTCCTTCGTCACCGTCGCCATATGGTGGTTCATTTTTACCCTCCCTCTACTCTTGAATGTCAAAGAGCCTCCTCGTCGTATCGAAGCTGGCGAGGAGAATATGAAACCAATCCAGGTCAGCTTCAAACGCCTGGCGACCACATTCAAGGAAATTCGTCATTACCGCGATCTCTCGTTGGGCATGCTGGCCTTCTGGGTGTACGCCAACGGCATTGGCACGATCATCGTGATGGCCACTGCCTATGGCAATGAGCTGGGTTTTGGTCAGACAACTCTAATAGGAACCTTATTGATGGTGCAATTCCTCGCAGCTCCCTTCGCTTTTCTTTTCGGTTGGCTTGCCAGGAAGATCGGCACCATCAAGGGTATTTACATCAGTCTTGCGGTCTATTCATTGATCTCCATCCTGGGATATTTCATGTACCAGGAATGGCAGTTCTGGGTGCTCGGTGCCCTGGTCGCCACCGTCCAGGGCGGCAGCCAGGCATTGAGTCGCTCCATGATTGGCAAAATGATCCCGAAGAGCAAGTCTGCTCAATTCTATGGATTCTTCAGCGTCTTTGAAAAATTCGCTTCCATTTTGGGTCCATTACTCTTTGGTGTTGTTTCCACCCTGATGGGACACAGCCGGTTGAGCATTGTCTCCTTGATCATCTTCTTTGCGATCGGTATCTTCCTTTTGACGAAGGTCAACCTTGCCAACGGTATCAAGGTGGCAGAGGAAGATGAAAAGAAAATGGAAACAGTCAGCTGACCGAAATCTTTTTCCTACGGTTACGCTCTAATAAAAAATAAAACAGGCATCGAATTCGATGCCTGTTTTCCATTATCCATTCCTAACTTATCTTGATCCTCTCACCCTTTTTCGTTGAGAAAGCATCTACCCAGCTTCCCTGCATATCCACAGGGATCGCGCTGGATGCAGGTTTCTTTTCACCGATCACTTTACGGGCAATCTTGTTGAAATGGTACCCGTAGACTGACAGTGTGATCGCCAGCGGGAACTTCGCCGCATCCTCACGAAGGATCCAGAAGAAATTCCTCCAGAAATAGCTCCTATCACGGCTCACAATTCCCAATCGCCAGATTACCGTCAGAAATGCCCGGGCTTCTTCCCAATGGAAACCGGCTCGCTCCTTGGGAAGTTGGTAAATCTTCAGGAAAGTCCGTATCCGGTCATAGATGGATGGCATCGAGAAAATGCTGCCCAGGATCCTTTTATAACCCTGTGCAAGTAATTGCGCGGGCATGCGTGTGATGATGTTGGTGCTGCCATCCACGTTATCTCCTGTAGGTACATCCAGGATGCGGTTTTCGGATTTTAATCGCGCGTAGAGCTCGGTACCTTCGATCGCCTGCAGCAATCCCACCATGGCCGTAAGAATACCACTGGCGTTGATGAAATCGATCTGCCGTTGGAAAATATCGGGCTGATCGCTGTCAAAACCAACAATGAATCCCGCCATCACCTGCAGTCCCTTGCGCTGCATCCGGTGAACGGACTCGAGCAGGTCGCGCTGGTTGTTCTGTGATTTTCCGCAGGCAGCCAGTGCCTCCGTATCCGGTGTTTCGATGCCGACAAACACGGAACGGAATCCTGCGCGAACCATGAGGTCCATCAGTTCCTCGTCATCCGCCAGGTTGACGGAGGCTTCCGTGACAAATAGGCACCCGCTTTTATCTTTGCGCCATTCGATCAGGGCAGGCAGGATCTCCTGTTTCAAAACTTTCTTGTTGCCAATGAAATTATCGTCAACGAAGAAAATACTTCTTCGCCAGCCCAATTCATAAAGGGCATCCAGCTCGGTGATGATTTGTTTCGCTGATTTCACCCTCGGCACGTGGCCCAAAAGCGCTGTTACATTGCAGAAATCGCAATTGAAAGGACAACCGCGGGAAAACTGGATATCCATGGAATCATACTTCCCCATTTCCAGCAGGTCCCATTGTGGTGCGGGCGTCTGGGTGATATCGGGAAATTCATCCGTGCGATAAATGTGCCTGGCTTCCCCTTTGCCCCAGTCTTCCAGGAACTGCGGCAGGGTGATTTCAGCCTCATTGAGGATCAGGTGATCAACATGCTCAAAACGATCCGGCTCACAGGTGAATAAGGGACCACCCGCAACCAAGGTTTTGCCGGCTGCTTTACAACGATCGATGAGCGCAAGCGTGGAATCCCTCTGGATGATCATTGCGCTGATCAGAACCAGGTCCGCCCATTGTAGCTGCTTATCGCTCAAGGGAGAAACGTTCAGATCGATCAGTTTTTTAGTCCACGCTTCCGGCAGCATGGCAGCCACCGTGATCAATCCCAGGGGGGGATTGCAGGCTTTCTTACCAACAAATTTCAACGCATTGCTGAAACTCCAGAATGTCTCCGGATTTTCGGGATACAACAATAAGATATTCATAATTCTCCAATCAATACCAGTTTAATGACTGGTTACGACCCGCGCATCGTACCCCCATCACAAATCCGGGCATGACTTTTATCTTGCTTGGGTCATGGAAAATCATGACCAACTCTAAAAGGTGATGAAGGTGTGGATGTTATAATTTTTTTATGCTGTCAGGAAAACTGCGTCCGCTCAAGAGTGGTGAACTGATCAATATCGCTTTTGCGTTGATCATCATGATTTCAGTATTCACTTCCTTGAGTAACACCACAGGGTCGCAGCCGGTCGAATTGATCCTCCTGATACTCTTGTCCATTCTTTACATTTCCTTTGGCATCTATGGTTTCGCTTACGCTCAAACCCGGCAGCAGGTGATCGTATATTTCATTATTCAAATCCTGCTCGCTTCGACATTGGTGTTCCTGGAGAAAGGCGCGGGTTATCAAGCCCTCATCTTCCTGCCGTTGGTAGGTCAATCGGTCGTAGTGTTCACCGGTCGCTGGATATGTATTGATTAATGTTGCTGATTGCTATGGGTTTTGGTATTGCCGGCTTGATCGCGACCAGAGACCCGCTCTGGATCAACAGGAATCTTCTCGCTTTTCATCGCTGGGCAGGTTTTTGTGATTGTCTTCACTCAAATGGCAGTTGACGAAGAGAAAGCCCGCATCAAGGCGGAAGAGTTGGCAAAGAACTTGAATAACGCCAATAGCCAGCTGCAGCGATACGCCAGCCAGGTGGAACAGTTGGCTACAGAAAAGGAACGCAATCGTTTCGCCCGGGAGATCCATGATGGACTTGGTCATGATCTGACCACGATCCATATGCAGCTGCAGGCTGCACTGGCTGTCTATGATCAGGATCCGGAAAAAGCTGTCACCATTTTCAAGGCAAGCCAGGTACTCGCAAAACACGCGATCCAGGACATCCGAAAATCCGTAAAACATCTCAGGGATGTCCCTGAGACCATAGAAAAGTTAAGTGAGCAGGTTTCTTTTGTCATTAAAAATGCCGAAGCGACTGGTATAAAATGCACTCTGCATGTAACTGGAAAAGAAACTCAACCACCGCCAGAGATCAGCTTGACCATCCTGCGTGTCCTCCAGGAGGCCATTAGTAATGCTCTTAAGCACTCCCGGGCTTCCAGGCTGAATATCGATCTGGATTTTTCCAACGATGATCTCATCCGTCTGCGGATTGAAGATGATGGCATTGGTTTGATCAAAAACCGGCAGGGTTTTGGATTCACTTCCATGAAAGAACGCGTTGCCCTTGTCGCTGGGAATCTAAAGGTGGAGACAAAACGGAATAAGGGCACCACCATAATCCTGGAGGTTCCGCGATGAAAGACCGTATTAAAGTCCTGCTGGTGGATGATCAGGATCTCTTCAGGGAAGCCCTGGCAACCTTGATGTCGATCGATAAGCGGGTTGATATCGTGGGATCGGTATCAGGCGGTGAGAAAGCTATGCAATTCCTGTTGAAAGACCAACCGGACGTGGTGCTCATGGATATCCGCATGCCGGGCATGGATGGCGTTGAAACCACCCGCCGGATTGTTGACAAGTATCCAAAAACAAGGGTGATCGCTTTGACTACCTTCGATGACGATGATGCTGTCGTCTCCGCACTCCAGGCTGGAGCCCTGGGTTACCTTCTAAAGGATGCCACGAAGGATGAGTTATTTGCTGCGATCCAGATTGTTAATCAGGGTGAATATTATTTGCCACCGCGCATAACCGCGAAGGTGGTGAATGCATTGAATCGCATCCGGAAAAATCGCCAAAATGTCATGGATTCATTCCACCTGCTCTCCAGGCGGGAAATGGAAGTCCTCGAGCTGCTTGGGAGTGGATTATCCAACGCGGAGATAGCCAGTCAGCTGGTGATCACCATTGGTACAGTAAAGAATCATGTCACCCACATTTTTGAGAAACTGGGTGTCAATGACAGGATGCAGGCTTTGATAAAGTATAAAGAAATGAACACCTGATGAAAAAGGCAGATCCGGTCGTCGAAACAAAATCATGGTCTGAGGGCACCCAATCTATACGCTTTTCGCTGGCAGGCATTCTGGGTATTCTTAGTCTGCTGCTTGGTATTTTTCTTTTTTCAGATCCAACCCTTGTACATCCCGAATGGCTCCTCCTGATCGCTGGATTTACCGGATTTATGTTTCTTTTCCAGGGGCTGCGTATTCGGGTAACCGGTTTTATCATCACCGGGAGTATCATCTTATTAGTCTGCCTGGCTGCCCTGATCATTATCAAATCCTTCGATCAGCTTTCTACCATAAAAAAAGCCGGGATAGGTTCAATCACCTTCGGATTTATGTGGCTTGTTGTGATTGTTGTTTGGTATATGTTCCGAAAGAAGTCAGCCTGGTGGATCACAATACCATGCCTGTTCTTTTTAAGCGCGGGAAGTGGTCTCGTTTTCTCGGGATTGCATTGGACGGATGTGGTGTTTTGGTCTCTATTGGGACCGGCGATTGCCATGTTGGTCTGGTCACTGGGTGCCAAGCTACCGGGATTGTCCATTTCTGGTAGCTTGCTGCTTTCCGCCGCAATAGCGGTTTTTATCGGTTGGCGGGATTATATGGGTGGTCCCGCCCTCAAGAATATCGGCATTATGCTGGTCATCTTTAGCCTGGGATGGGGGTTGATGATTCTTTTCTGGAGGATGATAAACGGTCGTTCGATCTGGTGGCCTCTCATCCCTGCTGGCGTTCTTGCATTTGCAGGTTGGGGATTGGTCATCGGTGGCAGTCCCGGGACCGCTTTGACGTTCATCACCAACACCAGTTCGATCATGCTCATCATCCTGGGAATCTACCTTTTATTATTGCGCGGAAGCCTGAATAAGAAGTAAAACGGATTTCCACGGAAATTCATCATAAATATGAAAAGACACCCGCATGGGTGTCTTTTATTTCCTATTGAGCGTGAATTTTACTCAGGATTATTTGATGATCTCGTAGAGTTCCAGTAAAACACCCCCGGTCGATTTCGGGTGGATGAAAGCCATTTTTCGCCCCGGCAACTCAATGGGTTCCTCGTTGATCAAGCGCACGCCCTTTTCCTTCAATTCACCAAGTTTACCGGCGATATCATCAACTTCCACGCAAAGGTGGTGCATCCCACCTCCCCGTTCCGCCAGGAACCTGGCAGCGCCGGTATCTTCAGCGGTCGGTTTGACCAGTTCGATCTCGCTATCTCCTACCGGCAGGAATGCCACCTGCGCCTTCTGGCTGGGGACATCCTCGATATGATCTAATTTAATCCCCAGCGCATCCTGCCAGAATTTGAGTGCTTCATCGATATCTGCTACTACGATCGCTACGTGATTGATTTTTTTGATTGTCGCCATGGTTTCCTCCATATTGTCAAATTCTCTGAGCTTGTCTTATGAAATGGATGGAGCCTGGTATTCTCCCCAGATCTTTCGCAGGACACCGCATATTTCACCCAGCGTGATGTCATTTTCCACGCATTCGATGAACATCGGCATCAGGTTGTCGGTTCCCTTTGCAGTTGATTCGAGTTCTGGATAAGAGCTCGCTGACCTTTGCCGGGGCGCGTTTTTCACGTACTTCCGTTAGCCGGTTCTTCTGTCCCTGCTCAATCCGTGGGTCCACTTTTAACCGTTCCAGCTGCAGGTCTTCCTTGCTCTCGAACATATTCACTCCCACCACCACCTGCTCCCCGGATTCCACTGCCTTCTGATAGAGGTAGGCGGATTCCTGGATCTCCCCCTGCATGTATCCGCGCTCGATGGCTGCCAGCGCACCACCCAGGTCATCGATTTTTTGGATATATTCCTTCGCCCGCCTGGAGATCTCGTCGGTCAGGTACTCGACCGCGTAAGATCCAGCCAATGGATCGATCGTATCCGCCACGCCGGATTCATACCCGATCACCTGTTGCGTGCGTAATGCCACCCGCACTGATTTTTCAGTGGGCAGCCAGAGCGCTTCATCCATGCTGTTTGTATGCAGTGATTGTGTCCCTCCCAGGACTGCTGCCAGTGCCTGCAGGGTCACCCGCACGATATTATTCTCAGGTTGCTGGGCGGTGAGCGTGGAACCCCCGGTTTGGGTGTGAAAGCGCAACATCCATGATTTGGGATCTTTTGCCTTGAAGCGATCCTTCATGATCTGCGCCCAAAGTCTCCTGGCAGCTCTGAATTTGGCAACTTCCTCGAGGAAATTATTATGTGATGCAAAGAAGAAGGATAACTGCGAAGCAAAGCTGTCCACTCCTAAACCAGTATCGATGGCTGCCTGCACATAAGCAATCGCATTGGCTAGGGTGAATGCCACCTCCTGCACTGCGGTCGAGCCGGCTTCCCGGATGTGATAACCGGAGATGCTGATCGTATTCCAGCTGGGAATGTTCTTCTCACAATACTGGAAGATATCCGTGATCAGTCGCAAGGAAGGTTTGGGTGGATAAATGTAGGTACCGCGTGCCACGTATTCCTTGAGGATATCGTTTTGGATAGTGCCTTTTAGCTTTCCCTCTTCAACCCCTTGCCGCTTGCCTACCGCCACGTACATGGCAAGCAGGATCGCCGCCGGGGCATTGATCGTCATGCTGGTGGATACCTTGTCCAATGGTATTTCATTGAAAAGGGTTTCCATATCTTTCAAGGATGAGATCGAAACCCCAACCTTACCCACCTCACCCATCGCCATCGGGTCATCAGCGTCGTAACCGATCTGCGTGGGGAGATCGAAAGCCACGGAAAGACCGGTCTGTCCCTGTTGAAGTAGATAGCGGTATCGTTTATTTGATTCATCTGCGCTGGCGTAACCCGCGTACTGCCGCATCGTCCACAAGCGTCCCCGGTACATGGTAGGCTGAACCCCGCGCGTAAAGGGATATTCCCCGGGAAATCCCAGTTGGTCCAAATAATCAAAGTCCGTTGGCAACCCAACCCGTGGAACCGGGATTCCGGATAATGTGTTAAATTCCTGCTTCCGCTCAGAAGATTTCTTGAGCGCCGGCTGGAGGGTATTCTCTTCCCAACGCTTTTTTTCCTGATCGATTGACATGAATTTTCCCTTTTCTATCTTTTTGAATTAATTAAGTATACCTTATGCATTTGATAAAGCTGATTATGATAAACTTTTAGAATGCTTAATCCGCTAGGAGGAACTCAAATATCAATTTTCCGTTGATCATCATTAACCTTGTTAACGATTGGCTATAGATGGGATAGTAGTCATCAATATGGAGGTAAGGATTTGAGAATATTGGCAGTGGATATTGGCACCGGCACCCAGGATATTTTTCTTTTCGATTCCCGGTTTGCCGTTGAGAATGGCATCAAAATGGTCATGCCATCTGCCACCATGATAATGCATCAAAAGATTAAGCAGGCAACCAGGGCAGGAAAGCCCATCTTCCTGACTGGTGAGATCATGGGTGGTGGTCCTTCATCATGGGCTGCAGAAGCGCATTTGAAAGCCGGTTTACCAATATATGCCACGCCTGCCGCCGCGCGGTCATTCAATGACGATCTTGAAGTCGTGCAAAAGATGGGCATTCGAATAATATCCGAAGAGGATGAAATAGAAACGTCCCCGGATATTGTTCGCATCGAGATGAAGGATTTTGATTTCTCAATGATCCGCAACGCGATGGCGAATTTCGGTGTCGCTCTTGATGATCTCAGCGCCGTTGCAGTTGCTGTATTCGATCACGGCAATGCGCCCCGCGATGTTTCCGACCGCAAATTTCGTTTCGATTACCTGGATTCAAGAATCAAAAAGGAAAACCGGCTGAGTGCCTTCGCGTTTCCTTCCGGGAAAATACCATCCGTGATGACGCGCATGCAGGCAGTGGCAAATACTTGCAGCAATATTCCCTGCCCTGTAGTGATCATGGATACTGCCCCGGCATCAGTTCTGGGAGCTACTTTCGATCCCCTGGTATCTTTACGCCGCCGGAAGCTGGTCGTCAATATTGGCAATCTGCATACCCTCGCCTTCCGGTTGGGACCCTACGGCATCGAGGGTGTGTTTGAACATCACACTGGGTTGCTGGATCGCGATAAGCTGGATTCACTTTTAATTTCTTTATCAAATGGCACTCTAACGAACGATGTTATTTTCAATGATCATGGTCATGGTGCTTTGGTATTATCAACCGACGTTTTCCCATTGGATGATAAGGAATTTAATATCGTTGTAACCGGACCACGCCGTGATTTGTTAAAGGGGAGTAAATTAAAGCCTTATTATGCAGTGCCCTTTGGCGATATGATGCTCAGTGGTTGTTTTGGCCTGCTTGCCGCAATCGCGGACATCCTTCCCGAATTCACGTCTGAAATTTATGCCGCACTGCAAGGCAAATATTCCAACAAGGCTCCCTGGGAAATCGAGTAGCTATTCCAACAGATTTCCATTCCTAATGTAATTTCGATCTAGCTTTAAAGAAAAACAAGATTAAAGGATCATCGATTATTACTAATCGTCCTTTGTCGAACGGTTTCATGGTACAATCCGTCCGCTTAAAGCGTTGTACCCTTCGCTTATAAGCTATCCTAAATGCCGAAAGGGCTTGTGAAATGAAAGTACTATTGATTAAAGATGTGTATAAGTTGGGCCGCGCAGGGGACGTGAAGAAAGTCGCGGATGGTTTTGGCCGAAATTATCTTCTCCCACAGGGTCTAGCAGTTCTGGCTACCGCCGGTGCCATGAAACAGGTTGAGCATATCCGTTCGAAAGCTAATGTCTCACGAGAAGCGCTCAATACAGAGCTGGGTGGGGTTGCTGCGCAACTTACCGGCGTCGTCCTGACCTTTTCGACCAAGGCCGGTGAGACCGGCAAGCTTTACGGTTCGATCACGACCCAGATGATCGCGGATGAGCTCACCAAGCTGGTTGGTTCAACGATCGATCGCAAGGTGATTGAATGTCAGCCAATCCGCACCGTCGGTGAACATAAGGCTCGCATCAAGCTGACCATTGATCTCAACCCCGAGATCAAGATTCATGTCCTTCGTGAGGGCGAAACTGAATTGGAAACTGAAGTTGCTCCCAAGGAAAAGAAGTCAAAGAAATCATCCTCAAAAGCAGAAGTCAGCGAAGAAGAGACGCCTGAAGATACAAGTGCAGAAGTTATGGAAGCTTTGAAAGTTGAAGTTGCACCTGAGGAAAAGAAACCCTCCAAGAAATCTGTTTCAAAAACCGAAGCCGCTGAAGAAAACGCTCCCGAAGAAACGCTTCCCGAAGCTGTGGAAACCCCTGAAAAGGAAAAGACCACACGCAAATCAAAGAAATCAAGCGAACAGGCTGCTGAAGAACCTGTTGAGGCAAAACCCGAGGATTCTTCGGAAGAAAAACCGGAGTAAAAAGTCCCCGACATCAAGGAAACCGGCGTTCCAAAGCCAGTTGGCTGAATTGCCGGTTTCTTTTTATAATGTTATAGAGTGAAAATGAGTCCCACGATTGGTGAACAATTACGAACCGCGCGGGAAGCCCGCAAACTCTCGCTTGAGGATGCATTCAAAGCGACTCGTATTCGCGTTCCCTATCTTCAAGCGCTTGAAAACAACGACTTGGATTCCCTGCCATCCAAGGTTCATGCTCGTGGTTTCTTACGTTTATACGCCTCGTACCTGGAATTCAATCCTGAGATTGGCGAAAACAGCATAGAGGACGAAAAAGAAATTCCACCTGAAGTTCAGGAGCCTGCAGCTGTAAAAAAAGAAAAAGCAGAAAAACAACCTGAGCCAGTGGATGAAGAACCGGTCATCGTGACTCAGGAACCAATCGAAGCGAGTATTCTACCAGTACAACAAGCTGAGATCACAACTGAACCAACATATTTCGCCATTTATCGGGAAATTGGCGAGAAATTACGCAAACAGCGTGAGAAGATCAGCCTTTCCCTGGATGATATATCGCTCCACACCCGCCTGAAACTCGAATACCTGGGGTTGATCGAAGACGGGCGCATGGACGAGCTGCCGTCACCGGTGCAATCCCGGGGAATGATTAGTAATTATTCCGAATTTTTGAATTTGGACACGGAAACCCTGCTATCCCGTTTTGCCGATGCGCTGCAATTGAAAAGGTTGGAGAAACTTCCCCCTCCTTCTCCAGATGATGAGGAAAAGAAGAAGGATGGAAGAAATAGATCCTGGGAAACCACTCTTGAAGCTGTCAGTAAGGTTATCCCTGTTCAGACTATAAAACGACTGATGACTCCGGACCTGCTTATTGGTGGTGGTTTGATCATCCTGCTGCTCGTCCTGGTGGTTTGGGGAGCTGTTCAAGTCTTCAACCCGGGAGTCCAGGGCGCGGCTCCTACAGCCCCCTCCATATCAGAAGTCCTTCTACAGACCGGCACTCCCATTCCCGATCTTGCTGTAACACCTGAACCGGGAACTTCGGGTGAAACATCCGAAAATCTGGTCATGCCAACCGGTGCGGCGCCATCCGCAGAGGTCACTCTTGACGTTAACACCGGATCGCAGCCTATTCAAGTTTATGTGATCGCCAATCAACGCACCCTGCTGCGCGTGATCGTCGATGGGTCGGAGAAGATCAACGAACGCGTTCTGCCGGGCAATGCCTATCAGTTTTCAGGGTATAGCCGGATCGAGTTGGTTACGGGCAACGGGGCAGCCATCAAGGTGATTTACAACCAGACCGATCTGGGTATCCTTGGGGATACCGGCGAGGTTGTCGATTTGGTCTTCACAAAGGACGAAATGGGGACTGCTACGCCCAGCCAGAAACCAACCGCCACCCGTACTCTGGTTCCAACATTAACTCTGAAACCATCACCAACTCCCACAGTAACCTTGTATGTCCCCTGAGATCGATTCCATAAAAAAATATTACCTGGTTTCTCTTGGATGTGCCAAGAATTCTGTTGATTCTGATTCAATGTCAGCCATTTTATCCAGCGCTGGATACGAGCGGGTTGTCAAACCTGTCGAAGCCCGGATCCTGATAGTCAATACTTGCGGTTTTATTGAGCCAGCACGGGAAGAATCCATAAAGATTCTTCAAGCGTTATCCCGAAAGAAAAGAAGGGATCAATTCCTGATCGCTTCCGGATGCCTCCCGGATCGTGCTCGTGAGCAGCTCATAAAACAGGTCAATGGGATTGATGGTATCTTAAGCACCCGCCGTTGGATGGACATCCTTGACCTGATTGAAGAATTACACCCGCATCCTCAAAAACCAATATTTCATCTTCCTGAAGTCGATACAATCGGGACCGATGAGCACGGTGTGATTCGGGCGACGATTCAGGGTGGGAGTGCTTATCTGAAGATTGCGGATGGTTGCCGCCGCCCTTGCGCATTCTGCTCCATTCCCTTGATCAAAGGCACCGCTGTAAGCCGCCCTTTGGATGTCATCGCCCATGAAGCTCTTCAGTTGCAGGAGATGGGGATCAAGGAGTTGATCCTGATCGCCCAGGATACAACTGATTACGGCAGCGATTTGGGTATGAAAGAAGGGCTTGCTGAATTGTTGGATGCCATCACAGCTTCAGCCCCAGGGATTCCATGGATCCGGGTGCTGTATGCGTATCCCGGTTATGTCACAGATAGGTTGATTGGCACCATGGTCGCTCATAAGCAGATCCTCCCCTATCTCGATATCCCCTTGCAGCATGCCCACCCAGCTACCCTTTTGCGGATGCGTCGACCTGCGAACATGGATTGGGTGAGATCAACCATAGCAAAAATGCGTGCAGCCATGCCTGACCTGGCGCTGCGTACAACCTTCATCGTGGGTTACCCCGGGGAAATCGACTCTGAGTTTCAAACCCTTTTGGATTTCGTCTCTGAGATGCGCTTTGATCGTATTGGGGTATTCCCTTTTTCATTCGAACCCGGCACAGCCAGTGAAGCCCTGGGTGATCCAATCCCATCTGTCATAAAACAGGAGCGTCTTGATCAACTTTTGTCCCTCCAGGAGAAAATTTCCCTCGAAAAAAATCACGCTTTCATCGGAAAAGAAATGGATATCCTGGTGGAAGGGTTTGATAATGGATTGACAGTAGGAAGATCATATCGCGACGCGCCTGAGATCGATGGCCTGGTGATTGCCGAAGGAAAAGCAGTGATTGGGGATCTCGTGAAAGTACGAATAACAGGCGCACTGACTCACGATCTTACTGGGATATTGAAAGAATAAAAACCGGGAAGTCGTTTTTCAACTTCCCGGTCATTTTATGGTGTGGGGGTCTCTGTTGGCGTTGGCTCCACGGTTGGCTCATCCGTGGGTGTTTCCTCAGTAGGAGCTGTCTCTTTCGTGGGTTTCGCAGTCGGTTCTTCAGTCGGACCCATACAGAGGGCATAGGCATCAGATATCTTGGGCATCAGGTCGCCAATTTCGGTTGGCGGCGTTCGTCCGTATTGTTGGAATACGGCATTCGATGCTTCATATTGTTGGACAGCTTCGCAGTATTTCTCCCTGGCATAGAACTCATCACCATAGTACGCCAGGGCTTGCGCATATCTACTAAAAGCCGTGACCCCGTTGATATCGATCATATAGGGATACGCCAGGTAGATCTGGTTGAATAAAGTAACAACGTCCTCCCAGTTAACTCCCCAGTAGGCCGCGGCTCTTAGATATCGTCGCGCCCATTCCCGACCCGCAATCGCATCGGTATCCAGGGGAGCAAACTTGGATGCCAGGTAAAGTCTGTAAATCCCTTCCTCCAGATATCCACCGCGGATGCCTTTTTCAAGATTGCCGTAGATCTGCTCAAGACCCAGGTTCCTCAGAATTATGTAATACATTCCATCGACATCCACCATGCGGAAGTTGATGTCAGCCGTGCGCAATGATTCCAGAGTTTGGAATGCTGTCGACCAATCCCCCGATCGCATCAATTCCTGCGCCTGGTTGAAAAGTTCTTCCACTCCCCGTGTGTCGGGTGTGGCGGTAGGCTGTGGTGTGGGTGCTACTGTGGGTGTTTTTAGAAGCGCAGATTGAAGCTGGACTTCCGCCAATTTATCCATGATCCCTGGAAAGTTCGGATCGAGCTCGATTACATATGAGAACTGGGCGAGTGCCAGATCGTAGTTCTTCTCATCCAGCATCTGCAGCCCATACTGGTAATGCTCGGCTGCCTTTGCGACCCGGGAATTGTATTCCATCGCCGTGCGCGCCTGGATGGCGGAATAATAAGCTGCCACGCTCGCCAGGACCGTCACCACGATCACCACCAGCAGACCCAGCAGGATCCAGCGTCCGATCTTCCGTTTGGGTTTGATCGGCTGGGTCTCAATTTTATGGGGTGCTGTATCGTTCATATCATTTTCAGACATGGAGATGATTATACCGTAATTGAAAGTATGGAACTTTAAAAAAAGATGAGATTAGAGATGCAAAAGCAGGCGGCATTCCTTCCAGATAAAGGGTAAAGCCGAAAATCCTGCAAGTATCATACTCGCTATTCCTGCAATTACACCCGGAAAATACAGCGTAAGCCATCCCTGGCTGAAGAATACAACCATGCCCGCGATGACTCCAGCCAAAACACTGCGGATGAATGTGCCGAGCGTGTTGGGATCAATGGCAAATAGTGCTTTGCGCTCAATTCTTTCCCGCTCAGCTGAAGACCTCGTGGTGAAATATCTTAGCGTCAGGATGACTAAAAGCAATAACGCTTCGATGGTATATGCCATTGAATCCCCAAGGCTGATACCCATCACACCTAAAGTTTTGGAAAACCAGCTCCCAAAAACCACGTATAATCCTGCATTCAATCCAGCCGCAAGCATGGGCGTGACCGCATCCTGGTGCGCATAGAATGAGCGCCCGGCAATTTCCAGCAAACTGTGTCCCAATAACCCCACCAGGAAACCCCGCGAAACCCATAAAAGTAGCTCGGTCCCCGCCATGCGGAATCCAAAGGCGAATTCGATCAATGGTCCCAACCCCAATCCAAGAATGACAGCCACCGGTATGGTCACTGCGACCAACACCCTGACCGCATTTTTCACTGTAGATTGAAAGATTTCCCGCTGTTTTCGCGCCACCATCTCCGATAATGTTGGCAGCATGGCTGTACCTATGGCAGTTCCAATCAATGTCTCAGGCACCTGTTGGATCATCCAGCCATAAGTAAGCGCTGAGACGGCACCCTGGGTAAAATGGGATGCCAGGTTGTCCCTGGCAATGAAGGTGATCTGGATAAAGAATACCGTTAAGACTCGCGGTCCCATAAGTTTTAGGACCTGTCGCACCCGCGGATTGGATAATGCCAGGCCAGGTTCCCAACGGAAGCCAAAATGCAGCAGCCCGGGTACCTGTATCAATAAGTGCATGACCGCCCCCAGGATAACACCGTAGACCAATCCATAGATCCCCAGGTTGAAAGCTGGCAGGGTGATCGATCCAATCGGATATCCGCTTGCCGGTGAAAAGATCACCGCGCCGATTATCTGTCCGATGTTGTAGAGCAGCGGCGCCATTGCAGGCAGCAGGAAATGCTGGTTCGCCTGCAGTCCCGCGATCACCAATCCACTGATTGAAAAGATCAGGGTCGCGATGAGATCCATGCGCATCAGCTTCACGACCAATCCCTGTTGCTCGCTTGAAAAACCCGGCGCAATGCCAAATTGGGATTTGACCAGTGGCTCGGCAAATATGGCGACAATCAAACTCAGGCTGGCAGTGACGATAAAAACCAGGTTAATGATCCTGCTGAATAATGACCAGGCTGCCTTGCGATCTTCTTTTGCCAGTATCTCGGATAACACAGGGATGAGTGCCAGTGCCAGCGCTCCGCTTGAGAACAAGGCGAAGAGCATATCTGGCAGATTATTTGCCACATTGAAAGCATCCAATCCGGAGGTTAGCCCAAATTGCCTGGCAATGATCACCTGCCGTAGAATCGCGACGATCTTATCCACGGCAAAAAAACAGGCTAAGAGCAGGGTGGCGCGGGTAATCCGGGACATGTTATATCTTTTTCATTCGGATTGGGTGCTTCTTTATCCCAGGGCAACATCCAGGACCATCATGACGATGAAACCAAGCATCGCACCGATGGTTGCGATATCGGTGCTGCTCCCACTTTGCGCCTCGGGGATGAGCTCTTCGATGACAACATATATCATCGCTCCTGCGGCAAAAGCCAGCGCGTAGGGAAGTAATGGTCGCATGACAATGACTGCAAACGCGCCCAGTACCCCTGCGATGGGTTCAACAATGGCTGATAACTGCCCATACCAGAAACTTGTCCATGCTGAAACACCTTCACGTCGCAATGGCGCTGATACTGCGAGACCTTCGGGAAAATTTTGGATGCCAATGCCGATTGCCAACGCAATCGCTGCGGGGAGGGTTGCTCCAGGAAGCCCGGCAGCCGCTGCGCCAAACGCCACACCAACCGCGAGACCTTCCGGGATATTGTGCAGGCTGATCGCCAGCACCAGCAGGATTGCTCGATGCCAGGAGGTTTTCACACCCTCAGGACCTTCTGCAGGTAAATTGAGGTGCATGTGAGGGAGGATCTTATCAACAGCATAAAGAAATGCACCTCCCAGGAAGAATCCGATTGCAGGAGGTAGGTATCCGGGTAGACCAAGTTCGATGGATAGATCAATGGATGGCGCAAGCAGTGACCAGTAACTGGCTGCGATCATCACCCCGCTTGCGAACCCCAGCATTCCATCCAGCAGTCTCCGGCTGATCTGCTTTCTTATAAACACACCGGCTGCACCAAGGGCAGTCACACCCCATGTAAATAATGTGGCAAGAAGTGCTTGAAAAACAGGATTTATTGATTCCAAATAAGCAATCATCGTTCCTCCCAATGGAATGATAAGTCAAATTTGAATGTTAACTTAATCGATAGTTTTTTACAACCATTTGATGAACCAGGGATAATGTTATATAATGATAATGATTTTCATTATCGTTTGACAAAGGGGATCATGAATCCTGTCGCTCTTGAGTGGAATGACAAACTTGAAAACAACGGTTATCGGTCGACACCCTCCCGCCGGGCTGTTGTCGACGTGATCGCCACTGGTTCGAGCATTATGACCGCTGCAGACATTTATCTTGAAGCGCGGCGCAATTGCCCTCGGATTGGTTTGGTCACCGTTTATCGGACCCTGGAAAAATTGGAGAATCTTGGATTGATCCAGCGCGTTCACCAGGATGATAATTGCCATTCCTACATCGCGGTGCGTGGGGATCACCAGCATTTGTTGATTTGCGAATCATGCAAGCGTACGGTCTATTTCAACGGTGATGATCTTTTTCCATTGATGGTCCAACTGAGCGAGGATCATGGCTTCATGATCCAACACCATTGGCTGCAGCTCAGTGGACTGTGCAAAGAGTGCCAGAATTTGGCAGAAAAGAAAGAGAGAATATGAAATTACATTTCATATTTCCCGTTCTTCTTTCCTTCAGTCTGGTATTATCTGCCTGCCAATCTGCGCGACCCCCTGTAGAAGGGAATGGCAATCCCCTTGCCATTGAATCGTTTTTAGCTGATATCGCCCAAAATGTAGCCGGCGATCGCATGATCGTTGATACTCTGATCCCACCAGGATTGGACCCCCACAGCTTTGAAGCAACTCCCCAGGATGTGGTGAAGATCTCCAATTGCCCAATCCTGATCATCAATGGCGCCGGTCTCGAAGAATGGCTGGCACACATCTTATCTAACGTTCAGAAAGATAAACTGATTATTACCGCATCGAGTGGTTTATCCAATCGGGCTGCCAAAGGCGGAAGTGAAGAATTAGATCCTCATTTCTGGTTGGACCCGATTGATGTCATCCGCTACGTCGAAAACATCCGCGATGGATTCATCCAGGCGGATCCCGGAGGTGCTGAGACCTATCAACGAAATGCTCAAGAATATATTGCCAAACTTCAGGAGCTTGACCTGTGGATCAAAGATCAAGTGGCAGCGATTCCTCCATCCGATCGCAAATTAATTACCAATCATGAGAGCCTGGGATATTTCGCGGACCGGTATGGCTTTGAAGTGATCGGCGCAATAATCCCCAGCACTACAACGGGATCCTCTCCCAGTGCGGAGGAGCTTGCCAGGCTTGTAGATCTGATTTATGCCACAGGTACCAAGGCAATATTTGTTGAAGCAGGAAGCAACCTGCAATTGGCTTCGCAGTTGTCAAATGAAACAGGTATAAAAGTCGTCTCGGATCTTTATTCGCATTCCATGCTATCCAGTGACGGGTATTCATCTTCTTACATCGAAATGATGAAGCATAATGTAACCTTGATCGTGGAAACGCTGAGGTGACGAAGTGGATCAAAAGAAAATAAAAACATCCTCCTCTGCCCGTCTCGAATTCAACAATGTCAATGCCGGTTACAACGGTCATCCTGCCTTGATTGATATCTCATTCCAAATTCCGCACGGGAAGTTGGTTGCAGTCGTCGGTCCAAACGGTGCAGGAAAATCGACCCTGTTTAAAGTAATGGTCGGATTGCTCCCTACCCGATCAGGGCGTATTACCATCCACCAGAAACCTCTCGGACATCACTATGACTGTGTGGCCTATATCCCCCAGCGTGGAGAAGTGGATTGGCATTTCCCGATCACCGTGAACGATGTTGTCACCATGGGGCGTTATGGCAGGATGGGGATGTTCCGCCAGCCAGGCATTATAGATAAAAAAATGATTCAGCAGAGCATGAAACAAATGGGCGTTGAAGGGCTCGCCCGGAGAAGAATTGACGAGCTCTCCGGTGGTCAGCAGCAGCGGGTATTTCTTGCTCGTGCCCTGGCGCAGGAACCCCATATCCTCTTGATGGATGAACCTTTTAGCGGGGTGGATATCGCCACCCAGGAAATGACTTTGAATCTCCTGGATGACCTTCATCGGAAAAAAGTGACCACCTTGGTTTCCACCCACGATTTGCGTCTGGCATCAGAAAGGTTTGACCTCATAATTTTACTTAATCGTCGCATGATTGCAATTGGTCCGCCGAAGCAGATCCTCAATAAGGATAATATCCACCGTGCCTTCGGGGAACACGTGCTTTACCTGGATGATGCTGTCGTGGTTGATGAATGCTGCCCGCCTGAGGAAAGTGAAACCAGATCATGATCTCACTCCTAACCCAACCCCTGGCGTATGATTTCATGGTGCGCGGTATGCTGGCAGGTATCCTCGTTGGAATAACGTGCGCCGTCATCGGTTGTTATGTCGTGTTACGCTCAATGGCTTTTTTGGGTGACGCCCTCGCGCATGCCATTCTCCCCGGGGTGGCCATCGCATATTTATTGGGCGGAAATTTACTGGTTGGAGCCCTGATCGCTGCGGTCATAGTCGCATTGGGGATTGGCTTCATCTCTCGAAGGGGCGCGATAAAGGAAGATACCGCCATCGGTATTGTCTTTGCTGCTGCGCTGGCTCTGGGAGTTGCGTTGATCAGCACCATCCGCACCTATGCCGTGGATCTCTCACATATCCTTTTTGGCAATGTCCTTGGAGTCAGCGCCCAGGATCTGATTCTCATCCTCATCCTTTCCTTTGTCGTGCTGACAGCTGTGATTATTCTCTACCGACCATTCCTGGTTGTATCTTTCGATCCCATCCTGGCAAAGACCCTGCGTATGCCCGCGGAGCTTCTGCGTTTCCTTTTACTTTTCCTGCTGGCGGTTACCATCGTCATTTCCATGCAGACCGTCGGCATTGGACTGGTGGCTGCCATGCTGGTCACCCCAGCTGCAGCTGCGTATCTTTTTACCCGGCGACTCCCTGCGATGATGGCTGTCGCAGCAGCGATTGGTGTTTTCTCGAACATCCTGGGGTTTTATCTGAGTTTCTACTTCAATCTGGCGTCAGGAGCAGCCATTGTCCTGGTCGCCACATCCGTATTCCTTTTGGCTTTCCTTTTTGCGCCCCAGAAAGGATTGATCTGGCTGCGATTGAAAGGTGGATCTCGTGCCTGAGATTAAGAACAAACCGGGAAAGTTATTTATTGTCGCCACGCCGATTGGCAATTTAAAGGATATAACCCTGCGCGCGTTGGAGGTGCTCCGGGAAGTAAACGGGGTGATCTGCGAGGAGCAGCGTGAAGGCAGTACCCTGTTGAAACGGCTGAACATTCAACCCATGGAATTGATCACCCTCAATGAGCATAACGAGATCACCCGTATCTCCGAGTTGATTCAGCGCTTCTGGCAGGGTGATTCTTTTGCTCTGATTTCGGATTGTGGAACTCCGGTCTTTGCTGATCCAGGCGCCGCGCTGATAGAACAAGCGGTTCAAGCCGGCATCGAAATCATCCCCATCCCCGGCCCATCATCTCTCATGGCCGCCCTTTCCATTCTCGATGTCAAACTTGATCGTTTTATTTTTGCAGGATTTCTACCCCGCCAGCCTGCTGACCGGCGTGGTCAGCTCACCCATCTTCGAGCGCTCCGCTTTCCACTGGTCCTGATGGATACGCCCTATCGCATGCAGTCTCTGCTGGATGAAATCGAGGATATTTTTGGCAGTGGACAGCCGATCACCCTTGCCTGCAACTTGACATATCCAAATGAAAAGGTCTTTCGTGGACCGGTCAAAAAGATCATTCCACAGGTAAAGGGATGGAAGGCTGAATTCATCCTCATCCTCCATAGAAAATAAATTAAATAGCCACAACGTGGAATCTCTTGAAACTCATTCAGGAGATCTGCGTATATTGGAATAGATACATTTGATACTATCAGGAGTTTAAAAATGACTAAGTCCATTAGAATGATCACTTTATTGGTATTAGGTATGTTAATCCTCTCCGCATGCCGCATTACTGTTGAAACCGATTCCGGTCCCTCAACTTCCGAAACTCGCGATGTGAGTGGTTTTCATGCCATTCAATTCACCACGGCTGGCAGTTTGGATATCACCCAGGGTGAAAAAGAATCTCTCACCATCGAAGCTGGCAAAAATATCCTGCCCCATCTCACAACTGAGGTCGAGGATGGTGTTCTTGTAATTGGCTACGATATGACTCAATGGCCTAATTTGATAAATGTCCCCATCAAATTTCACCTGGTGGTAAAAGATCTTGATGCGATCAGCCTTTCAGGTGCTGGAAATGTTGAGATGAATGGTTTAAATTCCACAGACCTCAAGGTTACCCTGTCTGGCGCTGGCAATATCAACTTCAAGGATATCCAGGCGTCCATGATCAGCACCAAACTCTCCGGGGCTGGCAATATCAGTCTCAGCGGTGAGGCAGATCTTCAACAGGCTCTGCTCACCGGCGTTGGTAATTACCAGGCGGATGATTTGAAAAGCCAGACCGCCACTATCCAGGTCACAGGTGCCGGCAGCTCGCAGGTCTGGGTCGAAAAGGAACTGGAAGTGACCATCTCAGGCGCTGGATCCGTGGGGTATTACGGCTACCCGGATGTCACCCAGGATATTTCAGGATTGGGCTCTGTCCACAGCCTGGGAAGCAAGTAGGCAGGCATATCCGGGTTTACCCCCGGTTTACGGTCCGGTGGAATGATCCACCGGACCTTTTAATTTCATGATCATGATTTGATTAGGTTCCCCTTACATTGAAAAAAATTTTTCCAAAAAGGAGCTCCTTATTGGGGAAAATACACTCCATGTGATCATTTATGAATACAGAGTATTGCCGGATATTTTTGCAAAAAAATGTATTACCTGATGAAATACTAAGGTGATTTCGTAATAACCGCGATGAATGCCTAATAAAATTTATCGTATTGAATTTTATAATTTTCTTTGTATAATGATTTAGTGGATGTCTGGTCAACATCTCACCCCTTATTGGTAAATCCTAATATTTTTTAATTTAATACATTTACTGCAATTTGAAATACCTCGTGTTCATTCGGATATTGATGGAGGTGTGCAAATGAATGCGGATTTACAACAATCAAAAAGTACCTGGAAATTCATCCTGGGTATCGTTTTGTCTGCAATAAGCGGGGTAATGCTGCTGTTGGCGTTTCCACCATATGGCATTTGGCCGCTTGCCTGGATTGCCCTGGTGCCTTCGCGTTTCGCCACCCATAAACTGCTGCCGCTGAAATGGTCAAGTCTGGGTGAATCGATCGCTGCGCTCTTCTGGCTGGGACCTTTCATGGCGAGGTTGTTTGGTACCCAATTTGGACCTTTCTTCACTTACCTGGGTGTCCTCATCGCGATTCTTGTATTCTTTCTCGCAAAAGGTCGCAAATTCCATGAATTGACCGCATATCGCTGGTATGTTCTCGAAGGCATGCTGGGTTGGGTTGGTTTTGAGATGATCCGTGCCTCCTTCATCCCTCTGGTGGCTACCAGCGCATTTATCGGTTACACCCAGGCGTCGCAATCCTGGCTGATCCAGCCGGTCTCGGTTTTTAGTACCTATGGATTGAACCTGGTGATCATTCTGGTCAATTATGCACTGGCTCTATTCTGTATGGCTCTCTTTGATAAAAAATGGCAAGCAGTTGATACGGTTAAGGTAGATCATATCCTCGTCCGTCGTTGGTTGATGATTGCCGGTTTTGTCCTGGTCGCCTGGATCGGGATTAGCCTGGTCATCCTGAATGGGAACTCAAAGGGAATGCCGACGGTCAAAGTCGCTGCCATCCAGCCGAATTACGCCCTTCCAGCGTTCCAGGATAAAACTCAGACCGCAGAGCAGCGGGTGAATGATTTCGCTCAGCAGGTACGTTCCCTTTCCCAACAGGGCGCTAAGATCATATTCACGCCAGAAATGATGTTCAATTTCAATCCCCAGGTTGAGTTCACCGAGCAGCTTCAAAAATTGGCCAGCGAAACCGGCACATATTTATTCCTCGATTACACGATCGTGGTCGAAGATCAGCCATGGCATAACGAAGCTGTACTTCTATCACCCGATGGTAAATTTTCTGAGGTGTATGCCAAGAATCATAATCCTCCTGGTGAGCCCTTATCCCCCAATGCCGGCAGCTATCCGGTTTTCGTAACACCTTTAGGCAGGTTGGCTGCCATGATCTGCCATGATGCCAATTACACTGATGTCGCTCGAAAATTGGCTCAAAACGGCGCACAATTGATCTCCACAGGGTTGAGTGAATTTGGTGGTTTCGGGGAACAATTCTGGACAAACACCACCTTCCGTGCAGTCGAGAATAGGACAGCGATCGTGGTCGCGGCTCGTCAATCAGGTTCAGTGATCATCGACCCAACCGGACGTCAGGTCGCTCTCAATATAAGACCTGGGCAGAAATTGACTCTATTGAATAATGTGACTCTTGGCGCCTTGAATGCGCCTTACACTTTTCTGGGTGATATTCTGGGTTGGGTATCATTAGGTGGTTTTGCGTTTTTCACAGTCTATTCATCAATCATTGAGAAAAAATTCAAAAAGAAGGGAGAAAAATGACGGTTGGTATTTTGATTAAGATTCTTATAATTTAATAAAAAGGAGAAAAGGAATGAAGAATTCACGGATGGTTTGGGGGGTCGTTTGCCTGGTGATCGCAGCCATATTGGCTGTCCTGTATTTCACCTTACCCGCAGGGGATTTGATGTTCCAGATCGGGGATCAGAATTTACCCTGGCTCCCGCCAGTTTTGATTGGCATCGTTGGGGTTGTATTGCTGGCGACCGGCGCCACGGCTCCGCAGACTGCGACGGAGGTTAAACCGGAGATCACTGTTGAGGACAAGGATAAAGCAGCCTTGAACAAACGACTCGAAAATATCGCCTGGGGCTTATTCCTGATCATGCTTGGAGGATTCGCCCTGGTACCGGGAGAGATCGTTCCAAAAGGTCTTTGGTCCATTGGTGTTGGCTTGATCATGCTGGGACTCAACCTTGCCCGCTATTTGAAAAAGATCAAGATGAGTGGCTTCACCACGGTGTTGGGGATCATCTCATTGATCGGTGGACTTTTGGAGCTGCTGGGTGTGACCAATATCGAAGGTGCACTTCTATTGATCATCCTGGGCGCATACCTGGTCGTCAAGCCCTGGTTCGAGGAAAAGAAACTATTCGGTAAAGCAGAAGAAAGTTGATCAATCCCTGTTTCATACAGGTAATATGGTTCCCAGCATAAATCTGGGTATTTGAAAAATTAACAGATCCTCTTGATGCAACAAGAGGATCTATTTATGATTTTGGGAATAAGCGACTACTTATTATTTGCAGGAGGGGTCACTCTTTTTGAACAGCTCTCGCAGTAATAGAACTGCCACCCACCCCGATCATGACCAATGCCATGGCATAAGCGATCAGCATTCCCAAAACAAGCATCCACTGCCATCCTGTTGGCTCGGTCGCACCGGATGCCAGTCCGGTGACCACAGCGATCACCTGGCTGCCAACCAATAGCAGAATTGCCAGGCCAAGACCCCACGCGATAACTTTCCGATAAGCCCGTGCTCTGAGAGACGCCCAAAGAAGTAACGCTGCTCCTGCCAGGGCAACAAAAAACAATTCAGCCGGCATGAGATAGTCAAAATGGAATTGACCGCTTCTGAAATAAAACAAAATCCCAAATATGAAAGGAGCCAGGATGGGAATCCAGGAAAGCACGGTGCCTGCGATCGCCAGAAATTTCGTAAGGTTATCTCTCTTTTCCATGGTCATCAACCTCCAAGTTGTTCACTTATCAATATATCTTACAAATTCAAATAAATCCACCAATTTTGGTGGATATCTGGTGCCCCTCGCGGTTGGTGCACTCCCTCGCGTTCTCGCGGTCTCGCGGTCTTTGCGCCCCTGAAGCGCAGCGGAATGGGGTTGCGCCCCCTTGCGGGGTTGCACTCCCGAAGGAAGCCAGGGAGCAAGGAGATACCTTATTTACGGATAATACAAAGTCGAGAGGGTGATCGCGACCTTTTTGAATTTGGGGAATTGATCCCTTCAATATCCACCCCCAGCGTGAAAGATGCGGGGGGTGGATATTCCGAGGATCGTTTCACCTAAGGCCGGTGCAGGATGCCGGTGGAGGCGTCCCCGGTTGATTGGGATAAATATTGATATGAAAGAGTCCCATCTTCCAGGAGTTGAAGATATTCATATCCGCCTGATGTGCAGAAATCTGCGCCACTGGCGTTCTGCTCAATGAACACGAAGTTTAAAGCATTGATCTCGTCCAAGAAGAGATCTCCGGAGCAGGGCAGTTGAGGTGCGGTAAAAGTTCCGCATACATTCCCGGCTTCACAATCAGGCTGAATGGATAATTCGATGGGGGTCGAAAAGGTCCCGGCACCGTTCGTGATGGTCCCGCTCCATGTCCCGGCGATTTCATTTATACTGCCAACCACCTCGGGGGTGATCACACTGGTCTCCGCCCCGGCATTCATTTTGAAGGCAATGTCATCCTGGAAACTGGGCAGGGTCACGGTGACAGTGCTGCCCTGGCGGGTGACCGAAGTCGAGGATAGGATCGTCGTACCGGTACTGGTGTCGTAGAAATCGACCTGCCAGTTCGCGGCTGTTCCGGGGATGGTGAGGGTTACCGTTTTCCCGGCGGGGATGGTCTGCAGGTTCCAATCCGGTGGCTCGCTGGCGGCATCCCGGAACCAGCCGAGCACGATGGACTCGTTTCCCACTGCCGCGCCCCACACGGCGGGTGAAGAGGTGGAGGTCAATGGCTCGAAGCCGGAGAAATCGACACCCTCAGTGAAGCGCGCGGCTGGCAATTCCGCCACGGCATTTACTTCCATGAACTGCACAGCCAGAGGCCGGTCACTTCCATAAAAAGCCCAGCCATCTTCCGACCAGAGGGCACGTGCATTTGCCGCTCCGGATACCACGCCCGCCCAGATGGCATGGCGTATCCCGATCCGGGAATTCGGCTGAGTGGAAACATTATCTCCCCAAAAACCGGATTCACCGATCAAAACCGGTTTATGATGCAGGCTGAGATTCTGATGCACCTGGGCGATGATCTCCCGATCGAGGTGTGCATTGTAAGGATGGATCTCGATAAAGTCCAGCATTTCAAGATCATAGAATTTCGCCCAGGGTTGGCCGGCTCCTGGAGAACCTGCCAGGGAGACGGTCACGGGTCGATGTTTTGTATCCGCGGCCCGGATCAATGCCTCCAACCGGTTGGCAAAATTATCCGCCATGGATTCAGTGACTGCGCCATCCACCCCTGAATTCCCCGGCGCGCCGGAGGCGATGTTGATCTCGGAGAATATCTCCCAGGCGGCAATATTATTCCGTCCCTGCCAGCGCTCCACCAGGGTTTTGACCCATTCCATCCATGCCTGTTGCATGGGAGAATCGGCAGGAATAATTCCCCGGGGTCCGCGAATGGACCGCCATTGGCTTGATTATAGGGATTGAATTCCCAGTCGGGGCCTCCGATATCGGGAGCGCCGTCATTCCAGTTGAACCAGGCGCTAAAGACTGGCAGAATCCAAATTCCATCTGCTTCCGCTTGATCAAATAAGCGATCATATTTCTGCGCCCAGGCTTCATTCACCTCACCAGTGGTCGTGCTCCAGGGGTATGTATCTGTATTCCATCCGACCGTAAGGTGGATCCGCAGGAGTTTGGTGCCGCCTTGCCGAGCCCAATCCAGCAGAAGGGAAAAGTCTTCCGGGGTATATCCGGTCGGGTTCCTCATAAAGATCATGCTTTGCATCCCATCCACGCTGAAATAGAACTCGCCCGGCTCAAGTGTCAGGGATGGCAGCGGATTGGGAGAAATCGTCGGGAAGCGGGTGGTTGCAAACGTGGGGGTCACCGTCGGGATGCGAGTGGTTGCCTCCGTCGGAGAGGCGGTCGGGGCGGGTGTGCAACTTGCCAGGATGAGACTCGCCGCGACCAACAGGGAAATGAAGGTGATAAGTGCACTTCTATCGGATTTCATTTTTCCTCGAGGTGAAGAGAGAATAAATTTCGCCACTCATCATTGTAATGCTTGTTTCGGGTTTGTATGCCCAGCAGGAAGGGGTTGAATCTGGTCAAAACCCGCCTGGATATCGGATAGATTTTATGCCCCTCGCGCTCTCGCGGTCTCGCGGTCTTTGCGCCCCTGAAGCGCAGCGGAATGGGGTTGCGCCCCCTTGCAGGGTTGCACTCCCGAAGGGAGCCAGGTAGCAAGGAGATACTCCGGAACTCCTGTTATGGCCTCGTGTACCCCCTGTGGGTATGAAAGAGACGCAATATAAAAACCCGCGGTATAAGCGGGTTTGTGCCCCCAAGGGGATGCTTTATATAGGGATAATCCAAATGTGAGAGGGTCTACCCCGCTCTTGGACTCGCCGAGCTCATTACCCGGAGGTCAGCGATCTCATCCCACCTGGGCAACTGGCATTGAACTTCTTCCTATCCTTCTTACAGAGTATGCGGATCACGCGCCAGCCCGACAGAGCCGCGGCCGACACACCACCGCCTGGCTCCACCCACTGCCCGCACATGTAGAAATTTGCCAAGCCAGGTAGCGTCTTGTCCATGCCTGTGCCCATCATCATGATCGTATCGGGCGTGACCAGCCAGCCCTCCTGCGAGCCTTGCCAGTTGCCAGTGTATCGTTCGACCGTCATCGGCGTCGAGACGTCGATCACCTCAACCTGTCCGGCGATGCCCGGCATTCGGCGCTCCAAGCTATCGATGACTTTGGCGGCAATTTCCTTTTTCTCCGCCTCGTATCGCTCGCGATCGTGGTAGAACGGCTTCCAGTAGGTGTGCTCGGAATCAAACATCACCACCACCACCGATCGGCCGGGAGGTGCCATTGCGGGGTCCATGCTATAGTGACGGAAATCGATACAATCGATTTCTCGGTCCGCAATCTTGATCGGCTCGTTGAGCCAGTAACTGACCCTGGGAGCTTCGGCAGAGAGGTCGCGCTTCACGCCGAGCGAGATCTGGATCCAGGATTTATAAATGGGCAGCTTTTCGTAATAGCCGCGAACCTTGCGGCTGACGTAGCGACCTTCCAGCATGTCGAAGATCGTGGCATGACCGTCGGCGGCAGAGAGGACAACATCGGCGCGATGCTCGCTGCCATCCACGAGACGGACGCCGACGGCGCGATCGCCTTTGCCTGAAGGGTCAACCTCCACCAGTATCTTTTCGACGCGCGACCGGTAGTGCATCTCGCCACCAAGTTCGGTGTAACGGCGTTCGATGGCGCGGGCGAACTCAAGCGAACCGCCGATGGGATAACCAGCATCTCGGACATGCGCCGCCGCCGGCCAGTACATCATTCCTGCCACCGGAATGCCGGTGCCGCCGTTCACACTGGCGAAGGTCATCAGCGCCCGGCGCAGGAAGGGGTCGCTAAAGCGCCGCGCGTATGCTTCAGCGGTTATCCTGCCATACTTCAGCAGGATGGCTATAAAGGACATCATCCCGGTGCTCATCTTGAGCATCTCAAGCGGGCTGGAAGGGTCGACCAGGTCGACGAACGGGGTGAGGCGGCGCCCGACGTTGCAGAGTTCCTCGATGGCGGCGGAATCGACGGGAGAGAGTTCCTTCATGTGCTGTTCCAGTTTATTGATATCGGAATAGACGGAAAAGGCTCGTCCGTCGTTTGCCTCGATGCGATGGATCACATCGTGATCGATGAACTGCCGTCCCTGCACGGCACCCAGTTCCGCAAAGAGGCGGTTGACAGGCGTCCCCGGCTTCGAGCCGATCGTCCATTCGATACAACCGTCGAACGTGTACCCCTTGCGTGTCCAGGAGGTGCACAACCCGCCGGGCTTGTCGTGCAATTCAAAGATGCTGGTCTTGTAGCCGTTCATTTGACCGTAACAGCCCGCCGATAGGCCGGCGATGCCTCCTCCGATGATGATGATGGATTGCCTCATCCGTCTATCCTTCCTTTCCAGGGACAAAGACCTTTTCATTTGGATTTCCCGGGATTGCGCAATACACTGGTTAATATCTGCGGAGTGATTTTTTTCTTCATCTCATCGTCATTGAGCAACAACAGAACAAAACCCTGTACTAGGGCGACATACGCCAGGAAAAGCAATTCCGGATCGCCCTGCACCGCTTCTCCCGATATCTGCGCCTCGACAATAAGGAGCGGGAGTGCGCTGTAATAGTCCATGCGTTGAAAGATATGTTTCATGAGCCCGGGGATCCCTTTTCCCTGGGTCGTGGCCTGCACCATGATGAGAGAATAAAGCGAAGATTCATCGGTAAAAGCGATCTTTACCACGTTTTCGGAAAGCTTTTCTATCTTTTCCCAGGCGGTTCCGGGAGAGTCCAGGGCTTCCATCCAGGTGTTTCTCGATATATCCAGCGCAGTATCCACGAGATGGAAAAAAATCTTCTCCTTGGAAGGGAAGTAATGATAGATAAGCCCTTTGCTTAATCCCGAAGCCTGCATGATCTGTTCCATGGTGGCGCCATGATAGCCGTATTCTGCAAAAACCTCCAAAGCGGCTCTTGTGATCTTGCCACTGGCATCGGCACGCATTTGCTCATTCAGTTTTTTCCCACGTGGAGACATGGTTTCCTCCGATATGATTGGTTGACCAGTTAGTCAATGTAATTATATATGATGATTCCCCAGATGTCAATATATCCCGGGGAATCCAGCCTTTGAAGGAGGCATCCCCTTCAAGTTTCGAGATAGGATTTTATGCAGTATTGAATGAGATCTGAAAAAACAATCTAAACAAAAAGAGCATAGGGAAAATGGTTTCCACATGCTCCCTGTGCCCCTCGCGGTCTGTGCAATCCCTCGCGTTCTTGTGGTCTCGCGGTCTTTGTGCCCCGGAAGCGCAGCGGAATGGGGTTGCACCCCCTTGCTTGGTTTCACTCCCGAACGGAGCCGGGGAGCAAGGAGAAATAAGAAAAACCACCACTAGGTATTTTTTAGTGACGCCAAGGGGACACTAGATATTAGAATAATCTAAAGGCGCGAGGATGTTTGGAAAAACAAAAATGTCCATGAGAGTTCTTTCTTGGGCAAGTAAAACTCCGGATGTCATTGATTTTAATCGTGCTATAGGGTGCTATGCTATACTTTTGTCAACAATCTCGATATTTCCGCCGTATGAAGCCTTGAACGCTTTAGAATTGTTTTCGGATCGCTCAATAGCAATCATGCGTTCCACAAACACACGGATTGGGCACCTTTCTCACGGCCTGGCTTATGAAGACCGGGTCGAATCAATCTGACCCTTGGGGCATAGTGGTAGTAGGTCACCTGAGTGAAATTAAAGTGTGAGGTCCATGAGAAAATACTATCTCCTAATTGCTTTGCTCGCTATTTTAATTATGCTGTCCGGCTGCAGCCCGTTCGACACAACCCCCCAACCCGTTAACTCCAACTTGCCGTTGCCGAATATTAACTGCAACGAGCTTTCCTTTTACCTTGATCCTGCCATAGGTGCCGGCATCGAGTGCGAGACCGTACCAAAAAGCAGCAGCTCTGACATACCAATGGCTATCTTTACGTACCCTGCCCACACTGAGCTGACCATTCAGAACTACCCGCTGACCCGCACGCAATTCCCACCCCAGGTAAGTATCTACCCGGTGGATCGCTACAGTGAGTTGCTCCCTGAGGTCATTCCGCAGCGCGTATCTGACCTGGAGATGTTCATCTCCAGCGGTACCTGGAGCCGCGGAGAACTGCCTTTCCTGCCGCCCATCCCCCAGACGCAGACCTTCTTCAGCCATGAAACGGTGATTTCTTTCAAGGGCGGACAAGGAGTACGGTATATCACGGAGTATTCCGAGGGTCCCCTCCCGATCAGCAACACGAACATCATCTACACCTTCCAAGGCCTCACCGATGATGGGAGGTTTTGGGTGGCGGTCACCCTTCCGATCAGCAGTTCGATTCTCCAAGCGAACGAAGACTCGCTTTTAGAGGGTTATACCGAAGAGAACCTGATCGAGAACTACAGTTCCTATGTCAGCGATGTGAAAGAGGCGCTCGAATCGCAGTCACCTGACTTCGTTTTCCCGATCTAAACCTTCAGACCAGCTAGTGGAAAGCATCACATTTCAGTAATAATTCTTAGCTTCCTCTCCATTCCTCTGCACCTTTCTTAGAGGTTACTAAAAAGCTCAAATATCTTAAAAGTAATGTTGCTCGTTGCTTGCGTGATGACCCTTTGATCTGGACAACCTGGTAAAGAGCATCACCGTTCACTGTACAGTCGCTGAAAATCCAGGTCAATAAACTTGATTTTCGTCACTGATACAGTCGCTGCAATTTAGGCAATCCTTTAAGTTTCGTATAAACATCTTCTGTGACCGGATTCTTGCACCCTTCGCGGTCTCGCGATCTTTGCGCCCCTGAAGCGCGTATAAAAATCGTCAGAATGGCGGACTTGCGCCCTCCGATCTCGCGAGCGTTGCACTCCCTGAAGCGGAGCGGCATGGGCTGCGCCCGCTTGAGGTTGGTTTATGGCCTCGTGCACCTCGCACTTGCCGAGGGAGCAAGGAGGCAATAGAAAAAACCGCCTGATAAGGCGGTGTTAGTGCCCCCAAGGGGATGCGTTATATACGGATAATGCAAAGTTGAGAGGGGGTTGGTGCAGGATTTTAAATGTGCGATGCGCTAGATCGAATATTTTTACACAGCCGTGCAGTCTCTTCCCTATTGTTTTTTGTTTTGCTATACTCATAAGAAATTAGGCGTGCAGCATGACTGCGCGTGTGGTGAAACCTTCCCTAACTTATGCTTCACTACAACATTCCGGAGACCATGTGCGAAGAGAAGAGATAATCGGCATTTGCGAACGAGAAATTCTCGACACAGCAGCCCAGTTGTTCGGTGGAAAGAAGGATACCTTAAAATTATTCCCCGATTCTGAAGGCTGCGCAAACCTTGTGTACGAGTACGAACGTGAAGGACAACCCAGCATTCTGCGAATTTCCTTCCGTCCCGACAGAACTGCCGATCAGATTTGGGCCGAGTTGCACTTCGTCGAATACCTGGCCGCGGGCGGGGTGCGCGTTTCGCGCCCGGTGCCGTCCGTGAACGAGAATCTAGTCGAGGTGATCCCAACCGCTGGGACGAACTTCATCGCCGTTTCGTTTGTCAAAGGCCGGGGAATGCGCGTGCCTGATAACAGCTACCGCTATCGAGAAGGCGTGCCTATCCAAGAATATTTCCAAAACTGGGGTCAGGTTCTCGGCCAGATGCACCGGCTGGCCAAAACCTACCAGCCTTTGAGCGAGGCCATTAAACGGCCCGAATGGCATCAGTGGGAGTATTACAGCGGATTCCCGTACGGCGAGCGGCTGCCTCTTATCCAGAAAAAATATGATCAGTTGATCGCTGAACTGCACGCCCTGCCCCAAGACGCCAATTCCTACGGGCTGATCCACAACGACTTCAACGATGGCAATTTCACCGTGGACTACGACAATGGCGATATCACTGTCTTCGACTTCGACGACTGCTGTTACTTCTGGTTCATGTACGAGATCGCCTGCGCCTGGGAAGGCGGGATTGGGCGAGCGATGTTCCGCCCCTTAGCCGAGCGCCAGGCGTTCATGGATCACTGCATGGAACAGGTGCTGACTGGCTACACTCGCGAGAACACCCTGAGCGAGGAATGGCTGGCGCGCCTGCCGCTCTTCCTGCGCCTGATCCAAATGCAGGAACTGATGCACTTCGCCCAATACCTGGATGACCCAGACGAGGAAATCCAGGCCGAGCTGCGCTATAAAATTCACTGCATCGAGAACGATATTCCGTACCTGGGCTTTTTCGACTCCGTTTTTTCGCCGGAAAGGCCGTTCAAGTTGTGAAAGGATTCCCCCACTTTTCCCAGGAGATATGTAATGTTTTGTAAAATTCGCGGCACAAACGTATTTTATGAAATTGTAGGTTCTGGTAAACCGGTGCTCATGGTACATGGTATGGGCGTGGATCATCGCGCTCTGAAAGGTTGCATGGAGCCGGTCTTTCGGGCTCGCAAGGATGAATGGATGCGAATCTATTTCGATTTGCCGGGGATGGGAAAAACACCCGGCGCAACCTGGATCGGAAATTCAGACAATATGGCTCAACTCATATCCATGTTCGTGGATGCCATCCTGCCTGAAACTTCGTTTGCCATTGTCGGTTACTCTTATGGCGGTTACCTGGCGCGGTCAATCGTTCACGAGAGGCCAAAGGATGTGAATGGGATGCTACTGATCGGCCCTCTGATCATACCGGATGGTGAGCAAAGAGATATTACACCAGGCCGGGCACTATGGAAAGATGCGAAAACCCTGGAAGCCTTCGATCCCGAAACCAGGCAATTGCTTGATCTTTTCGTTGCCTGGCAAGACAAGAAAAACTGCCGCCGGTTCATGAAAGAGTTGGGGGCGGGTTTCAGTTCTGGCGACGACCAAGCCCAGGCCAGAATCCGCGGCAAGAAGGAAACGTATGCTTTCTCATATGATGTCGATCATGATCCTGACCCATTCACAAAACCCTCCTTGATCCTCCTGGGACGCCAGGATTACCTGGTGGGATACCGTGATGCTTTTCGGCTGGTGGATCGTTACCCGCGCGCAAGTTTTTCCGTGCTGGATTCAGCCGGACATGCCATGCAAATCGATCAGGCAGCCTTGTTCGGTGCGCTGGTTGCTGAATGGCTGGATCGGATGAGTAGAGATTGGGAAGGTGAGTCATGAAAAAAGTCTCCGTTTCTGAACTTCCTGAGAGTGTATGGGAGTTCTGAACATTTCCAACTCCACCTGCCGGCCGAGCGTGTCGGCCATCTGCTCGTACCAGGCGTGGAAACTCACATCAAGAGCCGCCGAGGAGAACTGGAGATGCTGGGCGTGTCAGATAAACAAAAAGACCACATGGAATCTATCTTCCATATGGTCTATCTGGTGCCCCCAAGGAGACTCGAACTCCTGTTATGGCCTCGTGTACCCCCTGTGGGTATGAAAGGGACGAAAAAATGAAAAACCCGCGTTTATGACGGAAGGAGACTCGAACTCCTGTTATGGCCTTGAAAGGGCCGTGTCCTAACCACTAGACCATGGGGGCAACGAGGGCAATTCTACCATTTCGCTCATCGCTGGTCAAGAATTTGTCTTACAGGTTTTCTTTCTTCATCTCAATTCTTAAAGCCTTAACAAATTCTCGATAACGTCGGGTCATTTCAGGCTGCATCCTCCTGATCTCCTCCAGATTATTCTGACCTGCCAGGTGCTCCACCTGGCGGCAGATTTCTGAAAATTGTGTTCCTCCAAGGGTCGCGCTGGACCCTTTCAGTGCATGCGCAGCCTTTCGGATTTTTTCTGCGTCCCCAACATTTATCCCATTTTCGATAACCGCAATATCCAGTTTCGATCCTTTTAGGAAGATGGTGAATAGATCGGTTAGAAAGCTCTTTTTATCCTCCCCTTGCAAATTGCGCAGACTGCTCAACACTTCTTCATCTAATATCACTGATTTCTCTGGTCCCTTTATGAACGTGTTGCTGATCTCGGAGTCTTCGCTCACCTGGGATGGGACCCATCGGGATAGGATCCGTTTGAGATCGTTCAGCTTGACCGGCTTTCCAATGTAGTCATCCATGCCGGCATCCAGGCATTCACGCTTGTCTTCAGGTGATACGTGTGCCGTCATGGCGATCACCGGGACGTGGGAGCCGCGCGTCGACTCAAATTCCCGGATAACCTGGACGGCTGCGTAGCCATCCATTTCCGGCATCTGGCAATCCATCAACACCAATTGATACCGCGAAGGATTTCGGGTGAAGATTTTCACCGCTTCCCTGCCGTTGGATGCTAGCTCAATTTGGCAGCCCAGTTTCTGCAGTTGTGCTGTTGCCACCATTGCATTGGCAGTATTATCCTCCGCGAGCAGCACAACCGGGAGACTGATATCTTGAGTGGATGGCGTTTTCTGTTCGCCCGGAATAATAACTGCCTTTTCTTTATAACCCGTTTCTTGATCTATGATGGTCTTCTGATCGCGAACTGTCTGACTAAGGATCATGAAAAGAGAATCCATCTTTATTGGTTTTAAGATCACGCCGCCTATGCCATCTTTGCCGGCTTCCTTCACCAGGTCGCGGCGGATCATGGGAACAAGAACGATGGTGTGTTCGGGTTTTATGATTTTTTCAGCGAATATCTGTTTGGCAAATTCAATTCCCGTACTATTTTCGAAGGGAATATCGAGGATCAGGTAAGTATTGGATGGGAAAGGTTTCGATCTCAAGAGCCTTGCCCTGGTTGATTTCAATGTGGAACAAAACACCGATTTGATGCCCGTTCCTCGAAGATAGCTCTTCAGGATGACTTTTTGATTCGCGCTTTCACTGAACACGATGATTGATGTCCCGGTAAATTCCCGCCTGGGTTTGACTTCCCTGACCTGTTTTTCGAGTTCCTCGATCCCCATCCAGGCCGTGAAGCGGAATTCAGATCCCTCCCCCGGTTTGCTCTCAACGCTGATCCTCCCACCCATTAATTCGACCAGCCGGCGGGAAATTTCCAATCCCAACCCTGTTCCGCCGTATTTTCGACTCATGCTTCCATCTGCCTGGACAAATGCCTTGAACAGCTGTTTCTGTGCTTTTTGAGTTATCCCAATCCCTGTATCCCTGATCGTGAAACAAAGTTGGACCTGTTTTCCTTTTCGCGAGATCAAGTCCGCATTGATCAGTATTTCACCCTGTTCTGTGAATTTGACCGCGTTGCTGACCAGGTTTAAGAGCACCTGTTTCATTCGAATTGGGTCGCCAGTTAAGATATGCGGGATGCGGGGTGAAATGTGGACGAACAACTCCAATCCTTTTTGTTGAGCGCGGACAACAAACAGGTCGACAGCACTCTCCACCACATTCGCAAGATCAAAAGCGATCGATTCCAAACTTATCTTTCCGGCTTCGATCTTCGAAAAATCCAGGATATCGTTCATCAGGGCGAGCAGCACTTGGGCAGAATCCTGGGCGATATAAGAATATTCCTGCTGCTCAGGATTCAATGGCGTATCCAGGAGCAGCTCGGTCATACCGATCACAGCATTCAGCGGTGTGCGGATCTCGTGACTCATGGTTGCTAGGAATTTTGATTTTGCCTGGGAGGCATCCAGGGCGGCATCCCTAGCCTGCTTGAGGGCTTCTTCGGTTTCCTTCCGTTTATCAAGTTCATTCTGAAGGTTTTTATAAAGCATATTTATTTCTATGGATCGACTGATCGCGGTTGCAACATTGATTGCAAGAACCTTTTCACGGGAAGTGAACACCCTCAGCTTCAAAGATTCAAGTGCCAAGAGTCCGATGGTCTCTTCTTGCACAACCAATGGGAAAACCATCGCCGAGACCGTGCGACGTTCAATGGTACGCTTGAAAGTCTCAGCGGTTATTGGATCTCGTTGGACATCTGCGATGAAAAGAGGTCGCTTTAATTCAAATAACCTGGATATGGATGGATCAGCCTGCAAAGGTATCACGATCCCCTTGCTGTGAGGAACACCAGGTGCGCAGTATTCTGCAATGACTTGGGCGGCCTGCACCTCTCTATTCACTAAAGCGATGCCGGTTTGGGGGAGGTCCAGAGCCTCAGCCAGCTCTTTGCAGATCAGCTCGAAAACTTCATCGCTATCAAAAATTGAAGAGACTTCTGCGATGACCCGGTTCAGAAGTAAGGTCTCCTTGAGACGTTGCTGAAGCTCAAGCTCCAGCTTTTTATGCTCAGTGATATCACTCAGGAGAACGTATATGTTTTTTGCCTCTGGCGTCGATATGACAGCTGAGGTGATTTCAATAACTCGATTACCGCCTTGACCTGCAGGGGAAAATTCTATGTGAAAGGATTTTCCCTTTTTAGTCCCATCCACCAATGAACGCAGCTTTTCCCGGCTGATTTCTTTACCAGCTGCTTTGATCAATCCATATAGAGTGAGTTGTTTCCCAAGTTCATTCGAAAACCCTGTCATACGGTAATAGGCTGGATTGGCGTCGTTCAATATGAGGGTGTCATAATCAAAGAGCGCGAAACCTTCACTGGCTTGATCGACCAGGCTTGAGTAAAGCGCTTGAATGCGCTGCCCTCTGATCTCGGCATTCTGAGCCTTGTCGAGAGCGTTTTGGATCGGCTCGCGTAAGCCTGATATATCATCCCGCCATCCGATTTTCCTTCCGCTGCCATCAGCTAATATTTTTTCGCGGGGTACCAGTTCTTCCCTCAGCCTCGTGAGTGGCCGGATAACATATCCTTCAAGTGCAGCGCCGTAAACGACCAGCAGGATCAAGCCGATAATGATCGTGCTGGTGACCATAAAGTTAACCCCCTGGAGCCCTCTTATAAAAAATTCTCTTTCCCTAAAAAATCGAAGCAACACCACCGGTCTTCCCATGGGATCCATAAGAATAAGGTACCCGGCGATTTGTTTATCATTAAAGATCTGAACGTACGATCTGACTCCAGCCGGAAGCGTCGCAAGGATGACTTTAAAATCAGGAGGTGATTGGTCGATGGGATATTTTTCCATGGTATCGCCCGCTTCAATGCCGTATGATCGGATGAGATCAGCATCTATCCAGCGGCCGAATATCAAGTAACCGTGATTTGCCTTACCACCACTTCTGCCAGTTATTTGAATACTTGAAAGATTTATCGTTCCTTCCTGAATATCCACCATTCCATGTAATCGCCTGCCATCCATAATAAAATCAAGGATTTCTGAACCCGGAGAAAACAACGCCCTGAAATCATCCGGGAGTCTCGTGATCTCATTCGATTTTGGTGCTAAATACCCTTCCTGAATAATGGTTCCGTTCAAATCCATGAAGATCACTGCATCGAGATTTAATCGTTGGATGTTTTCTATATCCCAATTCAGCAGCCAGTAATCCGGGTTTTCGCCCTTCATGAACCGTTCAATCTCTGCATCGGCAGCTTTATCCCAAAGGATCCGGGTCATCTCCTCGTAGTTGTGGTTCAGCTGGGAAACGATAAGATTGATTTCAGATTGAACTTGATCTTTATCGAATGCATCGAATTGTTTCAAGAATATCAGGTTGGCTACGATTGTCTCAGCCATGACCATGATAATTACGGCCAGAGCGGTGCTCAGGATGATCTTTGTCCGGATGCTCATAGGCTAATCCTTGAAAGATTCATTTGTTAATCAACTTTCGATCTACTATTTTCCAATATTTGATCATGACCAAAACAAAGCCTTTGTTTACCCTGCCAGCGGCAGTTTTCCTTGAGTCGGGCTGATCGAGGGATCACTGGGGATCCGGTCCACTTGATTGGCAATCATCTTCTCCGGTGGGTATGGCACCAGCATGGCCTGTAAAGCTGTCAATTCCGTCTGTTCCAGCCAGGGCCAGCAGGTATCCCGGTCCAGGATCACCGGCATGCGGTCGTGCACCGGCGCAACGACTGTGTTCGCGCTCGTGGTGATAATTGTGCAGGTGCGCAGCTCATCCCCCTCACTGGAATGCCAGCTCTCCCAGAGCCCTGCAAACGCAAATGGTTTTTTATCAGCCAGTTGAAATCGAAATGGGATGGACGATCCCTTCTGGCTCGCGTTGCGCTGCCATTCATAAAATCCATCCGCCAGGATCAGGCACCGCCGACGTGCGAATGCACTCCTGAAGGATGGCTTCTCCGCTAAAGTCTCCGAGCGCGCATTGAACATTTTATTGCCAATGGAGATGTCCTTCGCCCAGGATGGCACCAGCCCCCAGCGCATGAAATCGATCTTGCGTTCCGCGGCGCTGGTCAGCACAGCCACCGGTTGGGTCGGGGCGATGTTCATGCGCAGCACCCAATCCGTGGGTATCTCGCTCAGGTCAAAAGCTTCCTGCAGCTCAACAGGCTCCACCGCCAGTGTGAACCTTCCGCACATGTTGCAGCTCCTTCCCCCGGGTTCCCGGGCAAGCCTTACGGTTATAATTACATTATATTTTATCTTTCGAGGTATCCATGCCCGCTCCCCTGGTCGAATGCATCCCCAATTTCAGTGAAGCCCGTCGTCCCGAGGTGGTCGAAGAGATCATCGGCGTGATTAAAGCCATCCCGGGTATCCAGGTGCTGGACCGCCATTCCGACCTGGATCACAACCGCTCCGTGGTGACCTACGTGGGCTCCACCGGAAGCGGTCGAGGAAGCCGCCTTCCAGGCCATCGCCAGGGCTGCGAAATTGATCGACCTGGATCACCATGAAGGCGCGCACCCGCGCATCGGCGCCACCGACGTGGTCCCTTTTGTGCCCATCACCGGTGTGACCATGCAGGATTGCGTTGAGATTGCCCGCCGCCTGGGCAAGCGCGTCGGCACCGAGCTGGGTATCCCAGTCTATCTCTACGAGGATGCCGCCACCAGGCCCGACCGCCAGAACCTGGAGAATAACCGCAAGGGTCAGTATGAAGGATTGAAGGAAGAGATCAAGACAAATCCGGAACGTAAACCGGATTTCGGACCTGCTTCCCTCGGTACTGCCGGTGCCACTGTCATCGGCGCGCGCCAGCCCCTGATCGCCTACAACGTCTATCTCACCACTGCTGAAGTACCGGTCGCGCAGAAGATCGCCAAGGCCATCCGCCAATCCTCGGGGGGCATGCGTTATGTAAAAGCCATGGGCATCCTCGTGGACGGGCGCGCCCAGGTCTCCATCAACCTCACCAATTACCGCCAATCCCCCATCGCCCGCGTGGTCGAGCTGGTGCGCCGCGAAGCGCAGCGCTACGGCGTCGCCATCCACCATACCGAGCTGGTGGGGTTGGCACCCCAGGAAGCGCTGATCGATGCCGCCCAATGGTACCTGCAGCTCGACCAGTTCGAGCCGGAGCAGATCCTGGAAACCAAGCTCTTCGAAGTTCAGCAGGCGGTGACCGCCCTGCCTGAAGTTGTAAAAGAGCCTGATTTCATCGATAAGCTGGCAGCTGCCACTCCCACCCCGGGTGGCGGTGCTGCATCGGCTTTCACCGCCGCGGAAGCTGCCGCGCTGATCGCCATGGTGGCACGCCTGACGACCGGCAAGAAGAAGTATGCCGAGGTCGAAAGCCAGATGTGGACCTTGATCGAAAAAGCAGACGCCCTCCAATCGGAGCTGCGTGCCTGCGCTGATGAGGATTCAACCGCGTTCGAAGCCCTCATGGCAGCCATGAAGCTGCCCAAAGATACTGAAGAACAACAGCAGGCACGGGATGCAGCCATCCAGCAGGCCACCATCGGAGCAATCGAAGTACCCCTCAAGGTCGCTGCCAAAGCCGTGGACGTGCTTGAGCTCTCGGTGCCGGCCTGCGAGCTGGGCAACCTGAACGCCATCTCGGATGGCGGTACCGCCGCTGCCCTGGCGGCCGCTGCGCTCACCGGCGCCGGTTACAACGTGCGCATCAACGCCCAGGGCTTGCAGGATCAGGCTGCTGCGCAGGCATTCCTGGTTCAGCTCCAGGAACTGGAAACCAAAGCCGCGTCAGATTCAGGCTCGCGTTCGCCAGGTCCTCAATGACCGCGGGGGTTTCAACCTCGCGTGATCGCCCGCTTTAGAAATTCAGCTTTCATTCTTTTGCTTGTTCTTTTCATCCTGCCTGCATGCAATCTGCCGGTTGGGGAACCACCCGCACTTGTTACGCCTGAATTCACGCAGCCCATCCCGCCAACCGTAATTCCCAGCGTGACTCCCTCCCCACAGCCTTCCCTCACCACGACCATCCCCTGCGAGGTTGACCAGGGGTGTTCCGCTCCGGTGGATTTCCCGCTTGCCTGGCCTATCTTTCCGCCGGATAACGACCGCATCGCTTCCATCTACCCCTTCGGAAGCACGCGTAACGGCGCGGTCGAGGTGCATCACGGCGTGGAGTTCGTCAACCCCAGCGGCACGCCCGTCCATGCCGCGGCGGATGGCGAGGTGGTCTTCGCCGGCAAGGACGACCGGCAGGCTTTCGGTCCCTTCAAGGGATACTACGGCAACCTGGTGATACTGGAGCACCAGCTCCCAGGGCACAGCGAATCCACCTTCACCCTTTACGGTCATCTCTCCCGCGTATCCGTACAGACCGGGCAATTGGTGAGCACTGGTGAGCAGATAGGCGAGGTGGGACTGAGCGGCGTGGCGGATGGCGCCCACCTGCATTTTGAGGTACGCACCTGGGAGAATGATTACGCGCATTCCGTTAACCCTGAGCTCTACCTGCCGCCCCAACCGTATGCGTTGAATGGCGATCCCACCGGCATCCTGGTCGGACGCATCGTGGATTCGGCCGGCAACCCGATGAAAGTCAAATTGACCATCACCCGCATTTCCGGCAGTGGACCCGCCGGGCAGGTCTGGTACCCGGAGCTATACGGCGAGGGCGTGATGAGCAGCAGCCAGTACCGGGAGAATTTCCTGGTAAGCGGCTTGAGGGAAGGACGCTACCGGCTGGTGTTCTATTACCACAGTCGTTACTATGACCAGACTATCGACGTGCTGCCCGGGCAGGTCACCAGCCTGATCATTGCCACGCAGCCTTGAATTCGTTTTCAGGAGGATATGAAATGGGACTTAAATCCGATGCATGGATCCGCAAGATGGCGCTCGAGCACAAGATGATCGATCCCTTCGTCGACCGCCAGACGCGCGAGGGGGTGATCTCCTACGGGCTATCCTCCTACGGTTACGATATTCGCGTATCCGATGAATTCAAGATCTTTTCCCCGCGCGAACCGGGTGAGATCGATCCCAAGCATTTCGATCAAAGCGCCCTGGTCGATTTCAAGGGCGAGGTGTGCGTCATCCCGCCCAATTCCTTCGCCCTGGCGCGCACCGTGGAATACTTCCGCATCCCGCGCGAGGTGCTCACCATCTGCCTGGGCAAGAGCACCTACGCCCGCTGCGGCATCATCGTCAACGTCACCCCCTTCGAGCCGCAATGGGAGGGCTTCGTCACCCTGGAGATCTCCAACACCGCCCCCCTGCCCGCGCGCATCTACGCCAACGAGGGCATCGCCCAGGTGCTGTTCTTCGAAGCTGACGAGACCTGCGAGGTCTCCTACGCGGATAAGAAGGGAAAGTATCAGAAGCAGGATCAGCTAACCCTGCCGAAGCTGTAATCTCATCATCAAGCCTTTTTGTCATTGCGAGACTTCGGAGAGGTCGAAGCAATCTCACCAGGCGTCAATCTAAATGATGCCATCTCAACTTTGTATTAACCCCGCCGTAGGGGCAATTCATACCTCAAGGATATTTTATGAACTACCTCTACAACTGTGCCCTCCTTACAATCACCCTCCGCTCATCTTAAATTTTCAATTCCCTATTGAATTCTAAATTCCTCGACCTATAATGGAAGTGTAGCGGGGACATCACTGCTCGTTCGCTGCCAATCCCGGTGCGCTAATAATTGAATATTCACGGAGGTTAAAATGAAACCACGCATTTCTTTTTTCATGTTGCCTGCCATCATCACGCTCGCGCTGCTGGCAGCTTTTTTGTTGACTGCGCCGGTCTTCGCGCAGGACGAAATATTGCCCAAATCTCCTCCCGCTGAGGACCCAATCGCTGAAGAGGTTCCCCCGGTCGAGGAACCGACGGTTGAAGAGGTGCCTGAAGAGGTACTGGTTGAGGCTTCAGCCGAAACCCCGGCCGAAATTGCCGGGGCGCTGGAAGATGCTTCGGAAGCGGGTGTCGTCCTTGTTGATGAGACCGGCGAACCGCTTGCCCTGGTCACCGAGGAAGCTGCCGAAACTATGGCGGGCGGCGATCCCTGGTACAAAGTGGGAACGGTCACCTATCACTTCCTATCAGGCGTGTTACCCAATACATGCGCAAACCTTTATCCAACGGAAGTATATCCATATTGCCAGGAAAATCCGCATCCCATACAGGCAGCTATCAATTACGTACCTACATCAGGGCTACCCAGCGACGGCTTTATTTATATTGAAGCCGGCACTTACACAGATTATCCCACCATCAATGGATTGGGCGATCCCCTTTACAACAATCTGAAAGGCCTGATCGGCACCGTGGTGGATTACGTTCCCCAGGTGAACCTGACCGGTGATATCTGGGTCAATAATGTCGAACCTGGGCTTCACCATCAAGGGCTTTAACATCACTGCAACTGCAAATGATCCCTTGGCTGGGATCTACATTATGGACAGCACGGGGACAGTCAGGATCGAAGACGTCGCGGTTGAAAATACTGGCACCGGACCTGGCATCAAGATTGTCAACCATAACGGTGCTGTCTCCCTTAATCGGGTGAAAGCCAACGACAACGCCCATGGCGGGGCATATATCGATAACACCACCGGCATCGCTGGTGTGACCATTACAGGCAGCAGCTTTGATTGGAATGGTATGCACGGGAGTCTTGAAGTCAGTGGATTGACGATTTCCACCAGGGGAGCTGCCCTTTTGGATGGGATAACTGCCAGTAATAATACAGGACACCCGGGATTACTTCTCTGTCAAAGTGGCGCGATCACGATCAAGAATAGTGCTTTTGTTAACAACAATAATTTGGGAATTGCCAATTTCCCCTCCTCCTCCGGGATTGTTCCCACCGCAAATATTGTCCTTTCGAATGTTCACGCTTCGGATAATTTCAGGGGCATGGCTCTTTATACAAAAGGGAAGATCTCTCTTACCGATGTGCATGCTGATGATAATGAAGGATATGGTGCTAATCTGGATACATGCTATGAAGAATCAGGCGCATGTACCTGGTTCGGAAGTGGTGTCGTGACCATCAATGATAGTACCTTTGATGATAACCACGCGTCAGTCAGTGGGCTGCATGTGACCGCTCGGGGTGCTATTTCGATTACTAATGTTTCTGCCAACGGAACCATAAACAGCGATGGTTGGGACCCGAATGGAGCGACATTGTATAACATGATGTCCGATCTCAGCAGTCCTGTGACCATTACGAATAGTGAGTTCAGTTTCAATGATGATCGAGGTTTATATGTTATCTCCAGCGGCGCAATAACTTTGAATAAAGTAAAAGCCATTAATAATCAATATGGGGATGGCATTCGCCTTGATAACGTGGATGGTACCGCGGGCATCACCATCACCGGCTCAGCGCCTTACGATAACCAATTCAATGTAAATGGAGGGGATGGCGCTTACCTCATATCCCATGGCAGCATTTCAATAAAGTATGCCGATGCCTGTGATAACAGCGCCAACGGTATGGAGATACATAATACCAATGGGGTGAGTAGCACGGTCAATGTAAAGAACGGACTATTCTTAGGAAATGGCATCGATCCAAAATTCTCCGGGCTGGTGATCTCCAGCAGGGGCACGATCAGTATTTATGATGTCGCGGCAGGAGATAATGCCGGTCATGGCGCGACCCTCGATAATGCTCTCGCGTCGAAGGCGGTTGCCGTCTCCAGTTGTATATTCAACTACAACGGTTCGAATGGATTGTATGTTCTGGCGAAAGGTACCATCACGCTGAATGATGTTTATGCTGGATTTGATGAAGAGACTCACATGCCTTCCGGGAACGACATGTACGGCGCCGAACTGGATAACAGCTCCGGGAATGGCGGAGTGGTCATCAAAGAATCCTATTTTGGCTACAGCGGCACAGATTTGGTTGCGTACGATGGTCTCCATGTGACCAGCAAGGGTGCGATCTCATTGACCACCGTCACAACAGTTACAAATTATGGTTATGGAACATACCTGGATAATACCGGCGGTACTGGTGGGGTCTCCATAATTGAAGGAAATTTCTCTTACAACCATGTGGGCGGTCTCTATGTGAGGTCCAAAGGCGCGATCACCATCAGCCAAGCTTCTGCTCATAATAATCTCGGTGTAGGTTGTTTGGGTGCCGACCTGGCAAATGATGGCAGCCTGGCATATCCGGGAGTGACTATCACTAATAGCGATTTCTTTAACAACTACGCCACCGGATTGAGTGTACATTCACGGGGCAATATTAGCCTGACCAACGTCGCAAGCTATGATAACAATGATGCCGCCGGATCTTATGGGGCCGATCTTTGGAATACTTCTGGCACCGGGTATGTGAAGATCCTTAACCGGTTGAGCACCGATTACGACATGCAGCCCGGTTTCAACAACAACCACGATCGGGGCATCAATATTCACACCAATGGGACGGTCACACTGACCAATGTCAATATTCTCAATAACCAGGAAGATGGTATTTACATCTGGCTCGAAGAGAATAAAGGAGTGACCCTGAAAAACTGCCGTGTGGATGGGAATGTTACTTCTTTTGGCGCTGCAGGGATTCTGATCGATAGTCTGGGTCCCATTGTTATCAATGGTGGTCACGCCAATGAGAACAACGCTTATGGTGTTTATTTATTGAACAGCGAAGCAGCTGACGCAACGCCTGAACCCATCACCATCAGCAATTTCACAGCAGACGAAAACTTGGGTTATGGTATTTACGCTAAATCCAAAGGTCCCATCTCGCTGACCAGCGTTGCCGTCAGGCGCACCACCGGTGCAAGCATGTCGGCGATCAGTCTGGATAACCATTGGTTGGGATCCGGCATCTCCCTTTCTAATGTGACTTCATTGGAAAACAATGGGGTCGGGATTAATCTCATCACCAACGGAGCTGTTACTTTCAAAACTGGCGTGGTTGAAGACAATACCGGAAATGCTCTTCAGTTGAACGAGGGTGAAATCCATCTTGCGTCTGCTGTCATCTTATCGAACCTCTATCTGCAGGATAATGGTGGCTATGGAGCGGAGATTTACAATAGCGGCGCCATCTCCCTGACCAACGTTCACGCGGTTGCCAATCTCGGCGGTGTGGGCATGATCCTGGATAATTTTGCCTGCAGCAGCTGCCCGGTTTCAATTCTATATAGCGGTACGGGATTCAACGAGTTCAATTACAACGTTGACATGGGACTGTACATCCACACCAAAGGCACGATCGTCATGAACAAGGTAAATGCACTCGGCAATCAAATCTATGGTGCATTGGTGCAGAATGCGGGTGCTGCCACTCCTGTCAATGTGACGATTTCAAACGGCCTGTTCTCCGGTAACCATGATGTAGGTCTGCTGGTTGAAAGCAAAGGGATCATCAAGGTCACGGGCGTCGAAGCCAATGGGAACCTGGGTTCGAATTACGGGGCTGCCCTTAACAACACTCTCGATGACAGCGGTACCAAGGGCGTGAACGTGACAAAAAGCAAATTCGATTGGAACACTGACACCGGTCTTTACATAGCGACGAATGGTGCAGTGGTGCTGAACTCGGTCCAGGCCAGTAATAACGCCTTCCGCGGCGTGGATATCATGAACAATGATTTGTTTACAAAACCGGTGACGATCCTCGCTTCATACTATGCCAACAACTTCAGCTCCAATGGCTCCAATAATCTCCACATCGTCACCTATGGCGCGGTTTCCATCACCAATGCCATTGCTGATTTAAGCGAAACCGGCGTCGGATTTTATATCAACACCGCCGAGGCAGTAACCTTGACCAAAGTGACGGCCCGCTTCAACGCCACGGATGGGTTTTACATCTCGACCTTGGGCAACGTCACCATCAGTGGCATCACCTCCATGTTCAATCAAGGAATTGGGGGACCATTCGCAGGTCTTTATATTAATACGAATGGTGGCACTGCAGCCAAGGTGACCATCAAAAATGGAGTGATCACCAGTAATGCCGATTACGGCATAGAACTGAATCTGGATCCGAGCGGGCTGTATACCCTCACCAGCGTGTTCTTCTTCGGCAACGATACCGATCATGACGGGCAACCCAATCTGATCATCTATTAGAAAGACATCACACAGTCCTGATTCTGATACCAAAACTCTTCACCAGGCGCCTCCCCGGCGCCTGGTGATTCTTAACGCTCTTCCTATTAGCGCTCTCTTCATATGCGCTTCCTCGCGACTCGTTGCACTCCCGAAGTAGGGAGTACTTGGGGAGAGGTAGGATGGGGTCACAGGCTTCCTTACAATCATCCTACGCTCACCTTAAAAACTCCCAAACCCCTTGTAAAGCGCTTTTAATTCCCTATAATGATAATAGACTACAACTATGTATGAACATTGATCCTGAAAGGGGGTCGCTATTGCCATTTAAATCAATCAAATAATCCAATTTCATCCATCCATATTGGAAATTTCTCTGGAGGGAAAATATCATGAAAAAACATACCAGATTTATCTTGCTGCCGCTCATCTTCGCGCTCGCGATCATGGCGGCATTCGTTTTGACTGCGCCGGTCTACGCGCAGGACGAGGTGCCGGCTGAGACGCCAGTTGAGGCTCCTGCCGAAATCCCGGCCGATCCTGCCGGGATCGAAGCGGTGCCTGAAGAAGCCACCTCCAACCGAGGAGCTCGCCCCGGTGCTCGAGGAAGCCGCCGACGCCGGCGTCACCCTCGTGGATGAAACCGGCGAACCGCTCGCCCTGGCCACCGAGGAAGCCGCGGAAGCGCTTGCCGGCGGTGATCCCTGGTACAAGATCGGAGCCGTTACTTACAACTTACGCCACAATACAGGCAGGCTATCGATAGTCATCGCAGTGAATGGTTTGCCTTCGGATGGGATGATCTATGTTAATGCTGGCATCTATCCCGAGCTCGTAACCGTTGATGCAACTGCCCCAGGCTCGATTTACAAGGGTTTTAAGGGCTTGATCGGCAGTAGCATGGATGGCATTCCCGACGTTGAATTGAACGGATACATTTACGTCAACTCGGTTGAATCCGGATTCACCATCAAGGGATTTGACGTCAATGCCAACTGGGCAAATGGTGGCATTCATATCATTAACAGCAAAGGGACGATCAAGATAGAAGATGTGGTCGCCAATAACGCTTCTACAGGATATGCAATCGGGATTTCCAACCATAACGGTGCGATCACCCTCAACCGCGTGGTGGCTAATAACAATATCAATGGTGGGGCGATCATGGATAACACCGCCGGTACTGCCGGCGTGACCATCACCAACAGCAGCTTTGATTACAACGATGCTCACCTCACTTATGCGGTCAGTGGCTTGACCATTTATACCAAAGGTGCCGTGCTGCTCGATGGCATCTCCGCCAGCCATAACACTGGCGTTTACCCCGGGGTATCCATTGCCCATGCTGGCGCGGTGACCATCAAGAACGGCCTTTTCAACAACAATGTTGGGTCAGGTTTGGATGTGACCGCCACGGGCGCGATCACCCTGACCACCATTTGGGCCAACGACAATTCCGGGACAAGCGCATTCGGTGTTGATCTGAGCAACGAAGTCAGCACTTCTTCTCCCGGCGTGACCATTACCAATGGCATTTTCAATAACAATTACGGTTCTGGGCTGCGGGTGACTTCCAAGGGCAACATCATCATCAACAACACATCCAGCACCAGCAATGACGGCACGCCTGGTTCCTATGGTGCTGATTTGAATAATGCTTTCGGCACTGGCTACGTGAAAATCACCAACCTGCCCAGCACGGATGATGATATGAAACCTGGTTTCGATCTAAATCACGACCGCGGTGTGAATATTCACACCAACGGCACCGCAACACTAACGAATGTTAATATCCAGGATAACCAGGAAGAGGGCATCTACGTCTGGCAGGAGCTGAACAAGGGCGTCACCCTGACCAACTGCCGTGTGGATGGCAATGGTACCTCTTTCTCGGTGGCTGGCATCCTGGTGAATAGCCTCGGTCCAATCGTGATCAAAGGCGGTCACGCCAATAATAATAACGATTACGGTGTATGGGTGCATAATGACGAAGCCCCTTCTTCAAAACCGGTAACCATTAGCAATTTCCAAGCAAACAATAATGTTGTTCATGGTCTTTTCATCCAGTCGAAGGGGACCATAACCCTGACCAACGTTGAAGCCAATAGTACCGACAGCGGGGTTGGCGCTGACCTGGATAACTGCTTGTGGGATGGAGCTATATGCGTTGGCTCCGGGAATGTGACCATCAATGGCACGGACAACGAGTTCCAAAACAATGAATTGGAGGGTCTCAAGATCTTCACAAAAGGCGCCATTTCGATCAGTCATGTGGATGCCTCCGGCAACGGCGGAACCGGCGCGAGGCTGAATAACTACGTGACTGGAACTACAAAAGGCGTGACAGTTTCGTATTCGGATTTTGGTGGATTATTCACGGGAAATGGTGGATATGGCGTTGACGTGCATACCAACGGCAGCGTTACGTTCACAGATGCTTCTGCGAAATATAATGGTGGTGATGGCGCGCGCATCTGGCTGCACGGCACCTCGGGCACCGTCAAGGTAACCAAGGGTGGTTTCTCATTACAACGGTCTCGTCGGTCTGAATATCACCGGTAAGGGAACGATCACCCTCGATGATGTTGACGCCTGGTAGAACATGCGGGGAGCCGAGCTGGATAATTCCTTTGGTACCGGGGGAGTGGTGATCAAGAATTCCCGGTTCAACGACAACTCCGGGTTGGACCCGGATGCGGGTTTATATGTGAATACCAATGGCGCTATCACGCTCAGCGGGGTTACTGCAAATGACAACGCAGGATTTGGTGCCAGGCTGATCAATACCACAGGTACCTTGGGTGTTACCATCACCAACGGTGAATTTAATTCCAACGGTGAAACCGGTCTTTACGTGAGGACGAACGGCGCGATCACCATCTCCACCGGCGAGGCGAGCACGAATAGCGGCGGGTTGGGAGCTGACCTGGATAACGACAGCAGCAGCGCATTTCCCGGCGTGACCATCTCCAACGGCACATTCTACAACAACTACACCACCGGGTTGCGAGTCTATACCAGGGGCAATATCATCCTCAGCAACACCGCCAGCTGGGAAAATAACACCGTTGCAGTATCCTACGGTGCTGTTCTGGATAATACCGCTGGCACCGGTTATGTGAAAATCACCAACCAGGCCAGCACGGATACCGATTTAAAGCCAGGCTTTGATCTCAATCACGACCGTGGATTGGATATATTTACCAACGGCACGGTGACACTGACCAACGTCAACATGCTCAACAACCAGGAAGAGGGTATGCGCGTCTGGCTGGAACTGAATAAGGGCGTCACCATGACCAACTGCCGTGTGGATGGCAATGTGGATACAGGCATCGTCATCTCGACCATAGGCCCGGTGTCGATCAGCGGTGGGCATGCCAATGACAATGGCGGTTACGGTGCGGGGGTGCATAACTACTACGCAGATGATGCCCTGCCAAAACCGGTGACCATCAAGAATTTCGCTGCCAGCGGTAATTTCGGCTACGGTATCTTCGTTTAATCCAAGGGTGCCATTGCCCTTTCCAGCGTGACCGTCGAGAACACGATAGGTGCCAATCTTGCTGGCATCAGCCTGGATAACCACTTCCTTAATGCCGGCATCAGCCTGACAAATGTTAAAGCGAACGACAACATCTTTGTTGGCATCAATCTGTTGACCAATGGTCCGCTCACCTATAAGGGTGGTGATGTGAAATATAACGGCAGCAATGGTGTTCAACTGAACGAATTGGTCGCTTATATGGCCAAAGCCGTGAACCTTTCCAACCTCTATATCTATGATAACAACGGGTATGGCATGGAGGTCATCAATCAGGGTACCATCACCCTCACCAATGTGAGATCGAATAGCAACAATGCAGGTGCTGGCATGTGGCTGGATAACACCGCCTGCACAACCGCCACCCCCTGCGCGGTCAACCTGCTCTATTCCGGATCAGGCATCAATACCTTCCATTCCAATGTTGGAGGGGATGGGCTTAGGGTCATAACTTACGGTGCGGTGGTGATGAAAAAAGTATACGCTGGTGGCAACAGCGGTTTCGGCGCGCATATCTCTGAACACTAATGCCGATCCCACGAAACCAGCCAATGTGACCGTTACTGTCGGCGCTTTTAATGATAACAACAATGGTGACGGTTTATATGTCCGCAGCCGCGGGATCATCAGTGTAACCAGCATTGAAGCATCCGGAAATGAAAATGGATACGACGGTGCCTACCTCGTACAACTTGGACGATACCAGCGGAGCCAAGGGTGTTAACGTGGTCCAGGAGCAAGTTCAACGACAACTCTGATTCCGGTTTATTTATCCGCACCCGCGGCGCAGTAGTGCTGAACACCGTGGAAGGCAGTGAAAATATTGCCAACGGGGCTGATATCAACAACAACTATAGCCTCGGTAAATCGGTCACTGTGCTTGCTTCTTATGGTGCCAACAAGTTCATCCATAACTTCGCGGACAACATCGTTATCGTCAGCAACGGTTCGGTTGCGCTGACCAACGTCACCGGCAACCAGTCCATCGGCAATGATGGCATTGATATCGATAACGATAGCGGCACCGGCACCATCACCCTGACCAACGTCACCGCCAACTACAACGATAACAACGGCTTCAATCTCTATACCACGCGGCAACGTGACCATCAAGGGTATCACCGCCATGTTCAACTATGGTACTGGTGCAACACCGTATTCCGGCTTTATCATTTACACCAACGATGTTGCCACCGCCAGGGTATCGATCACGACCGGCATGATCACCAGCAATGGCGATTACGGCATTCAGCTGGATATGAACATCTCCAAGCTCTACACCCTTACGAGCGTGTTCAACTTCGGTAACAACAGCGATGGTGTGGGTGGTGAATTAAATCTGTGGGTATATTAGAATAACCACCCAGACTCACTATAACAAATCATGATCACGCACCAGGCGCCACTCCGGCGCCTGGTGATTTTTACCCTGGCCCCCAGGTCTTGTTATTACGTGGGCATGGTACTCCGTGCCCCTTCCTTCTTCTGCTCTCCTCGGAGTCTTGGCGCCTTCTTTTGGGTTGCCCTCCCGAATTGGTTGTTATTTGGGGAGGGCAGGGTGGGGGGCTGGGGAGAGGGGAGGGGTCTTTCCTTACAATTACCCTCCGTAAACTTTAAAATCTGGATAAAACCTATTGATTTTAATTTTTCACGACCTATAATGAAATTATCGTGGGGTCATCATTGTTCGTTCGCAGCCATTCCCTAAGAAATTCATAATTTCATATTCACGGAGGAAAAAAATGAAACGAAGCGTGTCTATTTTCATGCTGCCTGCCATCCTGGCGCTTACATTATTGGCAGCCTTTATCCCGTCGCGCCCGGTCTACGCCGCAGGACGAGGTGCCAGTTGAGGTCCCAACCGAAATACCGGCTGAAGGTGCCGGGATCGAGGAGGTGGAGGAGCCGGTATCGTCCCGGCGGAGGAGCTCACACCAGTTCTCGAGGAAGCCGCCGAAGCCGGCGTCACCCTCGTGGATGAAACCGGCGAGCTGCTTGCTCTGGCTACAGAGGAAGCCGCCGAAGCGCTCGCTGGTGGTGACCCCTGGTATAAGGTGGGAACAAAGACATATTCATTCACCTTTGCGGATTGTGATCCGGATCCATTAGTAACAACTGCCTGTACCGCGAACCAATCGAGGCTGCATTAACATATATCAGAACTACAACTGGTCTACCTTCCGATGGCTTGATCCAATGTCGAATTTGGAGCCTACCCTACCGATAACTTGAATATTATCGTATCAACATATCCCGTCTATGCAGGGTTCAAAGGATTTATCGGTACTGTTGTCGATGGCTTGCCTGCTGTCATTATGCCATTTGGCAGGATCCACGTAGAAGGTGTGACTTCCGGTTTTACCGTCACCGGTTTTGATATAACAACTACCACCGCATATGCAGCGATTTCGATTGCCGATTTTTCTGGGTGCTGTAAAGATCGAAGATGTGGAACCTGAACAATAGCTCGTCAGCAGGTCATGGGCTTGAGGTGATTAATCACAACGGCTCGGTGACTATTAACCGCGCCAAGGTGGATGGCAACGCCGGTGGCGGCGCGATCATTAATAACCGGCTTGGCACAGCGGGCGTAACTATAACCAACAGCAGCTTCAATAATAACGTCAGCGACACTGTTGAGCATGTAGGCGGGCTCACCATCGCCACGCGCGGTGCGCTCAACCTGACGGGCATCACCACCTATGGCAACACCGGTGGAGAGCCGGGATTGTTCATCCAGCAAAGCGGCACACTTATTATTAAGAACAGTGTATCCGCCGGTAACGGAGGTCCCGGTATCGCCAATACCACTGCCTTTGACGATCCCATCGCGAATTTCACCTTGCAGAATGTTACTGCCTCAAATAATGCGGTTGGTATTGCGTTGACGACCAAAGGTAACATCACCCTGAGTGGAGTGCATGCTGATGGCAATGGCGCCTACAACGCGTTCTTCAATACCTGCCAGGCCGCAGCTGGAGAATGCACCTGGCTCGGTAGTGGAAAAGTGACTATCAGCAATTCATCATTTAACGATGGCGGCGAACATCCATACAGCCTGTACATCAATGCCCGCGGGGCGATCACACTGACCAATGTTTCTTCCAGCGGTGCTACCGGCGCGGTTTTCGATCCTAAGGGAGCGGAACTGCATACCGAATATTCGCAGCTAGTCAGCCCGATCAAGATAACCAATGGCTGGTTCGATGGTAACGATGATATTGGTCTTGATGTTTATTCAAAAGGGGTTGTCACTCTCAGCAAGGTATCCACCTCAGGCAACTCTCTCGTATGGCGGCTGGATTAATAATACCTTTGGTACTACCGCCGGGGTAACGATCAGCGGATCATCAACCGCCTTTAATCAATTCAATGAAAATACGAATTATGGGCTGCATATCCGTAGCAATGGTGCCATATCCATTAAATATTCAGAATTCAAAGGGAATGGTTCATTCGGTGCTTATTTCTATAACAATACAGCTGGCGCAACGGCTGGCATCACAATAATGAATTGCAATATTATTGGAAATGATGCTGGTCTTTTAGCCTGCTCCAATGGTCCGATCATACTTAACACTGTTCAAGCCAGCTCGAATCCCTGGGGAGGGGGTGCAACTCTTGAGAACCTGACAAGTCTATCTTCACCAGGTGTGACAATCTCCAACTCCATTTTCTGGGACAACTCGTCCACCGGCCTTTATATCCGATCCAAGGGAAATATCCTCCTCACCAACACAGCCGCCTGGGACAATGATGGTGTGGCGGGTGCTTCTGGTGCTTACCTGAATAATACGTTCGGCACCGGTTATGTAAAGATCAGCAATCCTAAGAGCACCGATCTCGATATGTATGCTGGCTTCAATACAAACCACGACATCGGACTGAATATCTACACCAACGGCATGGTGACGCTCACCAACGTCAATTTGATAGATAATGCGGATGGGGGGATCGCCGTCTGGCAGGAGCTGAACAAGGGCGTTACCATGAACAATTGCCGCGTGGATGAAAATGGGGGTCACGGGATAATCATCGAAACCATAGGACCTATTACCATCAATGGCGGGCATGCCAATGATAATAGTGGGATTGGCGTGATGGCTAATAACCTTTATGCAATCGATGCTCTTCCGAAACCAGTGACCATTAAGAACTTCACCGCCAATGGCAACTCTGGTTATGGAATATTTGTAACCTCGAAGGGCGCAATCGCGCTGAGCAGCGTGACCGCCAACGATACGGTTGGTGGAGACTATGCAGCCATCTGGCTGGAGAACAATGTGGCAGGCGCGCTTACCCCCGCAGTCACGTTGAGCAAGGTCTATGCAAATTACAATATTTACCGCGGAGTGTATGTACTTTCCAACGGTGTGGTCAAATACCTTACCGGCGAAGCCTCCTCTTAATGGTTACACGGGTACCCATATCACAACCTTGGGCGCGATCGTCCTATCCAACGTGAAAGGAATTGATAATGTCACTTATGGTGCAGAATTGATCAATAGTGGTTCCACCACGCATGCGCCCATCACCGTCACTGGTTCCACAGGCGGCAATGTCTTCAATGGGAATACTGATTATGGTATCCGTATTCATTCGAAAGGTGCAATTTCCTTGAAGAACATCACTGCTGACGATAATGCCGGCTATGGAATATATGTAAACAACTATCAGAGTGGTGCCGGGGTAGGAAATGTTACCGTCAGCAACTTGAACCTGGTCAGTAATCACTTGACAGGGTTGTATATAACCTCGAATGGAGCCGTCACCCTAAACTATATAATCAGCATGCATAATTCTGGTGGTAATGGCACCACAATATATTCATACGATCATAATGTGCTCATCACCAATTCAGTGATGATCGCCAACAATGGTCTTGGGATCTATGCCGATGTCGACTTGGGCACCTTCACCATGACCAACACGCTTTATTTCGGCAACGATACAGATAACAGCGGTGATCCAAATATTCGAGTGCTCCATTAATCCAGTCCAAGAAAACAACATTAATCCACACCAGGCGCCTCCCCGGCGCCTGGTGATTTTTTTACCCCACTCTTCCCCTCCCCAAATGCATTGGCATTTGGGGAGGGTGCCTGAAAGGCGGGAGGGGTCGGGGTGGGGTCCTTACAATCACCCTCCGCAAACCTTAAAATTCCAAAATCCCCTTGAAATCTCAAATCCGCGACCTATAATGAGATTAGTACGGGGTCGCCATTGTCCGTTCGAAGCCAATCCCTGAGCCATCCATAACTTCATATTCACGGAGGAAATCATGAAACGAAGCATAAATCTATTCATTCTTCCTGCCACCATCATGCTCACGCTGCTGGCAACTTTTGCGTTGACCGTCCCGGTCTACGCGCAGGACGAAGCACCAACCGAGGTGGAGCCCGGGGAAGAACCGGCTGAAGAGCTGGCTCCGGTTCTGGAGGAGGCCGCCGAAACCGGCGTGACTCTCGTGGATGAAAGCGGCGAGCCGCTTCCGCTTGCGGTAGAGGAGACCGCTGAGGTCCTGGCAAGCGGCGACCCCTGGTACAAGGTGGGCGCGGTCACCTACAATTTCACCTTTGCCGATTGCGATCCACTTCTTGCGGATCCTCAGCCCTGCTCGAACCCCATCCAGGCTGCCATCGATTACATCCCCACCACGGGTTTGCCCTCTGACGGCATGATCTACGTGGAGGCAGATAGCTATACTGAGTACGTAACGGTTCCTGGTTATGGCGATCCCCTTTACCACAATCTGAAAGGCCTGATCGGCACCGTGGTGGATGGCGTCCCGCAGGTCAACCTCACCGGCGATATCTGGATCAATAACGTCGACCTGGGATTCACCATCACCGGTTTCAACATCACCGCCGATGCCGACGATCCCTTTGCCGGTATTTACATCATGGACAGCGCTGGCGCGGTGAAAATTGAGGACGTGGCGGTGCGAAATACCGGCGAAGGACCGGGGATCAAGATCGTCAATCATACCGGCACGGTCACGCTCACCCGCGTCAAATCCAGCGGCAACACGCAAAATAGCGGTGCAATCATTGAGAACACCAGCAGCGTGACGATCAACAACAGCGCCTTCGAAGAGAACTTCCAGACCGGCCTGGTGATCACTACCAATGGCAAGGTCACCATCAACGGCATCTCTGCCAATTGCAACAACGGCGATGGCGCCAATATCTCCGCGCTGGGTGGCTTGGATATCCGTAACAGTGTTTTCAGCGATAATACCGCCGAGATCGGCACGAATGCCAGCGGATTGTACGCTTACGACGAACGTGAAGGGCAATATCACTCTGCTCAACGTGTTGGCAAACAACAATGAGCTGCATGGTATGTTCCTGGGCACAAAGACCGGCATTATCTCTGCGACCGGGCTGACCGCTGCGGGCAACGCCGGCGGTAACGGCGCCTGGCTGGATGCCTGTTACATGGACGCAGGCCTCTGCACTTCGACCGGTACCGGCAGCGTCAGCGTATCAGAAAGCGATTTTCTTGAGAACAGCGCGCCCGGTATCCTCGCCCCCGGACTGGTCATCCAATCCCGTGGCAATATCACTCTCAACAAGGTCAACGCGAGCAGCAATCTTTCGGAAGGCGCGGAATTGATCACCATGTTCAGCCCGCTCGCTGCCCCGACCGTCAACATCTACCGTTCCACCTTCAGCGACAATCGTCATACAGGGTTGACCGTCTGGTCCAAAGGCAATATCACGTTGAACAACGTCGCCGCCGATGTGAACACCAGCGGGAGCACGACCTCCGGTGCCTGGCTCTCCACCAGCGGCATGCCCGGCTCCATATTGATCTATGAACACTTACGGTCCCAACTCCTTCAGCCACAACCAGGGCGTACCGGGCGCTGAAGGTGAAGGCGGGAACGGTCTTTTCGCCTTCACCTGGCACAACATCATCGTCAATGGCGCAACTGCCATCAATAACAGCAACCACGGTTTCCTCCTGGATAACGCCTACGGAAACGGCGCGGTCACCGTTCATGATAGCCACGCAATTGGTAACGACAGCACCGGTATCACGGCCATTTCTGCCGGCGCGTTCAACATCAATTATTCAAGCTTCAGTTACAACGCTGGCTCTAATGCTGTGCTGGATAATATTACCCCTGTCGCCAGCCCGGGCGTGACCATCCTGCAAAGCGAATTCAACGAGAGCACCGGCTCGAGCGGTCTGATCGTCTACAGCAAAGGCGCGATCACCCTCACCGATTCCCAGGCACGTCTTAACCAGACCTTTGGCGCCTGGATCGATAACAGCGTGGGCACCGCCGGGGTTTCCATCCTTTACAGCCGCCTGACCAATATCTTCAGCCAGAATCGCGGCGGAACCGGCCTCGAGATCACCAGTAAAGGCGCGGTCAGCATCAAGAGAACGAGCGCGTCCGGCAACTCGGGTATGGGCGCGATCATTGATAACTGCCTGGTCAGCGGTGGGGTTTGCCAGAGCAAGGGCGGCGCGGTTTCGATCGCTTGCTCGAATTTCGATGCCAATACTGGCGGTTACGGCCTTCTCCTCATATCGGGCGGCGCGATATCGCTCGCCGACTCGGGGCTCGTTTCAACGGTTCCGGCACGGGCGCATACCTCGCGAACAATTGGACAGGTTCAACCGGTGGTGTTTCCGTCATCCGCTCGGCTTTACCCGATCCGTACGAATTCACATCGAACGGCTCCTCCGGCCTGGTCATCCATACTTTCGGTCCGGTGACCGTCCGTGATGGCATAATCAAGGAAAACGGCGGCTGGGGTGTGAAGATCGAAAATCAGCAAGGCGCGGTAACACTTTCAAAACTCGCAATCTCGGATAACGACGCGGACGGTCTTTCAGTGCAGACGCTGGGTTCCATCTTGATCACAGACAGTTGGGCTGCCTACAGCGGCAGGGTTGGCGCAGAATTGCTCAACTACATGGGCAGCGGCACGGTGACGTTGAAGAACTGCCAGTTCAACCTCAACGGCGGCACCGGATTGGTGCTGAAAAGCGCGAACGCCATCTCGATGACCAACGTGGACGCCTGGTCCAATGAATTCTATAATGTCACCTACCCCGGCTATGGCATGGATATCGATAACACCGACGGCACCGCCGGAGTTCACTTTCTACACGCCAGCCGCAGCCTACCCCGAAGATTTCAACCTGGTCTTCGATAACGCAGCCGCGGGATTACACATCCTGAGCAACGGGGCGGTCAGCCTGGCGAAGGTCGACGCCCACGAGAACACGGGCGACGGTGTTTATATCGAAAACGATAGCATCGATCACCTGAAAGCCGTTACTGTGAGTAATTCCCTCTTCAAATTGAACACGCATCACGGTATCACCATCCTCAGCGGCGGTCCGCTCACCTTCAGCGGCAACACGGCGGAGGGCAACATGGTCTACGGCGCCAGCCTGGATAACTGCCTGTTCGTCGATGTCGTCTGCCAATCGACCGCCGCGATGAACATCAAGAACAGCCACTTCGATGGCAACTTTAACAGCGGTCTGTCCGCATCCACGGGCGGAAACGTCCTGCTCGATATGGTCACCGCCAGCCGCAACATCAACGGCAACGGCGCGGGGATCAGCCAGGCGGATTCGAGCCTGGCCGCGCCGAAGGTGACCGTGCAGCGCAGCCAATTCAACGATAACCGCTACGACGGGCTGCTCGTCACCGGGAAAGGACTGATCACGGTCAACGCGGTGGAAGCCAGCCACAACCTGGGGCTGGAAGGGACGAATCCGCACGGCGGGATGATCCTGGATAACTACACCTACGGCAGCGGCGCGGTGAGCGTACTTTCCACGCTTGGACCCAATATCTTCAACGATAACGCGCGTTACGGGCTGGCGATCTATTCTAACGGCGCTATCTCAGCCAGCAAAGTGACCTCCCTGCGCAACGGCTCCCACGGGGTCTACCTGATGGGATATACCGCCGCATCGAGTATCGTATTCAGTGATGCGAACCTGCGCATGAACACCAACTCGGGTCTCTACGCCAGCACTTACGGCTCGATCACTATCTCTCGCGTGATCTCGCTCTATAACGGGGTTGGTAGCGGATGGGATGGGGTGGACCTCTATTCGCACGGCAAGCCGATCACCATCAATCAGAGCGCGATGCACGGCAATGGCTTTTATGGTATTCACGCCAATGCCGGCGCCGGGATCCCGGTCACCATCAGCAGATCCTCCTGGTTCGGCAACGGTCCATCGACCGCACCCGATCTCTACTGGGTGGGAACGCTGATACTTATCCCGTAGATTGTTGATTGGCAAACCTATCCAAACCGGCAGCCAATGGCTGCCGGTCTTTCGTTCCCCTCTCCTTACAATCACCCTCCGCAAACCTTAAATCTGCATAAAACCTATTGATTTTAATTTTTCACGACCTATAATGAAGATGTCGTGGGGTCAACATAGTTCGTCTGCAGCCATTCCCTCAGAAATTCAAAATTTCATATTCACGGAGGTAAAAATGAAACGAAGCATGTCTATTTTCATGCTGCCTGCCATCATCGCACTCTCACTGTTGTTGAGGACCAACCGAAATCCCGGTTGAAGGTGCCGTTACCGAAATCCGTCGCGGGACTGATCCTGCCGGGACGGGAGAAGTCCCACCGGAGGAAGCTCCGCTTGAGGAATCAACGGAGCTCGCTCCCGCCCTGGAGACCCTCGCTGAAAATGGCGTGGCGGTGGTTGATGAAACCGGCGAGGTCGTTCCGCTCGCCAGCGAGGAAACTGCGCAAGCCCTCAGTGTCGGCGATCCCTGGATCAAGGTGGGCACGGTCACCTACCGCTTCCTCTATACGGGCGAGAGCTGCGGGGGTGATCCCAACTGCACTGTCTCCGCCACGCCCTTCCAGGACGCGGTCAACAAGATTGCCGCGGGTTTCATCCCCTCGGATGGCTTGATCCATGCCGATGTCGCCATTCCTGTATCGCGATCAGCAGATCGATATCGATGGCGCGGCCGATCCCGATCTCAACAAGATCAAGGGCATCATCGGTCACACCAATCCGGATACTCATGATGCGGATGTGCTCCTTTTCTCAGACGTCACCGGCAGCTATATCCATGTTACCAACATGACCAGTGGCGCGGGGTTCATTCTGAGCGGTCTTTTCGTCACAGGCGATGACACACCCATCATCGGTATCACCAACAGCAAAGGCACGATCAATTTAACTGACGTTCGGGCGGGCAGCGCGAGCGCGGTATCCGGCACGCTTGCCCTCAATATCAACAATCACAACGGGGCGATCATCTTGAACCGCGTTTCAGCCAGCGAAAGCCCGGTGAGCGGCGGCGCGCTGCTCGCCAACCTGCTGGGCACGGCAGGCATCACCATCACCAGTTCCACCTTTGATCACAACGGCACCGGCTCGAGCAGCGGCATGTTCATCGCCTCCAACGGTCCCGTGACCATCAACGGCTCATCCTTCAGCGATAACCGCTCCCCCGACCTGCCTGGGCTCTCGATCTTCCAGAGCGGAACGCTCACCATCAAGAACACGGATATCTCCGGCAACTATCATGCCGGCATGCTCACCGAGCCGCTCAAGAGCAATATCACCCTGGAGAACGTCTATTTCCTCGAAAACCACCGGACCGGCGTGGGTTTATCCACCAGCGGCAACATCACTTTGAAGAATGTAACAGCATCAGAAAATTATTACCAAGGTGCCCTGCTGGATACCTGCTGGGTGAGCGCTGGCGCGTGCACCGCCACCGGCACCGGCAAGGTGAGCATCACCAGCAGTATATTCGATGAGAATGAGAACCAGAATTCCCTAGCTGATGCTGGTGCATTATGGATCATCGCCCGCGGCGCTATTTCGCTTAAAGACGTCACAGCATCCCAAAATGGGACCGTCGCTAACCCCATTTCCGGCGCCATTCTGGATACCCATTATTCGCCATTGACAAGCGGAGCGACGATCGCAAAAGGTACATTCGATGCGAATTTAGAGAGCGGATTGCTTGTCTATGCCAAAGGCGCGATCACTCTGACAAGCGTTAGCACTGTTGGGAATGAATACGCGTATGGCGCCTACCTGGATAATCACTTTGGGACGGCTGGAGTCACCATCAAAGGCTCAGTATACGCTTATAACTATTTCAGCAATAATGGTGACACCCTGGATGCAAACGACGACGGGCTTCATATCGACACGAAAGGTCCTCTGTCCCTTAGCTATCTATACGTTCAAGGAAATAACGGATATGGAATGTTGTTCGTCGGATCTACAGGTAACGTGACCATAAAAAATGGCAATTTCTCAGGCAATGCTAATACAGGCTTGGTACTTTCCACCTCGGGAGCGATCACCTTGAATAACGTGAACGCCAACGGCAATAATATGGCAGGTGCCATCCTGCAGAATTTCACTGCGCCCACGCCAAAGAATATCTCCATCACATCATCGTATTTCAATCTAAATGACCACGAAGGACTTGTGATCGATACCAAGGGTGCTGTGACGATCACGAAAACGACAGCAAGCAGTAGTACTGCCAGTCGCGGGATCGATATTGATAATCGATCCGGAACTTCAGGCGTGACGATATCCGGCAGCACCATGGAGAATAACTTTGCTGAAGGTTTGTATATTTTATCCGATGGAGCCATCAAGCTCACCAACATCATTTCGGATTCTAATCTGCTCGGTGCGTTCCTGACCAACGCTTCAGCATCCACTCTCCAACCAGTGACGATCAACGGAGGAAGTTTCAGCGGGAATGACGCTTACGGTCTCGAAATCTCCACCCGCGGGAATATCAGCCTCTCCAAAGTTAAAGTTATCGGGAATGCCAGTTACGGGGCGCAAATGGGTAATATCTTCGGAGCTCCTGCCTTCCCAACGATCAAGGTGAGTAATTCGAATTTTGATGGGAATGGCGCATTCGGGTTAAGGATCCGCTCGCGGGGGGCAGTCACGCTAACGAGTATTACCGCCAATGTCAACGCTGGAATTGGAGCGGATATCGAGAACGAACTAGGAAATGTTTCGGTACTGGGTACCAATACGAACCCGAATGATTTCTCTCTCAATACCGGCACCCATGATGGATTAAGGATCAATACCACGGGAGCCGTGATCCTTAAAACAATATACGCCATTGGCAACTCCGGAGCCTGGGGTGTCAATATCGGTTTCGATAAGCTCCCCAGCAGCGTATCGGTGGTCGGAGCCAATGTCCACGCCAACCAGTACGGCATGGTGGTCATCTCTAAAGGCTCGATAACCGTCAGCAGCGTGACCGGCGAAGCAAATACCCTGGCGGCTCTATATCTGGATAATTCAAATGACCACACCGGCACCAAGAATATCATCATCAGCAAGGGGACCTTCTACGGGAACGCCATCGGCATCAACGTCCATTCCTGGGGACAGATCACGGTCAGCTCCAGCATCTCAAGTGACAACTCGGGTTATGGCGCGATCCTGGATAACAGCGCCAACACCCTGCCGGTGCCAAAAGGCATCACCATCACCGGCAGCACCAGCCTCTCAAACCAGTTCAGTGATAACACTTATTCGGGTATTGTCGCCTATTCCTGCGGACCGATCACCATCACCGGCGTGACCGCCGATCGCAATGGAGAAAGCGGTATAAATCTCGATGAGAGCGCCACCCCCAATCATGGCGGTAACATCACGCTGAGCAAGATCACCACCCGTTACAATGAAGGCAGCGGCATTTACGTGGATTCCAATGGTACGTTCAAGGGAAGCACTATCATCTCCCTGCTCAATTCAACCCCAGGTGGCTGGGATGGGTTGACACTGTACGTGCATGACCATGCCGTGACCATCTCCAACAGCTTCTTCATCGGCAATGGGTATTATGGGCTTTACGTTCAAATGGGCGCAGGGAGCCTCGCTCCCCTGACCCTGACCAACGTGTTTGCTGCGGGAAATGAAATCAGCCAGATCTTTGTCACGAGATAATCATTCCTGCTCGAACGGATAATTCTGCATTTTACACAAACCCCACCAGGCACCTCGCGGTGCCTGGTGATTATTTCAGTAAGTGGAAAAAGTGGGTTTAAATTTAATATATATATATATTCCCATACGAATGGGGAGGAAAGGTATTATTTCCATAATAATATGTGTTTAGGAGAGTTAATAAACCAGACCCAATATGTGCGCTCACTCCCCAAGCACCATTACTGGTAACTAGACTGTTCTTAATAATTAAGTTATGGTCATGAGAATAAACAGCTATTCCCGAGTACCCTGCAGCCCCATTCAACACCGACGATACTCCATCCATCGTCACTATGCCATTTGTTGTGATATCAATACCTCTTTGTGTATTTGACCATGTAGTTACTTTAGTCATAGTGATATATCCAGTTCCTTCTCCTGCTTGATAATTATCGATGATGATCCCAATGAGAAGATTCTCAGATGATGTGACGTTACTCATCATAATATTACCCTTTGACTGGATATTCAAACCTCTCCAAGTATTGCCATTGAAGGTATTTGCCCCATAGCTGCTGAGGATGGTGACACCCGCTGTTCCATTGGCATTGTGCAGAAACGCACCTGATTGGAGATTCTCAGACGCAGTCACTCCATTCAAGGTTATCCCACCATTATTCGTTATGTTCAAACCTGTCATCGTGTTTCCGTTGAAGTGCCCTTTGTTCACGAGTATCGTTTTCGGTGAAGTAGGATTGGCGCTTGCCATGGTAACGCCATAAAGAAGATTATCATCCGCTGTCACAGATGTCACCGTGATAGCGCCGTTGGTGAGTATATCGAAACCAAAACCATCATTGTCATTGAAAGTTCCCGTGTTGATGGTCACATTGGTGGCAGTGGCAGCCAAGAATTATCGATGTTGACCCCATCGCCAGTGTTATCGTTGGCGTAGATTTTTGTAAAGGTCATTGCGCCTGTGGAAATGATCTCAAGTCCCAGGGAGCCGTTGCCATCGAAATGATTGCTCCCGGTTCCGCTGTATTTAATATTCACCGCGCTGGCACCGTTGGATATATACGCTCCCTGCGTGCCATTTTTGCTCGCGCTCACGTTGGTCAGCGTCACCACGCCGTTGGAGGTCACGTTCATTCCTGCTGTAGTGTTCCCATCCAGGGTGAATCCGGTAATGGTGACCGCCTTGATCGGAGAAATTCCGCCGGTGATTATCGAACCATAGACCATTCGCTTCGTTCCCGCTGGCGCTGCCTTTGTTGAGCACGATGTTTCCCAGTGAAAGGATATGCAGCCCATCACAACCACCCGGGCCAAACTCGTTGCCGTCAAAATAACTGCTGTTGATCTTCACGTCGTAGGAACCTAAGGCATTGTTTTCGATGATCGCCCCGCTGCCGGTATTCCAGCTCGCGATCACGTTGCTCAGCGTCACCGCCCCGCTTGCCAGGATATCCAGCCCGCCTTCATCGTTCCCATTGAAGCCCTGGAAGTATATATTGCTCGCCAGTGGGATGTTGGTGATGGTCACCGGGGCTGCAGTGCTCGCGGTCTGATTGCGCAGGTACGCGCCTGTGCCGCCGTTGTATTCGGCATACACTTTGCTCAGGACGATCGCCCCTTCCACCTCGATATGGAAGCCATCCAGGGTATTATCCGCTGCATAGCCGGTGGTGATGGTCACGTTCCCGGAGCCGGTCGTATTGTTGATCAGCACGCCGTGCCCGTTGGTATTGTATGAAGCGCTGACGTTGTTGAGCGTGATATTCCCTGTTCCTCCCGTGCTGTTGACCGCGATCCCGTGCCCGTTCTCGTTATCGAATGCCCGCACGTTGGTCAGCGTCACCGCTCCCAGCGAGCTGATCTCCAGCCCGCCGGCGGCATTGTACTCAAAGCCGGGGATGTAATTATCCGCGGTGGAGTTGTTGTTGATCACGCTCACCACCTTCCCGGCAGTCGTGGTCACCAGCTTGGTGCCGTAACCTTCCGCATTTTCAAACAGCGCCAGGTTCTCGTACGCGCCGATGTTCTTCGCCGTGATCCCGCCGTTGGTATGAACTTCAAGCCCGGTATCGCCGTTATAAACAAACCGCCCTGCTGATAAATTCACCGCGGGGGTGGCTGCCGCTATGGTGTTATCCAGCACCGCGCCTTTCGCGCCGTTCTTATAAGCCAGCACGTTGTTCACCGTGATGGTGCCGTTGGTGGTGATGAGTAAGCCTGATACCGCCGTTGCCGGTGAAATCCCGGATGGGGATATCCTCGCCCCAATCGTATTTCGGGAAGGCTGCCCCGGTGACCGTCACCCCGGCGGTGGTGCCGGTTGTGTTGTTCAGGTCTGCCCCAGCGAAAGCGTACCAGCTATCGCCAGTCATATCAAAGATGTCAGTCGAGAAGGAATAATTGACCTGCTCGAAATCTTCATACAGCTGGCTCAGTGTGAAGGTCCAGGTGCCTTCCGCGTCGAATATCACCGGGAAGAGCTGGGCTTCGTAGTATCCGCCCACGTAAGCACAATCTTCGGAACCACCCGTCCCCGGGCCGCTGTAACTGAGCGAGCAGGCTGTCTCCGAGGTTAGCAGCACGTTGTAGCTTATGCCGGTCATCCCGGCATCCACCTCCACCGTCCATTGATCAGGGGTGCCGTCCAGGTTGAACACGTCGTGCACCGCGTAGACCAGCGAGGTCGGGAAAGCCATGCTGCGCACGGAGTTATCCACCGCGTTGGTGGTCTTGAGCGTGATCGCGCCATTCGAGTGCACGTAAAGCCCGGTGCCCTGGTTGTGATCGAAGGCGCTCCCGCTGATCGTCACCCCTGCCGTACCCGTATCGTTTGCCAGGTTGGCGCCCTGCCCCGCGTTGCTGCTGGCGGAAACGGTGGTCAGCGTGATCGCGCCATTGGTCCGCACCATCAAGCCGTTCAACACGTTCCCATCCAGGGACGCCTTGCTGATCGTGACCTTGCCTGTGCCGGTGGTGTTGTTCACTTCCAGTCCCCGGTTCGCGTTGCCGCTCGCGGAGAGGTAGCTGAGTGTGACCGCGCCGTTGGTGCGGACGTACAGCCCTTCGCCGCCATTCTCATCGAAAGCATTATCACCGATCAGAGTGCCCTTGACCGTCACGCCCGCCGTCGTGCCGGACGAGTTGTCCAGCGTGGCGCCATAACTGCTGATATTGCCGCTGGCCTTCACCTTGCTGAGCGTGATCGTGCCTTTCGAGAGCACTTCCAGCCCGTAGGTGGCGTTGTCGTTGAACGTCCCGCCGGTGATCGTCACCGGGCTGACCAGCAGCGAGTGCTGCGTGTGCACCACGGCGCCTGCGCCGGTGAGATTGCCACTCGCCGAAACGTTCGTTAAAACAACCGCGCCGCGCGACCAGATGCGCAGCATCTCGGGACCACCGTTGTCATCGAAAGTGCTGTTGGTGATGGTCACCTTGCCGTAATAATATGGGTGACAGCTTGTACTATCTGATCCGCAAGTATCAAAGAACCCGCCAAAACCGGTATTACCGGTTGCAATTACTTTATTTGCAGTGATATTTCCATAGGTGTGGATTTTCAATCCATACGGGTTGTCGTTCACCACAACGTTATCCAGCAGGATATCCCCGCCCAACGGCTCATCCGTCTGCCCCGCCAGCCACATGCCGGCGGTCCCAGGAGCGGTATTCCCGTTGATCACGCTGTTCTTGATCGTCACCTTGCCGGAATGGATGACATGCAGCCCGTAGAGGTTGTCACTGACCGTGATGCCCTGCAGCGTGACCGAGCCGCCGGTCGTGATCGCCAGCCCGCCGTATTGGGTCACCCCAGCATTTCGATCGAAGCTGCTGTTGCTGATCGTGATCGCACCTGTGTTATAGGTATCATCCATTACTTCGTAATTCATGATCTGTGCGCCGGTATTGCTGTTGTCATGGACATTCACCCGGTTCATCTCGATCGTGCCGTCTTGCTTTTCGATATAAAGCGCAGTATTTGTTGTCCCTGTGATATCCAGGTCGATCAAGCGCAGCGGTCCGCTGCTGTCATGAATGTTGATACCATCCCCACCTGTGGATTGAATATTGAAACCGCTCAGCAGGAATCCCAAACCGCTGATCATTTCGGTGACCTCGATATGGCTGCTTCCGGAAAGGGTCACGTTGGGCTGCAGCGTGTTGGGATTGATCGTCCCCACCAGCCCCTTGAGCTTGTTCACGTTGGCATAAATGCCATCAAAGACCACACCTTGATCGAGAAATGTGGCGGTTCCATCCATGTGGATCAACCCGTCCGTGGGGATCGTAGCATTCGCTTCAATATAATCGATCGCCCACTGTATGGGCTCATTGCAGTCATTAACAAGTGGTCCTGGATCGCAGTCGTCCATCGTGAAGGTGTAGGTCGTCGTCCCGACCATGAACCACACGTCACCGGCAGCCAGCGCTTCAGCAGTTTCCTCGGCAGCCATCACCAGCGGCGCGCCGCTCTCATCCACCAGGGTCAGCCCCTCCTCCGCCAGCGTTTCAGCCGGCGATTTCACTGTAGGAGGTTCTTCTGTCGGAACCTCGATCCCGGCTCTTCGCCGGGACTTCGACTGTCGTCTCAGCCGGCGCTTCTTCGGATGGTAGCTACCCCGGTAGCAGGAGTTGGCTCTGGCTCAGCGGGCGGCGTCTCGTCCTGCGCCAGCGCAGGCACGGCAAAAATCGCCAGCGCGAGCAGTGCCAGCAGGCAGGCGGTCATCAGGAATGCGTTGCGTGATTTCATGGGATGTTCCTCCGGAATGGGATTTCGGTGTGTAAAAAGATGATTTCAAAATAGCATCCACCCTCGGCGCGGTTCCCCGCGCGGGTTACCTTCTATTATAGGGTGCTGGCAGGAAAAATCAAGAGAAGCACGGTTCCTTAAGCCAACCGTAGGGTGATTGTAAGGATTCCCCTTTTTGTCATTGCGCCGCGATCTCGCGGATCATGCGCCCCTGAGCTGTAGCGAGTGGGGTTGCGCTCCCCTGGGAGAGGAACCCGCCAGGGCAAACGCGGCAATCTCAATCAGAGTTTCTCCCAATGGTGAACATTCCTGTAGGGCGGGTCGCATATTCAAAAACCCATCGAGGTCGGCCTCCCTAAATGCGAAGCATTTGGGGTCGCGGTTGTCGCACACCCTAGCGAAGCGAGAGGTGTCACGCGTTTGTGCACTCCCCTTGGGAGAGGATGCCTGAAAGGCAGGAGGGGTGGGGCTTGCTTTAAAACCCTGCAGGGTCCGCGCGGGACCCTGCAGATAGATTGTCATAAACACTCCCGGATCAGGTCTTACAGAGTATCCGTGATGAACAGGTTGCCGTAACCATCATCACTGGCATTGTTACCGAAATAGAGCGTATTGGTGAAGAGAGAACTTCCACCATTTTTGACGAGCCTGATCCCGTATGCACCGTTTCCGATCGCCACGCTGTTGTTGAAAGTGGTCCTGCAGGCAGGGTTGCTGCTGAGGATCGTGAAGCCGTTTCGGGCCTCGATACCCGGTGTGCCCGGGTCATCCACCCCGTTGAACATGGCGACCGCGCTGTTAAGCGTCACCGTTCCACTGGAAGCAATATAGACTCCATCGTCGCCGTTGTAATTGGTCGTGGTTTTGGTCAGCGTGACCGGGGCATTGAGAACACCGATGTTATCGACGTAGATGCCATACCCCAACTCGTTGAAGCTGGCAGTCACCCCGGTGATGATCACTGCATGATCGCTCGCGATCCATAATCCGTGTATTGCATTGGAGTTGAAGGTATTCGCGCCCAGCGTGTTGAGCACGGTGACCGTGCCGGTGGCTCCCAGGTTGTAGAGATATGCGCCTGAACCTGGGCCGGTGTTGTCCGAAGCGGTGATGGCGTTGAGGATGATGTTGCCGTGGCTGCCGACTTGGAACCCGTTGGACGAGTTGCCGTTGAACGTCGATTTGTTGATCGTCACTGATTTGGTGCCGCTGGCATCATCATCATTATTGATGCTGGCGCCAACGCCACCGGTGTTGTAATTCGCCGTCAGGCTGTTGATCAGCACGGTTCCCTTAGTGCGCAGGACCAGGCCCGCGCCGTCGTTGCTGTTGTACCAGCCGGTGTTGATCGTCACGTTGGCCGGCAGTGTCGCAGTGGAGTTATTGATATAAACACCGTTCGATTCGTTGTTGGAGGCATCCAGCTTGTTCACCACCACCGCGCCGTTCGTCAAGACATACAGGCCTTCCTCCTCATTATCACCGAACCAGTTGATCCAGTTGGTGAGCGTGCCCAGCAGGCTCACGTTGGCAGGCAGCGTAGCGTAGGTGTTGTTGAGATATGCGCCGTAGTACCCGTTGCCAGCCGCGTCCACGTTGGTCAGGGTGATCGCGCCGGTGGCATTAACTTCCAGGCCGCTGCCGTCGTTATCGTAGAACGTGCTCATCCCCGATATGGCGACCACCTTGGCCGGGTTGGCTAGAGTGGCGATCGACGCGCCGTAGATATCATTATTGTTCGCGGTCACGCCATTAAGCGTTGCGTTACCATTCGTGCGCAGGAGCAAACCATACCCAGCGTTGTCATTGAAGGAGCTCTTGCTGATGGATATATTTCCTGTTCCATCCTGATTGACAAGCACCGCTCCGCTAGCCTGAACCGTGGGGGATACACCCCAGTTGTGATTGGATTGCACGTTGGTGAGTGTGATATTTCCTTTTGTATAAGCATAGAGCCCGTCATCGTAATTGCCATAAAAACTTACACCTGTGATGGTAATGTTCTTGATCAAAGTCAGCGAGTTGTTCTCAAGGTGGGCACCTTTGCCAAAATCGTTATAGCTTGCTGAGCCCTTGTTGTAGATGATGTTACCTTGAGTGAAAACTTCTACACCATAACCACCATTGCTCTCGAACCAGGCATTGGTCAATTTCACGTCTGTCTGACCGGTGGAATTTCGAAGTACGGCGCCATTAGTCGCGTTATCATTTGCGCTGACATTCGTAAGCGAGATGACGCCCAATGAATCTATGTTTAACCCATCATTGCCATTGCCGCTGAATCCAGCATGCCACCAGTTGAGCTTGGTTGCATCGTTGGTGATCGTCACCGCTGGCTTGGCTGTCCCGGCCGCGGGCACGTTCATGATGGACGCTCCGAAACCCATGTTTTCATTGGCGATGGTTTTGGTCAGCACGACTGCGCCATTGGAATGGATGACGAGGCCGGAATCGTTGTTATTATCAAACGTGCTGCCGATTAGTGTAACCCCTGCGGTCGCGCCTGGTTCCCTGTTAATGATATCTGCACCATACCACGTGTTCTCGGAAGAATTTACACCAGTGAGTTTCACCGCGCCGTGGGTTTCGATATCAAGACCGTAGCCGCTGTTATTGATAAAGCTGCCATTGGTGATCGTTACGCCAGCGCCGTTGGAATTGAGGGCGGTTAATCCATTCGCGTCGTAATAATAGACCTCGTTCCAGGTGCCAGGTTCCACACCCTTCCAGTATTTAAGCGTGTAATTGCCGCTGGAGGAATAATCAAAGGAGTGTGCCAGGATGTAATAACTCCCTTCATATGGCATGGTGAAATCGATGATCTGGGAATTATTACCCTCCCCGCCATCATCATCAGAAGTGAGCATCTCCCAATCGCTGCCATTGAAGCCCCAGAGCTCCAGGTAGGGATCCCACCACTGGTCGCCCTGTTCAAGGGTGATGGAGATCACGTCATCCTGGTAAGCGTAGATCCACCAGGTATCATCAAACTGGCTGGCTACATATTCATGCACTGCGTCGCCTGGATTCATCCCCCCTTCCCGGATCGAATTATTGGAAGCGTCCACACCGCTCAGGTTGACCAGGCCTTTTGTCTCGATGGTCAAACCATCAGAACCATTTTCATTAAAATTACTTCCACTGATGGTCACTGCTTTGGGTGTGGTTGCATCATAGTTGTAGAGATTCGCTCCCCAGTCCGCGTTGCCGTTGGCGCTGACGTTCTTGAGCGTGATCGCCCCGTAGCTCTCGATCAATAGGCCTGTGCGCCGGTTGTCTTCGAAGGTCGAATAATTCACCGTGACCGGTTGGGAGATCTGCGCCCCGAGGAGATTCAGGTAATCGTTTTTCAGGAATGCCCCTGATCCGTAGTCATTACTGTCACCTTCATCGTAATCAGTATTGGCATTTGCAGAGATATTGGTCAACGTGATCGCGCCGTGTGTGAAGACCACCAGGCCGGTGTCGCTATTTTCGTTAAAACTCCCGCCATTAATGTCACTGCCTTTGGGGTCACGGCAGTCGTGTTATCGATATAAGTGCCCGCCCAGTAATTTTCATTGGTCGTCACATTAGTTAAAGTTACAGTACCTTTGGAAGCCACCCAAAGTCCATATTCACTCCATGAATGGATGAATGTCGACTTATTGACTGTCACATTCCCTGCCCCACCGGTATTATTCAGGCTGGCATTGGTGTAGGAGTTGTAAGAAGAATCGAGGTAGTTCAGCAGGATATTACCTTTGGAGCTTACCAACAGACCGTAGGCATTGCCGTAGGTGGAGTTATCTCCCCAGGTTGTGCCGTTAAAGGTCACGCCTGCAGTTCCGCAGGTGTTATCGATATCCATGCCGTAGCCGTCATAAGAAGCAATAAAGTTGCCGATCGCATCCGTTTCGATTCCGTTACTATCCGCAACAACTTTATTGATCGTCACCAGGCCTTTGGAGCGGATCTCCAGCCCATCTTCGCTGTTCCAGTTGAATGTGCTGGTATTGACCGTGACGGGATAGGCTGTGGTGAAGGAATAATTGTTGAGCCTTGCACCGGCAGTGTCATAGGTTGGGCTGCCGTCTCAGGTCGGGATCAATGTGGGCCCGATCGATATCCCCGGTTATCACGATGCATCCACATTGGTGAGCGTGATCGCGCCTTTGGCATCCACCTACAAACCGGAGCAATTGGACTCGTTATGATTGAACTGGCTGTTCGTGATCGACCACGTTACCAGTTGCCGTCGTTGGTGCATACCCAGTTGCCTGACCCGGTAAAGGTTTCTTGCGACCAGCAGGTATCCGCGATCAAGCCCTGGTATTTATTGCCGTTGGTGGTCACGTTGTTGGCTGTGAAAAGACCGTTTGTTACGAGCGCTATCCCCACACCACCAAATTCATTATCGATATCAATGTAATGCCGATTGTCGTTTGCGAACACGTTATCCAGCAGGATGGCTCCGTTCGTCGAGGCTACAGGAGCATCATCCCTGTAGTTCACAAGACCGGAAGTCCAGTTGTTGCTGAAAACGCTGTTCTTGACCGTTAATGCCTTGCTGTCATCAATGAAAGCTGCAGCAAGCGAACCATCGTTATAGCCGTTATATCTGACGGTAACCCCATCCAGCAGCACGGCTCCATTGCTGGAAATATACAGGCCATTGATCCAATCCGTACCGCCATTGTTCTGAAAACTGCTGTTCTTGATGGTCACCGGGTAGGCAGTGGTTTGATATATTATCAATGTACACTCCGCCACCGGCGTTGTTGCTCGATTCGACATTCTGTAACACCACAGCTCCAGTTATGATCAGATATCAATACCGACGCCGTTGGCTGCCAGATTCCTGACAACGAGATCACTCAGTGTCAAGCGTGCCGGTATTGCCCCACATATCCAACACACCCGTAATTAGGGACCGTACGGTGTAGTATCGCCGGTAATGTTGAACCCGCTCATGCTGAAATTGCTCTGGTTATAAACCTCAAAGATATACGGCCAGGTTGATATCCACCGTTGGTTCCCCGGTCGCAGGCATCTGGTCGCGCCAACCAGTTTCTTTCAACCCGGCGCACGTATCGATATAGACATAATCCACGGTATAGTCGCCTTCAAAATAAAGCGTACCATCCGATGGAACTCCCCATGTTTCAGCTTGAATATCATTGATTGCGGTTTGGATGGGATTGTCGGATTCGAAGCAGTTGGGTGCGCCGAAGCATTCTCCTATGAACATGTAATGGTATTCAATAGTCCCTACTTTGAAATAGGGATCATTGCCTGCCAGCAGCTCCCCGGCTTCTTCCGTTGCCAGCGAAACCGGCTCGCCATCCTCATCCGCCAGCACCACCCCGGCTTCCGCCAGGGCTTCAGGGAGTGCGGTCTCAACCGGTTCTTCTTCTGGAACCGGCGGCACCTCGTCCTGCGCGAAGGCCGGCGAGGCAAACAAAAATGCCGCCGCAGTGCCATCAATACGCACAGCGGCAGCGTTATGCTCAAGGTCTTTTGTTTCATCAAATTTCCTCCAAGAAAAGTTTAATAGGAACAGTGAATTCTCAACTGAAGTTATTCAAGATTTGAATTTTTGAGGTCGGGTTTGGTTTCCCCCTTTCATTTATGGAAATTCACACTTAATCATTATAGCGAGTTGTCCTGACAATTCAATGACTTGCCAGCCTTTTTGGGCTAACTGACAAGCAACTGTAAGGTCGAAGATCGCTGGATTATTGCATTTTGATGCCGTTTCTCTCTTATTTCGTAGGGGCACGGCATGATGAAATATCAACCCAAGCACCTCCACCTTCCACCGTGCCCCAATCGTTTGTCATTGCGAGGAACGAAGTGACGAAGCAATCTCACCTCGAATCGTCAATCGATCTCGACCCCTTCGCAATGTAGGGGCACAGCAAGCTGTGCCCAGCTTGCCGTGCCCAATCTCCCCACCCTCTTTTTGTCATTGCGAGACCTTTCCCCTTCCCTCCCTAAATGTCGAGCATTTGGGGAGGGTGCCTGAAAGGCGGGAGGAGCTCTTTGGCAATCTCACCCAGAGTCATCACCAATGATGATTTTTCTTTCTATCCGCCTGCTTGACAAAATAGAATAAATGTTCTATAATATATCTTGGCACTTCTGCACCTTAACATTCATCCCCGTCTGCGCCACAGCCCAAAAAGCAAACATTAAGATTGATTTCCATAAAACAATTCTTAATATTGTTCTGGCCAATCACTTAGATGTAGGATCTATTGAGTAAATTCAAAATGAGAATTGTTTCTTTTTTTTCAGGATCAATTCCTTCTCTTTCTGTCATTCTGGGTTTTTCAACCCTTGCTATAATCTGATGATATGAAAAAGGAAAAGCAACTCTCGCGCTCCCCCATCCGCCGGCTGCACTCTGACCAGTACCTGCTCCTCACCCTGCTCAGCTTCGCCTTCTCCGTGGCTGCCACGCGCCTCTTCCTGGAGCTCACTGGTTACCCCCAGATCGGTGGCGGCGAGTTGCATATCGCCCACGTGCTCTGGGGCGGCGTGCTCCTCTTCCTCGCTGCCCTCCTGCCCCTGGTCTTTGCCGGGCGTTGGGCGCGCATCACCGCTGCCATCCTGGCGGGGTTGGGCGTGGGGCTCTTCATCGACGAGGTCGGCAAGTTCATCACCAGCAGCAACGATTACTTTCACCCCTCCGCCGCCCCCATCGTCTACGCCGTCTTCCTGCTCACCCTGCTGCTCTACAGCATCGTCTCCCGCAGCCGCAAGTCCGATGCCCGCACCGGGCTCTACGCCATCCTCACCCAGCTCGAGGAGGTGGTCGACCGTACCCTCTCCTCTGAAGAGCGTGAAGCGATGCTCGCGCGTCTAAAGAAGATCCGCAAGAGCGGCGCCGAGCGCGACCTGGTGGACCTGGCTGCCGTGCTCGAGGTCTATCTCACCAAGCACGATCTGCAGCTCGCCCCACCCGAATTCGATTTCTGGATCCGCCTGCGCAATGGGTGGTCCAAAGTCGAGAAGAAACTTTTTCCCCGCGGGCGCTTTCGCGCCATCCTGATCGGTGTCCTGCTCGGTTATGGCGTCTGGTCCATCTTCCTCACCGCCGGTGCGTTTCTCAAGATCGATAACCAGGAAGAGCTGCAGCGCTTCATCAACGACCTGATGGCAAATCGCCTGGTGCGCAGCACCACCAGCCTCACCTGGTTCGAAGCCCGCATGGCGCTTGAAGGCGCGCTGGGGCTGGCCATCATCCTGGCAGCCGTCCTATGGATCTTCGGCGCCGAGAAGCGTGCGTCCGCCCTCGCCTACGCCGCCCTGCTGCTCTCCATCACCGTGGTCAACCTGATCGTCTTCTACTTCGACCAGTTCTCCACCATCGGCGTCGCAGCCGTCCAGTTCCTCCTGCTTCTCGGCAGTCCTGCGTTACCGCCAGCGCTTCCTCCCCTCAAAATGAGCGCCCCTCCCCTGCCCATCCCCGAATCCTACTGGGTGATCCCGGGTCAGCTGCTTGCCGGGCGATATCCCGGTGCTTTATCCGAAACGGAAACCCGTCTCAAGCTCACCCGCTTCCTCGACCACGGCATCAATCGCTATACCGACCTGACTCAAAAAGGGGATATCCTGGCTTACCAGCCTTATCTCGAAGAGCTCGCCGCCGAAAAGGGCATGCAGGTTGACTATCAGCGCTTCCCCATCTCCGACCTTGGCATCCCCACCGTCCCCGGCATGACAGCTATTCTCGATTGGATCGATGCCGGGATGCAGGCTGGCGGGAAGGTCTATGTCCACTGTTTTGGGGGAGTCGGTCGCACCGGTGTTGTCGTTGGTTGTCACCTCGTGCGTCACGGCATGACCGGTGAGCAGGCCCTTGAGCGCATTGCTGTTCTCCGCCGCGATATGCCCGGCTGGTGGATGCGCTCGCCCGAAATGGAAGATCAGCGCGAGATGGTCCTCCGTTGGCAGGTCGGCAAATAAAAAAGGCGCTGTAAGCAGCGCCTTAAACGAAACCTCGATGGATCTCAGGGATCAATCAACCGCGACCATCACGTTGGATGCCTTGATCACCGCGTAACAATCCTTGCCAACCACCAATCCGAGAGTCTCGACCGAGCTCTTGGTGATCACCGAAACCACCTCAATTCCACCCGGCAGCTCGATGATGACCTCCGAGTTGACCGCCCCCGCGTTGATCTTCTTGACCTTGCCCTTTAACACGTTGCGTGCGCTGAGTCTCATGTTTCCTCCTTCTGTCTATACCCTCATTCTAGCCAGCAAGTGCCTGGTTGGCAATGCCGCAATCGAAAATGTATAGACCTGGCTTAATACACCATCTCACCGCGTACAAAAGCGCCGGTCCGCGCATCCCTGGGCTTTTCGAAGAAGGTCTTGCTATCCGCCACCTCGACGATCTTGCCGTCCAGCAGGAATGCCGCCCGCGTTCCCAGCCGGTGCGCCTGGAACACGTTGTGGGTGACCATGACGATCGTGGTGCCGTTGTCCCGGTTCAGGTCCTGTACGATCTGCTCGATGAGACCCACGTTGTAAGGATCGAGGTTGGCGGTCGGCTCATCCAGCAGCAGCACATCCGGCGAAAAGACGATCGCCCTGGCCAGCGCCACGCGCTGCGCTTCCCCGCCGGAGAGAGTCCTCACCGATTCGTGTGCCAGGGAACCAAGCCCCACCATCTCCAACGCTGCCATGGCTTTATCACGTGTGCCATCCAGCTTACGCAGCTTCAGCCCGAAGCAGACGTTATCCAGCACGCTCATGCGCATCAACAGCGGGTGTTGAAAGACGGTCGTGATCCTTCGCCGGGTTTCCAGCTCGGGCATCTTGTTGGCTGAAAAAGACTTGCCCTCAAAGGTTATTTTTCCTGAAGTGGGCGGTTCGAGGAAGTTAAGCAAACGGAGCAGAGTGCTCTTACCCGATCCGCTGGGACCCACCAGGGTTAGCCTCTCACCGGGTTCGATCCTCAGATGCTCAAGTTCCAGCTTGAACCTGTGGTTGTAGGATTTCACGACATGGGAAAGCTCGTAAACTGGGGCGCTCATTCCTCAACCGTCCTTCCCTGCAGCAGGAGCACCATCAGGTTGATCAGAAAGGCGATTGCCAGCAGGGTAAATCCCAGCCACATGGCGAGTGAGAAATTCCCCTTGCGTGTCTCCAACACGATGGCGGTGGTGAGCACGCGCGTCTGCCCCTCCACGTTGCCCCCCACCAGCATCACCGCCCCGACCTCGGAAATGATGCTTCCGAAACCGGCGATCACCGCCAGGATCACCCCCCTGCGTGCTTCCCAGAGAATGGCTCTTACAGTCTGCGCGCTGTTCGCGCCCAGCGAGCGGATCTGGAACTGCATCCCCGCGGGTACGTCCATCACCGCCGACATCGTCAACCCGGAGACCAGTGGCAGGGCAATGATCACTTCTGCCAGGATCATCGCGGATGGGGTGAAAAGCTGCGGTACAATGGCAAGATTGAGCTTGCCGAGGAAACTGGAACGGGAAAGCAACAGGTAGACGAACAAGCCAACCACCACCGGAGGCAAGCCCATCCCGGTATAAAGCAGCGCAGTGACAAATTTGCGTGCCTTGAAACGCTCTGAAACCGATCCATGCGCCCAGCGGGATGCCGATGATCGAGCTGATCACCAGCGCGGTGCCGGACACATAAAATGAAAGCAGGAGAATTTCCAGGTAAGAAGAAACCATTATTGAGTATCTATATCCTCCTGCGTTTCATTCTTAAAAATTATTCCGCAGGATGGTCAACCAGCCACAGGGCTGAACTCGGCGTGAACAAAGATTGCCCGAAAGTATCCAGACCAAATTCAGCAATCTTTTCTTGGGCCGAAACCGAGATGATCCAATCGATGAACTGATTGGCAAGGTCAGCTTTAATGGCGGAATTCTTGGCAGGGTTGACGGCGATCACACCATAGGGATTGAACAGGGCAGCATCACCTTCCACCATGATATCCAGTTTCAAACCAGCCTGCTTACGAGTAAGATAAGTGGCGCGGTCGCTCAAGGTGTAAGCTTGCTGCTCATCCGTCATGGTCAATACATCACCCATCCCCTGGCCTGACGAAACATACCATTTTCCCTCAGGGGTGATCTCCGCCTTGGTCCAAACAGATTTCTCCTTGTTATGTGTCCCGGAATCATCGCCTCTTGAAATGAATGTCGATTTGGTCTCCGCCAGCTTCTTGAAGGCATCCACAGCGTTGGTCAAACCCTTGATGCCTGCAGGATCGTTGACTGGTCCCAGGATGACGAAATCGTTGTACATCACATCTTCGCGGCGGATGCCGTCACCGGCAGCCATGAAATCCTTCTCAGCGGCTGGTGAATGAACCAGAAGGACATCAGCATTGCCATCCTTGCCCAACTGGAGCGCCTGTCCAGCTGCCTACAGCAATCACCTTAAAAGTGACACCTGTCTCTTCCGTGAACATGGGAAGAAGATAATCCAGCAGACCGGAATCCTGCGTGCTTGTGGTGGTCGCCAGGATCAACTCCTGGGGAACCACGGGTACTTCGGTGGCAGGAATTTCAGTTGGAACTTCAGTCGCAACCGGTGGCGGTGCTTCGGTTGGTATGGCCTGGCACGCGCACAAAGTAAATAGCATCGTCATAAAAATTAATTTCTTCATGGTTCATTCCTTTTCATAGTGTATAGTTGTATTGGTACATTCGTACATATTTTATTCATTCTATATAAATCCGTCAAGGTAAATTTAATGTTTGCCAACCTATATTGAAAGCACTATACTTAATTTCATGGATGAACGCTCGCTTTACCAGCAGATCACGGATGCTCTCCGCCAGCAGGTTCTGGAAGGACAGCTAAAGCCTGGAGACCAATTGCCACCCATCCGGCAGCTGGCAAAACAATGGAATTGCACTCTGGGCACAGTGCAGCATGCTTATCAGGAACTTGTAAAACAAGGGATCGTCATCAGCCGGCAAGGCCAGGGCACGCGCGTTGTGGAACGACCTGCGTTACGCGATGATGCCATGCTACGCAAGGCAGCCCTGGTTCACAAGGCCGAATCCTATTTGCTGGAAGCGGTCAATACAGGGTACACAGCCGTGGAGGCTGAACAGGCATTAAGGCTGGCGATGGATCGCTGGAGGGTCATTGAGCAGGCTCCCAGGCCACTGGAAAGGAAGATTCTCCGCTTCGCAGGAAGTCATGATTTGGCAATTGCCTGGATGGCATCCCATTATGAACAAATTGACCCATCCTTTTCTTTACATCTCAATTTTTCCGGCAGCCTTGGCGGATTGATCGCTCTCGCCGAAGGTAAATCCGACCTGGCGGGTTGCCATCTCTGGGACGAGGAAACCAACGATTACAACTTTGCTTATGTCCGAAAATTGCTGCCTGGGAAAATAGTAGCTCTGGTGACCCTGGCAGAAAGGAATCTAGGACTGGTCCTCCCTCCCAACAATCCTCAAAAGGTATATGGATTAGCGGATCTGACTAAATCAGGGGTTGTATTCATCAATCGCCAGACCGGTTCTGGAACCCGGGTCTGGCTTGATTACCAGCTTAAGAAATTTGGGATAGATATCAGGAAGATCAAAGGGTTTTCAAATGAGCGCTCCACCCACTCGGAGATCGCCCAGGAGATCGCTGATGGGAAAGCCAGCGCAGGTTTAGGATTGGAAGCAGCGGCCCGTGGTTTTGGGCTTGATTTCATTTTTCTAACACGCGAGAGATATGACCTGGTAATCCCAAAAGAGAATTTTGATCGCCCGTCGTTTCAGCGAATGGTTGCCTGGCTCCAAAAACCTGCAGCGTTGAAAACTATCGACGAAATTGCTGGCTACGAAACTTCCATGACAGGACAAATACGCTGGTGTCAATAAGAAAACATTGATTTCAACCAGCGCTCTGCACCAGCGCAAAAGCCAGTGAAAACAGGACGATCAGTACGGTGATTACAATCACCAGAATTCGGGCAACTCGCATGCGCATGCTATTTCTCCCTTAAACCAAATCAAAACGCTCGGAGTGATAATCACCGATGGCTACTCCCACCTTGGGCATTGCTTTTTCAATGGCATTCATCATCGGGAGAGGACCACAAATGAAGATTTCCCACTCATTAGGCTTCAGCCCAGCAGGCAGATTCTTTTTTATGATTTCAGCTGTCACAAATCCTTTTTCTCCCGACCATTTCTCGGGGGGCTGCTCGAGAACGTGAATGACTTTCAAATTTAATTTTGACCGCAGTGCCTCGATCTCTTCCCGGAAAGTAATCCCTTCCCAATCTTTGTTTGCATAAATTAACACGAGGGGACGCAAATCCTTGCGATCTGCCAAGGTTCGCATCATGCTCATCATTGGAGTAATTCCAATCCCGCCAGCGATGAACATGAAACCCCTGGCATAAGGATGACGCTCGTAAGAGAATGACCCAAAGGGTCCATCAACAAATACTTCTTGTCCGGATTTTAAGTTCTTGATCGTGCTGGTAAAATCACCCAACTCCTTGATTGTGAAGGAGATAAGATCTGGGTTTTCAGCGCTGGAAGCGATGGTGAACGGATGCTCAGCATCCGCAAAGGGTGATTGATTGGCCGTTATCCAGGCAAATTGACCTGCCTGAAAATGAAATCCTTTCCCCTTTTTTGGACGTAATTGAAGCGTAAAAGCTGAGCCCCGCTGGGGAACAACTTTATCAATGATGTAAGGGTTGCGAGATAAGCTCCATGGTTTGAAAACCCTCACATATAACAAGAGACCAATCCAAAAAACTGAATAGACTATCCACAACTCACGCTTCCACAAAGTATTGAGGTAATAACCCACAAGATATACATGCGCGAATGCGAGCGAGACAGCCATGATCGCCAGGATACCATGCCAGATGCGCCACTTTGTGTACTCAATTTTAAGTTTTTTCCTATAGACCGAAAACATTATCAGTAGTGTGATCGCCACCAAACTTGTGACCGCAGCACGCGCCCGCCAGGGTGCTGAAAAAATGTTGAACAAATTGATTAATCGGGGTGAAAACAATATTAAGATTAAAACATGTGCAAGAACAAGATAATATGAAACCAGCGAGATTTGCTTATGAAAGTAGTAGACAATATCGCTGCCATAGGGAGCTTTAATGGTCTTGAACCGAGCCGTCAGGACAAATTGAAGCATCCACATGGTGAGTCCACAATAACCAAGCGCAACCGAGAAATCCCGCCAAATCTCCCTTCCTGGAGGTCTATCTCCAACGATGAGGATAAACACCGGCGCAAGGGTTAAAATGATATAAACTAATATCCAGAATATGCCTTGAAGAATGCGTTTTGTGTTCATATACCGTATTATAAGCAAAACTGTATATAAGTATGAAATCTTGCACAATTTTAAAGGACTATGGCATGTTAACTGCAATTTACCCTCTTAAGATTTTCAATCAGGGAAGAAATCCTTAGAATATTTATTTGTAACTTTATGATAAGAAAAAAGATCGCGGTGATAAGTTCGGGACACATTCCATCAAATTGGGCTCATAGTATCAATACTGTGGAAGCGGCAAATGGCTTTTATAAGGCAAACCAAGATGTCGAACTTTTTTCTCCCTTAAGATGGAATGAAGCAAAATTGTTAAGAAAGATAAAAAGCATCCATAAATATTATGGAATTCCTCATTCGATATCTGTAAATTTAATCAGAGATACTACATTTCATTATTATCAAGAAATATTTCCACTAAACAGGTTTTTTGAATTGAACGCTCGTTTTTTTACTCCTCGAACGGATTCCCATCATGATATAGAAAATAAAATAGCTAAAATGGTTTTCAAGAATAATTTTTCGCTTGCATATTGCAGATGTTACCGAGCACCTATACATTGTATTAATTACGGAATTGATACGATCATTGAAACTCATTCCGGCAATATTAAGAATCCAGATCTAATAAGATTATTTTCACTCGCAAAAAACAAGCATTTCATTGGCATCATAACAATATCTGAGATACTGAAAGAAAGGTATGTTGAAGCTGGTGTTCCCAAAGAGAAAATTATCATCTTGAATGGCGGAGTGGACATTCGAAAATTTCATTTTAGAGATCCATCTTACGCTCGGAGGAAAATGGGAATATCTTCAACCTCGAAAATTGTTACATATTCAGGAAGCTTGTCACCAGATAGAGGTATTTTTTATTTAATTAATGCAGCCAAGAATTTGAAAGACATTCAATTTTTATTTATCGGGGGTAATGGGAACCAAATAAGATTTTGGAAAAAGCGATGCGCAGAAAATAAAATCTCGAATGTGCTATTTATGGGTTACGTGGAACATTATAGAGTACCGCTCCTTCTCGCAGCTTCTGATATTCTGATTCTTCCGTATACAAGTGATCTTGAAACTTATCAGTGGATGTCTCCAATAAAACTCTTCGAATATATAGCCGCTGGAAAACCAATCATTGCAAGCGATTTGTCATCCCTTACCAAGCTCCTTCACAACAACTTAAACTCATTGGTCATCCCGGAAAAAAATTCTCGAGCTATAGAAGACGCTATATTTCTCTTATTATCTAATCCTCTTTTGGCCGCAAGAATCAGTTCACAAGCAGCTTCTGATGCAAAATTATTTGACATCAAAGAACGTGCTGTATCAATACTTAAGTATTTCAACTTACAATGACCTTTAAACCATTTCTGAATTCAATTACACACGCATTTCAGAAAATAGAATTAACTCGCACCGGGAAAGCTTTACTCTCTTTTTTTTCATTCACTTTAACTCAAATTACGACCATACTTGTTAATTTGTTGATTACCCCGTTTCTTTTGATAAAGATTGGCTCTGAATTATTTGGTACCGGGCAAATAATTAACCAGTATATGAATGTATTGAGTTTTTTTGACCTTCGACCACTTAACTCACTCAAGTACTCTTTATCCACACTTCACACTGCTGACGATTCACAAAAAAGAAGACAAGTTGGTTCATCACTGACACTTTGGCTGTGTACATTGCCATTGTTAATTTCGATCAGCCTCATTTTCATCATATTTTCTTCAGGCATATTAAAAGTAAATCCTTTGTTTGTACCAATGGTGCGATTTTGCCTAATAATTTCCTTTTTTAATTTGATCATGAATGCAATCTTTTATATTTCAGCCGCAATACTGCTAGGCGTAAATCTCGCCTACAAAGGAATGGGGATAAGAGCTTTCGCATCAGTGGTTTCAGGATTAATATCAGTCCTCCTTGTTTGGAATGGATGGAATCTGCTTGGGATATTCTTGGCAAATCTAATCGGTGACCTAGTATTGGCATTTCTATACTTTGTTATAGCTAAGAAATCCATCAACTGGCTGGGAATTGAAAAACCGTCGAAAAATGAATTCGCCGGATTCACAAAGTATAGTTTCTGGTTGTCTGCAGCAAATTTTAGTTCCTTCCTTCTATATCAGAGTGACATCATTATCATTGGCGCCATTCTCTCACCGGTCGCCGTCACCAGTTATGTATTAACGAGAGTGGTGATGGATCGCCTGGTTCTACAAGGAATTAATCTTTTTAATTCAAGCATTTCCGGAATAGGTCAATTAATTGAAACAAACAAGCAGGAAAAGATACGAGATCTTCGTATTGAAATGCAAAGTATCGCTCTATTATTTTTAAGTATTTTTGGTTCAGGAGTAATTATTTTCAACCAATCCTTTATCAGTATGTGGGTAGGACAAGAAAAATATGCGGGCGATCTTTTTAATTTGATAGCAGTAATAGCTGCAACACAACCTTTGTTCAGTACGGTAGACATAATCTTGCTTGATCTATATAAAATCTCTACTGTAAAAACAAGGATTTATTTGCTTTCAGGGATCGTAAATGTTATCGCTAGTATAATCTTGATCCAATCCTTAAATTTAGTCGGATATGTGATTGCTAATACAATCGCAAAAGTTCTTTTTACTCTCCAGATAAATTTCGCGATAAACAAACAAATCGAACAAAACCATTCAAATTACTTTATAAGGCTTATTCGCCCAACAATCATTTGGATATTAATTTTGATTCTCTCGGTGTTCATCAAGAGCAAGATTCTCATAAGTAGCTGGCGTGAATTGATCATCTATTCGCTGGGAATATCGTTTCTTTGTTTTATCACAACATGGTGGGGTGGTTTATCTAAAGACATTCGGATTAATGTAGTAAATCGTGTGCCATCCTTGCCGAAGGTACTAGGGCGCGTTTTATGCTTATAGAGAACTGAAATGAAAAGAGAATTAACAGTAACAGAAAAAATCCATGAGATTAACTTCCCATTCCATGAAAAGGATTGGCTCCCCTTAAAGAGAATTGCGCAAATTCTCGCAATAAAGGAGCGAGAGAATGGTACATTTGATCATGGTCATTGGTGGCGTGGGCCACTTTTATATTCGCTGATTGCGTCCATTCGACCAAGAGTTGTACTAGAAATTGGAACAGGTAGAGGATATGGGATTTTTTGTATTGCAAAAGCTGTAAAGGATTTTAATCTTCAAACTAGAATTTATACGCTTGATATACTGGGCAAAGATGAAACTCAAGAATGGATTGTTGACAATCAAAAAGGTGTGCAAAAAATAAAATCAAGCTTAGAGAATATTTGGAATAACTATATTGAAAGTTCAATAACTAATTGTATAAATTTCATAAAAATCAGCTCTGAGGAAATAAAGCCTTTTTGGGAAAAACATTCTCTTCCAGAAGTTGATTTCTTTTTTGTCGACGCAAATCATGATTATTTTTCGGTACGACTTGATGTTTTATCATCAATATCTATTGCATCCCAGAATTTTTCAATTTTATTTGACGATTTTACTAAGCGGAAGAATTATGGAGTAGTTAAATCAGTCATGGCGTTCTACAAGAAGTTGCAATCCCCTTCCTTAGAAATCATCGATCTATTTTATCGTGATCCCTCGATGACCGAAAATTCTATGCCACATCAAATGGCATTTTTCCATAATATCCATTATCCTAAAGACGAATACTTATCACTAACATTTAAATTCTTTTCTTTTGCTAAAAAAATACGAAAATTATTAAGTGCCATTAATCATAAATTTTTAAATCGAAAATGAAAATAGAACGAGCAGACCCTATCAATCTTGCTTTATTTTTCTCCCATCATATCTCACTCGTTACTCTCGAACAAAGCGGTCTATTGGCTAGAGAAATTGCTTATCTCAAGTCTCTTGAAAAAATGTTAGGTAATATCAGCGTAATATCATACGATACGCCAAATCCCTCTTTACCTCGTTTGTTAGAAAAAGCATCGCCCATAAAAGTCCTCTACAATCAATCCTCTTTGCCTTACAAACTATATGGGATCTTTGCATTCTGGATCCATCGAAGGGAATTATCCAAAGCAGACATATTCCGGACCAATCAGATAAGCGGAGCGTATTCTGCAATTCTTTCTAAAATATTTCATCGAAAACCGCTGATCCTCCGCACCGGATTTCTTCCCGGAAAGAATTTCCAATACCAAAATTCGGCAAACCTCCAAGCTGCTCAAATCAAGTTGCAGGAACAACTTGCTTTGAAAAATGCTGACCTCATTTTTCTTGGTTCTGCCGCCAATTCAGATTATGTAAGAACGAAGTATTCAAGAATCTCCTCTTCCATACATATTATTCCCCCATCCATAGATACAACGCTTTTTACACCAGCACATTGCCCTGTTCATTCTATGACCAACCTGATTTATGTTGGCCGATTAACCCGCGAAAAGAATATTGAATCGCTCATAGAAGCATGCCAGCTAGTTGGTCATTGTCACTTAACCATTATAGGAGCGGGTCCTGAAGAGCAGGCTTTAAAACAAATAACAAGAAAAACCAACATTGATTTTCTTGGCAATGTCTCGAATGAAAAGTTGCCTGCATATTTAACCCAAGCAGATTTTTTCGTCCTCCCATCACTTTATGAAGGAACTCCAAAAGCATTGTTGGAAGCAATGTCCTGTGGGTTGCCAGTCATTGGAGCTGATTCCCCGGGGATTCGAGAAATCATTATCAATGGGGAAAATGGAATTCTTTGCTCCCCCACCCCCAGAGGAATTGCCGATTCAATTCTTCTATTGAGAAAGGATAGATCCCTTGAAAAAAAGATCAAGAGAAATGCGAGAAGCTATGTAATTGAGCATTATGATATGAACAGAATAGCATCGATTGAAAGCGCAATCATCAGAGGATTTCTTTCATGAATTCAGCTGCGTCAAATAGAATTCATTCCTTTCGCACTTTAATCATTATCCTGGGTGGGTTGATTTTAGGGACTTTAGTCGGCATTCTTATCCAATTCAGCCCTGGGGATTTCATAATATTGATTCTTCTTTTTACCCTGCTTATGGTGATGGCAAAGTTATTCCGAATTTCACTGCCCGTTGTGATAATTTGCACAGGTATTGTTGCTGAATTGTTTCTCGGTGATCTGGATATTGGCTCTTTCTCATTAAGGGTGTACACCTTCGGTTCTTTGTTGATCTATTCGATTGTTGATTCACTCCTCAGACACCGCCCATTGTTTATCAGCAAGGAAGCTGTTTACGTCGGGATACTATATTCCGTTTTCATCCTTTGGACCTTCCTCGCTGCCCTGGGTGGAGGTTCAAACCTCCCGGCAACTTTCAATACAGCGATTACCCGCCATACCTTGGCACTCGCGGCGTTTGTCGTCATTCAATATTTCTATTCGTACACGGCGGGATATTTCCTGGTTAATCCGGACAATGGTTCTTTCGATCCTGTTATCCTCCATAATTGCGATCTTGCAATGGTTGGGTAATTCTTTCACCTGGGATATTTGGTTCAAGCTGCATCCCTTGATCACGAATTATTACAACGTGGAGGCAGGGATCCTGGAAGAATACCAACTTGTTCCAGGTCTGGCTGCTACAGCATTTACGATGGGCTATCAACTGGTCACATTGGGACCGTTTCTGTTAGCTTTTTCATTTCTAAACAGCAGATCAATAAAAGGATCCTTAGGTCTGTTGATCATCATTGCTGGATTAATGGTCGTTCAACAGCGTTCCTCTCTTCTTGGTTTCATTGTGATCCTCGTGATTGGGTTTTTTATGTTCATTAGAGCCCAATCGAAAATATCCCTGAAGATCACTCTATTCCTGATAATTTCATTTTTCGGATATTTTTTGATACGACCTATAACTGTAGGAAATACTCCCCAAGGTCAATATTCTCTCGATCGGTTTGATGTCCCCGTTGATGAAGGTAGAATTGCCCTTGCAAGGGCTGCTTTTGAATTTGCCAACCGAAACTGGATGTTCGGCGGAGGCGCAGAAAATTTCATTGATTCCCTGCAAACCGCAAATGATCCATTGATGGTGTACACAACCTCTACAACGCATAATGTATTCCTTAATGCACTTATTTACTATGGAATTCCTGCATTGCTCATCATCACAATTCTTATCATCTATATAATCCAGCAAATGGGGCGAATTTGGTTGTCGACGCCAAAGAAGAATGATTGGATTCTTCTGGGAATTGTGTTTGGTCTTATTGGGTACTTAGTTAACACCCAATTTCACAACGCAAGTTTTGTCACCGGGGATGTCCTTCCGTGGATTCTATTGGCACTTCTATTCATCTACGATCGGATGAAGAAAATCGAGTTCGATGGATCAACCGAATGATAAATAGACCATTGATATCAGTTGTTATGGCAGTGCACAACGAGAGCCAATATATTCAGCAGGCAATCGAAAGTATATTGGCACAGACATTTCAACAATTCGAATTTATCATCATAGACGATGGATCCACGGATGATACTGCAGCCGAAATTTACGGTTTTAAGGATAATCGGATCAAATTAATTACAATCTGCCAGGACAAATCTGGCATCTGCACTGAATCGTGGAATTGAAGAGACCCATTCTGAAATTTATTGCGCGCATCGATGGGGATGATTTCTGCGAACGTGATCGTTTTGAGCTTCAATATCAATGGATGTATACGCACCCCGAGTACGGTCTTTTGGGCAGCAATGGAGACTACGTGGATGAAGAAGGATCATTTCTTGCTTCAACAGATTTTTCACTAGAAAATCAGCATTTACAAAATATTTTGCTCAACGGGATTGCCAATCCATTTTTGCATGGTTCGGTAATATTAAGAAAAAAAGCACTTTCTGAATGTGGTTTATACCGACCAGAATTCAGGTATTCCCAAGATCTCGATTTGTGGCTTCGTCTTGCTGAGGTATCCAAGATCGCGAACTTGGGAGAACGATTGTATACTCAAAGAATTCGGCCTGGTGCAACGGGAGCTCTAAAATGGAGTGACCAACGGGATTATGGCAACCTTGCCAGGTTATGCGCAGAAAGACGTCGCCGTGGTGAGAGTGAACCCGACTTTTCACAGTTACAAGATCTGAAGAAGACGAGAAAATTCCCGACCAATCTGGATCTCGAACCCAATTCCTTTTATCATTTATCGATAGCCAATATCCTTCTTGATTCTGATCACCCTCAGCATGCTCGTAAGCACCTAAAATTAATTAAGAATAATGGAAAATTTAATTTGAACCTGGCTTTTCTAAACATCCTTTCGTTTATGCCCAAAAGTCTTAGGCATCCCATTTTAGAAAAAATCCGATCCGGGTATCGAAAAATACTTCGAACTTCATTACTATGATCCGCCCTCACTTGTTAATCATCGGTCCGTTGGTAGGCAAGAATCCGGGATTCAACCCCACTCTGGGTGAAATCCTTGCAGGGCTGTTAGCCGATAGTGGATACCCCGTTTCTGCGGCATCATCGGTTCGGAATCGCTACTTACGCTTCGGTCACATCCTTTATTCCATTCTCGCAAAGAGCAAACAATTCGAATTATCCATCATCCAGGTTTATGGCAGAAATAGTTTTATCGTGGAAGACGCTGCATCCTGGTTATGCACCGTCCTGGGGATGAAGGTCATTCTTCATCTGCACGGCGGTTCACTCCCTGAGTTTTTTGAACGACATCCTGCTTGGTCTCACCGTGTACTAAATCGGGCAAAAGCAATCGTTGTCCCTTCAGCATATTTAGCCGGGGCATTATCAAAATTGGGGTATTCTTCAACAATTATTCCAAATCCCTTGAATCTCTCTGATTATCCATACCGTATGCGAAAACGCGTCCGACCCAGGATATTGTGGATGCGTGCATTCCACGAAAATTACAATCCGGAAATGGCGATAAGGGTCCTCACCAGGCTTGAGGAGTTGATCCCTGATGCCGAATTAGTGATGGCTGGTCAGGATAAAGGATCACTTCCTAAAATGCGGAAATTAGCTCAAGAATTGGGAATAGGAAAGAGGGTCTTCTTCCCAGGTGTAATGGATAAAGATGCCAAGCAGCTGGAATCAAATAAATCTGACATCTTTATCAATACCAGTCGTATCGATAACACCCCTGTCAGCATTCTTGAAGCCTTTGCCTTTGGTATGCCAGTAGTAAGCACAAATGTCGGTGGTATTTCAGTTTTTCTTAAAGATCGTGAAAATGCAATTCTGGTTGATTCAAATTCGATCGAAGAAATGGTGCAAGCAATTCTTGAAATTATTCGAGATCCTCAGATAGCTTCCCATCTATCACAAAATGGACGCATACTTGCGGAAGCTTCGGATTGGAACAGGTTGGAAAAATCCTGGAGTAACATTCTTAATTCACTATAAAGATGGAATTGGGTCGAATGAACCTGCCTTTAGTAACTGTAATAATGCCAATCTGTAATGAAGCAGCCACCATTGAACGATCATTGGGTGCTATCCTTGCGCAAAATTATCCGCGCAATAAGATGCAAATCCTGATCGCAGTTGCAGAATCCACCGATGAGACATTAAAGATAATAGAGCGTGTAAAAAAAGGTGACAATAGAATTTCTATCCTTGAGAATCCTGAGCATATTGTCTCAAAAGGACTCAATCTCGCGTTAAAGCAAGCCAGGGGAGAATTCATTATAAGAGTAGATGGACATACAATTATTGCGCCGGATTACATACAATCCTGTGTCGATGAATGGCAACGAACGAAAGCAGAAAACGTGGGCGGCAGAATGAATGCACTCGGCCAAAATGGGTTTGGCCAAGTGGTTGCAGTTGCCACAAGTTCGGTTTTTGGCGTGGGTGACGCCCGCTTTCACTATTCCGACAAGAAAGGATATGTTGATTCAGTTTACATGGGTGCCTGGCCAAGATCAATATTCAGCAAGCTGGGTGGTTTTGATGAGGAGTTGGTCCGAAATCAGGATGATGAATTCAATTACCGCATATGCGAATCCAAAGGCAAAATCCTACTGAGTCCAAGCATCACCTCTTTATATTTTGTACGAAGTTCACCAAGTGGTTTATGGAAGCAATATTTCCAATATGGATTCTGGAAAGTCCGCGTGCTTCAAAAACATCCCCGTATGGTGAGATTAAGACATTTTGTTCCCTCATTGTTTGTCCTTTCAATCATCCTGAGCACCATATTTTCTATTGTCACGAAAAACAATGATCTCCTAACAATTCTCCTTTTGATATACCTGATCATAAATCTCATCTTTTCGCTCCTGCTGGGCATTAAGACCCGCATCACTTATCCAATCCTCCTTCCATTGGTCTTTGCGATTCTACATGTATCATATGGCACTGGCACTCTCTCAGGATGCGTTCACTTTGCTGCAAGGTGGAATGATCGAAGTTGGAAAGTGCCCAAATTCAATGACTGATCCACCCGATATCAAGCGTTTACGAGATGAATATAAACGCAGGGAGCAGAATGCAGGCAATACTAAAAAATATGCTTTGAAAAATGAAGCATACAAATTCCTGATCGATCAGAGAAGAAAATCCATCCGAGAATTGCTCGAGAATTCAGAAAGGTGTGACCTTCAAGGTAAAGCTATTCTTGATATAGGTTGTGGTAAGGGAGACGCATTTCGAGATCTGATTGAATCAGGCGCCCAGGAGGAGCGCTATGTTGGAATTGATCTTTTGTTTGATCGTCTCCACCTTGCAAAAAAAGAATTTCCACAATCCATATTTATTTGTTGTGATGCGCAAGATTTACCATTCCCCGATCTGAGTTTTGATTTTTGTCTTCAATTTACCGCATTTTCTTCATTACTGGATAATACGATCAAACAAAGAATGGCAATGGAAATGCTTCGAATTATCAGGCATGCCGGATTTATACTTTGGTATGATTTTCTGTGGAATCCCACCAATTTACACACACGTGGAATTGCCCTGAGAGAAATTTTCCATCTATACCAACACTGCACCATCAGACATCAGCGGATTACCCTGGCGCCACCCATCGCAAGGATCGTGATCAAGCTTTCATTAAAGTCCTGCGAACTGCTTGAGCAATTAAGGATATTCAATTCCCATATTATCGCGATTATCCAACCCAATGAAAAACCAGCAGCCTGATGGCTGCTGGTAATTATTTTCTTCCCTCTTCATAAAAGGCTTCGAGATTTTCCAATGATGTACCCGGTGGGATATCACACCCGGATGAGAGAATAAAATTCTTTCTCGGTCCCACTTTATCCAATAGATCACGAACAGCAATTCTCACATCCTCAGGTTTGCCGTTGAAAAAAACACCAGCAGGATCAATATTTCCACCAAGGACGATCGTGTCATCAACATAGTCTAACGCTCTAGGTAAATCCATGAACGCCCCGAAGTGATAGATTATCGCACCTGATTCGAGTGTCTTTTCTAAATGCGCAAACTTGGCACCGCAATTATGAAGGATGGGAATGAATAGGTCAGTTTGGGTCTGCTCTACAATTCGTTTGATATATGGCGCAGAATATCTGGCCAGGCTTTTTGGGGAAAGAAGACCTGCCGTTGGTTCTGCGATAATCACACCGGATGCACCTACCTCCCGAAACGCACGGGAATATTCTATTAGAAATTTGGTCGTTTTTTCAAGGACGCGCTCTGCCAAGTCAGGTTCTGTTGCGGTAGCTTCAAGAATTTCACTGACCCCGTATAATCGACCGGCGAGAGAGAACGGACCAATCATCCCTCCCAATACAGGTTTCCCAGTGCTTGCCTGAACTAATTTACGGGCTGCATCCAGGTGCACCAGGGTGCGTTTTTCTCCGGGCTGTGGTATGCGCATTGACTGGATTTGCTGCTCCGAAGTAATTAACCTGCCAAGAACGGTCGGGATTTCATCATCCGCCAATCGTATCTCAGCTCCAAATGCTTCAGCTTCAGCACTCAGATCCATTGCTGTAAGGAGCGCGGCTGACTGATAAATGATCATTCAAGGCAAGGACGGATTCAACCTGTAAATCGGGATTCGATACTATCTCCCGGACAGTACCTTTGGTCCAATTCAAGCCTGTGTAAGCACCAATCGGCATAATAAAACGACCCGGTGAACGAAGCACCAGATCAAAGATTGAGAGTTTTTCCATTCCTAATTCAACAGGCTTTTTGCCAAATTAACTGCCTTGCTGGCATCTGTGGCAAAACCATCAGCACCGATGGACTTGGCATAATTCTCTGTCACGGGTGCACCACCCACCATGATCTTTACCTTTGTTCGGAGGCCTGCAGCTTCCAATGCCAATATGGTATCCTTCATGCGCGGCATGGTAGTTGTCAATAGAGCAGACATTGCCAGAATATTGGCTTCATGGGACTTTAAGGTATCAACGAACTTTTCAGCCGGCACATCCGTTCCCAAGATCAATGATCTCAAAACCAGATCCCTCCAGCATCATCGCCACAAGGTTTTTACCAATATCATGAAGGTCGCCCTGAACAGTGCCGATGACCACTTTTCCTGCAGATTGAACGTCGGCTTTCTTAAGTGCAGGTTTGAGAACACTCAACCCAGCCTGCATGGCGCGGGCGCTGATCAGCATCTCAGGTACAAAGTATTCACCTTCTTCGAATAGCCTCCCTACCTCCGCCATGGCTTTGATCATGCCTTCGTTTAATACTTGGCTGGCATCCATTTGAGACTCAAGCGCAGCTGTCACACCTTCCTTGGCTGCAGTTGCATTTCCTTCAAGGATAGCATCGTAAATTGATTTCAATACATCACTCATTAATAATCTCCTTCGAGAATTTATTTTAGATCCAGCACTTTTTGAGCAGTTTGGTTATCTGTAATCAACGCATTCACGTACCCGCCGCGCAAGGCTCCCTGGATCGACCGAACCTTACTCGGTCCACCCGCCACCCCAATACGAATGGGGATTGCCAGGAGATCATCCCTTTGGATCCCTACAAGGCGCTCGCAAAAATCTGCGCAAACTTCATGACCCTGATAATCAAAATGAAGGCCACAGACCGCACCAACCGCACCATGTTCTTGAAGACTGACGATCTCATTCAACGGGACAGTCCCTGCGCGGTAGAAACTTGAAAAGCTGGGTTCTGTGCTGCCAATACCCAATAAGGCAACATCCACCTTTCTTGCCAGCTCGAGCGTTTCGCGAATACCCTGGTGAGCTCGCAGCTCTTTGGCCAGTTCCGCTGTCTGGCAAAAAAATGGGGCATCCAGGAAATAACCTTCACCTCCCAGTTTTTGCGCCATACTCGTTATCAGATTATGACCATCATATTCATGGATGCTAGGTCCCATGGAACCCGCCAATTGAACCACTTTTATTGGCATCGGTTTATCAGCTTCGAATTGCTCAACCACCGCTGACGCGGAAGTGCCCCAGGTGAGACCAAATATCACACCGGGTGAAAGATAACGGTGGATTAATTGCGCACCAGCGCCCCCGAGATAATTTAAAAGATTTGCACTTTCATTCGTTCGAACTACAACAACATATACTGAATACAGCTTGAATTTTTTGGTTAAAGCAGCTTCAAGCTCATGATCTGATTCAAGTGGACGTAAAATCCGGATATCGACTATCCCATTCTGTCTGGCTTCCGTCAATAACCTGGATACCATCGAACGCGTAAGATTGACTCTTTTGCCTATTTCGCTTTGATTCATCTCTTCAAGGTAATACATTTCAGCGATATCAGCCAGAAGCCGGGTTTGTTCCTGAGAAGAGCGCTGCTCAGGCATGCTCGCCACCTGTCAAACACTTGTGATAGATGCCGGGAAGAACATCCATGAATAGATCGATCTCATCAAGGGTTGTTGGATTACCCATGGAAATTCGCAAAGTTGACTCAATCTCTTGATGCGATTGCATCATTGCTAGAAGGACATGGGAAGGTTCAATATCCCTTGATGTGCAAGCCGAACCTAATGAGACTGCGATGCCTGCCTGGCTTAATAGGAGTAGCATCATCTCCGCAACCGCACCCGGGAATCTAGCGGAAACGATATGAGAAGCAGAATATTCTGGATTCCCGTTAATGATCGCTTCTGGGATTTCGCCCGCCAACCTTTTCAGCAGATGGGAACGTAATTCGTGTAGATGCTGATCGATCATCTCACGGTCCCGTCCGACCTTTTGAAGCGCAGCTGCCAGTCCTAATATCCCGGGCATGTTTTCTGTTCCAGCTCGGTGACCATTTTCCTGCGGACCACCCAGGAGCTGTGGAGTGATTTCAATTCCTTTGCGAATATATAAAGCACCAATCCCTTTTGGACCATAAATCTTATGACCTGAAAGAGAAAGAAGATCAGGTTCAATCTTTGGAATTATTTGGTCTTCCAGGAATAATCCTTGAACTGCATCCGTGTGGAAAAGCGCTCCATGTTTATGAGTAATCGAACTCAATTCTTTGATTGGCTGGATTGAACCTATTTCATTGTTCACCAGCATGATCGAGACCAATTTTGTCTCAGGTCTTAAGGCAGCATGGAGCGATTCAGCGTGGACGATCCCATCACTATCCACTGGCAAGTAAGTAACTGCATATCCCTCTTTTTCAAGTTCAGCAGCAGCATGCAGCACGGCATGATGTTCAATGGAACTGGTTATCAAGTGCGCTTGATTCGGGAGAGAACCTTTTCATGATTCCCAGCAATGCCAGGTTATCGGCTTCTGTGGCTCCGCTGGTAAATACAATTTCATCGGGAAGGCAATCCCAATACTGAAGCGATTCCTCTTCGGGACCTGCTCCTTCAAATCCATCGCCTGGCGACCTGCCCAATGCATGCTGGATGGATTGCCAAACATGCCTTCCAATGCCGGCATCATCGCTGCCACGACTTCTGGATCAACGGGGGTTGTTGCACAATAATCGAGATAAATTTGACTTCCTGGCTGAATCATTCCTTCAAGCTGTCTCTCTTAATGATAAGAAATCTCTTTTAACCTGTTCCATAATCTGGGTAATAACATCAGGTTCGTCCAGGTCACGCAACAAGGGCCTAATATTCAATATCGTGTTTTTAGTATCAGCCTGAGAATAAGCAGGTAATAATTGCAGGATGAGATCTGCTTCCGGAGGGGTGGAATAGTTTTCCCAAACGCTGTAGGTCTTGACCTTGACCGAATAACCGGCAGCCGCCAAGAGTCTCACGCAAATGGTCAGCCACGATGACCATCCTGTTACCGCACCAGCCTCCAACAATACAGATGGAATATTCTTTCATTACTTTTATTGTTATTTCTTCAAGGGAAGCTTCTGCCAGGATTTCTTCTGGCAGAAGCTTTATTAAACAAAAAGATTAGAAGCCAGGCAGAGCCAGGCCGAAGAGTTTATAACCGTATTGAATGATTGTACCGAGAATATCACCACCCATATCCCAGCTTGCGAGTTTCAAACCAGCTGCAATCTGGTCGCCATATTGACCCATATTGGCATAAGCCTGGGTATGCCAGGGTGCAGTCAGGGTTGATAGGAACATGAACGGCAAGGCGTAGATGATCAGGACGATCACGGTCTTGATAACATTACCCTTGGTATAGGGAACCACCGCGCCAGCCCAGAATGGAACGACAGCCAGGGAAGCAATGGGCAACATTTGCACTGCAGGGATGGCTGCAGAAATGAGTACAAATATCGGGAACAGGATGACTGTGGAAGCCATCACTGCCGGATGACCCAGCAGAACTGCGCAGTCAACTGCCACGTGGATCTCACGACCCTTGAAACGCTCACGCATGTAGGAAACGATGGACATGGTGATCGGAATGAGGCCTTCTGAAAGCAGCGAGACCATGCGGGGTAGCAGAACCATCATCGTCGCAACCTTCATACCCAGTCCCAAGATGCCTGCCACATTGTACCCGGCTGCAATACCGATAACAAATCCAAGCAATAGACCCATGATGACGGGTTCACCGACCAGGCCAAAGCGTTTCTTTATTCCTTCAGGGGAAGCATCCCAATCCTTTATCCCAGGGATGCGGTCGAGTAACCAGACGACCGGAATGGCAACCAACGAAGCCTGTACAGTGGTTCCGCATGGAACGCCGATACCAGGCATGTCATTGAATTCCTGGTATTTTTTAGCGGTGAGGTCACTCATCAGGCTACCGAGCACCAGGTAAATCAACGCAGCAATCACGCCCATGGGAATACTGCCGGTCAATCCCCAGACGATACCGCCAAGTGCTGAGCCATGCCAGTAGGACCAGACATCCGTCCAGATGGTCTTGGTGAGCTTTAGTACCACCATGAGGATATTGACCACGAGTATACCTACGATAACTGCTGCCACACCCGGCCAACCCCAGGCGATGCCAGCATCCGCCCAGTTGACATCCACCAAGTTCTTGGCGATGCCCATGCGGTCTGCCAGTGCCTGTACCGCTGGTGTCATTGCAGCAACAATCAGGTCGACCACAAGGAATAAGCCAGCCAGGCCTACACCGGTGGTCACGCCGCCACGGATGGCTTTCTGCCACCCAACGCGGAAGACGAGGCCCAGGAGGATCAACACGATCGGAACGATTACTGTGGATCCCAGGCCGAGGAACCAAGCAACTGCACTTTGAACTGCACCAACAACTGCATCCATGATTTCTTCTCCTTGAAAATAGATTTGATATAGCTTGCGCTATTTACTGCCTGTAGTTAATGCCCTGGCGCTTTTTTGATCAGGTCAACGATTTTATCGAGGAGAACTGCTTTTTCCTCATTTGATCCAATCAGCAGTGGCATGCCCTGCAGCACCGGTACATCAAAGGTGCGGAAGATTTTCATCATGGACACAACCATGTCCATTTGATCGACAAATCGATCTATATCAGCCATCAAGATCCGTTTGACGACAACATCGTGGAGCCCTTCTTTATCCATGCGCTCCTTGATGGCATCTTCAGCAATGGTGGACGTATTGATTCCCGCACCGCATGCAACAACTATTAATTTGCTCATTCACAACTCCTTCTGTAAAAGGTATCTATTTCAATAATTTCATGGTTTGTCTTGTTTGTTCCGTCCTCCTTCCCGCAGAACCTCCAGAAACGCTGTTCTCAGTTCAAGTGGAGTTCACGCTTGAGCCAGATGGCAGCATCCTTGGGAGTAGTCAGGTCCCGCAACTCGGTTAATTTTGACGATTCACTAAATAACAACGATAAATGTCGCAGCACTTCAATCTGTTCCTCTGGCGATTTGTTCGCCAGGATGAACACCATCCATACTTGCAAATCTTCGTCAGGATCACCCATATTCTTGAAAATTACAGGTTTCTTCAATCGTGCAAATGCCAGTGCAGAATCAATAACACCTATCGCGTCAGCGTGTGGAAAAGCAATACAGAATGGTTTCGTGGGCAGTCCGGTGGGATGTTCATTTTCTCTTTTGATCGTAGCGGAACCATAATCCTTGCTGACATATCCACTTGAATGCAGACGATCCGACAACGCGGAAATGATCTCTTCCGCTGAAGATGCTTCGTGATCGATTAGAACCAGATTGTCATCAAATTTCAACATATAAACTACTGATCTTTCTTTTTCTGTCCATACCGGTAATGATAATAATCAAAAGAACGTTTCGCCATTGCATCCGTGAATATCAGCGGTTTGCCAATCATTTTCGCAATGGTAAAAGTTTGAGCTGCTTCTTCAAGCGTGACAGCACGTTCAAGAGCATGCTCCAACGATTTTCCAATGGTGATCACTCCATGCTGCCCTAACATGACAGCGAATCCACTGCCGAGCACTTTTACAGGGAGGGTGAAGAATTCCTTATCTTCAAGGTGAAGGTATGGAGCAACTGGGATGGGCTGATCAAACCAATCGGCTTGAGTTTCGGTGATGATGGGTATGGATTCATTTATCACGGAAAAGGCTGTGGCATAGGGTGAATGGGTGTGAACAATTCCGTTGATCTCCGGACGCGCTCGCAGGATCCCCGTCCAGAGGTCCAAAGCCACCGAAGGGCGGTGTTTGCCATCAATGACTTTATTATCGATATCCGTTACAGAAATATCTTCCGGTTTCAATTCGGTGTATGGCATACCACTTGGCGTGACTACAACGTATCCGGTCTCAACATCCCGGGCAATCACGGTACCGCCAGCCATCCATACCAAACCATAATCCGGAAGTTTCCGGGCAATCTCAAGTACTTTGATTCGTAGCGATTCGCAAATCATAATTGAATAAAGAGTGGCTAATGAAGAGGATATTTACCTAATTCTTGACCAGATCGAAAAAATTCAAGCATATTTTCTAATGGTATGTCATTACTGAAATTATGAGCAGGCGCCAGAATGTAACCACCCCCTTCACCCATTTGTTCGATCCGTAGGCGAACCTCGCGGCGGACATCTTCAATTGTCCCATTATTGAGAACATTTTTAACATCCACCCCGCCCTGAAAAACCAGATCCTTTCCAAAATCCCTTTTCAGTTCCACCGGGTCCATGCCGCGTAGATGGCCCTCGATTGGATTTAATATCTCAAATCCTGCTTCGATGATATCCGGCAGGAATTTTCGGATGGCTCCATCACAATGCAACAAGATCTTCGCTTGTGGAGCTTTCTTCTTGATCTTGGCTATCGATATCTTATACTTGGGCATGAACAGCTCGCGCCAGATCTGCGGGTTAAACATCGGCCCATTGTTCGTGCCCAGATCTTCGGCAAATTCAATGATATGGATATACGGCCCGACCACATCGAGGAACGCATCATAGAAACCATCCAGGATTTCAGCAAGTTTGGATAGCAGCCGTTCAAGGAGATGAATATCTGTGACGGTAAGCAGCAAAGCGTTCTCCATCCCCACCAGCCAGCGAGTCATCTCCCACAAATTGCCATAGACCGGTCGGTGCGCAACGATTGCATAATCCGTGTGGAAATACAGCTCCTCTATTTCTTCCTTGACCCCCACCAATCGATCCGGATCAAAGGGGTCAGGCCAGGGATATTTTTCGATTTTTTCAGCTGTCAGATCATTGCCTAGTGGTGCTCCACCCAGGTCGTAGAAGCCACCGAGCATCCTATGCGTCAACCCCCACTCATCTGTGAATGGTTTGAAATCGCCCAGTAGAGGATTGGCTACATATGATTGCGGTGGGCGGATATGAATGAAACGGAAATCCGTACCCAGCTTGTCGAGCACAGGGTTGTAATCCGGAGTGGTGTAAAAACCAACCAAGGTTCTCCGGGGAATTTCCCGAACTTTATAATGATCTCTTAATAATTGAAAACGTTGCTCAGTGAGGTGATTGGCCGAACCACCCAATGTCACCGGAACCCGATCAGGCTCATGGTGATTTATCGCAGCAAGCACCCGTTCACGAGGGGTCATGGTTTGCGTCATCATTTATTCTGTATTCACATTTGTGAACCGGAATTCATACATGTGAATAGTAACAAAAAATTGTGCAAATGTCAATAGATTAAAGGAATATTAAAAAAATTTTAAGGTTGGGATGTGATCTCAATTTTTCCGCTTACTGAGCGCGCTTTTAGCATCCCGGCGCCTTCACCAACACTCCCCCCGCATGAATTTGGTCCCAGTATGACGTCTGGCATTAGGCACAAGACCTGACCATTGGCAGTTTGCAGGTAATACCTCACACTCGCCCCCTGGAGCAGCGTTAGATTGATCGAACCATGATCAGCTTCAAAGTTGAGATCGTCATCCACACCAGGAATGCCTAAATAAGCGATATCACCAAGAATGGTGGAAGCTTCGATCCTGCCATTGACCGCTTCCATGGATATCTTTCCGTGTTCTCCGATAAGATGAAATTCACCCGAACCTTTGCTTATCGAAATATCCCCTCTCCCTGAACGCAGCCTGATCCAACCGGTCATATCGTCAGCCTGGATATCTGCGGAGACACTATCAATATCCATAAAGGTATATTCGCCATCGATTTTTACACTGCCATCAAAGATTTCAACTGCCAGGGGCACATGCGAGGGAATTACCAGGTTGAGGGAATTTCCTTTTTCAAAATTGTCTGTGAAGAAGAGTCCCCTCTCCTCATCCTTGAACTGAATGCTTAGAATATTATCCTGAAGTGCAATCGAATACCCACTGGTATCCGAGCCGATTATTTGCCCATTAACCAGGATCTGATCGTTATCGCTATTGATAACGGATAGAACACCTCGCGAGATTTTTACGTTAATCGATTCAACTCCTACCGCGTCAAATGCCTGAACCGGAATAATTCTCGAGGTTATATTCGTTTTGCCACATGCCGTAAGGAGCAATACAAAAATCAACCACCAAAGTTTATTCATGTTATTCGAATTTCTGAGGGCGAACATCATTCCCGGATCAATCCGCCATGATACTGGAGTTCGTAGACAGTCTTGCCATTGAGGTCTATCCATTCCCGACCGGTGAATGAAGCAATATCGCCCTGGTTTGTATCAAAATACACATAATCCCCTTCCACATGCTTGAATCCCCCAAGAAATCGTCCCTCCAGATACATTTTTGAGAGGCTTGCCATAATAATTTTTCCTGCCTCCTCTGCCGTGATCATTGCCGGCCCAATGATCCTTCCGTAATAATTCATGATCCAAATAATTCGGTGCTTGAAATAGACTGCTTCCTCTCCGATGAAATCACTGCTGCCAAAATAGCAGTCATGGTAATTCCAATTGCCTTCGCCAAATTGCAGATCGTGAGATCCAGGACGTGAAGGAAGCAGTTTTTGACCTCCCCCAACATACGAGACTGACTTGGCTTTAACGATGAAGTCATTCAGATCTTTTAGATTTATTGAGTCCATCCGTGTTTCTCCTTTTGAGGATTTCAACTCCTTGTATGCTAATTTTACCCTCAAGGACTTTTTAGTAATATTTCTAAAGTAAATTTTTTTGTAGTTATTGGAAAAATAAATAAAAAAATCCCCTGTCGGGATTCAGGGGAACTTGCCTTGGTCGGGGCGAGAGGATTTGAACCTCCGACCTCACGGTCCCGAACCGTGCGCTCTAGCCGGACTGAGCCACGCCCCGTAATGGAGCGATTATACCCCGCCCTTTCCGTTCTTGACAAGGTTGCCCGTATTGCTCTTGATCAGATTTCCCGTGTTTGGCTTGCTGGAGGAATTTTTTCCCAGGGGCCCGGTGCCATCGTTGCCCAAGCTTCCAGTATGAAACACCCTTTGAGCCGCATTAGCCTGAGCTGCATTGGACGGAAGGAAGAACATGAATTTACTACCCATCCCTTCCACAGATTCTAATCCGATTTTTCCACCGTGTTTCTCGATCATTTCCCTTGCTATAGATAGCCCCAATCCAATTCCCCCGTGTTTTCGAGTAAGGTGTTTTTCAACCTGGTAGAAACGCTCAAATATCTTTTCGAGTTCATCGGGAGGTATGCCGATGCCATTATCCATGACAGATACTTTTACATATCCTGGCACCTGCTCGGCTTTTACTTTTACTTTTCCTCCTGCATTGGTGAAGGTCAAGGCATTCTTGATCAGGTTCCTCAAGGCTATCCCGATCTTATCGCCATCCCCCTCAACCACCATATTGTGACCCGGAACATCTGATATCAGACTGATTTTTCTATCTTCGGCCATATTTTTGAATGAATCAACCACATCCCGAACCAGCATGGACATGCTGACTTTTTTTCGGCGCAATTCGTTAAGTCCATTTTCCAGGTTATCCACATCGGAAAATTCCTCGATGATTTCTTTCAGTCTATTTGCGCTGTTGGCGATTACCTGCAGATCCTGTTTCTGATCCTCACTCGCAGAATCCATCAATAAGGACGAATGTCCAAGAACCAACCCTAGAGGTGTACGCAATTCATGCGACGTGATAGCCATGAAATCGCTTTTCATGCGATCCAATTCCATCACTTTTTCATAAGCTTGCTGGGTTGAATTCAAAAGCAAGTGATTCTGGATCACGACAGCTGCCTGAGCTGCCAGGGTTTCAAGAATGGTCACATCCTCTTCCGTGTAATGACCATTATTTGATTTATTAACACATTCCATGACTCCAATCGCTTCACCCTTGAATACCATCGGCACAGCAAGTATTGAGCTGGTATTATCGGTGAGCTGTCGGTCAACGACCCGAAATATCCTGTCATCTTTGTCCGCATGATGTAAAGCCATGGGTTGGATATGTGTGTAGACCCAACCTGCAACACTCTTATCCAATGGAACGCCAATAGTTTTTAATGTTTCCATTAAAAACCATGGAGCAGCAATAAATTTCAGATAGTTATTATCTTCATCGAAAACAAGAATGGAGCTGCTTTCGGAGTAGGTCAATTCTGATGCTGTTTCAATGATTGAATGAAGAAGCGGCTCCAATTCAAGATTGGAGCTTAAATTCTTACAGACCTCAACCAAGCGTTCCAAGCGGCTGGTATAATCTGAATATGCAATCGCCATGCTTGCTACCCCACCAATGGGTTAATTTGATTATAGCACAGGCAATTTTTTAGAAACTTTTCACTCAATTAACAATATAAAAACTGGAGAATACGAAAATGCCCGAAAGGAAAAAAGTCAGAGTAGCAATCGTTGGAGTTGGGAATTGTGCGTCATCACTCGTTCAGGGTGTGCAGTATTACAAGAACGCCAAGGATACTGATCGAATACCGGGTTTGATGCATGTCAAACTGGGCGGCTATCATGTTCATGATGTGGAATTTTCCGCAGCCTTTGATGTCGTTGACACCAAAGTTGGCAAAGACCTCTCGGAAGCCATTTTTGCCTATCCCAATAACACATACAAGTTCTGTGATGTGCCGAAAATGGGGATCCCGGTCTACAGGGGGATGACACACGATGGATTGGGAAAATATCTTTCCAAGATCCTCAAGAAGGCGCCCGGCCCAACAGCTGATATTGTAAAGATCCTAAAAGACACGAAGACCGACGTCGTCATCAATTACTTACCGGTTGGTTCCGAAATGGCCACCAAGTGGTACGTCGAGCAGATATTGGATGCTGGATGCGGCATGGTAAATGCGATTCCGGTCTTTATTGCCAGCTCGGAATATTGGGGAAGCAGATTTGCTGAAAGAGGCCTACCGATCATTGGCGATGATATCAAAAGCCAGGTTGGAGCCACCATTCTTCACCGCGTTCTCACCAGCTTGTTCGTTGATCGCGGTGTGAGGTTGGATCGAACGTACCAATTGAATTTTGGTGGAAATACTGATTTTCTTAATATGCTGGAGCGGGAACGGCTGGAATCCAAAAAGATTTCCAAAACGGGTGCCGTCACCAGCATGCTGCCTTATCAACTTAAAGAAGATGATATCCATGTTGGTCCGAGTGATTATGTACCGTGGCTATCGGATCGTAAATGGTGTTATATCCGCATGGAAGGCACCACTTTTGGTGATGTTCCACTGAACCTGGAAGCCAAGCTAGAAGTGTGGGATTCTCCCAACTCGGCCGGTGTTGTAATCGACGCCGTCCGCTGTGTGAAACTTGCACTTGAGCGTCAAGATCTCAGGCCCCTTGATAGCGCCTTCCTCTTACTTCATGAAAACTCCTCCCAAGCAATTTCAAGATAATATTTGCCGCGAAATGACTGAAGCCTTCATCAAGGGTGATACCAAAATAGAATGAACTCCTGGAAACGATTTCGTTCTCCATATGCCAATATGGCATCTTTTGTGATTCTGCTTTTTCTGGCAGGGTGTTCTAACCTTGCTGCTGATACTTTTCCGACTACTACATTCACACCTTTGCCGCCCACCGCTACTACAACCCTCACACCTCTTCCGACACTTACGTCAACAGCAACCATAACCCCCACTCCGCCGCAACTTCCTTCAGGATTTACAACTTCGCTACTTAAACAGCCTGGATACTCCACACACATATTTAGATGATACATGCCAGGTTCTACGTGCCAAGCTGGATCCCAATAACAGTGTTCCTGGTACTGTGGTTATGCCGATCATGTTGCATTCGATCACGGATGGCACGGTTTCCTTTTATGATCAGATCTCAGTGGAAACCTGGAAATTGCTGATCAGGGACCTAAGAGAACAAGGCTTTGAAGCCATCACCATCACCCAGTTTCGGGATTTCTTATATAACAACAGTCGTATCCCACCAAGATCGGTTCTATTCATTGTTGACGATCGGAAAACAGCTGAATATTTCAATACACACTTTCGTCCTCTTTATGAGGATTATGGCTGGAAGGTGACCAACGCCTGGATCAGCTCTCCTGAAACGACCGAGGACTTATGGTCCCAAAACATTTCCCTGGAACAGGAAGGTTGGGTGGATCACCAGGCACATGGTGTGATCCATAATACGAATATCACCGAGGTTTCGACTGAAGAATTCATGCGCAGCGAAATATTCGGATCGCGACAAATCATCGAGCAGCGATACAATAAAACACCCATCGCCTATATTTGGCCAGGCGGCAGCTTCACTCAACGTGCCATCCAGATCGCCCGTGAAGCTGGATATCAACTGGGCTTTACCATCAATCCCCGCGGCCCGGTAATGTTTAACTGGATCCCCCTTTCAGAGCAGGGTGATCCCATGCGTCCCTCTTATATTGTAGATGGGACAATGGGAGATCCCCTGATGGTCCTCCCCCGATTTTGGGATACGGATGCCCGTTCGAAGATCGACCTTGTAAGGCAAATCGGCCAGCAGGCAGCCGAAGCAGCCAACAGCACAAAACAGGTCGAAACAGATTATTACAACATCGTCTGTTCCGCAGCGCTGGGTCCCCTACCTACAGCAGCACCCTGATTGCACGATTCTTGCAACGAATCTCCTTCATGAATTCCGTATCCTGCCCATTTTGCCGGATTGCGGTAGGTGAACTACCCGCCAGGATGATCTACCAGGACGACGAGCTGCTGGCATTTCAGGACTCGCACCCGATCGCACCTGTCCATATCTTGATTGTCCCCAGGGAGCACATCACTTCCGTGAATGATATCCAACCCGAACATGCGCAGGTTCTTGGCAGAATGCTCCTGAGGGCTCGTCATCTTGCGAGTGATTCAGGCATTGCGTTAAGTGGCTACCGGTTGGTGATGAATACGGGACCGGATGCAGGGCAGACAGTTCCTCATCTACACCTGCACTTAATCGGAGGCCGGCATTTACCGTTCCGCTTTGATGATTGAAATGAAACCACGGATTCCTTGTCACCTTTCTATTGCTAAGCCTTTTTATGGCTGGTTGCTTCCGTATTCGGTCATTAACCACCCATCCGGATGGTGAGGACATCGTAAACCCGAATTTGGAAGAAGGATCAGCATCGCAGTTATACGATCCCATTCGCGATCCTTCCGGACCAATGAGTTCACCATCGCCAGATGATCCACATCCTCTTCCTACCTTGCGAACAACTGGAACTGAATACACGGTGCAGTATGGCGATTCTCTTGAAGCAATCGCGATGACATTTGGTGTAGATGTAAATGCCCTCATCGCAGCCAATCAACCCATAGACTCGAATAACCTGGAAGTTGGTCGAGTTTTATCGATACCGGTTCCCTTCCCCTTACCCACAGGCCCTGCAACCAAGATCATCCCTGATTCCGAGCTGGTTTATGGACCGGCAAGTGCGGGGTTCGCTTTTCCAGCGCTCATAAAACTTGCGAATGGATATCTCAGCCATTATTCCGAAATAGTGGATGGAGAATTAATCGATGGGTCAGGTATCCTTGATCGGGTGAGCAGGGAAAACTCGGTCAATCCCCGCGTGATGCTTGCAGTGCTCGAATATACCAGTGGCTGGCTGACACAACCCTCACCCCAAGCTGAAACGCTTGAATACCCCATCCGGTATTATGATCCCAATCACAAAGGTTTGTACTTCCAGCTTACTTTTGCTGCCAATGAATTGAACCGGGGCTATTACCTTCATAAAATCAATGCTCTATCCTACTGGGTGTTGGCGGATGGGAGTGTCGTGCCTTTGGCACCGGAGATAAATTCCGGGACAGCTGGAATTCAAAATCTCATGGGTCATCTTTATGGCTATTCCGGTTGGCTTGAGGCGATTGGCAATAAAGGAGTCCTGGCTACCTTTCAAATGATTTTTGGGAATCCATTCGATTTCAGTATAGAACCCCTGGTTCCCACAGATCTTGAACAACCTGCAATGCAGCTGCCTTTCGAAACCGATGCCGTGTGGTCTTTTACCAGCGGACCACATGGCGGATGGGCTGATGGATCTGCATGGGCTGCCCTTGATTTCGCGCCCCCGGGCTACGCATTGGGTTGCGTATCAAGTGATGAATGGGTTGTAGCCGCTGCGGACGGCATGATCACCCATGCAATTAATGGCCTAGTAATTCAAGACCTGGATGGAGACGGATGGGAACAAACCGGCTGGTCAATTGTCTATATGCATGTTGAATCGCGGGATAGAGTTCCTGCAGGGACATTTGTGGAAAGTGGAGAACTGATTGGTCATCCTTCGTGTGAAGGAGGATTTTCGAACGGGACTCATGTCCATATTGCCCGGCGATACAATGGCGAATGGATTTCTGCCGATGGCTCCCTGCCATTCAACCTGGATGGATGGATTTCTCAGGGAAATGGCATTGAATATGATGGATTTTTGATTAGAGAAGGAGTAACAGTTGAAGCCTGGGATGCGCGCTTACCTGAAAACCAAATTCAACGCTAAGACACTGGCGCTCTGCCTGCCCATAGCGGCATTGGTTATCAGCCAGCTTGCCTGTTCGCGGAGTTACTACAGCGCCGCTGATCTCACTGCGACTGCAGTATCAAGCGTGCTGCATGGTGATGCCACCCTCCCTCCGCCTCCCTTCCTTCCCAGCCCGACACCCTCCGCTCAACCTGGGCTGAATGACCCGTTTGAGGAAAATGATCTTGTTGATGATAATTCTCCATTCCTGGAAACTGAAAAAACACCGGAATCCGTTCTTCCCACACCTGCTTCTACAATGGAGCCGGTTTCAAATATTCTCACACCTCCGCCTCCAACTTTATATTATTCACAATCAGGAGATACATTGCCGGCGGTCGCCTCGCGTTTTGGTGTAGTTAAAGAGGAGATCACATCTCCCCAGTTGGTTCCTTCAACCGGGCTGATCCAACCTGGAACCCTTCTGGTTGTCCCTTCCGAGTTGGGTACCACAGGTCCTTCAGAAGTTGCCATGCCGGATAGTGAAGTTGTGTATTCACCATCTGCATTGGATTTCGATATCGAGACCTTCGTGAAGGATTCCGGTGGTTATCTCAATAAATACCGCGAATACCTGGTCAGCGGCTGGTACTCGGGTGCTCAAGTTGTCAAACTGGTAGCCATAGAAAACTCAATAAACCCACGGTTGCTGCTCGCCATTTTACAATATCAAAGTAATTGGGTGTATGGAACTCCTGATACTCTGGCGAAAATCGATTACCCGATGGGGAACGTCAACTTTAATAAAAAGGGGTTGTATCAGCAGTTATCCTGGGCAGTATCGCAACTTTCCGTTGGGTATTATGGTTGGCGAGCTGGATTAATCAGCCAGCTTGAATTTAAGGATGGAAAAACCATTCGTATGGCTCCGGGTTTAAATGCCGGTACAGCAGCAATGCAAAACCTTTTTTCAAAACTAATCGATTCACCGGATCGTTGGGCTGGTGCACTTTATGGTACCGATAGTCTGCCCCAACTCTATAAGGAGATGTTTGGCGATCCCTGGGCACGAGCTCAAACAGTTGAACCTCTTTATCCACAAAACCTTGTGCAACCTTCCCTGGACCTGCCATTTATCGATGGGCATACCTGGAGTTTCTCGGGCGGGCCGCATTCAGCCTGGGGTCCCGATGGTGCTCTTGCGGCACTGGATTTTGCCCCGATGAGCATGGAATCAGGTTGCGTTGAATCAAAAGAATGGGTCACTGCATCCGCTGCAGGTCTGGTCGTGCGTGCCGAAAATGGATCATTACTGGTGGATATGGACGGTGATGGGCGTGAACAAACAGGTTGGGTGATGCTGTATATGCATGTCTCAACCAAAGACAGGGTCTCCGTTGGGTCATGGGTGGATACCGGCGATCGCCTAGGACACCCTTCCTGTGAAGGTGGTGTTGTCACCGGCACGCATGTCCATATCGCTCGTAAATACAATGGCGAATGGATCCTTGCTGATGGCCCGCTTCCTTTCACACTCAGTGGTTGGACGGCATATGCCGGAAATACCAGTTATGAAGGGGAACTGAGGAAAGACGCTGAAACCGTATTGGCACTTCCCAATGGTTCTCACCAAACGCTCATAACAAAAATTGGCAGGATGCCTTAAAATTAGGCATCGGATGAAAACATTTATTGTAAAACATCTTGCCCTCTCAGGAGCATGTATCATGCTCCTTAATTCTGCCTGCCAGCCTCTATCCACGTCACCCTCAGCAACGACCATATTACCTCCCACGCCCACCGTGGTGCTACCCACTCCGATGCCCACACGCCCGCATTACGCACCTGGTGAGCTGGTGGATTACATCGCGCAGTCGGGAGACACATTACCAGCGCTCGCTTCACATTTCAATACAACTGAAGCGGAAATTAGAGAAGCAAATCCCATTCTTCCATCCCGTGTTACCACACTCCCGATGGGATTACCGATGCAGATCCCCATTTATTATGAAGCACTTTGGGGATCACCGTATCAGATCATTCCAGACGCCTTATTTGTAAACGGACCTGAACAAATAGATTTTGATACAGTTGCCTTCGTAAATCAAACCCATGGCTGGTTGAAAAACCATCGCGAATATGCAGGAGATGAATGGCGACAAGGTGGTGAACTGGTGGATTATATAGCCACCCAGTTCAGCTTAAGCCCGCGCCTCCTACTAGCCATCCTTGAATACCAAACGCATGCTTTGAGCGATCCTGGCGGATACCCTTTCACGGACTACCCTTTGGGTTATGAAGATATGTATCATAAAGGTTTAAATAACCAACTGGTCTGGGCCGCCAATGCCCTCAATAACGGGTATTACGCTTGGCGCGCTGGACGATTAAAAGAGATCGAGTTGATAGATGGTTCCCTGGAGGTGCTTGATCCCTGGCAAAACGCAGCCAGTGTGGGAATTCATTATTATTTTTCCCAGGTATTGGAGCACAACTTATATATATTGGCTATCAGCGGATTAGGATTGGCGCAGACCTATCGTGATCTCTTTAACGATCCATGGTCCGCGGATCTCCAATTGATCCCGGGCAGCCTTGAACAACCTGAAATGCTGTTCCCCTTTCCGGGAGGTCACTTATGGGCATTCACCGGAGGACCGCACACCGGTTGGGGAGCAGGTGAACCGATGGCCGCTCTTGATTTTGCTCCGCCAAGTGTGGTGGGAGGTTGCATCGAGGCTGAAGAATACGCCACAGCACTGGCAGGCGGGATTCTTGCCAGGGTGAGTCCCGCTAGTGCTGTTCTTGATCTGGATGGTGATGGTGATGAACGAACTGGATGGGTTGTCTATTACTTGCACTTGGCATCCACTTCCATTGTTCCACAAGGAAGCATCTTGAAAGCAGGCGACGCCATCGGAAAGCCATCCTGTGAAGGAGGCGATGCCACGGGGACGCATGTGCATATCGCGCGCAAATACAATGGGGAATGGATCGCCGCAGATGGCGCACTTGCGTTTGATCTTGAAGGTTGGATAGCGCACAATGGCAAAAATCCTTACGAAGGGACTTTAACCAAATTGGGGAAGATCATCACTGCGTGTATATGTTCAGATATTGATAGCCAAATTCAGGCAGGAGCAAAATGAACACTGAGAAACAAACATCATTCCTTTCAAGTCTGAAACACCCAACAGGAATGTTGGGTTTTACCTTTGTTTGGTTTGGCCAGATCATCTCGCTCATGGGCACAACCATGAGCGGTTTTGCTCTGGGAATCTGGGCATGGCAAGCTACCCAATCCGCAACCGCCATGGCTATCATCGGCATATGCAATTTCCTACCAGGCATTCTTTTCAGCCCCATCGCCGGTGCCCTGGTGGATCGATGGAATCGTAAACTCGTGATGATGTTAAGCGACCTCGCTTCCGGATTGGTCACCGTTGGCATCCTGCTGCTGCACCACGCGGGAAACCTTGAAATCTGGCACCTCTATGTTGGGGGAGTGATATCCGGCACATTCCAAGCTTTCCAATGGCCTGCTTATTCAGCTGCCATTTCCATCATGGTTCCCAAGAAACAATACACTCGCGCAGCCGGGATGATGTCGCTGGCGGAATGGGGATCGGGCATATTCTCCCCTGTGCTGGCAGGAGTTTTTCTTGGAACGATCGGCCTGGATGGCATTTTGGTCATCGATATCCTGACTTTCATCGTGGCAATTTCCGCCCTGCTCTGGATCTTTATCCCACAGGCAGAAAAATCTGAAGAGGGAGGACATGCCGAAAAAGGCATCCTCAGGGAATCTCTCTTCGGTTTCAAATATATTCTGAAAAGACCAAGCCTGTTGAATTTGCAGCTTGTTTTTGCTTCCGGGAACTTGATGTCCTCCTGGGCTGCAGTTCTCATCGCACCCATGATCCTGGGCAGAACTGGGAACTCCGCTTCAACATTGGGGATTGTGGAATCAGCCGGTGCGCTGGGAGGTATTATTGGAAGCAGCCTAATCACTGCCTGGGGCGGCCCAAAACGCCGCATCAACGGAGTCCTTTTAGGCTGGGCAGGATCTGGCATGTTGGGTCTCACATTAATGGGATTGAGTTCAGCGATTCCATTCTGGCTGGCGGGATCATTTTTCTTTTCCTTTTTCGGCCCGATCGTCAATAGCTCAAACCAGGCTATTTGGCAATCCAAGGTCCCACCAGATATCCAAGGCCGGGTGTTTTCCGTCCGCCGGGTTATCGCCCAGATCACTGGACCGCTGGGGATGATGATCGCTGGTCCAATGGCTGACAAGGTCTTTGAACCCCTGATGCTTTCATCAACAAGTTTATCCCAATCCCTGGGAAGGATTTTTGGAAACGCGATTGGTTCGGGAATGTCGATCCTGATTTTTCTTACTGGATCCATTACCACCATCGTTGGATTAGCAGCCTACCTTAATCCCCTGGTGCGTAATGTGGAGACCCTGCTTCCAGATCATGATCAGTTAAAAGAAAAGGATCTCAAAACCCCTTAAGGTATTGAGATCCCAACCAAAATACTACCGTTAATTGCTAATCATAGTAATTATTTTCTCGATGGGAACCGCTTTTTTCAACATCGCTTGCGCTGAGCAATACTTGGTTTCAGATAATTCAACGGCTCTCTCGACGGAGGCCTGATCGATATTCCTCCCGCTGACCACATATTCAATAAATACTTTAGTAAATACTTTGGGATGTTCCGCTGCACGTTCCGCATGGACTTTCACTTCAAATCCAGTGACATCTTGGCGTTTCTTCGCCAGAATTGAGATCACATCCATCGCGGTACAGCCCGCCAAGCTAATTGCCATCAATTCCAGCGGGCGAAAGCCATCATCATCTCCGCCCAAATCGGAAGATGTCCCCAGGGGGATCGTGAATCCAGAGTCGGCAATGCCCTCAAAACTCAATCCTTTTTTCCAGGTAACTTTTGCATTCATACTATTTCCTCTAATAATCTTTATTTGAGAGCGGTCTGAATTTCAGTAACCATTTGTTCTGCGGGTGCCGCTCCGATCACATTACCTGCTCCGCCATTAATCACCGTGTGTGGCACGCCACTCACATTGAATCGATCAGCAAGGTCCGGGTATTCCGAAGCCTCAACTGCCTCCGCAGTGATTAAAGGATTCTCCATTGCCATTCGATGTGCCAGTACGACTGCTTGAGGACAATAAGGACAAGTAGGTGTCACAAAAACCTGCAAATGCAGAGGTTTTTTTAGATCATTCAAAAAAACTCGTATCGATTCATCCAATCCGGAAACTTGAGAGGAAACCAATAAGATATCCTGGATCAATGAATTAAATTCATGCCCAGCTGGAATACCGTAGAAACGGATCCCATAGTCGATAAGTTCGCCATTTTTTTCCGCCGCTATGACCAAACCGGGAGTCTTATCAATCCCAAACTTCCTGGAAAGATCAGCGTCGTCCTCAATATCATTTATTTCCAGGGAAATATTGTTGGTGAGCGCTGCCACTTCTTCAAGTAATCGTTTTGTATCGTTACAGTACTCACAATTTTCATTGCCAATAAAAAGGAGAAGTTTTACGTTTCCCTTTAACTTGCCAAATACATCCAGCAATTGTTTTTCGATCTCATCACTCAATAACTTTATCATATGATAATCCTTATGATTATTGTTCTAAATTGAGATGACCAATTGGTCATCAACCATTATTTAGATGCATGAAGGTGAAAAAAGATGCAAGCTCTATTATGATTTATTATATTGGTCCAGGTGTAATTTCTTATATAACTTGCCCCTGGCTTTTGTGGGATATTCAATTTTTACATCAGCATCATGATATAGCTCTATGGTCCGTTTGGTTGTGTTGTAAACGATCCGGCAATTTTGACACTCTTTGAGGTGTTGTTCGAGCTCAAAGCAAATTTCCGAACTTAGATCACCATCTATCATTTCGGATAATTGACTGAGCAGTCGCTTGCATTCACTTTTATTTGATTCCATCATCTCACACCACCTGGCTCATTCGTTCCCCAAAATATGCACTCAGATCCTCGCGCAATTTCAGGCGGGCCCGCAGTAAACGGGTTTTAACAGTAACTTCGTTCAATTGCAGCATTTCTGCTGTTTCTTGAATGGAAAAACCATGAATATCACGTAATATGAATACCGATTTTAGATTTGGTGATAATCGTGATATTGCCATATCCAGATGCTTACGTGATTCGGAACTCAACATCTCCCCCTCTGGAAGGCAGCACCAATCTTTAATCTGCACCGGTGCCTGGATTCCACTTTCATCGTCTTGATCTTCATCGATGGAAACGAGATTCAGTTGTTTTCTTCGCAAGACCATGAGCGATTCATTCACAGCAATCCTAAATAGCCACGTTGATAAACTGGATCGACCTTCAAAAGACGGTAATGCTTTCATAGCCTTGATGAACGTCTCCTGGGTGATATCTTCCGCATCCTGTGGGGTTCCCATCATCCTTAGGGAAAGCCTATATATTGGATCCAAAAATCTCTCAATCATGCGGGCGATCTCGTTTTTATCACCAGCGCGTAATGCATCGATAGAGAGTTTCTCGCCCTCATCATTTTTAGTATTCATTTAGATGCAAATCCATCCTACAAGTGACATTTATGATCAGGAAAGCGGCCAAGTTGGTAAAACATCCACGTCCAACGAATCAACATATCCGTAGGCATACCTGTAGTAACCTGCAGAAGCAATCATGACCGCATTGTCCGTACAAAATGCGAGCGGTGGTATATGAACCTTATATTCTTTCTGGTTTTGAAAAGAATCCCGAAGCGCTTTATTGGCGGAAACTCCACCTGCTACCACAATCTCTTTAACGCCATATTTATGGGCTGCTTCCATGGTTTTTGTAAAAAGGACATCCACCACAGCTGCCTGGAAACTGGCTGCGAGATCCTCCACCGGAATAGGTTGATTCTCTTCTTCCATCTTCCGAACAACACGCAATACGGCTGTCTTTAAACCACTAAAGGAGAAATCCCAAGTGCCTTCCATACGGGCACGGGGAAAAGAAAATGCTTTTGGATCACCAATTACAGAAACTTTTTGAATGGAAGGTCCACCGGGATAAGGCAGATTCAAAAGACGCGCCACTTTATCAAAAGCTTCTCCGGAAGCATCATCGGTTGTAGCGCCTAATCGCTTATAGGAGAGATGATCATCCATCAAGTTTAATTCTGTATGCCCACCGGATACCAGCAATGCCATCAGAGGAAATTTAGGCGCTGGGGGTGGTTCTTTTATTTCTGCTGAATGGACCCATGAAGAATAGATATGTCCTTCCAGATGATTGACCCCGATCAACGGTAGTCCTCTACCCAGGCTGATACCTTTGGCCATGTTCATGCCAACCACAAGCGATCCTGCGAGACCTGGACCTCGAGTCACTGCAACAGCATCGATGTCAGCAAATCCCAGGTGCGCTTCCTGAAGTGCTTGATCAACCACAGCCGATATGGTGAGAATGTGCTGCCGGGATGCTACTTCCGGGAAAACACCGCCATACTTCTTATGCAAATCGATCTGACTTGCCACCACGTTCGATAACATGCTGCGCCCGTTTTCAACCACGGCTGCTGCTGTTTCGTCACATGATGTTTCAATTCCCAAAATCCTAGCTGCGGGAAATTTGTCAGGTTTCTGCGGGAGAGTTTCTTGTGATGGTGACATCAGACCCTCATTTTACCTTGAAATATTTACAAGGTCGCAGCTTTTTCACCCTTTGAGTTCTCGATAAGCAAAATAGATACCCACCATGCTTCCAACCAGCATCAATCCACCCAGCAGAAAAAGGAGGTAAAAATCACTTATGTAACTGGGATCCACTCTAATACACTGTTCCAGGGCAGGGAAACCTGTTATTTTTGGCCAGGGTTCTTTCAATCCCAGGCTAAAGCAATGGGAAAAGGTACCCAAACCGATGTAGATATCAAAAGCGAAAAGCATCAATCCCAAACCACCGATCCCGGTTGCAGTACCGATGATCAGATAGGTCTTATATTTCGAACTACTTAATTCAAATCCATGGAGCGATTTAACCTTTTCAATATATTGCTCGCTCTGCGACCAATCCCAACCGGTCTTTTCGCAAATTTGAGAAATGAGAATCCCTTGAATATCTCTATGACTCTTTAGCGCAGTGAGGACAAAATCCTCGAGGTTATCATCGGATTTTTTGTTTTCATTCTCCGGTTCCATCATCATGATTCAATTTCCCTCTCCCTGAGATATCTAACCAGATTGAATAAACCGAGAATCGTCCCCAGCATCACCAGAAGGCTGACAAACAAAAACACGATGAAACGGGAGATGTATTCTGCGTTCATGAATAAACATAATTGCACGCTGCCAAATCCCAGGATCACCTCCCAGATATGAGGTAAATCGATCGCTTTACAGGAAAAGAGATTCTCGTATCCAATCAACGAAATAAAGGCAACATTCAAGATTAATAAAAATTAGAAGACCAGTGCTGATGACCAGTAAAAAAATTGACCTTGAAAAGAGCGCTATCTCTTTCTTATGTACCTGGAAAACATGATCAACCAGTTGTTTGCTCTGGTCCCAATCCCAATCCGTCATATGGGAGATAGCCGGGATGATTCCCTCTTGAACATCCACATTCCGGCGAATGCTTTGCAGAATGAAATGTTCCAATTCCCGGAACTTTGCTTCCGGGATATCAAATGGCATATCGGCAGGCATTACTTTTTTACAGGGAGCACCAGATCCATTGGAAAATCTGCGAATTTTTCAAATTTTCCGTCCTGATGAGCAAAATATGTGTCTTCCAATCTAACACCCATTTGCTTATCAGGATAATAAAGTCCAGGTTCAATGGTAAAAACTGAACCGGGTGAGAGAATATCCGTATTGCTTGCGGTGGCTCCACTCCAGGGTTTCTCATGAACATGCAATCCCAAGCCATGACCGAGACTATGGACAAATCCTGTTTCGGTATTTGGGTCACTCTCTATGGTTGGATGACCCTGCTCCTCAAATATCTGGCAGGTTCGTTTTTGATAATCTGAAAACCGCCGGTTGATCTCCAGCTCTTTTACAATCGTTCTATAAGTTGACAGGACATCTTCGTACAATTTTTGAACATCATCAGGAGAAAATCCCAGGCACCAGGTACGGGTGAAATCGTAGAAATAACCACCCCCCGCTTCACAGGGGAATATGTCGAATACGATGGTCTGACCTAACTTTAGCGTATCAGTCGGCGTTCCACTCGAATGCGGTACTCCCGCATCCCGACCAATGGCAAAAATCGTTGATTCGGGATTCTCGGCACCCCGTTCTGCCAGCCAGAGATCGATCTTCCGTTTTACGTCAGCAATGGTAACCGGATTACCATTCTTCTTCAGGAGGACCCCCTTTTTAACCTTTCGAGTAGTCAGATAATTGGCGACTTCGGAGACAACATCCACGGTGATCTTTGCCATCTTGCGGATATGTTCGATCTCATTATCATCTTTTGTCATCATCGCCTGGAGCAGTATTTCATCCTGAACATATCCGGTGAATGTCACCTCAGGCATCAACTGCTTAAGAGCGGTAAACACCGCATACCCGCTGCCAAGGTCTTTCGCACCATAGAGCGCTACATTTCCCGATTTGACTTCTGCATCCAGCAGCATTTTTTGATACCGCATGGCGGATGCTTTTTCCCGGTTATTTTTGGTTTCTTTCAGGTATTTCATGACGGGATAATCGTTATAAGAACGGGTCAAGAGTCCGGTCCTGGTTGCTTCATCGCGTTCCATTGGAGCGTGGAAAAGCAAGGGTGGCTGCCCCCGCTTCTTTATGAGATCTGCAATGGTCAAATGTGCTATCCCGGTGAAATAGACCATGGCAGGATTATGCTGACCGGGTCCAGTCACCAGGATGGCATCGATCTTATTCTTTTTCATCAGGGAGTCGAGATCTGTTTTCATATTAGATTTTCCTGTTGTTTTATTCCGATTGATCAAGCGCATTCTGCAAGCCCACCAGCAGTGCGCCTTCCTGTTCGGGCAGGACGGTTCGTGGATCGAGAACAACCTGGTCATCTTCCACGCGTCCGATAATGGGTGGATGCATTTTTCTCAGTATTGCAGTAAATCGATTGGGATTCTTAACTCTGAGGGCGAGAAGAAAGGTCGGCAGCGTCTCTTCCGGCAGACTGCCGCCTCCGACTGTAGACTTTCCATGAACGACGGTACCATTCTTTATGATTTCGGTCCAATGAACAGCTCGCAGTCGTATTTGCTCCAAGGGTTTGGAGATCATCACCCATATTGGGATCTCCCTTTCAGCCTCATCTTTTAAATAATGCTCCAAAGTGGCACTCAACGCTGAAAGGCAGAGCTTGTCAGCCCTGATTGCACGTGCCATCGGATGCTTTTTTAATTTATCGATCAAAATCTTTACACCCGATGATGATCCCGGATTGAGGTCCGCCCAGTAATTTATCACCAGAAAAGCAAATGATATCTGCACCGGCATCCATCGATTCCTTGACCGTAGGCTCGTGACCAAGACCAAACTTGGATGTATCCAGCAGCGCACCAGATCCGAGGTCGTCTATTACCAGGGCATCGTGATGATGGGCTGCTTTTACGATCTCTGCGAGGGAGGGTTCATGTGTAAATCCAATTAATTTGAAATTCGAGTGATGCGCTCGCATGACCACCGCCGCCGATTCCTGCAAGGCATCCTCATAATCATTGAGATTCACGCGATTGGTGGTCCCAATCTCGACCAGTTTTGCCCCGGATTGTTTCATCACTTCGGGTATGCGGAAACCCCCGCCAATTTCCACCAGCTGGGTGCGCGATATGATGACGCGCTGTTTTTTGGCAAGGCTGATCAGTGCCAACAGTACGGCAGCCGCGTTATTATTAACCACAAGTGCCGCTTCTGCTCCAGTGAGCCGGGTAAGCAGCTTCTCAGCATGCTGGCTGCGGGATCCGCGCTCACCCTGCTGTAAATCATATTCAAGCGTGGAATAACCAAGCGCGGTAGCTTGCATGGCATCGAGCGCGGCTTTGCTTAATGGTGCCCGCCCGAGGTTGGTGTGCAGGATGACGCCCGTTGCATTTATTACGGGTATTAAAGTAGGTGTAGTCCATTCCTCCAGTAATCCCTCAACCTGCCGGAAAATATTTACCTCGGTGGGTTGTGTGCCGGATTGCCGTACTTTCTCCCGCATCCCGACAAGAACTTGCCGAATCGAATCGAGAACCAGTGGACGACCAAAGGTTGAAATGAGTTGAGCTGCCTGCCTGGTCTGAAGCAATGCATCCACGGAAGGGATCTTGCTTAGATCATTCATCGGAAGGCTCTTTTGGCTTGAATTCCGAACGTTCGCGCAACCTGAGCAGGAATTCTATGACCAGGAGTCCTATTGCGATGAAAACAGCCCTCACCGTGTTCAATGCACGACCCAGTTGCAGCCAAGCCAGTAGATCGATATAAATCCCCACCCAGAGCGATTGCCTTAAAAGTATATTCATGTTCACTGGTGTATCGCTGGGGAATCTCCTGTGAAGGAAATGGATCACAGGCAGCGACAATCCAGCCAGCAGGATAGTAACGAGGAAAAAGAAGATCCAACGGGATCCGAGCGTCGGTAGGGTTCCGAAGACGATGATCAATAATCCCAAGGCACCCAGTCCAAAAAGAATACCGCTGATCAATATCAAATTCGAAAATGAAGGAAATTTATTCATATGCACCAATCTGTAACAAATTATATCTTAAGCGCTTTATGTGGTATTTTGCTGGGGGGTCGAATAAAAATTATGGTAAAATTTGTGGACGTGATATTTCGGGCTCCGACCCGAAACTCATCCAGAGAGGCGGAGGGACCGGCCCTGCGAAACCTCGGCAACCGCTCAGATAAAGAGCTGGTGCCAAATCCGGCAGAGACTGCGAAAGCGGTCGTTCTGGAAGATGAGGAAATTGGGTTCATTCAAACCAGCCTCTCTATCCAGAGAGGTTTTTTATATAATTGCACGCTTTTTATTTCGAGGAGGTTCTCATGGAAAGAAAATTAACCAATCGTAAATACCTTGATGCTCTTAAGGATCGAGTCATGGTCTTTGATGGTGCCATGGGAACCAATTTACAGAAAATGGACCTGGGACCAAAGGAATTTGGTAGTGAGAAATTAGTGGGATGCAATGACGTCCTTGTAATAAATTACCCGCAAGCACCAGCTGCGGTTCACCGGTCATTCCTTGAAGCTGGGGTGGATGTCATTGAAACCTGCACCTTCCGCTCAAACCGGATCACCTTGGGCGAATATGGTCTGGCAGACAAAGTCATTGAAATCAACCGGTCAGCAGCCAGGCTCGCACGCACACTTGCCGACGAATTTTCGACTCCCGATCACCCTCGCTTTGTCGCCGGCTCGATGGGACCTTCCGGAAAATTGCCGTCTATGAATGACCCGGAATTATCCAATATCAGCGTGGACCAGTTGATCGATCTTGCCCGGGAACAAGCCGCGGGTCTGATCGAAGGGGGTGTGGATCTGCTGCTCATCGAAACCTCCCAGGATATTCTCGAAGTGAAATGTTTCATCCAGGGTATCCACCAGGCATTTGAATCGACGGGTGAATTCCTGCCCATTCAAGCACAAGTAACCCTGGACACCACCGGGCGCATGCTACTCGGTACGGACATCTCTGCCGTCCTCGCAATTCTCGAAGGAATGGCGATCGATGTCATCGGCTTGAATTGCTCCACCGGCCCCGAGCATATGCGGGAACCGATCAAGTTCCTGGGTGAAAACGCATTGCTGCCCGTTTCATGCATTCCCAATGCCGGTCTTCCCCTTAATGTGGATGGGCAGGCTGTCTACCCGCTCAAACCTGAAGCATTTGCTGATGAATTGATTGAATTCATTGATAAATACCAGATCAATGTAGTGGGAGGATGCTGCGGTACCACTCCAGAACATTTAAAGCTGCTTGTGAATAAGCTGGGGACTCGCCGGCAGAGTCCACGTCCCAATTTGAATATCCCCTTCCTCTCATCCGGCATCCAGGCACAGCCAATGTTGCAGGAACCCAAACCCTTCCTGATCGGTGAAAGATTGAATACCCAGGGCAGTGCCAAATTCAAGCAACTCATCCTGGAAGAAAACTATGACGGCATTCTCTCGATCGCCCGGCAGCAGGTCAATTCCGGCGCACACGGCCTGGATCTTTGTGTAGCAATCACCGAACGGAGTGATGAAGCGTCTTCGATCCAAAAAGCCATTAAAGTGCTCGCACCAGTCATCCGTGTTCCCCTGGTAATCGATACCACCGAACCAGAGGTGATGGAGGCGGCTCTCAAATCCTACCCGGGACGCTGTTTATTAAATTCCACCAATCTCGAGGCAGGTCGTGCCAAAGCCGATCGCATCTTTTCCCTGGCAAAGAAATACAATGCCGCGGTGATTGCACTTACGATCGATGAGCAAGGGATGGCGAAAACAGCAGAAAGAAAATTGGAGATAGCCAGAAGGATTTACGAAATCGCAATCCAGGAACATGGCTTGAAACCTCATGACCTCGTGTTTGACCTGCTGACTTTTACCCTGGCTACCGGTGACCCCGAATATGCCCAATCAGCAGTGGAAACATTGGATGGCATCCGTAAGGTTAAAGCAGCGTTGCCCGGTGTGCTGACTTCGCTCGGGGTGAGTAATCTTTCTTTTGGGTTGGATGCCAACGCCCGAGCTGTATTAAATAGCGTTATGCTCTTTCATGCTGTCCAGGCTGGATTGGATATGGCCATCGTCAATCCCGCCCAGATCACCCCTTATGCGGATATTCCAGACAACGAGCGCGGGATGGCTGAAGACCTGATATTCAATCGCAAGGATGATGCACTTAAGGTTCTAATCACTTATTATCAGAACGCGGAGCCTGGTGAAGGTAAACCGGATTCGCAACAGGCAGCTTTGCAGAGCATGACCTCCGAAGAACGCCTGCATTGGCAGATCCTGCACCGTCAAAAAGAAGGCATTGAAGCTGCCATCGACGAGATCATTTCCCGGGATCCCTCAGCATCGAAACATGAAACAGCGGTGATTATTTTGAACACAGTGCTGCTTCCTGCGATGAAAGAGGTGGGTGACAAATTTGGCTCAGGAGAATTAATCCTGCCCTTTGTGTTGCAATCCGCTGAAGTGATGAAAGTATCGGTTTCCCACCTCGAACAATATCTTGAGAAACAGGAAGGCATCAGCAAAGGAACAGTGGTACTCGCAACCGTCTACGGTGATGTGCATGATATTGGCAAAAATCTGGTAAAAACGATCCTGGTCAATAATGGTTATACGGTCATGGATCTGGGTAAGCAAGTGCCAGCAGAGACCATTATTTCAAAAGCCGTCGAGAATGATGCGACCGCCATTGGACTGAGCGCACTCCTGGTCAGTACAAGCCGCCAGATGCCGCTGATCATTAATGAACTTCAGCGCCGCAAGCTCGATTTTCCAGTACTCATCGGCGGCGCAGCCATCAACCGTCGTTTCGGTAGACGTATCCTGAAAACAGAAGATGGTGAATTCTACGCACCCGGCGTTTTTTATTGTAAGGATGCATTCGAAGGATTATCCACCATGGATCAGCTGATAGACCAGGAAAAGAAGAAGACTCTTCTGTCCCAGATCCGTAACGAAGCCGAGATGGAGCTTGGACGCGAACAAACCAGGGAGATTGGAACTTCCTCGACAAATCGATCTTCCATCTCTTCTGCCCAGTCCATTCCGCGTCCTCCTGGTTGGGGTCCACGCGTGGTCCGTTCAATGCCCCTGGATGAGGTTTTCCAGTACTTGCCAAAGAACGAGCTATTCCGCCTTTCATGGGGTGGAAAAAACACGCACGGCTCAGACTGGACCAAGCTGGAAAAGGAATTTGAGGAACGATTGGAAAACATGCGCAAACAAGCGCTTAGGGATGGCTGGTTAAAACTACAAGGTGTATATGGATATTTTCCAGCGCAATCGAATGGTAATGACTTGATAATCTATGAACCAGGGAGCGCACAATCAGGCAAACCAGTGGAATGGCTGCGCTTTAGTTTTCCGCGCCAGCAGGGACAAGATTACCTATGTCTTGCAGATTATTTTACGGATGAAGCTGCTGGAAAGATGGATACCGTCGCCTTCCAGGTAGTCACAGTAGGTCAGACGGCATCTGATAAAGTCGATGCCTTGAATTCTACCGGCGATGTCACAGAGGGATATTTCACGCATGGATTGGCGGTACAAATGGCGGAAGCAGCAGCTGAATATCTGCACCAACACATCCGCCGCGAATTGGGATTGCCGGCTGAACAAGGTAAGCGGTATTCCTGGGGATATCCTGCGATCCCGGAGTTATCCGATCACACCAAGGTTTTTGAGCTGCTCCCCGTGGAAAGTGAACTGGGTATGAGCTTGACCAGTGCTTACCAAATGGTTCCCGAACAATCTACCGCTGCGATCATCGTCCATCATCCGCAGGCAACCTACTTCAACGTTGTCCCCGGAAGATCCTGAGAATGGAGAACTGATGTTACCGACACAGAGAAAGCTCAAATCCGAGACTTATGAGAGTAAATTCCTGGAATTGCTCCATCAATCCTCGCGTCCTCTGATAGGAGATGGCGCCATGGGTACCATGCTCCACCAGCATGGTCAGTCTTTTGAACAATGCTTTGATTCTCTCAATCTTTCCAATCCCAGGTTGGTCGCGGAAATCCACCACGATTATATTGAGGCTGGTGCGCAGATCCTGCAGACGAATACATTTGGCGCCAACCGCTTCAAACTTGCCAGGCACGATCTTGAAAAAAAGGTCATTGAAATCAACAAGGCAGGTGTTGAATTGGCTCGGCGTGTAGCCCTGGCATCATTCAAGGATGTTTTTGTCGCCGGCGATGTTGGTCCATTGGGAGTCCGCCTGGCACCATTCGGACGTGTACAACCCGAGCAAGCCCATCAGGTTTTCAAAGAGCAGATCAGTGCTCTGCATTCTGCTGGCATTGATCTGTTGATCATCGAAACCATGACCGATCTTTTCGAAATACGGGAAGCAATTCTCGCTGCGCGGGAGATCGATCCTCACCTGCCCATCATCGCATCCATGACCTTTACACGTGACGACCGTACGCTTTTAGGTGATGATCCGGCAAAAGTTGTGCGCAAGATCAATGAAGCCGGCGCTGATTTGATCGGAGTTAATTGTTCCGGCGGTCCGGATCAAATCCTGCGCATTCTGCGTGTCATGCATCAGGCTCTCCCAGAAGTTTGCTTTTCAGTCATGCCCAACGCCGGTTGGCCGGAACAGATTGGAGGCCGCATTTTTTACCCTGCCGCTCCGGAATATTTCGGTGAATATGCCCTGGCATTCTGGCAGGCAGGTGCAAAAGTCATTGGTGGATGCTGTGGGACAACTCCACTGCATATCTCATCGATGCGCAAAGCCATTGATACAGCCCCCGATGATTTTAATCTGGCAAGCCCGGTTATCACCATGGTTGAGGTCGAGGAACCCCAAGAAGCCGCCGAGCAGCCGACACAATTAGCCCAAAAACTTGCCCGGGGGAAATTTGCCTTTGCAGTGGAAATGGATCCACCACGCGGTTTAGCCACCCAAAAACTACTTGCTGGCGCATCCCTTCTGGCGGAGTCTGGAGCTGATGTGATCGATGTCGCGGATAGCCCCATGGCTCGCATGCGCATGAGCCCCTGGGCTGTCTGCAGCCTGATCCAGAAGAAGGTCAATATTGAAACGGTGCTGCATTTTCCAACCCGCGGCCGTAATCTTTTACGGGTACAGGGTGATCTGCTTGCTGCACATGCCATTGGGATTCGAAATGTATTCGTGATCATGGGTGATCCTACCGCGATTGGGGATTACCCAACTGCCATGGATAATTTCGACCTGGTGCCTTCCGGTTTGATCAAGTTGATCAAACAAGGTTTTAACGCCGGGGTGGACCATGCAGGTATCGATATTGGTCAACCGACTTCATTTTTTGTTGGTTGCGCTTTGAATCTGAACCCGGGAGATCCAAAATCCGAAATAGAAAATCTACATCGAAAGATCCAGGCTGGTGCTGATTTTATTCTCACCCAACCCATCTTTTCACCAGATACGGCCATTCATTTCAAGAAATCTTTTCAGAACAAATATGGACCATTACCCATTCCCATCTTAATGGGCGTTCTGCCTTTATTTAATGCACGGCACGCCAGTTTCCTGCATCATGAGGTTCCAGGGATTGATATCCCTGAAGAACCGCGCGCAAGGATGGAGAAAGCCGGTGAAAATGGTTCTGCCGAAGGCGTGACCATTGCCCTGGAGTTGATCAGTGCCATGCGCCCGCATATCCAAGGTGTGTATTTCATGCCCGCATTTGGGCACTACGAACTGGTTTCCGAGATTATCGAACGGTCCAGCGGAATATGATATTGCTTGCCTAAAATGAGGGGAGTGACTACAATGTCAAGAAGAAAAATTCGTTCAAACAGGCAATCAGCCGATCAATCCAAGAAATTGCTCGGATTTTGGAAGATACAATCCAAAGAAGATGAAGAAGTGTTCATCGAGGAATTCATCAATTTGATCGGTGTGGAAACTTCAAAAAAGAAGATGAACTTAAAAGATCGGGTGAAAAACGAAATCCTGCCAGGTAAAAAGGTCTAAGCATGCTTCTGACAATTGATATCGGAAATACAAATATCACCCTGGGCCTTTACGAAGGCGAGCAGCTGGGTGCCCATTGGCGCCTCGCAACCGACCACGAGCGAATGCCCGATGAATATGGGCTACAAATTCTGGGACTTCTACAGAACGGTGGCTGCGCTCCGGAACAGCTTAAAGGCATCTGCATGGCCTCAGTGGTACCCCCATTAACAAGTCGTATCATCCAGGCGTGCCAGCAATATCTCGAATTGGAACCCATCAATATTGATCACACGGCAAAAACAGGTCTAAACGTCCATTATGAAGATCCTGCTGCTGTCGGCGCAGACCGTATCGTGGATGCGGTGGCTGTTTTGAAACTCTATGGCGCACCAGCCTGTATTGTCGATTTTGGAACCGCTACGACATTTGATGCATTAGATAAGGATGGACAATATCTCGGTGGTGCCATCACACCCGGGATCGGGATTGCCGCGGATGCGCTCGTGCAGCGCACAGCAAAACTCCCGCGTGTGGATTTGCAGCGTCCACCTTCCGCGATCGGAAAAAACACCATCCACGCCATGCAATCCGGTCTGCTTTTTGGATATGCATCATTGGTAGAAGGCATGGTCGAACGTTTTCGGAAAGAGCTTGGGAATAATATGAAGGTGATAGGAACCGGCGGTCTGGTGGAGATCGTAGCACGTGAAACCCAGGCTATCGATATCATCGCGCCGTGGCTTACCCTTGATGGTCTAAGAATTCTCTGGGAAATGAATAAAAAATGAGCCATCTATTTGAAAATAAGCACATTCTCATCGGAGTGACCGGATCGATAGCTGCATATAAGGCCATCGATCTGGCATCCAAACTAAAACAGTTGGGGGCAGTTCTTGACGTGGTTCTAACCGAGAGTGCCTTGAAATTTGTATCTGCCCTTTCCTTTCAATCCGTGACCGGCAGGAAGGCATTTACCGATGCTGATCTTTGGGGTGGCGAAGGGCACGTTGTGCATGTCTCATTGGGACATGCTGCTGAGCTGGTTGTGATCGCGCCTGCCAGCGCCAACACCATTGCCAAACTGGCGAATGGATTGGCAGATAATCTACTGACGGATGCTGTCCTGGTTTCGGAATGCCCCCTGGTTATTGCACCGGCAATGGAATCGCATATGTATGCCCATGTGGCGACACAAGCAAATATATCCAATCTCAAAGAACGTGGGGTTATTTTCCTTGGTCCCACCGAAGGACATCTCGCGTCAGGTGCACTTGGCAAAGGGCGTTTCATGGAACCAACTGACATTCTTGCAGAGATTCGCATGATCCTTGCCAGAAAGGGTGCGTTGGCTGGAAAAAAGATAACCATCACGGCTGGCGGTACCCAGGAAGCGATCGACCCAGTGCGGTTGATAACCAATCGTTCCTCCGGGAAACAGGGTTTTGCCGCTGCACAAGCAGCACTGGATGCCGGCGCAGAAGTCACGCTCATCACTGCACCAACATCCCTGCCATTGCCCTTTGGAGTTAAATGCATTCCTGTTCATTCCGCAGCTGAAATGCAGAAAGCAGTTCTTGAGAATATACAGGATGCGGATGCGTTGATCATGGCGGCGGCAGTGGCAGATTTTCGCCCGAAAACAGTATCAGATCAAAAGATCAAGAAATCGGAAGGATTACCCCAGATCATCCTGGAATCAACCACGGATATCCTGAAGGAGGTAGCCAAGGTCAAAAAACGCAGCGGTTTTCCACGACTGACAATTGGATTTGCAGCTGAGAGTCAGGATCTGGTTGAAAACGCGCGCCAAAAACTGGCTGCCAAGGATCTGGATCTGATCGTCGCCAATGATATCTCCCGATCGGACGCAGGATTTGAGGTGGATACCAATGCCGTCACCCTGATCGATCGAAAGGGTCGGGCACAGAGTATGCCGGTCATGGCAAAGACCGAAGTAGCAGAGAAAGTGATCGCCTTCATCATCCATCAACTCGGTAAATAGGGGGCTTTATGTCATCACGTTCCAAACGGATCCTGGTCATGTCGGATATTCACGGTAATCTGATCGCCCTGGATAAGGTTTTAAAGGATGCCGGTGAAGTGGATGCGATATGGTGTCTTGGTGACTTGATTGGATATGGGCCAAAACCTAATGAATGCATCGAAAGAGTTCGCGGGCTCAAGAATTTCATTTGCATCCTGGGCAATCATGATGCAGCAGTCCTTGGTCGGATCGATTTGCAAGCGTTCAACCAGGATGCACGGGTCTCTCTTAAATGGGCAAAATCGATCCTGACGCCTGATAACCTGGTATTCCTGCAGAACCTGCCCGAGAAAGTCATAATAGAAAAAGCCACTCTTGCGCATGGCAGTCCAAGAAACCCCGTCTGGGAATATATCCTGGATATCCATACCGCTCTCGATAATTTTAGTGCATTCGATACGCCTGTTTGCATGGTTGGGCACACCCACATGCCTATTGCGTATTACCAGATCATGGAAACCCGTGATATCGGTTGGGAGATACCTAAAATTTCAAAGGTTTTTCGGTTCACACGAAAGACCATCATCAATCCTGGATCAGTTGGCCAGCCCCGCGACCGCGATCCCCGCGCCGCATACGGGATCTATTTTCCCCGCCGCCTGGCTTGGGAATCCCACCGGGTCGAATACGATATTGATGCTGTCCAGGAGCAGATCCGATCCAATGACCTACCATTCCGGCATGCAGCCCGGCTGGGTGAAGGCTGGTAAATTGGAACCATTTTCTTATCAGAGACGTCAAAGAAACAGAATGGAAATCCAAATACGTGCAAGGAGGAAAAAATGAAGAAGAAGCTTTTTGTTTTCATCGTAATCGCGAGCTTGATCCTTACTGCTTGTGGTGTGGCAAAATCAAGCGAGTCAGTTGTTGGTGGTATCGCGCCTCAAGCAGACTATTCCATGGAGGAACGTTCAGCGCTCGACCAGGCATCCAGTAATATGGCTCCAGCGCCAGCGATGGAAGCACCCGCAGAAGGTGCACCCTCATCTCTGGCAGCCCCCGGCCAGGCAGCCATGGAAAGACTGGTGGTGAAGAATGCCAACTTGACCCTGATCGTCCCTGATTCTAAACAATCCATGCAGGAAGTGACCCAGATGGCGGAAGCCATGGGTGGATTTGTGGTCAATTCTTACCTTTACAAATCTACTGATGAAAGCGGTAATGAATATACTGACGCCAACATCACCATCCGTGTTCCGGTGGATAAATTAACCGAAGCTCTGGATAGAATGCACGGCCTGGTTTCCAACCCCAAGACCGATATCCTTTCCGAGAATATTACCGGTGAAGATGTGACTTCCACCGTTGTGGATCTCGAATCCCGCCTGCGCAACTATGAAAATGTCGTGGAGAAATTGACAGAATTGATGGAAGAAGCCAAGAAAACCGATGAAGCTCTCAACGTTTTCAACCAGATGATCTATTACCAGGAACAGATCGAGATCCTCCAGGGTCAGATCAAGTATTACCGCGAGTCAGCAGCCATGTCTGCAATCTCGGCATCATTGACCGAAAAACCGGCAGTGGTTCCAGTAACTATCGGCGGCTGGCAGCCCCAGGGAATCGCCCGCGATGCCATCCAGGCTCTGGTTGAATTCCTGCAATGGCTTGCCAACCTGCTGATCTGGCTCGGTCTCTTCTGCCTGCCAATCTCGCTCCTGATCTACATTCCTATTTACTTCACATGGAAATCCATGAAACGTAAAGGGTGGGTTTGGAAAGGTTGGCGCCCGGTGAAACCAACTGCAATAAATGAAGCTGCAAAACTGATCACCAAGAAATAAACAATTACTCAAATCATGATCCCCTGTGCACGCCGGCGTGCACAGGGGATTTTTGATTTTAAGAAAGTGAAAAGCTGTCAAATTTCCGCTCTGGTATAATGATTTTCAATGTCCTGCATCGTTGCCATCGATATCGAAACCACCGGTCTTGATCCTGCCCGCGACGCCATCACTGAGATCGGCGCCGTTCGTTTTAATGGCAAGCGCGTGGAAGAGGAATGGTCCTCCCTGGTCAATCCAGGCAGACCTATCCCGCCGGAGATCACCCAGCTGACAGGGATTACAAACGAAATGGTGCGGACAGCTCCTCCAATCAGCCAGGTAATTCCTGAGTTAAAGAAATTCGTCGGCAGTGATCCGGTAATTGGTCATAACGTACGTTTTGATCTGAGTTTCCTCCAACGCCAGGGAGCGCTTTTACTGAACGAAGTCATTGATACCTATGAATTGGCTGCCGTGCTTCTTCCCTCCAACAGCCGATACAATCTCGGCACTCTTGGCAAAACCCTGTTGATCACCATCCCAAATTCACATCGCGCATTGGACGATGCCCGTCTTACCCATGCGGTTTATTTCAAACTATATGAACGCGCACTGGCATTACCGATCAATTTACTTGCGGAAATCGTGCGCCTGGGGGAACCCATTGACTGGGACGGTGGCTGGATCTTCTCCCAGATCCTGCGCGCCCGTTCGCGGGAACCCATCGGAGCAAAACAGGTCATCAAGCAGGATTACGCGACGCTATTTGGAAGTGCAGAGCTTCTCAGCCAACCGCTAACGCCTGTTAAAGACCCTATCCCTCTTGAAGAAGATGAAGTGGCAGCGCTGCTTGAACACGGCGGTCCTTTTGCACGATATTTCAAGGAATTTGAGCAGCGCCCTCAGCAGGTTGAAATGCTGCGCCGTATCACAAGAGCTCTTTCCCAAAGCCAACACCTGATGGTCGAAGCCGGCACGGGAACAGGGAAATCCTTTGCGTATCTAGTACCAGCAGCGCTCTGGGCAACGAAAAACAATGCCCGCGTGGTTGTATCCACGAACACCATCAACCTTCAAGATCAGCTGATTCAAAAAGATATCCCCGATTTACGGGAAGCACTTCATTTGGATTTGCACGCTGTCGTCCTAAAAGGTCGCTCAAATTACCTTTGCCCGCGGCGGTTGGAATCCATGCGCCAGCGAGGTCCCGATTCAGCGGATGCCATGCGCGTAATTGCCAAAATACTGGTCTGGTTACATGAAGGTGGAAGTGGGGACCGCAATGATATCAGTCTCAACGGTCCCGTCGAACGAGATATCTGGGGTACACGTTTATCTGCGGAAGATGAAGGCTGCACCGGTGAAACCTGCCTGGGACGCATGGGGGGTGCCTGCCCGTTTTTCCGCGCCCGCCAGTCCGCACAGTCTGCCCACCTGATCGTGGTCAATCACGCGTTGTTGCTGGCGGATGTGGTCACTGGCAGCCGGGTGCTGCCGGATTTTAACTACCTTATCGTGGATGAAGCTCATCACCTCGAATCGGCATCCACCAGCGCACTAAGTTTCCGGGTCACTGAGGCGGAATTAGGACGCTTGCTGCGTGAGTTGGGTGGGACGAACAATGGCACCCTGGGTGATCTGCTAAAGCAGCTATCCGAACTGCTTCGTCCTTCTGAACTGGCAGCTGCCCATAACGCCATCCAAAAAGCGACTGATGAAATATTCAGACTGGATCATGAGATCTCCCAATTCTTTAAGTCGCTTGAAGATTTCCTGACTTATGAACGGGAAGGCCAGGATGTGGGTCCGTATGGGCAACAGACTCGCATCATTTCCGCCACCCGAACTCAATCCGCCTGGTCACAGGTGGAGATTGCCTGGGATGATGCCGAGAATACACTCAGCGCGTTGATTTCAATCCTGACAACATTACACAAGAGTGTAGCTGATGATCTCGAAACACCCAGGGAAGAGATCGAAGATATCATCAGCAATCTTGGCAATCTGATTCGCCGCTTGAATGAAGTCGAATTCAACCTCAGCAGCCTGGTATCAAAACCGGATCCGGGGTTCGTCTACTGGGCGGAAATCCTGCCCAGCAATCATTACCGCAAGCTTGCCCTGAATGTCGCACCGCTGCATGTCGGCGAGTTGATGGAAAAATATCTATGGCATGAAAAGAACTGTGTGATCCTCACTTCTGCCACGCTCACCACCTGGGGACAATTTGATTACCTGCGCAATCGTCTTAATGCTGATGAAGCCGATGGATTGATACTGGGCTCCCCATTTGATTATGAAAACTCGGCATTGTTGTATCTGGTCAACGACATTCCCGAACCCAATGACATGAGTGGATACCAAAAATCAGTGGACCAAATCCTCATACGGCTGTCGAAAGCTGTTGGTGGTAAAACACTCGCCCTGTTTACATCCTATACACAACTCAAGCGCACATCCCGCTCAATCACACCAATATTGGCTCAGGAAGATATTTCGGTCTATGAACAGGGAGAAGGCGCTTCCGCCAGTGCACTGCTGGATACCTTCAAGGAAACAGAACGCGCGGTATTGCTGGGGACCCGATCATTCTGGGAAGGCGTGGATGTCCCTGGAGAAGCGCTCAGTGTGGTCGTCATAGTCAAGCTGCCCTTCGATGTACCCAGTGACCCCATAATCGCTGCCCGAGCGGAGACATTTGAAGACCCGTTCAATGAATATAATGTCCCGGAAGCGATCCTACGTTTTCGGCAAGGATTTGGCCGCTTGATACGGACCCAAACTGATCGTGGTGCGGTGGTAGTGCTGGATAAGCGTTTATTGACGAAAGGTTACAGCCGGATGTTCATCGAATCACTGCCACAATGTAATCTGGTCCGGGATTCGATGGTAAACCTACCCATCACCGTAAAGAAGTGGCTAAACCTGTAAAGTCAATTCACCTTAGAACTCAATTTTCCTTCAAGCGAAAAACTCTAAGCATCACTGCAGGTTGTACCACAACATCCCCAGGTATTCCTTGAGCGCATTTGTGGTTTGAGATAGATTTCCCGCACTTGGCATGAGGTTGATAAGTATATTTTCCAATTTGCCATGCCAGAGAGCTTCCCAGCTGGCATCCGTGATGCTGAAATCCGTCGGCGCTGCGATTACTTCCAGACCCTGGTCTTCAAACATCATCATCGATCGCGGCATGTGCATGGCAGAAGTCACAAGGATGATGCGAATGATTCCACGCTCCCTGGCAATATTTGCACAATTAACCGCATTTTCACTTGTGTTTTGAGATTCACCTTCCAACCAGAGCATTTCCCTGGGAATGCCAATATCCGACATGATAGCTGCCATATCTTCTGCAGGCGAGCTCGCCGAATAATCCATCCAGGGGATATCCCCCCCGCAAAGAAGGATGTTGGGGGCATGCCCCTGCCGGTGTAACCTGGCGGCATAAAGAATTCGATCCCCAGCTCCGTTCACTTCCACCATTTGCCGGGGATACTCAACTGATTCTGTTCCTCCCGCCAGGACAACGATGACTTCAGCTTTTTGGTTTTCCTGGATGGGTGCATATATCTTTTCAAGTGAATGAATAAGACTGTTTGAAATCCATCGATTTCCCCCAAGATACAGGATAGTCAACACAATCACTATCCATGCTGTGCGCCAATTCCGATTCTTGGTCGTCAATAGGGCAATAACAAGAATGATGACCGATAAGCCAAGAGGGTAAAAAAAGAGAGGTAAAAACTTGGAAAGGAAGATCGACATCCACTTCTCCTTTGAAGAAATTATCCCTTGATTTTAACTGTTATTTTAGTAAAAAGAATAGCAGCTCTAAACCGGTTTGGTACAATACTTGCATTGAATTCTTCGATTAAGGTGAATATGGATCAAAATCCCGTCATTCCTCCATTCGAACCGCCGCCTGATCCCCAGGTGCCTTCCCCTGAACATCCGGAATCTCCACCTGAACGACAGATGGCCAAATCTCAACGCAGCCTGTTATGGGGAAGTTTGCAGACCGTCGGAACGGTTGCGTTCGTCATGGCAACTTTATTCACCTTATGGAATCCGGCCAATCTTTTCTCAAATCAGATGATGGAACAGGCATTCCGTGCCTGGCAATCCAGCGCGGTTGGTACTCCTGTGCCCGTGTATCCCACCATCACAGCAGAGCCATTTCTCAGTGTCGGGATTGTGGCTGGGCATTACTCAGCTAATAAAGACAGCTATGATCCGGGGGCTGTTTGCGAAGATGGACTTACTGAAGAAAACGTTAATTTCAAGATAGCTTATTACGTCTATCAAAAGTTGAGTGCCCTGGGTTACCAGGTGGACCTCCTGCAGGAATTTGATCCCCGGCTATCCGGATACCGGGGGCAGATGCTGATATCGATTCACAACGATTCTTGCGAATATATGGGCGAGGACGCCACGGGCTTCAAGGTTGCGTCCGCAGTACGCAACGCCTACCCGGAAGAAGCCGAGCGGCTCACTGGCTGCCTGATCGATAGATATGGCAAAGAAACGGGCATGGACTTCCACTTCAATACGATCACCGCAGACATGACCGACTATCACACATTCAACGAGATAAACAGCAATACACCAGCAGCGATCATCGAGACCGGTTTCCTGAACCTTGATCGAACCTTCCTCCTCGATCAAACCGACCAGGTAGCCCAAGGTATCGTAAATGGTATTCTTTGTTACATGAATAATGAAAAAGTGAGTTCATCGGATCAATGAACCTCAATTCCACTGATCAAGCCAGGCAAGCGTTGATCAATGCCAATGCTGCCATCAAAGAAGGCAGGCACGTGGAAGCCCGGGGATGGGCTTCATCTGCTGCCCGTCTTGATCCGGGTCTTGAAGAGCCATGGCTGATACTTGCCTCCCTGGCTTCCCCAAGAGCCAGCGTTGAATATCTTCAGCGAGCCCTTCAAGTCAATCCTGGCAGCCAGGAAGCAATGAAAGGATTGGAATGGGCACTGACCCGCCTGGAAAGCAAACAGACCCATGAAGAAATAAAAAGATCTCCTGGAATCCCCGCATTATTAGGAGATACAGCCCCCAATCATCTTAAATCCAAAAAGGGAGATAAACAAAAATCCGGCAAGATCGGTGACACGCAGCCCATAAAAGTCAAAAAATCCGGGAAATCGAAAGCGATCAAATCCCGCCGATCCTCCTGGATTCTGGTACCGTTGGGTATTGTGACTGCAATTTGTATCATGGCAATAGGACTTATAGGTTATCCCCGCTGGATCGCCATCGCCAATACCAATTCGGCTCGAAGACCCGCAGATCTTCTTGAAAAACCAACCATCACACCTACCCCAACATCCACTTTTACACCGACAGCAACCTATACCCCCACCCCTACTCCTACCCTTACTCCAACAGCCACCCCCACACCGCTCCCGACTTCAACACCCACAGAGAGTTATGCACCCTATTATGGCAGGGATGCAATTTATGAAGAACCGGCGGTGGAAAGCGAAGGACGCTGGATCGATATTGATCTCAGCAGTCAGACAGTTTATGCTTATGAAGATAAGACCATCGTCAATTCATTCCTGGTATCAACCGGGACATGGGCGCATCCCACTGTTACCGGTCAATTCCAAATCTATTCCATGTATCCCGCCACTCTGATGGTGGGACCGGACTATTACCTCCCCGGCGTGCCTTATACAATGTACTTCTACAAGGGCTATGCACTTCATGGTACTTACTGGCATAATAATTTTGGAACACCCATGAGCCATGGATGCGTCAATCTGAGGACCCCGGATGCGGAATGGTTATATAACTGGGCAAGTATTGGCACACTGGTGAACGTCCACGACTAAATATGAGTAGAAATATATTAGATCTAAATTCAACCATCAAGCGTCGAGAGTTTTTGAAACTCTCGGGAGCTGGTTTGCTCACTTTTTCCAGGTTGCCTGAGCTTCTTTCACCCTATCATCCATTATCAGCGTTACCCGATGAAAGCAATCCCACACTCGGACGGGTTACGGAAAATTCAGCCTCGCTGTTTGATGCTCCTTCCAGAGCTGCGAAAAGGATCAAATCGTATTACAAGGATATTATCCTGCCCATCAGTGGGGTCACCATCGGGGATGATATTCCTATCTATAACCGGGTCTGGTACAAGGTCAACGATGATGGATATATCCATTCCGGTACGGTGCAGCCAGTTGAGATCGTATTGAATACGCCAGATTTCACCATCCCGACAGAAGGCCGGCTGGCTCAAGTCACCGTCCCGTTCACTGATGCTGTGGAGGATCCGCGTCTACAGCAAAATGTGCTGTACCGTTTTTATTACGGTACAACCGTATGGGTCATCAATGCATATCATGGCGGTGAATCGGATGATTGGTACCTGGTTCAGGATGACTATTTCAAAATGAGTTATTATGTGAATGCCCAGCACCTCCATTTTCTGAGACCGGAAGAAATTGCCCCAATTACTCCTGAACTTCCAAAAGAAGCCAAACGCATCGAAGTGCGGCTCGGTGAGCAGGTGATCATCGCTTATGAAAATGATCAGGCTGTATTTGTCAGCCGGGTAGCAACGGGAGCGGAATGGAAACACGGCGTTTTTTATACCCCGCTCGGACGTCACTATATTCACCACAAGCGCCCTTCCCGGCACATGACATCCGGCAGCCCGGAAAATCCGGTCGGCTACGACCTGCCTGGTGTGCCCTGGGTTTCTTATATTAACGATAAGGGTATCTCGTTCCACGGCACTTACTGGCACAATGATTTTGGTCATCCCCGTTCCCATGGCTGCATCAATCTGCCCATTTCTGCTGCCCAGTGGATCTTTCGCTGGACATTGCCGGAAGTTGGCTTTGGCGAATCGCTCAAATGGACAAAACCGGGCACGCGGGTGGATATTTTTTAGAGGTAATTGAATGGCACAAAAGGCAATATTTTCCGGTTTGATTTCAGACGAGAATGGCAACTTAGTGGGAACCACAATGATCGGGGGCGAATCCTGTTATGTCGTCGATGATGCGGGATTTAAAAGGCACATCCCTTCGGAACAGGTTGACAGGCAGATTTTTGATTTCATGCGAAAACAGATCGAGGGCAATGAAGAAGCTCTCAGCGAACAGACCGCCAAGATGATTGGCCAGGAGGATCTGTTTACCCATGCCATGTTGATGAATCAATTAAAGAATATGGGGACACAATTCGATCAGCTGCTACTAACCGGAATCCCCGAGGAAGCCCGGGCATACCTTGGAATGATGGGATTCAATGTTCAGATCAATGTCCATGGAGAGGTCATCAATATCTCCCAACCATCAGCACCGGATGAAGGTGGCGGTGGAGACTGACACTTCCCTCTTCTGGTAAAATAGAATCAGGAATTAGTTGAGCATGTCTGCAGATATCATCCTTGACGTTAATGAAGTTGATTTCGAGTTTGAAGTGATCGCTTACTCGAAGAATACTCCTGTTGTGGTGGACTTTTGGGCACCCTGGTGCCGTCCCTGCCGGACACTCAGCCCCCTACTCGAAAAATTAACCCGCGAAGCCGCAGGCAGTTTCCGCCTGGCAAGGGTGGATGTGGACCAAAATCCCAACCTGGCGGCCCGGTTTGGCGTACGCACCATCCCCACGGTGACCGCCTTCAGTGATGGACATCCAGCCGGTGAGATGGTCGGTAACCAGCCCGAAAACCGGGTACGGGACTTCCTGGCGAAAATCGCACCTCCCAGTCCACTCAGCCTTGCGATCGAAAAGGCGTGGGGATTCCTCGCGGATCAATCCTGGGTTGAAGCTGAAAAGCAATTCCGCCAGCTCCTGGAACAGGAACATGACCATCCCTCCTGCCTGCTCGGCCTTGCGATCGCCTTATTGGCGCAGAACAAGCCTGAAGAAAGCCGGTTGCTCCTCAAAGCTTTTCCCGCCAGCCGGGAATACAACCGGGCAATATTACTCCTCCCCTATGCTGACGAATTAATCAACCTGAAGGAAGGCAGCCAAGTCAATGAGAATGACCTGGACGCTGCTTTCCAGGCCAGTATGCGGCTGGCAAGCCAGGCGAAGTTCCTTTCGGCCCTCGACGGGCTGCTGGATATCCTTCGCCAGGATAAGCGATATCGGAACGGTAAAGCCCAGCAGGTGGTGATCGCCATCCTGGAAATCATCGGACCCGATGATGCTCAATCACGAGCCTATCGGTCAGAATTGGCGTCTGTGTCTGTATTGACCCAAATTCGAATAATAAAAGAGGCGTCAGCTGCTGACGCCTCTTTTTGTTTTGAAATTCAAGTTATCTTACAAATATCACTTCACCCCAGGTGGTGGGATCGAGGAGCTTGCGTGCCGAGTCGCTGCAGATCATGGTCTGCTGAACGCTGCCATCCGAATCGTCATTATCATCGATGCAAAGTACGAAACCACTGCCCATCCCCAAATAGGGATATGTCAGGTTGAAATAACTCCAGGGGATGGCGATCTCCATACGATATAACCCGTCCTCTTTTTCACTGGCGATGATCACGTTACCTTTGGTCCCAGCGAGGTAACGCGGCATCCACATGTAGGCTTCCTTGTCACCATTTACCGAACCATACCCTGGTGAAAAGCCCATCTGGAAATCATCCACATCCATGGCAGGGTTATAAAAATCACCGTAGAGATTGGTATCCAGCTGCAGTTCCACACCATCGCTCAGGTATAGATCCTGACCGTAAGTGTTCTGAACGTAATGGTCATCATGCACCTTGACCCCAATATAGAAATAGGAATAGTCCCAGCCTAATATATAGGATGCCTTGAGATCATCCCCCCCGCTCCAGTTGGATTTGCCGTAGACGATCGCGTTGGAGGGATACTGGTAAGCACGATCGACCCAATCCCCCCAGTTACCATCAATCACGGGTGCTGAACTCAGGAAATATGCGTAGACCGTCGGACCTATCCGGCTGGGAAGCGCGGTGGAGGTCATGGTCGCGGCTGGCGTGGGCGGAATGGGTGTATTGGTCGACGTTTCCGTCGCTAGTATAACCGTTGGAGAAGGAGCCACGGTGGGCAAGCGCCGGGGTTGCACTGGGCATTTCGGAAGGCGCAAAAAGCGCAGTCAGGGTAAGATCCGGCGTGGGATTGAGCACAGTTCCACCCATAAACGGCAGGTTACATGCCGACAGGATCAAAGAAAAGCTCAGGAATAAAATCAAAACGGGTATTTTCTTCATACCTACCTCCATAGTCAACAGCAGATGTCCGCTGATACGTTGCACGTTTCAAGCCAGATGAAAGTAATTGATGCTCTCGATGTGGGATGTGTGGGGAAACAGATCGAAGGGCTGAACTCTAGCCAGCTGGTAACCCGCAGCGATGAGCAGTTTTGCGTCCCTTGCCAGGGTGGCGGGATCGCAGGATACGTAGGCTATCACCGGAGGCGGCATTTTTAGAATGGCTTCCATGGCGTGCTTTTCCAGACCTGCCCGCGGCGGATCGAGGACCATCACATCCGCCCTGACATCCAGGATAGGGAGAATATTGCCAGCGGCACCCATATAGAGCTCGACGTTATCAAACGGATCAAGGTTCCCGGTAAAGTCATCACAAGCCGAGGATGAAAGCTCGATGGCGATCAATCTTTTGACCTTCGGCGCAAGAAAGCGGCTAAAGAGACCCACGCCACAATACACATCCATCAAGACCACCTTCCTGGATAGAGGAAGGTGCTCCAGCAGGTCATCCACCATCCCGCCTGCCTGGAGGGTATTGACCTGGAAGAAGGAGCCGGGGGAGAGCTGGAACGCGGTTCCATTCACTTCCATTATCAAATGGTCATCGCCTGCCAGGGTGAGCGCGCCAGACGGGCTGAGCTGGGCGACCGAAATGGGCAGCTCGATCTCCAGCTCGGGCAGCTCGCCCGTTTTCGAGACCAGGATCATCATCACCTGCCCGCCAGCACCCTGGCGGAGCTGAATTTCATCCAATCCCGGCAGCGGCTCCATCGAGATCAGCGGCCAGGTATCATCGATCGCTTTCTCAGGTAAATGACATTCACGAATGGGCACCACGCGGTGCGAGCCGGCGGCATGATAGCCCAGCCTGCCTTGCGGATCCAAATGGAATTGAACCGCATTGCGGTAATTCCACTCCAGCGGAGAGGGGCGGATCTTTTCAAGCGGAGGATCGGAAATGCCGGCGATCCTTTGGAACTGGTCCTTGAGGATCTGCTCCTTGATCAGCAGCTGATCCGGGTAAGCAATGTGCTGGTACTGGCAGCCCCCGCAGTCGGTGAAATGCGGGCAGCGGGGTTGAATGCGTTTTGGCGACGGTTCCAGGAGCTCGACCAGCCTGCCCCGGGCATAGCCTTTGCGCTCCTCGAGGACCTGCACCCGCGCCCGCTCACCCGGAAGGGCAAACGGCGCAAAGATGGTGCTGCCGTCCTTCAACCTGCCCAGGGCATCCCCACCGAATGCCATCCCGTGAAAGAGAACCTCGACATAGCGATCCATGGGATAAGTTTAACCCAAGCAGATGGCTTTGTCAGCCTGGCGTAAAAGTTCTCTGGTAGAATTCAGCAATCCAAATTCCAGGAACTCACCATGAAACGAATTTTCATCGCAGCCATGCTCCTGCTCACCTCATGCCAGGTGTTTTCACCCGTGGTCAGCCAGGACACACCCATCGCGATCAGCGTGCCCACGTATGATCCCAATTCATCCTCCGAGATCGTGCCGACCGCACCGATGGTGGAGAGCGGACTCAATGCCCCCTGGTCCCTGCCGCATTACGACGATTTCAGTGACCCGGCTTCAGGCTGGGAGACCGGGGAGTGGGACGTGGGATTTGCCAGCTATGGGGACGGCTTCTACCAGGTGAAATCAACCAGCAACGGGTATTTCATGTGGGGGGAACCTTACATGGATTTCGGAGACGTGATCGTGGAAGTGGATGCCACCCAGGTTTCCGGACCGGAGAACAACAACACCGGTTACGGGGTGATGTGCCGCTGCGTGCCCTCGGATGGCGGCTGCACGGGATACGTGATGGAGATCTCCGGAGACGGCTATTTCACCATCCAGAAGAGCGACGGCGGGGATTATTACGCGCTGGTCGATTGGCAGGAATCGGATGCCATCAACCAGGGTGCAGAGGGGAATCACATCCGCGCGGAATGCATTGGCAGCAACCTGCGCCTGATGGTCAACGACCAGCTGTTAGCTGAAATTCAAGATACCACTTACCCCAGCGGGGATATCGGCCTGGTGGCGATCACGTTCGAGGACACGCCCGTGATGGTGCATTTCGATAACCTGGCGATCACAGAGCCGTGAGAGTGGGACGATTGGGGGTAGACGATTGAGAATAGACGATAGACCATAGACAATAGAACTTCTTATGGTTGTCATGCTGAGCGATGCGAAGCATCTAAAGAGCTAATAGAGAGACTCTTCGCTGCTCCCTCGTTCTACTCCCTTGCAGAGTGCATCAAATCGCGACGCTCAGAGTGACAAAATAAGAGAAGCATGGCAGGCATATATGGGACGATGGACCATAGTCGATGGTCCGTGGTCGTGGTCAATGGTCGTTCTTACACATCCAGGTTGCGAACGCTCTTGGCGTGGGTTTGGATGAACTTGGTGCGCGGGGGAACGGCATCGCCCATGAGCATATCGAAGGTGCGGTCGGCTTCGGCGGCATCGTCGATATTGACCAAGAGGAGCGTGCGGTTCTCGGGATTCATGGTGGTTTCCCAGAGCTGCTCGGGATTCATTTCTCCCAAGCCCTTGTAGCGGTTGATGGTGGCTTTATCAGCACCCGCACCCAGGTCTTTGAGCAACTTATCCTTTTCACCTTCGTTATAGGCATACTTGATCGAGTTCTTATGGGCGATACGATAAAGCGGAGGTTGGGCAATATACAGGTGACCCTGCTCGATCAGATCCTGCATGTAGCGGAAGAAGAAGGTAAGCAGGAGCGTGCGGATATGCGAACCATCCACATCGGCATCGCTCATCAGGATCACCCTGCCGTAGCGCAGGTTCTCGAGATCGAAATTATCACCAATGCCGGTGCCCAGCGCAGAAATGATGGTCTTGATCTCCTCGTTGCCCAGCATCTTATCCAGCCGGGCGCGCTCGGTATTGAGGATCTTGCCGCGCAGCGGCAAAATGGCCTGGAAATGCCGGTCGCGCCCCTGCTTGGCAGAGCCGCCTGCGGAATCACCCTCAACGATGTAGACCTCGGTGCGGCCGGGATCGCGTTCAGAGCAATCCGCCAGCTTGCCGGGCAGGGTGAGGCTTTCCAGCGCGGATTTGCGGATGACCAGGTCGCGCGCCTTGCGGGCGGCATCCCGCGCGCGGGCGGAGGTGAGGCATTTCTGCACGATGGCCTTGGCTGATTGGGGATTTTCCTCCAAAAAGGCACCAAAGGCTTCACCCACCACCTGCTGCACGTAGGTCTGCACCTCGGGGTTCATCAGCTTGACCTTGGTCTGGCTTTCGAACTGCGGATCGGGATGCTTGATGCTGACGATGGCGGTCATGCCTTCGCGGGTGTCGTCACCGGTGAAATTGGGATCCGCTTCCTTGAGCATATTGGTACGACGGGCATAATCATTGACCAGGCGGGTGAGCGCCATGCGCAAACCGGTGAGGTGCGTGCCGCCATCCACGGTGTTGATGGTGTTGGCGAAGGAATAAACCGATTCCGCATAGGCATCGGTATATTGCACCGCGGCTTCAATGCCGATCTGCTCGATCTCTTTTTCCACATAGAAAACCGGGTGCAGGGTATCGCGGTTGCGGTTGAGGTAGCGCACGAAGGAATTGATGCCACCCTCAAAATAGAAGGTCGTTTCCTTCTGCGGGCTGCGTTCATCCAACAGCCGGATGGTCACCTGGCGGGTGACAAAGGCCATTTCGCGGAAACGCTGCGCAATGGTCTCGAATTTGTAATCGAGTTCACCCTTGAAAATATCGGTATCAAACTTGAAAGTGGTCACCGTGCCGGTTTCATTGGGATCCCATTTGCCAATCTGCTTGACCGCTTCCTGGGGGATGCCGCGTTCGTAACGCTGGAAATACTCTTTGCCATCGCGGTGGACGCGAACTTCACACCAGGAGGAGAGCGCATTGACTGCTGAAACACCCACGCCGTGGAGACCGCCTGAAACCTTGTAGGAGCCGCCACCGAACTTGCCGCCGGCATGCAGGATGGTCATCACCACCTCGAGGGCGGATTTCTTTTTGTCCGGATGGATATCCACCGGGATACCGCGACCGTTATCTTCAACGGTCACCGAGCTATCCGCGTGGATGGTTACAAGAATCCGGTCACACACCCCTGCCAATGCTTCATCAATGGAGTTATCCACCACCTCATAAATCAGGTGGTGCAAGGCTTTCTGATCGGTGCCGCCCACATACATCCCAGGGCGCCGGCGGACTGCTTCCAGCCCTTCCAGCACCTGGATATCCTTGGCGGCATATGATTGATTTGCGTTACCGTTTAGTCCCAATGGACCCTCCCTTGATGAAAATCCGAAACGGGTGAATTAAGTGACAGGGGTGGAGACTGGCTGCGCAGGTTCCGTGCGCGCTTTCATCCAGCGCAGACCACCCTGATAATAGACGAAACTGGAGCTAAAGAGAGCGGTGCTGATGAACGCGTGCCCCAGAATACTGACCAGGACCAGCCAAGAGCCTTGCGGAGCTGTCATCCACAACATGTTCAATCCCTGGCTTACCAGGAGAGCGGTGAGGATGAACATTCCGGTGGACGGCAGGAAGTACCGCACCAGGCGAATGCTGGTCATGACCGAGGGCAGCACTTTCTCCCGGGAGATGAAGATCCCATGAGCCGAGAAAACCATCGGCATTGCCATCCAGATGAGAAAGAGCCCGCCCAGCAGCATCACGATCTGTCCAACGGACGCATTGAACAGGCTGATCATTCCGACCACGATCATCACGGGGATACCTGCCCCCAACAGGACGGCATAGATCATCACGGTTAAAAGCAAGGTACGGGATGTGGCTTTCAGTGCCTGTTGAAAATCGAACCTGGTCTTTTCCGGTGCGACCGCCCTGGAGATCAATTCCAAATAAATACTTCCCAGAATAATTCCCACTACCGTCAGGAGGATAAAGATGGCGATTGCCAGGCCTGCCTCGGTCACCTGCTGGACGATGGGTTCGCCGATGGGATTCGCCACCGAACCCATCGCAGACATCAAGCTGGGGATGCCGATGGGATATGAACGCAGACCGCTGAGCAAGTTCGAATTCGCGGCCATGTTCTCCCAAATCTCACGGGTTGCCTGGACAGCAGCCACCATCTCGGTCGTGGCGGTTACCGTGGTATTCAGCTCGGCTGAGATGCGTGCAATTGCCGGCATCAAAAGATCCTTGAGACTCAACCGCGGACCAAACCAGAGGAAGAGATCGAGTATCACCGGAGGTAGGATCAGCCATACGTGCGAGGCAACCGAATTGAAACCATCCACCAGGGAGGGCAATAATTTAGGGGGACCAATCACGTTCGGTTTAAGGGAAGCGTTCATACAGCCTTGAATTTTACCATAGTCACTTCGACGGAATTGCCCGCATGGCTGAACCGGCAGGCAATTCAAGGTAGAATATTACTGAATGGATACTCGCGAACATCTGCCCAGCGCTGACCGGTTGAGCATTGTGACAGCAACCATTTTGCTGGCTTACGCTCTTTCACCCTATATCCAGACACCCCGCGAAGCTCTCAACCTGCAATTGCCAGGCTTTCTCCTGCAGCTGCCTTTGAACCTCAATACCCTGATCGCTTTCATCGCGGCTGCGCTGGCTGCTGCCGGCACGGATTGGCTGATCAGCTCGCATCCTTTGATCGGTACGCAAAGGGCTGCACCGCATCTTTTCATCCCCGCCCTGACCGCAATGGTGATCGGGGTGCCTCTCAGTTCACTCCAGATGGGGTTTTACTGGTGGGCAGTCTTTGCATTGGGTGGACTGCTGCTGGTTCTGGTGATGGTGGCTGAATACATCACAGTGGATATCAACGATCACCGTCATGCGATTGCCAGCGTGGCACTGACATCGGTTTCCTTTGCGCTCTACCTGATCCTGGTGATCGCCACCCACGGAGCTGGACTGCGTCTTTACCTGATCCTTGCTGCCATCATCCCGACCATCGGCCTGGTTGTGCTGCGGACGCTTAATCTGCGCCTGAATGGAAAATGGAGTGTGCCCTGGGCGATGGGCATCGCGCTGGTGATCGGCCAGTTGGGACTGGGATTATTCTACCTGCCTCTCAAGCCATTGAGCTACGGCCTGATCCTGACCGGATCGGCTTATGCACTGACCAGTATTGCTGGGTCGATCGAAGAGAAAAAAACCTGGAGTGGACTCTGGCTGGAGCCGGCTGTCATGTTCACTGCCATGGCTTTTCTCGCCTGGCTATTTGGGTGAGTCCATGCTCGAACAAATTCGCATCCCCGACGACCTGGTTATCCAAATGGAGATGGCTGTTCAAGCTGCCATGCCCAATGAAGCCTGCGGTCTGCTGGGCGGTAATGGGGACCTGGCGGAGATCTTCCTGCCTATCACCAATGATCACAACAGCCCGACTACTTTCTATATGAATCCAGAAGAACAGCTGCATGCCTTTCTTTTTCTTGAAGCGCAGCAATTGGAACTGCTGGCGATCTTTCATTCACATCCCAACGGACCAGTTACGCCATCCCCCAGTGATATCACCCAATTCTATTATCCGGGTACACTCAGCGTCATCTGGTCTCCTGGAAATGACAACGAACACCTGCATGCGTTTCACATCCTGCCGGAAGGCGTTCGCGAAACGCCTATCATTATTGAAATGTCCCGGAACGGATAGCGAAACACTGTGTTATATATCTGGAAATTGGATATAAAAGATGGAAATGGTTAAAATCTTATTGGCATTATTATTGGCTTACCTGGCTGGATCCATCCCCTTTGGATTGATCGTCGTCAAGATCGCAAGCGGAAAAGATGTCCGCTCGATTGGCAGCGGTAGGACAGGCGGGACGAACGCAATGCGAGCCGCGGGTTGGTTTGCCGGATTGCTCACCGTGCTGGGAGATGTGGGCAAAGGCCTGGCAAGTGGCTGGATCGCTGAAGCATTCTTCCCCGGGAATAACTGGGTGAAAGTGGCAGCAGCCTTGCTGGCCATCATTGGTCATAACTATTCGATTTTCCTGGTGAAAAAGAACGAATTAGGAAAATTAATATTCGAAGGCGGCGCCGGAGGGGCTACCTGCGTGGGGGGTGCCATGGCGCTTTGGATGCCCAGCCTGTGGATCATCTTCCCCATCAGCATGATCGTATACCTGCTCGTTGGCTATGCGTCAGTCACCACCATCTCGGTGGCAGTGGCTGCCACGATCATATTTACAGTCCGCGCTCTGGTCGGGCTCAATGCGTATGCTTACATCATTTATGGCATTCTATCGCTGGTGATCGTCCTCATCGCACTGCGCCCCAACCTTGAGCGGCTCAAGAAGGGAACTGAACGTGTGGTGGGGCTCCGGGCGTACTTCTTGAAAAAGAAACAGCAACTACTCAAATCATAAAAATAAAACGGGACAGGTGAATCACCTGTCCCGTTTTCATTACCGAATATTTAACTCTCCCCCAATTCTTCTCTACCTGCCTCTCTTAAAGCCTGCTGGTATAAGAATCGGATGTTTCGACGATGTAATTCTTCGGCAAGTCCCCCAAGATAAACGCGACTCTTGCCACATGATTCAATTTCGATCGCTTCCAATGCTTCCAGGGCGTTTCGTTTTTTTGCAGCAGCCTTAACCGCTTTGCGAAGGTTGGTCAAATAAGCAAGGTTCTGCCGGACAGATTCATCAATCTCACCGCGCAGGATGATATCCCCATGACCTTGTATGATGTTTTCCAGACTCATCTTGCCGATCTTTTTTATCGTCGTGGTCAATTCGTCAAGATCGCCGGTGACGAAATAGGGCAGCGGAAGGAATGAATCCCCGGCAAACAACACCCGATCTTCTTCCACCAGGATGGAAATATCGTCCGGGCTGTGTCCGGGAGTGCGCATTAACACCAGGTTTTTCTTGCCCACGCGCAATGATAGAGTCCCTTCATTGAAGGTAAGATGCGGATACACCAGTTTAATTTGCTTATAGATCGGGTTCTGGTGGCGGGCTGAATCCAATGCTTCAGGTCCTTTTTCCTGCATGAGACGCCGGCATTCAGCATGGGCTATTACGGTGGCGCCGGGGAAAAAACAATTCCCCCAGGCATGATCGGCATGGGAATGCGTGTTGATCACATAACGAACAGGCACATTGAGCTGCTCTTCAATAAAAGCTCGCATTTCCAGGGTTTCATCCGGCATCGCCAGGGTATCAATCACCACAGCCCAGGATGGACCCGTGATGGCTCCCGCCGTCACCATGGCATAGACTTCACTTTGGAACCAGTAAACATTATCCGATACGCGTTCTCTTAACATTGTTTATCCACTTTGAAAATATCCTTAGAAGCATAGCATATCTGAAAAGAAAAGTCAAAAAAGCATGCCGTTTGGCTATCCGGCATGCTCATTTGGATAATTTTGAAACTAAAGGACTTTACTGAGGAAAGCCTTGGTCCGCTCGTGGCGCGGCTTCTCGAATAGGACTTTAGGAGGAGCCTCCTCGATGATCAGGCCGTCATCCATCAGGATCGCACGGTCAGCTGCCGCCTTGGCGAAACCAATTTCATGCGAGACGACCACCATGGTCATACCCTCTTTAGCCAGTCCGAGCATTACGTCCAGCACTTCCTGGATCATCTCCGGGTCGAGTGCGCTGGTTGGCTCATCAAAAAGCATGATCTTGGGATTCATCGCCAAAGCCCTGGCGATGGCGACGCGCTGCTGCTGCCCACCGGATAATTGCATCGGGCGCATATTGGCTTTCTCCGGGATGCCAACTTTTTTGAGAAGCCTCAGTCCGATCTCATTGGCTTCTTCCTTGGTGCGTTTTCGGATGATCCGTTGAGCCAGGCAGATATTCTCAAGGGCTGATAGATGCGGAAAGAGATTGAACTGCTGGAAAACCATTCCCACTTCGGTGCGCACCGCGTTGATATTCTTGGTGTTATCCAAAGGAATACCATCCACAATGATGCTGCCTTTATCGAATTCCTCGAGCCTGTTGATGCAGCGCAGCAGGGTGGATTTTCCCGAACCGGAAGGTCCGATGATCACCACCACTTCACCTTTTTCCACATTTAAGCTGACGCCGCGTAATGCCTGAACATCCCCAAAATATTTATGCACATCTTTGATCTGAATAATGGGTTCTGGCATGGCCTACCTCTCCATCTTGGTAATGCGCTCGGTATAGGAAACCAAGCGGGCTGTGAATAAGGTCATGACCAGGTAGACCAGAGCAACCATCGTCCAGGTTTCGATGGGCATGAAATGCGAAGCATTGAATTCTCGACCGCGGCGGGTGAGATCTGCAACAGATACCACGCTCACCAGTGAAGAGTCTTTAAGTAAGGTGACAAATTCATTGCCGATGGGAGGCAGGATAACGCGGAATGCCTGCGGCAGGATGATGTAACGCATGGCCTGGAAATAGGTCATACCCAGGCTGCGCGCAGCTTCCATCTGTCCTTTGCCGATACTCTGGATACCAGCCCGCACGACCTCGCTCATATAAGCGCCATAACCCACCGTCAATCCGAAAATTGCCATGGCTATGGGTATGGTTTGATAATTTGCCAGGGCTTGGCTGCCAATGGTAGTCCCGAAATCTCGTATGATCGAAGGCAAGGCAAAATACCAAAAGATCAACTGCACCATCAAGGGAATCCCCCGGATCACTTCCACGTATACCGTTGCAAGCCCACGAATGATGCGGTTACTGGAAAGTCTCGCCAGACCACCAACCAATCCTACGATGAGCACGAGGAAAAAAGAGATCAGGGTGACATAAATGGTCACCCAGATGCCATCACGGAAGAACTTCAGCATGTTCATATATGGATCGGGGACTGTGACCACCAGGATGACCAGGATAGCCACCACTGCCAGAACCAGGAGCCAACCTGATTCAACCTTGCGCACCTGGCTCGCCAATCCCAAGTGCTTCTTAATTTCGTCTTCCGGTTTAGAAGTTTTTTGTGTTTCCATGGTTTTTAGTTAAAAAAAAGCCTGCGAGAAGTGACTCCCGCAGGCTTTTATCAATCCTTCTACTGACCTGCCAGCCATTTCTGCTCGAGGGTATTTACTGTACCATCCTCGATCAGGGTCTTGAGGGCTGTATTGACCTTATCAACAAGGGCACTTTGATCCTTGCAGAACGCAATTCCGTAGGATTCATCAGTGAACACCGATCCGGTGGTCATCAGATCTTCCGGATTTTGCCCAATGAAACCAAGCGCGGTGGGATAATCTGCGATGACCGCATCCACCTGTCCATTGGCCAGATCAAGGAAGGCCAGGTCATAGGTGTCGTACGGCTTGTAGGTGACATTGGGTATCTTCTGGGCTTCGAGCTCTCCGGTGGTGCCCAACTGGGCAGCAACCGTCTTGCCGACAAGGTCATCCTTGCTCTTGACGGCAGTCTCAGACTTATTCACAACCACGATCTGCCCGGCATTAATATAGGGGTCAGAGAAAAGCATCACTTCCTGGCGTTCCGCGGTGATGGTGACGGCAGCGATTGCCACGGCGTAATCACAATTTGAAACCCCAGCAATGACAGAATCAAATGGCGTGTTGACATATTCGATATTCAAGCCGGCTTTTTGCGCAATGGCATTCATCAGCTCGATATCGAAACCAGTGAGGTCATTGGTGGCTTCATCAACGATCTCAAAGGGTGGGAACGTTGCGTCGGTCGCAACAGATATCAAATCAGCATCGCGCTGACCGCATGCAGTCAAAAGCAGGCTGGTTAGCACGAGCACCGACAGGGCGATCAAAGAAATCTTTTTCACTATCTCCTCCTGAATTTGAAATGGATTTTTCCCAAACCGTTCACTGCGGAGAATCCGCAGGCAGAATTATTATAGCATAGTACAAAAATCGAAAATCTGTCAATACAAATCGTAATGATGACATTTTGCATCGGTCAAGATGATCCCTTTTACCGTAATGTATAATCAGCCAATACCATCAGGAAGAAAATCAAGTGGTTGATCTGATCAAGGTTGAACTCCATTGTCATTCCTCCGCATCCCAGGATGGATGGCCCTCACCTCAAGCGCTGATTGCTGAAGCGAAAAGAAAGGGCATCCAGCGCCTGGCGATCACTGACCATAATTCCATTGCTGCTGCCAAAGAAGCGCAGCGATTGGATCCCGAGTTGATCATCGTGGGTGAGGAAATCAAGACAACCGTGGGGGAAATCCTGGCTTATTTCGTTACTACTGAAGTGCCACGGGGATTGGAACCCATGGAAGCCATTCGCCACCTGAAAAAACAGGGTGCTTTTATCAGCCTCTCACACCCGTTTGATACCGTTCGTGAACATTGGCCAGACCAGTATCTTAAACAGCTCCTGCCACACCTGGATGCAATAGAGATATTCAATTCACGGTGTTTTTCAAACCACCCGAATCAACTGGCACGTCAATGGGCTCTCAAACATGATCTGCCAGGACTGGCAGGATCCGATGCACATACGTTAATAGAAATTGGTCAGGCGACCATGAAACTCAAGGCTTTCACCAACGCAGATGAATTCCGTACTATGCTCAACCAGGCAACAATTGTAGCAAGGTTATCCCCATTCTGGGTGCACTTATTCTCCTGGAGCAGAGGGATATCCCGCAAGCTATTCAAGATGCTGCATGGGTGATCATCTGGCTAAATATTGACGATTTGAAGGGATGCGATAAAATAGACACCGAGGGGCGGTGGCGGAATTGGCAGACGCAGCGGACTTAAAATCCGCCGGGAGTGATCTCTTGTGGGTTCAAGTCCCACCCGCCCTATAAAAAATGCCGCACGATATGTGCGGCTTTTTTCGTTCCACTACAGAGGGTAATTATTTCTTGCCCAGGATCTTGTACATTCCTGTACCACAAACCGAGCATTTACCTTTCATCGCTTTGCGGCCATTTTTCATGGTGACTTCCTGGCCATCTTTGATTTCCCTCTTGGTCTTACATTTCATGCAATAACCTGTTTCTGCCATTTTTACTCCTTTCGAATATCTAGGTGTTACCCCATAGTTCAATTATAGCGGTAAAAAGCGTTTATACAAGATGGAATATTCTACGCGACGGGTGAACCTTGATTTAAGCATGCCTTTGTTTGATAATAAGTAATGTGGATATCATTGCAAACAAGGAGCAGGAATGACCCGTAAATTTTCCCCCACACCTTTAAAGAGACGCTCACCCGTACCTGCGGATATCGAAATCGCCCAGGAAGCAGAACTTAAACCCATCTCCCAGATTGGTGATGAGCTGGGACTTCGTCCTGATGAACTTGAACTCTATGGACCCTACAAAGCCAAAATTAAATTGGAAGTTCTCGAACGCTTGAAGGACAAACCCAACGGGAAATATATCGATGTGACCGCCATCACACCCACGCCACTTGGAGAAGGTAAAACCACCACCACGGTGGGCCTAAGCCAGGCGCTGGGTGCACACCTTGGCAAGCGGGTGATGACCTGCATCCGCCAGCCAAGTCAGGGTCCCACTTTCGGCATCAAGGGTGGTGCTGCCGGCGGCGGGTACAGCCAGATCATTCCCATGGAGGAATTCAACCTGCACCTCACCGGTGATATTCACGCGATCACCGCAGCCAACAACCTGCTGGCTGCAGCCATCGATGTGCGCATCCTGCATGAAGCTGGTGCGACCGATGAGCAGCTTTTCAACCGGCTCTTTCCAGCTAATAAAGATGGAAAAAGACGTTTTGGCCGCGCGATGCTGGGCAGATTGAAGAAGCTCGGCATCGAAAAAACCGATCCTGACTCCCTCAGCCCTGAAGAGCGAAAGCGTTTTTGCCGGTTGGACATCGACCCGGCTTCCATCACCTGGCGTCGTGTGCTGGATACCAGCGACCGTTTCTTGCGCGGCGTGACCGTCGGAAATGGTGAGGATGAAAAGGACTTCAGCCGGGATACCGGTTTTGATATTACTGTTGCCAGCGAGATCATGGCTGTTCTGGCTTTGACCACCGATCTGAATGACATGCGCCGCAGACTGGGTCAAATGGTGATCGGCATAAGCCGCAACGGTGAAGCGATCAATGCTGATGACCTGGGGGTTGCCGGAGCGATGACCGTTTTGATGCGCGATGCGATCAAGCCCAACCTCATGCAGACCCTGGAAGGCACTCCTGCCATGGTGCATGCCGGTCCTTTTGCCAATATTGCGCATGGCAACAGCTCCATCCTGGCGGATATGATCGGGTTAAAACTTGCTGATTACGTGGTGACTGAATCAGGTTTCGGTGCAGATATGGGGATGGAAAAATTCTTTGATATCAAATGCCGCTACTCGGGTCTGGTTCCAAATGTGGTGGTGCTGGTGGCTACGGTACGTGCTCTAAAAATGCACGGTGGTGGACCCAAGGTGGTGGCCGGTAAACCACTGGATCCCGCCTATACCAGCGAGAACCTGGACCTTTTAAAAGCAGGTCTTCCCAACATGCTGCACCATATCAAGATTGCGCGAAATTATGGTGTCCCGGTGGTGGTGGCAATCAACCAGTTTGGTACCGACAGCCAGGCAGAGCTCGATCTGATCCGCAAGACAGCGATTGAGGATGGCGGTGCTGAAGATGCAGTCATCTGTAATCATTGGGAACTGGGTGGAGAAGGCGCCCTTGAGCTGGCAAAGGCGGTGATAAGCGCCTCCGAAAAACCATCATCCTTCAAGTACTTATACCCATTGGATTGGCCAATCAAGAAAAAGATCGAAACGATCGCCCAGGAAATATATGGCGCGGATGGAGTTGATTACCTGCCTGAAGCGGAAACGCACATCGAGGAATATACCCGATTGGGATTTGATAAACTGCCCATATGCATGGCCAAAACACACTTGAGCTTGAGCCACGATGTCACCCTGAAGGGAGTGCCCAAAGGATATCGTATCCCCGTGCGGGATGTGCGCGCTTCCGTGGGTGCCGGTTTCCTTTATCCCCTGCTCGGGACAATGAGCACCATGCCGGGCTTGCCCACCCGCCCGGTTTTTATGGATATCGATATCGACCCGGAAACCGGCAAAGTACTGGGGTTATCCTGAAATATCAATTTTGATATTGATGATTTCTCCATAAAGGAAGGTGGGGTTATCTGATGACCGGTGAAAAATTAACTTCAGAAGAGAAGAGCATTTTACTCAAGATCGCGCGTGAATCAATCGAAACTGCTGTTGCCCGGGAATCGCAGAAATCAATGGATCTAAAATCGATGCCGCCAGCACTGCAGGAGATCGGTGCATCTTTCGTGACGCTCACGAAGCAAGGCATGCTGCGCGGCTGCATCGGTGCACTTGAACCATACCAGCCACTAGCCGAGGATGTGCGCGAGCACGCTGCAGCAGCGGCGCTTGAAGATTATCGATTCCCGCCCGTCCGATCCGAGGAGGTCAAGGAACTCCACATCGAGATTTCCCGCCTGACGGTCCCCACTCCCCTCCTGTATGATTCTCCTGAAGACCTGTTATCGAAATTACAACCAGGGGTGGATGGTGTTGTGCTGAGAGACGGATATAACCGGGCTACATTTCTCCCTCAAGTTTGGGAACAACTACCAGGAAAAGAGACATTCCTGGCACACCTTTGCCAAAAAATGGGAGCGCCGGAAGATCACTGGAGGCATAAAAAGCTTACAGTCCTGACCTATCAAGTTGAAGAATTCCAGGAATAAAATAAAACCGCCGTGAAAAATCACGGCGGTTGCTCTATGGGATAAGACACTAAAAATGAGTAAAATCCGCGACCTTCAATACAAAAACGACTGCTGAATGTACACCTTCCTCCGATTTCGGGCATTTCGATCGAATTAATATGAGAGCATCTTCCATTTTGTCATCATCGACACCGACCAGGAGGGTCGTCATCCCCCGCTTCAAGAATCCCCCGGTGGACGCAACCTCAGTGACTCGAAATCCCGTTGCAGTTAATGCCTGGGAGATATCATCCTGAACCTGATCTCGAACGATCGCGATGATCAGTTTCATCTCACACCTCCTCGAAATGTTCCAATTCGAAAGTGAAAATGGTAGCTCCACCCACGGTCACCGGGGTTGGCGTTGGCAGGGGGAGTGGTGCGCTTTCCAGAGGCACCGCTATATATTCGGTTCGTTCACGACAGTTTTGTTTGAGGATCTCAATAACCTCTTCGCGTTTTTCTTTTTTATATCCGATGAGTAAGGTAGCATTGCGTCGACCCAGGAATCCCCCCACACTAGGAAGCCGGGTTGCTGAGAATCCGTGATCGCAAAGGGCATCTTCAGTGATCTCCGCATCCTGAGCTTGAACGATAGCCATCATCAACATATCACATTTGGGTTGGTTTTCTTTCATCGCCATCTCCTTTTCACCCTTCCCCTAAAGAAATTTTTGTCCGTTCGGGCTGGGTTATCTCGACAGCTTCTCCATTCTTAAATAATACAACAGTTTTATCTGAATTTAGCATAATTGTCATACCCTGATATTCTATCGAAACCGGCTCTGGAAAAGCGTTAAACCCATTCAAGATGACTTCATCCCGGCTTAAGGACTCAATCCCCGCAATCTGCAGAAATAAACCTACAGGAACCAATCCAAGCAGGCTGCCTCTCTCCCCGATTGCCTCCCCATTTGTCGCATCCAGGCAATTTCTTATCTCCCCGTATTGGCGCATATGCCTGGCGGTCGCATCCAGGATAGCCGTCACTAAATCCACCGCGGCGTGTCGGTTTCCATGCCTGATCATTCCCTCCAGGATGAACGCATTCCAAGGGAGGGAGATCTTTCCCGGATTTGGGTGAACTGATGACCCTTTTTTCCTGGGAATGGTTAATAATCCATATGGCGTGAAATATCGGGTGTCGATTGTTTTTTTACATCCATCCATCACGTGCGCATCGTCACTGGCACCCGCCCAAAAAGGAAGGAGGGTGCTGATATCTTCAAAGTTGGAATCAAATGTTGAAAAAGATATCGAATCCCCGCTCTGCAAACCCTTGATCTTAACGGATTCGATCTTGCCAAAAAGTTGATCCGAAGTGAATACTCCGGTGCCAGAATACCATCGAAAATGCCGGCTATGCAATTGGAGTTTGATCCGCTCACCGCCGGATCTGCCAGCAATGACCAAACTCAAAGGTTGTTCCAGATTCTTTTTGATTTTGATCGTAATGCAAATCCGCTGTGGTGGAGATATTGTTTTTTTAATTTGAAATGTTCCAGATCCCTTGGCGCGCAATAAATTAGTTTTTGAAATGGAATGATGCGCTTCATAATCGCGATGCTTCCATCGCTCAGAGTCTTCATCCCAACACGCATGGATAATTTTCTGTAATTTTCCAGACACCTGTTCAAGCCAGGGATCAAAACGGTGGTCACCATCCAGGTTTCCGATCTTCATCAATGCCTGGCACTCATTGAACAATAAGGCAGCCAGCCCTGGCGATTCCATGAAATACTGATCAGGAAATACATCAATCCTTGACCGCCATTCCTCAAGTCCTGCCTGCCAGGCGGATTGCCATTCCGGGAATCCATCGTGATCCTTGTCCTGGTCTGGTCGTAACCAGGCAAGGAGGAAATCGATCAGCTTGTTGTGAATTCCTCTTAACCAAGCCGGATCAGATTTTACCTTCCATCAATTTAAGGACCAGTGTCGAAAGGATCGGTTGGGCAAGCTGGTGGATACGCTGACCTGCCAATCCGGGTTTCCAATCTATTGCGCCAGATTTTTCTTGAACAGACATAGCATTTTCAATAATGTCTTTAATAATTTCTGGATTGGCGGGTAAAAGGACATGCGCAAGATAATATGCATCGAAAAGGCTCTGTCCCGCCCAGGTATAGGAATGATCACTGCCATCACCGTTTGACGAGTATCCCTGGTCAGGCTGCCTGCTCAGTACAAATGAGTTATTTGGGAGATGCTGACTGGCTGGCATTATCAGTTTTAAGGCGGCTTTTTGGGAAAAAGCCAGGACACCATCCCAATCCGGATTACCTGTTGAAATATCGATCATCCTTGCTTCGTTGATTCTTTCAATGCGATTGATCTCCGCATCCCAATTTCTGAACGTTAAATTCCGTGCGGTTGTTAAGGAATGGTCTTTATCTTTGATGGCAGCTGCTGCCCAGTTCAGGGATTGGATTTTTCCAGGATACAGTTTCAAATCCAATGTCAGGCCTGGATACACTGATTGAGACGACCGGGGTCCTCCTGAAATAAAACACACGGGAAAAAGATCCGCTGTTTTACCACCAAGAACAGTATTAAATCCCATCACTTCCGGGAAGAAGATCTCTCCACTCCCGATTGGTTTTAACTGGCCCACCCACTCAAATTGCAATGCCCGGAATTCTTTAGCATAATTCTCGAAAGTCACTTTCCCAGCAACAGCATGTGACTCCGGAATCCAGTATTCCATAACAACACGAATACCCTCTACAGGTTTGTATTCGAATTTCAAGTAATTGGGGAAGAATTGGAGCAGGACAGGGGTTTGGTGGAAATCCAAGGGATCAAAGATTTGAATCCCTTCCACGGTGAAGATTGGGAAATACCGCATGTAAACAGCACGCATCCCCAAGGATGTTTGGATCGCCATCGCCGGCGGATCTCCCTGCCCGATGACAACTTCCCATATCTGGTCATCACAATAATCAACTTCATCCAGTAAAGCGTCTGCTGCAATGACCAGATCGCGCGGTTCTTCCATCCCCAGGTGCCAGGATCGCATGCGCCAATTGTAAGGGTAAGAGAAAGGGAGGTCAATTGGTGTAGTAGAATGGAACCAAACCTGCAACCCTTCCGTCAAATACGATGACCATGAACACACAACGCTCCGCTGGAGATGAAATACCCACCCAACCTGCTGGAAAAGGTGGTAAAGAATCAGCAAAGAAGAAAAATCCGCAAACCCGGCCTTTGAAAGGGAGGGGAACGCGTCCTCTCAACAGGCCTACTCAACCTTCATCTCCCCTGCCCTTCAGTATCGACGGTCTTTCGGATATTCCGCTGGATCAAATCTCTGACGCAGATGCAGTCACCATCCCGCCCGAAGTCCCAATCACTGACCCTACCTTACCGCAGAGTGTTCATGAAAGAGACCTTGAAGGAACCGTTGCCACCCCGGCTTCATATTCCGGAGTATTGCGGACAGATCTGCCAGCAATGCCGCCCCCATTCCCCACCGCGGCGGCAACCCAGTCAAGCCAACCAACGGGCGAACTCCATCGAAAGAAGAAGGGATTTTTCTCCAAAGGAACAGGTTCTAAAACAAGGTTTGGATGTTTCCTTAAAACTGCTATTGCACTTTTATTCCTGATTGCCATCGTTGGGTTGGGAATTTTCTCATTCCTCATTTACCAGTACTTCCGGGTTTCAAATGACCTGCCGTCCGTAACTGAGCTGATATCCCGAAGCTCGCAGTTCGAAACCACCAGTATTTATGATCGCAATGGAACCCTGCTCTATGAAATTATGGATCCCAATGCAGGAAAGCGCACTTATACCACCCTCGACCGCATTTCCCCTTATTTAATTGCTGCCACCCTGGCTACGGAAGATAAGGACTTTTACGTCAATCCAGGATTTGATCTGCCTGCCATGTTCCGTGCCTTATGGCAAAACTACACCTCGGGGGAAGTCGTTTCAGGGGCTTCAACCATCACTCAACAGCTGGCTCGCATCCTATTGCTGGGTCCTGACGAACGCTACCAGATCACTGTCGAGCGGAAAGCCCGCGAGATCATCCTCGCAAGAGAGATAACCCAACTCTACACCAAGGATCAGATCCTTGAAATCTACCTGAATGAGATCAATTTTGGAAATCTGGCGTATGGCGTGGAAGCTGCCGCCAATACCTATTTCAAGACGACCGCCAATCAGCTTACCCTCTCTCAAGCGGCTTTTCTCGCTGGTCTTCCCCAGGCTCCTTCAGTTTACGATGTTTATACCAACCGGGAAGTGACCCTGGACCGCTCAGAGCAGGTGCTCTCTCTTCTCTACGAACTCACCCAGGAACGGAATGGTTGCGTGGAAATCGGAACAGAGCGGATGCCAGTTTGCATCACCCTGGACGAACTCGCCAACGCAGCGCAAGATCTAAATGCATACGATTTTCAACCGCCCACATATGAAATGGGATATCCGCATTGGGTCAATTACATCCGGTCGTTATTGGAAGAGCAATACGGCGCGCAGACCATTTACCGCGCTGGATTCAAAGTCTATACCACACTCGATCCGACCCTGCAAAATATGGCCCAAGAAATGGTCAGCCAACAGATCAGTTAACCTTGCCAACCAGCATGTGACTGATGGCGCTCTGGTAGCCATTCGCCCTTCAACGGGTGAAATCCTGGCGATGGTAGGTTCCGCTGATTTTAACAATGAAACCATCGCCGGGCAGATCAACATGGCACTCATTCCACGACAACCGGGCTCTTCTATCAAGCCGCTTACCTATACCGCTGCATTTGAAAAAGGCTGGACACCCGCCACACTCATTTGGGATGTGCCCAGTGAATTTGCGCCTTCAGATGATAAGTTTGATACCAATCCCCCCTACAAACCGGTTAATTATGATAACAAATTTCATGGACCGGTCCTGGTTCGCTCAGCTTTGGCTAACTCGTTCAATGTTCCTGCAGTAAAGACCATGCAGTATGTCGGGATCTATGACAATCCAGATACTCCACAGCAGGAGGGATTCCTTGCCTTCGCACAGCGCATGGGGGTCACGAGTCTCACACAACCTTATTATGGACTCTCTTTGGGGCTCGGTGGTGGAGAGATCCCGCTCATCGAAATGACAGCGGCCTATTCAATCTTTGCCACCGGTGGGCAAAAAATCCCACTCACCGCCATCCTAAGAATCGAAGATTACAGCGGAAATGTTGTGTATGAATTTTCCCCCAGCGCTGGAGACCAGGTGATCCGGCCAGAACATGCCTACCTGATCACCTCGATCCTTTCCGATAATCAAGCACGAACACCCATGTTCGGCAGCAATTCGGTGCTCAACCTGCCTTTCCAGGTGGCAGCGAAAACCGGCACCACCAACGATTTTCGTGATAACTGGACCCTGGGGTATACTCCTGACCTCGCCGTGGGAGTTTGGGTTGGTAATGCTGATTACACTCCCATGGTCAATTCATCTGGTCTTACTGGAGCTGCTCCAATCTGGTCGCAATTCATGCAGGCAGCAGAAATGTACATCAGCAATAACAATCCGACCAATTTCACCAGACCGGCTGGAATTGTCGAATATTCAATTTGCACGTCTTCGGGAGCACGTCCTTCACTGGATTGCCCAAAGCAAAAATCCGAACTCTTTGCCTATGATCAACCCCCGCTCTCTGCAGATGAGGATCTATGGAAGGAAATCAAGATAGATACCTGGACCGGGTTACGCTCATCATCTGCATGTTCCGAATATACCGCCGATGTCAAGGTGGCAAATATCAAGGATGAATCAGCCAAGAAATGGATCCTGGAAACAACGGATGGGCAGAATTGGGCTGCCGAGATGGGATTTGATGATCCGATCTATTTCCTCCCTGAAAGGGAATGCAGGTCAGACGATTCCCACCCCAATATTGTGTTCGCCAGTCCGGATAAGAACCAGGTGATCTCAACGAATCCGTTGGATATTTACGCGATTATTTCCGCGACATCAAGATTCAATGATTATCGATTGCAATACGGCCTGGGCAACTCCCCGAATTCCTGGAAGACTCTGATCAGCAAACAGAAGTCTCAGCACACCAGCGCTGAAAAAATCTATACATGGGATCTAACCGGTATTCGCCCGGGTACAGTCACCTTGCGGATATACATGACCAGCAAGGATGGTCATTTTGCTCAAAAACGACTTACCATCAATGTGCAGGTGCCGACGCTCACACCCACACCGACAACAACATTGGTGCCGACCGAAACGCCCACACCTACACTCCCACCCACAGAAACACCAACAGAAACTCCCACCCCTTCTCTCACGTCGACAATGACCGAGACTCCCACTGCAACAGAAACACCTACACCTTGAGAAGTTCCTTCATTAAATTGCATATACGGTTGCTTAAGATTTAAAAATGGGCATTTGTTCTGCTTTTTCCCAAAGCAGGGGGTCACCATCCAGCAAGGTTTTCCAGATTGGGAGAGTCAATGGATCTCTTTCCGCCAGCTGCCGTAAATAACGCAGCTTGAGAAGGTGCCACGGTTTCAATCTTTCCTCAAGATTTGGATCGCGCTGCATTTTTTGAATTAATAATTCAGCCCGGCTTCCAGGAAATACGATCACCCTGGAGCCTATTTCATTGCCTTCCATGAAATCCAGCCTGCTTCCAAAGGCGCACGAATCAAAGAAGAAAAAGCAGGAATCCACTTTATCACTCTTCATCCACTTCACGTATTCGTTCTCACGCACTTCAAATCCCAATGATTTTCCAAGTGTATTTACCCGGATTCGAGCATCATTCAAATCTTTCTGTCGTGCTTCGCTCGTTTCCTGGGATTTCAGTTTCCAGAAGCCTGGCTGATCCTGCTGCTCCTCAGCATATGATTCGAGGCACGCTTCTACCAATACAAGCGAAGGAGTTAGTAGACCAGGAAACTGACTGTAAAGAATCTTCTCCAATTCCAACTTTTCAATGGAAACCTCTGAACGAAGGATTTCCTGGATCGTGAGCTCGATGCGATCTGCAAGGCTTGGCTCACCCGCTGGCGGCTCTTTCAGCCACCACAATCCCTGGCTATCGGGATCTCTACTCCCATACGTCATCAGGAAATTCCTGTCTTCAGTTGCATCCTTCATTGCACCTTGGACTTTGTTAAGCATTTCTGACGCAACTCCGGGAGATCCGGATGGGAAGATCTCCAGGTCCAATAAATGTGTTAGAACGGCAGCAGTCAAATGCAAATATGAAGCCGGTTCATTCCTTTTCTCAAGATCAACCTGGATTGCATCACGGCAAAAATGGGTAAGATTAACAGGCATGGGCATGCGTGAACGAAATCCCGTTTCCCAATGTACTTGCGCGAGATTACGTGCTGGCGCTATCGCCAGACCTTGCATTTTCAAACCAACTGCCTGTCCAGCCAGGATGATTGCCTGGAGGAAGGAAGGAGCCAATTCCGGGACAAGTGCAAAGAAAGGTAAAACCGAAGGCAGTGCCCCAAATGCGCTTGTCAGGGCGGATGCCAGCCAGTGCGAGTCATAACGCTGCCTATCCAATGCAACGCGCAATGGCGTAACTGCCTGCTTTCCCCACAACCAACCTGACCAAACTGCGGAGAGTGTCCAGAATGCCTGATTGGGATAGGGAATTGCAGACACAATCGCTTTTGGAACCAATCCCTCAGGAAAATTGGTTATTGAATTAAATCTTCCAGGATAAAGTGTGATTCCGGACCGACCATGCGGGATATCCGGCCAACGGGTGAGCTCGATCTTGTCTGTCCATTTTGTCCATATCGAGATGGCGTCCTCCATTGCCATCCACAAATTTCTTTCCCAGAATTCACCCGGGATGCTGATCAAGCGCGGGCGGGTCCTGCCTCCGGTATGCGGCCAGAGGGAATTGCCCTCATCGCAGGCAGTGATGGTCAACGCAATTAACAATTGCTTTTGCTCCGCGCTGATGGCAAGACCTTCGATCTTATTGATAATGGTAAAAAGGACGTATAAAGGTCTCTCCAGGTAAGCTTCCACAGCCTCCCTCGCTGCTTCCTTGGGTTGCTGGAAAGATACTCCAATCCTCTCATAGGCTCGTGATTGCAGTAACTGCCGGCTGCCAGGGATGGAATACCTCTGGAGGTCATCCTGGGTAATGGGATATTCCCCTTCTTTCTGGCAAAATCTGCACTTCAGGTAACGAGCGATCGGTTTGGGTTCATCCTTTTTCCAGAGGAAAGCACTCGCAGGGACCAGCTGGTTGCAGTCCGGGCAAGGTGATAAATATAGAGATTGAAGATGAACTTCAAGGCGCTCATCCCCCCGCTTCGAATCAGCAAGCCTGGTCAATGCTGAATTGAAATCTTCGCTTTTTGGAGCCGATGCAAGCACTTCCAGGATAATTGCAAGGATCGGATTATTTGAGGTGGCAAGTACGTTGTAACCTGCCTGCGCTGATTCGAGCGCGACCAGCGGATTGGCAGCAAGTGGATCGATCAACCAGGAACCCGGTGCAATGGAATCCTGCAACCATGTGGAAAGCATGCCGTACGGTAATGGCGGCAAGAAACGCCCCAGCGGGAGCTCAAACTCAGGGGCTATAGGTGGAATAAACGGATGATCAGGCATACACTATCAGTATAATGAAGTGCGCAGCTAAATAAAAGCCCCCAGGACTAGGGGACTTTTGTTCTTAATAACAGGACCTTCTATGAATTAAATTTCTGGCTCGATGAATTGTGGATGATATCGCTTTTTGAGATCATGCCGGGTCGAGTGTATTCAGCCAGCCTGGATCTCTAACAAAGTCGATTTCTTATCGCGATTCACCCAAAACATGATGGCGAACAAAACCCATACCCATGCTTATCAATCCAACCAAACCAGCTTCCGGACCAAATAAGCCGCCAGTAAATAATTGAGGTCCGGTTTGGGAAATCTCAAAGATGGATGCCGCCGAGCTAATTCCGCTCACCGGGAAACCAAAAACCGCACCCTGAAAGAAATTCCAGGAAATGTGCAAGCCAATGGGGATGGCCAGCTCACCGGTCATGATAAAACCGCTGGCAAGGAATAGACCGGCAATGATGATATTTACTGTGCTGATCCAAGTTGCGTTTGGATTGATGCCATGGAGTAATCCAAAGAGGATCGAAGACAAAATTAATGCGATGATCAAGGCAGCCTGCGATCCAATTCTCTTATGATTGAACCCCTCAGCCAAATTCCTCAGGTGATATCCGCGGAAGAGCAGCTCTTCATATATTCCTATACTTAAGTAAACGACAATATCAACCACGAAAGCAATCCAGTATGGTACACCCGCACTATGGCTCTGATTGAACCCGGTCACACTCAACCAACCCATCCCCAGTTCAAAGAAGAAGATCAGTCCCATCAGAACCGCGCCTAACAGCAGTCCAAATCCCATATCGGCAAACCAAAGCTTGCTGAAATGAAATCCATAATCAGCGACCTTGCGCTTATCCAGGTATCTACCCGCCACCCATAAACTTAGTAGTGCGGCAATCAGCGGCACCAATGGGCTGGTCAATTCCGCAAAAAGGTAATTATCCCTTATCTGTAATTGCAGCAAATCAGCATTTTCCGGGATCAGGGGGAGTATGAAATCTCCCATCACAAAAATTACGCCAAATGCCAGCAGTAGGAAGAGCAGGGACTGAAGTCCAAGCCGGATGCCGGCCCTGAACCTTCCTTCTTCGCGATTCCAGATCAAGTTCAACAATCTTAATTCCCAGTGGTACTAAAAAAGGTGCTTTCGATCTTCTGGCAGGTTTCTTCCGGAGGCAGAGCAAGGTATTGAGACAGGATGGGATAAACCCCACGGACCTGATCAGCCATGTGGTGAGCCAGCCGGCGCATTGAAAAATGAGCATTTGGAGAACTGCGCAAGGTTAACAAATGGAAGAGACTGCGCAGATTGGCAGTAATCAAAATCCTGCGATTAAACCCGTTGGGAACAATATATGACGCAACAGTTGGTGCTTGTTTTACCAGTTCCTGGTAAAAAGCACCCGCACTCTCCATGGCGTGACGATATTCTTTTTCAACACCAGCGTCCACAATCGCCTTGGGAAGGGCATATCCCAAATCACAGGTCAACTCTTGCGCAGTAAGCGTCATCATGCGATGCCGTTTCAATTCGTAAAATGCCCCCTGGTCGATGGTCAAGTCAAAACTGCAGGAGGCGTACTCCAATTCACGGAATGGTGCATCGTGCTCATTCATATCTCCAAGAAGTTGATTTGCCAGAGCTTGTTTCTCTTCAGATGCCATCGATTTCACGCGTTCCAAATACTGCTGAAATGAACAGTCGCCGAAACGATACAATGCTGCAGCAAGGATCCGATCCTCGCCATCATGGTCATAATTCACCAGGCAGCACCAATCTGTTGCTTTTGTAAGATTCTTTTGCTCACCACTGCATTTTTTCAACTTGCTGGCAGTCGATACAAGGTACGGAACCTCATTTGTATATTTGATCAGCGTCGGGCATGATTCCAGGGCGGCAGTTTTTATCTCATTTCCAATATCCCGAACTTCCTGCAGGGAATGACTTAGCATCTTCCTCAAGGTATGCTCAAGCGCCCGGGCATTGATTGTGACGCCCACATTAGCAATCGCAGCGGCTGGCAGCAGGAAACGACTGACATCCACCACCATGGAATGCACCCTTCGGTCACGGGCAGTTTCATTTTCACCTTCGACGCATGGGCAATCTTTTTTTATGGTTTCAGCAAGCGCAGGCAGGATTTTTAGATAAGTGGAAAAAAGTAATTCACAAATGCGTTGATACTCTTCACGCAGTGATTCTCCTGACAATTCCGGCGGCGAAAAGAAATCTTTTAATCCCCATTGTTGATACCGGGTGGATTTCTCCGTGTAGGATGCCAAGCGGTTGGATTCAAGGGATTCCACGGCCAGGCGGGAAATATTCTCCACAGCGACATGCAAGACAGCGTGTTCGGCAACCGATGCATGCCCATACCCAACTACCCATTTTTCATGAAATTCTGCACTTTTTTCGCTGGTCAATCCTTCAGCGATCTCACGAAAAGTTTGTGGTGATCGGGAAGTCTTCGCGAATGTGACTGCAATGATTTCAGGGCTGAGTACTTGAGGGTCGAGCAGGTATACCTGGCGTACCGGTGACATCCTTGAACTCCTGGCGGGTATTATTAATATCCAGATGGATCTGGTCGATCAATTCTTTGACGGTTTCAAATCTTTTTTCAGGTCGCAGGAACTTGAGGAAATCAAACTGGATGATTTTTCCATAGAGGTCCTGATGAAAATCCAAGAGATGGATTTCCAACCTGGCTTCAACATCATCTTTTTCGAAAGTAGGTCTAATCCCCAGATTTGAGACGGAAGGAATTATCTTTCCTTCCAAGAGCGTTCTTCCAACGTAAATACCATTTAACGGTAAAAGTTGTTCCTTCCAAACAGCCAGATTTGCAGTGGGTACGCCGATGATTTTCCCCCGCCCATCACCCCTGACCACCTGTCCGGTCACTGAAAACGGCCGCCCAAGCATATTATTGGCATCCTTGATATTGCCGTTTGCCAATGCAGCACGGATTGCGCTCGAAGAGATCAGCTGATCATTCAATCCAACAGCGGTCGCTGTCCGAACCGGAAAGCCCATCTGCCTGCCAATTTCCCTCAAGCGATCATGATTTCCCATGCGGTTACGACCCAATGCAAAATCATGACCCACCCATAATTGAGAAATACCCAGGTGCTTGTTAAGTTCTTCGATAAATTCCTCGGGCAGCAGTTCTGACATCTTTTGGGTAAATTCCAAAGTAACAACCTCATCGACGCCCATGTCTAAAAGCAGCCTGGCACGTTCCTCAGGTGTGGTTAGGTAAAACGGAGAGGTTATTCTCTTAAGAATTACTGCCGGGTGGGGATAAAAAGTGATAACCACCGAAGCGATGTTCTTTTTTCGTGCTTCTTTAACAACCTGGGTCAGGATAGCCTTGTGACCGGCATGGACACCATCGAAGGAACCAATGGTCACAATGGATTGATCGAGTTGAAGATCCTGCAGCGATTCGCGGAGAGGCATTTATGAGAAAAACACCTTCTTGGGTTGCCATTCTTTGGTTTTTTCATCGTATTCAAGCAGGGCCACCAGCTCACCTGCTTCGCTGATCCCTCGCACCATCTTATCAGTTGCATCCTCTGCCGGAATGCGATGACCGTGACGGATGGCATCCACCTGGTCGTTTGTTAATTCCAGTGCCTTCCAATCAGAAAGTGCTTCGGCGGCTGGAATGAGGTACTGATACCAGGTGCCATCATTGAAAGATTCACGCAACTTCCGTAAAGGCACGGCATCTCGCAGGGTAAATCGCCCACTCTTGGTACGCCGTAATCCGGTGAGTGTTGCTCCACAACCCAGCTTCTCCCCGAGGTCATGCGCGAGTGAACGCACATAAGTACCTGAGGAGCAATAAACATCCACGACAGCATCGGGGGGAGCCCATTCCAGCAGCTCCAGGCTGTATACCTGTATCTTGCGAGGCTGTAAATCGACCTCCTCCCCCTGCCTGGCCATCTCGTAAGCCTTGCGTCCCTGTACTTTAATGGCTGAATAAGGGGGTGGTACCTGTTCGATCTCACCCACGAATTTCTGAAGCTCTTCATTGAATTGCTGTTCGGTGATCTTTACTTCCGCTGAGGATAAAATCCGACCATCCGCGTCATAGGTATCTGTCGTCGTACCCAGCCGGATGACTGCCTGATACCTCTTATCTGATGCGGATACATACTCACTCAACCGCACTGCCGGACCAATAAGCACGACCAGCACCCCCGATGCCCGAGGATCAAGCGTCCCGGTATGCCCTGCCCGGCGTATATTGGTGCCGTGGCGGATGATCTGCACCACTTCGTGAGAAGTGAGACCCACTGCTTTATCCACCACGATCACCCCGGATATGGCGTTATTTAAATCATACTGATTCTGTTCTGTCATTTCTCCCTCCCCCGGCTTGCGGCATTTCCTCCCAGTGAAGGTTTATCTTTTCTGCCATCGTTTCCATTATTATCCAACATTGTTTGAGTTGCTGCCAATACTTTTAGTGTGATCTCTTCCACGGTTCCATCCATCTCGACACCGGCTGCCGCAGGATGCCCTCCGCCGCCAAAACTGAGTGCCACTCCTGATACGTCGATACCGGGTTGAGCCCGCCAGCTGACTTTACTGTGACCTGGTCGCTGCTCGATGATCAATATGGAAACATCCACTCCATCTAAATTCGATACAACGTTATTTAAGTCCGCATCATCGTTCCCCGGGTAACCCACCTTGGCGCGATCTTCAATCGTCAACACTGACCAGACCATGCGACCTTTTTGCTGCAAACCAGTCAAACCAACTCCCCAATAACGCGCTGCTTCCACGGAGCGTCTTATCAAGGCACGCGTATAAATATCAGAGAGGTTGATATTGTGTTCCATCAGATCCGCTGCAAGTCGCAGTGTTTTCGGTGTGACATTGGGTGTTCGAAAACCGATTGTATCGCTTACCAAACCACTTAAAAGTACCTTGGCGATGTTTTGATTGATGGAAAGTCCCCAGTTCTGAAAATTTTCAGCGAGTATCGCGGAAGTAGCCACCGCATCAGGTTCAACATAGTTGATCTCAGCAAAATGTTGATTGGTAATGTGATGATCAATATTGATATCGGGTTTACGCTCGCCCAAAATACCGCCGGTGCGAAAGAGATCGGAGCAATCCAGGACGATTGAAAGATCATAATTTCCTTCAATCCGTTTACTGACCTGGTCGGTACCAGGCAGGTGGCGGAAAACTGATGGTACACCATCCGCCAGGATCAACTGGGGATTTTTCCCTTCAACCAGCAATGCCAGCCCCATGCCGAGCAATGATCCAAGAGCGTCACCATCCGGCCGGATATGCGAGACTACAACAATCCTGTTGGAAGATGCTATTTTTTGTTTGATTTGCTCATTGAGAGGATTTCGCATTTTTCCTCTTGGTTTTTGAAGGCTTCTTTTCTGTTTTTAACTCGGCAAGAAGTTTTTCGATATGATCCGCTCGCTCGGGTGTCACATCCCAATGAAAACGCAGTTTTGGAAAGACGCGCAAATCGATCACTGCTGCGAGCTCACGGCGGATAAAGCCACTGGCGCGCTCAAGACCCTTCAATACTTCCTTTTCACGGATAATCCCTTCGATCGCAGAGACATAGATATCTGCATAGGCAAGCTCACGATCCACTTCCACATCAGTAATAAAAATCTGATGCAGCCGGGGATCATGGATCTTGTTCATCACCAGCATTTCTGAAAGATCCTGGCGGATCCTGTCAGCGATGCGTTGGACACGTACTTCAGAAGGCATGACAATCCCTTATCTTTCGCCGGTGTTATCCACCGACTTTTTCCAGCACAAAGCATTCAAGAATATCACCCTGCTCGAAATCATTAAAACCTTTCACCCCGATCCCGCATTCAAATCCCTGCCGAACTTCGCGAACATCCTCTTTTTCATGCTTGAGGGAGCCCACTTCTCCTTCAAAAAGCGGGGTGCCATTGCGCAAGATCCGGATTCTGCCATTTCTCCTGATCTCACCCTTGATCACTTTACAGCCAGCAATATTACCAACCTTGCTGATCTTGAATACCGCCAAGACACCTGCCTGGCCAGTGACGGTTTCCTTGAATTCGGGAGCAAGCATGCCTTTAAGTGCCTTTTCGACATCTTCAATCAGGCGGTAAATAATGCTGTATTCACGGATCGAAACACCATCGCTATCTGCCAGCCTTGCAGCAGCGGAATCAGCCTGGACATTAAAACCGATAATGATGGCTTTCGAAGCTGTTGCCAGCACCACATCACTATCGGAAATATTCCCGGTTTCTGCATGCAGGATATTGATCTTGATCTCTTCCGTATTGAGATCGTTTAAAGATTTGACGATCGGTTCAAGCGAACCTTGAACATCAGCTTTTACGATCAAGCGTAATTCCTTGATCTCGCCTTCCTTGTATCGCTGGAACAAATCCTCAAGCGCCAGTTTTGGAGTCGCTTCCTGCGCTTCCCTGGCTTTTATTTTGATCTCTCCGACAATTACCCTGGCTTCCTTTTCAGAAGGAACCACCTGGAAAAGATCACCCGCCTCAGGCACATCGTTGAGACCCATCACCCGCACCGGGGTGGATGGACCTGCCTTTTTGATCGGTTTTCCTTTGTGATCGAACATGGCGCGCAAACGACCATACGCTTTACCTGCCACAACGGTATCACCATTTTCCAGCGTCCCATTCTGCACAAGCAAAGTGGCAAATACACCTTTCGTCTTGTCCACTTCAGCTTCGATCACCGTTCCAATCACCTTACCTTGCGGATTTGCTTTGATCTCGGTCTGCTCAGTGACCATGATGATCGATTCCAAGAGGTCATCGAGGCCCAATTTTTGTTTGGCGGAGACCGGTACGACCATCGTATCGCCTTCCCAATCATCCGGGACCAATCCATTTTCAGCCAATTGCTTTTTCACAAATTCCGGATTCGCTTCAGCCCTATCGATCTTATTCAAGGCAACGATGATTGGCACCCGGGCTGCCCGGGCATGCGCTATGGCTTCACGCGTCTGCGGCATAACACCATCGTCTGCAGCTACGACCAAAATGACAATATCGGCTCCTTGTGCACCTCGGGCGCGCATGGCGGTAAAGGCAGCATGACCAGGAGTATCCAGAAAAGTTATTAATTTGCCTTTATGCTCGATCTGGTAAGCCCCGATATGCTGGGTGATCCCACCAGCTTCACCCCCGGCAACATCGGTATGCCGGATGGCATCCAGCAAGGTTGTCTTACCGTGGTCCACATGTCCCAGGATTGTCACAACCGATGGTCTTTGAATCAATTTTTTGGGATCCTCGTCCTGGATCATCTGTCTCCAGTGAGGAACCTCGCCAACCTCCGCAGGAGTTTCTTCCTTGATCACTTCCTGTTTGGCTTCAAAACCCAATTCGGAAACAACGATTGCAGCGGTATCATAATCAACGACTTGGTTTATATTTGCCATCACCCCGTTTGCCATTAAAGTCTTAATGATCTGGATGGGGCTGCTGTTTATTTTCTGCGCCAGGTCTCGAACGGTAATATTTACCGGCAGTTCAACAATTTTTGTATTGTCCTCAGCCATGTCGTTCCTCCATTCTATATACACCCCTGAATCTTTGAACGTACCAATCCGTGCCAGGTCAATTGTTTCTGGCGGATCACTCAGGGAGTGCCGAGTTGTTATTCTCTCTAAACCGGTTTGAAGCTCAACCAGCCTGCCCAGAATTGATGGAGGCTGGAAGTTTTCCCATGTACTGCTTCAATAATTCCCGGTCATTTTCAGATAAATCGACTTTCAAAGAATGAGCCAGCGCTCCATTCATCCCAATTTCCCAGCACCCGCGCTGATCATGCAGATAAGCCCCCCTGCCTTCCAGTTTTCCGGTGGGATCGATTCGAATCCCCTCCTGGGTGCGCACGATTCTGATCAAAGTTCGTTTCTCAAGAACCTGTCTGCAACCCACACAGGTGCGTTGTGGAATATGCCTGGGTCTGCGAGTCGATTTCTTTATCATCGCTCTCACACGCTCCTACCCGTGAGGATGATGAGTATCCCTCGCGGTCATCGTTTAGTCTATTCTTCCCATTCGACGTCACCGCCGCGTTTATGTTTCTTGTGAGCAACGGTCACATCTCTATCGGGGTCATAAACCACTTCAACAAACTTGCTCTTTTTCTTCTTTTTCTTATCGGCATCAGGCATAGCTTCTTCTTCTTCTTCGCCTGAACCCCGGTTTTGCTCCAAGGCCGCTTTTAGAGAGAAGAGCTCTTCGAACGATACTTCCTTCTCTTCCCCTACTGGTCCTTCGACTTGTTTTTCATCTGGTTTTTCAGCAGTTTCCAAAAGCTCAATGTCAGCAGGTAAAGTCTCCGTCACTTCTGCAGGCACAACAGGGACTTCCTTTTCCCCTGATTCTGATGTAGCAGTTTCGGAGGGAATCTCTTCGACAGGTGCCTCAACAACAGGCGGATTGAGGACTGAGTCCATCAGGCTGGTGATCTCCTGCATAGCCTTGGGTCCAATACCCTGAAGGCGGAAAATGGCATCGGAATTTCGTTTATTTTGCAGCGCCAATTCACCAACCGTGGCAAAACCGGCTTCCTGCAGGATATAGGCTACGTGTTCCGGTAATCCGCTATCCAGGATGTTCTTTTCATAAAGCGCATCGGGGATGACCTTCTTTAATTCCGCGACCATTTCATTCTGTTGTGCAATTTCTTCAGGTGCTTTTTGTGCAATGGTTCGTTTTTCGATCCGGTCAACGAAACGAGTCATCAGATCATACTCTTCAGGCGTGAGGGGTTTTCCTTCAGCCTTGCGAGCCAACAAATCCTCTACTTTAACAATATTCTCCGCCTCGGCAGTGGCTATTTCAGCCAGTGATTCGTCGCTTTGCAGTTTGTTCAACGCGTCAGAAGCGGCTTCCGGCAGGCTCTTTATATCGATGCGCCAGCTGGTTAATTTGGCTGCCAGGCGCGCATTTTGACCATCGCGTCCGATCGCCAGGCTGAGCTGGTCTTCAGGGACGACGACGGTTGCTGTCTTTCCATTCTCCGAATGCTCATCCAGATACACACCACTTACCCGTGCAGGGCTGATCGCCTTGGCAATGAATAAAGCAGAGTCATGATTCCATTCGATGACATCAATCTTCTCATCGTGCAACTCACGCACGATCGTTTGAATGCGCACACCTCGGATGCCGACACATGCGCCGACCGGATCGATCCCCTGCTGGGTGGCGGAAACTGCCACCTTGGCACGCTGACCCGGCTCGCGCGCGATTGAGCGGATCTCCACGACGCCATGGTAGATTTCCGGAACTTCATTTTCAAGCAAACGTCTCAGGAAATTGCGATGAGTGCGGGAGAGAATGATCTGCGGACCGCGAGGTGAGTCTTTTACCTCGGCGATCAATGCTCGTACACGGTCATGAATCCTGAAACGTTCCCCGGGGATCATTTCCTTGCGCGGCATGATACCTTCTGCCTTCATTTCCATGCCGACCGTCATTCCCTGGGCATTCACTGCCTGGATAATGCCGCTAACGATCTCGCCAAGCTGCTTTTCAAAGTGGGAAAGTTGGGCTTGTCTTTCCGCATCGCGAATCCGCTGCTGGATCACCTGTCGGGCGGTCTGGGCAGCAACGCGCCCAAAATCCCTGGGTGTTGTTTCGACAACAACCATATCTCCAAGTTGCGCTTCAGGCTCCACCAGTCGGGCATCTTCGAGGGTCACTTCGGTAATTGGTTCCTGGACCGATTCGACTACTTCCTTTTCAGCAAAAATGGCCACTTTGCCGGTTTCAATATCTACCGTTGCCTTGACCAGCTGGGCAGTCGACGCGTTGACCGCACGCCGATAGGCGGAGATCATCGCTGATTCCAATGCTTGAAGAATGATTTCCTTGGGAAGTTGTTTTTCTTCCAGGACTTCATTGAAAGCCAGGGTAAATTCGTTTTTCATTCTCTTTCTTTCTCCAACTTTTCTCGTATATTATGCAGAAAAGTGGGGAGTGCCCACTTTTCAACGCCAACAATAACGATGATAAATGCGAAAGTATTTTAGCACAATTGCTCCCTTGATGCAAGGTTATATTTTCCTAAGCCTGCTTAAATTGACTTCAGTTCCCTCCCGTGTTATTATTTCATCATCATTATTTATTTTTGTTTTCCAGTACCTTAATAATCTCATAATCCCAATCATTCATTTTTAGGAGGACTTATTCCATGAGCGCTGATTTTATTGCTCGCTTGATCGGTATGGTCATTTTTGCCATACTGGGGACTTATTGGGGGGCTCAACTCGGTCAGGTAGCTTCCATTAACGATGCGACCATGATCTATCCGGTGGAACAATATTCATTCACCATCGGACTGGTCGGCGCGTTAACCGGTTTAATCCTGACCCCATTTTTCACAACGAGGCCTGTGCGTGGTTTACGTGCCCTGCTAACCCGCATCTCAGCTCAAACATTAACCTCAGGCCTTCTTGGCCTTTTAGCCGGATTACTCATCGCGGCTCTTATGACATTCCCAATTTCACTTCTTCCCGATCCTTTCGGCGAGGTACTGCCCATTGTGGGGGCGGTCCTGTTTGCTTACCTGGGAGTGGCAGTATTCGTCATGCGGCAAACTGACATTTACAATTTTCTTAATTCATTTGGTAAAGGTGGAGGTCTTGGCTCCGCAGTCGATGCCAGCGGCGCAAATTTCGCTGAAAGCCGGACCATACTCCTGGATACCAGCGTGATCATCGATGGCCGCATAGCCGATATCTCCAGAACGGGTTTCCTGCCTGGGACACTGCTCATCCCGCGTTTTGTGCTTACCGAACTGCAATACATTGCTGATTCACCGGATAGCCTGCGCCGTCAACGAGGCAGGCGTGGCTTGGAAGTCCTGGCGCAGCTTCAAAAAGAACCCACCATCCGTGTGCGTCTCAGTGATATCGACGTCGAGGGAGTCAAGGATGTGGACGAGAAACTGGTCATCCTCGCCCGCCAGCTGCGCTGTCCGATCCTGACCAATGATTACAATCTCAACCGGGTAGCCGAACTGCAGGGAGTGACGGTACTTAATATCAACGAGTTATCCAATGCAGTGAAGTCTGTGCTCCTCCCGGGCGAGCAAATGAGCATCCGCGTCATCCAGGAAGGCAAGGAGCAGAATCAGGGAGTTGGATACATGGATGACGGTACCATGGTGGTCATCGAAAGCGGTCAGAAATACATCGACCAGGAGATCCTTGTAACTGTCACCAAGGTTCTTCAGACCGCTGCCGGGCGAATGATTTTCGCCCGTCCGGAAACGAATAACCATTAGGGAGGAATGATGGGTATCAAGATCTACAACACCCTCTCTCGGAAAAAAGAAGATCTCGTCACTCTAAAACCGAAAAAAGTCAGCATGTATGTTTGCGGACCAACAGTATACAGTAACGCCCATGTCGGACATGCCATGTCTGCCTTGGTTTTCGATATTATCCGCCGCTACATGGCGTACAGGGGATATGAAGTCACGTTTGTTATGAATTACACCGACGTGGACGACAAGATCATCATGCGCGCCAGGGAGAAAAAGGAAGATCCCTTTGAACTTGCTGAAGGTTATATCCAGCAATATGCACAGCACATGATCGATCTGAACGTCCTGCCGGCATCAGTCAATCCCCGCGCCACCCAGGAAATGGGACAGATCATCGCGATGATCAAAGGATTGATCGACCTAGGTTATGCCTATGCAGTTGACGGTGATGTTTATTTCCGTGTTGAACGGGACCAGGATTACGGACGCCTTTCGGGACGCAAGTTAACTGATATGCAGGCGGGTTCCCGGATCGAAGTGGATGAGCGGAAAAAACACCCCATGGATTTTGCCCTCTGGAAAGCAGCCAAACCTGGTGAACCTTCCTGGGAAAGCCCCTGGGGATTGGGTCGACCAGGCTGGCATATCGAATGCTCAGCCATGAATCTGCACCATCTTGGAGAGCAGATTGATATCCATGGCGGCGGTAATGATCTTATCTTCCCGCATCACGAAAATGAGATCGCCCAAACTGAGAGCCTTACCGGAAAGCCCTTTGCGCGTTACTGGGTACACAATGGCATGATGCAATTCACCGGTGAAAAAATGTCCAAATCGATTGGCAACGTGGTAACCATCGCAGAATTTCTTCAGGATCATCCTGCCGATGCGCTTCGATTCATGGTGCTCAATTCCGGTTATCGTAACCCGCTTACCTTCAGCGAGGAAGTCATCGAACAAACGGAGCGGGCTTTGGAACGCTTACGCTCCGGTCTTCGCCCTCCCCTGCCGGGTGCTCAAGGAGCTCCTAAGGCTATCCTGGAATCATTAACTAGCCAGATGGAAGCTACCAAAAAAGGCTACCTGGAATCGATGGATGATGACTTCAACTCCGCTGGAGCCATGGGTTTCCTCTTCGAATTGGTCAGAGTGATCAACCAGGCGCGGTCTGAAGGTGCCGATGAGACCAACCTCAAATCCGCGCAGGATTTACTCCTCGAGTTAAGTGGTGTATTGGGCCTCTCGCTCAAACAGACGGTTACCGCGGAATCCAACGCAGATCCCTTCATAGATCTGTTAATCGAGATGCGGAAGGAAATACGGAACCAGAAACTTTGGTCATTATCTGATCAGATACGCGATCGATTAATGGAGCTGGGCGTGATCATCGAAGACAGCAAGGAAGGCACCAGCTGGAGATGGAAGTAACTCCAGCGTAAATTCCTGATCATCAAGTTCCTTGTGTGAACTTGACCACTGGATGCAACAAGGAGAATCCCATGAAAGAATGGATCCTCGGGCGAAATCCGGTTTTTGAATGTCTCAGAGCTAAACGCAGGCAGGCGTTCAACCTTTTGATTGCCAGTGGGGTGGAAGAGAAAGGGCGCCTGGTTGATATCCTGGCTCTCTGCGGTGAACGCAAGATGACTCCCCGGCGTGTACTACGCGGTCAATTGGATAATATCGGTGATAATCACCAGGGAGTTGCACTTGAAGTCAGTGGGTATCCCTATGGCAGTTTGATCGACATCATCCAGCTGGCAGTGGACCGCCAGGAACCCCTTTTTGTCCTCGTGTTGGATACAATGCAAAATCCACAAAACCTCGGCACGCTTATGCGTACCGCGGAAGCAACGGGAGTGCATGGCATTGTCATTCCACTGGCACGCACAGTGGAAGTCACCCCCGCGGTGGTGAGCGCATCAGCCGGCGCCTGCGAGCATCTGATCGTAGCACAATCAAACCTGGCGCAAGCGTTGGAAAAGCTCAAAGATGCCGGAGCCTGGGTGGTGGGACTCGAAGGCAGTGCTGAAGCAAAAACTTATCAGGAAATTTCACTTACCGGTCCTCTCGCCATTGTGGTAGGCAGCGAAGGGGAAGGCATCCGGTCGCTTGTTCGTTCGTCATGCGATCACTTACTTAAACTGCCCATGAAAGGCAAGATACAATCGCTGAATGCAGCTGTGGCAGGCTCGGTGGTGTTATATCTTGCCCTGGAAGCGCGCTCACTTAAAAAATAAATAAAAAAAACCGGAAGGTAAATCACCTCCCGGTCTTCAATATTTACAATTTCCAGATTTTACATTGACAGATATACCCATAATCCCCAAAGGGCTACCATTACGGCTCCTATGCCAAAGCGGATTAGAATGGACCAGCCCAATCCAATAACCATATTTTTCATGGAGCTAAAAGCTACGCTCTTATCTTTAAGCCGCTGCCACTCCACCAGGAAGAGCACAACCAGTGCTGCGATCAAACCGCCCAATGGGGTCAGAACGATGCTGCCGATCACCCCGGCTGCCAGGGATGCAATGATCGCCAGCCAGCTTGCGCCTTTTTCATGAGCTTTGGCACCCATCACGAAGTTGTCTGAAATATTACCGACAATCATCAGAACTGTAATTACACCAAAAATCCAGCCATTAAATCCAGCAGCCAGCCCATAAACCAATGCGGCCAGCCAGATGATGGTCAATCCCGGTACAACGGGGATGACCAATCCAAACAAACCGATGAGCATGACCACAGCCACAAGCACGCGGAGCGCGAAATAACCGATGGATTGAAGTTCACCAAAGTTCATTTCCCACCAATCACTTTGATCCCACCCATCCAGGGATGCAACACTTCGGGCACTATGACCGATCCATCCTCCTGTTGATAATTTTCCAGGACAGCGATCAGGGTTCGCGGCAATCCAAGACCGGATCCATTCAAGGTGTGCACCAAGCGCGGTTTCGAGCCGTCACCGGGTTTGTATTTGATGTTGGCGCGCCTCGCCTGGAAATCCCCATCATCGGATACAGATGAAACTTCCAGCCATTCAGCGCAGCCCGGAGCCCAAACCTCAAGATCGTAAGTCGTTGTAGCGTTGAAACCCAGGTCGCCCGTGCAGAGCTGGATAATGCGGTGTGTCAAGCCAAGCGCTTCAACCGTCTGGCGCGCGTCCTCCAGCATTCGTTCAAGCTCCCTTTTAGAGTCTTCCGGCTTGCAGAAAATATACATTTCAACTTTATCGAATTGGTGCCCGCGCTTTATACCGCGAACATCCCTGCCGGCGCTCATTTTCTCCCTTCGGAAACAGGGCGTGTAAGCTGTATATCGCAAAGGCAGCTCGGCATCATCCAAAACTTCGTCAATGTGCAGACCGGTGAGTGGAACCTCCGCAGTGGGAACCATCCAGAGATCTTCCTCAATATCATGATAAAGGTTATCCACAAATTTCGGCAGCTGTCCGGAGGCGAATAATGTTTCGGCCTTAACCATGAATGGGGTATATCTTTCTGAATACCCCTGGCGGATATGCAAGTCCAGCATCCAGGAGATCAATGCCCGTTGCAGCCTTGCCCCAGCGGCATTGAGTACATAGAATCGCGATCCGGTTAATTTCACGCCGCGCTCAAAATCAATGATGCCCAGTTTTTGTCCAAGGTCCCAATGGGGTTGGGGGGTAAAATCGTATTCCGGGATCTTCCCATACGTCTTTAACACCACATTACCGGTTTCATCTTTTCCGAGTGGTGTTTTTTCGTCGGGGATGTTCGGGATGGTGGAAACAATATCTTGGAGTTTTTCTTCCACTGCTCGAACCTGTTCATCCAAAGCGGTTATCTTTTCACCCACCTGGCGCATGGCATCGATCTTTTCCTGGCGTTGAGCCTGATCCTTGATCTGGGATATTTCCTTGGATACGGCGTTCCGCTCTGCTTTTAAAATCTCCACCTCTGTCAAGGATGATCGACGTTCTTTATCCAGCGCTAGGAGATCGTCTATAACCCCGGTATCCATATTGCGGCTGGTTAGCGCAGCTTTAACCACCTCAGGTTTTTCCCGGATCAAATTGATATCCAACATGGTTCCTCCTGATTAAATCAAAACCCCCATCCGATTGCAGGACGAGGGGGGAACTCGTGGTGCCACCTGCTTTCGCTGAAGAAATTCCAGCCTTGTTTTGGCGGTAACGGCTGCCTCCGTCTCCTTTACGTTCCAATCTGGAACCCTTCAGGAGCACTCCTTCCTCAAGGGAAGACCGGGTTGGATATTCAGGCTTGTTACCAGCTCACACCATGCGCTGGTTCTCTGTTAAATTATCGCCTTCTATTCCCGGGTTAAGCTTGAATTGATTATATCCATTGGCGATTGGAAGTCAAGATGTCATGAAGTGTCGTTCCAATTGCTCGATCAACAACAAGCAGGCGGCGCAAATCATCATCAGGATCGTCGCCATCGCCATTGCCTGACCGTAATTCAACGCACCCGGCAGCGAAAGAAATCTCGAGATCGCGATGGGCATTGTGGGATACTCCGGCCTCGAAAGGAAAGAGGTCGCGCCAAATTCCCCCAATGAAATGGTGAATGCAAACAATCCGCCCACCAGGCCTGCCCGCCAAATGATGGGTAGTATCACCTCCCGCCAGACAACGAACGGCGAGGCCCCCAGGACAGATGCTGCATGCTTCAATGATAATGGAATGGATGCCAACGCAGGATGTATGGTTCGGACCACAAATGGCAAAGCCACAAGGCTGTGTGCCATCGGCAGAAGGAACGGCGAAGACAATAGGTTGAATCCAGCCTGGTTGAAAAGAATGATCATCCCCAACCCCACTGTTATTGCCGAGGTACCCAAAGGCAGCATCAGCAAGGGATTGAACAGTTATTCAGACGCGATCGTCTCTCCAAGGCTATGGAAGCGAGCAGACCGATCGTCAAGCTGATCAAGACAGTGATCCCCGCAAAGGATAGGGAATTCTTGATCGCATCCACGGGTGGTGCGTAGAATAAAGAGTTCCGCCGGTTGATGAAAAGCTCCTGGTAATAGGTAAAGGTCAATCCTGAAGTGATCACTCCTCTTTCCCCGCGTTCGGCTTCGAGGCGGGTGAAAGAGCGCAGTCCAAGTGAAATCAGCGGAGTTATGAGTAAAATAGCGATCACAAAGGCGGTCAAAAGAACAAATGACTTTTCTCCCCATCCGATTGGGTGGCGCATACCTTCTCCCTTCAACCGGGGAGCAAGTTGAATATCTTTAATCCCTCCTACCCTGGAGATCAACAAGGAAACCAACATGGTGCAGACCATCTGGATGGCTGAAAGGACCGCTGCAAGCGGTAGATTGAGAAGATGCATTGCCTGCAGGTAGATCTCCACTTCCAGGGTTGAATATTTCGCCCCTCCCATGAGCAAAATGACGCCGAAACTGGTGAAATCAAACAGGAACACCAACAAGGTCGCCGAAAGGATGGATGGTCTCAGCAAAGGTAGTGTCACTTCTCTGAAATTACGAAAGGGAGAAGCACCCAGCACCCTGCCCGTTTGTTCGAGCCTGTGATCCAACTGAGCCCAGGCACTCCCGACTACCCGAATGACGATGGTCGTGTTATAGAAAACATGGGCAATCAGGATGGCGGATAACGAATTCATTACATGGATGGGGGGAGTCGGTAGAGCGAAAACATTCATCATCAGCAGGTTGAGCCAGCCACGCGAGCCAAGCAGCGCATTGAATCCCGCTGCCACCACTACCGTAGGCAAAATAAAGGGGATCATCGTCAAAGAACGCAAGATACCTTTGGCGGGAAATAAAAAACGTGAAAAGAGATAAGCCGCGGGAAGCCCCACGATCAGTGTCAGCAATGTGGATAAACCTGCCTGGAAAAAAGTGAAACGAAGCGGCCGCAAGATGATTTCGGAAGAACGCAGGGCAAATCCTTCCTCAATAGCCTGGATTATCGCCAGCCTGAAAGTTGCGAATATTGGCAGGTAAAAGAAAAGCAATAAAAAGCCCAGTGGAACGAGCCAAAACAGGAGAGTTATCCATAGACTCTTTCCCGATGATTTGACTGTTTTATTAACAGGCATCGAATTCGTTTTCAGCAACGAACTCATTGAAGGACAACCTCAGTCCATTCCTCCAGCCATTTCTCCCTGTTCGCCTCAATCAAATCGGGTGAAAGCGTTGCAGGATTTTCTGGAATTTGAGCAAACTGCGTAAATACATCCGGTAATTTTGCAGCGGGATTCACGGGGAACATGAACATCTGCAGCGGAATATCTTCCTGGAATTTCACACCGAGCAAGAAATCCATGAATTTTTCTGCCATTCTCCGGTTGCCTGTTCCCTGCAGGATACCGGCGAATTCAATCTGCCGGAAACACGTATCCCTAGCCACGAGTGAGGCTGTCGGGGCATCCGAACGGGGCGGATCGGCAAATATGACCTCAGCTGCAGGGCTGCTTGCATAAGAAAGCACCATCGGTTGCTCGCCATGCCCGGATGAACCACTGAAATTTGAATAATAGGCAGTTTCCCAATCATTGACCACGACCAACCCGTTGGATGTCAGCTGCCGCCAGTAATCCAGGTAGTCATCCTCTCCAAAATGTGCAATCGTCGCCAGCAGAAATGCAAGTCCCGGGGAAGAGGTTACAGGATTCTCGACGACCAGTAATCCTTCGTACTCCAGGCTGGTCAAGCTTTCAAGAGAAGCAGGGACTTCCAATCCCTTTTGCTCAAAATATGCCAGGTCATAATTGATACATACATCACCATAATCCACCGGCAGCACGCTGTTGGTCGGGTCAAGTTTGAACTGATCGGGGATCTCGTCCAGAAGGGCGGAATCATAAGATTCAAATATGCCCGCATCCAGAGCGCGGGATAGAAAATTGTTATCCACACCATAAAAGACATCTGCCAAAGGTGCTTCTTTTGTAAGAATGGCTCGGTTCAGAGCCGCACCGGTATCCCCGCTTTTAATAAAACTTACTTTGATGTTGTTCTGCTTCTCAAATTCGGCGATGACTTCTTCGCTGATTGAGAAAGAATCATGCGTCATGACGGTAAGTGTCTTCTGGGAGTCAGCATCTAATCCTGATGCGCACGCCGAGAGAACCAGTACAAATAGAAGTGTTGAAATAATAAATTTCATTCAATCTCCTTCCAATTAACACAAATCATTTTCTTGTATGAATACATAACAGCCGACCTGCTGCGACAATCACTTTCGCAGATGATGTGACCATCTCGTTGCTTATACCGCGTGTTTGATCGGCGAAGAGGGTTTCATTGACAAGCGGGTACTTCAATCCTTCGGTCCTAATCGCAGTGACCTCTCCCCAAAGCGGGATTAACGACACCGTGTCGCCTTTTGCCCCCTTAATCACTTTCTGGTCCCGGATCACGAATGCCCGATCGATTCCATCATCCAGGATCACCTCTCTGCCAACCAGATCTTCCCGCAGCAACAGGCACAGATTCCCCAGGGTATGATCCAGACGCCCTCCGAGCGCTGCCACTATTAGAATGGTCCGAATATTCTTCTTGATCAGAAAATCCAGCGCCAATTGAAGATCGGTTTCGTCCTTCTCAACCGAATATCGCATTATTTGCACCCCTGCGTTTTCACACTTTTCAATCTCTTCATCCGGAACCGAGTCAAGATCGCCAATCAAGACTTTTGGAACCAGTTGGAGCTCGTTACAATGCCCAAGTCCCCCATCGGCTGCGACCAATAGATCATTTGCCCGGATCAATTTCTTGATCATCATGGCATCGCGCATTTCACCATTGGCAAAGATCACCGCTCTACTTCAAGGTCATGAAAAATCCCTCCGCCAGGGAGGGATTTGTTTTGATCTCTGTTCTCCCTCCGCCGGCATTACCCGGATCAGGTTCGTAGGGTCAAGGACGATTCGGTCCTTATCTCAGCCTGGCTTACCCAGGCTCCCCGATTTACTATCATGAGTATAAGAAGCTACGTAGTAGATGTCAAGTGTTTCACCTGGCAGGGTTATTCAATCGGACGTGGATCTATGCGATATTGGCAGATCTCATCGCCACGAGCGCAGCAACTGATCTCAGTGATGGGATAATTCTTGTTTCCGCCACACCAGGAGAGGAACTCCTGCAATAATCCCTCGGTGAACTGGCAGGCTGTCCCCTGCGATTGTCTTTCCTGGCATTCAGTGCAATTCAGGGATTGCCAGATCCAGGTTGTCCCATCATCCAATAAATTCACATCGATCTTGAACTTTTCTTGATAGGCTTTCATCAACCTGGACAATCCATCTTTGAATCTTTTACGTGTGGGTTTCATTTTGAAGTCGATATCATTCAATAACAGATCTTCACCGAAAGCGCGCAGGAAATATTTCAGTGATGCCCTGCCGGACCGTAATGCGATTCCTCTCCCACCTCTCGGGCCGTAGAGTGCATCAAGCGCATTACTTATTGAATGCAGGTCTGAAAAGTTAATGCAATCTTTACTGACATCTTCTTTGCCAGTGACAATCTTAAGCACAGCTGAAACCCCTGCAGAACCGATGATCTCAAGCAATCCATCCATGAAGAATTGGCAACTTGAAAGGGGTTTATTTTTATCTTCTGATTTCATAATAAGACGGTGATGATATTCCATAAACAATAATCTAGGATTGCTAAAAAGTATATGAAATTATTCTCTGCCAAAAGGATTATTCAGCTTTTTTCTGGCTTTTGTCCATCTCGGCTAGAATGCTGTAAAGGAGCTCAAGCAACACGGTCTTGACTTTATCCTTTGAAGTCGCCACGCAGGACAGAAACTTAACGTTGGGATCCAGGCGGAGCGCTAGTTTCATATCATTCATTTCCCAGGCACCATCACGGTCCTGCTTATTGGCTGCGACCACATACGGGGTGGGTGCATACGCACGGAAAGTTTCCAAAATACTGCGCGCTTCACGGAAGGTTTCCGGGCGGGTACTGTCAACAAGGACGATAAATCCCAACATACCTTCAGAAAGGATCTCCCACATGAAGTCAAAACGCTTCTGTCCGGGTGTGCCAAAGAGATACAGCACCAATTCATCGTCAACGGTGATGCGCCCAAAATCCATGGCAACCGTGGTGGTTTCTTTTATCTTTTCTTCTTCAGCTGAGATCTTTCGTTCCGTGGAAACAACATCGATTTCACTCACCGAACGAATGAATTCCGTTTTCCCGGCGTTGAAAGGACCTGTGACCACGATTTTTACTGTTTGCATAATGACTGTCCTGATCTGCCTTTAGATATTTCGAATGCGGTCGATCAATTTATTTACCAAAGATTTCTGCTCGTCTGGATTCTCCGTGGGGAACATGCGGTTCGAGAGGAGCGGTGCTCCACCAGGACGTACGACCTCCACCAGTCCAGCCTGGAGCAGGCTGTAGACAACCCTCCGGATTTCCAGGTCATTCATATGAGTTGCCTGCGAGATCTGGCGCATCGTATTCTTTGGATTAACATACGATACCACCCGCCATTCCTCGACATTAAGGTTCATCTTTTGGATATTGGCACCCGGACGTTCCGTGAATTTCAGCGCCATGTCCAGGCTGGGGATCTCTTCCTGCAGCATTTCCCATTCACGCAGCTGTCTTGTTCCTTCAATGATCAAGTTTTCAAGGTCAATGCGGACAGGGATTTTGCCATTGGGAGCCTGTTCGTCCGGCTCAAAACGGAAGAAACCTTCCACCCAGGTAAAAAGAACACGGACTATATCAATGATGTACTGCGTCAGGCTATCAAGGATATCCTGCTGGGATAGATATCCGGCATTGATCAAGAGCAATCCCAGTTCCTTATCCGACATCATCTTGGCCCGTTCTGCCAGGATGCGGTACTGACTGGGGCTGATCTTGTTGAACCTTTGAAGAATGGCTGCCAGGCTGCTATCTTCAGCGCCGACCTGGGCATAGGAAAGCTTGCCTTCGCGAAAACCAATATGGGCAATATCACTTTGTCCTTCGATGACAAGTGTGCCAGTTTTGGCTGCGAGGTTGATCAGATTCAGTAATTGCGAAAATGTAAAATCGCGAAGATTGCCTTTAAGCGCCATAAAGCAGAGGGTTCCTGTTTTCCTCTAAATAGTCCAATCATTATACTGAAAAGAAAATACCCCGTCAATTAAAAACATCCCCACCCAACAGAAACGTTAAGTTGGCATAAATCACGATTTCCATGCTGATATCAGGCGAAGAATTTTCAAAGGTATAATCTCAAGAGATCCACCCATGCCTGACCTCTTTCACGCTCTAAATACTGCTGATACCGGCTATTTTATGATCCTGGCGAGAAACTGGGACCTGGAATTGCCATCAGATGAACCTCACTTATGGTTGGATATGATTGTCCACCATCTAACTCAACCGGAAAAATTGAAAGAAATCGTTTCATCGCTACCTCGAGATGCCCTGTCAGCATTTGTTGCCCTCCAAGAGCAAAGCGGGCATATGACCTGGATGGAGTTCACACGGCGTTTTGGGGAACTTCGGGATATGGGGGCAGGTCGGCGCGACCGTGAACACCCGGAGTTGAATCCCGTCTCAGTCACCGAAACGCTCTGGTATTCCGGCTTAATTGGACGCGCTTTTCTGGAAAAAGGTGAAGGATTACTGGAATACGCCTATATCCCAGATGAATTCATGAATCAAAACCCATCTGCTCCCGATAAAGACTCCATTCCTTTGGGCCGACCGGCAAAGAAAGAAGATACCCTCCTTCAATTCATTCCCAAAGACGGCATCCTGGATCATGCCTGCACATTACTGGCCGCCATCCGGACGGGACTCTCTCTTACAAATTTGGAATCCTGGATAGAAAAACCCGTAATGGGATTCCTTATTGAGCTTCTTCAAGATATTTCCCTGATTTCAGCCGACCTCAATCCCAATCCTGAATCCACCCGTACTTTCCTTGAGAGTCCCAGGAACAGCTCCCAGGCTCTCATGATCAAGGCATGGCAATCCAGCAAGACCATCAATGAATTGCGACTTCTCGCGCAATTAAGTTTTGAAGGCATCTGGAAAAATGATCCTCTTAAGACCCGTCATTCTTTCCTCGAACTTCTGGATGGTGTTCCCCTAAACACCTGGTGGGATCTTGATTCGTTGATCTCAGCCATTCACCAGCGGAATCCGGATTTCCAACGCCAGGCGGGTGATTATGATGCCTGGTTCATCCGGGAAGGTGAAAATGGTGAATATCTGCGCGGGTTCAATGCCTGGATGAAAGTCGAAGGCAGATTGATCGAATATTACCTTCAGGGTCCATTATTTTGGCTTGGATTAATAGACCTGGCATCGGCTGGAAGAAAAACAAGGAAGAGCGCTTTCAGATTACCGTTGGATTTTCAAAGGAGACTTTCAGGGATGCTCCCATGGGAATCTCAAATTGAAAAGGGTAAATTGAGGGTTTCCTCCAACGGAGTTTTGGCAGCCACCCGTGACGTTCCCCGTGCAGTGCGTTACCAGGTCGCCCGTTTCTGTGAATGGGATCACGTTATCAAAGGAACCTATCATTACAAGATGAATTCAGGTTCTCTTTCAGAAGCAGCCAAAATGGGTTTAAAACCGCAGCAATTGATATCCATACTTAAAGCCCACTCTTCTTCAACGGTATCCCCATCACTGCTCAAGGCTGTGGAACGCTGGGAAAAATTTGGCGTCCAGGTGCAGATCGAACATCCCATCGTCCTTCGTTTCAGTAATCCCGAGATCCTCGCAGAACTGCAAAAAAGCACTGCCCAGAAATTCTTGGGAGAGATCATTTCCCCCACAATGGTGATCGTTAAACCCGGACGTGAAGAGCAGCTCCTTTCCGCCATTGCGGAGCTGGGCTGGCTGGGTGAAATCATGCCCGGAGTATAATTATTTGACGTCGCATCGTAACTATCGAATTCGCTTTTTATTATGCTAAAAAATCCAATCATGAGGTTAACATGTCAAATCGCTTGGAATGGATAGACCAGGAAATTTCACAACTCAAGGAAGGTGGACTCCTCAATCGTATCCGCACGATAGGATCTGCGCAGGGTGCCTGGCTGGTGGTGGATGGAAAAAATGTGCTCAATTTCTGCTCCAACAACTACCTGGGGTTGGGAAACCATCCACGCGTAGTGAAAGCTGCCAAGGAAGCACTAGATAAATATGGAGCCGGCCCCACCGCAGTCCGCACCATTGCAGGAACTATGGATCTGCATCTCAAGTTGGAGGAACGTCTTTCAAAATTTAAAGGTGCTGAAGCAACCATAACCTTCCAATCCGGATTTTGTGCCAACCTGGCCACCATTCCAGCCCTGGTCGGAAAGGAAGACGCGATCTTTTCCGATGAACTTAATCACGCCAGTATCATCGATGGTTGCCGGCTCTCGGGAGCCACTACAATCCGATATAAACACTGCGATCCGCAGGATCTGGATAAGACCATTCGCGAAAACAGCGGCCGGTACCGCCGTTCATTAATAGTCACGGATGGTGTATTCAGCATGGATGGAGATATCGCACCGTTGGATAAAATCCAGGCTGTGGCGCATAAGCACGACATTATCCTCATGGTGGATGATGCCCATGGCGAGGGTGTCCTGGGGAAAGGCGGTCGGGGAATTGTCGACCATTTCAGCCTGCATGGAAAAGTGGATGTTGAAGTGGGTACACTCTCCAAAGCTTTTGGTGTGGTGGGTGGACTTGTATCCGGGAAAACCGCGATCATCGATTGGCTGCGCCAGCGTGGAAGACCTTTCCTTTTCTCCTCAGCCATGACTCCAGCAGACGTGGGCGCTTGTCTGGCAGCCATTGATATCCTCGAAGAATCCACCGAATTAGTTGATCAGCTCTGGAAAAATGCACAATTCTTTAAATCCGAAATGAAAAAACTGGGATTCAATACAGGTGTGAGCGTTACACCCATCACACCGATCATGCTGGGCGAAGCACCGCTGGCGCAGCAATTCAGCCGGGACCTCTTTGAAGAAGGTGTTTTCGCCATGGCACTTGGTTTTCCCACGGTTCCAAAGGGAACTGCGCGCATCCGCGCGATGATATCGGCAGCCCATTCACATGACGATTTGAGCAAAGGTCTTGAGATCTTCGCCAAAGTCGGCAGGAAGTTGGGCGTCGTCTCTTGATCTGTCAGAAATTCTATTAGACAGTCTGACTCACATGCGTTCATCTCAAAATCCGGAAGAACGATTCAAGGTCCTGCGTCCGATCATTCTGCTGCTGCTTGTATCGCTTGTATTCAGTTTAATTTTCTTCGGCTACCAGGGTGCGTTCTCCCGACTCATGGCGGATGATTATTGTTATGCTGCCAAAGGGAGAGATCTGGGATTGTTCCAGGGGCTGTGGGATATCTATACTACCTGGTCGGGGAGATATTCCTCCATTTTTTTGATACTGGTAATCGAACCCCTATTGGAAGGGTTGGTAAAGGTATTGCCTGCGATTCTCCTCCTGGTATGGCTGGGCAGTCTTATCCGATTAATCATCAATATCCAAAATAGGATGATTGAGAAATTACCTCATTGGTATGGTTGGACCGCTGGCAACCCTGGTACTATACCTGACCATCCTCATAGCACCCAACCGGTTCCAGATCCTTTATTGGTTGAACGGCTCGATCACTTACACACTTCCGTTGATCTGCTTAACTGCTCTGGCAGGTTGGTCGATCTCTATCATTGGGATCCAAAGATCATCAAAACCTCTTCAAATCGCAGGATTTGGATTATTAGCGTTGGTCTCCGGTGGTTTCTCTGAGACCAATGCCGCACTCCAGGTCGGATTTTTCACCCTTGCATTGATCGGGTGTTCCATCACCCTGAAGGGTGACCGAAAAAAAAGCGGCATGATCCTTATGGGGACAGGCCTATTCGTTTCATTGATCGCCATAGTAATTCTTGTTCTCTCCCCCGGAAATCACATCCGCCAGGAATTATTCCCTGACCCGCCAGGATTTTTTACCCTTATTTACTCTTCCATCCGATATGCACTGGCGTTTATGTACCATCTCGTTTTGGGTTATCTTGTGCCCGTAATCACCGGCAGCGTGATCAGTTTTATCTTTGGAGTGATTATCCGATCATCTCCCGGGGTAGAGAACCTGGTTGAATCAAAGCGAAGAATACAACTGTGGAAAATCATCGCTGCAATCATTGTGGTCGTATTTGGTTTGATCGTCTGCTGCGTGGCACCATCTGCCTACGCCCAGTCCGCATACCCGGAACTGCGCGCCCTTCTTTCCGCAACTTATATCTTTATCCTCGGGATGATTGGATTCTTTCTCGTGGCTGGATTTTTTTTCTCGGGTCGAATGGGTTCCGATCCAAAAAGATTAAACATCATTCACAAAATTTCGCTTATCATTTTACTGCTTGGTTGTGCATATCCATTCTATGCTGGCAAAAACCTTACTGGAGACCTCGAGCAAGCCCAGTTATTTGCGAGTAAATGGGATGAGCGGGAGAAGGTTATTCAGCAGGCAATCACTCTTGGAGAGAACAATCTCACTCTCGCAGGCCTGGACAGCCAGCATGGCATCAGCGATCTCCAGGTGGAGCCGGATTATTGGGTGAACAGTTGTATGGCTGATTATTACCGGGTGGAATCGATCACCGGAAAATAAAAAGACCCTGATCGCTCAGGGTCTTTTTTTTACTTCTTCGATTGATGCTGCCCGCTGAAAGGATCGAAATCCGGATCACCGCCGGAATATGCGCAGGAGCCCAGTCTTTCTTTTAGGCACAAGTCCCCGTGCGAACAACGCTCACTCAAAATTCTTGGATTGTCGGGAAGGTAGTCGATCGGATAAATGACTTGGGCTTGTAGAGCAACCTGGCAGCCTGCTTTGTCACAGTATTGTCGCTTGATGGATTCCCATTGTAATGTTGCCAATTTTCACCTCCAATAACTTTTACCAATAATACTCGTCGAAAGCACTAAATATCTTACTCGGCACGTGGTTTTTCTTCATCATCGGTTACTTCTTTAAATCCCGCGTCGATGATGTCCTCTTTCTTACCAGGATCCTTCCATTCACCGGGCAGAACTTTTCGAAGTGCAGCCATATGCTCATCCACAATTTCCTGCGGGCTGAGCTCGATGAACAGCATGCTTCCCAATAAAACAAATGTCAGATCATCTATCGGTCCGGGGAGCAGATCGGGGAAGAAAACAAAATAAAGCAAGGTACTGAATGGAAGGAGCTTCAGGAAATTATTAATCCTGCGATCCTTCAGCAAGCGTAGAACCAATTTGACGCGCATGACAAATTCATCGATAAAATTTCCCTTGTGGGGAGTGAGGTTTTTATTAGTCATTGTTTTACCTTTGTGTTTTTGATTGTATCATGCTCTTTCTACGCCAATTGATCAAGGGAGCGGCCATTTTACGCATCCAATATTTCATAACGATCAGCGAGAAAACAGAACCTCCATCGCGGTAATGGATGCGCAGCATCTCCGGCCAACAGCGATCATCCGCTGCAATCGTCTTCGCATCTGAATGCAGGCGAAAATTCGCCCAAGTGTGTCCCGGGATATAAACGAGTGGCGCCAGGCGGGCAAGACGCACCCACAGATCATAATCCATGGCAAAATAGAAATCGGGATCCAAAGGACCCACCTTGTGCCAATAATCTGCCCTGAAAAAGCAGGCTTGTTGCGGTACATGAACATAACCCTTGTTTTAATTTTTTTAAATCCGTCTGTGCAGCTGGAAAACGTCCTATGATTCGATCGTTCTCGTTAATGAAATTTGCCTCTCCATAAATCGCGCTGCATTGCGGGTGAACATCAAGCTGCTGCATGGCATCCCGCACCGAGCCCGGCTCATAGGTGTCATCGGAATTCAACCAGGCGAAAATCTCCCCACTGGCATGCGCAAAACCCTTGTTTATTGCGTCCGTCTGCCCGCGATCTTTCTCTGAAGTCCACCACGCGAGGCGATGGCTGTATTTCTTGATGATCTCAAGGCTGCCGTCTGTGGAGCCGCCATCCACGATGATATATTCAATATTGGGATAATCCTGGTCCAGCACTGAACGGATTGTTCGTTCCAGGAATGGAGCTTGATTATATGAAGGTGTGACGATGGAGATACGCTTTATACTCATGGGATCAACGGTTTGGGTCAGATCAAAAACGATATACCCCTCACTCTTCGAATATATGGGGTAGCCATTGAATAAAGCCTCTTTCAATTGCGGCTGCCTTTCCAGCTCGTCCAGATCGGTCACCAGGAAATATTGACGGTCACGGGTCATTTCCTTGAATCGATCCAGGAATTCGGGCTGGGCTAAACCAGCCATTTCGCGTAAGCTGGTATCGCCGGTATAAGGCCAGTAACCTGCAGGGGATACCCAGCCAAAATACTCAAGGGGATAACCGTAATCCTGGGTCAGGGCGATGATGGAAGTATCGTGACCGACAACATTCCCGATATTTTCCCAATAAGCTGCCTGCGGGCGATAATCTACTTTATGAAAAATCGTGCGAATATTCCATAAATTGATGATCAATCCAAAGGCGAGGACTAGTTCCAAGGGCTGTGCGCATCCAGCGATTCGAATTCAGTTCACCCAATCGCTTGATGATTTCATCTGCCAACGGAGCAAGCAGAAGGGCGATCAATGGGATCAGAGTGATGTGATAATAATCATGGGTTGAAAAATAATACGAGAAGATAAAACCATATACCAGGTACCCAATGGCCAAGGCCAGGATATACAACCTTTTTTCCTTGCCACCTAAAAGAAACCAGCCAACCAATCCGGCGATCAAGAATGTCAAACCAATCACATTTTCGACCTGGGTAATCCATTTCAGGTAAAAAACCGGATCCAGCCACATGGAAGGGAAAAACCGCAGGCTAAACTGGCTGGCAAGTGATCCTTCCAAAATAAAACCATAGATCATGTATCCCAAGCGTGGGCAGGATGGTGATGACACCCATCGCCCATATTTGAGAATCGCGCAAAGCTTTTTTGGCACCCAGAATGAATAACAAACCGAGGAAACCGCCTGCAATTGCGAAAACCGCCAGGGCTTTCACCAGGAGAGCCAGGCCGGAAAAAATACCGGCAAGGATCACCCATTTCCAGCCATGGTTTTGCGACCAGCGGTAGATTGACCACCAGGCAAAGATGATCAAAGCCGTCATGAGCGGATCCGGCTGAAAGCTGCGGCTGGCAATCACACCATAGGGTATGAATAGATAAAATGCCGTAGCTGCCAAACCACCGGCATCGGAGGTTAATCCCCGCGCCAGCAGATATATTCCAATCCCGCCCAGTACCCAGAAAATCGCGCTGAATAAGCGCGGCACCCAGAGAACTTCTTCACCGATCACGCGGTAACTGATGGCAGCCAGTCCATCCATGAAAGGAGGCTCGTAATCTTCTTTCTGCCAGACGCGTACCGCCATATCCCGCTGCCATTGCGGGGCAGATTCGAGATCTTGATAAAATCGACCGCGGGCAAGGATGGCAGTATAGATCTGCCGACTGGGATGAAAGTCAAATGGCAGGTCAGTGATATCGTAAATTCGAATCGCGAGTGAAGCGAGGAGAAAAACGACCAGAATGGCCAAATGGCTGTATTTTGAAGCGGTTTTACTCGTGCGCTTGGGGTTTGTATCTGCCATAGCTAAATTATTTATGGTCGATAGAACAACGCATCGGATTGCAGGATCGAGCCATCCTTGGGAGATAATAATGAATCAAAGAGCCCGCCGAAGACAAATCCTTTTTTGAAAAGATATTGATAAACATCATCAAACAAGGCCTGCTTCTGGTAAAGTTGATGATACGACACTTCTGAAATGATATATTGAACGTTTTTCAACACGGCATCCGCGCCGCGAAGTACTTCCAGCTCATAACCTTGGACATCAATTTTCAATAATACTTTTTTACCCAGTATGATCTCACCAAGGAAATCATCCAGGCGCGCTACTGGCACTTCGATCTTCTTATTCTCTGATGACTCGGGGAATACCTGTTTATGCAGTTCGTCCATCTCCAATACAGAAGAGGAAGCCATGAAAGAGCTCTTCCAAAATTCTATGGTCCCCTTCTTTTCGCCTAGAGCTGTCTGGTAGGCTTTAAATTTGACATCTCCTGCCATGGCATAGGTCAACTTCTGAATATTTTCCTGCATGGGATCAAACGAATAGATTTGGGCTTCAGGCAAGAGAATGCGCATTGCAAAAGCAAATGAGCCAATATAGGCACCTACATCAATAATGGTATCCAGCTGAATCCCCTTGAACCAATTCCGTTGTGGGGTCAGCCTGGCCAATTCATGGGTCAATTCACGATCAAAAAAGATGCGCTGACCTAATTCCCAGAATTGACTGGGGTATTGAAAAGGCAGGGATAAGTACTCGATCGCTTTGATCAGGTTAGTTGAGAATGATTTTCCCATGAGATCTATTATTATCCGGACTGAGACTGGTCTTGATTATAACCTCGCCCCTTGCGAAGCACGGATCGCATCTTGCCCAGCCCCAGCATGGCTGGGAAACAAAACAGGATACGCTGCCATTCAATCAACGCGGTCTTTGGGTGGTAATACATGCTCTTAAGATACGAAACCAGAGCTTTTCCAGGCATATTGCCATCCAATAAATACCTTCCATCAAGCCGGTATGCCCCTGCCAGGATTTTCTTCTCATTTTTACCGAACGCTTCGGTTAATGTTGCCTGACCTCGCATCCATTCGACGATTCTTAAGGCCTCCCCCCCAAAGGCGGAAGCCAGGGCTACGTTCTTTGCCTCCGGGTGGAAACGCGCTGAAGCCCAGGGTTCTGGATTGTAGATGATTTTTCCCTGCTGACCCACGCGCAACCATAGCTGATGATCGAGTAAAAAATGGTACTCCAGATCCAGGTATCCGGCGGCTTCGAGTGCTTCACGTCGCATAAAAACAGCCGGTTGTCCAATGATCCGGAATTGCATCAGACCTTCAATTCCCCAATCTCCATATGTTATGCGATTGGTTGTCCTGCCGGTTTCATCGATCGCAAACACATCCCCATGCACCATGGCTGCATCTGGGTGCTTTGTGAACAACGCGACAACAGCGCTAATGACACCGGGAAGATACAGGTCATCAGAATTCAACCAGGCGATATATTCACCCTTTGCCCTCTGGAGTCCTTTGTTGATCGCTTCCGCCTGCCCGCGATCTTTTTCAGAGCACCACCAGGTTAGCCTGGATTCAAACTCCTTGATAATCTCAACACTGCCATCCGTCGAGCCGCCATCCACAACCAGGTATTCAATTTTGGGATAATCCTGGTTCAAAACAGATTGCATTGTTTCATGCAGGTATGCAGCTTGATTGTAAGAAGGTGTGACGATGGAAACCAGCGGTTGATCAGTCATGGATTAGAAAAGGCTGTTGTAATCAACCTTCGGGAAAATGGTCAGTTTACCACCTATCGTGGCATCCAGCACCTGCCTACCATCCTTCTCGTATGCATCCCTTGCCATTTTATATCCAACCTCGGAAGTTTCGAAATCAGGAAGCTGCCAGCGAAAACCCTTGCCGAAATAGGCAGGAGAAAAATGATTGGGATCATCCCCCCCTGAAACCACAGTGGTGTTCGCTGGACCTTTGGAAACAAAATTGTGGTCGACGCCGATAAGGATCACCTGTTGGAATCCCATGTGGTAAGCCAATTGAAGCGCAACATTGGTCACCGTTGCGCCTTCCCAAACGCGTCCGCTGACATCCCTGGAAAATCGTGGTCCAGTATAAGAAGTGTAAATAAAATCGGGAAGTTCACTTGCAGGGGGATTCAAGGAGAGGAAATGACGATGAGATCTCCACGCAAAAAATTTGGGCACTGAAACAGCGAGCAATTCAGCTGCACATTGTTCGATGATCAGGTCATTTATGGAAACGAGGTAAGTAGTCGTAAATCCCAACTCGGGGAACATCAGATAGATACGGTTCAAGCCAAAAGTATATTCATCCTTCAACCTGGTTAGATCCGTATTCTTCAGGCTCGGACCATTCCCTATTATGAAAGCCCGCTTTCCTTGATGCATATTCTTGAGTGCTGTTGAGATTCGCGATGCTCTTTCTTCGCCATGGATGCAGATAAGCCTCGGGCAGCTCCGGTAATCTAATAATCCCGTCGTAAGTGTCCCGCAACACTCTCCACGCTTTCTGTGGGATGATCGCTTTGATCTTTGATTTCATGATGGGTTTTTACTCCGTGCTCAACCGGGCTGTGGCTCCACCGTCAACGATCAATGCCTGACCCGTGATGAAAGATGACTGGGTGTTATCTCCCAGGAAAAAGATCACGCTGGCGATTTCCTCGGGTAGACCCACCCTGCCATTGACCGTCTTTCGTGCCAGGTTCTCCAACCGGTCGTTGATCGTGCCGCCATCCAGATGTCCGCGCTGCAGCCCTGCCCGCAGCATCGGGGTATCCACGGCACCCGGCAAAATGGCATTCACGCGGATATTATCCGGGGCGAATTCAATCGCCATCGCCCGGGTCAGCGCCAACAGCCCCCCTTTGCTGGCTGCATACGCGGCGATGTTCTTTGAGGTTGCCACCGCGTGCACGGAGGAGACATTTACGATCGCCCCTCCACTGGCTTCTTTAAAGAGTGGATAAGCCAATTTGGCGCCTAAGAATACTGAACGGAGATTGGACGCCATCACCATGTCCCATTCCACGTCCGTCGTTTCGATCAAAGGTTTGGCAATTTGCAGGGCTGCATTATTAACCACCACATCGAGAACCGGGCTGAATTTCTTCGCCTGTTCATAAATGGCTTCGATTGCTTTTGGATCCGATATATCAGCCTTAATATACAATCCCGAACCCGGGTACTCTTCATTGAAGTCGTTGCGGTCGACGCCGATCACCTGCCAGCCTTTACTGGTAAAGAATTTTACTGTCGCCCTGCCAATACCTCCGGCTGCGCCGGTGATCAACATCACTTTGCTGCGGTCATCCATGATTCACCTCGGATTCATTGATCAAATCTAGCGATCCTTCCATTGCTCCAGGTCATCCGCTGGAATTCCGAGACCTTCGAGCAGGTTTCGGATGGTATTCCAATGCACTTTTTCCCAGGCTGCCGGGCTGGAATTAGAATTGTGCGGCGCAAGCATAACGTTATCCATCTTCAATAACGGTGAATTTGACCGGAATGGGTTCGTCCTCAAAAACATCCAGGGCTGCGCCAGCGATCTTACCATTCTGCAATGCTGCGATCAGCGCCATCTCATCAATGATTGGACCTCTCGCGGTATTAATGATAATTGCACCTGGTTTCATTTGTGCCAGGGTCACGGCATTAATCAAGTGGCGGCTGGTGGGATTGAGATCAGCATTGACGCTGATGAAATCAGATTCTTGTAACAACTTATCAAGATCGACCATTTCGACACCAACATCACTGGTGAATTCCTGATCAATCTCTTTAATATCATTCCCGAGCAGCCGTAATCCGAAAGCCTTGGCTCGCCGCAGTACCGCCTTCCCAACATTACCCACCCCGATCACACCCAGAGTACATTCACTGAGAGCGCGCCCGGGAAGTTTTTCCCATTTACCGGCTTTTATTGCCCGGTCGAGCCAGGGCTGCCTGCGGGCGAAGGCTAAAATATATCCAAGCACACTATCCGCGACAGGAACACTGAATGCATTGGGCGTATTCCTAACCTGAACACCCAACTTTTCCGCAGCCACCTTGTCGATCGAATCAATCCCAGTTCCCCACTTCGAGATCACCCTCAACCTGGGGAGACAATGCTTGATGACATTCTCGCTATAACGATCATCCCCGCAGATCGTCCCGTCGAATTGCCCGGCATATTTTATTATTTCATCTTCACTCAAACGCTCATGGACCTCGGGAACGATCAGAACCAGGTTGTAGTGGTCAAAGACCGGTTTGAAACGTTCCTGGAATGGGATCATGTACGGTGCTGAGAACAGGATACTTTTTTTCGTCATGGTGTATCCATTTCAATTTCTGAAGGTTCAAGATACTTGAACAAGGTAAAACCTTCGGGACCGCGGACTTTGCCTATTCTTTCCAGGCGATCCTTGAACATACCCATATACGGATCACTGGAGGTGACCATATATTCCGTGGCAAAGATATATTCAACCCCCATTTCATCCAGGAATTCTGATCCTGTGCCTTCCTTCAGCGCATTGAAATATTCCACGCTGTTCATTAATCCGTCAAGGTTGACGATGGTGCGGTTCTGGACAAAATAAGCCACCGTGCCGCCTCCGGTCATCCCAACAACAGCCCCTGGATGTGTATATGTTTCCAAACCACGTGCATCAGCGAGGAAGTATTCCTCCAATTCCGGTTTAACCCTTGCCGGTGCCAATCTTTTTATATAGGATATGTTATTCCCAATAAGGAAGATGATTACGCATCCCATAATCAGGCGGAAGACAATTCCCCCTGATTTCGATTCGTCAAGTTGATCAGCAAGCGTATCCAACAGCAATCCAATGATCAATAAGATAACAAGTATTTCACCCACCCAATACCACGAGCGGGTGTTCGGATAATTGGTGGCGTTGTAGTACGAGATCTGCACCAGGCACCCAAAAAACAGGGGCAGGATGCCGATTTCGTGGAATTTCTGCGTAATTTCTGATCTTCTATTTCGGATCAATCTGGCAATGAATATTATCGCAACAAGCACGATGCATAAATATATGATCCAGTAATTTGATTCTTCTTCTATCTGGAATCCTTTTATGAGACCTTTTACGAGGGCATCGGGATACCGGGAAATCAGCGACCAGGACCCATAATTGGAATTTGGAGAAAGCCCAAGAAAAACCTGGAGCGTCATATCATGACCGTATACAGTATTGGGAAGTTCCGCCCACCAATGTTTGATCTGCCCGCTGATGGGCATGGCAGTTCCAAAATAGATCGTGTTCCAGGTCAAATAGGCAATCATCAAAACTGCCATCAGACCAAAATAAGTAAACCCTTCCCTTATGAATCTCCCCCAATAAGATTTCAGCCATTCCAACCATGCTGAAAAAACCTGCAAGCGATTTTGATATAAAGAGTGTTTAAAGAATATCCGTGAACAAATCAATAAGACTGTCGTTATAATCCAATCGTAGATGATATAGGTGCGCGGGAACACACTGAAAAAACGGAAGTAGGATAGGGTCAGCATGATAGCGCCCAAGACCAAACTGGCTAATCCACATAGCACGATGATCTTGAGTGCCTGGAATCTCCGGTCTTTTATTATCCAAGGGGTGTCCAACTGGAAAAAAGTGAATACTATGGGTTTGATAATCATTGCCAGTATGAGCATCACATACGTGGAGAACATGGCTGCAGTATATTCCCCAGAGATGCCAAACCTCATGATGGCTGACCCAATAACGCCGATGGCAATAAATATTTCATCCAAAATAAATTGACGTTGAATCGGCAAGTCCCGTAATAACAACCAGGCACCCACCAATATCACGGTGAAAATATTATCAAGCCGGGTGAATAGGACCAGGGAAGCAACCAATCCCACCCAAAAAAGATCTAAGGATTTGTTCTTCTTTTCCTTCATTCTATCGCGATACCATGAGGCTGCAAAAAGCAGCAGGATGAGGGAAAATGCGTTCAACCCGGCTTCCAGGCCGTCTTCCGTCGTAACCTGGTGAATTCGCGGGAATAATACCCATGCGGTTGCAGCAAAGGCTGCCACCCAATGATTGATGTATTTTCTTAGCAGGCGAAAAATCAATAGCCCTGTTGCGCTGGTGAGAATCGCCATGACCATGATAATCACACGCAAAGGCAGTACCCGGCTGCTGCCAGTCAAGGCGAAGATGGGAATGTTGATGAACAACCAGAGCGGGTGATACCCATTTGTGCGATTGATCAGATCAAAAGTAAAACCATGTCCCTCGGCCACATTCCTGGCAACGATGAAATAATAGTAAGCGTCATCCGTTTTATAGAAATTCATCACGCTGGCTGCCGGGGCGGTTGCAGCGTAAAGATGTGTTGCAATAACGATCAGCACAAGCGCAATTTGGAAAACAACGCTGACCTTCTTAGACAAAAGAATACTCCGTCATTCTTATCAATTGAGGCATATTCATCACATTCTAACAGAACACTTTAAAGTGGGTGTTACGAAGTGTGGCATTTTCTACTGCTTGAGCCCTAACATCAGTTCAACCAATTTAAAATCGATTTCTTCATCAATATCCCAGGCTTCAGCACGGTCAATTTCAAACATCATTGGACGTTCGCCAAGCCGATTTCGACGCTTGCGGAGAGTTCTCACCTGTGAACAAATAGAAGCAGGAGTTCTCTGCGTACACTGGCGGAAGATCCTGAGTTTGCAGAAGCACATTCGGGTCGTGGTTGATGGGATGCCCATGGTAGTCCCATAGCCTTACCTGTAACCGGGTCACCGCAAATAAAGAGTCATATTCCGGGATACTATCGACAAGAGTGTTGATCGCTTTTCGATAAGTTTCCGGTCTAACCAGGGGATTCGTGCTGTGGGTCTGAAGGTAATAATCTGCCTTAATATTTTCAATATCATGAAGCAAAATCTCATTCATTGAGATCTCATCAGCGCGAAGGTTCTCGGGGCGTTCCAACACGAGAACCTCTGGAAAGAACTGTTTTATACTCTGCATGATCTCAGCGCTATCCGTATCAACAACGATCTTTTCGATTTCATCAACTTTTTTAAGGTTCAAGAGCACGTGATGAAATAATGGCTTTCCTGCCAGCATCCGGTAATTCTTTCCCGGGATGCGCTGACTGTGATGCCGCATGGGCACTAGCGCCACAATTTTAGGTTTCATCTGGATTCTCCGGTTTGACTGGTTTGGATTTGTGATATGAGATGGGCTCCATGCGTGACACAGATTGAGAAACTTCAGTCTGGGAGAGGTTTTGCGGATAATAGAATGCCTGCTTCAGCTTCCAGGTAAGCGGTCCTGATTGATGATATCCGAGATACGTTCCCCAGAACTGCCGCCAGCGGAAATTGATAATATCCGACCAAGATCTCTGTAAATACTTTTGAGAAATTGCCGCGCTGAAATCGCTGACGACATTCCCAATCCATAATCCAAACAAGTTCCACCAGTGAAAATGCTCGTGTGGATATATTTGCTTGAATGCCATTCCTTCTCGTCGGTAGCGGTTTTGTATTCCCAGCCAATTCTCCTGGTGCACATGGATCACCTCCGCTTCAGCAGAATACGTGATCAGGGATCCCTGTTCGTATGCCCATCGCGCCCATTCGAGATCCTCCAGCGCAGGTAGACTCTCATTGTAAGCTTGCCGGGTCCACATTGATCGCCGGATGGCGGCATTGGCATTATTACAGAAAGGATGCGCCTGTCTCGCAGCGGAATGATCAGGATACCAGTGTTTGAAAATCTGCTTTTCTGAAAATTGACTTTCATCCGTTCCGCGCTGTTTTCCATAAGTCAGTGCAACTTTGGGATCCTTAAAAGGTTCCAGCAAACGTTCCAACCAATCCGGATAAACGGGATAGACATGTGCGGATGCGATCACGATTATTTCCGAGCCTGATTTTTCAATGCCCCTATTTAAGGCTCTTCCGAAAGAGAAATCCTCTGGCTTGATGTGAACAATAGTTGCCCCAAATTGCCGGGCGATATCAATGGTATGGTCGCTTGAACCGGAATCCACCAGAAGGATTTCAACATCCTTGATCGTTTGCTGCCTGATCCCTTCGAGCAGGCGGCCAATGTGTTTTTCCTCATTGAATGCGCGAATAACGATGGAACACGCAGTCATCTAAAATCCCCGCACCGGATCTGTTGGATTCTTTTGACGGCTAAAGGAGAGTAATTTACGATCTGCTAGCAATGAAATGACTTCCCACACCGAATTGAACGTGATCGCAAGTTCGCTTGCTATGTCTGCAACCGTCCTGCTGCCATCACAGCGCTCCATGATCTCAAACAGGCGACGGTGACCCTGCGGATTCACCTGGTGATCGATCCAGATCTTGTTTCCCGAGCAAAACACTTCGCCCTTGAATTGGTTAACCGGATACTGGTTCCTCTCCCAAGCCTGGATCAATCCCAGCACCGTATCCACTGAACGATCAAGCTGACCGTCCTTGATGATTGCCGGGGTATCCAGGCTGGAATGATACTCATGAAAAGGCCATTCAGGATCGGTCTTATCCGGCATCACTCTAGAGAGTGAAAGCATCGGGACTCTCACACCCGGAGAATTGAATTGCCTTTCGTCATTATCCACCACCCGCCGGTAATCGCCAAATCGGCATCCTGGATCGAAATCCGGGAGCGCAGCGCTTATGCAGCGGTCAGCCTGGCTTTCTGGCATGAAACTGTGTTGAAGCGTTAATGGCGCAACATGTCCAAGTGTTTCGAGGAATAATCCTCCCATCATCCCAGGGATCAAGTCCTCGTTATGACTCAACCAGGCAATTGATCCAATGGTTTCGGGGAGTAATAAGAAGCGGTAAGTGTAATAGGGTTTGGGTGCAGTCATCAGCTTTTTTGCTGTTTCAAGCGCAACCACAACGCCGGTAAGATCATCATTGACCATTGCCGGGTGGCATAAATGTGCTGCTAGTATAAAACTTTGTTCACTTGTACCGGGAATGATCCATTCGCCCACTTTGAGCTCACCCGGTTCAAATTGTGATCGGATCACCACTTTATATTTTTCATCACGGAGAGTTTTTTTCTGATTTTCTGACAGGCATAATCCCCAATCCCGCTCGTAATATTTGAAAACAAACGGGATTGCATCTGGCAGTCGTTTATGTGTATGCAGGTGGGGTAGCAGATCCTCCCGCGAAATGATCCCTTCAAAAGGCAACGAATAAGATACAACATGAAGGGGATGGTCGGCATAATCGATCAATCGTTTACCATCCAGCGTTTCCAGGTAAGCTTCGTCACAAGTCCATTTTTCCGGGATCGTCCAGGTCCAGCATTTCTCACCCGTCTGATATTTGTGAATTTTCATGGGGAGTTCTGTAGATAAACTGATGAAGCGCCTGATCGTACCCATCACTGACGATATCCCGTTTGAGAAACCACAATTCGTTGATCAGTTCAATCATGGTGGACATTATGAATTTGCCTCTTTCCTGCCCGGTTGATAATTGGAAACAAAAATCCATGGATCTCTCGTCAGCATCTCATCGGCTACTCTAACAAACTCCTGCATCCGGCATACCGCTAACGTTCCGTAATTCAGAGATACATGGGACCAAGCCATTCAATTTCACCAATTCATCTTGAATGGGATGGATGATTAATGCGGGATCAATTGTAAGATCACGAACAAACATGCGATATGCTTTTTCAATCCATTGGCCATTGGACTTTATCTTTCCGGGGAAATCCTTCCAATAACGATACGGAACGTTTACGCGCTGCTCACTATAATGGATGATGGAGACTGCCTGGATATCAGCGCCCAGCAATAAGATCTTGAAATCTCTTTCAATCATCATCTCGACTGCAGAACCGGGATCAAATGCGGACGGGGTATCCCGCTTACTCATTTCTTCAGCTAATTTGCCGATCAGCGCAAAGCTTTGCATGGGATGGCTGGTACGGAAGGCTCCTGGCAGCTTGCGCACATATTCAGAGAAAACCCCCATTTTTTCAGATGGTGTGTTTTTCAAATCAAACAAACCTGAATTCGCAAACGAGAAACTGAATGCAGGCACAGCCAGGGTGCCTTCTGCTCCAACGATTGAGCATATGGCATCATAATAAATCCCAATACCGCCAACTGGTTTTCCAAAGTATTGAACAGCAGAATGCACCAGCAATCCATCACCGGATGAAATGCCCAGGTCCAGCAGCTTGCTTTTTATCTCCTCGAGACTGACCGTCTTCATTCCTTAGAGCATTAACCTCGCATGCCTGTAATCCAGGACAAATCCAAAATTTTCATATAGTTTCCAGCTCGCATCATTCCCAACCAGTACCTGTATCTCCACCGAATGGACCTTTTGTTCCTTGAGCCAATCAAGGCACAATACTGAAAGCTGTTTGCCGATCCCCAGGCGGCGGTATTCCTCCTCGATCCACATATCACTTAATTCCCCAACCATGACCCCACCCATATAGGGGGGTAAGCGCTTGATGCGTGCCAGGATAAATCCAACCACCCTGCCATCGACTTCTGCCACATACATGATACTAAATCGACCCAACGTTCTTACAAATGAATCCAGCCAGAGCTGACCAATATTCTCGGGCGATGGAAGCAGATATCCCGTCTTCTGAAAATGCTTATTCAACAAGGAATAGAATTCCATTGCGATCGGGTAATCTTCTTCCCTGGCGAGCCGATAACTGACTTCGTCACTCATAAAAGCACCTCCCGGATTGACTTTGGCCATGTGCGCACATCCAGTCCATATTGGGCAAGAAACGCGTACGCAATTCTCTCCAAACCAAATGCCACACAGCCTGTTTGAGCAGGCTTTCCATTCGAAAGTGAAATATTCAAATTCCGTCCAAAGAAATCCTGGTGGTAATTATAGGATCCGACCGCAATCGTACTGTTTTTGAAAGGTAAACTTGCACGGATCTCGAACTTCAACTGGAAAGCATTTTGAAATGCTGCTTGTTTGAATTCTCCGACAAAGAACGGATCATTGGCGGTTTCCACCCGGTATGCCAGACCTAGCCGGGCAAATTTCTCCTCCATTCGCTTGCGGGCAGTTTCGCGATTCTCAAGCACAAATTCCCTGGAACCAACAAATATGATCTCCCGCATGGTGAAATTCCATAACCGCTCAAGGGAAACGAGATTACTGGATTCATAACGGAAGCAATTACCGACGGCAGTTGCCACCAATTGATCGTTGAGTAAAGGCTTGTCTGCAAGTGCAAAGTAGAGGTGATAACATACTGCCGGGGAAAGCATTGCCTGGACATTCGAAAAAGAATCCATGGATACATCAATCCCATGCTCATCACATGAAGCATGGTCCGAGAAATCCTGTATGACATCGAGATCTTCGCGCAGATGGGTCGCGAAAGTCAGCGAATGGGGAAAAGCATGGAAATAATTGACCTTTTCCAAATAGCTCGCCGGGATGAGGGTCGGAAAACGGTAAGGCTCGGCTCCAAAGCTCTTCGCCAGGTCGATGAATTCTGATTCGAAAAAATCAATCAAGCGGGTCAACATGGGTCCAATGGTAAAGATCCCCTGTGCTTCCTGGGAAAGCTCTCCCCTTCGGGTCAATTCTTCCATGGGATCGGCTTTATAGGGCACTTCACGATCCATATGATCCTCAAGAACCTGTACTTTGGGTTTGAACGCATTCTTAATGATACCTTCCACAACCCGGAGGGCTTTCTTTTCTATCGCGGCTATCTTTTGAGGTGCCAGATCACGTTTCAAAACCAGTGTTATGGCATCACCTGATTTTGCGACTTGACCTGATTTTAAATCTTCATCGAGATAAGCCAACTTCGATTGGACTTCTCCTATGAGATAATCCGGGATGGCTAAAGATAGCGGAAATGTGTGTGAATTTTTATTCATGGGAGTGTTTCTCGATATATCCCTGAATCGACTTGAAATTCACAAGCTCGGCAATGGCTTCCGTGTTGATCTCTTCACCATATTTTTCTTCCAGCGCAGACATCAGCATCATGTGCCCCAATAAATCCCATTGCGGTATGTCGCCAAAGGTCAAATCCTCTGAGATCTCTTCGTGATTGATTTGCAGCTGTTCAACCAGGATTTTAATTGTTTCTTCTTTTGAATTACTCATTTTGCACCTTGTAACAATTTTCGGTTCAATGATATAGAACTAATCGGTATTCTATTTATTAATTATGAAGGATTTTCCATTAAGGATACCCGAAGATATGACCTGCATCGTTTCTGAAAGGTCTGGCAATAAGTCTGCAGGCTTAAATTCCTTCAATCGCACAAAACCCCTCCAAATCCCATCCTCCTCGAGGAACTCATCGAATGGCAGGGATGTGCGGAAGAGCTGGAAATACAAAAATCGACGCGCGTTAGCTTGAAATTCTCCTCGAGTAACGACTTTGCTCGATGCGAGAAACTCCTCCAGCAAACGGCGGTATTCCATTTGCGATCCAGGAAAGAACACAGTAGGAAGTTGAGTAAACCGCGCTTTACCCGCGCATAGAACAGGAACGCCGAGGATGGATGCCTCAAGTCCGATCGTGGAATTATAGACCATGACGAACTTGGATTTCTGGATCAGCTCATAGGAGCTGAAATACTCGCTCGAATCGACGAAATGAACATTGGGCAGCTTATCAACATCATGTTTTTTCACCCAATCCGCAACGCTCTCGCGGCTTTCCTTACCCAGGCGGTCCTCATCGGGATGGGCGCGGATAATAAAGAAGGTCTCGGTATGATCTTTGATAAAACCCAGTACATCATCCAACCAGGCAAACATATGCGGGTAAAGCACATTCGCATGACCCTGGCTGGTATCAAAAACCACATTGGTGAAAACTGGCACAATCTGTTTGAATCTGTCCGCCTTTTCCAGGAATTCAGACGACAAGGCCTGCATTTTCGGCCAGAAGCGAATCCCCGCCATTGAAAACTCACCTTGAAATCGTTGCGCAAGGTAATCATCAAGACGCTTGTTTTGTTCAGCATTAAGGTTGAAAGAATCTGGAATGTCGATCGGGTATGCTGTAGCTTCACCATCTGTAAAATATCCAGAAAATGGTTGAAGAGCAACCTCATGGCTGATCACTCGAATTCCTCTCCGGGAGGCGATGTGACGTACCACCGCTTCAGGGAAGAACTGTCCATTGAAGACGACCACACCCTGAGGTTTGAGCACTTCTATGCAATTATCGAATTTGACCGCAATATTCCATGAAGATCGGATGAAATGGCGGAAGAATTCCCGTGTCGATGCGTCATCTTCGAGATTGTGACGGCGTAAAGTCCAGCGCAGGGATGGGAGCGCAAGCTCACCCAGGGGTAAATCCCGGAATTGGAATTTCATCAGTTGATCAAGAGAGAGGGATTCAATCTGATTTTCCAACTCTGTATCCTGTATGTATTCAAACCAGGTATGGTCAGCCTGGCCAAACAAAACTTTTGATTGATTCTGGCACGCCCGGCACGGTGGCTCTGAAGCCGGATCATCCCGGTCCGTCCCTAGAACGCAACGCGTCATGCCGCTTCTGCAAATGAAATGGTGCACAGGAATACCCTGCAAGTGGAGAGACCAGGCAGCCAGCAAAGAAAATGCCGCATTGAGACTTAAGGCTTCTATGCGGGTGGATGCATTGAAAAAGATGACTGGCGCTATTCCTGAATTGGCAGTCGAATGATCAAAAATCCTGCGGGTAAAAGACTTGATGCGCTGGTTGGATTGAAAATGAGCAAGTTTCCGATCGATGCGATCTCTCACAGGGTATTGCCTTTTACTTTCATGGCTGGCAGTCTGGGGAATTCTCCTTGACTTCGGTCAGGAGATAGCGGTCAGGATAAGCGGAGTAGTAGCTTCTATCCTCCAATATGGGATAATCCGTTCCAAAATGGGTATTCAGAAGGATCCTGAAGATATTTACCGGTGTTATGGTGGAATAAATTTCTCCATTGCCTAGTTTGGGATCGAATACAGCAATGAGATTCTCCATCCGATTCTCATCGCGCATACCATGATCTGAAAGCAGGATAATCACAGGAGGAGTTTGCGAATCCTCAATCAGAGTCTTTATCAAGGGCAACATCACAGTATTGGTATATTCCAGGTTCTTTATAAATCCATCCTGGTAATATTCCTCGCTGATGGGTTGATTTAGAGCTTCGCGGTAATAACGATCATCCAGGCGAATACTGCCATCCGCTTCATAGATGTACGGTGGATGCGGGATCATTAGATGAGCATATACAAACTTCAAACCATCATCCTCTGGCAGAGTGCTTAAGATCGTGAGAGTGTTTTCCACCCTGCTCACGTGTTGACTGTATGGAAATGTGATGGTACTTAATAGCTGTGATAATGATTGCGGATGTAGGTCAATGGGCAGACGCAGCATTGTGGTTTTTACCAGCATCGCTTCAAATGGCTGAAATCGCAAATCGAAAAATGATGCCGGTTGAATCGCATAATAATGGTCTGCGTCGGGGATCTCACTGAAACCAAAGCCATTTTCAAAAGCTGTCAATTCGTAACCAAGTGCGCTCAATTGCTCCCTTACCAGGCTGTGCTTGATGCCTTGTTCAAGGACATCATCGATGGAAATATTTGTCTCCAATTCCGGTATGTATTGCATATTGAGGAAACTTGCCAGCGAAAGCCTGGTCTGGGCATAATTGCTCCGGCTGCAATCTGCAACAACAAATCTCAAATTCTCCAATTCATCCAGAAATTCCGAATTGTCAAATCCCAGGTTAGCGAACAGGGCATCCTGCCTGCCGTACATATCCAAAACAATTACATAAATATCGGGGAGTGAATCTTCATTCTCCGTTTGAAGTGATTGTTTGGATTGAGCTCGAATTGATGCCTGCCATTCCGAAAGCGCTGCGTCAACTTGCTGATTTCCACCCTCCGGACGTGAAGAGCGGAATTCGTACCTGAAGATGTTTATCACTGGGAGTGCAACCAAGATGATCGAAATCACGTTGAGCGGTGATGTCAGGTCAGTGCCATTGAACTTTCGCCTGAGAAAATAGAACAGACCAACCACGACAATCAGGATATAGAAGATCCCCAGGATGCCGTGTCTGCCCAGGTTGATGCCAAGGATAGGATTGTTTCTCAATACCTGGTAAAGATGACCGTATGAGTAGAATAGGAGAACCAAAAAAGATGTGACAACACCTGCTTTTCCCCAATTACCAGTCAGTTGTCTGAAAAGCAATAATCCAAGTAAAGTCAACAGTGAACAGACCACAATCGGCCGAAGCATCGCATCCGCCGTGATCTCCTGCGCATTATTGGCATATAGCGCAATCACGGTATATGCGGTGAGCAGAAATGGGTGCAGCGGGTATTTCTTCACAAAAACCTGATCTATTTCTTTTTAAAGAGGTAAAGAGTCCGTTTTGAACCTGCGACTTTTTCCTTCTTGAGCAGTTTGAAGTATTGTGAGAAATCTTCTTCAAAGCCTTTCTCATTGTACCGGTCAAAAATATCCAGGCGGCTGGCAAGCAAACGCTGCACTTGGGAATCTTCCTTGGGAACAAATTCGATGATCAGGTGTTTACCAATGCTGCCAAGATATTCTGCCAATTGTGTGAATGGAACGTTATTTGAAATGGAAATATGGTGCACCAACGCCAATGCCATCACAAGGTCCGCAGGACCGCGTTCCGTGAACGACGAGCGTTCAGTGTTTGCCCATCCGATGCCGGCGCTGGGATTGGAAAGATCCAGCACCAATGGCAATATGTTCTTTTCTTTCCGCGCTTTGCAGTCGAGATAATTCTTTTCAACGGCGCTCGGATCGATATCCGAAGAAACGGTGAAAATCCCCTTCTGACTGGCTTGCTGGGAGAATATCCCGGTATTTGCACCCAGATCCCACACCATGGAAGGTTTCGCGGCTTCAATGAATTTACCGACCAACGATTTCTTGAGCTCGAAGGCTTCCTTGGTGTAATTGGTGGCATCGTAATAATCCGCCCATTCCGTACCGGCAGCCTTCCAATCAAATCCTTTCACGGTCGATTCCAAATTATCGATCAGGCCGAGGAAGGCCATTTTTCCTATCTTGACTTCCTTTACCTGTATCTCGGTACCTTTATCAGCATACTTTTTCTGAGAAGCAGCATGCTTATGTATATGCAGCTCCACTCCCAGATTGAAATGAGTCTTGCCGGGTAATAACTGGCTGGCAAGGTCCAGCGGGATGCCATCAATAAAGACCCGCATCAGTTGTTCCAAGCGGATATCGACCAGTGCCATTAGCGCCAATGGTGCCAGGAAGTGCTGGCAGAATTGCCGATAAGCAACCCAGGGCTGCCCTTCCGAATAAACTTCGAATGACAGAGTATCGATCAGGACTGGCTTGCCCTGGTGAAATTGGATGTTATACACACTGGCGTCCTTCAGCGTCATTCCGGTTTCCATTGCCAGTTTTTCAATTTCCAGGGTGGCGAGGGCAGCATCCTTATACTGGCTGAAGCTCCATTCATATGGATAAGAAATAAACGTCACCTTTTCAGGTTGGATCACTTTGTAAGAAAGGCTGGCTTCAGCCGGTTTTTCCTTTGTTTCCTTATGACTGATAAGAAGACCTTTGTCCGTCAATTTCTTATACAGACCGGAAGTCATTAATTTGTCATAATGTGGCTGGTAGACTTTATTTACCTGGCGAAAGAGATTTCCTTCCCTGGTGAATAAAAAACCGCTGGGATCACGAAAAGAGGCTGAGATTTTCATTTTTTGTCCTTTTAAGTAATGAAGTTATTACCGGCATTCTTCTGAAGGATCACCGAATTCCCTGAAATCAAATGGAGTGTTGTAATCGGAATACCAACTTACGTCATCAAGCAATGGATAATTAGTTCCAAGGAAAGTATTGAAGAGTATCCGAAAGCTATTCACTGGCGAAATGGTGGGGTAAAGCCCGGATGATTGATCTCCCGGGAAATAATATGCATTCAAGATCATCATCCTGTTCCTGCCGCGTTGACCGTGATCAGCCTGCAGGATCATCACCGGCGGTTGCCCAGATTGGCTGAGGATCGATCGAATGATTTCTGGCAGGCGGTTATTGATGAATTCAACGCCGTCTCTATATCCTTCTAAATAATGCTCTTCATCAACCGGGTAATCGAATGACGCTGCAAAGAATTTTGGATCAGTGGTAAAGGAACCATCCGGTTTGAAGAGAAAAGGTTGATGAGGCGGGAAAATATGCACAAAAACAAATTTTGGGCCTGCCAAAGATGCAGCATCATCGATATGGTCAAGAATAAATCTTTCCTCATCGATATAATCATAAAAAGGAAAAGAAATCCGATCCAAAAATTCGCGAAGTGCTGGAACAGGTGATGCATTCAAGATTTTCATCGCGGTGCTGTTCAGCAGCATGGATTCAAAAGGTTGGATCGACCTCGTCCAAATATTCCTGCTGCTAGATCGGAAATATTCGTCGGCAGCCTGGAATTCGGTAAACGAAATCCCGCTCTGGATCGCAATGATCTTGTATCCAAAACTCTGTAACGTTTTCATCACATTATTATGTTCTATGTATGGATCAACACTGGTTTTATCTTCGTTTTCAGCTGTAAATTCATCACTCAAAGACTGTAAATACACCATATTGAGCGATGATACCAATGACAAACGCGTTTGAGTGTAATTGCTCCGACTACAATCAGCAATATAAAATCCCATTGCTTTTAATTCGTTCAAAAATTCCGAATTATCCAGGCCAAAATCACTCAGCAGTGAATCAGAGCGCACATACGAATCGACAATGATGTAATAAATATCGGGTAATGATCCTTCACCTTGTAAAGGTGACTCTGAATGAAATTCCCCTTCCGGTTGTAATACCTCGTCAGCTTGAATACTGGTGGGAGTCATCGAACTTTCCCGTTTATAAGCAAGCCATTCTGCTTTCACGATCTGGAAAACCGGTACAAACAATAAGATGAATGTCACCAGGTTCAATAGAATAGTCAAATCTCCAAACGATCTTAGTCGGGAAATTGATATGATGCCGATTATCCAGATCGCAAGGTAGATCAATCCAAGAACCCGGTGGTGACCCCAGATACCGCCAATGGTTGGCACCACATATTGGTACAAATGGCCATACGAAAAGAAAAGTACCAAGGTCAGTGTGGTTATTAAGGCGGCTTTTCGCCGATTACCAAATAACAAACCCATGATTATAAATATAAGTGCCGCAAGAAGCAGCGATATCGCCAATGGCCGCATGGCAACCAGTAAGATCACCTCGCGAATATTCCAGGCCAATAGGGCTATCGTTGGGTATAAAGCAAACAGGAAAGGGTGAAGAGGGATCTTCCTAAAAAATCCCTCTTTTTCAACAGACTTTCTCACGATCGAGACCAGCTATTTTTTCTTCGATTTCTTCTTGGCAGGCTCACTCGCTTGAGGTTCCCCTGCAGGAGTCTCCTCAACCGGTTTTTCTTCGACATTCTTCTTGCCTGAAAAGAAAGCTTTGATCTTTTTCCAATACACCCTGACTGCGAATGCAGCGCCCAGCCCGGCTGCAACCAGTAATTGAACAATAATGCTGCCAGATCCGGGATCCAGATAAGCATGCGGTTTGGCCAGTGGAGCTAGAAATAATATGAGTATGTGCATTGTTTCACCTTTCTAAATTAATCATCAGTTTGGACTCGCCGTAACTTCTTCAACGACGGTAATTCACTATCGTAAACGCGTTTTATGCCATCACCGAGCGATTGCTCGCTGACGCGAATGTATTTCACCAGGCGCTCAAATCCACCCGGCTCAACGGAAGCAGCCTGGTCAGATCCCCACAGAGCACGGTCAAGGGTGATGTGGCGTTCGATCATGCAGGCACCCAGGGCAACTGCGACGATGGAAGGCGCCAATCCAACCTCATGACCCGAATAACCGATCGGGCAGGTAAATTCCTTCTTGAGGGTCTCGATCATTCTTAGATTTAATTCTTCCGGTTCGCAGGGATAAGTACTGGTGGCGTGGGTGATGACCAGATCATTCGGCCCCAGGACATCAATTGCTTTTCGAATCTGATTAAGGGTGGACATCCCTGTCGAAAGGATCAACGGACGGCATGTCTGCCGTAGTTTTTTTAATAGTGCATGGTCGGTAAGCGATGCGGATGGAATTTTATAACAAACCGGATCAAAGCCTTCCATAAAATCCACGGATGGCTCGTCCCAGACCGAAACAAACCACGTCACATCCAATGATTTACAGAAACGATCGATCTCCTGGTAACCCTTCTGGTCAAATTCAACTTTATACCGGTAATCCAGGTAGGTGATATAACCCCAGGGAGTCTCCCGCATTTGACCGCGCTGCTCCGGCGGAACACAGAGTTCGGGTGTCCGCTTTTGAAATTTGACGGCATCCACCCCGGCATGATGAGCAGCTTCGATCATTTTCATGGCGGTCTCAAGATCGCCGTTATGGTTAATCCCGATTTCAGCGACAATGTATGTCGGGTGACCATCTCCAACCCATTTTTCTCCAATTTTTACTTCACGAGGCATATTCCGGCTCCTATCAAAGGGTCAATTATAACCGCAATTATTTTTCCAAATTGCGGGTCAGCAGCAGATCGCATAATTCTCGCACGGCACCATGCCCACCTGGATTCTTAAGGACAAGATCGACACTTCGCAAAACTTCCGGTTGCGCATCTGATGGTGCCACCGCATAACCGACCAGGGGAAAGCAATCCATGTCATTTACATCATTGCCAATATAGATGGTATTTTTTGCATTGATCTTTTTTTCAGCCAGGATGGTTTTGAGCAATTCTGCCTTGTCATCAATTCCCTGAAAAGCGGCGATTTTTAGTTTTCTACATCGTGCTGAAACAACTGGATTAGTTTCCTTGGAAATCACAATGGGTTCGATCTTGGTTTTTTGCCGAAGAAGGGACAATCCAAGACTGTCACTCCGGCTGCTGGCTACCCGCTCTTTACCGTCCTCATCAACCCAGACGCGGTTATCCGTCAGCACTCCATCAAAATCCATCACCAGAAGCGAGACTGTTTCTGGTATCAAACGCCGTTTTTTAGCCGGATCGACCATGTCCAGATCACTGTTCATTACCAGCCATTCATACCGTTTCCAATCAAAGGGGGTATCGATATCCACAGTGAACCTTGGGTCAAGGATCAATGGCAAGATTTTTGTGCCGCTCATCGAATTTTTCCCGGTAATTACCGAAGCCCTGATGGCATCGATATGACCTGTCTGCCAATAGATTTGTGGCAGAATCTGGCGGGGTGCGTTGAAAGGTTCTTTAATTCCATCCACATGTAATAAGGGTGACATGGTCCCATCAGTCTCATTGATCCGCCACATTTTATGCGGGATTCTGCCCCGCAGGAACCACACCTCTAACCGAATCAGCATCCGGATGTTCCAGGAGTATTCTGATGGCATCATCCACGCAATGACGCGGTCGGATGGGTGAAGTAGGACGGAGTTGAACCACGAACTCAGCTTTGTAATCCTCAAATTCCTCCAGCCAGCTCAACGCCTGCTGGAATACGGGCAGGTCACGGGTATCATCCTGCGCCAATTCGGGAGGTCGCAGGAAAGGGACCTGGGCACCATACTGGCGGGCGACTGCCGCGATCTCCTCATCATCCGTCGAGACGATCACCCGGGTTACCAGCCCGGCACGTAACCCGGCTTCGATGCTGTAGGCGATCAAAGGGTAACCGGCAAAAGGCTTGATGTTCTTTCGCGGGATGCCTTTGGATCCTCCCCGTGCCGGGATGATCGCCAGGACTTCACGTTTATTTACCATGCTGTCCATCCCCCGTCCACCACGAGATTGGCACCGGTCATATATGATGACGCATCCGATGCAAGGAAAAGCAGGGCTCCGTTCATTTCATCTTTTCGTGCCATCCTGCCCAGAACCGTCCTGGCCGAATAATTCTGAGTGAAAATTTCATCGTGCTGGTTGTATACCCCACCCGGTGTGAGGGCATTGGCCCGGATATTTTTTCCAGCATAGTATGTTGCCAGGTAGTGTGTTAATCCCAGAACACCTGCCTTGGTGACCGAATAATAAACTGGTTTGAACTGCGCCGGCTTCCCAGGTTTAATATAAATGCGCTGATCAGGTCCGACCAAGCCATATGTGGAACAAATATTGATGATCACCCCGTGATCCTGTGCCAGCATCGGTTTTACTGCCGCCTGTGCACAAAGGAATAAGCCGGTCAAGTTGATATCCAAAGCCTGGCGCCAACTTTCCAGTGGATAACTTTCAAAAGCATTACTGGCTTGTTCGTGATGCGTTGGATCGAATTTCGGATCTTGAGCTGCACTACAAACCAAAATATCCAATCTCGAGTAGTACTCAAGACACTTATCCACCATATTTCCAACAGATCGTGGATCAGTCACATCCACACCGATGGCTTTTACCGGATATCCTTCGTGATGAAGTGTTTTTGCCAATTCGTTCGCAGCTTCTTCATTAAAGTCAGCTGCAACAACGGATGCTCCTGCTTCAGCAAGCGTCCGGCAGAACTGGCTGCCCAGTAGACCTGCACCCCCGGTGACCAATGCGACCTGTCCTTTGAGATTGAATTTATCCATTATTGTTGTCATATTCGTGTCTCAACTTTCATGGTTAGCGGATGATCATATATTTATCCGCAGAATCATAGACTGACTGCACCAGTTTCTGCGCTTTGATCCCATCCTCCAAAGTACACAAAGGCTGGGCTACCTTCCTGACCACATCGATGAAATGACGCATTTCTGCAAGGAAGAGATCATTACGATCGAATCCCTGCGGCGGCAGGCTGGATTCCCAGGACTCAGTCTCTGCGCGGTATATGCGAGCTGCACCGGTATGATTGATCCATTCAATGGTGCCTTCGCTGCCGGTTATATCCAGCCTGTGCAGGGGCGGTCTGCGGTAGTAATCGAGATGAAGCGTTCCAACAGCTCCATTTTCAAAGCGCATCCCGATTTCCGCGGTATCCTCCACCTTTATTTCAAGGTCACTCATCTTCCCTGTGAAAGCCCAAAGAGCGTTGACCTCGCCAAACATCCAGCGGAGGTAATCCAGGGGATGGGAAAGCGTGCGCACCACTCCGCCACCCAGGTCTGCTCGCGCAGCATACCCCTGGCGGTAATCCTCCCAGGGATGCCACCCAGGCAGGTATTCACCCCATTGAGCGTGAAATGCAAGTGGACGACCGATTTCCTCCTGCCGCAGCCAATTGACAACACACTGCAGTGTTGGGTGGAAGCGAAATTGAAAACCCACCAACGCCCTGCCACCGCTTTCGGATAAAGCATTTTCAAGAGTCTCGATACCTTCGAGAGAATGTGAAACGGGCTTCTCGATTAACAAGGCGCAACCTGCCTTGGCCGCGGGGATGGCAACTTCAAGATGCAGCGCGGTGGGATTGGAGATGATCACCCCATCCGGTTTGTGAGCCAGGGCAGCAGGGAGATCCGTTTCCACCGGGAACTGGTTGAATTCCTCATCTTTTAAAGTACTGAGGTGGGTCCGGTAAAGTATGATGTCATTCTCACCCAGTGCCAACAAATTCCGCAAGTGCCTGCGCCCGATGGAACCCAATCCAGCGATCAGGAATTTCATTTTTGCGCCCCTCCCACTACAGGCCGATCGGACATTTTCCCTTTCTGAAGAATATCCATGAAGAAAGCAGCTGTTCTCAGACCAGAGTTTCCATCCGTAAAAGTTACTTCATTCTCAATAAATTTCTTTCGATTTGCGCTATCCATTTCGGGGTTACGCAAGTAGGTATTGATGCATGCTTTCAGTTCATTGGAGGTTTGAGCTACCCTGCCGGCTAGTGAATCCCGGAAGCGTTGATGCGTGGGCCAATTACCAATCCTGGAAAGCGGCAACGAGAATTTCCCGGCTTTATTCCAACCACCGGGAGCATCAATGCAAACACTCACGATCGGACGGTCCTGGATGGCAGCCTCCACCACCATGGTCGAATAGACAGTCAGAAACACATCTGAATACGCCATCATTGAAGTCTTTTCAGGCATATCTTCGCCAGAATAATAGCCCAATTCCCCGCCCAACGCTACTGGCTCAACCACATGGATATGAGCATTCTCCCTGGCTAAGTTTGAAGATCTTCTCTCTCTCTTCAACGAATAATGGTTCATCCATAAAATGATTGGGATGCAAGCGAATGAGAAGCTGGCAGGGTTCGTCCAATTCATCAGCCATGACCAGTTTTGCCAACGCTTCTATATTCTGATAATTGGGTGAGAAAGTGATGAAACTGCAGGCATATCCCAGCAATTTTCGGCTGGTATCCAGCTTATGAAGTTTGAAATAATCGCCCTTTTTCATTAACCACTGTTTACGGAAATATCCATCATATGAGGGAATCCCGCCAATATTTACCCGATCCGCGTCCCAATCCGAACCCTGTATCAGTTCTTGTTTTTGGATTTCAGACCAACAGGTAATCCTTTGCACCAGTGCTCCGGGTAGGCTGTAACTGCTGGGGTTATCCCAACCTACAACAACTGAAGCACTCGGAATACCCCTTCTGGCAGCTTCTCTCAGGATAATACGATCCAAACGCCAACCCGGTGTACTGGTGATGATCAAATCCGGTTTATGTTTATCGAATAAATCTGAATAGAGATCGGGCGTATATTTTTTTTGGAAATCAACCAACCAACGCCGGGCAGCTTTGGATCGCCGCAATATCCCAATCAATGCCCACATGAAGGGCATTAATGCTTTTCTCCTCCTGCCGGCTTCAAATCCAACTTGTTCCACATGGCTGGTAAGTGCTTCCACGTTAATTCGATTGGAAGCTCCCACCCTGCGGAGGAAGTTCGTCCACCATTGGATGGAAGGATCCTTGGATTTCACATATTGCTTCGCTTCCTTCAATCTCAAGCTCTCAAATTGAAGGTGGGGACGGGCAAACGTCCTGGAAACCTTGGGGAGAATGCCTTCATCGGTCAAAACGACGACCTCAACGCCATTGCGGATCAGCTCCGGGACTATATCGGATTGAAGAAAATAAACGACCGCAAGGCCGTGATCGGCGCATATGAATACTTTTTTACCCTTAAAAAGATTGGTCATCATTGTCCAATAGTTTAGTGTTGATCATAATAGATGCGAAAGATCGCATCATAAATACCGAGGAGGATCTTACGGATGGGAGGGAAATCCAGGATCCTTGAGTGAGGCATTGATTTTTCCAACCCGGATTCGCTGCTACTACCAGCCGGGAGGTTATTGCTCATGTTCATCGCCAGCTCATCACCAACCATCAGCCGCAAGTAACCCGAATCATTGATCCGCTGATCCAGCATTTTTACCTGACCCATGGGTTTCTCCATTTGGAAGGGGAGAAATTCACCCAGCGTTTTCTTATAAGCTGTAAACTGCCAATGAGAACCACCGGCAAAGGCTACAACACCTTTGTAGGATAATTTAAAATCACGAGTTAGCTGATATCTTTCGCTTATCTCATCATCAGACTGCCCCAGGCTGCGGTCAAATTCAAGCAATGACTCCAGGGGAAGGATTTGCCCGCTTTCCAGTCGAACACCCTTTGTTTTCTTTGCCCAGGAAAGTGTGGCTGAATAATATTCCTCCCGGGTTCGAAATGGACGGGCGGTGACCATTCCTACCCTGGGATAGGTTTCCAGGATTTCCACCGACCGGGCAAGCCAACCGGGTTTGAAAAGCACATCGTTATCGGCATAAGCAATGATCTCACCCGGCGCTGCGTTCAGAATGATGTTCCAGGCACCGCCCTTGCCAAGATTCTTTTCCGACAGGATCAGGTACTGGATGATCCCTTTATCCTGCAGCTCTTTGAGGTATTCACGGATTTCCACGCAACTGCCATTATCGAAAACAAGCAAATCAAAAGGAAGCCCGGCATCTTTTCTTGAGCTTTCAATGCAGGCGGTTAGGACTGCTTTCATATTGGCAAAAAAACCGCTTTGCATGGGGATAAAATTCAAGATGGCGACGGTAATACGCTGGGGTTTCACAACCTGATCGATGTATTTTGCTGGATTCTGTCCTTTACGCATGTGTCCTCAATCAATGCTTGCGGCGTGCTTGCTCGATCTTGCTCTCATCCACTGCCGAAACTCGATATAGGCTTTCCTGGGATGGAAAATTGCGAAATGGAGATTTGCCAATGGGTAAGAATGCAGCCTGGTGAGTGGGAATGTTTCCACTTCCCGCCAGAATTTCTTCCAACTGAATTTGGGAGGCTGAAGCTTACCGTTTTCCAACCGAGAATTAATATCACCAAGTTCAAATATGGCACGTTTGCCGCCTGCTAATTTTATATTCTCGGCAGTCTCCGGCAGCCGGTAATGCGGTTGTCCATTGGGAAGGTGCCCATAATCATGATCCTGGTGGATGATGGTAATTGCCTGGCTGGCATCAATCACCTTCCAGCCCTCCCAGCGACCTTTAAAAATCATCCAATTATCCCATCCAGCACGTCCAATGGCAAAATCCGGGATATGGGTGAAGCAATTCCTTGGGAAAATAAAATAATCACTTCCCGAAGGTGGGTGCAGCCTGACTCTTTCTCCTGTATTAAATTCCTGGTTTTTTCTTCCCAATCAGACGAAAAATCGATCTCATCCCTGATATCCAGATCCCAGCGCTGACCAACCAAAAGGAATTGATGCTTCATCTGGTGAACTTCTTTGGCAGATGCCAGGAAATCCGGCAGTACGATGATATCCGCGTTTACATAAGCCAGCATAGGACTTTCATTATATGTGCGGGCAAGTTGAAAAATCGATGATACGAGGGGGGTGCCTTGAGCATTTTTTTCAACGGGGGTAGATGTTTAGCTCCCAACTTACAGCGCATTTTCAGCAATACCGGTTTCATCCCCAATTAAAACGACCTCAACATCACTGCCCAGCTTGGTCCAGGACCGTATCGCATTGCGTTGAATAGTACTTACATCGCCCATCCGTGAAAGGCTTGGGGGCTGAGAAGAGGGTCAGAAAAGGGGAAGCAAACGTGCTCATTATTAATCCAATTCTGATTCCTTCAGCGGTTTCGTGTTCCTCTTATCGGTATCCAGGTATGTCTTGTGCTTAACGTCGGCATTGATCTTCATCAACTCAGGATCGCGGGAGAAGAGTTCCAGGATTTCACGCCATCCAAAGTCCACACGGGGCGAAAAGCGCTGATATATGATCCGCACCAGCTCGAGGTCTTCAGGAGTATCCACGGTCCAGCGGTAATTTCCATAATCAATGTCATTGTTCAATATATGGATTTTAAACCTGCCTTCCACTTCATATAAGTAAGGAAGGACATGCTCCCGTTCGTGTTTTTCAGTTGATTCTTGCCACGCCTTCTCAAGAGCAGAGAAACTGACCACTTCCACGTCCAATCCGATAGGAAATGTTCGCTTAAAAGGTGGTGGTAAACGTGTGGCGGCAAAATCAATCTTGCGGGTTTGGAATTCATTTACCGTCTGATCGATCAATCCCGGGTCGATCAAGGGGCAATCAGCCGTTATTCTCACAATGACATCAGCTTGATTAACCTTCGCTGCCTGGTAATAACGATCGAGTACGTCATCCATGCTCCCGCGATAAAACGCATAACCAACGTTTTCGCAATAATCCTGGACGGCATCATCCGCTGGATCAATCGTGGTTGCCACCACCACCTGATCGATAATTCGCGCCATGCGGGTGCGTTCCACCACGCGTGCCAGCATGGGCTGACCGCATATATCCAGCAAGACTTTGCCCGGCAACCGGCTGGCAGCCATGCGCGCCTGGATGATCGCGACAACCTTACTCATGCCGTCACATCCTTCAATGTCTGTTGCGTGTTGATAGCCTGCTCGTATGCCATGAGCAACTTCTGGAAATTTTGTTTCCAATCTGCCCTTTTTTCTGCGAGCATCCTGTTCTTCTTTCCGTAATCAATTCTACGGTTACCATTATTTGCTGCTTCGATAATTTTCCTTGCGAGTTCGTTTTGATCTCCATCTGAAAATAGCCAGCCATTTTCCTGATCAGTCACCCATTCCCTATTCCCGGGAATATCTGATACAACCATTGTCTTTCCACAAGCCATGGCTTCCATGAGGGATACCGAGGATCCATCGCTATGAGAAGCACTCAAAAAAAGATCAGCGGCGTGGTAATACTCCGGTAAGTCCTGCTGACTGATCCTTCCTGCCAGGTAAACCTTTTCCTTCAATCCAAGTGAAGTGATCAATTCAAGGATCCCGGCTTTTTGTGAGCCATCACCCAGCAGAAGAAGTCTGAGATGAGGATTCTTATGGGTCGCTTCGGCAAATGCCCTGACAACCAGATCCACACCGTAGATCGGCTCCCAGGAACGGTTGGATAAAAGGATGAGGTGTTTATTCCAACCCAATTTCTCACGCAACTCATTTGCCTCGCCGGGTGAGAAATGTTTGAGATCAACACCCCAGGGAAACAACACTACCTTCTCCATCGGGAAACCCAACTCCATGGCTTTATCCTTTACTGCCTGGCAATCCCCAACCAATATTGAGGTATGAGCAAGAACGAACCTCGCGATCCAGCGTGACCAGGTTGACTTCTCCGCATCATGCAATAGATCAGATCCCCAGGACATGCTGACCAAGGGTCGATAGCCGCTCAAAGCAGGCAGGATCGCCACGCGCTGGATTGGTCCGGCATGCATCAGATCGGGTTTCTCCTCATGGATAACCCGCTCGAAATCACGCAAGAGGGATGGGTAATCATGCCATCGCGCAGCCTTTTTCCCTCCCTGCCATTCGACCTCTCGTATCCCTTTTGGCAAGGTTCTTTTTTCACCTGGAGAGCCTTCAAGCCGCATCAGGAGAACCTGGTGTGTTGTTTCCGCCAACGCGATTAAAAAACGCGCATCATGCGGAGAATAATCCCGGGTGAAATAAATGATCTTCATTCGCCCAAGTCAGCCCAACGGATTTCTTTCCCGAATGGGATATCGCCCAGCGCTCGCATGCCGAGGACGTTGGGGATCTCCGGCGGCAGGATGGCACCTGGTGTCGCAGGACGCAGCACATCCAACATTTCACGGGTGATCACCTCGCTGGTCTTGATATCCCTCGCGGCGCGCAGGCAGCGTCTTTGAATAACCACGGTTTCTTTTTCATTCTCAGTTACAAATTTATCCGCTGAACCGAGCGCCAATTCCAGCTCGCGGGTGGCATCCACCATTTCGCGCCATGTTTTTGGATTCATGGCAAAATGGTGATCGGGACCTTCACGAAGATTGTCATCCGTGAAGTGTTTTTCGATCACACGTGCTCCCAAAGCCACCGCGCCAAGCACTGTTGAATGCCCATGTGTATGGTCAGATAACCCGAGCAACACATTCGGAAACATCAAAGCATATGTTTTCAACACATTCAAGTTGATGTACTTAAAATTCTCGCGATCAGCTGTGTAATTGGTATTGCACTGCATTAAAACCAATTGAGGATTGATCTTCAATATGGTGTGCACTGCTTTTTGGACGTCACCGATATTGGATGCGCCTGTCGCAAGCAGCACCGGCTTGCCTTTTCGGGCGATATGCTCCAGGGCTTCCAACCAATCGATCTCACCGGAACCGATTTTGTGGGCAGAGACGTACGTATCCAACAGGTCGGTAGCCTCAAAATCATACGGGGATGAGAAGTATTCAATACCGACCTGATCGCAAAATTTCTTCAGGATGGGAGTCCAATCATCCGGAACAGAAGCTGATTGATACACCTCAAAAACTGAGCGTTTCCATTTGGATTGGTGGGATTGTTGCCCACCCAGTGATTTGAAACCATAATCCGAGACGATCTTGGGAGCATGGAAATTCTGAAATTTGGCGGCATCGGCACCTGCTTCTTTAGCGAGTCTTACCAGAAGCTTGGCTCGTTCCAGATCACCATCATGGTTGGCAGCAATATCCGCAATGAAATAGGTCGGGTGATTCAATCCAATCGAGCGTTCTCCGATTCTCATTTCCATGATGACTCCCTTTCCAGGATCCGAATCCATTTTGTTGTTAATCTTCCTTCGTAAAAGTGGCTAGCAATTGAGGATAATTATCGTTGAACAACTGGTGAAATTTTTTCAAACCCTGCATAATTCCCGGTAACGGGTGATCCAATTCCCCAACCAGCTTGCTTGTATTTAGGTTCAAATTCGGTGATCGGGCAGCCTTCAGCTCACTTTCGTTTACTGACACCGGCTGCACCAGATCCGGATCGAAGCCAAATTCCTTGGCGATGGCTACCCCAAAATCATATTTGCTCACCGTTTCGCTGCTGACAGTGTGGTACAGGCCGGATAAATTCTTCTCACACATTTCAAGCAGTATTTCAACAAGATCATTCACCAGCAGCGGGCTGAATTTCACATCCGTGAAACCATTCACTTTTTTGCCAGTTGAAAGATTATTGAAGAAAAATTCTGCCAGGCTGCGCTTCCCTCGCAAACTCCAGCCATAGAAATTCACCCTTGCGGTCAATGCATCAGGATTTTCTGCCATGACGGCAACCTCACCCGCTAGTTTGGTTCGGGCATACGTGCTGAGTGGGTTGGGTTGATCCGTTTCTTTATAATCACCCTTGATGCCATCGAATACTGCGTCTGTTGATATGTGCAGGAATTTTGCCCCAGCATTGAATGCCAAGCCTGCCAGTTCCCCGGGGACATCTGCATTCACCCGCACGGCACGAAGCGGATCAAGTTCACATTCATCGACAATCGCCATGGCCGCGCAGTGGACAACCACCTGGGGCATGGTCGTCTGCATTACCCTTTCACATTCACCTGGTTTCGAGAGATCGGTCACGATCACCTCGAAGGGCACCCCTTTCAATTCATCCTTGTGGATCACTCCAGTTACCTGGTGCTCCTTTGAAAGGTGCAGCGCCAGGTTCAAGCCAAGCAGTCCACTTGCCCCGGTTACCAGGTAATGGGTCATTCCAGTTTTCCTGCCTTGTAGGCTTCCTCGATGGGCGCAATGATCTTGCTTATTTCCTCAGCGCTTAGCCATTGGGAATTGGTGTTGGAGGCATAGCGGAAGCCATCCTCCAGGAAAGGATGCTTTTCCCATTCATGGACAAACCAAAATGGCTCAGAGGGTAGGACAACATACATGTCTTTCAATTCAATGGTACTGCGTGCTTCATCCTCGGAAATCAACACTTCATGCAGTTTTTCACCCGCTCGTATGCCGATCACTTCAATGGCTGCCTCAGGAGCCACAGCTTTCGCCAGGGCAGATAATTTCATGCTTGGGATCTTGGGTACAAACACTTCCCCGCCATTCATCTTTTCCGTGCAGCCGATGACAAAGCGAACGCCATGTTCGAGTGAAATCCAGAATCTAGTCATCCGTTCATCCGTGATGGTCACTTTTCCAGTCTCGCGCTGTTTTAGAAAAACCGGGACCACACTCCCACGACTGCCAACCACATTTCCATAGCGCACGCAGCTGATGCGGGTAGGTTTACCGCCGGCATAAGCATTGCTCTGGATCAACAACTTCTCCGCAGCCAGTTTTGTGGCACCATAAAGATTGACCGGGTTCACGGCTTTATCTGTGCTCAAGGCAATGACTTTCTCAACCCCTGCGTCCAGGGCAGCGTCCACCACATTGCTGCTCCCCAGGATATTGGTCTTGATCGCTTCCATGGGGTTATACTCACACGCCGGAACCTGCTTAAGGGCGGCAGCGTGCACCACGATATCCACGCCATCAAAAGCGCGCAATAATCTTTCCTTATCGCGGATATCTCCGATGAAGTAACGTAATGTGGGATGGTCGAAGCCCGCCACTCGCATTTCATGCTGCTTGAGCTCATCCCGGCTGAAAACAATAATTTTTTCAGGATGAAACTCATTCAACATGATTTCGATGAACTTCTTACCGAATGAACCGGTGCCCCCGGTTACCAGGACAACTTTTTTCGTCCAATCCATGTTATTTTTCCTTTTGAATGACGACCATTGGATATTGACCGTTCTTCGCAAACCAGGCTGGAAAATGTTCTTCGAGCCAGTATATCAATCTCATCAAATTCTTTCCGCCGAGATGCGGGTGAACCAACGCGCGCATAAAACGGACACTTACGCTTCTCCAGGGGAACACAGATAAATGCAGATCGGTCAACGAATTCTGTATCCAGCCGAAAGTATATTTTTCAACAAATGTTCCCCGAGTCTCCTTCTGCGTGTTCTTTACTTTTTTCTCGATCGTTTTCGGTTGTTCCGTTTCCTTCGCGTTATTTCTTGTCGTAAATCTTTCACCCAATCTGATTAATCCGGATAATCTCTGCATCAGCGGAGAAATGCTGTAACCATTCACCACAACGGCTGATGAAGCAGGAAGCAGGACGCGATTTAGATCATGGAAGGCTTTCTTTTGATCACCGGTGGAGAGATGATGAAAGGTATGCAGAGAAACGACACCATTAAAAACACTATCTTCAAACGGAAGACTGGTAACATCTGCTACGATATAAAGCCCTTTTTCACCCAACCTCATACGGGCTTCTTTGAGCGCAACGATGGATATATCCAGACAAACGCGAAATTTATATCCCTGTGAATAAGTCAGATACTCCGGCCATTGTACGGGACCAGAACCGGCATCCAACAAAAATTTTCCGCTCGGTTTAATGTGCCTGTTCACCCTGAGATGGCAGCGTTGAATATATTCCCGCGATACCGGGCGGAGATCCTCATAGATCGCATTCTGGTAAAGCTGATCTCCCACCTTCTGCCAGCCTACCTGGTTATAAAAATCCTTGACCTGCTGTTTCAGACCGGTATCCATAAGATTCCGATTTAGATCTTTTCCCAGTCCATGGGCTCTCCAGCCAGGAATTCGAAAGTCTTGTGATATTTCTTCTGACCTTCTGCCGAAAAAACATACTTCATCGGTCGTTCCTTGATATCTTCCTCCTGCTGCCAGAGATGCCAGGGGAAGGGTCGTGGGAACTCAAAGAAGAAATAATATGCATACCGCCAGGCATCATCGACCTGTTTCCGTGTTAACCGGTTTGCATCCGGATCGGCTAAAACCTGACCCAGGAGCTTGAAATAATTAACATATGAGTCGGGATCCAAAGTGAATCCGCGATTGCGGTAATGGGTTTTTCCATTGACAATAACCGGGACTCCACTTAATGCCATCTCCAATCCCACCGTGGTGGTATAAACCAGTCCCAAGTCTGCGATGGAGATCAAATCGTAAGTATTGGTGGGATCCTTGGGACCCACAAGATGGATATGCTCCGGCAACCTGGATTGCTCACGGTGGATCACTTCCGAAATGGATACTCCACCCTTGAGGAGCATCTCACCCGGATGCACCCTGATGATTAATTGAACATCAGGTCGTCCTGAGAAATACTGCACTGTGCGGAGCAGCCAATCAGTCATTGTCCGGGTGTATATTTGGCGGCCAAGCGTCAAGCTATCTCCCACCACGTTGGTTGCCAACAGGACTATCGGGCGCTTATCCAGTTTCAAAGCCTTACGCGCCTTTTCCCCTCCCTGGGTGGGTTGTCCCTGCCACCTGCGGGAGAAATTTTCCCAGAGAGCGGCTTGTTTTCTTGCCGTATAAAGCTGCTGGACACTTTCCAGCTGCTTTTTCTTCAACTTTTCTCCCTGGCGTGCTTTCCAAAGAGAATCGGTCTCCTGTTGCATCACCTCTGCATTTTGAGCCAACCAGATATTTTCCTTACGATCGCTGAATTCAAAAGTCACCCGGGGAATGCGCATGATCTCCGCAATGCGGTATACCACCCCAAATTCCTGGATTGTGCCATTGGGTACCAGGATCAGCTGCGGACGCTTATCATGCAAATAATTCCAGGCTACCCTGGCAGCATCTTCATTCCTGCGCAGGCGCAGCTTATAAAGCGGGCTTTCCGGATCCACCTCTTCCACCTGGGAAGTGTACTGGCAATCGTAAATGGTCACTTCATGAACTGCTTCCTTTACTTCGTCCGGCAATTCCCCGGAGCAGGGGCGGCAGTTTAAAAAGGAAACTGCATTGAGCAATCCATTGACTTTCCCCAATACCTTCTGTGCATAAATATTTTGCCGCCGTAAATCGAATCGATTTATGGGGAGCCTGTAATCAGCAAACGGCAGATACCCTAGGGTCACGTCATGTCCCTGGGATGCCAGAGCCAATCCAATGCATGCAGCACTTTCTATCCAGTAATGCAGGGATGCAAAAATGAAAATCTTTTTCCCGGACATGCCATTTTTGCGCAGCGCAGACGCCTGCTCGCCAAGTTCCGGTAAAACGCTCTGAAGTTGTTTTAGAGAGAACCTGGTTCGTGGAGGTTGTCCGCGATGCCGGATCAACCAGTAAAGCTCTGCCGTGTAAGGAAGTTCGCCAAGTATATTCTTGAGTGCTTCTTTGCCATTTGGTGACATTAGCTTGTTTTTATGCTCCATTCAAATCTAGGTCTGACGGGACCGAGGCGTGGTTCCGGCCATTGCTGGCCAGGAGCGCCTGCCCCATCGACTGAAAAAGTGAGTGCCTGTTCATCCTGAAAATAACGCTTGATGCGGTAAGAACTTGCGTTAACGCCCAAAACAAAACGCCCTTCGTTAAGCAGATCCTTGGGCAGAATGCACTTGCTGAAATAATGACCAGCTTTACGTGAACCGTATCTTTCGAAATTTTCTTCGCGGTCGGTATCAAAAGTAGTGAAGATCACTTCTCCATGAGTTGTGATCAGATAAATGCCCACGCGTAATCCGATGATTGATTTTTCCAGTTCATATTCCATCTCGATCGCATTGCTTTCACCCGAACGGATGGTATCCGATACTTTTCCCCGGTGGTCCAAGACTCTGATACTAATGGGTCGGAAAGGAGCAGCATCGGCCGGGATTTCATCTTTCAACCAGGTCCTCTGCCCTTCCTGGGAGAATCCGCTGGAGAGATAGTAACCAACCGCCTCCTGGCTGGGTGCCCGCATCACCAGCTTTCCTTTTTCGATTACCAGTGTTTCCTCAGTCAAACGCAGGATCGCAGACATGTTATGACTGACAAAAAGGATCGTTCGTCCTGCCCTGGCGACATCACTCATTTTGCCAAGGCACTTCCGCTGGAATTCTGCATCACCAACAGCCAGTACCTCGTCCACCACCAGTATCTCCGGTTCGAGATGCGCCGCCACAGCAAATGCCAGGCGCAGGTACATCCCGCTTGAATAACGTTTGACCGGTGTATCAATAAATTTTTCAACCTCGGCGAATGAAACAATCTCGTCAAATTTCCGCTCGATCTCTAATCGCTTCATACCAAGGATGGCACCATTAAGGAATATGTTCTCCCGACCGGTGAGCTCCGGGTGAAAACCGGTACCAACTTCCAATAGAGATCCAACCCTGCCATGAATGGTGATCGTGCCTTCGGTGGGCTCGGTGACGCGCGAAAGAAGTTTTAGTAAGGTGCTCTTACCTGCGCCATTTCGCCCAATGACTCCCAGAACCTGACCCTGCATGACATCAAATGAGACATCCCGCAAAGCCCAGATATATTCCATGGGTACCTGGTGGGTCAGCGCTTTGAAAGGTGCCATGACCGCATCACCGATCGTTTCTCTTAAGGTGCGATACTTTTCAGCCGGTGTTCCGATCCGGTAGCGCTTTCCAAGTTTCTCAACACGAATGGCTAATTCAGACATATGCAATCCCTAAACCAAATCGGCAAACTGCCGTTCCATACGTTTGAAATAGAAAAGCCCGGTCACCAATACGATCACAGCCACACCCACTGAAACCCAGATCAAATTTCCAGGCGCTTCCGTGCCCAGCAGCACCCAGCGAAATCCCTGCACCACTCCAGCCATGGGATTCATGGCGTAAACAAACTGCCATTGCTCCGGGATCAGGGTGTTGGAATATGCCACCGGGGTTATATAGAGCCAGAGCTGGGTTATGAACGGCAGGATGTAATTGATGTCCCTGTACATCACGTTGGCTGCTGAAAGCCATAATCCTACACCCAGAGAAGTGGCTAATGCCAGGATGAGGAACAGCGGCAGCATCCAGATATTGGACGTGGGTGTTATTCGATAGAATAACATCATGACGATCAGGATGATAAAAGCAATCATAAAATCGACCAATCCACTGATCACCGAGGCCAGTGGCAAGATCATGCGTGGGAAATAGATCTTGGTGATCATGCTGCTGTTCTGCACCAGGGAACGGCTGGCGTCCGATAAAGCCTTCGAAAAGAGCTCCCAGGGAAGAATGGCTGCAAAGGAAAAGATGGGATACGGAATATCATCGGAAGGCAATTTTGCCAAACCACCGAAAATAAGGCTGAAAACGACCATGGTCAGGACTGGTCGCAGGATCGCCCACAGGACACCCAGCAAGGTTTGCTTGTAGCGGACGATAATATCACGCCAGGTCATGAAACCGATCAGCTCGCGGTAATTCCAAAGATCACGCAAATTCAGCGCCGTCCATCCATGGGGTGGTTTGATGACGATCACTCTGGGCATGCCACGTTCAGCTGTTTTTTGCTCGATCCCTCGCGTCATGAAGATCCCTTCTGCAAGCGTGCTTCGTACCAGGCGATTGTGTTCCTCAAACCTTCCTCAAAATTCACTTTCGCCTTGAATCCAAAGAGTTCCTCGGCGCGGCTCACATCAAGCGCACGGCGGGGTTGACCGTTTGGTTTGGTGGTATCGAAAGTTATCCTGCCTTTGAAACCGGTCAGTCTGGCGATTAGACAGTGCCAGATCCTTGATGCTGATCTCATAACCAGATCCAAGGTTGACTGGTTCAGGTCCGTTGTATCTTTCAGCAGCCAGGAGAATGGCTTCAGCGGCATCTTCCACGTAGAGAAATTCGCGGGTCGGCGAACCATCGCCCCAAACTACAATCTCATCCTGATCTGCAATCCTGGCTTCCACACACTTCCTGATCAATGCGGGGATCACGTGCGAGGACTCCGGGCGAAAATTATCCCTGGGACCGTAAAGATTCACGGGCAGAACGAATATTGCATTAAAACCGTATTGCAGACGGTATGCCTGTGCCTGGACAAGCAGCATTTTCTTCGCCAATCCGTAGGGAGCGTTGGTTTCCTCAGGATAACCATTCCACAGATCATCTTCCTTGAAAGGGACCGGCGTGTATTTCGGATAGGCGCAGACTGTGCCCAGGGCAACAAATTTCTCGATTTTTCGCAACCATGCCTGGTGCATCAATTGAACACCCATCATCAGGTTATCGTAAAAAAAATCCGCAGGGTGTGCCTGATTGGCACCTATACCGCCCACCTGAGCTGCCAGATGGAGGATCACATCCGGCTTTGAGTCATCCAGCATTTGTTTGATCGATTCAAGTTGTACCAGGTCGTATTTCTCGATGGTCGGGATGAAAATATCCTTTGTATTTCTTTCGCGAAGCTTCTCGACAATGAAAGAACCGAGAAAACCTGCTCCTCCAGTCACGCATACACGGCGATCAGCCCAAAAACCGTTCTCAACGCTCATCTTTGGAATCCTTCCACTCGATGAAGATCTTCAGATCCTTTACGATCAGCGCAGGTTTTTGCGGGTTATCAACCACCTCAAAACCCTGTTCGATGCAAGTAAGTTTACAGACGTCACCCACATCTCCGTTGCCTTCCAACCGGACCTGTTTGTATCCTGCGTTTTTGATTTGCTCCAGCGCTTCGATCATCCGCTGGCGGACTAACCGGTAAAGGTGAAATGAAGTTTGGATGTAATCCATCGTGAGACGGGCACGGAGAGCGATCCCTTCGGGAGTAATGATGTATTTAAGCTTTTTACGCTCAGCGCGTTTAACCTTGACATATCCTTTGGCGACCAGGCGTTTAAGATGCCAGTTAATTGTTCCAACAGCAACGTCAAGGCGGTCAGCCAGGGTTGCCTGGGAGGCATCAGGTTCTTTTTCTATTATTTCAAGGATAGGAAGGTCTGGATTTCGCTCTGGATATAGTTCCATTTGATTTCCAATATTCAACAGTTGAATTATAAAACATAAAAATCATCTGGTCAAGAGAAGTTACTCATAAAAAGCCGGCAGCATACGATCACCTCCCAAATGTGACTGCCAAGTCCCCCATCGTGTTTTCCTGAGGTTAAACGAAAACAGCGCTGCAAGCAGCGCTGTTTTTTATGGTTGATCTGAATTAGATCACGGCCACAGCCTGGGCCTGGGGACCTTTCGGTCCATCCACCACAGCGAATTCAACCCTTTGACCTTCGGTCAGGGTACGATACCCCTGAGAGTTGATTTCACTGTAATGGACGAATACATCGCCGCCACTATCGCGTTCGATGAATCCGTAACCCTTGGTGGCATTGAACCATTTGACCGTACCGGCCTCGCGTTCTGCCATGTTCTTGTACTCCTTCTCCTATTGTAAAAATGTCCGGCAGAACGCTGCTGATCCATTGGTAATACCCAACTCAAACAAACGTCAACTGCCTGTCGATACTGTATCATTGCCCACCAAGGCTGTCAAGCAAAATACGTGCATCGAATTTCCTAACCTGGGGATGAATTCGACTAATTCCGGGAGAGTAATTCAACCTGCTCCGAGGTAAAAAGGTTTACCTTGGGCGCTTTTTGAGAACAGACAATGCGGGCTGCAATTTGCCCTTTCTTAATCGAATCCTCCAGTGAAAGACCTTTGAAAATATGGCTGGTGAGAAAAACAGATGCCAGGACATCTCCAGCGCCATTGGTATCCACCACCGGTAAATCCAACGCGGCAGGACTGAATATTCTGATAGTTCCCCCTGCTCCAAGTGCACAACCTTTATCTCCCATCCCAGCAACGATTACCTGTTCTGGATTCCTCTTAAGCCATGCCTCCATGATGGGTGTTGAATCGGCATGATTGGCAGCGGAAAAGAATAGGAAATCCGCAAAATTGATAAAATCCTCTCGGTACGGATCTCCGGGGTCGACGACATCCTGGATATCACAGGCGATCTTCAATCCAAGCTCCCTGGCAATGGGCAGCAGCTGGCGTGCCCAATTGGGGATATTAAAATGCCCCAGTCTGGCCTTTTCAAGAATTTTCCTACAGCGGTTCAAATCGGGCTTAAGATCCATGTGCGATTTTCCATCATAAAAATTCTTGCGTTTAGCATCACGGTTCATGAAATTGATGCTGCGGCTTGTACCTGCCGGATCGATGAAAATACCAGTGATATCGACGCTCAGATCCCTGAATTCGTCCAAAATAAATCGTCCGGAGAAATCATCCCCAACACAGCCGATGAAAGCGGTTTTCATACCCATGTTCACATAGCTGCGTGATGCATACCCTCCAGCCTGGCCCAAACAATCGATATTTTCGGTGAAATTTGCTTCAACATTGAAATCAATATCTCCCCCGGGAAGATAGATATTCGTATCTACCCCTGCATTACCGATCACCACAACATTCAAATCGTCTGCACTCATGGATGGAAACCATACTTCAGGTGAAATTGAAGAAGGCGAAAAATGGAACCTGCTTTTTTAATAATAAATCTGGATATTAATACACTCATTTATGGTTCTTTATCGAGTGCAGTATCATCTTCAGTCTCAGATCCCAATGTAGGTCTTGGTTCCAATGTGGGTTCTAGTTCCAACGTAGGTTTTAGGTCCAATGTAGGTCTAAGCACATCTGTTGGTTTGGGTTCCCTGGTGGGCTTGATCTCTTTAGTTGGTTTCAGTTCCAGCGTGGGGCTAGGAGTCACTGTAATCTCAGGTGCAAACTCTTTGCGAATATCATCCCATCCCAATCCAGATGAACGCAGACTAAAGAGCTCATCCACGGGGGTGTCACTTTTTGAACTGAGCTCATATGCCAGATCGATCTCACCAAGGTCGAATCCTTCGCAGAACCAATCCATGATGGTGTCATAGGAGACATCATACTTTTCAGCCATCTTCACCCCACCAGGCTGCAGCTTTTCATTCTCACAAGCACCTTTGGCAGGTGGTTGGGATGCAATCATATTGCTGACAGTTGGCATGACGATCGGATATGGCGAAGGTGTGCTCCCAGGGACTATTCCAGCAGCGAGATCAACCTCCGGGTGTTCAGCAGAAGCCACCTTCAATGCCTGCCAGCCTCCCTCGGATGAAACAAGGAAAGAAACGACAACTGTATCCCCGATCCCAATATCCTGATCAATTTCAGATTTCGAATTAACCAGGATCTCCCTGCCGTTGATCACCATGCTTCCTTCTGAAATCGAATTGACCATACCGCCAAAATCGCTGCTGGCTATATCCTCATCAGCCAGTGTAATGATATCTGCAAGGGGTTCACCGGTCTCGAGGATGCGTCCCCGCACCATGATAATATCGCCTGGTTGCATGTCAGCATCAATGCTCGTCCTGTTTCCAACAAAAAAGGGGACACCGCCAACATTCCATAAATTCCCGGTTATCGATTTTAAGTCTCCCTGTAGTGAAAATTCAAACAATGGGTAATCCAATGGCATATTCGCGTCGACAAGTAATGCCTTTCCGGGAGTTACCAATATGATCGAATCATTCCTGGTGACGTTTACTTCTCCTGGAACAACTGCGACGCGGGTGAGACCTGGTGAGAAAACCTGAACGGAGAAACTCGTCCCCTGTACCGATATTTCACCAGCTGCAGTATCAACAATAAAGGAACTTTCTTCATTTGCGAATGGGATGACCTGATTGTCGCTGACACCGATATCCTGCATATAACGCACCTGGATGAAATCTTCCTTCCCGGAAAGCTCTGTCAGCGTAATCTCCGATTCAGGCGCCAATACGGTAAGGCTGCCATCCGGGTAAACCAGCGTGGTCGATGAATCGATATAGGTGCGGATGTGCATCCCAGCTTTTATCCTATCGCCGTCAGTGGCAAATGACCATTTTTCAGAATTTGCCCCACTTGATATTTCGATGATACCGCTTGTATCCTTTAATTCAGCGCTATGACTGGAAATGAGGGATCCAGGTCCTGAAAAGAGAAGAAAGGCCAGGACGAATATTGTGACCAACCCAAGACTGAATGCCATATACATGAACTTGCCGCGCAGCCAGGGTGATGCCTCAAGATGACGTTTCGAAGTCTGGAGGATCGATTTTAAACGGTACTGCGCCCGGGCATAACTCATGCGAGGATGGTTTATCGCCCGGGATGAATCAACCAGGCGGTTTAGAGCAGCCACATTCCTGTAGCCCGGAGGTAAATCGCGCAGAACGTCCTCCAGAGGCGCACCTTCCTCAAGCGCCTTCAAACTTAGCTGGAGAATTTCATCCTGCTGTTGATCAGTCATACTCGATCTTCCAATCAAGGAGTACCTGCTTTAGACCAACCAGAGCTCGCCGTTGCAGTCCTTTTACCGCATCCACACTTTTCTTTAAAGCCCTGGCTGTTTCCTCTATGGTCAAACCGACCACAATCCTGAGAATGATCACATCCCTCTGATCCGGGTTGAGTTTTTCCAGGGCGGCGCGCAAGATCTGGCTCGTCAATTTACCTTCCACTTCATTTTCAGGATCATCGATCCTGCTTCGCACAGTCTCTGATAATGGTACCGATGGGTGAGACTTCACCTTTCGGCTGTGATCTATCGCAATATTTCGGGCAATACTATAGAGCCAACCCTGAAAACTATCCTTTTGGTACTGATAATGTGGCAAGCCTTTTAACATGCGGATGAATACTTCAGACGTCAGGTCTTCTGCAGAAGGTTGATCGCCGGTACGGTAATACAGGTACTGAAAAATTCCCTGGTGATATTTCTCAAAGATTTGACCAATTGATGTGGCATCACCCTGCCTGGCAAGATGAATAATCCTGCTGGATGGAAATCGATCTTCAGTGATTGAATTCTGTTTCTGACGACTCATTTGTTGATCGTTACTTATCCTGGATAAATTCTGGGTCTTTACCGTAAGCGTCATTTTATTGCTTTCAAATGGTTAGACACCAAGAGATCTCAATCATCTAACCCCAATTCCCGGCATGAAAATTCTTTCATCCGGAACAAATACAATGGTCCATTAAATTGTAGCGATACTGGTGCCAGCTTCACCTTACAAAAATGAAAGGTTTAATAAAAGAAAACGGGGATCAATTTCCGATCCCCGTTCAATTTTACGTTTTTTTACGGTTTAATTTTTGGGACTTTTGTTGGTTTAGGAATTCTTGTCGGTTTAGGCATTTTGGTAGGCTTGGGTTCTTTGGTAGGTTTGGGCTCTCTGGTTGGTTTTGGCTCTTTGGTTGCCTTGGGTTCACGGGTCGGTTTCGGCGTCTTTGTGATGACCGATTTCCGTATGACGCCCCAGCCCATCCCTTCAGCCTTCATCGCGAATAATTCTGCAACAGGTATCCCGCTTTCCTGGCTCATTTCATACACCAAGTCGATTTCACCAAAACCGAAATTCTGGCAGAACCATCCCATGATCTCTTCATATGAAACCTGGTATTTCTCTGCCAGCTTCAATCCAACGGGGTGTTGCTTTTCGTGCGTGCAGACGCCTTTAATATCCTCGCCAGGGTCTTCTTCAGGCTCCTCGTCTTCACGTTCTCCCAGAGATTCGATCTCAGTTGCCAGCCAGGAGCCGTCCTCAAGCACTAGAAAATGAACTTTCACAGCCATTCCGACAGCCAGGTCAGTCCCAATTTCAGTTTCCGCATCGATATTTATTGTCTGGCCGCTGATAATCCAGGAATCGGGATTGATCGCTTCCACAACTCCGCTGAAGCTGGCCTTCTCTTTTTCCTTCAATGTCAACTCGATCACATCAGCAACACGGAGTCCTCCTGCCAGTATCCTACCGCGTACTGTGACCAGGCTGCCCAACTCGGGAGTCCCATTGATGACCGTTTCCGCAGTCACAGTAAAGCGCACCCCGGAGACAACCCATTCCGGTGTACCCATTTCAGTCACTGAACCCTGAAGGGCGAACTCATATTCCGGTTCCGTTATTTCTCCGCCTTCCTCGCTGGTCGCAGTTTGCCCGGATTCCAGCAACTCATCATCGGTCTCGGTTTCAAGCTGTACTTCACCTGCTTCAACAGAAAACCGCACGGCATCCTCATTGACCATCACATCAAAAATCGTGCCATGTACTTCAGCGATACCAGAAGCAGTCTCAATTCGGTAGTAGCTATCGGACTTGCTGAAGGGAACCACCCAGTTCTTTATCGAACCGGAATTCTGCAGCAGTTCAAGTTGGATCAACCCGCTTTGACTGGAATTCAACCTTGCGATCTGTACCTCTGATTGAGGTCCAACCAATAACCGGCTGCCATCCTCAAATACCAGGTGGACCGATGAATCAGCATACGTACGGACCCAGCTCCCCTGCGCAAGTCCCTCACCGGATTGCAGCTGGGTCCATTCTCCACCGGCGGGGGATGTCATGACGATACCAGTGATGTTTTCCGGTGCTGCCATAGAGTGATTGATGACATTAAGTACCAGGGCGCTGATCAAGATGATAGCCAATACGGCAAAAACTGGAGCAAATTGAAATTTCACTTTTTTCTCCTTTGAGGCCAAATATTTTATTTTCTGATCATCCCAAAGCGAAAGCACCTTATTGAGTTGATACTTTGCGCGGCTGGCACTCAAGCGGGGATGAGATAAAGCACGGGAAGCCTGCGCCAGGCGGTCAAGATCGGCAACCTCGAAATCTTCCGGAGGGAGGTTTCGCAGAACTTCCTCCAAAGGGATGCCATTCTTAAGGGATTTCAGGCTGCTTTCCAGAATATCGTCTTGTTTAATTTTCATAGCCATAACCTTATTAATAGAATTACTTCACTTAATTAAACGAAATTGACCTGCGAAAAGAGTCGCTGGAATTTGGTTACATTTGGACACGGCATTCGGAATTCATTGGTGTTTTTTCCGAACCAAATCCTAAAGAAATATATAATAAATGTCATATTTTTGAATTAAGAGAGGATCACATGTCTGAAACCAATCCAACCCCCCTGCCTTCCCCCAATCCACCAGCCGAAACGGAATCCATGAGCTGGCTGGATATCTGGGGATATGCTCTCACCAAGCCATCCACCGCAACATTCGAAGAAATTCTTAAAGATCCCAAGGCAAACCGTTCACCGTTTCTTTGGGTCGGCCTGGCATCCCTGCTTGGTTATATAATCGCAGCTCTCCTGCAGAGTTTGTTTGGCTCGAGCACCCTATCCGCTGTCACGGAACAGCTCGGCAGCCAGGTTAACGCCGGATCTGCATTTGCTTCGATATGCTGCGCTCCTATCTCTGCAGTATTTGCCGTGCTGGGATTTGCCATTTCCGTGGGAATTTACCATCTTGTGGCTAAAATGTTCCAGGGAGAGGGCACTTATTCCCAACTTGCCTTCGCGATAGCCTCGTTCAATGTGCCCATCACTGTGGTTACATCAGTGATCGCAGCCATCCCATACGTGCAATTCCTGGCGTTCCCGATCGGTATCTACGCAATTGTTTTGACAGTCCTTGCTGTTAAAGCAGTGCATAAATTCGGGACGGGAAAAGCTGCCGCTGTTGTACTGATCCCCGTCGTCGTGCTGGTCGTGATTGCAGTCGTCCTGGTTGTCGTATCCATCGCCACCCTTCTACCGTTGATCCAGGAAGGCATCCAGGGCGTGGAACTGCCAACCTACTAATTCGTGTGTGTTTTCCATGCATGGGTGACAACCAGGGTTTGTTTTTTCGTTCCTGGTGAAGCTATGGTAAGATAATATATGCATGGTCATCAATGAACGAGGAGGCGGAATTTGGCCACCAATAATTTACTTGAAGAAAAACAAATCATCAAATTCATCGAAAAAGTTGATTTCTCTGCCAAAAACAAAAAAATATGGATTGATCAGATTCGCGCTACGGGTTTTAATGAAGAATTGGCAACATCCATGTTGAAAACCTTGACCAAGCCACCCAAGGCAAAAAGCAAGGAAAAAGGCAGTGAAAAAGTAACAGAGAAAGAAAAGGAACCCCCTGCAGACCTGGCGTTACATGCAGTGGAGTTCAATGGGCTGGTCCGCCGCTGGCGGATGGCTCTTCAATCCAAAAAATTTTCAAAACGGTGATCCCATGAGCAAACGACTTCCTTTTTTAATTCTCATCCTCATCACCCTCCTGGCTGGCTGCGTGAAGCTCAGTAATCCAGAACCCACACCCACCATTGCCATCCCACCAACTTCCACCAAACCCATACCCACGGAAACGCCCATTCCACCGGAACCCACTCCCACTGAAGCCCCCACCCCGCAACCCACTCCGACGACCATTTCGTACAAACCCATTGAACTCGTGATCCTCACCGACACGCTCAATTTACGGGAAGGACCCAGCGTTCTTTTCAAGCGCATCCGCCAGTATGTCAAAGACGATATCATGTACGCTTATGGAAAATCCGATGGCGGGGAATGGGTGCTGGTCCGCACCCAGGACTATCTCACCGGTTGGGTCGCGGTTGCCTTCATCACGCTCAATGGCAAGGTCAGTAATTTGCCCACTTTCGAAGCTATGGAGGCCGTGGAGATCACCGGAAAGGTCGTTGGTCCGGATGATGAACCCATCCCTGGCGTGGTCTTTGCCGTCCACAAGGGCACAGATGAAACCCGCACGGATGTCACCACTGACGAGAACGGTGTGTACCATGCCTTCCTGCCGGAAGATTCCACAGGAACCTGGCGCATCGAGATCGTCGGCATTGACTGCAACAGCCCGATCGTCGATTCGACTTGCAACCATGAAGGGGAATTCACCAGTACCTACGGCGATATCACCCTGCCGCAAACCGCGCCCCTGGTATTTACTTACGTTCCATAATCTTTTTCAATCAAAGAAAAAAACCACAAGCAGTGCTTGTGGTTTTTTGTTATGAATCCAAACCTGTTTATTTCTTTCCACTGATCAATGGACGATAGAGCAAGCCCTGCTGGTCGCGCAGCCACTTACGATGCTGCTTATATTGTGGGCTGTTGGCAGCCACGATCTCCCAGAATCGCGATGAATGGTTATGCGCTGCAAGATGCGCCAGCTCATGAATAACCACATAATCCAGCACTTCGGGGGTCGCCATCACCAACCGCCAGTTAAAGGATACCGTCCCGCGCGAAGAACAGCTTCCCCAGCGTGTACGCTGACTGCGGATCGAGATCCGTTTGGGCTGCAGCTTCATCGTGCCTGCCCATGATTGCACCCGCTCCGTAACCAACCTGCTGGCGTATTTCTTAAGAAATGCCTGCAGGTGGGTTTCGAGGTCGATATTCTTACCCTCCGGGGCATCGATGCGGATACGCCCATCGCGCTGGGAGATCCTCACCTGGTTGCGCTGAGCGCTGCTGCGATTGATCTCAAGCCGGCAGGGGCTACCCCTAAAAAGGATTGTATCCTCCGGGAGCGAGATCTCTTTTGCTTTTCGTTTCTCCGCCCGTTGTTGGTAACTCGCCATCCGTTCCAATTGCTTTTCGAGCCACCCGGAATGTGAACGCATGAGAGCATCCGCCCGAAATACCGGTACCCCGCGCGGCAGAACCAGCTCCACTCCTTGTGGACTGATGATGATGCGATATCGCTTCGCCCGTTCAGATATCCTAATCGAATAATCAACACGGCGATTTCCGATTTCAATGCTTCTGTAATTCGTTTGCTGCATCCATCACCTTAAAATCATCTATAATATTGAGGCTTTTATCTAATTTTTTTCCCAGGTGCCATGTCCATTTTACTCTGGATTATTCTGCCATTTGTCATTCTCCTCCTCTGGTATATCATCAACCTGTTCTGGTTTAAACCCCGCAACATCAATGCGTTCTACGAGCGTTACTTCATCAAATTCGCGCTCAGTAATCCCGAGCTGCTTTCGCAACTGGGCTTCCTGGAACAGTTCGGTCTGCAATTCCATAATGCCAAGCTCGCTGATGAATCCGATGAGCATGAGCACAAACTCTACAGACAGGCGCGACGCGCGCTCAAGATCCTGCGCAGTTATTCCCGCGACCGTCAGAACCCCTCACAATTGCTTTCCACCGATATCATGACCTGGTATATCGAGAATGCCATCGCTGAAGAAGAATTCATGCATCACGACTACCCCCTCAACCAGTTGTTTGGCATTCAAAGCGAGCTGCCCGCATTCATGGCATCCATCCACCGCCTGGAAACTGTCCGGGATGCACGCAATTACATCAAACGCCTGAATGCATTCGAGAGGAAGTTCAGTCAGATCCTGGACGGCCTAAGAACCAGGGAGGAAAAAGGCATTACCCCTCCCACTTTCGTAGTCGATCGAGTCGTTGAGGAAATGACGGCATTCATCGCATGCCCTCCGCGTGAAAACCTGCTCTTTACGAATTTCCAGGAACGACTCGCATCCATAACCATGACAGACGACTTGAGAAAAAATCTCTTTGTCAAAGTGGAAATCACCATCAAGGATGTTGTTTATCCAGCTTACCAATCCCTGATCGATTATTACACCAGCCTGAAACCAAAAACCACCACAGTGGATGGCTGCTGGAAACTGCCGGATGGCGATCGTTACTATACTTATCAGCTGCGTAGTAATACCACCACTTCTCTGGACGCCGAAGAGGTGCATGCCATTGGTCTCTCAGAGGTGGCGCGTATCCTCAGATCGATGATCACCATCCTCGAGAGCCAGGGTTATAAAATTGTCAATGCTGCTGACCAGATGCTGGCATTTGCCAAGGACCCCCGTTTTCTTTACCCCAACACGGATGAAGGTCGCGAACAAGCGCTCAAGGATTACCAGCGGATCATCGATCACATCGACCAGAACCTCGGCTCCCTGTTTGATGTCCGCCCAGCGGTGGGCGTCAAGGTGGAGCGCATCCCCGAGTTCCGTGAAAAGACCTCCGCCGGGGCTTACTACATGATCCCCTCAATGGATGGGAAACGTCCGGGTATCTTCTACGCCAATTTACGCGATATGAACGAGGTGCCCAAATTTGGCATGGAAACCCTCGCTTACCACGAAGCCATCCCCGGGCACCACTTCCAGATGTCGCTGGCGCAGGAGCTTAAAGGCGTGCCCACCTTCCGTCGCTTCGTCCCCTTTACTGCTTATATCGAAGGTTGGGCACTTTACGCCGAGAGGCTCGCCTGGGAGAATGGGTTCCTCAGCGATCCCTTCAGTGAGCTGGGCTACCTGCAATCGGAGCTTTTCCGCGCTGTGCGCCTGGTGGTGGATACCGGCATCCACCATAAACGCTGGAACTCGCCAGCAGGCGATCGACTACATGGCTGCCAACACCGGCATTCCGTTGGAAAGCGTGATCAGTGAGGTCGAACGCTATATTGTCATGCCCGGGCAAGCCTGCGCGTATAAGATTGGCGAAATGAAGATCCTGGAGCTGCGTGATAAAGCGCGGAAAGCGCTGAAGGAGAAATTCGATATCCGCCTGTTCCATAACGTCGTATTGCAAAATGGTGCCATGCCGCTCGAGCTGCTGGAAAAGCAGGTTGAGGATTTTATCACCCAGGCAATAGCACAATAACCAATTGAAATATCAAAAAGAGCGGCTTCTCAGCCGCTCTTTTTGATATTCCGTTATGTTAATTCAAAACCAGGTGCCCATCAAAAGATAGATCCGGGTCTACCAAGCCGCCGAAGTAATCATTGCCGAAGTAGTTGACGCCGGTCAGGTAAAGCGTATGGGTAGCACCAGTAGTTGCCACAATCCCGGAAGCTCCATTGGCATTGACGGCACTGTTCTTGATGGTGATATCGTACCCGGTGGCGCTTAGGTAAACGCCTGAATAATTCGCTGCGGTCCCATTGAAAAGCGCCACCATCCCGGTGATGTTGATGGCTCCGCCGGAAATGGCATATATGCCATTTTCATTGTTTTGTTTGAGGGTGGCATTGCTGATGTTGATCGCGCTTCCGGTATCGCTGGTCAAATTCATTCCATAACCCAGGTTATAGGACGAAGTGATATTTTCCAGCGTGATCGTACCTTTGGATAGAATGGATAACCCGTGCCAACTGTTGTTAATGAAAATGTTGGTCCCACTGATTTTGACCGAAGGTGTTCCGGTGATAGTCCCTGTCAAATTGTCAATGTATACGCCATCCCAACCATTATTGCTTGCGGTGATAGAGGTCAGCAAAACTGGACCGTGGGATGCCACAGATAAACCATTTCCGGATGAAGTAGTCCCATTAAAGAATGAGCTGGTGATGGTCACGCCTTTAGTACCACTGGTATCCCCAGTATTGTTGATCCACATTCCATTACCATCGTTGGAATCGATCTTACTACTGCTGATGCTCACTGCCCCGTTGCTTGTCAATCTCACGCCCATATCGAGGTTGTTATATACATTGCACTTGCTTAGAGAGATATTTGCAGTGCCATTGGTATTATCAACACTAATCCCATAAATGTCATTCAAGTAAGCCGATACACCTATGACAGTTACAGCGCCAGCTGAAGTTATACCAAGTCCCTCTTGGCTGTTTCCATGAAAACTGCTGGTTCCCATCGAGCTGAACACGTCCACCTTACCGGTACCAGTGTGATTATCTAGCTGTGCCCCTGAATAACCTGAGGTTTCATTATTGTCGTAGGATTGAACCGCGTTCAATGTGATCGCTCCCCTAGATTGGACATAAAGTCCATATCCGTCATTTTGATTTGCTTTAGTCTTGGTTATGGTCACATAACCCGTTCCTGTACGGTTATCCAGGTCAATTCCAATTCCTGTCGATGCGCCAAATCCGTTATCATACGCAACGATGGATGAGAGGGTCAGGTTCCCTGCAGAAATCATATACACACCATCCCGTCCGTTCTGGCTGATCGTCCCTGAGGAATAGGAAATGGACGAAGTGCTCCCGGATTCGTCATTATCCACCCGGATACCGTAGCCCAGATTCATCGCTGCACTCACCTTGCTTAAAGTAACTGTGCCTTTGGTATGAACATACAGACCATTCGTGTCATTTTGATCGAATGTATTTGCACCGTAAGAACTGAGCACACTCACCCCACCGGCATAAGCGGCGTTATCCAGGTAAGCTCCATATCCACCGGAACCGGTTACAGTTTCAAGTGAAATGATCTTATTAAGCGTGATCTGCCCATTGGCGACCACATGCAGGTTATCACCATCGTTATAATTAAAGCTTACTTTACTAATTGCCACCGCCATGGGGGTGGTACTGGTGTGGTTGTCAATCGAAGCACCCATACCACCGTTATTCTCAACCGAACCACCAGTCCAGGTGACCTTCCCATTGGTTAATATCGTAATCCCGTTTCCATTCGAATTGTCAATGAAATTGCTGTCGGTGATGGAGATATTTCCAGTGCCGGTAGTATTGTTGAGGTAGGCACCATCCGTCCAGGACAAATTGGATTCCACATCTACCTTCTGCAGGGTGATCGTTCCGTCTGAAAATAGGCGAAGCCCCATTTCACTGTTATCTGAGAATTCATTCCGTCCATAACTGCCAAAAATGGAAATGCCAGCGTTCTTGCTGCTTAATGTATTATCGATATACACGCCATAACCAGGGTTATTCTGGCTGGACACGACACTGTTCAACGTAACCACACCCTTGGAATAGATACTAATCCCTATCCCCGGTTGGTTCGTGATCTGTGAACGAGTCATGGAAACCGTCGTTTCGAGGGTTGGGGATGCCTGGTTATCGAGATAAATTGCACTTCCGCCAAGGTTGGTGCCGTTTGAATCAGAGGTCACATCACTGATGGAAACCTTGCCGTTGACCGTAATATAGAGAGCGGAAGCCCAATTGCTTTCAAATTCGCCGCCCGTTATCGTCACTCCTCCCAGTCCTATATCGGTGACCCAAATACCGTGATACTGATTTGAACTGGCGGTGACCTTGCTGATCGTTACAGGCCCAGATGTCATGATCCTAAGTCCGGTCGCCTGGTTGTTGCTGAACTCATTCGCACCGTAGCTACTTAGAATGGAGACACCTCCAGTTCCGGTTGATAATTCAGCTCCATAAGATCCACCTCCATTGAAGGTCGCACTCACATTATTCAAAGTGATCAGACCATTTGAGTAAATAGCTAATCCCACGGAGGTGTTGTTGGAGAATGAAGATCTCGTTACGAGCACCTTTTTAATCACTCCTGTTGCGCTGTTGGTAAGAAATGCACCGCTTGATGGGGAAATGATTCCATTGCTTGCAATTTGGATATCATCTACAGAAATGTTCCCAACCGATGAAACAACCAACCCCATGCTGCCATTCAAGTAAGAATACTGGTGCTTGATCATCACGTCCATATCGGTATGGACGTAAACCCCATCTCCATAAGCGTTGTTCGCAGCAGAAAGGGAAACCAGTGATACTTTCCCTTTAGCCATGATGTATAGTCCTGTTCCGTCGTTATAGTTGAACATGTTGGTTCCTTTGGTCGCCAAAAGACTGACCGAGCCGGAACCAGAGGTCGCTTGAATTTCCAATCCCCTTGGATCACCTATCACACTCGAATTATTACTGGCCGAGATCCCGTTCAGGATCACGCTGCCTTTTGTGCCAATGATCAGTCCCCCGGCAGTATTTTGCTCAAATTTTGACGCATAGATCGTTACTGACTTCGCGCTGGCTGCGGTCGAGTTGTCGATATTTGCTCCATAGGAAGGGGTTCCTAAACCATTCTGATTCGCATAGACGCTATCCAGGGTAATCGCACCATTCGTTCGAAGGTACAATCCGGTGGATTGGTTTCGCTCAATGGTAAAGTTCTTTACAGTCACCCCACCCGTTCCGGTGATATTCTCAATGGAAATTCCAAGTCCATTGGCTGCAAGACCGTTGTCACTGATTCCACTAATACCCTTGACCTTACCACTCAATGAGACATTGCCTTTGCCTGTAATCTTGATCCCGTAGCCATCATTTTGGGTGAATGTACTGTCTCCCAGTGTGCTTGTCAGCGTGACCGAACCGTTGCCAAAGCTCGCATCGATCTCCATACCGTGGATACCGCTGTTGGGAGTAGCAGCTATCGCATTTCCATATGCTGAAATGGTGTTGAGGGTTACAGACCCTTTGGTTATGATCTTCAAACCAACCCAGTAGTTTGTATCAAAGGTCCCTTGCGTAATGCTGACGGTTGCCGGACTGATCGGTTGCGAATTATTCAGCCAGGCACCACCGGCCATCGAATAATCGCCGACACCATTGTAATAGCCATTATTGTTCGCCATCACGTTGTTCAGCGTGATTGTACCTTTGCCATAGATCGATAAGCCAGCTAAATGAGCTGTGAGCATACTCACTTGTTGATTATGTTGAAAAGTTGCGTTTGTGATAATCACCGCGCCTGTACCAGCCATATCACAGACAACAAGATCACCACAAGTGTCAATCTTGGATCCGAATCGCCAGTTGCGTTCTGCGACGATGTTCTTCATACTTACAGATCCCTCGATAGTAATGTCCGCACCATCCTCATGATTATTATTAAGATACACATTCTCCATAGATATGGATCCCAGTGAACCGCCAGAAACATTCACCCCGTCCAGTGCATTATCGTGAAAATTACTGTTCTTGATCACCAGTGATTTACCGGTTGAAATCGTTACACCTGTGGTGGTGTTGCGAGAAGCTGAAATATTATTCAGAACGATGGCACCTTTTGTAATGATCGTAAGCGCTGAACTTGCTGTTCCGTTGTTGTCATCAAAGGTCGCATTGGTGATGGTGACGCCTGCCGTACCGGAGAGGTGTTCCAGGTAGGCAGCATTCTCGCCATTGCCTGAGGAATCCACCCGGGAAAGCGTGATCGCGCCTGTCTGCACAATGCGGATACCAACAGCACCAACACTGGCATTGGGGTTGGTCACCACCATGTCCTGAATTGTCATCGCACCTGAATTATCAAAAAACGAAACCACTTGACCAGGCATATCGGCGGTGATATTGAAGCCGCTGAGCAGGAATGCTCCGGGCATGTCACCGACCATAATCGTGCTGTTGGTCAGGATAGCATCCGGCAGGTTGGTGGTCGGGGAAAGCGAACCAATCAATCCTTTCAGCTTCACCAGATTGGCATTTGAACCAGCTATCGTGATATCTTCGTTGGTATATGCACCCGCTTCCACATAAATTTTTCCATCAGTGGGCACTGCTGTGGCATTGATCATGATATATGTGATAGTGGCCTGGATGGGATTTGCATCTTCCATACAATAAGGATCACCCGGGTATTGAATAGCACATTGGCCTAGATCTAAAAAACGATAAGTAATCGCGCCCACCTTCCACCAAGGGTCACCGCTCGCCAGGACCTCTGCGGCTTCCTCGCTGGCGAGGGGCAGCATTTCCCCTTCCTCGCTGGTCGCGACAAGCTCGACAAGTGCTTGTTCCTCCACCGGCGCCTCCTCGGAATGTATCTCCTCAACCGGAACTTCTTCCGGAGCCGGCTCCACCGGCGCTTCATCCTGCGCGAAAACCGGCGCAGTTAAGAAAAGAACTGCCATGAAAGCGAGCATCGCTGCCATGGGCAGCCAAGTATAGATAACGCGTTTCTTGAACATGGGTAACCTCCGTATGATCACATCCCTGCCTGACAAGAAAACAGCACATGATTTTTATTAGATTGATCGACCAGACGCAACTCAACTCCACCTGTAACAGGCGCCTGATATTCTTATTGTAGCGAGTTTGAGGTGGCATTACAACAGGTTTCTTTGAGCGGATGGTAATTGTAAGGAGGAAAAAAAGTGAGGGGCACGGCGTGCCGTGCCCCTACGAAAAACAACCATAATGAAACAGGGCAGCCTAGCGGCTGCCCTGTCTGGATCAAATCATCAATATCTATTGCAGTATCAATGTGCCGCTATAGACCAGGTCCGCGATTGAGAGATTGGAAGGATACCCATTGCCTGCATAAAGAGAATTCTTGATGGTGACAATGCCTGTACCGGTGAGAGCCTCAATGCCATTCCCGCCGTTGCCAAATGAAATGCCATTTGTGATGGTGATGTTATGCCCCGGGGTGCTGAGGTGCATGCCATCAAAACCACCGCTGCTGCCGTTCAGGATTGCTGTTACACCCGTCAGGATGATATTACCGCCTGCCTCAGCCATGATGCCCGTCTGCCCATTGTTCTTGAGCGTGGCGTTGGTGATGGTGATTGCCCCGTCCGTATCCAGATAGAGGCCTTCATAAGAGTTCCCGTTCGCGGTGATATTACTCGCAGTGATGGCTCCAACCGCGTTAATTTGCAAACCGGCAAATTGGTTGTCACTGAAGATATTGGTGCCGCTGATGGTCACCGTCCCGGTGGAGAAGGATGAAGCATTGATAAACACACCATTCGTTTGAGTCCCGCTGGCAGTCACCGTGTTCAGCACGACCGCCGCGGATGCCGTGATCGACAACCCATCTCCTCCAAGCGATACACCATAGCTGAAGTTGCTCCTGGTGACCGTTATCGCCTTGGTGTGGGTCAGGTCGTACTGGTTATCGAGATTTACGTTGCTATAGCCGTTGCTTTGCGCAGTGATATTGGTAAGCGTGATCGCGCCAGTGGATGAAATGCTTAAACCACTCCCATTGGAATTCTGCCTGAAGGTGGAATTGCTCACCGTGACACCGGGATTGCCAGATGGCGCCAGGCTGTTATTGATGATCGCGCCTGAAGAGCTGCTGCTACCTGACGCTTCCAACCCGGTGACCGTCACCGTCCCATGGGTTGAAATATAGAGATTTTCGCTATTGTTGTTGATCGTATTTGCACCGTAAGTGCTCAGGATGGAGACATATCCGGTTCCCGTGGAATTATCCAGCACCACACCATCTGCTCCCGCGTTTCCATGATTGGAAGAGCTGATCTTGTTGACCAGGATGTTGCCATTGGTATAAACAAACAGGCCGTTACCATTGCCATTATCGAAATTACACTTGTAAATGGTCACGTTCTTGATCACCAGGGGATCATCGTTGTTAACCAGCGATGCATTGTAGTAGGAAGTGCTGCTGCCATTGCTGTTGGCGGTCACGCTGGTCAGGGTTATATTCCCCAGGCTCAAAATAGTCAAACCGTTTCGACTTGAGTTAGCGTTGATCGTCGCGTTGGTGATGACTACGTCCTGTTTTCCAGCTTTGTTGTTAATATCGATCCCCCGTTGGTCGTTACCACTGGCTTCGAGGTTCGAGAGACTGACCTTCCCCTTGGTATCAATACTGAGTCCATAGAGGTTGTTTTGACCATTGAACTGGTTGCCGCTGCCTGTAACTGTCACGCCGCCGCTGTAATCGGAATTATCCAGCCATGCTCCATAATCCGAGTGAGCATCATGCTGGTTGTAAATCTTCACCCCGCTCAGCGTGATCGCCCCGGTGGCGCGAACTTCTAGACCATTACCGTTATTTGCATGGATTGAAACATTGGTGATCGTCACCGTTTTAGTCGGCGTCAGTGGATCAGGAATTGCCGGTTGGTTGTTGATCAAGACCGCTGGTGAGCCGGCGGTCAAGTTATAAGCGTTGTCCTCCACATTACCGCCAGTCCAGATGACTTTGCCCAGCGTGATGATCTGCACGCCGCTGCCGTAGACATTCTGTTCAAAGTTAACATTCGTCAGGGTCACATCCGCGAAGCCGCTATCATTATCCAGAAGAGCACCGTGGATGGCTGGGCCACTCCCGGAGCCAGTCTGTCCGTTATATCTCACATCCAGCCTGGTAAGGACGATGGCACCTTTGGTTTGGATGATCAACCCTTCCAGGCCGTTGTATTCCGTTACATTAGCACCCAGCGTACCGAGGATGCTCACCCCGCCGGACCCGGTTTCATTAGCCAGTTCCATGCCGATCCCATCGTTATGATCCGCAGTGACTGCGTTCAGGGTGATACTGCCCTTTGCCCAAACGAGCAAACCGGTTGCCGATGAATTCCGGATTTCCACTTTCGATAGCGTGACCGTCGGAACTGCCGTTGTTGAGGGCAGGGATTGGATTTCCACATTTGGTGATGTGCCCGAGACATTGTTGAAGCTTCCGATGGTCAATTTGACAGCACCGTTCGTATGAACGATCAGGTTTTGATCATCATTCGAATAGACGTTCAAGCTGGTCAACGTTACGCCGCCAGTCTTGCCGGGATAATCGTTCTTGATGATCACCCCCGCCACGTCATTGCTGTAAGCCATCACGTATGAAAGTGAGACTGCCCCATTGGAAAGGATGCGCAGCCCCGGCATGCTGCCGCTGGTAAAGTGATCCGAAAAAACGTTGATGTTAACGACCTTGGTCATGGTCACGCCCGCGGTTGTGCCGCTGGTGTTGTTGAAGAGCGCTCCAGCCGCATCGGGGGTGGCGGAAGCGTTGCCGTTGTTATAAGCGGCGATCGATTTGAGGGTGATGGCGCCATCGCTGAGCACCCAGAAACCCAGGTCTTTATTGTCGTAACCAACAAAGTTGGTAATGGTCACGGTTTTGGGAGTCGAGGCCAACCTGTTATCGATGCGTACGCCATATCCTGCCGTACCGCCATTCCCATTACTACTCCCGTAGCCGGTGGAGAGGGATACATTCCCAGCGGATAGGATCTCGAATCCATCCTCGCGGTTGGTTTGAGAATTGACTTTGCTCAGCGCGACATCGCCGGTTCCGCTGGAATTATCAATAAACAAGCCATCACCACCAGCATTATAGTAAAAATCCGCATCTGCCAGGCTGACTTTGCCCTTGGCCAGGATCTGCAGCCCGAAAAGATCATTTTGGTTGAATTGGTTTTTCTCCCCCAGGCTCAACCCCAAGGTGTTTTGCAAGGTTACGGTGCCTGATCCATAAGCCGCGTTAATGTAAGCGCCGTAGGGATTGCTGCTGCCGCTCTGCTGAGACCGAACGCGGATAAAATCCATCAGCACATTTGATTTCGTATAGACGGTCAACCCGTCGATGGTAGTTGGAATAGAGATTCCAGGTTTTTTAAGGGTAACCGCACCGGCAGGGGTGGCGGGATCACCGATGTGCAGCGCTGTCCCAGCGTAAAGCTATCGCCGTTGTATTGAAGCTCGGCGGTGTCCAATGTTACGCTGCCGTTGGTGAGGACCTCAACTCCGGAATTGCGGTTGTAATCCGCGTATATTTTCTTCAGGGTCACTGCACCAGAACCGGCAAGGTTATTGATGTAAACGCCCATGCCTTCGGCATAGGGTATGGTTTCAGCATAAAAGCCGTTGTAACTGGCATCCAGGTTGGTCAGGCTGACGGTTCCCTTCGCGACGATGTGAATGCCATCCCCATCGTTATAGTTGAATGAACTACTGCCCAGCGTATCACTCAAGGTCACCGTACCGGCGCCCAGAGCCGCGTCAATATAGACGCCATGGTGATTGGGATCGGCTGCAGTGAAAATAGAATTGTTAGTAGCGGAAAGATAGTTCATCGAAACGCTGCCCCGGGTGCGAATATAAAGACCTGTGGCAGTATTTGAATTAAATACACCTTTTGTGATGGAAACATTCTTAGCTGAAGGAGCGTCTGCATTGTAGAGGTATACGCCGTAAGTCAGCGCTTTATCGATTGGACTGTTGTAATATCCGGAATACGTCACATTCACATCCGATAAAGTTACCGCGCCTTTTGCCCAGACGTACAAACTGGCATCGTAATCGACCGGGTAGCTGGTGCTGGAATGGTTGGAATAAAAAGTGCTGCCCGTGACGGTCACGTTGCCGTTGCCCAAGCGCTGTGCAGGCTGTGCCGGGCGTGCCCCCGGGGACGCAAGTGTTGATATAAACACCGCTCCGCTGGTTGTATTCCACCGTTAGATTCTTCAGGGTCACATCGCCCGCCAGGGTGATGTTCATGCCGTCTTTCCGGTTGCTTGAGAACGCGCTGTTCTCGATCCAGACCAACCCAGCTGAGCCCGCTTCAACGACCAGGGCGCTGTTGGCCGCATTGCCGTTCTGGCTGATGATAGAGTTCTTGACCGTTAGTGATTTCGTCGTTGTGGCGGATACGCCTTTCTGGTAGTTTTGAACGATCGAGAGGTTATTCAGCAGGACAACACCTTTTGAATTAATGGTCAAGCCTGTCCCTGTCCCGCTGCTGCCGTTCCATTCGAACGAGCTGTTGGTGATGGTGATGCCTGCCGTGCCGGCATCGTTATCCAGCACAGCGCCATTGACCAGGTTATTGGAAACATTCACGCGATTAAGGGTGATCGCCCCGGTTTGCTCCATGCGCAGCCCGGTGCTGGCTGTCCCGCCTGTGTTGGTGATGACCATGTCCTGCAGGGTCATCGCGCCGCTGTTGTTTAGAAATTCGACCAGCGCGACATTGGGGAAAAAGCCAACTACGCTCAACCCACTCATGGTGAAAGCCGTGGTCTTGTTGTAAATGCTGATCTTGTTGTTCAAGAACACATCCGGCATCATTGCAGCATCCAAATGTCCCTGCAGCCCTTTAAGCTTGTTAACATTCACGTTGCTGCCATCCAGGTCGATTGGCATGCCGTTGTAAGTGCCAGTTATCGACATGGATCAGCCCATCCGTGGGGATGGTGGCATTATCCCGCAACCCAGTCAATGGCTGCCTGGATGGGATTGGCACAGGGAGTAACTTGGAGCTGATAGGGTCGCAGTCAGCCCGTTGTGAATTGGTATTCCACGGTTCCCACCTTGAACCAAGGATCCGCTTCCGCCAGGATCTGGGCAGCTTCCTCGCTGGCGAGTGAGATAGCTTCGCCGCTCTCATTTTCCACCGCCAGCGCGACGCCCTCCGGCAGCTCAGTCCCGGCAACTTCAACCTGGATTTCCTCAGCTGGAGGTGCTTCTTCCAAAGGTACTTCTTCAGGTGCCGGCTCAACAGGCGCTTCGTCCTGCGCAAAGACCGGCGCGGCCAGGAAAGCGACCGCGATTAACGCCAAAATTGCCGCCATGGGCAGCCAGCTGGTAACGCGTTTATTCAACATTGTTCTCCTCCAATAGATATAATGGGCATGATCTTTTTGTGATGACGGATTGGTGAACGCTTATTCAATTGTCATAAACTACTTGCCAGGCAACAGAAGAATCCACCACTTGTTAGCCTGATACATCATTGTATATGATTTTCATTTCAATTTCAACATTTTTTGAGGTGAGCGTAGGTTAATTGTAAGGAGAACGGGTGATCCCTTGGATATGCGGTATTCCATGCTATAGTATTCCCGATGGAAGATCTATCAGCCAGCTTGAAGAACGCGATCGAACAGCGCAAACCGCTCATCGATCCCTCGCACCAGGGCGCGCTGCGCCTTTTCAACGGCTTTTATGAATCCAGCCTGGATGTGACCATCGATCTCTTCGGCGCAACGGCGCTGATCACCAACCACACCCGCCCGCCCGTGCCCCTGCCGGCCATCCAGGATTTCCTTCTCGAAGCCCTACCCTGGCTGCAGTGCATCCTCTGAAAACCCGCCATGCGCCTCAAACCGGCAGAAGAACGGGGTGATCATATTCGGAAGTAACCCGGACACCTCAATTCTGGAGAACGGGGTACACTACGCGCTGGATCTCACCCTCAACCAGGACGCCAGCTTCTACATCGATACCCGCAACCTGCGCGCCTGGCTCAAAGATCACGCCGCCGGCTGGCACGTGCTCAACACCTTCGCCTATACCGGCAGCCTGGGTGCCGCCGCCCTGGCAGGCGGTGCGCAACGCGTGATCCAGCTCGATCGCAGTCGCCAGTTCCTCGACATCGCGCGGCGGACCTACACGCTCAATCATTTCCCCATCCACCGCGAGGATTTCCTCTGCCGGGATTTCTTCCCTGCCGTGGGCGCCATGCGCCGCGAAGGCGCGACAGTTCGATTGCGTCATCCTGGATGCGCCTTTCTTTTCCACGACCGCCGGTGCGGCAGGGTGGACCTCGAGAACCAGCCCGATCGCCTGATCAACAAGGTGCGCCCGCTGGTCCGGGATGGCGGCTGGCTGATCGCCATCAACAATTCGCTTTTCCTTAGCGGCGTGGATTACATCCATCAATTGGAAGAATTGGGAGCGGATGGCTATCTTAAGCTTGAAGAAATAATCCCGGTTCCCGAAGATATCACCGGTTACCCGCAAACCATCGTCCGCCAGCCACCTGTAGATCCCGCGCCTTTCAATCACCCCACCAAGATTGCCGTGCTGAAAGTGCGCAGGAAAGCATAAAGAAAATGAATAATTCACCGAGGAAATCCATGAAAGAATTCGTCAGCATCATTTCTTTGCTCGTTGTACTTTCAGTTCTGACCGCCTGCTCTCTCAACCCATCCATTAAAGAAGAATGGATCATCTTTGGGAGCCGGCTTTCGGTATTCTTCCTACGGTCCCAAATACAATCCGGGGCCGGATTACTGGCTGCGGGTCGGCCAGGAAATGGCAGACCGCTTCCCGGATGCGCACCCCGAAGCGATCTGGATTGTCGGTGTGCTCTACGGCAAAGGCACCTGGCTCAGCTTCCCCGGGGAAAGTACGGACAAGCTGATCGCTTTTGGTTTTGATGACGAAAACGAGGCTGCACTGGACCTCTTCGATAAGAATGGCGTCAAGGTCTGGCTGCAGGTTGAGCCGGGGGATGCGGATATGCTCCAGCTGATCGACCTGGTGCTCGATCGTTACAGTCATCATCCCTGCGTGATCGGCTTCGGAGTGGACCTCGAGTGGCATCATTCCAGCAATCCGGATGAGGGGGTAGGCGCAACAGACGAAGAAGCCGCCCAATGGCTGGCTGCCATCCGGAGACACAATCCGGAATACCGCTTGTTTCTCAAGCATTGGCTTTCTGAAAAAATGCCAGAAACACTGCGCGAAGGTATTTTGTTCGTCAATGACAGCCAGGGATTCGAATCGTTGGACCAAATGGTGGCTGATTTTTCAGAATGGGGACAAGACCTTTTTCGCCCGCTCCGGTGGCATTCCAATATGGTTATCCCGCCGATCAAAAATGGTGGGGCATCCTGGCTGATCCCCCCGGCGATATCGGTAAAGCCATACTCGCTCAGACTCCCAATGCCCAGGGACTCTTCTGGGTGGATTTCACCGTCCTGGACGTGTTCAAGCCCTGATTTTTCCGATGCAATAAAAGAAAACCCAAACCGACCTATAGAACATCGCATCTTTCAAACTTCTCATTGCTTGCCTGTATAATGGAAACCTATGAAGTTGCGTTACTTCTGGCCAGCAGCCTTTTATTTTGTATTCTTTTCGCGCCCTGGCCATTTATTCCCCCTACCTGGCGCTTTATTTCCAATCGATGGGTTTCTCGGGTTCGCAAACAGGATTGCTGTTGGGATTGCTCCCCTGGTCACCCTGGTGGCATCCCCCTTCTGGACCGGGCTGGCTGATATCTGAAACATCAGCATCGCCGGTATTGTCCATCACCCTGCTTGTTTCGATCATCATCACGGTGATCATCCCTTTCATCAGGCTCTACCTGGTGCTTGGTCCTGGTGATCATCCTGACGGCCTTTTTTGCCGCACCGCATATCCCCCTGGCGGATAGCGCCACCTTTCCATGCTTGGTGAGAAAAGGGATTTGTATGGCAAGGTGCGCCTTTGGGGAACGATCGGTTTTGGGATCACGCCCTTTTTGCCGGCTTGTTCCTGCAGACGCTTCGGAATGCGTTGGGTATTCTGGGGATTCGCGATCATTTTCAGTATCAAATTTGCTGGTTACCCGGAACACCTGACTTTTACAAAAAGGACTTCCACCACCACCTACTGCCGTGGTGTCCGCCAGGTACTTCTCCGACCGTAAATGGGTGATCTTCCTGCTGATGGTTTTCATCGTCGCCCTCGGCGGCAATGTGCACAACTACCTATCTTTCCCTGTTGTTTGAGGACTTGCATGCCAGTAAAGGCATCTTCGGGATCGCGCAGATGCTGGCCACCTTTTTCGAGCTGCCGGTGATGTTTTTCGCGGCTCCCCTGCTGAGGAAATTGAAGCCAAAAGGCCTGCTGTTGATCGCCATGGCTGTCACCGGGGTGCGCTGCCTGGTCTATTTCTGCAGCCACCAGTCACGGGATCCTTCTGGCTGTCCAATTAGTGCATGGGCTTCACCTTCCCGGCGCTCATGCTTGCCGGTGTGACCTACGTGGCAGAGAACACGCCACCCGGTTTGAACGCCACCGGCCAGGGTCTCTTCAGCAGCGGCGATGATGGGATTTGGCGCAGCCACGGCCAACCTGCTGGGCGGCGCGCTGATCGATTGGCTGGGTGTGGCCGGCATGTATGGTTTCATTGGCATTGCTCGTCCTGGCCAGCCTGGCTGGGTTTTTGCCTGCAGGATCAGATAGAAACAAGAAAACTTGCTGCCCAGAAATAAAAACGCTCCACCAGGAGCGTTTTTGATCTGGTGCGTTTGGATCAATCCTCGAGGATGAAGGTGATCCGCATCTGCACCCGGTATTCCTCAATGCTGCCTTTTCATCAACGAGGACTTCCTGGTTCTCGATCCAGGCAGATTTGACGTTGTGTAGGTCTTATTGGCACGTGCGATTCCTGCTTTGATGGCATCATCGAAGCTCCTGGTCGATGATGCTTTGATCTCGGTCACTCTTGCGATTGTCATGGCATACTCCTTTAATATAATTGATTTTAGATGAATTGTGTGGCCCGGTAGGTATCGAACCTACGACCTGGCGTAGGCAGACACTACTCCAATACGGCTACACTATTCCTTTGGATGTTATTCCTTAAGGTATCGGGTCTCTGATAGCCCAGAGTGCGAGTTCGAGAAAAGCCGGTATAAACTCTGCCTGGAAAACCCCCTGGGAGCGAGGGGGATAATACAAGAAACCAGCAGGCCTCGAGGCGATATGACCATTACATTCACCTGTCGGTGTGCCGATATGAGTGGATTGGTCAATATTATCAATGACTGTCCAGTCCCGGACACCATCGACAATAAAACCATATTGCATCTTCTCACCGCGCAAAATATTGTTGGTAACCCTCCCGCCATAGATCGTGATAACATTCGTATTTTCATCCAGGCACAACCAAGTCCTAGGTCCCATCGGTATTCCAATTCGGATCACTGCGCCAGCTGCCTCAATGATGTTGTTATCGGACAACCGTGCCGGTATAATTCCCGTTATAAAGTTCTGATGACACCATGTGGATAGCGCCCAGCAAAGTCCGCGTTTCAGCCCGGATGATATTATCCTCAACAATGGAACCCGTGGCTTCAAAAATGACAATAGCTCCATCAGTGGCATCCACTATCCGGTTGTTCCGCACGATGCTATTCGTGCAAGCCAGGGAGATCCCATCAGCCCAAGTTCCGTCGGGATTTCCAGCAGGACCAATATCATTATCTTCGACAAGTGCATCGCTGCAAGGCTCGATGAGATGAAGTGCTGACCAACTACGCGGTTCCATGATCTTGAGGGCTCGAAAAATCTGCCCACTGGAGTACCCGCCAGCGTAAATCAGGGCGTCGCCGGTTTTGTATCCCAGGTTGGGACGATTCCCGTCGATGATGACACTGGCAAGTAGAATATCGGAATAATCGCGCATGAGTACAGCAGTCGTTACTTCAGTTGAAACGATGCGTAACACTGCACGCCGCTCATCGGTTGGCAAGCCTTCGGTGTAGATCTGCTGACTGTCTGCACTGATCATTACCGGGGCGGTTAATTCAAAAACTGCACCCTGGCATAAGACTGCCACGTCACCGAACAAACGTAAACGAGCGTTGATATCATCTTGGTTACCCGATGCCAGACAAGGCTGTGAAGTGGCAGTTGGTATAGGCGTCCTTGTCACTTGTGGTGTATTAACATGGGCAGGTGACGGGATAACGGGCAGAGAACAACTTGAAAGGAAACCCAGCAGGACAATCCAAACAAAGATCTTCTCTTTCATCATGAACTCCAATTCATGTCATAAAGGGTTGTCTTTTCTCCTCGGCGATAGATCAGCCATCACAAACAATGACATGATTAACTTATTATATACTAAGCTGCATTTTGTTTGAATTTAATAGGCTGTTATTTCTTCTTTTCTGGTTCGGGGAATCATAATTTACTGAACATAGGATCGGTTCCAGACCGGTATATGATTTCACATAAAAAAGGGAAAACAGGTGGGCCCGGTAGGTATCGAACCTACGACCTGGCGGTTATGAGCCGCTCGCTCTAACCACTGAGCTACGGGCCCAGGTCAACAACTATTCAATTATAATCCGCTCGCTCCATCCCCTACGGGGACGCTGCGCAGCCACTGAGCTACGGGCCCGTATTAGTAAAAAATTATAACATAACGAAATAAATCAGGCTTTAACAAGAATGATAATCGCTTGCGTTCCCAAGTCGGGTTGGCTTCTCAACTCGATTTTTCCGCCCATGCCTTCCACCAGTGCTTTGGCGAGCGAAAGTCCCAATCCTGCGCCCCGGGATTCTCCGCCATTCCCAGCTTTGTAGAACCGTTCGAAAACGTGCTGAAGATGTTCCGCGGGAATCCCCTGCCCGTTATCGCTCACCGTGATGCGCGCCTGCCTGCCCAGGTCCTCGGCAAAAAGGTTGATTTTTCCCCCTGCAGGCGTGTATTGTAGTGCGTTATCGATCAATATCCAGATGACCTGCTGCAGGTGCTGTTCATCGCCCAAAATAACCAATTCTGATTTCTCTACACTGAATTTGATCCGTTTTTCAGCCGCCAGGCGGTCTGCTTTCCGTTCGATATCAACGAATAGCGGGTGTAATTCAACCCAGTTTTGTTTCAACTTCAAGCTGCGATTATCCAGCCGGGAAAGAAGCAGCAAATCCGCCACCATTTGGGTCATATAATCCGCATCTTGAAGGACATCGCTCAATAATGATCGTGTTTTTCCATCCCGGGTTCCCTTGAGCGCCAGTTCAGCGCTGGCGCGCATGAGCGTCAAAGGGGTGCGCAGCTCGTGGCTTGCGTTGGCTACGAATGCCTGCTGCTGTTCAAACACCTTCTCTGCGGGTCGAATCGACCGCCCCGAAAGCAGCCACCCGCCCAATGCCAGTAGTACCAGGCTTATGCCTCCCAATCCCAGCAATCCCATCAGGAATTCTTTCATCAGGCGTGTCTGGTCATCGATCGGGCGCCCCAACTGGATAAAAGCCGCAATGCTCCCCGCCGGTAGGGTGTAAGTAAGCAGCCTGATCTTCGTTCCATCTGTGCTCTGCACAGTACTGAATTGATATGTGCCCGGGATGAGTTTTCTGGCTGTCTCGATCTCCGGTTCGATGGGTGCCGGAGCTGCCTGTGGATCTACGATCTGGTTGCCTTCCGCATCGACACGCAGTACAAATATGGGTGACAGCTCGCCTTCATATTCATGTTCGATCTCATCACCTGCTATTCGTTCTATTAATTCATGGCTTTCGGGTGAAGCGGTTCGGGGATCAGCAGTCACCCTTGCCGGAATTTGGATAAAAGGTGCTGCCGCCTCTGAATCAGAAGACTGATCGTGTTCTTCTTCGTCCGATTCTTCCTCATCTTCAATTTCACCACCGGATTGAGCAGGAATTTGCACAATTATTAGATCAGGTGTGGCTGTTGATCGCTGCGCGGATGCTGTCAGAGTTGCGGTGACAGTCTCAGTGACAACAAGCTGCGGTTCGGTAATAATTGTTGCACGGGGGATCCAGATAAAATTCTCATTCGCCAAATCCGTTGGTAAAGGCAGTTGCATACTATCAAGTTGCTGGACCAGGCGGTATTTTAGTGCCTGGTCGGTGGTGATTTGGAAATATCGATCGAGAAGAAAATAAAGTCCACCTCCCAGGAGGAGGACAAAGAGAGCGGAAATGAAAAGATAAAAGAGGGTGAGCTGCAACCGCAGCGATTTAAGCATGTTCACTATCCAACCGGTAACCCACTCCACGTATGGTCATGATCGGGTCGGCCATTCCTTCTACATTCAGCTTCTGCCGGAGATAAGAAATATAGACGTCCACCAGATCTTGTTTTACTTCATTATCATAGGACCAGACATAATCCAGGATATTTTGGCGGGTCAGGATTTGCCGCGGGTGTAGCAACATGTATTCAAGCAGGTCCCATTCAGTCCGGGTCAGCTCAATCGGTTTTTCACCCCGGCGCAGAGTATGCATACGCAAATCCATCACCAGGTTGCCCACCCTTAATTCAAGTGCATCGGCGGCTTCAGGATTGAAGCGCCGGCTGATGGCATGCAGTCTGGCCAGAAGTTCATCCATGGCAAATGGCTTGGCCAGGAAATCATCCGCCCCGCTCTCCAGCCCGGTGACGCGATCCTCCACCTGGCTGCGTGCAGTAAGCAGCAGGATTCCTAACGGCAGCCGCGCATTGCGGACAGCCCGCACGATGGAAGGACCGTCCCTTCCGGGCAGCATCCAGTCGATAATCGCCAGGTCGTGAATTCCCCGCAGTGCCAATTCCAGACCGGTGTTGCCATCATGGATGATATCCACGTTGTAACGCTCACTTTCGAGCATACGTTTGATCAATCCCGCCAATCTTTTGTCATCTTCGATTATCAGAACACGCATGAAGATCGCCCGGACCTTGGATTTGGCAATTGCAGCTATTGTATCCCAAATCGATCCAACCTTCGCGCCGGCAGCCAGATTTCCCATTGAAATGAACCTCTATATACCAGTCTAGACATGAAGATTGGAATCTGCTTGGAAAACTGCCCGGGATTTTCAAGATGATTCTAACCCGTACAAATTATCCTTATGGTTGATATTAAAGTATCAGGAGATATTGATGAATCGAAAAGCTCTTTTCCTGTCCGTATTTCTGACGGTATTCACCCTGGGGATAATTGGCGGTGTGGTTAAGGCCATGCTTTCCTTACAATCAACAGCGCTTGTTACCCAGCCGGAAGCTGCAGCAGCTCCGGTGGTTTATGTTCAACCCACGCCCTTTCAGCCAGCCGCTCCGGTTGACATACCTGCACCAACCTTGATCTCTGCTGATCAGGCCGCGGAATTCGGACTGGCCGCAGCAGGGGCAGGTGAGTCCCTCGCCGGTGTTCCTGAAATGGTGAATTTCAATGGTGTCACCGCGTACGAGGTCCGCATGCAGGATGGCAATACGCTTTATTTGAACGCTCTTGATGGCACCCTGCTTTATAACAGCATCACCGGTTCTGATAAACCGGTGGTATCCCCTGACCAGGCACTTTTGATCGCAATAAATTATCTGCAATACGATCAGGTTGTATCCATTGCTCTCAAGACATACAACAATCAGCCTGCCTATCTGATCCGTTTCTGGAACGGTGCGAATGTTTATGAAAGTTTGAGCGGTGAAATCGTAGCCATTGAGTACATACAATACGCATCAGGCAATTCAACAAATTCAACGTCATCCGAATCAAATTCCGGTGGATCTTCCAGCGGAAGCAGCGAAAACGCGAGCGATGATGATGAAGAGGATGATTAAATATTCCGGCTAATTACTAAAGGAAAATATCATGAACCATCGTCCCGCCAATAAAGCCATCGCCGGCCTGAAATTTCTCGTTGCCTCATTAACCCTCACAGGATCTGTTTGGTTATGGAGTCTGATTTCCAATAAATCCATATCGGATTTGAATAACAAGCAAAACTCGCAAGAGAACAGCCAACCCGTGATGCCAGTGATCCAGCCACTCGAAGTGGAAGCCACGCCCTCCAGCAGCCCCACCATCCAACCTACACCCACGCTGCGCAGCATAAATATTGGTACGGTCAACACCGCCGTTCAGCAACCAGTCATCCAAACCATTGTGATCAATACAGGCGCATCAAATGACGGTGGCTCATCCTCAGGTCAGTCATCAGCTCCTGCGCCAGTCACCAACACTAAATCCTCATGAAAATCGATAAGATCACTTTTCGTGCCATGGGCACACAGGTGATGGCCGCACTTGAATCCAGCTCGAAAAGCAAGGCAGCACTCCGGTGTGTACCCGCCTGGTTCGATCGTTGGGAGCGAAGCCTTAGCCGGTTTCAACCGGATAGCGAACTCAACCGGCTTAACCGCGCCAACGGCGATTCCTTCCAGGCTTCTGCAACGCTTTTCAAGGTAGTTCAAATCAGCTTAAAGGCTGCTGCCAACAGTGATGGATTAGTGACTCCAGAGGTACTGGATTCCATGGAAGCCATCGGTTACCGGAACAGTTTTGAATCCATATCTTCCGGGAATAATCACCTGGGTGAACCCTGGACCATCAACCCGCGCCTGGAGCAAATTGACCTGGATCCATCCACGCGTACAATCCACCTGCCAAGGGGTACACGTCTTGACCTGGGCGGCTTTGGAAAAGGTTGGGCAGTCAAGCAGGCAATGCTGCGCTTGTCGAAATTCGGCCCAGCACTCGTCGATGCAGGTGGAGATATAGCCATCAGCAAATCGTTTTCCGATGGACAATCCTGGCTGGTGGGTGTTGATGATCCGCTTCAACCCGGGGAAACCAAATTCCTCCTTGAACTCCAAAACATGTCAGTAGCAACCTCCGGGCGTGATCGACGGCGCTGGCTGGCCGACGGGATTTGGCAGCATCACCTGATCGATCCGCGCACCAGCCGCCCAGCAGCAACAGATATCCTGACTGCCACCATACTGGCACCCGACCTTACTCTTGCAGAAATGGCTTCCAAATCTGTTCTGATCCAGGGCAGCCGGGACGGTCTCCGCTGGCTTGAAGAGCGCCCCAATCTAACCGGCGTGATGCTGCTTGAAAACGGTGAAGTGATCACAACTCCGCAATTTGAAAAATATATTTGGAGAAAACAATAATGGATAACGAAACCACTTTCAACCCTACGGTTGAGATGGAGATCCGTCCTCCGTCCTCTCTACCATTGGTTTTAATTGCAGCTGCCGCTGGATTGGCGTTCTCCGCGCTGATACTTCCCATTTGGTTGCCCGGGCTTGTTCAATCCATCATTGCCACTGATATCAAAGCGTTTTGGTATCTTTCTCGCGCGACAGCCATCGTGGGTTACCTGATGATGTGGCTTTCAATGGTCTGGGGCCTATTAATGACCAGTCGTACTGCAAGGTTGTGGCCAGGGATGCAAGTCGCGAATGAGCTCCATAAATTTATTTCCCTCCTCGGCCTCGGTTTGGGAGGGCTGCATGGCTTACTGTTATTGGGAGATAAGTATCTCAACCTGTCTTTTTTACAAATCCTGATTCCTTTTTCTGTGCAGGGATATAGACCGGTGTGGGTTGGGATTGGCCAGTTATCCCTCTACCTGGCGATTATCGTTGTGCTCAGTTTTTATCTTCGGAAGTTGATGGGCTATCGCACCTGGAGAGCTTTGCACTTCATCACTTTCCTTATGTTCATCTCCATACTGGTGCACGGGATCACCGCTGGGACAGATACGGGAACTCCCTGGATGTCCACCGTATATTGGGTATCGGGAGGTTCAGTGCTCTTTTTAATTTTCTACCGTGTTCTTTCAGTAATGGATGTTTCTCAAAAAACAGTTCCCATTCCGCTAAAAAATACTTAACAAAAAGAGAGGTGGGGAATTCCCCATCTCTCTTTTAATATTAGACCAAAAAGAACTATTTTGGCGCAACAAACACGGTGTAATTGTAGGTGATCTTGCCTGCGGGGTAATCGCTAGTACCATCATTGAACTTATTCTTGAATGTCACCTCGGTTTGCAAGTGATGCTCACCCTCCGGCCATTGATCCAGCACCATGCCGTATGAGCGGCAGAATAGATTCTTCCCGCTTGCGTCCTGTCCCTGCTGATCCACCATCGCCACTTTATCTGCCGTCATTTGAGTTCCGTTTAATGTGAATTTCAGGGCAATCTGGCTGAAATTCTGATCCAGAACGGTCTGCGAATTCGTGCACCATCCCCAGTACCACAGCAGTTTCTTTGATTCGGGCAACGGGATGGTATAGGTGTAGGTTTCACCAGGGATAACTGTGTTGGCATAACTTTCCCGCGCAACAAATTCAAGCGGCTCCACCGATCCGGTGTTGACCGCTGAAACAGTGCTGGCTGTCGAAAGCAGCACTGGATCGCCTGCCGGTACCACGCCTGCACCTTCTGCCAGGACCACGTACTGGATGGCTTTATCGAGGACCGGGTCGCCCCCGGATAACACCGTGGCTTCATCGATCGGGATGCGGATGGTTGGCTGGACACCGGTGCCTTCCAGGAAGATGCTGCCATCCGGCAGGGTGAAACGACCGGTAGGCACTTGCAATGAGAAACCTTCGGGCAGAACGAACTGACCACGAGCCACTTCGGCTTCAATGCCTCCGGTGGGATAGATGCCGATCACTTCCATTTCAGGTACCTGGCTGAAACCGTAGGCTTCCAGCTCGCAGGCACTGGCGCAAGCCTGGTCGACGAGCAGTGCCATTTTCGGGAAGGAATATTGATTCAAATTAGGCAGAACCTTATCCCGCGGTCCATCCGCTTCAAACTTTCCACTCTCTTCGCTGTAGTATTCCAGCTGACCCAACGGGATCTCGCCATTATAGAGGAAGCCAGCCAATCCCAGGTTTGCACCCCCGGAATTCTGGCGCATATCGATGATCAAGCCTGCCACCGCGTTAGCCTCGAACGTCTTTAATGCACGTTCGAAAAGGCGGATGATCAGGTTGAGGTCATCGTAATTTGAATTTATTTCTACGTAACCGATCGCACCCTGGTCGGTCTGCATCACCTGGTATGTCACGGGAAGCGCGTTGTAATCAAAACCCACATAGATCGAAGTCGCCTGGAAACTGACCGTTTCCGCGATGGCAGCGATGGCGGCCTTAGTCTCATCAGTGCTTTCCGGATTGATGAATGAGAAGGTGGCTGGCGTTCCCAGCGGTGCACGCAGCAGGTAGCGGTCCTGCTGGAAATATTCGCTGTATGAGTTTGAATGTGGTGCTGAAAAAGGCACCACTGCCCGCAGGGCTTCCAGGATCGGCTTTTCATTGAAGGTCTTCATCTCAGCACCCACCTTCATCCCGACCGCTTCCGCCGGTCCGCCTTCCACCACGAGGGTAACGATCACCCTGCCATCATCCAATTCGCGGATCGCAAAACCATATCCGCCTGCGATGGCTGTCTGGAAGATCTGATTCTCGATATCACCGCCGGACAATCCCACATGCCCATCCTTGAAAGCCAGGGTGTATTCCTTCATGGCGTAATAATATTTGACAGCGTCATTGAGCTGCTCAGCCTCCTCAACCATCGGGTAGACCCTGGCATAAACCTTGTCCCAATCCGGTTGCTTGTCCTTAACGCCATTAAAGGCATATTCCTTTTTGACAATCTCGAACATCTTTTTGAAGGCTTCTGTGTAGGATAGCGTGGAATAATCCTTCAAGGCAACATCGGAAGGCTCATAAAGCGTCAGGGAAGGCGCTTTTTCGCGAACGATCTCGAAAGATGTTTGATCAAGGTCGATCACCGACCAGCCTGCCGGGATGGCACCAACCGGGTCATCATCAGAAAAAAGTAATCCATCATTACCAAAAGCAGTGGGGAATTGCTGCTGATCATCGGGTGCCCAGACGACCAGCTTTCCGCCAATCACTTCCTGCTGGTTCTCGGTATCCACCTCGATTGAAGCCAGGTAACCCGGCCAGCCGAAGGACCGATCATCACCTTCCGAATAGGGTCCCCCGGTCAGGTTGGGTGAATACCCCACGGCGAAGATCTGTACACCGGTATTTTCCTGGCCATTGTGATCCACATCATTGAAAGTGCCTTTGGGTTCGATGGGCAGCTGGAGAGTGTAAGTGCCTTTGTTGTTTTCGTAATCGACAGCCATGTATCCCAGCACCTGGCCTTCCAATGGCAACTCCCATTCCATGTCGCGCAGCACGAAACCGCGCATGTCGTTGAGCGCCACCGCCTGCTCCACATAGTAGGTCTCAACAGCAAACTCGTTTGAATAAGCGAACTCGCCGGTCAGCTCAACGGGTCCTTCACCAGTCGTTGCAGATGGTGTGGCGGTCTGTGATTTACATGCCGTCAAAATAAGGGCTATCGCAACAAGTATATTGACTAATATATATCGTTTTGTTTTCATCAGATCCTCCTTGGAAAATCTTAAAACCAGATATCTCGATAAATGATCATGATCTCATTGTGTTGGTCCTGTCATTCGCAGAAACATACATGCGATTTTACTCCATTACGCTTCATGTGCAAACCAGAGATAATAACCTGCCCGTAAAGATAAAATTTACCAGGAGTTATAAAAAGGGCAGGTTATTAAAACCTGCCCTTAAGAGCGGGAGACGGGATTCGAACCCGCGGATAGTAGCTTGGAAGGCTACTGCCTTACCACTTGGCGACTCCCGCACTGCCTCCCTATTATAAAGTTCCAGTGGTGGATGGTCAAGATTTCCAATTATTCCTGCTCAAATCATATTTTTTTTTCAGGACACTTCGTAAACCTACCAGCCTTATAATTAACTGATCGTCACATTAAGGAAAAGAATATGCATATCCTGAAACTCCCCAGATCTCATTTCACATGGAAACTTGCCGGTGAATATGGCTTCCTGATCCTGGGCGCTTTCATCCAGGCGCTGGCCATGCGCATGTTTCTCGTGCCGGGTGAGATGGTTTCCGGTGGTATCAGCGGTGCCGCCCAGATCATCAATTCCTTCACGGCATGGCCGATTGGTTTGATGGTCTTTCTTGGCAATCTGCCCCTTTTCCTGTTGGGCTGGAGATTCCTCGGGGGCGCTCGATTCGCCATTCGCACCGCTGTGGCTGTCACGATATTCGCGCTGCTCACCGATCTTCTCGTATATTTCATCCCACTGAAGGGGATAACGCAAGATAACGTGTTGAATAGTCTTTACGGGGGTTTGCTGCTTGGCATCGGACTGGGATTTGTTTACCGCGGTAAAGGAACCAGCGGCGGGAGCGATATCCTGGCGCGTATCCTCAATTCCCGCCTGGGGATCTCGATCTCACAAGCCTACCTGATCACAGATTCGATCGTGGTGCTTGCGAGCGGATTCGCATACGGTTGGGAAAAAGCGCTTTATGGCATGGTGGTTATATATATCGGCGGGCTGGCAGCTGAAATGATCTCAGAAGGGTCCAGCGTATTTCGCACCGCGATGATCATCACCACCCTGCCGGAAAAAGTCACCGAGCAGATCACTGATTGCCTGGAACGTGGTGTGACCGTGCTGCCCGGAACAGGTGGCTATACCGGTGAATCGCGACCGGTGCTCTACGTGGTCATCACCCGCTCGGAGGTCAACCAGCTGAAAGCTCTTGTCCAGGAAGCCGATCCACAGGCCTTCATGGTCATCGGCGTAGCGCATGAAGCCCTCGGTGAAGGATTCCGTCCGCTTAAAACCTGATCATACGTTTTTGATTTTCAATTTACGGGTCAAAAGAAACGCCCCCAGAAGCAGAAGAAGTCCCCCTGCATCAAAATAAATAAACCGTTCCACCGAGCCTTCGAGGACATCCATGCCGCCAGGAAGCAGGTTGAGCAGCACCATCTCCCCCACAAGTCCTATCGTTTGCATGATCAAGGCTTCAATCAGGGAAATCCGATGCTGGATCGGATGGATCATGGCGAAAACGTAGGGCACGGTCCACATGGCAAATAGCAGTCCGATTCCCTGGATGATGGCGTTTCCAGCTATACCGCCCAGCTCAAACGACGGCGCAAAGTAAGCCGGTCTAACCAGGAAAAGGACCGCTGCTTGCAGGTTATCGATTACCACCAGTGCGATCAGGCAGCGTGCAATCCATAGTTTTATGTGATACCTGTTTTTCATTGCATCTTGATCGAAAAGGTATTTAAGGAATGTAGTGGATCAGCACACCCAGTGCGATGAAGAGCTGCCCTAAAAGATAGCTGACCATTACCAGGAGTCCACCAAATTTGGTCGAGCGGATAAAACGCTCACGTGCCAGCAGGGAATCAGAAATATAGAAAAGTATTGCCCCCAGGCAGGTCAGCAGTCCATCCTGTAGTCCCCATCCTGGTCGGTTAGTATTCAGCAGTGCAGAGAAAAGCATAAGGCTTATTATGATGGCGTAAAACACAAGTGGCACGCGCAATCGCCTTTGGTAGTGGTCCTTCCGCATGGCGTTCAGAATGGGTCGGAAATTTGAAAAGGCTGCCAGGATCACTGCTGCCAACAATATCCAAAAAATGACACCGAATTCAGGCAGGGTGACATTAAAACCCACAATATAGAAGAAATGAGCCAACGAGAAAGCAACCAGGCCAAAGATGAAATATCGGAATGAGAGCAGGAGCAGGATATCACCCAGCAGCGAGAAAACCAAACCCATGCCGAAATAAAACAGGGGTCCCTGCCATTTTCCCACCATGCTGAACCAGATGATCATGGCGATCATGGGTGCCGGTTTGGTGATCACCCGCAGCTTCTTCCATTTTTTTGCTACCACAACCCATTCCACCACCATCAGCAGGACGATGATGCCCAGCAGATTCATTTATCCTCTTTATCGCTGCGGTAGCCCAACTGCCTAAGAAAGCGGGGGTCATTGCGCCAGTTCTGAGCCACTTTGACGCGCAGGTCGAGGTAAACCTTCCCCCCGGTCATGGTTTCGATCGATTTCCGCGCTTCCATCCCGATGTGTTTAAGCATCTCACCCCCTTTTCCAATGAGAATGCCCTTCTGTGAGTCGCGCTCCACAAAAAGTGTGGCGGCAATATAAGCCAACCCTTCTTCCCGATCTTTGTATTCGTCCAGGCCGACCGCGATGGAATGTGGAACTTCATCCCGCAATAATCGCATGGCTGCCGCGCGGATCAAGTCGATTGCTATTTCTCGTTCATATAAATCAGTGATCTGCTCTTCTTCGAAAAACGGCTGACCTTCCGGTAATTGCGAAATGATCGTTTCGAGCAGCTCTTCCCTGCCCTCGCCGCTGGAAGCGGAAATTACTTTCAGCACGACTTCTGGCACAAGAATCGAGTATTGCTCCACTCTTTTTGGAAGCAGCTTGGGATCCAGAAGATCGGATTTGTTTAGCGCCAGAATGACAGTTGGTAGTCTATTAAATGAATTTAGACGTCCGGCGATCAACTGGTCCTCCCTGGTTGGCGACTCGTTGGCTGCTGCCAGCCAGAGGATCACGTCCGCATCGCTAAACGCCCCCTCTGCAACTCTATTCATATACTCACCCATGCGGTCTTCAGGCTCGTGCAAACCCGGAGTATCTACGAAAACCACCTGGGCATTTTTCGTCGTGAGGATCCCCAGCTGACGGCGACGCGTGGTCTGCGGGCGCGGCGAGATGGCTGCCACCATTTGACCCAGGTAAGCATTCATCAACGTGGATTTGCCCACGTTCGGCTTACCGATCACGGCCACAAAGCCTGAACGGAAGGATTTGCTCTTCACCATATTATTCAATTTTATACCTAGAGTGGATTTCTTAAACTATTGGCTCGCGCTGCTTTTTAAGCGTCTCGATGATCTTTTCGGCGGAATTGACCAGTAAGACACCCGCCACGATCATTAAGCCACCCACCAGCAGCAACCAGCTTACCTTTTCATGCAGGAAGATCACCCCCACGATGACACCCACCAGCGGCATCAGGTAACCCACCATCGAGGTGCGCGTGGAGCCCACAGAATTGAGCAGTGAATAATACAACCAGGTTGCGACTGCAGTGTTCAACAATCCCAGGCTGACCAGCCCGAACCAGGTGATAGCCAGGTTGGGCAGCTCGAATTCAGGATCGATGATCAGCGCAGCCGGCAAAACGAAGATAAACGCAGCGGTCAATTGCCCGAATGCCTGTGCGTTGGATTCCAATCCCTTGGTTTTTAACCGCCCGAATATGTTGGAAGCACCGTAACTTGCGGTTGCGATCAGCATGGCAATGACACCCAGATGGGCATTAGCTGTTACTCCATCGAGGTTTTCAAGGCTTAATACGACCACGCCGCCAAAGCCCAACACCACTCCGAAGAACTTCAACCAGGTCATTTTCTCATCCGGCAGGAAGATGGCAGCAAAAATGAATGTCCATAGCGCCACCGTACCATTAAGCACGGAAGCTATTCCCGATGAAATGAACAGCTCGCTCCAGGAGATCAGGAAAAAGGGTACTGCCACATTGAAAAGATCCAAGGAAGGCAAATACTCCGATCCAGCGTTTTTCAAGAGGGATCTTTCCTTTTTGCAGCAGGATGATCCCGGTGATCCCCAGGACAGCAAAGAAAACACGAAAGGTAACCAGCACGAACGGGCTCACGTCGGCTACCGCAATCTTTATCCACATGAATGAAGAGCCCCAGATCAAACCCAATATGATGAAATTCAACCAGTCGCGAGATTTCATAATCAAGAATTCTTTTCCAAAAGATTGGTCAGTTATATCACTAATTTATTTCCGCGGGTATGTACTGCTTTAATATGGTTGCATCCGAATGTTTATGACCTTGTTTCCAATTCAAGCAGCCAGGTTTTTGTTTCGATCCCGTTTGGACCGCCATACCCGTGCAATTTTCCATCGCTGCCAATCACCCTGTGGCAGGGGATCAACAGCGGCAGCGGGTTACTAGCGTTGGCTCCCCCGGCAGCACGAACTGCTTTTGGGAATCCGGCTCGTTTTGCCAGCTCAGCGTAGGTGATCGTTTTACCATACGGAATTACCAGGCAGGCTTTCCTTACGTTTGTTTGAAATGGTGTCATCCCGCTCCAATCGATCGGGAGGGAGAAGTGGCGCAATGTTCCACTAAGGTATGCCAGAATCTCTTTCTTTGCTGTCAATAACACTGAACTTGGATAGGATTCAATATCGTCAATCAGTTTGTATCGACCGATGCCAATTTGCGGGTACGCCTGAAACAACCCTTCGATGGTCCCATAGTTGATGTATTTCATCCCTGCCGGGCTGACTGCCAGGCTGATCGGACCAAGCGGTGTATCGCGGATCTCGTAAATTTCCATCTAATAGCTGGAAGACCAGTCAATCAATCCCAACTCACGTGCCCTTTGATCGCAAACCCGGAAAACGATGATGCTCAGGATGGAAAAGATGATCGAAGAACCAACCAGGATCAACATAAGCTGACCATTGCTCATCCCGGTGAAGGTGGGAAATGCTTCCGCCACGGTCCCGACCATCGCTCGCCGGATTAATTCGGTCCAGTATGTCACCGGTATCGCAAGACCAATGGGGCGCATCCAGGGCATCAGCAGCTCGATCGGGAAGATCACCCCACAAAACAGGTAGAAAATACCAGCCACCACGTCACCGACGAAAAAGCTCTGCCGGGCAGTGAGCAGCGTGATGCCTGCCAGCAGGATGCCAATAGCCGAAAGCATGATCACCCCGATGATGATGGTCAAGATCAAGCAGCCCCCAATCCACAACCGCCAGGTCGATCGGCAGTTGCAGGAAAATCATTCCGAAGGCAAGCGTGATGGTCACCGAGAAGGTGGCGATCAGGAAACGGGATACACCTCTCCCAAGCAGGTACCAGGGTACACTCACCGGGGCAGTATAAATGTATTTCAGCGTTTTATAATGCTCGCGGTCATCGATGATCGCCCAGGAAACACCGGTCATCACGGCGCCAACATATTGATAAAAAGCGTTTCCGATGAAAATATAAGCGAAAAGCGGGGTTCCAAAATTTCCTTTGGAGATGACACCATACATGATCACGATGATCCCCGCGCCTGCCAGCGGTTTGACGATCGAGTAGACCAGGAACAGGAAGGGATCCGCCCAATTGGATTCAATGGCCCATCCAAGCCAGGTGGCGGTGATAAAAGATCGCAAGGATGTGGAGCGGTTCACAATACTTTGTTTCATTTTTACCTATCTCCGGGAGTCAGTCAACCGGCCTTCCTTCTTAGCCAGCCGCTCCATGTAATCCAGCATCCATTTCGCCCCGGCAATGAACAGGACGGACAATATCAGCAGGATGATGATCTCCCATTTCACGCTGATAAATCCCAGGCTGGCACCCGTCTTGAAAACAAGCTGGCGCATCCCGTCCAACCCGAGGGTAAGCGGCACCAGTGAAGCTGCGGTCGCCACCCAGGTGGGGAAATTTTTGATCGGAAAATAAAATCCTGAAACGAGGTAAATCGGCTCCTGCGCCAGGTTTGCCAGGTGCCATGCTTCCCGATTAAGTAAAAGGAAAATCGAAGAGGTCATCATCCCCAATCCATATAGGGCTGCCATGCACAGGAAAAAGACCAGGAACAGCTGCCAGAATGAAACCAGGACGTAGTTGACATTGAACATCCAGTTTGAAAGCACAATGACACCCAGCGCCCTCAGCGTGCTGGAAAACAAGCCTCCCACTGCCATGCCCAGCAGCAGCGACATCATCGGGGCTGGTGCCATTACATACAATGAGAGATTTCCCTGTTCTTTTTCCCAGTAGAGTTGGCTGGACATGCCCCACAAAACGTTAAGCCAATAGGCTGTCATCGCCCCACCGATGACCACAAAGCCTACGTAATCCTCCGGCGCGCCCACCGCACGATATATCAGCACATAGGCTGCCACGGAACCAATCGGCAGCAGGACATCAAAAATCAGCCATGTTATATCGCGCTGCATACCGATCACCCGCGGGTAAGCTCTGCCTATGACGGACATCAGGAACAGGCGCAAGCCGGTATGCCGCTGCTTAACCTCCGGAACTGTCATCGCTGACATTTTCCACCTCTTCCATGCGCAAGCCCACTAATTTTACAAATACATCCTCGAGGGTCGGTTCCCGTTTCTGAAGGCTCATGATGCGCGCTTGTTGCTTCCCCAGTGCCTCGATAACACCAGCCAACACGGCTTCCTCCTCCAGGATTAATTCCAGGACGCTGGAACCATCCTGGGCAGTGACCGCGCAGGAATTGATACCACCCACTTTTTGTAAAACAGCTTTTTTGATCGGCTGGGGAGAATCAACCGTGATCTCAAAGATAGCTTTCTGCTGCAGATTCTGCTTCAGCTTTGCCGGGGTATCACAAGCCAGCACTTTTCCCTGGTTGATGATCGCCACCCGGTCGCACATTTCATCTGCTTCCACCATGTAATGCGTTGTCAACAGAATGGTCCGCTCCGGATTATCGTCCACCCATTGGCGCACAAATCGCCGCACATCCCGGGAAGCACCCACATCCAGACCGAGCGTGGGTTCATCCAGGAAAAGCACGGAAGGATCGGTCATAAAACCACGCACGATGTTCATTTTTTGACGCAACCCGGTCGAAAGATCAGAGGAACGCGTGTTCATCCGATCTGCCAATCCAACGATCTCAAGCAATTTCTTGATGCGCTTATTGGCTTCGGGTGTGGGAATGCCATAGAATTGAGAGAACATCCAGAGATTTTCTCGAACGGTTAACAGACCATATCCGGATGCTTCCCCGCCCGAGACCATGTTGATCACCTGGCGGATCATTTCAGGTTCCTTGACAACATCATATCCAGCAACACTGGCCTTTCCAGAGGTAGGCGATAGCAACGTGGTTAGGATCTTGATGAGAGTCGTTTTCCCGGCTCCATTGGGACCCAGCAATCCAAAGAGCTCACCTTTTTGAATGGACAGGTTGATGTTATTGAGAGCGATCAACTTCTTGGATTCGCGCTTTTTGGCACCACGAACCTTGTATACACGCCTAAGCTTTTTAGTTTCAATCGCCAACTGTTTTTCCATGAAAATAAGGCTCCAAACCTATCAATCTTTACATTCTTAACCAAACTGTTATCCCAGCGTAGGGTAAGCGTAGGGTTAACGTCAAGTTATTTTTTAAGGGCATGCTAATATATATACATAAAGGGCGACTTCTCTTCTTCTCCTCCTTAATCACTTGCCGGGGTCGGCGTCCCCGGCAAGTGGTAATTTTAACACCATAATCTCCTGCCCTTGATACCCTGCGCATCGATCTGCGCAGGGTATTTTATTACTGGTTCCTCTCTTGTCCATCCGACATATGTCCTATTCTCACCAGGGGGGCGTCGGCAAAAATAATATTGTCAGGATTCGATTATCTTCAAAATGAAATATGATAAACTATCGCTTGTGGTTAATCTTGCGGAATCATTGGAGGGCATGAATGTCCACAAATCGCGCTGTCTACCCCGTTGAAATCGCTGGCATCAAACGTGATCTGCAGCTTTTCGAGATCAAACCGGGCTTGAAAATCGCCATTCTAAATATCCTTGGAGATACCGAACTGACCGTGGCATGCGCCAAAGCCTTGTGCAACAAGCTCAGCCAGACACCGTATGACGTGGTGGTCACTGCGGAATCCAAGAGCATCCCGCTCGCACATGCCTTGTCAGTTGAAAACCATAAGCCCTATGTGATCTTGAGAAAAAATTACAAACCTTATATGGGGAATGCCATTCAGGCAGAAACCCTCTCTATCACCACGGGTCAACCCCAGACGCTTTATCTCGACGAGAAAGACAATTCCGTTCTTAAGGATAAACGTGCGGTCATCGTGGATGACGTGATCAGCACGGGCTCCACGTTGCAGGGCATGAACACCATCATTCAAAAAGCGGGTGCCCAGGTTGTCGCAAAAGCAGCCATATTTACCGAAGGTGAATGCGACCAATGGACGGATATCGTCTCCCTTGGTCACTTACCCATTTTCACTGATTGATTTTGATATAACGTAAAAGAGCAGCTTTGAGCTGCTCTTTTTTTGTCGTCTGAAGAAATGGTCATTCGTTCAACCTGATGACTTCAACACCCTTGCTCGCATGGCATAGAAAAACATCGGCATTTCGTCCAGACTTGAGTGCGTACCCTTCCTTTAGGCTTTGAATAAAATCCGTAGCCTTATTGGATTCCACAAGATTTACCGTGCAGCCACCAAAACCAGCACCCGTCAGGCGAGCCCCAAGGCAGCCGGGAAGATTTCCCGCTATCTCCACCAGCCAATCCAGCTCTTGGCAGCTGACTTCGTAATCATCCCTCAATGCAGCATGATTTTCAAACATCAATTTCCCAAAAGCAGCGGCTTCGCCTTTATCGAGCGAGATCAAGGCCTGGTCAACGCGAGCGCATTCGTGAACAACATACCCGGCTCGTTTGCGTGGGACGGTAGGTAAATTTTCTTTATTCTTCTCGAATTCTTCTACACTTACATCACGCAGGGTTTGGATCCCGGGCAGGCATTGCTTTAGTATCCTCAAGGCTTCATTACAGGACGCCTGTCTCTCGTTGTATGCTGAAGATGCAAGCGTGCGCCGCACGCCCGAATCAGCGATCACGAGAGCGAACCCTTTGGGTAGAGGAACTGGACGAAATTCCAGGCTGCGCGTGTCAAAATAAAGCACATGATCCTTCACTCCATGTGCGCTGGCAAATTGATCCATCAACCCACAGTTCAAGCCCACATAAGCGTTTTCTGCTTCAAGGCAGTATTTGGCAAGACGGAGCTTATCCAATTCCCAGTCGCCGATCGCCTGCCAGAGGGCAGCAAAAGCCACTTCCACTGCTGCCGAGCTGCTTAAGCCTGAGCCGATGGGGACATCCGAGGTAAACACAGCGTCGATGCCTGCTATAGGGAATCCATTTTTTTGGAGACTCCAGGCAACTCCCGCGGGATAGAGTGCCCAGTGCGGGAGCAGTTGGCCGGTCTTATCAATTTTTTTTACAATATCAGGAATCCGCAATTCAACCGCAGCATCCAGGTCCATCGCCAGCAACGTGATGATCTCATCATTGCGCTCCCTGGCTGCGACTTTGACTGTGCGATCTATTGCAGCTGGAAGAACCGCGCCACCGTTGTAATCGACATGTTCACCAAGCAGGTTTACCCTGCCAGGCGCGGTGGATAAGAACCGGGCACCGGGCAGCATTTGCTTCAAGGCATTCACAGGATCAGACTCTTTCAGCATCATAGGAAATCATATCCGGGTTGGATAAATACTGGTCAGCAATCTTCATTTTCTTCACGTGACTTAATCGTTTGATTGCCCGTTCACGTTTCATGGCTGATGAAAGATCCGGTTGTTCCTCCACATATACCAGTATCACCGGCCGGTGAAGCCGGGTGTACTTTGCCCCCCTCCCCTTGTTATGCTGTTTGGTTCTCCGGATTGGATCTTTCGTCCAGCCTGTGTAAAAACTTTCATCCACGCATTTGACCATGTAACAATAGAATGCCATGAGTCTACACTTCACCCCATATCACAGGATGCATTTAGATTAAATTATCCCCCGGTACCGATCAGGATATTCATCAGGCGGTACAGAACCGGGTAAATGACAGAGCCAAAGACATCGATCCCCAACCTGGGCAGCACGAAAAGGAGTACGATCAAAACAATGGGTCCAAATTGGCGCATTTGCTCAAGAAAACGCCCTGCAGATGGCGGGAGAACATAAGCAGCTATCTTCTCACCATCCAGGGGCGCTACCGGAAGAAGATTAAAAAGCATCAACGTTAGGTTAATCAGAATGAATTCGAGTAAAAAATACGGGAGCGTGAGATTCCCAGAAAGGGAACCTGTGGTAAGCTGCACCAGGCCGGTCCGCAGAGGAATTGCGGCTAAAACTGCAAGCAGGAAATTGGAAAAGGGTCCTGCTAGGGAAACCCACATGAGCGCTGATGGTGAACGGCGTTCCAGCGCATACGGATTCACAGGCACCGGTTTCGCCCAGCCAAAACCGACGAAGATCAGCATCAGGCTGCCCATGATATCCAGGTGACGCAGTGGGTTAAGTGTTAATCTGCCTGCAGCACGCGGGGTTTCATCCCCGTAAGCTGTAGCTACCCAGGCATGAGAAAATTCATGCACTGTCAGAGCAATGATCAAGGTAATTGCGCGGGGTAGCAGGACGGATGGATCCAAACCAAGCATGTTTGCCTCTTTTCAGCGTCCCCCAGTGAAAATCAATATGGTCGGGCAGATTATAACATGCGATATAATTTGAAAGTGTTCCCCGATTTTCAAATGGATGATATTCTGCGCTTGAGGAAACCACACCCATGTGGGGGTTTTGAATGGAAGGTGGTAAGGCTGGGCGCAGATATTGGGTTGGAATGCCTGACCTGCAGTCATCGCGTGATGCTTACCAGAAGGGAATTGGCACACCGGATGAAAATGAATCTCTCCAGACCAACCAATGAATCCCCAAAAGTTGAATAGGCGCATCCTCTTCCTCTTTTCCGATACCGGTGGCGGGCATCGCAGCGCAGCAGAAGCCATCATTGAAGCCATCCACCTGGAATATCCTGACGAGGAATTCCAGATCGAGATGATCGATATTCTACGGGAATACGGCACGTTGCTTTTTAAGTATGCCCCCGCTCAATATCCTTACATGGTCAAAGCCCCGCAGATGTGGGGATTGGGTTACCGTTTGACCAACGGCCCCCGCCGGGTACGCGCGGTTTCAGATATGCTTTGGCCATATATCCGCCGTTCAATGCACCGGCTGCTTGCAGATCACCCCAGCGATATCATCGTATCGGTTCATCCACTGCCCAACATGCCTCTATTGAGAGCCATGGGCAAACGCAAGACGCTCTATTCCACCGTGGTCCTGGATATGGTCACCACCCATGCCTCCTGGTACGATAGACGCGCAGACCTGGTGATCGTCCCAACCCAACCCGCATTTGAGCGCGGGCTGCATTACGGCATGCCGGCAGAAAAGATGGAAATCATCGGCATGCCGGTCGCTGATCGTTTTTGCCAACCCATGGGCGATCGTTTGTCCTTGCGAAAAGGACTGGAGTGGCCTGTGAATAAACCAACAATCCTGATCGTGGGTGGTGGGGAAGGCATGGGTCCTCTCGAAAGTGTGGTGAAAGCGATATGCAACCTCGGACTTGATATCAACCTTGTGGTTGTTTCAGGCCGAAATAAGCAGCTTCGTCAGCATCTACAATCCGTGGAATGGAACATACCGGTAAAAGTCTACGGTTTCGTCCGTGAGATGCCAAAATTCATGCGCGCTGCGGATGTCCTGATCACCAAGGCAGGACCGGGCACGATAAGCGAGGGATTCATCGCTGGATTGCCACTTATCCTTTACCACCGCCTCCTGGGACAGGAAACCGGCAACGTGGATTATGTGGTCGATAATGGTGCAGGGGTATGGGCGCCCGAACCGGATAGGATCGCCACGGTTCTGCGCAACTGGTTGAATGATCCGGTCATCCTGAAACGCTTTGCTGAGGCATCCGCCCATCTCGCCCGCCCCCAGGCAGCACGCCAGATTGCCCGCAGGCTGGTTGAATTTACCATATAAAGCGCCTGCTTGTTTATCACCATCCTCTGTTTTATAATTCGGATATGCCCATTTTAGACCGGGATGCCTTTGAATTCTTCAGCCGCAGCGCGGAGCAGACCCGGCGCCTGGGTATGCGCCTTGGCTCGCTGCTAAAAATGGGCAATGTCATCTGCCTCTCAGGAGATCTGGGAGCTGGAAAAACGACCATGGTTCAGGGCATTGCCCAGGGTTGGGGCTCATTGGATAAAGTATCCAGCCCAACTTTTGTACTGGTCAATGAATACCGGCGGTTGGATGGTAATCGACTGCATCACCTGGATGCCTACCGTTTGGAAAATGCAAAAGAAGCTGAAGATCTTGATTTGGATGAGTTACTCAGCAGGGGTATCCTGGTGGTTGAATGGCCGGAACGCATTCAAAATGCCCTGCCCGGGGATTTCTTATTGATTAGGTTGAAATGGATGGCTGATGAGCAACGCGACCTGGTATTCACCGCCTACGGCACCCAATATGAGGACTTGCTTGCCCGATACAGGCGTTCCGTGGTGGGAGGATAAATGCTTCTAGCAGTTGATAGCTCAACCCAATTCATCGGGCTGGCCCTTTACGATGGCGCTCAGGTGATAGGTGAATCCATCTGGCACACTCCCGGTCATCACACGGTCGAGCTTGCTCCTGCTATCAAAATTTTGCTGGAAAAAAGTGCTGTCAAGGTTGAAGGGCTACAAGCATTGGGCATTGCCCTGGGACCGGGTTCGTTCACCGGTCTGCGCATCGGTCTGGCACTGGTGAAAGGCTTGGCTCTTGCCCATCACTTGAGCGTGATTGGGATACCCACCCTGGATTTCCTCGCCGCAGCACAGCCTGTGCAGGATCGACAGCTGGCTGCTGTGCTTAAGGCAGGTCGGAACAGGTTGGCGATGGTTTTATATGAACCTGCCCCATCAGGCTGGCAAAAAGTCGGAGAACCAAAAGTCACTACCGTTATTGATCTTGCCGCGCAGATTAAAAAGCCAACATTGATCTGCGGTGAATTGAACGCCGAGGAAAGACATGTGCTGGCACGCAAATGGAAGAATGTTGTCCTGGCTTCTCCCGCACAATGTGTACGCCGCCCTTCCTATCTTGCTGAAATGGCCTGGCAACGCTTTGAAACAGGCAATGTTGATGATCCCGTCAGCCTGGCACCGATCTATTTGCATGTGGCTGGGGAGATCCCCTTGTGAGTGTCACTCGTGAGGACTTGCAGCTGCGTTTCCGGCCTATGCGTCGAGACGATATTGAGTACATACAGCAAATCGATGCACTCTCATTCAGCCTGCCCTGGCCTAAATCTTCTTTTGAATTCGAGTTGAATAATCCCTCATCACGTTCCCGTGTGGCAGAAATTGTTGATCAAGAAGGCCAAGCCAGGCTGGTCGGAATGATCTGTATCTGGGTAATATTGGATGAAGTTCATATAGCAACTATCGCCGTCCACCCTGATTTTCGCCAACAGGGGATAGGAAAAAAGCTGCTGGCGCATACCTTATTGGAAGCTGCTGGGGAAGGTGTAAAATTGGCATATTTGGAAGTCCGCCGGGGCAATTTAACCGCCCAAAAAATGTATGCCCGTTTTGGTTTCACCACGGTCGGGGTGCGCTCCAGGTATTACGCGGATAATCACGAAGATGCATTGATGATGAATTTGGAACAATTGGATATTCCTCTTCTAAGACAGATCGCTGCAGGTGAATCAACATGAATAATTCAATGGAACCCGCTGCAGTTATGCATGAGGTCGCCGGTCAGGTGGCTGAATGCATGCGCTGTAACTTGCATTTTTCCCGCAAGAAAGCTGTTCCAGGTGAAGGTCCCATAAACTCGAAGTTAATGTTTATCGGTGAAGGTCCGGGTTTCTTTGAAAACGAGCAAGGTCGACCTTTCGTCGGCCAGGCAGGTAAATTCCTCGAGGAGCTCTTGGGTAAAATTGGGATGACTCGCGATCAGGTATTCATCACCAACGTAGTGAAGTGCCGTCCCCCTGGAAATCGCGATCCGTTGCCTGAAGAGCTTGCTGCATGTGCGGAATATCTTGACCGGCAGATCGCCGCATTGAATCCCCGGGTGATCGTCACTCTTGGACGATACTCCATGGCAAAATTTATGCCCTCCGCACGTATCAGTGATGTGCATGGGCAATCCGCCTGGATCAAAGGACGACTCATCGTCCCCATGTATCACCCGGCAGCTGCACTGCATCAGCCTTCTTTAAAGTCAACGATTGAGAAGGATTTCATTGAATTACCAGGGTTGATCACCCAGAGTGATAAAATTCAACCTCCGTCTGCTCCAATGTCCCAAGAGGTTCAGACAAACGAAAAACCGGCTGACAATCCCGAACAGCTCAGCCTATTCTGATCACAAGGAAATTGCAAATGAGTGAATTGAGTCAATTAATCGAAAAATTTAACAATAAGACCGCAACTGTTTCCATCCTTGGTTTGGGTTATGTTGGTCTTCCTTTGGCGGTTGTTTTTGCAGATGCGGGCTTCACCGTCATAGGAATCGATCCAATCCAATCCAAGGTTGATGAATTAAACCAGGGAAAGAGTTACATAATCGATGTTCCGTCCGAGGTCGTTGCCAGGCATGTGAAATCTGGCAGGCTCAAAGCCACAACTGATTTCAGTGTATTGAAGCAGGTTGATGGCGTCAGCATTTGCGTTCCGACGCCACTGCGCAAGACCGGTGATCCGGATCTCTCCTTCATTGTCTCCGCCACTGAGGAACTGGCAAAATACCTTCATCGCGGTATGGTGGTCGTTCTCGAATCAACGACATATCCCGGCACAACCCGTGAGTTGACCTTGCCAAAGCTGGAGGAAGTCAGCGGTCTGAAAGTCGGTAAGGATTTTTTCCTTGCCTTCTCCCCGGAAAGGGTTGATCCTGGGCGGGAGGATTTCACCACTATCAACACCCCCAAAGTGATGGGGGGGATCACACCTGAATGCTGCGAAGTTGCCGTTGCCTGGTATAAGCAGGCGATCAAAACAGTGGTTCCGGTTTCATCGGCGGAGGTCGCTGAAATGGCCAAGCTGCTCGAAAATACCTTCCGCATGATCAACATCGGACTGGTCAATGAGCTGGCACTTATGTGTGATCGACTTGGCGTGGACGTTTGGGAAGTGATCGATGCCGCTGCCACCAAACCATTCGGTTTCATGAAATTCACCCCCGGTCCAGGCCTGGGTGGGCACTGCATCCCCATTGACCCGCTCTATCTTTCCTGGAAGCTGCGTACCCTAAACTACACCGCTCGTTTCATCGAGCTCGCTTCTGAGATTAATACTGGGATGCCGCGCTACGTGGTCTCCCGCATCCAGGATGCTTTGAATAACGCGAGCAAATCACTGAAAGGCAGCAAGGTTCTCGTACTGGGCGCAGCCTATAAACCCGATATTGACGATCTACGCGAATCACCAGCCCTGGATGTCATCCATCTCCTGCAGCAAAAAGGCGCACTGGTGAGTTACCACGATCCGTATATTCCCAAGATCAAGCATGATGATTGGGAAATCAAATCCGTAACCGAGGTCTTACCAGCAGTTCGCGAGGCGGACTGTGTGGCGATCATAACAAATCACGCCAGTTATGATTTCAGTGCCATTCTGAAAGAAGCAAAGTTAATATTTGACGCCCGAAATGCCTTGGGCAAGATTGCTAAAAATGATCCCAAGGTAACCAAACTGTAAATGGCACAATACCTCGTCACCGGCGCAGCAGGTTTTATTGCCTTTAAAGTTATAGATCTCCTCCTTCAGGAAGGTCATACGGTCATCGGTCTGGATAATTTAAATGATGCTTATGATTTGCGATTGAAGGAATGGCGACTCGAAAAACTGAGGGTCAATAGGAATTTTATTTTCCATCACCAGGATATTTGTGATCTGCCGACCGCAAAGGGTATTGTCAAAGAAAACGGCAGTATCCAAGCGGTAATCAATTTGGCAGCCCGCGCTGGAGTTCGTACATCTGTTGAGAATCCCTGGTTATATTATGAAAGTAATGTTATCGGGACACTCAACATGCTCGAGATATGCCGTCAATGCGATATCCCCAAGTTTGTGATGGCATCCACCTCAAGCATCTACGGTCTTAATCCACCTCTTCCCACTCCAGAGGACGCTGACAGTAGCCATCCGTTGCAGCCTTATGCCGCCAGCAAAAAAGCTGCGGAAACGCTGGCATACAGTTATCACTATCTCTACGGGTTGGACGTGACTGTCTTCCGTTATTTCACCGTCTATGGTCCAGCAGGTCGCCCCGATCTATTCCTTTTTCGTTTCGTCCAGTGGATCGCTGAAAACCGTCCGGTTCGTGTTTCAGGTGACGGGAACCAAACTCGTGGTTGCACTTATCTGGACGACATTGCACAAGGTACGCTCTTGGGTTTAAAACCTGTGGGTTACGAAATCTTCAATTTAGGCGGTGAACAGGTGATCTCGATCAATGACTTCATAAGCCGCCTTGAAGTTCTGTTAAATAAAAAAGCTTCCAAAGAATTTTATCCACGCAACCAGGCTGACGTATTGGAGAATTGGGCGGATATCAGCAAAGCACGCAAATTATTAGGTTGGGAACCAAAGACCACCCTGGATAAAGGTATTGCAGAGCTTGTCGACTGGTATATGGCTGAGCGCAGTTGGGCAAGCCAGATCCTGACCCCATGATCAAGACTATCAGGGATCGTTGGCGCATTTGGAAAGAGGACTACGTCCTCGGCGGCGTCATCAAGAACACCGGTTATCTTTTTAGCAGCAACACCATCGCCATGGGTCTGAGCTCGGTTCAGACACTGCTCGCCACGCTTCTACTCGGTCCAGCAAGTTACGGTGTCCTGGGTTTGATCACAGCCTATGCTTCCAGTGTAAACCGGCTGCTTTCGTTCCGTATGGGTGAGCTGGTGATCAAACACGCTGGTGGTCAGCTTGCTGTCGGAAATAAAGCACACGCTGCCGCGATCATTAAAGCCGCTGGTCTCGCTGAATTTATTACTTCCGTGACTGCATACGCGATATTGGCTCTCCTCGCTCCCTGGGCAGCTGCCAATTTCATAAAGGATCCGCAGGTTGTTAGATGGATCCTGATCTATGGGTCAGTAATATTGGCGGATGTTGTCTTTGAAACCTCCACCGCTGTATTGCAAATTGGCAATCATTTTCGAAACCAGGCGTTATTGAATCTATTGCAGAGCATCCTGACCACACTTTTAATCGCAGCGGCTTTTTTCACCCATTCCGGGATTTATTTTGTGCTTGCAGCATATTTGGTGGGTAAATTCGTCCTGGGGTTGGGGACAACATTCATGGCAATAAAATGGATGCGCCCCTTATTGGGAAAGGGGTGGTGGAAAGCCCCATTGAGTCTGATCACCAACCGGAAAGAATTGGCAAATTTCGCTATCAGCACTAATCTGAGTGGAACGATCAATATGGTCATCCGCGATAGTGAATTGCTATGGGTTGGTTATTTCCTCAATCCTGCTGCTGCTGGATATTACAAACTGGCACTGGCTTTGATGAACCTCACAGCCATGCCTATCAGTCAGTTCATCAATACAACTTTTCCGCAAATCAGTAGATCAGTCGCGCGCCTGGAATGGAAATCTTTGCGTTCTCTTCTAAAACGCACCTCGGCAATTGCTGCAGGGTGGATCGGCTTATGTTCTATTGCAATGGTCCTGCTTGGTCCTTGGTTCTTCTCGTGGTATAAAAATGGGGATTATGCCCCTTCGCTTCAGGGGATGCTTATCCTCATCGTTGGATTTGGAGCCCAGGGTATCCTTTTTTGGAACCGACCTCTTCTACTGGCGCTTGGAAAACCCAATTTCCCGCTACTGGTCAATGCATCCCTGGGGGCATTGAAGATCATATTAATGTTCCTGTTGGTACCCATCTGGGGATATCCGGCGGAAGCTGGCTTGCTCTCCGGGTATTTTCTCTTTTCTGTGATCCTGATCACCTGGCGGGGATTGAAAGAATTACGGCATCAATCCCACCTTGAACCGGCAATGGTGGGAACGTGAAAATCGCCTGCATCTCTCCCTCCCGAGTGCCTGCTCAGACTGCCAACAGTATCCAGATGATGAAAGCCTGCCATGCATTGGGAGCGATCGGTAATACGATCAGGCTCTTCGTACCTGGTAAAGGCATCCAGAATTGGGAAGAATTATCATCGTTATACGGCCTGGAAAAAGAATTCCAGATAACCTGGCTTCCGGGAATCAGGGCATTACGCCGTTATGATTTTTCAATGAAAGCCATCGGTCAGGCACGTCGATGGGGCGCAGATCTGATATACACCTGGCTGCCACAGGCAGCAGATTTAGCTCTCTGGCAGGGACACCCTGCCATCCTAGAGGTGCATGATCGTCCTTCAGGACATTTGGGTCCATTCCTTTTTCGTCAATTCTGCCGGTTTTCAACCAAGAAACGCATAATCGTGATCACTCATGCACTCAAGCGTATTCTGCAGAAAGAATATGAGATCAATTTGGCGGAAAACGATTTTATTATCTCCCCAAACGGGGTCGATTGGGACCGCTTTGCCACCCAGCCTGAATCCGTTGAAGCGCGCAGGATGCTTGGACTTCCGGACAAATTGACCGCCGGCTTCAGCGGGCATTTTTATCCCGGCCGAGGGACGCAGATGCTATATGACCTGGCACGGGTGTTCCCTGAAATCCAATTCCTGTGGATTGGTGGGCGAAAAGAGGATATCGAATACTGGAAAAATAAATCTGATGCGGAAGGTGTCAATAACATAGTCCTGACTGGATTTATTGACAACAGCCGCCTGCCCGGTTATTTGGCTGCTGCTGATGTTCTATTGATCCCGTTCGACCGCGTTGTAACAGGCAGCAGCGGGGGCAACTCTGCAGAGATTTGCAGCCCTATGAAGATGTTCGAGTATATGGCAGCTGGCCGTGCCATTGTGACCAGTGAGCTCCCTGTTATTCGAGAGGTCTTGAACGAGAAAAATGCTGTTTTTTGCCCTCCTGAAGATTTACCAGCCTGGCAATCAACGCTCGCCAGTTTATTCAACTCCCCCTCCAGGATCAAGGCATTGGGTACACAAGCCAGGCAGGATTCCTCACTTTACACCTGGCAAATCCGAGCCAAGAAAGCGCTGCTCCATTTCTTGGATTGAATTATCATCACGTCAATGAAAAAGTCCCGAGTGATTCTAATTCTTGGTGAAGCGATATCGAGCCTCTTACTGGGGGCGGTCATTTCTGCGCTGGGAGCAGAAGGTTTTTCGCTGACAGGGTGGCTGATTTCTTCACTCTTAATATTTATCTCCATTTTCCTGCTCATGCTTGCCATCAAATTGGCAGGTAATTCCCGATCGCTCCGGCTTATCACCTTGCTTGCGTTCGCCATTCGAATAATTTTCAGTGTGGCACTCACACTCACCCTTCCGGTGTTCGGTCATGAGAACGAGCAGAATCAAGCCGGGTACCTCTTTTATGATGCCTATGAGAGAGATACCGAAGCCTGGCACCTGGCACAGTCGGGTGAGCCAATTTGGAGCGCTTTTCAAAACCAATACATCAGCGATCAATACGGCGGACTGCTTTCAATAATTGCGATGGTTTATCGCTACCTCAGCCCGGACGTTCACCGTCAGATGTTGATGCTTATCCTGGCAGCCTTTGCCGGTTCCATTGGTATTCCCTTTTTATGGAAAGCAATTCATAAAAGATGGAGTAAAAAAGCCGCGAATTGGTCTGCGATTGTGCTGGCGTTCTATCCGGAAGCCATCCTCCTGGGCAGTTCCCATATGCGCGAACCTTACCTGATCGCATTGATCTGTATGGCTATGTGGTCAGTGATGAATTGGCAATCATCTCCAAAAAGATCTGCAATCGTGATTGCAGCCAGTCTCATTGGTTTATTGGCGTTTTCCTGGAGAGTGGCAATAGTGATCGCAGGAGTTTTAGCGATCTGGTATTGGCTCGATATCGTCATCCAAAAATGGGGGCGTACCCAGCGCCTTTTGGGATGGGCAGCGATAATCGCGGGAATGATCCTGATGGTAATTTTGAGTTGGGCATGGTTTCGAGAAACTGCCAATTATGACGCCTATTTGACCGAACGGGCTTCTGGTTCAGTACAGGTCCTGGTGGATATGATCGGTGAGAAATTTAAGATCCCGCTGGTCACCATCTACGGGTCTAACACAACCAGTCCTGCCTGCCGCCCTGGTGGCTCTATCCAAACCGCTTGCCAGCGCGGTGACCATTTTCAGATCGGTGGGATGGTACCTGCTGGCTCCCATCCTGCTCTATGGTTGGTTTTCAACCTTGAAGATTAAGGATGATGGTGAAAAACGGTTACTCGTCTGGGTTGCGGGTATTTCACTGGTTTGGGTGGTAGCGTCATCCATGCGTGCCGGCGGTGATATGTGGGACAATCCGCGTTACCGCGCGATTTTCCTGCCATTCTTCGCGTTGATCATTGGATGGGTCATCCACAATTATCAAAAGAAGCGGAATCCATGGCTCCTGCGCATATATTTTATCGAGTTATTGGTTGTGTTAATCTTTATAAATTGGTATTCGGCGAGATATAACAATATTGGTGTCCACTTGAGCTTCTTCAATACCCTGTATCTTTCTATTGCCGCGACGATAGTTCCCCTATTCTTGTTTTGGTTGAATGACCGCAGATCCATAAAAAACCTTAAGCAATAAAATGGATTCAACGATTTACCTTAAAGATTCCCTGAATATCATTGCACAAAGCCTAAAGTCGATCAATAGTGGACAAACATTCTTTTATAGGGTGATCGCCTTGCAGCTGCGCCTGATCCTGTGCGATACATTGCGCGTACATGATGAAGTTGTCGATATATCGTTGATCAGACGAATCGAACCAAATATTCAACTACATTTGATCTCCTGGGATGTGGATACAGTTCTTCCTCCAAAGAAGCTATCACTGGATGATTGGCTTTCCACACCCATTCCGGGAACCAAAGATGAACCAATCACTATTCGCAAGTTGATCCGTCAGGTGTGTGATACGGATGGCGGTGCGCATATCGATCAGAGAGCCAACCTGGTTTTTCCACCCGATTACCGCGAATGGATCATCCGCCTGGCAGGCAGTGTTCTCTCAGATCTTAAAAAATATCAGCAATAATGCGAATTATCTAATCGGACTTTTACGGGTTATCAAAATCCGCTTATCTATCCCCCTGAAATAGTATTTCTTTATAAAATCAAGCCCGCCATGGACCAACATCATCCCAGGCGTATTCCAGGTGCTCAGCCATCGCCCGCCCCATCTTCTTACGCACCTGCCTGAATACCCACTGCATCAGATCCATGCCGCCCATTTCATCCAATCGACGCCCAATCTCACGTGCGCGAATATTCCTGCAGTTACCATTAAACCCGCCTCCTGGCCTTTCAGAAAGGAAATCCGATTCCTTTCCTATCATAAGCAGTTCATCCAATAAAACCTGGACTTCGCGTGCCTGGCTGGAAGAATAAGGCTTTATAAATAGATCCTGAAGGAAGCTCATTTCATCACCTGATCAAAATTCTATCATGTATCCATGAAAGTCATTCTTTATGAAATATGGTAAATTTGGTTGATGAAATGGATTTATCTTTCCCCTCACCTGGATGATGCCGTTCTATCCTGTGGAGGTCTGATCTGGGAACAAGCTCACGCAAATCAACAGGTTGAAATCTGGACGCTATGTGCTGGTGATCCTCCAGCCGGGGAACTCTCACCCTTTGCCCAGCTACTGCATCAGCGCTGGAAAACAGGACGGGACTCTGTCAGCATCCGACGGGCTGAAGACCGGATTGCCTGTGAGATAGTTGGCTCTAAATATCAGCATTTTGAGATCCCCGATTGTATATATCGTTATGATCCTCAGAATGGTTTTCCAGTGATCAATCAGGAAGGCGACCTGTTTGGCAGCCTGACAAAAGAAGATTTAGACCTGGCACAATCCTTTGGACAAAAATTGGCCGGTTCTGTCCCAACGGGTGCACAAATTGTCTGCCCATTGACGATCGGCAGGCATGTGGACCACCGTCTCACAAGAACCATGGCCGAGATGGCCTTTGATTCCATGCTCTATTATGCAGATTATCCTTATATTCAGAATCCTGGGATCTCCGTCAGCGACTGGCTTAGAGATGATGCCGCTTACAATCTCAAAATCTCGTATGATGGTTTGCAGGCCTGGCAGGACGCCATTTCTTCATACAAATCTCAGATCAGTACTTTTTGGAATTCCGTGGAGAAAATGCACGCGTCCATAGAATCATACTGGCAATCGGGTGGTGGCAGCCGGTTGTGGAAATACCCCCTACCCATGGGGTAAAAATCGAGATTCTTATATTTGACCGCCACATATGGCGTTAAGTCCGGGATTAAGACCCGCGATTTTGAATTGTGCTATACTCTTAAAATGCCAAACGATAGGGCATTCTGGCAAGACTGGGCGCAGTTCTTGCACCATCATGATTTGCAACGACCGGTTGCCTTGTTTTTGGAAGCAGCCGGTCCCCTGAACTTGCTTATGGCTCAATTGATCTACCTTGGCTCACCTCTCTTGACTACCGGCAGGTTGACTGGGCAGTTGCAGAATTTCGCGGAGTTGCTTGAAGACCCCTCTGAAGCCCGCAATTTTGCAGCTTATCTGAAGGAGGAGAATTACAAGTGAGTATAATCACCCAGATCCTTGGTCTGGTCATCGTTTTTCTGACCTCCGGGTTGATCATGATCTTCTCGCTCCCGCGCAAGAAAAAACCGCCCATGATATTCCGCACCATCCCGGCTGTGGACTACCTCAAGCAGGCATTGGGTCTCGCCATCGAGCAGGGTACGCGCATCCATATTTCATTGGGAAAAGCAAACCTGACCGATCCCTCCTGCGCTTCAACCCTCGCCAGCCTGACTTCCCTGGAGAAAATTGCTGAATCCTCCATTTCAGGTGATCTTTCACCAGTGGTCACAACCGGCGAAGGAGCCATTAATCTATTGAGTCGGGACTCCATTCAAGCAGCCTGCCGGATTGGCAAAGCACCTGAGCTTTTTGATCCCGATAGTGCCAGGCTGACGGGTGTAACGCCATTCTCGTATGCCGTTGGTTCTCTACCGATTATTTATTCCGGGGTTGTCACCACGAATGTCCTGATCGGTCATTTTGGATCAGAAGTCCTTCTCCTGACAGAGGCATCAGAAAAAACAGATTCACAACTTTTCAATGCCAGTGATTCGCTTCAAGCTCAAGCCGTCATGTTTGCATCGACTGAAAATACTCTGCTTGGCGAAGAAATCTTTGCACTGCCGGCATATCTGAGCGAAAACCGCGTTCACCAGGCAAGCCTTTATGCCCAGGATTATCTCCGCCTGTTGCTCATTTTTGCGCTGATCATCGGTGCCATCCTTACCTTCCTGGGGTACCTATGAGATCACCTCTCATCCCCGCAGTAGCCATCGGTGTTGGATTGATCATCCTGTTGGGATATTTCCTCCCTCTGCGCCAATTTGTGGATCTGCGCCTGATCCTGCTTGATTGGAGTGTCCTCCTCGCAGCGGTCGCTGGATTAGTTGCCATCATCGGGCTGATCATGAGCCATGCCAAACGCATCATCCAGTCAAAGAAATTCGATTTATACAGCCCGGTATTGATTCTCGCCTTCCTGGCAACTTTCATTGCTGGAATGCTGGTCGGTCCTTCCAATCCCCAGTTTGAGAAGGTTGTCACCCATATCCAGCTCCCAGTTGAAGCCAGCCTGCTTGGGATTTTGACCATCAGCCTGGCTGTGGCAGCCTTCAAGTTCTTCCAGTACAGGAAAGGCTGGGCAAGCACCATATTCCTGGTGAGCGTGATCGTGTTTCTGCTAATGAATAGCTGGCTGTTGACCTTTGGACAGAATATCCCTGTCATCAACGAATTGTTATCCGCGCTGAAAATATTACCACTCGCAGGTGCACGCGGTATCCTTTTGGGGATTGCGCTTGGTGGGTTGGCGACTGGCATCCGTATTCTGATTGGTGCGGACCGTCCCTATTCCGGGTAATCCATGGCCAACATCATTTGTCCGATTTGTGGAACACCCAACGACTCACAGGCGATAACCTGCAGTTCCTGCCATTCAAGATTGGTTCTGCCTCCTGCCGCCACAAAATCCCTTGAGATGCCGCAAGGAGATGGATCTCAAGGCGGGGAAGTTCCCGAATGGCTGGCGAAAGTGCGCATACGTAATGAAGCCGAACAGCAGCTTGAGAATGAGGGCTCCGATTGGCTCAGCGAGCGGATAAAACCTTCCGGCCCCCTCCCTCCCATTCCCAGTGAAGCGAGCCACGCAGAACCTGTTTCAGAGGTTCAAACACCGCCATCCCTACCTGAGATTCCACCGGTTCCGGAAGCAGCTCAAGATTCGACCCCCGGCTGGCTTGAGCAATTGCGTGCTTCAACTGGCAGTCTTCCAACCTCAGTGAAATCCGAGACTACAGGGGATCAAGCTGTCCCTGCAGTTCAAGAAGAACCTGCTGCTCCACCAACTCCGCCTGAAGAGGGTGGTGATTGGCTCCAGGAATTACGGAAGACCGGCGAGATACACCCACCCCGCGAAGAAAAACAGGTGATGGAGACCGCCTCGGATTGGCTTGAAAAATTGACCATGCCCTTACAGCATGCCGCCCCCGCTCCCGGCTTTGAAGATACTTTCAGACCGTTGGAACCTGAGCTCCCAACTGCGATGGATGAGATCGATCTCAATAGGCTTACCGGTCCCCTAGGTGCAAGACCTGCTCCGACCAAAACAGTTGCCGAGCTTCCTGAAGTTCCAGACGTTAATCCTCCAGCAGCGGAGCTCGCTTGCCGCAACACCACTCCCCTTTGAGGATATCAGCAAGGACCTGGAGGAGATCTTGCCTGCAGAAGGATCACAAGAGGCTGTGATCCAACCTGAAATGAATCTGGCATCCATCTTCCCGCCAAGCACGGTTGAAGCATCAGCATCCGCTACACCTGTAGAGCCTCCCGTTCAACCGGAGTCGCCGCAAGCCGATGTGGAGATTCCGCCTGCACCCGTTCAGTACGAACCAAAATTACCACCCATGCCACCCGCGACGCCGATCGAGCCGGATATCCTCGCACGTCTGGACAAAAAACCAGAACCACCTCCTCCCGCGCAAATAACTTCTGAGGAAGACTCCAAGCATCCATTTGATTTAAATTTGGAGGATTTGGAATCTGCCCCCCATTCAATCAATATCGAAGCCATCCCTGAATCAACGGAAACACCCGATTGGCTTCAACAATACTCCGGCGAAGTCGGTGATGTTCCTGAACTTGCCTCTTCCTCCATCGAAGAAGGACCTGTCACATCGAATTTTGAAGCGGCAACTCCTGGAGAAACACCTGCTGCGCCGGTGATCCAGCCCGCAGCGGATGCTCCCCAATGGCTGCAGAATATTCTCGGTGATACTCCATCCACACCTGGAGATTTGTTCAAAAGCATTGAAGAACCACTGGGGAGCAAGCTCGCCCCGCCCGATGAAGAAGCCGTTCAGCCAGGTACTGCAGGAGAACCTGTCAGTGCGAGCCCTGCTGCGCAACCGCCAGTGCAATTATCTCAATCCGGCCGGCTCCCGGATTGGCTGACTGAACTTGATGAAATCAAACCTGCATCCACTGAGGTCATCCCCGAGGTTAGCCTTCCCGAAGATATCGGCTCAGTACCTGAATTGGGTCAAGAATCCGTGATACAGCCAGTATCAACCACTGAAGGATCTGCGTTTCCAGAATATATCCCGGGTGGTGATACGTCATCCTCCGAAGAAATCCCGGGTATTGAAGCCACGCCCTCCACAGAAATGCCTATTGGTGAATCCGAGTCTCCTGTTGAATCAAACGCGGAGATTCCACAATCGGAGTCATCGGTTGAAATTGAAAATAAGAATTTTGGTGCTGAAGATCTCTTTTCACAAGTCGAGGAAGGACAGCCGGTAGTGTCAGGTGAGCAGGGATCTTCTGAATGGTTGAAATCCCTTCCGTCCCTTGAGGATCTTCCGCTTTCTTCCCAGGAAGAGGAAAAAGAAGCAAATAAGGAAAGCAGCCTGCCTTCACCAGCTGAAATTCCGCAAGGCGACTTTGCACCTCCTCCAACCTCGCCTCAACCCGACGCCCAGGCGGTGAGTTCATCTCCTTTCGAAATAGCAGCCCTCCCGGATTGGCTTTCCACGGAGTTGGATCAAGACGCAGCGGAAAAGAAATCTGGCGAAGGATCCGGAGAAAACCTGGCACCCGCAGAGATGCCATCCTGGTTGCAGGCATTGAAACCACGGACAAAACCTGCCCAGATTTCAGCTTCACAGGAGTTGGATGGTCGCCTTGAAAGCAGTGGTCCCCTGGCGGGTTTTACCGGTGTTCTCCCGGGAACAGGTGCGGAATCACCCCTCCACGGTGATACATCAGATGCATTACCACGATTGACTGCTTCAGATGTCCAGCGAAAGTATGCATCCCTCATGGACGCAGTTCTCAACGAAGAAACACCGCTCGCTCCTCCAGTCAAACGAGTGGAAGCCAGGAAAAGTCGCTTAATCCGCCTGGCAGCCACCGCTGCTGCCATTCTCCTGCTGCTTTTCCTGATTGTATTTGGTACGCAGATTCTGGATATGCCGGGATTGTTCCCCCTTGAAACCGTAGCTTTCCATAACACCCTGGAATCGCTTCCTGTTGATTCGAAGGTATTAATTGCAGTCGATTATGATCCGGCTTACACTGGAGAGCTGCAATCGATCAGCCAGACTATCCTTGATCAGCTGATCGTCAAGAATTCCGGATTGATCTTCATTTCCACCCTGCCCTCCGGTCCAGTCCTGGCGGATGATCTCCTAAACAAAGCCTTGATAGATCAACCCCAATACGATCGCGAGTTAACCCTTAACCTTGGCTACCTGGCTGGTGGTTCGAACGGCCTGCAGGAATTGACCACCCGCCCCACGACGGTGATCACGCGTGCCTGGAACCGGTTACCCGCCTGGTCGCAGCCTGCCGTGGCAGGCATCGAGCGTTTGTCCGAGTTCGATGGGATCATCCTCATCACTGACAGTTTCGAGACCGGGCGTGCCTGGATCGAACAGGTGCAGCCCACCCTGGATGGAGTTCCTCTTTTGATCGCCTCCAGCGCACAATCTAGCCCACTCTTCCAACCATATCTTGGATCCGGACAGGTCGACGGTCTGATCGCTGGGTACGCAGGTGAAGCTGCCTATGACCAGATTCTTGGCATCCAGGACGGTGTACGCAGCAAATGGGATGCATTCATGATCGGGCAATCATTGATGATCCTCATCATCATGTTCGGCGCAACCTGGCAGTTCATCAAAAACCGGCCAGCAGCAAATAAAACAAGAAAAGAGAACCCGGCAGATGGCAGCGACTGAAATCATATGGACACTCATCAGCCTGGTTTTAACCTTGCTGGTATTCAGCTACTTGCTTGGTGACAATCCTGCCTTCCGCCTGGTGATCTCGCTTTTTGTAGGCATTACCGCTGGCTACGTGGCTGTGATCCTTCTCTACAACGTCATTTTCCCAAAACTGCTCTTTCCGCTTTTTGCAGGCAACGCTGTCATCGCTGCCATTCCGCTCGCACTCAGCCTGCTGTTGGTTTTTAAACTTTTCCCCCGCTTTTCCAGGTTGGGTGACCTTCCAATGGCTTTCCTGGTTGGCTCCGGCGCAGCCGTGGTCATCGGGGGTGCCGTATTGGGAACCATTTTCACCCAGGTTGGCGCTACCATTGGCATGTTTTCATTGAAATCAGCCGTTGGCGAAAGTGAGCCGGTTTCATTGATGTTCGAGGCACTGCTGGTCCTGGCTGGAACGATCGCAACCCTGCTTTACTTCCAGTTTTCAAGAAGTAAAAAACCAAACCAACCCGTTCACCAGCCTGCTTGGTTGAATGCAGTAACGCAGGCAGGCAAGGTTTTCATCGTCATCACCCTGGGAGCTCTCTATGCAGGTGTATTCAGTGCATCCCTTTCTGCCTTGATCGAAAGATTGAGTTACATCTGGCAGACAATAACCGCTTTTATATCCTGATCCTATGCCTACTCCCTTTACAGATGCTACCTCCCTGCTCGTCGTCGACATCGGTTCGAGTAATACCCGTGTCATGCTTTTTGATGAAGCCGGTGGGCAATACCATTTCATCGCCTCCGGAAGTGCTCCCAGCACCGTGGTCCATCCCTTTCACAACCTGAATGACGGCCTTCTGGCTGCACTCGCCGCCCTGCAGGAGACAACTGGACGGTCCATAGTAGACGAGGATTCCCGCCTTATCCTCCCTTCACTGGCAGATGGATCCGGTGTCGACAGCCTTGCGATCACTTTCTCAGCGGGTCCCGAGATCCGTATCCTCACCCTGGGGTTGCTGAAAGAAATCTCGCTGGAGAGTGTCAATCGCCTGGCTTCCTCGATCAATGGTCGCGTCGTTGAAAGTATCGGGATGAATGACCGTCGATCACACGTGGAAGCGCTGGATGCCATTCTTGAAAGCCAACCTGACTTGATCATCATGGCGGGTGGAACCGACCAGGGAGCCACACGGCCAATACAAAAATTGGTCGAGCTTGTCCTGCAGGCTTGCCGCTTGATGCCCAAGAACAAGATCCCCATAATGATCTATGCTGGTAATCAAGCCCTGGCAAAAACCGTCAAAGAGCGTCTGGAAAGCACCATCCACGTTTTCCCCGCGCCGAATATTCACCCCTCAATTGACCAGGAAAACCTTCCCCCTGCGCAGGAGATACTGGCGCAGGTTGTCGCAGAGATTCGCAGCAAGCAATTCGAAGGCTTGCCGAATCTGCGCAAGATTTGCAGCATCCCACCCATCCCCTCGTCGCATGCTTTTAGCCGCGTGATCCGCTATTTAAGTATGCGCTACGATTCACCCAAGGGTGTTCTGGGTATTGATCTTGGCGGCGGATCCATTGCAGCTGTGACCGCCATTGGAGGTCAGGAAGTTTTGACCGTCCTGCCGTTAGGGGTGGGTAGCGGATTGAAGGCGTTCATGGAACAGGCCGATGAGGAATCGATTTCCCGCTGGATCTCCAAAGAGATCACCCCTGATGTCGTCCGTGACTATCTCTGGCAAAAAAGCCTTTATCCTGCCAGTATCCCCGCCACGGCAGAATCGCTTTCCATCGAGCAGGCCGCAGCCCGCGAGATCATCCACGCAGTCATGCAAGTCCACCGAGCGCAATTGAAGGACGACAGCGCCAGTTATGAACTGATCCTTGCCTCCGGCGCCACGCTTTCCCAAACGCCCAGCCCGGGTGAAGCCTTGATGATGCTCCTTGATGGGATCCAGCCAGTGGGGATCACCTCCATTATCCTGGATCGGCATGGTTTGACTTCAGGTTTGGGAGCAGCAGCACCAATCAATTCCCTTCTCCCGGTACAGGTTGTCGATTCAAGCGCTTATGTTAATCTCGCCACCGTGATCACACCGCTCTCCTCTGCCAGGCAGGGCACACCTATCGTTCGAGTTTCCATGGAGTACGGGCAGAGCAGCATGGCACAGCTGGATATCAAGCAAGGCAGCCTGGTGGCGTTCCCTCTGCCGCCCGGTCAGACGGCCAGCATTCACCTGGAACCTGCTCATGGAACCATCATCGACCCCTATCGGAAAGCGAGCGGATTCAAGATCTGGGGCGGACTTTGCGGAGTTGTCATCGACGCGCGCGGCCGCCCTCTCACCCTCCCTGAAGATCCCGCATTACGGAAAGAGACCATCAAGCACTGGTCCAGCGTCGTCGGCGCGTAATTCTGGCATTTTTCTTGCACCATGTTTCATGCCATGATCACAGCGGTTACGCATATCCTACCCATGACGAAGATCCGGCGCGCTCGCATGCTCCCAGCAAGCGGAGAAATACTCGTGCGCATGGATCAAAAGGTCAACGCGACCGATATCGTGGCACGCTGCATGCTCCCGGGCAGACATATGATCATCGATCTATACCGCGCCCTGGGGATCAGTTCAAAAATCCCTCTCGAGAAGATCACCGATCGTAAAGCCGGTGAAAAACTGCAAAAAGGTGATGTCATCGCCCAGGCAGGCAAAGGCTTCAAGCGCATTGTGCGCGCGCCTTCCGATTGTTTTATTGTCACCATGGCTGGCGGCAACGCTCTGCTTGAATTATTTTCACCACCATTTGAATTAAAAGCCGGGATGGAGGGTGTCATCCGCGAGGTGAAGCCGGATCGCGGCGTGGTGATCGAAGGTTCCGGTACCTTGATCCAGGGAGTGTGGGGAAATGGGCAAATAGGTTCCGGTCTCCTGCTCGTCCCCCTCAGGAAAAATGAAGATGAAATGACCCGCGGCTGGCTGGATGTGACCATGCGCGGTGCCATCGTGGTGGGCGCCTGGTGCGCCCAGGAAGACGCGCTCCAGGCAGCAGCTGAACTGCCGTTGAAAGGCCTGGTCCTTTCCAGCATGACCGCTGACCTTATCCCGCTGGCGAAAACAATGCCATTCCCGATCATCCTGATCGAAGGATTTGGAAAACTGCCGCTCAACAGCGCTGCATTTGAATTACTGAAAGACAGCGAAAAACGCGATATTGCCATCAACGCCTGTGAATGGGACAAATATAAAGGCGAAAGACCCGAGATCATGATGACCATCCCCGGTGAAGGTGGGGACGCCCGCGCCGGTGCCAGGCTGAAACCCGGCTTGAAGGTGCGCGTTACCCTCCCGCCTTATACCAGCCAGGTGGGCACCATATTACAGATCCGCACCACAACGGCGACCATGCATTCGGGGCTGCGTCTGCCCAGCGCTGATATCCAGTTCGATGAATTTCCCACCACGGCGATCCCGCTGGTGAATCTTGATGTGATTGAATGATGCCAGGTATTTGAGGAGAAGAACCCATGTCCACACCCAACCCTGATGACAGCCAGTTCGAAGAGTTCATCGAAGAACCAGCTCGCCGGAGAAGCAGTAACCGTAATTTTTATGTCGCCATCGGCATCCTGGGTTTCCTGACCATTGCGACCCTCGTCGTGATGGTGGTGGTTGCGACCACGATCGTCCCGGCGCAGAACGCGCAGCGGGCACAGCAAGCCGCCCAGATCTACGCGGCCAATACCGCCACGTCCATCGCTGCCACCTCCAGGGCGGCAACGGAGCAATTCCTGCTCACCCCCAGTGCCACCCCCATCCCCACCAATACGCCCATCCCCACATCGACACCCGTGCTGGCCATGGGCTCACCCACGCCTGCCCAATCCCTCGCGCCTGAAGACGCAGCGCATACCGCCACCATCGCAGCCATGCTAACCCAGGGCGCGATCAGCGGCAGCGGCACCCCGGCGGTCACGGTCACCCCGGGCGGATTACCCGATACCGGCGTCGGCGATGATATCGATATCCCCATGCTGGTAGGGTTGGCGGTCTTGTTCGTAGCCATCATCCTCTTTGTCCGCAAATTGAGGTTGTCCAACCAATCTTGAGAATCCCCCTCCAAAGGGTTCTGAGTCCCTCCTCTGTGTTACCTCCATGTTTGCGAAACCACCCTCCTGACGGAGGGTGGTTTCGCTATTTATTAAGTAAAACTTGCAGCGATCTTCTCGCCGTACCCCAGGAGTGCCTTGACCATCTCCTGGCTGCGGCCTTCGGCATAGACCCGCAGCACGGGTTCGGTTCCCGAGGGACGGATGAGCAGCCATGAATCATCTTCCAGCAGGTACTTGACACCATCGAAGGAGCAGGTCTCTTTGACTTTGACCTCACCGATCGCTTTGGGGGCTTCGGCTTCAAGCTTTTGTGCCATCTTCTCTTTCGCTACCGGGTATTTCAGGCGCATGTCTTTGCGCTCGTAAAACGCCGGGCCAACGTCCGCAAGCAGGTCCTCGACCAGTTCATACAGGCTTTTTTGGGCATCCGCCACCATCTCGAGGATCAGCAATCCCATCACGATGCCGTCACCCTCGGGGATATGCCCCTTGAAGGAAATGCCTCCGGATTCTTCGCCGCCGATGAGCACGTCTTCCTTCAGCATGTAATCGGCGATATGGTTGAAACCCACCGGCGTTTCATGCACGGTCAACCCGTAGCGCTCTGCCAGCCGGTCGATCATGCGCGTGGTGGAAACCGTGCGCACCACGGAGCCCTTCCAGCCGCGTTTCTCCACCAGGTAGCGTAAGGCCAATGCCATGATCTTATGGGGATCGACGAAATTGCCACGCTCATCCATGGCACCAATGCGGTCGGCATCCCCATCGGTTGCCAGGCCGAAACTGCCCAGCCCGGTGCTGATCGCGCCTGCCAGCGAACCGAGATACCGGGAAATGGGCTCGGGGTGCACTCCGCCAAAGCCCGGGTTCATCTCGCCGCGGATTTCCGCCACCTCACAGCCGGTGCCCTGCAGGATACCCTTGATCACACCTCTGCCCGAGCCGTACATCGAATCGACCACAATGCGCTGCGGATTCTCGGCAATGACATCGAATTTGATCAATTTGCGCAGGTGCTCGTTGTAATCGGGGATCGGGTTAAACCGTTGGATCAACTTGGCAGTACGTGCCTGGTCAAATTCCATCAGGTTGGGACCACGCCCGCGTTCTTCGTTGTCATTTAAATAAACTTCAACCCGCCTGCACTGCTCCGGTGATGCCGAATTGGCACCGGCAGCTTTCAATTTCACCCCGTTGTAACGCGGGGCGTTATGGGATGCCGTGATCATGATGCCGGCAATGGCATTCAAATTTTTAACAGCGTAAGAAATGGCAGGTGTAGGCGCATCGGATTGCGAAAGATACACCGTGAAGCCATTTCCAGCCAGGACGCGCGCAGCTTCACTCGCGTATCGATCCGAGAGAAAACGAGTATCAAATCCGACCACCATTTTCTTGCGGTCCGGCGCTTTGGGCAGCTTTAATCCATTGATCCAGGTATCGGATGCCACCGCGTCGGCGATCGCCTGGCTCACCAGGCGGAGGTTGGTGTAGGTGAAGGTATCCGAGATGACAGCCCGCCAGCCGTCCGTTCCAAAATGAATTGTCATTCAATTCTCCAAAAGGTCAAAGGTGTTTTTCAGACAAGCGCCAATTTTACCACGACGGCGCGGGAGTCGCGGTGGTCAGCAGGTCGCGCACGATCCATCCCTCACGGTTGTCGTTCAAGCGCACGTGGATCCATATCGTTGTACCGTCTTCAACCGTATCCGGCAGGACGTAGACCAAATAACCATTGAGCAGGCTGGCGATGATCCTGGCTCCAAAATTGGGTGCTTCACGAATAATAGCGCCATTCCCGTCCAATGCCTGGATATAGGCCTGTGCCAGGGTTGGCTCCGGTGTCAGAGTTGGTGTACCTGTATTCGTTGGGATCAGGGTGTTCGTTGGTGTGACCGTTTCAGTGGGGGTGATGGTGGGCGTTTCGGTGATGGTGGCGGTGCTTGTCATGGTCGGCACTGGCGTTGGCAGGGCCACCTGTGCTGTGACGGCTGTTCCAAAGCCGAGCAGCGCCACCAGGATCGCTGCGCAGATGAGCACGATGGATGTCGCCAGTCCATATCCAAAGAAGTTGCGCGGTCGTATACGCATGAACACCAGGGTCAACGTGACGACCAGGGCAGTCCAGGCGAGATGCACAAGAAAAACGATCATTCCGTCAGGCCAAAGCCCTTGTACACCACTGGTGAGCCCAAAGCCTGCCACACCAATTGGAACATATAGTTCATAAGCGATCGCGACGCTGGCCACCAGCGGTCTCTGGTTTGGTGAGCGCAGCAGGAAATAGGTGGTTAACGCGGCGCCAACCGTCAGGAGCAATAAATCCGGCCAGGAGAAAACAGTATGGTATGTGGCATTCAGGTAGAGGAATCCTTTGAAAAACCTGCCGAACAAGCCTGCCACCAGGCTGAATATGAAGACGATCACGCTTCCCAGGGTGATCCCACCCAGGCACTGCAGGAAGAACCTCGCCGATCCCACGATGGTCGCCAGTCCCAAACCCAAAGCTGGGGACATAAAAGGAGCCAGCAGGGCTGCCAGAATGTAGAGCGCCGGGGCGTCGAAGAAGATGGCAAAACAAAGTGCCAGCCCGGAAAGGATGGTAAAAATGAAAAAATCTCCAGTGGGAATAACCTTGCTTGCCAGTTCGATTAAATACGCTGTGCGGTCGTTCTCATCTTCCGGCAATAACTGGCGTCGATCGCGCCTGCGCCTGGCGGGTGGCAGGTCGAATCCGGCGGGGGGGAGAGGTTCGCTGTTTGGCAGGCTCATCTTCTTAGGGTAGCTATCATCCTTGGTGGTTTTGTGATCAGATCAAAAGCGCTGAAAATATTGGGCACGATGATATCCGCAGCCATCATGGATTCTACATGAGTTCCTTCGGGTGAGAGGATGCATATGCCCAATCCTGCTGATTTAAGCATTTTGGCATCATTGGCTCCCTGGCCGATGGCAATGACCTCCCGGCTGCCCAATTTGGATATGATATCTGCTTTTTGTGCTGCCTCATCACCTGGCGCCAACCGGATGGCATTCAAGCCCAATATCTGATCGATTTCGTGTTGCCGTCCATGGGTATCCGCGGTAACCAGGTGAATTTTCAAGATTTGTAATACGGCGCTGATGCACTCCGTGATCCCTTCGATCAGCGATCCATCCAGGGTGAGGGTTCCATTTACGTCACAGACCAGGTGCTCGAAATGTACTTTGCCATGGCCGGGGATATCCAGATCTATCATTAAATAATTATAATACAAGCCTCAAATCGAACTTCTGCTTCTCAGGGTAAAATAAGGAGGTACACACCGGAGTCAACCTTGAAAACCAAATTTCCTGCAATTATCCTCCTATTAGCATTCTTTCTTTCTGCTTGTGGCGGTGACTCTCCCCCCGATGTGACCGCAACGCCCACCATTGCTCCTTCTCCGACCGTCACTCCAACCTCGCTCCCCGCAACCGTCGTCCTGGTCACTCAGAATACGCCGGATGCTGCTGATCTGCCCCGCATCCAGCAGGCTTTGGGTGAGCTTGCGGATGCCAGTGGCTTGTTGTTCGAAATCCGGGAATCCCTCCCTTCTGCTGAGCTCGGTTCTCACCAAAAGGTCATCGTCTTCCTGTCGCTGCCTGCTGATCTTGCGGAATTGGCCGCTGCTGCCCCCACAACCCAATTTGCCGTGATGGGATCCGCCATTCAGGTTCAAGCCGCCAACATCTCGACGATCAAATCTCAACCTGAATACCAGGCTTTCCTGGCTGGTTATGCCTCCACTGTGTTGGCTGCAGATTGGCGTGCTGCCGGTTTGCTGCCCGATATTTCAGCCGGAGGATTTGAACCTGGCACAGGTATATGAGAATGGCGGTAATTATTACTGCGGAACCTGCTCGCCTATCTATCCACCTTACGTGAAATTTCCCCTGGTGGGCACTCTTCCAGCGGGTAGCGATGCCAATAGTTGGATTGGGTCAGCCAGCCAGTTGATCCCAAACACCATCTATGTCTTTTACGTTGCACCCCAGGTCGCCAGTACCGACCTTTACAATTACCTTGTCAGCCAGAACGTTCTCATCCTGGGTGGGGCATCACCGCTGCCGGAAGCGCTTCCCCGTTGGGCAGGCACCATTCGCGAGGATATCGTCCTCCCACTGCAGGAGCTCTGGCCGCAGTTGATCGCGGGTGAAGGCGGGCAGACGGTCAATGCAAATCTGGTTATTACTGAAGTCAACCCGGGTTTCCTGAGCGAGGGCAGGCTTAATGCCATCAACGAGATCATACCGCTGCTTCGCCGAGGGCTAATTCTTCCCACTGATATTCAATAAATAAACGGGCTTGCAGCCCGCTTATTTTTTCTCTCCACTTGATCCCAAGAATTCTTCAGCTGTTGCTACCCCCGGGGCTGAAATACCCTTGCGCCTGAGCACTGGTAGAAAGGTCATCGCCAGGATCTTGATATCCAGCCAGAGCGACCAGTGGTCCACATACCAGACATCCAGTTTGAATTTATCCTCCCAGGAAAGCGCGTTGCGCCCGTTCACTTGTGCCCAGCCGGTCATCCCGGGGAGCACGTCATGCCGGCGCGCCTGCTCGGCTGAATAGCGCGGCAGGTACTGCACCAGCAGCGGGCGCGGCCCCACCAGGCTCATTTCACCTTTTAATACATTGATCAGCTCCGGCAGCTCATCGAGACTGTAAGAGCGCAGGAAGTTGCCGATCCTGGTCAGCCGTTCGGCATCCGGCAGCGGTTTCCCATCCGGGTCCACCGCATCACGCATGGTGCGGAACTTGATATTGGTGAAAAGCTCGCCCTTGTATCCCGGACGCACCTGGGTGAAGATCACCGGCCAACCCTGTCTGATCAACAGAATGATGCCAATGATCAGCGTGAATGGAGAAATCAAAATGAAACCAGGAATGGTCAAAACCAGGTCAAAAAAACGCTTCGAAAACGGCATGCCTTTCGGCAGCAGCTTGAATGCCATGACATGATTCTACCAGTGATACAATTTTGCCATTCGATACATGGGATATAATTTATCCCAACCTGGAGGTTAACAGCGATGATGAAGATTTCAATTCAATACTGCACAGAATGACACTACACTGATGAAGCCACCAGTCTGGTGGTTGAACTCCTTAAACGATTTGAAGCAAAAATTGAATCAATCACACTTTTACCCTCGGGAGGTGGCCGATTTGAAGTCGTCGTCAATGGTCAGCTGATTTACTCCAAGCTGTCCACCGGGCGGCATGCCCTGCCCGGCGAAGTGGAAGGATTGATCGCCAAACTCTGATCAGGAAGGTTTTTATGGCAAAGAAAGGTCGTGTTTTCTCCGGCGCCCGTCCCACGGGACGCCAGCATCTGGGCAATTACCTGGGAGCGATCAAAAATTATGTCGCTCTCCAGGACGATTACGAATGCGTCTACTGCATCGTCGATCTACACGCGCTGACTACCATGGAATCGACCGGGGACCTGAAGAACAACTGCTTCGAGATGGCTCTCGATTGGTTGGCAGCCGGTATCCGCCCGCAGGAAACGATCATGTTCATCCAGTCGCATGTCCCCCAGGTCACCGAGCTGCACACCATCCTTTCCATGGTCACCCCAATGGGCAAACTCACCGACCTGCCCACCTTCAAAGAGAAGGTCCGTGAAAATCCGAACAATGTGAATTACGGATTGTTGGGTTACCCGGTCCTGATGACGGCAGATATCGTGCTGTATAAATCCGATCTGGTGCCGGTGGGCGTGGACCAGGCTCCTCATATCGAATTCGCGCGTGAGATTGTCCGCTCCTTCAACTACGCTTATAAAACCAATGTGTTGATCGAACCCAAAATGAAAGCCACCGCTGTGCCCAAGGTCATTGGGACCGACGGCGTCCAGAAGATGAGCAAGAGCCTCAATAATCATATCGAGCTTGCATTTACACCCGAAGAAACACTCAAGAAAGTGATGACCATGGTCACCGATCCGGCACGCATCCGCCGCAGCGATCCCGGCAACCCGGATGTTTGCAATGTGTTCTCTTTCCACAAGGTGTTTTCCAATCCGGATGAAATTCAGATGGTGAACACGGAATGCCGGCGGGCAGGCATTGGCTGCGTGGAATGCAAGCAGTTGATGGCCAGGAATCTCAACACCCACCTCGAACCCTTCCGGGTAAAACGGTCAGATCTAGCCAAAGACCCTGCTGCCATCTGGGATATCCTACATGACGGTGCACAACGCGCCAGGGTTATCGCCGAAAAAACGATGGTCGAGGTACGTGCCGCAGTAGGGCTGGCTTGAAGCGGTCCCATGCGTGCCGTTGTTCAGCGGGTCACTTCAGCCAGCGTTTCAGTTGACAACAAAATCATCTCTGCCATCGATGCCGGCTTGATGATCCTGCTTGGTGTGGGACCGAATGACAATGAAGGGAATGCCCAGGCGCTGGCAAAAAAGATCGCTGCGCTGCGCATTTTTTCCGATGACCAGGGCAAAATGAATTTATCCATCCTGGATATTGGCGGCAAGGCCATCGTCGTTTCCCAATTCACCCTGTATGCTGACACCCACAAAGGCAACCGCCCATCCTTCATCGATGCTGCTCCACCCGAGCTTGCCAGCCCACTCTGTGATAAATTTATTGACTTGCTCCGCATTGAAGGTGTGCCCACCCTCAGTGGTGAGTTCGGTGCGCACATGGTACTTAGGATCGTCAATGATGGTCCTGTGACGATCCTGTTGGATTTGTAATAAAGAGCCTGCCGATTGGCAGGCTCCTTACTAATGTTATGCGGTTTTCAGCGGTCGTATAGCAACGACCAGGAAAATTACACCGCACAGGATCAACGCCACCGGCGTGATCAGGTTCTCTTTCATCCCAAGAGATACAGATAGCACGCTGATAATTCCAAGACCGGCTGCCGGGTAAATCGCCCAGCCTGTTTGATGGACTGCGCGTTTCAGCCAGAGCACAAAGAATGTAAGCGCCATGCCAAACAGTGTCAATCCGGTGAGAAGGGTATCAGTTTCAATATGAAAAAACTTGCTGCTGTAATAATTCGCCGGGAACAATTCACCTACCAGGACGGTTACCATGATGGTTGTGAAGATGCCGCCGGGGATGAGCGCCCACCATTTATTATTGTCCATCAGGTAAATGATGATAAAAGGCAGACCCAATCCAAGGACTGCAATGACGCCACTCCACACGCTATCACCGATCACAGAAACGATCGCAAGGGAACTCATGATGATGCCGGGGATCAATGCCCACCACTGTTTGTGATCGCGCAGGAAAACGATCAGGAAAGGTGTGCCGATCGCAGCCAGGAAACCGCCACCCACCAATTCATCCTGCAGCTGGCTGCTCAAACCGATCAGGATGGCGAGCATGCACATGATCCAGGCGGGGATAAGCAGTCCCCAGTTCTTGCCCTTTTCAATGAAGTATCCGACCAGGAAGGGCAATCCGACCGCACTGAGCATCAGGGAAGCGATCATGGGTGATTCATTCCCTTGGTTAATCAGAGACATGATACCGGCCAGCGCGGCAAAGATCAGCGTTGGAAACAACAAGGCCCAATTACGAATACCGGATGTGAAGTAAACCAAGAAAAAGATGACACTGGCTCCGCCAAAAACCAACGCCCAAATCCCAGGTGCATTCCTGAGAGTTTCCGGCAAAAAATGCTGCAATAAACCCAGACCACCAAAAATGATCAGGATTATCCCCCAAACTAAAGAAGAACGATTCTTTTTCATATCAGACCTCCAAAAAACATATTTGTACACCTGCAAGTCTATCCCACCCCTAATTTTTTGGTATTGGTCAGATGTATAAATTCAGGATGAACGAATAACGGATATTTTTTTAGAATCAACCTTGGATATTTAGACACCAGCCGGGTGATGGGTTACTCCCACTGTCCCTGCCACAAAACCGCGTCCAGCTTCACCGCTGCTGCACCAGCTTCAAGGAAAGCTTCACCTTCCATCTTCCGGTAAATCCCGCCCCCGGCGATAACTGGTATTTCCAGCGATTTTAGATTTCCCATCGCCTGTAAAGCCACCGGCAACACGCAGGGCCCGTATATCCTGCCACCCACTGTCTTTCCACCCACAACCAGTGTCCCTCGCGGCGCACCCAGGCTGAGCGCACTGGCACCCCATTCGGCAATCCTCGAAAGCCACTCCGAGCCCACCTCGTTCAAGGGCATCTCAACCACCAGCGGCAGCTCACCCACCCCTCCCTGGACCAGGTCCCGCGCACCACCTTCGGTGATTCCCGGGGGCAGGCTGAGTTCAACAGCCATCACACCTTCCACCTCCTCCAGGGAACGGATCATACTTTGCAGCTCACTGGCTTCATTTGTCAATACATGCACCCAGACCGGGATGGATGATCTTGTCCATGCTGCAGAATATTTACGGATCGAAGCCTTCAAACCGGGGTTCGGCCAACCGGTATGCAGCAGGAAACCGCCAGGAAATGGCAAATATGCCCGGTTGGATGCAGGGTGGCGTGGTTTAAGGCTGATCGGATTGGTGACGAACGCCCCCTGAATGAGCCCTTTCGGCCAGCCCTTGTGGGGTGCAAACCCCAGCATGCCGGCGGCATTCAGCCAGGGCGACGACAGATCGAGGGCGTGCAGTGTGTCCACCAAACCTTAATCCTCCAGCTCCCGCCAATCAAAAACCGGACCATCCTTGCAGCCCAGCCTCCAACCCCTCCGGGTGCGCACCGCGCACAAGCCACATTCGGCGTTCGCGCCACAGACCATTGGCAGGTTGATCAACACCTGGATGACTGCCTGCTTGATCCCATCTTCTTTGAACAGGTACCTGCTGCGCACCTCAGCGATCGAGGAAAGGTCCAGGTCGAGGGCGATAAAATCCGCCCATGCCGAGATATCACCGAGTGAATCCAGGGATAACACTTCCACCTCTTCCGGAAGGTCCAGATCGGCTTTCGCGCGCAGCATGGCGATGGAGGCTTCCATTTTCGGCAGGGATCCCAGCAATGGCAGTAATCGCCCGCCTGATCCCTGGAAATCCACCAGAGCTATGCGCCTGGCGGAAACGGGCAGGCTAAATCCGTTTCCCAGCGGCGCGTGCACCTTCAATTCCGTGCCCGCGGTCCAATGGACACCCTCCGGCAACGGCAGGAGAACCCCGTTTTCGTTCCAATCCAGCGGGAAGAGCACGGAAGGCAGGATCTCGTCCGTACCGGAAGAAATGGCCAGCGCATATTGCCCGGGAGTGTAATTCTCCATCCCACCTAATGGTACAAATGCGCAGGTTGTGCGCCCTTCCATACGAATTTCATCAATGCTGCATACAACTTCCGGCATGCAAATATCGTATCATGAATTGGGGATGGAAATCATTGAAACCTTTGGCAAAGGATCTGTTTCATTACTCAAAGCAAGTATAATAATCATTCTAAGAGGAAGGAGAGGTTACTATGAATATCGCAAGTTTAATGCAGGGTGTATCTATTCTTTTGTGGCTGGCTTTTGTTGCAGCGCTGGTGCTGGTACTGGCCGCATCCTGGCGCGGAAAACCGATCAAGAAGGGTGCGATGATCGTCATCATCGTTGCTGTGGCTGCCATCGTGCTCAGCTCATTCAGCGCCGGCCTGGTGTGGGTGAACCCGCAGGAACGCGGCGTGGTCATTTCCGCGCTCACCCCCGAGGGTTATCGCAAGCTGGCGCTTGATCCCGGTTTGCATTTCGTGGTCCCATTCGCGGAGAACGTGGTTCTCTACCAGATCTCGAAGCAGACCTACACCATGTCCATCGCGCCTTCGGAGGGACAGGTATCGGGTGATGATTCCATTTCCGCCCGTACTTCAGATGGGCAGGAAGTGCTTATCGATGCATCGGTCATCTTCCAGATCGATCCCACCAGGGTCACCCAGGTGCACATCCAATGGCAGAACCGCTACGACCGCGACCTGGTCCGACCCATCTCACGCGGTGTGATACGCGATGCTGTCTCGCAGTTTGGCATCCAGGAAGTCTACAGCAAGCAGCGCGGTGTGGTGGAGCAGATGATCACCGAAAGCTTGAAATCCGTGCTGGAAGAGAACGGTATCATGCTGGTTGATTTCGTGCTGCGCAACATCCAGTTCTCGCCGGAATATGCGGCATCCGTGGAGCAGAAACAGATCGCCGAACAGCTTGCTCAGCAGGCGGTGTTCGTCGTCCAGCAGCGCCAGCAGGAAGCCGAGCAAGCCCGCCAGGTGGCCAAAGGCCAGGCGGATGCGGCAGTGATCGTTGCCCAGGGTAATGCCGATTCACGCATCATCCAGGCGCAGGCTGAGGCTGAGTCGTTGAAACTCATCCAGGAAGCGCTGCAGGGCAACCCCGACCTGCTCACCTACCAGTACATCACCAAGATATCCCCCAACATCGAAGTGATGCTGCTGCCCAGCGGGTCACCGTTCATCTTCACCCTGCCATCCAACGTGGGATTGCAGTCACAATAACGTAAAATTCGATTTACTGCAGGGCAGGCTCAGTCTGCCCTGCCTTGATTTAAGGGCTCAGGTATAATAATCCCATGAGCAAGGAACAGCCCAGTCCCTCCGGGAAGCAGATCCGGCTCACCAGCCTCTCAAGCTGCGCTGGTTGAGCATCCAAGCTGAGCGCGGAAGCGCTGGCGCACGTGCTGCGCCCCATCGGAGAGATCTTCAAGGCTTCAGATTACCCCGACCTGCTGGTCGGACTGGAGCCGCCCGACGACGCCGCCATCTGGAAGCTGGATGATGAGCGCGCGCTCGTCCTCACCACCGATTTCTTCACCCCGGTGGTCGATGACCCATTCGATTACGGCGCCATCGCGGCTGCCAACGCACTCTCGGATGTTTACGCCATGGGCGGGAAACCCTTCCTGGCACTCAATATCGCTGCCTTCCCGACTGACCTGCCCCACGAGATTGGCGCGGAGATCATCCGCGGCGCAGCAGAGAAGGCGAAGGAAGCCGGGGTGGCGATCGCCGGCGGGCACACCATCCAGGACAAGGAGCCCAAGTTCGGGCTGGTCGTGCTCGGTTTCGTCCATCCCCAGAAGATACTGATCAAAGGTGCTGCGCAGCCCGGGGATACCCTGGTGCTCACCAAGCCGCTCGGTTTTGGGGTGACCACCACGGCGCTGAAACAGGAAAAGGCTGCAGCGGAGGACGTGAGCGAGGTGGTGGGCTGGATGACGCGCCTGAACGACAAGGCCTCGCAGCTGGCGCTGGAATTCGAGCTGAAAGCTGCCACGGATATCACCGGTTTCAGCCTGATCGGGCATGGGCTGGAGATGGCTGCAGCCAGCAAGGTCGGACTGCATATCACCTTTCCCCACCTGCCCTTCGTGAGCTGCGCCCGCAAGTACGCCGAGATGGGCACCTTCCCCGGCGGGGCATTCGATAATAAGAGTTTTTACGGTTCGCAGGTCAGTTTTAGAAATCCGCTGGATGAGCCCAACCAGATGCTGCTCTTCGATCCCCAGACCAGCGGTGGATTACTGCTTTGCGTGCCACCACGGAAGATCGAAGCGCTGCTGAAGCGGGCGGAAGCAATCGATCAACCTGCCTGGGTGGTTGGTGAAGTGACCGCGGGCGAAGGCATCCATGTGGTCTGATCTCGCGCTGCCCTGGCAGCTGGCGTTCAGCCAGGCCTGGGAGGCATACTGCGCCGGTTCATATCCCATCGGCGCTGTCCTGCTGGACGAACACGGCAAGGTGCTCACCACGGGCAGAAATCATGTGAACGATGCGGATGGAGAAGCGGGGGAAATCACCTTTAGCCAGTTCGCGCATGCCGAGAGCAACGCGCTGATCAAAGCAGCAAAGCTCGACAAGGAAATCCTGCACCGGTCTGTTCTTTACACGACCCTGGAGCCCTGCCCGATGTGCATGGGAATATTCTACATGTCCGGAGTGCGCGAGCTGCACTACGCGGCGCGCGACCCCTACGCCGGCTCGGCAGACATGATCGGGACTTCCTGGTACCTTTCGCTCAAACCGATCAAGACCTTCCCTCCGGAAGACCCCAGGCTCGAGAACATCTCCATCGCGATGAACGTGCAGAACATGCTGGCCAATTACCCGGAGGAGCACCGGATCAGCATCTTCCAGCGCTGGCGGGAAATGCACCCTCAGGGGGTTGAACTGGGTGAAAAGTGGTTCAAACAGGGTTTCCTGGCCAAGAATGGCGAACCGTCATTTGCCATTCGCAGAGGTATTCGACCAGCTCAAATAGACATTGGGGGAATGAATTGAATTGATCCTAAAAAAAACTAAAACAATTCATTCAATTTTTTACTCGGCAGCTCCTTCATAAAATTAATCCATCAGAAGCATGTTAAGAATTGATCCCATTGAAATCAATCTTAATGTTCGCGGTATCCAGGCGGCGGGACGATGTTGAGATGGCATGTTAAGGTGCAAAACATCCGGATATTTATTATAGAACATTTATTCTATTAAGTCAAGAAGGAAGTTTTGCCCGCACGAATTGAAAAGTCGACCTACGAACCGGCGGAGGCGTTATCTGCTGTAGATCTCATTTTGCGGGGTTCACGTACCGCAAAATACAACAAGAACAGGCTCAGCATGCCGATGAACGCAGAAATCACAAACATCGCCCGGTAACTCATCGCCCCAGCCAGCCAGCCGCCGATCAAGGGGGCAATCGAAACGGCTATGCCTGGAATGGTATTGGCAAGGCCAATGTAGGTTGGGCGATTTTCCATCCCGGTGAATTCATAAACAATGGAGAACCCGGAGATAATGGTCCCCGCGGTCACGGCGCCGCGCAGGAAAAAGATGGGGAAGAACCACAAGGGGTTGGGGGCGATGACCGCCAGAACAAGCGACAGGATGTTCAGCAGCCAGCAAATCTCCAGGCTCAATTTATGACCTTTGCGGTCAGCCAGAAAGCCAAAGAACAGGTTCGCCAGGGCCAACCCGATCTGCAGGGCGACGGTAAATCCACCGGCAACCGCGTCCGGCAGGTTCCAGGTCTGGACCGAATAGACCGTCAAGAAACCGGTCGCCATCCCGCTCAGGGAAAAGATGATCTGCGAGAGCAGGTACATGCGAAAGTTGCGGTCCTTACGCAGGATACCCGGCAACGAGCGCAGGTAATCCCGCTGCGAGACAGCCGGCTTGCTGCTCTGGACGGGCGGCTCACGGGTAAGCGCAAGGAACACCCAGGAGAGAAAGATCAAGACAGCCGTGACCGCGAAGGAAAAGACGTAGCCCAGCGGGAAGCTGAATTTATCGAGCACAAAGGGCACGGCAAGCGCTCCCAGAATACCGCTGCCATTGCCAATAAAATTGGTGATGCCAAAGAACCGCCCGCGCTTTTCCACGGGGATGATCTTGGCGATCAGATCCTGCCAGCCCACCATGATCACCCCGGCACCAACGTTATGCCAGGTGTACAAGACAAAGAAAAGGACCAGGGTGAGGACAGGCTGGCTGAGCGCCAGGAAGTAGGTCATCGGGGCGAGCAGGAGAAGGGGAAGGCGCTCGAGGAAGAAGCCGAGCGTCACCGGGAAGAACTTTTTGCGGGGCGCGCGCTCCACCGCATTGGCAACAAACAACTGCGGCAGGAGAACTCCGCCCCAACCCAGAAAAGCGATCAGGCCAATCACCAGGGGATTCCTGGTAAAGTGGCTGACAAACAAGGGGAGAATGATAGAGGATGAGAAAAAACTCATCCCAAACCAGAAACTGGCTCCATCCAGGGCATTGACCATAAAATTCCAGCGATAATCGCGCTCGATCTGCTGTTGAACATCCGTGGAGCTGGCGTTGGCTTCAGGCATCGTCGGCATTCCTTTTTCCAGACTGACCGACATCATATCACGGTAATACACCCTCCAATCATGAGAAATGCCGGTCATAAAAACGGCGCTCCCCACTCCACCTTACAGTTTTGCATTATTCGCAGTTGATGCTTGACTTCTATTGACTAATATGATATTATTTATCTAAATAGTCTAATTAGTATGTCCCGGCAGTGGAGAAGGGAAGAATTACATCCACCCGGTCCTTCTGTGGTCTGTTCAAAAAAGGAAAAAAATGAATACACGCTTTTTGAAGTTTGTGCTGTCTGCCGCCATGCTTACCTTGCTGGCGGCTTTTTTGTTCACGGGTACGGTTCACGCCCAGGATACCGCTCCGCAGCCCGAAACGCTGCCAACGAGTGCACCTGAAGTGGTTCCCGTTGAAGTCGTTCCCCTACCCGAGGAGGCCGTGGCAGATGCGCCAATCGAAATCGCAGCTACGGAGCCAGTCCTCCTGGCTGAAACATTATCCGACAGCGGATTGATCGTGGTGGATACCAACGGCGAATCCGTGCCGCTGACAGTTGAAGCTCTCACCGATGTGGATCCCTGGTTTAAAGTAGGCGCAACCACATACGCGTTCACCATTACCGACTGCAACCCGGATGTCGCCGGAAATCAAGGCTGCCTCAATCCTCTCCAGGCAGCGGTCGACTACATTTCCGCCAATGGCACCATCCCCAGCGATGGTTTCATTCACGTGGATGCCGGCACCCTGCCCAACCAGAAAGTGACGATCGACGGCACCCAGCCCTTCCTGAATTCCTTGAAAGGTATCGCCGGGCATGTCAACCCGGATACCTTTACTCCGGATGCGATCCTCTCCTTTACCGATGGCACTACCGGCAGTTATCTTTTTGTACACAACAAACTCAATGGTTTTATATTGAGCGGATTATCCATCAAGGGGGATATCACCCCCCTATTCTCGCAATGGGGTGTGGTGGATATCATCGACAGCAAGGGTGCCGTCCTGCTTCAGGACCTGGTTGTTGAAAATGGGTACTACGGCGGCAGCGGGATCCGGATCTATAATCACGACGGGATCATCACGATCAAAAATGTGGATTCCAGCCGCAATGGCGGCGGAGGTGCTTATATCTCAAACCTGGTCAGTACGGCAGGGGTTACGATCACCAACTCAAGTTTTGACGATAACAATGCCGGAGGTGCCAGTTTTCCCACCACCGGTCTCCACATCATTACCAAAGGAGCGGTATCCATTTCCGGAATCAGCGCCAGCCGCAACATGGGTACGGATCCCAACCTGTGGATCGAACAGGCCAGCTCGGTAACGATCAAAAGCAGTGAGATCAACGAAAATCTCACCAGCACCGGCCTGGATATCCAGGGGATCAAAGGCGCAATCACCCTACTCAATGTATACGCAGATCAAAACAATGCCGGGCTAACCTTTTCCACTGAAGGCAATATCTCTCTCACCAATGTGAGCGCCAGCCAGAATACCCTCTACGGCGCACGCCTGGATACATGCTGGGGCGCACCCTGCATCACCAGCGGATCTGGAAAAGTGACCATCGCTGCGAGCACATTTGATTCAAATACAACCAGCGGCGGCGGGGTAGATATTTCCGGTCTCTGGGTGCATGCACGCGGAGCGATCTCCCTCACCGGCGTCTCTGCCAGCATCAACGGCACAGTTGGCGTCGACGCAACAGGCGCCATCCTGAAAAATCACGACTCTCAGCTCGTCAGCCCGGTGACCATTAAAACCAGCACCTTCGATCATAACCAACTAAAAGGCTTGACGGTCAATTCCAAAGGTGCCATCAACCTGACCAGCGTGAGTGCCTCTCAAAATATCGGGAATACCGGTGCGCTGCTGGATAACACCACCGGCACCACCGCCGGGGTGACAATCAAAGGTTCATCCATTGCTCCGAACAAATTTAATTTGAACGGCAACTCCGCTGGTGAACACGGGCTGGAGATACGGACCAATGGCAGCGTTTCAGTGAGTCGGGTGTATGCAAATTCGAATGGTGGGGACGGGCTATTATTTTTATTCATCCACCCCCAGCAATGTGACCATCACCAACAGCTTTTTTTGGCAAAATGATCATAAAGGCCTTGATATTTCCACGCATGGGACAATTTCATTAACGGATGTGTCCGCTGGCACGAATGGCAATAAAGGCGCAACACTCTACAACAATGATGCACTCACTCCTAAAAACGTCACCATCAAGAACGGCGATTTCTCGTTCAATAACGATCACAGCTTAGTCATTAGCTCGATAGGCGCCATCACCCTGACGAATACGAATGCAAGTTCCAATGGGATAGATCATTATGGAGTCTCTGCGGTCAACCTATCAGGAACCGCGGGCGTCACCATCACAGGCGGGACTTTCAGCAACAATTTTACAGGCATCCAAATTTCAACACGGGGACCCATCAAACTGAGCAATATTATTGCGAATGGAAACAGTTATCGCGGGGCAGATCTTGATAATAGCACCGCCGATTCTGCCCAAGCGGTGACCATTACAAATGGCGAGTTTTCTGGGACCACAAACCATGGTCTATATGTCCTCACCAAAGGCGCTCTCAATTTCACGAATATCACAGCCAGCGATAATACAGGCTATGGTGCATATCTCGATCAAAGACCTGCTGGAACCACCTTCCCCACGGCTACGATCACCAAAGGTGAGTTCCATAATAATGGCAACTACGGGCTGGTCCTGTATGGCCGCGGCACAATCAAGCTCACCAATGTGTCTGCCACGAATAACATCGGCAACGGTGCATATATCGAGAACCACTCCGGTAATGTTTCCCTGCTCGCCTCCGGTGCAACTGGCGGCAATCATTTCAGTGCCAATACTGGCACCCATGACGGGCTGGATATCAACACCCAGGGTGCGGTTACGCTGATTAAGGTTTATGCCACCAATAATACCGGGGCTACCGGTGTAAATCTATTCTACACCACTGATTTCGTCACATTTTTCCCCGTCGGCAATGTAACCATCAATGGTGGCGGTTATTCCCTTCAAGCCCAGGGGCTGGTGGTCCGTTCCAAGGGCAGCATAAATGTCAATAACGTCGTCGCAAGTCAAAATACGACTACCGGCATCAGCCTTGATAACACCTACGATACCACAGGCACCAAAGGCATCATCATCACCCGAACCAACGTGATGCTGAATAATACCGGCTTATCAGCATTATCTTACGGCACCATCCTGGTCAACAAGATCAGTGCCGGAACAAACACGGGACAAGGGGTTAGCCTCAATAACGCCTTCGGCGCTTTCACCACTCCCAAGGGCATCTCGGTGCTCGGAAGTTACGGGATCAGCGAAATCTCCAAGAATGGCGCCCAGGGGCTCACCATCCACACCAAGGGCGCGGTGGTGATCAGCAAACTTAGCGCATACAATAATACCGGATTCGCAATCGATGTGAACAATTACCAGGCCGGGTTGGGCAAGGGCACAGTCACGCTTTCCTCTGTGACCACGAACAACAATGATCAGCGAGGCATCAATATCGAAAGCAATAATACGGTCAGCCTGAGCTCGTTGACGGTGCTCTACAATGGCGTGACCCTGGGTGCCAGAGGGATCGGGATCAATACCCATAACCATAATTTATCCTTATCCAACAGCCTGATATCCGGGAATGGTCTCTATGGACTGGCTGCGACGATCGGCACCGGGAAATTCACGATCAGCAATACCTTCTATTTTGGGAACAGCGTCTTCTCTCCCGGAACTTACCAGAATATTTTTATCAGCCACTAAACCCGAACGGAATTAATAAATCCACCATCCAATCCATTAATAATCAAAACCAGGCACCCGAAAGGTGCCTGGTGATTTTTTATCCATGGGGGCAATTCGTGAATTGCCCCTACAACCTATTGAAATCTTAAACCTCCCTCTTGTAAATCCAAAATCCCGACCTATAATGAACGTAGCTACAAATCGAAACTTTTCAATGCCCTGTAGACTGGGGGTGATCGATCGTTTATTTTAATATTTCCAATTCAACCATTAACTTAAAATCCCTTTGGAGGAGATCATCATGAAAAGACAGTTCTCATTTCTTGTATTGCCGCTATTCGTCACCCTTTCACTGCTGGCGGTTTTTGTTTTAACCACTCCCGCCTTCGCGCAGGACGAGACCCCACCCACAGAACCGGTTCCCAGCGAGGTTGAGCCAGCCCCTGAAACAGCTCCTGCCGAAGAAGCCCCAGCTGAGACAGCCCTGCTGGCCGAAACGCTTTCCGATGCCGGTGTGGAGGTGGTGGATGAGAGCGGTGAAGCCATCCCGCTGGTGAATAACGTACTTACGGATGTAGATCCATGGTTCAAGGTGGGGACAACCACCTACTCCTTCACCCTTGCCGATTGCGATCCTGATACTGGCGGCTATCAAGCTTGTGATAATCCGCTCCAGGCAGCGGTGAATTACATTTCGAACAACGCCAAAGTCCCCAGCGATGGTTTCATCCACGTCGATGCAGGTACCCTGCCCAACCAGCAGGTAACAATTATTGGTAACACGAGTGCTTCCCTCTTAAAGTTAAAAGGCATTGCCGGGCACGTCAACCCGGATACCGGTGCCCCAGATGCGATCCTTTCCGATACATCTGGATATGGAAGTTGGATTTATGTTACAAACATGGTCAGCGGTTTTACCCTGAGCGGGTTGAATATTACCGGAAGTTCAGAGGGTGCTCCTCTTTTCTCGGTCACAGAATTAATCAATAATTCAGGTCCGATCGTTCTACAGGATCTCGTTGTCCAGGACCTCTGGGCATCCGGAAAAGGAATTCGAGTCACAACCCAGAATGGACTTGTCACATTGAAGAATGTCCAGTCCAATGGCAACGCTGGCGGTGGAGCATACATCGATAATTCCACGGGAACCACTGGAGTGACTATCACCAATTCCAGCTTCGATGGAAATACGGGTAATTCCACAGTCAACGGGCTTTACATAAGAACCAAAGGCCCCGTAACAATCACCGGCAGCAGCGCCAGCCGGAATGCAGGCACCCTGACCGCCATGTGGATCCAGGATGCCAGCGCGATCACCATCAAATCTACAGTAATCGTTGGAAATCATAATTATCTCGGCCTTGCTGCAGATGGCGCCAGCGGACGGCTCAAAGCCAATGTCACTCTCCAGGATGTCTACTCAGATAATAATTTATATGGCATGGTGATCTTCACTTATGGAAACATCACCCTCACCAACGTGAGCGCCAGCGGCAACACCAACTACGGCGCCGTCCTGGATACCTGCGATTTTGGTGGGACATGCTTGAATACCACCGGCACCGGCAAGGTCACCATCACCAGCGGTGCGTTCAATTCGAACCTGAATTCGGCGGGAAGCGATCTTTTCGGGTTGTCTATCAAGGCCCGCGGAGCGGTTGCGCTCACCAAGGTTACTGCCAGCCATAACGGTTCTTCCGGGCATAATGCGATCGGAGCAATATTGAACATACATTATTCAGATCTATCCAGCGCAGTGACCGTGAAAACAAGCTCGTTTGATTCGAACTACGGATCCGGTCTGGCAATTTCAGCCAAAGGTCCCATCAATTTGACCAACATAGGCGCGTTAAATAGTCTCAATGGGTATGGTGCCTTTTTGGATAACTCCTACGGAACTGCAGCAGGGGTGACGCTCGCAGGAACATCCACTTCACGGAATATCTTTTCCGGCAACATTTTGGGTGGATTATTCATATATACCAAAGGTTCCATCAAAATAAATTACGCTCAGAGCAACAGTAATAACAGCAACGGTATGTACCTTTTTAGTGGTTTCCCAGGCGTGATACAGCCGGTGACCCTGACAAATATTGAAGCTGGATCCAATACCGGGAGTGGTTTAAACGTGTTCAACAACGGCGCGGTGAGCCTGTCAAATTTCAAGGGAGAATACAACCATCAATTTGGAGCGCTTATAGGAGATTCCTCAACCGAGATCCCCAGCTCCGTGACCATCAGCCACGCGGTGATCACCAACAGCGGTTATACCCTGGGTGGGTACGACAATCTATACTTGGTCAGCACTGGCAACGTAACCCTGTCCTATGTAAACGCAGATAATTGTGCCGCTGGAGGGGCAGGGTGCGTTGGCGCAAGATTGGGCGAACCATCGGCACCCATTGGCGGCAACGTGACCATCAGCAGCAGCACCTTCAATGCAAATAAGAGCCGGGGGCTGTTGGTTTACGCCAAAGGTGCGCTCAAATTGACCGGCATTACGGCAAATGGGAACACTGCGGATGGAGCCTATCTTGATAATCGCGGCGGTCTATCGACGCTTTACCCGACGGCTTCAATCACGAACGGTACTTTCTTATCAAATGGCAACTGCGGTGTGCAACTTTATGCCCGCGGCAAGACGACCCTGACCAATATCACCGCGAATGAAAACGGGGGTATAGGGGTCTTGATCCAAAACGACCTTGGTCCTGTTTCGCTGCTCGCCAGCGGAACCGGCACCAATACCTTTTATCACAACGGGACAAATGGGGTCGCCATCGTGGCGCACGGTGCTGTCATCGCCAATAAAGTCTATGCCTCTTACAACAGTACTACACCAGGCCTGCTAATCGATAATTCGTCAGTTATAGGCAATGTCACTATTTCTACCGGTGAATTCAATAATAATAAATATGGGATCCAGGTTTTCAGCAAAGGGGTCATTTCCGTTAAAGGAATTTCAGCTCAAAATAATACCATGGATGGGGTCCAATTGGATAACACTTCCAGTTCGGCAGTCATCCCCCCGGGAGTGACCATCAGTGGCAGTACCAGCCTGTCAAATTATTTCAATTACAACACAGGTTCAGGTTTGAAAATTCGCACCCGAGGTCCAATTTCAATATCGTACGCTAATGCAGATTTCAACGGGCAACGGGGAATGGACCTGGATGAATCCGGTTGGGGCGGCGGGAATGTGACCATGAGATACGTTACCACCAAGTTTAATAGCTTGAGCGGTATCTACGTCGATATCCATGGAATATTTACAGGCAGCTATATCAAATCCATCTTTAATGCAAGCACCAACTTTTGGGATGGACTAACGATTTACGCTCATAATTCTGCGGTGACCATTTCCAACAGTGTAATCATGGGTAATGGTGGTTTCGGGATAAGGTGCACCTTCACAACCGGAAGCCTGGCGCCATTCAAACTTACCAGTGTCATCGTTGTTGGGAACCAGGTGTCACAGATCTATGTTCTAAGATAACCAGTCACAGAGTTTATAAGTCCTTGAAACGGATCTTTAACCGGCAGCTTCTAAACTGCCGGTTCTTTTTAAACCTCCCTCTTGTAATTCCAAAATCCCGACCTATAATGAACGTAGCTACAAATCGATACTTTTCAATGCCCTGTAGACTGGGGGTGATCGAACCGACATTTGCTTTTCCCTTTTCGACTAACAATTCAATATTCATCCGGAGGGACTTATCATGAACAGACAGCATTCATTCCTTTTCCTGCCGCTTTTCATCGCTCTTTCACTGCTGGCAGCTTTTGTTTTAACCACACCCGTCTTCGCGCAGGACGAGACACCGCCAACCGAACCGGCGCCTGAAGAGACGCCGGTCGAAGAAGCCGCGCCCCTGGGGGAAACGCTGGCTGAAGCCGGCGTGGAGGTGGTGGATGAAAGCGGGGAAGCCATCCCGCTGGCGGCGGAAGCGCTCACCGCGGGCGATCCCTGGTTCAAGGTGGGCACAACGGTCTATACGTTCCTGTATACCGGCGGCGACTGCACCGGTATTCCCAACTGCACCATCACTGCCACACCGCTGCAGGACGCGGTGAGTCTATATTCGCGACCACGGCACGATCCCCAGCGACGGGCTTGATCCACGTGGATGCCGGCACGCTGCCCAATCAGGCTGGTCAATATCAACGGCGCTAATGTCAATCTTGCCAAGCTCAAGGGCATCGTCGGGCACGTCGATCCGGATACTCTCTTACCGGATGCCATCCTCGATAATACGATCAATCCGGGCAGTATATTCTACATGCGCAACAAACTCACCGGGTTCACCCTGAGCGGATTCAATATCGGCGGTAATTCCAGCCCCTCCACATCTATTCATGGCGGGGTGGTGGAAATCCGCAACTGCGCAGGAACCCTCCTGCTCCAGGACCTGGTGATCTATGACGCCAACAGTGATGCAGATGCCATCAGTATCAGGACATAACGGCACAGTCACGCTCAAGAACATTGATTCCAGCGGCAACCCCGGAGCTGGCGCCTTTATCAATAACTTGGCTGGGACTGCGGGAATTACCGTGACCAATTCCAGCTTTGATGATAACTTTTATTCCGGGCTGGAGATCAACTCGAACGGCGCAGTGGTCCTATCCGGAGTCAGTGCCAGCCGAAATACAGGAAGCTATGGTGGAATGCTGGTCGATCACGCCGGCTCGGTGACGATCACCAACGGCGTGTTCAACGGCAACACCGCCGGGGAAGGCCTGACCATCACGGATCTCACCGGGAACATCACCCTGACGAACGTCTACGCCGATGACAACCACGGCGGGATGACCCTGACCACGAAGGGCAACATCACCCTCAAGGACGTGAGCGCCAGCGGCAACGCGCAGTACGGCGCTGACCTGAATACTTGCAATGGCACGCCCTGCACCTGGCTGGGCACGGGCAAGGTGACCATCACCAACGGCGTTTTCAATGACAACACCAATACCACCACAACCATCCGCATTCGGTCTCAGGGTGCTGGCGCGCGGCGCAATCTCGCTGACCAACGTCGCTGCCAACTGGAACGGGCAGATCAGGTCCCGAGTTAGCAAGCATGGGGAGCGTACCTGGACACCAGCCAATCGCAGCTGGTCAGCCCGGTGACGTCACGAACGGAGAATTCACTATAACAACTTCACATCTGACGCGGGCTTGATGGTCTACGCCAAAGGCGTGATCACGCTCAACAAAGTGCATGCAATCTAAAACTGGAATAATGGCGTAGGCGCATCCGGCGCCATCCTGGATAACACCTTCGGAACGAACGCGGGAGTGTCGATCAAGGGCACCTCAGCCGGGGACAACCAGTTCTTCATGAATGGCAATAATGGTCTGCTATTAACATCGAACGGACCGGTCAACATCCAATATTTGGAAATCAAGGGAAAGCTTCAATGATTCCGGACTGGTGATCAACAACACCGGCGGCAGAGGATCGGTGACCATTTCCCATGCCCTGTTCTATAGTGATTATGGATATGCTGTGGATATCACCACCAAGGGCAGCGTCACCTTGACGGATATTGAATGTGATACAGATGCAGGGAAAATCAGTTGATGATGGCGGAATCCTCATCAATGTCCAGGGCACTTCCGCGGCGGTCACGGTCACGGGAGCAAAGCTGGATGATACCGGGGAAGGCGGACTGCTCATCAACAACCAGGGCAATGTGACATTGACGGATATCACCTCAAAGACAGTGGCAGCGGTCTGATGGTCGATAACCACCTCGGCACTGGCAATGTGACCATCAAGAACGTGTCCGTTGAACCAGCGGGAAATTGCCGAGGCATCATCCAGGTACACCAGCAGTGGAGCCATCAGCCTGACCAACGCTTCAGCAAACGGGGATACGATGAGCTACGGCGCCAATCCTCGATAATTCCGGTGCTACCACAGCCAAGCCGGTCACCATCAACTACGGGCACCTTCTACGGATAACGGGAACACCGGCTTGTACGTGCGCTCAAAAGGATTGATCACGCTTAAGAATGTCAATGCGATTGGTAACACGCGTTCAATCAGAGGGTATATCAACTATGACCAGGAATTGAATGATGTGATTACCTGGAAGAATTATAGAGATGAATGGAATTTTAACGGTACCACCGGCGATGAGATCACCATCAATGCCGGTACGCTGGAGTTCTTTATGAATCTCTATCTGTTGGGTCCAGGCACTGATCCTGATGGCATCTACCAAACCACGGGATATGTGAATTCCTTGAATCCCCATAACTCTTGCCTGGGACAGGGCATATTCTACAATCTGGTTTATGATGGCTATGGATACGAAAGTGGGTGGTTATCACCTGGAATTGATCAAAGATGGCGGCACCCTTACCGATATCAGCGAACCGATTTACGGCGCTGACCTGGATAACACTTCCGGCAGCGCCGGGATCACCATCACAGGCACTGCACTCCCGGTCGACGGAACAGAGCCACTTTCCCAGGGTTTTTCAGACAACACCCTGGACGGTTTACGGATCAACACCCACGGCGCGGTGACCATCACCAACCTGTATGCCGCGAAAAATGGGCTGCACGGCGCCATCATCTCCAATGAGAACGCTGTTGGCGCGATGGCAGTGACGATCAGCAACATGCGCATTTTTGACAACCTTGCCACGGGCTCTATGTGACTTCCAGGGGAGCCATCACGCTTAAGAACGCAGCCTCCTGGGGGCAGGATTCCATCAGTGGCTCGTATGGCGTGGACCTGGATGAATACTGCCGGGAACGCACCCATCAGCATCATCAACCTGGCTTCCACCACCACGCTTGAAAGACCCGGATTCAACTTGAACAATGCAAGCGGAGTGATCACCTCAGCCACGGTGCCATCACCATGACGAATGTGAATGCTTTCGACAATATCGTTCACGGTTTGGTGATCGTTAACAATCACGGTACCAGTACTGGCTGGAGTGACCCTAACCGCCTGCCGGCTTCCAACAATGAGAGAAGCTGGTTTACGGTGGATACATTCGGCACCATCCTGGTGAGCAACGGGATCGTCAATGGCAATGGTGATCATGCCGCGATCCTGCACAATGATCTGGTGCTGGATACAGCGCCTAAGACAGTGACGGTAAATGGCACTCAATTCAATGGGAACAATGGTGGATTGGAAATCCGATTCCAAGGGGGCAGTGAAGATCACATCCAGTGTCAGCCATGCACAATCGAGGCAATGGTATATCAGTATATACACTGGGTACAGCGGGTTCCGTGACCAGTTACATCAACAAAGTAGCTCTTACAACGAAAATGGGTATCACGGTTTTCAGATCAATTCCCAGGGGGCGGTGAAAATCACCTCCTGTGAAGCCTCCTATAATTTTCCTGGAGAGGCAGGTTTCGATTATAGGCACTCAGGGAGCGATCACGCTCACGAATGTCACCGCAAATGGGAATACCGCGGAGTCGTTCTTTCGAGTGGTCGATGCAACCACTCATCCCGCTATCAGCATCACGGGAACGAACATGATCAACGGTAATGAATCAGTTGGGGTACAGATTAATTCCAAAGGCGCGGTCACCTTGAGTGGAATCACTGCTGATAACAATGTACTGTGTTGGGGATCAGCGATGAATAATTATCTCTGGGCTTCGGTGTTGGAAATGTCACCATCAGCAAGGTGAATACCCGCAATAATGGCATCTATGGGATTGGAGATTACATCCAATGGGCGTAATCTCCATCTCCAGTGTGGTCAGCATGTTGAATGAACGAATGGAATTAATAATTAATTCTCATAACCATAATGTTATCCATTCTTAATTCGGTTATTGCGGCAAACACTGCAAATGGTATTTATGCCAGCGTTGGCACTGGTACCTTCACGCTTACCAATACATTGATCTTTGGCAACAATCCGAACCTGACGGTAGTGCATTAACCGAAGATTGGCAGTTCGATAAGCACAATGAATAACACCAGGCACCCAAGGGGTGCCTGGTGAGTTTTTATTTACATAGGGGCAATTCGTGAATTGCCCCTACAACTTGTAGATATTTATTTGGCTTCCGCGACCGGGATGCCCAGGGCATCCGCCACGCCCTTGCCGTAGGCGGGGTCGGCTTTGAGGCAGTTGCCGATATGGCGCACCTTCACCTCGCGGGGCGCATCGCCCATGGCGCGGGCGGTGTTCTCGAAGAGCACCTTCTGCTGGGCTGCATTCATCAGGTGGAAGAGCTTGCCGGGCTGGGTGTAGTAATCGCTGTCATCCTCGCGGAAATTCCAGTGATCGGCAGCGCCTTTCAAAGCCAGGGGCGGCTCCTTGAATTCGGGCTGCTCCTGCCATTCACCGTAGCTGTTGGGCTCATAGCCCAGCGTGCTGCCGTAATTGCCGTCCACGCGCATCTGACCGTCGCGGTGGTAGCTGTGCGCGCCGAATTTTGGCGCGTTCACCGGGATCGAATGGTGGTTGACGCCCAGGCGGTAGCGCTGCGCGTCGCCGTAGGAGAACAGGCGTCCCTGCAGCATCTTGTCGGGCGAGAAGCCGATGCCGGGCACCACGTTGGCCGGGTTGAAAGCGGCCTGCTCCACGTCCGCGAAGTAGTTCTCGGGATTGCGGTTGAGCTCCATCACGCCCACCTCGATCAGCGGGAATTCCTTCTTGTACCAGACCTTGGTCAGGTCGAAGGGATTGTAGGGCATTTTCTCCGCCTGCTCCTCGGTCATCACCTGGATGAAGAGCTTCCAGCGCGGGAAATCCTTGCGCTCGATGGCTTCAAGGAGATCGCGCTGGTGACTTTCGCGGTCCTTGGCGACGATGGCTTCCGCCTCGGCATCCGTCAGGTTCTTGATGCCCTGCTGGCAGACCCAGTGGAATTTCACCCAGGTGCGCTCATTTTTGGCATTGATCAGGCTGAAGGTGTGGGAGCCAAAGCCGTGCATGTGGCGGTAGCTGGCGGGGATGCCGCGCTCGCTCATGGTGATGGTCACCTGGTGCAGCGCTTCGGGCAGCGAAGTCCAGAAATCCCAGTTGTTCTTCGCGCTGCGCATGTTGGTGCGCGGATCGCGCTTGACGGCGTGGTTGAGATCGGGGAATTTGAGCGGATCGCGCAGGAAGAAGACGGGGGTGTTGTTGCCCACCAGGTCCCAGTTGCCTTCCTCGGTGTAGAGCTTGACGGCAAAGCCGCGGATATCGCGCTCGGCATCCGCCGCGCCGCGCTCGCCGGCGACGGTGGAGAAGCGCACGAAGAGCTCGGTCTTCTTGCCGATCTCGGAGAAGATCTTCGCCCTGGTGTAGCGGGTGATATCGTGGGTGACGGTGAAGGTACCGAAGGCGCCGGATCCCTTGGCGTGCATGCGCCGTTCGGGGATCACTTCGCGGTCGAAATGCGCCAGCTTTTCAAGAAACCAGACGTCCTGCAGCAGCTGCGGTCCGCGCTTGCCGGCGGTGATGACGTTCTGGTTGTCGGGGACGGGTGCCCCCGCGACGGTGGTGAGCTTCTTTTTCTTGTCCATCTGTATGTCCTTTTCTATTGGAATGGATTGATCCTGCTTTTAACAATAATTCTTTATAGATAATTATTTTCCTTTGTGGGTAAAAAAATATGCCACCTCCTTACGCTTTGTTCTTTAAGCAATCCGGGCAGATGCCATAAAAAACCTGCTGCTGGCGGGTGACCTGGAAACCGTATTTTTCACGGATATGCTGGTCAATGTTCTGCAGTTCAGTGAGGTCATCGCCGTCGATGATGCGGTCACAGCGGGTGCAGATCAGGTGCGGGTGCGGGTAGGGTTTGAAACCGTCGTAGCGGCTGTCGCCGTGAAGATCGATCTCCAGCACCTCGCCCTCCTCCTTGAGGAAGTTCAAGGTCTTGTAGATCGTCGCCAGGCTGACGGTGGGGAACTGCACTTTAAGCTGTTCGTAGAGCTTCGCCGGGGTGGGATGTCCTTCGGAAACGGCGATCATGCGCAGCAGCGCCAGGCGGTGCGAAGTCATGCGCCCGCCGCGCTCCCTGATCTTCAGCAGCATGGACTGGTAACGTTGTTCGGTATCGATCATATTATGGATAATTATTTTCTATAACGAATTATTATCATTATAACAGATTTATTAAATAAAAAGAAATGGATAATAGGGGCAATTCGTGAATTGCCCCTACCATTTCAGCCTGATCCCACCGTTCGAGATCTACATCAAAACTCCAGGAAGCTCGCCACCGCGGAATACATCAGCAGCCCCGCCATGACCAGGTTGAAGATGCGGTAATGCTTCTTCAGAAAACTGCGGAACAGGTTGCCGCCCAGCGCCCAGCAGGAGATCGAGACGAACGAGCCGACAGCCAGCAGCAGCGAGAACAATCCGATCGACAAAGGATCCTGGTACGTGCCGATGATGAACAGGGAAAAGATGGTGATGCCGTAGAGGATGGCTTTCATATTGAGGAACTGCATGATGAAGCCGGCTTTGAACGTATTCAGGCTTTTTTCCTCGACGCCCTCCTCCACCGGTTTGCTGCGCAGGATGTGGTACGCCAGGTAGAGCATGTAGAGCGCGCCGAGGATGTTGAGCCATTTCTTCAGCGAAGGCACCAGCTCCGCGAGGGTCAGGTTCAATAACCCACACAGCACCATCAGGACGAAAAATCCGGTGAAGATGCCCAGCAGGAAACGCAGCGTGCGGCGGTAGCCGAAGCGCAGGCCGTTGGACATGGCCATGATGTTGTTTGGACCCGGGGTGAAGGTGGTCACAAAGGCGTAGATGAGAAAGGGAGTGAGATTGGTCATGGAAATCCTGGCGCGCAATGGGGAATGCAAATAATATCCGCCATGATATCACTTTATCTTCAATCCCATGCCTTAATTCTCACCGCGATGCGGTTTTCAATCTGCTCAAATTTTTAGTACAATAGAAGGTGCTGTGAGGATTCTTCCCGGCAGAATGGATTTGGTGGATGGAGATATCCGAGTTTTGGCGTGACGTTCTTGTCATCGTTTTATTAATCTTTTTCAATGGAATCCTGGCATTATCCGAGGCGGCGATGCTCTCGGTGCGCAAGGCGCGCCTGCAGCAGCGCATCAACGACGGGGAAAAATCAGCCAAAGTAGCTTTGCGGCTGGCGGAAAACCCCAACCGTTTCCTATCGACCGTCCAGATCGGCATCACGGTCATCGATGTGCTCATCGGCGCGATCAGCGGCGCAACAGTGGCCAGGCTGCTGACCGGCGCATTCGCCCGGGTGCCTGCCCTGGCACCCTTCAGTGAGACGATCGGGATGGCGGTGGTTGTCATCGTCGTATCCTATCTCTCCATTGTCTTCGGGGAACTGGTTCCCAAACGCCTGGCTTTGCATAACGCGGATGGCGTGGCCACGGCGATCGCTGCGCCGATGTTATTCATTTCCCGACTATTCAAACCAATCGTCTGGCTTTTGGGAAGATCCACTGACCTGATCCTGCGTGCATTAAAGATCAAGTCCGCTTCAGAATCCCCGGTGACGGAAGAGGAGCTGCTGGTGCAATTGGAACAGGGCAAGCAGGCAGGCGTTTTCCAGGAAGCCGAGCAGGATATGGTGGAAGGCGTCTTTTCGCTCTCCGACCAGCGGGTCAATGCCCTGATGACGCCGCGCAACGAGATCATCTGGCTGGACGTCAACGACACGCCCGAGGAGATCATTCGCAAGGTGAGGGAGAGCCCCTACTCGCGCTTCCCGGTGGGCGAGGACAGCCTGGATACCGTGGTGGGGGTGGTGCGCGCCAAGGAACTGCTCCTGGCTGACCTGAAAAGCGGTGAGCAGCTCAAGGAGATCGCCCGCGAGCCGCTCTACATCCCCGAGACGGCTTTCGGTTCGCGCGCCCTGGAGATGTTCCGCGAGAGTCAGCGCGAGCTGATGTTCGTGGTCGATGAGTTCGGCATGGTGCAGGGCGTGATCACCCTGGCGGACATCCTCGAGGAGATCGTGGGCGAGTTTGAGGATGAGCCGCAGTCCATCCAGCGCGAGGACGGTTCCTGGCTGCTGGACGGCATGCTGCCCAATGACGAATTCATGGAGCTGTTCAATTTACGCGAGCTCCCCGCCGAAGAAGAATACGAAACAGTGGGCGGTTTCGTCCTGATGCATTTTGGGCGCATCCCGCAGACGGCGGATCACTTCGAGTGGAACGGACTGCATTTCGAGGTGATGGACATGGACGGCAACCGCATCGACAAGGTGCTGGTGAAAGCCCTGCCCGCCGACGAGAATCCCCCGGAAGAGGAATAAAAATCCCTGAATGCTTTACCCTCCCGGGACAATTTGCTCCAGGAGGGAGATCAATCTCATTTTCTCCATAACAGCCTAGCCTATCGGCAGATCAAGCAGATCGGTATAAAACGGTCGGACTTCGCCCGTCAAAGACCGGTGCTCGTAGGACCAGCGCAATATCGGGCAGCTCCACAGAACCATCCCTGACCAGCACCGGTTTTTTATCCAGGATATTTTCGTAAGTCCCATCAGGCAGCGATACAGCGATTTTTCCCTTGTTTTTATTCACGTTGAACACACCCACCAGGTGATTTCCCGGATGTTCCCAGATGGCGGTGATCGCCGGTTCTGCGGCGGTGATGGTGAATAACCCTTCCACCTGGGCAGGGTCCTTCTTCAAGCGTGCCATGGTGGAGATGAATTCAGAGAATTCGTAATCCTTCCATGCCACCCGGTCCACGTCGAAAAGCGAAGGCGTGTGCGCAGCCGCGGATTCCTGCCCGGCGTAGATCAGGAATGCGCCGCTATTGAACGCGCAAAAAGCAGTCCAGGCGAGCGCCTGCTCCCGGGATGGAGCAGTCTGCATGATGCGCTCCTGGTCATGGTTTTCCACGTAGCGCAGCTTTACGAAATTCTCCGGGTAGATCGCGTTCTGGAAGCGCAGCATTTCCAGGTAGCGCGCGACGGGCTGCTTGCCGGTCACCACCGCCTGCCAGATGGTGTAGATATCATAGTCATAGGTGATATCAAATCCGCGGTATACCTCGCTGTCCGAGATGGCGGTGAGATTGCGGGAGCGGCGGTATTCGATGAAGGCGGCGTGCACTGATTCAGCCAGCCAGATCACCCCGGGCTTGACCGCGGCAACCTCCTCACGCGCCCGCACCCAGAATTCCTCGGGCAGCAGGGATGCCACGTCGCAGCGGAAGCCATCCACGCCGAATTCCGCCCACATCTTCAGCGTTTCGATCAAATAATCATCCAGGTCCTGGTTGGGATGCTTGAGATCGATCACGTCGCTCCATTCGGGGACGGTGGTCACCGGCTTTCCGGACGCATCCTGGTGATACCAATCGGGATGCGCGCTCACCAGCACGGAATCGTGGGCGGTATGGTTGTAGACCACGTCGATCATCACCTTCAAGCCAAGCGCATGCGCCTTTTCGATGAGATGCTTGAAATCCGCTTTCGTGCCGTATTCCGGGTTGACCTCGCGGTAATCCGAGATGGAATAGGGGCAGCCCAGGGAACCTTTTTTATTCAGCTTGCCGATGGGATGAATGGGCATGAACCAGATCACGTCCACGCCCAGAGCCTGGATGCGTTCCAGGTCCGCTTCGACATCGGCGAACGTGCCGTGGGGTCCGTGATTGCGGACGTAGATCTCGTAGATGACCAGGTTGCGGAGGGATTTTGGGGTGTCTTTTGCCATTGAATGAATCCTTTATCTTCAGAAGTTCAGATACAACTATTTTAACAAAAAAATCGAAATGAAGACGAGTGATAATGGTTGGAGACCTATCTTGTGCTGTTTCATTATTGATGATGGTATCCGTCAAGAATTCGTGGTATTGTAATAATTGAGCGCGGGGATTTTTGAAGTAAGCCTGTTGTGTCCTCAAGGACAACCTTCGACTTGCCAAAAGGAGGCTTCGATGAAATTTCAAACTTTGATGATCATCAAAGCTGTGGTGTGCTTGACCCTGGGAGTACCCGATACTGCTTGCACCGGTATTCCTTTATTCTTTGTTCGGAGCCTCACTGACCCCCGGAGGCATCTTCGCAGCCAGAGAATATGGCGCTTCCTTCATCGGCAACTTATTACTCACCTGGTTCGCCAGAAAGGCAGTTGAATCTGAAACCAGGTGGGCGATCGCCCTGGCTTTATGTGTTTATGACGCGATCGGTTTTGTTGTCACATTGATCGCCCAATTGACCGGTGTATTGGGTCCGCTGGGATGGTTTGCTGCAGCGATCTACCTGTTCTTCGCGATTGGATTTGGATTATTCCTCAAGAAGAAGTAGTTGATCTAATAAACCGCGCTCAATCCTCCCCCGCTCCGCCTCACATTTTGATTCCTCAAAGTGTAAAGCCCGCGACGGTGCCCTCACTTTGAACTACAACTTAAAATTAATAATTAGGGCACGGCATGCTGTGCTCCTACAGCCCACCCGGTCTTCGACCACCCTCTCCCTTCGCCCTTAACAGGGTGAAAAGAACGCAAGGAATGGAAACCTCCCGACCCCAAAATGCGCAAAGAACGCGACATTTGAAGAGGGGGAAGATCATTGGTAGGAGTTTGGACAGATCGATGGTCTATCGTCAACAGGGATACCCCCTAAAACCATTTGCAGATCAAAACATTCATCCCCATGAATGATAACTACCCCCTCTCCTCGGACGCCAATGATACGGAAGGTCAAGAAAATAGAATTGGAATCCATCCAGGAGGAATAGCTGTTATTTCCCACCGCGGGACGGATTTCCTGAATCTCACCAAAAACATCACGCACCGTAGATGAATTGTGGATAACATCCAAAGCTGCTAGGTATCTCTTTCCAAGGATTTGGGCGGAACGCTTGTTTGCCTGGTCTGCATTCATCTCAGGCCAAAGAACCGCTATGGAAGGGATGACTGTGCGAGCGGAAAGTTCGTCCATAAGAGGTGAAGAAGGAGTGATGCCATCGAGCCACCAATCCCCGCCTGTTTCAAGAGGAGTGAATGCAAGACCAAGCTCCGAAGGATAAATCCGGATCTCAACCAACCTCCCCTCAGTTAGAAAGAGCTGCAGCAGACCGACTTTACGGGTTCGCTCTGCTTCCCATTTACGGGAAAGGTATTGATCCATATATTGTCCCCCTTCCCGACAAGTCTCCAGTGTAGGTTCCTGCAGAGGATTTTGACTGATACATTGGTAAGATTCACCATTGGGCATTCGATAAAAAAGATTTCCTGATGAAAGCAACTGCAGTAAAAGGCTAATCTCACCTTCGTTCAACTCAGTTCGTGGAAATCCTACGTACTGGGGATCCCAAAACAGCACATCATCATGAAGAGAAAGATAATATGCGTGTTCGATTTCAGAGAGTTCCACCTGATTCAAAACGAATTCAGCGCTCATATACGCGCGCGGGGAGAGCTGCAGCTCGTCCCGCGCCAGAACCACTTTCCCCAGGAGGATACCCGGGAAGCTGATGATAATCGTTTCGATGAATGGCAATAGCACCGTGCAGAAAAAGATCAAGGCCAGGGATAGTATTGCCAGAATCCAGGTCTTTCGTTTTGTCATCTTTTTTCCACCCCCAGTTTGTTTATGCTCTTTACGAAACTGCCACCCGTGATGAATTTCACCGCCAAACTCGCAAACCATTGACAACCGAAAACGATCAAGCCTTGACCAATGCCAAGTCCACTAAAGGCAAGCAACGAGCGGGGGTCGGAGTTGGATCTATAAGGCGCAATTACAATAAAATACGGCGTCAAACCTGCCACGAGGCCGCCCAGCAGCCCTATCCATGGTAATGCATTGGTCACATCCCGTTTGACTGACCATTCGTAAAACATGACAACTCCTTGAAAGATGAAAAGGATAAAACTGATTGGCGCGACCACAACGACAGCAACCAGCGGGGCGGGGAAAATTGGTCCATCTTGTGCAAGATAATTGATCCAAGCAATCACAGCACTCACAACAATCCAGCCGCCGAGCAAACCGGCACCGGAGGAGAGAATTGAAATGAGTAGCTTTTTAATTACATTCATGAAGAATTTTTTCTCCGCCCTTCAAGCCTGCTCAAACTATGCGCTGCTAAGTAATGTTGTTGTTGTTTCCTGAATCTCTTCCTTGTGCAATATCCTGGAAACAACAAATAGCCAGGGCAATTCGAGAACCTGCGCCAACAGGGTAAATCCAGCGGCAAAGCATGCTGTCCATCTCAAGAATTCTTCGATGGGTTTATCTGAAGCGCCAATACTGGTCATCAGGGTGAAGCCGAACCAGATTGCCAAGAATAATACACTTGTGAAAACCAACCAGATGACAGCCCAGGCTACCCTGGACGATCTTTCATAAACATATAACGAGTGCAGAAATATTCCGACAAGAAAGAGAACTGATCCTACAGCGATTGGTGCAATGATCCAAATATTGTAGGGAATAGCTTCAGAAAACGGAACGGTTGGATCGAATACAATAAGCAGGGTCATGAGCAAGCCATTCGGCAGCAGGAACATCTCAGGTAGAAGTAATGCAAAAAATAAAGGAGCAAAGACAAGAAGACTGAATTTTGTGGCTGTCATAGAGCGATCCTTTTCAACAACTCCCGCAGTAATATGCACGCATCACCTGTTCAAAAACCAGATAGTTTGTAGTGTCATTCTAAATATTTATTATTTTCAGAGGCTATCACACAACTATCAAATACAATCAAATGAAATGTTGGTATTTTCTTGGAAAGTAATAATCAACCTATTATTGGGTTTCACATTAAAAATTCAATAAGATTGAAGAAATTCTTTGTTTCCTTTTATTCATACTTCTCGTTATGATATAGTATCCTCAGCGAGGTAATCATGTCCGATCTTTTCTTCTCTTCCCACCGCTCACCGGTTTACTCCACGAAAGGCATGGTGGCAGCCTCGCAAAAGCTGGCCGTTGAGGCCGGGATCGAGATCTTAAAAATGGGCGGCAATGCCGCGGATGCCGCGGTGGCGACCGCCGCCGCGCTCAACGTGACCGAGCCGACCTCCACCGGGCTGGGCGGCGACTGCTTCGCGCTGTATTACGACGCCGCCTCGCCGCCAGGTGAGCGCGCTGAACGGCTCCGGGCGGGCACCGTCTGCGCTTTCGCTGGAGCGGTTGAAGAAGGAAGGCTTCGAGCACGAGCTGCCGCCTTATCACCCCTACAACGTCACCGTGCCCGGTGCCTGCGCCGGCTGGTGCGACCTGGTCGAACGCCTGGGCACGCTGCCGCTGGGCGATATCCTTGCCCCGGCCATCCGCCTGGCGGAGGAGGGCTTCCCGGTGGCACCCATCACCTCTTATTTTTGGCAGCGCGCTGCAACGCGCCAGCTGGCATCCGCGCTCAACGGCGCAGAGTTGACCATCGATGGACGCGGTCCAAACGCGGGCGAGATCTTCCGCAATCCCGGCCTGGCGAGGACACTGAAAGTGATCTCGAAAGATGGGAAGCAGGCTTTCTACCAGGGTGAGATCGCCAGGGCGATCGTGGATACGCTGGCTGAAGCCGGGGGCTGCATGCAGCTCAGCGACCTGGCATCCCATGCCAGCACATGGGAACAGCCCATCTCGGTGGAATACCGAGGGCTGAAGATCTGGGAGTGCCCACCCAACGGGCAGGGGCTGGCGGCACTGCTGGCGCTCAACCTGCTCCAGATCTACGACCTGGGCATCCTGCCTCCGATCTCCCCCGAGCGCCTGCATTTCGAGATCGAAGCGCTGCGCATCGCCTTTGCCGACGCGCGCCAGTACGTGGCGGATCCAGCATTCGCCCCCGCCCCGCTCGAACAGCTGCTCAGCCGGGCTTATACGCAGGAACGCCAGCGCGCGATCAATCCCAATTACGCGTTTGAAACCCACCATCACGGTTTCCCGCTGCAATTCGGCAGCGACACGGTCTATTTCTGCGTGGTGGACGGCAAGGGCAACGCCTGCTCGTTCATCAACAGCAATTACATGGGCTTCGGAACCGGTATCGTGCCGCGCGGCTGGGGCTTCTCCCTGCAGAACCGCGGCGCCAATTTCAGTCTCGATCCCAATCACCCCAACCGGTTGGAGCCGGGCAAGCGCCCCTACCACACCATCATCCCCGGCATGGCAACATATGCTGATGACGGCGCACTCTACGCCCCCTTCGGCGTGATGGGCGGTTTCATGCAGCCGCAGGGTCACGTGCAGGTGCTCACCCGCATGCTGGATAACGGTCTCGACCCACAGGCAGCGCTGGATCTGCCGCGCTTCTGCATCGACGTGGAAAAGGACAACCGCACCGTTTCGCTCGAAGAAGGCATTCCTGATGAGACCATCCAGAAGCTGAAAGATATGAAGCACCCTGTTGAACTGGTCAGCGGGATGAACCGCGCGCTCTTCGGGCGCGGTCAGATCATCCGCCGCGACCGCGAGACCGGCGAGCTTACCGGCGGCAGCGACATGCGCGCGGATGGCTGCGCGATGGGCTTCTAGGGCGTGATAAAATCGGCGTCGAACATGGAACTTTCCGCGCACCTCCAGGGCATCCTCGATAACCTCCCCGCCAAACCGGGCTGTTACATCTACAAGGATGACAAGGGCCAGGTGATCTACGTCGGCAAGGCGATCATCCTGAAGAACCGCGTGCGCTCCTATTTCCAGGACCGCAGCGACAAGGATTACAAGACCCACAAGCTGGTGCAGAACATCGCCGATATCGAGTGGATCGTCACCGGCTCGGAGCTCGAGGCGCTGATCCTCGAGATGAACCTGATCAAGAAACACCGCCCGCGCTTCAACGTGCGCTTGAAGGACGACAAGCGTTACCCCTATATCAAGGTGCACTGGGCAGACCCCTACCCCAAGGTGACCGTCACGCGCATGATGGTCAATGACGGCTCGCGCTATTTCGGACCCTACACCAGCGTCTGGGCGGTGCACCAGACCCTGGACGTGATCCGGCGCATTTTCACCTACCTGACCTGCGACCGCGAGATCACCGGCAAGGACGCCCACCCCTGCCTGTATTACGACATCAAGCTGTGCAGCGGACCCTGCATTGGCGCGGTCAGCCAGGCAGAATACCGCCAGGCGATCGACGACCTATGCAGCTTCCTGGAAGGCAAGACCGAGCCCATCGTGAAGCGCCTGGGTGCAGAGATGCAGAAGGCTTCGGACCAGATGATGTTCGAGAAGGCTGCCGCCATCCGGGACCGCATCAACAGCATCGAACGCGTGGTGGAGAAGCAAAAGGTCATTTCCGATGACCAGAAGGATTCGGACGTGATCGCCCTGGCGCGCGCGGATGGTGAAGCCTGCGTGCAGATCTTCTTCATCCGAAGCGGCAAATTGATCGGGCGAGAATATTTCATCCTTGAGGGAACCGAGGAAGCTGCGGACAGCGAGGTGGTCGGACAGTTCATCAAGCAGTTCTACGCCGAATCCGCCAGCGTGCCCTCCGAGGTGCTGCTGCCCAACGAGGTGGAAGAGGCGCAGATCATCCGCCAGTGGCTGAACACATCCCGCGGCGGGTTGAAGGTGGACTTGCGGGTGCCGCGCAAGGGGACTTCCAAGGACCTGGTGAAGATGGCGGCGGAGAACGCCACCGAAACGCTGCGCGCACTGCGGGCGCAGTGGGAAATGGATACCAACCGGCAGAGTGAGGGCCTGGCGGAACTGCAGAAGGCACTGGGCTTGAAAGAACCACCCAACCGCATCGAGTGTTACGATATTTCCAACACGCAGGGTACGGCATCGGTGGGATCGATGGTCGTCTTTGAACAGGGCGTGCCGGCGCGCAAGCATTACCGACATTTCAATATCAAAAGTGTGGAAGGTCCAGATGATTTTGCCAGCATGGAGGAAGTGCTCACCCGCCGCTTCAGGCGGTGGCAGGCATCCCAGGAAGACCAGCAGGTGGGGAAGAAAGTGGATGAATCCTTTGCCCGCCTGCCCGATCTGCTGATCGTGGATGGCGGCAAGGGTCAATTGGGGCGCGCGGTGGACGTGCTGAAAAAGTACGAGCTGATGGACAAGGTGCCGGTCACCGGGCTGGCCAAGCAGGAAGAGGAGCTCTTCCTGCCGGAGCGCAGCCGACCGGTGCTGCTGCCACGTCATTCGCAGGGGCTGTATCTGGTGCAGCGCGTGCGGGATGAAGCCCACCGCTTTGCCATCACCGCGCACCGCAAAGCGCGCACCCGCGAGGGACTGGCATCCCGCCTGGAGAAGATCCCTGGCATCGGTCCGGGCAGGCGCAAGGCACTGCTGACGCGTTTTGGCTCGATCGAGGGCATCCTGAAAGCCAGCATCGAGGAAATGACCGATATCCCGGGTATCACATCCGAGCTGGCACAGGCTGTGAAAGAGGGATTGGAATAACTAAAGGATGATGAAATGAAAATCGATCTGAGCGGCAGGATCGCGCTGGTGACTGGAGGGTCGGGTGAGCTGGGACGGGAGATGGTGCGCACGCTGGCGGAATGCGGCGCAGCGGTGGTAATCCATTACCACCGTCAGCAAGGATCAGGCAGAGAGGGTGCTGAAGGAGATCCAGGCAAAAGGTGCAAGATGCATAATCGTCCAGGCGGATGTGACGGATCTTGCCTCCGTGCTGGAAATGAAGAAGACTGTTGAAAAAGAGCTGGGCTCGCCGGACATCATCGTCAACAACGCGGTCATCCAGTACAAGTGGAAATCGATCCTTGAGCAGGACCTGGAGGATTACGAGAGCCAGTTCCGCTCTTGCGTGATGCAGAACGTGCACATGACCAAGGCATTCGTGCCCGCGATGATCAAGAAGCGTTGGGGACGAGTGATCGCCATCAACACCGAGTGCGCGATGCAGAATCTCCCCAGCCAATCAGCTTACACCGCCGGCAAGCGCGGCATGGACGGCGTGCTGCGCGTGCTGGCGCGCGAGGTTGGCGAGCACCAGGTGACGGTGAACCAGGTGGCGCCCGGTTGGATGTTGAGCGAAAACGTGAAAGATGGGAAAAGCCAGGGTGAACGCGATTACACGGCTGCTGTACCCCTCAAGCGCCGCGGCACCGCCCAGGACGTGGCAAACCTGGTTGCCTTCCTGGCTTCGGATTTGGCGGGATTCATCACCGGGGCATACATCCCTGTGTGCGGCGGCAACGTGATGCCAGCAATTTGAACCCTGCTTGACGGGCACCCCCCGCGGTGATATAATCTCCAAGTCGCGATGCGGGGTAGAGCAGTGGTAGCTCGTCGGGCTCATAACCCGGAGGTCCTAGGTTCGAATCCTAGCCCCGCTACCTGAACAAAGACGTCCATTATCGGACGTCTTTTTTTTCGAGGTCTTACGTCCCCATTCAGGGGATGGTATTCGATTTCTAGCCCCGCTACCTTTCAAAGTAGAGCCAGTCAAAAGACTGGCTCTTTTCTTGGGTCGGATCCCGCGCGAAGCACTCCCGAAGAATGAGGGAGCGCAGGGGGGACTCTGTCTCTCCCTTTCAGGGCGCCGCGATTTTTGCGCCTCCAAGCGAATTTCGCGAGAGGGGTCGCGAGCCCCGCTACCTGAGGAGATACCTCACCAAGGTTTAATAACGAATTCACCTTTGCGGGTAGATTATGCTGATGTAAGTTTACATAATGAAAAGATTTTTCTGGCCCCACCATGTGAAAAATTGAATTACTCAGGTGGTCACAAGCATCAATTTAATCCCCAGTTTTGCCAGATCCAGGCGGAAATTTGCCGGCAATGAATCGTCGGTGATCAGGCGATCGATGCTGGACAATCCCGCCACCTGGGCAACCGATTCCTGCCCAAAATTTGTGTAATCCGCCAGCAATATTACTTCGCGTGCGGAGCGAATCATGGCCTGCTTGATGGTTACCTCGGAGTAGTTCGTGTCTGAAAGGCCAAAATCAAGAGAAATCCCCGTGACACTGAGAAACAGCCTGTCAGCACGCTGATCGCGTAAACTGGCCTCGGCAGTTGGACCAACCAACGCCTGGCTGGAGCGACGTAGAATTCCCCCGGTGGAAATCAAGGTAATGCCTGGATCATGCTCAAGGATTTCAAAAACATTGATGGCATTGGTGATTACGGTTAATTCCTTTTTTCCGATCAGGTTTTGCGCCAGGTAGCTGGCAATTGGGCCATTGTCGATGATCAAGACTTCTTTAGGTTGAACCTGCTCAGCTGCCAGTTGGGCGATCGCTTTCCGGCGGTTTTCAATTTCATCAGACATGTCTTTCTCAGTATTAACATATTCAAGCTTGATATTATAGATCCTTGCGTGTTCCTGCATCAAAATGACCAGGTTGCGATACCACTCATGTTCACTAAAGGGAATAATAAAACCAATCCTGCGAGGAAGTTTTACTCCCGGGCGTTCTTTTTGCGGGTGAATATCAATGGGCAGGGCAAAGCGTCCATCGACCTGCTCCCATCGAAATTTCCAACCTTCGGTGGTCTTGATGTAACTATCCGAAAGATTTTCTGTTGTCATGATTTGAAAAGGAGTCACCAGATGGGGAGGGAGGGGAAGCGAGTTGTAAGCTGTGATGGCTGCCTCAATACATGCCGGTGCGACAATTTCCGGGAACATTGCCAGACCGATGCGGCAATAGGTTCCTTCAGCAAGAGCATCCCGCATGGTGTCGCCTTCTAAACCAAAGGGCAGGATGGTGATTTTTTCCGGGTCAATTTCCAGTTCGCGGCAGGCTTGTAGAGCACCCGAGGCCGTGGCATCGTTGATCGCAAAGATGACATTGATCTGCGAGTGCACGGTCAGTGCATCTTTAGTGACCTGATAGGATGTTTGCACACTAGATTGGGCATCAATGGAAAGGATCAGCTCAGCGTGGGGACAGGATTCGAGGATCCCTTCCATAAAAGCCTGACTGCGAATGCGGGTGTTCGGCATACGATATGTCAAATCGAGCACATGCACCTGGTCATTCCAGCGACGCGCACATTCTTCGCCTGCGCTGCGCCCAAAGGCCAAGGCAGCTTTGTAATTATCCAAAGCGACAAGGGTAACTTCCTTTTCAAGAGGAGTGGATTCAGCCACTATAGGCAGGTTCTTTTTACTGGCCCGATCCAATAACAAATAATCTGAATGTTGTTCAAGCGACGTGGCAATAATCACGTCCACACGATTTGTCAACACATCATCTGGAAATGGATTCAGTGTTTTTAGCTCAGCCTTATCCTGGGATTTCGTTTCAAAATGGAGGCTGATAGCTCCCCCAAAAGTGCGTTTGAGCCGACCTTCTTCTTCCAAGCGCTGCAAGTCACGGCGAATTGTCATTTCAGAGACTTTGAAGTTTTTGCTCAAATCACTGACGGAAACAAAACTACGTTCATCCACCAGCATTCCAATTTGCATTAAACGATCATTTGCCGGCATTCAAACTCCTCCACCCGTTTGATTATTTTTATTCTCCACGAACTATGAAGCTCCTTGTGCGAATCTTATAAATTTATCAATAAGTACGAGTCCCTGAAATTCATTTCCCGGAAATTGTACTTAATACTTAATCCTGATTATAACCATAATAATGTTCATTGTCAACCAATTTGTATCATTTATTGTATTATTTCGAACATTTAACTTGACAAACATAAACATTATGTGCTAATATACAAACATGAATTTGAATAGTGGTTGAATGTAAACATAATTGTTGAATCAAATAATTCCTGTTATATCATGCAGAATACCGCCAGTTAGTGGCAAGGAGGTGAATCTGAACTATCCCAAAAATTTTTTCAATCGTATCTAAAGAATTCTCGATCAATTTTAAACCATTAAGGAGAAGAAAAAATGAGTTCGAAAAGAATGTTTACGATAATCAGCCTGGTTGTTGTGCTCGGTATGATTTTGACAGCTTGCGGAAAAACAGCTGCCCCAACGACCGCAGCGCCTTCACTCCCAGCTGGTGAGCACCAGACTGCACCCGTAGCTCCATCGGCTCCACTGGCTGCCAAGGACATCGTTGTCGCCGGCGTGGTCTTCCAGGATGACCAGTTCATGAAGTCCATGGTTCAAGGCTTCGAGGATGCAGGCGAGGCTCTCGGCGTCAAGCAGGTCATCGTTGGCAACTCCAATAATGACCAGGCCAAAGAGACCGAGCTGATCAATACCTACATCTCCCAGGGCGTCAACGGTATCGCCATCGCTCCCCTCAGCCCCACCGTCTCGATCGAAGCCCTCAAACAGGCCAATGATCAGGGCGTCGCGGTTGCCCTCACCAACTCCGGCGGTTTCACCGATGTCGGCTTCGTCACCGGCGGCTACATGAGCGATAACACCGCCAACGGCGCCCAGGTCGGAGAGGCCGCTGTCCAGTACATCAAGGACAACAACCTCACCGGCACCATCAAGGTCGGCATCATCGATTACGACGCCCAGAAACCCGAGGAATCCACACTCCGCTACGGCGGCTTCGAGGATGCCCTCAAGAAAGCCGGCGTCGCCTACGAAGTGGTCGCCCACCAGAGCGCTCCCCTCCAGGATGCCGCCCTCATCGCCACCGCCGACATGCTCACCGCCAATCCTGATATCCAGATCCTCTTCGCCTGCAACGAAGGCGGCACCATCGGCGCCGCCCAGGCTGTCAAGCAGGCTGGACTGACCGGCAAAGTGGCTGTCTTCGGCTACGACGGCTCCGACCAGATCACCAGCATGATCATCGGCGGTGACCTGCAGGCTGCCATCGCCCAGGACCCCTACGGCCAGGGCGTCGCCGCCATGACCGACCTGGTCAATTTCCTGTTGGGTAAACCCGGTAAATCCGTCGGCAAGCTCACCATCGCCCCAGGTATCCTCCTCTCTGCCACCGATAAGGCCGCTGTCAATCAATGGCGCAAATCCAACGGTTTGGGTGAATTAGCTGTACCCGCTGGACACGAAACCGCACCCGTAGCTCCATCGGCTCCACTGGCTGCCAAGGACATCGTTGTCGCCGGCGTGGTCTTCCAGGATGACCAGTTCATGAAGTCCATGGTTCAAGGCTTCGAGGATGCAGGCGAGGCTCTCGGCGTCAAGCAGGTCATCGTTGGCAACTCCAATAATGACCAGGCCAAAGAGACCGAGCTGATCAATACCTACATCTCCCAGGGCGTCAACGGTATCGCCATCGCTCCCCTCAGCCCCACCGTCTCGATCGAAGCCCTCAAACAGGCCAATGATCAGGGCGTCGCGGTTGCCCTCACCAACTCCGGCGGTTTCACCGATGTCGGCTTCGTCACCGGCGGCTACATGAGCGATAACACCGCCAACGGCGCCCAGGTCGGAGAGGCCGCTGTCCAGTACATCAAGGACAACAACCTCACCGGCACCATCAAGGTCGGCATCATCGATTACGACGCCCAGAAACCCGAGGAATCCACACTCCGCTACGGCGGCTTCGAGGATGCCCTCAAGAAAGCCGGCGTCGCCTACGAAGTGGTCGCCCACCAGAGCGCTCCCCTCCAGGATGCCGCCCTCATCGCCACCGCCGACATGCTCACCGCCAATCCTGATATCCAGATCCTCTTCGCCTGCAACGAAGGCGGCACCATCGGCGCCGCCCAGGCTGTCAAGCAGGCTGGCACTGACCGGCAAAGTGGCTGTCTTCGGCTACGACGGCTCCGACCAGATCACCAGCATGATCATCGGCGGTGACCTGCAGGCTGCCATCGCCCAGGACCCCTACGGCCAGGGCGTCGCCGCCATGACCGACCTGGTCAATTTCCTGTTGGGTAAACCCGGTAAATCCGTCGGCAAGCTCACCATCGCCCCAGGTATCCTCCTCTCTGCCACCGATAAGGCCGCTGTCAATCAATGGCGCGTGGACAATGGCTTGAAGGAACTACCGATCAAATAACCGATATTCACCCCTAAATATTAACTAACGAAACAGGGAGGCTCCAATAAAGTCTCCCTGTTTCAAAAAAGAATATAATGAAATTGTCCTCGAGTATTTATTTTCCTTAATTTTCCGGATTTTTAAAGTTCTTAACGGCAGTAATGGAGGTTAGCCAGGTGAGTAATCTAACTTTGAGAGCCGAAAACATTACCAAAGATTACCCGGGCACCCGTGCGCTGGATGATATTTCGATCTCATTCGAAAGTGGAAAAGTCAATGCGCTCGTTGGAAAGAATGGCTCCGGAAAATCAACGTTGATAAAAATTTTCGCAGGGGCAGTCAAACCTACTTCAGGCGACATTTTCCTCGATGAGAAGAAGCTCAACTTCAATTCAACAGCCGAAGCTATTCAAAAAGGTATTGCAACAGTCTATCAGGAAATGAGTCTCGTCCCGGGTCTATCGGTGGCCGAAAATATATTTTTAAACCGTATGCCCAAGAAATTTGGCTCGATCGATTGGGTAAAATCTTACCAGATGGCAGATGAAATTCTTAAAAAGATGAAAGTGAAGATCGATCCCCGGGAAACGCTACACCGGTTGAGCATGTGGCAGATGCAGGTGGTTGAAATATCCAAAGCACTCAGCTGGAATCCAAAAGCGATCCTATTGGATGAGCCAACTTCAGCTCTCGCTCAAAACGAAGTAAAAAGTCTATTCGAAGCCATCAAAGCCTTACGCGATCAAGGCGTGATCGTAATTTATATCACGCATAAACTTCAGGAACTTCCCCAGATCGCCGATACTGTTTCAGTACTCCGCGATGGCCGCTTGATGGGCACTGTGCAGATGAAGAAAACGACACATAAAAAGATCATCGATATGATGTTCGGTGAGATCGAAATCCGCAGCCGTCCGAAGGATATCAAAGTTAAAAACGAAGTCGTGATGGAGGTAAAAGGGCTAAGCCGCGAAGGATGGTATCAGAACGTTGATTTCAAACTTAAACGCGGGGAAGTTCTGGGCATTGCCGGGATGTTGGGATCGGGGCGCACTGAACTGCTCCGCGGGATTTTCGGGGCAGACCCGGTGGATAAAGGCGAGGTCGTTATCGAAGGCAAAACGATCAAACATGCCAGCCCAATTAAAATGAAAAATTCCGGGGTCGGCTTGACTCCTGAAAATCGCAAACTGGAAGGATTGATCCAGATCCATTCCATTATGGATAACCTGTGTTATGCAAGCATGAACCTTACTTCAAATGGTTTGATCGAAAATAGAAGCAAACGAAAATTATTCGCCAACAAACAAGTCAAAGACCTGGATATTAAGACCTCAAATATCGACGGCCTGTGCAATTCCTTATCAGGCGGCAACCAGCAAAAGGTGGTGGTGGGGAACTGGTTGAACACCAGCCCTAAAATCATGTTATACGACGAACCCTCTCGAGGAATCGATGTCAGCGCCAAACAGCAGATCTTTGAAATCATGTGGGCACAGGCGCGCAAGGGCATCTCAACCGTCTTCGTTTCCACTGAACTGGAGGAATTGCTGGAGGTATGCCACCGAATCCTGATCATGCGGCATGGGAAAATCGTGGATGAGGTTTATCCAGACAAGCTCAATATCAACCAATTGTACGAAATTTGCATGCAAGGAGAATAGGGCAATCATGGCACTTCAAACGTCAACCAAATCATTATTCAATCGAAAAAAAGTAGGGGTATTCCTCCTCGATCATGCCATAGAGGTGATCCTCATCGTACTCATGATTGCTCTCGCCTTGAAAGTCACTGGATTCATGACATGGGGGAACTGGATGAATATTTTCCGCGCGAACTCCCTCAAAGGTGTGATCGCTTTTGGCATGACGATGGTGATCATTTGCGGTTTGATCGATCTTTCGATCGGATCAACTGTCGCTCTATCGGGCGTGATCGTCGCGCGCTGCTGCCGGGATCTAACCGCTGCCGGGATGGATCTGACCCTCGCCTGCATCATCGGTATCGGCCTTTCCCTTGTGATGGCTGTTGGGGTTGGCTGGCTGCACGGCATATTCTCCCATAAGGCCGGGATGCCACCGTTCATCGTCACCATGGTGTCATTAAATGCACTCTATGGCCTGGCCGGAATGGTCAGCGAGGGTTTCCCTATCGCCAATCAATACCCAGAATGGTTCAACGTGCTCGGCGGCGGTAGAATCCCGATCCCTGGTTGGATTCTCAACCTATTCGGCGTCGAGAAAATCATTGGAATCCCTTACCCAGCTGTTGTTTTGGTTGCATCATTCCTGATCGTTTTCTTTATCATGTCCTACACAACGATCGGCCGCGCAATTTACGCGACGGGGGGTAACCCAGAATCAGCCAGGTTGAGTGGTATCAATGTGGGCAGGACAAAAATTTTCTGCTTCATCAGCGTTCAAATCCTGGCTGTTCTCTCCGGTTTTATGACCTCGGGTCAGGTTTTGGCTGGTTCGTTCAGTTTTGGTAGAGGTTGGGAATTGGACGTCATCAGCGCGGTGATCATTGGCGGGACCGCGTTCAGCGGCGGCATTGGAAAGGTCTGGGGAACGTTTTTGGGTGTCATCTTTATGGGCGTAATTGCAAACGGGATGACCCTTTTGAATTTCGATGTTTACACCCAATTTGTAGTGCGCGGTATCATTATGTTCATGGCAGTTCTGATCAGCTCCTACCGAGCCCGGATGAAAGCCTGAATCGATTGACTGTGCTGGATCCAACCCGGGTCTAAATTGGATGGCAATTGCCCCGAGGTTTCAGAACCGAATCCTGAATCCGATACCTAGAAGCCAGTCATAAGACTGGCTTTTCTCATGACTCGAATCCCTCGCGAAGCACTCCCGAAGAATGAGGGAGCACAGGGGGAATTTGTCTCTGCCTTTCAGGGCGTCGCGATTTTTGCGCCTCCGAGCGAATTTCGCGAGAGTTGTCGCGAGCCCTACTCCTATAAAAATCAACGGAAAGGGGGTCATCATAAATTAGCACAAGTATCATCGGAGCAGATGCCAGTCACCTCCACCACCTCCCAATGACATCAGGGAATGTTTTTCCCGGCATTATTGGTATCGAACATTCTGTATTCATCCACCCGATTTTTTTCTCATCGAATCAGTCTCAAAAAAAAGTCCTTATACAAACGCTTGTCAGTTATCTGGTAATATTGTATAAATGTAATTCAATCCCAGAAATACCCGCGAACAGGATATTACTGAATGCCGCCTGAGAAAAACCAGAAAGCCGTTCATAACCACCGACTTCCTTGGACGGGTTCGTTTTTTAAGGCACTAATGCCATTGGCAGGAATGCTGCTTGCCCTCCTGGTAGGTGCGGTAATGTTGCTGATCCTTAAAGTTAATCCGCTAACCGCTTACCGGGAAATGATCGGAGGGGCGGTGGGCAGCGTTTCGGGGATAACGCAGACACTTGTAAAAGCCACACCGTTACTGCTTGTTGGATTAGGTATTTGCATCGCCTTCCGCGCGAGTGTGATCAACATCGGCGGCGAGGGTCAGATCATTATCGGTGCACTGGCAGCAACCTGGTTTCCGCTCACTTTCCGAACCTGGCCTGGATTTTTCCTCATCCCAGTCACATTGTTGGTGGGTTTTAGTGCCGGAGCTGTTTGGGGCTTCATCCCTGGTATTCTCAAGGCACGCTTAAGAGTTAATGAAATCCTAACCACGGTAATGATGAATGCCATTGCTCTGCAATTGATGAACCTTTTAATACGCTCCGTGTTGATGGATCCGGCTGGTATCACCGCTGGTACGTATTTAGCGCAATCCGAGCGCCTGCCGGAGCAATCCTGGCTCACCCGGTTGATTCCGCAAACATTATTGCATACTGGCGCTTTAATCGCAGTAGCACTCGCCATCATCGTATACATCTTTCTCTGGCGAACTACCATTGGATACCGAATCAGGGCTGTTGGGCTTAACATGGATGCTGCCCGCTTTGCGGGTATTAATGTACCCTTCTACCAAGCTCTCTCGCTCACTTTAGCGGGTGGTTTTGCCGGTATAGCCGGAGCGATTGAAGTGATGGGGGTGCAGCACCGCCTTTTAGAGGGCATTACCAGCGGTTACGGTTTTTCGGGAATTGTTGCGGCACTATTTGGAGGGCTTCATCCACTCGGAACCATTCCTGCTGCAATATTATTTGGTGGTTTACTGGTCGGCGGCGATAAAATGCAGCGGGCGGTCCAAGTGCCCAACTCGCTCATCGATGCCATATTAGGTTTAGTGGTGCTTTTCGTTGTTGGTTCGGCGTTGTGGTCCCTCCGATTGGCTGCACGGCGCAAGATAGCTTTGGCAAAAAGTCAGGAGGGGAAGGCATGAACGACGTTTTCCAACTTAGCGTCGTAGCAGGCATCCTCACTTCTGCCATTCGCCTTGCCACCCCTTACCTGTACGCTGCCATCGGCGAGGTTTTCTCACAAAGATCTGGAGTAGTCAACCTGGGAGTAGATGGTGTCATGCTCATCGGTGCCTTCGCATCGTTCTTTATAGTGCTCAATACCGGCAATATCTGGCTGGGGTTATTGGCTGCCATCGTGGTAGGACTACTGATGGGTTTGCTTATGTCCTTTATCAGCGTCACACTGAAAGCTGAACAGGGCATCAGTGGGATCGGGTTGTATATGTTTGGGCTGGGTCTTTCAAGCTTGTTATTCAAAACCACTATCGGCACAGTTAAAACTGTCACCGGTTTCCAACCTGTCAAAATCCCGCTTCTGGGTGATATCCCGGTGATTGGCGAAATCTTCTTCCATCACAGTCTGCTCGTCTATGGCGCATTCCTTCTCGTACCGTTGGCCTGGTGGGTGCTCGAAAAAACCACCTGGGGCTTACGGATCAAATCCGTCGGGCAAAATCCTGCAGCGGCTGATTCATTGGGGGTCAACGTGGACCGGGTTCGTTACATGAGCGTGTGTACCGGCTCGATCCTGGCCGGTGTTGCAGGCGCATCGCTTTCCATCTCGTTACTGAATCTATTTCAGGATAACCTCACTGCCGGGCAGGGTTTTATCGCCGTGGCACTCGTTTATTTTGGAGGTTGGAAACCACAGGGCATTTTATTAGGTGCACTGCTGTTCAGTACAGTCAATGCTTTTCAACTTTGGATGCAGGTGTTGGGTGTAAAAATCCCATCAGACATTGCCATCATGCTCCCATATTTGTTGACAATTGTGGCTCTGGCTTTCACCATCAACAGGGTGCGCCAGCCAGCTGCATTGAACAAGCCTTTTGAAAGAGGCGAAAGTTAGTGAATCCCAATTTACCCCCAAGGAGGAACCAAATGTTTAAACGTATGATCGTAGTCCTGATTTTTGTGGCCGTGCTAATGACGGCATGTGCCACACCAACAGCTGCTCCGGCTCCAGTTGAAGTCCCTGCAACAGATGTTCCGGCTGTCGAAGAACCAACCGCTGCGCCAGTCGAACCATTCCGGATCGCAGTCATCATGCCGAGCGCCATTACCGATGTGGCTTTCAGCCAGTCCATGTGGAATGCATTGGTAGCGGTTCAAACGGAGATGGGCGGAGAATCAGCCCTCGAAATTATGTACTCCGAGAATATGTTCAAAGTGCCGGATGCCGCGGCTGCAATCCGTGACTATGCCAGCCAGGGTTTTGATATTGTTATCGCCCATGGCTCGCAATACGGCTCTTCCGTACAGGAAATCGCCGTAGACTTCCCCGAAGTGACATTCGCCTGGGGAACAGACGTCAACACCTTTGGCATGCCGAACGTGTATGCCTACACCGCTGCAGCTGAAGAAGGCGGTTACATCAACGGTGTACTGGCGGCGATGCTCACAACGAGCAAAACCATCGGCGTTACCGGTCCTGTCGAAGTTGGCGATGCCAAGACTTATATTGATGGTTTCGTTCAGGGTGTAGCTTCGGTTGACCCGACGATCAATGTCTCCAAAACCTGGACGGGTTCGTTCTCTGATGTTGCATTGATGACCGAAGCGGCCAAAACTCACATCGCCGCAGGTGCAGATATCCTGACCGGTTCTTCACAATCCGTGGTAGGCTCCATTGGGGCTGCCAAGGAAAGTGGAGGCGTCCTTTGGTTTGGTACTCAACAAGACCAGGCTTCACTGGCTCCTGAGCTGGTTGTTGCCAGCCAGGTGTACGACTGGAGTGGGATGATCAAGGAGATCATCGCCGCAAATAAAGCCGGTACGCTGGGTGGTCTAACCTATATTCTGAAGCTCGAGAATGACGGATTGAAAATTTCCTTCAATCCGGCCTATGCCCTCCCTGCAGAAGTAAAAGCCGCTGGTGAAAAAGCCATTGCCGATATCATCGCGGGTACCGTCGTAGTAAATCCGTAATCTGTTTATCCAAAGGCCCTCTCCTTTTCTCGTTACCAGGAGAGGGCCTTCCATCATCATTGCGTTAACCGAGGTTAGAAAATGGTTTCCACACCCCCGTGCGCCCGAAGGGGAAAGGAAATAATAGTTGCGCCCGATAGTACAACACTTGAGGTTGGTTTATGGCACCTAGCGCACCCACAATAGAACAACGGCAAATCCAGCGCGTTGAGATGTGCAATATCATCAAGTACTTTCCGGGAGTACTGGCGAATGACCGGGTCTGCTTTGATATCAACCAGGGCGAGGTGCACGCTCTGCTTGGTGAAAATGGTGCTGGTAAAAGCACGCTGATGCGCCAGCTTTTTGGTCTGTATCACCCCGATGCGGGCGAAATCCTGATCAATGGTAAGCCGCAAACCTTCAACTCGCCTGCTGATGCGATTGAGGCTGGAATTGGCATGATCCATCAGCATTTCATGCTCGTCCCCACACTGACTGTCGCTGAAAATGTGGCTCTTGGATTAAAATCCAGCCGCGAACCTCTATTAGACTTGGAAAAGGTCTCCGAGCGGATTCGAGAACTCTCACAGTTGTATGGATTAAAAGTCGATCCTACGGCGTACCTCTGGCAGCTTTCAGTGGGAGAGCAGCAGCGGGTTGAGATCATTAAGGCACTCTATCGAGGAGCAAGCCTGATCATTCTGGATGAACCAACCGCAGTACTGACCCCGCAGGAAGTGAACGACTTATTTGTCACGCTTAAGCGCATGGTAAGTGATGGGCATTCGCTGATCTTCATTACACACAAGCTGCACGAAGTGATGGCGATCAGCAGCCGCGTTACTGTATTACGCGACGGAAAAATCATAGGCACCCGTCCCACTTCCAAAGTAACCCATAATGAACTGGTCAAAATGATGGTAGGACGCGAGATTCGGCACTTCGCTCCGCAGCCGCTTAAAAGTGGTCCAGTCCGTCTGGAGATCCAGGATCTCCGAGTGATGGGTGACCGCGGTACGGAAGCTTTACGAGGGGTTGATCTTCAAATCCATGGCGGTGAAATCCTTGGATTGGCAGGGGTTTCTGGCAATGGGCAACGCGAACTGGCAGAAAGTCTGGCTGGGGTTCGCAAATCCATCCATGGTACTGTTCTTTTGGATGGCATCGATCTTTCCAACGTGCCGCTTAAGGATCGCGTCGAATCCGGCCTGGCTTACATCCCTGAAGAGCGAATGAGGGATGGTGCCATCCGCGATTTTTCAGTGCAGGAAAATGTTTTTTTGCACGATCATGCCTCGCCCAAATACACTCACGGTATTTTTCTTGATTTTGTCCGTATGCGGTTATTTGCCAATGAATTGGTAAATAAATTTAGCGTGAAAACTCCCAGCCTGGACACACCGATTAAAAACCTGTCCGGCGGTAATATCCAGAAACTGATCCTGGCACGCGAACTATCGCGTAAACCCAAGGTGCTGATTGCCGCACAACCCACCCGAGGGGTAGATATCGGAGCCACTGAATACATCCACCAGCGGTTGTTACAGCAACGCGAAGAAGGCACTGCAATTTTATTGATCTCTGAAGACCTGGATGAAATTCGTTTGCTCTCGGATCGTATTGCAGTTCTATATGAGGGGAAGATCATGGGAATCGTTGAGAGAGATCAAGCCACCGTGGAGCAAATTGGATTGATGATGGCGGGTATTTCTGCCATAGAAGCATTACAACGTAATTCATAATCATGCCGTCATATTATTACTGGTAATTTTGGAGAGTAGATAGCGAGTGTATTTATGGAGCGATTTGGATACATCCGGGCGACAACGATCAGCGAAGCGATCACATTTCTAAATGAAACTGGACAAAAAAGCCGCCCTTTAGCAGGTGGAACGGACATTCTCTTACAACTTCGTGCTGATCCACATTACTGTGACCGCTTGGTGGATATCTCATTCATTCCTGAGCTGCACAAGATCGAAATGCGCGACGGTTGGGTGCATATTGGTGCAATGGCTTCTTTCGCTGATGTACTCCGCAACTCCATTGTCCACGAGACCGCTGTGTTATTGGAACAAGCATGCCGATCAGTTGGCGCAGTACAAATTCGCAACATGGGAACGCTGGGCGGTAATGTAGTCAACGCTGCTGCCTGCGCCGATTCGCTACCTGCATTGATCTGCCTGAACGCCGTGGCTCACATTATCACCTCCAACGGTGAACAAACAATTCCAATCAGCCAATTGGTGACCAGTCCAAACCATACCCTGCTCCCCCCGGGTGGATTATTGGTCTCATGCAGCTATCCGATCCCCACCCCTGGCAGTAAAAGTGCATTCTCAAAACTGGGACGCCGTAACGCGATGGCGATTTCGCGCCTGACCGTGGCTGCGCTTGGCAGACTCGACACGCATGGACTGATAGCCGAAAGCCGGTTAGTGACCGGTTCCGCCACACCGCGAATTGAGCGGCTGACCAAGGTGGAAGAGGCTTTGATCGGACAACAGCCCTCGGTTGAGCTTTTTCAACGCGCCGCAAAGCTTACCACCGATGAGATGATACGCCTTTCCGGTTACCGCTGGTCTTCGGAATTCAAAATTCCTGCACTGACCGCCATGACAACCCGAGTACTTGAACAAGTATTCACAGTGAGTGAAGCAAGATGAAGATCCAATTTACACTGAACAGCCGTCCGGTTGAGATTGAAGCTCCAGCTGATATCTCATTACTAAAATTGCTGCGCGATTACCTGGGACTGACTGGTACCAAGGAAGGCTGCGGTGTGGGAGAGTGCGGCGCTTGTTCGGTTCTATTGGATGGCCGCCTGGTAAACTCATGTCTTACATTGGCTGCACAGGCAAGCGAACGCCAGATTGTGACCATTGAGGGCGTGTGCCTCCCGGATGGCAGCCCGAATGATTTGCAACAAGCTTTTATTCAATGCGGGGCAGTCCAATGCGGTTTTTGCACACCCGGGATGGTACTGGCAGGTGAAGCGCTATTGGCTGCCAACCCGCAGCCCACCAGGTTTGAAATCCGCGAGGCCATCGCCGGAAATCTTTGCCGCTGTACTGGCTACCAACAGATCGTTGATGCCATCCAGACTACCTCGCGGGGCCGGCAGGAGAAAAAACCTCATGCCTGAATATCAGTTTATTGGTAAACCCGCCGACCGGGTGGATGCGCTCGAAAAAGTGCTCGGCACGGCCAAATATGTTGACGATTACCAGCTCCCTGGAATGCTGGTGGCACGTACCCTGCGCAGCACCCTGCCGCACGCCCGCATTCTGCGCCTGGATACAAGCGCAGCGCTAAAAGTGCCTGGTATCCTGGCAGCCATTACATGTGAAGATTTCGTGGATCATGGACGGTTTGGCTACCCGGTTAGGGATATGTTTATGCTGGCCTACCAGCGCGCGCGATACGTAGGCGATGGAATTGCCTGTTTGGCTGGTGAAGACGAAAATGCGCTTCAACGAGGGCTGGAAGCCATACTGGTGGAGTTGGAAGAGCTTCCAGGGGTGTTCGACGCAGCGACAGCGCTCGACCCGTCCTCAACCATCATCAGCGAGAATCCCCGGGATGCCCAGGAATATCCACGCGGCAACCTTCTTGCCCAATATGTGGTGCGCAAAGGCAATCCGCAGGATGAGCTATTGCAATGCCCAGTGACACTGGAAGAAGATTACAGCACCGGGCACCAGGAACATGCCTACCTCGAAACCGAAGGTGTACTCGCTGTTCCCTGGCCGGAGAGCGGTGGGATAACAGTTTATGCCTCCTGCCAGAGTCCTTTCATCAACCGTGGAAACCTGGTGCGCGCTCTCGGGCTGGACGAAAATAAAATCCGTGTCATCCAGCCGCAGGTTGGTGGAGCTTTTGGCGGTAAAGATGACTTGATGTACCAGATCTCCGGACAGGCCGCCAAACTTGCACTGCTCACCAATCGCCCGGTGAAGATGATCCTATCGCGCGAAGAGTTGATCATCGCTTCTTACAAACGCGATGCCATGCAAATGCACCTTCATTTAGGTGCGGATACCAATGGCAAGTTGCGCGCCAGTCAGATTCACGCCACGGTGGATAGCGGCGCTTATGCCAGCATCTCCCCCTTCACCGCATGGCGCTCTACCATTCACGCCATGGGTCCCTATCGCTACGAAGCCTGTGATGTGGACACTGATGTGGTTTATACCAATAATGGCTATTCGGGGGCATTCCGCGGCTTTGGTAATGCGGAGGTGTGTTTTGCCGTTGAACAAGCAATGGACGAATTGGCGTTGAAGCTCAAGCGCGATCCGATCGATCTGCGTCTGCAAAACTGCCTGCGCCCTGGTGATACCACCCCACATGGTCAGCTGTTGGGAGATGATGTTGCACTGGTCGAGTGCCTGGAAAAAGTACGCAAGCTATCCAATTGGGATCAGAAGTACCCAGAATATTCCCGCCAGGCTGTCCAACCGGTAGTTCAGGGAGAATTTCGCCGCGGTATTGGTGTGGCTGCTGTATTCCACGGTTTATCGCTTGGTGCGGAAGGCGCAGATTTCGCCGTCAGCACTTTAGCCGTCAACCAGGATTACACATTAACACTCACTTCAGGGCTGACAGATTACGGCACCGGCTCGCGCACTGTCTTTACTTTAATTGCCGCGGAGACGCTGGGATTGAATCCGCAGCGTTTCAGCATGCCTCGCCCGGATACTGACATGTCGCAAGACAGCGGTCCCACAGTTGCCTCGCGCTCCACCGTATTGGGAGGCAACGCGACACGATTGGCAGCTCAGCAACTCGCAAGTTTACTTGATCGCGCTGCTGCTGATCTGCTTGGCTGCCGCGTGGAAGAGATCCTCCGGCAGAACGAGTTGTTTATTGGGCCAACTGAAGAACCCACCACATTCGAACAAGTGGTCGACCATGCCGAAAAAATGGGCATCACTCTCACCAGCCAGGGACGCTGGAACGCTCCGGAGATACACTGGTCAATGGAAAAAGGGGTAGGTAAACCCTATTTTGCCTACCACTTTGGGGCACAAGCAGCAGAAGTGTTGGTCGATACCGGCACCGGCAAGGTGGAAGTGACCGGTTATTGGGCGGTACACGATACCGGCACGGTCATTTTCCCACAGGGTGCGTACGGGCAATTATATGGCGGCATAGCCCAGGGATTGGGTTACGCGCTGATGGAGAAGGTGGATTTTGATAGCGGGTATATCCAGGCGACCAACTTTGATGAGTACTTGATCCCCACAGCGCTCGACATACCCGATATGGAGGGGGCATTCATAGAAAAACCCTTTACCGCCGGACCATACGGTGCCAAGAATCTTGGTGAACTCGGGCTGATACCCGCCGCTCCAGCCATCCTCAACGCGATCGCGAATGCCACCGGACGGCGCATCCGCAGTTTACCGGCAAACCTGGAACGCGTGCTGTTGGGAAAAGATCTTCGTAAAGAAGGCTCCAACATGGCATGCAAGCTGGGATTGAAGTAAAGTCATTCTTTTAAATAATCGATACTGGACGAACCCAGGTAAAGACAGCCAGTCGCAAATCGTTCGACGACAACAACCCTTCTGAAATCGCTGCGTGCCAAAAAAATATCAGTGATATGATCCCAAGTCGAAATGCGGGGAAGAACATTTGCAGCACATCGGGCTCGTGACGCGGAGGTCCTCGGCTCGAATGCAAGCCCACTACCTAAGAAAAAAACATTCTTCGGTTGTCTTTTTTCTTTTATTGTTTCGGAGCACACTTCCAGAACTCGTATTCTCGAAATAAGGATATTCAGTAGGAGAGAAAAGTAGAATATAATGTCAGTAATTACAAAGAAACATGCTCTAAATCAATAAATAATCTCTAATTAATTTAGAACAGGAGAAATATCATGCCTTTTGAAGATAAAACCCGTTTGGATCCTTCCCAGGTTCAAGACCGGCGCGGGCAGCGGGTGGGTAGAACTGTCGCCATCGGTGGTGGAGGGATCGGTTTGATCGTCTTGATAGTCGCGCTACTGCTAGGTGTGAACCCCGGCGAGCTGCTGAATATGACTGGAGCCGAGTCGTCCATCGCCCAAGCGACGCCCAGCAATATCAGCGACCTGGCAACAGAATGCCAGACAGGCGCAGACGCGAATACCCGCCAGGATTGTGCCATCGTGGGCTACGTCAACAGCATACAAGCTTTCTGGGATGATGTATTCACCCGCGAAGGGATCCAGTATGTTCCGTCCCAAACGATCCTATTTTCAGAAGCAACCGAGGCGGCGTGTGGATATGCTTCCGGCGCCATGGGACCTTTTTATTGCCCGGTCGACCAGAATGTATATCTCGACCTTGTTTTCTTTGACAAGCTTCAAAGAAGTTATGGCGCACAGGGTGGTCCTTTTGCCATGGCATATGTTCTATCACACGAATACAGTCATCATGTCCAGGATCTTCTTGGATTGTTGGATACCGCGGCGATCAGTAATAGTCGAGGACCGCAGAGCATGTCCGTTTTTACTGAGCTCCAGGCAGACTGCTTTGCTGGAGTCTGGATCTACCACGCGGTTGAAACCGGTTACCTGGCGCAGGTGACGGAACAGGAAATCACCCAGGCCCTGGATGCCGCAGCATCCGTGGGTGATGATCGTATTCAAAGTCAAACACAAGGTTATGTTTCCCCCAAATCCTGGACTCACGGCTCGTCCGAACAACGCCTGGCGGCATTAGAAGATGGATTGAGATCAGGTGAGCCACAAACCTGCGAAACACCGGGTTGGACGGAATAGCCTGGCGGGAAAAGAGACTCAGCTCAAAAACATAATTTACTTTGCGGATGTTTTGAGCATCACAAGACGCCAATCAAATTACGGGTTAATCGTATTTGTACAGTCGGATCGTGATTCGAAAATAAAAAATCGGAAATTCATTACAAAAATACACAAACCTCGATTACGTAGCGTAGCGTGACCTGCACGCCAGAACCAGCGTTGGTCAGATTGACTGACAACTTCACTCCCTGGCACCGCCTGCCAACTGTTGAATCAAAAAAGAACTTCCGCATCAACCCTGCGGAAGTTCTTTTTGTTCTAGCCCTAATTTCTCCCCCGCACTGTCACGGTCCGGGCACCAGGTCAATGCGGGTCTCAGTCTGGATCCAGCCGACGGATGAGAATGCTTTGGCCATCGGCACGTTGGTGTTGTCAGTATCGGCAATGAGCGTGGTGGCATTTTGTGCGATCAATTGCCGCGTCATCCATGCCAGCAACTCACGCCCGTAGCCCCTGCCCCGGGACGCAGCTACAACCCCAACAAACCACACGTAGGCCCGGCCAGACCCCAAAACAAGACCCGATACCATGCCGACCGGTTCACCTGCATCATCGAAGGCGAGCCTGATGCAGTCAACCGGATCAGCGTTCAGCATAGAAGCAAGGATCTTATTACAGGCAGCTTCGAATCCGAGCCGCTTGATGTCAGCAGCGTCAGCAGCGTCGAGGGTGCCTCGCATAACTTCGCGGTGCACAGCAGCCAGGCGGGGATCAGCTGGGTCATGAAGTTGTTCCATCCGGAGACGGGTCTCGATCCTCTGTCCCAGTTCCGGCGACGGCTCGAATTCGTAGTGTCTGCGCTCAATGAGTAACTTCCATCCAGCTTCACACAACGGGCCAACCAATGGCTGCAGAGCCGGGTCGTCAATAGTGGAACCGGGAGGGGCGAAGATGCCCGCCTCACTGACACCCAAAGAACGCGCAGCGTCTGTGGCACGAGCCATGAGTTCCCTCGCTTGTGCAGGATCGGCGGGAAGCCCGAAATGCTCAAGTATTTCCGGCGCCTGGCCTGACTGCGACAAAGCGGCTACATGCCCAACAACCGTGCCGTCCGCGGCTCGGGCAGCCCAGACCCACTCCGGTTTTCGGCGGCCTGAAGTGAAGGTGGTGCTTAAGTGAGCGCTGGTCCGGTAGCGACGCTGGGTCGGTGAATCGACCGGCATCGGGCTCTTTTCCAGGATGGTAATAGCCTCTTGGACGGAGGCCGGGCAGAAGATTTCGATAGAAGTCATGACTGTACTCCTAATTATCTCACCTTACACAGCTAGAGAAAGTGGGTTGAGTTCACGAAGGATAGCACAAGCAGCTTGAATAGCTACAGTTTGAGCTTTAAACTGAGAGCAAAAGTGGTTGAGTTTGCTTGTGCTCATGAACAGTTCGAGTTTGATGTTGCACATATTGCTCCAAAGAAATGGCTGGCTGGTCCGGTCACCGTTTGGGTGGGTTGTTTCTTGATTGAATATAATTCAAATCATGTATTACTTTTAATGATCAAAATTCATCAGGTTCGATAGATCCGAGTCTTGTCAAGTTTATCGAAAAAGGATCACCTTAAGATCCACGGTTAGCGACATACGATTCTAACTCATAACCCGGAGGTCCTTGGTACGAATCCAAGCCCCGCTACCTAAAAAGCTAGTCGAATAACTGGCTTTTTTCTTAGAAATATTTGAAAATTACTTCAAGATAATTCGAGAATTTTTCTTTTTATTTCAAATATTTGTCCAGAAAAGAAAACACGCGGTTCATGTTTTCTTCGGTTTCAAATAATGGATCACCGTGACCGGCACCTTCGACAATATCAAACTCAAAGCGGTCGTTTCGGACAAGTCTTTCCAATTTTTCAACAAAAATCATGGATTGTTGAACCGGCACCAAGGTATCCAGGCGCCCGTGCTGTATCAATATAGGAGGCATATTCTCGTGGATGTAGGTCATCGGATTGGCCAACGCAACTTTAAGAGGTAAATCAGCGAGCTTTCCGCCCAGGTACTTGGATTCAGGCGAATCAGCTTCGCCATGGTCGCCAGGGCCATACCCGTTTTCTTCCAGCTGCGCATCCATTTCAAGGAAATCGGTCGGACCGAACATGTCGACAGCCGCCAGGACATGGCAGGGATAATCGATATTGCCAAGGTCGGGATCATCGAATTCGGTCACATTAGCAGTCAGGCAAACCATGGCAGCGTAATTTCCTCCAGCCGAGCCGCCACAAGCTGCCATCCGATCCGTGTCAAGATGATATTTGCCGCCATTGGCGCGCAGCCAGCGGATTGATGCCTTGATATCCTGCAAGCTGGCGGGAAATATTGCCTCGCCGCTCAGGCGATAATTAACACTGGCAACAGCATATCCGCGTTCCAGGGCTTTCAAGTACGCCAGAACATGAATATCGCGTTTATCGCCAATTTCAAACCCGCCCCCATGAATATGCAATATCACCGGGAAAGGTCCCTCGCATAGCTCCGGCAAATAAATATCCAATTTATGTGCGGAAGAGCGATTGGCATAAGGGATATCCAGCCATTTTCTGCGGATATGGGACACATCCGCCATGGGAATTTGGAACATTTCACCTTTCGGAGGTGGAGCCAGCCTTTTTCTCAGTTCCATCTCAATCCCTCTTCTTCAATGATTTTCTCGTGGATTTTTCTTGCTGTCCGGCAGGCTTGCTTTCAACATTGCGGCTTTTTTTCGCCCGGGCATTTTTCTGGAATTCATCAAATGTCACGGCTCCAAGCAGGATGATCCCTTTCACAATATACTGGGCGTAAGTACCCCATCCTGCAAGCTGCATACCGTTGCCCAGCACTGCCAGGATGAACACGCCGGTCACCAATCCCAGCATATTGCCTTCACCACCCATGAAGCTGATACCACCTACAATAGCTGCGGTCAATGCGGTGAATTCGGAACCCGGACCAAAGGAAGAGTTGGTGGTGTTTGATTTTGCAATCATCACCATGGTGGCAACGGCAGTGAAAAAACCGCAAAGAGTGTAAACGGAAACCTTTATCGCCTTGGTTTTGATACCCGCCAGCCTCGCAGCCTCTTCATTTCCGCCCATGGCCAATACATTCCATCCATAGGATGTTCTGGCATAAATGAACGATGCCAGAAGAATGATTGCAACCGTCAACAGGATATCAAACGGAATCCCCAGCACCTTGCCTTTCGCGATGAACAGAAACTGATCCGAGTATTGCCGGTAGGTTTGAGCACGGGAGATGATATAAGAAAGCCCCTGGAAAACGGTGCTGGTGGCTATGGTCACGATCAGGGGAAAAACCCGGATATTGGCAACGATCATGCCGTTGAAGAACCCCAGAAATGTGCCCAGAACTAGCCCAATCACAATGGAGAGCCAGATTGGCAAGTTGAAAACCGTCATGCACATCGCCGTCACAACACCCACCAGTGACATCTGCCACCCTACTGACAAATCGATTCCGCCCCCAATCATCACAAACGATAAACCAATCGCCAGGATAATGAAGTAAGTATTTTGGGTGAGGATATTAGTAATGTTGCGAATGGTCAGGAAATACGGGCTGGAAATGGAAAACAGCACCATCAGGATCATCAAGATAAACATGACCGCATATTTCTGGAGACCGCGCAAATCGAATCGTTTCATGATTTCCTCTGTTGATTTAATGATGACCTGAAGCCAGCTCAATAACTGCGCGCTGGTCGAACTTTTCCCTTGGAATCTCTCCCATCAACCGACCTTCGCAAAGGACGATCAGCCGGTCTGCCATCCCAAGCAATTCCTCCATTTCGGAGGAGATCATCAGGATGGTTTTGCCCTGGTTAACCAGGTCGATCATCAAGTTGTAAATCTCCTGCTTTGAGCCCACGTCAATGCCGCGCGTCGGTTCATCGAAGATCAAGATGCTGGTATTGGCAGCCAGGGTCTTGGCAAGGATGACCTTTTGCTGATTACCTCCTGAGAGATTCCGTACTCTTTGCTCCATAGAAGGCGTTTTGATTTCAAATTTATTAACATAGTATGCTGCGGTTTTCTTGAGCGTTTTTGCGTCAATCAGCAGAAATTTGGCGTTCTTATTAAAAGTGGATAGCGAAATATTGAAATTCACAGATGCGTTTAGGATGCAGCCATGGTGTTTCCGATCTTCAGGGATCAATCCAATGCCATGTTCAAGCGCCTGGGAGGGTGAATGGATCTCCCTGCTTTGTCCATCGATCCAGGTCTCACCGTTCTCCTTTGGCTTAATGCCATAGATGATACTGGCCAACTCCGTTCGTCCTGAACCGACCAGCCCCGCAATACCGAGAATCTCACCTTTTCGAACTGAGAAAGAAATATCCGCATCCCCCAAACCTGACATGTTCTTGATTTCCAGGACGACCTCACCGAGCTTGCTGGATCGTCTTGGATAATATTCTTTCATTTCGCGACCGACCATGAGGTTGATCAGCTCTCTGCGATTCGTCTTTTGAGTCTCCAGCGTATCAACACAACGACCATCCCGTAAAACGGTCACCCGGTCCGAGATCCTAAACAACTCTTCGATTCGATGTGAGATATATATGATGGTCACGCCCTTGCTTTTCAGTTGATCGATGATCGTGAACATCGTTTCCACTTCGGATGCCGATAGGGGCGCGCTGGGCTCATCCATGATTAGCAGACGCGCGTTGCGAGATATTGCTTTGGCGATCTCAACCAGTTGCCTTTGTGCCGGACTTAGTTCCATGACTTTCGCCGCCGGGTTTATCTTGACTTTCATCTCCCCGAAGATCCGGGCTGTTCTTTTTTCCAAGTCGCCATAATTAACCAGGGTGCCACTTTTCTCACCTAAAAAAATATTTTGTGCCACGGAAAGGGGCTCAACCAAGCTAAACTCCTGGTAGATCACCGCAACGCCGCGTTCCCGCGCCAATGAAGGTGTTAATTTCCGATACGTTTTATCTTCCAGGATAATTTCCCCTTCATCAGGCTCGATAGCCCCTGATATGATCTTGATCAAGGTTGATTTCCCCGCCCCATTCTCCCCCAGGAGAGCATGGATCTCGCCCCTATCAAAGGTTATGGATACATTGTCCAAAGCCACCACGCCAGGGTAGGTCTTTGTTATGCCTTTGACAATGAGAATTGGATCCTGCATCGATGAACCTCTTATCCTGATAGCTATATTTTAAACAGGCTGGGGAATTTGCCAACTCATCCCCAGCCTGACGCTGATAGTAAACTCAGAGTTCGTGGAAAACGATGATGCTTGGCCTGAGTGTAAAAGAAATGTTATCCAGGTGGCGGGCCAAGTTTTACATCAACTGGTGCAGCTGTTGGTACACGGAACACTTCCGTATCCTCAATGGCAGTGGACATCAGTTTGCCGTCAATGACTGTGACGATATCAAGGGGATCATAGATGACTTTGGTTACTTCACCTTTCAGCAGCTTAGCGACGAATTCATTAGTTCGCGCCACCAAGTCACCACCAAAACGAATTGTGCCGCGGAAAACACCTTTGTTCATGGCTGAATCCAACACAGCGGGTCCTTCGGCACCGATCATACCCACACCGAAGACCGCCACTTTGTTCAAATCATCTATAACGCTGACCCCGGAGCCCTTGGCATACTCGTCCATAATCGCCTGTGAAGCGCCCATTCCACCATCACCAGCATATGCCAGAACCAACTTAACATTTGGATTGGTGGTGAGAACATTCTGCATGGCTGTCTGGCCAGCCTGGAACATCTCGGCCTGGACAGTTTGAACGACTTTCACTTTTGATGAATAAGCAGGATTGGGGGCGGCTTTGGCCTGATCAACCACGTTGCCATCCGCATCAACGTATTCCCCGTTGACATTTTTCATCAAAGGCTCAACGATCATTTTCATGCCATTCGAACGGTTGACCGCCTCGGGATTCAGTGTTGATTCGAAAAGAACGGTTTCGATCGAACCATCAACTGCATCTGGATAGGTCTGATCCACCCACTGCTTCGCCATGTACGCCTCGTAATATCCCGAAAGATATTGATTCATCATCATCACGCTATCGTAGGCATCCGGATTGCCCGGATCGCCGCCGATAACCATGACTTTGACTCCTGCCTGGCGGGCTTCAATAAGTTTCGGAACGAGGTTGGTCGCTTCAACAGCCATGACGACCATCAGCGTCGCTTTCATGGACGTGTAGTTTTCAACCTGCGTGGCCTGGTTGTTGGCATTACCATCAGCGCTGGAAACCTGCACGTCGTAATCAGCACCAAATCCATTGACGAATGTATCCTGGATCGCCAGCATCAGCGGATTATCGAGCGCTGGCAGGCAGACGGCGATGATCGGTTTCCCTGCAGGAGCTTCAACCTGTTCAGGGGCAGGAGCTTCAGGCTGTTCGGGGGCAGCCTCCTGGGGTTCAGTTGTCTCAACTGGGGCCGGGGAACAGGCTGCCAGCAAGGCTAGAACCAAAACAAGAGCAATCAACTTCTTCATGGCGCTTCTCCTTTTCTTCAAGATTGAATATGATGACAACGGTTCCTTGTTGTCATCATCAGCATATCGAGTTTGAGATGCTACTGCAATTCATTTTCTGATACAATCTATTCCAAATAGGAATGATTCGAAAGCTGGGTTATGGAATTTCGACAGATTCAGTATTTCCTTTCCGTTGTCGATACCGGTAGTTTTTCTTTGGCGGCAGATGAGCACTATATTGGCCAATCCTCGCTCTCGAAAATGATCATATCTTTGGAGAAAGAGCTTGGAGTAAGCCTTTTTGACAGGAGCAAGCGCAAAATATTCCTGACAGCGGGTGGAGAAGCATTCCTTGTCCATGCACGCAAAATCAATGATGACTACAAAGCCATGCTTGCCGACCTCGATAAATACAAATCCGCAAAGGATTATTTTTCGATCGCGGCCATTCCTGTATTATCCGAATACGGGATCATAGCTTCAATCGCCCAGTTCAGAGAAAAACACCCCGATATTCACATCAATTTGGAAGAGATCGACGGGCTTAATATCCTGCCAGCCCTGGATGAGCACCGCTTCGACCTGGCAATTACACGGCATAATTACGTGGATCAAAACCACTATATAAGTCTGGAGATCTATAAAGATCGATTCCTGGTGGTAATTTCCAAGAATAACCGGCATGCCGAGCGTACATCCATCTCGCTAAAAGACCTTTCCAGTGACAATTTCATCGTCTTCGATAAAGTCACCGAGCTGAACCGATTGATCATGGATGAATGCCAAAAAGCCGGATTTGAACCCACGATCTTCTACTCAAGCCATCAAAAAGTGAGCGTACTTGGCCTGGTTGGAACGAACATCGGTGTGGCGCTGATACCTTCCATCATTTACGAATTTCATAAACAACCAGATGTGCATGCCATCCCCCTTGAAGAAAATATTGAATGCAATATCGTCCTGGTTTACCCGAAGAACCGACCGCTTCCCATCGCTGCCAGTGTTTTTATTGATTTTATGAAGGATCACGTGGCAGGAAAAAATCCTTAAATGTTGTTATTGTGTTGGGGGCAATCGAATATTTTTATCAAAATCATCGATTCAAATTAATTGACTGGCGTCCTTATTGATTTAAATCCCCTCGCGAAGCACTCCAGATGAATGAGGGGGCGCAGGGGGGTACTTAGTCTCACCCTTTCAAGGCGCATGGCAGAGCCCCGCAACTATAAAAGACGTTAAAAGCGTATTCTTTTACAGAGCATGAGAATTCCTCAACAAATGCCCATTGCTGGTATATCCGGGAGATGGATCGAATTGGTTAGCGCAATAAAACGAGAACTGAAACCGGAACATGCCTATTGCCTGACCGGGTTGCAGTTGGAATTTTTCCAGGTAAGAACAGAATATTTGATGGAATTTTATGGAAAGATGTAGCCAGAAGATCAGCATCACGATAATGGACGTGATTAAGAACATTCACATGTTCATCATATGAAATTCACAAGTCCTTCACATCTTTCAGATATCATCCATCCTATGAGTAAGAGTAATCTTACAAATCAATAAATCAAGGAGAATTAAAATGAATAAAGTAGTAAAAAGTATCGTAATCTTAGCGGTTGTCGCCATTGCATTTGGAACAGCTGGAGTTGTTTTAGCCCAATCTGCCACCCCTGAAGCGACTGTGCCAGGCACCGGGATCGGCGATCGATTTGGTGGTCAAGGTGGCCGTGGACAACGCGGGGGAATGCCAGGTCAGGATGGTTTACTGCATGATGAAATGATTGCAGCCTACGCCACCAAGCTTGGTCTTCCCGTTGAAGATCTGGAAACACGCCTTGCTGATGGTGAATCCATGGCAGAGATAGCCATTTCCTCCGGTCTGACAGTTGATGAATTCCAAGCTCTCAGAGTGGAAGTTCGCACCCTGGTTATCGATCAGGCTGTCGAAGACGGAACGCTGACACAGGAACAAGCCGACTGGATGAAAGCTCGTGGCGCTGGAATGGGAAACCAAACCGGCAGGCGAGGTAATGGGCAGAACCTCTTGGGGACTGCAAATTGCCCTTCCTACCAAACAAATCCATAAGATATCGCTGCAATAACATCAAGGATGCCTGGCAGGCATCCTTGATGTATTTTAATCAACGATAATCGATCATTTTCTACAATCAGCTTTCAAACAATTCAAATTTTAAATAATAAATCAGTCGATTTAATAATTATCGGTTATTGATTCAAATCAGATTATTGCGACCAAGGCCATTGAAAGCTCCCCAATGCACCAGTCAAAAAAAATAAATTGAAATAAAAAATGTTTTCATCCAACAAAAACGATTGACAACAGGCAAAACTGTTTGTATAATATTATTAATTGCAACTCAGTTTCACTCTATGAAACGTCATTTAGCGCAATTGAGGATTTACCCTCAGCCTTCCGATAGGCCTTCGTTTTTCCACCGTGCATCATTGGCGGATAACCCAACAGGTAAGAAAGAGGACTATGCGCTCGCAATCCGTTGAAACACAAATAAAGATCCTGGGGGAATCAAAAGCAGTCAGCCAGATCGACTGCGTTGTGGCTTTCTGGAAAGATCCAATTATGCATTATTTCGCATTCGTGAAGAGCGTATATCCGCCCCGGCACGGTGCTCATTGACTTTGTTAAAACCTTGTTATTGCGAAAACATCAAGAAAGGCAGGTGATTATAGAAAAAATTCAAAACATCCATTACATCCTACAGAATTAAATAGATAAAAATTTACCAAGGAGAAAAGTAATGAACAAGAAGTTAATGATCGTTTTAGCCATTTTTGTGATGGCTGCCCTGATGCTCAGCGCCTGCGGTGCAAAAGCCACCGAGGCACCGGCAGAACCCGCGGTTGAAGAACCTGCCGCAGAAGAACCCGCTGCCGAAGAGCCAGCAGCTGAAGAACCCGCAGCTGGTCCAGACCTGACTGAGGATGTCGAAGTTTCCATGGTACCAGCAAAACCCGGTGCGCCTTTTGATATTAATGGCAAAGTGATATGCTATATCATACCGTCCCTTGCCAATCCATTCTTGAACGGCGTGGCAACATCAGTTACTGAAAAATTCAAGGCTGATGGCGTGGAAGTGAAGGTCTACGGCGCTGATGAAGGTGGATTAAACCAGCAATTCGACCAGATCGAGAATTGCATCTCTATGAAGGTCGATATGATGTATGTCATGGCAGCCGGAGAGTTTGACCAGTTGTTGCCCTCAGTTGAAGAAGTCAAAAAGGCTGGTATCCCTGTGATGGGTGTTCCACCGCTGCGACTGGCGCCATTTGATGCCATCATGCACACCAGCCAAAGAGAAGATGGTGAAAAAGTTGCCAGGATGGCATGCGACTTTATCGAATGCTGTTTACCCGGATGCTGCTGATGGCAGCGTTGAAACAGCCATCATTGGCGGCGCCAGCTCCAGTGTCGGGATGTTCCTGCGCCATGAAGGTTATCTGACGTTCCCCGACATATGCCCCAAAGGCAAGCTTGTCATGGATATGGACATTCCCACCGATAGCATCCCTGCCGGTCAGGCTGCTGCCGAGAACGCATTAACCGCGTATCCAGACGTCAAAGTTTTTATTGGCCAATCCTCTGCCCATGGTCAGGGAGCTTCGAATGCCATCAAAGCGCTGCCTAATGTAGACCTCACGAAATACGGTGTCTTTGCCGGCGATATGGATCCTTCCATGATCCCAACCGTCACCAGCTGCGCGGATCCCTATAAGGGCTTTGTCGCCATCGGCGGTACTTCCCTTGACCAAGCCACCTACGATCAGCTCAAGAAAATGCTTCAGGGCGTGGAGCATCCCAACATCATCAACGATGTTTTGGAGCCGATCACTTGCGACTTCAGCACGCTGAAATAGAACTAAAGGATTTTTGTTGATAAACTTAGTGAAAGGGGGGAGGTCCCCCCTTTCACTACAAAACTAGAGGTGTAAAAGGAATGAGCGCCAAGGTAGTTTTATCCCTGGAAAATATCACCAAGAAATACCCCGGTGTGCTTGCCCTTGATAATGTTTCAATGAGTTTTCTTGAAGGCGAGGTTCACGCCTTGCTGGGGGAAAATGGCGCCGGCAAATCAACCCTGATCAAAGCGGTTGCCGGGGCGATCGATATCGTTTCGGGAATTATTATTATTAATGGACAAGAATTTCATAAGATCACTCCTTCCCTTTCCAAGAGCCTTGGTATTGAAGTGATTTATCAAGAGTTTAATCTGGTTCCAGCCTTATCCGTTGCGGAAAACATTTACTTGTGCGAAAAAAATGAAAATTCACCACTATTTAGTGCCAAAGAAATAGAGAAAAAAGCAGCAAAAGTCCTGGAACAATTTGATGTGAACATTGATCCACGTAGTATGGTGCAGGACCTATCAATTGCTGATCAACAGATCGTTGAAATAGCAAAAGCAGTCTCAAAAAATGTGAAAATTTTGATCATGGACGAGCCTTCCGCACCTCTAAGCGTTTCGGAAGTAGAGGTGATGTTCAAGATCATTAACCAGTTGAAAAAGGACGGCGTGACGGTTATTTATATCTCCCATCGTTTGGAAGAAGTTTTTAGAATTTCAGATCGCGTGAGCGTGATGCGCGATGGACTCTATATCACGACAAAAATCACGAAAGAAACGAACCGGCAGGAACTGATCAATCTGATGGTCGGACGGGAATTGAAGGAAAGTTATCCTGCGCGAAAGAATCCTCCTGGTGAAATTGCCCTAGAAGCGAGAAACCTTACCGGAAATGGTGATCGAAATATATCCCTATCATTACGGAAAGGTGAAATACTAGGAATTTCTGGATTGGTTGGCGCGGGACGGACCGAATTGGCTCAGCTTCTCTTTGGCGCTGCTCACATGGAACAGGGCGAGATCTTGATCAATGGGAATCCTGTCAAGATCAAGTCGCCTGCAGATGCCATCAAGCACAGGATTGGTTTCCTGACCGAGGATCGAAAGGGACAAGGCCTGTTCCTAGAAATGCCTGTCAAATGGAATATCAGCTTCCCCATCGTTAAACGCATCTCCAAATATGGCGTTGTAAATACGAAAAGTGAAGAAATAATTGCCCAGAAATATAAAGATCGAATCAATATCAAAACCCCCAGTTTGTTGCAGCAGGTGATCAACCTGAGCGGTGGCAATCAGCAAAAAGTTGTCCTGGCAAAATCGCTGGCGGCCGAATCAGATATCCTGATCTTTGACGAGCCTACCAGGGGAATTGATGTTGGCGCCAAACAGGAGATTTATCATTTGATGACCGAACTGGCTGATAACGGGATCGCGATCCTGATGATCTCTTCGGACATGGAAGAACTGCTGGGGATGTCAGACCGGATCATCGTCATGTGTGAAGGCGAATTGGCTGGTGAAGTCAATAAAGACCAATTTGAGCAGCATTATATTCTCGATCTCGCATCGGGGATGCATTAACTTTTGGAGGAATAAGTGACGAACCATCAATCTGGATTTACTCAAAATCTCGTCCCTCGCATAGGGTCAGTCATGAAAAAGAATGTGCCATTTCTGATCCTGGTCTTTTTATTGATCCTGTTTACATTCATAGCACCTAATTTCATGACCTTTGGAAATATCCGCACCCTGGTTCGCCAGATCTCATTTGCCGGAATTGCAGCCGTCGGTCTAATGTTTGTGATGATCAGTGGAGGAATTGATCTCTCCATTGGTTCTCAGGTTGTGTTTTCCAATGTCCTTTTAGCGATCATGATGGCCGAGTGGAAGCTGCAGCCCGCATTGGCAATTCCCCTGATCCTGTTGGTGGGAACGGGGTTGGGCGCGATCAATGGATTTCTCTGTATTAAACTAAAGATCCACCCACTCATTATTACCCTGGGTACTTCCGCAATTTTTAAAGGCTTTGGGTACATCATCAATCGGTCCAGGAATATCATGGGTTTCCCCGATTCCTTCCGCTGGTTCGGCCAGGGATATGTTTGGGGAATCCCAGTTCCCGTCATTGTTATGATTATTGTGGCATTGATCGGGTCTTTCGTCCTGACTAGGACCTACTTCGGTCGAAAGGTATTCGCGTTGGGTGGTAATGAAGAAGCAGCCCGGCTTGCAGGCGTGAATATCAATAGAATGAAAGTGATCCTGTTCATGATATGCGGTTTTGTCACTTCGATCACCACCGTATTACTTCTATCAAGAGTTTTTGCAGGACAAACGGTCACAGGTCAGGGGCTCGAATTTGATTGCCTTACCGCTGCTTTGCTCGGGGGAGTCAGCTTCAAGGGTGGAGAAGGCAAGGTATTTGGGTTGATTACCGGCATTCTTATCATTGGTGTCTTGAACAATGCCATGCAGTTGGCCAGCTTCCCTGATTTTTCTCAAACGGTTGTTAAAGGCACCGTTCTATTATTTGCAGTAGCCTTTGACGTTTATCAGAAAAACCGCAAAGTAAAAGAGACTATTGCGAAAGTCGCAGCATAAGACTTAAATCCAAACATTCCATATCCTGGTATAAAAAAAAGCCAGTCCTTCGACTGGCTTTTATCTTGGGTCAGATGCCCGGATGGGGAATAATTTCCAACCCCAAATTTTATAAAAGGCACCCTAACAGGTACAATTTTTGTTCTGCAACCTGAAGGATGAGTGTGTTTTTTGAGTGGTACTCAGAAGGATTTACCTGCGATGCACACTGCCTGTTATTGACTTTGTGCCCCGCCATCGATATGATTAAACATTAATTCAGAGAAAATCCATGAATTACGTCATGCTTTCACCGCACTTTCCAACAAATTATTACCGGTTTTGTGTTCATCTGCGCGCACTCGGAGCCAACGTTCTCGGGATTGCCGATGAGCCTTACGACAAGCTCCGCAACGAATTAAAGGGCGCGTTGAACGAATATTACCGGGTGTCGGACATGCACAATTATGATGAACTTGTACGGGCTATGGATCACCTGACCCATCGTTGGGGCAAGATCGATGGGCTCAATTCACACAACGAATACTGGCTGGAAACAGAAGCCAGGTTGCGGACTGATTTTCATATCCAAGGGGTGAGCCTGGCTGATCTACCAGCCATGAAGAGGAAATCCTTGATGAAGAAGATGTATAAAAAAGCAGGGGTCGAATCGGCACCCGGAATTGTGGTGAAATCAGCAGCAGGCGCAAGACGTTTTGCAGATGAAACGGGATATCCATTAATTGCCAAGCCAGATATTGGAGTTGGCGCAGCGAGCACCTATCGCATTGATACCCAGGAGCAGCTCGAAACATTCTTATCGACCTTACCCTCCATGGATTACTTTCTCGAAAAATTCATCAAAGGGAGACTTCTTACATTTGATGGACTGACCGACCAAAATGGCGATATCGTATTCCATAACTCGATGGAATTCTCAAGCGGACTCATGGAAACGGTCAACCAAGACACGGACCTGTATTATTACACCCTACGAAAGATCCCTGCCGATCTCGAACAGGCTGGTCGCAGGGTGGTGCGTGCCTACAATATCCGCAAACGATTCTTCCATTTTGAGTTTTTTCGCACGGAAGATAACAGGCTATACGGCCTGGAAGTGAACATGCGACCGCCTGGCGGGTTGACAACCGATATGTTCAACTATGCCAATGACATCGATATCTATTACGAATGGGCCAACATCATCATGCATAACCGCTTTTCTGCCAGTTACTCCCGCCCCTATTATTGTGGATATATCGGAAGGAAATGGACTCTAAACTACACACATTCACACGAAGAGATCATGGAACGATTTGGGAAACAAATAGTCCATTATGAGGAATTATCCGGGATATTCTCAAAAGCGCTGTGTAATTTCGGGTACGTGGTGCGCTCTCCAGAGCTGGGCGAGATCCTCACCATGGTTAATTTTATCCAGGAGAAAGTGGCAATGGCTTGAGGATTAATGTCGTAAGTGATTCAGCATACCATTGAACCATGTGGTGAAATTGAATTCTGCGGACATGCAAATTTCGTTTAAAAACAGACCGCCCCGCAATGAAGCAGGGCAGCCTTTTACGCAATTTATAATCAAGAATGGTTAGATAAAGATAACCGCATTCGAATCATCGGATGCGGCCAGCATGGTGGCAACTCCGACGGTCTCGATGCCATCGATCAATTCCTCGCGCTTGATGCCCATCAGGTCCATGGACATCTGACATGCCATGAGCCTGACGCCGTTATCCAGCGCGGTTTGCAGCATCACGGGCAGTAAATCAACATTCTTTTCTTTCATGATGCTTTTGATCATGGCGTCGCCTATACCAGCCATGTGCATGTTCGAAAGCTGGGCTTTCTGGGTGCCACGCGGCATCATAAAGCCAAACATGCGCTCGATGAAGGTCTTTTTTACCTTGACGGGTTCATTCTTGCGCAGCAGATTCAGTCCCCAGAAGGTGAAGAACATGGAGGCTTTATGCCCAGAAGCGATCACGCCATTGGCGATGATGAAACCGGCAATCGCCTTATCCAATTCACCGGAGAAAATGACCAGGGTCTTATCCATGCCCATGGATGCCCCAGCTGCCTGCCTGGGAGCACCTTTTTGTATCCTGGCAGTGATCACGCCTTTATCGCTATCCAGCGAGAGCAGGCGATTACCGGTGGATTGAGCCCAGGATTCAACATCGGTAGTGAAGCCAAAATCGGTGGCCTGCACTGTGACAACATCTCCCTCATTGACATCCTTTATCTTGTTGTAGAGCTTGAGGATTGGACCCGGGCACTGCAGCCCACAGGCATCGACTGAATATTCGGCGCCTGGAGCGGCAACTGCCGGCGGTATTTCTGTAATTTCTTCGCGGCTGCTGACGGTGACATGCTCAAAGACATCAAAGTTGGACTGCCGCCCGATGGCATGCGAATAGGTTTTGTATCCACCAGTCAGATTGTAGGCATCAAAGCCAAGCTGGCTGAGCGCGCGCGCCGCAAAATAGGAGCGCTGCCCAGTCTGGCAGTAGATCAGCACCGGTTTATCTTTGGGAATCTCGTTGATATGCTAGGCGAAGTCCCTGCAAGGGGATATTGATCGAGCCATCGATCGTTCCCAAAGCCAATTCTTCCGGCAGTCTTACATCCAGAATGGTGAAGGCATGGCGGTCAAGTTTATTGACCTCACTCCAATGCATTACTTTGACATCCCCACGCAGTACGTTGGCAGCTGTGAAACCGACAATGTTGACCGGGTCACGGGAGGAGCTGTAAGGCGGAGCGTATGCCAATTCCAATTCTTCAAGGTCATAGACTTTCAATCCAGCGTACATAGCTGTGGCGATGACATCGATGCGTTTTTCCACGCCATCGACGCCAACCGCCTGGGCACCGTAGATCTTTCCTTCGGGGCTGAAAAGCAGCTTCAACGCCATGGGGGAAGCCCCCGGGTAATAACCGGCATGACTGGAGGCATGCACAATAACATTATTATTAGGCAAACCTGCCTGATCGAGTTGCCGCTGGTTCAAGCCAACAGCAGCCACGGTCAGATCGAAAACCTTGACCACGGAAGTGCCAATGACGCCATTGAAGCTGGCATCCTTGCCGGAGATATGATCCGCCGCCACGCGCGCCTGGCGTGAGGCAGGTCCAGCCAACGCCAGAGCGGTGGCTTCGTTAGTGATGCGGTTGTTCAATTGAGCCACATCTCCAACCGCGTAGATATCCGGATCGGAGGTCTGCATATGTTTGTTGGTGATCACCGTACCGCGCAAACCAAGCTCCAAGCCAGCGTCTTTTGCAAGCTTATTCTCCGGACGTACACCAATCGATAGGATGACCATGTCCGCATCCACCGTGCGGTCACTGGAAAGACAAATGGAAAGCGAGCCATCCGCATTCTTCTCAATGCTTTTGAGCCCGTCACCCAGCGCCAGGCGGATCTTCTTGAAAATCAGGTGCTGGTGAACGAGGGACGCCATCTCGAAATCGATGGGCGCCATCACCTGGTTGAGCATCTCGATCAGGGTGATATTCACCCCGCGATGCTGCAGGTTTTCAGCGATCTCAAGCCCAATAAAACCGCCACCCACGACAACTGCGCGCGCCGGTTTCTTTTGATCTACATGAGACTTTATCTTGTCCATGTCCTGCAGATTGCGTAACGTAAAAACGCCCGGCAGATCAACACCCGGAAGGGGCGGGATGATGGGTTCTGCCCCCGGGGAGAGCACCAGCTTATCGTACTGCTCGTCGTATTCACGACCGGATTGGACTTCCCGCACGGTCACTGTCTTTTTAGTCCGGTTGATGCGGATGACCTCGTGCAGCACCCGCGACTCGATATTGAGCATCTCTTTGAGGCTCTCAGGGGTAACCACCAGTAATTTTTCCCGTTCCTGAATGACCTCGCCGATATGATAGGGCAATCCGCAGTTGGCGAATGAGATATTCGGTCCCCTCTCGAACATGATGATCTCGGCTTTTTCGTCCATGCGCCGCAGACGGGCTGCCGTGCTGGCGCCACCAGCTACACCACCAATAATAACTACTTTCATGGATCAATACTCCTTATAAAATTTGGTACATTATAAATGGATTATGATGAAATCACTAACATGTATACAATGCTGAGTGCATTAATATAAAATAGACGGAATCAAATTGGTCTTAGTATAATGAATCTTCCATATGGGGATTATCCAGATTTCCTAACCCAGATAAACCGCAAATAAAAGCCAATGGATCAATTCGATCAAAGCAAATTGCGCAACGCCCTGCGCGAATTTTATGATAAGACTGCCCTCCTCCGGGAAGCCAGTGAGATTCAGGATTGGAAGATCAACGAGAGGGCAAAGTTTCCTATCCTTGCTGCAAAAAGAGTATAAACAAACGCTGCTTGAAGTTGGCGCGGGTGTAGGGCGCGACGGACTTTTTTTTCAGGACCACGCGTTGGAGATCACCTGCGTCGACCTCTCGCCAGTCATGGTCGAGTTGTGCCGCAATAAAGGCTTGACCGCCCATGTCATGGACGTCGCCGACTTGCGCTTCCCGGATGCATCCTTCGATGCGGTCTATTCCATGAACAGCATGCTTCACTTACCCAAAATCGAGTTTCCCAATGCTCTTCGGGAAATCGATCGATTACTCAAACAGGATGGACTGTTCTACCTGGGCGTCTACGGCGGGTTTGACCATGAGGGTATATATGAAGATGATTTCATGGAACCAAAACGTTTCTTCTCGCACTTTACCGACGAGCGGATCCAGGTTGAAGCAGCCAAATTTTTCGACATACAATCATTTAACGCCATCATTTTCACCCCAACCGATCCACTCCACTTTCAGTCATTGGTGTTGCGAAAGAGATGAGCTTGAAAGTCTGAAATCAGGGAGTCAATTTTCTACCTATCAGGTCAACCCTTCAGCCCGGAGATCACCACGCTATCCAGGATGAATCGCTGTGCGAAAAAGAAGACGATGATCAGGGGGATGGTCGTGAGGACTGCGGCGGTCATGATGGTCGGCCACTGCTGAACGGTAAGATTGATGTTAAACAAAGTGGATACGTAGACCGGTAGCGTATACATATCAACCGTCTGCAAGTACATCAACGGGGTGAGCAGGTTATTCCAGTAACCGACAAAAAGGAATGTCGCGACCGTTGCCAGGGGAGCCTTCACCAGGGGCAGCACGATCGTCCACCAGATCTGGATATGGTCCGCGCCATCCACGACAGCCGATTCATCCAGCTCCTTGGGTATCTGAGCCATGGACTGTCTTAAAAGGAATACCATCGCAGCACCACCGGCGAAATACCCGGGGATGATGATCGGATTGAAGGTCCCCACCCAACCCAGCTTGCTGAAAAATACGTATTGAGGGACGATCAGGGCTTGTGCCGGGATCATCATCGTGGAAAGCATCAGGAAGAAGACAATATTCCGTCCCGGCCATTCCACGCGGCTAAATGCGTAGGCAACCGCGGCGATGGATAGCAATGTGCCAGCCAGCGCCAGGGTTACATAAAACACCGAGTTGAAATAGGCGCGCAGGAAATTTTGATTCTGGAATATATTTATATATGCTGCGAAGGTCGCTTGCCTCGGGAACCAGATAATGCCTGCTGAGTTGGCTTCCTCAAGGGTTTTCAAGGACGTGGAAATCATCCAAAACAACGGGAACGTCATGATAATGGATGATCCAGTGAGCAGGATATAGAGCAAAATGCTTTTAATGATTGATCCGTAACGTTTCATTCCGCTCTCCTAGTACAGCTCATAATTGACCCATCGCTTCTGAAAAGCGAACTGGATCAAGGTGACGATCAGGATGATAACCAGGATCACCCAGGAAATCGCAGATCCATACCCGATCTCAAAATGGCTGAAGGTCTTTTGCCACAAGTAGTAGACCATTGAAATAGTGGATGATACAAGCGGCTGGTTATCCCGGTAAAGCACATAAATGGGCTCAAAGATCTGCAGCATGGCGATCAAGCCCACGATCAGGTTATAAAAGATATAGGGGGTCAGAAGGGGAAAAGAGATCCTCCAAAATCGCTGCCAGCTTGAAGCGCCATCCACGTCCGCTGCTTCGGTCAGCTCCCTGGGGATATTCTTCAATCCCGCGAGGAAGATGAGCATCATCGCACCGCAGCCCCAAATCAAGAGCAAAACAACGGACATTTTCGTCCACAATGGGCTCTGAACCCATAATGGGACCCGATTCGCAGCAGGAAATCCGGCTTCGATCGTTTTATTTAACAGGTTGTATTTTCCAGTATTGAGCCCAAGAAATACCGCGGTGATGACCTCCTGAACGAAAATGACCGCGCGATTGATGAAACTGGCCGGCGGAAGCGCATTTGAAATCGCGCGGATGATCTGATTGATGATCCCGGTGCCGGTATTCAACATCAAACGCCAGCATAACAGCACAGCGGTATTGAAGCCCAAGACGACCGGCAGGTAAAATGCCATGCGAAAGATGCGCTCGCCTTTCATCCTCTGGTTGAGCAGGACTGCCAGCAGCAGCGCTGCACCCATCTGCAGCGGCAAGCCGATGACGGTCAGATAGAGGGTATTGATAATTGAAGCGCGGAAGGCATCGTCCTCGAATAATAACGTCGCATAATTGCTGAATTCGATCCAATTGGGAGCTTCGCTGGACGTGACCCGGTAATCCGTGAAACTCCAATAAAAGGAAAATCCCAAGGGTACGACCACAAAGATCAGGAAACCGACGATCCAGGGAGCTGCGAAAAAATATCCCGCGAAGGTGCTGTTCTGCTTCATGGGAGATGCCCCGCGAGCCTTCACGAGCGTCTTAGCAAGGTATCCCAAGCCGTAACAACTTGCGATGATAAACAAAATGGCGAATGCAGCCGTGAATAAAACATTCAAGTAGGGATTTTCAGGCACGCAGCACCTCCATAAAACAATAAGAAGGTTGGGTGGGAATACTTCCCACCCAACCTTTATAGCATAATCCTAAATTATTTGAGCGCTGCCACGTAATCTTCCTGGATCTTGGCAACGACATCCTCGGGAGTGTATTCCTCTGTGATCAATTTTCCGAGGGCATCCTGCATGATGGTGGACAATTTGGCAGCTTCCTTGATGCCAGCAAAGCCGACACCATATTTCGCCGCCAGTTCCGCCTCGATCTTGAGCTGCGGGGATTCAACCACATACCCAAATTGCGAATCATTTCGGGATGGGATCAAACCCATGGTCGAGTTCCACTTGTTGTTGGCTTCCTTGCTGAAGGCCGCTTTCAACCATTCAGCTGCGAGCTCCTTGTTGGGGCTGTAATCCGCGACCGCCAGCCAGTCATTGAACGCCAGCACAACCGGTTTACTGTTCGGGAAGTTGGCCGGATCACCATAGAATGGATCAAGGCTAACCTTTTCCCAAATCGGCTGAGTGAATGGAGGTGCCGCCCAACCGGAGTGGGCAAGGCAGACTGCACCGTTATCCTTACCGGTTTCAGCGTTGACATCGATGACCGAACCTTGACCAGCGGGCAAGGCACCCACCGCATCGGCTGCCGGACCATAGGTAGCCAGGCGCATATCGAGCATGAATTGCGTGGTCGCCAGGGCTTCAGGTGAATCGAAGTTGGGCGAACCATCAGCTTTATACAATTCGCCGCCCAATGAATAGAACACCAGCAGCCACCACTGCCAGTCTGCCATGGATGCGGCATCGACGGGAACGAGTGCCTGCTGTGCGAGGGAATTGGTCGCAGCATCGATGACAGACGCCTTCTTGGCAAATTCAACCCATTCCGCGAAATTCTGCGGTGTGCCGCTCGTCCAGCCTGCTTTTTCCATCAAATCCGTTCTGCAGAAAACGTAACGCGGGGCAGTGAAGATGGGAAGTCCGCGCAGCTTGCCTTCAAATTTGGCGTTCTCGAGGGCAGGACCGAAATTCTTGATGTCCGCCCAGGCTGCTTCACCCAGGTAAGGATCCATATCCGCGAGGCTCTCGCCATAAAGCGTGTTCATTTCAGAGCCGAGGTTGATGATATCCGGACCCTCCTTGGCGGCGAAGAAACCACTGAACGTGGTATCCCAGCCAGACCAGGAACCCTCGGTGATCTCGACGGTAACCCCCGGGTGCGCGGCTTCGAAAGCCGGATTGATATCGCTCTTCAGCCAGGCGATGGTATCGGGGGTGTAATCGAGCAGGTAGATCTTGAGCGTCACTGGCTCCGCAGGTTCTTCAACAGCCGGAGCCTCCGGCTCCTCAACTACGGGAGCTTCCGTGGCAACGGGTGTCTGCTTCCCGCACGCTGATAGCAAAATGCTTGCCATCATCAAAACAGATAAAACGACGAACCATTTTTTATGCATTTTTTCTCCTCCAAGGATCTTTCAATATGGATTGGTTGTTTTTACTGAAATCTTAAGTGGTTTAAATTTTCCTTATCACTCCTTTCTGTGGAACATCCGAATGCTGATCTGAGGATCTCAAATCAGCTTTTTCAATCTCCCAGCAATATCCTGCTCCATGCGCTGGATGAAGCCCTGGATGAATTCTTCCGGATCCAGGTCATCTTCCCTGATCAATAAGCTCATATCCATGGCAAAAGTCAGGCCGGTCGAATTATCCACACCATGAGATTCAAAATAAGTAGCATTGGCGCGACGGCGTCCCATCGTCGCGAGATCGTAACGCTTGCCGCCTGCAATTTGAGAATCAAATATTCCAAGGAGAGCGTTCTGCAAATTTTCATGTTGTGAAGCATCGAGTATCACCTTATCCGTATCCACGAGCCAGTCCAGTGAACGCCATACTTCACAACCGATGAGTTGATTGGGTCTTTCTTTTTTATCCAGCTTTCGGATGGCCCGAATCACTCTTAAAGCAACCGCCACATGGGTATCGTGTTTATCAGCCAGATTATGGGTAAAGACGATGCCGGGATGGGTAGCCTTGAAAATCGTTAACAAGTCATCGATCACATCAGGGTTATTCCCATCTTTTACCGAACCGCTTGGATAATCCAGGAATATCTGTGCAGCATATTCACCCACCACGGCAGCTTTCTTTTGCTCCTTGATGCGCACCAACCGCATTTCCTCATCGGTATATTTTCCGTACAAGCCCATGCGTGGTGAACCGCGTCCATCCGTGACCACGACAGCGGTGAACCATTTTTCCTGTTGCTGGAAGCACTCAATGATTGGCTGCGCAGACATGATCTCAACGTCGTCCTGATGCGCTGCAACACACAGATGAGTCGTGCGTGCAAGCGCTGACGCTGCAGGTTCCTGGTCCGGTATGAAAAGTTCAGCAGTCTTGGAGTGAAGATCCATGTTTTCCTTATTTAACGATCGGCAGACTGGCTGCTGCCACCGATTGACCCACCCGGCGGATTTTCTCATCCGGCAGGTGAATTTCCATTGACTCAAGCAACTGGGGAAATTCATTCTCAAAAACGCTTTTGACACCATCGAGCAGCAAATTCCCTCCGATGCCCGAGGTACAGCGTCCCAGGATCAGCACATGCCTGATATTGTAAAAATCCGCATAATGCGCCAGGGCGTATCCCAAGTAAATGCCCATGCTCTGCCAGATCTGCACAGCGCCATCGTGACCTGATTCGAGTTTTTCCTGGACGAATTTCAACTTTTCCGCATCCGTGAGATTTACAGGGATGGTGATCTTTGCTGCTGCACACAATCGGAAAACACACTGCTGGGAAAGGTAGGACGCCCCACACCCCCTATCTCCCGACCATTCCTCCACAGGTGCATTTGGGTTGTAATCGATCGGGGCAAAGGCGAGCTCATTCAACCAGCCCATGATGCGGCCCTGGTCATTGACATAACCGCTGGCTTCACTTGAGCCTAGCGCTATCCCCAGGACCGAGTTATCGCCAATCGCCATCGATCCGGCCAGGGCGGTCACATCGCCATCGTTGAGCACTTCGAGGGGAACGCCAAGCTCTCTACGAATATCACGGAAAAGTTGCCTGATATCATTGAATTTCTCAGGGGGAACTCCACGAAAGATCGAACCCACCATGGGGCGATTATCGATATAGATCCCCGCGGAACTTCCTCCAATGGCGTCCACGCGGGGCATCTTTTCGGAGGCTGCGCGTATGGCCGCCATGATCTCGCCATAGTGATAAAGCGGGTCAGCTTGTTTTGCCGGTTCCCAGATCACTTCCTCACTGAAAACCGATTTCCCATCCACGACGGCACTGACCTTTCGATCCGAAGCCCCCAGATCGAAGCCGATGCGGAATCCATTGAGGTTTCGCCCAAGTTGTTTACCCGGTTCATTTTCTTCCGGGACCTCATGCGGTTCACAATGAATGACCGAGAAACCCTTTTCATAGACTGTTTCGCCGAGAAAATGAAAATCAAACCTCCGCGGACCATCCGCCGAATAGATCGATCGCAATTGATCAAATATGGCTTTCGGACCACCCAAATAGAGCTTAAAACCGCCCCGTTGCCAGAGAAGAAATTTGACCATTCGCTCAACGATCTCAAAGTTGTCATTGAAATCTGGATGGTCTTCGGGATATATCGGGAGGTCAAATCGAGAGATCTCGCCACCATTCCGTTCCAAAGCGATGATCAAATTCGCATCCAATGGTCGTACCTTGCCCATGAAATGATGGTTCACCAGGACCGCCGGCTTGAATCCTTTATCTAGAGGAGGGATACAGGATGGTTCAACCAGTCGCATTAGAACTCGACTCTCTCACAAATAAAAGAGAATATTCATCCAAAAGCAGGTACGCGGCTGCACCCAGGATGGATGCCTTGTATCCCAACGCCCCCAGCTCAATCTTCGTATTCTCCGATAAGCGTGAAAATGCAGCAGCATTCATGGAAGATTGAACGATGGTCAACCATGCATCCCCGAAAAAGGTCATATCACCCGTGAGAATGATCTTATGGATATTCAATGTGCCAATCAGATTGGCAAGGGAAATCCCCAGAAAATACCCAGCTTTTGAGATGACCTGTCTTGTCACCGAATCCCCTGCTTCCAGCGATCGCTTCACCTGTTCCAGAGACTTCATGTTGAGTTGGCTTAATACTGCCTTCGCGCTGGAGACCGTTTCAAGACACCCGTTCTTTCCGCACCGGCAGGGGACGCCATTTTCCTGAACGACAACATGCCCGATTTCACCGGCGCTGCCCCCATCCCCCTGGAAGAGGCGACCATTGATCAAGATCCCCGCCCCAATGCCATGCTTGACATTCACCACGACGAGGTTGGATTCCCGATCGTGGTTGCTGCCGTAGACATATTCGCCAATTGCAGCTGCCTGGCTGTCATTAAGCAGAAGGACAGGCAGTTTGAATTTATTCTGCAGCAGCTTCCCGAGCGGCAAATCCTTCCAATCCAAATTGACCGCATCGATCACGACACCTTCGCGCGTGTTCACCAGGCCGGGCGTACCTACGCCAATCCCGACGACCGGTTTGTGTCCTTTCCTTAACAATTGCTGAATGATCTGGTAAACCGATTCAATCGCAGCCTGACCTTTATCGTTTGCTGCCGGGAGCTCCACCGTTTCCTTGATCTCCCCCCGTAAATTCACAATCGCCCCAATGAACTTTTCCTGGGCGAGATTCAATCCGATCAGATATCTCGAATCCGGGATGACGCTGAGCAAAATGGGTGTTTTTCCACCCAGGGATTCTCCCTTCCCTATCTCACGGACCAAACCTTCATGGATAAGAATGCTAACCACGTCCGATACCGTAGTTCGGGTCAGGCTGGTGATGCGGGCGACTTCAGCGCGGCTGATTGATTCGTGCGCGAAGATCGTCCGCAGGACAAGATCGCGATTATGTTGTTTGGTTTGCTGGATTGTTGCTTTTTTCATCCAAGTTCATCCTCATGCGAAATAGCAAATGATGGGAAAGCAACAGTAATAAAATACTTTGTAAATACATTGGACTAACAAACTAGATTATACATCGCATTTTCAAAAAATCAAGTACCCACTTTAAAAGAGATCTATGGTTGACACTCATATCAGGGGAAATACTGTTTGTTACCCACTGACCCATTTAAAGACAAACCAGGAATTATAGATTCCTGGTTTGTTATCAAACGCATACGGGATGAGGAGTTCTCGATACTTTACTTGTGTAAATTCCTCGCTGCCACAAAACTCAGCCCTTTTTCAGTGAGCGCGCGGGCGGTCTTATTACAGGCATCCACCTTGTCGAGATAGTTGATGCGCAAGTTGTCCCAATCACCGCTCTTGATGACTTCATCCTTTTCACGGAAGTAATCGAGAATATCCGATGGATGGGCACGGGATTTATCCACCTCAGGATCACCGCCCTCGTGCTTGGCGGCGATATTCGCCACATGATCGGCGATCTGGACCAGTTCGTCGCGGCGGTCATAAGGCTGGATGACGATGCTCTTTTGCGTCTCGGTGATGTGATGCTCAAAGCGAATGACATTCTCGAATCCCAGCGCTTTGCGGAACTCAGCGGTCAATTCCATGGTCTTGTTGTTGATGGAGTTTGACCAGTTGAAACCGATCAGCGGGGAAGAACCATCCTCGCGGCTGAACAGCTTGGCCATCATCATGATCCACAGCGCGTGATAGGGATTATCCGAACCAAAGAAGACGGAAATCTTGAACTGGATATCCACGCCCAGCTTGTAGAGCATGAAACCGAGCAGGATGGTCCCGGCATTGAAGTTGAGCACGTGCTGGACGCCGTAGTTGGTGTAGTAATACAGGAACTCATCCAGCCACATCAGGGCATGTTCGTTGGGCTGACCGATACCGCCAAAATACCCGGTGATGGTAGCCGGACCGCCCAGATGCGGATTGGAGCCATCCGTACCCTTGGTATCCAGCGTTTCGACAAAGGACGCGCCGATGATATCCAGCGCAGCGACGATGGCAGGCAGGTCGCCATCCGCTTCGGATTCCTTCATCTTGCGGACGGCAATGAACCGCCCCGGGACAAGAGTCTGGTTGGCGATGGCCTGCTCCGCCATGGCGCGGATCCAGGGGAAGTACTGCAGAGCAGAGACTTCCAGCGTGACGGCGAATTCATCCTTGAACTTCATTTTATCCGCCTTATCACCCAGGATTTTCCTGCGGTAATCTGCGACGGAAATGAAAGCGCCTTTATCACGCTGTTCAATCAACCATTTCAAATCCTTGATGTAATCCGGCGCTCTGGCTTCAACCTGTCTTGAGGAGGTTTTCCAGTTTTGCGCGATTCGCGGTGCTTGCGATTGATCTCTTCGGCAGTTCCGTATTTCGCAACCACAGCCAGGAAATCGTTCATCACCCGGCTGTTGGGGTCCAGCAGAACCTTGTTGACAGCATCCAGGCGTGAAGCAGGGATTTGAAGAAGGGTACGGGGATCGGTCATTCTTTCTCCTTGTGTTAACGAGTTGGTTTAGTTTTTTCGAAATTACAAAAAGCAATCATGCGACTATTTCTTCTTGAGCAGTTTCATCAGTTCGTCATACTCTTCATCCGACATCCCAAACCAGTTCTCGGGTGCGGGGAAAGTCTTATCGGTCACTTCTTTAACATAACGGCTCAATCCTTCACCGATCACTGCCCCGGCATCCGCAAAGACCTTTGCCATGCGCGGTTTGAACTTGGGATAGAGACCAAACGCATCATGATAGATGAGCAGTTGACCGTGGGCGTGCGGACCGGAGCCGAGCGACATGATCATGCAATTCTTGGCGCGCTCGGTGATGAGCTTGCATAACCGGTCAGGGACCATTTCCAGCAGGATCATATATGCCCCGGCTTCTTCGAGCACCTTGGCATCATCGATGATCTTCTTGGCAGTAGCCGCGCTCTTTCCCTGCAAACGAAATCCACCCAGCGAACTGACGCTTTGCGGTGTCAACCCCAGGTGCCCGATGGCGGGGATCCCTGCATCGACGATCCCTCTGATGCGGTCTGCCATGGATGCGCCACCTTCGAGCTTTATGGCAGTCACAACCGGTCTCAGCCATAAAGCGCCCGGCATTGCGGATGGCGGTTTCAACCGATGGCTGATAGCTCATATAGGGCATGTCACCAACGACCCAGGCGTTGGGTGCACCGCGGTGGACTGCTGCCGTATGACGGATCATGTCATCCATCGTTACCGGGCAGCGTACCGTCATAGCCGAGCATGGTCATGCCCAGGCTGTCGCCCACCAGGATCATATCCACACCCGGCCTGCTCCTGCAGGTAGGCGGTTGGATAGTCATAGCAGGTCAACCAGGTGATGGGGATTCCCTCGGCGGCTTTTTTAAAGAAACCTGGCAGGGTCAATTTCTTGCGTGGTTCGGTCATTTTTTCTCCTTATCGTTTCGTAATTGAGAAGTGGTTCTAGACATCATGCTTTAACCTTAACTGGGAAGCACATAATTCCGAGATGATCAACGGACGGGTAATTTATTTTCACATATTTTGCCAAGAATATGAAATTTTACAGGCATGCAGATGCTTGATGATGCTCTTAATACTTATATTTATATAACATTATGCATAACATTTCTACTTACAAACATACAGAAAAAAATGGATTTAATCACCAGACCATTATCATTTCATCCAGGACAAATCCATCCTATGGAGACCTGTTACTGTACAATCTACCTTATAACGCAAAATTGACAAGGTCGCTCCATTTTGATAACATCACTCTCGGACTGAGACGACATCAATACGGTAATTAATGATGCTGCCTCGAAAGGAAAACTCGATGAGCAAAATTATTGTTGTAGGCGCCAATCACGCGGGTACAGCCGCCATCAAGACGATCCTGACCAACTACCCCGGCCAAAAAGTGATCGTTTTCGATTCAAATTCCAATATCAGCTTCCTGGGATGCGGCATGGCATTATGGATCGGATCGCAGATTGATGGACCGGAAGGTCTTTTCTATTCAAACAAGGCAGAGCTTGAATCCATGGGAGCTGTCATCCATATGGAAACACCCGTGGAGGATATCGATTTCGATAAAAAGCTTGTCTATGCCCGGCAGAAGGACGGCAGCAGGATCGAAGAAAGCTATGACAAGCTGATCCTGGCCACCGGATCCTGGCCGATCGTGCCAACCATCCCCGGCAAGGACCTTGAGAATGTGCAACTGGTCAAACTTTACCAGCATGCCGCGGAGGTCGTTGAGAAGATCAAATCACCCGCGATCAAGAACGTGACCGTTATTGGCGCCGGTTATATCGGCGTGGAGCTGGCAGAAGCTTTCGAGAGGCATGGCAAGAAGACAACACTCATCGATATCATGGAAACTTGCCTTCCCGTTTATTATGACAAGGGATTCACCGACCTCATGCGCCAGAACCTGCAGGATCACCACATAAAGCTGGCTTTTGGTGAAAAGGTTATGGAGATCAGGGGAAAAAATAAAGTTGAAGAAGTTATTACTGACAAGAATGCTTACCCGTCAGATATGGTCGTTCTGTGCATAGGTTTCAGACCCAATACCATCCTGGGAGGCGAACGATTAGAGCGCTTCAAGAATGGCGCCTACCTGGTCAATAAGAAACAGGAAACCAGCGTGAAGGACGTCTTTGCCATCGGTGACTGCGCGACGGTCTACGACAATACCATCGATGCCCCCAACTACATCGCGCTGGCAACCAACGCGGTCCGTTCGGCAATCGTAGCAGCCCACAATGTCTGTGGGACAACATTAGAGTCGGTAGGCGTGCAGGGATCGAACGGTATTTGTATTTATGACCTCAAGATGGTCTCCACCGGAATGACGCTCAATAAAGCCAAAGCTCTCGGCATCAATGCCAGCGCAACGGATTTCGAAGACCTGCAAAAGCCGGAATTCATGAAGCAGGACAATCCGAAGGTCAAGATCCGCATTGTATACAACACAGATACCCGGGTCATTCTTGGCGCGCAGATGGCTTCCACCTATGATATGTCCATGGGCATCCACCTGTTCTCGCTGGCCATCCAGGAGAAGGTCACCATCGACAAGCTGGCACTGACCGATATCCTTTTCCTACCGCACTTCAACAAACCCTACAACTACATCACCATGGCTGCACTTTCAGCGAAATAAGTTAGCCTGGTGCTATCCAGAGAGCCGTTTAACCACATATTTACCTGTGGTGGAACGGCTTTCTCTTTTTTGAGCAGCATATAGCTCGAATCTCTCGAAACCTTGTTTGGCTTAAATTCAAAGATTATTCTGGCATTTTCAACTTCCCAAACGAATTATCTTGTTATAAACTCTTATTTATCTAGGACTACCCGATGATCATTGTTCTCCAGGGGGAAAGATACGCAGCTATCAACCCCGATCATATTCAGGAGGAATTTACCCCATGAAAAAGATCATTATTTCCATAATTCTCATCCTGCTTACCTGCGGTATGAAACCGGTTCCTATATTACTCCAACAACCTGATCCCACGCCACCCGATTCCCCGGTCAAATTGATCTTCATTCACCATTCCACCGGCGGCAACTGGCTGGCAGATCCCTCCAGCAACGAGCTGGGCGGTGACCTGGGCCGGGCTCTGATGGAGAATAATTACTACGTCAGCGCCACCAATTACGGCTGGGGACCCGATTCTATCGGCGATGCAACGGATATTCCCAACTGGTGGGATTGGTTCCGCGGTGATCGCAGCCCTGTTTACTTAAAAGCGCTCTATAACGAAAACGGGCAGAACACCGGTGATTTTGGCAGCTGGCCGCGACTCTCGAAAGATCCCGGTGGGGAAAACCAGATCATCGTGTTCAAATCCTGCTTTCCCAACTCCGACCTGGAAGGTAATCCCAACGATCCTCGCCGCCCCGGAGGGCTGGTTGAGCGTGAGCAACGCCAAGTATGTTTACAATGAAATCCTCAAATATTTCGCCAGCCGCCCCGACAAGCTGTTCGTGGTGATCACCGCGCCACCCTTGAGCAGCAGCTCTTACAGTGATAACGCGCGTGCTTTCAATCTATGGCTGGTGAACGACTGGCTGGATGAGAACAATTACACGCTCAACAACGTGGCTGTGTTCGATTTTTATAACGTGCTGACCGGAGCCAACCACCATCACCGCATCAACAATGGGCAGGTGGAACATACCTATGCGAGAGGGACATGATCTGCTCTACTACCCTTCCGGAGACGATCACCCATCACGCGCGGGCAATACCAAGGCGACTGAAGAATTCATACCCATGCTGAACGCGTTCTACAACCGCTGGAAAGCCAGCGCACCCGAACAGCCACCCGCAGCCGAGGTACCTCTAACCACACCTGAAGCTGGATCAGAAAACAGCGCGGTCACTGCGCCGATGGTCAGCGGTGATTTCATCGAGGATTTCGAAAGCGGCGCACCCGGTTGGGAAATGTATCTTGATGAAGGAGGAGTGACGACGCTATCCTGCGCGGGAGATGCTGAAAGGGGATATGAAAGCGGGCAGTCACTGCAGCTGCAATTCACCATTGCAGAGGACGGTTGGGCCACCTGTACACATTATTTTGACGACCTGCAGAATTGGAGTGCGTACCAGGGTCTGAGCTTCGCACTGCAATCAGCGGCGACCGGGGGCATCATGCATATCGATCTCTATGCCGGGTCACCGGATAACCAGGAAAGCTATTTTTACACCCTGGAAACACCCGCCGAATCCGACGATTGGACCCTGATCACCATCCCCTGGCAGGATTTCAAGCGCGTGGATTGGGAGGAAAATGCAGGGGCAGCCTTTACCAGGACTGACCAGGTGATGGGAATGGCATTCGGTTTCCCCGGGACTGGCAGTCCCCTGAACAGCGGGACGGTGTGGGTGGATCAAGTCCGACTGGTGAGCGATGCATCTGAATCGCAGGCAGGAACGGATCAAACACCCGAAGAGCAAGCCGAATCTCCCGAAGAACAGCCAGAAGAAGAAAATCCCACTGGTGAAAGCGGTGGAAATTCCTTGTGTGGAGGAGCGTTTGCACTGCCCATGGCAGTCATGGCCTTCAGTTTGTGGTCAAAGATGCGCCCCAAGGATAGTTGATTTCGAATGTATAAATACTGAGATCACATTGATCTAAACCTTGGAGAATGCTTGATGTCAAATAAGGTTTAGAAGGCCATTCTTTTATCTTCCTGCAAAACATAAATCGGCTGATTGTCAATTTTACGCATTGGGGATAAGATTACAGCTTATTCACACAGACGAAGGATCTTTACGACATCCATACAACCATCTTAAGGGTACTCTACAATCAGTGGCTTGGTAGATTCAGCCACTGAAATTCCATTTTTCAAAGGTTAATTGAGGTAGTGATTCATGGCTAAACGCACGCTCAAGAGACAACTGACTTTATTTCAAACCATATTGCTTGGTACAGCCGGAACTTTAGGTTCCGGTATCTTCGTCCTGACCGGGTTGGCAGCTGACGTTGCTGGTCCTGCAACATTTCATCGCCATCCTGGTGGGCGGTTTTCTCAGCTTTAGCATCGCCTTGAACTACAGCGAATTGGCGACTGTCTATCCTGAGACAGGCGGCGCGATGACCTATGTACGCGAAGCTTGGGGAAAAGGCTTATTATCGTTTCTTGATCGGATCGATGGACAGTATATCGAGCACTTTTTACTGTGCTTTATCCGCAGTAGGCTTTGCTTATTCCCTGAGTGTTTTCATCCCTTCGGTCCCCATCATCCCGGCAGCGATCACAGTCATCGTTATTTTCGTGATCCTTAATATTCTTGGGGTCACCAATGTTGGTAACGTACAGATCGTGATGGGAATATCATTACTGGTTGCATTTACGGTCTATATCGTTGGGGGATTCATTTCTCCCAATGGCTTTAATCCAACAACGCTATTCCCGAACGGCAGGATATTCACCTCTGATGACTTTTTCACCAATACAGGGATCCTGATGAAAACAATAGCACTCATTTATGCAGCTTATGTTGGTTTTGAGGTTATCGCCGATGATGCCGAAGAAGTTAAGAATCCCAATAAGAATATCCCCATTGCCATCCTGGTCAGTCTTGTTTTAATCACCATCGTGTATTCCCTGACGGTTGTGGTAACTCTTGGTACTGTTCCCTGGCAATCTGTGGCTGGTTCTGCCACGGCTCTATCTGATGCAGCCAAGATATTTATGCCTGGTCTGGGCGTAACGATCATCGCCATGGCAGGCATGGTGGGAGCGCTTAACCTCCATCAATTCCTCCATGCTCAGCGCCACACGTGAAACTTTCACCCTGGGTCGTGATGGTGCCTGGCCCACCGTACTTTCCCGCCTAAACCGGGCACGTGTGCCGTTTATGGCGATCCTATTTATCGGAATTGTATACCATTTTGATCACGATCATTGGGGTGGTTGATTTTCTCAGCTATATTACTTCAGCAGGGTATCTATTCGTGCTCTTTATTCTTCTCAAATTTGGCGATGATCAGGCTTCATCAAAAATATCCCACCATCCATCGACCCTTTAAAGCGCCCTTATTTCCACTTACTCCGATTTTGGCTTCACTTACATGCGTGATCGTCATTTTCTTTTCTGACCTGGATGCCATACTTTTCACAGGTGCTGTCATTGGAATTTTCACTAGTTTATTATTATGCAAGGATCGGATTCCAATTATGGCAGGATGCGCACAAACGCAGCCTTTCACCCGGTCGCTGGCGCATCATCCTTCCCATCACAAACCATAATGGGATGGATGGCTTGATGAACGTCGGCTCTCTATTGGCAGAGACAGAAAAAGATTTAAACATGTGCCTATTAACCGTTTTACCAAGTACCATCAATGTGGACACAACGGATGCGAATAAATACCTGAAGAAGATCAAAGAACAGAGGCATGATATCCTCCACAGATTCATTCATTATGCAGTGGATCGTAATGTGCCCATGTATACGAAAATGATCGCCGATGTAAGCATGGCTGATGGAGTTATCAATGAAATTAAGAATGATGACAACGTAAAACTGGTATTGATGAAATGGCCAGACTCGACCCGCAGCAGAGGATACCTATCGAAAAGCTCTCAAACAATTAGCAGAGGAAGCAAAAGTAAACCTGGCAGTTTTGAATGATCGCGGGATTAAGAATTTCCGAAATATCCTGGTTCCAGTAGGCGGTGGACTAAACAGCCAGCTAGCCATACATCTGGCAAACGATATCTCCATGCAGGAAGGATCGCATGTCAACTATGTATACGTCATCCCGGGGGAAATGGATGAAGAGGTTGAAGAGGATAAGATCTCTTACATCCAGGAAATTGTTATGACCCAGCTTGGGCAGATCCCGGCAAATTCAACGCTTCAAATACTTACTGCGAAATCTGTTCCGGATGCAGTGATCAAGGAATGTGAAACGAATGATTATGGGTTGATCATCATCGGATCTGCGTATGATATTACTGATGAAACATTGTTTGGTGCAGTGTGTGATACCATCGTGGAAAAAGTGCCACACTCTGTCATGGTCGTCCGCCGGCATGAAAGCGCAACGGCAGCCTGGCTGCATCATCAAGTCAAACGTTTGCAAGTTGATACAGATTAATTTATTGATGTCCCATATATCACTATCTTAAATCGTTTTTCTGGGGATTTATTAATTAATGAAAACAGTAACGGAAGAAAAAAAGAAATTCATCAACGAATTTCTGGAAGAACCGCTCATTGCCAGGATGGCTACAGTGGATGTAAAAGGTCAGCCGCATGTCGTCCCGGTTTGGTACGGATGGGATGGTAAAAGTATCTGGATCAGTTCATTTTCCAACACCCGCAAGGTCAATGAATTGAAAATCAATCCAAAGATTTCAGTATCGATCGATGCATCCATGAATGGACGGACCAAAGCTGTCATCCTTGAAGGTGAAGTCGAGTTGGTGAGAGAACCTGGTGATTTCTTACAAAAACAGTTTCATTGGATCTATGAACGCTACCTGGGTGAAAAAGGGGTCATGGAGAAAGGAACCCCAGGAATGGATCCATGATCCCCATAACCTGCTGATCAAACTGACACCCGAGAAGATATTTACCTGGAATTGGTGATTTTTAGATTTGGAAAAGCGATCCCCAAACGATCGCATCCAACAGAACCGTTTGAAAGCAAAAGAACATACTGCCGATCAAAGCCGCCCGATACGCCCATAAGGGCTGACGCGGTTGAACCTTCGCTAATGCGACAAGCAATCCCAGTGAGGCAATGGCCACCACGACTAAATCAAGCCTGGTCGCCCATAATAATGCCATACTGGATTGCTCGACCGTTAGAATGGTCAGCGGCATCCACAATGCAGATGGGAGCAGGATCAGCGTATAGAGGATATTGAATATCCTAAATCCAAATCGGTCAGACACTCTGACCTGATCCGGATCCAGGCGGAAAAGAATAAAGTATGTGAAGGCAAAATATCCTGAAGCAGCCAGAAACATACCTGCTGTGTAGACTGTCCGTATCGCAGATGGCACCCCACCCCATAGGAGCTGCCCGGCATCGGGATGCGATGCGATCCCAAGGGCATAGCTCCCCAGCACCGCAACCCCACCCACTATATTAATTGCCAGCATTACCCACTTACTTTTATGCATTCCCCCTCAATCAGCTTTATATCGTTTGCCAAACCATAAACGCTTCCAATCTCCACCGCTGGTCTGCAACGCGATCAATGTATACAAGGCTCCAGCCCAGAAGCCCAGGACCATCATCAACACCACCCAGATGATGGAAGGCAGCAATGCCTTCTCGCGGAAAACGATCCAGCACGAGAAGAGAGCAAAACCGACGTACAGATCGACCAGAGAAACGATGCCCCAGGGCATGGTCAATAATTTTGCGCCGTCATTGGCGAAATTCCCGACAGTAAAACCGTAGATCAGGATAACAGTCATCGCCAATAGACCGACCAAAGCAATCAGCTTGGCAATTTTCATTTACATCACCTTTTCTTTTTGGATTTATTTGTTCTTCGGAAACCAGGGGATGAACGCACTGGTTTCCTCGATGTATTCCTTATATCCAGGGCGTGTCTCCAGGGTTTTTTCCAACAAGGCGACACCGGATACCTTGAGCAGGAAGAGGGTCATGATAATCGGGCTGAAAATCGTCCACCATCCTCCAGCTGCAGCTGCTATCAAATAATAGCCCCACCATTGAGCGGAATCTCCGAAGTAGTTGGGATGGCGGGTGTAATGCCAGACACCCGTATCCAGGACTTTCCCCTTATTGGCAGGATTTGCTCTAAACTTTGAGAGCTGGTGATCACCCATAGATTCGAAGAAGAATCCAATCAGCCAAACAAGCGCGCCCAGGTAATCCAAGATGGTCAAATGAGATGGCAGAGGACTTGATTGCGCAGCAAGCAGGGGAATGGAAATGATCCAGAGCAGAAAGCCTTGCAGCAGAAATACCTTGAAGAAACTTCGCCACCACCATGCCTGCCCGGCTTCTTTTCTCCAGACCTGATAGCGGAAGTCTTCCGGCTTTCCCCAATTGCGCCGCAGAATGTGGATCGATAATCGCAGTCCCCAGATGGTAACCAGGACCATGATCAGGAGTTTTCGGGCCAGATATCCATCCGGAGTCAATATGAAATACACCCAACCGGCAACGACAAAACCTGTGCCCCAAAAGATATCCACGATGCTGGAATTCTTGAGGCGCAGACTGACAAGCCATAAAACTGTCATCAGGACCAGGGTGACTCCCAGTCCAATGAGATAAATTTGTATAAAAGTCATCATTTCCTCGATTTTATTTACTTGAAACACTGGCAAAACCAACCACGCCCGGTCCGATATGTGCTCCAATGACAGGATTGATCGTTTCCATGTAAATATCGCCCTTGGGAAGGTATTGCTTTACTTCTTCTTTAAGACGTTGCATGGAATCGATTGCGGTTGAATGCAAAAAGGCGATCTTCTCAAATGGACTGTGCGATTTGATCATCTCCACCATCCGGGCGACAGCTTTTTGGCGCGTTCGCACACGCTCAACGCCGGAAACGCCATCATCCATTTTTAAGATCGGTTTTAATTGGATCAGCTCACCAATGGTGGAGATCACCCGGTTCATTCTCCCGCTGCGACGCAAAAACTTTAGAGTATCCAAACCAGCAGCCACATACGTCCGCTTGATCTGGTCTTCCAGGATAGGAAGGATCTCAGCGACAGACTTGCCAAGCTTTGCCAGCTCTGCAGCAGTCTGAACCAGGAACCCGGTACCAAGGGATAACTGGCGGGAATCCAGCACCGTGACCGGCACTGAAGTGGTCTCCTTGGCCGCTGTTTGCGCTACATTTGGGATGGCGCTGAGGCTGGATGAAATATGGATTGACAAAATCTCTGTCGCCCCCTCACCCGCGAGGGCATCATACATGAGCGCAAATTTTGCCGGTGAAGGAACAGCCGTGGTGGGGTGAATGGGATAAGAGGGCAAGTTCTTGTAGAATTCATCACGGCTGATATCGATCCCATCCAGGAAATCACGATTTCCAATATGAATGTAAAGGGGTAAAACATAAATGCCCAAGCGATTAATGACTTCTGCAGGCAGGTCACACGTGCTGTCAGTGAGTATGCGAACGGTCATGGGATCACCTCAGGGAAAGAATAATACCAAACACAATCTCGATCGCCAGGCTGATCCAATTGGAGGAGTCCCTGGATTTATCCAGGAAGATCGATACAAATCGAACCACCGCGATGGCAAGATAACCCAAACCGAGAACAAGGTAAGCAACCTCGCCAAAGACAAACGGTGCAACACCCAGCGCGATGAACAGACCGCCGAAAATCGAACGGATCTCGGAAATCCCTCGCGGTCCCGAAGCAACCAAACCAGTAAAACCATGAACCGCGGAAGGTTTCACCAAGGCCAACAGGCCTGTGAGGGCTGTGGCAAGCGAAGCAATAATTTTAAGTATCAATATAAAGCTCATTTTTTAACTCCATTTTTTATATTATAGATTAATTTCATCAAGCAATTGAAAAAGCTCCTCGTTCTCCGGTATATCTGACATTGAGTGCCCATAATGGACAAAACGTACAATACCTTGCTTATCGATGATCACCTGGGCAGGCATGCGACCCATTTTAAAGAGGTTTACTTCCTGGCCATACAGCTTTAGAACGGAAGCTTTAGAGTCAGGCAGGCCAATAAACGGGAGTTCGTTCGCATGCCAATATGCGGTAAAGGATTTTTCATCTTCGGGTCCAACCACGATGACCTTTGTCTGCCGGTCCATAAATTTTTGATAGTCCTGGCGCAACTGCGCCATATGCCGTTGGCAGAATGGTCACATGAATCCACGATTGAATACAAGCAGGACGTTGGTTTGTCCCTTGAAATCGGAAAGCCGGACCGTTTCTCCCTCGAAATTTTGAAGCTTGAAATCCGGGGCCGGTGTATTTAATTCAACTCTTGGCATTCTAATTCTCCATGATCACTCAAAGTATCCTGAATATGTGTAATTGGACACAAATACTATATATTAATAATAACAATACTTTCTAAATTTGTCAATATTTTGTCCATATATATCTTGACAAATATTAGACAAAACCATATAATCATCCGAAATTGATGATTCAAAATGAAACAGCCATTATTTGAACACCATCATGCTGGAGAATCTACTTGTGATCGCTGAACGAACCACTTCGGACCTGTCCCTGAAAACCGGAACATCATCCAGAGGAATTGAATGATGACGATCAGCCATACGCCGGTCTACAACCTCGGCGCGATGCTCAAAGAGACCGGGCTCCAGGCAGATGTACTACGGGTTTGGGAGCGTCGTTATGGTCTTCCCCAACCTCATCGCACCGAAGGTGGACACCGTCTGTATTCTGATTATGACCTGGCGGTGGTTAAATGGCTGCGCGCCAGGCAATCTGAAGGGCTCAGCATCAGCCGGGCTGCCGCGCTCTGGAAGGATCTATCCAAATCGGGCCACGGTCCCCTTTCCGAAGAAATGGAAGACAAACCTGCGGGAAAGCCCCTCCTCGTGGCTGAAGATAATCGCGTGGATATTTTTAGGAGCAAATGGTTAAAAGCATGCATGGCTTTTGACATGATCAAAGCGGAAGAGATCGTCAACCAGGCATTTGCCATTTTCCCTGTTGAGACTGTCTGCCTGGAAATTCTCCAAAAAGGGATCAGTGAAATCGGTGACCTCTGGTACCAGAACAAAGCCTCGGTCCAGCAGGAGCATTTCACCTCCGCCCTGGCAATACGACGCATTGAAAGCCTGATCACCAGCACCCCCAACCCGATTCGTGTACAAACTCTGATTACAGGCTGTCCTTCAGGAGAAGAACACACTTTCCCGGTGCTATTACTGACCTTGCTGTTGCGCCGAAAAGGGATCAATGTCATTTATCTTGGAGCTGATATCCCCCTGGAGCAAATGGAACTCACCGCTACATCCATACATCCAACTTTGATCGTTCTGGCAGCGCAACGATTAACCACGGCAGCGGCTGTTTTATCCACAGCACAACTGACTCAGAGATTGGGTATTCCACTGGCTTATGGCGGGCATATTTTCAGTCATCTCCCTGCGCTGCGAAACCGGATCCCCGGATACTTCCTGGGTGAAAAACTGGAGGAGGCCGTGGATATTATCGAAAAGCTTGTGATCAAACATGAGGTTTTCCCCAATTCCATCCGCCAGGAAAAATCCTATCTGGATACCGCGAGAGCATTCAACTCAAAACGATCATCGATCGAAGCTGAAGTGATGACCGCGCTAAAGAAAAACAACCTCTTCAACGAATACATGGTCGTTGTGAATGCGTTTTTCACATCGGAGCTTCAAGCGGCGCTTGAGCTGGGCGATCTCGATTTTATGGTGTTTGATTTTCGCTGGCTGGAAAAGCTTCTTGCTGATCGCAAGATGACGAAGAAAAACTTAAAACCATATCTCACCATATACCAGCAGGTCATCAGAAAACACCTGGAGAAAGCTGGAGCTCTCATCGTTGAATGGATCACCTCCTACCTGGCGAAGGAATAGACAATCAGACCAACATTGTGTGGAGAAATTATGAAAAATAAAAAGCACATCGATTTCAACCAGACCGCCCCCGACGTGACTTTGTTGGATACAGCGGGTAAACCGGTGAAATTATCCAGCCTCTGGAAAAAGAAACCGCTACTGCTGTCATTCACGCGGCACTTTGGCTGCACGCAATGTAAAGAGATGCTTGATGAATTAGTGGCGGGGAATAAGCGGATTGCCAAAGCAGGTTTGGGCATAACCGTCATCATGCAGGGAACGCCCAAAGCCAGCGCAGCGTTTGCCCGAAAATTTGCGCCCGGTCTTTTATGCCTGGCGGATCCTGAAAGAATTTCCTACGAGGCATACGGTTTGGAGCGGGGAAATCTATTCCAGACCTTCCTGAATCCAAAAGTATGGTCCGCCGTCTCCCATTCACGCAAGAAAGGCTACATTGTCGAACCGCCACCAGATGGACAGGATGCCATGCAGATGTCGGGGACTTTCATCATCAATACCAATGGAAAAGTCATCCTGCCATATTATTACGACAATATTGCTGATCATCCCTCCCTGGACCTACTGCTCAGCGGTGTCCTATCCACTGATTGGGACAAACCCTTTGATGGTCCAATTGGGCCAGGTGTTGATTAGATCATTCTACGGAAATAAATCAACTTATCTAAAAGGATAATTTTTACTCACTTTTTGTAATTTCTCATAATTAGGATGCATATGATTAAACAAATACTATCCATATCAAGTTACCTGGCAATCAAGGAAGTCTGGCGCAACCGCGCCCGGTTCCTGCTGGTCAGCCTGGTGATCGCGCTGATCACACTCCTGGTGCTGTTCATCGCCGCACTTGGTGAAGGGCTGGGCAATGGCAACCGTGAGTACTTATCAAAACTTGATGCAGAGCTGATCGTTTATCAAGCCAAATCCGATTTCGTCATTGCAGCCAGCCGCCTGGGCAAGAACCGCCTGGCGGAAATTCGCCGCCTGGATGGCGTGGCGGATGCCGGCCTGCTGGGAACAGCCAGCGCAGCCATCATCCTGCCAGAAGATGAGACCTTGAAAGTTGCCCTCCTGGGTGTCGATCCCGGGCATACCGGCGAACCCCCCGTGTTTCAAGGTCAACAACTAAAATCCAACACAGCCAAGGAAGTCATTATCGATAAAAATACAGCCCTGCGCAGCAAACTGGCTCTGGGTGATATCATGACCATCCGGGTTACGCAAGGCACCGAGGATAAATTTTACGATCTGCGCATTATCGGCGTCACCGATGGACGACAATATTCGCTCCAACCATCCATTTTTGTGCCCTTCAATACCTGGGACAAGATCCGCTCAAAATCTGAAGCCGAATTGAATGTTTCAAATCCCATTCCCAACATCGTGATGGTCAAGCTGGATGATCCTTCACAAATCGAGGAGGTCAGCCAGCGTATTGAAACTCAAGTCAAGAACGTTGAAACTGCCAGCTTGAAGGATGCCATTCAAGCCTTGCCTGGATATTCGGCTCAGCAAAGCACGCTGAACACGCAGGGCGGATTCACTTTATTCATCGGCATCCTGGTCATCGGCGGCTTTTTCCAGATCCAGATATTGCAGAAAGTTTCCCAGATCGGTGTTCTGAAAGCCATCGGCACAGCCAATCCCATCGTTGCGGCGTCCTCGGTTATTCAGATCGTGGTTGTCACGGTCATCGGGGTTGCCATCGGCGGTTTGCTGTCGTTCTTATTTTCATTGACCTTCCCCCCAACCGTCCCGATCGTATTCAACGGGACAACATCCGCCCTGGCAATTGTTGCGCTCCTGCTCATTGGTCCCCTGGGGGGTCTGGTCTCGATCCGCTACGCTGTTAAGATTGAACCTCTTAAAGCGCTGGGATTATCTTCATGACGGGTAAAACTATGGCAAATTACGCACTTGAAACCGAATCAGTAGTAAAAACATATCCAAGTGAATCCGGCGTCATCCAGGCTGTGGATGATGTTTCCCTGCAGGTGACCGCGGGTGAGTTCGTCGCACTGGTGGGTCCCAGCGGTTCCGGGAAAACCACCATGTTGTCGATCCTGGCCGCCCTGCTGCAGCCCAGCTCCGGGAAGATCCTCCTGGATGGACAGGACCTGGCTGCGATGAACGATGTGGAACGGGTGAAGATGCGCCGCGAAAAGATCGGCTTCACATTCCAGGCGAACAACCTGGTACCGTATCTGACCGCTCTGGAAAATGTGGAATTGATGCTGCGCTTGAACAATAAGCTGGATAAAACCGGTAAATTACGCGCGCGGGAATTACTCGCCCGGCTTGGGTTGGGCGAACGCCTGCACAATCTTCCGGGGCAGATGTCGGGTGGTCAGCAGCAGCGTGTTGCCATCGCCCGGGCATTGATCCATAATCCCAGTCTTGTCCTTGCGGATGAACCCACCGCGAGCCTGGATACGGAACGGGCATTCCAGGTGGTGGAGACCTTTGCCGGGCTGATCCACGAGCAGAACCGCGCCGGGATCATGGTCACCCATGATCTGCGCATGTGCGAATACGTGGACAGGGTTCTGCAAATGCAGGATGGCAAATTGGTTAAGATCTATAAAAGCCGCAAAGAAATCCTGAACCTGGTAAAGGGTGGACGGGATTAGGATATCCATCCTGAAATAACGATATACTCTACGCATTGTTAAAAGCCATGATGCGAAATCTTTTGCCCATGCGAATGGTTAATGATTTTCTGGTTGTGACCACCATCTTCAAGGAGATGAAGTTTGATCAAAAAGCTTTATAAATATATTGGGAAATATAAGAAGTTTTTATTCCTGATCCCCATTCTTGTGTTACTGGATGTACTTTGTGAATTGAGCATACCTTTACTGATGGCAAAGGTCATTGATATTGGAATCCCGGCCAAGGATCTTCAATTCATCACCCGCATCGGTCTTTACATGATCTTATTGGCACTGGCGCAATCGTTCTTGGTATTTTATTTATGCGCCTCACCACGAATGTAAGTATGGGATTTGGCGCTAATTTACGGGATGCGCTCTTCGAGAAAATTCAAAGCTTTACCTTTAAGAATATCGATCAATTCAGTACCGCTTCCCTGATCACGCGCCTGACCAATGATGCCAACAACCTGCAAGTTACCGTGATGATGGGTTTACGAATTCTCCTGCGCGCACCCATGATGCTGATAGTCTCATTCATTATGGCGTATAGCATCAATCCCCAGTTATCCGTGGTGCTGGCGATTGCCATCCCTTTGCTCAGCGTGGGTGTAGTGGTGATCATGAAAACTGCGATTTCCCGGTTTTCCATCATGCAGGAAAAAATCGATGCGCTTAACAACGGACTCCAGGAGAATCTGATCGGCATCCGGGTGGTTAAATCCTACGTGCGAGCTGATCATGAAATTCAAAAGTTCAAAGAAGCGAATGATAACCTGACAAATTCTGCGATCCGCGCTGTCAGCATCGCGATCCTGAACATGCCGCTGATGATGCTGGTCATGAATGGCGCGACACTCGCCATTATCTGGATGGGTGGGCAAATGGTTTCAAAAGGTGCATTGGGTGCTGGTGGATTGATCGGTTTTATCAGCTACGTGATGCAGATCCTGATGAGCGTGATGATGGTTTCCATGATCATCATCATGGGGGCTCGTGCCAGTGCCAGCGGGAAACGCATTGTGGAGGTTCTCGATACCCAACCGGATATCATTGAACCGATTCAACCCAAAATAACAGGGGACGAAAAGAAAACAAGTGCCTTGACTACCGGGAAAACTGGAAAAGTGGTATTCAAGGAAGTTTCCTTCAAGTACAACCTGAACAGTGACGAAAATGTGCTCACGGGAATAAACTTCACGATCCAACCAGGTCAGATCATCGGCATCGTTGGTGGAACCGGCACAGGCAAGACCACCCTGGTTCATCTCATCCCCCGTTTGTATGATGTCACTGAAGGTGCCGTGCTTGTCGATGATGTGGACGTGCGCGATTATTCACTTGAAACCCTGCGCGACAAAATTGGGATGGTAATGCAGCAAAATACCTTGTTCTCGGGAACGATCCGGGAGAACCTCGCCTGGGGGAATCCCAATGCCACCCAGGATGAGATCGAGGCAGTCTGTAAAGACGCCCAGGCGCACGATTTCATCATGTCCTTCCCCAATGGCTATGATACCCAGCTGGGTCAGGGCGGTGTAAATATATCCGGAGGTCAAAAACAGCGCCTGTGTATTGCCCGGGCGATGTTGAAGAAACCCAGTATCCTCATCCTGGACGACAGCACCAGCGCAGTTGATTCGGGCACAGAAGGAAAGATCCGGGCTTCGTTCTACCACAGCTTCGCCAATACCACGGTATTGATCATAGCGCAGCGCATCAGCTCAGTTCGCGAAGCTGACCAGATCATCGTGCTGGATGACGGCAGGATAGCTGGCATTGGAGCTCATAAAGATCTCATCGCCAATAATGCAATCTACCAGGAGATCAACTCCTCACAGCAGGAAGGAGTTTTCAATCATGGATGAAAGAAAGAAGCCCATTCAGCACCAGACGCCCATGCAGGGACCCAGGGGCGGTCATGGTATGTCAGGCGCTTTTGAACGACCGAAGAATACACGGAAGACCCTGCTGCGCTTATTAATGTACCTCAATAAAAAAAAGTGGTTCCTGCTACTCGCATTCATACTGATGATCGTCAGTTCCTTCAGCATGCTGGCAGGTAATTATTTTCTCAAGCCCCTTATTAACAATTACATCCTTCCCGGGGATTTCGCAGGTCTCGGCAGAGCCTTAATGGGACTGGGAGCAATTTACTTGATCGGTGTTGGGGCATCCTATTCCCAAAGCCGTCTCATGGTTCAGATCGCCCAAAAAACGACCAACACCATCAGGCAGGATTTGTTCGTAAAAATGCAAAAATTACCGGTGAAATACTTTGATACCCATTCCCATGGGGATGTGATGAGCCGCTTCACCAACGATCTGGATAATGTGCATATGGCACTTGAACAAAGTATTCTTCAACTCATGTCCAGCGTTTTGATCTTTTTGGGATCGGTGATCATGATGCTGGTGCTCAGTCCACTGCTCTCCGTGATAACCTTCCTCGTGTTGGGGTTGATGTTCTTTCCTGACCGGGAAAATCGCCGGGAAAAGCAAGACGTATTTTCAGCAACAACAGAAAAATTTGGGCAACGTGAATGGCTATATCGAAGAGATGGTGGATGGACTTAAAGTGGTTAAAGTCTTTAACCATGAAGACGAGACAATTACAGAGTTCAAACAGCGAAACGAATCCTATCGCAAGGCTGCCACCGAGGCGAATTTTTACGCCGGGGTGGTGATGCCGGTGATGGGCAATCTCAACAATATTTCCTATGCTGCCACCGCGCTTTTTGGCGGCATCCTCACGGTGACTTCCAATTTCGATATTGGATCGCTGGCAGCATATCTTCAATTCTCACGTCAAATAGGCATGCCGGTTCAGCAGATGACCAATCAATTGAACGTGATCCTTGCAGCCATGGCTGGTGCAGAGCGGGTTTTCGAGGTCATGGACCAGGAGCCGGAAGTCGATAAGGGCGATGTGACGCTTGTCGGCGTAGACAAGGATCAGAAGGGAGCTCTGACTGTCAAAGACAACGGCGCACGACCCAGCCATTGGGCATGGAAAGTTCCCCAACCGGATGGTTCATTGCAATATATTGAACTCAAGGGAGATGTTCGTTTCAGCAATGTTGATTTTAGCTATGAACCTCCTAAATTGGTCCTGAGTAATCTCACCCTGTTTGCCAAGCCAGGGCAGAAGATCGCCCTGGTGGGTTCCACAGGGGCAGGAAAAACCACCATCACCAACCTGCTCAACCGTTTTTATGAATTAGAAGAGGGGACCATCACCTATGATGGGATCGATATCCAGCGGATATGCAAGAATGACCTCCGCCAATCGTTGGGCATGGTACTTCAGGATACCCACCTGTTTTCCGGGACAATTCTAGACAATATCCGCTATGGGCGGCTGGATGCCACGGACGAAGAATGCATCGAGGCGGCCAAATTAGTAAATGCCCATTCGTTCATCAAACGCCTGCCGCAAGGATATCAGACCATCATCACTGCAGACGGAACCAATCTCTCCCAGGGACAGCGCCAGCTGCTTGCCATCACCCGCGCCGCGATTGCAGATCCGCCGGTGATGATCCTGGATGAAGCTACCAGCTCGATCGATACGCGTACCGAGCGATTGATCGAAAAAGGCATGGATGCGTTGATGGAAGACCGCACCGTCTTTGTGATCGCACACCGTCTCTCGACCGTCCGCAACGCGAAAGCCATCCTTGTTTTGGAGAATGGCGAGATCATCGAGCGCGGCGACCATGAGGATCTTCTCAAACAGAAAGGCCGCTATTACCAGTTCTACACAGGGCAATATGAGCTGGCCTGATCATAACCGGGCCATTAATAAACTGCTTCCTGATAAATATCAGGAAGCAGTTTTTCATCACGGTTTTATCAGCATCAGTTTTTCTCTTGAGATCGGTTGCCTGGAATGTCCGAGGTAGATCGTGATTGCGCGTGTGGATTGAAGGCGCGCCAGGCTATGGGGAAGCTGATTCCAATCCGTGGCAAGCAGGCATTGCAGTGAAAACCGTGGGAAATTGCCAAACAGATCCCCCGAAAAAACTGCGCCATTTTCAAGAATCAGGCAAGTATGCCCTGTCGTGTGACCGGGGGTATGCAGGATGGTGGCATTCAAGCCATACTCAACCAACGAACCGCCATCCTCCAGCGTGAAATCGGGGATGGTTTTCGGTAATGGGAGGAAGCGCCCAAATACCTTTTGGAGGGGTGGATAAAAGTTTCCTCGCCCCCTGCATGTACCCAGAGGCGATACACCCTTCGCCATGCTCTCTGCGTCATCAGGGTGTACACCGATGAGTGCCCCGGTCAACCTGCGCAAGGCTGCAGCGCTGCCATAATGATCGTAATGGGCATGCGTGATCCAGATCACTTTCAAATCCCGCCGCCCAAGCTGCTGCATTTTCTTCAGGATTTGTTCTTCCTGCCCTGGAATGCCGCTATCGACCAAGTACATGCCACCTTGGGTTGCGATCAGAAAAGCGAACCCAAATCCACAAGGGATGGGATGGATATGCATTGAGAAAATATCAGACGGACAGGATGGCTTTATTCTGCTGCTGGTGTTGGTGGAAGGAAAATGGCATCCTCAAAACCCAGGTCTTGCAGAAGCCGGGAAAGATAACTCTCCGCGTTGATCCTGGCTTGCTCAAGAATGCCATCCTCCATGGCAGCCTTGAAAATCTCCTCTTCTGCTACCCTTCGCACCTGGGTTTCAAGGTCCGGATTTTCACGAGTCAAGAGGCCGGTCTGGCGGTCATACACATATGATTTTTCATTATCCAAGCTGGCGGCGAAAATCTCAGCTTCCGGCAGGTGTATGCTCAAAATACCGTCCTTCATTTCAAGATCAGATGGCATCAGTTTATTCAAATCAACCCCGGCGATCACCGTGCCATGCGCCACAAACAACATACGGTCGCCGAATAACGGTTTCAAGATCGATTGTCCCGAATCCCCGGTGATGACCTTTTCAACCGAATATTGGATCGTCTCCAGGCGAGCCAATGAACGCACCTCGTGAATAATTGTCACCGGATCCGGCAGGATGGTAGGCGTGGGGTGGAGGAAATCCGCCACCTGGGTGCTCAAATGCGAGTTGGCGTTCTGGATGGGTTCGATCACCTTCAGGGTTGTATCACGAACAATCAGCAGCATGGCGATGATGATCACAGCAACAATAACCAAAGCTCCCAACAGCACTAAAATGATTTTTTTCATAGCGCATCCCTTCTACCCGGACAATAATATTGGTCAATTAATCAATACTATAACATCAAACAACCATCGTATTTCCATTTTTCACTTCTCATCATTGTTGCTCTATTTAAAAACGCGATTTTTCGTGAATCACTTTTTACTTTTAAAGAGCCAAATTGAATTCAATCAGGAGATTTCTTAATAAATTCTCATAATCTATTGACTCTCGATTTAATTCGTGCTACTATGTTATCGATAACGGGAACGATAACGGGATCGATAACAGTGCAAACCAGGCATAAGCGTCCGACAATCAAGGAAGTGGCTTCTGCGGCGGGGGTTTCCACCCAGACTGTGTCCCGTGTTATGAATGACCGCCCAGATGTTTCCGATGAAACCCGCGATCGTGTCCAAAAAATAATCACTGAATTGGGTTATCAGCCAAGTGCTCTTGCGCGCAGCCTGATCCAACAACGAAGCTTAACCCTGGGGGTCGTCGTGGCAGGCTTGAAGTATATTGGCCCATCCCGCACTTTAAGCGGTATCACCTTTGCAGCCGAGGAATTTGGTTATTCCCTGCTATTAAAAGAGCTGCGAAGCTTCAATGCCAATAACGTGGAGCCCATTTTACAGGAATTTCTTTCCCGCCATGCCGATGGGATCATTTGGGCCGTCCCGGAGGTTGGTGAAAATCGTGAATGGCTATTAACCAACCCTCTAGCCAGTTTTGAAACTCCCATTGTTTTCCTCACCATGCAGCCGCGGCTTCATGTTCCCGTGGTTTCCATCGATAATTTTATGGGTGGACGCATGGTGATGAATCATTTACTCGAGCAGGGATACCGTCACATTGGGCACATCTCCGGTCCATTGGATTGGTGGGAATCCCGCCAGCGGATGGACGCCTGGAAAGTTGCCCTGAAGGAAGCAGGTTTGGAAGTCCGTGATGAATACTGGGTGGAGGGGAATTGGTCCTCTTCGAGTGCTGCCCAGGTAATTGGAAAACTTTTCGAGCAATATCCGGAAATGGATGCTGTTTTCGCAGCCAATGATCAGATGGCTCTCAGTGTTCTTCAGGCGGCCTGTCAAAGGAACTTGCGTGTTCCTGAAGATCTCGGCGTCGTCGGTTTTGACGATATGCCCGAGTCGCCATATTTTTTCCCTCCCTTGACCACAGTTCAGCCCGAGCAATTTAACGTGGGACGAATGGCTGTTGAAGAGATGGTAAAAATCCTGAATTCTGATCGCCAAAAAACAGGTATCGTCGAACCGACATCCATCATGCTGACACCGTCATTAATTGTGCGTCAGAGCTCATTAAAACGGATAAATTTGAACATGAAGGAGGTGGTATTGACTGAATAAATGCTCGTCGTTAAGAAGAAGTGCTCACCAAGAGAATGAGATACCCTGGCAAGCACTTCCAAGAGAGTGAGTTGACCTGGCAACAGGAAACCCACCCCTCAAACCAGATTATAACGTATTGCAAACTCCGTGAGGAGAAACATTCTAAAAAAGGAGAGAAAGATGGACCGTATTAAGATTTTCGCCTTACTCGTCGCAGTTTCGTTGATCCTTGGGGCTTGTGGAACCACACCCGTGGCAACCGAAGCCCCGGTGGTGGAAGAACCGGTTGCTGAAGAACCGGTTGTCGAAGAACCGGTTGTAGAGCCAGGACCCGGAACGGGTCTTGCCTGTAAACCAAACTGCCAATATTCCGACCTGGTGGTAGGCTTCCTGCAAACCGGTTCGGAAGGCGGCTGGCGCGCAGCCAATACCGCATCCTTCAATGAGACAGCTGCTTCTTTGGGATTAACATTGAAATTCTATGATTCCCAGAATGAGCTGGCCAACGAAGTAGCAGGTTTCCAGCAGTTCAATGAAGATCCTGCAGTGAACGTCATCGTACTATCTGCTCTCGAAACCACCGGTTGGGAACAATTGATCAAGGATGCCTATGCTGCCGGTAAGGTCGTCGTAATCCAGGACCGCCGCATTGACGCCCCCGCTGAGCTCTTTGAGACCTTCATCGGTGCCGACTTCGTTGAAGAAGGCCGTAAATCAGCGCTCGCCATCTGCGAACTGCTCAAGGACAGCGAGAAGAAGAACGTCTGGGAACTGGTTGGCAATGTTGGTTCCTCAGCCGCCAAAGACCGCGGCCAGGGCTTCCGCGAAGCCATGGGTGAATGCGGTTTGACCGTCACCAAGAGCCAAACAGCCAACTGGTCGATCACCGAAGGCAAGCAGGTCACTGAAGCCTGGTTGAAGGAAACGACCGATGTTCAGGCCATTTTCGGTCAAAATGACGAAATGGCTTTGGGCGCAATCGAAGCTCTCAAGGAAGCCGGCCTGGTTCCAGGTGTGGATGTCAAAGTCCTGTCTGTCGATGCGACAGCCGGTGCCTTCAAGGCCATGCTGGATGGTACGCTCAACGTGACCGTGGAATGCAACCCACTCCTGGCTCCCCAGGTGTACGAAGCTGCATTGAAGGCTGCCAATGGTGAAGATCTGCCCGATTGGATCCCCTCCCAGGAAGATGTGTTCTGGGCAACGGACCCGAACCTGCAGCAAATTGCCGACGGCCGCAAGTACTAAAAGCAGTTTTGAACTTCTAAGCCGATGAGCCAACCTTTTAGGCACTCCTCTTAGAAGCTGAATGAGCCTAATGAGGAGCGGCGGCCAACGCCGCTCCTCCCATCAAAAGAACCGGATGGTTCCAATGACAAAATCCAAAGAAGTTTCTCTGCTCGTCTCCATGCGCAATATCCATAAAGCCTTCCCTGGCGTTCAGGCTCTTGAGGATGTGGATTTTGACCTCAGACCTGGCGAAGTCCATGCATTGATGGGAGGTAATGGAGCGGGCAAGTCCACCTTGATCAAGGTATTAACCGGGGTTGAAAAGCCGGACAAGGGAAAAATCTACCTGTCGGGCAAGGAAGTGGTTATTAAATCCCCCATGCACGCACAGGAGCAGGGGATCAGTACGGTCTATCAAGAAGTAAATCTTTGTCCAAATCTTTCCGTTGCTGAAAACATCCTTATCGGTCGCGAGCCGATGAAACGCGGGGTTATCGATTGGAAAGCAATGAATACCCAGGCAGCGGAAATACTCAAACGCATCCTGGGAATGGATATCGATGTTTCAAGAGTGTTGGGTTCCTATTCGGTTGCCATCCAACAAATGGTGGCAATTGCGCGCGCGTTGGAAATTGAATCTGCAAAAGTATTGATCCTGGATGAGCCAACTTCCAGTCTCTCGAGAAATGAGACTGAACAATTATTTACTGTTATGCGCAAATTACGAGGAGAGGGTGTGGGTATCATTTTCATCACCCATTTCATCGATCAAGTTTATGAGATTTCAGATCGCATTACCGTCATTCGCAATGGGAAGCTCATTTGCAGCGAAGCCACAGCCAAGCTGCCAAAAATGGAGCTGGTTGTCAAAATGATTGGAAGAACCATCACTGCTCTTGATGACATGTCAAAGATCAAGGCAAAGACAAGTAAGAAAATCGGCGAGAAAAATATTTTACAGGCAGATAACCTGGGTAGGGTGGATTGGATAGAGCCCATGGATATTTCTCTACACAATGGCGAAGTCCTGGGCCTGGCTGGATTGGTGGGATCAGGGAGAACCGAGCTGGCAGGGCTTTTGTTTGGTCTTGAAGCACCCGATTCAGGAAAATTGGAGGTTGACGGCAGGAAGATCAACAAACATTCTCCCACCAATTCCATCATCCAGGGCATTGCGCTTTCGCCGGAAGATCGAAAGGCAGCAGGGATCATTGATGATCTAACCGTGAGGGAAAATATCATCCTTGCCCTGCAGGCTGGCCAGGGATGGTTCAAACATCTGAATGATCAAAAACAAAACGAGATTGCCAATAAATTCATCAAGCTTCTCGAGATATCCACGCCAACCGCGGAGCAAATCGTAAAGAACCTGAGTGGTGGAAATCAGCAAAAGGTGATCTTGGCGCGCTGGCTTGCCACCAATCCCAAAGTGCTGATATTGGATGAGCCAACCCGGGGAATCGATGTTGGGACCAAAGCCGAGATTCAAAAACTGGTGCTTTCGCTGGCTGAAGAAGGTAAAGCGGTGATATTCATCTCATCCGAATTGGAAGAGGTCATGCGCTGCAGTCATCGCATTGCCGTACTAAATAATAAAAAGAAGATCGTTGAATACAGCGGGGATATCCAGGAAAATGTGCTTCTTGAAAAAATGGCAGGGAGTGAAGCATGAAAACGCCAAGATACTCATTCAGCCTCAATAAATTAACCGAGAGCCGGTTATTCCTCCCACTGGTCGCGCTAGCCATCATCCTGATCCTGGACGCCCTGTTCATTCCAGGCTTTTTTTCCGTGCAGGTACGGGACGGGGACCTTTATGGCCGGGTGATCGATATCGCACGTAATGCCTCCACGGTCATGGTATTGGCAATCGGGATGACCCTGGTCATCGCGACCGGGGGGATTGATCTATCCGTGGGAGCCGTGATGGCCATCGCTGCCTCTGTTGCAGCGATCATGATGAACCCGGTCATTATCGGATTGGAATTACCCCCGGACCTCATGAAGTTCATCAACGACCCTAACTTTACCTACTCCCCTCTCTGGGAAGTGATCATGGTGACCCTGATCGTGGCGACCATCTGCGGAATGTGGAATGGATTGCTGGTTGCACACATGAAAATCCAGCCCATGGTCGGCACGTTGATCCTGATGATTGCCGGGCGAGGTATTGCGCAATTGATCACCAACGGAGTCCGTATCCAGATTTTTTATAAGCCTTATGCCTTTATCGGTCAGGGATGGATCATCTTGCCATTCTCGTTATATATAGTAGCCATTCTATATATCATTACGTGGATATTCACCCGTAGAACCGCCATAGGCATGTTCATTGAATCCGTAGGCATAAATGCCAAAGCCAGTTTCTTTAGCGGCATCAATGAGAAGAAGATCAAGATGCTCGCCTACACCTTCTGCGGCTTTTGCGCCGGGATTGCAGGGCTGATCGCCAGTTCAAATATTAAAACATCGGACGCCAACAATATTGGAGACGGCATCGAATTGGATGCCATCCTTTCCGTTGTCATTGGTGGTACCTCCATGGCTGGCGGTCGATTCTCACTCCTGGCCAGTCTCATTGGCGCCATCGTCATTCAAGCCATCTCCACATCCATGTACGCAATAGGCGTTCCTGCATTTGCGATCAAGGCGATCAAGAGCGTCGTTGTGATATTTGTGATCGTCCTGTATTCGGAACAAGTCAGATCATTCATCCGCAAGATCACCAACCGGAAAATGGTGCAATCATGAAAGATAAACTCCTTGCATTCATCCAAAAGAACCGGCAGTTCATCCCTCTATCAGCTACTGCGCTCCTGGCAATCATCGCATATAGTGTGGGCGCATCGCTCTATCCCGGGATGAGGAATCCGCAAGTTTTCTTCAATATCTTTCGTAACAATTCATTTCTATTGGTAAGCGCGGTCGGAATGACGCTAGTCATCCTCTCAGGCGGTATAGATCTATCGGTAAGCGGAATGATCGCCCTCACCACCGTGATCACCGCAGCACTTTTGAGAGAGGGTTGGAATGCCTGGTTGGTCATCCTGCTGGTCATAGGGGTTGGAATGAGCCTGGGAGCGGTGATGGGGTGTTTCATTGCATACCTTAAAGCCCAACCCTGGATCGCCACGTTGGCAGGCATGTGGTTTACCAGGGGTATGTGCTTTTTTATCTCGGATGATGCCATATCCATCAGCAACCGCACATTTGATCTTTTATCAAGAACCCGGATATTTATTCCTGGTCTGACAGAGTTCTTTGAAGCCCAGGGAAAAGTACCGCCGTATATCTCCATCCCGGTAGTTACTTCCTTTGTGATATTTTTTGCTGGAATAATCCTCTCAAAATACACGCGTTTTGGGCGGAATATCTATGCCATTGGCGGCAACGAAGGCCGCAACGAGCAATCAGCCCGCTTGATGGGTTTACCAGTGGATAAAACCAAGGTATTGGTTTACACCTTGAATGGCTTCTGCTCAGCTGTGGCAGGCGTTTTATACAGCATGTTTGTCACTTCCGGTCATGGTTTGTATGCTGACGGTTTCGAAATGGATGTGATCGCGTCTGTCGTCATGGGCGGCACCATGCTGTCCGGTGGAACTGGTTATGTTTTCGGTACTTTATTTGGTGCCTTTATTTTCGGTTTAACTCAAACTTTAATCCAATTCATCGGCACACTCAGCTCGTGGTGGACAAAGATCGTCATTGGCATCCTCACCCTGATTTTCATCGGTGTTCAGAGTCTGCTGAACCAATCAAAGGGTGGGCTAAAAAAGGAAGGTCAATTGACTGGCGAGGCTCTGAAGAAATACAAGCGAAAACGCCAATTAACAACCTTCGGAACCATTGCGGGGGTCGCAGTACTCATCCTGGCATGGATATTCCTTCCCCAGCTCAGGAATAAAGCAGGCATTGCGCCAACACCACAAGCGAGGAAATGCGAATTACAACCCTATCGCCAGGATCAAGCTGACAAGCTCATCGATGAAGGTGCCATCATTGTTTACGAAAGGAATGGCGGACCGGAATGCATCGACGAGCTTTATGCTTTTTATCCTGATGGAAAAATCGTTGGTGATAACAACAAGGAGACCATTGAAAAGCAGATCACCGTTACAGATCTGAACCTTCTCATGGGTGGGATCATCGATAATGGCTGGTTCACCGATGAGCTGTATGACACCTGGCATACACCCTGCGGTCAGTGCTATGGATATTATCTGACCGTGGTTCATGAAGATCAAGAGAAAACGGTCAAAGGTGTGGATGGTGGAACGGATGCCCCGTCATTGTACTGGCAGGTCATTTCTATCGTAAAAGGTGCTGTTCCAAAATTTGATATTTCAGATTAGCGTATTTCGACTTGATAGGAATAAATGAGATGAAGAGAAATACAAATAAATTGATCCTCTTTATAGTCCTCGCAATCGTGTCTCTTGGATGTAAGTATATAGTTGTCCCAAAAGACCTGATCGTGGAAAAAGTGGAAAGCGAATTATGGGGCGCGGTGATCACCAACGTAACCCAAACGGATGCAGGTGATCTGCATATCGATATCACCATACAGAACAAAACCGGCGAATGGAGCAGTATGCGCGCGGTTGATGGGGAACCTGCAATTCTTAAGAGCAGCGGGAATACCCAGGAATGTGACGTCGTCTTCGTAGGAACGGGAGGGTATCGCCTTGCTCCCGGCTTCCAGATGCGCGGTTACACGACCGGCACCAAGTTCGAGCCTCTAACACAAATGATCTATGTCGAATGTAAGGGTGCCACGGCCGAACCTGGCGCAACATTGACTATCGATTACATTTATTTCAACGGCGATCTCGATTATTACCACCAGGAAGACATCAAGTCCGAGGGAACAATGGAATTATCCCTGGATGAGATAGCCGCGGATCTAAAATACCCAGTGTACGAAGCTATCGATGGCCTGGCAATTCCTGTAGATGCTGAAATCCCTGCCATCAGTGAAAATGTCGTCAAACTTCTCGATATACAGCGCACAGAAGAAGGCTTTGAATTTACCTGGGAAAATTTCAATCCCACCGAATTTGCCCTTAAAACACATATCGGGACTCCTCCCGTCATCGGTGAAGCAGGCATTCTCTATGGAGTCTTTCAGATCATGGACCTGGCATCCGTGCCGTTGACACCCGCAAGCGGGAAAGTAGAGTGGACAACCAAAATGCAGGTACCTGCTGATGAAAAGGGCTTTTACATATTGTTAAGTGTGGAATCCAAACAGATGCGGATGTATGTAAACCATCTTATCGATATTACCGACAAGTAGTGACATGAAGAATAGAAGCTCGCTGAGGAGGACAGGAACATGAAATATGCCATCGGCGTCGATTTTGGAACAGAGAGTGGGCGCGCAGTCCTGGTGGATGTTGCGGATGGTCGTGAAGTGGCTACCGCGGTCTATCCGTATTCCCATGGCGTGATCGATGAGACCCTTCCGGATGCTGGGGCGCGCCTGGAGCCGGATTGGGCTCTTCAGGATCCCGAAGATTACATTCGTACCTTTAAAACCACCATCCCGGATGTGTTGAAACAATCAAGGATCGATCCGGCGGATGTGATTGGCATCGGTATCGACTTTACCGCCTGTACCATGATGCCGGTCAAGGCGGATGGCACTCCTTTATGCACCTTGCCGGAATTCCGCAACCGCCCACATGCATGGGTAAAACTATGGAAACATCATGCCGCCCAGCCTGAAGCCGATCAAATCAACGCCACCGCTCGAAAAATGGGTGAAGGATGGCTGAATCGTTATGGCGGGAAGATCTCGTCGGAATGGTTTTTTGCCAAGACCCTGCAGATCCTTAATGAGGCTCCGGAAATCTATGACGCTGCAGATCGATTGCTTGAAGCCGCCGATTGGGTGATCTGGCAACTCACCGGCAAAGAAAGCCGCAATAGCTGCACTGCCGGATACAAGGCTATTTGGTCAAAACGGGAAGGATTCCCAAAACCCGAATATTTTGCCGCGCTGCATCCAAAGCTGAAAAACGTGGTCGATGAAAAGATGTCCCGCAAGATCTCAGCCATCGGGGAACGCGCGGGTGGACTGACCGAACAAGCTGCAAGCTGGACGGGATTGAAGCCGGGGACAGCTGTTGCCATAGCCAATGTAGATGCCCACGTGGCAGTGCCGGCTGCAACTGTAACAGAACCTGGACGCATGGTCATGATCATGGGGACATCCACCTGCGATATGGTTCTCGGCACCGAGGAACACATTGTGCCAGGGATGTGCGGTTATGTCGAAGATGGCATCATCCCCGGGTACTTTGGGTATGAAGCGGGACAATCCTGCGTGGGAGATCATTTCGCGTGGTTTGTGAACAACTGTGTACCGCAAGAGTATCAACAGGAAGCCAAATCGCGCGGGATCGATATCCACCAACTGCTGGAAGAAAAAGCCGGGAGACTAAAGGTTGGTGAAAGCGGACTGCTGGCGCTGGATTGGTGGAATGGCAACCGTTCCGTCCTGGTGGATGTAGACCTCACCGGGCTTTTACTGGGCGCCACACTGGCCACCAAACCGGAGGAGATCTACCGGGCGTTGATCGAAGCAACCGCTTATGGGAAACGCATCATCATTGAGACCTTTCAGAAAAACGGTGTGCCCATCCACGAGCTTGTAGCTTGCGGTGGTTTGCCCGAAAAGAACAAACTGTTGATGCAGATTTATGCGGATGTAATCGGATTGCCTATTCGAGTGAGCGCTTCCAAGCAGACCCCTGCCCTCGGATCCGCAATGTTTGGAGCCGTGGCAGCTGGAAAATCCGCTGGAGGTTACGACACGATCTACGACGCAGCACAAAAAATGGCGCACCTAAAGGATGAAACCTATACCCCAAATCCCGAAAACCAGAAAGCGTATGAAAAAATCTACGCGGAATATGTCGTTTTGCACGATTACTTTGGGCGCGGTGCAAATGACGTCATGAAACGACTAAAAGCCATTCGAGCTGAGGCTAGAAAGTGATACTCCGTGCTTGAAAAGTTAAAAGAAGAACTTCTGCAACTCAATCTTGGAACTACCCAGGAACAACCTGGTGGCATGGACTGCCGGCAACGTCAGTGCCCGGGACACCGAAAGTGGACTGGTAGCCATCAAACCCAGTGGGGTCCGGTATGAAGATCTCAAGGCTAGTGACATGGTTGTCCTGGACCTGGATGGAAATATCGTGGAGGGCAATCTTAAGCCTTCCTCAGACACTGCCAGCCATTTATACATTTATCGCCATCGACCAGATGTAAATGGTGTGGTTCATACCCACTCACGGTATGCCACTGCGTTTGCAGCGGTCGGAAAACCGATCCCGTGTATTCTCACCGCCATGGGAGACGAATTTGGCGGTCCCATCCCTTGTGGTGGGTTTGCGTTGATCGGCGATGAAGAGATCGGGAAACTGGTGGTGGATAGCATTGGTGATTCTCCCGCGGTACTGCTTAAAAATCATGGCGTCTTTACCATCGGTAAAACCCCCATGGCTGCGGTCAAGGCAGCCGTGATGACCGAGGATGTGGCTGCCACGGTCTGGCTGGCCATGTCGCTGGGGACTCCGAATGTGATCGCACCCGATGATGTAAAGAAACTACATGACAGGTATACCAATGTGTACGGGCAATAACATACTGGATTTTACAGGAGTGCAACAATGATCGATCTAAAAAAATTGGAAGTATGGTTTGTGACCGGCAGCCAGCATCTTTACGGTCCCAAGACGCTCGAACAGGTGGCAAAAGATTCACTTGAGATCAGCAATTCTTTTAATTCTTCGTCCCAAATTCCTGTTTCCGTTGTTTTTAAGCCCGTATTGACCACTTCCGCGGAAATCAAGCAATTATGCCTTGAAGCCAATAGTGATAAGAAATGCATCGGCCTGATCACCTGGATGCATACTTTTTCACCTGCCCAAATGTGGATCGCCGGGTTAAAACAACTGGTAAAGCCTTTTGTTCATCTTCATACACAATTCAATCGCGAGATCCCATGGTCCGAGATCGACATGGATTTCATGAATCTCAATCAATCCGCTCACGGTGACCGGGAATACGGGTTCATTGGCAGCCGATTACGCCTGGATCGAAAAGTTGTCGTTGGTCACTGGCAGGATGAAGACGTGCGTGCGAGTTTGGGCGTATGGTCACGGGCAGCGGCTGCCTGGGCTGATTGGCAGGGTGCCAGGATCGCCCGTTTTGGCGACAACATGCGGGATGTTGCTGTTACGGAAGGGGATAAGGTCGAAGCGCAGATACAACTGGGATATGCGGTACACGGGTATGGTGTTGGCGACCTGGTCAAAGCAGTGAACGAAGCCGCTGATGCGGACGTCGATAAAATGGTGAAAGCCTATCTTGACGAGTACGATGTCGTCCCGGTACTAAAACCGGGCGGAGAACGTCATGCTTCCCTGCGGGAAGGTGCCCGCATCGAAGTCGGTATGCGCAACTTCCTTGAGAAAGGTGATTTCAAAGCATTCACCACCACCTTTGAAGACCTTCACGGGCTCGCTCAGCTGCCCGGGCTGGCAGTGCAACGCTTAATGCGCGACGGTTACGGTTTCGGCGCAGAAGGCGACTGGAAAACCTCCGCCCTTGTGCGCGCCATGAAAGTGATGAGCGCGGGTCTGCCGGGTGGGGTCAGCTTCATGGAGGATTACACCTATCACCTGACTCCAGGGAGCGAGAAAGTGCTGGGTGCGCATATGCTTGAAATATGTGAATCCATCGCATCCAATAAACCAAAACTCGAAATTCTCCCTTTATCGATCGGTGGGAAAGCTGATCCGGTGCGCCTGATCTTCGATGCCAACACTGGACCGGCGATCGGGGTATCCATGATGGATATGGGTCAGCGTTTCCGCATGGTCGCCAACGTGGTGGACGTTGTCCCAACGGAAAAACCGCTGCCCAAGCTCCCGGTGGCACGGGCGCTTTGGCTGCCACGTCCAAACCTGAAGACCGCCGCGGCTGCCTGGATCTATGCCGGTGGTGCGCATCATACTTCCTTCAGTTATGCTGTCACCGCAGAACACATGCTTGATTTTGCCGAAATGGCAGGAATCGAATTCCTGCTCATCGACGAGAACACCCGGCTGGAAAGTTTCAAAGAGAAATTGCGCTGGAATGAGCTCTATTACTTATTAGCCAAAGGAATTGGATAAAAGGGTTTCTTCATGAAAACGGCCTCCAGGATTGGAGGTCGTTTTCGTTTATAGAAATCCTTACCAGGACTCTAGCAGCTATTGAGAGTATTTTCTAAGCCTGGCCAAAAAGTTGGATCAATCCATTCGAAGTGCCTTCTGGTGTGGGATGGGTGATTTCGGCTGCGTATTGCATCCCGATTGGACCTGCGCCGATCAAGAAAAATCCCAACGCAAAAGCAGAGACGAACAGCAGCCAGGCAAGATGTTGCGTAGGTTAATCCGAATCAATTCAGGGATTGCCAGGATAAATCCAAGGAGAATATATCTTTTACGTTTATGCTGTTTATCGGAGAATGGCGGGATTATAACGGCACCCAAAACACCTCCAACAGCATCAGGGCACCCAGCGTACCTGCATCGGTGGGAGTGAAACCCCTGGGGCGGATGATATTCTCGACCCAAGTGGCGACGCCATTGAAAATGCCCATTCCTATAAAGAAAAACAAGAAGATAATACCAGAAGTATTTCACTTTTAATGCATGCAGCCCATCGAGCATGAGTGCGCGCACCTGTCCGGCGGGCAGGGTGGTGAGCTGGTTTCTCGCGGGCAAAAATCAGAAAAAACACAGCAGAGAAAGCAGCTATGCCCCAAAAAGGAGCTGCACCTGCGGGATGGATGCTCACTTGGACACGGCTGTATGGTCAGGTTGATCAACATGAAAACACCTAAAACAACAGCGGTATCCATACAGGCGGTAAGATTTATCAGCCATGAATCGCACCTCTTTCAAACCAATCATTACAGATTAGCAGTATTGCGATTGAGGGTATTTTCTAATACATAGAAAAATCTACTAAGACGATACATTGGTGCTTTCTTCTATATTCGAAACTCCAATTGATAACATCAAGTAAGAATGCCATCCTTGTTAGAACGAGGGATCACCCCTCCAGTATTTCTGGCAGCCAACATGGATGGCGGCGCCGAATACAATGCCCGCTTGCTCAAAGAATACCGGGATCGGATCTTTTATCTATAAATAGGTCGATGTTCTACCAATCACTGTTCGCGCATCACAGCCAGTCCCAGGTGACCAACCATGGGGCTGGCTATTTGTTTTCACCGGGTGGGATTCGTATTTTCTGCGAATCCTTTTAAGGTCCATCCATATTGAATAACGTTTCCCCAATAATCCTGTTATGGATATAATTTCAACATCATCACTTCCATCTCGAGGTAACCATGCGCCCTGATTGGGATTCCTATTTCCTCAAAATTGCATATGCGGTTTCCGAACGCAGCACCTGCGATCGGGCTTTTATAGGCTGTGTCTTGGTGCTGGATAAGCGCATCCTCACCACGGGTTTCAACGGGTCGCCTGCCGGCCAGGCGCATTGCGACGATGCCGGTCACTTGATGGTGGATGGGCATTGTGTCCGCACCATTCATGCGGAAACCAATGCCATCATTCAAGCAGCCTTGCACGGCGTCTCGACACGTGGATCCACCTGCTACGTCACTCATTTCCCGTGCGTCAATTGCGCGAAGGTGTTGATCAATGCCGGCATCACCCGGCTGGTATACTGCGTGGCATACCGCATGGATCAGGTTGCACTTGATTTTCTCTCGGCAGCTAAAATTGAGGTCGTTCAAAAATCAATCAGTCCCGAAGATTCCAAGTAATCGCCGAAAAATATATCCTGAATCATATAAGAAAAAGAAGCCCAAGCTAATCCAGGGCTTCTGCTTTTTAATAATTGGATGTTGTTTCCCTCTTACATACACTCACCTAAATCGCAAAGTCCGTTGTTGTTTGAATCGGTATATTTTCGGCAACGACCCGGGAAGGAACAACCACGCGGACAGCGCACGACGCAGGAACTTACCGCATTTTGATTCTCCACCAGGACTTCAGGGGTGGCTGTTGGAAAAACCTCAGCCTGGGTGGACACTGTCCCTGTTGGGTTTACCGTCTCTGAATCAAATGGATGGATTGATTTCCGGCACTTGCGCTCCCATCAATCGAAGTAGCGTCGTTGACTGCGGTTGTCGAAGTCAGGGTATTAGCCTGGGTGCTTACAAGCGACTCAAAGACTTTCGCCATCTGTATCCCCTCAACGATCGCCACAGCACCAACCGCTGCCCCAATTTTCAGGAATTGCCGTCGACTGGCTGCCTCATTGAGATTATTTTCCATCTGGAGCGCGGGAGCAAGGACTTTCCCTTTTTGCGGGAATAAGCGTGTTTGGGCAATATTCACGATCCATTTCCAGTGTAAAGCGACCTTCAATAAAACGATCTGCAAGGTGATGATGGATGCCCAGTTATGAACCATGCTCCAGGCCTGGTAGTTATCCAGGGCTAAATCCAACCAGCTGGACATGACAATCCCGGTAATCATGATCACCTGGAAGCCAATAAGCAATGATAAATCGATCGTGAACAATAACCTTGCCCGCCAGGTTGCTTTCCCGAAAAAGTTCTCAATAATGGAAAAGAGCCATTTCCGGTGATAAACCAAATGGGTTATGATGATTGCCCCTGCAAGGATGCCAATCCATTGGTGGAGATCCAGCCCGGTCAGGTCCATCAGAAAAGTGGCGATAAAACTGACAAACAGCACTGCATCGATCCACCAATTCTTCTTATTTGTATTCATTCATTCTCCAATAAAAAACAATAATATTGTCAAAGTAGACAAGATATTACCGGAGAACGATTTATTTTTGGTGAAGAAATGATGAATATTTGAAATTTAATTGGGTTATTTCTTATGAATAAACCAAGTCCCGATAAGCTGTATGTTATTATTGTCCGAATGGATGATCAGGAAACCAATCCCACATTGATGAAATCAAACGCAACCGGCTCGATAGTCCGGTTTTCGACATTTTTACATTCCCTCATGTTCGTCATGGGATTCTCACTGGTGTTCATCCTGGTATGGGGCGGAGCGGCCACTGTTGTGGGTCAACTCCTGGCTGCCTATAAAAACCTGCTTGGCTGGATTGGGGGTATCGTCGTGATCCTGTTTGGATTGGCCACCCTGAGGATCATCCATATTCCCTGGATTTATTATGAGGTGAAGCCCCATTGGCAGCCGGGTAGAGGAGGACCGTTCCTTTCCTCGTTGATGATGGGAATCTTTTTTGCAGCCGGATGGACCCCTTGCATTGGAACCACATTGGCTGCGATTTTATCTTTAGGGATGAGCCAGCAATCCGCCTCCCAAGCCATGATTCTTTCCAGTGGTTACGCGCTGGGGCTTGGTCTGCCTTTTTTATTGCTTGGATTTGGTGCAGGTGAAGCCATCCGGATGATGGCAGGTATTAAGCGTTTCATCCGTCCCATTGAAATTGCAAGCGGTATCCTGCTGGTGATGGTTGGGGCACTTATGATTTCCGGCCAGATGGATCGCATCGCGGCCTGGTCGCTCAGAAATGGCCTCTATATTGATGTGACGTTGAGTGAAACCATCACCCCAACATACCTTATCGCAATTTTTGCTGGTCTCCTTTCATTCCTCTCCCCCTGCGTTTTGCCATTGGTCCCGGCATATCTGGGATATTTAAGTGGACAAGTGGTAAAAGAAGCCGATGCATCTTGAGAATTGAATAGTTGCATCTAAAACTAAATTATTGCTGTTTTTCACCAATGAGAATACAATCAAAGAAAATAAATAAAGGAGGATAAAATGATCGGTTTTGCTGGTGATATCGAAAAATTGACCTTGAAGAACAAATATTTCCGGAAGGTGATTTATACAGGTAAATATGCTCAACTGGTGGTGATGTGCCTCCAACCGGGTGAAGAAATCGGCAGCGAAGTCCATAAAACAGTGGATCAGTTCTTCCGTATTGAGGAAGGTGCAGCCCGCTTTATCCTGAAAGGCACAGAAAAACACGTGGTGAAAGCTGGCGGCGCATCGATCGTACCGGCTGGCACATTTCACAACGTGGTCAATGTCTCAAAGACCGAGCCATTGAAACTTTACACGGTGTACTCTCCCCCCAACCATCCAGATGGAACCATTCACAAAACCAAAGAGGAAGCCGAAGAGGCTGAAAAACACGGGCATCACTAAATTTTTTGGATAAATAAAAACGGGCGGCCATAGAGCCGCCTTTTTTTATCCCTGAATTGTTAGATGATGTGACCGGCAACGATAAAGTGATCTTCTCCATCATCAATAATGTCCGTAATAAAACCGGCGTCCTTGAGCATCGAACCCAATGACGCACCATCCGGCAGGATATCGTCGTGCAGAATGCAGGCATCAGCATCCCGGTGGATTTTATTGATCGTCTCACGGTTGTTATCATGCAAAATCAATAAATTTCCCTTGGATTCCAGCAAGCGCATGAATTCCCGCAAGGCTGATGGTTTGTTCCTAAAATGAGGAAGGCTGTTATGGCAAATGATGCTCGAAAAGCCACCGTCCTCAAAGGGAAGGTGATGAACATCCGCCTGGACAAGGCTGGCATTTTTACAGCGCTGACGGGCGCGGACAAGCATTTCAAAAGCCAGATCAATGGAAATGATCTTCGAATGGGGATACCTGGAATTTAGTAATGGAATGATCGATCCGGTGCCGGTCCCAATATCGAGGATCCGCCTTGCCTTGATGAACAATCCATCATGCGGAACGAGCAAATCATCGATCACCTTTACCCGGTCCTGCGGCTGAAACGAATCCCAAATCTCCGCCAGCTTTTCAAAATGATCGCGATGCGAATCCAAGGGTTACCTCTTTAGAGTATTCGCCCAATTATACTTTCTTCAACTAATAGAAGTTTTCCATATTAAATCAAGTGATCAACCCAAGACATTCGTTGCAGGTGATCGTTTTTTTTAGATCGGATTCCTGTTAGGACTCGCCCTAAGAAAAGCGCCTGATTGAAGATATCGGAATTTCAAAATGCAGACGTTTAGAAATCTATTGGTTTAATATGGACTGCAGAGCTTCTGCCTTGGCAAGAAGAGCACGCCAACATTCTTCTTCTCCAACCGCTTTTGTCAACAACGTGCAGACGGGGGCTCCTCGAGGAATTTTCTCGTTGGAATGAGGAATATCTGCGATCCTGTTTGCTTGCCATCTGTCCGTACTTCCAAGCCGGATCGCCCGCCTGGTATAAAGTATCGCCTTCCCAAAACTTAGGTGCTTGGGAAAAGTACCGATTGACCTGGGCAGAACCCCACCGCAGGCGTCCATATGCAGCATGAAAGCATTGACCCCTAAAAGATCTTCGATCAATTCAACCGATCCACAAAAACGTGGATTGATCTCAATTAAATATGGCTCTCCATCGTGAAGAATAAAATCGAATCCATTGATCCCGATCAATCCCATATCATTAACCAGGGCTTTAATGGCTTTTTGAATGACATCCTGCAACTCTTCATCAAGAAGTGGAGCCACATTTCCACACCAGGCAAACCTTTCTGCGTTTAAAGCCTGTTCTCCCGCATATTGATACGTCATCCCCAGTAAAACAGAATCCTGCCCGTTGGAAACAAAGGTGGCAGATGCAAGGATTCCATCGAGATATTCCTGGAGTATCGAATTTTGATTCAACCGACTTCCATTGCGCCAAAAACTGGTGCCCCTTCCCCCGCTGCGGTGAAGATCTTTTATCAGCCATTTTCCCTCCCGCGGCAACTTCTCGCCCGGGAAAATCGTTCTTGGCAATTTCACTGCTGCTGCCACTTAAAGTGTTGACTGATGACCCGGAAATCTCGCGCCTTGAGAACCGCGGACTGCGGATTGGACAACCAGGTCTTCTTTTCAGCCAGTTCGAAGAATGCAGGCTCGTTTTCCAGACCCGCGCCGATCACCACGCCATCAGCTTGATCGATGAGTGCTCCGGCAGCGACGGCAAGGTTTTTTAACGTCAGCGGCATTCCAAAGTCCCGCCAAAGGGAAAATACCCGCGCTTCACGGGGCTGATCCCGGTCACCAAAATAATCCAGGCTGATGACCTCATACCCGGCAGCCACTGCACTCTGCGCCAGGGCTCGCGTGGAAATGCCCACGATCAATATCTTCATTCGGAATATTCTATTTGATCTGGATGCAATAGGTGACCAAACGGTCGGCAATATTGAAAGGAGTAACAGTTTGGAGCCCCTCCCAGGCGGGCATACTGTTCACCTCTATGGCGTATAATTTTCCATCTTCCCCCCGGAGGAGATCCACGCCGCAGTAATCTGCGCCAACTGCCTGCGCAGCTACCAGGCTGACTTTTTTGATATCATCATCCATTTCCACTGCTTTTGGCCCGGCTCCCTGGGATATGTTGGTTTTCCAGGAATTGGAAACGCGTTCCATGGCTGCTGCGCATTCTCCCCCGATCACCAGTACCCGCAGGTCAGAATTTCCATGCGGGATGAACCTCTGCAGATAGTAAATATATCCCCCGGCTTCCAGTGAATGAAAAACGCGCCCAGCCACCTCGCTATCGCTTACCCGTACCATGCCTACCCCGCGACTGCCGAACAGCGGTTTGAGCACCACATCCCCGCCCAGCTGCTCAAATGCCTGCATGGCATCAACCTCATTTTCCATGACTCGCGTGGGCGGAACCAATAGGCCCTGCTTTTCCAGGAGTGAAAGGGTGTAGTATTTATCCACCATTTTTTCGATCGCGGCGGGAGCATTGATGATCCGCAGTCCGCCATTCTCCAATTGATGAAGAGCGTCCATTCTAAAGATCACCTGCTCGAGTGAGCCGCCCGGGATATTGCGCACCATCAAAATATCCAGGTCTTCCAAGCTCATATCCTGCGCTTGAACGGAGGATTCATCACCCAGGACAGCGACCAGGCTCTTTGGATCGATAAATACCGGCTGAGCATTTTGTTTCTGCCAGGATTTTTGAAGTTCCTGGCAGTGCCACGACTCCGGACTGCCGATAATGCCAATCTTCATTTATTCTCAGCCTTCACCAAAAACCGTTTTCTTTAGCCTTGGGATATCCTGGCCACCCGCATGCACGACAAAACCACTGGATAAACTGGTGAGAGTGATCTCCGCCGGTGCAAACAGCCCCGGATCGATCTTGTAAAAATCCCCGGCTTTTTTCAACGTCTCCAGGAAAGGATCTCCATATCCCGGGCTGCATGACGCGGGGATTTTTTTCGCCCATTCCGCCAATTCCACATCACTCACACCATCCACCGTGAGCCACACCCGGGAGCCGAACATCATCGCGTCATTTGTTCTTCCCAAGGAGGTGAAATCGTCACCCGTTGGCGGGGCAATTGGACAAGATCCGATACCATTTTTAACTTTTGTGATATCCAATCCAAGATGATGCATTTTATGCAAGGCTGTTTCAATGGAACGCGCCGCTATTTGAACGGAGCCCGCCAGGCTGGAAGTAGGCGCAATGATCATCCTCAAGTTTCTTCCTTTCAGGTTGCATTCGGCAGCCAACCCGGAGGCTATCGCGTCATTGGGCAGCTGCCTGCCTTCCAGGATCAAGACGGCATTGCTGGCTTCCTCTTTATAACCAAAATCCTGCCCGATTTTCAGACGGGGATTAAGGAGACAGGCGGGACCGGAGCCCATGGCTTTGAAACCTTCTTTTTCGATCAACCAGTTGGCAGATTGAGCCAGGAAACAGGCTTCCAAGGGAAAATCCGTACTGATCTCAACCGAGGGCCATATCTTTTCATCCAATATTGTTGAAACCAGGTTGATCGTCGCCAGTCCGGCAGTGCCAATTTCCGCCATTTTTATGCCGATGCGAAAACCACCCCTGGCAATCACACCAGCATCAAAAAGGATTGCACCGCAAGGCAGTTTAATAATTTCACAAGCCATATCCCTGGCTTCAGTAAGAAATCCTCCAGTGAGTTGCAACGCGCGGTCATTCAGCAGGTTCATACAGAATCAGTTCTCCTTTACCCAAAGCAAGGTGGTCCCCGGTATAACGATGAAGGTTACAATCGCCAATCCAACCAGCCAGGTTGATCTGCTTAAGTGTTAATTGACGCTGTAAAATTCGTAGCCAGCCGATCTCGGATTTACCGGCATTTTTAAAACCAGCCGAAAGACTACCAAGCTTCCTGGTCACAATGCTCCCCCGGCGCATGTTGATGCCGGTACACTCCCCTACCCCCTTCCCAATCAAAATCGTCCCGGCGATCATCCCGGCACCAGTGAATTTGCCGGATCTCCCAGCAATCACGATCAGGCCACGGCGCATGCCTTCACCGGGAAAGTCACCCGCATTGCCATTGACGAAGATCATACCACCCGACATGCGATGAGAATTACCTGGAGACAACGCTCCGCAGCAATCAGCTACATTGCCTTCAACGCGGATCATCCCCCCAGACATGCCTGCACCAAGCCCATCGCCGGCATCTCCATGGATCAAAATATGACCGCCACGCATGCCCGCACCTGCCCACCTGCCAATGGTTCCCTGGATGATCGTTCGCGGTGCTGAAGATCCTTCGCCAAAGTGATGTAAATGCGTAGTGTTCCCCAGCACTTCAATCTCATCAATCTTTGAATTCCGACGGGTGATATGACAGATTTCACCCAAAAACACAAACCTGTTTCCCAACAGGACTTTTTTTCGTTCAAGTTGTGCAGGATGCCTGATCAAATATGAATTGAAGATCACCGACCGCATGGATACGGGAATGTGCCGCTGGTTGAATAAATTCCAGCGTGATAGTCATCGCTTCCTGCCCCCAACCATCCGGTGCAAATGAAAATGGAATTTCCCCAGTTTTCCACCGTAATTTCCCGCGGTGATGACCAGCATGCCTGGAACACAGGCTGCCTTGATACCCAATGCCATGGCTTTTGACACACCATCTTCATCGAGACCATCCATCACAATTTCATAAACAACGTTGGCATCATTTGGGAGGCGGGTATCTGTCCGGGTTCGCAGCGTTGGGCAAAAGGGATCGTTGGTTGAAGCGCGGACATTTTTATACTTGGAGCCAGGGATGCTCGGACTGCGGCAAATCCCACCCGGGAAGGGTGCAATGACTCCCTCCACCGAACGGATGGCGGCCACCGCCTGGCAGGCGCCATTCCATGCAGACTAGTTGATCCTTCCCGATCAGGATCAGATTGCCTCCGCCAATGCCTTCAACAATATTAAACGATTCCTCGCAGAGGAATTCGCCGTCCGCGACCGGGATGCGCCAATACCGTTTATCCATGATCATCTTGCTGGATTGAAAACCATTGCCAAAGTAGCGGATCTTGCCACCGACCTTGCAGGGAAGACCCTCGGGTAAACCGTTGAAGCAGGCTGTGGTGGCGGTGGGTAGAATGGCCTGGCTTATCCGCAGCATGAGGTGTTCTTCCAATTTTTCAACGCTGTAGCTGAAAAGGAGCAGTTCATAACCCGGCCGCCCATCGGGCGTTTGCGATGGGTCAAGCCTGGCACCGATCCCGGCTTCACATCCACAACCGATGATCGAAAAAGCCATCCCGGATGCCGCTTCCGCCCCAAGTCGTGCCAGCTCATCGGTGGCAGCCGTGATGACCAGGCGGCTGGCATACATCGGGAATGCTTCCGCAAATGTATCCTCGATCGTTACCCCTTTGATTTGCATGCCACCTCCTCAAATGCCATTCGCTCCAGGCTGCTGCCCAGCGCATAATTTTCGGGTGAGAAAGAAAATGCCCGGACAATTCCTTATGTATTGACACTCTGCGAGCCTGATCCCAGCCAGGCCGGACGACGAGTGTTCTATGCCGCGATAATGAAGGAACTGATCCTACCGTCCTTGACGACCATTTTCCCGGCTTTCATCACCCAGGCAGGCTGCGAGAACATCGCGCGGATATCTTCCTGTTCCTGGTAACAACGCATATCTGCCCGGGCTCCAACCGAGAGCCTGCCCCGATCACTTAACCCGAGCGCACGGGCAGGCCCGGAGCTGGTCATGGCAAATATCTCGGTCAGGCTAAGTTCACGTTTGACACCGGAAAGACCGCTCCACTTTTTCGCCGCCGGGTGGATCTTATTCAAAACTTCATCCCGCTCTGCTTTATTCATCAACCAGGAAATGATTTGCGGGTACGCAGTGAACATCCCACCATTGGGGTGATCCGTTGTCAGGAACAGCCTTCCAGGATCAGGAAAACGCAACATCAGCTCCAATCCGGCAGCCCATTGGATGGCAGCCGCGGGATCCTTTTCCAGGTATGAAAGCGGCAGCATACTTGTCCCGCCTTCCGCTTCAAATTGACGGCTTATCCAAGGACCACCCATCAAGCTGCGCAAGTATCCCAGGGCAGCGGTATCGGCGCTGACCGCCAGGGCTGATCCGAAGAGCACCTGACCGACATCAAAGGTCAGCGCGGGATATTTCGCGATGCAATCCACAACCTGCCCGGCTGCCGATGTCAGACCGCCATGACCATCGTCACCGTAACTATAGAATTGAATGTGGCATAAATGGGCACGCTGACCTTCGAGTGCTTTTACCGTTGAACAGAATGATTTCCACGATCCGGGTTTACCCAGCATGCCGGCATGCAGGTGAACGCCATGCGGGAGCCCCATCGCGTTCACGGCCTGTACCATTCGCCGGATGACCTTGCGCTGGGTCAGATCACCCAATCCAAAAGGCTCATCAAGCGCTGGCGGCATTCTACCGGACCGCCAAAGATAACCGCTACCGGGATTGACCAGTTTAACCGCATACCCTCCGGAGACTTCCAGCAGCCAGGCGATGACATCCCGTATCCTTGATTGATCCCTGCTGGCTAAAGCTTCAAGCAGGACGGCATGATCGCCCATCAAGGTAAAACTGCCGCCGTCCATCCTGTCCATGGCATCAAGGTCAGCATGTGTCTGGCGCGCCAGGAAGGGAGGCATGGCAGCATCAAAAACGGTGGTATATCCCATCCGCAGATACCGGCAGGCACTTTCGCTAGCCGGGGGAAGCAGCGCTGCTGAAATCTCCGGTTTTGCGAGGAAGAGGGTGCGAGCTGAATTCAGGGCAGCGCCTGCCACGTGGGTATGGATCTCAACCCCCGCAGGGGCTACGATCATACCGCAGGCATCAATGACTTTGAAGTCCTGATCCGTATTGGGAGGCTCAACGATGACTTCTCCATCCACCCAGATATCACGGATGATGCCATCCACCCCGTTATCGGGATCATAAACCTTTGCACCGCGGATGACGATCATACGCTGGTAACTCCGCTCAATGCGCTTAGAACCGTAAGCAGGTCCGGTCGATCGGATTTTACGATTTGCTTCAATTGGAAGGCAGCGCCATCCATGCGAATTACCGTCCCATCGATATCAATGCCGGGACGCCGCACCGGTATCTGCACCTTGGGCATCCATTTGGGTTTAGTCGCACTGATCAGGATGGTATCCTGGTTGCGTAAATGGGTGATCAGTCTCTTTGGAGAGCTCATGAGGATACCCCATAAAGATAACGAGGTCGCATTCACGGTTCCTCAGTACAGAATCAATGGCATAATCCAGCGGCGAAAACTCTACAGCGCCCAGGGAGAAACGGAGGCAAGCCGGATATCCGGCAATACTTTGCAGCGTCTCAGCTGCTCCCCGGGAATTCCCGCCAGGGGTAAGATGCAATCCCTTCCAGGAAGATTTCTCCCCGTTTTCATCCATGAGGGATAATAATTCCACTACAGCACTTTTGCCTTGATCAATGACGTTTTGACTGATCAGGTATATGCCATTGTGAATTTTCTTGGGGAGGTCGAATGACGTGTGAATTTTAAAATTCTTATTCCGTGATTTCCAGCGTTTGTCATGGAAATAACTTGCGAAACTGGGGAAATCATCATTATTAATAATTCTTAAAGAATTGATCTGAGAACGACTGCCGTGTCGAGGAGACAACAATCTGGGATGCCTTACCAAGCAATCAGATGACCAGGAAAGAATACATTCTGCTTTCCCCAGATCCTCAAGAGCTGCACATTCGTAACCAGTCTGTTGAATCGCCAGAGGCAATGCGCAGCCCCCCATGGATGCCCCGGTATCAACTATGGTCTCAAATCGCCTGGCGAAGGCAATTGCTGCGCGTTGCTCCTCGCAGGAAATCTCTCCGGAGATATAAATTAGAGGGTTGTGTGCTTTTTTGAGGATCCGGGATGCATCTCTTATGGCTGCATCCATTGACACAGCCGTTCCCGAGATCTCGGGGGAAACCTTTGCCAGTGAATAAGAACGAAAACCCGCAAGCGCCAGGGGACAATCCGGGGTGAGCCCGACACTCAGTTTACCAGTCAGGCTCACCTCAAGGTCATCACAAAATAAGCTGCAGAATGGGCAGGTAAATTTGATCGAAGCCTCTTGGCATCACGCGCATCAAGGATTTCCGAATTGCTCCGCGATCGATTTATCCACACCCGCCTTGGCCTTATCAAGCGCGGACTGGGCGCCTTCTGCTCCCAGCTCGAGCTTCTCCACCGCCTGGCGCAGTGCGAGGTCGCTGTTACCCAGCGCAGGGAAGACCGGGATCGCCACGGCATATTCAAGCGAATCGATCACTGCCTTGCGGGTGGGCTGATCGGCAACCAGTTGCTTGATCTCAGGCCACTCGAACGCATCCTCATAAAATGGGAGATATCCCGTGTGCGTCGCAAGGTACTTGATCGCATCTGGTGAGCTCATGAATTTTACAAACTCCCACGAGGCATTGCGGAGCAGCTCGTTATCATTTTTGAAGATGATCAAGCTGCCACCACCCACCGGGATCTTGCGCTCATTCTCTCCCACCGCCGGGAACATGGCAACACCCAATTCAAATGCCGCGCTTTCCAGCATGGTATTGATCCCGGAGCTTGAACCGATCAACATGGCGAGTTTACCCGCCAGGAAATCGGTCTGGGCTTCCTGGTGCTGGTTGGGCGGCATGATCTTATGCTCGGTGACCAAGGTCCCCCAGAGCTCGAGCATTTCCACGGCTTCCGGGCTGTTGTAAAGGACTGCGGTTTCTTCTTTGTTAACGATCTGTCCACCGTTTTCAAGGATCATGGCACTGATGTACCAGTGGGTGTCATCCTTGGTATTGAATCCGTATTGGGTTGGCGTGCCAGTCCCATCCGGATCCAGCGTCAATGCTTTTCCAGCCTCAATGATCTCATCGAAATTTTGCGGAGGATCTTCCGGGTCGAGACCTGCCGCCTTGAAGAGATCCTTGTTGTAATACAACACGGGGAGCGAGTTGTTGAACGGCATGCTCCACAGCGTCCCACCCGCCGTGTTGTAATCAAAAAAGACGGGTCGAATCTGAGAAATATCGACGCTGGGATCGGCGTTGATGAAATCTGAAATGGGCAGGATCGCCCCGCTGCTGCCGAGTAGCGGCGCACCTCCAACCTGGGCTACGTTGGGCAGAGCCCCCCCGGTCAAGGCACTGTAAATCTTTGCCTGAAGAGCGGCATAATCACCCTGGTATGTGGCATTGACGGTGATCTCAGCCTGTGATTCATTGAAGCGTTTGACAAGTTCCTCAACCGCCTTACCGCTATCCCCTCCCAGGGCGAACCAGAATTCGATGGTGATATGCCCGCTTTCATCCACGGTGCCGGAAGCGGAACTTTCGGGTTCATCCGCTTTCCCACCGCATGCTGCCAATATCAACCCGGCAGCCAGCAATATGGTCAAGGCAAATCGTAATTTCATTCCCAAATCCTCCTTCCAGGTGATCATTTCCGGGAACCGAAACAATTTCAGTCCCCGGTTTTTATCCAAACTACATGACAAGAGCCATCACGGCTTTTTGCACATGCAGCCGGTTTTCAGCCTCATCAAACGCAGCAGAGAGCCAGCCTGAACCCGAGGTCTTGTCAATGACATCATTGTCCACTTCATAACCCCGGTCACAGGGCAGGCAGTGCAAATAAATGGCGTTCTTATCCGCCATGTCCATTATTTCCTTGGTGCACTTCCAATTTTTGTACTGATCAAAGATCTCCTGGGTCTTTTTCTGATCCGATTGACCAACGGGCGGCAGGAAAATGGGTGTGGCGCACCAGGCTTTGGGATATACCACGTGCGCGCCTTTCATGGAGCCTTCAAAATCATTACTCACCTTGAAAGAACCACCGTATGTCTTGGAGTACGCTTCACACTGAGCAAGGATCTTCGGATCCAGCTCCATGCCCTTGGGATGGGCCAGTGTCACCTGCATGCCCATCATCGCGGCGTAAAGGATGGCCGATTGCGGCACAGCCCTGGGCTTGTGCACGCTGGGAGAATACGCCCAGGACATGGTGAACTTGATGTCCTTGAAGGTACCGAATTTTTCCTTCACGGTGAGGATATCCGCCAGCCCCTGGCAGGGGTGATAGATATCATCCTCCATATTGATGACCGGAATATCCGCCCAGCGGGCGAATTCGCGCAGCATGGCATGCGAACCGCCGTATTCCCAATCCACCGGATCCCCGTAGCAGCGAATGGCGATGGCATCCCCCATGCGATCCAGGACACGTGCCACATCTGCCACGCGCTCGGTCGAATAAGCCACTTCCCTGCCTTCCATGGCTGGTGTGTAGATCTTGGAAGGATCCAGGTAATGCGCATGCCCGCCAAGCTGGGTCATCCCGGCCTCGAACGAATTTCGCGTGCGCAGTGACTGGTTGTAGAAAATCATGAAGAGCGTCTTGGCGCGCAGCAGGTCGTCATGCAATTTCCCTTTGGCGCGATCCAACTTCAATTCCTCGGCCAATGCCAGGATGGTCTCGATCTCTTCGCGGCTGAAATCTGTTTCCGCCAGGAAATCGCGTCCCCTTAATGTGGTGGTTTTCATAATGCTCTCTCCTTTAAAATATATTTAAATATCTTTTAGACCGGTGCTTGCCATGCTTTCCACGAAAGTCTTTTGCACAAAGAAATAGAATAAGATGACCGGAATCGAGACAAGCACAGTGGCTGCCATATACACTCCCCATTGAGTGCTGCCTTCAGAGCTCACAAAATAACGCAATCCAATTTGAAGGGTGCGCATATTTTCCTTGTTGGTGATGATCAATGGCCAAAGGTAAGCATTCCAGTTGCCCATGAAGGCGAACAGCGCCTGGGAAGATAAAATGGGGATATTCAACGGCATCATGATCTGGATGAGAAAGCGCAGCCGGCTGCAGCCGTCCATTTTTGCTGCTTCTTCAAGCTCCCGCGGCAGCGTAAGGAAGGATTGGCGCAGCATGAAGACGCCAAAGGCATTGGCGAGGAACGGGACGATCAATCCTGCGTAAGAATCGATCCAATCCAGTTGAGTGATAATGAGATACGATGGGATGAGGGTGACCTGGGTGGAGATCATGGTCGTGCTCATAAAGAGGATGAACATGAAATTTTTGCCTTTGAAGCGCATCCTGGCGAAGGCATACGCTGCCAGGGTGCAGGAGATCAGCTGCCCGATGGTTACCGTTATCGCGACAATGGCGCTGTTCAAAAAGTAACGCGCAAAGGGCGCCTGTTTCCACACCTCGGCATAATTTGTCCAGATCCATTTTTGTGGGATCCACGTAGGTGGATAAGCAAAAACCTCCTGAAGATCCTTGAAAGATGTGCTCAGCATCCAGAAGAATGGCAGGATCACGGCCAGCACCAGCACGATGGTCACAGCATACCAGGTGACCACTGAAAGGATCTTTACCGAATGGTAAAAAATATTCTTGGGGGTCATGCCAGAAGTGAGGGGCGGGCGGATCTCGGATCTATTCATAGTGCACCGTCCGGTCCACAAAGCGGAACTGGATCCAGGTGAGGATCAGCATCATGGCGAAGAGGATCACCGCCACCGTGGAAGCCTTGCCCATCTGGAAATACTCAAATGCATTTTGATATAGGTAATAAGCAAGGGTAGCTGTTGTCCCAAGCGGGCCACCCTGGGTCATCATGTCAATTTCGGTGAAGGCTTTCAGGGAATTGATCATCCCGATGGTCAGGATATAAAAAACCGTTGGTCCCAGAAGCGGGCGGGTAATATTGAAGAAACTTTGAATACCATTAGCGCCGTCAATTTGGGCAGCTTCATAATATGTGCGCGGTATCGCCTGCAATCCCGCCAGGAAAATGATGATGTTATAGCCCATCCCGTGCCACACTCCCATGAAGATCAAACAGGGCATAGCCAGCACCGGATCCCGCAGCCAGCGTTGAATTGGCAAACCCATGCTGATCAGGATCGAATTGAACAGACCGTATTGCGCCGGGTGGTAAAGCCAGAGCCAGACCACCGAAACGGCAGCCAGGGAGGCAATGGTGGGCAGGAAGAAGGCTGTTCGGAAAATCCCCACCCCCTTCAGGCGCCGGTTGAGAAGCAGGGCAATGGTCAAGGAGATGACCAGGTTAATCGGGACACCCAGAGCAAAATAGAACGTATTGAAAAATGCCTGCCGGAATACCGGCGCTTCAATGGGATCGGTCATTAAGTACGCATAATTTTCAAATCCAATGAAAACGGCTTTCATCGGCATATTCCAGCGGAAGAGACTGGCGCCAATGGAAAATAGAGCCGGGAAGAATGTAAAAACTATGAAAATGAGGATGCTGGGCAGAAGGAACAGGTATGCTGAAACCGTTTCCTCTCCTCCCCTACGCCACCAACGTCGAATGGCTGCCTTTGAAAATTTGGAATTGGAAACCTCAGCCACACTCATATCGTCATCCTCCTGATGGTAGCGAAGCTATCGATGAGCGCTGCAGTGATCTTGTCGATTGACCAATTACGAAGCAAGCCGCCTTTTATTTCCAGTGTAACGATACCTTCCATACCAACCTGCTTTAAAGCCGGCAGCCAATCCAGATAGGGGACTCTTCCAAAAACCAGGGGGTAATGATCGATCCCTTTTTCATCCACATCATGCACATGCACATGAATGACTTTTTTCAACCATTCCAAATCCGGCAATGCGGATGCACCATTCAAGTGATCATGACCCATGTCCCAGCAAATCCCCAACCTGGGATGACTTAACGTTTCAATAACCTCCCAAATACCGGCGCGATCCCCACCGATCTTGACCTCTCCCTTTTCAGCCGGACCCGCTATTTCGAACGCAATCCTGAGGCCCGGAAATTCCGCAAAGCACCAGGAGAGAAATTGAAGAGTGTCAGCTTTTAGAGAAGCAAGATCCCTTTCCGGGGATTTTGCCCCGTGAACGACTACATTCAGCCATTTTCCACTGCGATCTGCCCAACGCTGCGCAATGGCCAGCATTGGCTGGTAGTTTTCAAGAATCTCATCGTGATGAGAAGAACTGAAACCTGCAATGCCATTCGGCACGCGGTAGGGCGCATGAAAACATAAATTAAAACCCAGATCAAAACATGCTTCCATCAAACCCGGAAAAGCCGGCCAATCCGGTAAATGCCTGTCCAGCTCGAATTCAAGCGCATCCAATCCCGCTTCCCGCAACGGGGAAAGAAAATCGGATGGCTGGGAATTGGCGATCCAACGGGGATGCATGTTAAAGCTGATGTTGGTCTTTGAAGGCATGGATTAGATTCTCTTCTTGATCTTGAATATCGATTCTAACCTCAAGCATTCCTTCATTAAAGTAATATGGCTTACCTTTTCAACCTGCTCGATCATGGCTTTATCCATGCTGCCCGCACCTTTCCATGCACCACAGATCTGCCCGGCAATCGCGGCTATGGTATCCGTATCGCCGCCCATATTGGCTGCCATCATTACAGCGCGCATGGGCTCACCTTTGGCAAGCTTGACCAACCCAACCGCCGATGCCACCGATTCCGAAACCTGCATATCCACGCCGACATACTCTGAAAGATCCCGAAGCGCATCACCATCACTGCGCGCTTCACGGATCAATTTCTCTGCCAGCTCGATGCGGCTCACCAACGGTGTTGTCCAGGACCAGGCGCCTTCCCTGCTTCCCTGGACCGCACCAAGTTTGGCCGCATCCAGGATCGAAATAAGATCAGCGCCTTCTCTTGCCGCCTCCGCAACTGCACAGGCGACCGCGGCTGAACCGGCAAGTGCCGGCTGGGTCCAATGCGTGGGCGTGCTGGCGATGATCGCTTCGCGGATGGCTCCCTCGGCATCCCCGGCATTGAGCAGGCCGACCGCAGCCATGCGCATGGCTGCTCCATTAGTCTTCCCGAAGCGTCCGGATAAATTGGGGTCTGCCCCACTGCGGATCTCCACCAAAGCCTGGCGGGTGGTGGGACCAGAGACCACCTTGAGGATCTTTTCATCCGTGCCTGCTTCCCAGGCCATCAACTCCCGTGCCACGGATTCAGGCGTGATCGTTCCATCCTCAGCATACGCGTGCGCGATCGCCAGTGCCTGACCGGTATCATCCGTCACCTGACCGGCACGCAATTCCGCATGGGGATGCCAATCTGGCGCTTTGACCAGCTTTTTAACGCGCCCGTATTCAGCCTGGATCTGGGCAGCAGTCAGAAATTCGGTCGGCATGCCAAGTGCATCCCCCAGTGCCAGGCCTGCCAGGCAGCCATAAAATTTATCGAGCGTGTTCACTTTTCCAGGTTATCCGTGAATTGCGGCAGATGCGCCCGGCGCAAGCCGATGATCACCAATCCTGCAACGACCGTGGAAATGGCAATGATCACGGTATCCACCCCTATCCAATAAGGCAGCGTCGGAACCCAATATTGCCAGGAAAGGTTCCACATCCAGTTGACCATGGTATTGGTGGTCATGAATTCTGCCGAATGACCTGCACAAACGAAGAGGAATATCGCCGGCCAGATCCATTTTTTATCCTGGGTAATGATCGCTTTGCGTGTCCAATCGCGGAGGGGTTTGATCAAGATGACCAGAAGCGTGATGAGAGAATAAGGCAGGGGCACTGCCCACATGAAAGGCTGCCAGGCTTTTGGATTAATAAACCAGGCTCCCAGCACGAGGATCTCGATCAGGGCCGCCCACTGCCATTTATTGGCCATCAGCAAACCGGCAACCAGGCCACCAACTGTCACGGTCAGGAAACCCAGGGGTCCCAGGGAAAATCCAAATGGGAATAAGATCTGTGCCACGATGGCACCCGCTGCATTGGCGATGGCCGCGGCTGGTCCCAGGACAATACCTGAAATGGCGGTCATGATGGCATTGACCGTGATCATCCCGGACATGCCGGGTACAGGCAGCGCAGGGATGGCGCTGGAGGCCAGGAAAAGCCCAGCCCAGATCGCCAGAAGTGAAACGGGTATGCCAAAAATCCTTCCCTTGGTCGCCCAGGTCCGTTTTACAGGAGTTTTTACTTCCGGTGTTTGTGGAACTTTCTCTTGTGTCATTATGATTCCTCCTTATCAGATGGTTCCCAAATTCATCAACCTTAAAATGAAACCTGCAACTAGCAATAAAAACGCGATTGCAATAAGCACATAATCGATCTGCGACAGGTGAGTTTCCAAAAGAAACGTTCTTTTTACAGGTGCGCCAAATGCACGCGAGCTCATCGCCACATCCAGGGTCTGCGAATCCCTGAATGAACCCAGGATCAAAGGAACCAGCATACTGGCGGTAGCCCGCAGGCGATCCCAAATCTTGCCGCCCTCGAAATCAGTGACTCCCCTGCAAAGCTGTGCCTGCTGGATGATGGATGAGCGGTTTTGGATCGATGGAAGCAGGCTCATCGCGGTGGTCATGATGAATGCAAATCGATAAGGGATCTTGAATTGCACCAGAGCCAGCATCAATTCAGGTATGGGGGTGGTCATGACCAGCAGTGGTGCGACGATCATGATCACCACCAGGCGTAATACCATCGCAACACCAAACTGGATGCCCTCTTTGGTGATATAACCACTGAAACCTATTGCAGGGACTGGATTGGATATTCTAAAAACATTGGTTACGCCCGGGTAAAAGAAAACCTGGATCACAAAAATGACCGCAGCTATCCATAGGAAATAACTGAGGATCGTCTTGAGCATACCGATCGGCAGACGTGCAGTTGCCCACGCAATGAGAACCACGATCAATAATGCACCAATATAGAGCGGATCGGTGAACATCAATGCCAGGAAAAAGATGGTCAGCATGGCTACCAGCTTGGTCCGACCATCCAGGCGATGAAGGAATGTGTTCCTGGAGATATAACTGGCGCCTATCATGTGCGTGCCCCTTTAACCGCAGCTGCCTTCTTGAAATAGCTGTTTTCCAACCAGGATTTCATTTCCTTTACGGTCAGGATCACGCGGTCCGTGCATCCCAGCCGCCTTGCCAACAAGGTCACCTGGGGTGATTTCAATGAAAGTTCCTGTAGCTTCTCCGGTTTGGAAAATACAGATGCCGGCGTCCCTTCAAGTGCGATCCTGCCCTGGTTCATCACCACCACCCGGTGGGCATGCTCAGCCACGAGGTTCATGTCGTGAGTGATGATGATCACGGTATTTCCCCTGGAATGCAGCATATCGATCAGCCCCATGATGCTATTCCCGCCAAAATGGTCCTGTCCTGTGGTTGGCTCATCGAATACGAAAGCTTCAGGCTGCAGGGCAAGCGCGCAAGCGACAGCCACCCGCTGCCGGTCCCCGAGGCTCAGCGCAAATGGGTGCTCTGTCCTCAACGATTCCAAACCCAATTCAACCATGACCTTTTCAACCCGGGGTTTTATCTCATCCGATTTCATCCCAACCATCCTGGGTCCAAAGGCAATTTCCTCCTCCACGCTGCTGGAGAACAGCATGTCATCCGGGTTTTGAAACACATAACCCACCTGTCGGGAGAGCGTAGAGACCTTTAATCCAGCCGTTGAAACACCATTCACCTTTACTTCACCGCGGCTTGGTTTTAATAAACCAACAAAATGTTTTACCAGTGTGGTCTTGCCGCTCCCATTCTGGCCAACGAAAGCGATATATTCGCCCTTGTGGATTTCCAGGTCAATGCCTTTTAGAGCCTCCACGCCATTGGGATAACGATGCGCCAAATCTTTACATTCAATAACAAGATCAGCGGCCATGGTTGATCTCTTCCAATTCCTTGATACCTTCATCCAGGGTTATCGGTATTTCATCCCTGGATTTCGAATAATCCTTCAATGAATACATGACCTCGCAAATCTGTGGTGGGCGGATGCGCGCATCCTCAAGCAATTCAGGCATGCTGAAGACTTCCCGCGCGGTGCCATCCTTGATTAATTTCCCATCACATAAAACCAGTACCCGGTCTGCATATCGGGTGACTACATCCATATCATGCGTTACAAGGAGAACGGTCTTACCCAGTTCCCGATTCAAACGGGCAATGACTTCCATCACCTGTTCCGAGCCGATCGGATCCAGCTCGGAAGTGGGTTCATCCAGCACTAGCACCTCGGGTTCCATCGCAAGGACGCAGGCGATGGCCACCCGCTGCTGCTGCCCGCCGGATAAGGCGCCAGGTTCGCGTTCTTCAAAACCGGAAAGCCCGACGAATTCAAGTGCCTTTTTGACACGCTCACGAATTTCAACTCTGGGCAAGCCGAGATTTTCACAGCCAAATGCCACCTCTCCCAAAACTGTGACGTTAAAAAGCTGGGATCTGGCATTCTGAACAACCAGGCCCACATGCTGAGCCAGGATGGGGATTTCATTTTCATAGGTATCCAGCCCGGCTACTTTTACAATCCCTTCCATCTCCCCGCTGAATAATCGCGGTACACAGCCATTCAGGGCATAACACAGGGTGGATTTCCCCGCCCCTGAAGGACCGATCACGGTCGAAAATTGACCTTCGAAAACTGTAAAATGGATATCCGCCAGGGCTGGTTTCTCAGTCCGCGGATAGGAATAAGTAACACCTTCAACTTCAATGACAGGACGCATCCATTTATCCTTTGGTGGGGAGGGCTTCAGGATGATCCCTCCACCTCCCCCACCTTGGTTCAATGTAAATTCTTACACGTGATTATTTGAATTCGACCTTCACGACCCACCATGCCCAGTTCTCATCAGGATAATTGCCTTTGGAAGCATCCGGATAAGCAACTTTGACAGGTCCACCGTTATCGGTGGTCAGCAGGGTGCCGTCCACCCAGCGGGCGAGCATGATATCCCATTGCTGGGCATCAGCAACTGCCACATCGAAGCCCTTGCCATCCGTGGCGATCAGGCTGATCGTTGTTGCTCCAGAGCCACCCACCAGGGTGATGAGGTCCTTCAGCAGAATGCCCTTGTATTTCAATCCATCACCCATCCATGGATCGTTGTAGGTCAATTCCACCGACTTGGCATCGAAGGCAGCCTGATCCAGCACATAGGTATCACCAGAATTCTTTTCGCTGATCTTGCCAGAAACGGTGACGAGAGCCTCACCCACAGCTGCAGCCTTGGGACCGCAAGCCGAAAGGAGCGTGGCTAACACGAGAACGACGGTCAAAATCATTAAACTCTTTTTCATCTTTTACTCCTCACTATTGTATTAACAAACGTTTGTTGAACAACTTACCTTTCAAACATTTCATCCTGGTTGATCCAGCTGATCATCTGGCAGCCAGGAACTTTCAATCACCTCCTTTCATCGTTTTCATTCAAAATGGCTCGGGCAGTTGAAGTATCCGTTACCAATATTTTTATGAAGCCACCCCTCAGCGCTCCGAGCAGCGCCCTGGTTTTTTCCAACCCGCCAGCGATGGCGGCAACCTTTGGGATGGATTTAAGCTGTTCCAGCGTGATGCCGATCACACCGGCGCTTACTTCCACGTTTCGACCGTTGATATCATAGAACCGGCCGCAAATATCCCCAACCGCACCCTTCGCTTCCAGCTGTGCCAGCATATGCGGGGAGATATGCTCGGCAAAGAACATGGATGAAAACTGCTGGAACTCGACGTGCCCTATGCCAACCAATGCGGTTTTTAAGTGATCCCATAGCTCACTCAACTGGATCACTTCCTGGGTCTTGTTCAAGCTGGATAAAATGGCTGCATCCGGGGTAAATGCCGGAGCATAGATATAGCGAAAGGTACCGCCAAATGCTTCTGCAAAACGGCGGGCGAGTTCATTCACCTGGAAAAATGGCGACATATCACCAATCCCACCGATCAAGGGAATGACATGCACAGGGATCTGCTTATCGTGCGGCAGGGAATTAACCACTTCAAACAACGTCCTTCCCCATCCCATGCCGATCACGCTGCCGCTCTCGAGGGTATCATGGACGAACTCTGCGGCTTTCATTCCGATTTGCGAGCGCAGCGTGGCACTATCCAATCCATCGCTGGAAATGAGGACCACATCCTCAAGATGAAAAGTTTGTTTTACTTTTTCTCTCAATTGTGGATCATCCAGGGTGGGATCAAAAATATTGATGCGCACAATCCCTTTAGTCCGGGCGGATTCGAGAAGCCTGGCGATTTTTTGCCTGGTGAGATTCATCCTGGTAGCAATTTGCTGTTGATTGAGGCCGCCATCATAATAAAGGCGCGCTGCCTGGATCATCCGCTGGGTTTCATCGCGATTATTCACCCGCGAGCTCCTTCTCCTGCCGGGAAAAGAGGGATTTCAGCGAGGGATAAATTTGGCGATAGACCCCGTAGTTTTCATCATATATCCCTGCTTTTGAAGGATCGGGCTGAATGTATTTACCCTGCTGGGACATACCGTCATAAGCTTCTTCAATATTCCCGAATCCACCACTCCCTGCAGCTGCAAGCATGGCAGCGCCAAGGCAGGCGGAGGCTGTGGCTTGAACGGGCACAACTTCCTTTTGGGTGATATCCGCCTTGACCTGGTTCCAGAATTTACTTCTTGAACCTCCTCCGCATATCATCAGCCTCCCCGCTCTTGCACCACTCACCTCTTCGCAGGTTTCGAGGACATGCCGGACGGCAAACCCAACCCCTTCAAATACCGAACGCGTGACATGGCGGCGGTCGTGCGCAAGGGTCAGACCCATGAAAACACCGCGGGCTTCCGAATCCCAAATTGGAGCACGCTCACCTTGCAGGTAGGGGAGAAAAATCAATCGACTGCTGCCAACCGGGGCATTGGCTGCCTCGTTTTCCATGGCAGCATGATCCATTTTTCCATCCAATTCGGAATAGAAGGTTTTTGCCATCCAGTGCAGAGTCTCGCCCCCTGCCTGGGTTGGACCGCACAGAAAGGCGTGTTTTCCCAATTTACCGAGGAACACTCCTTTGCCTTCACTGGAACTACTCGTCGCGAGAGAGATGATCTCCGATGTTCCAGCAACGTCTACGGCGTTACCAGGATGGATCACACCGCCCGCCAGGTTATCACAATAAGCATCGATCGTCCCTGTGATCACCGGGATCTTTCCGGACAGACCGTATTCCCGGGCAATGCCTTCATCCAGGTCATCCAGGACCTGTTCGGGGGATAATAACTCCGGCAGGCAGGCAGGTTCCAATTCCAAAAAATCCAATAATCCTTTTGAATATCCTCGTCCGGTTGAATCGGTCAGGCTGTATGCTGTGTGAAAGTCAGTCGCGCAGCGTCCGGTCAATTTCAATCCAATAAAATCCTTGGGTTGAAGAAGCCAGCGCTTCTTTTTCCAGTCTTGACTGCGGTGTTTCATCAACCAGAGAATACGGGCAGGTGGCTGCGTGGCATCCACCATGATCGCGCGCCCGGTCCACTGCACTGCTTTCTCTTGTGTAATATGCGCATTGATCCATTGGGCTTCTTCCCGCGCACGTTGATCCCGCCAAATGATGGCTGTCCCGATGGCTTTGCCGGCATCATCGACCAGGACGTGCCCCGGGCACTGACCGGATAAACCGATGGCTGCCAGCTCATCAGCCCCAACCTGGTTGGCACATTGTTTCAAGACCTGCCTTACAGCAGCCCACCACTCGTTGGGGTCCTGTTCCGACCAGCCTGCCTGCGGTGATCGGGTGGCTATCGGTGAGAAATACACAGCGTGTTCCCTGCCGGAAAAATCATACACTCCGGCTTTGACGCTCGATGTACCGATATCCAGCCCGATCAGCAATCGATTCAACCCTTGATCTCCTTGAGAGCCTGTTCCACTTTCGCGCCATCATGGACCAGGGCGACTAGCGCGCGGCAGATGCCTGCCGGGTCCTTATGCTGCCAGACGTTACGCCCGATCGCGACCCCGCTGGCACCAGCCGATAAAGCTTCAGCGATGCCTTCAAGCAGGTCGCAGTCAGTATGAGTCTTCTCGCCTCCCAGCACCACGACCGGACGGTAGCAGGTGGAAAGCGCTTTTGAATATTCCGCTTCTGGACGGGCGTAGGAAGCCTTGATCAGGTCAGCGCCTAGTTCAACCCCGATGCGCATCGCGAATCCCACTTCTTCAGCGCTGACCACGCCGCTGGCACTGGGTTTGACCAGCATTTCTGCAATCACCGGCATATTCCAAAAAGCTGCTTCAGCGGCCAGGGAAGTGAGGTTCGCCAACGAGGAAGGTTCTTCGGGATACCCGATCATCCCCATGCAGATGACCGCATCAGCCCCCAAACGGCAGGCATCCTCAATTGAAAAGATCTGGCTGATTTCTCCGCTTTGGGCGGCTTTGATGGACGAGCCACCATCCATGCGCAGGATAAAGCCCAGTTTGCCCAGGCGATCTGAAAAACGCGAGGCAATCCCGTAAGTTGTTAATACCGCGTCAACACCGGTGGCTCTCAGTGTGTCCAAAAGCTCCCCGGGTTTTTCCAGACCCTTTACAGGACCCATGAATCCAGCATGGTCGCAAGCCACAATGACCGTTTTTTGATCGGAGCGAAAAATTTTTCCAAGACGAATGGATTTCATACTATTTTCCCTCCTGAGGAAATAATACCACCGCTTTTAATCCCTGCCGGCTATCCGCATATGAAATCGCTGCAGCGACATCCTTGAAAGGAAAAGTGGCAGTCACCATGGCTTTCCCATCCACCTTGCCGCTGCCCAACAACTCCAGGGCTATCTTCATATGTTCCGGCGCAGATCCAAACGAGCCGGTCATGTGATATTGCTGATAATGCAATCGACGGAGATCAAGCTGGATGATGGTCCCTTCAGGGACTCCGGCAAAGGCGTTGACACTCCCGCCGGGACGGAGACATTGAATGGCGTTTTCCATGGCATCCGCGCTAGAGACTGCGGCGATGGCCACGTCAGCCCCACGCCCGTCGGTCAATTTCTTTATTTCAACCCGAATGTCACAGCGACTCACGTCAATGGCAAAATCAGTAAAGTATTGCATGGCAAGTTTCAATCGATGAGGGGTCATGCCCGCGACAATCGCCCGCGTTGCTCCAAGCGCACGCCCGGCAGCAGCTGCCAGTAATCCCATGGGACCATCGCCGATCACCAGCAGGCAATCGCCCGGTTTCAATTTTGAATCGGTCAATGCCTTGACCGCGCAAGCCAGCGGTTCAGCCAGGGCGGCAACTTCGTCTGAAAGGCTATCGGGTACCGGATATAATCCCCGGGCTGCCAGCGCTTCAGAGATCAGCACTCGTTCCGCCAATCCCCCGGGATGAATGGAATTACTGTAAAGGTCCGTGCAGAGGGTTGCCTGGTCCCTTTTGCAAAAATAGCATTTTCCACACGGCAGGTACGGGGAAACTGCCACGCGCTGTCCGATTTTCCAGGGAGAACCTTCGGGGGACTGGAGAACTTTACCGACCAACTCATGCCCCAGGGCATACTCTATTTTTTCGGAGCCCTTGTGCACCAGCTTTAGGTCAGTAGTACAAATCCCGCAAGCAGTGGCTTCCAACAGGATTTGCCCGCTCTTTACCTCGGGTTCCGGAAAATCTACGATTTGAACTTCACCAGGTTTTCCAGCTGCGGCAGCTTTCATCCGTTACCTCTTAAATTTGATTTCAAATGTTTTCCGGCGCGGCAGGTTCTGCGCGGATGTGACCATGTCATGGCTGCCGCGCCGGCCTTACACTCAGCTCAGGGAATAATCGTGTGATTCTCAATTCTAGATTTAATCACTTATCCCTTTTGATCGGTTTTAACTCCGGGGGTGCCGGTTCCTCATCCTCTTCTTTTTCATAGATCATCGGTCCCACCGGGATGCCTATTTTTGGCAACCCGATCAACAACGGTGTTCCGATGATCATGGCGCCAATGGAAAACGCCAGGCGCTCGATGGGTGCGATGGCCAGCACGGTGAACCAGATCGCTGGCGGCAGCTGGAAGAAAATAAGCGCCCAGAGATTGCCCATCGCCTGGGTGGCAACGATACCAGCCACCGAGCAGCACAGGATGCCCAGCGCCATGCGTGCCCTTTTCGATGAGACCAGTGGATTATCCTTGCGGCTGATCCACCATCCAATGGCAATGAACACGTAACCCAGGATGTAGAGCAGGGGCGTAGCCCAGGCGCCGCGACCTTTGGGGAGAAGGTACCAGATAGCTCCAAGGGCCAGGATAACCAACAGTGGATACAACCATTTGCGCTGCATTGCCAGCCCGGCGCACATCGCACCAAGCATGGCGATGGTGAACTGCAGCGGACCAAAAAGGACGGTATGGGGCGCGATCAATTGCCCAATGAAAGCACCCACGCCGGCAGCGATGGCCCCCACCCAGGGTCCAAAGAAAATGCCTGCCAGGGGGGTGAGGCTGTTGGCAATATTGAAGGTGGCGCCCGTGCCGATGATCGGGAAAGCCGGCAGGAGCGAAGCAGCTGCCATGAGGGCAGCCCAGACCGCGATGACAGCCGGATGTGCAGAAATCAGTACTGACTTTTTTTTCATTTTTCTCCTCCGTTTAAATTTGATTCATGCGCTTATTTTTTCATTGACCTTGATCAACTTGTTGACCAGCCCGATCAGGTCCATCACTTCCATCTTATCCTTGGTTTGAGTACGGACTTGTTGAAACTCGCTCATGCAGGAAGTACAGCTGGTGAGCAAAATGGTTGCCCGGGTTTCCAGGGCTTCCCTCCAGCGTTCCAAGCCGGCGGTATCCGTCAACTCGGGATAATCGTAGCGAACGTAAGAGCCAGCCCCGCAGCAGAAAGAATCCCTGCCATGCCGGTCCATCTCCTGGAAGCGCATCCCGGGAATGGCATTGATGATCTCGCGCGGTGCGTCGTAGATGCCGAGCTGGCGGCCCAGGGTGCAGGGATCGTGATATGTCAGCACAGTTCCTGAGGGCATCCCGGCAAATTCCACCCGCTGGTGCTGCAATTCCCTGGCAACCAGTTCGACCATGTGAGTGATCTTGAAGGGAATCGCTTCATCCAGCACTTCCGTGGTTTCGTTGGTGAAAGTCATCTGGCATCCCGGGCAGACGAAAAGCATCTCTTCCACACCGAGAGCCTTGTATGTTTCGATATTATGGCGCATAAACTCCGCCGCCTTGTCCCGTTCGCCGGCAGACATCAACGGGTGGGCGCAGCACCATTCTTCCGACGCGATGGTGTAATCCACACCCAGTTTATCCAGCAGCTCGATGGCTTCCTGGGCTGACGATCGCCGTACATAAGAAGGTGTGCAGCCGATGAAAAGACCGATCTTGGATTTCCGATCCACGTGGGATTTATCCTTCAACCACTTGAACCGTTCGCTTGCCGGTTGACCGTATGGATTATGGACCTCATAAGTATCCTGGGCCGCTTTTTTCAGCCCCGCGGGTACCAGGTCGCGCTGAGCCATATCCTCCCTCATCGCCTGGTAGATCTTGCGGATATCGATGAACTTGAAACAATGCTCGCTGCAGGAACCGCACATGGTGCAGCTAAAAATGCGATCCGCCAGCTCTTTATCATACGTGATCTCGCCTTCGATCACAGCACGCGCCAACGCAACGCGTCCCCGCCCGGCATAAGTTTCAAGTGAATTTTGCGTGTACGAAGGGCAAAGCTGGTAATTGCGACCTACCCAGGACAGATCCAGGCAGAAAGCGCAGCGCAGGCATTGATAGGTCAGGTTGGCAACTTTATCCAGCGCCAGTCCGCTCGTCTTGCCCGTTTCCTGGATCGGTCCAAAACTGGGTTCGCCACCCAGCATCAACACACCCGGATTGAGGATGTTGTTCGGATCCAGGCTGGCTTTCAAATTCTGCATCAGCTTATAAGACGTGCCCAGTTTTGGCATGATGTACGGCGCCAAACCCGCCACAATGCCGCCAGGAGACATCCACTTGCTGAACATCAATTCAGCGATATCCTGCCGGACTTTCAATCCATAATGATGAGTCTCCGTATCGCTTTCAAGATAGAGCGTATCCACCCACAAAAAACCACCATTGCGTGAAAAATAGACATCAAATCCTTTGACATGCATGCCGTGCGCATCCCACTCGGTCTGATTGTTTTTGATGTAATCATTAAGAGCAGGGATGGCTTCCTTGAGTGATTGCGTGGGGAGAAATCCCGCCACCTCCGGGCAATAGTAAGGACGGCTCCCGTAATAGGTGCTTGGACCGTCATTGCGCAGCCAGGAATACATATGCTCGGTCCAATAACGTTTCGTGGCGATCGCATCCTGCTCAAACCCACGATGAGCCTGGCAGATCACCTTGCATGCCAGCTTGCGCTCAGCCGCCTGCACCTTGCTGTCGCGGATGATCATATGCAGGGTGTAATTCCCGCGGATACCGGAAGGTTTGGGGCCGCCAAATAGACCAATAACGAAGGTGGCTGCCACCTGGCTTTGGATCGCGGAAACGGAATCGACCGCATCCTCCAATTGATCAAAAGTAAAGAATAGAAATTCTTCCACCTCCGGGATGCGCCGGATACGCATCACCGCCCGGGTGATGATCCCAAAGGTGCCACAGGAACCGATGAACAAGCCTGCCAGGTCCGGACCATTGGCTCCCCGTTCGATCGCGATGTTGCCGTTGGCATCATTGGCAGCCGACCCGGTATGAACCAGGCTGCCATCGGGAAGCACTACATCGAGGGATACCACGTGATCACCGGTCACACCGTATTCCGTAATGCCGTGTGGGACTGCGTTATAAGCAATCGTGCCGCCGACCGTGGATGAGAACATGCCGCCACCCCCCGGCGCGGAGAGCTCCCACCCGCTTTTCTTCAATTCAGCGTCGATGGCATGCCAGATGGCACCGGCTTCAGCATAAACCAGCTGGCGGTCCAGGTCGATCTCAAATCCCTTCATCAAATCGAGCGCGAGCACGATGCAGCCTTGCATGACACCGGCATCGACAAAGGTGGTTGCCCGTCCCCAGATGAAGAGGGGCTTTTTTAAATCATTCCCTAACTTGACCAGCTCAATGACTTCTTCCGTGTTTTCAGGTTTGACCACATAACCCGGTATGCCCCCGGGCGTGGGTCCGCAATCGCGCCGGTAACATAAACGGTCGACCATTTCGTTGGTAACGTGTTCTTTTCCACAGATTGCTTGAAGCTTCGTTAATAATTCATCCATGCTCTGTGTTCCTCCTCAATAAATGACTCTCAACTCTTTCCATTTTTCAATCGTGCCAGGATCGGCACGGCAAGTTCCTTTACCGCCAATGGTGTCTTGGGTAGTCCAAGTGCCGCGGGCAGGGATTGTCCCAGCTCGGTGATCTGGGGCGGGATGATATATGCCTGGCGGACGACGTCCGGTTGGTTGAACACATTACGCGTGCTGTCATCCATAAGGATCTTCCCGCCGGTCATCACGATCACCCGCCGGGCATACTCCGCCACCAGTGCCATGTGGTGGGTGACAAAGACCACCGTCCGCCCCTGGTCGTGGAGGGCATCAGCGATCTGCATGATCTGGTGGCAGCCGCGATAATCCTGACCGGTGGTGGGTTCATCCAGGACGATCACCTCAGGATCAAGCGCCAGGGCGGAGGCAATCACCGTTTTCGCGCGATCACCCTTGGAAAGCGCCGGTGGGAATTCAAGCCGTTTATCCTCGAGACCGACCTGCTTGAGTGCGATTTCCACCCGCGCAGCGATAACATCCTTGTCCAGACCCAGGTTGCGGGGTCCATAGGAGATTTCCTCCTCAACGGTCTCAGCAAAAAGCTGCTGATCCGGATTCTGCAGCACGAAGCCCACGTGGCGCGCCATATCCGCCACGGCTGCCTTGCTCGTATCAAGCCCGGCGACAACCACTGAACCGGTGGTGGGCTTCAGCAGCCCGAGCAAATTCTTGAGCACGGTGGTCTTTCCCGAACCATTCTGCCCGATCAAAGCCACGAATTCACCCTTGTGGATTTGAAAGCTGACATCCTTGACCGCGCGCACGTTCAACGGCTGGTAGGTGAAATCCAGGTGGTCCACCGTGATGACGGTCTCAGCAGCATCCGTTGAAGGCTTCCTGCCGTTTTCCTTTGCGGCGACTTTACCTGGTTTGTCTTTCAATGCTTTGGAGATCCCATCCCTGGCTTCCTCCACCGTCACGGGAAAGATCTTGAGCGAATGACCGGCTTTCTTCAACTGCGCGCCAAGCTGCGAAACCTGTGGTGCGCGGATCATGAACTGTTGAAAAAGATCGGTATCAGCAAAGATCTCCCGCGGAGTCCCTTCGGCAATGAGCTGTCCCTTATCCAGGACAAACACGCGATCCATCAAGCGTGCCACCATTTCGGACGCATCAGTTGCCATCACGATGGTCATGCCGTATTTCTGATTGAGCTCACGCACAACGGATAACACTTCCTCAACACCCACCGGATCCAGTTGGGAGGTGGCTTCATCAAGAACGAGGATTTCCGGGCGCATGGCAATATTCGCAGCAATCGCCAGGCGCTGTTTCTGCCCGCCGGAAAGCGCTGAGGGCATGCGTTCTTCAAATCCCGCAAGGCGGACGACTTCCAGCGCCCATTTCACCCGCTCGCGGATCTCATCGGCTGGCAGGCATAGGTTCTCAGGTCCGAAAGCGACCTCGCTCATTACGGAGGTGGTGAAAAGCTGTGTTTCCGGGTCTTCCAGGACAATACCAACCTTGGTGGCGAGCTGGGCGATGCCCACTTCCGTGGTATCCATCCCATCCGTGAATACCCTTCCCTTCAGGTTTCCACCAACGCTGTTGGGGATGATACCGTTGAGCATCTGGCAGAAGGTGCTTTTTCCAGCCCCATTTTCCCCCATCACGGCAATGAATTCACCGCGGTTGATCGTCAGGTTGAGATGTGTGACCGCCCAGCGCTTGCTGCGTGGGTATTTATAAGAAACGTCTTCAAGTTGGATGATCGGGGTTGCCATGTTTTACCTTGTTTTCAGGATGGTTGATGCGACGACAACGAGTGCTGCCAGCAGAAAGGAACCCACCAGGAAGATCCAATCCGGGATGCGCATACGGATATCCTCCAGATAAGTGCGCTCCTTGCTGGCACCAAAGGCACGTGAATCCATGGCAACCGCCATCAGCTGGGCGCGGCGCATCGATCCAATCACCAGGGGTGTGACCAGCGCCGGGTAAGCTTTTATCTTGTCCATCAATTTACCCTTTTCAAAAGACTGCATGGCACGCAGGCGCTGCGCATCCACGATCACCGCGGTTTCAGTTTGCAGGATCGGAACGAGGTTGAGCGCGGTGGTGATGGTGTAGGCCAGGCGATAGGGCAGGCCCATTTTCACCATGCCGAGCGCAAATACCTGCACCGGGGTGGTGAAACTGACCAGCGGCAGCATGATGATCATGGTCATCAAACGGATGATGAGCAGGACGGCAAAGAGCACTCCCTCCAGTGCCACCTGCCCGTAGCCTTTTCCGATAGGGATGAGCGGCTTAATGAGGATATGAGTTCCGGGGTAAAAAATGGCTTGGACAATAAATAGAAAAATGAAAATGGGGAACAAGACTTTCAAGAATCCCCCGAGGATGGAGACGGGTAATCGGGCAATGGCCCACAGAATAATCATCACCGCCAGCATGCAAAGCGCGACCGGTATCGATTCGATCATGAAAATTGAAGTGCTGACCACGACAAGAAATATGATCTTGGCGCGTGGATCCAGCTTATGGATCAGGGATTTTCCGGGGTAATACGCAACCAGGGCTCTGCTCACACGCTACTCCTTAGAATGGATAATTCGCCCGCTGGCGATACAGCGGTGCTTCAATGCGATCTGCTTCGTTGAGAATGGCTATTTCATCAATTGACGTCAGCTCGCCATCCCGCATCACAACCCGGCCATCAATGATGGTATCGCGCACGTCACCTGCCTTGCAGCAAAATACCAGCATGCTCAGCAGATCTTCTTCGTGAAAAGGTCTCAAGTGAACTGCGGAAAGATCGATGATCGCCAAGTCAGCCAATTTACCTTTTTCGATGCTCCCGGCATTGATGCGCGCAGCCTGCGCAGCACCGAGCGTGGCCATGAAGAATACGTCAGCCGGGGATAATGCCGCCGCGTCCATGGCAGTCACCCTGGCGAGCAGGGCAGCAGCGCGCATCTCCTCCCACATATCGAGCAGGTCGTTCGATCCACAACCGTCCGTGCCCAATGCAAATGTTGTTCCCGCCTTTTTTAAGGCAGCCATGGGAGCAGCGCCATCCGCCAGCTTCATATTGCTTTTAGGACAGTGCACCATGACTGCACCGGATGATCCCAGCATTTGGATCTCTTTATCATCCAGGTGTACGCAATGAACCGCGCTTAACCGGTCATTCAATAAATCCAGCGCTTCCAGCCGCTCAACGGGTCGCCGGCCTGTTTCCTTGATCGAATCCTCTATCTCACCGGCAGTCTCGGAAATATGGATCTGTATGCCAAGGTCATAATCTCGCGCTTGCTGACCCGCCCAGCGCAACAGGTCATCGTCACACAAAAAGAGGGTGGAAGGTGCCATGAAAATCGTGGTGAGTCCATCCGGTCGGTGGAATTCTGCAGCGAAGTCCATCACTTTCCGCCGCATATCCTCGTCACTTCCCCGAAGCTCAGCAGGGACCCATTTGTTTGACAGGGTATAGGCCATCACGCCGCGAAAACCAATCTCCTGCCAGGCTTGCATCGTTTCGCGGTAGGTCACATCCATATTGATGCAGCAGGTGATCCCACCGCGGATCATTTCGATCGCCGAGACCGCCGTCCAAAGATATGGAATGCGGCTGCCACCGGATTTAACGCCATCCCGGATCGCGCCTACCGTGGGGAAGAGAACCTCATTACACCAGGGAATCAGCGGGATATCTTTTGATACGCCTTTGAGAAAATTCTGGTAAAGGTGGGTGTGCGCGTTGATCAATCCCGGGATGACCACGCAGCCATCTGCATCAATGATTTCGCATTTTTCTTTTTGGGAGAGTTTATTCCCCAAAGCCGCTATCTGGCTGCCTTCAATCAAAATGTCGCAATCCCGTTCGATTTTCCAGGGATCGCACACCACTGCTTTGGCATTACGGATCAAAAGGCTCAAAGGGTCAGCTTGCTCCGTGAGGAAGATTTGAATATGAGAATATTCTCATAACATATGTTATGGGGACACGTTCATCATAGCACGATGAACTGCTCATTTCAATAGCTTAATGCACTATCGCAATATGACATTCATCATCGCAGTAGATAACAAAGTACAGGTAATAGTTGCAAATGCAGTAAATATCACTTAACATAATATAAATATTACTTGACAACACATTCCCTATGAAGACCGAAGCAGATACCAGACAATCCAATCAGAACCTCGGCAGCAAGATCCGGGATTACCGGCAGCAGCAAAATCTCAGCCTGCGCCAGCTCGGCACGATGACCGGTTTGACGGCCGCGTTTCTCAGCCAGGTCGAAAATGACCTGACCTCACCATCGATCAATTCACTGCAAAAGATCGCCACCGCCCTGCATGTCCCCATGTTCGCTTTCCTCAACGGGGATAACCAGACAGAAGAAGTCGTTCGCAGCGGGAGTCGAAAGAAGCTGAACTTTCCTGATCCGCATCTCTCGTATGAACTGCTGACCAACAGCGTCAATCGCCAGATGGGCGGCTTCCTGATCCAGCTCAAAGCGGGAGAAACGCATAAAACCCAGGCACTTTTTCGTGCCACCGAAGAGATGATCTTCGTGATGCAGGGAGAAGTGGAAATCTGGCTTGGCGACCGCAAACACCATCTCTATCCGGGCGACAGCATCTATTATGAAGGCATCCATCTCAAGGGTTTCACCGCCCTGGGCAGGGAAGATTTGCTCCTTCTCTGTGCAATGACACCCCCTGCGCTCTAATAGTGAGGAATCATGGCTCTAACAGCGATTGTTGATCTGACGACCGGGCAAATCTCGCAAGAGGAAACCGAACCCCAAATGCTGAAAACCTGGCTTGGCGGGCGCGGTTATGCCGCCGCCCTGCTCTTCCAACGCGTCGGCGTTGACACGCAACCATTCGATCCCGGCAACTGCCTGATCTTCTCTTCCGGAAGGTTGAATGCCACCCCCTGGCCAACAGCCAGCCGTTATCATGTTACTTTCAAATCCCCGGCCACCGGAGCCTATGGTTACGCCAATGCCGGTGGTCACATGGGACCCGAACTGCGCAATGCGGGATACGATGCGATCGTGGTCACCGGAAAAGCTCCTGAGCCGGTCATCCTGCAGGTTACGCAGCGCTCCATCCGCATCCTCCCAGCGGGTGATCTTTGGGGAGCGGATACTTACCGGGTGGAAGAGACTCTAAAAGCCTCAGGCGGTGGGCGGGTGGCAGCCATTGGACCTGCCGGAGAGCACCTGGTTCATATCGCCGCAATCATCAACGATGGCGGTCGCGCTGCCGCACGCAGCGGACCCGGCGCGGTGATGGGCAGCAAGAACCTGAAAGCACTGCACGTGAACGCCGGTCAAAAATCACCCTCTTCCCCTGCTGAATTTTTGAAGCTGGTTAAAAAACATTCCAAAATCCTGATCAATCACCAAAATTCCCAGGGCTTGATGAACGAATCCACGCTTTTCCTGATGCGCATCAAGAACGCCATCGGGGATCTTCCAGCCAAAAATCACCAGACCGGGCAAGTGCCCTTCATCAACCGCGTGGATGCAAAAACATTCGGGAAATATTGGCGTGAACGCAAGGGCTGCGCGGTGTGCCCCATCCGCTGTTCCAGGAGCTCAGCGGTCACAGAAGGACCTTACATTTCACATATTGAAGGACCCGAATACGAAACAGCGGACGCTCTCGGTCCCCTCGTCTGGAATTCAGATGCCGAAGTGGTCATTAAAGGCAACGAGATGTGCAATAAGCTTGGCATGGACTCGATCTCGACCGGCATCAGTATTGCCTTCGCCATGGAATGCCATGAGCATGGCTTGCTGGATGATCCTGATTTCTCTCTTGAATGGGGTGACCCCGTCACCATCCTGGGACTGATCGAGAAAATCGCCTACCGAAAAGGTATCGGCGATCTGCTGGCGAATGGTGTCAGGCAGGCAGCTGCAAAGATTGGTAAAGGTGCTGAATACTACGCCATGCAGGTGAAGGGCGTGGAAATGCCGCGCCAGGAGCCGCGCATCGCCAAGGCATTTGGATTGGGGCATGCCACGGGTAATCGCGGTGCGGATCATCTCTATGCGCTGCCCACCGTCGACCTGGCAGGTAATTGGGATGTGGCTCGCAAGCTGTTCCCAGAATCCATCCTGCCAAGCTTGATGGATCTTGCCGATGAGACTTATAAAGCGGATATCGTCGTTTATGGCGAGCATTTCTGCGCCATTGCCGATTCGCTGGGATTATGTAAATTCAGCACCGCCGAAACGTATGTGGTCATGCCGGATGATATTGCCGAAGGTTTAAGCGCATTGGGTTACGAGTATACCGGCGATGAGCTCCTGACCGCCGGCGAACGCATTGTCAACCTGGAGCGGTTGTATAACATCCGCCATGGATTTTCACGAAAAGATGACTACCTCCCGGAACGCTTCAGCCGCGAGCCCCTGGATGTCTATGCCTATCATGCGGCTCCCAGCGGTGATGAAATGGTTCGTTCCGAAGAACCCATCACCACCGGCGTGGTCCAGGATATGGATGCCATGCTGGACCGGTACTACCAGCTGCGAAATTGGGATAACGAAGGGAAGCCAACCCCGGAAACCTTGAAGCGGTTGGGAATCGATGCTTAACGGTTCAACGACGAATGACAAAAGAAATCTTTGACCTGGTGATCAAGAATGGCACGCTGGTGAGCGCAGCGGATACTTTCCGCGCTGACCTCGCGATAAGCGGTGAAACAATCGCTTCCGTGGGTATTGACCTGCACGGCAGGGAGGAGATCAATGCTGCCGGGAAGCTTGTCATTCCAGGCGGGGTGGACCCCCACGTTCATCTTGAAATGCCGGTCGGGCAGACTCGTTCCAGTGATGATTGGGAAACCGGAACCATCGCCGCTGCCATTGGCGGCACCACCACGGTAATAGATTTTGTGGAACCTTCCAGGAACGAACCACTGCTTGACGCCCTGGCGGCAAGGAAAAAGCAGGCTGACGGCAAATCCTGTATCGATTACGCGCTGCACATGACCCTGACCAACGATCTTCCGGAAACATTGCTACAAATACCAGATGTGATCCAGGCAGGTTGTTCTTCATTCAAAACTTATCTGACCTACGAAGGTCTCAAATTAAGTGATGACGCTTTTCTCAATGTTCTTTTCGCTGTAAAGGATCATCATGGGCTGATCTTGGTGCACGCGGAGAACGATGCCATCATCAACAGCCTGAAATCCGCTTTCCTTGACCAAGGGAAGCTTGCCCCGCGTTTCCATCCGTTGTCCCACCCGGCTGTAAGTGAATCAGAAGCCATCACGCGTGCCCTGGCACTCGCGAGAACTGCTGAAGCTCTGCTTTATATCGTCCATATTTCCACCGCCGGTGGTGTGAATGCCCTGGAACAGGCCAGGGACGATGGGCAGCTCGTTTTTGGTGAGACCTGTCCGCAGTACCTGCTCCTTACGGATCGTGAATTCGAACGACCGGGTTTCGAAAGCTCCAAATTCGTTTGCTCTCCCCCGTTACGAACCGACCCAGACCGCGAGCGTTTGTGGCATGCCCTGTCACATGGCAGCCTGGACACCATTGGCACCGACCACTGTCCATTCTTTTTTAAGGGTCAGAAAGAGCTGGGCAGGGAGGATTTCACCCGCATTCCCGGTGGACTGCCGGGCATTGAAAGCCGGCTCGCTCTTCTTTATTCGTTCGGCGTCGGCACGGGCAGGATCAGCCTGAATCGCTGGGTGGCACTCTGTGCCACAAACGCGGCGAGGATCTTCAACCTCTACCCACGAAAAGGCAGCCTGGCGCCTGGCAGCGACGCTGACCTGGTCATTTTCGATCCCAATCGCAAGGTCACGATGACCAAATCAATGCTGCACGAGAACGTGGACTATACCCCGTATGAAGGCATGCAATTGACCGGCTATCCCGAGATGACCATTGCGGCAGGAAAGATCCTGGCACAAAACGGGAATTTCATTGGTGAGAAAGGACGCGGGCGGTTCATTCGCCGCTAAGATCGCGATGCTGCTCAATATCGATCCCACCCTGTGCACCGGCTGTCGTATCTGCGAGGTCTACTGCTCGCTCAGCCACGAGCAGGAGGTCAATCCTGCCCTATCGCGCATTCATATTCATGGTGACCAGATTCTGGAAGATATTGGTACCGGTCACCTGTATCCCCTGCGATGAAAAACGCTGCATCGCTGCCTGCCCTGAAGCGGGTGCCATATTCATCAATGACAAGGGAGCAGTAGTCATCGAAGAATCCTTATGCACAGGCTGCAGCAAGTGCGTCCGCGCCTGCCTGATCGGTGCCATTTCCCTCCATCGCCTCCCGGGGAGGGGCAAGAAGGGATTGGCGGTGGCGTTGAAATGCGATCAATGCGGTGGAGATCCCTGGTGCGTGCGGGTCTGCGAGCCGCATGCGATTTCCAAAGTCGACGCCCTTTCCGGCGGCCAGGAGATCCACGACCGGATATTGACAGCGCTAAAGCAGCTTCCCGTGATGGATAAAAAACCTTCCACAGCAGAAATCAAGGGGCAACCATGACAGGTTTCCCGTATTCTGGATACGCTGGCTGCTATCTTCGGATGGATCTAACCACAGGAAAGATCGAGAAGCATGAGCTGCCCGTGGAATGGGCAGAGATGTACCTGGGCGGGAATGGCATGGGCACCAAGATCCTCTGGGATGAAGTCCCAGCCGGCACCAATCCGCTCGATCCGGGGAACAAGCTCATCGTGGCAACCGGTCCGCTTTGCGGGAGCCCGATGCCAAATTCCGGGCGCCTGGAATTCGTAGCCAAGTCCCCCCTCACCGGAATTTACGGGGATGCGAATGCCGGCGGTCACTTTGGACCTGAATTGAAGTACGCGGGTTATGACTTGATCATCTTCGAAGGCCGTGCGGATCAGCCAGTTTACCTGCTCATCCAAAACGAAAAGGTCGAAATTCACCCGGCGGATGAGCTCTGGGGACTCGGCACCTTCGAGACCGAGCGGATTCTCCAGGAAAAATATCACGATGCGGAGATGAAAGTTGCCTGCATCGGCCCGGCCGGAGAGAATTTGGTGCGTTTTGCCTGCATCCAGGTCACCCACCGGCGCAGCGCTGCGCGTTCCGGCATCGGCGCGGTGATGGGTTCAAAAAATCTCAAAGCCATTGCAGTGCGCGGTACGCGGGGGCTGAAAATGGCTGATCCGGGGCAGATTTCTGCCATTGCGCTTAAACTCCACGATCAAATCCGCCAAGAACCAATTCTTTCCAGGAATACATCGCTTTGGAACTCCGGGACTCGTGGCGTTGGTTCAGCCCATGGGACGCTTCCCGACACGGAATTTTCGTGAAGGCAGCTTCGAAGGATTCGACAGGATTTCAGGTGAAGCGCTGCGCGAGGAGCATTTCAACCGGGATATCGCCTGCTTCAATTGCCCCCTAGGTTGCGATAAGGTTTATTCTGTAATTAATGGCGAATATTCAGGAACCGAATCCACCAGTGTGGAATATGAAACCATGAATTCCCTGGGAGCGCGTGTTTGCAACCGCAATCTCCCGGCATTGATTAAAGCCAATGAAATCTGTGATGATTTAGGATTGGATACCATTTCGGGCGGAAGCGCCGTTGCTTTTGCCATGGAACTCCATGAAAAAGGGATCCTGACGGAAAACGAATGTGAAGGATTGGAGCTAAAGTGGGGTAATTACCATACCTTGATTTCCATGCTGGAAATAATCGCATTCCGCAGAGGCTGGTTGGGTGACTTGCTGGCAGAAGGCACGGCGCGAGCGGCTGCCTGGCTTGGACGCGGCGCTGATCGCTTTGCCATGCACGTAAAGGGGCAGGACATTCCCGCCCAGGATGGTCGTGCCCAGCAGTCCATGGGTCTTGCGCACGCAACCTCATCGCGGGGTGCCGATCACCTCAAAGCCTTTCCCACCATCGATGAAACCGGCGCGCCATCAGAAGCCGTGCACCGCTATGGTGAAAAATACCTGCCCGAGTTGATCGATCCGCTGGCGACCAAATACAAAGCCATGCTGGTGAAAGACGGCGAGGATTTCGGGGCGGTGGTCGATTCCTGCGGCAACTGTAAATCCGGCGGAACCTTCGTGATGGCAGAGATCTACTGGAAGGAACAGGCGTCCGCCATCAGGGCTGCCACGGGTATGGAGATGAGTGAGGAGAAACTGAAAGCTGCCGGTGAGCGAATCTATAATCTGCAGCGCGCGTACAACGCCCTGCACGGCATCACCCGCGTGGATGATGCTCTGCCCTGGCGATTTACGAAGATCCCGTCGCCTTCAGGGCATGCCACCGGGAGTGTTTGCCATCTTGCGGAGATGCTGAGTGAGTATTATCCCCTGCGCGGCTGGGATGATGTTACCGGTCTGCCGACTCCAGCAACCCTGGAACGGTTGGGTATTGAAGAAGCAGCCCAACGGATCCAAGCGGCAGTTGATACCGGGGCCGCTAGCGCGTGTTACTCCCAGTTGGGATGGGCACCTCCCTATGATGGTCCCGTGATGGATGCGGAATGATCACCCTAAAAATTCGATTCTTCAATATCCTGGCAGCCTATACAGGGAAAAAAGCTCTCGAGATTGCAGTTCCAACCGGGACAAATCTATCAGATTCCGTTGTCCTGCTCGCGAGTCAGTTCAATCCGGCATTCCAGGACATCGTGCTGAGCGAAGGGGCACCCAGCCAACATCTCAGGATATTCATTAATGGGGAACCGGTTGGAGAGAAAGATATGAAAACCGTCCTGGCGGACGGCGACGAGATCATGCTCTTTCCGGCTGTCGCCGGCGGTTGATGAACAGGGAGAGAAGAAACATGACCAATGGAATGCTCATCCTGCCTGAATGGTTGATCGTCGATTCTAAACAGACACCCTTGAGGAATCATGGGGTGCGTGTACAGGAAGACAAGATCGTGGATGTTGCCGCCAACGATGAATTGATCCATCAATATTCTGAAGATTGTGCTGTTCATGCCCAAGGCCAGGTGCTCTCCCCGGGATTTGTCAACACCCATACCCACCTGTATGGTGTCCTTGCGCATGGTATCCCTTTACAGGACGCACCGGAAGGATTCTGGCCATTTCTGCGGGATTTCTGGTGGCCAAAGGTCGAAGACCGCCTGGATAAAGATATGATCCGAGCCGCGGTCGATTGGCAGTGCGCGAGCATGATCCAGAGTGGGATCACCAGTTTTTATGATTGCCTTGAAGCACCCCATTCACTGCCTGGCTGCCTGGAGACAGAAGCTCAGATTGTTGAGAAATTCGGGCTGCGCGCCATCCTGTCCTTTGAAGCCACCCAAAGGGTGGATGCTGAAAATGGCGAGCTGGGTCTCCAGGAAAACTACCGATTTACATCAGACCGAAAAAGAATGAATGGATTGATCCAGGGATTGATGTGTTTTCATACCACGTTCACCTGTGACCGGGAATTCATCCTGCGCGCTTTCGCCCTCGCGAACGAGCTGGGCTGCCTGACCCATATGCACTGCTCGGAAGGCACTTTCGAACCTGAGCAATTGCTGAAAAAATTCGGTGTACGTCCCATCGCATACTACGATCAATTGGGTGTGGCTGGACCGGGCATGCTGGCTTCGCAGTGCGTTCAGCTGGATGAGAACGAGATCGAACTCATTGCCGGGAAAGGCGTCCGGGTTTCCCATATGCCATTATCCAACTGCGAGGTGGGCGGAGGGATCGCGCCTATCCCGCAACTGGCTGCCCGGGGTGCTGTCATCGGGCTGGGCAGCGACAGCTATATCGATAATTTTTTCGAAGTCATGCGCGGCGCATTCCTGATCCATAAAGCCAAACAACAGGATCCGCGGGTGATGCCTGCCAACCTCGTCTGGCGGATGGCTACGGAAGATGGCGCGCGGGCTTTGAATCTTAGAAAAAGTGGGCAGAATTGAGAAAGGCTGGCAGGCGGATCTCCAACTGATCACCGCTGATTTCCCCACCCCTGCTGCGGAGTGGAATCTTTTCGACCAGCTGATCCTTTATCGCAACCCTGAGCATGTGAAAATGGTCATGACCGCAGGCAAGGTGATCTTGAAAGATGGTCAAATCACTCGACTATGACCGGGAGAACTCCCGGCAGGAATTGCACCGGCAGGCTGCCCGGTTATGGAAGTTTGAAAGGTCGATTTAATAAATGGCCTATCCTTCTAACCAGGGAGAAATGATGCATAAACGGTTCGCACTATACCTTCAGGATAAACATGACATGCAGTACGAATTGGAGATCGCCCGTTACGCCGAAGAGCGCGGTTTCAGCGAGATTTGGCAGGCGGATACCCGTCTGGCGCGGGACTGCATCGTGATGATGAGCGCTTTGCTTTCCAATACGAAACGATTGCGGATCGGATCCGGTGTGCTGCCCATCTGGACCCGTAATCCCGCGGTCATTGCAGCCACCTGGAGCACGATGTGGGAACTGGGCGGTAAATCTGAAGGTCGCGGCCGGGTGATGCTTGGCCTGGGTGCCTGGTGGGAACCGATCGCCAGCCGGGTGGGAGTAAAGCGGGAAAAACCACTCCAGGCCATGCGGGAGCACGTGGAAGCCATCCGCCAGCTTTTCAGTATGCAGGAAGTCAGTTACGAGGGTAAGTTTATTCACCTGGACCGCATCAAGCTGGATGTGGCTTACGGCGATACCTCACCGCGTGATATTCCCATTTATATAGGCGCGACCGGGGATAAAATGCTCGAGCTGGCTGGGGAGATCGCGGATGGCGTAGTGCTTAATTACGTTGTGAGTGTTGAATATATCCGGCATGCCATCGCACTCGTTACGGAAGGCGCTCTTAAAGCCGGACGCGATCCAAAAGCAGTGGATTTACCTGAACTGCTGGTTTGCTGCCTATCCGATGAGGACCCAAAAGCCGCCATGGCTGAAGGTAAAAAGCTGGTGGCATATTACCTGGCAACCGAGCCGCATATCATGAAAGCCAGCGGGGTGAGCGAGGAGCTTCTGGAAAAAGTGCAGTCCATTCTAAGCTGGCCCGCCACCGAAGCAGAATATATCCGCGCCAGCAAAGAGATCCCGGATGAGGTCGTGCGCAGCCTGATGGCGGTCGGCACATCCAGGGATTGCCGCGAGAAGGTGAAGGAATATATCGATGCGGGTGTGACCTGCCCCATCCTGTTTCCCATGATGCCGGATATCAAGCCGGTGGTTGATGCATTCGCAGATGGTGTTTAGGATTGAATCAATATGAAACATTGATTCACTTTTTTCGTATATTAATAGGCGAATGATTGGCAGATCATTTAGTAACAAAGGAAAAGAGGATATATAAAGTAATCCATTGGAAACATTAGTATCTGGGGGAAGTGTCTTTCTGTTCGAACAGTATCCACAGAAAAAGAAAATCCGCGTTTTGATCGTCGACGACCATCCCATCGCACGTAAAGAACTCCGCACCTTGCTTGAGGACAGCGGTGGCATGCGGGTGGTTGCTGAGGCTCGGGACGGCAGGGAAGCCATTGATTTATTCAACGACCTTAAGCCTGATGTGGTATTGATGGATCTCGTTGTGCCGGAAGCGGATGGAATCGACGCCATTCGCAGGATCACATCCGAACATCCAATGTCAAAGATCCTGCTATTTTCGGATGCAATGACATATAAACAAGTTTTTCCTGCAATAAAGCAAGGTACATTGGGTTTTCTCGAGAAAAAAGGTGATCCCGGACAGGTGATCGAAGCAATTCAAAACACCTTTCATGCCAAATCATCTTTGGAACCTATTCTGGCACACAGTGTTCTCGAAGATCTGAAAATTCCTCCCAAAACACATCCTGAAACGCAAAAACTCACGGAACGCGAAATGGAGGTCTTGAAACTTCTGGCTTGCGGGTATGATAATCCGGAGATCGCAAAGCAATTGTTTGTCGCAGAGGTGACCGTGAGGACTCATATCAGCCGCATCCTTGATAAACTACACCTGGCGAACCGGGTGCAAGCCACGCTCTTTGCTCTCCGCGAGGGCATCAGCAGCCTCGAAATGGGATAAATCCAATTGTCCATTTCTACGTATATATCTAATGGATGAAAAAGGTGTTACTGTAATTATCAACACTGGAAACATCCGGGATTGTCATATAATCATGTCATATCATTTTGTAAATTAAGAGGAGAGATAAAATGAGAATATTTATTCGCTGGTTGTTTACCGCCATTGCCCTGGTCGTAGCTGCCCTGATCGTTCCTGGAATTAATATTTCAGATAGTAACGGCTGGGTGGCAGTGGCCATCATGGCAGTCCTGCTTGGCCTGGTCAATGCTGTCATTCGTCCTGTTCTGACTCTGCTTTCCTGTGGTTTCATCGTGCTCAGTATGGGGCTTTTCATGATAGTGATCAATGCCGTCAGCTTGTTGCTGGCGTCCTGGATGTCGGTGAACTGGTTCGGAGCCGGTTTTTATGTGCAAGATTTCTGGTCCGCACTCCTGGGCGCCGTCGTGGTAAGCGTGGTTTCCTTCCTGCTTTCCATGTTCCTGCCTGATAAGAAAAAAGTTACAGCCCGAACGTGATTCTTCCCACACAGGATCCAATATGATCGTTCATAAACGATTTTTAAGCCGCATCACCACCAGTTTTTTACTGGTGGTGATGGCGTTCTTCAGCATCACGAGCGATGTCCAGGCACAGAGCCTGGTGTATGGCGATTACATTCCAAGTGGAAGCGTCGTTGAATCGGATATCCTGCTCTCGGGGACCAATGTGGTCATCGATGGCACGGTCATTGGCGACGTGGTTGCTGTCGGGCAATATATCACCATTAATGGAACGATCGAAGGCAGCCTGATCGCTGCCGGGCAGAAGATCACCATCAATGGGACGGTCGAGGGCACCGTCTATAGCGCTGCGGTAACTGTTGTCCTTGGTGAAAGCGCCACCCTCTACCGCAACCTGTATTTCGCCGGGATCAGCTCTGTTGCCAAGGAAGGATCTGTGATCGACCGCGACCTGTATGGATTGAGCTTCGGCGCAACCATCAGCGGCAAGATCAACGGTCAATCGCAGACCGTGCTTGGACCATACGAGATATTCAAATGGGTGGTCGAAAGACTTAACCTTGGGTTAACGCTTCCCGAAAGCCTTTCACCGACCAGCTTTCGTCCCATCCTCGCAACAGGAGCCGGGAAACCGCTCCTGATGCGCAGCTCACTGGCGGATACCGCAAATAATGATTTTCAGCAAACACTGGCGCAGATCTGGGTGTGGTGTGTGCCTGTACTCAAGAATTTTGCCATATTGTTAGTCATTGGTTTGCTGATAATCTGGCTCCGCAAGGTCATCATCACCGGAAGCGCTGAAAAGATCCTCGTCAGACCCTGGTATTCATTAGGGATTGGTCTGCTTTGCCTGGTCATCGCCATCAACCTGATCGGCGTGGCCCTGCTGCTCGCAGCGCTGATCCTGGTGATCGGCCTGGGGCTTGGATTCCTGAGCTTCTGGCCTTTAGCCCTGGTTTGGTATGGCATGGCGTATTCAGCATTGGGCATCGCCACCACGATCTTCGTCGCCTTTGTGGCATATGGTTCCAAGGTAATCGCTGCTTACCTTCTTGGATTTTTCATTATTACGAAACTTTCTGCAAAGACAAATCCGCACCCGATCCTTTCACTGTTGCTCGGTCTGGTGCTCTATGTTTTCCTGGCTGCGATCCCCATGTTTGGCTGGGTATTCGCCATTATGGCGACAGCGATAGGGCTTGGTGGAGCCTGGCAATTCTTGCGATCTCAAAGAATTGATGGAAAAGCAACACAAGTAACAGCACCTGCAGCGATCGTTAAGAAACCAGTAAAGACGGCATCGATTAAAAAGAAATAAGATGCAGTTCTACCGCTAATGGATTTAAAAACCGCCTGTTTTCCTCGGGCGGTTTTTTCATCACGGAATAAATCGGCTAAAATTGCCTGATGCTTTATTTCCTTGCGCTCTTCCCCATTTTACTGATCCTTATCCTGATGGGTGGATTCCACTTCGGCGGGCAAAAGGCGGGTCCGCTGGGGTGGATGGCCGGTTTGCTGATTGCTCTATTGTTTTTCGGGTTGAATTGGCCCGTATTTTGGGTTTCCCAGGTCAAAGGATTGCTGCTTTCGCTCTATGTACTTATGGTCATCTGGCCTGCGCTCTTGATCTACAACCTGGTCAATCAATTCGGTGGCATCCAGGCAATGGCAGAAGGCTTGCAGCACGCGATCGTTGAACGCAGCCTGCTCCTGGTGCTCACCGCCTGGGCGTTTTCCGGGTTGCTGGAAGGTGTGGCAGGTTTCGGGTTACCCATCGCCATTGTCGCGCCAATCCTGGTAGGGATGGGACTCGCGCCACTCACCGCTGTGTCAGCCATTGCGGTGGGACATTCCTGGTCGGTCACATTTGGGGGCGTAGGAGTTACCTGGCAGACATTGCTGGCAGTAACCAAAATGGAAGCAGCGACCATCATTCCACCCGCAGCAATCATCCTCGGTATCGCATGCCTCGGATGCGGATTGGGCGCAGCCCATATTCTTGGGGAAATGAAAACCTGGCCGAAGATCCTCGCCATATCCGCCCTGATGGGTATCGTCCAGTATGGTGTCGCCGTGGCAGGATTACCGCAACTGGGAGCTTTTTCCGCCGGCCTGGCTGGCTTGATTGGCGGCTACCTGATTAGCCGGAACAGGCAGCGTTTATCAATGATCAAGGATCCGCGTTTTTATTCTGCCCTGGCAGTATATGGAAGCCTGGCCGGCATCCTGCTAATCCTGAATATCTCCGGATCAATTCATGCAGCGCTTGATCCAATTCAGTGGCAGGCACGATTCCCGGAAGTCAGGACTCTCAGCGGTTTCGTCACCGAAGCGGGTCCAGGGCAGATATTCCGCCTATTTTTACATCCCGGATTGATCATGCTTCTTATTTTCATCCTATCTTTCCGGGTACTTCTGGGTGCCGGTCTTTGCAGATCCTCTGATCTTGGGAATATCTGGCAAAAAACCTGGAAAACGGCTGCGCCTACCACGCTTGGAATTATCTTCACCATCGGACTCTCAACGCTCATGGAACATGTCGGCATGACTCAGCTGCTGGCAAACGGGCTGGTCATTCTCATGCAATCCTTCTACCCACTTGCTGCTCCGTTCATTGGTATCTTAGGCGCTTTTACCACAGGCAGCAACAACAATTCGAATGTCCTATTCATCCCGCTTCAAAAAAGCATCGCGTCGCTGCTGGGCATTTCTGCCGCCTGGCTGGTGGCAGCCCAGACTGCTGGTGGAGCGCTTGGTAGCATGATCGCACCAGCTAAATTGATCATTGGCTGCAGCACGGTTGGCTTGCAAGGCAGGGAAGGGGATGCATTACGGAAGACTTTGCCCTACGTCCTGGCAATTGGATTGATCCTTGGAATTGCCATTTGGGCGATCGTTAGATGATGATTTCCTATCAAGAATGATAAGCACAAAAGTGGATAATTATTGTTATACTAATCCAAATATTTCATGACTTGAAGGGATTTTTCATATGAAACTCTTTGTTCGCATATTGGTAATACCTGCTTTGATCCTGCTGGTCGGCATGGCTTGTGGCTTCAGCATTGGAGATGTCGGTACGGATGAGCCAGCGGAAGTCGCCACGGTTGAGATGGCAGCCCCAGTCGAGGAAGAGGTGGTAGAGGAAGAAGTGGTTGAGGAAGCGCTGCCATATTTTACTGAGGAGTTTGATGAGGAGACAGCGGATTGGTCCTATTTTATCCAAAGCGGGAAAGATGAAGATGTGAGCTTTGGCGTTAGCGACAGCCGCCTGGGAGTAAACATCAACAATAAAGAAACCTACATCTACTTCATTTATGATGCCTTCACTTACGATAATATCTGGATTTCCACGGTGGTCGAAAACCGCGGAGTAAACAGCCAGGCCATCACGCTTGTTTGCCGCCTGACTGATGAGGATGGCTGGTACGAAGTGAACATCCAGAACGATGGCATGTATTTCATTTCCGCCTTTGATGCCACCAGCAACGGATATACCCTGCTCGCCAGTGGTGGCTCAAATGCCATTCGCCAGGGAAAAGAAATCAATGAATATGGACTGGAGTGCGCGGATAAAGATTTAACGGTCTACATTAACGGTGATAAGGTGACCACTTTCACGGATAATACCTTTAATTTCCGTGAAGGGCATGTCGGCATCTCGGTTTCATCCTTCGATGCCTACCCGGTGGAAGTGGAATTCGATAGTGTAACCATCGCAGCACCATAAAATCCTTTTTCAAAAACACACCAGCCAGCTCAATAAGCTGGCTGGTTTTTATTAAAGGGACTTCTTCAGCAAAAGTGATACCAGGTTCGACCATCCTTTGCCATGAATGCATCGGCTTCCTTTGGACCCCAGCTGCCGGGTTCATATTCCAGCAGTTGGGGTGCACCTGCAGAATGCAATCCCGCGATGATTGGATCGATGATCTTCCAGGATTCCTCGGTTTGATCGGCCCGGGTGAATAAGGACGCGTCTCCTTGAATTGCATCCAGGAGCAGCCGCTCATAAGCTTCCGGGATCTTCGTTTCACCGAATGATTCGCGGTAATGGAAATCCATGTCAACGGTACGCAGGTCAGAAAGCGTATCCGGAACCTTGGCTTCAAAGCGCAGATGGATGCCCTCGTTGGGCTGCAGGCAGATGCCCAGTACATTGGATGATATTTCGTAATTGGCTGGTAATTTGAACATATTCATCGGTGGACATTTAAATTGGATGATGATCTCGGAAGTTTTATCCGCCAATGCTTTTCCAGACCGCAGGTAAAAGGGAACCCCCTGCCAGCGCCAGTTCTCCACGTACAGGCGCATGGCTGCGAAGGTTTCGGTGTGCGATTCAGGATCCACCTTCAATTCTTTGCGGTAACCTTTATACTGACCGCGCACAACATGCTTCAGAACATCTTCCGTGGACATCGGTTGTACAGCCTCAAGCACTTTAATCCGCTCATCCCGCAGTGGATCGGCGTTGAATGACGAGGGCGGTTCCATCGCCACCAGGGTTAGCAGCTGGAGAAGGTGGTTCTGGAACATATCGCGGATCGCGCCAACCTTGTCATAATATCCGCCGCGATGCTCGATGCCGACCGATTCCGAAACCGTGATCTGCACGTGATCGATATAATTCCTGTTCCACAACGGCTCAAAAATAGTGTTAGCAAAGCGAAATACAAGCAAATTCTGGACAGTCTCCTTGCCAAGATAATGATCAATTCGGTAAATCTGGTTTTCCTTGAGAACCTTCAGGATATCCTGGTTGAGCGTCCTGGCCGAGTTCAGGTCAGTTCCAAAAGGCTTTTCCACCACCACCCTGCGCCAGCCATCTTCTTCACCAACAAGCTTGGCTGCACCGAGATTTTGGATGATCGGGGAAAACAATGACGGCGGTGTGGCCAGGTAATACAGGCGATCTGCCGGCTCGCTTTCCATCGAAGTAAGGTCTTTCGCCAATACTTGAAAATCATTCCCTTCCACGGCACTTCCCGGGTGATAATGCAATTTTGATGAAAACTCCAACCACTCACTTTCGGAATATTTGAAATTCGCGTGCTCTTTTACCCCTTCATGCAATTTTTCCCGGAATTCGTCATCGCTCATCACCGAGGTGGAAAATCCCACCACCCGGAAAAGAGCTGGCAGGCGCTTCTTTCGAAAAAGACTGAATAATGCGGGGATGAGTTTTCGGCTGGCCAGATCGCTGGATCCGCCAAAAATCACCACGGTAACTGGTTTTGCCATTATTTTCCTCCTAAGGTCCGATTACAAAGGTAGGCGCATGTCTATAAAAATATGATGAATGTTCTCCCATTTTAGCAGTAATCTATTAGCCGAAAGGGATCATTCAAAATGCTGACGTTATTTAAATGATTTTAAATGCAAACACCAGGTTAAACCCTTGATAACCTGGTGTTTCGCAATAAATCACTTAACCAGGGTCAACAACATGATGAACGGTGTCCTGGTTTTAAGGCTGTGCTGCAGTTCCGGAGGCATGTAAATCCACGAACCCGCCTTCACCTCGACCAGGTCCTTGCCGAGCGTCATGCTCCCTTCCCCCTGCAGCACTTCTATCATCGCGGCATGAGGCGAGGTATGTTCTGTCAACTCCTGACCGGCGGCAAAATTGAACAGGGTGACATCCAGGCGATCATCTTTATAGACGATCTGGCTGAGCACGCTGTTATCCGGTACTTTAGGGAGATTCGCGGTCAATTGCTCTAAAAACACATATCCTTTTTCCATGATCATCCTCCTTTTTGATCAGCTCTTGCCATCATCCAGCAGCCGGCGCTCTCCCTGCAATGAGCGCAAATGAGCGGCATCCATACTGACTTCCAGTGTACCAAGATATTTCTGGTTCTCGTCACGCAGGGCGTGGTATTGGATGACCACGAATTTTTCCCCCATCTGGATCCAGAATTCGGCGTGATCCCTGATCCCGGCGCGAAAATCATCCACGATCTGCTGTACCTTGTTCAGACTCTGCGGGGGATGGCAGTTCTGCACCTTGCGCCCGATAATGGCAGGCGAGCGCTGGAAGATGCGGTCTTTTGTCTGCGAGAAATATCGCACCGTATCATCCGCATCCACGTAGGTGATATCCACCGGCAAGGTCCGCAGCATCAGATCGATTTCTACTCCAGTCAGGGCGCCTGTTTGCAGTGGGATCAAGCCGCTTGATAGATCCGTTTTTTCTGAAACGGAGCCCTGGGTGGGTATTGGTTGTGCGGCCACCCCAACCGGCCATTGATTGCCGGGGATCACGAGGAAATAACCAGCATCATTTTCCTGTGAGCGGATCTGCTTCCAATCCTCCTCAGTCAACCTTTCCAGCGCAGAAGTGAAGAGGATTTTCTCTTCCTTATAGAACATTTCCTTGATCGCTGTTGCCATGGGCTGAAATATCGCATCGATCTCTGCAGGAGTTGGTAATTTTTCGCTATCCAGGGTGCCGGTCAACAAGGCTTCCAATCGCTTCCATGCGGCACGAATATCGTTATGAATACCCCACATCACCCGGGAAGGTCCATAAAATCCGTATTTCTCGAGAAATGGGAAGAGCAGGTTTTCTTTGCGGACATAATGAGCATCAAATTTCATTAGCTGCTGAACAAAATCGCGCGCAACCTTGATGACCTGGACACCCGGTTTTTCCTGATAAGCCTTAAGAGCGGCTTCAAGGTCGGCAAGCACTTCTTCAGCAGCCAGGTTCTCCGCCCTGAAGGTGTAAATCGGGTGACCCGGGGTGCTTTCCGGTGTTGGCTGACGATCGAGAGATTCTCTGAAGAAATTGGCGTGGATATCGCATAGGCGCTGGATTTCTTCTGCCGGCATGCCTTCTTCGATCAGCATCTGCTCAACTTCGACGATGCTGGGCGCATCCGACTCGTCCAGAAGCGAGCCAAACTCCGCACGAACATCCTGGATGGTCCTTCCCGCATTGAGCTGCTTGAGAATATTTTTGATGGTCTCTTTTCGTTTACTGACATTATTGATGAATTCGCTCATATCCAGTCTCCTTCTAGATTAAATGATTTGATAATGCAGCTCGATCGCACCTTCCGGGCAGGCATCCTCGCAAATGCCGCAGTAGGAGCAATCCTCCGCATGGATAAATACCGGTTCATTTTCAATCAGCTTGACGGCACTGGTGGGGCACTCGTTTTCACAAGCGCCGCAGCCTGTGCATTTTTCTTTGTGAATTTCAGGAAGCACCATTTCTTGCATGATAAAAATCCTCCAACATTGATAAGAGGATAGCATTAATTGGAGGATTTATCTGTGACAAATATCACATTATTAGTCCAGTTTATTATTAAACATAATAATCACCCCTTTATTGAATTTCATTTTCGGAATATCACTCGGATTCTTGTTGAAGAGCAGCGTCGTCCAAAATCCGGATGTGCTGCCTTTCGGTTCTAATTAATCCCGCGCGGATCAATTCCTTCATTGCCCGGCTGACGCCTTCGCGGGTGCTGCCAATTTGCATGGCGATCTGTTCCTGGGTCCAGTTCACCTGCGTGGGTAATTGTTTTTGAATCAAGAGAAATCGCGCCAGGCGGCTGCGCACACTGCGCAGGCTGACATCGTGGACCAAGTTTGCGAGGTGTTCCAGTTTCTCGGATAGATCAACCATCACCATCCTGCCCAATGCCGGGAAGCTGCTGGTCATTTCCCGAAAATCGGCTGGTGTAATATTTAACACCCTGGTTTCTTCTTCTGCTGAAACACTCGCCGGCGCTGCACCATTCTGTAGAAATGCTGTGGGTAAATTGAAAACGTCACCCGCATCCAGGTAGGTCAGGGTTTGTTCCCGCCCCTCCGGATTGGTCCGGTAGATCCTTACCCTGCCTGAAAGTATGAAAGATACCGGCACATCCGGATCCCCTTCACAGAGGATACTCTCCCCTGCCGAATGCGTGCTCAGTATTGACTTCCGCTTAATGGCAGATAACACATCCTCAGGGATGGTTGAAAATAACTTCACCCTTCTTAAATCGTCCACTGGTTAAGAATATACCAGAATGCCAAAAATCTATGCAGATTCGCGCAATACTATTCCCCGGTAACGGACTTATGTCGCTAATTTCTTTTGGATCAACGCACCGGATGTAGCTTATTATTAACAGCCTTACCGATCTCTACTATGACCAGGAGCAGGAGTGCGATCCCGGCGACGAGCAACCATTCCTGTATGCTCAATGGTACAATACCCAGCAGTTGGCGAAGCTCAGGCACGAGGAATGGCAGGACCGCCATAAATAAACCGGCCAAAACCGCCCAGATGAGTGGTTTATTGGCGCTTAATGGACTCATGCGATATAAAGGAAGTCTCATGGAGCGGTAGGCAAAAATGTAAACCATCGAATTGACCGCGAAACTGGCAAATACGATGCTGCGTCCCTCCACGGGATCCATATGTACCTGGAAGAAATGACCGAAAAGGGAAAGTGCAGCGATGGCACTTGAAACACTGATCACCGCAATGAGTGAAAATGCCAGGGGTGGAAGGATTGAATCCTTCACCGATTTGGGTTTTTCATCCATGATACCGGCTTCAGAAGGCTCAAAACCCAGAACGATATCGGATGGTCCATCGCAGATCAGGTGGATCCATAGAATTTGTGCCACTACGAGCGGAGCCGGCCAGCCAAGGATCATGGCAATAAATATGGTGAGTACTTCAGCGAATGAGTTGGAAAGCGTGTAAGCGACCACTTTACGAATATTCTCGAAAATGATCCGGCCTTCCTCCACCGCGGCGACGATGGTCTTGAAGTTGTCGTCCATCAGGATAAGGTCGGCAGTTTCCTTGGCCACATCGGTGGCAGAGCCAACCACAACACCGATGTTTGCTTTTTTAAGTGCTGGAGCATCATTTACCCCATCCCCAACCATGGCAGTAATTTCACCTTTCGCCTGCAGTGCTCTCACAATGCGCAATTTATCCTGGGGACGAATGCGGGCAAAAACGCCAATATTTTCAACTTTTTCTTGAAGGGTATCGTCAGACATCGCTTCGAGCTCACTACCTTCGAGAACAGTATCATTCCTGCCCATCAGCCCGATGTTGCGCGCGATGCTTTCAGCCGTCACCCGGTAATCCCCGGTGATCATCTTGACATTGATACCGGCATGATGAGCGAGCTTGAGGGATTCGACCACGCCTGCCCGGATGGGATCTTCCAACCCGATCAATCCCAGAAAGGAGTATCCCTTGCGATCTTCCAATTTACCGCCAGTGCGGTAGGCAAGCCCGATCAGGCGCAATCCATCACCAGCCCAGGTGTCAATTTGCTTGAGCACGCTCTCTTTTTCGCTCTTGGATAATGTACACATCCCGAGGACGATCTCGGGAGCACCCTTCATGTAAAAGTGGTGGTCTCCCTGGAAACGGGTCTCTGTGACCATAAACTTGGTTTCGCTGGTGAAGAGCTCTTCTGTAAATCTTTCCGAACCATCCACCCAATCCTGCGGATGAACTCCATCCTGCTTGCCCGCATAATCCCATAAAGCCAGGTCGACCGGTCCTTCGAGGTCGTTGCATAGGACCATCGTTTCCAGCGCATGGGATTTATCCAGGAATTCAGTCCGGGTGACCCTCATCTTTCCTTCGGTCAGGGTGCCGGTCTTATCGGTGCAGATCACGGTCACGGAGCCAAGGGTCTCCACTGCCTGCATCTTTTTGACCAGCCCGTTCCGCTTCAGGATCTTGCGCATACCCAGGACAAGGATCACCGTGACCGCGATCAGCAGACCTTCCGGTACAGCAGCGATCGCCAGCACGATCGAGGTGCGCAGCATTTCCAGGAAGTCATTCCCCAGGATCAATCCAACCGCCAGGATCCCCAGGGTGAATACCACCACGATCCAGGTTAAAGTCTTGCTGAAAGCCTCCAGCCGGATCTGAAGCGGTGTTTTTTCTTCAACGCTTTCGCTCAGGCTGCGGGCGATCTTCCCAAGCTCGGTTTGTATACCGGTATGGGTGACCTCCATAAATGCCCGCCCGCCGATCACTGTAGTCCCCATGTAGAGCGTGTTTTGGCCGGATTCTACAGATTTCTGAACAGGTTCGCTTTCACCGGTCAGTATGGCTTCATCCAAATTTAATTTTATACTTTCGAGTACCTGTCCATCAGCAGGAACGTGTTCACCGGCATTTATTACCGCGATATCGCCCGGAACAAGATATTTGGCTTCAATGTCCTCCCTGGCGCCATTGCGGATGACCGTTGTGATGGGTTTGATCAGGTTTTTTAGTGCCTGGTAAGTTTGCTGTGCACGGTATTCCTGGATGTACCCCAGGATGGCATCGATCACAACCACCGCCATGATAATGCCGAAATCCCCGTATTCACCCACAATCAAAGAGACGACAGCAGCCGTCAAAATGATATAAACCAGGGGACTCTTTAGTTGACCCATGAAGATATCCAGCTTCGATGGACCTTTTTCCGCCGGCAGGGCATTTTCCCCATGAACCTTCAATAATTCCTGGGCTTGCTTGGTCGAAAGACCAAGTAACCGGTTTTTAACATCATTCGAGCTCTTATCCATATTTTTGTTGTTTATCATTTTTTCTCTTTAATAAGCCGAAATTGATTAAGGTCTATTTGGAGATTGTTTTTATTTTTCGTTCTTTTTGAAGATTTCCCAATATTGCCGGGAAATGATCTTCCAGGAAGGAAAATACATCATGAGCTTCCAATAATCTCTCTTTAAGATCATCAGGTTTATCGGAGATCAATTCCAATCCCCGTTCGGTGACCTTATGCAAGTCAGACATCAATGTGAGCCATTGTTTCATATATAAGAACCAGCCGCCTGATTTGAAGCGGTAATAATCACGCCTGGGAATGGGAGAAGCCACTTTCTCGATCAGTCCAATCCCTGTTAAATACCTTGTTGATGTGCTGATCGCGCTTTTGGAAGCCTGCAGGACCTCACAAAGGTCATTGATGGATTGCGCCGGCGGATCAGAGATCAAAAGCACCCCCAGCACCCTGCCCCCCATTCGCGGCACTCCCATCTGTTCGAAGAATAATCCCACATCCTCGATGAAATGTTTTTCTTCCAGTATTTTTGTGGTCATGAGAGATTCCTTCCCAAAAAATTATCTTACTGCGTTCTGAACGTTCTGTCAATACAGAACATTCAATCCGAATAAACCCTCAAATCGATTTATTAATCTGCACTATAATCTTCAGATGTCCAATGTATATGTTGGTTTTTTTCCGAGCAGCTATGTATAATTCAATATATACGACAATTCTTGTCCAATTCACACAAACAAAGCAAGCATGACCACCCCACCACTCAACCAGCCGGATGGCGACCGTTTATCCCTGCTCTACCATTTATCCCAGCAGTTCAATTCAAGCCTGGATCTGGATGAAGTGTTGAACCGGGTCATGGATGAAGTCATCAGCGCCGTGAGGGCTGAACGCGGCTTTGTCATGTTGAAGGATCAATTTGGTAAGCAGAACTTTCGAGTGGCTCGCGGTATGGATCAAAAGACCATTGAAGATCCCGAATTCCAGGTCTCCCGCAGCGTGATCGAAAAAGTTGCCGAAGATGGCGAGCCCATCCTCACCAGTGACGCCCAGAGCGATCTGCGCTTTAATATGCGCCAATCGGTGATGGCCATGGGATTGCGGTCCATCCTTTGTGCCCCACTAAAGATCAAGGATCAGCTTACCGGTGTGATCTACGTGGATAACCGCCTGCGCGCCGGTATATTCACCGCTGCGGATATGGAGCTTCTCTCCTATATTGCGTCTTCTGCCGCGATTGCCATCGAGAACGCGCGGCTATACCAGGTGGCAATTGAAAAAGGCAAGCTGGAGCAGGAGCTGCAATCCGCCCGCCAGGTGCAGGCTGCGCTGCTTCCCAAGGAAATCCCGATCATCTCCGGATGGGAGTTCGACGCCTTCTGGCAGCCCGCTCGCGAGGTGGGTGGTGATTATTACGACTTCATCCCCCTGCCTGGAGATCGCCTTGGATTGGTCATCGCCGATGTGACTGATAAGGGAATGCCCGCAGCGCTCTTCATGGCATCCACCAAGAATATCATTCGCGCATCTGCAGGCACCCGTGATGATATCGCCGAAGAAGTATCCCAAGCGAATCGTTTAATTGAAGCAGAATCAGATGAACGCATGTTTGTTTCGCTGGTTTGTGCCCGCCTGGATCTAAAATCCGGGATATTCAACTATGTCAATGCCGGTCATAACCCACCGTTATATTACAATAAAAAGAAAAACATCCTGACTCCGCTGGAAAGGACAGGCATGTGGTTGGGAGTGGATCCGAATAACGAATTCATCCAGCAGTCGATCACCTTGGATAAAGGCGACTTTGTGCTTTTCTATACAGATGGAGTACCGGATGCCATCAATATGGAAGAAATGGAATTTGGAATGCCCCGGCTGGAAAAGATCCTGTTAAAGAACGCCTCTCTTCCACCTGAAGTTATTCGGCAGGTGATACTCAAGGGGATTGCAGATTTTGTTTCACCCGCGGAACCATTCGATGATATCACCCTGATGATCATCAAACGGATTTGAAATGATCGGAACAATTTTCAATAATCGTTACGAAATGCAAAAGGAATTGGGTAAAGGTGCCATGGGCACCATTTACCGCGCCCATGATACCGTCCTGGACCGGGATGTGGCTCTGAAGCTTCTCAGCAGCACCCAGCTGACAGCCGAAAGCAGGGTCAAGCTTCTCACCGAAGCCAAAGCTGCCGCGAAATTGAACCACCCCAATATCGTTTCAATTTTTGACGCAGGAGAAATCGACCATTCGCCATATATTGTGATGGAACTGGTGGAAGGGGCTTCCCTTTACGAGGAAAAACCGAAATCACTGGCCGAGATACTCAATATTTCCCGGCAGATCTGCGCCGCTCTTGAACACGCACATCACAATGGGATCGTGCACCGGGATCTAAAACCCGAAAATGTGATCCGTGCGAAAGATGGAATTGTCAAATTATCTGATTTCGGTATGGCACATTCATTCTCAACCCGCTTATCCTCGGAGGGCGCCATCATCGGGACCGTGTTCTATATCGCTCCCGAATCTGTCCAGGGAAGAGCCATTGACGGGCGCACCGATCTTTACGCTCTTGGGGTGATGCTATATGAATGGTTGACCGGCATCCTGCCCTTCAGCGCCGACGATCCGGTGGCTGTCATTTCCCAGCATCTCTACGCGCCCATCGTCCCACCACATACCTACAATCAGGAAATCCCGCCAAGCCTGGAAAGCTTGATCTTGAAATTACTCTCCAAGCTGCCGGAAGACCGGCCATCTTCTGCCGAGGAAGTGAACTCCACCCTGGCTGCGATTGAAACCGTCCAGGAAAAGGGATTCCCCTCCTCGCAAGTGTTCTTTCTGGATAGACTTGCACGAGGCAGGCTTGTCGGCCGCGAAATGGAAATGCAGGAGATGCGTGCGCTCTGGCAGAAAACCATTTCAGGTGAAGGGCATGTCCTGCTGGTGAGTGGTGAGCCGGGGATCGGTAAAACCCGCCTGGTGCGTGAATTGATGGCAAACGTCGCAGTATCGGGCGGGCGGGCATTGATGGGTGAATGTTTCGCTGAAGGCGGCATGCCTTATGCCCCATTTGCTCCCATGATCCGCGAATCTGTTCCCGGAACTGGCAATGCCAAGCTGCGTCTGCATGAATACGTGATCGCTGACCTGATAAAGATCACTCCCGGTCTGGAAAGCGCCTTCCCGGCCGTGATCCCAAATCTTGCCCTGGATCCCATGACCGAGCAGCAGCACATCTTGGAGAGCCTGGTGGCTTGGTGCCAGGCATTGACCGAGAATTACCCCATCCTGCTATTCTTTGATGACGCCCATTGGGCAGATAGCGCCACTCTCCAGGTCCTCAAACACCTGGCACTCCGTACGCGCAATATGAGGGTGTTGATCGTCCTCTCCTATCGCGAGATCGAATTGAGTGAATCCAATACCCTTCAGAGCGTGCTGCATGATTTCACCCGCGACCGCCTCGCCACCCGTATCAAGCTGGTCCGCTTCGATTACGAAGAAACCAAAGAGCTGTTATCAACTCTGCTCACCCCGGCTGGAAAGATCGATCCTTCGCTTGCAAAAGCCATATTCAGGGAAACCGAAGGGAATCCATTCTACGTGGAAGAAGTATGCAAGACGCTCCTCGAGGAGGGTAAGCTCTGCCTCGAAAATGGAGCATGGGTCTCACCCGTAATCGAACATATCGATATTCCACAAAGTGTGCGTTTGACAATACAATCCCGGCTTTCACGTCTGCCGGAAGAGGTTCAAAATATTCTCAAACTGGCAGCCATCTTTGGCCGCGAATTCGAATTCAACCTGCTGATGAAAGCAGGTGATATCCCGGAAGATGAATTGATCGATCATCTCGAAAAGGCGGAGCAGGCGCAAATCATCCGTGAGATCAAGAAAGAACATACCAGCTCATTGTCGTTCGCCTTTGAGCATGCCCTGATACCGGGATCTCTGCGGGAAAGCCTCAGCGGATTGCGCCGCCAAAGGATGCATCGACAGGTTGCAGCAGCCATTCAACAGCTTCACCCGGAAGATCATGAAACCCTTGCGTTCCATTATGAGGAATCCGGGGATGCCGATCAAGCTCTTGTGAATTACCGTTTGGCAGCCAGGCGCGCTTTGCGTATCTTCGCCAACCAGGAAGCGGAAAAATATTATCGCAATGCCCTGGAATTATGCAAATCCGACGAAGGTCGGGCAGAGATCCTTGCCGGGCTTGGGGAAGCCGCATTTCGCAACGGTAAGCAAAAGGATGCCGAAAAAGCTTTCGAAGAAGCTGTCATTCTTTTCAGAAAATTAAAAAATTTTGACGCCATGGCTCGGCTCTTCTCCCTGGCTGCCAGGGCTGCCTGGTATATGGACAACGCCAAATCCGGCCTGGAGCTCTGCCAACGGGGCATGGCGGAGATGCCTGAAGGAATCGAAAATGAAGGCATGGCCATGCTCCTGCATGAAACTGCCCGAGCATATCGTTTCAATAATGATTATGAAAGAGCTTTCGAATTAAGTCACCAGGCATTGGCGATGGCGGAAAAGTTGAAACTCGCTGAAGTTCAGGCAGATACTTACGCAACCATCGGGATCATCGAAACCCTGCCCTATGAAGAGCGTCGCGAAGCTCTTCAAAAAGCAGTTGAAATCGCGGAAAAACACGACCTGCTGCTGATTCTGGCACGGGCAAGACTTAATCTGGCGAGCAATTACATCCAGGGGGGGGATTTTCTCAAGGCAAATGATAGCCTGAAAAAATCTTATGAGGCTTCAGCAAAATTTGGCATCCCATATGTGGAATTCTTCAGCTTGATTTCGCTGGTGGATAGCTATATTGACCTTGGATTATTCGATGAAGCCGAGAAGCTGCTGCCCCGATTACATGAACTCCAAACAATCAATCCGAATCCATTGCGATCGGAATTGACAATTTCCGGCGAGGAAGGGATGATCCATTATTTCCGCGGAAGAAATAAAGAAGCCATTGAAGTTCTCGATAATGCCATCTCCAGGATCCCCCCAGGAACCGAAGAGGACCTCCTCTGGCGCTTAACTTATTTAAAAATGGAAATCTTCCAGGGGATTGGTGAATTGGAAAAGGTTCTTACCCTGGGACATGAATTATTAGAAAAGAATCAGGAGCAAAAACCAGAAATTCTTGGTGATTTCTATCAGTTGCTTTTTACAGTAACCGCTCGGAGTGGAAAAGTGAAAGAGGCTCGTGAATATTTTAATAGCGCACTCCGATATATGGAAGCAGATAGTGATAGTTACATAACAAAACTCTACAAGCAATATATGTTGGCAAAGATGGCGGCTGCAGAAGGAAAATTTGATCTCGCGATTCAAAATTTCGAACAACTCATCCTCCAGGCAGAATCCGTTGGCTCACCATGGCGATTGGCACGCCTTCTTGAAGATCTTGCCGAAGCGCTTCATAGACGCAAATCCCCTAAAGATAAAGAATTGGAACGACAATATCTGGGCAGGGCACTAGGTATCTATCAAAAACACAAAATGGAATTCCTCCTAAAAAGAGTTTCCGAAAAGATCGCAACCTTGGATAATTAAAATCGTAATAAAAAGCAGGGAATAACTCAGGAGAATAATATGGAAAACAACCAGATTCGCGAAACTCGAGCCGTCAGCGGTTTCACGCGCGTCATTCACCGGGGTGTGGGAAACGTGATCATCACCCAGGGTGATAAGGAAGAGCTGATCATCGAGGCCAACCCCGATCTCCTGCCAAGAATAAAGACCGAAGTCGTCGCCGGGACCTTGAATATCCGCTACGAATTCGAATGGATGGATTATCTTGGGCTGCGCTTCATCGGGGCAGGTCCTATCCGCTACTTTATTACCATGAAGAACATCGAAGCATTGAGCCTTTCAGGCGCTGGAAACCTTGATTCAGCCAAAGTTGAAGCCAAGGAACTGGAGTTGAATCTGAGTGGGGCAGGAAATATACAAATTCAGAACCTGGCAAGCCAGCATCTTGTCATTTCCCTCTCCGGGGCAGGTTCAATAAAAGTTGTCGGAAAAGTTGAGAAACAGGAGCTCCAGTTGAGTGGAGCTGGCAGTTACAACGGTGAAAGTTTGGAAAACCAGGATTCCGTTGTGCGTTTAAGTGGCGTAGGCAGCGCCAAAATCTGGGCCAAAAAATCGCTGGATGCCAGCCTGAGCGGCGCAGGCAGTATCGATTATTACGGCAGTCCCCAAATCGATCAGCGCATCAGCGGGATCGGTAATCTGCATCATCTGGGTAACAAGTAGAGGTGAACCATGAAAATTGATTTTCGCAATCCCAATTTCCTGATCGGTATCATGTTATTGCTCCTGGGAGGATTCTTTCTCCTGGATCAATTTTTATCCTTTAATTTTGGACAGTACTTCTGGCCGTTTTTCATTATCATCCCGGGAGTGATTATATTCGCCTATTCGACCAGGTTATCCGAAGGCAAAGGCGAAGGCCTGGCGATCTTCGGTGGCATGATCACAGCGACCGGGTCGTTGCTGCTTATTCAGTCCATCACGGGTTGGTGGGCGAGCTGGGCATATGCCTGGTCACTGATCGCTCCCACATCCATCGGTTTATCCATGATGCTCCGGGGAACACTGATCAAGGAAGAAAAACAGGTCAATGAAGGCAAAAAGCTGGTAAAAATCGGCTTGATCATCTTCGCAGCGGGATTCGTCTTCTTTGAACTGCTCATCGGGATCAGCGGCATCCGCATCGGTACCCTGGGAGGAAGCATCGCCCTGGTCGTGGCTGGAATCCTGGTCATTCTTTATTCGCTCCTCCATTCACGTAAAGCCTGACCTTATCTGGCCTTTTCCTTGCATCACCCTTACCGGTATATAATCATGCCTCTTCACCGGGGACGTAACCCATTTATCTCGATCCTGGTGGGCATCCTGATGCTCTCCACGCTGCCTGCTTGTGCTGCACAAAGCCAGGCTGAGGGTGCATCGTCTTTTGGTCTCTTCTCGCAGGGCAATAATCCCCCCCAGCCCAGCATAACCCTGACTCGCAGGGCCAGCATTACACCGTCCCTGATCCCATCCACCACGCCCACCCTTCGACCCAGCCAGACTCTCCCGCCAACCTTCACGCCTTTCGTGATCACGCCGCTCTCCGTGAGTGGTCCCTTTTTCATTGGCTTCTCAGTGGCCGGGCGGCCGATCGAGATTTATCAATTCGGCAGCGGTCCCATCCAGCGCATGATCGTGGCGGGTATCCACGGCGGAAATGAATGGAATACAACCGCCCTGGCACGCGAGCTGGTCGATTATATCGGCGGTCATCCGTATATCATCCCGGATAATGTCACTCTTTATATCGTTCCCCTGATCAACCCTGATGGTGAAGCACGCGCGCACGGTGTGGACGGTCGTGTCAATGAGCATGGCGTCGATCTAAATCGGAATTGGGATTATAACTGGCAGGCGGATTGGTCGCGGAATGGCTGCTGGATCTACCGCCCGGTGACAGCCGGGGAATTCGCCGGGAGCGAGCCGGAGACCGCAGCCCTGATGAATTTCATTCAAAATCACGAAATCGATGCATTGATCAGCTATCATTCAGCCGCGCTGGGTATTTTTCCGGCGGGCATTCCCCCGGTCAAACGCTCAGTCAAATTGGCGGAAGCGGTTGCCGCGGTGAGTCCTTACCCATACCCGCCCCTGGATACAGGCTGTCAGTTCACGGGAAACATGGTGGATTGGGCGTCAACGCTTGGCATCGCTGCACTGGATATTGAGTTAAGCGATCATACACACACAGATTTTGAAATCAATATGCGGATCTTAAAAGTCTTCCTCAATTGGAGGGATTAAGATAAAAAATCCCACCTAGGCTGGTGGGATCTTCTTGGTTTTTGTGGATTTGTCATCGCTGGTATCGGATCCATCTTCGCTTTCAGCAGCTTTTTGGCTTTTTTCACCCAGCTCCTTCCAGCTCATGCCCATCTTCGGCAGGAAGATAATTCCCAATCCTGTCTCAGTCAGCCATAGCAGTCCGTGCAGGATCAGCATGTAACTGGCAGCGATATTGGGATTGATGCCTGAAAGCTGGGTCAGTACAAGAAAACCCGGGGTATCAAAAGTCCCGATATTGGCTGCTCCGGAAGGCAGCGACGTTCCCAAATTGGCTGCAGCAGAGAAGAGCAGTAATTGGCGAAGATCGACGCCAAAATCAAAGCAATTCATGATCAAGCGGTATATTCCCAGCTCGCAATTCCAAACCATCAATGCGGTGATCAGGATCAGTGTGGCAGTCCAGGGATCCTTTAGCGCCGCCAAACCCTGGACGAAATTCGCAGTTACGTTGCCGTACCAGTCCCTGAATCGTTTTGGGATGATGATCCTGCCGGCTGTATCGATCAACCAGCGTGCCAGCTTGGGAAAAAGCAGCATGATATAAATGAGGATCAATCCAAGGCTAAAGATGATGACTCCATAGGTGTAGAGATCTCTAATGACGACATTATCCGGAAGCCCGCCAATGGCCATGGCGATCAGGATGTAGATAAGCATGACGATCCCATCCGAAGTGCGTTCAACGATCAAGGTGCCAAACCCAAACGACATCGGCACACCATTCCGACTGCGCAGCAGAAAAACACGCACTCCCTCACCGAGCCGCCAGGGCAGGATGTTATTAGCCGCCCGCCCAACCGCCATGGTGGGCACCAGGTCCTTATATTTCAACTTTTTCCCGTGCTGGATCAGCAACATCCATCGCAGGGTGCGGAATCCAAAAGCAGCCAGGTAACTTAAAACACCCGGGATCACCCAAAGGTATTTGGCATGGATGAGTGACTCCCAGAGATCCGGGAAGTTCAATTCACGGACAGCAATATACAGAAAAAAGATACTGACCGCCGCGCCCGCAAGATAGCGCCAATCGAGTTTAAATTTCTTTTCGGGCATGCTAAATATCCGTTGAAATGATTTTTGATCTTCCCGTGACGATTAGTTTATTTATTTAAATATATGGATCACTGCAATGATCGGCGCCATGAGAGAAGAAATCAGCGACATGACTGTGATCAGCGTATTAATGGACGGTCCAGCTGTATCCTTGAATGGGTCGCCTACCGTATCTCCGACCACAGCCGCTTTATGCGCTTCTGAGCCCGGGCCGCCAAATTGGCCGGTCTCGATGAACTTTTTCGCGTTATCCCAGAGACCGCCGGCGTTGGCCATCAACAAGGCGAAAACGATGCCGGTAATAATACTCCCTCCGAGGAACCCACCCAGGGCTTCCGGGCCAAGGATAAAACCGACCAGCAATGGAACGATCACAGCGAGAAATGCAGGCAGCAGGAGCGATTTCAGCGCCCCTTCTGCTGCCAGGCCAACGCACTTGGCATAATCCGGCTCAACTGTTCCTGCCAGAATGCCGGGCGATTCTTTGAACTGGCGGCGGATCTCCTTGATCATCTTGAATGCATTATCCGTCACTGCCAGCATGGTCAATGCACTGAAGAGAGGGGGAGTCATGGATCCGATAAAAGCTCCCACAATCACCATGGGGTTGCGCAAGCTGATCAATAATTCCACTCCCCGCATTCCGACCACTTCCGCGTAAGCAGCGAAAAGTGCCAGGACCGTTAATGCAGCAGCACTGATGGCAAATCCCTTGGTGATGGCTTTTGCCGTATTTCCTGCCGAATCAAGCACATCAGCCGTTGCGATCACATCTTCAGACATGCCCGACATTTCAGCAATACCGCGGGCGTTGTCAACGATGGGACCATACGCATCAGCAGATACGATCATTCCACTGACGGAAAGCAGCCCGACCGCGCTGACACCCACACCGTAGATACCGGAAATACCGGCTGCTTCTGCCAGGAAATAACTCGCCAGGGTCGCCAGCGCAATGCCAATAATGGAAGGCACAATGCTGATCAGTCCATAACTAAAACCGGTGATAATGGTTATCGCAGACCCCGAACTGGAAACCTTTGCGGTATTGATAACCGGGAAGTAATCGCTGGATGTGAAGAAATCGGATGTGAAGCCGATCACGATCCCTGCGATCAAGCCTGCGAGAGTAGCCCATAAAACACCCAGGTTAAAATCACCCAATAAAACCAGGGCACTGGCAAAGATGGCAAAAATGATACAGGTGATGATCGTACCGCGATTCAAGGCTGCCCCGGGTTTTCCCTTTTCACCCACCCTTACAAATTGAATGCCGATCAAGGAAGCAAAGATGCCCAGAGTGCAGAGCATCAGCGGGAAAAACACGTACTTGGCTTGCAGCGTTGCATCCTGGCTGAACACTGACGCTCCCAGGAGCATGACGGCCACGGTGCTGGCGACATAACTATCGAAAATATCCGCGCCCATGCCGGCAACATCACCCACATTATCGCCAACATTATCTGCGACCACCGCAGGATTGCGTGGATCATCTTCCGGTATGCCAACTTCCACCTTGCCAACCAGGTCTGCAGCGATATCCGCCGCCTTTGTATAAATGCCGCCGCCAGCCTTGGCTAAAAGTGCCAGCATGGAAGCGCCAAAGCTGAATCCAAGCACGATCTCTGGATTCCTGGTCAGCAGGTAGATCAGGCTCATGCCGATCACCGCCAACCCGACCATGGCCAATCCCATCACCGCGCCTGCATAAAATGAAACGCGGAAAGCGACATTGATGCTCGTCTTGGCAGCATTTGCAGTGCGCACATTGGCAGCCACGGCAACGGTCATGCCCATATATCCCGCCAGCGCAGAACAGATCGATCCGCTCAGGAAGGCAACCGCCATAATCAAGCCGCGCCCCAGCTCAAAACCGCCAGAACTTAATCCAAAATTTTCAATATCAAAACCGAAAATGATGACCAGCAAAATCGCCACGCCTAGAGCAAGTAGAGCCAGCGATGAATAAAGGCGTTTGAGATACGACTGCGCGCCTTCGCGGATCCAGGTGGCCACTTTTTGCGCTCTTTCGCTTCCGGGATCCTGGCGCAGCACCCAGAAATATAGGGCGACAGCTATCGCCACCGAAACCACTCCAGCACCAATCGCGATGTAATTCCAAATAGATATCGTATTCATGATTAACTCTCCGGTTGCAATGTTCTACATGTTGGCAGAGCGCCACCAGGCGTATGCACTGGCTTTCAGCTCTTCGCGGGTTGGCATCTGGAAAAAGAGCAACTTCTTCTGGTTGCCTACGAAAATTCCACTCTTGATTGTTCTGTACGGGAAAGTGGCAGGGTGGGCGCGATCCACCATCTTGGTATGGACTGTCTTTTCAGAAAGATCCGCCAGGCACTGGCGCAGGTGATCGATATTGGAATAAGGCAGATCGCCAACGTCCCCATTTTCCGGATCCATGGCCAGTTCGCCCAGGCGTAATTCAACAAAACATACCGCGGGCAGTGAAACCAATGACGTGGGGTGCATGGTGATCAAATCAAAGAATCCATGGGGTCCCAGGCTGCTGACCACGAGGGGATGCACCGGCGCGATTTCCTGGTAAAGATGGAAAAATCCGGTGGTTTCCGCAGCCGGTTCTTCGGAAGGATCCAAGCCCAGGGTCCTTCCATCCTGGGTCACCATGTACAATTTCTTAATGGCATCCAGCGATACATGCTCCAAAGCCCGGTAAACCGAAATGTAGATGGAGCGCTTGGGTTTGCCATCCGGGTGTGGTACACAGCGCTTGAGACCTTCCTCGATTTTAAAATAAGGATCGCGAAAATCCGGATCGAGTTCGAAGAACATGGCCTGGCCATGGGATTTTTTCTGGCTGCCGATGGCATAATAGGTCCCAAATTCTTCGGGTGAAAGCATGGATGCGATCAATGCTTCCGGGATCATGGAAAGATAAAGATGGATTGTCATAAAACACCTCCCCTGAAGGGTATGCTAAAGGTCAGGCGGCTGTATTCCACCTGACCCAAATTACAGATAAGCCGTGATAATTCTGAGCTACTATATCACAAATTTCTATTTTTTATCACCCAACATTTCTGCAAGTATTTTCGCCTGTTCCTTTTGAACGATCGCGATGACTTCATCCGCCTGCTGTAGAACAAGATCACCGTGCGGAAGGATCAATTCGCCTTTCCTCAGGATGGCTGCCAACACACACTGCTTGGGCAGCTTGAGATCTTTAATTGCTTTTCCCAGAGCCACCGAACGCGGTGCCACTTTTTCTTCAACGATGGAAAAAGCGCCCTTACGAAGCTGCAGTAGAAACATCATATCGCCCATGGACATTTCTTCGGCAACCATTTTACCGATCAGATCAGCCTGGTTGATGGCCACGTCCACACCCATATCCGGACGGAACATCCAGGCATTTTCGGGGTGATTCACCCGGGCTATGGTTCGTGCCACGCCAAATTCAAACCGCGCCAGGCTGGTGGTGACCAGGTTGACCTCGTCCACCCCGGTTACTGCCGCAAGCACCTGCATCTGGCGGATGCCGTTGGCTTCGAGATCATCCGGGTCGGATCCGCTACCTAGAACAACGACGTCTTTGGGAAAATGATAAGAGAGGAGATGATCCACTTCCTCTCTACGATTTTCCATTAATTTTACGGAATGACCCAATCCAATCAGATAATTGGTGAGATAGGCACCAACTTTTCCACCGCCTATGATCATTACTTTCATGGTTCGGCTCCTCGATTCTCAACTACCCAACAAGGCACGTAAACGATCCTGAGACCTGGCGAGGATCGCCAGATGGACAACATCACCCTCTTCAAAAAGTGATTGAGATTGCGCCAGAAAGGTCTTTCCGTGGCGGGTGATGGCCATGACATGGATTTCGCCTGGTATGGTTAAATCACTCGCTTTATGATCGACAAGGAGAGCCGGGATATCCACGTCTATACAGCTTACTTCACCGGTACCAATCCCTTCCTTGACATCCATATGAGAAAAGCTGAGTAATTCAGCCATACGCGTGATCCCCAAAGCCACCGGAGAGATGGTTTGTAATCCAAGCCTGCGATAGATCTCGGCTTTACGCGGATCGTAAATCCGGGCTGCCACACGAGGTACCTTGAATTCATTTTTTGCCATCCTGGCAGCCACGGCATTGGCTTCATCGCTGGCAGTCACGGCAGCCAGCGCATCTGCACGTTCAATCCCTGCATCGATTAATGCCTGCCGATCAAAGCCAATCCCAATCACCGTTCGTCCTTTGAACGCTTTCCCAAGCCGCTCAAATGCGATTGGATCGGAATCCACGACGACCACCTGGTGACCGCGATTGCTGAGCATTTTCGCCAAACCCGAACCTACGCGACCACAGCCAATGATGATGATCTTCATAGGACTGCTCCTTTTTCTTTATCCTTTTTTCTTTTAAAATACTTGGCTATTTCATCGATAATGGTCAATGCCGGGATCCAGAGGATTAAAAATAGCCAGTAATGAAGAGGAAAAGGTCCAGTTCCAATAAATTTGTTCATGAATGGTACATAGACGATCATTAGAACAATGATGACATTCTGTAGCGATACCCTACCCATAATAGGGGGTTATTGAATAATTTTAGCTTGAAAACGGAAATCTTTTCAGTCCGTTGGGCAAACAAGTTGCCGATCTGAGTCATCACCACGGAAGCCAGGGTGATCGACGTTGCTGCTAGATAGATTGGACCTTTATCCGGTAAATCGATCCACTGACCAGGATAACCGTTCGTCCAATACCAGAAATAAAATGCCAGCATGGCAATGATGCCTTGCGGGATGCCAAGATAGCCGTAGGCTCGTAATAACAATGATTTATCGATCACATGCTGCTTTAGACTTCGTGGAGGTTTTTCCATAATACCGGGTTCCGGATGCTCCGCACCCAATCCAAGAGCCGGCACCATATCTGTGCCAAGATCTACTGCGAGAATGTGCATCACATTCAGACCCAGTGGAATGCTTGCGCCGCTCAAAACATAGAAAATAAATGGGAAAGCTTCAGGAGTGTTGCTGGTGAATATGTAAGTGGAAAATTTTTTAATATTCGAAAAAACTGCCCGACCTTCTTCAACTGCATTGACGATCGATGCAAAATTATCATCGGTCAGGATCATGTCCGCAGCTTCCTTGGCGACATCCGTCCCGGTGATACCCATTGCAACGCCAATATCGGCTTTTTTCAGCGCCGGTGCGTCGTTCACACCATCGCCGGTGACCGCCACAACATTACCCTTCTTCTGCAAGGCGCTGACCACCCGCAGCTTATGTTCGGGGGCTACCCGCGCAAAGATCACTTCCTCATCAAGTGCGTTGATCAAATCGTCATCACTGGTCGACTGGAGATCAAATCCAGTGATGATTCGTGGCTTTTTCCCTTTCACTATACCAATTCGCCGGGCGATGCTTTCCGCAGTCAATCCATAATCACCGGTGATCATCACCACCCGGATACCGGCATGGTGGCATTTCTCGACTGCTTCCGCCACTTCCACGCGGGGAGGATCCATCATCGCCATTAAGCCCAAGGAAACTCAGCTCGGTCTCAACTGTTTCAGATGAATAATCAGAGAAGGATTGGGGAAGAACGCGCTGGGCAACCGCCAGCACGCGCAATCCATGGCTGGCGAAATCATCATTGGCTTTCATGATCTCATGTCGCATTTCTTTAGAAATGGGATGATCTTTACCATCCATCCAGATATTTGTTACAGAGATCAAGTATCTCTTTCGGTGCACCCTTGACGTAGGCAATTTCATTTCTGGATGGTCCGACGCTTCTCCACCCACCTGCCAGGTTGTGGATGGTGCTCATCCGTTTTCGGATGGAGTCAAAAGGAATCTCGCGAAGGCGTGGAGTTTGTTCCTCTTCCTCTTCAAGCTACGAGACCGCCCTCTTTGGCTGCGACGATCAGCGCAGCTTCAGTTGGATCGCCAAGAATGGACCAGCGATTCTTGCCATCACCGTTGGGGGGGAGTACTTTTGAGTTATTACAAAGACTGGCTGCTAATAGTAGTTGGCGCAGACCGGAATCTGTTTCGATGGTAACCTGGTTGCGCGCCATCCATGATCCTGCCATCAGGGGAATACCCGGTCCCCGTCACCTTCAGATTGCGGCCAATTACAACAATGTTGACCATCCCGCGCTGGTGCTAGGCAGCCAGAGGTTCTTTACCGTCATCTCGTTTTGTGTAAGGGTGCCAGTCTTATCGGTGCAAATCACTGTCGTGCAGCCCAGGGTTTCGACCGCAGAAAGTTTCTTGATTAACGCGTTCCGTTTTGCCATGCGCTGGGTGCCCATCGCAAGTGACAATGTTACCAGTGGAAGCATCCCTTCAGGCACAAAAGCCACCACCATCCCAACCGCGAAAATAAATCCTTCAGCAATTGTGACTCCAGCAAGAAGAACCGCAAGGATGTAAAAAACGATACCCACCGCCACCGCAATAATCGTCACTACGCGTGTAGCTACGACCATCTCTTTTTGGAGTGGGCTGAGCTCTTCATGTAATTCCTGGGTCAGGTTGGCAATTTTTCCAAATTGAGTATTCATGCCCGTCGCAAAAACCACAGCCTTGCCTGTCCCGGCAGCTACATGAGTGCCAGCGAATACCAGGTTGGATAACTCGGTGAAAGTGATCCCCTCTTGTTGAACGGCTGAAATGGTTTTATTAACCGGTCGCGATTCCCCGGTCAGCGTGGATTGATCGCAGCGCAATTCAGCTGTTGAAACCAACCGGCAATCCGCTGAAATACTGTCACCCTCAGCAAGCAGGATAATATCCCCGGGGACCAGTTCCTCGGCGAGAATCTTCTGTTCTTCACCTTCCCGCAGCACACGCGCATAGGCGGGGAGTAATTTCTTTAAAGCTTCGGTCGCTTTTTCTGCCCGGAATTCCTGCCAGAAGCTGAACGCCCCGTTGATCAGATTAACCGCCCAGACTGCTATCGCCAGCTGCGGCATTTGAGCGACCAGGGCTGCGATTCCTGCAGCCCAGAGTAGGAGAGCCATTAAATGCGTGAAATTCGCCAGCAGCTTCAGATAAAGCGGCTTCCCTTTAACTTCCCGGAGCGCATTCCTCCCATAGTCGGTCAAACGTTGGGCGGCCTCCGTCTGTACCAATCCTGCAGGCGAAGTTCCTAGGGATGAATATACTTCTTGAACATCAAGCGAGGAAATCTGTTCGCGAATTTTTAATAAATCCAATTTCTTGTTATCGATCATGTTTGCAACATCATTCTACTTCAGTGCTTTTTTAACTTCCAAAGCTATTAATAAAGGTCATCCCATCAGGTTTCAATTAGGAATGACCTTGAATGTTCGCTCTCTTTATGACAAGCCGGGAATTATATCACCATCAAACCGCGTGTCAATGGAAAATTAAGAGCGTCACGTCTTCTGGAGTTGTGAAAACCTTACACATGCTCTACTCCTCCATCCTTCCAAGTCATTTTAGGATAAAATTGTTCTCTGAAAGGCTGAGAACGGTTTACTCAATGAAAAGAATTTGTATCGCCCTGCTAGCCCTAAGTATAGTGATCGGTGTTCAACCAGTAGCCCGGGTCAATGCCAGCGACGAATACTCGCCTGCAGCGGATCCATCCAGCGATCTTCCGTTATGCCTGCCGGATATCTACCCGGATTCATCTGCAGATTGCCTCGTCATGGGTCCGGCTCAAACACTCACCAACCTTTCCGAGCTGGGTTACACCATTCCCCCCGTTCCCATCCCCAGCCGAAAAACGCCGGAGGAGCTGGCACAAATCCCCTATCAATATGCCAAGGTCAGCGAGGAACAGGTGCCGATCTTTACGGCTCCGCCTGCCACCCGGGAAACGCTTCCTTCACGATATCTTGATCCGGGCTTCAAATACATCTCCTATCTCAGCTCCACGGAAAACGATGCCGGCTTGTTCTATTACACCCGAGGGGGCGCGTGGGTCGATGGGTACTATGTCGCCCGCGCCACGGTCCCGGTTTTCCAGGGCGTTACATTCAACGATCCACCGCGGGTATCCTTTGGGTGGATACTCTCCCCCGCCGAATCGCAGCTATATCCCGGGTTCGAACAACCTGAGACCGGTAAAACCTACAACCGATTCAACACGGTCAATGTCTATTCCTGCCAGGAACTGGGCGGTGTTGAGTGGTGCATGATCGGTTTGAATGAATGGGTGGATAGCAGGCTCATTGCCCGCGTGAATCTCAATCCCATTCCACCTACCGGCGTGACCAACGGGCGCTGGATCGAGATCAACCTTTTCGAACAGACCGTCTCCGTTTACGATAATTACCGGCTGGTGTTTGCAACCCTGACCTCAACTGGTCTTGATCCCTACTACACCCAGCCCGGGCTTTTCCAAGTCTACGAAAAGAAAGACATCGAAACCATGAGCGGTGCATTCGCCACCGACCGCTCGGATTATTATTATCTTGAAGATGTCCCCTTCACCATGTATTTCGATAAGGCGCGCGCCCTGCACGGAGCCTACTGGCACAGTGTTTTTGGCTATCCGCGATCGCACGGCTGCGTCAATCTGTCCATCGGTGATTCGCACTGGTTGTATAACTGGGCAGCGATCGGGGATTGGGTCTGGGTGCACGATCCTTCAGGCAGGACACCCACCGATCCAGCTTATTACACCCAGGGTGGTGCATAACACACTCACCATACCTGTAATTCAAGGTTCAGCAACCTAATGCTCGAAGTCAGAGAGATTTACAAGGATTACGAAGATCACCCCCTGCTGCGCGGAGTCTCGTTCCGCGTAGATCAGGGCGAAACGCTTTGCATCCTGGGACCTTCGGGCAGCGGAAAAAGCACCCTGCTCAAGATCATCGCCGGGATTGAAACACCGGAATCGGGCAGCGTTCTCTGGGATGACAAGAATCTCAAGGACACCCCGGTGCATAAGCGCAATTTTGGATTGATGTTCCAGGATTACGCCCTGTTCCCGCATCGCAGCGTGGAGCAGAATGTGGCTTTTGGTCTGCGCATGCAGAACCTGCCCGCGGCAGAGATCCAGGAACGCGTCAGGGAAGCACTTGAACAGATCGACATGCTTTCATTTGCCGAGCGCAGGGTCACCGATCTCTCGGGAGGTGAGCAGCAGCGCGTGGCACTGGCGAGAGCCCTGGCTCCCCGTCCCCGCCTGCTGATGCTGGATGAACCCCTGGGCGCACTCGATCGCAATCTCCGCGAGCAGCTTACCAAATGGCTGCGCCGCCTGTTGCATCAAAGCGGGATCCCCACCATTTATGTCACGCATGACCAGGAAGAAGCTTTCACCATTGCCGACCGCATTCTCCTGCTGCACGAAGGGATGGTTGTGCAGGAGGGCACTCCGAAACAGGTCTATCAACATCCGGTTTCCGCCTGGGTCGCAGGATTTCTTGGCTTGGGCAATTTACTGGAAGGGAAATTGGTTAATCAGAAACCATTCCGGATAGAAACCAATTTGGGCGTGTTTCAATCAAGCTGTCTTCCGGGAAAAACTCTTCCTTTAGGAGCGCAATTATCTATCATGCTGCCGACTTCTTCCGCTCACCTGGAAGAAACCTCCAAGGCCGATAACAAGCTCACCGGTTTGGTGGAAGACAGCGTTTTCCATGGCGCAGATCAGCGCATATCATTGAAATGCGCAGGGGATATTCAATTCGAATTTGATCTACCCGATGCGTTGCCGGTCGGGAAAAAGATCACCCTATTTATCTCACCCCGGGATATCCTGTGTCTTTCCTGAAACCTGGTGATGCCATCACGGTGGTCAAACTCGATCCCCGGAATATCGAGCGTTGGCGTTATGAAGGCAGCGTTATAAGTCATTCTTCGCAGGGGATACTCCTGGAAGCTTATTTCAATCGCCCGGATGACCTGCCATTTCACGGCATCAATATCCGCACCGGCGACCGCTTTATCGAGATGTATTTCACAGATCTCTGGTACAACATCTTCGAGATATACGACAAGGACTCGGATGAGCTGAAAGCATGGTATTGCAACATCACCCGGCTCCTTAAAATCGAGGGGAATTTGCTTTCTTACGTGGACCTGGCTTTGGATCTTTTAGTCTATCCCGATGGAAGCATGCTCGAATTGGATGAGGACGAATTCCTGGCATTGGACCTGGATCCTGCCGAACAACGCCAGGCGCGCAAGTGCGCTCTGCCGACCTGAAAGACCGTTTCATGAAACCGGGTGGCGTTTCCCTGGAACGGGATTTTTCAGTGTGAATTAATTTCATATTTGAAAAAAACCGAAAAAGAGACGCGATCGCTCGCGTCTCTTTTGAATTCTGATTGACCTTAGATCATGTATTGGGTGACCTGCAATCCGGTCTCCATCAACCAATTCCAGATCGCGGGAATGTTGCGAATGAGTAAAAATACACCGACGCAAGTGAGGCAGCAGAACAAACTCAGGATGATCACCAGGATCAGGATCACCACTTCCGATGAGCGCATTTTAGATTCGCTCTTCGCCGGCTGCGCCGGGGGCTGCGGTTGGGCAACGCCGATGGAAGCTCTCAAGTCTTCCGTGGGTTTCTTGATCGGTTTTAAATTCTTTTCAGTCATGCTCAATACCGCTTCTCTTCCTCTTCAACAGGTTCGCTTTCCTGGTTGGACCTTCGCCAGAAGAACCAGATAATCCAGGCTGTGACGAGAACCATGGCACAGGCGATGAACACCGGCACAACGATGGCCATAACGGACGTTACCGTTGCAACTGCGTCTTCCGCCATGCTTACCGGTACATTACCTGCCGTCGCTGTTGCCACGCTTACCGCGGGGCGCACAATCACGGATTTAACCGTGTTGATGCTTCCTGCGACCAGCAGACCCATCGCCAACGCAAATACCGGGCTGATGCCTTTCACGACCGACGTGCTGGCAGCGAAAGCAATTGCCCCGGCTGCCGGGCGAATAAAGGTCATGATCGCATCATTAACATGATTGACCACCGGGACTTTATCGGACACGAACTCGACGATCGTAAGTACCGAAAGTAATCCGATGATCCACCAACTTTCCAGCGCGTCCCACGGCTTGGCAAGCACGATCAAATCCGTGAACCTGGCCAGCAAAGCCACCGTCAATAACGGGATATAGGCATTCAAGCCCGCGCTGGCTGCCAATCCAAATGCTGAAAAGATCCCCAATAGTTCCATCTAAAAATCTCCTTTTACTAAAGTATAAAACCTTCCCAGGTTCCTGTCATGCTGAAGCGGATGAGGTCAAGCAGCGCAATTTGCGCGACAGCCGTCACAAACCCGAGCATCAGGTTGAACCTGTATTCGCTTAATATACGAAATTTATTATCGTTACGTTGCACCATCGTCCAGATGATCGAATAGGTGATCGTCAATACAGCCAGCACGGTTCCAGATCCGATCAATGCCACCGGGTAAAGCAGGAGCTGATTTCCGGAAAGTGCTGCCAGGCTCAGGGCAAGCGCGATCGCCAGCATTTTGAGCAAATCCAGCCAGGTATTGAGAATGGGTTTATCCTGGAATTCCGTCCAAACGGTTTGGTGAAAAACCGGCACCAGCGCGACCGGTATCAGGATGCCCATCATGGTCCCGGTGATCAACCGCAGCCAGTTGACCGGAACATACAGCTCGGGCAGCCCGGGGAAAAGATCGGCAAACGAATTAACCCCGTCGATGATGAATAACAACGCCAGGATACCCAGTACGATGAGGATTGGTTTCGGCGGGAATCCGCCCAGCCGTCCCTTGCGCCCCAGGTAGATCAATCCCGCGAAGGCACCCAGGTACATGCCGGTGCAGCGGCTGCAGAGCGGCATCTGCCTGTTTCCAAAGAAATACGAACGATCCGCGATGCGGTGACAGACCGCGTATCCCACCGCGTCCGCCTTGCCCATCAATCCCTTGGGCGTGTAGATCAACCAGAGGATGAGGACGGTCAAAGCCACCAGGAAAACCAGGATATCCCGCCTCGTAAGCTTTTTCAAAGGATTCTGCATTGCGTTCATTATAAGGACACTGCTGGCGGGCTGCAAGGTCATCTTTCAGGCTGTACCGCCCGGTTGAAAAACCGGGCTAATTAAGTTATGATGACAGCCATTGACCAAGGAGATCGTCATGACAAAAATGCGCTCAATGACCTTGATAATCCTGGCTGCCATGCTGCTTTCAGCCTGCGCCAAGCTGCTTCCAGCTGCGCCTACCGCCACAGCCACCCCCGTTCCACCAACCATTACTCCGCTTCCCCCCACCGCGACCGCGATCCCCACGGTCACCCCCACGGCCACACCGTCCTATGCCCCTGCGGGATTGGGACCGACCGGTTTCCCCGCGGATGTCAACCCGTTGACCGGTCTTGTGCCTGCCAATCCCGACCTGCTCAACCGCCGTCCCCTGGCCATCAAGATCGAGAACCTGCCGCGCAGCGACCGCCCGCAGTGGGGTCTTAACAAGGCGGATATCACTTATGAATATTATACCGAGCAGGGTACCACCCGCTTCATTTCCATCTTTTACGGTGATGATAGCGCCATGGTCGGCCCGATCCGATCCGCCCGCCTTTTCGATGTCAACGTGGTCCAGATGTACAAAGCCACCTTTATCTTCGGCAGCGCCTGGTCTTTCGTCTTCAACCGCCTGCTCAACCAGGATTTCTACAACCGACTGGTGGTCGAAAGTACATACAGCAAACCAGCGGTTTACCGTTTTGATCCCACCGGCAAGAACTTTCTCATCTGCAACACCACCCTGATGGGACAGGTCAACAAGAATTACGGAATCCCGGATACGAAGCAGAATCTCGACGGTATGTTCTTCAAGCTGGACGTCCCTGCCGGAGGGCAGCCCGCCGACTCGGTCTACACGCGTTATTCAGCAGCCATTTATAACCGCTGGGATTACGACCCCACCATCGGTAAATACAAGCGTTTTTCGGATACCGATAACGCCGCCGAGGTTGCCAACGAGAAATACGGCGCGCTGGTGGATCGTTCGACAAACCAGCAGATCACAGCCGATAACGTGGTGATCATCTTCGTACAGCACGACGTGATCATCAAGACCTCCGAAACCGAGGTCATCGATGTCCCCCTGCTGGGCACCGGGATTGCCTATATCGCCCGCGGCGGGCAGATCTACCAGGTCACCTGGTCGCGTCCCGAACCGCGATTCGCTGCTGACCCTGCAGAATGCCGACGGCACCCCCTTCCCCTTCGAGCCGGGCAACACCTGGTTCGAGGTGATGGGACGCAATTCCCAGGCAGGTCAGCAGGGCACCAACACTTGGCGTTTCCTGCACCTGATCCCGTGATTATTTAAATAAAGACAGCCTCGATTTCGATTTTTCTTGACAGCGGGAGATAATTAAGCGATACTATCCCCAATGACCATCCGGTCTCAATAAATCGCCATCCTTATGATGAGGAGGTGGTGCCTGAAATGTACGATTACCATGAACAAAGCGCTGCGGCATCCCTCCTCGCAAGTCGATAGGTTGCCGCAGCGCCCCAACACACAATGTCATTCGCATAATGCGAATGACATTGTGGTTTATTCTCCTTATTCAATTTAGACGAAGAGTTTACTCACAAGAACTCGCAGTCTAATATAGAATACTTTAACAAGGGGACTGCATGCCCAAAGCCATCTGGTGGATCCGCCGCGACCTGCGCCTGAACGATAATCCCGCTCTGAAGCGGGCTCTCTGGCATGGGGGAGTGATCCCGGTTTTCATCCTCGATCCCATGTTGCTGGATAAGCCGGCTCCCAAACGCCAGGCATTCCTGATGAGCGGGCTGCGCATACTGGATGCTGACCTGCGCACTCGCGGCAGTCGCCTGATCCTGCGCCGTGGAGATCCACTCAGCGAGCTTTCCCGACTGGTCTCTGAAACAGGCGTGGATGCGGTCACCGCCGTGGAGGATTACAGTCCCTACGCCCGCGAGCGGGATGACCGCGTTCGCAGGAAGCTGCCGCTGCAGCTTTTCCAGGGACTCACCCTGCACCACCCGCAGGCTGTTCATAAAGCCGATGGCAGCCCTTATACCATTTTTACCCCCTTCAGCAAGGCCTGGAAAGCGCTGCCTGCACCCGGCGGCGGTTCATGGACCGCACCCGTGCAATTCCCGGCAGTGGGCGAATTTCCATCGGAACCCATCCCAGGGATCGAAGCCCCGAAAGATTTTTCTCCCGGTGAAGCTGAAGCCGATCGCAGGTTATCGCGATTTTTGCGTGATCGCATCCATGAATACAAGGATGCCCGTGACCGCATGGACCTGGAAGGCACATCCAGCCTCTCACCCTATTTGCGTTTCGGGATGATCTCGATCCAGAAAGTTTATGAATCTGTGCAAACCGCCCTCCGGCAGGCGACGGATGCCACCAGCAGGAGTGGGATCGAGACCTGGCTGAATGAGCTGATCTGGCGCGAATTCTACGCCGCCATCCTGTTCCACTTCCCCTTCGTGCTCAAGACCGCGTTCAATCCGAAGCTGCGCAGCATCCCCTGGCGGGAAGCAGCGGATGACCTGCGAGCCTGGCAGCAGGGACTGACCGGCTATCCCGTGGTGGATGCCGCCATGCGCCAGCTGGCGGCCACCGGCTGGATGCACAACCGGGCGCGCATGATCACCGCGTCCTTTTTGACCAAGGATCTGCTGATCAACTGGCAGTCCGGCGAGGACTGGTTCATGCAGAGCCTGGTGGATGGCGACCCGGCTGCCAATAACGGCGGCTGGCAGTGGACTGCCGGCACCGGCACGGACGCTGCCCCGTATTTCCGCATTTTCAGCCCGGTGCTGCAGGGGAAAAAATATGATCCACAAGGCGCTTATGTCCGCAGGTGGATTCCCGAACTGGCGAAGATCCCGGATAAATACATCCACGAGCCATGGCTGATGCCGGCGGATGTTCAGGAGAAATCCGGTTGCCGGATCGGCAGGGACTACCCCGCGCCCATCGTTGACCGTGCGCAAAGCCGCGAGCGCACCCTGGCTGCCTATAAAATTTCCATGCAAGGACCGACAAAATAAAAAGCTGAACACCGCGATGTTCAGCTCTCCATATTCTTTTATTGGGGTTGTTCCTAGGACATGACCCTCGCCCTGTCGTCCACAAGCTCAGCCACCTGCTTAATGGCATCATCCATGCTCGGACCCAGGTAATGACCCGGGATGACGTTGACCAGCTCAGGTTTGTAAGCGAAAGCCCCGCCGGCGAAACCAAAAAGGGGTGGATGGGGCAGCTTGCCGAGCTTCTCCTGCATCTTCTTCAATTCCAGCGCGGTGGATTCCATGCTGGCGGAAAGCACAACCATATCCGGTTTCTCCTCGCCGGCATATTCCACCAGGTCGTCCAGCGGGATATCCGGCCCAAGGTATTCAACACAGTACCCCTGGGTGCGCAGCAGCGCGGCAAACATAAGCGCGCCGATCTCGTGCTGCTCGTTGGGTCCATTGCCCACCAGGAAGGAAGGCGCGTTGCGTTTGCAGGGATAAGCCTGGAACAGGCTGAGCAGCTTGCCGCGCAGGTAGGTGCTGGCGAAATGCTCGGTGGTGATGCTGATGCGCCCGGTAAACCAGGCATCGCCGATGCGCACCATGGTGGGCGAAACGATCTGCATGCTCACCGTCATCAGGTCGTAACCGGCGAATATTTCCTTAAGAAGATTCGCGGTTGTTTCTTCATCGTGGCGGATCAACGCATTAAACAGGGATTCCACGTACTGCTCGGGCGGTACCGAGGAACGCAGCAGGGGCAGGGATGGGGCTGTTTGCACCGCTTCCGGCCAGGCATCGGATTTCTGCATGCCGTGCAGCTCATTGACCGCGCTGCTGATGGATAAGCCTTCATCGAGGCGTTTCTTCACCCAGTTCAGGACGGCCACATCGCGCTCGGAATACATGCGGTAGCGGTTATCGCCGCGTTTCGGATCGAGCAGGTTGTAGCGCCGTTCCCAGGCGCGCAGCGTCACCGGGCGGATGCCGGTCTGGCTGCTGACGGATTTAATGGTGTACTTGGGGTCATCGGAAAATTCAATGATCGAGGGCATGGCATACCTCTGAATGGAATATGGACATACAAAGATTATACAGGCAAGTGATAAGAATTCCATTAACAATATGGTCAATTATTGGAGGGCGTTCTTGTCTGTCATTCTGAGGGAGCGCAGCGACCGAAGAATCTCGTTTCACCACAGAGAACGCGGAGAGCGCAGAGATAGGATTATTTTGTCATTCGGATGAGGCATATGACAAATACAAATCTGCTTGAATTTTCCCGCGAGGATACTATAATCATTTTGAGGGGAAATATCAGCTTCAAGGAGAACAAAAATGGCAATGAAGATCCTGGTGGCATATGGCAGTCGCGACGGTGCGACCGCGGGCATCGCCGAACGCATCGGCGAGGTTCTGAAGAAAGCCGGCTTCGAGGTGAACGTGGTATCCGCAGAGAAAGCGGCGGAACCTGCTGGCTACGATGCCGTGATCCTGGGCAGCGCGGTATATATCGGTCAGTGGCGCAAGGAAGCCGCCAACTACCTGACCAAACACGAACAGGCGCTGGCAAAGCTGCCTGTGTGGCTCTTCTCCAGCGGTCCTCCCGGCGAGGGAGATCTGAAGGAGCAGTTGCAGGGCTTCACCTTCCCGGAAAAATTAAAACCCATCATCGAGAGGATCAAACCGCGCGATAATATCATCTTCCCGGGAGCTGTTTTCTTCAAGAACCTCAATTTCGTTGAAAAATTCATGTTGAAGCAAATGAAAGTCCCCTGAAGGAGATTTCCGGGATTGGAAAGCCATCGAAGCCTGGGCGGAAGGGATTGCCAAAGAGCTGAATAAGTAATCCGTTACCTGTGAATTGCTGGAATAAATCGAATTTACTCTGGTCTTTCTTCATCTAATTGAGTGCTGAAAGACTAGAAATGAGGAGAAAATGGCAAAACGAGTTGTTCTCGTCCTGGCTGTGATTGTGATGCTCACGGCATGCAGCAATGCTTCGAATACGGGCACAAATTTACCTGCGGCGATACCTTCCGATACGCCGGTAGAAATACCAACAATTTCCGCCGACACAACTGCAATGGTTTCGCCTGTTTCTGAGGGTGAATTATTTCAAGTTATTACACAGCCCAATCCGCAGGATGAAACAAAAACGGATGTCTTCATTCGTGACATATCAACAGGTGAGGAAAAACTCTTTATCACCCTGGAAAATGTATACCGGGAGCATTATCACAACGGGGAATATCACGGTGGTAACCTCTATATCATCAAAAGAATGGGGGACCCCAGCGCAACAGATGCAGAATGGTCCGATGAATTATGGCGGTACGATGCTCAAGCCAGCGGGAAAATGCTGATTTCCAAAAAGGGTCTCGATTTTCGTGCTGCTCCCAATGAAACCGCCATTGCCATCCATTTCAACGAAACGGAAGGCAACCGGCTTGTTTTTATCAGTACCAATGGTGACGTGCTCCAGGAATTCAAGAATGTGGGCGGGGATTATGCAAATTCTCCCCAAAAGTGGTCGGATGACGGCTCAGTATATTGGGGCGCGCTGACCATGGGTCCGGTCCCAACTTCATTCTACAAAGTAAGCGTGGCTGCCTGGCAAATGAGCATTTATGACCTGTCTCAATTGAAGATCGGCGACGAATATGATCTCAACGCGAACTCGGCAGGGTTGGTTTACAGCGATTACCCGGTCATGTTCGATGCGGATACTGCCCAGAATTTCAAGAACAGCGGAAAGACCGTCACATTATTTTTCTATGATCTGAATAGCCACACTAAACAAATTGTGGCAACATCGATCACAGAAGCGTTCAAGCCTGTATGGCTGGATGATAAAACGATCGAGTACGACGATCCCAATGGAGAAGGCAGGATCTTGTTTATTCTTCCTTGAATCGCTGCATTTCTCAAGCAGTCCAACGGGATTAGCGGGGGATTACATTCCTGATTCCCATCTCATTAATACTTGCCGGTTTTAAATAGCAGAAGGCGCAGTTACCTGCGCCTTCTGCTGTGTCTCTATCTTATGACTTATTTATTTTCGCAACTTCCACCGCCAGTTGGTCCTGTGACCCATTTGCAACGTGAGTCTGTCAAACAAGTCTTCTGATCAGTCCCATACGTCTTCCTGCAGTTGAATGTGTCCAATGGTTGCTGCGGTGCGTTGGGATCGTAGCATTCTCCCGTTTGCCGGTTCTGCACCAGCGGGTAGAGGCAGGGACCGTCGCAGGTGGGGGTGCGCCCGGAGACGCTCCAGCATTCGGGCTGGGTGAGTTCGTTCAGCGGTATGCACATCTGCCCGTTCCAGCGGTAATACAGCGGGCATTCCGGCTGGTTGGGATCGCGCGGTCCGGGATCGAGCGGCACGCAGTAGCCGAGCTTCTTATCGAAATAGTAGCCCTGCCGGCAGCAGTCGTCGTTGCGCTGCACGCAGTAGCCCAGCTCCTTATCGAAGTACTGATTGTCGTCGCACTGCCCGACCGGGTCGTTGGGTCCATTGGTCGGGATGCACGCACCCGTGCTGGTATCCCGGTAGGTGCCCTGCGGGCACTCGTTGGGATCATCCGGGATGCAGGTGCCGGGCGTCACAAAAGCTGTGACGGGCGCGGTGGTCGTCCCTGGCGGGCAGTTACTCTGCCCATCGGGCGGCGTATCCGGCACGCACACCTTGTTCTCGTTCAGGTGGTAACCCGGGTTGCAGGGACTATCCCCCACCGGGTCGCACAGGCCGCTGTTGGGGTTGAATCCGGTGGCGGCGAATGTCGTTACATTGCCTGCGCCCGGTGTCACCCCGGCCGGCGTCTGGTTGCCGCCCTGGTTGGTTGTGCCGGGTGTCCCCTGACCGGTCTGCTCCCCGTCTTCGGGGCAGGTGCTGCCGTCGTTGCCCGGGTTGGGCAGGCAGCAGCGCAGACGCTGTGAGTAGGAATAACCCAGCGGGCATGGGCTGCCGGTGCCGGTATTGGGCACGCAGCGTTTGCCGTCCCAGTGATAACCCTGCCTGCAGCCGTTGTCATCTGTCTCGCTGCAGGGCACACCCGCGGCGGTGTAATAACCATTGGGTCCGCAATCCGGTTCACCGGTATCCGGCGGCTCATCCGGCACGCAGGCACCGGAATTGTCCATGTGATAACCCTGGTAGCATTCCGGCGTGCCGGCCGTGGTGGGTCCGTTCTGACCTTCGGGGACACACACTGTGACGGTATCGCTCACCTGCACAGCATAGGTGCCAGGCGGGCAGTCATCATTCTCGGGGAAATTCACCTCCGGCTGGGTGTAATCCCAACCGCCGTTTTGATCCCTGCACGCAGCCCATCAGCGGATCGTAGATCGTGCCGTAGGGGCAGCCGTTTTGATCCGTCGGCATGCAGCGCTGGAGATTGGCTGCCAGGAAGGTGCCTTCAGGGCAGTCATAGTTGTTATTGGGGATCGGCGCGCAGCAGTTGATGCGCCGGTTGAAGTAATACCCCTTCGGGCAGGTCGTCCCGCCGTCGTTGGTATCCGGGACACAGGTCTGGTTGGCTGCCGTCACAAAGCGTTCGGGGCAGTCTCCGCCGTCATCCGGGACGCAGCCGCCCAGGTTGGCATTGTAGGTGGTGCCCTGCGGGCAGTCGCCATCGTTTGGCTCACAGTTGAAGTTGGCTGTAGCAAAATTGGTGCCGGGCGGGCAGTTGTTGGTGCCCGGGTCGCGCTCGCACTGACCGGTGGCGGGATTATACGTGTATCCTTCATCGCAGTTGCCGTCCGGGTTGGTGACGATCATCGCGCGCGGGCTGGCGACCACCGTCGCCAGGCTGTCGGACAAGTTCTTCTCAAAATTGACTGGTTCAACCGCTTCCACCAGGGATGCACGCCTGCAGCTGGATGTTGTTCCGCCAACAGGGTTGGAAACGCAGAATATGAATTCGAACGACGTCTGCGATTCCATGGCAGGCACCACGCAGTACAAGCGTTGGGGATAGCCCTGCACCGGCTGGCAATCGATCGGATTGCCATTAAGGGTCACTGTGTAAGCCGCGGGGACATCCATGCCGACCGTGAGATAGAACTCCGTTAAACCTTTATTGGGGCAGCCGATGCCGGTTACCTTGATCCCACCGCCACCGGTCTGGCCGACTGGTTGACCGGTTATACCCCCCTGGGTGTTGGATGGTTTTCCGGGTTCTCCACCTTCCTCGCAGCCGTCATCCGTGGTTGGTGTACAGAAAGGCACGTAGGACGGGCGGCAGAGAGGTGCGCCTCCTCTTGGGACAATGACGCAGCGGAAACCGATATTGGGATAACCCACTTCGGGATCCAGCGCAAAGCGCGCCGCGGTGCGCACGTTGCTGGCTTCGTCCTGCCAGCTGCCGCCGCGTGCCACACGCAGCTTGCCGTCCCTCTGGACCTTCCGGGTTATAGTGGGGGGATTCGTCATAATACATCGGCTCGTACCAATCCGAAACCCATTCCCCCACGTTGCCTGCCATATCGAAGACATGGAAGGGGCTCTCCCCTTCCGGGTAGGTGCCTTCCGGCTGGGTATCAGGCTGATCCAGGCAGCCGGACATGTTGGTCAGGTCGCAGCTGGCATCCTCATTGCCCCAGGGGAACCACTGCCCAAAAAGACCGCGGGCGGTTTTTTCCCATTCCGCTTCCGTGGGCAGCCTGCCTCCCTGGGTATCACAGAAATTCTTGGCCTGTTCCCAGGAAATGCCCACCACCGGGTGATTTTCGTAACCGGGATCGCCGTAGTGCTGGGAAGGACTTTCATCCATGTTCACCGGAGGGACGCATTCCCCGGCTTCAACGCACTCCTCGTACATGGCGTTGGTCACCTCACCTTTGAAGATCCAGAAACCGGAGGTGAGGATCTCGTGCTGGGGGAATTCGTCATCCTGCGTATCCGGATCCTCCGCTCCCGAACCCATCAGGAACTCTCCGGCCGGGATATACACCGGGATATTGCCCGGGGATTCCGAAATGACCGGCGGCACCAGGGTGGGTACCTCGGTGGGCGTGGTGGGCGGCGCAACTTCAGCCGCCTGATCACACGCGGCAAAAACAAGAACCACAGCCACGCTGATCAACATCATCATGATCCATCTCAACCTTTTCTCTTTCATCATTACCTCCTAATTCACAAAATGATTAGAATGAAAAGCTTAATATTGCTGTCTCATGGAAAAAATGAAGATTTTTCTACCAGTAAAGGGGAACTAAGGCAACCAGACTGATTTAATTATATAGAACTGCAAGTGTAAAAACAATAGCTATAACCGACACTTCTCTTACGGCTCTGTAAGGTGAGCGTAGGGTAAAAATGACCTGCGATTCCTGTATTTTTTCTTATGCTATAATCCAAAAACCGAAAAAACCATGAGAATCCTCATCACAGGCGCTGCAGGTTTCCTCGGCTCGGCGCTGGCCAACAAGTTGGTCGCAGAGGGGCACACGGTTCGCGGCGTGGACGATCTTTCCACCGGCGACCCCCAGGTTCTGCACCCCGATATTCATTTCACCCGCGGAGATGTCAAGGACCGTCCCAAGCTCTGGACGCTGATGCAGGACGTGGACTGCGTCTACCACCTGGCAGCCCGCGTGCTGGTGCCTGAATCCCTGCTCTATCCCGGCGAATACAACGAAGTGAACGTGGGTGGAACGGTGACCCTCATGGAAGCCATGCGCGATGTGGGTGTGCGCCGCGTGGTGCTGATCTCCTCCGGCTCGGTCTACGGCAACCAGAGCCGCCAGCCGGTGCGCGAGACCTTCACCCCGGACCCCCGCTCGCCCTACGCTGTTTCCAAGCTTGCCGCTGAATATTATGTGCATACCATCGGTTCACTCTGGGGTATCGAGACCGTCAGCCTGCGCGTCTTCAACGCCTACGGCCCCGGTCAGCATATCCCTCCTGTGCACGCCCCGGTCATCCCCTATTTCCTGCGCCAGGCGCTGCAGCACGGCACGCTGGTGGTCCATGGCGATGGCAAGCAGACCCGCGATTACGTCTTTGTTGACGACGTGGTCACCGCGATGATCTCCGCCTCAACCGCCCCGGATATCACCGGCAGGGTGATCAACGTGGGCAGTGGTTACGATACAAGCGTCCGCGAGCTGCTTAAACAGATCGTGCAGGTGACCAACACCTCACCCGAGATCGTCTACAATCCGCGCACAGACAGCGGTCCATCCCGCATGTGCGCCGATCTGAAGCTCGCCAAAGAAAAATTGAACTACGCCCCTTCCATCAGCCTGCTGGAGGGTCTGCGCCTGACGGTGGATAACGATCCCCGCTTCTCCCAAAAAGCCGCCTCGAACGGCGAGGCATCCAAGTAACCTCCCTTTGATCATGAAAACCGGCAAAATCCTTCCGGCTTCTTTCTATGACCGCGATGTCCTTGAAGTTGCCCGCGACCTGCTGGGCATGCGCCTGGTGCGCTGGCAGGATGGCGTACGCATTTCAGGCATCATCAGCGAAGCGGAAGCCTACCGCGGCGAGGAGGATCTCGCCTGCCACGCCCGCGTGGGAAGAACGAAGCGCACCGAGATCATGTTTGGCCCTGCAGGCAGGGCGTATATTTACTTTACCTACGGCATGCACTGGTGCCTGAATTGTGTCACCGGGGCGGAAGGTTTCCCGGCTGCCGTGCTGCTGCGTGCCATCCAACCCCTGGAAGGATTGGAGATCATCGCTGAAAGAAGGCAGGGCGTTGAACGCAAGTTGTGGTGCAATGGACCCGCCAAGATCACCAAGTCGCTGGGATTGACTGGTGCGCAGAACGGGGTTGATCTCACTTCAAAAGAAGGGGGATTATGGATCGAACAGGGCGAGGGGATTCCCACTGAGAAGATCAAAGCAGGACCGCGGGTGGGCATGGGCAGCACCCCCGAGCCCTGGTTCAGCATGCCCTGGAACTTCAGGATCAAACCGGAATAATAAAGCGTCCGATCGGACGCTTTTGTTTTTAGAGGGATTTCTTCCAAACCTGCAGCGTGATGTGGCTCCAACCGCGGAAAACCGGTCCCAGCCCGCTGCGCGCGATCTCGTAAGCCACCTTGTTGAACGGGCGGTCCCAATCCAACGGGACGTTACCGGATAGCGCCTGGTTGACCACGCGGGTGAGGAAGAAATACATGCTCAAATCCTCTTCTGTGGTCAATTCCATGCGCTCCCCCAGCACCCGCTGCGTGAGCGCGTGTGTGAGGTGCACGTTATGCCAGCGGGCAGGGATGGCAGGGTATCCCAGGTGCTCGCGCAGGATATTGATATTTTCCGCCCCCTCTCGGAAGGCTTCGCATAAGAGCAGCTTGCCGCCGGGCGCCACCAGGTCAGGCAGCAGGTGGAGCACTTCTTCCTGGGCTGCCTCGTCCGGCAGGTTGATCAACGCGCGCTGGGTGATGACCACCGGGAAGAGCACTTCTTTTTCACGTGAAAATGGCAAGGCGCGCAGGTCACCGCGCACCAGCGGCAGTCCAGGCTCACGCCGGGCGAAATCACTCAGCATTTTCCAGGCGCGTTCCATGGCAATATAACTGCCCGTATGGCTGGCACGGTATCCCTGTGATCCGCTGCCGTCGCCGCAGCCGAGATCGAGCACCCGCTCTTCCGGCTTGATGTGGCGGTTGATCATTTCCGTCTCGAGCGTCACCACGTAACGGTCGTTCATCGAGGAGGTCTTGGGATCCTCCCAGTAGGCGTTAATTTTTGTATCGCGGTCTTCAGTCATCATCACTCCACGTGAATTGTCTTTCCCGTGGCATATTATAACTGACCGCAGGTTCCCGGCAGTCGATTTCTCATAATCAGGTAAAATTGATTGAGGATTCAACGGAGAGCCAGAATGTTCCGCAAAACCACCCCTCCCCCTACCCAGCCCATCACCCCTGCCGAGCGCGTCACTTCCGTGCTTGGTCCCGGTATCATCTGGAAAGGCGACCTGCGCGGCAGCGGTGGTATCCGCATCGAGGGCACCCTTGAAGGCGAGATCGCCATCCGCGGCATGGTGGTGATCGGTGAGACCGGGCGCGTCACCTGCAAGAACCTGCGTGCCAACACGGTCATCGTGGCGGGTTCGATGAAGGGTGATATCACAGCCGAGAAGCTGGAGATCCGCAGCACCGGTCGCGTCTGGGGGGACGTGATCATCAGTGCCTTTGCCTCCGAAGAAGGCGCCTTCCTGCGCGGCCAGGTGCGCATGGAGGACAAGGTGGACCTGCAATTCCAGGACACCACAGAGCCGGTGCTTCCACCAGTTCCCGAATCTGCACCCGTCGTGCCGCAAAAGAAGATCCCGGCTCCGAAGAAAACGCCGCGTAAAGTGGCGTGAACTCAATCCCCTGAAACCACCATTTTTGATCAGGAGGGACCATGCGCTTATCGCATCTTTTTGGTATCACCTTAAGAGAAGCCCCCACCGGCGTGGAAACCACCAGCCACCAGCTCCTGCTGCGCGCCGGATTTATCCGCCCGCTGGGAACGGGTATATTCAGCTCACTCCCGCTTGCCCGCCGCGCGATGAACCGTATCGAACGCATCATGCGCGAAGAGATCAACGCCATCGGTGGGCAGGAAATGACCATGCCGGTCGTTCAACCGGCTGAGATCTGGAAGGAAACCGGCCGCTGGTACCAGGTGGGAACCGAAATGGGCCGCTTCAAGGACAAATCCGGTCACGACATGGTGCTTGCCATGACCCACGAGGAAGCCGTTGCAGACCTGGTACGCAGCGAGGTCCGCTCGTACCGCCAGCTGCCTGCGCTGATCTACCACATCCAGACCAAGTGGCGCGACGATCCCCGCCCGCGCGCCGGTTTGCTGCGCGTGCGTGAATTCACCATGCTGGATAGCTACAGCCTGGACCGCGATTTCGATGGTTTGGATGAGCAGTACCAGGCGCATTATGAAGCTTACCAGCGCATCTTCGAGCGTTGCGGGCTGCCAGTTAAAGCAATCCAATCCGATACCGGCATGATGGGCGGCAAGATGGCGCACGAATTCATGTATTTCACCCCGGTCGGCGAGGATTCGATCCTCACCTGCTCTAACTGTGGATATACTGCCAACCAGCAGGTGGCGCGCTTTCTGAAAAAACCTTTCTCCTCGGAAGAACCTCTCCCGCTGGTGAAGATTGCCACTCCAGAAACCTCGACCATTGACGCCCTGGCTACGTTATTGAATATTCCCAGTGAAAGAACCGCCAAGGCAGTCTTCATGATAGCGAAGATCCCTTCTTCTGCATCAAACGAAGTCATCCAGGAAAAATTCATCTTTGCCGTTGTCCGCGGCGATATGGAAGTCAATGAAACGAAACTAAGTAATGCCCTGAAAGCCATCGAGCTTCGCCCGGCGACTGAAGAAGAGATCGTTGCCACCGGCGCCGCACCGGGTTACGCCTCTCCCCTGGGACTCAAGGATGTACTGGTGATCGTGGATGACCTTGTCCCCCAATCACCCAACCTGGTGGCGGGCGCCAATGAAATAGGTTTTCACCTGAGGAACGTTAATTACGGGCGCGATTACCAGGCTCAGATCGTCGCCGATATCGTTTCTGCTGGGGATGGTGCTGCCTGCCCCGAATGCGCCAAAACCATGGCGCTCACCAGGGGGGTGGAGGTTGGTCATATCTTTAAGCTGGGAACGCGCTACACGGAAGCCCTGGGCTGCAATTACCTGGCTGAGGATGGATCAGCCAAACCGGTCATCATGGGCAGCTATGGCATTGGTGTTGGCAGGCTGCTGGCATGCATTGCCGAAGAGCACCATGATGAACGCGGGCTGACCTGGCCTGAAAGCGTGGCACCCTACCCGATCCACCTGGTGGCACTCAGCGCGAAAAGCGCTGAAGTGGCGGAAAAAGCCGAATCATTATATACGCAGCTCTGCAATGCCAACCTTGAACCGCTCTTTGATGACCGCCCGGAGAGCCCTGGGGTGAAATTCGCGGATGCCGATCTCATCGGCTTGCCGCTGCGTATCACCGTCAGTGAACGCTCTCTCAATGCCGGCGGCGTGGAATTAAAACAAAGGAATAAAAGCGAGACACGCATCGAATCCTTGGAGACTATTTTGGAAGTATTGAAAAAGGAATTCGCATCCTGATGCCCGACCCGATACCATACCCAATTATGCTAAAATCCTTACCATGAGCTGGGATATCACCGGGCAATCCTGGGCAGTTGACATGTTGAGGCAGCACATCGCCAGGGGCGAAGTGCGTCACGCCTACCTGTTCACCGGACCGCAGGGGGTGGGCAGGCGCAACCTGGCGCTGCAGTTTGCCCGCGCGCTGAATTGCACCCAGCCGCCCAAACCCGGCGAATACTGCGGTGAGTGCCGCTCCTGTAAAGCCCTGGCGCAATCCAATCACACCGATCTGACCATCATCCAACGCCTGGAGGACAAGACCCGCATCCTCATCGATCAGATCCGCAGCCTGCAGCACACGCTCATCCTGGCACCCTACGAATCCCGTTACCGCATCGCGTTGCTGGTCAATTTTCATGAAGCCACGGATGAAGCGCAGAATGCTCTGCTTAAAACGCTTGAGGAAGCTCCTGAAAAGGTCATCCTGCTTTTGACCGCCGATTCACCTGAATCGCTGCTGCCAACCATTGTCTCGCGCTGCGAGTTGATGCGTCTGCGACCCATGCCGCTGGAAGAACTGGAGAAGGTCCTGGTAAAAAATTGGAAAGCCAGTAAAGAGGAAGCCGGTCTGCTTTCTAACCTCTCGCTCGGGTGCCCGGGAAAGGCCATTCGATACCTCCAGCAGCCTGAATTGCTTGCCCAACGCCGGAATTGGTTTGAGGAAGCCCTGCGGTTGCTGCACGCCAGTCGGCGCGAGCGTTTTCAGTTTGCCGAGCATGAATCCAAGAACCGCGATCAGCTCAAGAGCATGTTCCAGACCTGGATCAGCTTATGGCGGGATCTCATGATCCTCTCGCAGGGTTCGGAGCTTCCCCTGATAAACATGGATTTCAAAACACAGCTTGTAGCCCTGGCCAGGCAGATCACCCCCGATACTGCACATCAGTGCATCGCCAGCCTCAACTCCGGGCTGGACCGCATCGAAATGAACGCCAATCCACGGCTCCTGCTTGAGGTACTCCTTTTGGATTGGCCCTTGCTGAGTGAATGAAAAATCCGCCCAGGTGAGCGGATTTTTTTATTCCAGGCCAGCGATCGCGCTGCGCAGTTTTTTAGCCAATCTTAAGAATTCGGATGAATAACGCATCTCTTCCGTGCGGGGGCGTTTCAAATTTACCGGCAGGTCGAGAATGATACTCCCAGGCCTCGTGGAAAGCACCAGGATCCGGTCGGATAGCAGCAGCGCTTCTGAGATCGAATGCGTGACCATGAGCACCGTTTTTTGTTCTGCCTGCCAGATGCGCAGCAGCTCGGCGCCCATGCGCTCGCGGGTGAGTGCATCCAGGGAACCGAACGGCTCGTCCAGCAGCAGCAGATCGGGATCCTGGATGAGGGCGCGTGCGATCGCCACACGCTGGGCCATACCGCCGGAGAGATCACGCGGCCATGAGTTTTCAAAGCCCTGCAGCCCGGTCAAACTGATCCATTCATTTGCCTGCCGTTCACCGTCAACCTTGTCTACTCCCAGGATTTCGAGCGGCAGGGTGATATTCTTTATAACCGAGCGCCAGGGCATCAGATTGGCTTGTTGGAAAACGATCCCTATTCTCGGCTGCCCGGTCTGAAATTTAACCTTCCCGTCGGTAGGCTGGATCAAACCAGCTATGATGCGAAGCAGGGTCGTTTTGCCACTTCCCGAAGGTCCGATGAGGCTGACGAATTCTTGTGGGGCAAGCTGGAGGTCGATATCTTGCAATGCTTCCAGATCCCCGTTCTCATCCCGGAAGATCATGCCCACATCACAGGCTTCCATGATGGGTGTTTGCGGGGATTTTCTCATGGCTCCGTAACGAACTGGTTGGTGTAAGCTCTACTCAGATCCAGTTCTTTTTCCAGTAATCCCATATCCAGCAGGACCTGCTGCATATGTTCCCATGTGATCAGGTCGGAACGCCCCTGTCGATCCGCCTTCCATAAGGTAATGGATGCATCCAGGACTTTACGCTGGATGGGATCATCCGCTTTTAGATTCTCCACATACTTAAGGCAAATCTGATAGGCTTCGTCGGGATTCTCCGCGGCATAACGGATGCCTTTCATCAGGGCATCCACCATTTTTTGGACCAACCCGGGATTCTCCTCCATCATATTTTCATTGGTGATCAGCCCATTTCCAGCCAGATTCTGATAATCCGCCACTTTCAGGACATTCACCTCGTATCCTCTGCCTTCCAGCTGGTTTGGCTCGTTGGCGACATAGATCACCACGGCATCATCCCGCCCGGTGACCAGTGATTCGACCTGGGTGAAACCGATGACGTCCATGGTGATATCGGATTCCTTCAATCCAATTGCATCCAGCAAGGCACGCAGCCCTATATAGCTCGCCCCGGAAAGCATCGGGATGCCAATCTTCTTGCCCTGCAGATCCTGGGGGGATGAAATCCCTTTCTCTGCAAGAGAAACCACTCCCACCGGAAAATCTTGATACCAGGTTGCCACATAGACCACCGGCAGCTCATGGCTCCGCCCCAAAAGGACCTGCTCTCCAGAAGCAATGGCAAAATTCAGCTCATCGGCGCCCACCAGGGCTACGGCATCGATTTCCATGCTGTAATCCAATTGAAGGTCGATCCCCTGTTCCAGGAAATAGCCCTTGTCGATCGCCACATAGAGCGGCGCGAACTGCACATTCGGGATGTAACCAACCGGTAATCGCACAGCGACCGGTACATTGGATGCCGCTGGCTCTCCCGCCTGGCAAGCCGTAAAAAGAATTGGGATGAGTGCAATACAAACGATTTTCTTTATTGCGTACCTGGTATCCATTTTCGACATTTACCTTTGCTCCCATTTCAAAAAACGTTTTTCCATTCCAACCACCAATCCGTAAAGGATCAAAGCCATGGCGATCAGGGTGAACACAGCCGCGAACACCAGCGCAGTATCATATTGACCACGCGCCACATTGATTAAGAAACCCAGACCCTTATCAGCGCCGACAAACTCACCCACCACCGCGCCTATCACCGATAGCGTGGCTCCGATCCTCAATCCACCCAGAAACACCGGCAGAGAGGATGGAATTTCCAGGAAACGAAGAGTTTGCTGACGATCGGCATGCATGGAACGCATCAGATCGCGCAGGTTTTCAGGGACAGCCCGTAATCCAACGATCGTATTCACCAGCACTGGAAAGAATACGATCAAAGCACAGATCAAGATTTTGGAGAACATCCCCGGTCCGAACCAGATCACCAGCAGGGGTGCAATGGCTACGATGGGGATTGCCTGGCTGGCAACCAGGAAGGGTGAAAACAGGCGTTCCAGAAGATGGGACCGGCTGAGCTGGTAACCCAGCAACACTGCCAGTAGTGTCCCGGCTAATAACCCCAGCAGCACCTCCTCAAAGGTGATGGCGGTATGGTAGATCAATGTCCCATCCACGATTGATTCCCAACCCCGTTTTACGACCAGGGAAGGCCGCGGGAGAATGAATTCCGGAAGATCAAACCAGAGTACCAGCGCCATCCAAATGCCGATCATGAGCAATAGGGATAACACAAGCACCCACGGGCGGTGGCGATTGAGCAATTCCAGGATTGAAAGTTTCTTCTTTTTATCTGCGGCAGGCATAGAAAAAGCCCCGGTTTATATTCTTCGGGGCTGAATGACCAACGTGAAATTAATTTCCGCTGATCATCTCCTTCTTTCATCCGGACTATACCGTCGACCCCGGAATTTCACCGGGTCATGTGCCTCAAGCGCACGGGTGGGTTTTGACCACCGGTCGGGAATTGGGATTGCTCCCGCACCCTGCCCCGAAGGAAGAATGACTCATTAAGTATATTCTCTGATGGACAGCATGTCAACTTTCAATCAAATAATCGATCGGTGATCACGTGGTTTTTTCCGATCAAACCGGGGATCCGTTTCTTTAGCTTACAGACGTGCCATGCCACCGTCCGCCAGGCGATCCCCAGGCGGACAGCGATTTCTTTTTGCGTCAAGCCGGCGATCATCCCCGCCAGGACCTGTTGCTGCCTGGGCGTAAGATCATAAGAGCTCAAATCAACCGGTGATGACCTTCCCGGTCTGCGGGGTGTGATCACCACCAGCTGCCCCATCCGGCTGGCTTGCAGCTGTTCTGGATCAAGCACCAGCTGCAGCGATTCAAGAATTGCCAGGCTTGAATGCCATGAACCGGTATTGATGGATTCGATCAGCTTATCCGGGTTTACTGGGGAGTGCATCATCATGAGGGAATTTTCGTCAGGGATTATCAGTACGCGTGTCATTTTATTTTGTCTATATAGAAATATTGTTCTATTTGATTATGTCATCCTTTGATTTATTTGTCAAGTCAAACAATAATGATATTCATCAAAGGGGTCGCTTTTTTGTAATGACCTGTAATCCTTCATGCTATAATGCACGAAATCCCGCGTGTGGGATTTTTATTCTTATGAATTCACCCCAAATAGTCCAATCGAAATCCAGCAGCTTTCCACAAAAAGAATTCTTTCGGTCCAATGGTTTTAATCTTCCTGATCACAATCACTGCCTGCAGCTTCCCGCAGGCGGCGACTCCATCTGCTGCTGGTGCTCAAATGGATCAAGCCGGGATCATGAACGTCTATTTCACCGATCCCGATCACCAGCGCGAAGGCACATTGCCTTCGGAAGCATTGAAAGATGCATTCAACCAGGCAGGGGAAAGCATCGACCTGGCCATCTACAATTTCAACGATCCTGTGCTAGCCAGATCGTTGATTCAGGCGCATAAACGCGGGGTGAATGTCCGGGTGGTGATGGAGGATGAAAACGCGGTCAAATCCACACCTTTCTCCCTGCAAGCAGCCGGGATCCCCCTCGTTGCTGGTAATGAGGATGGCTTGATGCACAACAAATTCGCCGTCATTGATGGCAGCACGCTTTGGATGGGTTCCACCAACTTCACGACCTATGGTTTCTACACGGACAATAATTATTTTGTCGAAATAGATGATCCTGATATCGCGCACATATACCAGGCTGAATTTGATGAAATGTTCGTTTCCGGGCTATTTGGCGCACTGGATCTTGAGCCCTCATCGCGGAATGAGTTCTCGCTGCAGGATAGCAAAGTTGAAATCTATTTTTCCCCTGAAGATCACATTTCCACCCGGCTTATTGACCTGGTGGAGAATGCTGGTGAAAGTGTTCATTTTCTGACGTCGTCATTCACACTGGATGATCTTTCAATCGCCATGCTGGATAAATCCTCCCAAGGTATTGAGGTCAAGGGTGTCTTTGATGAATCTTCTGTTTCGGGAAATGAAGGAACCGAATACGACCGCCTGAGGCGCGCTGGGCTGGATATCCGCCTGGATGGCATCGAGGGATTGATGCACGAGAAACTGCTCATCATCGACCACAGCATCCTGGCAATTGGATCTTATAATTACACTGCCAGTGCGGAAAATCGCAATGATGAAAATATCATGATCATCCACGACGCTGACCTGGCTAGGCTGTTCGAAGCCGAATTCCAGCACATCCTGGACCAATCTCAACCCTGAAACCGATAAGCGTACAACCAATATGCCTACATTTCTCATCATTCTTTTCGCGATAATCCTCTTTTTGGCGTCCTTTATCCTTTTAAGGACTTTATCATTCGCCAAAGCGCAAAAAATGGTTGAACCCGGCGAAAGGGAAGAATTCCTGGAAAATATCCTTGCCGAGCACCTGTCAACCGCGGTGCAATGCAAAACAATATCTCAACAGAATCCCGAGAATGTCAATCAGCAAACATTCCTCCAGCTCAGGTTGGTGCTGCAAAAGTTCTTTCCCCGCGTGCATAGGACACTTGAAAAGATCGAATTGGGCACTGACAGCCTGTTTTTCCGGTGGCAGGGCTCGAACCCCGATCTCGATTCGATCGTGTTGACCGGGCACATCGATGTGGTTCCCGTTGATCCAGCCACGGAATCCTCCTGGCAGCATCCTCCTTTCTCTGGTGCCATTGATGGCGGCTTCGTTTGGGGGCGGGGCACCATCGATGACAAATCATCGGTGATCACCCTGCTTGAGGCGATTGAGCACTTGATCGGGAATGGCTTCAAACCTGTACGGACAATTTTCCTGGCATTCGGTCATGACGAAGAAAGCGCCAGCCTGCATGGTGCGCCGTTGATGGCTGGCTGGCTGCAAGAGCATGGCATCACCCCCGCGCTGGTAATGGATGAGGGTGGGCAGATCATGCGGCAGATCCTGGAGGGTGTGAAAACCCCGCTCGCCATGATCGGCATTGGGGAAAAGGGATACCTGACCGTGGAATTATCCGTTGAAGGCGCTCCGGGACATTCCGCACAGCCCCCTGATCATACAGCCATTGGCATCCTGGCACAGGCTCTTGTTCGCATCGAAAAGAAGCGCATGCCAGCCAATCCGCATTTCATGCGGATGCTCATCCGCGGGTTGGGAAATGCCGCCCCATTCCTTTACCAGGTTTTCTTTGCCAATCTTTGGCTGTTCAAAGGTCTGGCAAGCATGAAATTATCCCGCGTACCGCTCACCAACGCTGCCATTCGCACAACGACGGCTGTGACGCTGATCACTGGCGGGATCAAGGACAATCTGCTGCCACAATCCGCACACGCGCGGGTGAATTACCGCATCCTACCCGGGGACTCGATCGCATCCATCATGGATCGCACCCGCAGGATCATTCACGATAATCGTGTCCATCTTCATGCGCTTGAAGGTCAGGCTTGGGATCCGCCTTTGATCTCAGCACCTGATTCAAGCATTTATCACCTGTTGGAAAAAACGATCAAGCAATTTTTCAATAACAACCCGGTCGCGCCTTTCATCACCCTGGGCGCCACGGATGCGCATCATTATGCCCCCCTGTGCAAGAATACCTTTCGCTTCACCCCTTTTATCATGGATAAATCGGTTATGCAGCGGGTGCATGGTGTCAATGAAAGATTGGGCATCGACCAATTGGTAAAAATGGCGCAATTCTATTATGCTTTGATTAAAGAATTGTCCTCATCATGATCTATCCTGATGAATTTTATATTTTGATCTCGATTCCGGGCAAGTCTCATGTCAGCTGATCGATCCGACCGCTCTCACCCATTTCCCTTTTACCCGTTTCTTCTGGCAGTTTATCCCATTCTTGCCTTACTGGCAGCCAATGTCAGTGAAGTGGAAGTCCAGGTGGCTTTTCGACCGGTGCTGGTTTCACTTCTATTGGCATCATTCCTTTTTTTGATATTGCGATTTATTTTCAAAGACTGGCACAAAGCGGGCATAACACTGGCCTTTTTTCTTCTTCTCTTCTTTTCTTATGGGCATATCTATAATCTTATAAAAAACACAGAGCTGCTGGGATTGAATATCGGCCGCCACCGTGTCTTGGCTGTCGTTTTTCTCTTGCTTACGCTTGGGGGGACCTGGTTGATCCTCAAGCGCTTCAAGACCAACAGGACGTTTACATGGGCTGCGAATATTATTACCCTGGCCATGGTTTGTTTTTCCCTTATTCAGATCGGTTTTTTTCACTTACAAACCAAAAAAACAATCCTGCCGTCCGCGAATGAAGCTTCTCAAAACAACAATGATCTTGTGGTCTCCGACCCCGCGCCGGATATCTATTACATCATCCTCGATATGTACACCCGCGCGGATGTCTTGCGCAGCGATTTTGATTATGACAACAGCCAATTCATCGATGAATTGGAAAAGATGGGCTTCTACGTAGCAGATTGCAGTCGCAGCAACTACACCCAAACGGAACTTTCATTAAGCTCTTCGCTGAATATGGATTATTTACCCCAATTGAATCCCGGCTTCTCCCCGGATAAAATCGATATGGATTCGTTAACTCCTCTTCTCAAGCAAAGCAGGCTGCGTACTTTACTTGAAGAAGCAGGCTATCAAAGTGTGGCTTTTGAAACAGGATACTTTTGGGATTCGTGGACCGATGCAGCTAATTACCTGGAACCGGGCAATCAATATGGACTTCTACGCGAGGTAACTCCTTTTGAATCGCTCGCGATCCAGACCACTGCCGGTTTGATCTTGACGGATACACAAGCCCTGGTTTCCAAATCCGCGATCAATTCAATAAATAATCCATTTGGTGAGTACGTCGATCGTCAGCGATTTATTCTCGATCAAATGGAGAATATCGCCACCTTTGCTGGGCCAAAACTGGTTTTTGCGCACATCATGATTCCCCACTATCCTTTTATCTTCAAAGCTGATGGATCGCTGCAGACAGACCTGGGTTTCTACAGCGAGCACAATACTCCCATCGACGAGGAACATTATCGGGGTGGATATGTTGCCCAGGTCCAATTCATCAACCAGCGTACGCTATCTTTTCTGAAGCGCATCCTGGAACAATCGAAGCGCCCCGTGATAATCATCCTGCAGGGTGATCACGGAGCGCGCAATGAGAATCGCCTGGCAATCCTCAATGCGTATTATTTACCAAATGGCAGCCAGGATCTGTATGCCAATATATCGCCGGTGAACACATTCAGGGTGATATTGAATGACTATTTTGGAACCAAATTCGACTTGCTACCTGATAAGAGCTATTCCTCAGTGGTTTCAAAACCATTTGACTTCACTGAAGTGGCTGAGAATTCTCCAGCCTGCATACCCTGACTCAGCGTGAGATGCGGGCACGCATCACAAATCGATCCACCGCCCCAAACTTATACTTGTAATCTTCATTGCCGCGCATAAAATCAAATTCGGTCTTCTTGTTCTCGTTCGCCCATTTGAGCAGGTAACCCAAAAGCACCCAACCGGGGGAATACTCCATGAACTGGCGGTCGATTCCAGAATTGTATATCCACATTCTGTTGAGATAGTCAAAGCTCATATAACCGGCTGCTTTTTCGCCGCCCACTTCGAGAAACGAGAGATTCAAACAACCGGCATCAAAGGCGCAGCGGGCACTGTTGCGCATATGGTCGCGCATCAAGGGTGTGAGGAATTTAGCCTTGTCGGGGTCGTTGGCCATCAAAGCCATGAATGATTCGATGGATGCATCCAGTTGACTGGCATCATCCAGGATATACCACCGCACGCTGCTGCCGGCTTCTTCCACGCGGCGCATCTTGCGCCGGAGCTCATGCCTTTGTTTCTTGTCGATGCCCGCCAGGTAGGATTCCCAATCACCGGGTAACGGGATATACGGCGAATGCTGCAGCTGGCTTATGGATGCCTTCCAGGCATGCGTCCCGGCAGCTTTTTGAAGCAATTCCAGGGAAGGTGATCCTGAAAGAATATTGAATAAATCCAAAGCTTCCCACCCGACCCGCACTGTTTGAATCAAGGAAAGTCAACAATCCTGAAATGAAGGCTTCCGCATCCGGTGAGCGCACGATCAAATCCAGGTAATCCGATATCTCGATGCTACCCAGGAGGAGCAGCGATTTTTTACCCTCATATTCAGCGAGGAACAATGGCGCGATGCCGATCAACCTGTCCTGTTCGCGCGCAGTGATGATCATGAGTTCGGACTGTGGCCATTCACCACCACCACGTGTCTCCCACCAGGTTTTAAGGTATTCATAACGCAGGAAGGGAACGTGGGAAATACTCTCATCGAGCAACCCGTTCCATTCCTTTTCAATTGAGTCTGGAAAATCCTTGTAAATGGAAAAATCCAATTAACTGATCATCCTTCCAATGAGATTTCCATGATCATCCCCGTTCGACCGGGGATTGTATTCCGGATGTTTCGAGTCGATATCCATATCCACGAACGGTGACCACCAGGCAGGGATTGGCAGGATCCTTCTCGATCTTTTTTCGCAGCAGCCAGATATATCGTCGAACAGCAGTGGTTTCTTCCTGGCGGTATGAACCCCACACTTCCTGGATCATATCCGCTTCCGAAACTGCCTTTCCCTGGTGCCTGGCAAGCACCTCCAGTAATCGGAATTCGGTGGGCGTTAGAGGCAAGAGCTTCCCTTTGGATGTCACCTGCCGCTTATCCAGGTCGATCGTCAGGTCACCGCAAATTATCACGTTGGGAATGCCATCTTCCCTCTGGCGGGAACGGTGCAGCACTGCCTGGATGCGGGCAGCCAGTTCGGCAAATGAAAAGGGCTTGGTTACATAATCATCAACCCCCAGCTTGAACCCGCGCAACTTATCGGCCTCGCTTGATTTTCCGGTGAGCAAAATGATGGGAATGTTGGTCATTTCTCGTAACCGGGCACACACCTCCCAGCCGTCCATTCCTGGCATCATCACGTCGAGCACAGCCAGATTGGGGTGATCCTGGTAGGCGATTTTCAGGGCTTCCGGGCCACTCCTGGCCGTCACAACATCAAAGGGGTACTCTTGAAAGAAATCTGTCAGAAAACGGATCAGGGTTGCGTCATCATCCACGATCAATATTTTTTCACGCATGCTTCCCCTCACTTGCCTTGACCAGCGGCAGCCAACAGGTAAACCTGGCTCCGCTGCCCTCAAGATTCTCCACTTCAATGATCCCATCCATGGCTTCGACCAACCTCTTCACGATATATAATCCCATGCCGTGACCATAAATGGTTTTGGCATCCTCTGTATTGTACCTATAAAAACGGTCGAATAGAAACGGAATGGCTTCCTCGGGCAGGCCGGCACCCTCATCTGAAACCGAAATCCAACCTTTTTCTTTTTCCGTTCCAGCCTCGACGGTTATCTTTCCTTCAGGCGCATATTTAAGGGCATTATCCAGCAGGTGAAAAAGAATGCTATTAAGTGCTTTTTCGTCTGCCAGGAAATCGGGTAATCTGCCGGGTAATTCCCAGCTGATGCGGTTGGCACCCTCAAGGTGAAGCATTTGCTGCTGCATGTTCTTTGAAATGTTCTCGATGGAGACCGGTCCGGGATATAGTGGGATCCGGCCCGCATCCAGCGCGGAAATATCGAGGATGGTTTCAACAAAGCGGGTCAGCCGGGTGATTTCCGCCTCCACCAGTTCAAGGGTTTGAACCGTGCGGGCTGGGAGCTGCCTGCTTAATACCAGCTCGATCCCGCCATTGATATTTGTTAATGGCGCACGCAGCTCGTGTGAAACCAGCGCTACAAAATCAGATTTCAGTTGATCCAATTTGTGTAAAGCAAGGTTTTGTTGTTCCAGCTGAGCGTAGGCTTCGCTCAAGTTTGCGGTTTTTTCTGCAACTTTTTGTTCCAATTGGGCATTCATGGCTTCCAGCGCGTCATGCGCCGAAGTCAATTGTTCGTAGGCGGATTGCAGGGCTGCTTGCTGCTGTTTTTGTTCGCGCAGGTCATGCGCTGTGCCAGCCAGTGAGAGACGATCACTGCCCCCGGGTTGAACAGGTCTCAGGGACAAAAGAATCGGGATCTTCTCACCTTCGCTGCCAATTAAAGTTGTCTCCCCAGTCCAACCGCCGCTCTTTCGCAGCTCCGTCATTCTTCCGGCTCCCAGCTCAATTGGGATGATGCTGCCCAGGGAAAGCCCGGTAAGATCCTGGACAGTCTTAGATCCGGTGATTTCCTGCAATGCCGGGTTCACCAGGCGCAGCCTCCCGCGGTTATCACAGACGAAGGCCGGTTCCGCAAGGCTGTTCACCAGGCTGGCGTACTGCTTGAATTCCACTTCACCCGCCGTTACGCCCTGCCGGGCGATCAAACCCAGACCGAGGATAATCGTCACCCAGAAACCCAGGGTGACGCCTCCTCCGCTTATCTGCCAGGTGAGCAGCGAATACCATCCCAGGATCAATACCGATAACAGCGGGAGAAGAGATTGCAGCCTGGTGAAGATTCCGGAGATTATGGCTGGCATGCTGCTTGATTTCGGTGTCAGCTGGGAAAGGGCAGCCAGGATCATGGCGCAATCTCCAATCACCCAGCCAAGATCGACGAGACTGCCGACCATGTAGGACCCTGCCAGCAACTGCGAAGAATAGGAGAAGTCTGAAATGGTAAATGCCAGTAATCCTATGGTGATCCAAAACATCGGCATGCCTTGCAATTTGGCATCGTTTACCAGGAACAGGATCATCAATAAGATGAGCAGCCCGAGATCAATGACCGGCATGATGACGGAAAATATTGCAGGGGAGAAATTGAAGCGCAAGGGTGCAAATACCGGCTGGATGACTGCCAGCCAAACAATGGTGATTACGGCAATGGTGGTTAATGAAACATCAATAAAGAGCAAAACCCGGCTGGGATTGGTCCTCGCAGCACGCGGATAACGGATCAATCCCACGGTCAGCGCGATCGCAGCAAGGGGGAAAAAGAGCTCAAGTACCTGTTGAAAAGTGGGCGAACCGATCTGAAGCACCTCAAGAATAAATCGCCCGAGATCACCCAGTACGTTGATCCCCATCCCGACAGCCACCCAGAACCAGGCTGAGTGAAATTGAGTTGAAACCGTTAATTCAGATGTCCGATAGGCGAGAAAAACTGCAGCCATTGCTGTAAAAACCAGTGTCAGGCTGCCCAGCAACAATCGCTCGCGCAGGTCGCTCCCCCCCCATAACAGCCACACGCAATACAGCAGCAATAAGAAGACCGCTGCCACGGTCACCATGCTGCGCGCTGTTTTTAAATCATTTCTATGAGGGATTGCCATGATTAGATTCTACACATCGAAATGAACGACTGCAAGTTACGAATTCGTAAGGTTTTTGATAAACGGTCCAGCTGCGTTTAGATCACCTGCGCCCAGTTCAGGCTCAAAGTGAGTAAATTGAATAACACATGCGCCAGGATGGCTGTTTTAATACCATACTGCGATCTTAGCCACCCACTTGCAAAGCCAAATAATACGGCTGGCAGGAATAAAAACGGTCGAAATTGAAGTATTCCAAATAAGGTCGAGCTGATCAGGATCCCGGTCAACCATCCGGTTCGGTTCTCAAGATGACTCATCAGCCTTTCACGATAAAAAACCTCTTCCGCCCAGGGACCAATGGTCAATCCAATGACCGCGGTGATCCAGAATACCGGCATGAAGACTTCACCATCCACGGGGCTGTTGAAATAAATCTGCCCGGTCAGCCAGTGGGATTCGATGCTGATCAGAAATCGTGCTGCCAGCCATGAACCCAATCCGAAGAGGATTGCCATGATAAGGCGCCGCGAAAGCAACACTTGCTTCCATTCGTTGATGCTTACCCGGATTGCTGAACGCACTGCATCGTTCTGATCCTTTTTCTGGTGTTTTCTTTGAGACGCGCACATGATCCAGGCCAAAACGCTGACCTGTACCAGCCACAGCACCGGCAGGCGGGATATCCAGAGAAAATACGAGGAGAGGGAGTTGACCAGCCAGTTTTGAGAATAGGCAATATAAGCAAATACCATCACAAACAGGGATATGGCAGGGACAAAATAGGCAAGCACGATCACCTGCCAATCCGAAAATCTCACCTCTACACGCTGCTTCTTCCTGGCAGCCAGGCTCATCGCTGCAAATCCTAGGATAAGGAAATTAAAGGCGATGCCAAAGAGGATCGCCATCTTTAATTCAGGCGCGATGGCGGGATTATCCACGATCCATTTCAATCCAAGGAAGATCAACAGGGCACCCAGGATGACGCCGGCGATGGCAAAGAAGGTGGCTCGCAGTGAAATGCGAGCCACTTTCATTGAATTGTCAGTTTTCTTACCGGATTCCATTAACCAGGCAGCATGCGGATATTATGGTGTCGGCGTCGGGCAGCCGCCCAGCTCGATCGGGATCTGGCACGGCGTCGCTGTATTGGTCGGCATGTTGGTGTTGGTCGGCGTCAGTGAGCGCGTCGGTGTCCGCGTGATGGTGGCGGTCAGGGTCGTTGTGCGGGTCGGTGTCAGGGTCACTGTCCTGGTCGCTGTCCGGGTGGGTGTCAGCGTGAACGTTGCGGTAACGGTCGGTGTCAATGTGACTGTCGATGTCCGGGTTACTGTACTCGTGTAGGTGCGTGTCGGAGTCAATGTAATGGTGTTCGTATTGGTCGGCGTGTATTGTAATTGTGGGCGTCCGGGTTACCGTGCGTGTGTAAGTACTTGTTGGTGTCAATGTAATGGTCGGAGTCTGCGTGATCGTGCGCGTGTAGGTCCGCGTCGGGGTCAGTGTGATCGTTGGCGTCAACGTGATCGTTGGTGTTAAAGTGATGGTCCGCGTTACTGTCTGTGTATATGTGACGGTAGGCGTTCGCGTTATCGGTGGGTGTACGCGTGATGGTGCGGGTGCGTGTCGGGGTCGGGGTGTTGGCACCAATGTAGAAAGTATCCACCACCACATTGGATTTCCTGCGCACGTCGTTGTTGCGCGTCAGCACCACCAGCGTGTAAGAACCGCTCGTCAATGATCCCGGCATTCGCAGAACCCTGCCGCCATGTCTGGGTATAGGGATTTCGGCTGGTGCATCCACCACCGAAGATGCAGAACGGCGCGCTGGTATCGCTGGACCAGTTGACCAGGTAGCCATTCTCATCATAAACATAGAAGTACACGTAGTTGGTATTGGTATCGTCGCCGTTGATCCTGGCGCGGATCCAGAAAGCCGAAGAGATGGGATTGGCTGAATAGATGATCTCGATCGATGGACCTGTGCGCCCGGACATGGTCATCTCGCAGACCGTGGCATCATCGCCGGTGTGACCGATCTTGTACTGCACGTAGCCGGTGAAATCGCTCGGCCAGTAGAAGTCCTGTGCAGTGCTTGGGGCAGGCGGTGAGATCAGCAGCGCCTTGGTCGGTACTGCATCCATCGGGTATTGGCGGTAGTTGGGTGTCACCCAGAATTTGAACGGGTCAGTCGTAATTCCATTTGAACCAGCTCGAGTTGAGAGGAACGATCTCGAACGGGGTCGTGAAGGTATGGGTGTAGGCAAAGGGTCCCGTATCGGCTGCATCATAGATCACGTTGGTGTTGCCGTTCCAGGCGTAGTAATCAAAGATATGCCCGTCCATGGGATCCTGGAATTCATTATGGAAGCTGCCGTTCCAGGTCATCCCGGCTGCGGTGATGAATACGGAGAAATCGGGGTCAGTATTCTCGAGGAATGACTCAAGGATATCCCCGCCGCTGGCCAGGTCCTGGATGGCGAGCAGCTCACCAGTATTGGTCTGTCCTTCGGTATCGTTTTGAAGGATCGCGCACGCAGGTGTACGGGTCGCAGTGGCTGTGGGTGTCTCCGTGACGGTCGGTGTTTCGGTTACCGTCGGTGTTTCGGTGGGGTCGGAGTTTCGGTCACTGTACTCGTTTCGGTGGGTGGCGGCGGGGTGAAGGTAAAGGTGGGCAGGAAAGCCATGCCGCCGGTCAAACCGGTCACGCGCGAGGTGCGGAATTTCTCAACGATGCCCTCACGCATGGAGGTCAGCCGCATGGTTGGCCACCAGGTGCTCAGGAAGGGCGTGATCAGGTTGTGGCGGTAGGTGAGCACCACGCGAACGCGGTCGCCAGGGCCGCCGGCATCGTCGACTGCGCGCACGCGGGTGAAGGTGACCGCTTCCACCATTTCGCAGTGATCCGGGAAACGGTAATCATTCACGCTGGCGCCGCCGGGGATTGGATCATAAAAATAAGGATTCGGGTTGATACCGAAAAGCGTGGCATCATCCTGATTTATGCGGTTCGAGCAGATGGTCGTATTGAAATATCCCGGTTCGCTCGGATTACCGCGGTGATCCTGGTGAAAATCACCGTCATCCAGTGCATTGTGAGCATCATCCAGGAAGGTAAGATATTCGCCGGAAACTGGATCAGCCAGGTCATAGGCAATGCCTGTGGCACCCCCGAGGGATACATCCCGGATGGAAGGCAGGCGCGCGAAGTCCTGCAGCGGGATGGAGAGATCGTCGATCTGGTTGCCGCCCGCATCGTTAATCACGCAGTCAGGCTGGCCATCAGCTTGTTCATCAGCGGTCAATGCCAGGTCATCTTTCAAGGCTTCGACAGCCTCATCGCAATAATCAAAATTATAGTTACCGGTGACTGCGTAGCGAACCCCAAAGCGTGCACCGTTCTCCAGTGCCAGCCAGGCCTGCAGCAGGCGGCCGAACTCGATGATGCCAAAAACAAGCAGCAGGAGGATCGGCAGGGCAATGGCAAATTCAACCATGCCCTGTGCGGGTGCCTTTTTAAGATGCTTGATGAGGCTGGAAATGGAGGTCTTCATTGTTTTCATAGCGGTTACTCCGAAATTCTCGTGTAAATACGGCTGGCAACATCTTCAAAAATGCCTGCCAGCGCTGCGCCGCTCGGGGCATAGTAATACTGCCCGCAGGTCTGGCGGGGACCAGCTGTTTCGCAGGGGTCGGTTTCGCGGTCACCGTCGTCACCCACGGCTGCCATATAACGCAGCAGGTTTTCGCCAGCCGTGACCGTCGCGCCTGTCCCGCCAACAGCTCCAAGGCCGATGGAATAAATGGCGATCTCGTTGCCGCCAGGTTCCAGCAAATTCAATGAACGGGTGAGCGCTGTTTCATCTACCATATCGCGCGCGTAATCCAGCACGCTGTAACTCAGGTTGGGTGCAGTGCCGTCCCAAAGCGTGGCGGGTGGGCAGGTTGAATCCGCAGTATCAATGCAGTAGCGCGGTGTGAATGAAAAATCATAACAGGCGGTATTCCACCAACCGGTATTCATCCCGCCGGTGCAGAAACCGTTCGGGTAATTGCTGTCTACATTTCCGCCGGTATTGATCGTATCCCCGTTTCCTGATCCACCAACACCGCCGAAGGTATCACTCATGTTGACCATACCGTCTGAAAGAAAAACAACCACCCAAACTGAACCTGAGCGCCCATTATTTCTCAAGATATTGGATGCCAATGCGGATGCCGCAGCCTGTGCAGGTGGAGAAGGGCGAGAGCGAATCGCGCCCATCAGCATCCGGATCATGATTGGGTAGAGTAGGCCAGGTGGTATTTGAATAAATATGATCTGCCACGGAATATACGCCGTCTGCATCCCAATCGTAGGCATCCAGGACAGCGTCATCATCGCAGGGCATACCACCCCAACCCCAGGGATTGTGGCCAAATCCACCCGGTTCGTCCCAACGGTCATCATCCAGCCAGCAGCACAATGGATGAAGGGCATTTTCCTGGCAGGTGGGCAGGTCGTCATCCTGGTCGTTGCCATCGCCATCGCGATCCTCGGGGTTGACCGGGTTGAAAGCATAATGACCGCCCGATGGAGTGCTCTTCCACTGCCACCACATGCGGGCATAAGGTGTATCGTCATGCAGCCACAGGTTATCGATGGCATCGACTGCCTGTTCCATATGCGTGGTGCCACCGGGGCCGTCCGAGTCCTGTCCGAGTGCAAAAGTATTGATCGCCTGCGTGTCGAAGGTAACGATAGATACCTGGTCATAACCGGAATAAAGGTGGTCGAGAAGTGCCTTGGCCGCATTCTTGGCATCCAGTAACGGCTGGCAGGTATCGTCCGTGTTACATCCGGCGGGAGACCCCAGGTTGTTCGGATCGTAAGCATCGACATACGGGCATGCAGCCCCGCCATCCCAGAAAGGCTGGCAGAGACCGCGCAGAGTGTCGCTCGCCATGGATTCGGAGATATCGAATACCAGCACGAGGTCCACGGACGCCGCTTCCGCAATCGCATCGGTGGTGAGGTCGCTATCTCGGAAAATCCCAGCATATGCAGGAAGTAAAGGGGTGCCTCCTGGGTGGCATCCACCCAGACCAGCTTGCGCGCCTGCATGGTGGGTGTGTTGGGACATCGATTGAAGAAAGCAGGATGGGTGGTAGCCAGGTCCGCGTCCCGCAGTCCGTCCAGGTCCGAATCGCAGATCAGCACTTCCAGGTTGGTGGTGGCGATTTCCACATTCTGCAGAACAAGCACTTCTTCTGCGGAATGCAGCATGTTATCCAGGATCATCGCCAGGCAGGCTGGTTCGGTTGGATCACAGGTGGTTGGGCGCTTGAATTCGTTCGCCGCTGCCACCGCGGCAGCATCCACTGCGCGTTTTAGCTGACCGTACGTGACGTATAGCGAACCGGCATCCACCGCCAGGCCGATGAAGAACATCAGCGCAAGGGCGGCTACGCCAAATATGACCAGCGTCTGTCCACGCGAAGCCTTGCGGCGTTCGCTAGGGTACAGGGCTGGCTGTGGGAGTCGGTCGACTCGTGGGGAGGGGCATGACTGTGTATGCATGGATTTGTATTGGGTTTGGAACAAAGTCCGTGAATAAAGGAAGATTTAGGATCTGGTTATAGCAGTAGAAGAATTCCACTGCCACATACCCTTTTGAATCGGGCGCATCTGCGATGAGATTGGATGTCACGCGTGAAGCGGTGTAATGCGGCTCCGAGCGGGTTACTTCGCCCTGGCAGTTCAGCAGCCAGTTGTCGTTGTGGGCTGCATCCACATCGTAGTTGGATAACGCCCAGTATTTATCATCACCGCCGACTGCTGCGGGGATATCCTTCGGCCAGACATTTTGAACTGCATCCGCAGAAATGGTGAAGGCGGTGACAATGACATCATCGGTGGCCATATTCATGATCATATAAGGGTTCAAGCCGTTGCAGTAATCTGAATCCCAGCAGGCCGAGGAACCGATGGGTGGCGAGAAAATGCAGGCGGTATCATAGAAAAAATTGAAAGCACCTGCCGTGCTGCAGTCGTAATCACCTGGCGTCGCGCCATCCACCAGGTCGCTGATCTGCGGGTCGCGCTGGGAGGCAAAACGGGCTGCCTCGCGGGTCAGGTCCAGCACATCCAGGTAGCGACCGATGAATAACACGATCTCGACCATGCCAACCAGCATGATCAGCAGGATTGGCAGGATCAACGCCAGTTCCAGGAACGATTGACCCCGCCCCCTGCGGGCGAGATGTTCGCGAATGGAAAGTTTTAGTTTAGATGTTAGCGCAGACATAAGTCACCAACCCTGCCGTTCTTTAATCTTAATCTAATAAACCTGATTTTAGGATACCCGCCCCGAAGGCAAATGTCAACAGGTCTTACTGCTTTGCAAGGTGGTTGTAATCGAAAAAGCATCTCTTTGTAACCAAAACTGGACAATCCGGGCTTCCGAACGATCTTTTTTGATATTCCGGGAGGGATATGCAAGTTTTTGGCTTAAAACAGGCAAAACTTGCATATATTGACAGGTTGTTTTTTGCTTCGATTCGTGGCATACTATGTTTGAAAATAGAACATATATTCTATTTCAATAGGAGCTGCCATGACAAGAAAAAACAAGATCGCTGCCCCCGAAACGACCCCCGCTGTCAATCCCCTCCCTGCCCGCCTCGATGAACTGGCGCTGCGCGAAGAGATCCGCGACCTGAGAAAGCTGATCGATGACGTGAGATCCTCGACGGATGGTGGGCGCCAGTCGGAGCTGCTCCCGCTGCTGGATTCGCTGGGGCGCGCCTACACCCAGCTGGCCGGCCTGCTCAAGGCCGAGCAATCCCTCAAGCAGAACCTGGATATCGCCCTGGCGATCCAGCAAGCCGCCGCAAGGCTGCTCAAGGAGAAGGGCGCCATATGATCCAGGCGCAGCTCCAACCCAGCCCGGCAGCGCGAACTTTGCCAGCTGCCGGCTTCCCGGGCGGCGGTGCATTCCATGCCGCAGGCGCACGGTCCCTTGCGGGCCGCACCCGAACCCGCGCCGCGGTACCCGCCGGGAAGCCGGGCTGCCGGGCTGGCGCCCACCAGGGCAGGGATGATTCGCCGCCAAACGAAAGCGTTCCCACCCTCGAATCGCTGACCGAGAACGCCTACCAGTTGATGCGCGACGTGGTGACTTTCGCCCAGTACGCTTCCGGGCGCACGCTGCGCGAATACCAGCGGAACGTTGTTGAAGCGGTGATGACCGCCGTGCTGGAACGCAGCGGGACACTCACTGGTGGTCATGTTCCCGCGCCAGAGCGGCAAGAACGAGCTGCAGGCGCACCTGGAGGCCTACCTGCTCTGCCTGTTCTCCGGGACCGGCGCAGAGATGGTCAAGGTCTCACCCACCCTGCACCCGCAGGCGGAGAACGCCATGCGCCGCCTGGAAGGCGTGCTCAAGGACAACCCGCTCACCCGCACGCTCTGGCACAGGGAAGCCGGTCACATTTACCGCATCGGCAAGGCGCGCATCACCTTTCTTTCCGCCGCGCCCGAAAGCAACATCGTGGGCGCCACAGCCTCCACCCTGCTGGAAGTGGACGAAGCCCAGCACGTTGCCATCAGCAAATACGACAAGGAGGTCGCGCCCATGGCGGCTTCCACCAACGCCACGCGCGTCTTCTGGGGCACCGCCTGGACCAGCCAGACCCTGCTGGGGCGCGAGCTGCGCAGCGCGCGCCGTGCCAAAAACCGCGATCATATCGAGCGGGTCTTCAAGCTGGGCAGCAAGGAAGTGGCAGCCGAGGTGCCGGAATACGGCAAATACGTCGCCGAACAGGTGGCGCTTCTGGGACGCAATCATCCCATGGTGCGCACCCAGTATTTCGGCGAGGAGATCGATTCCGATTGCGGCATGTTCGGCTCCCGCCGCATCGCGCTGATGAAGACCAACGGCGACCGCCGCCCCGCGGTCACCCACCCGCAGCCGGGCAGTCTCTATGCCTTCCTGCTGGATGTGGCCGGGCAGGACGAGAAGGTTGGCGAGAACGGCTCGCCCACCGACGACTCCCTGGCCAACCCGCGCCGCGATGCCACCGCGCTGACCATCGTCGAGATCGACCTCGCCAGTCTCTCCGACGAGCTTATCCGCCGCCCCACCTACCGCCCGCGCGAACGCCGCCTGTGGGTGGGCACGCGCCACACCCGCCTGTATGCCGAGCTGAAAGCGCTCGCCGCCCTCTGGAAGCCGCGCACCATCGTCGTGGATGCCACCGGCGTGGGCGCCGGGCTCTCCGCCTTCCTCAGCCGCGCCTTTCCCGGCCGGGTGATCCCCTTCACCTTCAACTCGTCCAGCAAATCCAAACTGGGCTGGGACTTCCTCAGCATCGTGGATACCGGGCGCTGGAAGGAAGGCGCCCACGCCGAGCCGCAGGGTTATGAGCCTCCGGGCACGACCTTTTCCCCGGCAGCCGATAACGCTGCAGCTCACCAGGCGCTCAAGCAGCTTTTCTTCCAGCAGCTTGCCCACTGCCAGTACGAGATCCAGCCCGGCGCGGAGCAGACCATGCGCTGGGGCGTGCCGGATGGCACCCGCGACCCCGATACGGGCGAGCCGGTGCACGACGACCTGGTGATCTCCGCCGCGCTGAGCGCCGTGCTCGACCGCCAGGATTGGTCCCCCGCTCTACCCGCAGCCATCATCCCCGGGCGCGACCCGCTGGAGGAAATGGATAAAGGATTCTAATGAGCATCAAAACTTACCTGACCCAAACGCTTTTCAAGGACACCATCCGCTCGCAGGTGCGCGCCGCGCTGGCCGCGGAAACGGACGCCACCTTCACCATCGGCTCCCGCTCGCTGAACGCCTCGGAGCGCGACCGCTACGATTACGACCGCGAAACCATCCTGCGGCAGGCGCTGCAGGCCTGGCGCACCAACCCGCTGGCGCGCCGCATCGTGGAGCTCACCTCGCAGTACGTGGTGGGCGGCGGGATCAGCCTTTCCAGCCGCGATCCGCAGGCGCATGCCTTCCTGCAGCGCTGGTGGCAGCACCCGCTGAACCAGTCACCGGTGCGCGTGGTGGAATGGTGCGATGAGCTCACCCGTTCCGGCGAGCTCTACTTCCTGCTCTCCACGGATGCCGCCGGGATGAGCTACCTGCGCGCCGTGCCCGCGCTGGAGGTCGGCGAGATCGAGCACGCGCCCAACGACCTGCAGCAGGAGCGCGCCTTCATTCAAAAATCTTTAAATGACGCCGGCGGCGACCAGCGCTGGCCAGCCTGGCAGCCGCTGCAGGATGAACCCGGCGCGGACGGCCTTTTCCCCACCGTGATGGTGCACTACGCCGTCAACCGCCCGGCCGGCGCGCTGCACGGCGAATCGGATCTCGCCCCGCTGCTGCGCTGGCTGAGCCGCTACGCTGCCTGGCTGGAGGACCGCGCCCGCCTGAACCATTTCCGCACCGCTTTCCTCTACGTGGTGAAGGCGCGCTACGCGGGCGAGGCCGAGCGTTTGTCGCGCCAGAACAGCCTGAACGCCAACCCGCCCAACCCCGGCTCCATCCTCGTCACCGACGAGAGCGAGGCCTGGGACGTGCTCAGCCCCAAGCTGGAATCCGATGAAGCCGGCACCGACGGCCTGGCACTCAAGAAGATGATCGCCGCGGGCGCGGGGCTGCCGCTGCACTTCCTCGCCGAGCCCGAATCCGCCACCCGCACCACCGCCGAAGCCGCCGGCGGTCCCACCTTCCGCCATTTCGAGCAGCGCCAGCAGTTCTTCCTCTGGATGCTCGGCGACCTGGCGAAGATGGCGCTCAGCCGCCGCGCCCGCCTGGATGCTTCCATCCCGGCGGATGCCGAAGTGGAGGCGCGCGGCACCGACCTGAGCGCGCGCGATAACGCCGCCCTGGCGGTGGCCGCTTCCACCACGATCAGCGCCTTCGCCCAGCTCTACGAGCGCGGGCTGATCGATGCCGAGGAGCTGCTGCGCCTGGCCTACCGCTTCGCCGGCGAGACCGCCGATATCCCCGCCCTGCTGGCTCGCGGTCGTGCCAACGACGCCTCCACCGGCGCCTGCTGCCTGGCAGCCGCGCCCCACCAATATCAAGGTCGATCCGCTCACCGGCGAGATCGATCCCCAACCCTGAAAGGAGGACTCTTGGAACAAGTTGTCGTGAAAGAAGAACGTGCCCGGCTGGCAGCCAGCGCCAGCCTCAACGCCGCCGGCGAATTCGAGGTGCTCGCCATCAGCGCCGGCGAGGGCAACGCCTGGCAGTTCAGTCCCGGCGTGCTGCAGCAATCCCTGCCGCTCTGGGAGGGCGTGGAGACCTTCGTGGATCACAGCGCCTCCCCGCGCCAGGAGCGTTCCCTGCGCGACCTGGCGGGCATCTGCACCGCCCCGCGCTACGACGCGGAGCGCCAGGGCGTGATCGTGCGCCTGCGCCCCAGCGGACCCAGCGCCGCGCTGCTGCAGGCCCTGGGCAAGGACTGGCTGGATGAGCCCGAGCCGCGCCCGCGGGTGGGCTTCTCCGCCGACCTGGTCTTCACCGCCGAGGGCAGGCAGGTGCAGCGCATCCTGCGCGTGCTCTCGCTCGACGCGGTCTTCAACCCGGCGCGCGGCGGCGCTTTCCTGCGCGCGCTGAATTCAATCCAAAAGGAGGTTTTGATGTCCGAAAGCAACACCGATCCCGTTTCAACGCCCGAAGTGACCGCCCCGCCCGAGGCGGGCGCCGAGCTGGAAAAAGCGCGCCAGGCGCGCCTGCAGGCCTGTGCCTGCCTGCTCGATTCCGCGCTCTCCTCGGCGCGCCTGCCCGCCCCGCTGGGCGAGCGCATCCGTCGGCAGTTCAGCGGCAGGCTCTTCGAGCAGCCCGAGCTGCAGTCCGCCATCCAGGATGCCCGCCAGCTGGTCAGCGATCTCTCCGCACCCGCCGCCATCCGCGGACCGTCCCTCATCGCTGAAATGTATGACGGCACCGACCAGATCAGCGCCGCGCTGCACGACCTGCTCGGCGCGCCCCGCCCGGAGGGTCTGGAAGGGCTGAAGACCGCCCGCCTCTCCGGCATCCGCGAGTTCTACACCCTCACCACCGGCGACAGCGCCTTCACCGGCGGCTACCACGCCGAGCGCGCCCGTTTTTCAGAAACCAGCGACCTGCCGGGCGTGCTCAAGAACGCGCTCAACAAGCTGATCGTGGCGCAGTGGGAGGAGCTCGGCCGCGCCGGCTACCGCTGGTGGGAGCCGGTGGTCAGCATCGAGCACTTCAACAGCCTGCACGACCTCACCGGCGTGCTGGTGGGCGAGATCACCGTGCTGCCCTCCGTCTCGGAAGGCGCCGCCTACACCGAGCTGAGCGTCAGCGATTCCGCCGAGACCGGCTCCTGGGGCAAGTACGGCGGCTACGTGGGGCTCACCCTCGAGATGTTCGAGCGCGATGAGACCCACCGCCTGCGCCAGTACCCCAAAAAGCTGGCCAGCGCCGCCCTGCGCCGCATCTCCGACCTGGTGGGCGCCATCTTCACCAGCTCCAGCGGCACCGGCCCGACCATGACGGATACCTACCACGTCTTCGACGCCGCCCACCACGGCAACCTGGGTACCACCGCGCTGAGCTCCACCTCGTGGGAAGCGGCCGGCAAGGCCATCTACTCGCAGAGCATGCTGGTGGCTTCCGGCGGCACCGCACCCAGGCTGGCGCTGGACGCGAAATATTTGCTCGTGCCGCGCGACCTGCGCCTCACCGCCATGCGCATCCTCTACCCCAGCTTCGAGCGCGAGGCCACCATCTTCGCGGAGAACATGCAGCGCGGCGAGATGGGCGACGTGATCACCTGCCCCGAGTTCACCGACGCCAACGATTGGGCGGCGGTCGCCGACCCGCGCCTGGCGCCCGGCATCATCCTGGGCGAGCGCTTCGGGCTGCTGCCCGAGATCTTCATCGCCGACGGCGAGCTTTCCGGCGCGCTCTTCACCAACGACGAGCTGCGCATGAAGGTGCGCCACTGGGTGAGCGTCTTCGTGGCGGATCACCGCCCGCTCTACAAGGCCAACGTGGCCTGATACAAGGCCAACATGCCTGATTTCCGGTAACGGGCAATGAGCAGCAAGTGATGACCGCGATCCCGCTCCCCATGGCTTCCTGCCCATTGCCCATCACTCTTTCAGAAGGAGGTTTGAATGTCCGTTTTTGAACAGATCATCCGTGTCCTGCGTTCGCGCAAGTTCTGGGCGCTGCTGGCGGCGCTCGCCACCGTGGCGGGCACCTATTTCGCCGGCGAAGTGGATGCCTGGCAGGCGCTGCAGGCCGTCATCGCCGCGCTGGCGGTCTATTCCACCGGCGTGGCGCTCGAGGATTTCAGCAAAAAGTCCGCGCTGAAACCCTAAATGGTCATTGCGAGGAGCACCGGCGACGACCGGTGCGACGAAGCAATCTGTGTCATCTGCCTTTCTTTAAAACCAGGATCGATTCAGATTGCTTCGTCCTTGCGCCTTCCACGCGCAAGGGCTCGCAATGACGATCAGTGAAAAGGAGGAAAAAATGACCGAATTCCAGGCGCTCGACAGCCGCCTCGCCAACCAGCTGATCAACGGCATGGCGCTCTCCTACCGCCGCATGGCCAACGGCAGCATGATCGTCATCGCACCCAACGGGATGAAGCTGGTCTTCGGCCCGGAAAGGGTGAAAGCCGCCGAAGCCATGCTCCGTTCCGCCGACCTGCCCCGGCAGTCCGCGCGCAAAACAAAATAATGAAGCCTTGAGGTGACCATGTCCGATTATTCCACAATCAAAACCCGCGTCCTGCAGCTGCTGGGCGACCCGGATGGCGTCCGCTACGACGACGCCACCCTGCAGGAGGCGCTGCGCCAGGCGCTCACCGCCTACACCCGCTCCTGCCCGCAGATCCGCAGCCAGGTGCTCACCCTCGCCAGCAGCGGGCAGGAGCAGTCCCTGGCAGAGCTGACCAACCCGCCGCTCTTCCTGCTGGAGGTGATCCACCCCTACCTCAACGGCAGCACCGATTACCCGCCGCAGCCGCCCGCCCTGCACCCTGGCTTACGTGGATGGCACCGCCTGGCTGCGTTTCCCGGTGGAGAGCACCCCGCAGGCGGGCGAGCAGGTGCGCGTGGGCTATGGCACCAGCCACACCCTCGCCGGGCTGGACGATGCCGAAACCAGCAGCGTCCCCGAAAGCCACGAGGCGGTGCTCGCCATGGGCGCGGCGGTCTTCGCCGCCCTGCAGCGCATCCATAAGACCGCCGGCAGCTACGGCATCAAGGAAGCCGAGCCGAACCGCCTGCGCGAGCTGGCTTCCGGCTACCTGGAGCGCTTCAACCTGGCGCTGCTCTCGCTGCGCACGCTGCAGAGCCTGCAGGGCTTCCCCGCCGGCTTCAAGCTGGATGAGTGGGATTAGCCATGCCCACCATCGGCACTGACTGCCACATCACCCTGGCGCACGCCGCGATCGATTTCGGGCGCGCCTTACGGCTTCCTGGTGGTGGAGGATGGCGGCATCCGCGCGGGCGGCATCCAGATCGTGCGCGAGGTGAGCACGGATGGCGAAATGCGCGTGTGGGTCTACGCGGATATCCTGCTCGCCGATCACGCCCTCAACCCGGATGGCTCCGCCCACGCCGCCACCCGCGCCGGGGATTACGCCCAGTTGCTGCTCTTCCTCGACCAGCGCGAGGGGCTGGAGATGACCTCGCCCGCCGGCGCGCTCACCAACCTGGGCGCGCTGGGCTTCACCGCCGACGAGCGCCACCTGCCCGATCACGCCGTGGTCAAGTGCCAGTTCAACAACGCCGGCAGCTATTTCCCGCCCGTCGACCCCGAGCAGCTGGCGCAGTCCATCTGGGACGGCCCGCTCACCTGGGAGACCAGCTTTTGGCGCTGATAGCCGCTCCTCTCCCCTCTCCCTTTACCGGGAGATGGCAGGGTGAGGGAGATAAGGAGTTTAGATGACCTACCCGCTTTCCACGGATGTATCCACCGGCCAGCCCACCGCCGCGGCGCACTACAACGCTCTGCGCGCCGATGCCCTGCGCCTGGGGCAGGCCGAAGCCAACTCGGTCAAGGTGGCGCAGTTCCTCAACCGCTACCAGTCCGGCATCCGGCTGCAGTACCTGGCGACCAACCGCCTGCGCGTGCCCTACGTGACCACCTCGCCCGCCACGCTGATGATCAACGGCTGCATGTGCCAGGCGGGCGCCAACGTCGATCTCGCCGCGGGGCTCTTCAGCGGCGGCGCCGCCACCTGGTACGTCTTCGCCGCGCGCACCGCCGGCTCCACCACCTTCACCCTCTCGGTCAACACCAGCGCCTCGGAGGGGACGGACCAGCGCATCATCGGCGAGGTGTATTACGACGGCACGAACATCGTCTCGGTGAAGGATTACTTCACCGGCGCGCTGGGCGACCCCGATTACAACAGCGGCTGGTTCGCCTGCGCCTACAACAACACCTACACCAAGGCGCACGGTCTCAACCAGCCGCCCCGCCTGGTGACCCTCGAGCACGCCACCAGCTCCTCCGGCACCGGCGAGCTGGTGCTGGTCTACCTCGCCTACAGCAGCAACTTCCTCTCGCTGGTCGGTTACGACGCGACCAACATCTACGTGCAGACGGTCAACAACGCCTCCTCCGGCACGGTCGGCTCGATGCGCCGCACCTCCGCCGGCGGCTATTACCGCATCCAGGCATGGAAATGAACCATCATCTCATGCTCGTTTGGAGTCTTCGAGGTGAGATTGCTTCGTCGCATCGGCAACAACCGCTGCTCCTCGCAATGACAAGACATGAGGGGGAGGGGTTGGAGAGCCGCGACGACTGCCCTCCTCGCAATGCAAAACCAGCTTTGAACCCACCCCTGCCTTGTTTGTCATTGCGGATCGCGGTTTGTGCACCCCGCGTGCGTTTTCACCGAGGAAGCGCACAGGCTCGGTTACCCGTCGCCGGCAATCTCACTCAGAAATCAACACCGACTGTCAGAACACCACCAAAGAAAGGAGTCTCTTATGATCACCCTCATCCGCAACCCCGATGGCACGCTCAAGACCTTCGCCGAGCGCGGCGATGACCTGAGCCTCGCCCCCGGTGAAACCCTCGAGCTCTCGCCGCTCACCTTCGAGCAGTTCGCCGCCCGCCTGCGCCTGCTCGTGGATGGCCGCGGCGGTGAGACCGTCCGCGTCCCCGCCGGCTCACCCGCATGTCACCGTCGAGGTGCTCTGCCCGGGCAGCGCAACGGTGGCGATCGCCGTCAACGGCCTGACCGAGAACGTGGCGCTCAGCAATGGGCGCGGCGAAATCAATGCTCTCCGCCGAAACGCCGGGCGTCTTCCAGCTCGCCCCCGCCGACCGCGCCGCCTACTGCGCCGCCGGCGAATCCATCCTCACCCTGGAGGTGACAGAATGAAACCCGATGTTGTTGAAAAGCGTGGCGGCGCCTTCCATATCCTCCCCGATCCGGTAAAGACGGCGGGCGATGAAGCCAAAAAGTCACATGCCGCCGACCTGGCGGCGCTGGAAAAGCCGCTCGAAAGCGCGGAGCTGCAGCCCATCCTGCTGCGCGCCCTCATCCGCCTCGCGGCGCTCGAGGAGCCGCAGGACTGATCTTCCATTACCGTTATCAAGGAGTATCTTATGGGACGAACCTTACCTTCCATCACCATGGCTTTCATGCAGGAGCAGGAAGCCTTCGGGCGCTTCCGCCGCGCCCTGCGCCGCAGCGACCAGATGGCGCTGGATGAGCTCTTCGCCGCGGCGCGCAACCACCTGGCTGCCGCCGCCTACGCCTCCAACGCCCTGCCCATGGAGACCTTCCTGCTGGCGATGCTGCTCGAGGAGCATAAAGAGGTGCTGCGCCTGCGCAACCAGCTGGAAAAGCTCATCCTGGAGCAGCCCCGCCTGAATGACTGAGCTCACCGGCTGGCTGTTCGATCTCTACGAGGACCGCAAGGACGGGCTGGTGCTCTGGCTGATCGGCGACGACGGCACCCGCCGCCGCCTGCACCAGCCCTTCCCGGTCACCTTCTACGCCTCCGGTCCCCCGGAACGGCTGCGCGCGCTCTGGCGCTGGCTGGAAAGCCAGCCCGTGCCGGTCAAGCTGGGACGCGATGAGCGCCGCGATATCTTCCGCCCCGATCCGGTCACCGTGCTCAGCGTGCAGGCCGCCGCCGCGGAGCAGCCGCGCCTCTTCCGCCAGGTCTCGCAGGCCTTCCCCGAGCTGGATTACTACGATGCCGACCTGCAGCTCTCGCTGCGCTACGCCGCCGCCAGCGGCACCTTCCCCATGGCGCGCTGCCGCGTGGAGGTCGAGGGCGAGCTGATCAGGAATATCGAAGCCCTCGATACCCCCTGGGAGCTGGATCCCGAGTTGCCGCCGCTGCGCGTCTTTTACCTGGAGCCGGATTGCGACCCCAGCCATTCCACCCCCGCCGCGCTCTGCCTGCGCTACGAGCGCTTCAACTACCGCCTGCCCTTCGAGCCGCTGCGCCCGCTGATGATCAACCTGCGCGCCCTCTTCGAGCGCCACGACCCCGACCTGATCCTCAGCCAGTGGGGCGATACCTGGCTGCTGCCGCGCCTGGTGGAGCTCGCCGGGCAGCACGGCTTCACCCTGCCGCTCAACCGCGAGCCGGGCAGGCAGCCGCTGATCAAGCGCGAGCACACCTATTTCTCCTACGGGCAGATCATCCACCGCGGCAAACAGATGCACCTCTTCGGGCGCTGCCATATCGACCAGCGCAACGCCATGCTCTGGGGCGATTACGGGCTGGAGGGCACCCTGGAAGCGGCGCGCGTCACCGGGCTGCCCATCCAGGTGGCGTCGCGCGTCTCGCCCGGCACCGGCATCTCCTCGATGGAGACGCTCACCGCGCTGCGCACCGCCATCCTCGTCCCCTGGCACAAGCAGCAGGCGGAGAAGCCCAAGACCGCGCTCGACCTGATCCACGTGGACCAGGGCGGCATGATCTACCAGCCGGTGGTGGGGCTGCACGCCGACGTGGGCATGATCGATTTCGTCTCGATGTACCCCAGCATCATGGTGCACTGCAACATCTCGCCCGAGGTGCCGCCGCCCACCGAGCTGGGCGTCTCCGATTATCCCCCCGGCATCGTCCCGCAGACCCTCGCGCCGCTCCTCAAGAAGCGCATCGCGCTCAAGCAGCGCTCCATCAGCCTGCCGCCCTGGGACCCGCGCCGCGAGCACGACCGCGCCCGCTCGCAATCGTACAAGTGGCTTTTGGTCACCTGCTTCGGCTACCTGGGCTACAAGAACGCGCGCTTCGGGCGCATCGAATCGCACGAGGCAGTCACCACCTGGGGGCGCGAGGCGCTGCTGCGCGCCAAGGAAGCCGCCGAAGATATGGGCTTCGTCGTGCTGCACATGTACGTGGATGGGCTGTGGGTGCAGAAGCCGGGCTGCAGCAAGGCGGAGGACTTCAACGACCTGCTGGCGGAGATCTCAAGGCGCACCCACATGCCGGTGGGGCTGGATGGCGTCTACCGCTGGGTGGCGTTTTTGGCATCGCGGGTGGATGCGCGCGTGGCGGTGCCCAACCGCTATTTCGGCGTCTTCTCGGATGGCTCGTTCAAGGTGCGCGGCATCGACCTGCGCCGGCGCGATACGCCCGTCTTCATCGGCGATACCCAGATGGAGCTGCTCAAGTGCATCGGCAAGGCGAAGAGCAAGGAGGGGCTGCTCGCGCTGGTGCCGCAGGCGCTGGGCGTGCTGAAGCAGCGGCTGAAGATGCTCAAGGAGGGGCGCATCCCGCTGGAGGACCTGCTGGTGACGCAGAAGCTCAGCCACGAGATCGCCGAATACAAGGACCCCTCGCCCTCGGCGCGCGCCGCCGCGCAGCTGGAAGCCATCGGGCTGCACGTGCGCCCCGGGCAGCGGGTGAAGTTCCTGTTATTGCGCGGGCACCGCGCCGTGCACGCCTGGAACCTGCCCGCCTCCCCCGACCCGCGCGCGCTGGATTATGCCCGCTACCGGGAGCTCACCATCCGCGCCGCCAGCAACGTGTTCGCGCCGCTGGGCATCAGCGAGGAGTTATTGAACCAGCTCGTTGGCGGCGAGCCGGTGGCGGTGAAGCTGGAGGGCATCGATCAGCCCAATTTATTGGAAGAGGGGAAAAAGAGAGAGAGCCTTCCCGTTGGCGAATGGGTGGCTGAACCGCGGTTTTCGCGCCCCCGAGAGAAGCGAGAGGGGTTGCCAGATGGTAAGGAGACCGCGGAAGAGGGCTTTTCCCCCGCCATCCGCAAGGCCATGACGGAAAGGGTGGGATTTTAAGGTGAAATAAAAATGGCAGAGGGGGATAAAATGATTAAGGATGAACCATGATCTCAACGCGAAATAGCAGGAATTCCATTCTTTTCCCGGTATTGCTCACCTTCACGATGCTGATGGCGGGCTGCAACGCCGTGGAACAGCATCCTCCAACGGCAACCCCTGCCTGCGCGGATGCAGTGGCGATCATCACCGCCTTCTACGACGCCAATGATGCCGGGCGGTACGATGAAAGCCTGGGATACCTGCTCCCGGATGCCGCGCTCACCACCTGGGCGGAGGGCGTGAACGGGCGCCACTGGCAGGAAAAGCAGCTGACCGGCAGGGAGGAGATCCGCGAAGTTTTGAGCAACCGGGGGTTGAGCCGCACATCCGGGCAGCCGGATGACCCGATCTTTCAGATGGAGGATATGCAGGTATCAGGAGACAGGGTGACTTTCTACCTCCGCCCCGATCGCACAGGACGGGATGGCAAGCCCTACAATCCCTACCGCGTGGAAGCGATCTTCGAGGGCTGCAAGATCAAATCCCTGACCGTGATCGAATTCATCAGTTGGGAATAAATTCACCCCCGCCATCCGCAAAGCCATGACGGAAAGGGTTGGGGTTTTTAAAAAAGTCGATCACGCAAGCGGTGACCGAAAAACAACTTAATCTTTAATAAGACGTTCTTTTATCAAATCTTCCTTCACAAGGTCATGCGCTTTTGAAAAGATATCACTACACTCAACTAAAAAAGGCGTGTGGCTTAAGAAATCTGGTAATTCTGGTGATCGTAACGTTGCAGGGAAAGAAATATTTGCAAACGTAATTGTGTTTTTTGTAGGTAATTGATTAATTTGATATCGTGAATAAAGAGGATATTCAGAAGTCCCAAACATATCATAAAAAATATTTGATAAGGCAATAACAAAACGATCAGGCAAGGCTTTAATATATCGTTGGTTTACTCCCTTAATTTTTTTTCCAAGAGACATGAAGTCTTTTGCAGATATATCCTTTTCAAATCTGTACTTAAACAATAAATCCACATTATCTATCCCATTCTTTGATTCATTTTCCATTATTTGCTGTGTAATCTCTAATTGATTGCGAAATGCTGATGAAAACATAAGCGCGTTATAACTATAAAACTCAAATGATCGATTATTATGAATGTTACGCAAAAGAAGTATTTCTTGAACAGCAGTATCAAAATCACCAATTAGTAAATGCCTTTCAAGTCCATAATAGTAAATAAAAACGTATCCAATATCTACTTCCTTTGAAATATCTTTTAGCCACTCTAAATAAATCCATCGTTGATCAGGTGACAATCCAGCATATGATGGATAGTATGGAGGTCTTTCAACCGAGCTTGGATTGAAAGGTCTTTGTACAGGCAAGTCTTTATAAATTCTGCTTGGTTCATCAGGACCAATGATTTCAATCTGTGGTTCTCCTCCCAGTCTTATCGTTATTTTTATACCCCTACCTAAATTGCTTTTACCGCGAGAGGACTCTTCAATAATTGATTAATCTCGCCGGATGAATTTCTTTAATGGTGATCTTATTGTTCGGCTGTGATTCTGATTTATGTGTGGTTTTGAATTTGTTCTTCCCTTTCTTGTTCATCATTTAATTCAATGGCGAGATTTTCACATTTTTCGTGTAATTTTAACAATTGTTCGGGATTTTTTACTTTCGGAATATATTCGTTAATTTTGTCCAGAAATTTTTGAATCTGATTTAATTTTCGCATTATTTGACTTGAGGTTATAGATTTTCACATTTAATGAATGTTGAACTCGATTAAAAGCATCAATCAGTAGATCATCTCTTTCATTATCAAATTTCTGAAGTAATTTTGAGGGATATGGATCTATTGTGTTTATTTCTTTTTTTTCATATTGGAGTAAAGCTGATAGAGAATTTTATTGCTACTTTTATCCTCAAATAAACAACATCAATGTTCTCTGAATCACCAATTAATCTAATGCAGTCGTTATATATCCTTACCCGATTCTGGATATCCAACACGACAAATGCATTACATTTATTACATAGACCATTGTTATTTATAGCGAAAAACAAACCGGATTTACCACAATATTTGCATTTAGACATTTGTTCCTCCAAAATGGTCACTTTCGATATAACACCGAAATTGCATGCAAGCATGATATTGAGATTGTAAGGAAAGCATTTAGATATTGTTCGTAAGTAATAGGTATATCCCACCCTAGATTGTGACCAAGAGTATTTCGATATTTTCCTGTCATCAAAATAAATGAGCTCAAATTATCATCAATTGAATGTGATTGTTTTATTACATTCGGTAAAGAAACACCGCCAATTTTTATTTTATCTGGAAGATTAAATTTATCTTTTAGCTTGCTCAACAATTGTTCTAGATTATCGAGTTTTGGCATTTCCATTGTGGGGTTATTTTTCAATAGACTTTCGAATAAGAGGCATCCTTTAAATAAATGAACAAAGAATAATTCATTAGCACCAGGCTCATTACGCAGCATTAATTGAAATAAACGATAATCTAATTCGAGAAAGAAAGTAATTAAAGCAGACGCAAGAGATCGGAAACTCACATCTTTTGAAGATGAAGCTTGATCTAAAATAAAAATCTGAATATCTTCAATTGACATTTGATATTTTCTCAATATTATTTTTTTCTATTAATTTGTTATATAAATTCAAGTATCTTCTGAACAATTTCTCTGGTTTTATTAACAAGAATTTTTGCCGCTTGTTTATTTGAGTTGTCATCTAAGTCGAAGAAAAAGCTGAGAAGGAGTGCTTTTTGATTTCGAAATCATTTTTTATATCTTCCGATCTAGATGCGTCAATATAATAAATCGCAGATTGATATTCATGGAGTAAATATGCTGCCATGCCCATCCAATAAAATGGTGTACCTAAATGTATTTCTTTATATTTCTTTTCATTCAGGCGTCTGATCTCATGGAGAATTTCTTCTCCCAAGTCTAATGCTTCAAAATAATTTCCCTCTCGAATCAGATTCCCAAAGCCAAACCGATTAAAGAAATCACCTGATGCAAAAACGTCGCCGGGTGGAATCTTTTCTAAAAGCTCTTCAAATTCCTTCTGAGGAACAATTTTTCTGTATTTATATTCCTTCTTAGCTGATCCCCCTTTGATATGATCCATTAAAAGTTGAAGATTTTCATCACTACTAAGGGTATTTTCCATACGTCCCTCCATAATTTCGAAAGAAAGCTTCAATGATAATAAACTTTTTCATTCTAACGTTTTTACCTCAAATCCCCATACCCCATCTCGATCATCCATCGGGAGATCACCGCTTGTGGGCTTTCGCCAGCCAGATCATTTGCGGGCTTTTATCCGTGAATGGGCTGCGGTCGAAATCGCCGTAGGTCGCTTCGATATCGTACCCGCTCCTTTTCAGCAGGTGCTCCACTTCGAAGGGAAAAATGACATGCAGCCGCACCAGCTCGCCGAATCGCTCCGCGAGCACGCCGCCTTTCTCGTCCAGCTCCACCCACTTCGTGCGGCAGGTGACGCTCTGCGTGGCAGGTTCGAACGTCCACGCCTTGGATTCCCGCACCAGGGCACCGCTCTGCGGGTGCTTGAATTCATGCTCGTCCTCGAAAACGCCCGCCATTTCGCCCATCAATGATCCATACCAGGCGAAATCCGGGCAATCCAGGTGCAGCACCAGCCTGCCGCCCGGCTTGAGATGGCGGCAAATGCATTCCAGGCAATCCGCCTGGTCCTGGGCGGTATCCAGGTTATGGAAACTGTGCCCGGGAATGAGCGCCAGGTCGAATTTCTCCCCAAGATCGAAGGAGCGCATGTCCCCCTGCACCCAGCGGGTGTTTGCCATGCCCTTGCTTTTTTCTTGCGCCGCAGCCAGCATTTCCTTGGAAAAGTCCAGCCCCACCACCCGCACTCCCGTCCGTGCCAGCCGGATCGCCACCCGCCCGGTGCCGCAGGCGATCTCGAGAATGGAGCCGCCGGAGGCTTTCACCTCTTCCGCAAGGGCGTAATAGAAATCCATTTCGCCGGGCCAATCCGGGACGGCTTCATCGTAGGTTTCAACGTAAAAATTCTCGTTGTTTGTCATCATTCCCTGCCTTCATCATTCTTAGTGGTTTTTATCTTCATTCCCCTCGCCCCATCCCGACCATCCATCGGAAAATCACCAGGAGATCATCGGTCCGGCGGGAGGAGCCGGTGTCAGGCAGCGTTAATTGAAACGGTGATGATCGGTCCCACGTTGCCTTTGGCCTCGCCGATCACCTTGAGACCACTGGTCGTACGATTCGATCTCGCGGGGGTTTTTCATTCCTGAAGCGAAGGAAACGTCCAGTCCCCAAACGCGGCTTTCGAGGCTGATCAGCCATTTCATCAGCCCCCTGGAGTAGCTTTCAGGGGCGGTATCCATCACCAGCTGCGAACGCTCGAACCGGTGCGCCACTTCCTGCAGGATCTTCACCACGTCCTGCCTGGGAAAATAATAGAACAAGCCCTCGGCGAGGAGCAGGAAATCCCTGTTCCCCTTTGATGTGACCTGGTCGATCCACGAGGTATCCAAAACCGAACAGGCAATGAGTTCATAATTGAGATGATCTTTCAGGATCTCCCGTTTCAGGGCGACCATTTCCGGCAGGTCGAGCTCGAGATAGGTGCACTTTTCATGGTCGATGCGCCAGTAGCGGGTATCGAAACCGCAGGCGAGGTTGATCACCGTGCATCCCGGGTGAGCAGCAATGAAAGCATTGGCGATCCGGTCGAAATTGGCCGATCTCAAAGCAGACGATCTTGCCTCCCGTGCCTGGCTGCCGGCATACTTTCTTTTCCACTTGAGAATGCGCGCCTTTTCCGCTTCGGACGCAAGCGCCATCAGCCTCTCCAGGCACAGCGCTGCCATCGGGTCGTTGATCACGGGATCTGTCTTCCCCGATTCAATGACCCGGCAAAGCAAAGGTAAAAATGCGGTCAGGGATACTTCGGAGAGATTCAATTCATTCATCCTTCCACCCCACCATCATTCTAGCGCGTTTTAACGCAACTTCCTATCTCCAAGAGTGGCAGGGAGTTGAATTAGGGGGTGGTTTATCATATACTCAATTAACGATTAGCGCAGAATTGCACAATATAAAAAGACATTGTTTTCCTCTTGTTAGCATCCGGAGGAAAACGATGCTCTGCACTGGATCCGTCTACCGATTGGAAATATGGTTTACACCCGCAACGACTCATCGTGAATATCCTGGAAAAAGGAAGGCACGCCATGAAAAATGTTTTAATCGTGACGCTTGTGCTTATTCTTGCAGCATGCAATGGACTTGCAGCAGAAACACCCACCCTGGTGCCTTCGCCGACTGCCACCAGCACGGTGCCCGTCACTCCTCTTCCACCCATAGAAGGTCCCGAACCATCCTATAAAGTAGTTGCTTTTTATTATCCCTGGTATGGTAATCCAGCCACGGATAGCGAGTGGATCCACTGGACCCAGGAAGGCTATCTACCTCCCAAGGAGATTTCCAGTGATTACTTCCCTGCTGTTGGTGCATACTCTTCGAACGATCCGGCAGTCGTTGCCCAGCACATGGCCTGGCTGCGGCAGGCGGGTGTCGGTGTGATCGCTCTTTCCTGGTGGGGACAGGGCTGTCGCGAAGAAAAGCCTGTCCCGCTCATCCTGCAGATGGCACAGCGCTACGGGATCAAGGTCACTTTCCACATTGAACCTTACAACGGGCGCACTGCCGATCGTCTCCTGGCAGATGTTAAATATCTCTACGAGCGATACGGATCCGACCCGGCTTTTTTTCTCTCCACCGCGACCAGCCGTTACAGCCCGGGAAATCAGCCCAAGCCAATGTTTTTTATGTGGGACAGCAGCGAGAGGGACACAGGAAATCCAATCGAGGTGGACTATTGGCGGAACGCCGTGGACGCCATCCACGCTTTGCCGCAAGGCGGGTTGATGATTGCCGATATGAAGGAAAGCAAGTGGATCACTGGCAGCCACTTCGATGGCTTGTATAACTATGCCACACTGCATCTCGAAACGGAGGGCGGCTTTTCATGGGCTGCTGGCGTGCCACCGGACGCGCTTTACATTCCAAGCGTCATCCCTGGCTTCTCGGCTACGCGGATTAATTACTCACCTGACTCTTACGTTCCTCGCCTGGATGGAACCACCTATGCCGACCAGTGGACCGCTGCTTTGGGGGCAGGTGTCCAGCCCGCCATGGTCTCAGTGACCTCCTTCAACGAGTGGCACGAGGGTACCATGATCGAACCGCCAGCCTTCGGAGTGGAAAACGGGAAAGGTTATACCTATGCTGACTTCGGCACTCTGCCGCCGGATGGCTACCTGACCTTGACTCGTCAGTGGGTCGACAAATTCCTCACGACCACCTGGCCGGAAACCTATCGGGCACGCATCCAGATCACCACTACATCGGACTGGACCACCCTCAACATCTTCAGCGGCGGCACATGGCTCCGCCCGGAGTTAATCTCGACCAGCGCAGATGCTGCCAATGCCGGCATGGAAGCTGACGGTCGCTTTGCGCTGTTGCAGTCACTTGCTGACGCCGAAAATGGCGTACAGGTCGAAATGACCTGGGACTTGCTTTTAAGCGGGCTGGATCCGGCAGGAAACCTTGTGCTGAATATCGAGCGGGGGGACATCGGCAAAACTGACGTGACAATTTTCAACTACCTTGGTGACACACCCGTGGAAGTCAAGACATTTCATTGGGCAGGGCTCACCGGCGGTCGCAACAGCAAGCAAGTGACGATACCAGCCTCCGCCTTGATCACACCAGCACCCTGAATTGGAGACCTGTTCCATACCAAGATCATGATAATAAAATCTATGAAAGGGAAATCAATGTAAAGTTCATGGCACCTTTTCATGCCTTGGCATTTCTGACCCCGAAGAGCAAAGAGTTAATAAGTTCTTCCTGTGATCGATATCATTATTTCAAATCCCCATACCCCATCTCGATCATCCACTGGCAGATCACCGGTCCGCCGTGCGCATCGAGCGCCTGCTTCCCCGGCAGCCCGTTGAAGCCGCGGAAGTAGCCATCCGGCCCGCTGAGCTGCTCGATGGCAGCCTGGGAGAGCTCGGCATCCCCGATGGCGATGGCGTGGATGTGGATGGGCGAATCCTCATACACCTCGCCGTAGCCGCGCAGCCAGGCGGCGAAGCCGGCGGCGCGCAGCGCGCGGATCAGCGGCTCGATCTCGTCCCAGAGCACCACCCATTCCGGCAGCTTGATCACCGAGAGGTCCACCGCGCCGCCGCCCAGGTGCGTGCCGAAGCTCAGCGAGCCGTTATCGTGGTAACTGCCCTGCGTGATGGCGGTGTTGGTGATATCGATCGGTCCGCCGTAGAGCTCCTTGGCATGCTCCAGCATTGCCAGCGTGCGCGCGTTGATCACCCAGCCATTGACCTCCAAGCGGGTGTAATCATCCGGCGGATTCCAGCAGCCCCACGGCTCGGGAGTGGGCGTGATGGTCGGGGTTGCCGTGGGTAGCGGGGTGATCGTGACGGTGGCGGTCGAAGATGCCGTGATGGTCGGCGGAGGCGATGCTGTCGCGGTCGGCGTGGGGAGCGGTGTGGGCGTCGCCGATGGGAAGAACGAGTTACAACCGGACAGGATCACTGCCAGCGTGATGCCAACCAGGACGCGAAGGTAGTTTCGTGGATGCATTTACCTGGCTTGCCTCAACTCCCGGTGGGGATGTCGTTCTCGAGCACCACGCGGTAGCGCGCCTTGTTCTCCTTCACCCGTTGCAGCGCCTCGTTCACCTGCGAGAGTTTCATCAGCTCAATCTGAGGGGTGATCTTCTTTTCTGCCGTAAAAGAAAGCATCTCCCGCATGGTCTCCTGGTTTCCAAGGAAGGAGCCTGTGATGGATAGCTCGTGCGCCACCAGGTCGATCGGTTTGAGCTTGATCTGGGGAAAACCGACCAGGATCAACCTCCCCCGTTTCCTGAGGATCTCCAGCATCGATTCCCAGTTCATTTCGCCCGGCACAGTTACCAGCAGGATATCAAAATAGTATTCCACGTCCCGCATGAGAGCATGACCATCCCAATGCAGGAATTTATCCGCACCAAAAGCTATCGCTTCAGCTTGCTTTTCGGGAGAAGAGGAGATCGCGGTCACCTCGTTGTCCAAAGCCCTGGCTACCTGGATGGCGAGGTGCCCCAGCCCGCCCACGCCGATCACGCCCACCTTCTGCTTTTCATTTGAAGCAAATCTCTGCAGCGGGCTGAAAACGGTGACCCCGGCACACATCATCACCGCCGCGTGCCCGGAAGGCAGCTCAGCAGGCAGCGGGTAAGCGAAACGGCTGTCCGCGATCACCGAAGATGCGAAGCCGCCGTAGGGCACCCAGGTTGCACCGCTGACGATCTTGATGCACAGGTGCACTTCCCCGCGCTGGCACCATTCGCACTTTCCGCACGAGCGCCCCTGCCAGCCGATCCCCACCCGGTCGCCTTCCTTGAGCCCGTGTGAATCCTTCCCAATCTCGGAAACATGCCCAACGATCTCATGCCCTGGGACAAAGGGGTAGTCGGTGATGTCGTAGTAATCCTCGATGGCGGAGAGATCGGTGTGGCAGACCCCGCAGTGGGTGATCGCCACGCGCACGTCATTTTCCCCGAGTTTGGGTGGTTCATAGTGATGTGGCTGAAGGGGTTGACCCTTCGCCAAGGCCGCGTAACCCATTATCTTTGCAGACATATTCGCAACCTCCTATCTGATCCCAAAAAGAACCACAGCGCGTAGAGCGCGCCGCGATCACCAGTCCCGCAGAGCTGAGCACCAGCACAAAAAAAAAAAAAAAAAAAAGTATAAATGATAACTAAGAGGATTAAAGAGTTAATATAATCACGAAAGGTCTTCGCCCACCAGGATGCCGCCGCCCCTCAAAATGCTGGAATTGGTGCCCCCGAAATCCTCGCTCCAGGTGGTATCAAGCAGGTCGATGTAATACTTGGTGCCTGGTTCCCCATCCATGGTCACGATCAGTCTATAGAACAGTTCCCATGCACAAAGACGCGCAGCCACGGATTATAGCCATCCTCATGCATCCTGCGCAGGGTGCGTGCTTCTGCCAGCCGGGGATCGTACAGCCCAACGTTGATGGATCGCTGCTCGGCTGCGCGGGATGTAACGTTTGTTGCCCCGCGGGATGAACTTTTCCCCCGTGACGCGGTCGTAGAACTCTCCCACGCCATCCACCACTCGAATACCGATGCGGTGCTCAGGCACCGGGGTGGGCGCAGCTGCCGTGGGGGGTACAGTCGTTAGGCTGGGCGCCTGCCTCCTTTTTGGCTCCAAGGTCAGACACCATAATTATTACCGATTTTTTTCTATCTACCGCAGATCTGCCATACCCCATCTCGATCATCCACTGGCAGATCACCGGTCCGCCGTGCGCATCAAGCGCCTGCTTCCCCGGCAGCCCGTTGAAGCCGCGGAAGTAGCCATCCGGCCCGCTGAGCTGCTCGATGGCCGCCTGGGAGAGCTCGGCATCCCCGATGGCGATGGCGTGGATGTGGATGGGCGAATCCTCGTAGACCTCGCCGTAGCCGCGCAGCCAGGCGGCGAAACCGGCGGCGCGCAGCGCGCGGATCAGCGGGTCGATCTCGTCCCAGAGCACCACCCATTCCGGCAGCTTGATCACCGAGAGGTCCACCGCGCCGCCGCCCAGGTGCGTGCCGAAGCTCAGCGAGCCGTTATCGTGGTAACTGCCCTGCGTGATGGCGGTGTTGGTGATATCGATCGGTCCGCCGTAGAGCTCCTTGGCATGCTCCAGCATCGCCAGCGTGCGCGCGTTGATCACCCAGCCGTTGACCTCCAAGCGGGTGTAATCATCCGGCGGTTTCCAGCAGCCCCACGGCTCGGGCGTGGGCGTGATGGTCGGCGTTGCCGTGGGCAGCGGGGTGAGCGTGGCGGTGGCGGTCGAAGATGCCGTGATGGTCGGCGGAGGCGATGCTGTCGCGGTCGGCGTGGGGAGCGGTGTGGGCGTCGCCGATGGGAAGAACGAGTTACAACCGGACAGGATCACTGCCAGCGTGATGCCAACCAGGACGCGAAGGTAGTTTCGTGGATGCATCTGTCTGCCTTGCCTCAACTCCCGGTGGGGATGTCGTTCTCGAGCACCACGCGGTAGCGCGCCTTGTTCTCCTTCACCCGTTGCAGCGCCTCGTTCACCTGCGAGAGTTTCATCAGCTCAATCTGAGGGGTGATCTTCTTTTCTGCCGTAAAAGAAAGCATCTCCCGCATGGTCTCCTGGTTTCCAAGGAAGGAGCCTGTGATGGATAGCTCGTGCGCCACCAGGTCGATCGGTTTGAGCTTGATCTGGGGAAAACCGACCAGGATCAACCTCCCCCGTTTCCTGAGGATCTCCAGCATCGATTCCCAGTTCATTTCGCCCGGCACAGTTACCAGCAGGATATCAAAATAGTATTCCACGTCCCGCATGAGAGCATGACCATCCCAATGCAGGAATTTATCCGCACCAAAAGCTATTGCTTCAGCTTGCTTTTCGGGAGAAGAGGAGATCGCGGTCACCTCGTTGTCCAAAGCCCTGGCTACCTGGATGGCGAGGTGCCCCAGCCCGCCCACGCCGATCACGCCCACCTTCTGCTTTTCATTTGAAGCAAATCTCTGCAGCGGGCTGAAAACGGTGACCCCGGCACACATCATCACCGCCGCGTGCCCGGAAGGCAGCTCAGCAGGCAGCGGGTAAGCGAAACGGCTGTCCGCGATCACCGAAGATGCGAAGCCGCCGTAGGGCACCCAGGTTGCACCGCTGACGATCTTGATGCACAGGTGCACTTCCCCGCGCTGGCACCATTCGCACTTTCCGCACGAGCGCCCCTGCCAGCCGATCCCCACCCGGTCGCCTTCCTTGAGTCCGTTTGGATTTTTACCAACCTCGGAAACATGCCCAACGATCTCATGCCCAGGTACGAAGGGGTAGTCGGTGATATCGTAGTAATCCTCGATGGCGGAGAGATCGGTGTGGCAGACCCCGCAGTGGGTGATCGCCACGCGCACGTCATTTTCCCCGAGTTTGGGTGGTTCATAGTGATGTGGCTGAAGGGGTTGACCCTTCGCCAAGGCCGCGTAACCCATTATCTTTGCAGACATATTCGCAACCTCCTATCTCATCCCAAAAAGAACCACAGCGCGTAGAGCGCGCCCGCGATCACCAGCCCCGCCGAGCTGAGCACCAGCACCGCGAATCGCGTCCAGCGTTTAGCGCCAGCCAGCCAATCCCCCAGCACCAGGAACGCGGGGAATAAAACCAGCACGTAGCGCGAGATGGACTTCAACGAAGCCGCGCCTTCCGTGCTGCGCGAGAGCAAAACGACCAGGCTGCCGGCCATGTAAGCCACCAGCTCCCATTTTCGCCAGCGCGGTCGCACGAACATCAGCACGGTGATGACCAGGAACAGCGCCACGCTCGCCACGTCCAGCGTGGTGGGCAGGTCACGCACCTGCGCCCACTGCACCACCGCGCGCGCCAGCCCGGTGAACGGATCGACCACCCGCGTTCCCACGTATTCCGCCAGCACATCCGTAATGGGCGGGAATCCCACCCGGGCGCGCCAGGCGAGGAACGCCGCTCCGCCGGCAATGGGTGCGATCAATGCCGCCAACATCGCTGCCCAGGTGCCAAACGGCAGCTTTCCACCCGCCTCTTTCCACTGCATCCACGCCATCACCGCGAATGCCAGCGAAGCCGCCATGCCCGGTCCGCGGGTGAGGCTCGCCAGCAGCGAAAGCAGCGCCGCCAGCCACCATTTCCGCTCATAAGCTGCCAGGAACGCACCCAGGGTGAGCGCCAGAAAGAGCGATTCGGTGAACGGCGCGACCAGGAAGACCGACATTGGGTAGACCACCAGCGCCACCGCCGCCCAGGTGCCCGCCTTTTCCCCAAAGATGCGGTCACCCAGCAGCTTGATGAAAGTCAGAACCGCGATGGTCGCCAAGGTTGAAACGATGAGTCCCGCAGAGATGAATTCCCCGCCGGTCAGGAACGCTGCCAGGCGGGTCAGTCCGGCGTAGAGCGGATAGAAAACGCTGTCGCCCACCGAGAGATCAAAGTAACCGCGCATCGCCAGGTTGAGGTGGTGCACACCGTCCCAGCGCGGCCAGACGCCCAGCAGCAGCTTACCCAGGAGAGAAGTGGGCATGCGTAGCTTGCCATAGATCTCGGGATCGTTGAACTGCGCCGTCGCGACATACTTTTCCGCGATCAGCCAGGCGGCTGCCATCACCGCGCCTAATCCGACTCTCAACCCCAGCGTCAGCTTAAGCGCCAGTACCAGGGCATTCTTCCAGTCCCCGGGATCCGTTTTAGAACTGATCTCACTCAGATGGTGTGGTCATTATTTATCCAGCGAATACTGCTGGAAGAATTCCCAGATCACCCGCGTGGCATCCAAATCCTGGCTGGTGGGACCCACGATCCATTCCGGGATGGATTCACCACCCGGCCAGCCGTGTCCGCTGCCTTCCAGGCTGTAGAAAATGACCTCGGCGCTGTGATCGCAATTCGTGTATAGGTAACCGCTGGCATCCCCCTGCACTGGCAGCTCAACGGGATCCGGGTCGCAGCCGTTGAGCACTGCCCGCTCCCGCATCCAATCCGGGATATAGGGAAATGGGAATTGAAAATCCCGTGAAGGTCCGCCATCATAGGGCACCACCGGGTCAGCTGTGCCCTGGAAGGCGATCATCGGCACCGGACGCTCCGGGTGGCAATCCTCCAGCGGGTAAACAAAGGCGCCGGAGACGCTGCCGATGGCTGCAATGCGGTCGCTCATCAGGCAGCCGAGTACCAGCGACATCCCCCCGCCGTTGGAGAGCCCGTTGGCGTAGATCCGCGTCTGGGATCGATGTTGTATTCGGCTTCAAGGCGATCGATCAGGTCGTTGAAGAAACGGATCTCGATCATGGGATCTGTTTCGCTGCCTGGCTGCGCCGTAGGTGCGCCAGTGTTTTGGGAATCCGGTCCCGGAAGGGTAGACCACGATGAAACCGTATTCATCGGCGAGATCGTTCCAGCGGCTGATGCGCGCCTGGTGCGCCGGCCACTGCATAAAACCATGAATGGTGATAACCAGCGGCGTGGGTTTCGCAGGATTATACGAATCGGGGACGTACAACAGGTAGCTCCGTTTTTCTCCAGAAGAGACGAGAGACCCGTTGGTCTTATTCTCGAAAGCATAAATTCCCGCGATGATCACAATGGTCATCGCAGCAAGTCCGAAAATTACCAGCAGGACAAGTAATACGCGCTTGAGCAAAGATGGTCGAGTTTTATTCCGAGAAACCATATCAGAGATTCTCCGATGTTAATTCACGTGATTATTCATCACATTGAATATTCAGGCTGGTTAATTATGGATTGCCAGGCACCGGGCTTTCGATACCCACGCAGAAATCCACGCTGGAGGCATCCCAGACCAGGATGGGATAGTATTGGAAGGAAATCCCCCTGCAATCACAGGTCTTGTTGGGCGTATCCGTGAAACTCTCGTGGGTATCGCAGGCACGCGGCCAGAGCTGCCAGCCCAGGAAGAGGCTCGCTGCCAGGAAGCCCAGCACGATAACGATGTTCCTCCCCGCCACCCAGCGAGCCAGGCGGTAGTACAGCCATACGCTGAGAAACGTTAAAAATGCAAAGAGGATCACGATCACAGCCAGGTAGAGGATCGTATCCATGCGCCCGGGGAAGTTGAAATTGTATTTTGAGGAAAGCGAATTGACGAAATCGTAAAAGCTACCGGTTATCGGGTTCGGTAGTACCAGGCTCCAGAGCCAGCCAAAAAAGATCATGGCGAGCAGCGTCTCCACCCAGAGGATCACCCGGCGGATGCGGTTCAACCCGCCTGTCGCCAGGCTCTGGTCCTTTGTTAGAAGCAGGGTGAACAATCCCCAGCTGATCAGGAATATGGTGATATTCACCACCGGCAGGATGACGAATGTCGCCAGTGAAAAACCGTAAGGTGAGACAAACATCATGATCACTGCTAGCAGCAGCGGCATCAGGGCAACCCCATCTGCAAATGCGATCCCCGGTCCAAAGGCAAGCGCCAGGATCGCTGCGCGTATCAAGCGCGTATTGCGTTCTTTTTTGCTCTTCCCTGCCCACTTCCAGCCAATCGTCAACAAAAGGACGAGAAGAATAAGAAAGACGATCAACGCGATCGTAAACCGTTTTATTCTAAAAAAGGGGTCGAAAAAGGTCAGGATTCCCATTATCCCCTAATTGGATTTACTTGCTCATCACGGCGAAAATACCTGCAGCAAAATCCAGCAGATCCTGCCTTGTGCTATTATCCAACTCCTGGCTGCCCGTCCCCGGGAACACCAGGGTAACCGCTGCCCCATCCGCCTGCGTTCCCGCTTCCACGATGATCTCGGTTGACGCGAAGCGATCCAGCCAGGTGAAGAGCTGCTCGAGCTGTTCGGCATCCAGCCGGGTTTTCCCGATCGAGCGCGCGCTGCCATCCATGCAGGAATCCGCGATGCCCTCACCGCTGCGGTAGATCACCAGGTCTTCACAGGCGCCGTTCACCCCGCCCTCGCGGTGCCAGCCGATCGCCAACCCACGCGCCGCATCGCTCTTCCCGGATACAGCTTCGTCCACGACCAGCGCCGCCCATTCCGCGATACTGCGCTGTACTGAAGGCTCAGCCGTCTTCTTGCCTGTTCCCATGAGCTCAATGCTGCCTGACACTGTGTCGATCGTGAAGGTTTGGTATGTTGAAGCAAAAGAAGCCAGCTCCGAAATGCGTCCGCCGCTGGCGAACAAGCCCTGTATCTGTGCACCTCCACAATCACCAAATGCCACCCCTCCGGAGCTGATCTGCGCATCCAGGCAATTCGGTTCGTCCCGGTGAAACGTGATCGCGATCCTGCCGATCGAAGGCTGCGGTGCGGAGGCCAGGATCACCCGGTCGCCCGGCAGGTTCGTGCGGTATTCGTAGCGATTGTTGAGCGTTTCCAGGATCACCCGAAAACCGGCCACTTCCATCGCCGGGCAGGTTTGCCCGGTGAGCGGCACTTCGAAACATTCGTCCTTCCAGAGCACCGGGGTGGCGCTCTCGATGGTGATCGCCCCGTAGTTCAGATGCAGCTGGGCAGCCAGCACTTCCCGGGCGTTGAGCGCCCCGGCGATGCGGTCCACCGATGGATTGACAATGCGCACATTGTCACCGCTCTCATCGGTCTGGGCGCGGAACTTCTGCCCACTGGCTTCCAGCACGAAGGCATACCCGGGTGTGTCTACCGCTGCGCAAGTTTCACCTTCGCGGGGTATTTCCAGGCAGGAATTGGTCCAGCGGATCGCTTCACCGCTCACCACGGAAATGGTTTCCAGCGGGACGCTGAGCTCCAAAGCCAGCTCCTGCATGGCTGCCATCGCTGCGGGGTTATTCGAAAAGGAAGTCGGTTCCAGCTCGGGGGTGATTGTCGCGGGTGTTCCACCACCGCCACAGCTGGCTGTAAAAAATATTGCGATAAGTAGGATGATCGTCGGTTTCACGCTAATGCCTATGAACTGCGCCGCGAGCCTTGGGATTGGCATTCCGGTTTTCGCGGTAAAATGATTGTAGCAGGCTGTAAGACAGGAATCAAGGAGCTTATATAATGGTAACCACCGAGGAGAGGCTGAGGATCCTCACCATGATCCAGGAAGGACGGATCACAGCCGAGGAAGGTATGCAGCTCCTCGAAACCTTGAAGGTGGGAGACTCCCAATCCGATGCTGGACCCGGGCTGGCTCCCAAATCTCCCCGCTGGATGCGTGTGCGCGTCACAGAGCTCTCCACCGGTAAACCGCGGGTCAATATCCGCCTGCCCGTTGGCGTGATCAACGCCGGGATGAAAATGGGCGCGCGTTTCTCCACCAGCCTCGAAGGCATGGACATGACCGAACTGATGCAGCACATCGAATCCGGCGAAGTTGGGTCAGATCGTCGATGTGACCGACGAGGAGGATGGCGAGCACGTGGAAGTATTCCTGGAATGATGGCTCATTAAAATTACGAAAGCAGAGGTTCTCCTCTGCTTTTTGTTTTTAATGTCTGCATGCAAGAACATTCTTCGCGGGTATGCAGAGTGTATAATTACAACAGATATCTTTTCCGGGAGTCCCTATGAGTGAACAAAAGATACGCGTCCTGATCGCTAAGCCCGGCCTGGATGGTCACGACCGGGGAGCGAAAGTTATAGCCCGCGCGCTGCGTGATGCCGGCATGGAGGTCATCTACACCGGTCTGCGCCAGACCCCCGAGATGGTGGCAGAAGCCGCGCTGCAGGAGGACGTGGACGTGATCGGGCTTTCCATCCTGTCCGGTGCCCACATGGCGCTCGTCCCGCGTATCATGGAGCTGTTGAAATCCAATAAAATGGATGATGTTCACGTTTTCGTCGGCGGGATCATACCCGAGGAAGATATCCCCGCACTTTTAAAATCTGGCGTCCATTCTGTATATGGTCCCGGCACTTCCACCGAGAAAGTGGTGGAGGATATTCGCGTGGCTGTTAAAGGTTAGCCATACTCTCCATGGTTTCCATCAAAGCCATCCGGGAGGGGAATCGGCGTGAGCTCGCCAGGCTGTTGACACTGGTGGAGAATGATGACCCCCAGGGTCGTGCGGCGATGGATGAGCTCTTTCCGCAGACCGGGCGTGCCCATCTGGTGGGTATCACCGGATCTCCCGGTACGGGTAAATCCTCCCTGGCAAACCAGCTGGCGCGTGTTTTCCGCCAGCCGCCGGAAGGCAGCATCCCTGTGAAGGTTGCCGTGGTGGCCGTTGATCCCTCCAGCCCCTTCACCGGCGGTGCGCTGCTGGGTGACCGGGTGCGCATGAAGGATCATTTCAACGATCCGGGGGTTTTCATCCGCTCGATGGCTTCCCGGGGTGCTTTGGGCGGCATCGCCCGCTCCACCGCAGCCGTGGTCCAGGTGCTGGATGCAGCCGGGTTTGAGGTGATCCTCATCGAGACCGTCGGCGCAGGCCAGGCTGAAGTGGAGATCGCCCGCCTGGCGCATACCACCATCGTGGTGGAAGCCCCGGGTCTGGGCGATGATATCCAGGCCATCAAGGCCGGCATCCTCGAGATCGCCGATATCCTGGTGGTCAACAAGGCCGATCTGCCCGGTGCGGAGAATACCGGGCGCGCATTGAAAGCCAGCCTGGAGATGGCACATCCCACGCGAAGAGCGGGATCATCCGCCAGCGAAATATGGGTGCCGCCGGTGCTGATGGCACAGTCCTTGAATGCCGTGGGCATCACCGAGATCTTCAGTGCCATCCATGCCCATCTCGAATACCTTAAGCGCAGCGGGGAATGGAAACGGCGGGAAGAGGAAAGGCTGGAGAGCGCCGTGTCGAACTTGCTGCAGTTGCGCATGGTGAACCGCTGGCGCAGCACATTCCCGGATAAGGAATGGAGCAGGGTAATACAATTGGTCAATGAACGAAAACTATCGCCTGATCAGGCGGTGGATGCTTTTTTGAAGCAATAATTTATCATATCAGGAGCAACTTATGGAACGCACCCTCATCGCCGGACTGAGACAGTCCATTGGACAAAAAGTAAAGATCCAGGGCTTCCTGCAGACCCTGCGTGATCAGAAGAAAATGCAGTTTCTCATCCTGCGGGATACCACCGGGCTGGTACAGGTGGCGCATTATCGTCCTGCCAACGAGGAGCTCGCCAACCAGATTTCCACCCTCACGGTCGAATCCGCGATCACCATCACGGGAACGGTGGTGGATAATCCCATCGTGAAGCTCAATGGGCTCGAAGTGCAGCTGGAAACGTTGAGCGTTGATGGTCCTGCCCAATCGCCGGTGCCCTTCGATCCTTTCGCCGAGACTCTGCCAATGATCGATTTCCGCATGGACTGGCGCTACCTCGATCTGCGCCGCCCGGAGGCCGCCCTGATCTTCAAGGTGCAGACCATCGCAGAAGCCGCCATGCGTGAATACTGGGTTCAGCACGGTTTTGTTGAGATCCATTCGCCCAAGATCATGGGTGCGCCCAGCGAGAGTGGCGCCGAGCTGTTCGAGATGAAATACTTCGAGCGCAAAGCCTACCTGGCGCAGTCTCCCCAGTTCTACAAGCAGATGGCCATGGCCGCCGGTTTCGACCGCGTCTTCGAGATCGGTCCGGTCTTCCGCGCTGACCCTTCCTTCACCTCCCGCCACATGACCGAGTTCACCGGCATTGATATGGAGATGTCCTGGGTCGATACCCATGATGACGTGATGTCTTTCATGGAGCTTTGGCTGCAGTATACCTTCCAGAAAGTGAAGGACACCTGCGGGGAGGAGATCAAGTCCCGTCTGAATTACGATTTGACCGTACCCAGCGTGCCGTTCCCGCGCATCCCCATGAAGGAGGCGGTTGAGATCCTCAAGTCACGCGGCTACAAGCTGCCCCCCGAGAAAAAAGGTGATATCGATCCGGCCGGCGAGCGTGCGCTCGGTGATTATGTGAAGGAAAAATTCAACAACGATTTCGTCTTCCTCATCGATTGGCCCATCGGGGTGCGTCCGTTCTATCACATGCGCCACCCGGACGACCAGTCTCTCACCCGCAGCTTTGACCTGATCGGCTGCGGCTTGGAAGTCACCACCGGCGCGCAGCGCGAGCACAGGTATGAAGTGCTCGCAAAACAGGCATTGGAAAAAGGGCTTCATCTTGAAACCATCCAGTATTACCTGGATTTCTTCAAATACGGCTGCCCGCCGCACGGCGGTTTTGGGTTGGGCTTATCCCGCCTGTTGATGATCATGCTTGGTTTGAATAATATCCGCGAGACCGTGTATATTTTCCGCGGCCCAACCAGGTTGAATCCCTGAGGAGAGAATTGATGCCCGAATCTAATTTGATCCGCATCCGCCCCATTGAAAAAAGCGACCTGCCATCGTTTGTAAAATGGCTGTCAGATCCCGAGGTACTCGAAAACCTGGGCATCCACAACCCGTTATCGATGGCACGCGAGGAGCGCTGGTTCGAGCACGTCCTGGAAAGTCCGGAAGATGAGCATCCTTACGCCATCGAGATCAATGAAGATAAGTCCTGGCGAATGATCGGAAACATGGCGCTATTCAGGATCAACCCGCACGATCACAGCGCTGAGATCGGCATTGCCATCGGGGACAAATCCTGCTGGGACAAAGGTTTCGGTTGCGAAGCGATGAAACTGATGGTCAAACGCGGATTCAACGACCTGGGTTTGAACCGCATCGAGCTGCGCGTTTTTGATACCAACCCCCGCGGGATCCGCTGTTATGAAAAAGCTGGCTTTGTGCACGAAGGCCGCCTGAGGCAGGCTGCCTGGAAGAATGGCAGGTTTGTGGACGTACTGATCATGAGCGTCCTGCAATCGGAATGGGAAAAGAAGGAGAGAGGTGAATGATGCCGGGAACACATATGCGCCATGAACACATGATGTATGGTGATATCAAGCTCTATGCCGGGACGGCATGTCCGGAGTTGGCTGGAAAGATCGCCGATTATCTCGGTGTGCCTCTCTGCGAGCGGGATGTGATCACCTTTCCCAACGACAATCTCTTTATCAAGCTGCATAGCAGCGTGCGTGGCCAGGATTGCTACGTGATCCAGACCACCTCCGCCCCGGTGCACCGCAACCTGATGGAGCTGCTGATCATGATCCAGACCCTGCGCCTGGATTCCGCCGCACGCATCACCGCTGTTGTGCCGTATCTTTGCTATGCCCGCTCGGATAAAAAAGATCAGCCGCGCGTTCCCATAACTGCCCGCCTGGTGGCCGATATGATCGAGGTGGCTGGTGCTGATCGCTATATCACCCTTGATCTGCATGCCGGACAAATCCAGGGTTTCTTCTCCATCCCCGGAGATGTGCTCACCTCTTTCCACCTGTTGGTTGAATATCTTAAGTCGATCCAAAACACCATGCAAAATCCCGTGGTGGTCACCGCCGATCTTGGATTTGCGAAAAAGGCGCGTAACTTTGCCGCCAACATGAATATCCCCATGGCATTTATTGAAAAACGCCGCGGGGGTAATGACGCCAATCCTGAAGCCCTGACCATGATCGGTGAAGTAAAAGATCGCGATTGTATCATCGTGGATGACGAGATTGATACTGGTGGTTCCATTGCCCAGGCTGTCAATCTGGTGAAGGAGTGCGGCGCTCACGATGTTTATGTGACTTTCGTACATGGCATCCTATCCCAGGATTCAGCGGCCCGTCTGGCCAAGCTGCCCGTCAAGGAATTCGTCTGCACGGATACCATCCCCATTCCCAATGAAAAAGCGCGGCTTTTTGGCAATCGTTTGAAAATACTGTCCATTGCGCCCTTGCTTGGCGAGGTGATCTGCCGTGCCAATGAAGGCCGCAGCGTAGGCGAGCTGTTCAACGAATAGCTCTTCTGACCGCGGCTGAACCCGGGTCAATCAACACGCTCTACATTTATTTCTTGGTGTGTATTTTCACTATCTTTGATCATGCCTGAATTGCCTGAAGTCGAGACGATCGTACGCGCATTAAGGGATGGGGGTCGGGGACATCCATCGATCGTGGGAAAAACGGTCAGTGACGCACGCCTGCTTTGGAAGCGCACCCTGGCATATCCAAATCCCAATGGTTTCGCCCGCAAGCTAAGGAATGAACAAATTGCGTCCGTCAACCGACGGGGTAAATTCATTGTATTCAACCTCACCCATTATTCCCTTCTCATTCACCTGCGCATGAGTGGAGACCTGCTTGTCGAGCAGGATCTGGATTCCAATGGGCATGTGACAGCCTTCCAGCCGCATGACCGGATGATCCTTCATTTTGAAGATGGCTGGCGCCTGGCATTCAATGACGCGCGAAAATTTGGCCGCGTGTGGCTTGTCGAGGATCCCGCCACGATCCTTCAAAGCCTGGGGCCGGAACCGCTATCACCAGACCTGACCCCGGAGATTTTTCATCAAATGCTTATCTCCAGGAAAAGACAGCTCAAACCCCTGCTCCTCGATCAAAGCTTCCTCGCGGGATTGGGAAATATTTACACCGATGAAGCGCTGCATCTCGCTGGATTGCATCCCCTTACCCAGGCGAATCAGCTTGACGAGGTTCAATCAGCAAAATTGCTCTCTTCGATCAAGCATGTCCTCGAGGATGGCCTGGAAAGCAATGGCGCAAGCATCGATTGGGTTTACCGGGGGGGTGATTTTCAAAATCATTTCCGTGTCTATCAACGAACGGGGGAAGCCTGCCCGGTATGCGGCACTTCCATCCTGCGCATCACGGTAGGTCAGCGAGGAACTCATTTTTGTCCCACCTGCCAGCCGCAATTGCCCGTTTGCCACTGAATCATCATCATTTTTTCACCAATTCTTCATACCACGTGCTTTTATTTCATTCCTTTTTACGCTAAAATGATTTAGATATATATATAAATTCTTACCGCTGGGAAGATTGGGGTAAAAATGTCATCTCTCCTCACGCAATTACTGATCGCCCTGCTCTGCGCCACCCTGGGTTTCATCGCCGGTGCGCTCGTCACGGTTCTCTGGTCTGAACGCGATAAGCAGAAACCTGAGAGTCATGATAAGCTGCCCGAAGGTTTGGATGAAAAACAGCATGAACCGCTCGCCCGGCTTTGGCGTGATCGCGAGACCGGTGATTTGATCACTGAAGTGGATGGAACTGCATATGTCAATGAAAAAGCCCTCAGCAAATCGCAAAAGAATGAGCTGAAACATCTGGCGATGAACTGGGCGGGATGGGTCATGGGGAGCGAGGCGAAACCGGAAGTGGTAAAAGCCGCGACTGAATCCCTGCCCCCGGTGCCTGCACCCGTTAAAGAAGCCAGCGCCGTTGCTCCCCAGAAACTTGCCGAACCCGAAAAAGGAAAAAAAGGCGAAAAAGTTGAAGAAGCCAAGCCCAAGACAATGGTTGAGGAGATCGATGAGATCATGCAGAATATGATCAAAGGAACCCCGCTGGAAAACCGTGGAGTTCGCATTGCCCAGGATCGCCTGGGGATCGTGGTCTGGATCGGTCTTGACCATTTCGAAGGCATCGATGCCGTAAAAGATCCCGGGATTCAGGCAGCCTTGCGAAAAGCGGTCAGTGAATGGGAAAGCCGCCAGGAATTAAAAAAGTAATTAGGTCTTCTCATCGGTTTTTCATCCAGCAGGTTTATAATCGAATTTAATTCAGATAAAATATCTCCTTTTCATGAAAGGGTAATAAGCCATGCGTTTCGGACTTCCTGAAATAGTAATTGTCCTTGTGATAGTTCTCCTTCTTTTTGGTCCCGGACGGATTTCCAAGATCGCCGGCGAAATGGGAAAGAGCATTAGTTCTTTCCGCGATGGGCTGAAGGGCGATAAAAAAGAAGGGGATAAAGAACCCACAGAAGACTCTGCGGATAAGACCAAGTAAGCAGATTCACAATTCTGCATTCACGTGATATGGAAATCCTGGGTATCGGACCCCTTGAATTCGTTTTAATCTTCATCCTGGCCTTGGTGCTTCTGGGGCCAAAGGACATGGTATCCTCCGCCAGGAAATTTGCCCAATGGATTCGCAAGATCACCCAATCTGATTTCTGGCAGGATGCGGTGGATACCTCCCGTGAAATTCGCCAGTTTCCCACGAAGATCATGAAAGAAGCCGGTCTGGATGAAGAGCTGCGCAAGATCAACCGCGATCTTTCGACCAGCAGTGAGCAGCGAATTTGGGAAAAGGACATGGAAAAATCCAGGTCCATACCAACAAAAGACCCAAAGCCGAAGCCCGGAACCAATCCCGATTCAAAACCACCTGCCAAACCCTGATCGTATGCCTGAAAAAAGCCGGATTATGACCATCACTGAACACATCGAGGAACTGCGCAAGCGGCTGCTGATCAGCCTCGTCTTTTTGGTCATAACCACTGCTATAAGCTTTGCGTTTGCCCAATATGTGATCGAGTACTTAAGTCAACCCATTGGTGGTTTGGAGAATCTTCAGTCCATCGAAATCACCGAAAATGTCGGCGTATTCATGCGGGTATCGCTTCTTTCCGGTTTTATCCTGGCATTACCGGTCATCCTTTATGAGATGCTGGCTTTCATCATGCCGGGGCTTGAACCTGGAGAGAAACGATGGGTATACTGGACCATCCCATTCATCACCATCATGTTCATGGTGGGTGCCGCATTCGCCTTCCTGGTGATGCTGCCTGCTGCCATTCCCTTCCTTACCAGTTTTCTCGGCGTCCAGACGGTTCCACGGCTCTCAAATTATGTTAATTTCGTTACCAATTTGATCTTTTGGATCGGGATGAGCTTCCAGGCGCCCATCGTGGTTTTTATACTCGCCCGGCTAAAACTGGTGCGTGCGGGTGATTTGATCAAGCAGTGGCGCTTGGCAGTCGTGATCATCGCCATCCTCGCCGCCATGGTGACCCCAACGGTCGACCCGGTGAATATGGCCCTCCTCATGGCACCCCTCATCCTGCTTTATTTCATCAGTGTACTGCTGGCTGCTCTGGCACGCCGCGGCGAAAAATAAGTCCCCTTATTCCGGGTAGATCTTCGAATAAATTTCAGGTGCAAAATCCTGCACCATTTGAGCGGAAATACCATTTTCGTTGCATATCGCTTCATAAAGATCAACGCTTTTCCTGCGAATGCGCGCCTGTGTTTGCAGGTCCAGCCCCCATAATCCAAAGCGATTGACCCAGCCATCTGCCCATTCAAAATTATCCACCAGGGACCAGTGAAAATAGCTTCTAATTGGATAACAGAAATTTACCGCCCGCCATACCTGGTGCAGGTTTTGGATGATATAGCGTCTCCGCAGTGCATCCACTGTATCTTCAATGCCATTCTCGGTAATATGAATGGGCAGGCCAAATCCTTTCGCCCATTTCAATGCATCAAATAAACCCTCAGGTGTGTTGGCGAACTTGCCGCTTTGACTTGCTTCTGCACCTTCCTCAAAGGATATATTCATCAGGGAATGATCCTTGGCAAATGGATTGAATTCCATCATTTGCCTGAAATAATAGTTCAATCCAAAGTAATCCTGGCTTTTCGCTGCCCCGGGGATTCGTTCGCTTTTCCCCAATATCTTCAAGGTGCCGCTGTGTACCGCGTTTGGAAATGCCTCATTAGCCAGCCAGTTGATAAATTTAGCCGCCCCTCTATCGATGAAATTCCACCTTTTGGCAGCAATGAAATCGCGTGTAGTTATAAGCCAAGTCCAACCTGGGCATCAGGTTGAATGGCATGCAGGGATCGGTATGCGATGGTATGACCGTGCAGTAAATTCTTATAGACCGGGAATAAATATTTTAAGCTGTTCTTCCCGGGTGGGAATTCCCCCACAACATATCCTCCAATAGCATATACATTCGGTTCATTGATCGTACACCAGAGGGAGACGTATTCCTTGAGCGCTTCCGCCACCTTGCGCACATATTTGCCAAAGAGTTCGGGGGTTTGTTCATTCTCCCACCCGCCCTTCTCGGTCAACCAGAGAGGATCGGTGAAATGATGCAGGGTGACCATCGGGACGAGATTCCTCTTCACCAGTCCCTGGATCATCTCGCGGTAATGATCGAGCGCGTCCTCGTCCCAGCGGTCCGGTTCCGGTTGGATTCGGCTCCATTCGATGGAAAGTCGGTGCGCAGTTTGACCGGTTTCAGCAGCGCGATCGAAATCTTCCTTCCAGCGCCCTCCCCACCAATCCGCGGCCAGTCCTGCCTTGTGCCCTTCCCGGATCCGCCCGGGTTCCTTTTCCCAGGCTGACCAGTTATTATTTTCGTTACCGCCCTCAACCTGGTGTGAAGCGGTCGCGGTACCCCAGAGAAAACCCTTTGGAAAATGAAATGTGGCTGATGGCACTTGGTGCTCCTGTGATGGTTTATCCCCTGATTGTATTCAACTCGCCCCAGTTATGCAATTGCCCAATCTAAAATTGGACAAATGGTCAATTGCCAGGAAATATCGCTGCTTATATAATCACCCCACAAGGATGGATATGAAAAGAAGCTGTCTTTTAATCGCCATACTGATCTTGATAGCCACGTGCTTCGTTTCAAATACGAATCGCAGCTTATCTGCCGCGAAGATGGCTTTGAAGGATTTCTTTCTTGCCTTGAACAACGAAGATTATGAACAGGCCGTGGATCTTTACGGCGGTTCTTACGAGATCATCCAGGGCATGAATCCCGGTCTCGATCCACAGGATCATATATCCCTCTGGCAGCATGCCTGCACGCTGAACGGTTTTCAGTGCTTAAGGGTAAAAAGGATCGTAAAAACAGAGGTCATCAACGAATTCGAGTATCGTTTCACGGTGGAATTCAAAAGCCCGGATGGCAGCCTATTCATTCAAGGACCCTGCTGTGGAGAGGATGAAACCAATGCATCCGGGATTTCACAATTTGTGATCACGGTCAGGAAAATGGATGAAGGGTTTAAGGTATTGGATCTGCCTCCCTATGTACCTTGACTGAAAACAATCTCCTTTTTTTCTAAAAAAAGGAACATTTACCAAGAATTACATCAAAGGTTGCACAAGACCTTCAAACCGCATCGGAATAATGACCGTTATTTTATAATCTGATCATGAAATCAAATTCGAACGCTACCGAATCAAAATCAGGTCTTCCCAAGTGGAGCATGATCTTGATCTATTCCCTGGTCGTGCTTTTTCTCGGCCTGCTCGCCTATGGGATACTCACCACCAACACCGGGATCGTAACAGTTGGCACTAAAGTACCCGATTTTTCACTGACCACCTTCGAAGGTGAAACGATCCAGATGTCGTCACTGCCCCAAAAACTGCGCGTGGTGAATATCTGGGCATCCTGGTGCACGACCTGCGATGATGAAGCACCCGCGCTTGAGGAAGCCTGGCAGCATTTTAAAAACGATGATGTGTTCTTTCTCGGGGTTGCTGCCTCTGATACGGAGAGTGATGCTCTCGATTTCATCAATGCATTTGGTCTCACCTATCCAAACGGGTTGGATAAAAGCGACCGCGTGGCTAATATCTTCAATTCCTTGGCAGTCCCCGAGACGTACTTCCTCGATCGCGAAGGTGTTGTTCTTTATCGGCAGATTGGAGCTTTCCGCGATAGCCAACAGATCATCCAGATCATCGATAAACTTTTATTGGAACTTCCATAAATGTAAAATGAAGATATTCAGGATAAGAACGATTAACTTTACACACAGACTCGCAATTTGTCTGTTGCGATGATAATTTATAGGTGATTGGTAATACAATTTTTTTCATGATGGGTTTTTCAGGAACTAATTTGATCGTTTTTTCGTCTTATGATTTCGAAAGGAGAATTTTGCCATGTTCAAGAAAAATCATTCACCGCTCATACTTCTATTCGTAGTATCTGCGATGATCCTGTCTGCCTGCGGGTTGATCGGTCAGACGGATACCCAGCCCAAGGTCCAAACAGCGATAGCCCAGACCATTTCCGCCATGGAGACGCAAGCGGTGCTGGAGACAGTCAATGCCATCCTCACTCAAATGGCGCAGACTCCTGAGCCAACTGCCACCCTTTTGGCATCCGGTACACCCCTGCCCACTTACACACCCTGGCCTACGTCCACCCCTCAGCCAACGGCGACTTACATTCCGTGCGATTGGGTTCAATATATTTCGGATATAACCATCGCGGATGGCACCACACTCCCTGCCAGCTCGTCTTTCACCAAGACCTGGCGCCTGCGCAACATCGGCAGCTGCACCTGGACAACGGCATATTCAATTGTATTTGCCTCCGGTGATGCCATGAATGCGCCCTCTGCCATTAATCTTCCCAACTCCGTCCCGCCGGGTGGCACGATTGATATCAGTGTGCCCATGTTTGCTCCGGAAAAATCCGGAACCTATCAGGGCTATTTTAAGCTGCGGAACGCTTACAGCGCCACCTTTGGTATTGGAGCAAGCACCCAGGAGAGCTTCTGGGTCAAGGTCAAGGTTCAGCCATCGGTACCCACCAGTGCATCCATCCCATTCATATTTTCGAACAATTACTGCTCCGCAACCTGGAAAACCAGAGTCGGGAACGATCTCCTGCCCTGCCGCGGATAGTTCTTATGGATTCCCCTCTGTCACCAAGGTCAGAGACGCAGTATTGGAAGGCGGCTACACTGAAGATGAAGATGTCCTGGTCACAGTTCCGAATAACAGCAATAGCGGTTGGATAGCTGGATACTTCCCCAAGTTTGAGGTGGAGGATGGCGATCATTTTGTGACCAAGATTGGCTGCCTGGACGGCAACTCCAAATGCGCTGTCACGTTTAGCCTGTGGTACAAGATCAGCGGCAGCAGCGAGACCAAGATGCAAAGTTGGTACGAAGAATCTGACGGCAGCATTACTTCTGTCGATGTCGATCTGTCCGCCCTCGATGGTGAGAATGTGACCTTTATCCTCCAGGTGGAAGCTTATGGCTCACCGAAGGGTGATCGCGCATTCTGGCTTGTGCCGCATATTCACCGGTAATTTGAAACAATCCGGGCGGTTGTTATGACTGCCCGGTTTTCATTTTTGTATATCCATGGCATATTACTTGCCTTGTTGCGGTAGGTCTTCTTATTAGCTATACTATTACTACCAATTTTTTATCGTTCGATTGGGAGGTAATTATGTTTAAACGGACTCTTTTGACTCTCTTTCTGGTTGGCACCCTGCTTCTGGGATCGGTTCAACCGGCAAGCGCTGCAACATCTTCGTTTTATATTGAAAGTGTTTCACCGGGTGTGTCGGTTTCCATCCGTACCTTGAATTTCCCCATGAACACACAATTCAATGTCTATATGGGAGCGTACGGCACGCGAGGTGTGGGCGGCATCCTGGCACATTCCTTCAACTCCGGCGATGGTGGTGTTTTTGGCGTCACATTCTGGATTCCATCCCAGCTCGCCAGCCGTGAAAAGATCGACCTGCGTCTCGCCAGTGAGGATGGCTACGTTTTCTACGAAACATTCACGAATTGCACCAGCAGCTCGGGATGCGGATCAGCTTCCACTTCGGAGGAAACAACAACCACCGCTGTCAAGCCAGCTCCCAAGATGACGATTTATTTCGAGAGCGTTGTCGCCACCGATTCGGTCAGCGTCAGAACAGCCAATTTTCCCCAGGATACGGTCTTTATCGCCAAAATGGGTAAATACGGCACTGGCGGCATTGGAGGGATCGAGGTCTCCCGCTTTAGCTCTGGAGATAGCGGTATCTTTGGTGTCACCATTCCCATTCCCGAGGAACTGGCTGATGTGACCAAGCTGGATCTGCGCCTGGAAAGTGTGGATGGCGATTACGCTGCTGCCCTGTCGTTCTCCAATATCTCCGGTGGCAAGGCATTGGCACCTTCGACCAGCTACACGGCAGGCGCGGGTGGTGTCTACGGTAGCGGATACGCCGTTCCCACCATTTCCATAACGTCAGTGGTTCCAAACACTTCAGTAAGCCTGCAAACCCACAACTTCCCGGCTTCGCAGGTATTCACCGTTCGCATGGGTCCATACGGCTCCTATGGCATCAACGGGGTGATCGTGGGGACAACTGATTCGGCCACAGGTGGTTCCTTCCCGGTCACTTACCAGATCCCGGAGACTCTCAAGGGAAGCGAAGCCATCGCCATCCGCCTGGATAGCCCACAGGGTTATTATGCCTTCAACTGGTTTGTCAACCAGACAGGCGGCGGAGGAAGTTCGCCAGTCACCACCGCCGTACCGAGCACAACCGGCAGCACGGGTACCTCTCCAACAGCCACACCTGTTGCGCCAGCGGTGCCTTCCTCTTATTCTGGATATCCCTACTTCTATATCACCGCAGTCGTGCAGAATTCAACCGTGACCATCAGCGGGTATAACTTCCCTCCCAATCAGACTTTCGCCGTCACCATGGGTGCTTACGGTACCTATGGCGTAGGTGGTGTATCGATTGGCTCCACGGCATCCGGAGCGGGTGGTACCCTCTCGGCAACCTATAACATCCCTGCCAGCCTTTCCGGCAGTGATCGGATCGCGATTCGTCTTGAGAGCCCATACTATTATGCGTATAACTGGTTCTACAATGCCACGGCACCTTGATTGATACTGCCTTTAGAAGAACAGGGCATGGATTACCATGCCCTGTTCTCTGTTAAATTTGATAAATATTTGTAAGGGGCTGGGGGAATGATTATGATAGAATACTGCCTGTGAAATTACGCATCATTCTTTTCGCAATGGTGCTGCTGCTTGTCCTTCCCGCATGTTCATCGGATCGCCAGCCAGCTCAAAGCGATCCAATTTCATCCCCGGACCAATCCCCAGAATTCATTGTCCAGGCTTTTCTGACTGACTTTCAGGAAGCTCCGATGCAGCTGGATGGTTATCTCAGCACCGCCCTGCGTGGATTGTATCCTCCGGAACAAAGAGGGGATCTGCTCCCGGTATCAGGCATGATCGAAGGATTTGCCATCCAATCCGCCGCCATTACTCCCAGTGATGCCGAGATTGATGTTGCCATTCGTTCCGCGGGAGAGGATTCAATACTTCAATTCAATCTGGTTAAGGAAAAAGGTTACTGGGTGATCGATTCGGTATTCCCCAGCCCCGATCCCTTGGTCCAATAAATTTTAGAAATTATGGAAATTACATCATCATGATCGAAATCGTCCGCAAGGAAAATTCCAATAACTTCAGCCTTCCACGCCGTATCAACCGGCTGGCAGATCTTGCCTTTAATTTATGGTGGACCTGGAATCCGGAAGCAATCAACCTGTTTGCGCGCATCGACAAAACCCTCTGGGATAAAGTGCATCATAACCCGGTGGCTTTTTTGCATCAGGGTGAACGTGCCCGGCTGAATGCGGTTACCAACGACCGCTATTTCCTCGATCATTACGATCGTGTCATTCATTCATTCGATACGTACATGAAGGGTGAAGACACCTGGTTTGGCAAGCAACACCCCGAATTGACAAATAAATTGGCCGCCTATTTTTCGTTTGAATTTGGCCTGCATGAATCGCTCCCCGTTTATGCTGGCGGTCTGGGCGTCCTTTCAGGAGATCACCTTAAGGAAGCCAGCGACCTCGGATTGCCTCTCGCAGGCGTCGGCTTTATATACAACCAGGGGTATTTTGTCCAGAAGATCACCGAAGATGGTTGGCAGGAAACCCGCAGTCAGAAGCTCGATTTTAACGAGATGCCCATCCTTTTCCTCTCGGATAAATCTGGCAATCCGGTTACCGTATCGGTTGACCTTCCGGGGCGCGTTGTGCATGCCCGGATCTGGCAGGTGCAGGTGGGGCGGGTATCGCTCTACTTGCTCGATAGTAACCTGGAACAGAACGAGTCAGCGGATCGCGATCTAACCGCCCGCTTATACAGCAATGATCCGGAAGTGCGAATTTCACAGGAGATCCTGCTGGGCATCGGCGGGGTGCGCGCGCTGCGTGCTGTTGGACTTGATCCTCAGATTTGGCATATGAACGAAGGTCATTCAGCCTTCCTGACCCTGGAACGCATTCGCGAGCATCTTGTTGCAGGCATGACCCTTGAAAACGCAAAAGATCATGTCCGCAAGACCAATATCTTTACCACCCATACTCCGGTACCTGCAGGGAATGATGTTTTCCCGCAATCTATGATAGATAAATACTTTAGCAACTATTGGCAGGATTTGAAGATTACCCGTGATGAATTCCTTGCTTTGGGCTGCGATAAACAGAGCTGGGGGGATGTTTTCAGCATGCCGGTTCTGGCGTTGCATCTTTCACAAGGTGCCAATGCCGTTTCTGAGCTTCACGGAAAAGTATCCCGCCACATGTGGAAATTTCTCTGGCCGGAAAAAAGCGAGGATGATGTCCCTATCAGCCATATTACCAATGGCGTTCATATGGGCAGCTGGCTCGCACGGCGTCAGCGAAATCTCTATGAACGTTACCTTGGGTCAGACTGGTGGAAAAACCTGGACGACCCGGATCTCTGGTCATTGATCAATAACATCCCGGATAGTGAAATATGGACGGTACGCCGACATTTAAGGCGAAAATTACTGGCTTATGTCAATGACCGCGCCAGGCGGCAGTGGCTGGGTGGAACGGTCGCGCCTGTTCAGGTTGTTGCGGGCGGTGTTCTTCTGGATCCCTATGCCTTGACCATTGGTTTCGCCCGCCGCTTCGCTACCTATAAACGCGGAAATCTCATCTTAAGCGATTATGATCGTATATTGCGCATCATCAACAACGTCAGCGCCCCGGTGCAATTCATTTTCGCCGGCAAGGCTCATCCTGCGGATGAGCCCGGAAAAATGGTGATCCAAGCTCTTTACCGCGCGGTAAAGGATTCCCGCACTGGTGGTCGCCTGGTTTTCCTCGAAGATTACGACATGAATATGGCTCGCTACCTGGTTCAAGGTGTGGATGTCTGGATGAATACCCCCCGCCGGCCAAATGAAGCCTCAGGCACATCCGGAATGAAAGCTGCCATGAATGGCGTGCTCAATTTTTCCGTTCTGGATGGCTGGTGGCGCGAAGGGTATAACGGATCCAACGGGTGGGCGATCGGTGATGACAGCGAAATGGAGAAGGTGGATCAGCAGGACGCGGCAGATGCAAAATCGCTGTATGATGTGCTTGAAAATGAAATCGTCCCGCTCTTTTACAACGATCGCTCGGCTGATAATCTTCCCAACGAATGGATTGCACGCATGAAGGAATCCATCCGCACGCTAGCCCCGCAGTTTTCCACACGGCGCATGGTCAAGGAATACCTGGAGAATCTTTACCTGCCGGCTTATCGATCGGATGCGGGTTAAGCTCATCCTCTTTTCTTGACCGCTTGAAGTCCAGGATAAAGAATTCGCCATGGAGAGCAAATCTAAGTTTATAAACATCCAACGAATATGAAAAAGATCATATCTTTTCCATTTCACCTGGCATTATTTGCGGTCTATCCAGTCATTCAACTCTTTGCCACGAATATCATCGAGGTGAATGCAGGCGTCATCTGGAGACCGCTGCTGATCTCGCTCCTTGCAGCATTCATTCTGGCGTTGGTGAGTTTCCCGCTGTTCCGGAATTTCCATAAAAGCGCCATCTTTTCGGTTGTGCTCATCATCTCGTTTTTTACCTTTGGCCACCTCCACGGCTGGCTCAGGTCCGTTCCAGAGATTGGTTTGACACTCGGGCGTTTCAGATATCTCGTTGTCTTCTACGTTTTTGTGATCTTGATAAGCTCTTATCTTCTTTACTTCCGCGTAAAAGATCAAGCCCCGCTGACTTCCACATTCAATTTTGTCAGCATTGTCCTGTTGTTGATTCCGATCTATCAGATCGTTTCTTACAATATTAATCACATGCTTCTCCAGCGGAATAGCGAACGACTGGAAGAATCCCGAGTGCAAATTTCAAATCAGGAGGATCTCCCGGATATCTACCTGATCATCCTGGATACCTATACCCGCGCGGACATACTTGAATCCGATTTCGATCTTGATAATTCGGCATTCATCGATCAATTGGAGGATCTCGGCTTCTACGTGGCGGAGTGCGCGCGCAGTAATTATCCGAGCACCATCCGTTCGCTGGTCAGTTTGTTGAACATGGATTATGTCCACGAGCTTGAAAAAACCAGTTTTCAATCCGAGCTGCGTTACCGGGACAACCTGATGAATGGGTTGAGCAATAATCTGGTCAGGGAGAAGCTGGTGGGCATGGGTTACAAGACCGTGGCGTTCTCCACCGGTTATGAATGGAGTACTTACTCGGATTCCGATTACTTTTTCACCCCCGAACCCACTTATTTCCTTTCTCCGCGGATTCAGCCATTTGAAGCTCTCTTATTGCAGAAATCTGCCCTGCTGATGCTTGTGGGTGGTCAACCCGAGAAAATTGAAGGGCTGCTCCATTTGAGTGCACCACTGTATGCCGGTCATGTTCTCAGGGTCGAAAACGTGCTTGAAAAGCTGCCCGGGATACCGGAACTTTCCGGATCGAAATTCATTTTCGCGCATATCCTCAGCCCACATCGGCCTTTTATATTTTTACCGGATGGGAGTATCAATGAGGATGACCGGTTCTACAGCAATGATGGCAACGGTATTGATGAGGATTATTCCCGGCAGGGATATGCAAATCAGGTGCAATATATCAACAATCAGCTTATCCCCATATTAACCCAAATCATTGAAAAATCAAAAGTCCCCCCCATTATCATCATTCAAGGTGATCATGGATCATCACAGGCAGATCGTTACCCGATCCTTAATGCGTATTACCTGCCCGAAGATGTTGCGGGGCAACTTTATTCTGATATTTCACCGGTCAACTCCTTCCGGCTGGTTTTTAATGATTACTTTGATCTCTCTTATCCCCCATTGGATGATGTAAGTTATAGCGTTGCCCGCAATAGGGAAGTCAGCGGTACATATTTTTACAAGCCTGTTGAAGAGACCGCGCCAACCTGCTTGAATTCAGTTAGATAACCCGGTCAAATCATGATAAGCTTTATGAGATCGGCGAAATTTTCGTCGAATTGACTAAATTGGAGGGATTTAAATCATGATTCTTGAATTTACCTGGCAAGCGCTCTTGGGGGCTCTGCTGATCTTTGTTTTACGCGTGGGGGATATGTCTTTGGACACCATTCGCCTGCTTTTCGTGGTTCGCGGGCGGAAAGGGCTGGCTTGGATCCTTGGTTTCCTCCAATCCTTGATCTTCATTGTAGCCATCAGCTCGGTGCTCACCAACGCGGGCAATCTGCTCAATATCCTCGGTTATGCCGCTGGTTTTGCCACCGGCAACGTGGTGGGGATGTGGATCGAAGAACGTCTGGCTGTTGGACATACCCTGGTCACTATCATTAGCTCCAATCGCGGCGCAGTCATCGCTGAATCGCTCAGGAATGATGGTTATGCCGTTACAGAGATACCCGGTCGCGGCAAGGATGGCACTGTCACTGTTCTCCATTGCAACGTACTGCGCAAGGATATAAGCACGGTTGATACGATTGTTCTGGAAGCTGATCCCACTGCTTTTATCACCACTGAAGATATGCGCCCGCTCCGCCGTGGCTTCTGGAGAGCATGATTTTTGCCATTCTACAGGAATTTTTACTTAATTTTCACGCAATTTGGCTTGACAACACTTTGATTTCTATCTATTATCTTAATAGTCCTGAAATGCGTTTCGGGGAAGGCGAGATTTAACCAACGCACCACGGGGAAAAGGAGAATTTGTATGGCTGAAACTCTAAATGATGCCATCGCGTTGATACGTTCAGGAAATCGCGATTCCGCCCGTACAATTTTGAAAGAGATTATCCGGGTTGAACCTCATAACGTTTCCGCCTGGCTCTGGTTCGTGGAAACATTGCCCCACGATGCTGATAAGATCAAGGCGTTGGAATTTTGCGTTCAACTCAATCCTCAGGATCAGACCGCAGTTAAAGCGCTTCAAATGCTGAAGGAACACCAACCCCAGGTTTCCGCTCCTGCGGCTGCACCCGAACCAGTTCCTCAACCTGCCCCTGTTCAGGCTTCTGTGGAATCTGTCCCTCCACCTGCTCCTGTGCAGGCACCCGTGAAATCAGCCCCTCCTGTTGAAGCCCCGACTGCGCAGCCTGTCTTTGTCCCCCCGGAAGGATCTTCAACACCCTTTCAACAGGGTGTTGCCCCAGCGGAGACTGCTGTAGAACCGCCCGCAACGCCTGCTGAATTTCCAGCCACTCCCTTCCAGCAGGCAGCTGCTAGCTCCAGCTGCCCCGCCACCCGAACAACCCGCAGCGGCGTTGGTTCAGGAGCCTGCAGCCCCATCACCCCAACCCGAACCGGTTATCCCCATGCCGGCTCCAGTTCAACCTGAGGAGCAAGCCCAATCAACGCATCATCCGTGGAAGCACTTCCGGAGACGCCGGTGCAGGCAGCAGAAGCGCTAAAGGCTGCGGCCCCACCCTTCCCGACCGGTGTGGAACCGCCCTTTGTCTCCACTGGGACTCCCAAAATAGAAGCCGCCAAATCCTCTTTGCCGGAGCCCGTGATCGAAACCCAGGATGTTTCCGCTCCCCAGCCCCGCCGGCGGCGCAGTTTACGCTGGCTGGTTCCAGCAATATTGATCTCATTTTTGATATTCCTGATCGCTGGATTGGGATTCCTGTATATTCAATATGTGATTAACCGGTAGTTCCCTTGATATTTTCCTAAAAATTAACCTGTGGAATGAGACACCGCTTGAAAATGGCGGTGTCTTTTTATTTAGATTGGCAGTGAAAATTCCGTCATACCTTTTACCTGTAAAACGAGTGCTTTCGCTTTTAGGATATAATCTTTTTCATGTCCGTTAAAGTAAAAAGAGCGTTAATCGTCATCATGGTGCTCGTTTTGGTCGCTGCCGGCACCGTGATGATCATCCCGAACCTGCGTGAAAGTGCCAGCTGGCATATCTCGCAAGTGTTTATTCGACTTCGCTCGATCATCGATCCCCCCGAGGAGGTTGGCTTCTCCCCCAGTACCTCCGCTACACCCGACCTGCAGGGCACGCTCACGGCTCTGGCTGAAATCCCTGGATCGACCGTTACTCCGACTCCAGCTGATACTCAATTACCTACGGCCATCCCCAGCCCCACTGCTACACCACTGCCTTCCAACGTGTATATCAAGGGCGGCACCTACTATACCCAGCATGGATTCTTCAATTATTGCGCTCCTGCCAACATGGCCATGGCGCTTTCTTATTGGGGTTGGGCTGGAGATATCAAAGAGGTCGGCGCGGCTCTCAAGCCCTATGATAAAGACAAGAACGTGATGCCTTACGAAATGGAAAACTACACCATCTCGCTGGGTCTGGGTGCCATCACCCGTATCGGAGGTGATTTGTCCACCATCCGGAAATTCACGGCTGCGGGTTTCCCGGTCCTGGTCGAAAAAGGTGTTTTCTTCCGTGACCTGCAGGGTAACAACAGCTGGATGGGACACTACCAGGTGGTGGTTGGTTACGATGACACGCGAGAGCTCGTCATCACGCAGGATTCATTCATCGAACCGGATTATGTGGAAACCTTTGAACAATTCATGGCTGAATGGAAGAGTTTCAATTACACCTACCTGATCCTTTATTCATTGGACCGCGAAGCCGAAGTGCTTCAGCTCCTTGGTGAAGACGCCGATGAGCTGACCAATGCCACCCATGCCTATCTTTCAGCCTCCGATCAGACGATGACGGATAGCGGCAGGGATCTATTCTTCAGCTGGTATAACGTGGGCAGCAGCCTGGTTAAATTACAGGATTACACTGGCGCCGCCCAGGCTTATGACCAGGCATTCGGTATCTACAACAATCTTCCCAAGGATCTCACCAGCCGTCCATACCGCATCCTCTGGTACCAGACTGGGCCTTATTTCGCATATTTTTATACCGCCCGTTACCAGGATGTGATTGATCTGGCGACCGAAAACGCCATCAACCTGGTCCGGGATAATGATCCCGCCCTTGAAGAGAGTTTCTACTGGCGTGGACTTGCAAAACAAGCTCTCGGCGATATCGCGGGTGCTATTGAAGACCTGCAAACAGCTTTGAACTACCACCCCGGATTTCCACCGGCGCTTCAAGCCCTGCAGCAGTTGGGGGCAAATCCCTAGCAAGATGTTGAAGATCCTTCATTTCGCAGACGCGCATATTGATATCGCCAGCCAGGGGCGGCATGACCCGCAGAGCGGACTGCCCTTCAGGGTGCTGGATTTTCTTAAAGCGCTGGATACCATTATCGATACAGCGATCAACGAGAAACCGGACCTGGTGATATTCGCCGGGGATGCCTATAAAGATCGCAATCCCTCGCCAACCTACCAGCGCGAATGGGGCAGGCGCATCATCCGCCTGTCACAGGCGCAGATACCCACCCTTCTCCTGGTGGGCAATCATGATCTTTCTCCTGCCATCGGGCGCGCCAATACCCTGCATGAATTCGATACCCTCCAGGTACCTTTTATAAAGGTTCTGAGTAAGCCGTGCTTGCTTGGTCCCGCTGATCTTTGGGATCTCCCCCTTCAGGTTTTAGCTTTGCCCTGGATCTCCAGGTCAGGTCTGTTGGCTGCCAGGGAATCCGCCAACGAAACATCTGCTGAGATCGATGAGGAAATCGAAACCCGTCTGGATGAAATAGTAAAGGCGTGGCTGGACTCGGTTGATCCGGAATTACCAGTAATCCTGACCGCTCACGCTTCCGTGCAGGGAGCCATGTATGGCAACGAGCGCAGCGTGATGCTGGGAAATGATCTTGTTCTCCCCGGCTCGCTGGTCAAGGATAAACGCCTGGATTATGTCGCCCTGGGTCATATCCATAAAAAACAAAATTTGAATGAGGGTGGACATCCTCCGGTGGTTTACCCGGGCTCCATCGAGCGGGTGGATTTTGGGGAAGCACAGGATGAAAAATTCTTCGCCATGGTTGAGCTGGAGAAAGGTAAATCCAGGGTCGATTTCCGAAAATTGGATGGCAGGCGATTTTTTGACTCCCAGGTTCGGTTTTCTGGAGATGAAGCACTGCCATCACCAGAGGATCTCAATCAGCGTCTTTTGGCATCTCTACCGCCTGCAGCCGATATCAAGGACGCCATTGTCCGGCTCGTGATCGAATACCCCAGGGATTGGGAAACTCTAATCGATGAAACCTCCCTCCGCCAGGCAGCCGACCAGGCTTTCGAATTTCACCTTATTCGTCGGCCGCAGGTGCAGTCCAGGATTCGCCTACCGGGTGGGCAGTCCTGGTCCAGCATTCCTCCACAGGATCTGCTTGTAAAATACCTGGAAAGCCAAAAAGAAAAATCGAAAGACGTCGAAATCCTCAAGCAATTGGCTGAGGAAGTGATAAAAAAGGCATTGGATGACGAAATTGAAGTCTAGCACGATGAACTCTTCACATTTCAGGCTTGGCGAGACTTTAGATAAAGGCAGCGAAACGGTCACTAAATGATCCCGGTCAGACTCAAACTTTCAGGTTTTCTATCCTATTGGGATGAATCCAACCTGGACCTGGAACAGGTCGATCTCGCCTGTATTTCAGGTTCCAACGGCGCGGGCAAATCCTCACTGTTGGATGCCATCACCTGGGCTCTTTTTGGAGAAGCCCGGCGGCGGGACGATGCCATCATCAATTCCCATTGTGATACCGCTGAAGTCACCTTGGATTTTGATTATGAAGGTCACCGCTACCGCATTCTGCGTTCCAAAACGCGCGGCAAGAGTGCCCGCCTTGATTTCTTCATCCTGGACGAAGAATCCAATTGGAAACCACTCACCGAAGCCACCATGAGCAAGACCCAGGACCGCATCATCCAGACTCTGCGCTTGGATTATGAGACCTTCATCAACGCGTCTTTCTTCCTGCAGGGTAAAGCTGACCAATTCGCCCAGCAGACCCCCGGCAACCGTAAAAAGATCCTATCCACCATCTTGGGCTTGGAACGCTGGGAAGCATTTCGGGATACTGCCAGCCGCATGATTCGGGATAAAAATAATGAAAAAGCTGCCCACGCGGGTTCTCTTCAAGAGATCGAAACCGAGCTCGGCGAAGAGGACTCCCGGCAGGCTCACTTGAAGCAAGTTAACGAGGATTTGAAAAAGGCTGAGGAATTACGCAAAGCCAGGGAGGGGACCTTTGCTTTCGCCAGGCGCCAGGCTGATTCCTTTGAAAACCTTCGGAAAAATGTTGAAATGCTTTCCGGACTTGTCACCAAATCAGAAGCCAAAAGGTGGAATTGGAACAGAAGCTGAGCGATCTGGAGCAAGAACGCTTCGGTTATCAGGAGATCTGGAGCAGGCAGGAGGGATTGAAGCCGGTTTCAAAATCCTGGCAGGAAGCCCGGACGCGGTTGGAAAAATGGGATGCGCTCGAAAATACTGCGCATCAATTGAATACGGAATATTCTGCTCAAAAGGTGATTGTCGAGAAAGAAAGATCAAGGCTTGAGGAAGAGCTGTCGAACGCTTGACGAACAGAGTAAGAATGTTGATGAGATAAAAAAGAATATCCCGGGACTTGAAAGGACAATCTGCGCTCTTTCAAAACGGAACTGAAACTATTTGAAACCCGCATCAGTGAAAAACCGGCTCTTGAAACCGAGAGCCGTGATCTGCGGGAGAAACAGGGCTCCCTCTCAGCTGAGAACAAACAATTGAAAACCGAGATGGACGAATTGGCAGAACGCATCGAGCAGCTTAAAGGTTACAGCTGGCGCCACCTGCCCGCTCTGCGGACAATCCCTTTCTGACCCAGACCGTCTAACCCTTATCACCTCGCTTGAAAACCAGGGTAAGGAGAAGGGTGATCGTTATAGGGATAATAATGCATCGCGCCTTGAGGTGGAAAAGAAGCTGAGCGAATGCGATGAAACCCTGGAAAAGTTAAACACTGTTGAGAAGGAACGGGAATCCCGCCAAAGGCAGTTCGACCAGGTGGAATCGCAGCTCAAGCAGCATCAGGATGTCCTCTCCCTCTGGCAGGATGGAAAACAGGCTCACCGCGGTGAGATCGTTGACAGGCTCAAGAATAATGGTTTCGCCCCTGAAGCAACGCAAAGCCTTGTTGGAAATCGAAAAGAAGCTTAAGAAATTAGGTTACGACCCTGATGCCCATACCAGGGCTGTGAATGAAGAACTTGTCCTTCGAGAAAGCCAGGATAGAAAAAACAAGCTCGACCAGGCCAGCGCAGCCCTTGAACCCTTGATGCGCGATATCCAGAGCAAACAAAAACAGCTTGCAGACACGCTGGAGGAATTAAAAAAGCAGCAGGTTCAGTATGAAGAAGCGAACAACAAATACCAGCTGGAAGCCGGTCAAATCCCTGACCTGGTCCTCCTGGAGCAGGAGCTGAATAATGCGCGCGAGGATGAAAACAGGTTGCGCCTGGAAGTGGGTGCAGCCCGGCAAAAGGTGGACGTGCTGGACGATTTGCGCCTCCGTGCTGAAGGCATCCATGCCGCAATGGGTGAGATCACCACCCGCATAACCCACCTGCGTAAACTGGAACATGCCTTTAGCCGTGAAGGCATCCCTGCCTTGTTGATTGAGGAAGCCTTGCCTGAAATTGAAAGCCGGGCCAATGATCTCCTCGACCGGCTCAGCTCGGGCGCCATGTCCATGCGCTTCGAAACGCAGGGAGAATACAAGGACAAGAATCGCGAAGATAAGAAGGAAACCCTGGATATCCTCATCAGCGATTCTGCTGGAGTTCGCCCTTATGAAATGTTCTCGGGCGGCGAAGCATTCCGCGTCAATTTTGCCATCCGCCTCGCGCTTTCACACGTGCTCGCCCAGCGTGCCGGTGCCCGCCTGCAGACTCTGGTGATTGATGAAGGTTTTGGCAGCCAGGATACCGAAGGCCGCCAGCGTCTGATCGAAGCCATCAACGAAGTTCGTCAGGATTTCAACTGCATCCTGGTGATCACCCACCTGGAAGAGCTCAAAGATGCCTTCCCGACCCGCATCGAAGTTGAAAAGACGGGCAAAGGCTCTCACGTAAAGGTGGCAGTATGAGGGAACTGCCTGTTCGCGTTGGCATTCAGCAGCGCATCCTTCCCGCCTACCGGGTGACCTTCTTCGATGCGCTCGCTTCAATATGTGGGTGTGGATTATGCGTTTTTGCGGGCAAGGCTTCTCCTGAAGAAGGGGTTCTTGAAGGCAATTTGACAGCTCGCCTCCATGCATCCCGCGCAGAACGCGCAGATTCCGGGCGATCCTCTTCACCTGATGATGCAGACCAATATCCTTGAATGGCTGAATGAATGGCAGCCGGATATCCTCATCGCGGAAGCCAATCCCCGCGTGCTCAGCACGACCGGTGCCGTCCGCTGGATGCATCACCGCGGTCGCAAGGTCATTGGTTGGGGACTGGGTGCTCAAACGGGTAACGGTGCGTTGAGGATGATCAAAAATAGCCTGAGAAGCCAGTTCCTGCTCCAGTTTGATGCCGTGATCGCTTACAGCCAGGCAGGCGCGGATCAATATATCAAAGCAGGCTTTCCTTCCACCAAGATTTTTGTCGCCCCCAATGCGGTCACCTTTCGCCCGCGGCAACAGGGAAATTATCCGCAAGGACAGGAAAACGGGTAGTAAACCGGTTGTCCTCTTCGTTGGTCGGTTGCAGGAGCGCAAACGCCTGGACATTCTTTTCAAAGCCTGCGCATCCTTGCCGGTTGATCTCCAACCAGAACTCTGCATCGTCGGTGATGGACCGGCGCTTGAAAATTTCAAAGCCGAAGCAAAATCGATATTTCCATCGACGCGATTCTTTGGAGCCAAACAGGGGAAAGAACTGGATGATCTATATACCCGGGCTGACTTGTTTGTGCTCCCGGGGACCGGCGGCCTGGCAGTTCAGCAGGCGATGAGCTTTGCCCTTCCGGTTATCGTCGCCGAAGCGGATGGCACCCAATCTGACCTGGTCCGCCCGCAAAACGGATGGCAGATTCCATCCGCAGACCTGGCTGCCCTCTCTGCAGCTCTCAAGGCAGCCCTCTCCGATATTCCCCGCCTGCGCAAAATGGGATCAGCTTCTTATAAAATCGTTTCTGAGGATGTCAATATCGAGACCATGGTGGCAAGTTTCCGGGATGCCATTCGTTCTGTTCTGGAAATACGTGGAAAGAGCGGAGGGTAAACGATGAATCGCGCTCTCCGGGAGAATGGCTGATGCGTATCCTGCTCGTGGCTGATGGACGTTCGCAGAACACCCACGGTTGGATCCGCATGCTGCTTCGCTCCAGGCATAACGTCGACCTGGTCAGCACTTTTCCCTGTGCGCCAATCGAAGGCGTTAATGAGATGCTCGTCATGCCGGTTGCCTTCAACGCGCTTTCCGGCAGCCAGGTGAGCACCGGCGCCCATACCCGTCAGCAAAACAGCCTTTCCCGTCGCGTGGTCGGTCGTTTCCGTTCGCTGTTCATGTCGGGCCGTTTTTGGCTGGGTCCGCTCAGCCTGCCCTTTTTTCGCTCTCAATTCGAGGATTTGGTATGCCGGTTGAAACCCGATCTTGTGCACGGCCTGCGCATCCCATTTGAGGGTATGTTGGCATCTTATACGCCGGTCGAAATTCCCCTCCTCATCTCCATCTGGGGTAATGACCTGACCTTCCACGCCAAGGGTTCTCCCCTGATGGCACACTGCACACGCAATACGCTGCGCAGGGCGCAAGGTTTGTTTGCGGATGCCAGCCGCGATATCCGCCTGGGCAGGGAATGGGGTTTTGATGCATCCTCCCCGGTGCTGGTCGTTCCCGGGGGCGGTGGCGTGGACCTTCAGGCTATCAGCAGGGTTGAAAAAGATCGTGAACCATTCAAGGACTGGATGACATCCGACCGCCCGTTGGTGATCAATCCGCGCGGATTTCAGACCCGGCAGCGTGCGCAATGATACCTTTTTCCAGGCTGTCCCGCTGGTCCTGGCAAAAAGACCATGATGTAGTCTTCGCCTGTGCCGCCATGCAGGGTCAATCCGAAGCTGAAGATTGGCTTAAGAAACTGGATATCGCCGGTAATGTGCACCTGCTGCCCTATCTACCGCAATCCAGCCTTTGGAACCTCTTCAAGCTTGCTGACCTTTCGATCTCGGTTTCGGAGCACGATGGCACGCCCAACTCCCTGCTGGAAGCCATGGCGTGTGGTTGTCTCCCCATCGCCGGGGACATCGAATCCATCCGCGAATGGATCACCGATGACGAGAATGGCTTATTGGTGGATCCCCGCGATCCGCAAGCCCTCGCCAATGCCATCCTCAAGGGTCTCTCGAGCGCACCGCTGCGAACAAACGCTGCCCGGTTGAATAATCTTATTATAAAAAAACGCGCTGAAACTGAGAGTATTCGCCAGGGAGTGGATGCGTTTTACACGCAATTCTCCAAAAAATGACCATCACCCTCCAATCCCGCACCCGTGCTGTCGCCCTGGGCGCTGCCATTGGCGATGCCCTCGGCATGCCCCTTGAATTCCGCGCGCCATCCCCGTTGGAGAATTTGCTCCGTGAAATGTCCCCCGGCAGGCTGCCCGCCGGCAGCATCACTGATGATACCGAAATGGCGCTGGCTCTTGCTGAAAGCCTGCTGGCGCACCGCCCCCTGGATGCACAGGATCTTGCCCGGCGCTTTGTCGATTGGTTCAATAGTGGACCTTCTGACTATGGCTTCCAGACCGCCTTCATGCTGCGGCGGATTTCTGGCGGTCTTGATTGGGAGATTGCCGCTCAACAAAGCCGCCGTGAATCTCCCGATAGCGCCGGTAATGGCTCCGTGATGCGCTGCTGGCCTGTGGCGCTGGCTTATTTGCAGGATCACGACCGTCTCCTGGCGGATAGCGAGCTGCAGAGCCTGGTCACCCACCCGCACCCGGAATGCGTGGCTGGCTGCCTGTTTCATCAATGGCATGCTCCATCTCCTGGTGCACGGCGAGCAGCCTGTTGACGCCTGTAAAAAAGTATTGGCTTCGATTACCATCCCCTCAGAATTGAGAGAAGTGATTGAAAAAGCACCCTCATTAAAGCGCGAGGAGTTGGGCAATTCCGGTTGGGTGCGCGATACGTTGGCAAGCGTGACGTGGGGATTGGTCAACACACGTAGTTTTGAGGAAGCCTTGGTACAGGTCGTCAATCTCGGTCGTGACGCCGATACCGCGGGTTCGGTCGTGGGTGCATTGGCGGGGGCGTTATACGGTCTCGAAGGTATCCCTCAGCGTTGGCAGGATGCCCTGAACGCGGAATGGCCAATCCATTCAGGAAAGTATATGCATGCCGCTGATTTCATTACTTTGGCGGATAATCTGGCAATGTGAGTGTTTATAGGTACTGTAAATAGATCCACCCAGCAATGATGCCTGCCAGCGGCAGCAGCCAGAGCAGGGCAGCCTTTTTCCATTTCACTTGGAATACCACGAATATCAGGCACAGGTTGATGAGCGCAGTCACGATATAACTCAGGTTTCGATTCAGTTCATCCGCCAATCCCGCTCGTTGTGAAAGGCTCTGCACCCCCACCAGGCAGAGCGCGGTGCCCAATCCAATGAATAAAGACTTCAGGATTTGCCCACCAGTTTTACCTTCCACTTTATTTAAAATCGTGGAAATAAATAGCAATGCCGATATTGCCAGCAGGAATGTGAAAAAGAAGATCCCAAAATTGACGAAACCGGTATATTCAGGCTGCAATCATCCCTCCATTTATCACACAATCTGTGGATGTTTATCCAATTATACTGAGAATGATACACTGCGCTTTGACGACTGGCATCAGGTAAGCTAAAATAGACAAGCGATTTTTTACCCTTTTCCAATTAATAAGGAGAATTTTTCTTGATGACCGGTGAATTTGGATTCAAATTGACCTATTCGACCATGTACAATCCACCCGAGGAGCTGCATACCCGCTTCGACGAAGCCCTCGCCGGGCTAACCTCAGGTTTCGGTGCGGAATACGGCATGTTGATCAAGGGCAAGGATCACTTTTCCAAGGAGAAATTCGAGAATCGTTTCCCTGCCGATACCAACCGCGTCCTTGGTATTTTCCAGAAAGGCACCGCCGAAGATGGAAGTCTGGCACTTTCAGCCGCCCGTGAAGCCTTCCAGGGATGGAGTCATACACCCTGGCAGGAACGGGTGGCGCTGCTGCGTAAAGCCGCTGCCCTCATGGATGAGCGCATCTTCAAATTCGGCGTGGTCATGGCACTCGAAGTTGGCAAGAACCGCACCGAATCCCTCGGTGATGCCGCTGAGACCGCTGATTTGATCCGTTACGCCTGCGACCGCATGGAAGCCAACCAGGGTTATATATCAGAAATGAATCGCGATCCGGTGGTGGGTTACACCAGCACCAATACCTCCTTCCTGCGCCCGTACGGGGTCTGGGTGGTGATTAGCCCGTTCAATTTCCCTTGTGCGCTCACCGGCGGACCCGCCGCTGCCGCGCTCGTCACCGGCAACACCCTGGTGATGAAACCTGCCACCGATACCCCCTGGACCGCGCGCCTGCTGGCGGAATGTTTCCGCGATGCCGGTCTGCCGGATGGCGTATTCAATTACGTCACCGGTCCCGGGTCCAGCCTGGGGCAGGCGGTCATCGAGAGTCCCGAGGTGGATGGCATCACTTTTACCGGATCTTTCGATGTGGGTATGAAACTGTATCGTGATTTTGCCAATAGCCGCTGGATCCGCCCGCTGGTCCTGGAGCTGGGCGGGAAGAATGCCGCCATTGTCTCCCGCCACGCCGATCTCGAGGCAGCTTCCACTGGTATCATGCGTTCTGCATTCGGTCTGCAGGGTCAAAAATGTTCTGCCTGCTCGCGGGTGATCATTGAGGAATCCGTTTATGACGCCCTCGTTGAAAAGTTGGTTGAGAAGATCGGCAAACTGACCATTGGTGATCCGACCAATCGTGCCAATTTCCTGGGTCCGGTGATCAACAAGAATTCCTACCGTGATTACCAGGTCTTCATTGATGAGATCAAGAGTGCCGGCAGGATCCTCACCGGCGGTCGCCATCTCACCGAAGGCGCGCTTGCCAATGGCTATTTCTGTGCGCCCACCCTGGCAGAGCTGCCCTTCGACCACCGCCTGTGGAAATATGAAATGTTCCTGCCGATCACGACCATCGGCAAGGTTGGCAATCTCGAAGAAGCCATGCGCATCGCCAATGATGTCGATTACGGCCTCACCGCCGGTTTCTATGGGTCTGAAGAAGAGGTGGAATGGTTCTACGATAAGATCGAAGCCGGCGTCACCTACGCCAACCGCCCGCAGGGTGCCACCACGGGTGCCTGGCCCGGTTACCAACCGTTCGGCGGCTGGAAAGGTTCCGGAGCCACCGGTAAAAACTCCGGGGGCTTGTATTATCTCCCGCTCTATATGCACGAGCAAATCCGCAATCGCGTTGTGAAAGGATAAACTCGAGGTTTTTTGCGGCTGTCTGTAATAACGATCGAATTATCGGCACCAGCAATCGCTGGTGGAGGAAAAAAGATGACAAAACTTTGCACGATGAAGGAAGCGGTTCAGCAGTTCGTCCATGATGGAGACCTGGTCTATGCTGCCGGTTTTACCCACCTGATCCCATTCGCAGCCGGTCATGAGATCATCCGCCAGGGGCGCAAGGACCTTGTCTTGGCGCGTGCCACGCCGGATCTGATCTACGACCAGATGGTGGCTGCCGGGACCGCAAAGAAGATCATCTTCTCCTACATCGGCAACCCGGGTGTGGGTTCCCTGCGCATCGTCAGGGCTGCCCTGGAAGCAGGCAAGCTCGAATGGGAGGAATATTCTCATTTTGGCATGATTTCCAGGCTGCAGGCGGGAGCCACCGGGATGCCCTTCATCCCCATGAACCAGACAGCCGCCCCCGACCTGGAAAAAAACAATCCCAATATCCGCCGGGTGATCGACCCCTATACCGGCAGGGAGGTTGTCGTTGTACCGCCGCTAAACCCGGACGTAGCCATCATCCATGTCCAGCGCTGCGATGCCAAAGGCAATTCCCATATCTGGGGTATCCTCGGCGAGCAGAAGGAAGCCGCTTTCGCCGCGCAGAACGTGATCATCACCGCCGAGGAGATCGTGGATGAAAGCGTGATTCGCTCGGATCCCAACCGCACCCTGATCCCTGAATTCATCGTGGATGCCGTCTGCCGTGTTCCTATATGCTGCGCATCCTTCGTATACACAGGGTTATTACGATCGTGACAATGCCTTTTACCTCGCCTGGGATAAGATCAGTGAATCCAGCGAAGAGGTTAAGAAATGGCTGGATGAATGGGTTTTCGGTGTAAAAGATCGTGCTGAATATTGGCAGAAACTGGGCAGCGAAACACATTCCCGCTTGAAAGTAAAATCCCGGCTTGCATCTCCCGTGGATTACGGCGAGTATTAAAGGAGCAGAAATGGCTGATTACACTTCCCCAGAATTGATGTGCGTGAATTCCGCCCGCCTGCTCCGCGATGGCGACCGCGTGCTGGTCGGTGTTGGCATCCCCAACCTGGCGTGCAACCTCGCCCTGCGCACCCACGCCCCAAACCTGCAGATGATCTACGAAGCCGGTGTTATCGGCTCCCGTCCCTCGCGCCTGCCGCTTTCCATTGGTGATCCCACCCTGGTAAGCGGTGCCGCGGCGGTGTGCAGCATGTATGACCTCTTTTCCTTCTACTTGCAGCGCGGCAATGTTGACGTGGGTTTTCTGGGTGGTGCGCAGATCGATCGCTTCGGTAACATCAACGCTACGGTCATCGGGGATTACACTCATCCCAAGGTGCGCCTGCCCGGCTCCGGTGGTTCCCAGGAGATCGCTGCCTGGGCTGACCGCTGTTATATCATGACCCCGCATCAGAAGCGGCGTTTCCCCGAAAAAGTTGACTTCGCCACCTCTGCCGGCTTCCTGGGTGGCAGATCTCAGCGTACTGCCAGTGGTGTGCGTGGAAAGGGACCTGTAGCCGTGGTCACTGACCTGGGAATTCTCGAGCCGGATGAGACTGGTGAGCTTATACTGGCTGCGCTTCATCCGGGTGCCAACTTTGAACAGGTCCGCGAGAACACCGGTTGGGCGATCCGTGCAGCGGAAAAAATCCGCGAAACGGAACCTCCCTCCGCAAATGAGCTTCGGATTCTAAGGGAAGAGCTCGATCCAGCCGGCATCTACATCAAGGGTGGAGGCTGATCTCCCGGGCAACCTTTCAGGAGCAACCATGGAAAAAGAGTCCCTCGAAGTCTTGATCACTGTCCCCCTCAGCGATGAATTGGTTCAAGAGCTGCGCGCTATATCGCCGCGCCTGAATATCACCCACCTCCCGGTCCAAAGTGCGCAAGAAATTCCATTGGATATCTGGAAAAAGACTGAAGTGCTTTATGCGGGCAAGATTCTGCCTGATCCGGAATGGGCTCCTGAGCTGCGCTGGGTACAGTGTCATTTTGCCGGGATCGATTTTTTCCTCAATTCTCCATTGATCAGGAGTGAGACGGTGCGCATTACCACGCTGAGTGGTGCTGCGTCCACCCAGTCAGCCGAATATGCCCTGACCATGATGCTTGCCCTGGGAAGGCGTTTGCCGGAGTTTTTCAGCCTGCAGAGCCGATCAGAATGGGCCGCGGAGCGCTGGGAACGGTACAATCCATTTGAGCTGCGCGGAAGTACGGTTGGATTGGTGGGCTATGGAAGCATCAACCGCCAGGTGGCTCGCCTGCTGCAGCCGTTTGGTGCCGTCGTTCTGGCAGCCAAGCGGGATGCCCGCAAGCCCGGGGATGATGGCTATACTCCGGAAGGAGAGGGCGATCCTGGGGGAAATTTCTTTACCCGCCTTTATCCCATCCAGGCCCTGCAATCCATGTTGAAATTGTGTGATTTCGTGGTCGTCGCGCTGCCCGGTACGCATCAGACTACCCGCCTGATTGGCACTCCCGAGCTCCAGGTTATGAAACCCACTGCCTTCTTGATCAATCTCGGCAGGGGGAACGCGATCGATCAGGCAGCTCTGACCGATGCATTGGTCCAGCGCCGCATCGCCGGTGCTGCCCTGGATGTGTTCAACAGTGAACCTTTACCACCGGATGACCCTCTCTGGAAATTGCCGAATGTCATCATCACCCCTCATGTGGCCGGCATCAGCGCCCAATACGATCAACGAGCCGTGGTCATGTTTTCGGTTAATCTTCAGCGCTATCTTAATGCGGAGCCTTTATTGAATCTATTTGATCCAAAAAAAGAGTATTGAACGTGTTGGAATTCAGTCGTATCTTCTATTGGACACCTTACTTTACTGAAGTGGATTAGCGAATTCTTGTGAACAACCCTTCTAAAATCATCTCCCGCCCGCTTCGCGGCATAGCCCGTACATTTGCTTCTCTAAAATACTACAATTTTCGCGTCTGGTTCATCGGTCAGCTAACTTCCCTGGTGGGCACCTGGATGCAGTCCACTGCCCAGGGTTACCTTGTCTATACGCTCACGGGTTCCGCCGCCATGCTTGGGATCGTAGGTTTTGCTTCGGGATTGCCCATGTGGTTGTTCTCACTATATGGTGGCTTGGTCGCGGATCGAATACCCCGCCGGATCCTCCTTATCATCACCCAGGCCGCGATGATGATCCTGGCATTTATCCTCGCTGGCCTTGTTTTCCTGGATCTCATCCAACCCTGGCATATCATCGTCCTGGCTTTCCTGCTGGGTATTGCCAATGCGTTCGACGCTCCCGCACGCCACTCTTTCGTGGTGGAGCTGGTTGAACGCGAGGATCTAACCAACGCCATCGCGCTCAATGCGACCATGTTCAATGCCGCCACGGTCGTTGGTCCGGCAGTGGCAGGAATTACCTATGCCGCTTTCGGTTCGGCATGGTGCTTTATGTTGAATGGATTTTCATTTATCGCGGTGATCATCAGTTTGCTTTTCATGCGCATGAAACCTGTTGTCCGCCAGGAACTTCCCAAATCAAATGCTTTGTCACAGATCAAGGATGGGTTCGTGTATGTCAGAAAAAATCGCGTCATCTCCCAATTGATCGCCAGCCTGGGTGTCCTGAGTGTTTTCGGTTTCAGCCTTGTCTACCTGCTGCCGCTCTGGGCAGTGGATATTTTAGGCGGAGATGTAAAAACAAATGGCTTGCTCTTATCCGCACGCGGTTTGGGCTCGTTGATGGGTGCGCTGACTATCGCCGTGCTGGGTCACCGCAGGATCAAGGGGAAGATCTGGACGCTCGGCAGCCTGGTTTCACCCGTGGCGCTGGTGGTCTTCGCCTTCACCCGCTGGCTGCCGCTTTCTGTGATCATGCTGGCTGTCCTGGGATGGGGCATCATGTCCATGGCGAATACGACCAATGCGCTCGTTCAATCACAAATTTCAGATGAAATGCGGGGACGGGTTATGGGTATTTATTCCCTGATCTTCATGGGCAGCATGCCGCTGGGTTCACTTGTGGTGGGGGGTCTTGCTGAGATCCTTACGCCGACAGCAACGGTTTTAATCTGCGCTGCTGCAATTCTTCTCTACACACTCTTTATCTTGTTCCGTCACCCCGAGATCCGTCGACTGGAATAATTCATCTTAAAATAAAGAACACGCGCCTGTCAGCCCACGTTGACAGGCGCGTGATTCATTTTACAAGTCGCTCAGATTAGAAGCGGCGATTCCCTTTGTTGCGGAATCCGCCACTTGTGCCGCGTTCTTCGCGGGGGCGGGCTTCGTTAACGGTCAGGGTGCGGCCTTTCAAATCCTTGCTGTTCATGCCCGTGATGGCGGCTTTCGCTTCTTCAGCGTTTGCCATCTCGACAAAACCAAATCCGCGGGACTGGCCCGAGAACTTGTCTTTAATAATGGTGACAGAGGTGACGGTTCCGAAAGCAGCAAATGCCTCGCGGATATCATCTTCACTGGCATCAAACGATAGATTACCTACATAAATATTCATTGAAAACCTTTCTTAGTTTTCCTAATAAAAATGAACCCATCCCAGCAGAGAATCTATCTGGCCATAAACTGAATCGGGAACAAGTCAACTCCGACCTATTCAAATGGGTCTTGACGAACCTGGGTGTTTTCCGAAATCTCCCCCTGAGATAATGAGTCGGCCATCATTTCTGTGGGCACCGACTCGCCATCATTGGCTAACATCCGACAAGCATCATTATACCTCATTTCCATCATATTTACCGAATCTCTTTTCTTGTATAACCTTTTAGTGGATTGGTACACGACCAAAAGTATTACTTGACTTTACTTCCTGGTGTAGTCATTTGCGCCCAAACGCGACTGAGATGGTGTAAAATCACCTGCAGCAAGGGGAAGCCGTGAGTAAACCCAGGATTCGCCATATTTCATTGTGCGTCTTTTCCAACCAGGGACGCATTCTGGTATTCGAGGGGTACGATCATCTCAAACCGGAGAAATTTTATCGTCCATTGGGCGGGGGGATCCACTTTGGGGAAACAGCGCTTTCAGCCATGATCCGGGAAATCCGCGAGGAATTACAAGCAGAAATTGATGAACCCAGGCAGCTGGACGTTCTGGAGAGTATATTTTTTCATAACGGTCTGCCTGGTCATGAGATCGTGTTTGTTTTTGATGCCCGTTTTAAGGACACTTCCCTGTATCAAAAAGCGCAGCTCCCTGCCTATGAAGATGATCACACGGAATTGAAAGCCATCTGGATCGATCTTGCCAGCCAGCCTTCAAGCGGCATCCCGCTCTATCCAGATGGTTTATACGGGTTGCTGCAGAAATCTAAAATAATATAGGAGGAAATAATGCTTAAAGAATTCAAGGAATTTGCCATGCGCGGGAACGTGCTCGATCTGGCGGTCGGTCTCATCATCGGCGCCGCCTTCGGCAAGATCATCACCTCATTCGTGAGCGATATTATCATGCCGCCGATCGGTCTTCTGCTGGGCAAGGTGAATTTCAGCGAGCTGTATTTCAATCTCTCGGGTCAATCTTATCCCAGCCTTGCTGCTGCCCAGGAAGCCGGCGCTCCAACGATCAATTACGGTATTTTCCTCAGCAGCATCATCGATTTTGTCATCGTCGCCTTTGTCATCTTCCTGATCATCCGCGCGGTGAATAAATGGACCGTCAAGCCTGCTCCCGCAGCTGCACCCACCACCAGGGAATGCCCGTTCTGCGCGACCACCATTCCAGTGAAGGCAACCCGCTGCCCGGCCTGCACGTCGCAGCTGAAATAATAACCAAACGGATCATCTGATTGAATAAAAGGTTCCAGGCCGATCTGAGCTTGCTCCTGGTGGCTTTCATCTGGGGCAGTGTTTTCGTGGTCCAGCGCATTGCTGCCACCGGCCTGGGTACGTTTATCTTTAATGGCTGCCGTTTTCTCCTGGGCGCCATTGCCCTCCTGCCATTTCTGAAAGAAAAGCTGCATTTCGACCGCCGGCAGATGAAATGGGTCTTGCTGGCAGGTTTTTTCCTCTTTTCTGCCAGTTCCTTTCAACAAGCCGGGCTGCATACCACCACTGCAGCCAATGCCGGTTTCATCACTGGTGCTTACGTGGTGATCATCCCCATCATCCAGACCCTTTTCTTTAAAAGTCGCCTGTCATGGTACACCTGGGCGGCTGTTTTCCTTGCCATGACCGGTATTTTTCTGCTCAGCACAAGCGGCAGCCTTGCGTTCAATCCCGGTGATCTTCTTGTTCTGATCGGTGCGGTGCTTTGGGCGCTGCATGTCATCACCGTTGGCATGGCGGTCAGGGATGTGCCCTTGCTGCCATTTTCGATCGGTCAATATGCTGTGACCGGGCTGCTCAGCCTGGCGCTCGGATTGATATTTGAATTCAACACCATCCCGGCGCTGGCATCGCTGGGGTGGACGGTGATCTATGGTGGCATTCTCTCCATCGCGGTGGGATACACCCTGCAGTCCCGCGCTCAGAAGCTGGCACCTCCCGCGGATACTGCCATCATCCTCAGCATGGAAGGTGTCTTCGCTGCCCTTTTCGGGCATTTCTGGATCGGCGAGCAGTTTGTGCCCCTCCAGCTGGTCGGCTGCGTCCTGATCCTGGCAGCCATGCTCCTGGTCCAAATAAAGTCATTTCAGCTCATGACGCCAAATAACAAAAATGGCGATACACCTGTATCGCCATGAGAAATCCAGCTTAAGTATGGATATGATCAAAAATATTAAGGCAGAGCCAGGTCATACCGTTGTTCTCGTAATGGTTTCCCAAAGGCAGTCGATTCTTTCTCCTCGGTAAGTCTAAATCCAAACCGTTCGTAAAGAATCACGAGCGGTTTCCAGTTCATGGGTTGTCCATAGGTAGGATTCCCGGTAACCGCATTTCCGGAGAAAATCCATATACATGCTCATCATCTTCGATCCCAAACCAATACCCCGGTATTCTGGTTCGATGAGGAAATATCTCAACTGGGCAGCATTGCCGCGATCCATCAGTATAAGGGAGCCAATGATCCGCTTCCCGTGTTCGCAGAGCCAAACGCGGTTGCGTTCCGGGTTGTAATTTTCGTAGAACTCACATAGTCCCTTGGCAACATAGACCTCGAACTGCAATCCGAAGTTGTATTCCCTTGGTGTAGAGAGTACTGTGCATGGAAACCATAATTCCAAGGTCGCCTGGTTGGAGCTCTGTGCGGATTGATATTTCTTCAAGTGAGCATCTGCTGTACATGTTTCATCACTCCTGAAGAGCAACTTGGGATTATTAAAATTCTATCCAATTTCGAAAGAGATGTGGATTTTTTCGACCATCCGTGTGAAATTAACGCGGTGGAATCTGTTAACTTCCAAATTATCTGGAAGACAGGTCAGAATATCTGTTGCATTGCCCAGGGAAGTACGAATTGGGTCAACAGTGCAAATGATGCAGCGATCTCAAATGGTTTTTGAAGGGATTCCTGCAGCTGAAGGAAGCCTTTTTGCCGCCATGCTTTGAGTAAAGGTGCAATCAACAGCAGCATGGCAAAGACCGCCATCAGGATCAACACCCAGGCTGCCACCAGCTTGACCACGAAAAAGGTAATGCCCCCGGATATCACTCCTATCGCGAAGCTTGACATCATTAACCAGTAAGTCGCTTTAAATCCCAGCAGGGCGGCGGTATGCTTGAGCCCAGCCTTGAGATCGTGTTCATAATCCCGCATCTCGTTGAATAGCTCTCCATACAGGCTGATGCAGACCACCATCATCATTGGGAAAAACCAGCGCATGAAGGGTGCCGGTTGGTATGCCAGGTATGCTGCCAGGTACTGCAGACCAGCCAGCATCATGCAGTGCGAAAGCATATCGATGAAAGGCAGGTTCTTCAAACGCAGCCGTCGCCATGAATACAGGAAACCGACCACCAGCGTGGTCATCCCCATCACGAACGGCCAGAATCCCAGCAGCGAAAATGTCACCGCGGCGAGCCCACCCGTGACCCAGGTGGCATTCATTGCTTCCCTGCGTGTGATGTGCTTCGCGGATACGGGATTGCGCAGGACCTTTTCTGGGTTCAAGGAGTCTTCAGGGGCATCCTCCACGTCGTTGATCATGAAGGCAAATGCCACTGCCAGCAGGTTTGCGAAGAGCACCCCGATGAGCCGCCAGCCAAAAGTGCCATAACCCGCGGATGCACCCATCAAGGTGGTGATGGAGACAAAAAAGAGGTATTCCTTGATCCTGATCAGCCTGATAAAACCGTCGATTTTTTGTTTCATTGATTCCTATTCTTCTTATATTAACCCTTAGCCTGTAAAAATCGTTATACAGGTATTGGAGTTCGATTGCCGGCATGCACGCGGTTCAGCAGGTAGATACCCGCCAGGACTGCAATTCCGCCCAGTAATTGCGCAGCGTTGAGCGCTTCGCCCGCCAGGGGGATCGCCATCAGCGCGGTCAGCACCGGCTGTGCGACCATCGTTGGTGCGACCACGGATGCTGGCAGGTGACCCAAAGCATAACCGATGGCAAAATAGCCTGTCACCTGGGAAACCACTGCCGTCACCAGGAAGATCAGCCAGGTATTAATGGAATACCCGCCCAATCCCCTACCCACTATCAGATTGAAGATCAGCAGGAAAAATGCGGCTGAAATATCGACCAGCCAAATATAGTTTAAGGTTCGCATTTTCGAGCGCGCTGTCTGCGTGATCAGGAAATAGCCGGCATAGAACAGGCTTGAAAGCAGTGCCAGCAGGTCACCACCGGTGAGGTGTGGGTTGGAGATCAGGTCATTTCCCATGACGATGGTCGCCCCGCTCAACGCAAGCAGCAGTCCCAGCCAGAACCAGACACCCAGTTTTTCCTTCCAGATCAGGATGGCAAAGAGCGCCACCCATAACGGCGCCATGTTGTTGAGCAGGGTGGCATTCGCGATGCGTGTGGTGGCGATCGATGTGGACCAGATGCCGTGATCAAGTGCGGTGAACAATCCGCCTGCCAGCGGCAGGAACCAGAATTTCTTGATCGATCCAACCTTTTGCTTCCCGCGCGCAGCCCAGACAGGCATCAATATGGCGGAAGCAAAAAGCATCCTGTAGAACGACGTGATCGTGCCGGGAGCATCCGCCCAGCGGATAAAAAGAGATGAAAAGCTCAAAGCCAGCACGCCGATCACCAGCGCGAAATAGGGCAGCGCGCGTTTTGAGGTGGGATCACTTCGTGTTTTCATAGGCGGGAAAGCTTGATTGTATCATCCTCCAGACGTTTGAGATTGAATGGGCTGGTCATGTTTTGAAGTACAATGGTCGCATTCGATTTACCAATGGAGATGATGATGAATTTTATGTCTCGCAGCAAGCAGTTATCAATCTTGTGGGCTCTGATTCTTCTTGCATTCCTCTCTGCCTGCAATCAAAGCAGTAAACCGATCATCTATGGAGTATGGGAGCAATATGAATCGCCCTTGAGTTCGGTCAATCGCATCGACTCCAATGGAACCAATAACGCGGTCATCCATGCCAATACCAAAGGGATTTCGGTTTTCCAGTTCATCACGAAACACAACTACGCGTCGCCTGTATCCCCCGACGGCAAGTTGATTGCAGTCTACAGCCTGGCTGACGACGGTTTCTGGGAGCTGCAATTACGCACCACCCAGGTCGAACAGGGGGAAGCCCTTTTTGTCTACCCGGTTGGCACCCAGCTTTCGCGTTTTATCGAAGGATTTTCACCTTCCAGCAAATACTATACATTTACCAGTCAGGATCCGGATACCGGTATCCTTTCGGTTCAGATCTTCGATGTTGCCGCCAAATCATTGCTGGAAACGATCCCGGGGGCTTTCTTCGTGGATTATTTCCCTGAGTCCGATAACCTGGTGATATTATCGATCGGCCCGGATGGCGCGGTCGCGGGCGTGCAGCAGGTGGCCATCGCGGATCAGAGTATCAATAAACTTTACGAACCGCCAGCTGAAGAGCAGATCGGCTTCATGCATGTCACTCAGGATGGTAAGAGTCTCTTGATTTATGATATCGCCACGAAATTGATGTCCAAAATTGAATTCGGCAGCGGCGAGCATACCCCCATTTACCAGTATGAAGGGACAAACAATGCCGGGAATTTCGATCCCAATGGCAATTACCTGATGCTGACCGACCTCTCCCAGGAGAAGCAGCTGGTTGTGCTTCTGGATGATAACCTTGCTGAAGTCATCCGGGTTGAAAGCATCCAATCGGGATTTATTTCATTTTCGGAAAATGCCCAATATTTCTGCTACATGCTCGACGCGGGAGAAAAATTGGAACTGCTGGTGAAAGATATCAAGGCAGGCACAGCATATTCGATCACCGCTGAAGGTGTCTTTTACCGCTCCGATTTTTCACCTGATAGCAAGCACATTGTTTTCATAGAATACAAGGAGGAAACAGATAAAACCGGCGAGCTCTTTGCAGCAGCGGTGGATGGCAGCAGCAAGACCCTCCTCGATGGCGGTGTGACCTCGTTCGATTTCAGTGACAATAACACCATCGTTTATTTCAAGATCAATGAAGAATCCGGCAGCCCGGTGAGCAGCATGATCCGCATTGATTTCGAAGGAAAGAACAAAACGGAGCTCCTCTCATCGCAACCTGGGATCTTTTCCTTCATCCGGTAGAAGAAATCCATGTCAAACGCATTTGATATCCTCCTTTTGATTGCCCGTCCTGCAGCGGGAAAATCGGAGATCATTCATTATTTGAAAGGCCTGGACGAAGTCACCCGCTTGAATCGATTTCACCTTCATCCTTTTGAGGAGATCGATGATTTTCCCTTCCTCTGGACCTGGTTTGAAGAAGATGAGATCCTCACCCGCCTGGGTCACCCCCGCCTGCATTCGGATGCTGGAGGATACTTCCTCCAGGTGTACCTGTGGGACGTCTTGATTGAGCGGTTGAACCTCGAATACACCAAGAAATTACGCGATGATCCAGCATATCATCAGCATAAGACCACCATCCTGGAATTCTCCCGCGGACTCGAGCACGGCGGATATGCCCGCGCTTTCGAGCACCTTGGCAAGGAAATCACTGACCGGCTGGCAATCCTCTATGTCGATGTGTCGTGGGAGGAATCGCTGCGTAAGAATCGCAAGCGCTTCAATCCCGATCGCCCGGATAGCATTCTCCAGCATGCTCTTGAAGATGAGAAATTGGAGCGCCTTTACCGCGAGACCGATTGGGATGCAGTCAGCGCTGGTGACCCGCGTTACCTCGTCATCCAGGGGAGCAAGGTGCCTTATGTCGTACTGGACAACGCTGATGATGTGACCACGCGCGGTGGCGATGAATTGGGTCTGCGTCTTGAAGGATCTCTGAACAAGTTGTGGGCATTCTATCCGCATGCCTGATCGATATCGACTGGTCAATGGCAATCTGAGAAATCAGTTGAGCACAACAGGTTAAAATTTTGAAAGTTCTTGTCGCGTTGCGAATCCTGTGATATAATCCGCCGTCGCGTTAAGAAACGCAATCCATTATTTTGCAAGGTGAGTAAGATGACTGATCTGATCAAAGCCGTTGAGGCTCCCATAAATGAAAAAGTGCCCGAGCTTCAGCCTGGCGATACCGTGAGTGTGCACGTTAAAATCAAGGAAGGCACTCGCGAGCGCGTGCAGGAATTCAAGGGTACTGTTCTTTACCTCCATCGCAACGGGAACAACTCGACATTTACCGTGCGCCGCCTTGCCAGTAATGGTGTTGGCGTGGAGCGCACTTTCCTGACCCGCTCGCCCCGCCTCGAAAAAGTGGTGGTTGAGCGTCATAACAAGGTCCGCCGTTCCCGCATGTACTTCCTTCGCGATCGCACTGGAAAGAGCGCCCGCCTGAAACAAAAATTTTCCTGATCATCTGATCTTCGCTCATATCAGGGTGTGACCTGCGCCGAGGTTGCACCCTTTTTGCTTCTCTATTAGAATTCTCAAGATGTCAATCCCACTGATTGGTATTACCGGCAACCTGCGCAGGAATAATGATCGCCTCGAGCACCGCCTGGGAGAGAAATATACCTCTGCCATCCAGGCTGCCGGTGGTCTGCCCGTGATTCTCCCGCCGGAGAGCTCCGAGCAAAACCTGGCAGCCTTGCCGCTGAGGTTGGATGGCATTCTTTTCAGCGGTGGTGTGGATGTTGAACCGCGCCACTTCAACGGCGATCCGCATCCCCTGGTGGAAGCCGACGAGCATGAGCGCGACGAGTTTGAGATAAAACTGGTGAAATTGGCCATCGCTTCCGGATGCCCGATACTGGGTATCTGCCGCGGTTGCCAGGTGATCAATGTCGCCATGGGTGGCTCGCTCTATACCCACATCCCCGAGCAACATGTTGGCGCAATCCAGCATGATCGCCATGACAACCTCGACCGCGCTTATATGGCACATCTTGTTCGTCTCGATCCGGCCAGTACGCTTGCCGGGATCACCGGGAAAACTGAGCTGCAGGTCAACAGCCTGCATCACCAGGGCATCAAGGACCTGGCACCAGGCTTGACTGCAACCGGTTGGTGCGTTGAGGATGGACTTATCGAAGCCGTGGAGATCAAGGATCACCCATATGCGCTGGCTGTTCAATGGCATCCCGAGGAAATGCAGCAGCATACTGAAATGCAGGCGCTTTTCCATTCATTTGTAAACGCAGCAGAAAGCTATCATACGCGCAATGCCTGATCAGCCATTCATCGGTGTTTTCGATTCTGGCGTAGGCGGGCTTTCTGTCCTCAAGAGCATCCGCCAGCTGCTGCCTTCCCAGCCGGTGCTCTATTTCGGCGACCAGGGTCATGTCCCCTATGGCTCCCGTTCATTGGAGGAAGTGCGTGCTTTCTCCAAAGGCATTACCGAATTCCTCCTCGATCTGGGAGCTGCCACGATCGTGGTCGCCTGCAATACCGCCTCCGCGGCAGCGCTGCATTATCTCCGCGAGGAATTCCCCGCGGTGAAATTTGTGGGCATGGAACCGGCGGTCAAGCCGGCAGCCGGGTTGACCCAGACCGGGGTCGTTGGGGTGCTTGCCACGCCAGCCACCTTCCAGGGTCAGCTTTACGCATCCGTCGTGGAACGTTTCGCGAATGGTGTCACCCTTCTTCAGGATACCTGCCCCGGGTTGGTATCCGAGATCGAAGCCGGTCATCTCACGGGGAAAGAGACCCGCCGCATCCTTGAAAAAGCCCTCAGGCCCATGCTCTCCAGGCACATCGATACCATCGTCCTGGGTTGTACGCATTACCCGTTTGTCATCCCTTTGATCCAGGAGATCGCCGGTCCCGGTGTGCGCGTCATCGACCCCGCCCCGGCCGTTGCCCGGCAGACCTCGCGTATTCTTGACGAGCTGGGCATCATCCAGCTTGAGGGACGTAGCGGGGATCTCCGGGTATTCACCAGCGGTGATCCCCCGGCATTGAAATACCTGTTGCCCATGCTCCTGGGTGAGTCGGCCGTTGTTGAAGCGGTTGCCTGGGATGAGCTTTCCAATCCTCATATAAAATAGAATTTTTATTGCGTCCAATGTTTTTCGATCCCAGCTGATGCTCACCAGCTTTCTTTTGGTATACTTTCCACTCAGGAGGGTGTTCCCATGCCCCGTTTAGAGATCGAATTGAATCCCGTCACCCATATTACCGTGGATGCCATCGGCAAACCTGGAGAGCGGGTTTTCTATTTACAGGCAAAAAAGGACGAGCAGGTGGTCACGCTGCTGGTCGAGAAAGTGCAGATCCAGACCCTCGCCATAGGTGTGGAACAGTTCTTCACCGAGCTTTCCGCCAGGCTTCCCGATCTCCCCCCGGTGGAAGTCAAATACCGTGAGTTAGCCATGCATATCAAGCCTCCCGTCGATCCTGCCTTCCGCGCAGGCGAAATGGGGCTGGCTTATGATGCCGACCTGGACCGGATGTGCCTGGTCGTTCATGAGATCCTGCTCGAAAACCAGACCCAGGACGAGGTCAGTGTGGCGCGTTTCTGGTGCACGCGTACCCAGCTGCGCGCGTTGATCCATTGGGGATTGGAAGTAGCCAACCGCGGCAGGCAGATCTGCCCCCAGTGCGGTGAGCCCATGGATCCAACAGGTCATTTCTGTCCCAAGAAGAATGGTCACGGCAGAAAATAGATGGTTTATTCTCCACTTGAAATCATTAACCATAGATGCAAGACGTTATTGATCTGATCGACCAGCTGGCGCTCCTGAAAAATGGAGATATCGACCTGAAAGGTCAATTCGTCTGGGGTTCCAACTACACCTTCCTGGTAAACGTGATCTCCGGGGAACAGTCCACCAGGGCTGTCTACAAGCCAACCCGTGGCGAACGACCTCTTTGGGATTTCCCCGCTGCCAGCCTTGCCAAACGCGAAGTGGCGGCATACCTGTTGAGCTGCGCGCTGGGCTGGAACTTCGTCCCTCCCACTGTTTACCGTAAACAGGCACCTATGGGTCGCGGTTCCCTTCAGCTTTTTATCCCGCATGATCCCGAGTACCATTTCTTTAATTTCACCCAGCAGGATAAAGATCGCCTGCGTCCAGTGGTGTTCTTCGACTTGCTGGTAAACAACGCTGATCGCAAGGGCAGTCACTTATTGATCGACTCCAACGGAAAATTATGGGCGATCGATCACGGCATTTGCTTTCACACCGATGATAAGCTGCGCACGGTGATCTGGGATTTCATTGGCACGCCCATCCCGGGTGATTTGCTTTCCGATGTTGAAAAGGTGCTGCCCGCTCTGCAAAATGGGGGGGAGACCTTCACGCAGCTGCGTCCATTTCTCAAGGAAGTCGAGATCGATGCCATCGCGCGCCGTGCCTCGCGTCTTCTTAAGAATCCGGTATTTCCCGCTCCCCAGGGTAAGGAGCGTCCATTCCCCTATCCCCCGATATAATTACAGGTAACCATGAAAACGATAAATCTCGCACTGGTAGGTTTTGGAAATGTTGGTCAGGCTTTCTTGCGTCTCTTAATGCGCAAGGAAGACAGGCTCAAAGAAGAATTCGATTTTGAATGTAAGGTTACAGGCATTGCCACCGGCACGCATGGCAGCGTCATCGATCCGCAAGGGATCGATTTTACCCGCGCGTTGGAAATTGCCGCGCAGCATGGCAACCTCTCCGACCTGGCCGGGCTGCCTGCCAGGTCTTCAACCGTGGATTTCATTCGCACCTGCCCCGCGGACGTCCTTTTGGAGAATTCGCCGGTCAATCATCAAACCGGGCAGCCGGCTGCCGAGCACCTGCGCACGGCTCTCGAATGCGGCATGCACGCCATAACTGCCAATAAGGGTCCCGTGGTGCATGCATTCAACGACCTTACCGCTTTCGCCGTTGAGACGAGGAAAGCGTTTTCTGTTCGAATCAGCGGTCATGGATGGCGCCCCCATCTTTTCGCTCTTCCGCGGGCCGCTCCCTGCCATAGAGCTGCAGGGCTTTTCCGGCATTCTCAATTCCTGCACCAATTTCCTGCTGGGACGCATGGAAGCCGGCGTTTCCTTCGATCAGGCTATCGAAGAAGGACGCGCCATCGGCATCACGGAGACCGATCCCAGCGCGGATATCGATGGCTGGGATGCCGCCATTAAGGTGGCTGCCCTCTGCACCGTCCTGATGGGTGTGCCGCTCAAACCCCAGCAGGTGGACCGCATCGGCATTCACGGGATAACACCCACGATGATCAGTGAGGCGCTGGCTCAAAATGAGCGCTGGAAGCTGGTCTGCCGTGCCCGGCGCGAACAGGGTGGTGTTAGCGCATCCGTGGCACCAGCACGGGTCAAATCTTCCTCTCCGCTTTACGCCATCAACGGCACCAGCTCGTTTGTGCAGTTCGAGAGCGATGTTCTTCCCGCGCTGGGCATCCTGGAAACCAATCCCGGCCCCGAAACCACGGCTTACGGTCTGCTCTGCGATCTGATCAATGCCATTCGTGGGGCATGAAAGTGGATGCTTTGCTGATCGCACCTCAATGAAAAAACGAGCGCTGATTCACACGGTATTCCTGGCTTTGGGAACCAACCTCGGGAATCGTGTGGCAAACCTGAATTCTGCAATTTCCTCGCTTTCTTCTTTTTTTGCTGTTAAGATGCTTTCTCCCATCTACGAAACCGAGCCCTGGGGATACGCGGATCAGCCTGCGTTTCTTAATCAGGTCCTGAAAGCGGAAACGGATCTGACCCCATTGCAGTTGCTCAAGCGGTTGAAATCCATTGAAAAAATGATTGGCCGCAAACCGAGTTTTCGATACGGACCGCGCCTGATCGACCTCGATATCCTGTTTTATGATGCTCTTGTTCAGGAGCTTCCCCGGCTGACCATCCCCCACCCCAGGCTGCATGAGCGTGCTTTCGTGCTTATCCCGCTGGCAGGTATTGCGCCCGATCTCATCCACCCGGTGCTGCAGCGCAGTATTCGTGAATTGGTGGAAAAAGTGGATGGCAGTGGGGTAAAATTGTTTCCAATGGATGAGCAGTAATGGGTTGGGCAACAAACATGAAAGCATGATGATGTTTTCGCCGCTCATCAACAATTAATATTGACTTTACGCCTAGTTTGAATTCTTGAGGAGAAGCATGCAACCATTACCTTTTGGAACTCGCACCTTCATCATGGGCATCCTCAATGTCACCCCCGATAGTTTCTCTGGTGATGGTCTCATGGCACGCGGTGAAGTGATCCAGAATGCGCTTGAGCAGGCAAAGCGTTTCCTGGATGAAGGCGCTGATATCCTCGATATTGGCGGGGAAAGCACCCGTCCCGGTGCCAATCCCATTACCGAAGAGGAAGAAATGCAGCGGGTGTTGCCGGTGATAAAATCTGTACGCAGCGCTGACATGGATATCCTCATTTCCATCGATTCCTACAAATCAAAAGTCGCTGAAGCTGCCATCGATGCCGGTGCGGATTGGATCAACGATGGTTGGGCGCTCCGTGCGGATTCCAAATTGGCCAAAGTTGCCGCCCGCAATGGCGTGCCGATCATCTTGATGCACAATCGCAGCAAACCGTCATCGGTGGAGCTCAACGATCGCCTGGGTGGGCGTTATGTCGGTACGGAATACCAGGATCTGCTCGCTGATGTGAAATCCGAATTGATGGAAAGCGTCGAGCGCGCCCGGAAAGCTGGCATCGAAAACGATCGCATCATCCTTGACCCCGGTATTGGCTTTGGAAAGTCAGTTCCGCAGAACCTGGAATTGATCAATCGTTTGAATGAAATTAAAGCTTTGGGTTATCCCGTTCTATTGGGGCCTTCGCGGAAGTCCTTCATTGGATACACGCTCGATTTACCCACCAATCAGCGCCTCGAGGGCACCGGGGCCAGCGTGGCCATCGGTATCGCCCGTGGCGCGGATATCGTCCGCGTGCATGATGTGGAAGCCATGACACGCGTTGCGAAAATGACGGACGCAATCGTCCGCCAGTAAAAGGTTCGTCAAAACCCTTTTGAAAATACTGGAATTCGTTATAATCATTCCCTGAAATCATTTGGAATGTGGAACCATCTTGAAATAATGTTCCATGACCCCTTTCCAATTTATCAATACTCTTACTAACAACCAGGAGTTCCCATGAATGAATATGATGTGGTGGTAATTGGCGCCGGGATCGGCGGTTATGTTTGCGCCATCCGTGCCTCGCAGCTTGGAAAGAAAGTAGCCGTGATCGATAAGCGCTGGTTGGGTGGTGTTTGTCTTAATGTCGGCTGCATCCCAACCAAATCACTGCTGAAAAACGCGGAAGTGGCACATACCCTCCGTGAGCGCGGCAAGGAATTTGGTTTTTCCTTTGAAAATCTCAAGCTGGATTATCCCGTTGCGGTCAAACGCAGCCGGGTAGTATCCGACCGGCTCACCAAGGGCGTTGCCTTCCTGATGAAAAAGAACAACATTGATGTCCTCATGGGCACTGCCCGCATCGCGGCCAGGGATAAAGTTGTCGTCAAGGATGCGGATGGGAAATCGCAGGAATTGAAAGCAAAGAATATTGTCATCGCCACTGGTTCTTATGCGGGAACGATCCCCGGCATTACTGTGGATGGCAAGCAGGTGCTTACCTTTTGGGAAGCCATCCTCCAGGAGACTCTGCCAAAATCCGTGTTGATCATCGGCGCAGGCGCCCTGGGCGTTGAATTTGCCACCATCTGGAATTCCTATGGTTCCCAGGTCACCCTGGTTGAGATGCTTCCCCGCATCGTGCCCCTTGAGGATGAAGAAGTCAGCACTGAGCTCAATCGTGCTTTTCAAAAACGCGGCATTCAGGTCTATGCAGGTGCCAGGGTGGCATCCATCACTCCCGGAAAATCCGGCTGTCACGGTCAAATTATCGACTGCGGAAGGTGAAAAAAGTGTCGAGGTGGAGCAGGTTCTGCTTGCCACCGGGTTCAAGCCCAATTCCACCGATCTTGGCCTGGAGGAACTTGGTGTTGCATTAACTGACCGCAAATTCATCAAGGTGGATGAGAAGATGTCCACCAGCGTCCCCGGCATCTGGGCGGTGGGCGATGTTACCGGTCAGCTGCTCCTCGCGCACGTAGCTGCCACCATGGGCGTGATCTGCGCGGAAAATATCGCCGGCGTCGAAACAGTCAAATTGGATGTCAATATGGTCCCGCGTGCCACCTTCTGCCAGCCGCAGATCGCATCCTTTGGCTTTACGGAAGCGCAGGCCAGGGAGAAGGGCTACGACGTGAAGGTCGGGCGTTTCAACTTCCAGGCCAATGGTAAAGCCCTGGGTTTGGGCGATTACGCCGGGTTTGCCAAGATCGTCACGGATGCCAAATACGGCGAGATCCTGGGTGCCTCCCTGATCGGTCCGGATGTCTCTGAACTGCTTCCCGAATTGACCCTCGCCCAGCGCAATGAGCTGACCGCTCGAGGAAATTACCCGCAATATCCACACCCATCCCACTCTCAGCGAGGTTCTGTTGGAAGCTGCTGAGTCGGCATTGGGTCATTCCATCCACATGTAGACTTTCCCTAATAAAAAAAGACGGCAGAAGCATCTGCCGTCTTTTTGATTTCGGTCAACCTGACTTTGGGTTATTTCCCTCAACCCTGGGATTCAATGATCATGGATTGGATCATCGCGTCCAATTTGGTGATATCAGGAATGAAGCTCTCCAATGGCTGTGCGTTCAATCCTGTTGTAGTTGAGGAAAGGTATTCGGTAAAATTATCGACAAAAGCCTGGAAATCATCGTTTGGAACCAATCCTTCCGCTGGCAGGCTGGCATGCCCAACTGGAAACTGGGCAGTGATTAAATAGCCACCGTCGGAGCTGATGCCTTGAAAAGTGTAATACAGGGTATCGTTGGCCACCGCCATAAATCCCTGGGCATGCTGCGTCAAATAACGGATACCGTTCGCGTTCGGTAATGCCAGGTACGCGTCCTGGATATGGAACATCTGCTGGGCATTGGGGATCGGCATGAAGGGCAGTTCATCCATCGAGGCGAGGTCTGGATGATCGATCAGAATGCGGGTCAGGCTTTCAACTTGTTCCGCGGTGCTGCTCGAAAGCTGCTTGTATTGCTCGAGCGGGTAAATGGCAATGACGCCTTGCGCGGATTTTCCCCCGGAAGTCATTTCACAATAAATCGCCGTATAAGCCGGGTGCACGTCCCAGAACTCGGTGTCCGGACCTTCAACCGCTTCAGCGAAGGATTCGGATTGTATTGAGCTGCAGATCGCAGGATCATAGGTCAGGCTGGCAGCCTCGGAGACAAAATTCGGAGCAATCAGTTGGCAATACCTCGATATCCGGGCTCTCATCCTGGGTTGCGTTTTGGATATCTGTTGGCTGAATTTCAACAACAGGCGTTCTGCCAAAGAGCTGTCCGCACCCGGCGATAAATAATATTCCCCCACAAAGAAGTACTTTCATGATCAATGTTTTCATTAACGAGTCCACTCCTGTAGGATTTTCAATGCTTTCAAGGTCACCCGCTTGCTGGGTTCACCAGAATTCTCGAATTTCACCAGCATCCGGTTTGTTAAATAGTCGCCTTCTTGTTTCCAGCGCCCGGTTTCATCCTGCTTGGATTGCACCAGCTTGATGGCATCCTGCATTCGTTCGTCCTTGATACCCAATTTTAAAAGGATCTCCAGCATTTCCAGTGCATTGGTCGTCCAAAAGGTTGGGAATCCAAAGTTCAGCCAGGCTTCCTTGGCGATCACACCTGGATGACTGCTGCGTTGATAAAGATGATGGATAAGGATAAATTCCGCCAATTCGGTGATCTTCTTTTTTGTCGTTGGCGTCCGTTTTCTCTCAGGAATTTCTGCCAGTGCTTTCAATCCCTTGACCACTCCCATCATGCAGGTATGCGGTCCCCAGCAGTTCTTGTAGTGATACGGCCATTCCTTGGGAACGCCGCGCGCACCATCATCCGCCCTCTGGTAGGTCGTGATCCAATCAATGCCGCGCTGCACCCTGCGATCATCGATCAATCCGAATCGGATCATGCTCCAGACCAGGTTGCCGGTTAAACAGGAACCCACCTGGTCGTGCTTTCCCCCATCCGCGGTGCCGTTGAATGCAAATCCACCTGATTGCGGGTCCTGCGACCATTGCAGCAGGAATTCACAGGCTTGCCGGATGCGCTCATCGCTGCCATCTGAGCCCATCTCTGCCAGCAGGATCACGTTCCAGACCGTGCCTTTGTATTTACCCCCCAGCATGTAAAAACTTTCCGGTTTGTACCAATATCCTCCCGGAAGCTGCTTGTTTAGGATTTTTTGGACCGGCGCGCTCGCCTTGATCGCTTTCCGTGCTTCGATCACATCAGAATCCTTCTCTCCCTTACCAAGGAGCTCAACCAGCGTGGCGTAGCGCACCAGCGCATCTTCCGGCTCGAGAAGCCAATCCAGGACTTCCTTTGTAATCACCTTTTTTTCTCTCATGCTTCCCTCTGTGTTCTATCAATAATCAATCAAGTATAGTGACCTACTTTCTCTTAATGCAACAAGAAGGATGAAATAAAAAATGCTGGCTTCAAGTATGATTTATTACGTGGACCTGCAAACAAGTATCTTTATTCGCGGTCGATATTCGCATCTTTCAGAGAAAGAGGATCTTCTACTGGTTCGATGTGTGTAACAATATTTGCTTCCGGAATCGCATTTTTGATTTGAGTTTCTATCTGATCTGCCAATTGATGACCTTTCTGTATTGTCCATTTTCCTGGGACGAGGAGATGCACTGCCAGGAATTTCCTTGTAGCTGCCTGCCGGGATCTAAGTGCATGATAACTCACACCTTGAGTTTGAAATGAATTCAAAATGGATTTAACCATGGTGAGTTGCTCTTGTGGAATTGATATATCCATAAGTCCTCGGCCTGAATGAACTAAAAGGCGATAACCGGTAAAGACAATATTTCCAGCCACCAACAACGCGATAATTGGATCAAGGCGTGTAAATCCGGTAAACCAATCCAGAACAATCCCGATAAGCACACCACCGGTGGTCCACACATCTGTCATTAAATGGCGTGCATCTGCTTCTAATATAATTGAGTTATTCCGTCGTCCAACTCGCTTTAATACTAAAGCTACTCCTAAATTAATAAGGGAAGCAATGACCGAGATCGCCAGACCAAGGCCGATTCGCTCAAGAGGTAAGGGATTTATAAGACGCGGCACAGCGCTAACGATTATTCCAACGGCTGCCAGCAAGATCATCCCTCCTTCAAAGCCACTGGCAAAGTATTCTACTTTGGAATACCCAAAAGTAAACTCATCATTTGGAGGTCGACTTACCAAACGGAGCGCTTGCAGAGCCACGATCGCTGCTGCAAGGTTTATCGTAGATTCAAGCGCATCCGAAAGCAGTCCGATGGAATCTGTAAGATAATATGCCATTCCTTTTAAAAGGATCGTAATAATGGCGGCAGCGATCGACAGCCAAGCATACCGTGTGAGGGGAAAGGTCTGATTTTGTGGTTTTCCCATGCTTCGCTCTTTTAATATGTATACATCGCAATTCGCTAGGTTTTCTAATTCAACCGATTAAAGAGTAGAGCCTTTTTTCTCCGATTATTTTTCCACTTTTCATGGACATTAGCTAATATATTAACTCTTTTCAGTATTTAAATTTATTTGTCTTTGAATGCTTCTCAAATCCAAGGTCTGTAATATCCCTTTGGAATTAATCATATCGTGATCTTGCCATAATTTCGGTGATTGTGGAGCAATCAGGAATTTCATGGATCTCTAAATAAATATAGGCATCTCTTCTACTAGTTTTCTTTCAGCATTTCCCGGCTGGCGAGGATATCGATGCCGGTACCCAGCATATCCTCAACCACCACCTCGCCGGTGTGTATCGGTGCTTCAAGCTGAACCTTCTGCAGTGCATCCAGCAGTTCGCGGATGCGCGGTTTGGGAAAAGGTTTGGCAGTGTAGACCGGCATCAAAGGATGGATTCCACCCTTGATACGCACCGTGGTCGCCACCATGCGTCTTGGATCGGAGAGTTCGGCTTTGACGTAATCCTCACCGCGTTTGCAGCCGCAGTTATCGACCTTGAGAACTGTCGTTCCTTCCCGGGTCACGTCCAGCCGGCAGCCCTTCGGGCAGGTGATGCAAATGACTTTGCTCGTTTCAGGCATGTTTCCTCAACTCGTTTATCGTTTAACCACCGCAACGGTCAGTTCCGAAGCGGTAAGGACTTCATCATAGGCTTTCACCGGCAGGGTCACGGTGATCATCTCTCCCGGTCTTGCGTAGCGTTCGGCTTTACGCGTCACCAGGGTATTCCCCTTGCGCACTTCCACCCACACCGGCTCTTCCACTGGCTGCTTCACCCGCAGCTGCAGCTTGACCGGTTCTGCAGCCAGGGTCTGCTTGCAGACCAGTTGTGGGACAGCATGATGCACATTCTCCCCCGCAATCACCGGGACGCGGTCAAAGGATTGCGCTTCCTTGCAGGTCGCGTATTGCGCTGCTGCCTTGCCGGCTGCCAGCCCGGCTTCGCTCACCCAATCCACCAGGTCGTAAACATGCACCACGTTCCCAGCCGCGAATACACCCGGTACGTTGGTCTCGAAGCGGTCGTCCACCACCGGTCCAGCGGTCAGCGCATCCAGCTTCACCCCGGCTTTTCTTGAAAGCTCGTTCTCGGGGATCAAACCTACCGATAACAGCAGGGTATCGCAGGGGATGATCTCCTCACTTCCGGGGATGGGATTCCACTTTTCATCCACCTGCACCGCCTCGATGGCTTCCACTCGATCGCCTCCGATGATACGGTTTACCGTATGCTGAAGCTGCAGCTGGATGTCGTAATCCAGTAAACACTGTACGTAATTGCGCGTCAGCCCGGTCAGGAACGGCATCACTTCCAGAACGCGCTCCACCTTTGCGCCTTCGAAGGTGAGCCGGCGCGCCATGATCATGCCGATATCCCCGGAGCCGAGGATGACGAATCGTTTTCCGGGCATGTATCCTTCCACGTTCACCCAGCGCTGCGCGGTCCCCGCGGTGTAGACTCCCGCTGGCCGTGTGCCGGGCAGGCGCACCTGCCCGCGAGTCCGCTCGCGGCATCCCATCGCCAGCACCAGCGCGCCCGCCTGGATATCCGCCACACCCGATCGTTTGCTGGTCGCATAGATCCTTCGTTGAGAGGTGATATCCAGTACCATCGTATCCAGCAGGAATTCCACGCCCAGCGACCGCGCCTCATCGATATATCTCTGCGCGTAGCTGGGACCCGGCAGGTCCTGCTTGAGAATCTCCAAACCAAAACCGTTGTGGATGCACTGCAGCAGGATGCCCCCCGGTTCCAAGTCGCGTTCTATGATCAAGACCCTGTCAGCACCATTCTTCCTGGCAGAAATGGCGGATGCCAGCCCGCCCGGGCCGGAACCAATGACCACCACGTCATAATTATCCCTGGCAGCCATATCAGCCCTCCCCCCCGAACATGCCCGGTTTGGTCGTCCCGGCTAGAAATTCCGATCCGGTACCTTTTTTGGTTACTTCAAGTTCAGGGATTCCCAACTCCCGTGAAAGAAGAGCTACCACGCGCGGCATGTCGAATCCGCCCAGGCACCTCCCGGTGCCCAGCCAGGTGCGGCGTTTGATGGCATCATAAGTGCGTGCCGGCAGGGGCGCATGGATCTCTGCCACAATTTCGCCTTCGGTCACTGTTTCGCAGCGGCAGACCACCCTTCCGTAACGCGGATCAAGGGAGATTAATGCCACCTGCTCCTCACGCGATAGATCCCTGAAGCGTGGTCGCGGTTTACGGATCGGGTTCCAATCCGCCTTCTCCTCTAGTTTTTCTCCTGCATCCCGCAGCAGATCGACCACTCGCAGCGCGATCGCCGGGGCGGACGTTAATCCGGGGGATTCGATTCCCCCCAGGTTGACCAATCCCTGAACCGACTTGGGGATCTCGATGATGAAATCATGATCGTAGCTCACGCCCGGCGTTTCGCAGGGCGCATTGCCATAAGCGCGCAAGCCTGCAAATAACGAGATCACCGGGCGCAGCGTGATGGAAGGGATCAGCTTTCGCGCACCGTTATAAACTTCTTCCAGTCCTTCTCTTGTTGCCGAGCGGTCGTTCTTGTCATCGACCACATTGGCGTTGGGACCCATGATCACGTTGCCGTGGGTGGTCCCGGTCACCAGGATGCCTTTTCCTGCCTCGGAAGGGACGGGGAAGAAACACGGACCCAGCTGGAAATCGGCTTTGTCCAGCACGTAGTACTCGCCGCGCCGGGGTTGGATCTTAAATTCCGGGCGTACACCTGCCTTGTGCATCACCTCATCAGCAAATAATCCGGCAGCATTCACCACCCACCTGCACTGGAAATCGCCCCGGTTGGTGTGGATGCCGGTGATCCGCTTGCCCTCCATGAGAAAATCCAGGAATTCGGTTTCCAGCATCACTTCAACACCGTTCTGGATGGCGTTCTCGCATGGGGCGATGGCAGCGTTGAAAGTATCGCAGGTTCCGGCTGTAGGTGCCCACATCGCTGCGCTCACCTGGGGATTGAGCAGCGGCTCGCGTCTTAGCGTTTCTTCCCCGGAAAGCATCTCCAATCCGGGCACGCCGTTCTTCCTGCCCTGCTCCATCAGTTTTTCCAGTGCGGGTATTTCCTTCGCGCCGATCGCCACCACGTAATCCCCGCGCCGCTCAAAAGCAAAGCCAAGCTCTTGCGAGAGCTGCGTATACATCGCGTTGCCCTGCACATTCATCTGCGCCTTGAGTGATCCGGGCACCGGGTCATAGCCGGCATGGATGAGGGCGGAATTTCCCGCTGTCGTGCCCATGCAGATATCGGTTTCCTTTTCGATGAGCAGGATGGAGAGTTTATATTTTGAAAGGAAACGCGCCGTCATCGCTCCAACAATCCCCCCGCCGATGATGATCACGTCGTAATGTTTGGTCATGCGTGCTCCATGTGCAAGTGGTCAGACTCGGTCAATTATAACTGCTAGACAAGAGGAGGGCAAATTTTGAATCCAAACCCGGTTTTCCGGGCAAAGTTATTTGATTTTTCGTGTTATTATCCAGGTTTCGTCGAAGAGGATTGACATGAACCTTTTAAAACGTGCCGTGATCCTGTTGTTTGTCTTGAACCTCCTGGTGCCTGCGGGTATTGCTTACGCCCAGGATGGTACCGCAACCCCTACCCTGACCCCCCCTGGAACGCCCGTAACGCCGCAGGGTATCATCGATGCTTTCAACGCGATCCGCAGTCACTACAATATGCGCAGCCTGGTCGTGGATCCCATCCTGGTCGGGCTTGCCCAGCAAACTGCAGATATCATGGCGATCAATGGCATGTCCGGTCATATCGGGGATGTCCGCGGGAGGGCGATTGCCGCCGGTTACGGCGCCGGTGATCTCCCCTGGCTCACCGAGAATTTCGCCATCGGTCCCATGAGTCTCGAAGAGCTGATGCTTTCGTGGTCGGATGCCGATCACATGCGCGGGGCAAACAACGCCTGGTACGCCCATGTCGGCGTGGGCATTGCTGAATATGGTGGCGACGTTTATTACGTGATGATCGCCGGTTATACCAGCAACCGTATCTACAAACCCGGTGCGACCGCCATGCCCGGTGTCTCCCTCACCCCGCCCATCTCGCAGGTCATGTACCCGGTGATCAAAGTCACTCCTGGCGAAGATGGCAGGGTGACCCACACCGTGCAGCACGGGCAGACCCTCTGGGCGATCGCCATCGCCTATGACACCCACATCGTCGATATCCAGCGCGCCAATGATTTTGCTTCCGATGATCAAACCATTTATGAGGGACAAAAGCTGATCATCCCATGTGAATTAACATTGCCCACACCTACAATAACTGAAAATGCCGAGCTGGCAGCGCTCACCGGTACCGCGGCTCGCCGTGCCACCAAGTTGGCTGGCTTCACCCCTGCCCCCACCCTTGCAACAACAATCGCCCCGGAAAAGGATGCTGAGGCAGGTGGGGAGCAGACCTTGGTCATCGTTGCTGTCCTCGCAGCGCTCGGTTTGCTGGTTTTCGGATGGTTTACCGGGCGGGAAAAACCTCCCAAAAAATAAAAATGGGCAACCAAATGGTTGCCCAAAATTCAATTAGTTCCCCTTTGCCTCAATGTCAAAGCACTAGAATCCATCGAGCTGGCTGAAATCTGCCACCCCTTCCGCGAGTGCTGCGATGCGCTGAAGCAGACCCAGCCGGTTTGCACGCACCTGCCTGTCCTCAGCCATGACCAGCACCTTGTCAAAGAACTCATTGACCACCCCGATGATCGGTAGAAAAGTTTTCAATAGATCATTGGCTGAACCTGGTTTGCGTGGTCTCTTCTCCATCTCGGAAAATGCCTTGTTCAACTCGATCTCCGCGGGTTCATAGAGCAATTTTTCGTTAAATGGGTGGCGTTCAGGCTGGTCGCGGGTGATGCGCACACAGCGGGCAAAAGCTGGCAGGATATCTCGCCAATCCGGACGTCCCACCCATTCGGTTAGTTCTTTCACCGCTCGCAAGGCGCGTGCCGGGTTGCCGCCTTGCTCTTTCAAAACGGCTGCAACGACATCGAATTTATATCCCTGATCAAGAAGAGTGTTCTGCAGCCGCCCGGTGATGAATTCCTTGCAGGCGAGCAGGCTCTCATCCCCGGCGAGCATTGCCAACCCGGTCGCTGCCATGAATAATCCGCGCTGCACTTCAAAATCCAGGTCCCAGTCGATCAATTCCTGAACCAGTCCCAGCGCCGCGCGCCGCTGCGCAAAGGGATCCTTCGTCCCGCTCGGTGCCAGTCCTACCCCGAACAAACCGGCGAGGGTATCCAGCCGGTCTGCGATACTGATCGCCAGCGCGGCTTTCGTGTGAGGAGATTCATCGCCGCTGAACCGCGGCAGGTAATGCTCGTAAATTGCCTGCGCTACCGCTTCATTTTCACCGGAATGCAGCGCGTAATATTTGCCCATGATCCCCTGCAGCGAGGTCATCTCCACTACCATTTTGCTTACAAGGTCAGCCTTGCAGAGCATGGCGGCCCGCAGGGAAGTCTCTTTTTCCTTCTCGTCCATCCCTAAAGGTTCCACCAGCTCGCTCACCAGGCGTTCAATGCGCCGGCTTTTATCCAGCATGGAACCGAGCTTCACCTGGAAGGTCAGGGTTGCCAGCTTGGGCAGTAAATCTTCCAGCTTGTGCTGCAGGTCCTGCTTGATGAAGAAATCGGCATCGGCGAAACGGGCGGTGATCACCTGCTGGTTGCCATCCGCCACCACTTCCTCATGCTCGCCGTCCCCGTTGCGAACCACGACGAAATTGGGTAACAGCGTCCCATCCGGCTTGCGCAGGGTGAAATACCGCTGGTGTTTTTCCATCACCGAGACCAGCACATCATCCGGGAGTCGCAGGAAAGCGGGATCGAAGCTGCCCAGCAGCGCCTTCGGTGCTTCCACCAGGTGGGCAACCTCCGCCAGGATGCTCTCTGAGATGACTGCCTCTCCCCCGGCTTTCACCACAACCTTCTTGACCTGTTCCGCAATGGCATCCTTGCGTTTCGCTTCATCCAGCACGATCCCCTGCTTTTCCAGGGCTTTGAAGTAATCAGCGCTGTCCTTGACTGTGAATTCTTCCGGCTGCCGGGTGCGCAGTCCGCGGGTCATATTTCCGGAATTTAACCCGGCATAAGAGAAAGGCACGACTGTATCGCCATACAGCGCCAGCAGCCAGCGGACAGGCCGCGAGAATGCCATGTTGGATTTGTTCCAGCGCATTGCTTTGTCGAATTTGATCGCTGCCAGCAGGTTGGCAACACTTCCGCCAGCACATCTGACCGTTTTACGACCTGCTTCGTGGACTTCAGCGACGACGTATTTGCCGCCATCGATCTCTTTTATCTTTCAATTTGATCCGCGCTCAGACCTTTGCTTTTCGCAAATCCTCTACCTGCCGGAGTTAATTTGCCATCCGCGCCAAATGCCCGTTCCGCCGGTGGACCCTTGACAGTGGAGGTACGGTCAGGTTGCGCAGCAGCCAGATCTTCAACCAATACCACCAGTCGTCGTAGGCGTTCCCATAACCGAGAGTTTCCCATGCGCCAATCTGAGTTGATCCAGGATCATCGGTATTGACGATCTTTCAATTGCTTGAGCTGCCGCATCCAGGTCGTCCTACCGGGAGTTCTTCCGTGCCAATCTCCAGTAGGAAATGATTCGCATCGGGTTTATTTGTGGATGGACCGGTTGTCACCTTGCTCTGCGCAACGACCTTTTGCTTCTCCCGGTCGTTGCTTCTTTCCGCCAGGGGAATTCCAAGCTTTTCTCTTTCAGCAATATAAGCCTCGGAGACCCGCCTGGAAAGATCGCGCATGCGTCCAAAGAGCGCCTGTCTTTCAGTCACTCCCACCGCCCCGCGCGTATCCAGGATATTGAAGGTCTGCGAGCACTTTAAGATGTAATCATACGCTGGCAGGATGAGGCCTTTCTCCAGCGCACTGTTGGCTTCCTCTATATAGAGCGTATACAGTTTTTGCATGCGTTCGATATCCGCATCTTCAAAATAGTACTTGCTGTGTTCCTGTTCACCTTGCAGGTTCACATCACCGTAGGTGCGGTCGTCGGTCCAGCGGATTTCGCGGAAATTGCGCACCCGCTGCAGCGGCATGGCGATGCGCTCCAACCCGTAGGTGATCTCCACTGAGACCGGGTCGAGTACCTGCCCGCCGCATTGCTGAAAATAAGTGAATTGGGTGATCTCCTGTCCATCCAGCCAGACCTCCCAGCCCAATCCCCAGGCACCCAGCGCCGGTGATTCCCAGTTGTCTTCCACGAAGCGGATATCGTGCCGGTGGGGATCGATGCCGATGGCTTCCAGGGATTTCAGATATATCTCCTGGGGATTTCCGGGATCCGGTTTGAGGATCACCTGGTACTGGTAATGCTGCTGTAGCCGGTTGGGGTTTTCACCATAACGCCCGTCATCCGGTCGTACCGAGGGTTCCACGTATGCCACGTTCCAGGGCTCCGGCCCCAGCACGCGCAAAAAAGTCGCCGGGTTGTAAGTCCCCGCGCCCACCTGGGAATAGTAAGGCTGCCAGATCAGGCAGCCCTGTTTCGCCCAGAAATTTTGCAAATTCATGATGATCGATTGAAAATTGGAGGCTTCAGGCATGGTTAATCCCTCGATGCGAATGATAAAAAATCATTATACCATCCGGGTTTCCGCAGCTTTCACGGAACGCGGGTCAGATGCGTTATTGCACGATAAAGGAAACCGGCTCCGATTCACCCATGTTCCCCGCCAGGTCGAAGGCGCGCACAAAAAGGAGATGGGTGCCCTTGCTCAAAGGCCAGGTCTGCACAAAAGGCTGCTGATCCCGCGCGCCTACGCGCGTGTTATCGATCCACCACTCCACCCGGCTGATGCCAATGGCGTCCTCCGCGGTAGCCTGCAGGGTGATGGCTTGATCTTCTTCTAGCTTAAACACTGCTTCCTGCTGGGGATATGGAACGCGCACCACCGGCAGCGTGTTATCCACCGAGACCTGGATGGTCGCAGTCTCGAATCGCTGTTCTGAACGCAGCACCAGCAACCGGATGGCATACAGTCCTTCCTCCCCGGTGCTGTCCCATTCAGCCAGGATTGTGTTCGTAAGGGGCGCGCTGCCTGAACCGATCTGCAGCCAGGCAACCGGGTTAAGCCCTGCGCCAATCTCAACCCGGTAGCTCGCGAAATCTTCTCCACCCGCCGTTCCCCGAATGGCGATCTTGCCGCGGACATAAGAAAACATTTCCGGGCTGGTGATGGCAACTTCGGGATTAGCCAGGGGAGACTGGATGATATCGTATTCCTTGGGAGGGATGGGCAACCCTGCGGCTTCTGCCCAGGGTCGCATCGCTTCCGGCACCACCATGAATATCTTCTCTTGGATCAATTCAGGAGGGGTGAACACAGTTGCCAGTCTTCCCGTTTCACGGTTGACCATGATCTCCCGGTAAAGGTTGTCGCTTTGCGTCGGTTCAGTGCTGCTAAGGAAGACCTCCTCCACAATATCCGGGCAGGCACTCGTGGGCAGCAATCCGGATGGATCGCAAACGCGGACCTGGCTGACTCCCATCGGGATATCCCAATCCATCACAGGTTGGTTTCGGCTGGCAAATTGCAGCAGTGCATGGGAGATCCCGGCTGGCATTTTTGCTGCCAGCTCATACCCCTCAGAGTCACCTGGTAATCCCATCCAGATGATGACAACTCTTTGAGGTGTATAGCCTGCCGACCACATTTGTTGTTTCCCGCTCACCTGGCCGATCTTTCCTCCCGCCGGTCTGCCGATCTCGAGCGCATTCGGGTTTCCCAGGCTCTGCCAGCGGGCCGTCTCATCCCTTAATACATCGTTGAGCAGGAACGCCAGTTGGGAACTTAGGACAGTTTGTGTGGCGGTTTTGTCGTCAAACTCCACTGCGCTCCCCCTGGCATCCGTGACTGCGATAACAAATCGCGGGCTGGGCGTGCTGGATGTGGCACTGCCGATCCCGTTGTTGTTTCCTTCGGCTGCCAGCACCCCGTATGCCTGTGCTGCTTCCAACGGAGTGAACAATCCCCCGTTGTAAAGGATCGCCGAACCGATATTGCTGCGGTCCACCCCGGTGATGCCTAGCGGTTCAAGTATCCGCCATAGGTTGTTGGGATTGATTTGCTCAAGGATCTGCGCGATAGGGGCAAGGTAATCGTTTGCCAATGCCATTCGTAGCCGAATGGGACCGTGGAATGCCCCATCTGGATTTTGTTCATTTTTCAATGCCTCGGGTAATGTCTCGGGGATATCCCAGACCAGGTCCGCCGGTGTGTACCCGCGCGCGAATGCAGCCAGTGCCACAAAGGGTGTCAACAGCGTGCCGGGGGCATGCCCGTTGGACATGGCGGTCTCCTGGTCAAGCGTGCTCTCGCCCATCATCGCCAGCACTTCCCCCGTTTGCGGATCGGTGATGACCGCGCTCACCTGCATTTCTTTGGGCAGGGCAGGCACCGGGATGGTGATCGTTGGCAGCAGCCTTGCTGCATTGCATTCCGTAAGAACGCTTTCTTCAGTGCCAGTCTGCCCGGTGAGCCGTGCAAGTTGCAGCCTTGTAGTACAGGTTAATTGCTCCTGCAGATCGATATCCAGGCTGGTGATCACTTTCAGCCCGCCGCGTTCAACGCGTTCCCGCCCGATCTTGGAAGCCAGCTGGTCTCCCGCCATTTGAACGAAAGCCGGAGCCAGCCCGGCATCTGCATTCCCGGGCTCGCGAAAAATCATCGGGGTGTTCTTGTAATCCAGGTATTGATCCGCGCCGATCGCCCCTTGCGCAAGCAGTCGATCCAGCACTTCCTGCTTCAATTCTTCGATCAATCCTGGCGCGTCCAGCGGGTTGAGCGCCGGGGTTTCTGAAATACGGACCAGGAATGCAGCTTCCAACAGGGTGAGATCAGTGGCTGATTTTCCATAATAAAGTTGGGCAGCGCTCTCGGCGCCGTATGCCTGGTGACCAAAATTGGCGCTGTTTAAGTACCATTCCAGGACCTGGCTCCGCCCAAACCTGGCAGTCAGCTGCCCTGCCATTAACCGCAGGCGGAGGGCTTTCCGGGTGCTGGGTGTTTCATTTTCCAGCAGAAGGGTATCGACCAGTTCCTCGGTGATCGTGGTTGGTTCCGGATTGGTCAATTCACCCAGGTCAAAACCGGGACTGATCCAAAAACCAGGCTGCTTGAGCGCGATGACCGATTGCACGAGCTGGGGGCTGAAATGATCTGCCTCGTTCGGATCGATGGTCAGGAATTTTCGGGGCGTTCCAACCGGGTCCAGCTCACCGAGTAAAATGTTGCCGCTGCGGTCATAAAACCGGGTGGGTTGCAGCAGCAGTCCATTCTTCCTATCCAGCAGGGCAGGAAGCTGGGTCAGTGAAGGTAATTCCGCGCTGAGATTCGCGTAGACCATGCCCAGAGCAAGCATCGCTCCTGCCGCCGCCAGCGCAGCTGCGAATGAAATTCCCAGCAGGATTCGCCCGGCACGCTTGCCGGGTTGCGTGCTGGCATTGCGCCTGCGTTTCTGGCGCCTGTTGATCAATAGGGATATATTGCGGGAAGGCACTTTAATTTATGTGTTATGGCGTCGGTGTGCGGGTCACGCCGGGTGTGATCGTGCTGATGTTGACGCCCAGGTCCGTCAGGTGCTGGTACGCCTCGTTCAACCATTCTGCCGGGAATGCATCCGGCGGGATTGCCACCAGCGCCACCCAATCTTTCTTCGCCGTGCCGGTTTCACTCACGTTCTCCGCCGTCTTCGCGCGCCAATAGTACAGCTTGGCTTTCTGTTCGATTGTCTTGGTGTACGCGGAAGATTTATTGAATTCGAAATAAGCTAGCGAATATTGCCCGCTCATGAAATAAGCCCGGCCGTAACCATAATGGGATTCAAAAGCCTCTGGTCTTGTTCGCACGGCTGTCTTGAAGTCTTCCAGCGCCAATTCGGTCTGTTCTATCGTTAGGTATACTTCACCCCTGCCCAGGTAGGCATCATATAATACTTTGCTGATATCAAGAGCCCGGGTGAAAGCGTTGATGGCATCGTCATGGGCGCCAACCGCCGTGTATGCCTGCCCCAGCCATATCCAGGCAGTCGCGTCATCGCGCTCGTACTTGGTGAACATCTCCAGCGGCTCCAGGGAATTGGGCAGGTCGCCCCTGGCACGGTAAATCTCCCCCATCATTCGATAGGTGGGGATATGGGTGATGTCCTTCATATAAGCCTGCTGTATATCGGCAAGGGCATCATCGAGTTCATCCATTTGAAGTTCTGCGGCAGCCCGGTAATAGAATCCCAGGGGGAATCCGGCAGTAATCCGGCACCCAGTTCGCAATATTCAAGCGCTGCTTCAGGCATATTCCGGGATAAATAAAGATCAGCCAGGTCGAAATAGGCTTCCGGCATGTTGGGATCCAATCGGATGCATTCCAGTAAGTCGGTTTCACTGGCTTTCCAGTGCTCCGGATCTGAAATCCTCCGGACTTTAGCTCTCCCAAGGAAAGCCGGTGCGAACTGTGGATCCTCCTTCAATATGGCGTTGAAGGTATCTGAGGCATTCTTTGTCTGTCCAAGATTGAGATAAGCAATTCCCTGGTAGAACAAGGCATCCAGCACGCGCTCATCCTGTTCAACATCAATCACCTGCTGCAAATAGGTGACCACACTGCTCCAATCCTGCCCGGCATAAGCTTGCATTCCCAGTGTATAGGCTTCAAAACTTGGATGCGGTGTGTCGACGTAAAGCGGGGTGGGGGTATAGGTGGCTTCCAGCAGCATCCACAGCGGTGTGATCGCCGGGATCGTCGGCGTGGGTCCCTGGTAAAGTGGACGGGGGGTGTTGGTCGGCGGTGCGATCGATGCGGTCGCAGTGGCTCCCATCAAACGGAACGCGTTCGGATTATAGACTCGCGTCTTTGGCCAAAATATGTATGCCACCACCACCGCAATGACCACGAAAATGGCCGCGCTGGCATAGATCATTAATCTGACCGTGTTCACCGGTTTGGAAGCTTTCTTGATGGTGAATTCATGCCGCAGGTCATTCTCCCAATCGCGCTGATCCCGGATGGGTTCCAGCGGACCCTTCGCGTCACTTCTTAATTCACCCGCGATCATCAGTCCGCGCCGTGCCATCTGGTTGGAAGGTTCTTGTTTGAGTGCTTCCTTAAGACAGTACACGCGGTCCCGCTTGGTTTCTGTGACTGCGCTCATCCACAGCCAGTAGCGGGAGTTGCCGGGTTCTTCTTTTACCAATTGGGAAAGGAGCTCGCGCGCACGCGTTTTATCTCCATCCTGAATGGCTTTCATTGCATCTTTAAATTGGGATTTCTCAGCGGCCATGTGATGAGTTTAGCACAGCCTTTTTTTTCGGGCAAGTCTTTATCGCCTTATCTTAAAGAATTCATCTTGACTCTTTAAGATTTAAGGTATAATGTTTTGACTTCGCCAGCTCCCGGGAGCGTGATTGATCCCCAGTTGTTCTCAGAAGTCCGTTGGGGGAATACCGGGTACACCGTACCTGAAAAGGATTATTGGTTTTTCCGCTTATAAAACAATAAAGATATCTGGATTGCGATCGGTGCAATTTTCGATTGGAAGGTACATCACTGGAACCGGCAGAAATGATGAGGGTTGATTCTTAAGAATATGAAAGCCAAGATATTACTGATCGAAGGAAAAAGGATTGACCGCCCCTCGTTTCTGATTGGGTTGTCCAAAAAAGGTTTTCTCGTTGAAAGTGTTCCCAATGGCGCCGCAGCACTTGCCCGGCTTGAGGAGGAGCTCCCCCACGTCGTGGTGGTGGATGCCGCCTCAATGCGCACAAGTGGTAAACGTATCTGCGGGGCTATCCACGAAAGTCATAGTCAGCTGCCCATTGTCCTGGTCCTTGATGAAAAAGCGGAGGAGGTGGGGAAAGTGGATGCGCAGGTGGTCCTGCGCCTGCCCTTTACCACCCAGAAGCTGGTCAACCGCATGCGCGGCTATCTTCCCCTCAAACAGGTGGATACTTTGCGCGTCGGACCCATCGAGCTGGATACCAAGCACCGCATGGTCTATTGCGGTGGAAAACAAACCCGCCTGACCCCCCGCCTGGTGGCTCTTCTTAAGAACATGATGCATCATCCCGGTGAAGTGATCCTGCGTGAAGAGCTGTTCAGCAAGGTCTGGGACACAAGTTACACCGCTGATACGCGCACCCTCGATGTCCATATATCCTGGCTGCGCAAAGCGCTCGAAAAGGATCCCCGCCATCCAAAGCTCATCAAGACCATGCGTGATGTCGGCTACCGCCTGGATATTGAAGATCCCAACAAACCCAAAGAGTGAGTGACAACCGGGAGCCGGAAGGCTCTTTTTTGTTTAAACAAAAAGAGGTGCCAAGAAATGCGCCTCTTTGTCTGGATCAACAAGAATTCATTATTTGGATTATTTCAACAGGGTCACCAGTGTCAGTAGCAAACCGCCGGCGATCACGCTGCCGAGCTGCCCGGCAGTGTTGGCACCCATGGCGTGCATCAGGATGAAGTTGGTGTAATCCTCTTCCTGCGCCATTTTTGCCGAAAGCCGCCCCGCCATGGGAAAGGCGCTGATACCGCACGCGCCGATCAGGGGATTGATCTTGTTCCCGGAAAGCACGCACATCAGCTTGCCAAAAAGCAGGCCTGCCACGGTGTCGATCACGAAAGCCAGCAGCCCAAGTGCCAGGATCGCCAGGGTGGTTGCATTCAGGAATTTGCTTGCCAGCATTGTGGAGCCGATGGTCAAGCCCAGGAACAGCGTAGAGATATTGATGATCTCATTCTGCGCCGATTTGTTCAGCCGGTCGACCACGCCGCATTCCTTCAGCAGGTTGCCGAGCATCAGGGTGGCGATCAGGGGCGCTGCCTGGGGCGCGATGAGGCTGACCAGGATGGTCACCACGATGGGGAACAGGATGACCACTTTCTTGGATAGCGGGTAGGGCGCGTACTCCATGCGGATCAGGCGTTCCTTGCGCGTGGTGAGCAGTTTCATGATGGGTGGTTGAATGATGGGGATCAGGCTCATATACGAATAAGCTGCCACCGCGATCGGTCCCAGGTAGTCCGGTGCAAGTTTCGATGAAACAAAGATCGCCGTTGGTCCATCGATCGCGCCGATCGATCCAATGGATGCCGCCAGTGGCAGATCCATTCCCAGCATCACTGCCAGGATCAGCGTGGCATAGATCCCAAATTGCCCTGCAGCGCCCAGCAGAACCATCTTCGGCTGTGCCAGCAGGGGACGAAAATCGATCATCGCACCCACACCCACGAAGATCAGCAGGGGAAATAGTTCGGTCTCGATGCCTGCCTTGTAAAGATAATAGAACATGCCGCCTTCAACGTCAGCGGACATGCCCAGGTTTGCCAGGATGCATCCAAATCCGATCGGCAGCAGGAGCACCGGTTCGAATTCCTTGGCGATCGCCAGGTAGATGAGCACGCCGCCCACCGCGATCATCAACGCGCTGCCGCCGATGGCAAGGGGATCCAAATTCGCAAAGAATTGGGAAAAGTCCATGAATTGTCCTAGTCCGCGAATTCCACCAGCGCTGCACCGTGTGCCACGTGGTCACCCACCGTCACATGGATGGCGGCGATCTTGCCGCTGCGGGTGGATTTGATCGAATTCTTCATCTTCATCGCCTCCAGCACCAGCAGCTCCTGCCCGGTGGTGATGGCATCGCCCACTTTTACCTTGACTGAATCGATCACCCCGGGGATGGGGGCAGTCACTACTTTGGCTGAAGCCCCGGCGGGTGCTGCTGCGGAATGCACGGGTGCTTTGGGTGCTTCGCTTGTCGCAGAGGATTCGATCTCGAGCTGTTCTTCCTCAGGCCAGACTTCGAAAGTCTCTCCTGCTATCTCTGCCTTGATGGGTCTGGCGCTCGTATCGCCAACCTCCACTTCGAAAGTCTGGTCCCCGATTTTTACCTGTATTTTCATCGCCCGTATCCTCGTGTTTTCCGGTTGAATGTCTGGTTGCGCAGGTTCAGCTGCATGGCCCGCGTGACGCTCTGCCAGGAGCTCATCGTTGCCCCGCTGACCTCGTTCGTGATGGAATAAGCCCCGCGGTTCAGCGCCATCGCTACTGCCACTGCCGCCGCGGCTGCCTTTTGTTTCAAGCCGGCATCGTCGCCGGGTTGTGGAATCGTTGGTTTCGCCTTTCACTTCTTTTTCCTCTTTGTTGGGAAATAACCTCACCATTAATGCCATGAATCCCCAGAGCAGCACGATGCCGATGAATACCAGCCCCATGCCCAGCGCTGTCATTATTAGAGCTTTTGAAAGAACAGTCATATACTCCCTCGTTCTTTTCCTAGAATGGGATGTTGCCGTGCTTGCGCGGCAGGCTGGGGGTGAATTTATCGCGCAGTGCCGCCAGGGCCGCGATCACGCGCGGTCGTGTCTCCTTGGGCTCGATGACGTCATCGATGAAACCGGCGCTGGCGGACATGTAGGGGTTAAGGAACTGTTTGCGGAATTCCTCCACCCTCGCGGCGCGTTCCTTGTCGGGATCCTTGGCAGCCGCGATCTCGCTGCGGAAAAGGATGTTGGCAGCTCCTTCCGGTCCCATCACTGCCAGCTCCGCGCTCGGCCAGGCAAATGCCATATCCGCGCCCAGTGGTTTGCTGCTCATCACTACGTACGCGCCGCCGTAAGCCTTTGCGCGTGATCACGCTGATCTTGGGCACGCTGGCTTCAGCGTAGGCATAGAGCACTTTCGCCCCGTGCCGGATGATGCCGCGGTATTCCTGGTCGGTGCCGGGCAGGAAACCCGGTGAATCCATGAAGGTGATCAGCGGGATGTTGAAGCAGTCGCAAAGCCGCACAAAGCGGCAGATCTTATCCGTGGAGTTGATATCCAGCACACCCGCCATCGAGTTCGGTTCCTGGCTGATGATGCCCACCACCTGCCCCGCCATGCGCGCAAATCCCACGATCGCGTTCTGGGCAAAGGTCGGCTGCAGCTCCAGGAAGGAGTTCTTGTCCACGATGCGCAGGATGGCGTCGTGCATGCTGTAAGCCGTGTTGGGATCCAGGGGGACGAGCTGGTTGAGCGCCGGGTCCATGCGCACCGGGATCGTCCTTCGTATCCACCACTGGCGCATTTTCCATGTTGTTGGTCGGGAAATAACCCAGCACCATGCGCACCAGCTTCAGGGCGTCTTCGTCCTTCTTGGCGGTCAGGTGCGCCGTGCCGCTGGTGGCGAGATGCACCGCTGCGCCGCCCAGGCTTTCGAAATCCACCACTTCCCCGGTGACCGCTTTGATCACTTCCGGTCCGGTCAGGAACATGTAGGATTGTTTCTCGACCATGATGATCAGGTCGGTGAGCGCGGGTGAATAGGAAGCGCCTCCGGCGCAGGGTCCCATGATCACGCTGATCTGCGGGATGATGCCGGAATACTGCGCGTTGCGTTTGAAGATCTCGCCGTAACCCGCCAGGCTGTAGATGCCTTCCTGGATGCGCGCCCCGCCGGAATCGATCAAGCCCACGATGGGCGAGCCGTTGCGCACTGCCAGGTCCATCACCCGGCAGATCTTGTGGCTGGTCATCTCGCCCAGGCTGCCGCCGCCGATGGTGAAATCCTGTGAATAAACGTACACCGTGCGCCCGTCGATCTTGCCAAAACCGGTGACCACGCCGTCGGTGTACAAGCGCTCCTCTCCCCCGCCCAGGTCGGCGCGCTGCGTCACGAACGGCTCCAGCTCCTGGAAGGTGCCGGCGTCGAGCAGGATGTCGATGCGCTCGCGGGCGGTCAGCTTGCCCTTGGCGTGCTGCTTGTCGATGCGCTCCTTGCCGCCGCCCTGCCGGGCTTTGGCGCGCCGTTCGCGTAATTCGATGATTCGGGGATCTTCTTTGGGCATTTTAAGTCCTCTATATTTAAGATAATGGGGTTGATTAATGGATCTGGTTCTCTCTGACTACTCCCCGCCCTAATTTTACGTTATCCCTTGAAAGTGGGGAATAAGAAAAACAACCGATTTCCAATGATATTCGTCCCGTCTTTGGATCACGGGACGATGCGCGTGGTGAGGATATCCCAATTGACACCCGCGTTGCTTGTCCGCACCAGGGCGATCTCTTCATCTTTCCTGGCGACGATCCAGCCGCGCGTCATATCCACGAATACCGGCTCCCCGGACCAGGTGACCGGGATGACCGCTTTCCAGCTGGCGCCGGCGTTGGTGGTGCGGTAGATCTTTTTGGCAACGTACCAGCCGCTGCTCTCATCCAGCATCTGCAGCTCACCGGAAGGTTCCGGCAGCTTGGTGATATCCCAGTTCGCCCCGCCGTCGTCCGTCAGGTAGAGCCAGGCTGATTTGTTAAAGGCATCCCCCAACATGCAGGTGACCGTCATCGCGCCGCTGAGTGCATCCCGATAGCGCCAGGTCATACACGCCGCAGGAATAGGCATCATTTTCAAACAGGTCGGGTTTGTCATCCGGCGCGGGCAGGTCAACCTGGCTCCAGGTGGTGCCGCCGTCAGCCGTCCCGTAGATCCAAACCCCGGATGCCACCCCGGCAAGCTCATAGGTGATCCAGCCGTGCTGGGCATCGGTGAACGCCATGCCGGTTTTATACAGTGACATCGCGGGAGAGGTCTCGGAAGAATCCATCGGATCCACCAGCTTGGTCCAGGTGACTCCACCATCGCTGCTGCCGTAAATATAAATGTAATCGTGGCTCATCCCCGCGCCGGCATGCACCAGCAGCCAGCCGTGATCCTCATCGGGGAAGCTGAAAAAACCCGGGCTGAAGAATTCCATCATGCTCGAGGTCTCCATATCGTAACTGGGAGACCAGTTGTTTCCCCCGTCATAGGTTGTCCAGACCGTGGCAAATTCCGGTATCCCGGACCAGGTGCTGTAGATCACCCAGGCAAGGGTTTCATCCATGAAGAATGCCGTTGCGGATTGGGTCTGTTCCGCGACGATCCCCTGCGGCGGGGTGATGTCCTTCCAGGTCAAGCCGCCGTCCGCCGTGCGCAGGACGTGATCGTCACCGCCGGGGTAAGCCGACTTTCCCTGCCCGATCCCCCAGCCTGTGTTGGCGTCCAGCATCTGGATGCTGGTGATCACCACCTCGGAATTCGCCGCCAGGTGCGCGATGGGCGTCACCGGGGTCGGCGCGACGGTCGGCTCCAGCGTCGGTTCTTCGGTGGGCGGGAGCGCGGTGGGCTCAGGCGTTGGTGGTTCGATCGTCGGCATCACCGCGGTCGGGGATGGCGGAGAAAAAATCGAACATGCGCTCAGAAATAATGCAGTGATCAGCAAAATGGGGAAGTTTTTGATCATTTTTCCTCCAGCTAGAACTATCTTTTAATTTTTTCCTTCAGGCGTAGGTGTTTCAAGCGAGATTGACCTATCCAGGAAATGATATTTCATGATCATTAATGGATTCCACATCCCTTCATGCTTATTTATAACAATCTCGTTGTTGGCATTCCATTCTCTTATATACAGGCATTCGCTATCTGAATGATAAATTATTTCAATCGAACCATTGTGAATATCAAGCAATCTTACATTCGCGCTATTAACTGTATCCCAATCATCAGCATCTGTGGTGAATACTAAACTTTGTCCATCGGGTGACCATCTAAAATCACCAATGACATGTTCAGAGAATATATATTCGCTTTTTTCACCGGTTTTAAGATCAAGAATATTGAGCGTATTCTCTTGATTCGTATATGCCAAACGTCTTCCACTATTAGAAAATTCCAGGAATAGTTCATATCCCCGATCCCCCGATGGTACTACTATCACAATCTCCCCTGTTTCCAGTTCCAATCTCAATAAAGCCATGCCTCCGTAGCCATAGAAACAATACGGACCCCCACCATCAACCGGCATACTTGAATAAATATAAAGATATTGTGAATCACTTGAGAAATAGATAGGTCTTAGGGTCGTGTTACTTAATTCATCCGCTTCAAATATGTTCCGTGATTGATAATCAACGGCTATGCCAGATATTTTATTGCCAACAAATAGACCCGAGTTATCATGGTGATAATCATGAGAGCAAGCCAGCCAGTTTTCGTCTGGTGAGAGTAAGTAAGATTGGCAACCTTCGCAATATCGAATATTGCGCAAAATCTGTGGCTTGAGCTACCTGAGTTTTTTTACTCTCAAATTCTTTTGTTTTATTCATTGATCTTTGAGTTAGATCTACTGTTGGCCATGGTGGGGGAGTTTTACTGCGGATCGGGGTAATAGTAGGCCTTCTAGTCTTTATTGGGATCAACGTGCTGGTTGCAGTAGGTCGGATTAGAAGTCGATGGGCGGATTTCCGTATCGGTTGATGAATTTAAATTCGCCCCGCATCCAGCATGAAGCATCGCAAGCACAAAAACGATCACAACCTTTTTCACATAAGTCATTCCCATGCTCTCCCTACCCTCCCAAATTCCTCCCTGCGCCTTCATCACCTATCCATCGTCCATGGTCTGTGGTCCATCGTCCACCGTCTACCGCCCATACTTCCCCATCCACTCGCCCTCCCCCAGGATATGCCCCTGCATGTCAGCCAGGAGCTTCGCCCTGGAATAATTCGCCGCCAGGTTCGGGGCAAGATCGAGCGCATACAATTTGAAAAAATAGCGGTGTGGGTTTCCCCGCGGCGGGCAGGGACCCCCATAACCGTTGCGCCCAAATCCATTGATCCCCTGCGTGCCCGTCCCGCTCACCTGCGCGACCTTCGCCACACCCTCCGGCAGCCCGGCGAGCGACGGGGGAATGTTGTAGATCACCCAGTGCACGAAGAGCCCCACGGGCGCGTCCGGGTCCTCCACGATCAGCGCCAGGCTCTGCGTACCCGCCGGCAGCTCGCCCCATTCCAGCGCCGGGGAGAGATCCTCGCCGTCGCAGGTGTGCTTCACCGGGATCGTCCCGCCGTTGGTGAAAGCTGTACTTGTAGAAGTTGATATTGGTCATGGAAACACCTCCTGTATTCGTCCCAAACACTGTTGGAAAGAAGAGAAAAGAAACGCCATCATCAAAACTGCCCCGCTCAAGGTGCAGGCGGCATTGACCGCGTCGTTGTTCAGCCAGCGCCAGCCGCGCTTTAGCGTGGTCGCCGTGCCGCAGGTGTGCAGCGGGTGGCGCTCGGTTTCCTTGTTGCAGCTCGGGCAGGTGTAGATCGCCTGGAGGGTGGCGCCCAGCAGCGAATCCACCAGGCTGCCCGCCAGTCCCGCCAGCGCGATCAAACCGATCGCCGCCAGCGAATTCACCATGCCAAGCGGTGCGTTCCCCAGCGGCCAGAGCACGACCGCCAGCACCGCGATCAGCAGGCTGCCTCCCAGCGCCGCGAGCAGCCCCAGCGGGCTGATGCCGCCCGAATCACCGCGTTCGACAGGTTTCCCGGTGGTGATCAGGCGCGGCGCGCTGCGGCTGAGCACGCCCAGCTCGGTCGCCCAGGTATCCGCGTTGGCTGCCGCCAGCGAGGCGCAGAATCCCAGCCAGGGCCAGGCAGAATCCGGAAAGAAATAATGCGCCAGCGCGAAAAGCCCGGCGATCCCGCCGTTGGCCATCACCTGCCATAGATCGCGCCGGTGACCCTTGGAAAATTTCTCGCCCAGCGCGCTCTTTTGTCTTTTGAATAAGCGCGATAACACGCTCGAGGAAATGAAGAACGCCAGCAGGACGACCATCCATGCCACCCCTCCCGCCCCGTAGATGACCGTGCCCAGCACGAGCGCGCCCAGCGCCCCGCTGCGGCTCAAGGCGCGGCTGAGATAAGCCAGCGCGGAAATGATCAACGCCAGGATGAAACCGGTGAGCAGCTGCATCAAGTTAAGCATAACTCAAATCATTTAAAAAACGAAGCGCCATGGCTCGTTTTTAGTTTGTTGTTCTAGAGGATGAAGATCAGCGCGATGAAAAGCAGGATCGGGGTGATCACCGAGCTGCCCCATAAAATGAAGGATATGGGACGGTGCTCTTCCTTGCGGAAGAAATACAGCCCGGCGATCAGGCTGGCAAAGAAGAACATGATCGCCAGCACCGGCAGCAGCAGCAGCTGGCGCGCCGGCACGGGTTCCAGCGGCAGCCCGGCGGCATCGAATCCCAGCGATACTGCAGCCATCCGCGGGATCTGCAGCGCCACCACCATCAGCAGCGTCAGCGTCAATCCAAAGCCTGCCAGCACCAGCCACCGCGCGCGCTTGTCGTTCCACACCCGCCTCAGGTAGGCCACCGGCAGCGTCGAGACTGCCTGGAATTCACCCAGGCTGCCCAGCTCGAAGGCGCGCTGCACCGCGCCAATGAAAGCTGCCGGGTCCTGCGGTGAGATGGCGAACACCCGTTTCTGCGTCGCCACCAGCACCAGGTCGTCATCCTCCGCCGCCAGGTATTCGACCGTGCCCAGCTCGGGGGATTGCGTCACGCCCAGGATGGCACCCGGGTAGGAGAGCGCCGGCGGGTTCAATTCGCTGATCATGTCCGCAGCCGGACGCACCCATTCGATCTCCGAGAGCGGGATATCCTCGCTGCGCAGCCCCCAGCGCAGGTGCAGACCGTCGCGCTCGAGGGAATAATCCGCGCGCAGCAGCGCGTACCCGCGGTAAATGACATACGTGGTCGGGATCAGCAGCACCAGCGACGCGATCAGGAAGATCACGAAGTAGGTGCCGAATTGCTCCTGCAGCGCCAGGAAGAAGAGCGTGCCGCTGGAGAGCAGCAGTAATGAACCGGCAATGCCGTGGATCAGCAGCCCGCGCCGGCGTGGGGGTAGAAAGCGACTTTCAGCCGCCAATCACTGCGCTCCGTAATTCCTCACAAACCAATTCCACCTGGTCCTCTTTCATGACCCCCGAAAATGGGACAGCCAGCCCGCGTTCCCCCAGGTCCTCGGTCACCGGGAAATCACCCGCCTTGTAACCAAAGCGCTCCACCATGTAAGGCTGCAGGTGAATGGGCAGGAAATAAGGCCGTACCGGGATGCCCTGTTCCGCCAGCTTCTGCGCGATCGCCGCCCGGTCCATGCCCTTTGCCAGCCGGATGACGTACACGAACCACGAAACCCGCGTGGTGCTCGGCACGAGCTGCGGTGCCTGGATGCCGGGGATCTCCGCCAGCCGCTCCGCGTACCAGTCCGCCACGCGCTGCCGCTTTTGCATCAGCTCCTCGATGCGCTGCATCTGCGCCGCTCCCAGCGCGGCGCTCAGCTCATCCAGCCGGTAGTTGTATCCCAGGAAGGTGTGCGAAAGCCAGGTGTCGCCCGGCGCACGCCCCTGGTTGCGCAGCGCGCGCATCAAGCCGGCGGCATCATCCTCGTTGGTGACGATCACGCCCCCTTCCCCGGTGGTGATCTGCTTGTTCGGGTAAAAGGCAAAAACGCCGTAATTGCCGAAGGTTCCGGCTTTCTTCCCCTTGTATTCCGCGCCCAGCGCCTCGCAGGAATCCTCGATCAGCTTGAGATCCAGTCTTTTCGTGACCGTCTCGAGCTTGTCCAGCTCCGCCGGCTGCCCGAAAACGTCCACCGCGATCATCCCCTTCACCGGCGCGCCTTCCTTCCAGCCCTTTCGCGGCATCCAGCGCTTGGCCGCCTTGCCGCCCGCCCGCAGGTCTGCCGCCGCCTGCGCTGCCAGCTCCGTATCGATATTCCCGGTGATGGGATCGACGTCCACGAAGATCGGCACCGCCTGCTCGAAGAGGATCACGTTGGTCGAAGCCACGAACGAGAACGGCGTGGTGATCACGAAATCACCCGCCTGGATCCCGGCAGCCCGCACGCACAGGTGCAGCCCGGCCGTGCCGGAATTCACCCCGATGGCGTGCTTGGCGCCGGTGAACTGCCGAAAGGCGGCCTCGAATTGCTCGATGCGCGGACCCATGCTGAGCTCGGGGGTCTGCAGCACGGACATCACCGCGTGGCGCTCGGCATCGGTCAGATCTGGATTGGACATGGGGACACGAACAGGGTTGTTTGGAGTCATAAGCCTGATTTTACCCTCATTTCCCGCTCGTTTTGCCTCTCCTCCATTAACCCGCCTTCCGCGATACGTTATAATCCAGCCGATATCACTTCCAGGAGAATAAATGAAAAAGATCCAGTCAAAGTACGGCCTCGGCACGCTGGTCACCCACACCGGCGAGGGAGGCAACCCCCTCCACGCCCACATCACCCCCATCTTCCAGACCTCCACCTTCTCATTCCCCGATGTGGCTGCCGGAGCGGGCGCCTTCAAGGGCACGCAGGATGGTTACATCTACACCCGCATAAGGCACCCCAACCTGGATCAGCTGGCGCTCAAGATCGCCGCCCTCGAAGGACTGGACCTGCTCCGCCAGGAGCCCGATCGCGATCCCGGGGAGATCGTTCGAGGACTGATCTTCTCCTCCGGCATGTCCGCCATCACCTCGGCCATCCTGGCGAAGGTCAAAGCCGGGGATACCATCATCGCCCAGCAGGCGCTCTACGGCGCCACCTACGTCTTCCTGCAGGACGTGGCTCCCCGCTACGGCATCAAGACCGTCTTCCTCGAGGATGCCTCCGTCCAGAACTGGCAGCAGGCCTTCAAAGATAATCCCAAGGCCGTCATCGCCTATGCCGAATCCCCCGCCAACCCCACCATGGCGCTCACCGATCTCAAGGCCGTCGCGGATATCGCCCACGAAAAGGGCGCCTGGCTGATGGTGGATAACACCTTCGCCTCGCCCTACTGCCAGCGCCCGCTCACCCTCGGCGCGGACGTGGTCATCCATTCCACCACCAAGTACCTCTGCGGTCACGGCCTGATCGTGGGCGGCGCGGTCGTCAGCCGCCACGTTTCCTACATCAAGACCGAGCTCAATTCCATCCTCAAGAACCTGGGCGGCAGCGCCAGCCCCTTCGATGCCTGGCTGACCAGCATCGGGCTGAAGACCTTCGAGCTGCGCATGCAGCGCCACTGCGCCAACGCCATGCAGGTGGCGCGCTTCCTCGAAACCCACCCCGCCGTGGGAAAAGTCTTCTATCCCGGCCTGGAAAGCCACCCCGATCACGAGCTGGCCAAGCGCCAGATGTTCGATTTCGGCGGCATGATCGCCTTCGAGCTGAAAGGCGGACTTGAAGCCGGCGAGAAGATGATGAACAAGGTCGAGCTCGCCACCCTGGCGGTCAGCCTGGGCAACGTGGATACCCTCATCCAGCACCCCGCCAGCATGACCCACGCCGGCATGCCGCGCGAAGCCCGCCTTGGCGCCGGTCTCACCGACGGTCTGGTGCGCCTCTCGGTGGGCATCGAGAACGTCGAGGATATCATCGCCGATCTCGACCAGGCCATGAAATGATCCGCTGATCGCTTAAACAAAAGAGCGCAGCAAGCTGCGCTCTTTTTTATTCTCATCGTCGATCAGGTTTCGTTTCACCTGCGCGTTCCAGAGACCCTGCACGCCGATCCCCGCCAGCACCAGGAGCGTCAATCCCCAGGCCAGCACCGACCAGGCGGTGCCGGTCTCCCAAACGAGCACGTACTGCAGCGCCATCAGCACCAGCATGGGTATCCCGATCCACGTCCGCCAGGAGCGCAGCGTGCGCTCGCGCGTCAGCAGGTTCTTGCCCAGCACTTCGAAGACGAAGAGCAGCGCCACGAACCAGATCAGCGAGTGCACCAGCGTCAGCGCGAAGGGGAACTGCGCTTTCGCCTGCCCCAGCACGAAATTGACATACACCGCCGGCACGTAGCTGTAGATGCCGGTGATCAGGATGGGCGCGAAGGGCGCGCCCTGCTTGATCAGCGAGGCGATGCCCCAGAAGAGCAGCCCCGCCATCAGGATCATCAACAGCCTGCCGAATAAGTCCCAGAGCAGGATGCCCACGAACACCCCCACCTTCGCGAATCCAAACGCGGTCGTCGCCCATTTGAGCAGGTTTTCCTTGTTGATCACCAGCGGGTTCGCGTTAAATGCCTGCTGCAGCTCCAGCAGGGTCATTCGCTGTTCCTGCCCGGTGCTTTGCAGCAAATGCACCTCCGTGCGCGTCATCAGCATGCCGGTATCGTAGAGCGCGGTGTCGATCTCGTTGATCTTCCCCGTGGTATCGATGGCGAAGAGCGTCCTTTCCCCACCGTAAAGCACGAACGGCTGCGGTCCCTTGGCGGTCGCGATCCCATCCCGGATGGTGATCTCCGGCAGCGCCGTGGTCGCCAGCCCCTTTTCCATCTCCACCATCGCCATGTTGATCCCTCGGCTGAACATCGCCGAGGTCAGCACCGCCAGCACCAGGCTGAAGAGGAAGAAGAAAAGCAGCGCATAGCGCTTCTTGCGCCGCGCGGCTTTCTTGTAGAAAGTGAAGCTGCCGCAGGGCATCACCGCGCCCATCGCCAGCCAGAGCATCTCGTTCCCGAAGGATGTCTTTTCGTATTCGGGCTCAACAGGTACCACTTGCGCCGCCACAGGTTCAACGGGAGCCGGCGGCTGGGGTGTCACGGGTTGGATCGGGTTCTCGCTCATTTCATCCTCCATTGTTACCTTGATCATTAACCATACCACTGTTCACTTCATGGCTCGCGCCCGCATCTCCCGGCGTGGATTGTGCCGCCTTGCTGGCTGCCCAGTCCTTGTACTGCTGCTTGCGCTTCTCCACTTCCGCCAGGAAGCGCGGCCGGTCCTTCTTCCAGCCCTTGATCAGCTCGGCGGAATACCCGCGAAATGCCCACGGGTTGCGCTGCATGCCTGCCTCGAGGATCTGCAGGGCGGGTGCTTCCTTGTTTCCCACCGCCCATTTCATCTCGCTGCCGTATTTATCATAGTACATCACCGAGTAGACTTTCGCAACCGCGATGCCGTAGGTGCGCGTGGTGTGCACGTGCAGGTAGCTCCAGACAATGTCCTCGAAGCGCGTCGCCTGGAATTGACTCGCCGTCGCGTAGATCAGCCAGTTCTTCGTCAGGTGAAATTTCTTGGATGCCACCGTGTGCTGCATCGCCAGCTCGTTCTCCAGCTGCGGGATGATGAAATCGGCGGGACCAAAGCGCGCCAGGGATTTCATCACCGGGTGCGCCGCGGGGTCGGCGCTGCGCTGGACATAAAGGAAAAGTCCAAAGAGGCAGGCAGCCGCGGCCGCCAGCCCAAGGATGAAGACGATCCAGCCGCTGGTGCGGAAGCTGCCGGTGTGCATCAGGTAGGGCAGGAACACGCCTTCCAGGCTGGGATCATCCTTCACGTAGTAATCGATGATCTCCGCCTGCTCCTCCGCGGTGAGCGTTTGCAGGCTGCCGGTCAGCGTGGTGTCCATCTTCGGCAGTCCCGGCTGCTTCACCAGCAGCAGCTTCTCGCCCAGCTCCAGCGCCAGGTAGGAGAATTCCACCGTTTCCTTGCCCGAGTCGCTGGTCTCGACGTACTGGATATCCAGGTCGTAGATATCGTAGCCCGTCACCCGCACCCAGTACTGCGGCAGCTTGCCCGCGTCCTGCACCCCCGCCAGCGCCTCCGGCGTGACCTCGAAGGGTCCCAGCACGAAGTTGGTGATATAGCGCATGTTGGCGGCGACCAGCATCACCACAAGGAACACACCCGCCAGGCAGATCAGCACCAGGTTCAGGTTTGAGCGCTTGATGGCTTTCGAGATCATTGAGTCGTTCATCCATCCCTCCCGGATAAAAATAAATATTGGCTAATGATACAAGAATTTAATTCAAAACATCCCTTTAACAACTTAACAAAATCGTCAGGCACCAATAGCATGCCCGACCTTCAACTACTCCCAGAATTTGATCAGCAGCAGGTCCCGGAATCCTTCGTACGTGACTTTTCCCCAGTCTACTTCATGCCCTAATTTCTTCTCGCCATTACGCGCCACCACTTCTGCGGTGATCAAACCTATTTCAGCCGTGATCTGTGGGACACTCCCGGTTAACATCAAGGTATAAAGACGGGGTGCAAGCTCGAGCTTCGAGGAAGCCAGGGCTGAGATATCTTCGCTTCCTGGCAATCGTCCGAAGCCAACCAGGAAGATATGCTCCACCTGGGCTCCCGGTGGTTCCTTTAAATTCATTCGATACCGAAGTTTGGAGGCTTTGGAAATACAATCCTTGCATATGACCAGGGAATACTGCGGATCTTCCGTCTGGATGCCGCATACCCTGCAGGTAGCCCGCAGGGGGTTCTCGTCCCAATCAATATGGAAATCCTTGTCACAATGAACGCAATGCACCGGAAAGGAAAAACGGGTGGAGTCTGGGTGATCTTCAACTGCATACCAGGCAATCGACAAACCTCTCGCAGGGAAATACGATCGCGCGGTTGATCTTCCCGCAAAACGGGCATGCTGGGTGCTCGAGGGCTCGCCCGGTCATGCCATAAACTTTTTCAAGTGTTTGAGCTGATACGGACAAAGGACTCTCTTCTTCCAGTTGAGACCCCCCAACAAGCGGTGCGTGGCAATTCACACAGGTCAGCGCTGTTCCCCAGGGCAGGTCTTTTTGAGGCAGTGGTGTGCGCTCATGGCACGCCAGGCAGGTGATCATTTCCTCCCCCTGGCGTTACCCCCTCCCGATCCTTCGCCCTGGTCCTTTTGCTTGCCGCTCGCTTTAAATAGATTCTTTAAGAAACTCATCACCTTACTCCTTTGATCGACGCTGAATGCAGCGCATGGCTTTATCGCTCATGGATATGGATCAAGTGTGTTTACAAGACAGATAATACAGGAATTCGTGCATCAGGGAGATTATTCATGCTTAACAAAAATGTCGGGCACACCATCGGTGCCCGACCTACGAACTATTATAGATAGCATTTGGTAAAGAGGTTTAAAAAAAGCTGATAAAAAAATCATCTTTTAAACGGTATATACTACTTATTAGAGCACAATTTTCTTATAACTTAGTCAGAGTAGAGTAGTTAATGGATTCAAATTGCGAAAATATTTAATCCTTTCATTTCATTAGGTTATATATTACACATAATGATACTCCTACGATTATTGTATTTATTTGTCATTATTATTTTTATTTTTTAAAAATTTTGATATATAAATTACTATCTAAAAAAGAGTTTCTTAAAGGATTTTCTATGTTTAATTCTGGAAATTGGAGAATTGAAATTGCCAATAATCTTGGTTCTTATAATGCTTTACAAAGGCTTTTTCAGGATCAAAAAACAATCGATTTTCATTTGAAAAATTTACCAATTTTAACTTTTAGTGAAGACCAATCCATAACTACAGATAATGATGAGCGTGACGAGATCTTTAGAAAATTTCAATTAGGAGAAATTAAAAAAGCCAATCAAGTTTATCGACGCCAGATGATTGTTCTAGTTGTTTCTTTGATTGAAAGTTTAATTCTTGAATTCTTTCAATGTGTATTTTTTCAACATCCAGAACGCTTATATGACTATTTAGAAAATAATCAAAACTTAATAAGGGTAAGGTTGATTTGCAAGATATCCTTAAATCGGTCAGTAAGCACGACTTGATAACATTACTGGCATCTAAAGCTGCGAATAATGCCATCAAAGGTAAATTTAAGGTTTCTCTAAATACTCTTGAGAAAATTTCAAAACATAAACTAGAGAAAAAACTATTGCAAGATTTATTGTTATTAGCTGAAAAAAGGAATCAATTCGTTCATGAATCATCAGATGAATTTGTTTCAAATCAAGCTGTTGAAGATGGATTTGATTGCATATTTAAACTTATTGACGAATTATGCGAGGCATCGGTAAATGATGGAATAGTGTTGAATGATCCAATATATCAAGATACTTGAAAAATTTGAGTTCGTAACCCAGTCACCGCTCTTGTGACCGACTTTTTTTCTGGGCGGTGTGCTCAAGCGCAGTTCGCTATCTTGAATAAAATGATTCATGTAGCAGTGTACATTTTCAAGAATATCCTTTTCCATGAAATCGCTATTCGGTTCTGCAAATTTGCTGTATATTGATAAATTGCGATTTCAGTATGTGGTTGGAAACCTAAAGAACTTAGTTTTAGCATCTCTATCAATTTGAGGAGAAAAACATGGATAAGGAAAAGATGTACAAAGAAAACACTGAAAAATTTTCCCAAGTTGTCAAGCCTTATTTGGTTGGCGAATTAAGGGTTTGGAGAAAACAGGTTGGAGAAACAGTAACGAGATCGGAATCTTTTAGGACAAATACTGAAGGCAAGTCTTCCGTTGATGAAGGGAAAACTGCGTCCCGACATGTTCATTGTTCACCAAATCCCCACACAAATTGGAACCATTTATGCAGTTCATGTTTATTCCGGAGCATATATCTTACCGACGGAATATTTGTTTGAAATCAAAGGCAAAATTCCTCATTCAACTTGTTTATTGAGAGCGTTACTGGATATCGGAATTTGGAAAAGCAGGTCTGATAGTAATTACTAAAGGATCTTTTTGTGAGTATCTAAAGAACATCAAGTACCAAAAACCAAACAAGAATAATTTCGATACTTTGGAAAATGGAGTGTCCTGGGAGCAGAATAATGCAGCGGGGACAATCAAAATGGAATGGGCAATGCAGTTATTCCCGTATAACCAGGAAAATGTCGTTTTTATATTCAAACACCCATCACCTTTTGGATTATTTACCGACAAATCTTTTGGATTTGCCAAGTTCTTTGAAATGGCAAAGGCTTTAGTAAAGCTATTGATGATTATAAATTTGACGGTCCAATGGGTAAAATCGATATGATCATGCCCACATTCAGTATTCTCGCACTATCTAAATCACCAGTGGAAGAAGTTGTCCCCCAAAAGCAAATTTCACAAACTACACCAGATCTAAAGTTACCTGAAAAGCATCCAGAATATCAGGAGGATGACGAACCCATCGCCATTGCCAAAATGCGTTTAGCAAAAGGCGAAATCACGATTGAGGAATTAAAAAATTAAGGAAATGCTGAAGAATAAACAAATAACTTTATTCTTTATCTGTGTGTTAATAATCAGTCGTTGGTCGGTCACCGCTCTCGTGACCGACTTTTTCTTGGTGTTTGCTTTTTCTCACATTTCATGCTATTTTGGTTTTACTGTTAGTATGCATCGCGGTTGTTAAGATGCATTGGGGAGGATGTGATAAATCAAAAATCGGTCAGATTAGTATTCTTACTATTTATCGTCATATCATTAATCGCAACTGGCTGTAGCAGTAACAAATCGACTGAGATGATCGCTGAACCCACAATTTCCCCAACTGATGAAATTCTTCCGACAAAACCAATCAATCCCGCTGAAAATTCAACACAAATTATCATCAAACCTGGAACATATATTATTGGTACAGATATTCAACCCGGTTTCTATACCGGTACTGGTGGTTACGACCTTCTTGATTCATGTTATTGGGAAAGACTTAAAGACTTGACCGGATCTCTCAATTCAATCATTGCCAATAGCAACAGTGTAGGAAAATTCTATATCGAAGTGGTGGGATCAGATAAAGCGCTCGCCACAAGTTGCGAATTATCATTTCTGCCAAAACTTCCTAACCCAGCTACTGAATTTCCCCAAAAAATCCAAGCTGGGATGTATCTGGTTGGTATTGATATTAAACCTGGGACTTATATGGGTAAAGCCGGAACTGAAATAACAAAATCGTGCTATTGGGACCGCTTAATAGATGTTACGGGTAATCTAGATTCAATTTTGGCGAATGATAATGCTACTGGTCAATTCTATGTTCAAGTTTTGGCAAGTGATTTTGCTTTTTCAACAAGCTGCGAATTGGAACGAATTGGTGATTAATCGAAAAGAGACGGCATGACGGGTCTTGATCCGGGTTGATATTCGCAGCAATGATGGTCCCTTTTGCCCATGCCTGATATCCACAGCCAGCCAAAAACCAGGCGGCAGCCTTCCCCTTACGACCGGCGGAAGCTGGCGCGCGAGCGCCTCGAGATCTACCTGGTCCACCTGCTGCTGATGTACCGCCATTTCATCCTCACCGCCGGCATTCTGCTGCTGCTTTTTTCGATCGCGGTGATGGTCGTGCGGCCCGCCGCGGGGATCGCCGCGCTGCTGCCCGCCCTGCTGCTTTGCCTGCTGGGCAGCTCCTACCCGGTTGTGCTCTACACCGCCCGCGCCGGCGCCTGGCTGGCAACCCTCGGCCGCCAGGATCCCTGAAAGCTCGTCAGTTTGTCGGGTACCGAAATCGTGTACCCGCCATTTTTCATCATCGATTTCCACTTTTGATGGACCGTGGTCCATCGTCCACGGTCGATCGTCCCTTCCCCCTTCTATTTCACCGCTGCTTCGCGCCATTCATACTGGCAGTGCAGGCAGTACGGCTTGTGCACGCTCAAGATCTCCCCGCACCGGGGGCAGGTCCACTTGACTTCCTCGGCTTCCAGGAACTTGCGCATGCCCGCGCTCTTGATGAGATGCCAGGTTTTCGATCATGCTCATGCTGTACCGCGTTCGATAGCGTTTGTCGATGTGCTTGATCTTATCGCAGGGATACGAGTCGCAGCTGAAGCAAAATTGGAAATTGCCCGCCAGCGCCTTTTCGCAGTTCCTGATCCTGCATGTATCGCAGGAAGCGAATCGTGAGCCGGGCACCTCCCTGCATCCGCCGCAGCCGTTCTTCTTACGCTCATACGCGCTGCAGAGGCGGCAGTCCATGCCGCAGATGGCGATATGTTTCCTTGTTATTCTGCTCTTCATGGTTCCACTTTTCCAACGATCGATATTTTATTGCTTCTCGTACATCACCAGCTTCATATTCAATCGTATCCGCAGCAAGGTGCGGGGATCGTGCTTCTTAAGCAAAACTTTCGCTCGCCCGATAACATCCCCTGGCAGGAGCGCGAATTCCTTCCACTGCGCATCCCAATCTTCCAGCAGGTCATCCATCGATCTCCAGTAATACACAAAATCGAAGGCATCCGACTTAACTTCCCTGAATATCCCCTCTTTAACCACGGCGCGGATCGCCTCATCTGCAGCCAGGTCATCGGGGTAATCGTGGCTCAGGTCCACCATCCCGGCAGTCTCAACCCTCCCCCGGAAAAGGACTTCCAGGGGAGCTTCAACGCAGTACGGGCGCGCGTCGATAAGCGTCCCATCTTCAGCCAGGACACGCCAGCTTTCGTGTAGGGCATGAACCATGCCCTCATGGGGAATTCATCAGAGCGAGGATGCCAGCAGCGCGAGATCGAACGCCCCGCTGCGGAACGGCAGCGTTTCCCCTTTCGCCCTCGCGAAGGAGACATTCGTCAGCGAGGCGGGCTTGTCGGCCTTCGTTTTATCAAGATCTTCCGCCTTGGGATCGATGCCCACCGCCTGCCAGCACAAGCCGGCATATTGCCAGGTGAGCACCCCGTTGCCGCAGCCGATCTCCAGCACGCGCTTACCCGCGAGGGGACAGGCCACCATCAAGTGATTGAGTTCGGATCGTTCCGGGTCGCGGATCGCTTTCATTTCCAACCCCTTTCTTGCAACCTCGAATTCATTATACGATTTTTGCCATTCGAATACCAACTATCGTCTGTGATCCATCGTCCATGGTCCATCGTCTTTTTCCCCATTTGCTTTTCCCTTTTCTTTGTCATTGCGTTCGCGATCTCCGCACCCCTCGATTGCGCAATTCCCGTTCCGGATAAAATACTTCTACCAGCTTGTTTACAACAGGGAGGGTCATATCAATGGAAAACCAGGTTCTTTCACGCCGATCCGGCACAGGTCGCGTTTATCCAGAAGAATTATCCCTGGAAAATCGCTTTCGCAACGGGGTGGGTTGGTTCAATTGGATCGCCGGCCTATCCATCCTGAATTCAGTCATATTCTATTTTGGCGCCAGCATTTCTTTTGTTACCGGCCTGGGCATCACGCAGTTCGTGGATGGCTTTATTGCCGCGTTGATCGAGGATCTCGGCTCCGATTACAATTACGTCCGCGTCATCGGCTTCGTGATCAACCTGCTCTTTGCAGCGTTTTCATCATCCTGGGTGTGCTGGGCAGGAAAGCGCAAACGCTGGGCGATCATCCTTGGCCTGGTCCTCTATGGCCCTGGATATGATCCTCCTGTTTTCCTTAGGATTGGTTTGGCATGATATTTCATGCATTGGCATTGATCGGGATCTGGGGCACTGCCCTTAAGGTCATGAAGGAACTGGAGACCCTGGAAAGTTTGGTGGTCACTCCTGCGGCGGCAGTGATCCCTTCGAATGTGGACGTTCAGCCGCAGCAGGCTCCCGTCACCCTGCCTCAGCCGGTCGAAAAAACACCTTCCAGCAAGACCGGTTTGAAAATCGTCCTGGGTTGCCTGGCATTTCTTGTTATTGCGGCGATTATCATCGTCATCATCGTTATGAATTCCTAAAATAAGCCGCGGGCTCTTTCTCGTTCATACAGGTGCTTTTCCCCCTTTGCATTTACAGTTGCTTTGTGCTATTTTGATTTTGCATCCCTGGGCTTCACCCGCCAGGCAAGGAGAGTGATCATGTCTTCATCCGCCGAAAGGCACCAGGCTTTTCTCGATCGTGTGCGTTCCTTCAACAAGCACGTCTTCAATAAATTCACCCTCGCCCTCACCGAAAGCGGCCGGGGACCCTTCTCCATCCTCTGCCACACCGGTCGCAAGAGCGGCTGCGTTTTTCGCACCCCCGTCCTTGCCACCTACGTGGGCGATTCGGTCATCATCCCCCTCTCCTACGGCAGGGGTGTGGACTGGCTGCGCAACGTGCTCGCCCAAAAAGGCTGCACCATCATCCATAAAAAGCAGACCTTTTCAGCCGGCAGCCCCGAGATCCTCCCCGCCGCCGCTGCCCTGCAGCTGATGCCCCCCGATCGCGCCAGGCTGTTTGTGCGTTTCAAGCTCGCCGAATTCGTCCGCCTCACCCTTGCCGGCGGAATTTCAACCCAATGATCCTGAAAGGACCACTCACCATGCCCAATGATTACGAAATCCTCTACGTCGAAAAACCCGATGATGCCATCTGGGAGGTGGTCGGCGGCGGCATCCGCGATTTCAACAAGGCGCAGGCCGGCAGCGACCAATCCACCATGCTCTGCTTCGCCCTCAAGTCCCCGGGCGGGGAGGTCGTCGGCGGCTTGATCGGCGAGACCGTCTACGACTGGCTCTATATCAGCCTCATGTTCGTGAAAGATGATCTGCGCGGGCATGGTTTCGGTCGCCAGCTGATGGTGCGCGCCGAAGAAGAAGCGCGCAAGCGCGGCGCGAAGAACGTCTACCTGGATACTTTCAGCTTCCAGGCGCCCGATTTCTATAAGAAGCTCGGCTACCGCGTCTTCGGCGAGCTGAAAGATTTCCCTCCCGGTCAAACCCGCTTCTTTATGACAAAACCTCTTTAGAATTGCATTGTCCTTTCAGGTCCTGCGATGCAGGCTCCCTGTTGAAGTACAATTCATTCACCTTGTGATTCCGCGGGAGTTTTGATGCAGAACATCCTTGATTATCTCGATTGGCGCGGCGACCTGGATTTCGCCCGCGACAGGCTGAATGAGGTCGATAACCTCATCCTTTCCATGCTCTCCTACCTGGATTGGGAAGGCATTGTCCCGCCGGAACCGGGTAGAAAGCCCATCCCCCTTTCGGAAGCAGCCAAACGCTTTACCGCCACGATGGATAGCCTCATCTCCCGCCTGGAAGAACCCTTTCAATAAGGATCTGCCTGAATTGTTGACCAAAGCCGCGGCATCCGCCCGCTATCGTGATCTCAAGCTTTCCGCTTACGTCAACAAGATTGATCACGAAAAAGCCGAACAGTTTAGCGCCGTGGTATTTTCGTATAAAAAGAAATATCATTTCATCGCCTTCCGCGGCACGGATGACTCCCTCGCCGGCTGGAAGGAGGATTTCCACATGAGCTTCATGCAGGAAGTCCCGGCGCAGAGGCAGGCCGTGGAATATGCGAAAAAGGTCATGTCGCGCCTGTGGGGCAAATTCTTCCTGGGCGGGCATTCGAAGGGGGGCAACCTGGCGGTCTATGCCGCCTCCCACTTGCCCGGGAGGATGCGCAACCGCATCCTCGGCATATACAGCAACGACGGTCCCGGCTTTCAACCCCAGGTCATCCAATCCGAAGGCTACCAGGATGTCCACGGCAGGATCCACACCCTGATCCCGAAATCCTCGGTGGTGGGCATGCTCCTGGAGCACAGCGAGGACTACAAGGTGGTGGATAGCTCCGGCACCGGCATCATGCAGCACAACGCGTTTTCATGGATGGTACAGGGCGCGAAGTTTGTCGATCACCCGGGTCTCACCGAAACCAGCCTTAACTTCAACGAGGTGGTCCGGGCCTGGCTCGTCCAGGTGCCCCTGGAACAGCGCGCGGAATTCGTGGATGCCGTGTTTTCCGTCATCCAGTCCACCGGTGCCCGCACCGTGCATGATCTCTCGAAAGAAATGCGCGCGGCTGCCAGTGGGGTGATCACCACCTATCAGCACATGGATCCCCAAACCCGTTCCCACCTGAAGAAAGCCGTCGAGCTCTTTTTCACGGAAAACCAGAGGGTGCTGAAAAGCTCGCTCAGCGCGGATATTGATTCCCTTCGCGATAGGATGAAGAAGAAGATCATCGAGACCGTCAGGGTGTAGGTGAATGTACCACCGGGTTGAAGTAAATTCTCATCGAGCGATTACAATGTTTATTACTTGCGTAACGTTTCCCATAAAAAATGATAATTGATACGATCACAGTTATTGTTGTAATAGTCTTGGGATTGGGAGTCATCATTTTAATTTCAACAGCTCTTCATAAAATGATGGTGGAGCGCGGCATTTATCAAAAAATAATTCATCCCATCTTGAAAAAAATAAAACCTCGCTACCCGGAACTCTCCGAAAAACTTCGCACTCATCTTGGAATGGAGCTTCCGGTATATGACGTTTACACCGCTTTATCCATGCCTTACACCGCTGACATCATCGTCATGCTGGATTATTCACACTCGTTTCCAAATATCTTGCGCTGTCATTCTGATGGTTCACTGGTCTGGCAGGCGCAATTACCCGGTAAAGCAGGTGATGTTTATATAAAAATGGAATGGAAAGACCGGGAGTTGATCGCGGGTAGCTGGTTCGGATACTCGGTGAGCCTTGATATTGAAACAGGCAGGATCCTCCGCTCTGAATTCATAAAATAGTTCACTGTGCGGACTGTATTTCACTTCTCAAGGAATCCGCGTGTCTGCTTTTTCTGATGGTCGCGAATTTTCATCCTGTATAATCTAATTGCGCAATTCTCCAATCCCAATAGAGTGGTTCTACCGCCGGATTGAATCGATATTCATCGCACGGAGGGATAACATGAAAGTAATGTATAGAATATTGGCTTTGTCAATCATTTTCATTTTTTTGGCTTCCTGCACTGCTCCCACGCCGGCTCCAACCGTGACTCCTGGGCCTGCGCCCACCAATACCGGCGTCCCCCCTACGGAGACACCTGTGCCGCCAACGGTGACGCCCGTTCCCCCCACCCCGGAGCAGGTGCCCACCGAATTCATCCTGCCGCTGCCTTCCGGTACACCCGTCGCGGATTGGAAAGGCGTTGCCATCATGCCCGGTGCGCTTTCCGGCGAAGGCGATGATACCTACTATTCCTTTACCACTGAAAAACCGCTCGAAGAGGTGCAGGCTTTCTATGAAAACGAGCTTGTTGCCCTCGGCTGGAGCGAGCTTGCCGTCGGTGAAGGTGAGGAAGGTGCCTCCATCCTGTTCTTCACCCGGGACGAGGAGACCTTCACCGTATCCATCATCCCGCAATCCGAGGGCTTGCTCTACGTCATGCTGATGCAATAGCCCGCGGATCGGGCTGCCATATCAAGGAAAGCAGGGAAATTATTATGTCTTCATCTAAATCTATGCCGCGATCTTTCAAGGATCTCGTGCGCCTTTTCAGCAAGCGTTTCAATAAGTCCACCATCGCCGATATCGAGAACGGCATAGGTCCGTATTCCATCATCTGCCACACCGGGCGCAAGAGCGGTCGCGCCTACCGCACCCCCGTGGATGCCACCTTCCTGGGCGATGTGGTCATCATCACCCTCCCCTACGGCATGCTGTCGGACTGGCTGCGCAACGTCCTCGCTGCTAAAGGCTGCCAGATCATCCACAAGGGACAGACTTATACCGCCAGCAGCCCCGAGGTGCTCACCGCCGCCGCTGCCCGCGAGCTGCTGCCTCAAGTGAAAGGGCGGTCTCTTCCAGGTCAAAGAATTCCTGCGCATGTCCATTTCACCCCTGCCGGTCGCGAAAAAATCGTGATCCACTGTCCATCATCTGTTTTATTGCAGTATTCCAGAATGATCTGAGGTACTCACCATGGATCCATCCATCAAGAAGCTCAAAGGCGCCAACATGGATATCGACCTCACCTCCCCCGTGGGTGTGATCGCCTGGCAGCAGGATGCCTGTCCCTGGAACCGTGCTGAGAGTACCAATCATCATGTCTGTGCCATCAAAAATACGTCGATTTGCCCGTATTTTTGCGGGGTGGAATATCTCGATACCCTCCTTTGCTGCTACCCCGGGGAGAATCCACTCAAACCGAAGTGAGTCTGCGCGGGGTAAAAATAAATTCATAAATAAATCTCTTGACAAAATAGAATATATGTTCTATAATATAAATTCAAGGTTTCTGGACCTTAATAAGAGAAAAGCACGCACTTTGCACTTTCCAGGGATCAAGCATGAAGTTAAGTATTGATTTCAATAGGATCAATTCTTAATATTCATTTGGAATATATTAGTTAATGAAAAGATCCCCGAGGGAAATTAAGATTAATATTGTTTCTTTTTTTCTCAGGGTCAATTCAATACATTCTTCCGCCGTCCTGCTTGGTCAATCGTCTATTGTCCATGGTCTGCATCCTCCGGGGGGTACAATATCTGCATGGAAACCGTGATTGAAGGGCCTTCCTACAAAAAAGCTTCGCTTTGCGAGCCGATCCTGCGCGCCTTGCCCGATTGGTTCGGCATCGAGGATGACATCCTCCAGTACCTCGCGGATATCGATCGGCTGCCGACCTTCCTCGCCCTGGATGGCGATAATGTGGTTGGTTTCCTCACCCTCAAGCAGCACTTTCCCCATGCCGCTGAGATCCTCGTCATGGGCTGCCAGCCGGATGTGCGTCGCAAAGGCATTGGTCGCGCCCTCGTCGAGCGCGGGGAAGCCTGGCTGTTGGATCAGGGCGTCGAATACCTGCAGGTGAAGACCCTCGCGCCATCCCATCCCGATCCGGGTTACGCCATGACCCGCGCTTTCTACCAGGCGCTCGGCTTCCGCCCGCTCGAAGAATTCAAGCACATCTGGGATGAAGCCAATCCCTGCCTGGTCATGGTCAAGAAATTGGAGGAGTGAAAAAATGCCTTCCTTCCTGGAAAAATTGATCGGCGGTATCAAGTACGACGCGGCCTTTCTGAAAGGTCACACCTTGCAGCCGGCATGGTACAAGGTCTTCAAGGTCTTCATCGTCATCGGCTTCCTGGCGCTCTACTGGATCGTTTTCGGGTTCACCAAAACGATCATCTTCTTTGCCTGCTTCGTCCTGCTTGGCGCTTGCCATGCACATGACCTATCGCATCAAGACCGATCGTTACACCCGCTCCTGGCAGGATTTCATCGTTTACGAGCAGGATGGCGTGCGCAAGTACCGGCGCATCAGCTGGCGCTATTATGTGACGGTCATCCTCCTGGCACTGGTGGCGGTCACCGTCAGCCAGCTGCTGGGCTGACCAGGCACGACAAATATGAACCATCACCGGAGGGAATATGACTGATCCTGAAAAGAAAAAAGGACATTACCTCGGCACCGAGATCGAAGAAACCTGGTGGCGCCGTTATACCGCGGATCGCTTCCTGGCACGCGGGCTGGGGGAATACTGGCTGGATGACGCCAACTTTTATTTTCACCGCTATTTCATCGAATCCCCGATCGTCATCCCGCTCGATGCCCTGGCTGGCGGTCAAGACCGGGAAGTGGCATTCCGGGAAATGGGCAGCCGGCGCGGACGTGGTCAAGGTCATCTGGCTCAAGGACGGCATGCGCCTGAGCTCCGGCTTCGTCCTTGTGGATGACGACGAGACAAAAGCGCTGATGGACGAGCTCAAGAAGCATTTGAAGTAGAGATGACCATGGTCGATCGTCCATAGAGCAATCCTCCCCCTGACCAATGCATCCCGGGACAACTCGTGCTAATGTCAGTTCATGGCACCCGATTCTATATTATGTCGTTGACTTTTTCGGAATGTCCGGTGAATGTCGTGCTTACGACATGGTAATCCAAAACCCTCCTTTCTATAATGTGCGCAAATCTTGAAAGGAGAAAGAGAAATGAAACAACCTGAACTTGGTATCAAAATAGCTGAATTGCGCCTGGGAAAAAACATGACCCAGGAGCAGCTGGCCGAAGCCTGCGAGGTGAGCACGCGCACCATCCAGCGCATCGAAAGTGGCGAGGTCGATCCCCGCACATTCACGCTCAGCATGCTGAGCACCACCCTCGAGTTTGATTTTGGCGGGGAAAACAACCAGCACGAGAACCTCTGGCTGGCGCTGCTGCACCTCAGCAGCTGGCTGCCCACCCTCATCGTGCCGCTGATCATCTGGTCCTGGAAGAAGCGGGAAAGCATGCGTATCCGCGAGGAAGGTCCCGCTGTGCTCAACTTCCAGATCACCATGATGCTCTTCCTCTTCGCGGGTGCATTAATCGCCATGATCGTCCCCATGGTGCTCCTGCTGGACGAGCATGTGTTGATTGCGCTGGGAGGGAACACGGCTGTCATCCTGGCGGGCTTGACACCCCTGCCGATGATCGTGGTGAGTTTCTTCTGCACGGTCGAAGCCATCCTCAATACGATCCGATCCGTGGCGGAAAAACCAGTGCATTATCCGCTGAGCATCCCGTTCGTGAAGGAATAGACCCATATGGAAAGGACCATGGACGATCAACCATCGTCCATGGTCAATGGTCTGTTGTCCATCGCCAAATCATCCCATTGACCGATGCAATCCACCAGGGATTGTTCTATCATCAAAGTGTGAGAAAGCGGGATTCGAAATGAGCAAGCTAAAAGACTGGATCATCAAGCATCAAGTGGCGTCGTTCTTTATTTTGGCGTTCCTGATCACCTGGCCGGGATTCTTCATGGTCTTCTTTATCTTCCCCGGCAGCCAGGTCGTCGAGATCATCTTTTCCTCATACATCACTTTCGGACCGGCGTTATCAGCGATGTTGATCTCAGGCCTGGCGAAACCCGAACCCAAGGCAAAAAGCAGCCGTGCCCGCTGGATCGTCTTTGGCATAACCTGGGTGGTCGCATCGTTGGTCCAGATCTTCTACTGCTGGCGAATCCAGCACATGATGCTCAACGCAGCAGTCATCATCATTTGCTGCATCTTCGGCCTGTTCCCGGCCTGGATCCTTTCCAGTGCTTATGCCAGGACTCCCGGTATCCGCGAGCATTTCTCGACGCTGCTAAAGCCAAGGGGTCCGGCAGTATGGTACCTGGTGATCTTCCTGATCTTTCCCGGCATGCTGCTTCTGACATTTGGCATCACGCGCCTTTTCGGTGGTGAAGCGGAATTCTATCTTTCCAATCTGGGATTTGGTGGCGCGGTTGTTTATCTGATCCTTGAATTCCTGCGCGGCTTCCTGATGACCGGGGGGATCAACGAGGAAAGTGGCTGGCGCGGTTTTGCCCTGCCCCGCCTGCAGGCGACGTTATCCCGTGATTGTTGCAGCCGGGATCGTCTGGTTCTTCTGGGCATCCTGGCACATCCCCTATGACATCGGCAGGCACATCCCGGTCGCCGAGATGCTGGAAAACCGCCTCCTCTGGAACCTGGTGGTCGCCATCCTCATGGCCTGGCTGTACAACCGCACCAACGGCAGCATCCTGGCGCCGGCGCTCTTCCATCCCGCTATGAACGCCTTCGGCAATGTGTTCTCACGGACTCCAGCAGCGAATATCATTCTGATCAGCCTGACACTCTTCGCCATCTTTTACGACCGCATGTGGAAAAAACTGCCCGCGGATCACCCCGCGGTGGTTCAAGTTTCATCAGGAATGAATCCTCGACCTGTTTAAGTCAAAGGAGTTGAAATGACAGCTTTTTATGTATTTCTTGTTCTTGCCATAGTGAGCCTGATCACCGCTGGTGTTTCCGCGGTGCTCGTTACCAATGAGCTCAACAAGCGCGGCGTCAAAACACCCTTCCTGACGTTTCGTATGTTCTTCTTGAAATACCTTCATACATACAGGGAGATGACCCTTGCTGAAACCGGCAGGGTTGGCGTGTACTTTTATACATACATCATCGGCATTAATTCGACGTGGATACTTGCTCTGGCGGCTTTTTTTGCCAGTAAAGCGGGAAATTAAAGATCAATTCGAAATCTATAAACGGGATGAAGTCAAATCTTGGCGATCTATTGAGATTTACGGTCCCATTGACGCTGCTCTGCGCCTGCACGCAGGTGCCCAATTCCTGCCCCGCATCCATATCAACCGATAGTATCAAAACAAGTTCCTCATTTTCTGCTCCGGAGGCATTTTTTCAATATCCCCTGGATGGTTTGCCATCTGATTCCAGATCATACTTCACCCAATTCGCAGCTCCCAGTTTGCCCCCCGGACCAGGTCAGGCATATCATGCCGCCGAGGATTATCTGATGCCGGCTGGCACACCCGTTTACGCCATCGCGGATGGCATCGTGAGTTTCTCCGGTTCGGCAGGAGGATATGGCTGGCTGATCATCATCGACCACCCAGAAGCCAACCTGTATTCCCTTTACGGGCACCTCAGTCCCAGTAGGTGGAATATAGGGTTGGTTGAAGTTGATAAGGGTGAATTGATCGCCTACCTGGGGGATGATGATGAGAATGGCGGCAGCAAGGAATCTCCACTGATACCTCATCTTCATTTTGGTATTCGCGCCGGGCAACGTAAGGATTACCCTGGCAGGGGTGAGTGGCGCTGGATGGCCGGCTGGATCAAATACTGCCCACAGGACCTTGGCTGGCTGCAGCCCTCGCTAATCATCAAAAGTCAGGACTTCCCTGAAGAAGGTTATCCATCGCCCAAGGTGGATTTCCTGACCGCCTGGGGCACCGAGATCCTCATCACCAGCGTGTACCTGGTCAGTGCTCCCGGCTCCATCATTTATGCATATCGGAAAAAGAAACCCTGGATGCCTGTTGCTGTGGGGGTCGTTTATTGCCTGGCGTGGTTTATCCTGAGCCGTAGATCAATAATATCCACCCCGGTTCTCCTCGTGGCTGGAATACTTATGCTCTTGTACGGTTTGTCGAAATACATCCCCTACCAGTGGAAATCTCCAAATCCTCCACATAGCTGATGATCAGGGATCGTTAATAACCAATACGCATACTCCATGGTCAATAGTCTATTGTCCATCGTCCATTGCGCTTTGCCTGTTGTATTCCCGTTCAATTCGTGCTATCGTGTTTCTGTTAATTTTCTGCAGTCACTGCAAAAAATGGAAAAATCATCATGACATTGCTCATCGAAACCGAGAACCTTGGAAAACATTACGGTGATGTACAAGCCGTGGAGCACCTTTCACTGCGGGTTGCTGAAGGTGAGATCTACGCATTCCTCGGCTTGAATGGAGCAGGGAAGACCACCACCATCCGCATGCTTCTGGGTATGATCAAGCCCTCCACCGGCAGCGCCACGGTTCTTCAGACCCGCGTGAAACTGGGCGGCAGGGAACCCTGGGCTGCCGTCGGGTACATGGTTGAAGACCCGCATGCCTACCCCGAGCTGACCGTGCGCGAGAACCTGGAGGTTGCCCGCCGCCTGCATCCGGGAACGCCAGTCAAAGCGGTTTCGGAAATCATCGAGCGCCTTGATCTATCAGCCTACGCCGACCGCCGCACTGCCACCCTTTCACACGGAAACGCTCAGCGATTGGGGCTTGCAAAAGCCATGCTGCACAGTCCCAGGTTGCTGATCTTGGATGAGCCCGCGAACGGGTTGGACCCTGCAGGTATCGTCGAGATCCGCGCGCTGCTTCGCGAGCTTGCCGGCCGGCAAGGCGGCACCGTGTTCATGTCGAGCCACATCCTGGCGGAAGTCGCGCGTCTTGCAGATCGCATCGGCATCATCCATAAAGGTCACTTGCTGCGCGAATTGAACATTGCTGAGTTGGAACGGGATCGAATCAAGAACCTCGTCCTGAACGTACAGGATGTGGAAGCCGCAAAGAGTGTACTCGCTGCTGCCGGGCATCCCGCCACCATTACTCAAGATGGATCCATTGAGGTCAAGGATGATTTCGCAATCGGTCATCCCGGGGAGATCAACCGCTTGCTTGTCAATGCCGGTACTCCGCCCACCCGCCTGGTGGTCGAGGTGGAGGAACTGGAGCAGTATTTCCTCAGGCTGGTTGGGATGGAAGGAGGGCAGAAGGATGGCTGAGCTTTCATCCATGATCTGGGTCGAGTTACGTAAGGCTTATCGCTCCCGCATGCCCTTATGGACCGCTGTTTTTTGCCTCTTCATGCCCCTGGGCATTGCCTTCCTACTTTACATCGCGCGCAACCCGCAGATCTCTGAAACGCTTGGCTTGGTCAGCGCCAAGGCCAACCTGGTGGCGTATGCCGCTGCGGATTGGACTGCTTACATGACAATTTATGGGGAGATTATTGGAGCCGGCGGGCTGATCCTTTTCATCATGATCATCAGCTGGGTATTTGGTCGTGAATTCGCGGATCACACCGTGAAGGATATCCTCGCCGTGCCAGTTGCGCGGGTGTCGATCATCCTGGCAAAATACATCGTCACTGCGCTCTGGTCATTGCTGATGACGCTCGTTATCTTTATCGCCGGCCTGATCATGGGCGCCGTGATCGGGCTGCCTGGTTTCTCCCTGGCAGTGGTGTTCCATGGAGCCATCCTTGTGCTGATCACCGCCTGCCTGGTCATCATCTCCATCCTTCCCTTCGCGCTTTTTGCCTGCCTGGGACGGGGATATTTGCTTCCCATCGGGCTCGCCGTCCTGACCATGATGCTGTTGAATTTCGCCCAGATCCTGGGTTTGGCGCAGTATTTCCCCTGGGCAGTTCCAGCTTTGCTGGCTCAAGGAAAGATGACCCTGCCGCTCATCAGTTATGTTATGGTGTTCTTTACCGGGCTGGCAGGCATCCTCGCCACCTATCTGTGGTGGATGCGCGCTGATCAATCCCGTTAACCTTTGCCGAAATTCAATCGTTCAATGTCGATGATCCATCGTCCCTGGTCCATCGTTGATAGAGTCCCAACCTTCCCCCCTCGCCATCCGACTCGAATTCGTCGATGATCCTGAATCCCGCTGCCTCCGCCAGATCCTCCAGCTCGGAACGGGTAAAGAGATGCAAGTAACGGTAACCCACTTTCTCCTTCTGACCCTCCAGCGCATAGCGCCAATCCATCAGGGTATCACCAGGTTCGACGTCCTCGCTGGTCAACCCGATGAATTCCCAGGGCAGGCGGCGTTTCATCAGCTTCTCGCTGTACTGGAACTGCCACTCGGAATGAATGAAGATTCCCTTGGGTTTGAGTAGGTTGCAAATTTGCTTCAGCAATCCAAGACGAAGCTCCTCGCCAGGGATATGATGCAGTACGGCAAATGCCAGGATACCATCAAAACTACTGGGCTTGAGTCCTTGCATCCAATCTACTGAGGTCAGGTCAGCCTGTCCGAATTTCACCCTCAGCCCTTTGGGTAGTTCGATCCCCTCCAGAGCCTTCTCTGCTTCCGCCAGCAATCCTGCGCTGAAATCCAATCCGTTGTAAAGCCCTTTGCGCTTTAACCTGATCCATTCCAATGCCAGCGCACCAGAACCACAGCCCAGGTCAAACCAGCGTCCACTCTTGGGCAGCTCACCCAACACCCTGCGAATACCTGGTTGGATGCGCCTGCGGGTTGCAGCGAACGCCCCGGCAAATGTCTCATAGAATTCGCTGTTGAGCGCGATTAAGCGCGTTGATACTTCAGCCTTCATAGTATTATTATAAGGATATAAGCTTGAAATTGCCTCATATTGGTAATTGAATTCATAATGACCAAGAACATTCAGAAATGGCTCGCTTCACGTGATTACACCCCCGAGGTGATGGCTGCCGCTCGCGAAGCACTCGATGAGATTAGTCATGAGCGGGACCTGCGACGTGTGATCCGCCGCCACCCCATCTCCACCGGCGGGTACGTCTCCAAGCATGCCATGATCGCGCTTTATTATCAGATGGTCGAAAGTGGCGAGATGAAAGCGGATCCCTCGCTGCTCGCCCGCCTGCGCATGAAACCCATGCGCACGCTTTCTGGGGTTACCACCGTCACCGTGTTGACCAAGCCGCATCCCTGCCCGGGACAGTGCATCTTCTGCCCGGATGACGCGCGCATGCCCAAAAGCTACCTGCCCGATGAACCGGGCGCGGCACGTGCTTTCCAGAATCAATTCGATCCTTATCTGCAGGTGAAATCACGCCTGGATTCCTACATTGCCACGGCGCACCCCATCGGTAAGATCGAGCTGCTCATCCTGGGCGGTACCTGGTCAGCGTACCCGCATGATTACCACGAGTGGTTCATCCAGCGCTGCCTCGACGCCATGAACGGTTTCGATTCCACTTCCCTTTCCGAAGCCCAGGCTGCAAACGAGACCGCTGCCAGCCGTAACGTGGGATTGGTGATCGAGACCCGCCCGGATGAGATCACACCCACTGAGCTTGCCTGGCTGCGCAGACTGGGCGTCACCAAGGTACAGATGGGCGCGCAGAGCATGGATGATCGCATCCTGGCGCTTAACCAGCGCGGTCACACGGTCGCAGATACGTTAAAAGCTTGTGCCATGTTACGGGCTGCCGGTTTCAAGATCGTACTGCACTGGATGCCCAACCTGTACGGTGCCACGCTAGAATCCGATCACGACGACTTTCCCCGCCTCTGGCAGGGCTGCTGCCCGGACGAGATTAAGATCTACCCCACCCAGCTTCTCGAAGGAACCGAGCTCCACCGTTTATGGCAGAAGGGCAAATATCAACCTTACACCACCGGAGAGCTGATCAGCTTGATCGCTGACCTCAAACCGGGCATTCCCGGCTACTGCCGGGTCAACCGCATCATCCGCGATATCCCATCTCCGCATATTGTCGCCGGGAATAAACGCTCCAGCCTGAGGCAGGACGTGCTAGCGGAATTGAAGGCTCGCGGTCAGACCTGCGGCTGCATTCGCTGCCACGAGGTCCGCGGTAAAGTGATCATTCACCAAAACTTACGGATCGAGGATTTCACCTATCAGGCAGCTGAAGCCGAGGAGCATTTCTTGAACTACCGCACGCTGGATGGGCAAATCGCAGGTTACTTGCGATTGTCGCTACCCGACCATGGACCATTGACGATGGACCATGGTCAATCGTCCATCGTCGCTGCCATCCCTGAGCTGACAGGCTGTGCCCTGGTCCGTGAAGTACATATCTACGGGCAGGCAGTCGGGATCGGGCAGGAACAATCCGGTGCAGCGCAGCATAGCGGTTTGGGAACGCAATTACTTGAAACTGCTGAAGCGATCGCAAGGGAAAAAGGTTTTAATAAGCTGGCAGTGATATCCGCGATCGGGACCCGAAAATACTACGAATCGCGGGGTTTCGAGCGAGGTGAGTTATACCAGATCAAGCAGGTACATTAAAATTCCAACGAGGTGAATAATGGAAGCGTTGCAAGCAATCATGACCCGTCGTTCAATTCGGAAGTTCACAAGTCAGGTTGTAAAAGAGGAAATGATCGATCAAATTCTGAAGGCCGGTATGCAGGCTCCCTCCGCCAATAACGGGCAACCCTGGCATTTTATTGTCTTTAAGGATCGCGCCAAGCTGGATGAGATCCCAGCCATCCACCCCTACGCACAGATGGCAAAAGAAGCTTCCCTGGCAATACTGGTCTGTGCAGATCTCACTGATGCTAATAGCCCGGATTACTGGATGGTGGATTGTTCAGCAGCAACGCAGAACATCCTGCTGGCAGCACATGCCCTCGGCCTGGGCGCGGTCTGGTGCGGTATCTACCCCCGCCAGCAGCGCATGGACGGCATGACAAAGCTGGCAGGCTTGCCGGAAAAGGTGATGCCATTGTCACTCATCGTCCTGGGATACCCAGCAGAGCTTCCCCCACCGGCTGATCGCTTCAAACCCGAACGCATTCATCAAGAACGGTGGTAATCTCTTGAAATCGAGAAGAGACAAATAGTGCCGATCATCGGGGATATTCGCTACGTCGAGTCCAACCTCGCCCCCAACGCGCTTCCACCCGTGATTCTTATCCACGGGGCAGGCAGCGATCACAGCATCTGGCCTCTTCCCCTGCGTCGAATGAATGGCTGGCGGGTGATAACCATCGACCTGCCGGGTCATGGCGGTTCGCCGGGAGCCGTGCCCTCCTCCGTTCTTGACTATGCGAATAAGATCTGGAATTTCCTCAATGCAATGGGCATCTATCACATTCTGTTGATCGGTCATTCCCTGGGTGGGATGATCGCGCTCGAAATGGCGCTCCTTGAACCCGAACGGGTCTCTGCGCTCACCCTGTTGGGGGTGAGTTTGCATCCACCCCACCAGCCCGAATTATGCGCCCGGTTGGATCGTCCTGCGGATATTTCTCGAACACTTGCCATTCTTGAAAAGACCCTCTTTAGTCCCGACTGTGATCCAGCTCTCAAGAAAAGAATTATGCAAAGTCTGGTTCCAAGCAGAATAAGTCTCCTGTGTGCCGACTGGCACCTAGCCCTGGAATACAAAATACCCGAAGATCTGCATACCATCAAATGCCCGGTATTGGTGCTCACCGGTCAGGATGACCGCTTGACCCCCGTTGGCAGTGGTCGTGCGTTAGCGAACTTCATCCCAGGAGCACAGTTCCAAGTCATCCAAAAAGCCGGGCATTCGATAATTCTTGAACAAACAGGGGAAGTCACTCAAAGGATTACCAGATTCCTTGGACGATCATCAAAACAAAAAAGAGCTGGTGATCCAGCTCTCTAGAGATATTCCTTAAGTTGCCTCGCCCGCCTGGGATGGCGCAATCGGCGCAATGCCTTGCCTTCGATCTGCCGTATTCTTTCGCGCGTCAAGCCAAATTTCTGTCCGACTTCTTCAAGGGTATAGGTATGCCCATTTTCCAATCCAAAACGCAATCGCAGAATGCGCGATTCACGGCAGGGTAATGTTTCCAGCACATCTTCGATCTTTTCGCGCAGGAGTTTACTGTACGTGCTTTGGATTGGCGTGGGTGTCAGTTGATCCTCAACGAACATCCCCAATTCAAAATCTTCTTCATCATCGTTGATGGGACTTTCCAGGGAAAGCGGGAGCCATGAGACCTGCAACATCCAGTCAACTTTTGATGGAGGAACGCCGATTTCCGTGGCAAGCTCCTCGGTGTTGGGCATGCGACCCAAGCGCTGCTCCAATTCGTGCGTCGTTTTATAGAGCTGACGAATGCGGTCGACCATGTGCACAGGGACTCGAATCGTTCGTCCCTGGTCGGCAATCGATCGCGTGATCGTCTGCCGGATCCACCAGGTCGCGTAGGTTGAAAAACGAAAACCTCTCAGGTATTCATATTTCTCAACCGCCTTCATCAACCCAAGGTTGCCTTCCTGGATGAGATCCAAAAATGGCACACCGCGTCCTATATATCGTTTTGCGATTGAAACCACAAGCCGGGTATTGGCTTTAATCAGATGTTCGCGTGCCAGTAATCCATCCTCAACGGAGTCCTCTAGAATGGACCGTCGTTTTTTGGGGCAGCTGCCGTTCTTGTGATCCATTTCCTTCTTGGCAGCACGTCCGCTCTCGATACGCTTCGCAAGGCTTTGCTCTTCCTGGACATTAAGCAAAGGCACACGGGACATTTCTTTTAGATAAAGACTGATGGTATCGTCGCTAGAGATTGGTTCCAGGTTCGAATAGGGATCCATGTCGCTGGATGTAGTGTTATCGTCCTCGCTAAGTTCGACCTCGTTCTGGTCGAAGATATCAACCCCCCGGCGACGCAGTGCCACCATGATCGCTTCAAGATGTTCAGAATCTGCGCTGACATCCGGGTAAACCTCCATGAGGTCTTCGGTGGTTAAATAACCCTGCACGTCTGCTTTTTCAAGCAGGAGGTTCAGGATCTCGCCGCTACGTTTGCGTCGACCCGTGTTTGGCACCTATTCTCCTTATAATGACGTCCCCCGTGCAGTGTTGCAATTTTCCTGCCCGTTTTACTCAAATTAGACTTTTCTCAATTCTGCGACCTGGTCTTTACTTTTACCTGGTGCTCGCAGGTGGTTTGATTCAAGTTTTCTCCACAAATGGAACAAAGGCCTTTGCAATCTTCTTTACAAATAAGTTTGATTGGTACCTCTAAAAGTAGATATTCACGCACCAGGGGTGCGAAATCGATGTTGCCATCCTCCGGAATGACCATGCCAAGTTCAATGGTCGGATGAGATTTATAAGAAAACAATTCTGTAAAATTGGTATGCAGCGATTGGATGTAATCTTCAAGACAGCGCACACAGGTTGCCGGCATATTGGCCTTGAAATCAACCTGCGCCAATACCCCCTGGGGTGTCCGGGTTATCCTGATATTTCCAATCAGTGATGTAGTTCCAAAATCCGGCGAGAGTTTAAAATCCGGCAGATCGAAAGTGATCTCTCGACTTGTACCGGCGGGCTGATTTAACAGGAAACCAACATTAACGCGAAGCGGATAGTGAGGATTTGACACTGAATAGAGCAATTGTTTTAGGATATAATTTCGACAGAATGATTATAGCATGCGAACCATGTCTAGTCAAGTTATTATCATTATTATCATAAATATTAATTAATCCATGCAGGAACTGCTTTTAGCCACCCAAAATCCCGGAAAACGCCGCGAAATCCAGGCTCTTCTTACCGGGTTGCCCCTCAAACTTGTTTTGCCTTCAGAACTTGGCATTTCGCTGGAAGTACTGGAAGATGGTTCAACATACGCAGAAAACGCCATGAAAAAGGTGAGAGCTTACCATTCCGCTAGCCATATGGCGGTACTGGCTGATGATAGTGGATTGGAAGTGAATGCACTGGATGGCGCGCCGGGTCTGCATTCTGCGCGTTACTCCCCCCAGCCTGGTGCATCTGACGCAGATCGGAGAAAGCTGCTGATCGCAAACCTTGAGGGGATACCGCACCCCTGGACCGCGCATTTCCATTGCACGGTGGCAGTTTCAAATGCAGATGGATTGATCCAGCTGGCAGAAGGTAATTGCCCGGGGCAGATAATCCCCGAAGAGCGCGGGACCAATGGTTTTGGATACGATCCGATTTTCCTGCTGGATGATATTCAGAAGACCATGGCAGAGCTGAGCATGGATGAAAAGAATATACTCAGCCACAGGGCAAAAGCAATTCTTGCCGCCCGTCCCATTCTGGCTGAAATCTTCAAACTCACTCTATAAGTCAGGTATTTTGTACGGCAACTGTAAATTGAAGCCCAGCAGGGCGATTTGATCATCCACGATTCGCAGGATGGCCAGCGAGGCGGTGCTGACCGCCAGGCGATGAAATCCCCCGGGCGGCATCCCCAGGTAATATTCAACAGCAAATCGCACAACATCGCTATGCGTAAATACCGCTATCTGCTCATGCTTCTTATGCGCAATAAGGATCTGCTTTACCGCAGAAACCACCCTTCGCCGTACCCCGCTAAGCGATTCACCCCCCGGGAATTGGAATTTCGGATCATCGTACAGTTTCTTCCATTCGGGCTGACTACGCAGCCAGCGAAAGCTTTTACCGGTCCAGATGCCAAAATCGACTTCCTTGATGCCATCGAATGAGGTGACAGGCATCTGCAGCGCCGATGCCAGCGGCTGTGCAGTCTCGATGGCACGTTCCAGGGGGCTGGAGTAAATTGCTTTAAATTTAAGGTTTTTCAGCGATTCTGCGATCTGCCGAGCCTGTTCCTCACCCCTTGAGATGAGGTGAATGCCTGGTTTACATCCCTGCAGGCGTTTGCCGATATAGGCGGTTTCGCCATGGCGGATCAGAAAAAGGATGGGCATTCGTCAGGCCTTCTCCGGTGCATGTACCTTGGTGAGCGAAATCACCGAAAGCAGGAACAGGAAAGCATAAATGGTAAAGATCACCAGGTACCCCACTCCCGGGGAAAGCCGGTTAAAGAAATCCGCCAGTGGTCCGCCGATTCCCTGCCCGACGATGCCCGCGCCCGCGCCTGCCAGGTTGGAAATTCCCAGGTACTTTCCCGCGTCCTTGGCAGGCACCAGATCAGTACCCAGCGCCCAGTTGGTCGCCATAAAAGTACCTGTGCCTGCTCCAATGATGCAGCCGCAGATCACCACCAGCGCAATATATGCATTTTGCGAAAGGTTGAGCAGATTTCCGTTGGCAAGGAATCCCACCAACACCAGCAGGAAGGATCCAACCGCAGCCACATACCCGGAATAGGTAACCAGCTTTTTCTTGCCCATCTTATCCGCAAGTCTGCCCCCGATCAGCGCCGATGGCAGCAGGAATAGCGCTACTGCTCCCATCAACAGCGTGGTCACAAAACCGGCTTTTTCCACTTTGAGAACATCCTGGAGAAAATAAAAAGCAAAACTCTGGATCGAGCCAATGGCTGCCAGGAACAACAGCCTGTTGATCACCCACCACACAAAGGAAGAATGCTCCCTTGCGTCACTGCCTATTCCGAGGCGCGCACCGTAAAAGACTCCTATATATATCGCGCCTGCCATGGCAGCCAACCCTGCCAATCCCACGATCAGTACCTGGGGCGCCAGGGAGAGTCCGCTCACCGCGTTCCCGCCCCATTTCACCATCCATACCAGCAATTGGGTGACTCCCACGAAGAGCGCGGTCAATCCCAGGATGCGTAGGAAAGTCTCACTGAACTTGCCTTGAAGTATTTCGGTCGATGGCTTTTCTTTTGCAGAAAAGATGGTAATCAGCATGGTGATCACCAGCACGACCGCCATGATCACACCCACCTGCACAACATATCCCTTATCCACCAGCGTGCCAATGCCAAAAGCCAGGATCAGCAGTGATGGGAGCAGCTCAAAAACTGACTTGGTTCCCGAGGAAAAACCGCGTTGATCCTCGGGGATCAGGTCGGGGATGAGCGCCTGCAGCGCCCCCTGGGCAATATTGGCAACAAATTGGGAAAGGATGGTGGCGATGATCAGCACGACGAAGCCAATCGTTACGCCCAACATCAATTGCGGCGCAGCATCCTTCAGCGACCCGAATATGGGCGAGGCAGCCATCAGGATCACGCACAGTGAATTCAAAAGCGCACCAATGAAAATGAATGGCCTGCGCCGGCCCCATTTGGACGTACTGCGGTCGCTGAGAAAGCCAGCCAATGGTTGCACCAGGATGGCTACCGCCAGCCCGATCACGCGCACAATGGAGAGGTAGGTGTTCTTTTCGGCTTCCGGGGCAAAGAACAGGATCAGGTAGGGCAGCAGGATGGGCGTGGTGACACCCGAGATGAAGCTTTGCCCAAGCCAGTAGGCATTGATCGCAAAATGGTCGTACCAGCGCAATTTTTTATTCATCTATACCCTCCGGTAGTTGTTTTTTGATCAGAAAGGTCTCTCTATCCACCACTGATCCGGATCGCTCACCCTGCCCTGCTCATCGAAGTGGATGCCTTCATCCTCGAGCAGGCGGCGCTGGATGGCATCCCCAAAACCGTCGCCAAACACGCTGCACTTGCCCTGCGAATTGATCACCCTCTGCCAGGGGACATCCTCCATCTCGCGGGTGCTCTTCAGCGCTGCCATGGCATAACCCACCATGCGTGCGTTACATCCTCCAATTGCCCGTGCGATCTGACCGTAACTGACCACCTTACCCGGTGGGACCTGCCGGGCAAAGTCATAGATCCTGGGATAGAGAGGCTCCGTCATTATTCCCTCCAATTGATGATCTTTGACTATCCAGTATATATTGATTTCTCAATCACAAAATCCACTTCACTCTTTTATGACTGCTCAATTCCCTGTAAAGGGCATCCACTTGAGCCCTGCTCTCCGCGGTGAATTTCATACCCACGGAAACATATCTTCCCTTGCTGCTGGGTTTCGTCATGATCGTGCTTGAATCAAGATCTGGAACATGCTTGCGGACGATGGCGAAAACAAACCCCTCAAAATCATCGGATTCAAGACCGATCACCTTGAGGGGAAATTCACATGGGAAATGCAGGACACCCAGCTTTTCGGGGGGTTCGGACATTATTTCAGCAGACGCTGCTCGCCTTTAAGTTTCTGGATCTCGGTGATATCCTGTCCTGTTTCGAGACAGCCCAGGTATTTCCCTTTCTCATCGCGCAGAGCGTAGTACTCGATCAACAAGACCGATTCTTTGATCTTGCCTTTCATCGTGGTGCGGATCCAAAAACGGGCATTATCGCGAGTTCCGGCTTTCATTTCCGAGATGATCTTCTCGACGGCAGCCAGGCTTTTCGGGGGGTGACATTTGCTAACTTCACGTCCCACGGCCGCCACCGGGCGCTTGAAAACGCGTGTCTCGTGCCTGTTCCAGGCGAGAACCTTGTCGTCAGCATCCACCACGGACCATTCCACCGGCAATGTCTCAAGGATGGCATCCAGCACAGGTTTGGGTAGTTTTCCGATCATGATTCCTCCAGGTGATTTCGGATATTTTCCGGAATGACCGCCAGGCCATCCGGCGTCATTTTACCTTCTTTTACCAATTTTCGCACCCGGTTGATGTTGCTTTCCGCCCAGACACTTTTCAGGCGTCTTGGAGAAAACCGCAGGGAAAAACTCTTTTCATCGATGGCATTCAGCCGACTGTCGATCCAACCAAAACAAAGCGCTTCCTCCACGGCTTCCCCCAGACGCAGATCCGGGATCCGGGCTGCCAGCGCGCCTGATGATCACCCATATTTCTTTTTCAGATTGTGTGATTGGCGGTTAACCAGTCCCGCCAGGCTGTTGCGATCTATTAAATTGAGTGGACTCAAGCAAGGCCATCATTCAGGATCGATGCGCTTGATCTGCTTTCGCAGCCAGTTGATCGCCACCGGTTCGTAACGCCTCACCATGAGGACTGAGCAGGGTGCTTTTTCAGCCAGCTGATCGTCCACCGGGCCGAACAAGTGTTCCCGTGACGTCCATTCTTCCGATGCTCCCAACACCATCAGGTCGTACTTTTCGCGCTGAGTTTCAGCCAGAATACCCTGCATTACATCACTGGATTTCATGATCTTTATCCGGGAACGCTCTGGCACGAGGTCCAATTCATCTTCAACGATCTCGCGCAGCTGCAACAGCTCATCCTGTGTATCCTCATCTTCTAATTTGCTGCTGAAGATATGCAGAAAAGTGATACGGCTTTGTTCCGCTTCCGCGATCTCATAAGCCAGCTGGATTGCCAGGCGGGAATGCGGTCCACCGCCAACAGGAACTAGTATACTGTCTCACCTTGATCAAATTGTGATCCCGGAAAACAGCCACGTTGGTTTTCGCTTCGATGAGTACATCATTGACCACGTTGGTTGCGAGATGTGCCATATCCAGGCTGCCCGGCCATCCCATGAGGACCAGGCCGAGATCATTGCGTCTATCGATCTCGTTTAATACACTGGTATTGATTTCCGGCGAAGTCAACAGTTTGGTATAGAGAGGAACATCACGTACTTCCGCATAGCTCATCGCTTTTTCAAGCAGTTCGTGCTGCCGGACACGCAACCTGCCTGCAAACCGCTGGAAGACATCCGGAGCCAGTTTCGGTGATGTCTGGATCACTTTTACAACACAGATATCCGTATCCACGCTCGCCTGAGCCAGGATGGAAGCGATATGGATCAGGCGTTCGGCTGTATTCGGATTTGAAACAGGAACCAGGATGCAATGTTCCGCAAGTCCATTTGTCTTTACCTTCGCAGGGAAATAACGATACCAAATTGGTTTGCCGTAATAGTAGAGCGAGAAAATCCCCAGATACACCAGCACCAAATACGAGCGCTTTCCATTCAGTGAACGCCACGATGATGAAACAGGTAGCAGCAGCCAGGTAGGCAGTGAGCGGGAAAAAGGGTACCTTGAATGGACGTTTCAGATCTGGAAATTTCTTACGCAGTTGTATCATCGCCAGACTCGCCCAGAAAAGAACAAATAAATATCCGGCGCTGGAAATAAAGCTGAGAAAATCCACCACGCCGATCACCGCAATAAAACAGCCGCTGATGCCAACGAACAGGATCGAGACCCAGGGTGTGCGGAAGCGGCTGAGTTTCGAAAACATCGCTGGCCAGGTGCCATCCCGGCTGAGAGTGAAACCTTCGCGGGTAGCACTCAACATGGATGAATTGACCGAAGTCAGAGTAGCTATCACTCCACCCAATACCATCACGGGAACGCCCCAGCCAGGCAAAAATCGCACGACAGAATCTGTGAGTGCAGTTGTGGAAGCCGCCAGTTCGTTCCACGAAACAGTTCCCAGAGTTACAAAAGCGGTCAAAGTATTGATAATTGTGACCAATGTCAAACTAATCAGGATACCGCGTGGAATATTACGATCAGGATCAGTGATCTCTTCAGCGTCATCTGCGATGACTTCGAACCCAATATATGCTACATAAATGAGCGCGATTGTGCGCATAACCTTACCAAGATTTATCAAAGCACTTGGATCAATAAAGAATTTCCCATCAGGCATGAAAGTCTGCCAAGTAAATCCACCTGGAAGTACCAACCCACCGATGATATAAAAACCAAAAATAGTTAATAAGCCTAGACCTAAAACAACTTGAAGGTTGCCAACATTGGTCACACCCAGGATATTGAGCACAGTAAAGAAACATAATTGTCACTACGGCCACGAATACTACCGGTAAAGCTGGGAAGAAAACTTGTAAGGAATACGCAAATCCAACGGCAGAAAGGGCGCTATAGAAAACACTCGATAAGCAGTCCATCGAGCCAACCAGGAAAGAGAGAATACCATTGCCGTACGCCTCGCGGACATATGTCATCGCTCCACCAGTAAATGGGAAGGCAGTGCCCAGTTCACAATAATTGAGCGCTACGCTATAGCTTAACAATCCGCCCACGATTAATGCAAGCACGGTTGCTGGTCCTGCAATTCCAGCAGCGTGTCCGGTAAGTACAAAAATCTGCGCACCAATGGTCCCTGCTGTTGCCAGCATGACCACCTGCGCCAGGTTAAGTTGTCTTTTTAAATGTCGTTGGCTCATTAGCGGAATTAACAGAATTTATTATATGCCAATTAATAAAAATCATCATCCAAAGAATTCAACAAATTGATAAGTCTAGATTTTTAGTATTTGATGTATAATTTTTAAGTACAAATTTTTCCACAGGAGGAAATATAAAATGCCAGAACCAGTCAACAAAAAATCAATTTGGGATGCCGCCAAGGAAGCCTTAACCGGCAAGACGACAACCCCTGCGACCAAGACATACGCACAGGATGCCGCCAAGGAAGCAGCCAAAAAGAAATTGGAAGCCACTAAAAAGGTTACCAAGACCCCGCAGCAGATCGCCCAGGAAGCAGCCGCAGCGGCGAAATTGCGCACACAGCAAGCTGCATATATGAAAGCCCAGGCAGCTCCGAAAATCCTGAAGAAGCACAAGCTGACCGCCGAAGAGACACTCAGCCATCTATCTCTGAAATATTATGGCCATGCCACCCGCGAATACTGGATGGTCATCTACGAAGCCAACAAGGCAGCGATCGGAGCTAATCCGGCACATGTTCGCGTGGGAATGGAATTGATCATCCCGGAACTACCGGATGCATTAAAAGCAAAGAAATAAGGCACATGATGCCCAGTAATCAGATTAACCTCGCCGATCTGATCGGCGCGGCTTCTTCCGTGCTTGCCCAAAATAAGGGCACGCTCAATAAAGCCGATGCCTACAATCAGAACCACGGCGATAATATGGTTCAGATCTTCGACCTGATCAATCAGGCGATCGGGGAGAAACCCAAGGCGAATACCTCGGAGCAGCTGGCATATGCCAGTCAGAAGATCCGCTCGCAGACCAACAGTGGTTCCGCACAAGTCTATTCAAAGGCCTTGGAAACTGCCGCAGGTCAATTCCAGGGACAGAATCTAACCACGGATAACGCCCTGGCGTTGATCACCACACTTCTGGGAGGCGGCCAAACACCCCAGGCTACTCTCAGCCGCAGCGCTTCTTCAGGCAACGCGGATTTGTTGACCAGCCTGCTGGGTGGCTTGATGGGCGGTTCAGGCACCCAGACTTCGTCCTCATCGAGTTCAGATATGATTGGCGATCTGCTGGGTGGATTAATGGGTGCCTCAGGCACTCAGACTCCATCCTCATCGAGTTCAGATATGATCGGCGACCTGCTGGGTGGTTTGATGGGCAGTTCCTCAAAGACAAGCACCCCCACCGGTATGAGCGGGACGGATCTGCTCGGTACTTTGCTCGGCGGGATGACCTCGTCGACTGCGCAGCGCACAACAGCCAAAACAAGCCAAAAATCAAGCGGACTGGATACATCGGATCTGCTTCGCGGCGGGATGGCTTACATGTCATCAAAGCAGCGAGGAGCAAGCACTGCCGAATCGCTTCTGGATGCTGTTATTTCAGGCAGCCCCCTGGGTGAGACACCCCAGCGTGCGCAGTCAGCCAAAATGGTTGGCTCAGCGCTTCTCGGCGCTCTCACATCTTATGTATCTGCGCAACAGAAAAAAGCTGCGACAGGTACCAGTGGTGTAGCATCAATGAGAACCAAAAGAGCTGGTGGTATCAAAAAAAGAGCAGGATATTAATTCCAAAAAGCCTTCCGAATGGAAGGCTTTTTTATTCTCAACCATTCCGTGAAAATCCTTGACGATCATGAATTGATTGACTAGAATCAATTCAATCGAATAGTGCTTTTTGGGTGCCTTCACCCCCGGATGGGAAGGCTCAAAGGCGAAGCCGGTGCAAGTCCGGCGCTGACCCGCAACTGTAAGGACATTTGTCCAAGCCAGGTCGCCCGCCCGAAAAGAGATCACCACGAACCTCGCGGCAAGGAGGTGGATAATTTTCTATGCAATATTAAATCCCTGCCCGACTCGGCAGGTTTTTTTATTCTGGAAATGAAATAACGTGGTCTGAGTCGAACGTAAAAGTGATATTAAACGAGAGGTGTATTATGCAAAACAGATCATTTCATTTTTTTCTTCTTTCGCTGCTGATTTTGAGTGCCTGCAGCTCAATACAGCCATCCGGCGCGCACGAAACTCAAATCTCCCTGGTTGATGGTTTGGGACGTGAGGTAAACCTGGCATCTCCCGCGCAACACATCGTTTCCCTCGCACCATCCAACACTGAAATTCTTTATGCAATCGGTGCTGGAAACCAGGTTGTGGCGCGTGACGATTTCAGCAATTATCCTGAAGCAGCATTATCCCTCCCGGCGGTTGGAGGCTTCATGGGTGATTACGATTATGAGGCCATTCTTGCGATGAAACCTGATCTTGTCCTCGCTTCGACCCTCAACACCAGCGGGCAGGTCCAATCCCTTGAGGATCTGGGTATCACCGTGTACCTTCTTTCCAATCCGGTGGATCTCGAAGGGCTGTATGAAAATTTATTGATCGTTGGCCAATTGACAGGACATGAAGCAAACGCGGCTTCGCTGAATGAATCCTTAAAGATACGTGTTAATAAAGTCGCTGAAAAACTGGCAACCATATCACAAGAACCTCTCGTATATTACGAACTGGATGGCAGCGAACCCGCCAAACCCTGGACTCCCGGTCCTAATACTTTCCTGACCAAATTGATCGATATGGCTGGAGGAAAGTCGGTAGGTGAAGTTCTGGAAAGTGATTACGCCCAGATCAGCCTCGAAGAACTCCTGATCCAGGATCCCGACATGATCATTTTAGGAGATTCAAATTATGGAATGACTGCTGGTCAGGTGGCTGAACGGGCGGGTTGGAGTGGCTTGACTGCCGTCCAATCGCAAGCCATTTATCCATTCAATGATGACCTGGTCAGCCGACCTGGGCCACGCCTTGTTGACGGATTGGAAGCACTTGCTCAATTGACTCCACCCGGAGCTTTTCAAATAAAGTCCAATGAAACATAACCTGCGACCGTTTCTGATCAGCGCGATCGTATTGGCTGGTGCATTTCTACTCAGCGTAGCAGTCGGAAGCGTCTTTATTCCCCCGGCTGAGATCTTCAAGTTGTTTTTCGGTCAACCTTCCACCGATCTCCAGCTTTCCACCTACCGGGTGATCGTATTTGATCTACGTTTGCCGCGGACGATCTTACTTCTCCTGGTGGGTGCTGCTCTTTCGGGAAGCGGTGCAGCATTCCAGGGGTTGTTTCGCAATCCGCTGGCAGATCCTTACCTGATCGGCGTGGCTTCCGGTGCAGGCTTGGGTGCCGTGATCGCCATGTCAGTGAAAATCCCGGATAATACGCTGGGATTGATGGGCATTCCACTGGCGGCTCTCATAGGAGCCACGCTCACCGTATTGCTAGTTTACGAACTCGCCAGGGTGGGACGCACCCTGCCAATAACGAACCTGATCCTGGCGGGTGTGGCTGCCAGTTCGTTTGCCACCGCGGCAACATCTTTTGTCATGATCAATACCACCGGCGAGATCCGCCGTGCCCTGATCTGGATGCTGGGTGGCTCCACGCTCACCGGCTGGCAGCCCGTCCTCGCTTCGCTTCCCTATGTCCTGATCGGTCTGGGTATCCTGCTTCTGATGGGACATCCCTTGAATGTGCTGCAATTCGGGGATGAACAGGCTCAACAATTGGGTTTGAATGTGGTCAGGACACGCGAGATCATCATCCTGGCAGCTTCCATAGCCACTGCGGCAGCGGTGGCCTTCGCGGGGGTGATTGGTTTTGTTGGCTTGATCGTTCCCCATCTCGTGCGCCTGTTATGGAGCGGGGATTATCGCCGGCTCCTGCCTCTATCAATGCTGGGTGGGGCATCATTGCTCCTGTTTTCCGACGTACTGGCACGGGTGGTGATGGCACCCCAGGAATTGCCGGTGGGAATCATCACCGCGCTGGCGGGTGCACCATTCTTTTTCTGGGTTTTACGCCGCGCCAAGCAGCAGAATTATTGGTGAAAATGCTTCAGATAACTGATCTCACTGTCTTCTATGATCAACGACTCGCATTGAATGATATCAGCTTGAGCCTGGATGAAGGTCAAATCCTGGTTGTAATTGGACCCAACGGTGCAGGGAAAACCACCCTGATTCGCGCCTTGAGTGGGGTAGTGCCGGTGAAAAGCGGAAAAATCACCTTGGGTAATACAGATATCACTTCGCTTTCCCCAAATCTCAGAGCTCGCCAGCTGGCAGTGGTACCCCAGGCACGCAGCCTTCCGCCTGCTTTTACAGCCTGGGAGACGGTAGTGCTGGGACGTACCCCATATCTCAACTTCCTGGGTCAGGTTTCAACCAAGGATGAAGAAATCGTGCGCAGCGCCATGAAGGTGACAGATACGCTCGAGTTAGCCGAACGCAGAGTCGGCGAGCTATCAGGAGGAGAGCAACAGCGATTGATGCTTGCACGTGCACTTGCTCAACAAGCCCCCATTTTACTGTTGGATGAGCCGGTCACTCATCTTGACCTTCATTACCAACTTGGTTTGCTGGATCAAATAAAGGATCTTGTCAGTAAAGAAAAGTTCAGTGTGATTGCCGTACTGCATGACCTGAACATGGCCGCCCGATATGCCAATCAGGTGATGTTGCTGGTGAAGGGCGGGATCCAGGCTATTGGAAACCCCGAGGAAGTGCTCACACCAGCAATATTAAGCGAGGCCTTCGACCTGCCCCTGGAGGTGCTTCAAGCCGGGAAGAGTGGAAAACCTTTTATCACTCCAGCCATTTTCATGTAGTTCTAGTTTTACATGATCCATCGTATTTATCTATAATGAAGGAATGATCGCTTTCAAGCGACTCTATTTTGCCATTGAATCCTTCATTGTTACCCGTTTCATGAGGAATGGACCCGGTCCTTTACTGCGTTTTGTTTTTAGACTACCCATCTGGCAGTACAAGATGGGTTTGCAGGGACCGATTTCCGGTCAAATATTAATATTAAACACGATTGGACGAAAAAGTGGAAAGTCACGCCAGACTGCTCTCGGGTATGGTTATGACGCCGAATCCAAAACCTACTCCGTGATGACCGGTTGGGGAGGAAGTTCAGACTGGTATCAAAACGCCCTGGCAAATCCCAATGTGGAACTGTGGATTGGTCGACAGCGGATCAAAGCCATCGCGAATCCTGTTACATCGGATCAAGCTATCGAGAAAATGAAAGCACTGATCGCCATCAATCCGCATGCATCCGATATGCTGGGGAAGCTATCCAAAAAGCCTTTCGATGGTTCCGAGACATGGTATCAAGAAATGGTCCGGCTTTTTCCTTATCTATCCTTGACTCCCATTGATCACTAAATATTCTTGTTTCTGTCATGAAAACCTGAGGCGGGTATAATCGTTGCTGATGAGTTCGATAACCGAAACCCCAACTCTTTCCACCAACAACCGTATCGCGCGTGCTGCCGGCACTGTGATGGTTGCTTTTATCATCAGCAATTTGATCGGGTTGGTGCGGGGCATGCTGATCTACCGCGCCTTCGGTACCAGCGCTGACCTGGATTCTTTCAACGCTGCCAATCGTGTGACCGAAGTCCTTTATAACCTTATGGCAGGTGGGGCTTTGGGCTCTGCCTTCATCCCGGTATTTACTGGTTTTCTTACCCGCAAGGATACGAGAAATGCCTGGCGGATGGCTTCCGGGGTCATCAATTTGCTCGTTGCCGCATTGGCGATCGTTTGCATGCTCGCAATCCTCCTGGCACCTCAAATTGTTCAAAACGTCCTCTTCATTTTGGCACCCGGTGTGAGTTTAGGACAATTGGATCTGACCACGCAATTACTGCGTATCCTGCTTCCGACAATATTGATCTTTGGAATCAGCGGTCTGCTGATGGGAATCCTGAATAGTCACCAGCAATTCTGGATACCCGCCATTACGCCAGCGATGTATTCGCTGGGCATGATCGCGGGCGTGACGCTCTTTCCTGCAGGCTGGGGTATCCAGCGACTGGCATGGGGAGCGCTGCTGGGGAGCTTGATGCACCTGCTCGTCCAGGTACCGTCGATCCATAAATTGAAGTTCATTTACCACTTGAACTTCAATTGGCATTTACCTGAAGTCCGCGAAGTGATTCGCCTGTTCATTCCGCGCATCTTTGGTGTTGCCATAGTGCAGCTAAATTTCATCGTCAATACCATCATTGCGTTAAGCCATCCGGAAGGCAGCGCTTCGGCACTCACCCTGGCTTTCAGTCTGATGCTGATGCCTCAAATGGCGATCGCACAATCCATCGCCATTGCCTCGCTTCCCTCTTTTTCTGCACAAGTTGCCCAGGGAAAATTCTCGGAAATGCGTACCTCACTGGCTGCCACTCTCCGCGGGGTGCTATTGCTGTCCCTGCCGGCATCATTGGGTTTGATCATCCTTCGTCAGCCCCTGATCCGCCTACTTTATGAAAATGGCGGGGTCTTCAACAGTCGTTCCACGGACATGGTCTCCTGGGCACTCCTTTTCTATGCCGCAGGACTGGTGGGGCATTCCGTGGTTGAGATCATCAGCCGGGCTTATTACGCGCTTCACGATACGAAAACACCCGTCATGGTGGGTATCGCAGCCATGAGTTTGAACCTTGTTTTCAGTTTCGGATTCTCTGCGCTCTTTAAACAATGGGGGTTTATGCCGCATGGCGGTTTGGCATTGGCAAATTCCCTGGCCACTTTCCTGGAAATGATCGTTTTGCTGGTGATTATGCACCGCAAGCTGGGTGGCCTTGAAGGAGGATACATCCTTGACGCGACCACAAAAGCAATTTGCGCTACCATTGTCATGGTGGCAGTCCTGATCGGATGGTCTTTCGTTGCTTCCTCCCTCCCAGATTGGATGATCTTGCTTGTCGGATTACTTCTCGGTCTGGCATCCTACGCTTTGATCATTTGGCTTTTAAAGGTGAATGAATTCCAGCGAATCCAGAAATTTGTTACCAGGAAGATCTTCAAGAAATGAAATTCGAGATTCGTGGTTATTTGCAGGATTTCACTACACTTGGGAGCAAGTCATTAAATTCATTCAATAAGATTTAACAAATAATCATGCCACTCAACTTCTTTACCTGGCTGCTTGCCCTTTCACCCGTCCTGGTCGTTCTTATCCTGATGCTTGGATTTAAGTGGGGAGGCAGCAGATCAGGCGCTGCCGCGTGGTTCGTCGCGCTCCTGATTGCAGTTCTATTCTTTGGGGCGAATTTCCGTTTGATTGCCTACTCACTGGTCAAGGCAATCTTTCTCAGCATTGATGTATTGCTGATCATCTGGACAGCGTTATTACTGTTCCACATCGCCGATGAAGCTGGTGCGGTGAAAGCCATAGGCAGTGCTCTGCCCCGATTGACTCCCGACCGGATGATGCAGGGGTTGCTTCTGGGCTGGATATTTGCTTCATTTCTTCAAGGAATGGGGGGATTCGGTGTTCCGGTCGCAGTGGCTGCTCCACTGCTGGTCGGTTTGGGTTTCGCCCCGGTGGATGCAGTGATCATGGCCTGCCTGGGACACGGTTGGGCAGTCAACTTTGGCTCTCTTGCCACTTCATTCCAAACGCTGATGGCAGTCACCGGGTTATCCGGTGAATTGATGGCACCGGAAGCGGGCATCCTGCTGGGTGCAGCCGCATTTCCTTGCGGCGCATTGGTCGCTTATATAGCCAGTGGATGGAAAGGTCTGCTGCGCGGTCTACCTGTTATCGCCGTTTTGAGCCTGGTGATGGGAGGAATGCAATACTGGCTTGTTACGCATCATCTCTGGACCCTGGGAGCCACCGGCGGTGCATTGGCAGGATTGATCGCGGGCATCCTGATTACCCGTCTTCAAAAAATCAAATCATTAGCTGCCAAAGATCAAGCCAGTATTGATAAAGCCGGTGATAAACCGGCATCTCTGCTGATTTCATTATCCGCCTACATTGTCCTCGTTATCATTGCCTTCGCGGTCAATTTGATCGAGCCGCTGAATGCATTCCTTTCGACCATCAAATTTTCCCTGCGTATCCCGGAATTGACCACCTCGCTGGGCTGGATCACCCCCGCTGAAAACACGCGCGCCATCAGCCTGTTGGATCATCCTGGCGCGATCCTGTTATACGCTTCCCTGATTGCATACTTGATCTATTTGAGTGCAGGAAAATTGAAAGCCGGGGTGGTGAAGCGCATCGGCAGCAAGGTCGCCGGGGGCGCCGTCAATTCCAGCCTGGGAATTATCGCCATGGTGGGTATTGCCGCGGTCATGTCCGCCAGCGGGATGACAAATCTTCTTGCGCAGGGTCTCAGCGAAAGTTTTGGGAAATCTGTTTATCCGCTCATTGCACCTTTTATCGGGGCACTGGGTGCGTTTATCACGGGCAGCAATAACAACTCGAATGTACTTTTCGCACTCCTCCAGATGCGCACGGCTGATTTACTTGGCTTGAGCAAAACGCTCATCCTGGCAGCGCAGACTGCTGGCGGCTCCCTGGGCAGCGTGCTCGCGCCTGCCAAGGTGATCGTGGGTTGTAGCACGGTCGGGTTGGGCGATAACGAAAGCCTGGTGATGGGCAAGATCCTGGCATATGGCGCAATTCCCATCATGTTTGTTGCTTTGCTGACCATGCTCATGGTGCATTGATGAAAAATTCTATTCAAACCAGCCGTAAAAAAATTCAGGGTGCCATTTTGCTGCTCACATTGATCCTGCCTTTTATCCTCTATTGGGCATTACAAAATGATCTCGGAATTCTGGCAGTCATTGTATTGGTTGTCATTTCAATCTGCACGGGGTTGATAATCAGGGTGGGTTAAAAATAAAATGGCGCACTCATCGTGCGCCATTAATTAACGGGGAAATAGTCTAATAATTAGTTACCCTGGTTTGGTAACCTTTTCTATTTTTAATAATGCGTCAACCATAGTATCAATTTCAGCCAGGCTGGCATCTTCGATGCGCCCGTTATCGCTGAGTTCCGTGATCAAGGGATCAATCGGTAGGCGGGCTGTGATTTTTGCCCCACTCATGGATGCAATTTCACCTGCATGACTGGGACCAAAAATTGCGTGTTCCTTGCCGGAATCCGGGCAGGCATAATAGCTCATATTCTCAACGACGGCAACGACCGGGATGCCAAGTTGCTCCAGCATCGATACGGCTTTTTTAACTACCATGACAGCCAATTGTTGCGGTGTTGTCACCAGGATGACACCGTTGAGCGGTAGGCTGCGCATCACGGTGAGCGCCGCATCGGAAGTGCCAGGCGGCATGTCCACCAGAAGGTAATCCAGCTTGCCCCAAAGTACGTCTGTCCAGAATTGGGTGATGGCTCCCGAGATCATCGGGCCACGCCAGATCACAGGTGCTGTTTCATCATCCACCAGGAGATTGGTGGAGATGACTTTGATCCCCAAGCCGGTTACAACAGGCAGGATGCCCTGCTGTGAGCTGCGCACCCCACCTGGCGGCAAGCCGAAAACCTTGGGAATACTGGGACCGGTCACGTCGGCATCCAGCACGCCCACCTTCTGGCATTTCTTCGCCAGCCCCGCTGCCAGCATGGCGGTCACCGAGGATTTTCCCACTCCGCCCTTGCCGCTCATAATGGCGATCACTTGATCGACTTTATTGAACTGATTGATCTTGGGAAGGCTGGGTTGCGCCTTGCCAAAAACTTCCTGGCGTTCAGCATCAGTCATTGCCCCCATGGTGATTGAAACTTCTTTCACCCCTTCGACCGCTTTAACCGCAACTTCCGCATCATGTTGGATCTTTTCGCGAAGCGGACAGGAAGGGACGGTTAGCGCTATGGTGAATGCCACAATTCCATTCTCATGGACTTTCAGATCGCGGATCATGGTTAATTCAACAATATTACGCCCCAGCTCAGGATCGATCACCGTGCTCAGCGCATTCAGGACATCTTTTTCAGAAGGCATGTTTTACTCCAAAACAGGATAATAGTCGTCCAATTTTACCATCAGCCATTGAAATTACTTTAGTATCAGAATAGGATGAACCTTATAAAATTCAAGATTGGCTATTGACATATCAGCATTATAACTCTATTATTGATAAATAGGACAGTTATTGTCCTATTTAGATAATATTAATAATGATTTTTCTTCGAAATAATTCTTTGAGGAGTCTCCCATGAAGCTTTTTGTCTTAAGAAAATCTCTATTTCTATTGGCGATAAGCCTGCTAATTTTAATCCTTTTCAGTTTACCGCAAACCGTATATGCACAAGACGAACAGCCAGCGGAAGCTGATCCTGTATCTACACCAATCTTAGAAGAATCCATCCCTTTAGAGGAAGCTCCTCCTATTGAGGTTTCTGGAAATGAGGAATTTATCGAAACATCAGCCGCCCCGCTTGCCGAGGTACTAGTGGAAGCCGGCATGGTTATTACCGACCAGAACGGTGAGCCTGTTTCACTTGCCAGCCAGGTAGCCGAAGATGCCATAGCATCAGCGGATCCATATTTCACCTGCGTCGATGACTCTGTGGATGGCGTCGTGGATGGCATCTGCCGTTACTTTGGTCTTGGTGGAATTCAGGCAGCTGTCGCAGATTTCTCCACACGGCTGGGTTCCGGGAACATATTCATAGAAGATGCCGGAATCGCCACCGACTATACGGGGGCAGTAACCATCAGTGCCATTCCCGGACTGACAGGCCTGGTGGGCACAAGCACATTGACTTCCTCTCCCAGCAGCCTGATCACACTCAATGGCTCAATAAATATTAATAATCAGCTGACTGGTTTCAATCTTTCTGGATTGACCATCCTTGGCAATCAAGCTGGAGCTTTGGTGAGCCTGACAGGTAATACCGGATTATTGACTTTAAGTGACCTGGTGATCAAGAATGATCATGCCAGCGGGGATGCCCTTCTCATCTCATCGCATACTGGTAACGCCACACTCACTGAAATAAAGGCGGATCGAAATGGTGATGAAGGAGCAAATATCGATCTCACAGGCAACCTGGTGATCACCAACTCATCTTTCAACATGAATAGTGGGCTCAATGCTCTTTCCATCACGTCCAACGGCAGCGTATCACTGAACGGCGTATCTGCAAGTGGAAACAATGCTGGTGATGGCGCGCATATTTATGCTCTCAAAGGTATTACAGTTCGAAACGGAATATTTACAGACAATTACGACGGCGTTGGCGTGAATACCATTGGCGATGGGTTGGAAATCGTCACGGGCAGCAAGGGAGTCGTGCTGATCGAAAACAGCTTTATTAACTATAATCAGGAAACCGGGTTACGGATTGATAATAATGGCAGCGTTTCCTTTAAAAATATTCAATTAAAGGGGAACACATACGCCGGCATCTATCTTGATAATTGTAGCTATTATTTGACAACTTGCTCTTATACATCCAGCCCGGTAACTCTAAATAATGTAACAATCGACGGAAGTCAACATCCCTTGAACGTGTTTTCAAATGGAAACATCAGTTTGACGGGTGTAACGTCCTTGTTTGCAGGCAACGATCACGGCGCGCAATTGAGGAATGAATACGCTAACGCGCCACGTACTGTCAGTGTCTCAAATAGTGATTTTAGTTACGCATCCTTTGGAGGACTATACATTATCTCGCGCGGAGCGGTTTCATTAAATAAAATCACATCAGGCTGGGCCGGCAATGGAAGTGGCGTTTTTGTCGACAACTCTATTGGCACAGCCGGAGTGACTGTTACCAATTCGATGGGGAACAGTAAATTTGACAGCAACTCAGCTTTCGGACTTTGGATCTTTTCAAGAGGTGCCATATCGGTAACTGGAGTAGATGCTATCGGAAACGATTATAACAATATATACCTGGATAATTCAACAGGCACCGGTTCTGTAACGCTGGCATCTGCAATTGTGAGCGGCAGCGCAACCACAGATGGCATAAGAATTGATTCGAATGGCGCGATCATTCTTAAAAATGTATCCTCCACCACCAACTATTTTGGAAAAGGAGCTGTTCTCAATAACACGATGTCGCCTTCTTCTCCCGGGGTCACCATTACTTCCAGTGTATTTAGCAATAACATTGGGATCGGATTGGATCTCAGCACGAAAGGGAATGTTGTCATCAACGGCATCGTGACATATCAAAACACCGGTGGTAATGTCGGCACCTCCATCAACACCCTCTCCGGTCCAGGAAATGTGACGATCACAAACGGAACGTTCAACTCGAATTCAAGTCACGGCCTCGTAATTACTACCAACGGAGCGATCACCCTGAGCAAGATCACCGCCATTTATAATGGGAATACGGGTGTAAACCTCGATAATTCTCTCCCGCCTGTCGGCGTCAAGCCGGTCACGATTAACGGGATGGATGTCGGCTATAACGCTCTGAAAGGATTGAATGTCCTCTCCAAAGGCGCTGTGAAGATCACCAACTTGATCGCCGATTATATGTCAGGAGGATCAGATGCGGTGAGAATTGATACCCTGGGCATTGTTAGCATCGGCGCCACAGGTACATTCTTGAATTCAATCAGCAACAACTTCACCAACGGGTTGACCATCACTGCCAATGGGGCGATCTCGTTAAGTAATATCACCTCAAGTGGTAGCGTGAACGGTTATGGAGCAGATCTCAGTTTTTCTGGCCCTTCAGGTAGCGTAAAAATCGTCAATGGTGATTTTAATTACAACAAAACCTACGGGCTGACCATTCACTCTAATGGAGCAATCACATTAACCAATGTCCACGTAAATAACAATTTGGAGTATGGGGCATCTCTTATCAACTATCCAGGAACGGGTGGGATTACTGTAAACGGTGGTTCCACTGCCTCACCCAACTCCTTTTCTTATAACAAGACCGGAGGGTTACATGCCTCCACAACCGGTTCGGTCAGTCTTGTAAATATCGTCGCCAACAACAATGATAATCTCTCCCTTTCCGGCAATGGCATTGCTGTAACCACCACGACCGGAAATCTTACTTTTGCTAATGTGACAGCCAATCAAAATGGCGCACATGGTATATGGGCTTCTTCGGGAGGCGGCTCGATCAGCCTGGCGAACGCAATCTCTTACAACAACAAACTTTACGGTACTTACCTTACAAATGCCACAGTTTCCACGCCAAAATCTGTAACCGTGAAAAACCTCACCTCGAATTCGAACCAGGGTTTCAACGGTTTGTTTATCGAATCCGCCGGCAATGTACTTCTCACCAACCTGAAAATGAACAACACAGCCTTAGCCGAAGGTCTGTACGTGGATAATCGTTATGGTACAGCTGCATCCACTATTACCATCAATGGCACCCCAGGCGCTGGCAGCACCTTCAATAACAACGCTTTTTATGGCGCAAGACTTTATTCTGATGGTGTTATCACGGTTTCAATGGTGGAAGCCACCGGCAACCCACAAAACGGGATATATTTGGACAACTTGGGCGGGACCGGTGGGATCAGCTTAACCAAAACGAATGTCTCCGGCAGCAGCCATTCCGGGATCACGATTTACAGCAACGGCGTCATTGCGCTTTCAGAGGTCAGCTCCACTTTCAATGGTCACTCAACCAGCTCAGGCTGGGGGGCAGATATCATTAATACAACAGGGGCAGCCAAAATTACGATCAAGAGTAGTACTTTCAGTGACAACTACAGTGGCGGATTGTACGCCGCATCCAATGCAGGCATCACAGCCACCAACGTGATCGCTGAAAACAATGCTCACAGTATGGGCTTATACCTTGATAGCAGTGGACCCATCAGCGTCCTCTCCACTGGCGGCTTTATGAATAAAATGATCAACAATAACACCGAAAACTTGAATATCATATCCGGAGGCGATGTTCTTCTGCAAAACATCTTTACTCAATACAACACATCAGGCTTCGGGGTGGTCGTAATGAATACCAGCGGAACTGGAAAGGTAACCATCCAGGGGATTAATGTGCGCAATAACACTTCCGGTGGTCTCTATGTTGAATCAAACGGCAGTATCTTGATCAGTAACGCAACTGCTTATGGAAATTCGGGTCAGGGTATGTACTTGTACAACTCTGGAGGTTCGGGAACAGTAACTCTGAAGAACGTTACCAACTCTTTTAATTCGTCTTATGGATTATCTGTGATGACAAACGGGATCACAACGCTAGATAAAGTTGATATCTATTACAACACTATCGCTGGAGCACAGATTAATATTGGCAACCCACTTTCCACCCTCACCATTAGCCGAAGTAGTTTTGACAATAATAACAATGGTGGCTTGTCGGCGAACCTGGGTGGGAATGTTGTGCTCAATACAGTTTCAGCATCCAATAACACATCCCTCGGTGCACGGGGTGCATTTATCGATAATTTCAGCGGCACCGGAACAGTCACCGTGCTTTCCACTTACGGAGCAAATAGCTTTAGCAATAATGCAGATGATGGATTGTATGTGTTTTCCAATGGAGAATTCAAGGGCAATAACATCACTGCAAATGACAATGGCTGGAGAGGGTTGGAAATATATAATGGCGCAGGTTCCGCTGGAGTATCCATCACAGGTGGAGTTTTCAACCGCAATGGTCGTTCTGGTATCTTTATATACTCTTCCGCCGATGTTTTAATCAACGGTGTGCAGGTGATGGGTAATGGAGGTGCTGATGATATTGCCGGCATCTATGTTGATACCGGTGGAAATATCACCCTTGCCAACAGCGTCACCACTGGAAATGGGAAGGAAGGCATTTACGCCCTATCGGGAAGCATGAAGAGCATCCTGATCTTCAAGTCGCTCTTCTTCGGGAACAACCGCTGGAATCCGTATGACAGCGATCCAAATATCACCGCTATCAATGGCATATTGACCATCGTGCGCTGATCACTGCAAGAAAACATCAAAACCTCCCCAATTGGGGAGGTTTTTTTATTCATGGCTATAATCTATATACCGCTTTGATTTGGAGGAAATCATGGATCAAACACCTCAACGCAGGATCACCAAAACCGGACCGCTGCTCAAACCGGATGGCAGCCTGTCTGAAATCGGCTGGTCCCCGCAACCGATGCTGGACTGTAATCTCGAGAGTGTGCATAGCGAGGGCACGCCCCGTTTCTGGCAGCCCATGCGGGTGAAGCGCTGGGATTACTACGCCATCACCACGCCAACCCATTTCTTTTCGTTCACGGTCAGCGATGTTGGTTACCTTGCTTCGATTTTTGCCTACGTTATCGAATTCGCCAACACGGATTACCATGAGCAAACGCTCACCCTGCCCTTTTACCGGGGGGTGCAGCTTCCACGCAACAGCACGGAAGGTAAGAGTATATTTGATAATGGTAAAGTCAGGCTGGAATTCGATGCCCTTCCAGGCGAAAGAAAAATCAAAGTGGATTGGTCGAATTTTCGGGAAGATAAGCCCTTGAGAGCGGAAGCAGCTTTCTCCCTGCCTGCAGATCACGAATCGATGAACATCACCATCCCCATCAAGGGCAACCGCTTTTACTACAACCGCAAGATCAACTGCATGCCCACCGGCGGTTGGGTGGACTACCTGGGTAAAAAATTCGATTTGAATCCAAGAACCTGCCTGGGCAACCTGGATTGGGGACGGGGTATCTGGGAATACGATTCCTTCTGGGTGTGGGCATCAGCCAGCGGCTTCCTCGCTGATGGGATGAGGACCATTGGTCTCAACCTGGGATTTGGCTTTGGCGATACCAGCGCCGCCACGGAAAACTGCTTCATCCTGGATGGCAAGCTGCATAAATTGGGTAAGGTTGATTTCACATACAGCTCGGAGAATTTCAAATCGCCCTGGACGATGAATTCGCCAGATGGGCGCCTCGACCTTACCTTTACACCTTTCTTCGAGCGTGTCGCCAGGACCGACCTAAAAATCCTTGCCAGTGAAGTGCATCAAATGTTCGGAAAATACAACGGGTTCGTGATCACTGATCAAGGTAAAAGAGTTGAGGTCAAGGACATGATCGGCTGGGCCGAAGAGCACCACGCAAAGTGGTAAGAATAATAAAACCCCTCCAAAAGGAGGGGTTTTATTATTAGATCAAATCTAAATCCAGCCGCGCAGCTGCATGGCCTTGACCACCCGGTCGATGGCTACCATGTAAGCCGCATCGCGCATATATACTTTTTCATTCAAACTCATTTCCAAAACGCCCTTGAACGCCTGGGTCATTTTGGTATCCAGTTTTTCCAGCACTTCCTCTTTTGTCCAATAGAAGTTCATGTCATTCTGGACACTCTCAAAGTATGAGCAAGTCACTCCACCCGCATTGCACAGGAAATCGGGGATATCGAAAATGCCTCGTTTCTGAATGACAATATCCGCCTCGGGGGTGACAGGACCATTGGCGCCTTCGGCGATGATCTTCACCTGCTTGCTGACCTTCTCCACGTTCTCGCCGGTAATCTGGTTTTCAATGGCTGCCGGGATGAGCACATCCACATCCTTGGACTCAACCATGCCATGCCATCCTCGATCTCATAACCGGCTTTCTTTGCTTTTTCCTTGTCGATCGTGCCGTATTGATCGGTGATGCTCATCAGGAATCGGGGATCGATCCCATCTGCCCTGAAAAAGGTGTAACTGGTCTTGTCATTGCGGTCGTAGCAGGCAACGCACAACACCTTGCCGCCCAGCATCTCGATGAAGCCGATGGAAGCATATTGCGCCACGTTGCCAAATCCCTGGATGGATGCCGTGCACTTCTTGGGATCCAGCTTGAGGTGTTTCATCGCTTCGCGGGTGTGATAGATGACACCATACCCGGTGGCTTCCGTGCGACCCAGCGACCCACCGCCACCCAAAGGTTTGCCGGTGATGACCCCGGGGGTGTAGACGCCGGAGAGCTTGGAGTATTCATCCATCATCCAGCCCATCATCTGGGGGGTGGTGCCAACATCCGGTGCCGGGACATCCGTGCGCGGACCAATATTCTTCCACATCACATCGATCCAGCCGCGGCAAAGCCGTTCCTTTTCGCTAACCGAGAGGGTTGCCGGATCCACAACGACGCCGCCCTTGCCGCCACCCAGCGGGATATCGGCAACGGCGCATTTCCAGGTCATCCAGGTACCCAGAGCGCGGACGGTATCGATGGTCTCAGCAGGATGGAAACGAATGCCTCCCTTGGCAGGTCCGCGGGCATCATTATGCTGCACCCGGAATCCCTGGAAAACCCTGATCATGCCGTCATCCATGCGCACCGGGATGCGGAAATGAAATTCGCGCATCGGCCAACGCAGCATTTCACGAACTTGCGGGTCCAGCTTGAGCTGTTCCGCAACATGGTCAAATTGTGCCTGAGCCATTTCAAACGCATTTGTTGATCCAGCCATTACTCACTCTCCTTTAGATAATATATTTCAACATTGATTTTGTACATTGATAATAAAAAGCGGGCATCTCGGTTCTAAGCCCGCGATCCCGCTTTATGTAGCCGGCTTCATTTAGCACGCTTCCCCTCCAGAATCATCCTTTCATAATTAGATTAATCGAGAATGTCTTAAGAGTCAAGGTGATGAAAATCGCTTCTGGGATATGATGTCTATCCAGCACCTATTCAAATGTTTTCCGCAAAGAATTGGATTGGATTGTATTTCAATTGAAAACAATCTATACTATTCATCAAGGAGGGAAAATGGACCCTAAAGAAGTAATGAAATTTCTCGAAAGCCAGATGGTGGATCGAACCACCGCCACTTTTACTGCAATTCTGTTGAACAGCTTGATGAATCCACCCAAGACAAGCATGGTGATCGATCTCACCAAGCGCTGTGACTTCCGCTATACTACTGCGGAAGGTCATTCCGTCACCATTCAAATAGAGCCTGTCATGGATCCGCTGGTCAATATCAGCGATAACACGGTTCGAATGAAGGTGAGGTTTATTTCGTAGTAAAACCTAAACTCACAATTTCGTTTCTAAACTTTGATTTCAATAACTCATCCAATCAATTCTTGCGAAGCTGGATTAATTTCGCACCTACCCGGATGACCGCATAAATAAAAAACACTTTGATCACCAAGCCCAGGATAATGACGACATCCCACCACCCCCCAGGGTATGCTCGTGAGCTGGTTATACCAGGCGGCACTGTGAGCATGGTGACACAAAATATCGGCAGCAAAATTCCCAGAAGCCGTTGATACTTAATGCTCTTGGAATAATTATCGTTATAGATCTCCGGGACAGCTACATTATCAGGTCGAATTCGATAATAGTGCCAGTTGGACATCAAGGCTATTAATTCCCACCCCGAATCCTTAAAAATCGCTTGATATTCGGCATAATCCTTATCGAGGGTGTGCTTATAATCCAGGCGATAAACAAATTCACCTGGTTCTCCTTTGTGAAAGGTGTAGACGAAAGGTGAAACCGACTTCAAATGCCATCCATTTTTTGACATCTCACACAGCCAGTTCTCCTCTTGTTCATCCTGCCAGGCCCAATATACCTTGAAGACGTTTTTTTCTTCCATTGCTTGATTGTTAATTATTTGTTTCATTGCATCCCACCAGATGCAAGCATTTGCCTGCCGTTTTTAGACATTTCTTCCAATCTCATGGTTTCAAATTCTGCAACCCTTTTTCCAGCTTCCGTCATGCGATAAATCTTTCTCCGTTCGGAACCCCCATCCTCATCAACGCCCGCAATTAATCCCAAGGACTGCATATTCGACAAAGCGCCATATAGTGTTCCCGGGCCAAGCTGCAATCTGCCCCTGCTGATGGTTTTGACCTTCTGCATGATCCCGTAGCCATGCAAGGGTTCCACCAGGGAAATGAGGATATAAAAAGAAGCTTCGGATAACGGGGTGGTTTTTTTGATTAACTCATCATTATTCATATATCGTTCCTCGCTATATCGTTACACGTTATATCGTCATACGATATAGTATCAAATCTCTTTATATATGTCAAGAGACGAAAACAATAAATGAATATCCGATTAGCTTGTTTGGAATAGGGATTGTGCCGAATAAACTATTCAGCCATCAGCTGTTTTTTCAATTCTTGCCGTACTACAGCTGGATTGGCCTTACCCCCAGCTTCCCGCATCACCTGTCCAAATAACCATTGCTCCACAGTCGTTTTTCCGGACTTAAATTTCTTCACTTCGTCCGTATTCAATGATAGGACTTTCGTCACGATGGCACCGATCTCACCTTCATCGGAAACCTGCGCCAATCCTCTATCATTAATGATTTCCCCTGCCTGCCCACCATTCTTGAGCATCTCAGCAAGTATTTGTTTACCGGTGGCTTGATTAATCCTTCCCGCGTGCACCATTCCCACCAGCTCAGCCAGCTCTTCGGGTGAAATCTTGAGCTGCTCCAGTGTTTCATTATTTTCTTTCATCCATGCGAAAAGCTCACCCAGGATCCAGTTGGCGATCAACCTGGCAGGAACCCCTGGCGCTAACGCAACTGCGCGTTCAAAAAAATTAGCTATGGATTTTTCTTCCACGATCAATAGAGCATCCACGCGTTTGATACCTAATTCTCTTTCCATACGTTGTGCCCTCGTGCGTGGCAACTCAGGTAAAGCAGACTTGACTTTATTTATCCATGCACCATCCACAACCAGCGGCGGTAGATCTGGTTCGGGGAAGTACCGGTAATCGTGTGCTTCCTCCTTGCTGCGTTGGGAGACTGTGACACCATTGGTATCATCCCAACCTAAAGTCTCCTGTTCCACCTTCCTGCCACTATCCAATATCCTTCGCTGTTGTTCCAATTGGAAATCAATCGCGCGTTCCATGGCTCGGAAGCTGTTGAGATTCTTGATCTCAACGCGGGTACCCATTTCATCCTTTCCTTCAGGGTGGAGGGAAACATTGGCCTCAAAACGGATCGCACCCTTCTCCATATCGCCCGAATTTACACCCAACGTCCTGAGAAGTGTGCGCAGCTCTCGCGCGTATGCACTCGCTTCCTCCACCGAATGCAGATCAGGTTCCGAAACGATTTCCAGGAGTGGAACGCCAGCCCGATTAAGATCAATCAGCGAATAAGAACTCCCTTTGGTCGAGACGTGGGTGAGTTTTCCAGTATCTTCCTCCAAATGAACGCGGCGGATCCGTATGGTCTTTTCACCCTCCCCCGTTGCGATCGCGAGTTGACCCTGCTCAGCCAACGGCAATTCATATTGAGAGATCTGGTAACCTTTGGGGAGATCTGGATAAAAATAGTTTTTTCGGGCGAAAATGCTTTTAGGAGAAATGGTACATTCCAATGCCAGTGCGACCCGGATGGCGAACTCCACTGCCTGCCGGTTAACAACCGGGAGTACTCCAGGCAATCCTTCGCAAACCGGGCAGACAGCAATATTTGGTTGGCTCAAGGTCGGTTCCACAACAGCGCAGGAACAGAACATCTTCGTGCGCGTGTTCAGCTCGGCATGCACCTCCAAACCAATATCAGCCAGATAATTCATTTCGCATCAAATCCTAATCGCACCAGTTTTCCTATTCCAGCAGGTAAGCCAGTATCCAGCGGGTGGTAGCCAATAAGGCATCCTGGTGGGTTCGTTCGTAGTGATGCGATGCATCCACGCCAGGTCCGATCAAAGCCACTGCCACATCCCCCCCCGCAGTCCAGAAAGCCTCGCCGTCAGAACCATAATGAGGATAGATATCCACCTTGTAGGGGATTTGATTGGCTTCTGCCAACTTCCTTAGCCTTTGCGACATCCCATGATGGTAGGGCCCTCCGGAATCTTTCACGCATAAAGTTGTATGAAATTCATCAGAAGCTTGCCCTTCCCCTACTGCTGCCATATCAACAGCCAGCAATTCCTCGGCATCGTCCGGTATACCAGCTGCCGCGCCATGCCCCACTTCTTCGTAATTACTGATCAGAAAATAAGCTGTTTTGCTGGGCTGAAGCTGAAGATCGTGTAATGTCTTTATCGCAGAAATCAGGCACGCAACGCCTGCCTTATCATCCAAATGACGGGACCTGATAAATCCATTGACCAATTCAACGCGTGGATCAAAGGCCACGAAATCACCGACCTTGATACCGAGTGAATGCACCTGGTCAGGATTATCGACCACAGCGTCGACCCTCACTTCCATTGTCTCATCTTCACGTTTCAAATCCACTTGCCGCCCATGTACGTGAACTGAGGCTTTGTTGATCAGGATTGAACCGCGGACCTTTTTACCTCCACCTGTGAAGATCGTACAACCTTCACCTTCGACTGAATTCCAACCGAATCCACCTATTTGAGTTAATTTGAGACGACCATTCGATTTAATCTCCTTGACCATGGCACCCAAAGTATCAACGTGTGCTGTGAGAGCTCTGGCTGACGTCTTATCCTCACCCACAAACGTTATGAGAAGCGCGCCTTTACGCGTTTTTTGGTGTTTGACCTCAGGGAAATCCATCAAGGCTTTTTCGCAAAATGCAATCGACATATCTGAATGCCCAGTCGGACTGGGAGTATTCAACAAGTCTTTAAGAAAAGAAACAAGATATTTGGGATCAACTGCTGGAAGTGACATATTTTTCCCTTTTTCTAAATCTTTATAATTTCAAGTTTTAATCAATGAATGTTTTAAGATTCAAAAAGATTGACCTTCATAAGTTGAGATCTTCTGCCGCCAGGCATCCTGGACCGGTACGCTTTTATGGGCACGATAATCGTATGCCACCATCACCGTCTCCGCCTTGGCTAAAATATCATCAGTCTTACGATCCTTGATTTGATACTCAAGAGTCATGCTTTTTGTACCGATGCGGCTTGTTCGAACCAAAACATGAATCTCCTGATCCAGCTTGATGGGCGCCTGATATGAAATGTGCACATCTGCAACGATCAGGCCCAGATCAAAGAAGGATTTCCCATCAAATAGACCCAGTTCCATCAAGTAAGCAAAGCGGGCGTGCTCCAGCATTGTAAGCGTATGGGCATTATTGACATGCCATTGCGGATCAAGATCGCCATATCGGATCTGAATTGGGTGATGAAAGCGGAAGGTATCCATCCCCAAATTATAGCCGGATAATCTTGCCCTCATCAAAATTCCTCGACTTTTTATACCGGGTTGATATATAATGATTGTGAATAATTGGATAAATCGGGTAGATTAAGGTCATCCGTGACGAATGACCTTAGACACTTGTTCGCTTTAATCCAATGGCATAGACTGAAATTTACGTTGTATCTATTCGGATAACTACCAAAGGAAGGAATTCATGCAAATCACGCGACAGGCAGATTACGCTTTACGTGCCGTCCTCTACCTGGCAAGAATGGAGCCCAGTAAGAAAGCTTCCACCTCCCAGATCGCCGAGGAACAACATATTCCTCCCTCCTTCCTGGCCAAGATCATTTCCCAGTTGTCCATTGCTGGATTACTTCATACATCTAGAGGCGCTCGTGGTGGTGTATCCCTCGCGCATACACCAGAGGAAATCTCTGTTTTGGAAGTTGTCGAAGCCATCGATGGTCCTATTGAAATGAATGAGTGCACTTCCAATCCCGATGTATGTGTGTTTGGAGCAGATTGCCCCATCCATGATATTTGGTGTTCAACTCAGGCGGAAGTGGTTGAGAAACTACGAACAACCCGGTTTTCCAAGTTCACCAAGAATGGGAAAAAAGCTGGCGTTTGACGCCCCAATGGAGCATTAAGGAGCCCACCATGCCCACCGGTACTGAGGTAAACCGCCAATGGATCATCATCACACGTGATGGTGCCATCCTGATTGATTGGGGTGATGATCTATTCCAGGATCTCGTCAGCGGTGATTTCGTCAAGGTTAAAGAAGCAGAAATCAGCCACCACCCTTCCGAGAAGGAATTGGATTGGTTGAAGCATATTGACCGTGTTTCACATTACGACAGTAAATCCGTCTGGGTTTTTAACCTGCCTGAGCGTCCCCAACAAACCATCGATTAATCCATAGGTTTTATCTTTTTCCCCTCCTTTCAAGCGACAGGAGGGGTTTCATTTATAATTGTCAGGATGTCCCCCACAAAACGATCACTGCCAGTTCAAATTAGCCTGCTGACCCTGATCCGCACCGTGATGCAGACAGTGACCCGCATGGTTTATCCTTTCCTTGCAGTCTTTGCCCGTGGGATGGGAGTCGAAAACGGGTCAATAACCACAGCACTGGGTATTTCAATGGTTACCAGTTTGCTGGGTCCACTTCTGGCACAGATCACCGATAAATATGGCAGGCGGGTGGGGATTTTAATGGGTTTATCAATATTTACCATAAGTGCTGCACTGGTTGTAATTTTTCCCGTTTTTCCAATTTTTGCTCTCTCCCTCTTCCTGGGGAACCTGGCGATAAATCTCTTTCTTCCGGCTGTTTTTGCATTTTTAAGTGACCACACCACCTACGCACGAAGGGGATTGGTGATGGGGATTTTTGAAATAAGCTGGGCAATGTGTTATATCGTGCTGGTCCCGCTTTTCGGAATCCTGATCAGTAATAAGGGATGGCAGAGTGCGTATTCAGCATTAACCGGCTTGGGGGTCATTTCAATTCTCCTGGTCATCCTGATACTGCCTAAAGATGATGCCAAGATATCTAAACCGGTCAAAGAATCAATCAAGCTCAAAAATATATTTTCCTACAAGCCCGCCATCATGATTCTTCTTTTTGGTCTCTTCCTGGCAGGAGGAAATGAATTGGTCAGCGTCATGTTCGGAGTCTGGATGGAGGAAACCTTCAGCCTGCAGATAGCTGCATTGGGTGTGGCATCCGCGGTGATTGGTTTTTCAGAGCTGGGCGGGGAAGGAATTTCCGCCTGGATTACAGACCATATTGGCAAGGAAAGGGCTGTTGCAGGCGGCTTATTGGTGAATTGTCTTGCCTTGATTGCTTTTCCTTTACTCAGTCAAACGCATACAACAGCTCTCATCTGGTTATTCCTGGTGTATTTTAGCTTCGAATGGGCAATAGTGAGCAGCCTGGCGCTTACTAGTGAGATCATGCCCAAGATGCGCGCCACCCTGTTTTCAGCCTTTATTGCTTCACATGCCATCGCCCGTATGCTGGCTGATTTTATCGCGCCGCAGATCTACCGGAATGGTTTTTTATATAATGCACTTTCGTGCCTGATACTGAATCTGATCGCACTATATCTTCTAAGAAAAGTGAAATTGAACGCTGTATGAACTTTGACATGCTATAATTTTTCGAACCATGCTCATTCACCACATCTCACAATTGATCCCCCTGACCTCGAATCCTCAATTCGGCAAGGATTTGGGCACGTTGAATATCATTGAGGATGGCGCGGTTTTAATCCGCAATGATTGTATTGAAGCAGTCGGGTCCCAGGAATCTCTGCTTCAGAAATACACCAATGAACCACGCTTGGATGCCGGTGGGAAGGTGGTTATGCCTGGTTTCGTGGATCCACATACCCATTTGGTATTCGCGGGGGATCGCGCCGCAGAATTTGAAATGCGCTTGCAGGGAAAGACTTACATGGAAATCATGGCTGCCGGAGGCGGAATTAATTCAACAGTTCGCGCCACCCGCGCTGCGTCTTTAGAAGATCTGCTCTCCTGGACACGCAAGCGCTGTTGGGATTTATTGCATCACGGAACCACCACGGTTGAAGCCAAAAGCGGGTATGGCCTGGAAATAAAGAGCGAGAAGTTACAGCTCGAAGTACTGTTGAGATTGGATGAAGAAGGTCCTTTGGAATTCGCTCCTACTTTCCTGGGAGCACATGCCATCCCGCCCGAATATGATGGTAATGCAGAGGGCTATACAAGCTTGATCTGCAATGAAATGCTTCCGGAGATCAAGAGCTGGTGGGAGCAACGCGCTCCCCATAGAACGCTGCCTTTCGTGGATGTTTTCTGTGAAAAAGGCGCTTTCGATCTTGCTCAATCTCAACGCATCCTGGAGAAAGCCAAAACCTATGGCTTCCCACTGAAAATTCATGCGGATGAATTCGAAAATCTGGGCGGGGCTTCCCTTGCCGCCAGCTTGGGTGCGACTTCCGCTGATCACCTGGTAAAAACCTCTCTCGAAGATATCAGATCTCTTGCCAGTAGTGATACCGTGGCTGTGGCTCTCCCCTGCACGCCATTTGGACTGGGAGATTCACAGTACACCCCTGCCCGTGCGATCCTGGATGCTGGTGGTCTTTTGGCAATTGCTTCGGATTTGAACCCTGGCACTGCCTGGTGTGAGAGTATGCAGTTTGTCATTGCACTGGCTTGCCGTTATCTGAAGCTCACACCTGCCCAGGCAATCGCTGCAGCAACCATCAATGCCGCTGCAGCCATCAATCGAGCGGATCGATTAGGATCCCTGCATGCAGGCAAACAGGCTGACTTGATCATCCTTTCAGTCCAGGATTATCGCCATTTGGGATATCGCTTTGGAACCAACCTGGTGGGAACAGTGATCAAAAAGGGTCGAGTTGTGATTCCACAAAAACTAGAAGAAAGAATCAATTAGCATATATGCCCACTCTCGAACAAGCTCGCGCATGGTACCCCGATTTCGATCCGGTTCACGGATATGACCACGTTGAGCGCGTATACAAAATGGCGGAAAAATTAGCGCTGGTTGAAGGCGCCGATTTGGAGATCGTTCACGCAGCAGCATTACTGCACGATGCGCGGGGCAGCTCTCCAGCTGGTGAAAAGCGCGGTGACCACCATAATCATTCTGCAGAATTCGCTGCCGCGGTCCTGGAAAAAGAAGGCTGGACTCCCGAGAGGATCGCTGCCGTTCAAACCTGCATCCGGGGTCACCGTTATCGAAACACGGGCGAACCTCCAGCTACCATTGAAGCCAAAATCCTTTTCGATGCGGACAAACTGGACGTTTTGGGTGCAATAGGCACCGCGCGAACGCTGGCTTATGCCGTGCTGGCGCATACACCGCATTTCGAAGAGCCATCCGCGCAATTCATCCGGTTGGGGAAGGAAGCTCCCGGAGAATTGCACAGCGCTTACCACGAGTATCTGTTTAAATTACGAAATGTGAAAGACCGGTTATTCACCAAGACCGCACGGAAGATCGCGGCACAACGGCATCGCTTTTTGGTTCTATATTTCGAGCAGCTGAAAGACGAAATGCGCGGGGATAAGTAACTGCATTATTCTCCGCTATTGGCATCTTGTCCTAAAACACCCGGCAAATCTTTCTTGTACACATAACGGTATCGTTAAATATATTTGCATGTTATTGTTGATTGGCTGTTAGCACTCTTCCACCATTGTGCCCTTCTAATTGGTACAATTGCCCGGTAATTCATCTATTGGAAATGATCATGGAACTATCATCAAGCGAGATAAAACTTTGGGCTCTTGAAGCCGGCCGCATCCTGCGGGATGGCTTCGGTGATCTGCATCAGGTCACACACAAGAGCGCCCGTGATGTCGTGACGGAAATGGATCACCGGGCTGAAGACTATTTACTGAAAATGATCAGGGGTAAATATCCCGGTCATACCATTTTCAGTGAGGAAAGTGGTGAGTTACGTGGCGACCAGGACCATATTTGGTATGTGGATCCCATGGATGGCACAGTAAATTATTCTCATGGCATGCCGATTTTCTGTGTTTCCATTGGATTTGCCGAAAAAGGTGAACTGCTTCTGGGAGCAGTATACGATCCAATGCGCGATGAACTCTTCTTCGCTGAAAAAGGCAGAGGGGCTTTCCTGAATGATCAACCAATTCATGTTTCGCAAAAAATTGAATTGATCGACAGCCTGATGGCATCTTCATTTCCCCCGCATGGAAGTTCCCAGCATGAGCATAACCTAGCGCTTTTCGCAAATTTCGCCCGCACCGCTCAGAACGTGCGCCGTCTCGGTTCGGCTGCGCTCGATTTATGCTATGTGGCTGCCGGTCGGCTGGATGGATACTGGCAGCTGCAAAACAACTCGTGGGATATTGCTGCAGGTGTACTGATCATCAAGGAAGCCGGTGGGCAGGTGATGGGAATTGATGGCAGCGAAGAATTCTTCCAATCACCTTTTTCACTGGTTGCGGCTAATCCAAAATTGCTTCCTAAAATTCTCGCCATAATTCAAGCGATATAAAAGATATCTGATTTTCACGGAGGATTGACCATGGTCGAAAATGCTATTGAAGTGAGGGGTTTGGATAAGAAATATAAAGATATTCATGCTGTGAAGGGGATTACCTTCGATGTGAAACGTGGTGAGATCTTCAGTCTGCTCGGTCCAAACGGTGCCGGAAAAACCACGACTATCTCCATGCTTGCCACGCTGCTTCAGCCTACAGGTGGAGATGCAGCGGTTATGGGTCACTCCATTACCAGGGAGCCGATGGAAGTAAAGCGATCGATTGGTGTGGTGCCGCAAGACCTGGCGCTCTATGAAGACCTCACTGCACGTGAGAACCTGTACTTCTGGGGGCGGATGTACGGTCTGCATGGCGCGGATCTTAAAAAGCGAGTGAATACCGTTTTGGAGATCATCGGTCTGGAAGAAAGGCAAAAAGGGATTGTCGGTAAATTCTCGGGTGGAATGAAACGACGCGTGAATATCGGCATTGCCTTATTACACCAGCCAGATGTGATCATCCTGGATGAACCCACCGTGGGTATCGATCCCCAAAGCCGCCGGCATATCCTGGATAGTGTCATCGCATTAAATCGCGAAGGAAAAACGGTGCTCTACACAACGCACTACATGGAAGAGGCGCAAGAGCTCTCCCACCACATCGCCATCATGGACCAGGGGAAGATCATAGCATTAGGTACACATGAGGAACTGGTCAAGATTGTCGGCGAAATGGATCGCATCACTTTGACCATCAGCACCGAGTCTGAGCCTCTGGTCGAATCGATCAATTCAATCAAAGGCGTAAAGAAGGTATCCAACGAGGATGGTAAATTATCACTGCTGGTGGATAACAGTGATGTTGTTCTCCCGCGCATCTTTGATCTTGCTGTTAAAAAACAATTCCGCATTCTTTCCGTGGATATCCAGGAGCCGAACCTCGAAGCCGTCTTCCTGCATCTCACCGGTAAGGCTTTGCGTGATTAATACGGATAAGAGCAGCTTTTCCCACAGCAACAATGCGTGCTAATTGCTGCCATCCGGAGTAAACACCATGAAAATAATCGATCTTGCTTTGAAAGATTTGCTGCGCAATCTTCGCAGCGTTTTCCTGCTTGTGATGATGTTTGTCATTCCCCTGTTGATAACGGGTTTGATTTACTTTGCCTTCGGCAGTTCGGGTGACGAACTGACGATCCAGCCCACCAGGCTTATGGTGGTCAACCTGGATCAACCGGATTCCTCTGGATTTGATTTTTCAAAGGAAATCCTTGAGGTGCTGAAGAGTAAAGACCTGAAAGATCTGGTCATCCTATCAGAAAAACCTGATGAAATTTCAGCTGTGTCTGCCATACAAGCAAATGAAGCTGATGTAGCCTTGATCATACCGGTAGATTTCTCCGATACCCTTCTTACAGCAACCGGGCAATCCGAGCTCAAGTTGTTGAATGATCCTGCATTGACCCTTCAACCCAAGGTTGTCCGCGCGATCATTGAAAATATTGTTAATGGCTTTAACGGCAGCCGGGTGGCTATCTCTGTAGCGACAGATCAATTTGAGCAAAAAGGGATCAACCTGGAAAATGATTCGATCGAAACAATCGTATCCGGTTACACCAGCTTCCTTCAGAAAAGCACAGGTACTGAATCCGGGGATGGTTATCTCCAGGTTCGGGCGCCAGCCACCAATATTCCCGCGCAATCACAGATGCAAACCATCATGACCGGCATCATGGGTGCCCAGCTGATCTTCTTCGTCTTCTTCACAGGGGCAACTTTTGCCCAGTCACTCTTGAAAGAGAATGAGGAGAAGACTCTGGCACGGCTTTTCACCACCCCAACAACCATGACGCAAATCCTTGCAGCTAAAATGATCGGTGCCATGCTGATGATCCTCATTCAGATTACGGTACTTTTGATTGTTTCTCGTTTTGTCTTCAAATTCGATTGGGGTGCCATGCCGCCACTCACCTTGACCGTGTTGGCTACTGACCTGGCAGCTGCGTCGTTTGGGATCATGGTGATGTCCCTGGTCAAATCCACCCAGCAGGCTGGTTTTGTCGTGGGAGGAGTGATGACCGCGACCAGCATGTTGGGGATTTTCCCCATCATGATGCAAAGCACAATCCCAGCCCTGAATACCGCCAGCCTCTTCACCCCACAGGGTTGGGCGATGAACGCACTGAAATTGACCATCGCGGGTGCCAGTCTATCTCGGTTGGCTCTGCCATTGATCGTACTGCTGGGTGCAAGCGCAGTGTTTTTCACCATCGGCGTTTTTCTCTTCCGCCGGCGGTTTGCCTAGGAGGTAAAGGATGCGAATGTTCAACTTGATCCGTAAAGACTTGCTGCAGGTGTTCCGTGACAAAAATTCGGCTATTTTCCTCCTCCTGATGCCATTGGCTTTCACCTTGTTCATGGGTTTCATCAACGCCCCAGCCAATACCGATGATCCACGACTCAAAATTGGCATCTTGAATCGGGATGCTGGGGGAACGCTGTCATCCTCCCTGGAGCAGGTATTATCCTCTTCCAATGTGATTGATCCTGAAAAATTGCAGGAAAGTGATGCATCGCAGATCGAGACACAGGTTGAGAATGACACTTATACGGCTGTCCTCATAATCCCACCGGATTTCAGCGGGAAAATACTGCGATCTGAAAATCCACAGATGGAACTCATCGTGGATACAACCAAGACCTCGGGTCAGTTGGCATTTACCGCCATTCAAAATGTAATTGGCAGGTGGCTGGGATCCGTTCAGGCAGCCATCTTGAGTAGTGATGCTCTGCTCGAAAAAACCTCCCTCCCGGATAGGGAAAAGTCGATCCAGGATGGTATTGTCCTCGCCCAGGAAGCCTGGCAGAGTCCTCCAGTCACATTGAGTGTGAGTACAGTCACCGCGGGTGAGGTAGTTTCTGAAGCCCCTTCAGGTTTTGATCAGACCTCGCCGGGGATGATCGTGCAATTTTCCATTCTGGGTTTGATTACCTCTGCCATGGTGCTGGTATTGGAGCGAAAAAACCACTGTCTTCAACGCATGCTCACCACACCTATCAACCGGGCAGGCATCATTGCCGGGCACATGCTGGCTATGTCCACAATAACCTTTATCCAGGTGTTAATCCTGGTGCTGGCCGGGCAATTCTTCTTCAAGGTTAATTATCTCAATTCGCCTTTGGCCACTCTGTTGATCATTGTTGCGCTCGCATTGTTTATTGGCTGCTTGGGACTCTTGATCGGGGCTATAGCCAAGAAGGAAGAGCAGGTGATTCTATTTTCATTAATCGCCATGTTCCTTTTCACCGCGCTGGGTGGCGCCTGGTTCCCATTGGAAGGTTCCAGCGAAACTTTTTACACCATTGGTCATTTCACGCCACTTGCCTGGGTTATGGATGGTTTCCAAAATATCATCCTGCGGGGTGGAGGATTGGATTCAGCTCTTCTACCGTCTGGCGTCCTGGCTCTATATGCTCTGGTCTTCTTCTCCCTGGCAGTGTGGAGGTTTAAGTTCGAGTAGAGTCAAGGGTGTGCCTGGCACACCCTTTTTTATTTATCAAATCCTTTTGCCCAATCATTCTTGACGCAACCCCCCATGGGTGCTATATTAGCGATATGATCCGCCAATATATGGCGGTTTGTATCCATTAGTTCATTTCAGGGTTTTATTGATTGAAATCGGGTGGGAAAAACAAATGCCAGAGCCTAAGCCGCTTGTTATCGAACACCTTTCCTTCCGCTATCGCAGCCGGGAAGATCTGGCATTGAAGGATATCGATCTTTCCGTTGAGCCAGGACAGGTGCTGTTGATCGCTGGTGCAAGCGGTTGTGGGAAAACCACCCTGGCACGTTGCATCAATGGTTTGATTCCCCGCTCATATCACGGTGATATCTCTGGTCGTGTCCTCATCCATGGAGAAGATACTGCCCCATGGACTCTTGCAAAGATTTCACAGTCTGTTGGAACTGTGCTTCAGGATCCTGAAAGGCAGATACTTGGCACGCGTGTGCTAAACGAGGTTGCTTTTGGTCTTGAGAACCTCGGTAAAGAACGAGGCGAGATATACACTACGGCGGATGAAGCCCTCGGACGGATGAAGATTTCCCATTTGCGTGAACGCGAGACCTTCCACCTTTCTGGCGGGGAAAAACAGAAAGTGGCTCTTGCTGGCGTGCTGGCCATGCGCCCTTCGATCCTGCTGCTGGATGAACCTCTCGCCAGTCTTGACCCTGCCAGTGCCGAGGAAGCCCTGCAGATCGTTAATCGTCTTGCTAATGAGGGTATGACCGTATTAATGGTGGAACACCGCGTGGAGGATGTCCTTAAAATAAAGCCGCACAGGGTGCTCTTCATGATGGATGGCGAAATCTGCTACGATGGTCCTCCGGAAAAGCTAAATCGCAATGTGAATTATCACGAAGTCAAGCTGCCCGCGCCCTTGATCATGAAGTTGGCAGTTAGGGACCCCAAGCCTCTAGAGATTAAGCCATTGAAAGATATCAAACCCGGAGCTCCCCTGGTGCAGTTCAAAAATGTTGCCTTCGGTTATGAGACCGATACTGAGGTGTTGCACGGTATCAACCTGGATATCAAGCCTGGGGATGTGATCGCGGTTCTCGGCCCGAATGGCGCGGGAAAAACAACGCTTGTGAAGCATGCTATCGGGTTGCTCAAACCATCCGCTGGACAAGTATTGGTCGATGGCAAAGATACTCGAGAAATGAGCGTGGCCCAGATCGCAGCCAACCTCGGTTATGTATTTCAAAGTCCCAGCCATATGCTCTTTGCTCCCACGGTGCGCGAGGAGCTGGCCTTTGGCCCCACCAACTTGGGACATACGTCTGAGCAAATTTCCATTCAAGTGGCAAACGCTATCGATATCGTTCATCTTGCCGGTATGGAGGAAAATCCTCCACTGGCGCTTTCCTTCGGACAGCAGAAACGTGTCAGCATTGCTGCCATCCTGGCGATGCAATCTCGAATTTTAGTGATGGATGAGCCCACCGCCGGGCAGGACTATAAGAACTATATGGACTTCATGGATTCGATCCTGCAGCTCCCCCATTTTGAAGCCATTCTCTTTATAACCCACGATATCGATTTGGCTGTCATTTACGCCAATCGTATCTTGTTGGTCAACAATGGTCGCATCGTGGCGGATGGAAAACCGTTCGAAGTGTTGCGAGATTTTAAATTCCTGACTGCAAATCGCCTCGTTCCAACTTCATTATTGAAATCAAATCTGGAGCTTTTCCCACGCACGAAACGCTTCATGCGAGCTGAAGCGCTGGCGCATGTGGCTCCAATTGTATCCACGGCTTAAGCGTAAGCCGAATTCTATCTTTTACGGAGGATTGAAATGAAGAAAACTGTTGTCGTGATTGTTTCATTGCTTGCCGTCCTGGCCTTCTTCCTCGCCATCTGGCTGATCGGCCGCACGATCAACCCCAGCCTGGATATGGACCAGTCTGCCTCCCTGCGCTTTGTATTCGTCGGCATAGGGATGGCCATCGTATTCATCGTCTACCTGATGACCAAAGAGCACAAGATGTGGAAGGTGGGGACGCGTGAGGTGGTTTATATGGCCATCGGCGCGGCCCTGTATGCCATCTTCTCGTACCTTTTCAACGGTACAGTCTTCGTGGTGCCCTCGGTCAGCCAGGTGGCGCTCCGCCCGGCGATCGTCTTCCCGATGTTCTTCGGATATGTCTTCGGTCCCGTGGTGGGGTTCTTCACCGGAGCGGTCGGCAATATGTTTGGAGATGCGCTCACCGGTTTCGGGCTTTACCCGCAGTGGAGCATCGGGAACGGGCTGGTTGGCTTCATCGCTGGTCTGGCGTGGCTCTTCAAAGATCAGAAGAAGGGCTTGAACACTGTCTTGATCATCAGTGCAGTTCTCGCCGCTGCTGCCACGCTTTACTACTTCCTCAATCCGACCACCGCCAACGCCATGTTCTTCGATGTGGAAAACAACATCTTTGGTGATGCGCCGATTTCGATGTGGGCAGGAATTTCCATCGCCATCGGCTTCGTGCTGGTGCTGCTGGTGCGATTTCTCTTTGGGAAGAACGTCGATGTTGCCGCAGCGGTTACCTGGTCCATGCTCGGCAACCTGCTGGGCATCGGTTTCGCCGCCCTCTCCGATATCTGGGTCAACGGCTATCCACCCGCGGTCGCGTTCGTGGGTGAATACATCCCCGCTGCTGGACCCAACTTGATCTTCGCTGCCATCCTGGTGCCGCTCTTTGTAGCTGCCTATTCAGCACTGCAAAAGCAGACCGGGCGATAATCCTTTGATTTCACGTAGGGGCACAGCTAGCTGTGCCCCTACAAAGGTAATCCATGCTCGTTTCTTTTCGCTGGAAGAAGCGCAAATCCATCGTCCAGAGCTTTGATCCTCGTGCCTGGATCATCTTTTTCATTTGTTTCATATGTTGCACGGTACTTTTTTGGGATGTGCGCTATCTTTCTCTCTTCCTCGTGATCGCGTTCTATGTTGTCATCCGTTCGGGGATATCCTGGAAGGAGATGAGCCGCGCCTGGATCTTCATCGGCGGATTTATCATCTTTTTTTCCTTCCTCACATTTCTCACCGGGCGCGGCGGTATCGAAATTTACAAAGAAGAGCATGTCATTGCTCAATTACAGGCAGGATTCACCTTGCTCGGTTGGCGTCCAACACTGCTGATCACCGCTGAGCGCATCTCCTACGCGTTCAGCATGCTGGTGCGCGTGTTCAGCCTGGCAAGCATGACGGTGCTCATCCCCTATTCCCTTGACCCATCGCCTCTACGGTGTCACCTTCCGGCGACCTGGGTCTTGCCGGATAAGATCGCCTACGGCATGGATCTGACCATGCGCTTCATCCCGACCTTTGCCCGCGATTTTTCACTCACCATGGACGCTCAAAAGGCTCGCGGTTACGAGATCGAAAAGATCAAGGGTGGTTTCATTCAGCAGGTGCGCAAGCTGGCTCCCCTGCTCATCCCGGTGACGATCAAAGCCCTGGCTGGCAGTGAAGATATCATCGATGCCATGGACCTGCGCGCTTTCGGCATCGGTCCGCGCACCTGGCTGGTGGAATTGCATTATAGCAAACGGGATTATGCGTTGATCATCTTCGGTGTGATGCTCATCACCGCCGGTCTAGCGCTTTCCCTGCAGGGTTTCGGCAAGTTCTGGACACCTCAATTCCTGATCGACATGGCAAAATTCACCCTGCCGGTGCATTAGTCCTCCATCCAGGCACCAAAAGAACCATTGTTCACCTTACATTAGTGTAATTGAATAAATCCCTGCAAACGCATATACTTAATCCAACAGAATTTCTGTGATTAGTCTATCGGTTGAGCCCCAACCGGTTGGTAGAGTTATTGCACCGGTCTGAGTATCAGGAGTTCACGTTGAGAAAAACAACTACCAGAGCCATTTTCCTCATTGTTATCGCTGCCATCGTCATCTTTCAGGCTGCCAGCGCGCAGACCACCGGTCCGGCATGGACTTCCGCGATCGAATACGCCAACCCGAGCTCCAACCCGGGCGAATTGATCGTTTCCTACACTTCGGAAGATGCTGCAGCCAGTTATTCTTCCATGACCATCCCGGTCAATGCACACGGCGCGGGCGAGCTGTTGATCGGATCGGCCGGTGCAGATCCGGATTTCGCCGGCTCAGCCGTTCTGAGCTCCACCGTTGCGGTTTATGCCGTCTACAAGCAATTCGTCAACCAGGGCGATGTCAATTACAGCCCAATCCTCTACTCCTCCTTTTCCGCCGACCAGGCAGGATCGACCATTTATGCGCCAACTTTTTTGAAGAAGAGCAGTGCTTACTCCCAGGTGGGAATCCAGAACCTGGAGGATGAGGAGATCTCCCTGCTGCTCACTTTCTATACCGCAACCCTGAACGCAACTACGTATTCTGCTACATTCACGGTGCCAGCCAACGGCTCCAAGATCTTCGATCCGAAGGTGGATGCCACGACACCGGTATTGCCATCCAGTTTCGATGGCTCGCTGGTGATCATCGCCACGCTTACATCGGACTCCTCACCGGCGAATATTCTGGCGTCGGTGATCGAAATGCAGACCACCGGCAGGCGCGCTTCCGCTTATGAAGCCCTGGCAGCGGGAGCCAACCAGCAGTTCGTACCGACAGCCATGTGCAATTATGGCAGTACCCGCCAGACGACCTACTTCTCGGTGCAGAACACCGGTACCGAAAACGCAACGACATTCATTGAGTTTTATAATTCCAGCGGTAAACTGCTTGCGCGCACATCCATCGCGGCAACCCGCAGCAACAAACTGCAGCCCAACCGCCGGGCAGCCTATTCCACCTGCACGCTTTCGACCATGTCCAGGCGCTCCGGTTCGGCAATGATCTATGCCACCTCCAACGGCAAATACAACGGTCCGCGCGTCCCCGTGGCTGTCACCACGAAGGTGACCAGCACAGACGGGCTGCAAACCCAGTCCACCCCTGTTCAGGGCGCCACCAGTCTCATACTGCCCTACGTTCGCTGGGCGGACGCGGATGGCTACAGCTCGACCATCTTCGTGATGAATGCCGGCAGCACTTCCGACAATAGTGTGGTGCTGCGCTATTACGACGCCTCCGGCACGCTGGTCGCCACCCAGAACCTGGCTTCTGCAACCAAGGTGCTGGCGAAGCAGGGTTTTCGCACCTCCACCCCATCGCAGGCGGGGGCAACATCGGGCGGGCGCTTCACCGGCAGCGTGGTCATCGAGAGCACCCAACCCCTGGTGGTCATTGTGCGCACCGTGCGCCCGGTGACCGGGGTGAGCGGCTACAAGACCCTGGGCGAAGACTACAACGGCATCCCGCTGCCCTGATCCATCCATAAATCCCACATGCGACACCGACTGTCATTCACCTTTGCCATCGTCTGGCTTCTCAGCATGGCAGCCTGTTCAGCCGCGCCAACAGCTGCGCAGCAGCCAACCCTGGCAGCCGGCCTGGGCGGGATCAGCGGCAGCCTGCCTTCCGCCTATGGATCGTTGGCCGGACCAGCCTGTAACGATCTTTGCCGCTCCCTACCTGGGCGGCGGCACTTACATCCTCGATCCACTCAACCATCCACAGACAACGCTGGATGCGGAGGGTGATTTCGTCCTGGTCAACCTCGCGCCCGGCAGTTACGTTCTCATCGCCGGACCTTCCGCCGAGCAGGGCAGCCCAGTCCTGGATGATGCCGGGCAGCTGCTGATCATCGAGGTCAGCGCGGGTTCAATCCTCCCAGTCTATAACCTCTACATCCACTGATTCCGGTACCACGAGGGTCTCGCGGACCTCGATCGTCTTTCCCTTCACCTCCCAGATCTGGGTGGCAAAGCGCTCGATGAAGTAGCGGTCGTGGACCACCGCCATGACGGTGCCCTTGAATTCCGCCAGTGCCTGCTCGAACTGCGAGCGGGAGGGGATATCCAGGTGGTTGATGGGCTCATCCAGCATCAGGAAATTGCAGCCCTGCGCCACCAGCCCAGCGAGGATCAAGCGGGCGCGCTCACCAAATGACAGGCTGCCGACCGGCGTGAACACGTCATCACCCTTGAACAGGTATTTTGACAGGAAGGATCGCGCCTCTGTTTCGTTGAAGACAGCGATGGATTGGATGGTGGTGAGAGGATTCAAGGCAGGGTTCAGCTCAGCATGCTCCTGGCTCATGTAGCCTACCTTGACCCTGGCGCCCAGCCGCGCCTTGCCCGAGAGCGGCTGCAGCTCACCAATGATGGTCTTCAACAATGTTGTCTTGCCGCTGCCGTTGGCACCGATGAGCGCCACCCGACTTCCGTAGCGTAACTTCAGGTTCAGATCCTCCAGCAGGATCAGACCCGGGTAACCGATGGTGAGGTGCTCGAGCACGACCACGTCGCGCCCGGTCTCCCCGGCATCCTTGAACGCGATCTTCATCTCCCAGCCGGGGCGTGGTTTCTCCACGCGTTCATCGGATTCCATGTAGCGTTCCAGCTTCTTCTCGCGCGCCTTGGCTTTCCTTGCCACCTTCTTGGCAATACCCTGCACGTGATCCTTCATGCCCTTGAGCTTCATTTCGCCGCCGCCGATGCGGATCGAGCTGGCCTGGCGCTCGTTATATGCGGCGGTGGTCTTCTGGCGCAGGATATCAGCCTTCATGCGCTTGATTTCCGCCTGCTGGTCATTGTATTCCGCCCACTGTCGAGAGCGTGCCGCTTCCTTCTGCTCGAGGTATGCGCTGTAATTGCCCCGTATAGGCTTTCAGTTTGTGAGTGAGATCCTCGATCTCGAGGATCCGGTAACGGTTTTGTCGAGAAAGGTGCGGTCATGGGAGACAATCAGAGCAGCTCCCGGGTAAGTTGGCGAGCCAACCTCCAGCCATTCCAGCATGGCAATATCGAGGTGATTGGTGGGCTCATCCAGCAGAAGGAGCCGCGGCCGGGCAAGCAGGACGCCTGCCAGCGCCAGGCGGGTCTTCTGACCGCCGCTCAGTTTCGCTGTTGGCAGTTCCGGCGGGATGGAATCCAAACCCAGGGCTGCCAGAATGCCCTTCACGTAACCGGCATTCTCAGATGCCCGGGCGATTTGCTCCAGGGTTTCATCATACTGCTGGTGAAGATCACCATTCCGCGGTTCCCTGGTCATTCGCTGCGCCAGCGCATCCAACCGGGAGGTCAATTCCAGAAGTTCTCCTGCGCAATGATTAATAAAGCCCTGCACCGTTTCGCCATCCCCAAAAGTGAATCCCTGGGCCAGGTAGCCGGGACGCAGGTCGCTGGGGATGAATTTGATCGAGCCGGAATCAGCCGTCTCCAGACCCATGATGATGCGCATGAGGGTGGTCTTGCCGCAGCCGTTGGCACCCACCAGGCCGGCTTTTTCTCCCGGATCGAGGGTGAAGCTGATCCCATCCAGGATCTTTGCGATGTTATACGATTTTGAGATTTGATTTACTGAAAGCATGGTCAACCTGTTCTAGAAAAACAAAAACCGCGGGCCAATGCCCACGGCCGATGATACGGACCGGGATCATTACCCTTCACCAACATTGTTTTTACAGGTTGCTGTCTGTCATGAGGCTTTCCTTGGTAAAAGACGACGCGCTGATTATATATCATCGCCCCCAAGAGCGCAAGAAATGCAAAGAACTTTCCGGAAAGGCATGATATAACGGGAGCATGGCAATGCGCAAGTTCGATGAAGGTTTGATCTACGAAGGCGAGATGGAGCTCGAGTACCGCATCCGCATGAACTCGCTGGTCGGTTACATCCACGAGCACCTGGATGAGCCGCTGCCGCTTGAAACCCTGGCCAGGGTGGCGAGCTTCTCCCCGTTCCACCTCCACCGCATCTTCACCGCCTTCATCGGCATGCCGATGGGCGAATACATCCGCAGGCTGCGCCTGCGCCGGGCGGTGCACAGCCTGGCAACCACGCGCAAGCCGGTGACGATGATCGCCCTGGAAGCCGGCTACGATTCGCCGGCAGCCTTCAGCAAAGCCTTCCGCCAGGCTTACGGCATGAGTCCCGTTGAAGCCCGCAAGCTGCGGAAGGAGTACCTGCCATTTAAAAATTTTCAAATGGGAACAAGAAGGAGTGTTCTGATGAAACCTGAGATTCGCACCTACCCCACCCGGCGCATCGCCATGGTGACGCGCAAGGGGATGCTCAACCGCAACTTCAACGCCGCCGCAGACAAGGCGTTCACCAAGCTCTGCGCCTTCATGGACGAGCACAAGCTCTGGAAGCACGTCCACGAATGCCTGGGCATCTGCCCGGATGACCCCGACGAGGTCACGCTGGAAGAAGCGCGCTACATCGGCGCTTTCTTCATCGATGACGATACGCCCATCGAAGCGGATGGCGACCTCGAGATCGGCAGCATCCCGGGCGGGCGCTTCGCCGTGTTCATGCACCGCGGACCGTTCGAGGCGCTCAACGATACCTGGACGGCGGTCTACCGCGACTGGCTGCCCGCCAGCGGAGTCCAGCTGCGCGACAACGACCCGTTCGAGGTCTACCTGGATGACAAGAGCAAGACCAAGCCCGAGGACCTGCGCACGGAGATCTACGTCCCCATAAAATAAGGAACAATAGGGATTAATAAGCAAACAGGACGGAGGAAGCTCCGTCCTGTCGTTTTCTTTCAGGATGACCCTAGGGAGTGGGGATCTCGACGGGTTCATCGAATTTACTGTTGACAATGGTGACAGCCTCGTGGATCTGCTCACCCTGCGTGGTGAAGGTCAGATCCATCACGGTCTTCAGCATGTAAAAGGTCTTATCAGCGATGCAGGCTTCACCTTTTGAAACCACCGTATCCATATCGATATAATCCAGGACAGACGCATCCATGATGGAAGTGAAAGCCTTTTCGGCATCCAGGGTATAGGTGATCTTTTGGCAGGTTGTCCCATCGATGGTGTCTTCACCTGCAAGGGTCAGCCCGGTCATTGCTTCGCGGACCTGCTTCATCTGGTCATTCGAGTTGATGGTCAGACCCAGCTGCTTGATCTGCTCGGCGGGGATCGGCTGCCAGGTTCCAGTATCGTCCTTGATATACAGCTCGGTGGTGGATAGCGAGAGGATCTCGATCGTCTGCCCGCTGGCCTGCAGGACGGCGTAGCTCTTATCAGGCAGCTCATTCTGCAGATCGCCGGTGACGGTCATCGACTGGCCGGCATATTCCATCAGAACTTCCATCGAGGAATTCACGGTCTTCAACGCATCCATTTTTTCATAGCTCTTCGCCATCATCTCCTCGGCGGTCAGCGGCTTGCAGGCTGCTAAAGTAGAGGCTGAGCAGGAGGAAGGCTGCCAGGGCAAGTGTTCTTCTCGTAAATTTCATTGATAAATTCTCCTAGGCTCCAAGTATAAGCGATAACGGGTCTTACCCGGATTTCTTTGCCTGATCTTTTCGGGAAGCCTCGCGCCATTTATCCAGGCGCGCCTTGATCTCGGCTTCGTAGCCTTCGGAGGAAGGCTCGTAGAAGCGGCGGTCCCTGTATTCATCCGGCAGGTACTGCTGGGCGACGTGATGCCCGGGGAAGCTGTGGGGATAGAGGTAGCCCTCGCCGTGACCAAAGCCCTTGGCATCCCGGTTGGTGTCCATCAGGTGGATGGGCACGGTGCCCATGCCCTCGCGCTGGATCAGGTCGGTGGCCTGGAAGACGGCACCGGCGGAATTGGACTTCGGCGCGGTGGCGAGGTAGAGGGTGGCTTCGGCGATGGGATAGATGCCCTCGGGCATGCCGATGTATTCGAAGTTGTAGGCTGCGGAGGCAGCCACCTGCATGGCACGCGGATCGGCGAGACCGATATCTTCGCTGGCGAGCACGATCAGGCGGCGCAGAACGAAGCGCGGGTCCTCACCGGCGGCGAGCATCTTGGCCAGCCAGTAGATGGCGGCATCCGGGTCGGAGCCGCGCACCGACTTGATGAAGGCGGAGATGGTATCGTAATGCGCGTCGCCGTTGCGGTCGTAAAGAAGCGCGCGCTTCTGGATGGATTCCTGCGCGGCAACCAGGTCGATATGGATGGCGCCGTCCTTGCCGGGACGGGTGCTCTCCACGGCGAGCTCCAGGGCGTTCAAGAGGTTGCGCGCGTCGCCATTGGAGAGGTGGATGAGATGTTCGCGGGCTTCATCAGCCACCCTGACCTTCTTTTTGCCGTAGCCGCGTTCCTCGTCCTTGAGGGCGCGCTCGAAGATGACGGCGAGCTGCTCCTCGCTGAGCGGCTCGAGCTGGAAGATGCGCGAGCGGGAGACGAGGGCGGGGATGACATCGAAATAGGGGTTCTCGGTGGTGGCGCCGATGAGGGTGAGCATGCCGCTCTCCACCTGGGGCAGGAGGGCATCCTGCTGGGCCTTGTTCCAGCGGTGGACCTCGTCGACGAAGAGGATGGTGCGGCGCTGGTAGAGGCGGCGGCGCTCCTGGGCGGCGGCGATGATGGCGCGCAGCTCGGCGACCCCCGCCAGGACGGCGGAGATGGAAACGAACTCCGCCTGGGTGTGGGCGGCGATGAGGCGCGCCAGGGTGGTCTTGCCGGTGCCGGGGGGACCGGTGAAGATGATGGAGGAAAAGAGCTTATCGGATTCGATGGCGCGGCGCAGCATCTTGCCGGGGGCGATGATGGCTTCCTGCCCGACGAATTCATCCAGCACGCGCGGGCGCAGGCGGGCAGCCAGCGGGGCTTCGTCCTGGAGGCGTTCGTTCATGGCGTGATCGAAGAGGTCCATGGCAGGGGAATTATACCTGAAGGCAGGAATGGTACCGATTCTCAAGAAATGGATGGTACCCGAGGCAGGATTGCTTCGCCTTCACGATCGCTGTCGCGAAGGCTCGCAATGACGCATTTAAAAAGAAACAATTCTTAATTAATTTCCCTCGAGAACTCTTTTCATAAAAATGTGTCATCACAATCACCTCCCGAATTGTTTCGCGCAAAAACAATAGAAACAATGCTTAACTTAAACACAAGCGCCCATATGCCGGGAAAGGCTGAGGGCAGCTATATTATAGAACATTCGTTCTGATTTGTCAAGTGGGTCTACAAAATCACCAAATAGTAAAAATGTAGGGGCAATTCATGAATTGTCCCTACACCTGGTGCGCTACCTGTTTCTTAATAAATCAATAAAGATTCGCGATCAATAGGTTGGAATTGGGGTCACCGCCGAGGACATTGTTGCCAAAATATACCGTGCCGGTCAGAACGGGCATCGGGGCAGTTACCGCTTTGGCGATATAGATGCCATGTTTGGCATTACCCATTGACGCGCTGTTGATAACGGCGATCAATGTTCCAGCGTTATAACTTCGGATCACGATTCCCGAATAACCCTCAGGGTCAGGAACATTATCCGAGCCATTTAGCATGACTATCATTCCAGTCATTTTTACACTTGCACCATTTGAATAGATTTCTAAACCCGCTAGATTATTATTCCTGATTATGATGTTTGAGAGAATGACATCACCATGGCCAGTATAAGCGCTTCCATCCCATATGGCATTATTTATTAACAACCCCGGTAAAATGGAATTTCCATCAGCTATCAAATTATTAAGAATTACATTACCCTCTGAAATAACCTTGATACCTCCCCCGTTGCCAGAGAGATTATTTTGCCCAAGACTACTTAACATGGTTATCGAAGGAGGTGTGATCGAATCAGCGAGATGATTATCCAGAACAATCCCTTCATTGACATTACCAAAACCGGTTATTCCATTAACGACAATCGCACCCGTTGAAAAAACACCTAATCCTGAATGACCATTGTTATTGAAAGAAGATCCATTCACAACAACAGTGTGAGTATTGGAAATTGCTTCATCAGCCAGGACAATCACCCCTGCGACTGCGTTGTTATTGGCAATCACTTTGTTTATGAGAACTGATCCCTTCGTATTAATAAGCATCCCATCATGAGTGATTCCATTATTACTCACTTCAACATTATTGATCGTCACCCCCGCATAAGTTGGGCTTTGAAGATTAGTGATGCTAATGCCATTCTCCCGATTGCCCAAAGCATTGATTTGATTAAGAACGACCGCACCCCTGGTTAGCAAAGATATTCCAAACCCTCCATTATTCAAAGCACTGATGGAGGTTAATATTATTGCACCATTGGTATTAACATTTATTCCAAAACGGTTATTTTCATCAAAAATAAAGTTAACTATTGATACCGTCTTAACCAAAGCGGTTTGGCCCAAATAATTATTGAGATAAGCACCTTCCCAGGCATTCCCACTAGCGCTGCCCTTATTAAGCCAGATATTTCCCAATGTGTTTATTTGAAGACCTCTTCCAGAGGTTAAATTTTCTACGTTCCCTTCAAAATATGAATTTGTGATCCGGACATCCGCCGTGCCTTTACTGTTCGTAATCGTTGCCCCATCACCTTGATTGCTGATAGCCCTTACATTTGTCAAGGTAATCAAACCCCGACTCTGAATATTCAATCCTCCTGATACGTTTTCATAGAATCCATAATCTATTAAACCCATTTGAGAAGATACATTATTGATTGAAACAGCTGGTGCACTACTTGAAGTATCATTACGAAAATATGCACCAACCCCGTTATTTCCACTGGCACCTATATTAGTAATTTTTATCGCGCCATTGGATAATGCGTGCAAACCATAATACCCATTATCGTTAAAAATGAAATTTGATATTGTGATGTTCTTAGATAGAGTAGTTTGATAATTAAAATTATCCAGCAATGCGCCTTCGATAAAGTTGCCACTGGCGCTGCCCTTATCAAGAACAATATTTCCAAAAGTGGTGATGTGTAAACCATGACCAGTGGTGTTATCTAGCCAGTTATTGTTGTCGAAATAACAATTATTAATTTTTACATCGTATGCACCCGCTGCATAATTCTCGATTGTCGCGCCATTATTATGATTATCACTGACTTCCACATTGGTTAACGTTACTTTGCCGCGGGATAGAATATTCAATCCACCGCCAATATTCCCTTTAAAACCATTTTTGGGTAAACCGATATTGCCACTAATATTCGTAATGGTAAGTGAAGGTGATCCCGATAAAGCCGTATCATTGTAAATATAAGCTCCATATTCAGTATTCTGACTCGAGCTTATGTTATATAGATTAACAATTCCCCGAGATTCTATTGTCAACCCTAAACCACGATTATTGTTAGACATGCAATTCGTACACGTAATACTTGACCCACTTGATAATGTATTTCGCGCTTCTATGCCACAACCCCTGTTGAAATTTGCACTTATCCCGCTCAGGGTGATTTTTCCACTTGAATTGATCCAAAGACCAACCCCAAGATTAAAACTGAAGTTGTTTATTTCTGGATGTGAATTCTTTACCGTTACGCCTTTGCCTCCCTCATTATCAACATAAGCACTATAAATGAATTCTGAGATCTCGTTATAGATACTAGGATCAGCTCCCTCCCAAAATTTAAGACTGTAAAAACCACCCATGGTATTGTTACTGGTTATTACACCAAATTTCACTGATCCATCTTGCGATAGATTTATCTGGTAAGTGGTGGTATTTCCATCGACGCTGATCGAGCTCCAATCAAGAGGATTCCAGCCTGTGCCTGATAATTGATTGAGCTCAATCAAGGGGGACCAATCAGGAGACCCCTCTAAACGGATGAACAGAAATGTTAACGAATCTCCCGCGAGACCGTTTTCATAAACCCAATAATCAGGATAAATATCCGACGCAACTTCCTCTTTTATGTAATCTCCCAATTCTATCAATCTCATCATTCCTTGAATTATTGGACGCACCAACATCAGTTAATGTGATTGCGCCTTTTGAAATTACCGACAATCCACGTTCAAAGTTATTTCCATTGAAACTTGATGCTGAAATCAATATTGATTTGGCGGCAAGTGCATCTGAATTCTTTATATCAGCGCCAATACCTTTGTTGTTACTGGCGGAAACTTGCTTAAGTGTCACAATTCCATATGAATTGATGGTTAAACCCGTTTTACCATTTGAGTCGAATGATGAATTTGCGATGGCGATAATCGCTACCACATCTTTTTCGGGGTACGCATAAAATTGATAAGCATTTCCTATTCTTGCTCCTTCTTCACCATTGAAATTCGCGCTGACGTTGTTCATGGTGATTGAGCCCATTGCACCAAGTTGGATCCCCCTTTTGTTGTTATAACTAAAATCACTGTTTGTGACAGAGACTTTGTTTACAGCACTTGTGATCGAATATGATTTTAGATTCATGCCCGTATCATCATTGCCCGAAGATACAATATTATTTATTGTTATATTTCCAAGAGATGCGATGTTAATCCCGGATCCACCATTACTAGAAAAATCGCTATTACTAATGGACATCGGGTATCGTGCAATATCCCAGTTGATCAATATAGTCCCATTTGATAAATTGTAAGAAACATCAGAATAATTTATTTGAATCCCGGCATATGTATAAATATAAAGACCTGTTCCCCCATTCCCAGAAAAAGAATTATCTCCTGCTGCACCCCCTCTAACCATTACAGCATTGCTTGCAGTATCATGATAAATATAAGCTCCGCCACCCGTGATATTCAGATCGGCTTTTACTTTATTCAAAGTAACCATACCTTTGGTGAAAATCACAATGCCATCTTGGCTGTTCGCACTGAATGAACTATTGCCTACTGAGACCGGTAGATTCGCTTTATAAGCATAGTTATCCACCCAGGCTCCCGTCGTAGTAGTGCGCCAGATTCCCATATCCGGGATCCTCATCATCACGGATGTAACCGATATTTCCCGATGCTTGTACGTTTTCCAACGTGATTGAACCCCTGGCATCCACCAGCAAGCCATAATATTCAGAATAGTTGCCATTAACGGTGCTATTGGATATCGAAACATTTCCAGTTACTGTTGTTGTGCATTTCCAAATACCCGAATCAGCCGGATCTTCAATCGAATTACAGGTATCCAGGATCAAACCACTATACATATTGTCATTGGCAATCACATTCTTCGCGGTTATCCCGCCGTTAGCCATCAAATAAATTCCATACCCACCGTATTCGTGCTCAATATCGGTGAAATAATGGTTGTTGCTGGCAATCACGTTATCCAGGAGTATGGGACCCTTGGATGGGGTAACATCATTGAGAATACCCGAACCGTAGTTATCATTGACGATACTGTTCTTGATGGTGATCGCGCCGCTGTCTCTGATCAGCAGTGCCGGTGATCTAAATTCAACGGAGCCATTGTGGCTTGCTGATAGTCCATCAATGACCACCACACCCAGAGTTGAGATATTCAACCCTGAACCAAAAATATTCCCATCGTTATCATCAAAGCTGCTGTTCTTGATGGTCAAAGTCCTGCTATAAGGAATCCCAATAACCAACCCAGCACCAGCGTTTCCTGAACTATCCACGTTAGTCAGGGTCACTGCTCCGTTATGACTGTCAATGACAATGCCTTCCCCGGCCCCATTACTGTTTGTCACCTTGAGGTTGGTCAAAATCAATGTTCCAGCAGTCTCAGTGAAATCCAGCACACCCAGCGGGTAATCCGGCAGGAGATCAAGATCCTCATCCGGTGCGGCTTCATTTCCTGAAATTTTGAATCCATTCAGAGTGAATCCGCTGGAGGTATTCCGCACCCAGAGATGCCCGTTGATGGTTACATTCGGTAGATTATCCATGGGATTGACAGCGCCGATCATGCCTTTTAATCCCGCCACCCCATCGATCAGAACGTCTTCCGTAAAATTCGTACCAGAATCAAAATAGATCTTGCCATCCGATGGGATCTTCCCACTATCGATGAAATCCACAGCTGCCTGGATGGGAGTTGCTGATACATGGCAGTTGGGATCACCAGGATATGCGGAGCAATCCTGCATGAAGCGATGCGTGACGGTGCCGACCTTGAAATATGGATCACCACCCGTGAGCAGCTCCTCAGCCAATTCGGATGCCAGGGGCAGCGACGCACCCTGCTCATCCACGATCACCACGCCAATCTCTTCCAGCGCTTCTACTGGTAATACTTCAGCCGGTGCGGATTCTTCCACCAGTTCGGTCTCTGCGGGGGGCACTTCCGGCTCCGGCGGCACCTCATCCTGGGCAGAGACAGGTGAGACGAAAACAAATGCAGCCAGGATGACGAAAAGAATCACCAGTGGCAGTACTGACAAACGCATGGATTTAGACATGGCTTCCCTCCACGAGAGTATGGAATTGATGTGGTTATTCCGCGATGAAACCGTGATTAAGAAATGATCCCCTACCGGTAATCTTTTATGGATAATGGTTTACTCCATCATTATAAGGTGATTTCAGATGTAGGGGCAATTCATGAATTGCCCCTACATCGGATCGCATTCTGCTTCTACAAATTAATACAGGTTTTCGATCAGTAAATTGGCAGAATGGCTACACTTCCCAATGTATTGTTGCCAAAATAGACCGTACCGGTCAGAACGGGCATCGGGGCAGTTGCCGCTTTGGCGATATAGATGCCATGTTTGGCATTGCCCATCGACGCAGAGGTGCCCAGGGTGACTAGACCAACCGAATTGTGACTTTCGATGAAGATGCCTGAATAGCCTTCCGGTTCGGGATCTTCATCCATGCCATTCATCATCGCAACCACCCCGGTCAGCTTGGTCAGCGCACCGTTGGTGGCGATCTTCACACCGCCCAGCATATTGTTGCGGGCAGTGATACTGGTCAGGGTCACATTGCCGCTCGCGGTGCAGACACCGAGATCCAGAACGCAGTTATCGATCTGGATGCCTTCCTGATCAGTACTGTCATTGGCTACCACGCTGGTCAGGCTGACGGCACCCTTCGAGATGATGTACAATCCACCCGCGTTGCCCGAAAGATCAGTCGGCAGCCAGGCTGCTCAGTATGGTTACCGCGGGTTTGACCACCGAATCAGCAGCCTGGTTATCCAGATAGGCACCTTCGCTGCCGTTCCCCTTACCGCTGACGCCATTCAGGGTGATGGCGCCGTTGGAAGTTACATATATACCAAAACTGCCATTTCTGCTTATGGTGGATTTCATTAACCACCACCGTCTTTGTATTCGAGACAATAGCCAAATCTGAAATACTCAAGCCAGAGCCCGCATTGTCACTGGCGACCAGGTTATTGATCAAAACCGCACCTTTGGTATTGATGGTTAAGCCATTGCCAAGGGTGCCGTTGCCACTCATCTCGCAACCCGTGACTGTCACATTTGCGCTAGCTGCGTACTGGTTGAAGATGGTGACACCATACTCCCCATTATCCAAAGCAACGGACTGATTCAAAATCACTGCACCCTTGGAATTAACATACAAACCATAACCGACGTTATTTGAAAATTTGTTTACCTTTCCACTGGATACCAGCAGGTTAATACCGGCTCTGCCAGTTTCATTGCGCAGCGAGGCACCATACCCGCCATTTCCACTGGCGCTGATATTGGTGATATTGATGACGGCGTTGGAAGAAGCAGTCAAGCCGTAGCCGCCGTTATTATCGAAGATAAAATCCTTTACAGTGATCGGTTTTGCATACTCGGTTTGAAAATCATAATTATCCACGAAAGCGCCTTCAAGGAAATTTCCACTGGCGCTGCCCTTGGTAAGGATAATGGCTCCAAAAGTATTGATGTGAAGACCAAATCCACTATCCAGGTTATCATCAAAGTAGCAATTGAATATATTAACGTCCGCAGATCTCCAACGCATTATTTGTCACTTGAGCGCCATTGACGCCATTCCCGATTGCTTCCAGGTTGGTTAGCGTTACTTTTCCAGTGGCATTGATTATTAATCCAGTGACTTCATTGTTTTGAAAACCATTCCCCTCGGTCTTCATGTTTTTCACATCATTTATTATGGAAATGGGTTGAAAACCGGAGGAACCCAAATCATTCGTCAAATACACGCCAACACCGCCGTTGTAACTGGCGTTGACCTTGGTGAGTGTTATTGAACGATTGGATTGAACGAACAATCCCCCCGTACTGTTATAGTCAAACGTACCAGAAGCGATTTTCACAATCCCGGAAGCACCAGAATAATTGTTGGTAATCGTTACGCCATGCATACCATTGGCATAGGCTTCAATATTGGTAAGAGTTACCGATCCATTTGATTCAATGCGAACCCCATTACCACTGTTCAAATCATAAGCCAACCCTTTTCCTGAAGCATTTGTGATAATAACCGGTGCTGAAGCAGCCATAACATTGGTCAGATCGACACCTTGGGCAATTTGGGAGATTTCAGTGCCATTTGGCAAACCGCCAAGGGTGGTGAGAATCAGCTTATATTTGCCGCCCATGGTATTGAAGGGAGAAACGTGGATGTAATAATCGCCATCAGCAGGGATATGGCAATCCGCGATCAATGAGTTTGTTCCTTCACCGCCATCATCATCAAAGCAGATCATATTATGATCGCTATCAAAGACTGATAAATACGGATCCCAACCAAAGGATTGGTATCTCTCCAAGCGATATCGTCAAATGCGAATCTGCAGCAGCCGTGAACCACCAGAAATCCGAATAGTAGATCGAGGTCACATCTACGACCGTATCGCCGATCGACAGAGAACCCCCCATTAACGAATTGTCAGAAGAATCGATATTGGTGAGGGAAATCGCTCCCACGGAATCCACACGCACACCGCCCTCAAAATTACCATTGAAACTGCTGTCTTTTAAAATGACTTTCTTTCCAGGTATACCATCTCGATTGACCAGAAGCGCGCCTGTACGCCCATTCTCATTTACCTGGGTTTTGGTTATCGTAATTGCCCCATAAGTTTCTATTAATATCCCAAAATCCCGCGTTGCGGAAAAAATTCGAGCTCGTGATCGTATTGTCACCACCCGAATTGATCGATACACCTTCGCCATTGTTCAATTCCGAAATAATGTTTGTGATGGCAACCGTGCCCCCATTGATAATACTGATCCCGACGCCGTTATTCTCACTAAAATGGCTGTCCGTAATCGTAAATCCCGAGCGGGATGTCAAGTAGTACATATCGACAGTCATGCCCCAATTGCTATTTTGAATCGACTTCAATTTTCGATGCAGTTACTGCACCGACCGTTATCACACTTATCCCTCGGAATACATTTTCCATGGCAGTCACGTTCGTTAATTTCACGGGCTGCCGACTGGCTGCATCGATATTATCAAGGTTGAATCCTTCAGCCCCGTTGCCATATGCAAGGGCATTGCTGACAGTGATCGGCCCATTCACATCTACCCTTAACCCCGCCAAACCGTTTTCATTGAAGGTGCCATTATTGACTGTCACCGGCACATAACCTAAACCGTCATAATTTTCAATGTAAACGCCATAATCTCCATTATTATTTGCGACTACGCCATTCATGAAAATGGGTTCTTCTTATTAAGAATCTCATCCCATCATCACCATTTCCATTGACTGTAGCAATATTTATTCGAACCGTTCCTTTTCCATAGTAAATGATACCGAATTGCCCATTGTCAGAAAATGAATTATCACCAGCAGCTGAACCTTTAATCACCAGGTCGGATTTATCATTTGATGAAAACAATCCAAAGGTACCATTATTGTCAGCGCGCACTTTGCTCAAGATAACCAACCCCTTGGTGCCAATGTGGAGACCTTCAGAGTTGTTGTTTGAAAACTCACCATTAATAACGCTAACTGATTTCGAAGATTGTAGCAATCCCCCCACCATACTATTATTGCCATTTGCCTGCACATCCACCAGCGTGAGCGTTCCTTTTGATCCTATATTAAGACCAGCCACATGATCATTATTTTGATTAAACTGACTGGAAGAAATATTAATATTCCCGCTCGTGGGATTCGGCCAAAAGCTTGAATAAGTATTTAGATAGGCACCCGATCCAGTATTTTGATTAGCTTGAATACCACTGGCTATCAAAAAACCTTTAATATATAGCTTTATGCCGGATCCACCATTATTGGAAGCAATGATATTCTCCAGTGTCGTAGTCGATACTGGTAGCTCATCATAATTTCGAATCCCATCACTGTTCGGATTATGGCTGAAGATGCTGTTCTTGATAACCAGGTTGCCCGTGGAAGCCAGCCATAGGGATGGCTTGGTGCCAGCATTTCCACTGGCTGTCACGCCATTTATCGAAACCGAGCTCTGGTTCTTAATATAGATGCCATTGGCAAAAACATTGCCGCCATTATCATCAAAACTGCTGTTCGTAATAGTCACCGTTTTACCCGTATAGGTGACGATCACATTCAAACCACCACCAGCATTTCCAGAACTGGTCACATTGGTCAAGGTCACGGTGCTTCGATGCGGTGCTATGGAAATTCCCAAACCACCCGCGTTGTTGTTCTTCACCAACAAATTGGATAGCACCACCGGGCCACCCACATCATTAAAGATCCAGCACACCCAGTGGGTAATCCAGAGCGGCTTCATTACCAATAATCTTGAATCCGATTCAGAATGAACCCGCTGGAGGTATTCCGCACCCAGAGATGCCCGTTGATGGTTACATTCGGAAGATTATCCATGGGATCGACGGCTCCGATCTATGCCGTTGATACCAGGCACGCCCTCGATAAGGACATCCTCGTTAAAAGATGGTGTCGGCTTCGAAATAAATTTTGCCGTCGGTGGGGATCAGCCCGCCAGCAATGGCATCCATCGCCGCCTGAATAGGAGTTGTCGTTGTAGTACAGTTCTCGTAACCAGTACAATCTTCCATAAAACGGTAGGTTATCGTTCCAACCTTGAAGTATGGATCACCACCCGTGAGCAGCTCCTCAGCCAGCTCGGATGCCAGGGGCAGCGACTCACCCTGCTCATCCACGATCACCACGCCAATCTCTTCCAGTGCTTCCACTGGGGATTCTTCTACCGGGACTTCTTCCAACCGGTTCGGTCTCCGTGGGGGACACTTCCGGCTCGGGCGGCACTTCATCCTGGGCAGAGACAGGTGAGACGAAAAAAAATGCCGCCAGGATAACGAAAAGAATCACCAGTGGCAGTACTGACAAACGCATGGATTTAGACATGGCTTCCCTCCACGAGAATATGGAATTGATGTGGTTATTCGGCGATGAAACCGTGATTACGAAATGATCCCCTACCGGTAATCTTTTTAGGATAATGGTTTACTCCATCATTATAAGAAGATTTCCGGGAAATTCAATGGTCGAATGTCATGGGAAAGGTAATACCAAGGGGAAGTCAAAGTTGTTCGCTAATCTATGAAAAGCTCAGCAGCCCGACGAACAATCTTATTGCACGTCTAAAAACGAAGACCACATCTTTTGGTGATTCCTGATGAGATTGCCGCGTCGCACCGAAACGCACGTGCTCTTCTCCTTTCAGGAGTGCAAAGAACGCGACGCAATGACAAATGGTGGCAGCAGCGCGTGGTGCTCCCAAGGGGAGTGCATAATACGCGACCCGCCCTACGAACTAAAGAATTGGAATAAATCTCACAAGAACATACCCGAGGCAGGAATGCTTCGCCTTCGCGATCGAGGTCGCGAAGGCTCGCAATGACATTCAATGGCCTGGTGATTAATCCGGGTAAATGGCGATGCCCAGCGTGCCGGGGCCGACGTGCGCGCCGATGGCGGGGCTGAGATCGAGGATCTCGAATTCCACGCAGTTGAGCTGGCGGGTGAGCGTTTGGCGGGCAATTTCGGCTTCCTCAAGATCAGAGGCGTGCATCACCACGACATGGCTGGGTCTGCCGGCAGCTTTCTCGAGGATGATATCGATCAGGCGCTTGAGGGCTTTCTTGCTGGTGCGCACGCGCTCAGAGGCATCGATCCTGCCCTGGTTGATGAAGAGAATGGGCTTGATATCCAGCGCAGTGCCCAGGAAACGGGCAGCGCCGCCGATGCGCCCGCCGCGGTGCAGGTATTTCAGCGTGTCCACCTTGAAATAGGTGTGCATCGATTCGCTCACCTTGTGGGCGGTGCGGGAAACCATCTCCAGGCTGGCACCGGCATAGGCCACCTGGGCAGCTGCCAGGGCGACCAGCGCCAATCCCCCGGCTGCCTGGTGGGTATCATAGACCTCGAGCGGGCATTTGGTGAACTCCTTCGCGGCGGTGACGGCCGAATCCACCGTGCCGCTGACGCCGGAAGAGATCAAGGGGGCGAAGATGGCATCATAATCGGCAGCCAGCTTCTCAAACACCTGGCTGAATTCCGCCACGGTGGCTTGCGAGGTGGTGGGGGATGCCGATTCCTTCCCGAGGCGTGTATAGAACTCATCCGGGGTGATATCGACACCGTCGCGGAGAACCTCCTCCTTCCAGAGGATCTTGAGCGGGATGACATGGATGTTGTTTTTCTGAACCAGCCCGGGGGTCAGGTTGGCGGTACTATCGGTCAGAATGGCGATCCTGGACAAGCTTCACCTCCTGGTGGGAAGAAGACTTATCAAATCAATCCAAACCCCAATTTTAACCCTTAATCATCATAAAACTAAGGCGGAGAAAACAGCAAAACCGGGGGAACCCCCCTTGCCGAAAATTGCGTCAATTCCCTATACTCTATGGTGCACCATGGAAAGGAAGTCCCCATGAAAAAGATAACCCCCCTGATCATATCGCAGTTTCGTACTGCTGCTCAGCCTGGCCTGCTCGACGATCGAGATCGGCGCCGGAAGCCCGCCTTCGATTCCAAATCCAACCTTACCACCAGAGGAACCGACCCCCGTGCCAACGGAATTTCCCACGAATGAACCACCCAAGCAGCTCATCCATGTTGCCGGGGATACCGTCAAGTTCGCGCTGATCGCGCTGGAAGATAACGGGGTGAGCGGAGAGATGATCGGCTGCGGCGACAGCGTGGTGCTGGCGGATGTGTATTACGACGCCGAGCTATGACCCGCTTGAGGTCGCCTTTATGGGGCTATTGAACGTCGGGGAGAAATATTACGGGCAGTCGGGGCTCTATAATGCCCTCTACCCATCCAGTTTGATGATCGAAAGCCTGACCTATGAAGGCGGGACGGTGTTCATCCACCTGACCGGCACCTTGATGGTGGGCGGCACCTGCGACATACCGCGCATCGAGGCGCAATTCATGAAGACCGCGCTGCAATTCCCCGAGTTGAGCGGCGCGCAGATTTTCATCAACGGGACGCCGCTGGCGGAGCTTTTATCCCTGAAATAATCTCCATCGGGAACGGGATTTGCAACTGATATTCCTGCAGGGTTGCCGGATGGCGGAATACCCTCCGGCATTATTTTTAATCCTTACACCCCTGCAGAGGTGACCATGGACGGCCTGACCGAAATCATCACCATACTGATCAAGGTGTTCAAAAACCTGGTGGGCGACGTGGACCAGGATAACGAGGAGCGCCCGGCGGAGGTACCCATCGTGGAGACAGCCGCCGAGCAGCCCGCGGATCAAAGCATGCCGGATGAAAGTGTGTTCGCCGGGGAAGCCACGCCGGCAGAAGCGGCACCATCCGAAACGGAGCAGACTGCTGAAGGAACGATGCCGGATGAAGGCGTTTTCGAAGGTGAAACCCCATCGGCAGAGGAACCCGAAGTGGATACCGAGCGCCCGGTGGAAGAACCGCAGGTCAGCACCGAGCCGGCAGCGGAAACTCCCAGCGAACCCGGAGATGATGAGGACGCGCTCAACCGACCGGCGGAATCACCGGACGGGGATGCGGGCGGGCAGGCTGATGAAACGAGCGGCGCAGACACCGCGGAAAGCACCGCGGGCAGCGCGGGGCTGCCCAAACCGGTGACGCGCAAAGTGCTGGCGGTGATCTACGACCCGCTGGTGCCCTCCGCGCGGGGGCACAAGCTGAGCAACGTGATGGGCGGTCACGATCCCGAGGAGCTGATCAACGACTTCATCAGCGATATCAAGGAGGTCAGCGCGGGTTACGCCAACTACGTGGTCACCGAGAAGGTGCATGCCAACCACCTGCCCGTGCTGGCGGACGGCTTCCAGTATTCGCCGGACGGGCTGCTGCTCTGCTGGCAGAACCGCGGCGGGTATCACCAACCGGATTTAGCGGATTACGGCAAGATCATCGAGGAATTCAAGATGGCGGAGAGGGTGAATTCGGGCGAGTTCGATGAGGTCTGGCTCTTTGGTCCGCCCTATGCCGGTTTTTATGAATCGCGCATGGTCGGCGGAGGGGCGTTTTATTTGAATTCCACCCCGCACCGGGTGCCCAAGGCGCTCGAGAGGCGGTTCGTGATCATGGGCTTCAATTACGAGCGCGGCGTGGGTGAAATGCTGGAAAGCTACGGTCACCGCGCCGAGGACACGATGAAGCAGGTCTACCGCAAGCTGCCGGCGGCTGCCAATCTCTGGGAGCGCTTCACCCGGCACGAGCGCAGCGCGCCCGGCATGGCGGAGGTGGGCACGATCCACTTCGCGCCCAACAGCGAGCGCGATTATGACTGGGGCAACCTGAAACCGGTGATGAGCCGCTGCGAGAACTGGCTGAAATTCCCGGATCTCTCGGCGGATGCCAAACTGGTGGAATGCAGCCTGTGGGGCGGCGGGGATATGCGCGCGCATCACCGCTGGTGGTTCCAGCGCCTGCCGCACGTTTCGGGGAAAGCCAACGGGATCGACTGCAACTGGTGGAAATACATCATCGATCCGAACGAAGTCAAGTAGAATCCAATTATCGAAATGCGTAAATTAATCAGCCAGTTCCCTGGAGAACTGAGGTATTGGTGAAGCGATTCACAGCGCTCATCCTGCTGGCACTGATCCCCCTCTGCTGCGGGTTGGGCGGGTTGGCGGATCTCATCCAGGAGCAGCAGGCAACACCCCTGCCCGGCGAAACCAGCTCCACCCTGGCCGCGGTAGACCTGCTCCCGGAAGTGCAGCGCGCGGAGATGATCTATTACCCGGTGACAGGATCAACCGAAAGCGAGCTGAGCCGCGAGATCCGCGAGAAGGGACCGCAGGGATACGCGGGCTACACAAGTTGGAGGGTGAGCTGGAGCTGGCCGGGTTACGGCAGCCTGTTCTGCGATGTGAGCGGCGTGGACGTGGATGCCGCTGTGACGGTCACCTTTCCGAGCTGGAATCCGCCCGCAAACGCATCCCCTGAGCTGGTGGAAAAATGGGCACGATTTGTGGAAGCGCTGGCAGTGCACGAGCAGGGTCACGTGGATAACGTCTACGATAATCTGCCACGCATACAGGAAGCGATCCAATCGGCGGACTGCTTATCCGCGGAAGATGCAGCGCAAGAGATCATCGCGGAGATGAACCAGTACGACCTGGATTACGACACCGAGACCGGTTACGGCCGGACCCAGGGGGCTGTTTTTCCATGAATCGGGCGCTGACGGGTAAGCGGCAGCCCGATTTTCTTATGATATAATTTTTGCGCAATTTGGTCCTCTAGCTCAATGGTAGAGCAGCTGACTCTTAATCAGTTGGTTCAGGGTTCGAGTCCCTGGAGGATCACTTTTGATTTAAACGGGTACACTTTATCCAGAAGATACAATCCTGATCAATCTATTCCCCCGGAGGAAACACCAATGACTGTTTTCACCAAGAAATTCAACGTAAAATCCGAGCGCATCCCGACCTTTCACGACGTCACCGACCAGACAAGCGCAGCCTTAAAGGAATCGGGGATCAAGAATGGGATCGTGGTTGTTTTTTCGCAGCACACCAGCTGCAGCATCCTCATCCAGGAGCAGTGCCGCGACCGCAATTACTGGGGGACGGAATTGCTGATGCAGGACCTGGTAAACGTCCTGGAGAATATCATCCCAACCTGCAAGACAGAGGGGCAGTACCTGCACCCGGGACCCGAGCACATCAAATATGCCACCGGGATCGGCGAGCTGCCCCCCTGGGAGTTGAATACCGATGCACACTTGCGGTCCGCGATCATCGGCAGGTCCGAATCCATCCCGGTGATCGACGGGAAGCTGGAATTGGGCAAGTTTGGGCATATCTATATGGCTGATTTCGATCAAACCCGGGAAAGGGAAAGGACCGTAACCGTTCAAATCGTCGGAGAATGAGGATACGCCATGATCAGGTTAGTCCTTATCATTGGAGATTAACCATCTTCCTGCTCCGGTCAGCAATTTTCGAAGAAAGTGTTTTACGGTAAAAGTTTATATATTTCATCCAATTTACTTGCATCACGGTTAGACCGATTGTAAAATTGAAATATAAAAAAGGAGTGTCCCTATGAATGTCGGAAAACGCATGTCTTCCCCTGTACTCTCAGTCTCACCCGACCTTTCTGTCCCTGATGCCCTGGCCATGATGACGAAGGAAAAGATCCGCCACATGCCGGTCATCGAGAAAGGAAAGCTGGTGGGCATCGTCACCAAGAACGATCTCTTGAATGCTTCGCCATCCAAAGCAACTTCCCTCAGCATCTGGGAGATCAATTACCTGATCAACAAGATCAAGGTTTGCGACGTGATGACCAAAAAGGTGCTTACCACCACCGAGGACGCAACGATTGAAGAAGCTGCCCGCGTCATGTCGGATCGCCAGATCAGCTGCCTGCCCGTGATGCGCGGCAAGGATGTGGTGGGCATCATCACTGAGACCAACCTGTTCAAGATCTTCCTGGAGCTGCTGGGAGCCCGGCAAAAGGGCGTGCGGATCTCCGCAGAGCTTCCCAACAAACCGGGTGAACTCGCCCATCTCAGCCAGGCGATCTATAAAGCCGGCGGCAATATCATCGCCCTGGGTACCTTTGCCGGTGAAACGGCAACCACCACATCGATCACCATAAAAGTGGCCGGGATCACAGAGAAAGTATTGAAGAAACTGGTCGAACCGCTGGTCCGCAAGCTGCTCGACATTCGCACATCGTAAGATCATTCCACTAATTGTTAAGCCCTGCAGGGACAATGTCATCCCAGCCTGCAGGGTTTTTTTATTCCATGGAATTCATTTCAGGATTACCTGTTGATTCCATTCAACGAACGCAATATACTGAATGAGGAATGGCGTAGCACGTCCTTTAAAGAAACAAGGAGGGAACGATGGCACAAGCTGGCATCCACGGTCTGGTTGGACTAGCTGTTAAGAAATGGGCACCTGAAGGTGAAGGGCTGGCGCTTGGCATCCTATTGGGCAGTCTTTTCCCGGATACCGACAACCTGCTGGTAGCGATCGCCACGGTCTTGAAACGCTCCACGGAAGGGCTGCACCGCACGTTCACCCACAGCCTTCTTTTTGCAGTCGCGGTACTGTTGGTTTTCCTGTTGATCGGGAAAATATCCAATCGCAATCGCTGGTCATATCTTGGTATTGGCATGGCGATCGGTATTACGCTGCATTCATTGCTCGACCTGCTGATCTGGTTCAACGGGGTCAGCCTGTTCTGGCCGCTGCCACTATGGATCAACTTTTGGACGAATGTCAAAGCGCCGGGGTGGTTCGACACACTGATGAATCCGTTGGAATTCCTGTTTCTGGCATCGTACTTCTTTTTGCTGATATCGCTGGCTAGGAAGCAAAAGACGAACGGGGAATTCCTCAAAGCGATGAAGATCTGGTTGATCAGCCAGGTCGTGCTATTCATCATCTTTCTACCCTTGCTCTTCTCATCAATGAAACTTGCGTACACCATCTACGGAGCGTTCTACCTCATTTCGCTATTCGCCGCCCTGGTGATCACGGTGAAAATGAAGGCAACCATCGAATACCGAGCATAGAAATCTCGAGTCAATTTCCCCCGATAATGATTGCCGGATAGACCGTTCGATCATACCCCACGGAATGATGATCCGTTCGTCCCAGGCTGAAACGCTGCCAGTATTCATCTTACAACTTTCCAAATATATGATTTTGAAAATTGGTTATTGACAAAGGATATTTAACTCCGTATAATGATGTTACTGTTGGGAGCGCTCCCAACAATTTTCATCAAAACCATGCCCCAGGATCCTCTCGTATCAGAACTGACCCTCGAGGATATCGCCAAGAAAGCTGGCGTATCACGTTCGACCGTATCCCGGGTGGTCAACAATCACCCCAACGTCAGCCCCGAAGTCCGCAAGCGAATTCTCAAGACGATCCAAAGCACCGGCTTCCACCCGAATGCCGCGGCGCGCTCTCTGGCTTCACAGCGCACCTGGATGATCGGGCTGGTCATTCCGCGCAGCGTCAGCTCCTTCTTCACCGATCCCTTCTTCCCCCAACTTACACAGGGTATTGCTTTCGCCTGCAACAACAACAACTACACGCTTTCCCTGTTCCTGGTGGGCAACAAGGAAGACGAAGAGAAGATCTTTCCGCGCATCTCCAGGCGCGGCTTACTGGACGGCATCCTGATCCAGGCCGGCAGCTCGGAAGACAAGCTCATCGAGCAAATCGCGAAATCGAACGTACCCATGGTGGTCGTAGGGCGTCCATTTGAGCCGGAAGGCATCAGCAATATCGATGTGGATAACGTCAGCGCAGCTATCAGCGCCACACGGCATCTCATCGACCTCGGGTACAAGCGCATCGGGATGATCACCGGCTCCAGGACCAGCGCGGTGACCATCGACCGCAGGGAAGGTTTCTATAAAGCGCTCAAGGCTGCCGGTCGAAAAGCGGATGAAGACCTGATCATCGAAGGTGATTTCACCGAGGACAGCGGCTACGTGGCGATGCAGAAAATAATACAGGAGAAACCGGACGCGATTTTTGCCCAATCAGACATCATGGCGGTCGGTGCGATGCGGGCAGTACAGGATGCCGGCTTATCCATCCCTGAAGATATTGCCTTCATTGGATTTGACGATTTGCCCATCGCATCCACGTTCAAACCCAGGCTAACCACGGTCAGGCAGCCCATCACGCGCTTTGGCGTCAAGGCGGTCGAATTGCTGGAAGACCTGATCGAAAACGGGATCAAGCCGGCAAGACATTTGATCATCGACACAGAACTCATCATCCGCGATTCCTGCGGCGCAGGGATTCGCGAGAAAATAACGGTATAAACTTCATGTACATTGGAAGCGCTCTCATGAAAATATCGAACAAGAAGGAGGTGAGTGCATTCGAAATTTCGGTTGTAGCAATCACTTGCAGGACAAACCCATTCAACTATTTAAGGAGAAAGGAAAGAAAATGAAGCGCATAAGTATCATCTTTTCAGTTTTGATGGTTGCAGCCATGCTGCTCGCGGCCTGCGGGCCGAAAGCGGCAGCCCCGGCTGAGAAAACCGTCCTCAACGTCTGGTCTTTCACCAATGAGATCATGACCATGGCGGTCGCATTCGAAAAAGATCATCCGGATGTGGACGTAGTCTACACCATGATCCCCATGACCAACGGTGAATATCAGACCAAACTGATGGCCACCTGGGCACCGACCAGGTCCCGGATGTGGTCGCACTGGAAGCCGCTTTCGTCAAACAATACGTGGAAAGCGATTTCCTGGCTGATTTGAGTGACCTGATGAAATATGCCGAGGAAGACAAGGTCTATCCGTTCGTGTACGAAGTAGGGACCTTCGATGGCGTCACCAAGGCTTACTCATACCAGGCAACCCCGGGTGCGTTGTTCTATCGCCGCAGCCTTGCCAAGGAATATTTCGGCACCGATGATCCGACCGAGATGCAGAAGATCCTGGGCAGCATGGACAAATACGTCGCCGCAGCCGCCACCGTCAAGGAACTATCGGGTGGCAACACCTACATGGTCGCCTCCAACGGTGATTTCATGAACCTGTTCTACGCCAACCGCGCCAACCCCTGGGTTGTGGATGGAAAACTGACCGTGGATCCGATGGTCAACAAGATGGTCGAGACCGTCAAAGTCTTCCGCGATAACGGTTACGAAGCCAAGGCAACCCAATGGCAGGAAGGCTGGTTCGCAGGAATGAACGACTCCCTGGTGGATGCTGAAGGCAATCCCAAGCAGATCTTCTCCTACTTCCTCCCGACCTGGGGACTTCCTTATGTCCTCTCTCCCAATGCCACGACCGCGGATAAATCAAAAACCACCGCTGGTGATTGGGCCATGATTGAAGGCCCGCTACCCTATCAATGGGGCGGCACCTGGCTGGGTGCGATGAAGGAAACCAGCAAGATGGACCTGGCGAAGGAATTCGTCCGCTTCTGCACGCTGGACCAGGACAACCTGTTCAACTGGGCAACCGGTGTTTACACCAATGAATACCTGAAAGCCATTGACCCGGCAGTTCCAGAAGGACAATCCCAGGCACCCGGCGATTTCGTCGGCAGCCAGGTGGTTGTGGAAAAGGTCATCCCGCTATTTGACGGCTCCGAACTCGCCAAATTCCTTGGTGGTCAGAACTCCTATGCGGCATTCGCAAAGGCAGCTCCCTCCGTCAATGGAAAACTTTTCCAGGGCACTGATGACTCCATTCAGCGCGCCCTCAACGACCCCTTGAATTCCTACCTTGAGGGGACCATCACCGAGGATGAGATGTGGACACTCTGGAAAGACGGCGTCCGCAATGAGCATCCGGATCTGGTCATCCCCTAATATAGGGCACTAGCGTTATGCAATGAGTCAGTGTATAAAATATCATACACTGACTCATTTTTACAGGAGGTACGATGAACCGACTAAGAATAAAAAAGGAACATTATGGGTATTTGTTTATCGCACCGTTCATACTTGGTTTCCTGTTGTTCGGGCTCTATCCTGTCTATCACACGATCAGCCTGAGTTTCACCGATACCACATTAATGACCGCACATGGCAAGTTCATCGGCCTTGAAAATTTCACACGCCTCTTCGCTGACAATACCTTTCCAACGGCAGTGAAGAATACCTGGGCGCTCTGGCTGATGAATTTCATCCCCCAGCTGGGGATCGCCATGCTGCTCGCCGTGTGGTTCACCAATACGCGATTGAAAATCAAGGGCGGTGGCATCTGGCGCATGCTATTCTACATGCCCAACCTGCTGATGCCTGCGGCAATCGCCGCACTCTATTTCAGCCTGTTTTCATTTTATGGGCCAGTCAACCAGTTCCTCGTTCGCGCAGGATTCATGCCTGAAGCTGTGGATTTCATCCGCAGCACCACCTCCATGAGGGCACTGGTGGTCTTCATTCAATGGTGGATGTGGTTCGGTCAGACGACCATCATCCTTATGGCAGCCATGTCGTCCATCTCAACGACCCTGATCGAAGCTGCGGTGATCGACGGTGCCGGTACGTGGAATATTTTCAGGTATGTCACCCTGCCGCTGATCAAGCCCGTGATGATCTTTGTTTTGGTGACCTCACTGGTCGGCGGCATGCAGATGTTCGATATCCCCATGCTGCTAACCGATGGCAGAGGCAGCCCGGCCAACTCGATCCTGACGAGCACCATCATGATGTACATGCGATTCCGCAGCAGCCAGGGTCATATCGGCGCAGCTTCCTCGATCGGCGTGATGATCTTTATCATGACCTCCGTGGTGGCTTTACTGATCTATTACCTCCTGCGGGAGAAAAAAGAAAAAGGCACTGCGCAGGATTACTAGAACAAGGATAATAAAATGATAAACAGACATACCCTTTCCCTCAATCTCACTCGTTTCTTCATTTACTTGTTCCTGGTCATCCTGCTCATCGTCACGCTGGTTCCAGCCTGGTTGTTGCTCGTTAACGCCACCCGCTCAACGCTGGAAATCCAACAGGGCATCAGTTTTTTCCCCAGCAAATACACCATTTCAAACTACGGCATCCTGCTCAGTAAAGGGTTGGATCTTCCCCGCGGGTTCCTTAATAGCCTGACCATAGCTGGAGCTACGACAATTGTTACCGTCTATTTTTCAATGCTGACTGCTTATGGGATCGTGGCTTACAATTTCAAGGGCAAGAAGTTCCTTTACAATTTCATCCTGGTGCTGGTGATGATCCCGATGCAGCTCTCGATCATTGGCTATTACCATTTCATGGCCAGGATCGGTCTGGATGACAACTATCTTTCACTCATCCTGCCCAGTATCGCTTCCGCTTCATCTGTTTTCTTCTGCAAACAGTATCTTGAATCCGTCATGATCCAGGACCTGATCGATGCAGGAAGGATTGATGGATGCAGCGAGCTGGGGATTTTTCACCGCATCATGTTCCCGCTGGCGACTCCCGGTGCATTCACCCTTGGCATCTTTGCTTTTGTTGGCGCCTGGAACAATTTCTTCAACGCGTATATCCTGATCACTTCACGGGAAAAATACACCCTGCCGATGCTGGTGCAAACACTCCGCGGAGATGTTTACCGGCATGAATACGGCGCCATTTACCTGGGCCTGGCAGCTTCCGTTATCCCGATCATCATCATTTATTTCCTGTTCTCACGTTATGTTGTCAACGGCATTTCGATGGGAGCAGTGAAGGAGTGATCGATTAGGGTTTGGTTTAACCTGTCACGTTCCGCCAACCTTTGATATACGCTTGTTTTTTGAAAATATTTCAATAGGCTGTTGTTGAAATATCATAACCATTGATATTTTAAGGATCGATCATGCGTTTCGGCTACTTCGACGATAAACAACGCGAATATGTGATCACCCGACCGGATACCCCCCTTCCGTGGATCAATTACCTCGGATGCGAAGCGTATTTTGGGATCATCTCCAATACCGCCGGCGGCTATTCCTTTTTCAGGGACGCGCGACTGCGCAGGTTAACCCGCTACCGCTATAACAACGCGCCGCTGGATACCAACGGCCGGTATCTCTATATCCGGGATGACGATCCCAGGAATTCCCACTATTGGTCACCGACATGGCAACCGACCCGAAACAAGCTGGATTCCTATGAGTGCCGCCACGGCATGGGATACACCAAGATCAAATCAGAGCTATCCGGCATTGGATGCGAGATCACAGTATTTCATCCCACTGGGTGAGAACCTGGAGATCTGGGACGCGGTCCTCACCAATCGCCGAAAGCAGGACGCCAGTCTTTCACTTTTTTCCGCGGTTGAATTCTGCCTATGGGATGCCAACGATGACGCAAATAATTTTCAGCGCAATTACTCCATCGGCGAAGTGGAAGTTGAAGATGGCGTGATCTATCACAAATCGGAATACCGCGAACGGCGCAACCATTTCGCTTACTTCGCATGTTCCGAGCCTTCAGCCGGGTTTGATACACAGCGCGAAGACTTCCTCGGGCCATACCGGGGCTGGGATGCTCCGCTGGCGGTGGAACGTGGGAAAGCCAATAATTCCGTTGCACTGGGATGGCAGCCGGTCGGTTCTCACCACGTGAAGTTCAACTTGAAACCCGGCGAATCAAAAAGGATCATATTCCTGCTGGGGTACCAAGAGAACGCCGCAGCAGATAAATTTGATCCCCCGGGAAGCCAGGTGGTGAACAAGAAAACGGTCAAACCACTCATCGCGCGTTTTCTCCGCGCAGAGGAAGTGGATAGATGCTTAACTCAACTTAACAACTACTGGGAGGAGCTCTTATCCCGACTGCAGGTTGACACACCGAGCGAGGACACCAACCGCATGGTGAATATCTGGAATGCCTACCAGATGATGGTCACCTTCAATTTCTCCCGATCCGCCTCGTATTTTGAATCCGGGGTGGGACGGGGCATGGGTTTTCGCGATTCCAATCAAGACCTGCTGGGTTTCATGCACCTGGTCCCCGAACGGGCTCGCGTGCGGATTCTGGACCTGGCTGCCACCCAGCTGCCTTCCGGCGGCGCATATCACCAGTACCAGCCGATGACGAAACTGGGCAATAACGATATCGGTCAGAATTTCAATGATGACCCGCTGTGGCTGGTGCTTGCGGTTTCCGCCTACCTCAAGGAAACCGGGGATTGGTCGATCCTCGACGAGCCTGTTCCATTCGACAACAAACCCGGGTCAGAAGCAGCGCTTTACGAGCACCTGCAGCGGTCCATGAAATACACCATCGACCGGCTCGGTTCACACGGATTACCATTGATCGGGCGCGCGGACTGGAATGACTGCCTGAACTTGAATTGCTTCTCCGATACCCCCGGACAATCCTTCCAGACCACGACCAACAAGGACGGCACGGTCGCAGAGAGCGTGTTCATTGCCGGCATGTACGTACTGGCATCCCGCGAAATGGAAGAGATCACCAGGAGAAAAGGCGATGCGCAGCTCTCCACCGCGTATGAGGCGGAACGCCACTCCATGGAAGAAAAGATCGAGAGCGCTGGATGGGATGGTGAATGGTTCCGCCGTGCCTATGATAATTTCGGTAATCCGGTCGGCTCAAAGGAATGCAAGGAAGGGCAGATCTTCATTGAGCCGCAGGGAATGTGCGTCATGGCAGGGATTGGACTGGAAAACGACCGTGCGCGCCAGGCTCTCGATTCGGTATTCAAACGACTGGCCTGCGATCACGGCATCGTGCTGCTCAATCCAGCCTACACGCAATATTATCTGCACCTGGGTGAGATCTCCTCCTACCCGCCAGGCTACAAGGAGAATGGCAGCGTCTTCTGCCATACCAATCCCTGGATCATGATCGCGGAGGCACGCATCGGGCGCGGCGACAATGCATTCGACTACTACCTGCGGATAAACCCCTCCCACCGGGAAGAGCTCAGTGATATTCATCGTTGCGAACCTTACGTCTATGCCCAGATGATCGCCGGCAAGGAGGCGCAGAAACCCGGTGAAGCCAAGAATTCGTGGCTGACCGGTACCGCGGCATGGAATTATGTAGCCATCACGCAGTGGATCCTGGGGATGCGCCCTGAATTCGATGGGTTGCGAATATCACCGGTCATTCCAGGCTCATGGAAAGGGTTTAAAGCCGCCCGCACATTCCGCGGGACGCGCTATGAATTTGACGTCACGAGAAAAGGTTCTGGAAACAAGGTTTCCATTTATGTTGGTGGAAACCCAATTCAAGGAACACTCCTCCCCCTGCCGCCTAAAGGGACAAAGAAGGTCGAGGTTTCAGTAAGCGTAGGATAAGGCATGCCGTCTTGCAGCTCATAAAATGATAAAAAAATCCTCACGCATCCACTTGATTAGCAGTTTTATTCTGGTATGCCTGGTCATTGCCGGATGCGTTAATGACTCACCTGCTAACACTCAAGCCGGTCCCAAAATAGAACCCGTCCAGGTTGTGCTGGATCCCGTCATTGAGCAAAAAATCGACGCCCTGATGGCAAAAATGAGCCTCGAAGAAAAGATCGGTCAAATGACCCAGGTCGAGAAGGGCAGCATCAAACCCGGGCATATACAGAAGTATTTCATCGGGTCCATCCTAAGCGGCGGCGGCGCTTCCCCTGACGAGAATTCGGTGGTAGGTTGGACGAAAATGATCGAACGTTTCCAACAGGAAGCCCTCTCCACTCGCCTGGAAATTCCCCTGATCTATGGAATGGACGCCACACACGGGCATACCTTGCTCTACGGCGCAACCATATTTCCACAGCAAATCGGCCTGGGAGCGACGCGAAATACCGAATTGGTATATCAAATCGGGCAGGCAACCGCGGAAGAGATGCTCGCCACGGGGGTCACCTGGACATTTTCACCCATTGTCGCCGTGCCCACAGGATATCCGCTGGGGAAGGACTTATGAATCCTACAGCGAGGATGTGGCACTGGTGAGTGAATTGACCAGGGCATATATCCTTGGACATCAGACCCTGCCTGCTGATTACAATGCCGCGGAAGGTCATTCACTATATACCCTGGCGACAGCCAAGCATTACCTTGGTGACGGGGGAACAGTTTACGGCAGCTCCACTCAGGAAATCATCGTCCCTTATCTCCTGGATCAAGGGGACATGGTCATGGCTGAAGACACCATCCGTCAGCTTTTCCTGCCTCCCTACCAGGCAGCCATTGAAAGCGGGGCGATGAGCGTGATGGCATCCTTCAGCAGCTGGAATGGCACCAAAATGCACGCTCAAAAATACTGGCTGACCGACGTGCTGAAGACCGAACTGGGATTCACCGGCTTCGTGGTTTCCGATTGGGGGGGTATCGACCAGGTGGATGATGATTATTACACTGCCGTGGTGACCAGCATCAATGCCGGGATCGACATGAACATGGTGCCATATGAGTATTATGGCTTTATCACCACCATGAAGGAAGCGGTGGCAAATGGTGATATCTCCATGGAGCGAGTGGATGACGCCGTTCGCCGCATCCTGCGGGTTAAGTTTATGCTGGGATTATTTGACCGCCCCATTGAGGAACCAGCCCTGCAGCAGACCGTCGGCTCCGCAGCTCACCGGGAGCTGGCACGCCAGGCGGTGAGGGAATCGCTTGTCCTGTTAAAGAATGAGAATGATGCACTCCCGATAATGGGTGGTGATACACCCTCGATATTTGTCGCGGGCGCAGGAGCTGACGATATCGGCATCCAGTGCGGCGGGTGGACGGTGGACTGGCAGGGATTGATCGGCGACATCCTGCCGGGGACGACCATCCTGGAAGGGATCAAAGATGCAGTTTCTGCGGGAACAAAAGTTTCATATGAACTTCACGGTGAATTCACAGGGATGGCGGATATCGGCATCGCCGTGGTCGGTGAAATGCCATACGCGGAAGGCGTGGGGGATGCCAGCAGCCTGAAACTGACCACCACGGATATACAGACCATCACCAATCTCCGTGATCACAGTAAAAAATTGATCGTGGTCATCCTTTCCGGCCGCCCACTGGTGATCAGCGAGCAGTACCCACTGGCAGATGCCTGGGTGGCAGCCTGGCTTCCCGGGACCGAAGGCGGCGGTGTGGCAGATATGCTCTTCGGCAAATTCCCCTTCACCGGGCGCCTGCCTTACACCTGGCCGAGATCGGATGATCAACTCCCCATCAATATCAACAACACCCCCGCGGAAGGATGTGAGGCGCCCATTATTCCCATTTGGTTATGGTTTGGGTGAAGCGGGCAGTCAACCCATCACGTGGTTGGATTGTCCAACATAAGAAGGGAGAACAGACATTTATTGGTATCAGATCAAACATCGAGAATTGAAACACGACAGAACCTGGAACCATATCAAGTAACTGTCTTTATCATCAAAAATATCTTTAGAGGAGATAACCATGTCCACTTTTATTCCAAAACCAGAGCATAAATTCACCTTCGGACTTTGGACGGTAGGATCAGTAGGCAGGGATCCGTTCGGTTCACCCATCCGGGACGCTAAAACACCCGCGGAGCTCGTTTACCTGCTGGGAGAAGTCGGCGCATACGGGGTCAATTTCCATGATAATGACCTGATCCCCATCGACGCGACCCCGGGTGAAGCCGAAGCGATCAAAAAGGAGTTCCGCAAGGCACTCCAGGATACAGGGCTGAAGGTGCCAATGGCCACCACCAACCTGTTCGGCGATCCGATCTTCAAAGACGGCGCTTTCACCTCCAATGATCCCAAGGTGAGAGCCTACGCGCTGCAGAAGACTCTGAAGGCGATCGACCTCGGCGTTGAATTCGGCGCCAAGGTCTACGTTTTCTGGGGTGGGCGGGAAGGAACCGAGACGGACTCGAGCAAGAGCGCTGTCGATTCCATCAAGCGCAACCGGGAAGCGATGAATTTCTTCTGCGAATATGCGCTGGACAACAAATACGATCTCAAGTTCGCGCTCGAAGCAAAACCCAACGAACCCCGCGCGGATATCTACAATCCCACCACCGGACATATGCTGGCATTCATCGGAACCCTTGACCATCCGGAAATGGTCGGTGTCAACCCGGAAGTCGCCCACGAGCACATGGCGGGCATCAACTTCATGCACGGCGTGGCACAGGCATGGGAAGCCGGCAAGCTCTTCCATATCGATCTCAATGACCAGTACCCCGGTCGTTATGACCAGGATCTGCGGTTTGGATCGCGGGATATCAAGGCTGCCTTCTACCTGGTTAAATTCCTCGAAGATGTCGGTTACTCCGGCTCGCGCCACTTTGACGCCCACGCCTACCGGACCGAGGATTATGAAGGGGTCAAGGATTTCGCCCGCGGATGCATGCGCACCTACCTGATGCTGAAGGAGAAGGCGGCGCAATTCAACGCGGATAAAGAGATCCAAGCGCTGCTGAGCGAGATCAACGCAACCGATCCGGAAATGGCAAAATTCTTCGGAAAATATTCGGCTGAAAAAGCCGCTGCTCTTAAAGCCCATACTTTCGACCGGCCAGGGATCGCGAGCAGAGGACTAAGGTACGAAAAACTGGACCAATTGACCATCGACCTGATCCTGGGATTGCGCGATTAACTGACCGACTGGAAACCACATCAGATAAGATGAAAAAAAAGAATTCCGACCAATTAAAGAAGCAAGTCCTGCAACTTGTCTCCCAAATGACCATTGAGGAAAAGCTTGCCCAACTGGGATCACACTGGGTTCACGAACTGCAGACCAAGGGAAACCTCGATCAAAGCAAGATAAAAGCCCGGCTAAAACATGGAATCGGGCAGATAACCAGGATCGGGGGCGCGAGCACCCTAAGGCCGTTTGAGGCGGCAAGAGCAGCCAACACGCTGCAAAAGTTCCTCAAGGAAGAAACGCGGCTGGGGATCCCGGCCATCGTCCACGAAGAATGCTGCGTTGGATTGATGTCAGCCGGGAGCACTGTCTTTCCGCAAATCATAGGCCTGGCAAGTACCTTCAAACCTGAGCTCGCGGAGCAAATGACCACCGCCATCCGGAAACAAATGCGCGCGGTGGGAGCGCACCAGGGATTAGCGCCGGTGCTGGACGTGGCGCGCGATCCGCGCTGGGGTCGCATCGAGGAAACATTTGGCGAAGACCCCACGCTGGTCAGCCGGTTCGGTGTGGCATATATCAGGGGTCTGCAATCGGACGACCTCTCGCAGGGCGTGATGGCAACCGGCAAGCATTTCGTGGGGCATTCATTTTCACAAGGCGGTCTGAACTGCGGCCCGGTGCACCTGGGTTTGCGCGATCTCTGGGATATATATCTTGCGCCCTTCCAGGCGGCCATCCGAGATGCCGGATTGGCTTCCATGATGAACGCCTACCCGGAGCTGGATGGAGAAGTAGTAGCCGCTTCCAGGCGATTCTTGACCGATCTGCTGAGGGATATCCTTGGATTCGATGGCGTGGTTGTCTCGGATTACGAAGCTGTTTTGATGATCCACACCTATCACCACGCGGCAGAATCCATGCGGTCGGCGGCGGTCAAAGCATTAACCGCCGGGATCGACGTGGAATTGCCCACCTTCGCCGGTTATGGCGATGAACTGCTGGCAGCGCTGAAAGCTGGCGAGATATCCATGGAAACGATCGATCTATCTGTCAGCCGCCACCTGCAGAAAAAGTTCGAGTTGGGTTTGTTCGAGAATCCCTTCGTCCCGGAAGGGGACGTCCTTTCGGTTTATGAAACCCCCGAGAATCGCAAGCTGGCATACGATATCGCCTGCCAGAGCATGATTCTCCTTAAGAATGATGGACTTCTTCCGCTTAAAAAAGACCTGCGTAAGCTGGCGGTGATCGGACCCAACGCGGATTCAAGCCGCTGCATGATGGGTGATTATTCGTACACAGCCACCGCCGAGTTGATGGCTTTCATGCCCGATCCCGATTCGGCATTCGCCTCCATCACGCCCGAGGAACTTAAAACACCCACCGTGGAGGTACCAACCGCGCTGGAAGCGATTAAAAAGGCGGTTGATAAAAACACATTGGTCACCTTTGCCAGGGGCTGCGACATCAATTCAAGGGATAAAAGCGGCTTTGACGCCGCGGTGAAAGCAGCCGCGGATGCCGATGCCGTCATCCTGGTGATGGGCGGAAAATCCGGGCTGACGCCGGATTGCACCACGGGTGAATTCCGCGACGCGACGGATCTTGGCCTGCCCGGAATGCAGGAACGATTGGTCAAAACAGTACTTAAGACAGGCAAACCAACCGTCCTGGTATTGATCAATGGAAGACCAGCATCAATACCAAAGCTGGTGGAAAAGACAAACGCGATCCTGGAAGCCTGGGTACCCGGCGAAGAAGGCGCCCGTGCTGTTGCGGACGTGCTTTTTGGCGATTTTAATCCGGGGGGTAAATTGCCGCTCTCCATCCCGCGATCGGCAGGGCAGGTACCGGTATTCTACAACCACAAACCCTCCGGGATGCGCTCCAATATTTTTGGGGATTACTTCAATGAGCCGGTGAAGCCGCTGTTCCCCTTCGGGCATGGTTTGAGTTACTCGAATTTTGTTTACAGTGATTTATCCATCCATAAAAAATCTGCAAAAGCCGGTGAGAGCGTGGATATCTCCTTTTCGATCAAGAACGACAGCCAGGTCACCGGGGATGAAGTGATCCAGTTGTATATCCAGGATGAATATGCCAGCCTGCCCCGCCCGGTAAAAGAACTCAAAGGTTTCATCCGCGTCACGCTCAAGCCGGGCGAGACCAAATCGATCGCCTTTCACCTGCCGGTAAACCAGCTGGCGTATTATGACGAGGATCTACAGCTCATGGTTGAAGCAGGAAAATTCATCATCATGATCGGCAGCTCGTCCGAGGATATCCGGCTGCAGGGTGAATTCGAAGTCAAAGGGGAAACAAGGTCAAAGATCGCCGAGCGCGTATTTGAATGCCCGGTTGAAGTCCGCTAACCGTACAAAGGAGGAAAGAGAACCATGGCTCATTTTCTGGGGATCGACGTATCAACAACTGGCAGCAAAGCCCTGCTCATCGATGGCGAGGGCAAGATCTTGTCGGTGGCGGTTTCACCGCACACACTTTCAACACCCAAACCGCTGTGGTCCGAGCAGGATCCTGAGGAATGGTGGATTGCGACCGTAAAAAGCATCCAGACCGTATTGAAACAATCGGGGGTTGACCCCCAATCCATCAGCGCGATCGGGCTGACCGGTCAGATGCATGGATTGGTCCTTTTGGATGGCGAAGGAAAGGTGCTGCGCCCGGCGATCCTCTGGAATGACCAGCGCACGCAGGCGCAGTGCGATGAAATTCACAAGCGCATCGGGCGGGAACGCTTCATCCAGATCAGCGGCAACGTGGCATTGACCGGTTTTACCGCGCCCAAGATCCTGTGGGTGGCGGAAAACGAGCCGGAGATCTACGCCAAAGGACAGCATGTGTTACTGCCCAAGGACTACATCCGTTACCGGCTGACGGGTGAATTCGCCATGGATAAGGCTGATGGCGCCGGAACGGTGTTGTTCGATCTCAAGGCACGCAATTGGTCACCGGAGATCCTGGATGCACTGGAAATCCCTCCCGAATGGATGCCGAGGACTTTCGAAGGACCGGAATTCACCGGCAAGCTGACCACATCAGCCGCGGGTGAGACCGGGCTGGCAGCGAACACACCGGTGGCAGCAGGAGGCGGAGACCAGGCAGCGCAGGCCGTGGGGGTTGGCGCTGTCGAACCGGGAATCATCGGATTGACGGTGGGCACGAGCGGGGTGATCTTCGCCACCACGCCCTCCGCGCTGATCGAACCACAGGGACGCCTGCATGCCTTCTGCCATGCCGTGCCCGGGATGTGGCACTTCATGGGCGTGATGCTTTCTGCAGCCGGCAGCCTGCAGTGGTACCGCGATACACTTGCTCCTGGCATGCCGTTCGACGACCTGGTGCGCGAAGCGGAGAGCGTACCAGCCGGCAGTGAAGGACTGCAGTTCCTGCCCTACCTGACCGGCGAGCGCACCCCCTACCCCGATCCGCTGGCGCGCGGGGCATTCATCGGCTTGACCATCCGGCATACCCGCGGTCACATGACCCGCGCCGTGCTGGAGGGCGTCGCTTTCGGATTGAAGGACAGCTTCACCCTGATCCAATCAGCAGGCCTGGAAAAGATCAAGCAGATCCGCGCCTCGGGCGGCGGCACCAAGGGAGCCCTCTGGCGCAAGATCCTGGCGACCGTGCTGGAGAGCGAGCTGGTAACAGTCAATACAACGGAGGGCGCGGCATATGGCGCTGCGCTGCTGGCGGGTGTGGGCTCGGGAGCCTGGCCGGATGTGCCCACCGCCTGCAACAAGACGATCAAGATCACCGGGCAGACAACCCCCGAAAGCGGGGATGCCCAGGTCTATACCAAATCCTATGCTCTTTACCGCGAGCTTTACCCGGCGTTGAAATCCAGTTTCGCCAAGATGTAAGAGTCTGTTAATTAACAAATAATGGGCGGTCAATTGACCGCCCATTATTTTATTAATTCCTATCAGCCCATCTCGACGAGGATCTCGTTATGCGTGCCTGCCGGCTGCGGAGGGACGGGATTCTCTACCGGTTTACCATTCAGTTGAATGGACTTGACTCCCTTCTCAATCCCCCTGGGATTATTCACCTGGATATGATATGCAGCACCTCTCCACTGACGGATTACTTTCAAAGGATTTCCATTCCGATGGGATGCAGGGATCAATGCGCAGTCCTTCGTATTCCGGGCGCACACCCAGGATGTATTGAATTCCAGCCTGGTATGCCCAGGATGCGGCGCCGGTCAGCCAGGCATTACGTCCCAGTCCAAACTGTGGGTGCTCATCGCTGAGGATGTTTTGCGGGTAAGCGTAGGGTTCTGATTCAAATTCATCGATGCGCTCATTGCGCGCTGCGGGGCTGATCTGGGAGTAGTATTCATAAGCGCGTGACCCGCGCCCGAGCATGGTCTCGGCGATGACCGCCCAGGGATTGGTGTGCACAAAAATACCGCCGTTCTCCTTGGCACCGGGGGGATAGGTGGTGATGCCGCCTTTGGCGGGATCATAGCCATTGAAGCCGGGGGCACTCAATTTGATCCCATTGCGGGTATTAAGCAGGCGATATACCGAATCCATCGCTTTCAGGGCGTGTTCAGATGATGCAAAACCAGAGATGACCGGCCAGGATTGACCGTTGAGATATATCCTGCCGTGTTCATTTGTATGCGATCCCAGGGGGGAGCCATCATGATCGAAATAACGGACAAACCATTCCCCGTCCCAGGCGATTCGATTCACCTTTTCCTGCATGGCTTGATAATCTTCACCAAGTCTTGCTGCTTCAGCCATTTTATCCAGCCTGGTCATCAAGGCCTGCATCTCCATCAATGCTTTGCCGTACAGGTTGGCGGTGAAGAGCGATTCGGCGCCTTTTTTCAAATTGACGGTGTCATTCCAATCCGCAAATCCAAGCAGGGGCAAGCCGTGAGCGCCGGTATCGTTTTTAGTGAATTCAAGAGCGCGCAGCAAATGATCCAGCACGGTGCCTGATGTCCACGGCCTTACCTGACTTGTCCTTTTCGTAGAACGGGATGCGTTCCTGCAGGAAATCAAGATCGCCTGTTTCCTTGAGGTAAGCGCTGACCGCCAGCACAACCCAGAGGTGATCGTCGCTGTAATAATGCGGGCGGTCCTCGTATTCGACCGAGTCCCCCTGGCTGCCCTCCATGGTCAGGGGATTGAACGAGTGCATGGCAGGAACCGTCCTGCTTCTGGATGCTGATCAATTTGCGCAGTAATTCCTTTGCTTCGTTCGGGGCGGAAGCCAGCACGCCCATCACGTCTTGCGAGCTATCCCGGCAGCCGATCCCGCGGGAGCCCAGTCCAAGCTGGTAAAGCGATAGATAGCGCGACCAGGTGAGGGTGACATAGGTCTGGCGGGGATTATGGATATTCAACATGCTGTTCAGGGCTGCATCCGGGGTTTGCACCTGGATTTTGGATAGGTAGGCATCCCAGAATACCGCCAACTCTTTCAAAGCTTCATCCACATTATCCAATTTTCGATACTTTTCAATGCATGGTTTTGCCTCTTCCAGGCTGGCAGCCTGACCCAATTGGGTGACCAAGCGCCTGGATGAGCCGGGTGGCAAGCTGCCCAAAGGCAGCATGAGGGCGGCAATATTATCGCCCCGCAGCGCTTCGGAATTTCCAAGAAGTTCCTTTGACAGGCTGAGCGGCTGCGCCCAGGTGCCGTATTCGTGATCACCAAGAAACGCTGCGCGGTCGGTTTCAAAGGAAGAAGGCGGTAGATTGGAAGTGAAATAGTTGATTTTGGTATCCCGAAACATGAAGGGATACTGAAGCAGAACGATCTGACCCTTTTCTTCCCTGACCGCCCTGCCCTGCATGGTTTGCGGGATCCAATCCGCGTTGGTGAACTGCTTGAGCGCATCGGGGTGGGTATATTCGACCACCGGGATGGCATCCACCTCCAACGGAGCGTCACTCATATTTGTGACCTGAATATCGCGGATCTCCACCGCATCTCCGCGGGGAACGAAGATCGTCACTTCCACGCGCAACCCGTGATATTCGGATAGGATGCGGGTATAACCCAATCCCACACGGCATTCATATTTTTCCAGGGGCTGCAGACCGGGCGTAAAAAACGGGGAAAATACTTCCCAATCGTTGCCCCTCTTGACGCGGATATAAAGAGTCTCGCCCTTGAATTCAGAAGCGGGCAGCTGGGGAATGTACTTGGTGATGCGGTTATAGGTGGGATCGCCCTTGCAGATCAGCGCGCCGCCGGTGTGATCCACAAAACCACCGAAAGCCAGGCTGCCGATGTAGTTGATCCACTTGACCGGCGTTCTGGGATTGGTGATCACATATTCACGTCTGGCATCATCAAAATGACCGTAATGCATGGAACCCTCCGGTAACGCGTGGGAATAACTCGTTTTTTATACACTAAAATCCGGTTTTTTCAAACAAAAACAGCAGCTTTCGCTGCTGTTTGCTTCTCGATATCAAATATCAAGCATACACCGGGGTGGTCCAGTGCTCATATCCTTTCAAGTTGCAGATCACCGCAGCCAGGAAGAGCTCCCGCAGGCGGGTGGCGATCGGTCCCATCACACCTGCACCAACAGGGCGATGATCGACCCTGGTGATCGCCATGATCTGCGCGGCAGTCCCGGCGAGGAAGAGTTCGTCGCAAATATATATTTCGGTGCGGTCAATGGAGCGTTCAACAACCTCCAGCCCCATTTCCTTCCGGGCGAGCTCGATGACCGACCGGCGGGTGATGCCCTCGAGGATGTTATCGGTGATGGGCGGGGTGATCAGCACCCCATTCCTGACCATGAAGACGTTCATCGCGGAGGCTTCGGAAAGATGACCGTCCTGGTTAAGCACCAGGGCTTCGTCGAATCCGGCGCGAACAGCATCGGTTTTGATCAGCGCCGAACTGGCATACGCACCGCTGATCTTGCCGCGGGCGGGGATGGTGTTATCGTCGAGCCTGCGCCACGAAGAAACGGTCACATGGGCATCGGTCTCGTGCCCGGTATAGACCAGGTTGGGCACTGCTGTGATGGAGAGCTCGGCTTTCAGATCATGAAGCTTGACGCCGATGATCTCATCTGATTTGTATGCCAGCGGGCGGAGATAGGTGTTACAACGAAAATCCTCCTTACGCAGCAGGTCCACTGTTAGACGGGTAAGGCTCTCCGGATCATGATCGAAATCCATGAGCAGCAGGCGCGCAGATTGCAGGAAACGGCGGTAATGATCGTGGGGTCTGAAGAGATACAGCTCTTTCTTACCGTCATTCCAGTAGGCGCGTAATCCGCCAAAGACCGCTGTTCCATAGTTCAGCGCGTGGGTGAGAATACCGATCCTGGCTTCACCAATTGGGACAATCTTGCCTTGAAAGTAAGCAAATTTTGTTTGTTCCATGGGTCTCCCTTTTCCATTAGTACTATACCATATCCATTTCAAACCACAAATAAAACCTGATTTTTGCTGTAAAAGACTGGAGCATCCTCACGTTTTAAAATTTCAAGTACAATCCATGAATCGGATTACCCGGGAAGAGGACAGTAAAGTCACTTTTTCTGAATGAAAAAAATCCTTCGCAATTACCATCCCATATTGGTCGCCCTTTACGCCGTATTGGCGTTGATCGCGGTGAATATATCCCAAATGAACCTGGCAGACGGCATCCGTCCACTGATCGCTGCCCTGCTGCTTAGTTCGTTGATCCTGATCGTTTGTAATCGTGTCATTAAGAATTCAAGCCTGGCGGCCCTGGCAGCCACCTGGAGCATCCTGTTCATCTTTTTCTATGGTCATATTTACGAGATCTTTGAAAATATGGATGGGGTACTCGGAATTCTCGGGCATCACCGCTACCTGTTACCCATCTGGATCGTTCTTTGGATATCAGGAATATGGTTCATCCTCAAAAAAGCTGGGGACGGGAAAAACCTCAATCGAATCCTCAACGGAGTCAGCCTGGCACTGGTTGCCCTATCTCTGGTGCAGATCGGCTGGTATGAATTCCACGCCTGGCAGCTGAAGCAAATGGAACCCGGGAAAGCCTCCTCCTCACCCACAGCAGTTCTAAATTCCAATTACAAACCGGACGTCTATTACATTATCCTGGATGGCTACTCGCGGGATGATGCCCTCGCCGCCGCTGGATTTGACAACACCGCATTCCTCAAGGAATTATCCTCGCTGGGTTTCTATATCGCAAAATGCAGCCAGAGCAATTATGGCGAGACCCCGCTTTCACTATCATCCTCGCTGAACATGGATTACATCGATCAATTTGCCCCCAGTGTGATCGAAGAAAAGGAGAACCCGGTGGCGCTGGCTGCCTATATCCGCCACAGCCGGGTACGGGAGGAATTTAGCCGCCTGGGTTACCAATTCGTCTCCATGGAATCCGGGGTGCCCTGGGATGAGATCGTGGACGCGGATCTCTACCTGCTCAGCCAGGATCCCGGAAGGTGAGGGATTAACCAGGTTCCTGAAGATCTCGGGGTTTGAGATGATCGTCCTGCGCACCACCCTTTTGCGGATCATCATCGAATCCAAGAGCATGTTTCCGGAGCAGATCACATCCGTGATCGAAACCCCGGAACAAACACATTACGAGCGGGTGATCTCGATCCTGGAGCAGCTCGAGAACCTGCACACCCTGCCCGGACCCAAGTTCGTATTTGCACACATCGTCTCCCCGCATACGCCCTATGTCTTCGGACCAGAGGGGGAATTCCTTGTCAGTGAGACGTTTGATCCGGGTTATATCAACAATGTGCGATATTTAAATGGGCGAGTACTAGAAATAGCTCGCAGCCTGATCGAGAATTCCTCTCACCCACCGCTGATCATCCTCCAGGCTGATCACGGCTCCACCTCCGAATTCAAGATGGCCATCCTGAATGCCTATTTCCTACCTTTGGGTGGAGAAGCAGATCTTTATCCCCAAATCACCCCGGTCAACTCATTCCGCATCATTCTCAACCGATATTTCGATGGAAGCTACCCCATTCTGCCAGATATCAGTTATTACTCGGTTTATAAAGACGTCTATAATTTCAAGGTAGTTGAATACCCCTGTAATGCAAGCCATTAGCGAAAAATCGCGCTGAAAACCTACGCATCACTAATAATTAAGCAAAGTATCAGGACTTGTAAAACAAGCCAGGCAGAGCTAATATGAATATTAACAAAATAATTCATAATTGAATTATTATGGCAAGGAATCAGATAGAAGGGGAGGAGATATGAAGAATTACATGAAAGTAAAACCCCAAAAATCATCATTGTTATTTTTATTGACAGGTCTGTTGATAATAGTGATTCTGAATGGTTGCGCTGCGAATCACGACTTTTATATTTCTACAAGTGGAGACGACAACAACACTTGTATCAGCGCGGAAAAGCCATGCCGGCATATACAGGCAGCAGTCGATCGAGCTTTGAGCCAAGGTGATCGCATATTCATAGCAGCGGGAACCTATAATGAGCAAGTTTCCATTACTGGGAAAAGCCTCAGTATATCTGGTGATGGAACTGCCAGCACCATCATTTCCGGTGCCGGAATCTGCGGATCAGGTTCAGCTGCACTCATCAGTGTTTATGGCAACCAGGATATCGCTCCTCAGGTCCATATCAGTAATCTCACCATCAGGGATTGCGCGCGGTGGGCTGGCAAAAACCGTAATAAAGGCGGTGGGATTGACGTTAGGAATGCCAAAGTCACCTTAAGTGAATTACTGGTGACCGGCAACAAGGCTGATAACGGGGGCGGGGTTTATTACGAAGGATCCAACGGTGAACTGGTTATCAATTACTCGACGATCACAAATAATACCGCGCTTCGCTTTGGTGGAGGGATCAGCGTACTAGGATCGCTGGTCATTAACGGCGGTACAGTCATATCAAACAACACCGCAAATGAAGCCGGTGGAGGGATTGAAATCTATGGACATGGAACGATCATGGATACGATCATTCGAGATAACCGTGCCAGATTAAAAGGTGGCGGGATTAAAAACAATGCATCCCTCTTGATAATCAATAGTTCCCTCGATGGAAATATCACTGAAATTGGATCAGGTGGAGGGATCTGGAACAAGGGGTTGGTTGAGATCTTCAGAACGACCATCTCCGACAACCTTGCCAAGGTGGAAGGTGGAGGCATCTACAACCGAAAAGATATGAACCTGGAGAACACTACTGTCAGCGGTAACATGGCAATTAAAGGTGGTGGAATCTTCAATTCGACGGAAGAGGGAAAGTTATACCTCATGAATGTTACCGTGGCTGATAATGGTGGAAATGGAATCTTTATTAAAGGAGGCGAAGCCAGTATCTATGATACCCTCGCCGCCTTCAACGATCCTGCCAATTGCCTGGTTGAATCAACATTCGCCGCTGGTGGAGATATCTCCAGTGACCAATCCTGTCCCGGTTTCATTTACCAATCCGATCCCTTGATCGGTCCACTTGCCAGCAATGGCGGTTCCACGAAAACGCATGCCCTTCTGCCCGGTTCGCCAGCAATCGATACTGCTGAAATCGGGGATGGATCCATTTTAGAGGATCAACGTATGTATCTCCGTCCCCGGGATGGAAACGGCGATGGTAAAGAGGTTAATGACGTTGGCGCGTATGAGTATGACCAGGAAGGAGTGGTGGCAACTCTTGTACCCGTAATATATATCCCCCGGACTAACCTCAATTGCCGCACAGGTCCCGGAACCGATTGGAATACCCTGAGTTCTGTCCCGGCAGGTACTAATCTGCCTGTAGACGGGAAGAATCAAGATGGAACCTGGGTTCGGGTGGTTTTGCCGGATGGGACGATCTGCTGGACGTTCGTTCAGGATGAGATCACCGGGATCGAGGGCGTACCCGTTCTTCCCGATCCAGAAAAACCATTCCGCCCAACTGAGACCTCCCTCGCACCAAAAAATTGCAGTAAATATGCCGATGAGAAGTCATGTGAGAGCGCCGATTGTGATTGGGATGATTCTGCTGCTGGACTTCCAGGGCATTGCGAATAAAATCTGGATGCTGGAATAAAAAGACCGGGTGCACCCGGTCTTTTTCATTATCTGCTGATTCTATTTCTTCAGCTTGATCCTGCCCGTGGTATCGGGTTTCAATTTGACCCGGCTTTGTTGGGCAGGGATAACTGCTTTTTTGGCAGATGCCAAGCCGGTTGCAGCCAATTTGTAAAGCAAAGGTGCAAACAGCAGAACCGCAAGCGCGGCCAGCAAACCGAAGAACAGCGGCCAGGAGCCAACCTTGCCCACTTCCGGTACAAGGCCTCCCGGATTGTACGACGTTCCCGTGCTGCCCGCCTGGCTGCTCAACGAAACGCTGAGGGCGCGATTGACGCCATCTCTCAAAGCCAGGGGGGATGTGTAGGTGATGGCATATTCATTTTGCAGCCCGCGCTGGTACTGCTCGTAGAGTGCTGCCAATGATTGTTTATCCCGGGCTGTGCCGTAGAGGCCACCCGCCTGCTGCGCCAGGGACTGCAGCCCTTTTTCATCCAGTGCTGACTGGCTGCCGAGGTTCTCGTTGGGATTGCCCAGGCCGACAATGGAGATAGAAAGTCCGCTGGTGCTGATGCCGTCAATAACATTCTGGGATGTTTGTGAGCTGCTGTTATCCAGCCCGTCGGTGAGGGCAATGATCGCCTTACGACCCGGCATGTCGGCCAGGGTCTGCTCCGCCTGCACGAGGGCATCATACATGGCGGTATCCGAGCTGGTGGTGAGACCATCAATGGCTTCCAGCATGGCGGACTGGTCAGCCGTTACCTGCTGGACGAGGTTGACTTCAGTATTGAACGCCATCAGCCCAGTCCGATCGCCAGCGCGCATCTGGTTGACATATTCCTTCGCCACCTCTTTGGCATGCACCAGTTTATCTTCCTTATCCATGCTGCCGGAAACATCCATCACCAGCATGGTGGTTAATTCTTCAACTTCACCCATGCCCTGGATGGAATCCGGATCGATGGGCACGCCGTTCTCAGCCAATTGCAGCTGGCTGGGATCAACAGGCAGGGGCTCCCCCTGCGCGTCGGTCACCGAGACATAAACGGTAACGATGGGGAAACGAGAGGTATCCACCTGGGTGATGCGCACCACGGGCTCGGTGGATTGTTCCCGCGTAGTGAAACCGGTGGTCAGGATCAACGAGACGACGAGCAGGCACCTGGCTAACAAAGAGATTATTCTGATTTTCATGGTTCACCTCTTCTCATGGTAGACCATCTTGGTGTGTCCCATCTGGATGGTCTGGCTGTTGCTAAGTGCCGTCTCTTCGACTTTCCTGCCATTGATGAAACGTGCCACCCATGCTGAGATCCTTGAGGTTGAAATGCGTATCCGCGCCTCTCAGGATGGCATGCTGCGGGGCAATCTCCGGGTCGGGCAGGACGATATCCGCCTTCAGCGAAGAACTGCCGATGAAGGCTGTTGGTCCACCCTTATGCAGGAATTTATCCAGGATGAACTCGGTGCCCTTAAGCTTGCCGCTGGTCACTTCAAACCACGCGCGTGCCAAAACATAAACGATCAGGGCGATAAAGACGCCCACACAGGCACCCAGGAGCAGCATACCGGCAGCCTTGCCCAGCAGGGCATTGGACCACCATGCCCGGGAAGCCTCGAGCAGCAAGCCTCCCAGAACACCGCCGATCAGGCCACCCAGGGCACTCTTCCATAACTGTGCACCGCCCTTGATACCTCCAGCGGCACCAATCAGAAGACCAAAGATGCCCCAGCCAATCGCGCGGCTCAGGATATGCCCGCCAAGGACCTGGAACATCCCTTCTGCGATGGGCAGACCAATGGCACCACCAACCATCCCCAGCAGCGCAGTTATGAGCGCGCTTTGCGCGGCCAGGGGGATATTCTGCGTCAGGGCACCTTCTGCCGCACCGATCAGGGCGCCAAGGCAGAAACCGATCAGTGCTCCGGCAATCACTTCATTAAAGTACAGGTTTCGTGTGAAAGAAAGCCCAAGCAGGTTGCTGATCTGCCAGGCGATCAATCCACCGATAGCCCCCAATACAGCATAATAGTATAGTCGCATGAAGCGGCTCATAGTTCAAAACCTCCCTGACTGGCCGGGTGCACCTGCCCGGGCTTAAGATTGCGCCAGAGCATCACGCTGCGCTGATCCCGGCCGGTCAATTCGTAGAAACCGTAGTATTTGCGGGTATCCAGAGTACCATCTTTAGCCTTGATGAAAAAACCTCCGCTAAAGGAATAGGGTTCGATCACCAGCGCCACCTGCCAGGGCTGCGGGAAGAAAGTTCTCATGCAGCCAGTGATCCCAGGACGAGAAAAAAACGCCCATGCGCGGGTGGGTATGGAACCATCCCACCAGCTGCTTACGAGGATAATCATCCTCCAGGATCTGGTTCAGGGAGACCATGGAATCCTGGGTAAAGGTCAGGTAGGTACTTCCGTAACGGGTGTTCTCCGCTGAAAGCACCGTATCGACCACGATGAAATCGGTGCCGCTCCGCGCATCCCTGCGATATTTACCCAGCAGCCAGCCGCCAGTTTCGTTCTGCAGGTCGGTGCCGGCAAAGGCACAGGCGCGTATATAAGCGCGTTGGGTAATAAAGACCTGCACGGCGGGCTCGGCTAGTGGGCCGTCCATCTGCATAGGCTGCCAGAGAAGGGCGCGATTTAAGGGGAGGCGCGCCCGCCTCACGGCAGGTTTCTCTTCGGGGAACAGTCGAATGCGCGGAGCGGCGTTGGGCATGACCTTGATCCTGGGCAGTTCAGTCTGGCGCTGCACCAGATCAACCCGCGGTGATATCTGCGGTGATCATCAGCCGGTCATCTACCGGCACGCCAGCGCCTGCCAGGGTTTCGTCCTCCTGGAGCTCCCGCCCGAGTGCCTTGCTATCGATGCGGTAATTGATCGGGCGTCCATCAGGTCCGGTGACCGGCAGCTCGAGCGAAGTGGTCAGCTCGGGAAGCAGTTCCTTCACCGGCACATCTTCGGGGATCTCAGCCGTACGGCTTCCGCCCGAAGGCATTACAAGGGTTACAGATTTGTCAGTCATGGTTTACCTCCATTTTTGTTGAATAACGATGAGCCTCTAGAAAGCTCATTTGATACGGATGCGCGGTTTGACTTTGGCTGGCGTGCTTTTGAGTTTGACACGCTCTGGCCGCAGCAGCTCGCGCTTATCCACGGGGAAAATTTTGGGGTGCTTCGCGCGATACGCGCGGCACCACCTGGCTGCTTCCACGTCCCAGGGAAAAGGCGGTTTGGCGGGATCATCGTGGAAGTTCTTGTATTGCAGCATCTCACCCATCATGATCACCAGGCGGTCCAGGGACCGGCTGGCAGCCCACCAGGCGGCATCGATGCACACGCTGCCGTTCTGATGGTTGATATTGGGATGCCAGATGGGCGTCAGCCACTGCAGTCCAGGCCAGCGCTGCGGGTACTGGTTATGCAGGTAGATCTCCACCCGGTGACGGTTGGAATATACCGGCTCACCGGTGCGGGTGACGCTGGAAATGGATTTGCAGAGATAGGTGATGATATAACGCTCCGGGGGAAGCCCGGGACGGATGGGTTTGGCTTGCACCTTGATCATGTCACTGCGGGCTGCCAGCTCCTGGATGAGCTGGGCATCGGAACGAAGACGGCGCATGCGCGGGCTCTCATTGATGCCCATGCGCCCCGCCCCGGCAGTGATATCGGCGGTCAGCATCAGGCGATCATCGCCGGGTATGGCTGCCTCGGAGAGAGTCTCGCTTTCCCAGAGCTCACGTCCCAGGGCTTTGCTATCCAGGCGGTAGCCCATCGGGCGCCCATCGGGTCCAACGGTGGGAAGCTTCAGCAGCGAGGTCAATTCGGCGATGATCTCACGAACAGGAATATCATCGGGAATATCCGCGCGGCGGGCGCCGCCATTGGGCATGACGATGGTAAGAGGTAGATCAGGCATGCAATCCTCCGAAAAGTTGATGATAGGTCTCAGGCGTTATCATGCGGCACCTGGCAGCGACCGGTGATATCCCAGCAATCCTTGTGGTGATAAGCCTTGCAGATCGGGCAGACAACCACGCCGCGCTTATCATGCGGCAATACCGGCTCAAGGCAATATGGACAGCGGCGTTCTTCAAAGCCATTCAGCGTTACCTTTTTCCTGCGAGAACGTTTCTTGGAACCGGTCACGATCCTGCCGGACGATTTTTTTAACATCGACTTGCTCTTCCTGGTTTTGACCTTTACACTGCCAGGAACAACCCGGTTACCTGTCCGTCGATGCTGAAATCGCGGCGTGATCTCCCCGGTGGATGCTTCGGGTAATATATATGGCCCATGATCATCAACGGCATCCGTCGCAGATATATTGGCATCCCAGGTGTTGTTTTTCTTCTGAAAAGCGGTAAGCGCTAATGCAGCAGCCAGAGCGCTCACCGCCACCTGGCTCAATGCATACCAATCGGTAAAGGAGCGTTCGAAGGTAGCCAATCCAATCACACCATTCGTGATCATCGCGGTGGTCACCATGCCTGCGATGGTGGCGATCCAGGCAGAGATGAGTCTCAAGAGAGGCGTGCGCTCGCTGAGCAGCACACGGGAAAAGAAACCCGCCACGATGCCAATGGCGATGGCAGCGGCAAAATCATAAATGGTGGCGTCCACCGTCGAATTCTTAAAGAAAGGGATCAGCAGCAGCACACCCACGCCGATGGCAGCGGTGATGGTCAGGATCAGGTTGCCGAGCATTTCGGCAAATCCGCTTGCCGACCGCTTCATCCCGCGTCCAATGGAATCACGCCAGGCAGGCATCAACGCTCCTCACCGGATAACTTGATGCGAGTTTTGGATTTAATATTGAGGGGTTTCGCGGGGCTGGTTTCCTCTCCCAGGTGAATGCGCTCGACGAGTTCTTCTTTTACCGGCTGTGCAGGCTTTTCAAAATCGTTGAAATGCAACGCTTCTTTAAGGTCACCATTCAACTCATAGAAACGGTATTCACTCGAATTGTACGCACGCAATATGTGCAGCGGCGGAACTCCCACACTGGCAAGCGTACGCTGCAGGAAATCCTCCTGCCCGGTGATGGTATGGGTCATGCCAATCTCGCGCAACCCACCGCAGGCCGGGCAATGGGCGGCTTTAAAAGTCACCGCGGAGATGGGCTGCATCACCTGCTCGGTGGTCTGGCAATTCTGGCATTTCAAGGTGAGGATCAATTCCTGGTCAAGCTCCAGGATGGCATCCGTGACCCAGGTCGGCACGCGCAATACGCAGCATGTCGGCCAGCGTCGTGCGGGAAGCGGAAGCCGGCAGCTCGGTCACATCGCCGTAGATCCAATGACTCTCACAATCCTCCCGCGGACGGTAGGCGCTGGTGTGCATGTCGTTGGTCATGCCGTTGAAATGGATCACCTTGCCCGGCTCCACCTGCAGTGCATGGATGATCTTCAAAGCCTCCTGCGCCTGCATGGCACCAATGATCGAGGAGATAGTGGGCGTGGTGGGCACCTTGCCCAGCAGCACGTTTTCGCGTGCCAGGAGCGGGCATGAATAGCGCAGTGACAAGTCACGGCGCGCTTGCTCTGTTAGCGTGCATTCGAAGCAGGCACCTTCACCGGGGATGAAAACGCGCACCAGCCCGAGGAATTCCTGGATGGCACCATCCACCCAGGGTTTATTCATCCAGTAGGCAAAACGGTTCACTGCCAGGCGCGCTTCGCGGTTATCCAGGCAGCCAATGATCACGTCCATGCGGCGGATGATACCCAGGCCGAGCTGGGTGGTCACATCGCCATGCAGATACTGGACATGGACTTCAGGATTGAGCTCTTTAAGTCTGGCGGCTGCCACCTCGGCTTTGCGCCGACCAGTCTCATTTTCACGGTAAAGCACCGAACGGCTCAGGTTGGCCAATTCGATGGTATCGAAATCAATGATGAAGATATGCCCAATACCCATCAGCGCCAGGTTCTTGATCACTTCATTACCGAGCGCTCCTGCGCCTACCACGAGCACCTTGGCATCCCTGACCTTGTCGCGCTGCCACCAGGAGATGAGCTCAAAAGTGCCCTGACGGTCAGTCTGCAGATTGGGGATCACCAGCGGTTTTTCCGGGTTGACCGGAAGCCGGCGCGGACCCTGCAGGCTTTCCCCGGTTTTCTCATCGCTTCTTTCAGACGGAAGATCCTGCAATCCAACCGAAAGCTCACGCGCATTTGCCAGGTTGGATGCATCCAACGGGCGGACAAACCAACCGACGCCCTGCTTGCCAGCGATCAGCTCGTTCTCCTCCAGCGCCTTGAGCGCTTCACGTAAAGTCGAGCGGCTGACACCGAACTGCTCGCAAAGCTCGCGCTCGGAAGGCAGCTGGCTATCCGCTTTGAAGCGCTCGTCTACGATTGCCTGGGCCATGCGTCCGGCCAGGATATCTGAAAGGGATTTTCGTGGCAGCAGGTTGAATGTCATGATCATCTCACTTGTATACTTATCATACCAGTATACAAGATTATAAGCCGTTTGAAAACTTTGTCAATAGTCATTTTTGTAAGGCGGGGCTTGATTCCCGGATTATTTCGTATACAATATGAGAACTACTATTTTTACAAATGAATCTTAAAACCCTTGGTGGCTGGCTAAGAACAAAAAAAGCGAGCTTCGTGATCACGATTGCGGCGTGGCTGATTTACGCCGTTTTTTTTATCCCTTTGCATTCATACGCCGGTGATGGAGCCACCGGTTTTTCGATCATACCGGTGGCAGTGACGGCAGGATTATTCGGTCTGCGCTGGGGGATCGCAGCTGGCCTGGTGGGTTTCGGTCTCAATACAGTACTTTTAATGGCGACGGGCACCTCATCTACCGAGACGTTATTGCAACACGGGGGTATCGTTAATTTAACCGTGCTTCTTTTCACAGGGGGTATGGTGGGTTGGATGCGTGATTCGCGCTCCTTCATCCGGCAGAACCTCAGGAAGAGCAGCGTGATCGAGCAAAGCATCATCCAGGAATCGCTGATCGATGAAGCGCTTTCCGAGCTCTCCTCCGAGCTGCTCAAGCCGATCGATCTCAACGAAATCTCAAACATGGTATTGAAATCCGCCATGCGCCTGACCCACAGCGGATTTGGATATGTGGGGTATATTGATCCGGAAACAGGACATCTCGTCTCCCCGGCAATCGATACGGGTATCTATAAGGATTTCCCGCTCGATCCAAATCAAAATATTTTCAAGAAATTCAACGGATTATGGGGATGGGTCCTGGTCTACAAGAAATCCCTGCTGACCAATAACGCGAAAGCGGATCCACGGGCATCAGGAACCCTGGAGAAATTATATTCCCATCAAGAAATTCCTTTCCGCACCCGCCATCATCGAAGACCGCCTGGTGGGTCAGATCTCGCTGGCAAACCCGGCAAAGGATTACACCGACCAGGACCTTGCGCTGGTGGAACGGCTGGCAGCACTTTACGCGCTGGCAGTTCACCGCTACCAGGACGACGACCGCGTGCGCGCCAGCGAATTGAAATACCGCACCCTGTTTGAATCCATGCACGAAGGCTTTGCTCTCAACGAGATCATCCTGGACGAGGAAGGCACGCCCACCGATTTCATCATCCTGGAAACAAATGCAGCCTATGCCGAAATCATGGGAGCCAGGGGCATGAACCTGGAGGGCAAAACGGGGCAGGAAATCCTCCCTCCTTCGGAGCTGCACCTGATCGACCTGTTTGCCAAGGTGGCTGAAACGGGTATGCCCGAACAGGTGGAATTCAACCTGCGACGCCTGCAAAGAACCATCCAGGTGGTCACTTTCTCACCCCGCAAAGGCCAATTCGCCACCATCATCACCGACATCACCGAACGCAAGCTCACTTTGGACAAGCTGGCATATTTGAGCAGCCACGACAGCCTCACCGGCCTGTATAACCGGCAGTATTACGAAGAAGAGCTGGCGCGGTTGGAACGCAGCCGCAAGTACCCGGTCAGCGTGATCATGGTGGATGTGAACCATCTCAAGGCGGTCAACGATTCCAAGGGCCACGCCGCAGGAGACGAAATGCTGCAGGAAGCCGCCACCGTGCTCACCGCTGCATTCAGGGGTGATGACGTGATCGCGCGCATCGGCGGGGACGAATTTGCCATCCTGCTGCCCTCCACCGATGAAGCCATCGCCCAGGCAGCGGTTGACCGCATCCGCAAGAAGATATGGGAATACAACTCCCGTAAACCCAGCCTGCTGCTCAGCCTGGCGATCGGTACCACCACCGCCACCAAGAGCGGAATGCTCAAGGAAGCCCTGCGTGAAGCTGATGCCCGCATGTATCTCGATAAACGCAAGAAGACCACTGCCAGGAAGCGCAGCGGATGAAATTGACCAGGGGCTGAGCGCGGATACTCTATATGAGGATATACATCGGGTTTAAGAAAGTTGGCACTACACGAAACGGTAAAAAAGCCTGATAATTGACCTGCGATTATACAAATCATATAAATATTGTCCGAGTTACCAAAATTTCCATCAGGAGGTTGGCATGCCCGTAAAAGGCACGATCGAGGTGGATGAATTGCAGTGCAAAGCCTGCGAGCTGTGCATCAACGCCTGCCCGCAGCACGTCATCGCGCTGGCAATGGACCACCTCACCCCCAAGGGGTATCACCCGGCTCATTTATTCACCGAAGGCTGCACCGGCTGCGCGGTCTGCGCGCTGGTCTGCCCGGAAGCCGCCATCACGGTTTACCGTGAAGGCGTCAAGGTAAAAGCGGAGGAGGGCTGAGATGACACGCGAATTATGGAAAGGCAATGAAGCTGTCGCTGAAGCCGCCGTCCGCGCGGGACTGCAATCCTATTTTGGTTATCCGATCACACCCCAGACCGAAACGCTGGAATATCTTGCCCACCGTATGCCGGAACTGGGTCGCGCGTTTGTTCAGGCGGAAAGCGAGCCCGGCGCGATTAACATGGTCTACGGCGCAGCCTGCACCGGCGCGCGCGTGATGACCTCCTCCTCCAGCCCGGGCGTCAGCCTGATGATGGAAGGTTTATCCTATATCGCCGGTACCGAGGTGCCCGTGGTGATCGTCGACGTGATGCGCGGCGGTCCGGGGCTGGGCAACATCGCCCCCTCGCAGGGGGATTACACCCAGATGGTGCATGGCGGCGGGCACGGCGACTATTTCCCCATCGTCCTGGCGCCTTCCAGCGTGCAGGAATCAGTGGATCTCACCGTGGAAGCCTTCGACCTGGCGGAGAAATACCGCTCCATCGTGGTTGTGCTCACCGATGGCAGCATCGGTCAAATGATGGAACCGGCTGAAATGCCGCCGATGAAACCCCTGAAAACAGAATACCCTGATTGGGCGGTTCGCGGCGCCAAAGGTATGGAACGGCACGTGCTCAGCTCGATCTATATCGACCCACCGGCGGAAGAAGTCGCGAATATCCGCATCGTCAAACGCTGGCTGGAGATCCAGGCAGCCGAGATCCGTTACAAAACCTATTTCCTTGAAGATGCCGAATTTGCTGTGATTGGTTTCGGCTCCGCCGGACGGGTAGCGCTCAGCTCAGTGCGCGCCGCGCGGGCGGAAGGCATCAAAGTCGGGCTGCTGCGCCCGGTGGTGCTGAACCCCTTCCCCGAGCAAGCCATCACCGACCTGGCGAAAAAGGTTAAGGGCATACTGGTGGTGGAAATGAATTCCGGTCAGATGCTCGAAGACGTGCTGCGCGCTTCCCGCGGGCAGTGCCCGGTTGAATTCTACGGGCGCATGGGCGGCATGACCCCCCTCCCCGATGAGATCCTCGCCGAGATCCAGCGCATGGCCAAGGGACCCCTGACAACCGAAGGTCATCCCCGCGACCGCTGGATGGCGAATTTCGCCCTCGCCAAATAGGAGAACAATAATGGTTGCTCAAGACATTAACTACGACCTGATCTACAAACGCCCTGAAGCTCTTACCCACACCGTCAGCCCATTACTGCCCGGGCTGCACGCATGGCATCGCCCACCGCCTGGTAGCCGAGGTGATCGACGAAATGGGCCTGCGCGAGCGCACCATCGGGGTGGCTTCCGTGGGCTGTTCGGTTTTTGCCTACAATTACTTCAATTTCGACTGGGTGCAGGCGCCGCACGGGCGCGCTCCCGCCATGGCGACGGGGGTGAAACGCACCCTGCCCGACCGCATCGTGCTCACCTACCAGGGCGATGGCGACCTGGCTTCCATCGGCATGGGCGAGATCGTGCATGCCGCGGCCCGCGGTGAAAACATCACAGTCATTTTCATCAACAACGCCAACTACGGCATGACCGGCGGTCAGATGGCACCCACCACCCTGCCGGGGATGAAAACCACAACCTCTCCGAATGGACGTGACGTGGAAACGATGGGCTACCCGGTGCGGGCTGCGGAGCTGCTCGCCACGCTGGACGGCGCCAGCTTTGTTGTACGGCGCTCGCTGCACGATCCGAAGAACATCCGCCTGGCGAAGAAAGCCATCCGCATGGCGTTCGAAACCCAGGTGCGCGGATTGGGTTTCTCGATGGTGGAGCTGCTCTCCACCTGCCCCACCAACTGGGGCATGAATCCGACTGCTGCGCAGCAATGGCTGGCGGAGAAAATGGTGCCCTATTTCCCGCTCAACGATTTCAAGGTGCACCCCACGCTTCTGGAAGCCAAACTCTAAGGGAGGGAACCAATGCAAACAGAGATCATCATTGCCGGATTTGGCGGGCAGGGCGTGCTCTTCGCCGGGCAGCTGCTGGCTTACGCTGCACTGGCGGAAGGCAAAGAGACCACCTGGATCCCATCTTACGGACCCGAGATGCGCGGCGGCACGGCCAACTGCACCGTGGTCATCGCCGACGAAGAGATCGGCTCGCCCATGGTGCGCAACCCGCAGGCTGCCATCGCGCTCAACCTGCCTTCGCTGGATAAATACGAAAAGCTGGTCGCCCCGGGCGGCGTGCTGGTGGTCAATACATCGATGGTCGACCGCAAAGCCACCCGCAAGGATATCAAGGTGGTGGAAGTGCCGGGCAACGAGATCGCCGAGAAGCTGGGCGAGAAGCGCATGACCAACATGGTGCTGCTGGGCGGACTGCTGGCGAACCTGCCGGTGCTGCCCATTGAAGCCATCGAAAAAGCGCTCAAGGAGCACCTGCCCGAACGCCACCAGAAACTGCTGCCGCTCAACTCGCAGGCGCTGCAGGAAGGCGCGAAGTTCAAAGCGGGATAATACCGACCAAGGACCATGGACCACGGACGATGGTCAGCTTTCTATCGTCCATGGTCTGTTGTCCATCGTCCATTTTCCCACTTGCCTTTGACTTCGATTTGTGCTAGAATACAGTCTACAATCACTAAGGCTTCAAGGCAGCCGATTCAAGAACCGCCCCTATTGGAGTGGTTTTTTTTACAAGGGGCGGTTAGGTACAGACCATCTGCCCGAATCATTGCCGAAAGAATAGTAGTAAAGGACTAAAAGATGGCAACCACATTCTTGACCCAGGAAGGATTCCAGAAACTGCAGGATGAGCTGGAATACCTGCGCACCCAGAAGCGGAAAGAGATCGCCGACCGCCTGCGCGAGGCCATGGAAGGCGGCGAACTGATCGAGAACGCAGAATACGAAGCCGCCAAGAACGAGCAGGCTTTCGTGGAAGGGCGCATCAAGGAGCTGGAAATCCTGCTGGCCACCGCGCGGGTCATCGAAGAGACACCCTCGCATGAGCTGGTGCAGGTTGGCTCAAAGGTGACGATCAAGGAGGAAGGCAGCCGGCACCCGGAAGTGTATACCATCGTGGGTGCGGCGGAAGCCAACCCCGAGCAGGGGCGCATCTCGAACGAATCCCCGCTGGGCAAGGCGCTGCTGGGACACAAAGCCGGAGAAAAGGTCAGCGTGGAAGCACCGGCCGGTGCGTTCAAAGTGAGCATCGTGACCGTGGAATAATTATTCCCAAGAATCATCACCCCGCCCGCGGGCAGGCACATAACCTGCCAGACGCCGAGGGCGGGGTTTTTATTTAATTTTCACCACAGAGAACACAGAGGTTTTTTTGTTTGTCACTCTGAGCATAGCAAAGAGTCTCCTATTTATGCCGGAGATCCTTCGCACGCCACAAAATGCGTGGCGGCTCAGGATGACAAGCTGTCAGATTTTTTACCGATGAGGAATTATTCCCCGAACACCCACGGTCCATAAATGCGCTGCTCGAGGGCGTCCATGATCAGCTGCTCGGCTTCGCTCAGGGTCATGCCCGCAGGTACCTGCACCCCGCTGTAATAAAAGCCGGGCGATCCGCAGGTGAAAGTGAGACCGGGATGCGAGACTGCCAGGATGTGTTGGGCGCGGGCACAATTGGCCTCCAGGTTGGTGGAGGCATCCACCGCGAGGCTCTGGATGGTGATGGTCACCGGCTGGCTGCCGTATTGATCCGTGCCGGTGGGAAAACCGAGGATGAAGCAGCGGTAACTGCTGGAAGCAGTGCCCGGATCCTTGGCACCCACCAGCTGGTAGGAATCGATCGAGGCGCTGATATTACCCGCCTGCAGGGTCACCGGCCAGGGATTCCAGTCCTGGGTATCCGGGTACTGGGCGCAGATCTCAGCCGAGGTATACCCCGCATCCTTCTGGATGCCCTGCAGCTGCATCGAGACTCCCCCATTCTGCACCGAACCCGAAATAACAGGGTTGCCGACCACCACCGAGAACCACAGCCGGGCACCATCACCCTCCACCACCTGCCCCGCTCCATCGCGCAGCTCGTAGACGGCTGAATAGATGCCTTCGGTCTGCGGAGCGTTGAGCGGAATGCTGATCTTCACCTCCGCGCCTGGCAGCACCGTCCCCGGAAGCGGGATCTGGGCGGGTTCACCCAGCGACTGACCCAGGGGGTGCGATGACTGGACCATGACCAGGGCGTAATCCGCTCCCCAGGTGAGCGAGCCATCGTTCTGGATGTACCAGCTCTTGGTGAAGCTTTCTCCCGGATCGACCTGGCTGCCATCCAGCACGGTCTCGCCGGTGAAGCGGGCATGATCGCCGGGAGTCGCAGCGGCGGTTGCCGCCGGTGGGATCTGCGTGGCCAGCGGCACCCTGGTGGGAACTGCCATGGTGGCCGGGAGAGGCTCCCTCTCCGCGACAGCCCGGCGCTCGTTCGAGGAGCGGACGAGAAGCAGCGCGATGAGCACACCGCCGAGACCCAGGACAAAACCAACCAACATTGTTATCTTCAAAGCTGACCTCCGCAAGGGAATGGATTGCTTTCCATTCTGCGCTATTGAGGGCGCTTTTTCAACTGCGGGTTGGCGAAGGTCAGCGGATTGTGGGCGAGCTTCGGATTCCCGAAGGTGCATGTCCTTGAGGCGGATGATGGCTTCGGCGCGCGAGCTGACCCCCAGCTTGGCGTAGATGCTGCTGAGGTGGAATTCCACCGCGCGGTTGGAGACGGCCATCTCCAGCGCGATCAGCTTGTTGCTCTTGCCGTGAAGCAGATGCCCGATCACCTCCGTTTCGCGCGGGGTGAAGGAGGGCGGTTGAGGTTCCATGGATGGATTCTAATCGAACTGGTGGGAAAAAGACTGCGGATTACCGAAGGGGGACTATGTCCTGAATTGTTGGTCATAAAAGGTTAATTTCCTGTCGATTCTAAATGCAACCGATGCAGCAGGCGGTGCGCCAAAGGCGCGATGAGGATGCTGGCGGTCGCCAGGAAAGCCATCCCGGAATAGAGCGCGTAGAACGAGGCGAAGAGCTTGCCGCCTTCTGAGCGGAGCAAAGAGTCTCGTGTTTTAGAAAGCGCAAGGGTAGGCGTTGGTTTCACGCCGTGGTGGGAGGCATAAATAATCCACCCGCTCAATAGCTCAGCCCACACCCGCATACATCGCAACCCCCATCGCCCCCAGCAGCAGAACCGTGGTCGCCGCAGTGACAAGCCACAGCCGTCGATCCATACGAAACATTGGCAGGCCCATCAGCAGAATCGAGCCGAAGAAGAGCACGAGGTACGGCACAAGAATGTCGTAACGCATTGGAGACCGAAACTCGACCACCCAAACATAGTCCACAATGATCATCAGCGCAATGAACGCGAGGAACGCTCCAGGACCGATCCAATGCCGCCATCCCGCTCTCGCGCGTATGAAAGCGACGAGAGCCACAGTTGACGGGACAGCGAGGGCGATAATCGCGTAGCCGAGGATGTGGTTGATCGTCTGACTTCCGGTATATACCCGCGACAGGAACCCTGCCGCCTGCAGCACATTGACAGCATTCACCACGCCCCACACGGTAAGTGCTGCCCACCAAGGATTGACATGCGTCTGATCTTTCATGTTATACCTCACCGCGTAAGCACCCCAAGGTCACTTTTTTTCGATTGTGTGTCGTGGATGCGTGACCATATTGGCAATGATTTGGATAACAAAAAGACCGAGCATGATAATCCCGCCGATCAAGGAATAATATTTCCAAGTCATTACCACAAATCCATAATTCATCGAGATGTAGAGCGCGACATATGGCACCAACTGTTTCCAATCCATTTTCTCCCGGAACGGAATCTTCAAAATCCAGTCATAAAGGGCTTCGATCGCCAGAAATGCCAAAAATATCCCCAGAAAGACAGTGTATTGCGGTGACTTCTGTTCCTGTTGGACGAGGACCATTGCATAGATGGCCGGAATTGCTAATAAGAAATATACCCATCCGATTCTTTGCAGAAGGGCAAAATGATTCTTGCGAATAAGAAAGATGAAAATCAGAAATAAATTGTTTGCAATACCCAGCGCGAAAAAGAATGGCTCTAGCATTTTAAAGTTCCTTCTATTCCATAAATGAATCAGCCCGGGATAAACAGGTCATCTCGGCAGTCCGGGATGTCTTGGTATCAATTCTTTTTTCATTACCAACCTCGTGCTCATAATCATATTCCTGAAAGCATCGTTAGCAATTCGCCATTTGTACGATTTTAATATCCGCCATCCTGCCAATATCCCCCAATTCTGCATTAAAATAGACCCATTCTATCAACCAGGAAAACACCATGGAACGAAACGAGCTTGAAAAGATCCGCCTCGAAAAGATCGAGCGCCTGCGCAAGGCGGGGATGGAGCCCTACCCCATCCGCGCGCAGGTGACGCACAACACGCAGCAGGCAGTCAGCGCCTTCGAAGCCGCGGAAAAGGCGGGCAGCACGGAGCCCGTCACCGCCAGCGTGGCCGGCAGGCTGCGCGCGCTGCGCCCGATGGGCAAGATCACCTTCGCCCACATCGAGGACGGCTCCGGGCAAATTGCAGCTCTTCTTCCGCATCAACGACCTGGGCGAGGAGAAGTTCAAGCTGCTCAACGAGGAATTCGACCTGGGCGATTACATCCAGGCATCCGGCAAGCTCTTCCGCACGCGCACCAACGAGATCACCCTCGAGGTGGCTGATTATAAAATGCTGGCCAAGGCGATCACGCCGCTGCCCGCCGCCAAGGACGAGGTGGTGGATGGTCAGGTGGTGCGGCACGCCACCCTGGCGGACCCGGAAACCCGCTACCGGCAGCGCTACGCCGACCTGGCGGTCAACCCCGAGGTGCGCGAGATCTTCCGCAAGCGCGCCGGGATCGTCACCGCGCTGCGCAAGTTCCTGGATGACCACGGCTTCGTCGAGGTGGAAACGCCCATCCTGCAGCCGCTCTACGGCGGCGCGGCGGCCAAGCCCTTCGTCACCCACCACAACCAGCTGCACCAGGATCTCTTCCTGCGCATTTCCTTCGAGCTGTATCTCAAGCGGCTGATCGTGGGCGGGCTGGACCGGGTCTACGAGATCGGGCGCGATTTCCGCAACGAGGGCGTCTCCTTCAAGCACAACCCCGAGTTCACCCAGCTCGAGTTCTACATGGCTTACGCCGATTACCTGCAGATCATGGAGCTCACCGAGCAGATGGTCTCCTTCGTGGCGCAGCAGGTGAACGGCAGCATGAAGATCGAGTTCGACGGTCACGAGATCGATCTCACCCCGCCCTGGAAGCGCATCGACCTGCGCGAGGGGCTGCTGGAGATGACCGGCATCGATTACAACGATCATCCCGATGGGGAATCGCTGGAGAAAGCGATGACCGCCAAGGGGATGAAATTCAAACCGGGCTCGCCGCGCGGCAAGCTGATCGAGGGCATGCTGGGCGATTTCCTGGAGCCCAAGCTGATCCAGCCGGCCTTCGTCTACGATTACCCGCGGGATATCTCACCCCTGGCGAAGAGCAAGCCGGGCGACCCGACCACGGTGGAGCGCTTCGAAGGCTACATCGGCGGGATGGAGCTCTGCAACGCCTTTTCCGAGCTGAACGACCCGCTCGACCAGGAAGCGCGCTTCGTGGAGATGGGTCACGCCTTCGAGGCGGAAGACGAGGACCTGCACCCGATGGACGAGGATTACCTGCGCGCCATGTCCTACGGCATGCCGCCGCAGGGCGGTTTCGGCATGGGAGTGGACCGGCTGACGATGCTGCTCACCGGGAAACGCTCGATCCGCGAGGTGATCCTGTTCCCGCATTTGAGGGGGAAGGAAGAGGAATAGAAGGAGGGCGCAGCGTGCACCTAAAGGTGTGCAAGCGACTGCGCCCCTACATAAGAATTACAAACGGGTGCACATGATGTGCACCCGTTTTTTGTTTATTCCACCCGGGCGAATTCGGCGCGGACGGCAATGCGCCAGATATACAGCCCGGTCTGCTCGTTGAAGCCCTGGCAGGTGATCAGGGTCAGCCAGGGTTTCTCCTCGTGACGCAGCACCGAAAGATCCTCAGCGTAGGTGCGGATCACCTCGCGCACCACGTAGACGTATTTCTGCCCGAAGGACTGCACGATGATCACATCGCCCCATTTCAGCTTTTGCAGGTCAACGAAGGGACCGGGATTGCCGTCCGCGTCGTAGACGTGGGCGGTGATGCCGCTGTTGCCGTTCCAGGTGGGATAGGCGGTGCCCGCCAGGTAACCGGCCTGTCCGCGCAGCCAGGTGATATCCCAGCCATCGGTGCCTGCCGGCACACCCACGATGGGGATATCCACACCCAGCGCGGGGATCATCAGGCGGAATTCATCCATGGAAGCGTAGGATTTTCCATCAGGCTGATCAGGCAGCGCAGTCACCCGCCCGGGGGCAAACCCGGTGGCGGGCAGTGAGGGCGCCTGCACGGCGATGCTGGCTGCCCCGCCGTAGATATTGACCGGGTCATTGGGATCGTAATAGCGCTCGGTCGAGAAGCGGTTGAAAGGCGATTGCGGCGTCAAGTAATCACCCGGCAGGCTGGACCATTCCACGGCAGCGGTATTGCTGGCGCTGCGCCCCGGGCGCAGGTTGACCGTCGCCTGGAAGGTGATGGTGGCGGATTCGCCGATGGGCAGCACGGCCCAGGTGGCGGTGAGCGTTGGAGCGGCATCGCTCCAGCTGGTCACCGGGTAGCCGGCGAAGGTCATCGAGAGCGGCACGTAGACCAGGGTGGAAGGGCAGCACATCGGTCATGGTCACGTCAAAGGCATCCGAGTTGGTGCCGACGCCATCGTTGGCGATGACCACGGTGAAGGTGACCACCGAGCCGGGCAGCGCCGTGGTGCGGTCGACGTCCTTGGTGATGGTCAGGGTGGGCTCGAGGATGGTCACCAGTCCGGCTGTCTGCTGCAGCCCGCCGGTATTGCCCGTCCAGGTCCATAGAGCTGTGTTTTCCAATGCCACGCCGCGCACGTTGCGCGCCGTATCCAGCACGGCAACCACGTAGCGCACGCTGATGGTCTCATCCACCGCTCCGGTATTCTGCACGGTGCCGAAGTTGAAATCGACAATGCGCGCATCCCCGGCCTGATCGGGATCATTGAGCGGCGAGGGGGTGAAGCTCGTGCTGGCAAGGTTGGCGATCACCCGGGCAGACCGCGGTACCGGCAGCGTTGTTGTTGAAAGGATGCGCCGGGTCTTCGACGATGCCGGTGCCGGGGGCGGCGGTGATGCTTTCGCAATAGACCACCGCCAGCCCGGTATCCATGCTATCCACCAGGTGCAGGTTTTCCAGCTGCCCTGGGGCAATGACGAAGGAAGCCTCGTAGGTGAGCAGCTCACCGATATACACGTCCCTGCCGAGCGCCGGGTCGTGATGGCTCATCGCCACCAGGCGTCTTGGTCAGGTCGCGCAGGGCGTCGGTATCGTCGTCCTCGCTGACCACCGGGACTCCGCCGGTATTCGTGCCATCATCCTCGCTGTGCGCCAGGTTGGTGAAATAGGGCGGATCGCCGGGAACGGGATCCTTGACATCCACCTGCAGGCGCACGGTGATGGTGGTACCCACGGGCAGGTCGAAGGTGCCCGCGCCGGATGGCACGCGCAGGGTATCACCGCCGGTGATATCGTAATCGGGCGCAGGGATACCATCACTGCGGGTGATGGAAAGCACGGCGGGATTCTCCAGCTCGACCGGGATGGTATCGGTGATGAACACGCCGGTGGCATGCTGGTCACCGTTGTTGGTGAGGACAATATCATAAACAAGGGTGGCACCAGCAGCCGTCTGGGTGATATGGTCGTCCTTGGTGAGCAGCAGGGTCGGGGCAGCATCCACGGGGGTGAAATCCGCGGCGTCGTTGTTGGTCAGATCGGCTTCGTCGCCGTTGGTGCCGTCATCGTAAATGGTGGCAGCGTTATCGATCTGGGTGACACCGCTCGCCAGCGGGTTATCCACGATGACCGCGAAAGCGGCCGTACCGCCCGCAGGCGCGGCGCCCAGGGGTCCAATGGAGAGCTGGTAATCGGTGCAGGCAGGCGGGTTGGTGCAGATCCAGCCCGGGTCGCTGTTGGCAACATCGAAGGTCGAGTTTGCGGGGAGGGTTTCCTCGATGATCACACCCGTCGCAGGGCGGTTGCCGATATTGGCGTAGGTGAGGGTGTAGATCACCAGCCCGCCGGGGGTGGTGGTGATGCCGCCATCGTCCTTGGCAAGCGTCAGGTCGATCACCGAGCCGTTCAGATCAACAGTGGCTTGCACATCCGGCTCATCGCGCTCGTTGGGATCCGCGCCATCCAGGGTGGTCGCTTGCGTGACCGTGGCGGTATTGGTCAGCACCTCCGCCGGAGCAATGGTCAGCAGGCGGGCGCTGAAGACGAAGCTCAGCGCGGGAGCGCCATGCACCACGGCAACACCTGGCTGGGAAGTGTAGGTGACCACGGTGTCGGTTCCAATCACGGGTGTTGTCAAAACAAAACCGGGCGGGGTGGAAACCGCGGCGATGGTATCAAAACGGGCGAGCGGCAGCGGATCCTCGATGACCACGTCGTAGGCATCCGAGGTGCCGGTGTTGGCAACCGTCAGGGTGAAGGTGACGGTTTCACCGGGGGCGATATCGGTGGGCAGCGCGCTCTTGGTGATGGTCATGCGCGGCTCGACCACGGTGGCATTCACCGGGGCTGCCGGGATCGCCGGCTGGGTGCCGACCTGCAGGCTGGCATTGTTGGTCAAAACGGTCTGCCCGGGCGGGTTGAGCCCGATATTGCCGGCTTCATCCAGCACCAGGGCATCCACGAGGATGCGGAAACTGTTGTCCGCGGGGTTCTCGTTGGAAGTGACCGTGATGGGCGCGAAGGTGAAGGTCACGTCACCGCCCGATCCACCTACCGCCGTAACGACCGGCTCGGCGACCGCGCCGCCAAACCCGGCGGTATCCAGCACGGAAACACGCGGGACGTACTGCAATCCGACTGGGAGGTTATCGGTGACCACCAGCCCGGTGGTGGTGCCCTCGGGTAGGGTGATGGTCAAGGTGTAGGTGATCACCTCGCCGATGGTCACGTCGGAGAGCAGGGTGTGCCCGGCGGAGGTGGCGGTGAGCGCCTTGCTGAAGGCGGGATCACCGATATCGAAATCGATGGCAGCCTGGGCGGCGTAATCGTTCACGCCCGCCGGAGCCATCCCGTTCGCCAGCGACCACGCCGGTGCGGGAAGTCCAGGTTGCATCGGCGGTGTTGGTGATGGTCTGCCCAGGTTCCACGCTATCCGCAATGACTGCCTGGAAGGTGATCACCAGCGGATTGGCGATCAGATACGTGTCCGGGAAGCTGGCAATGGTCAGGTCAACGGTATTGCCGGCGGAATTATTGGTGCAGAGCGCCGGGGCGCAGCTCACGCTGGCCAGGGTGAGAGCCAGATCGGCAGGGAGGATATCGGTGAAATGCACGTCCAGGGCGGGCATGGCGGTGGAAGCAAGATGGTAGAGCTGCACCTGGTAGGTGACGGTATCGCCCGCATCGTTGGAGGGATTGGCAGGCAGGATCGAAAGGATCGATTTCGCCATGCCGAGCTCCGGCTCCACCACGGTGATGGGCAGCGGGTTGCTGGCGATGGGCGCTGCCAGTCCCTGGTAATTCAGGCTGGCGTTGTTGGTGCGCACCTGCCCCTGCTGGTTTTCGACCAGGTTCATCACCCGCGCGCGCACCAGCACCAGGAAGCTGTTGTTGGTGATGTCGTTATCGCCATCCACGATCACGCTGGCAAAATCAAGGGTGGCTGTCCCACCGCCGTTGGGATTGGCGGGCGGTGCAGTAATGACCGGCGCGGGCAGGCGTGCCGGCAAAATTGAAGGCCAGCAAACCGTAACTGGCTGCCGCCTGGGTGACCACGCTGGCATCCACGTATTCCATGTAGGTGGGCAGCGCGTCCGCCACGGAGACGTTGTTGATGGTGCCTTCCGGCAGGCGTGACCACCATGACCGTAGGTGGCGATCTCGCCGATGGAAAGCTCGTCGCCGGAGGTGGCGGCTTCATCCGTGGTCGCCAGGGCTTTCTGGAAGAGCGACCCACCGGTGGTGAAGGTATCCGAACCGGCGTTGCGGTAATCGTTGAGGCAGGCGGGCGGCAGGCCGGGCTGCCAGAGGCAGGCAGGCGCGGTCTCGCCATCGCGCTCGTATACTGACACTCCATCAAGCGAGGAATACCAGGCGGTGCCGGTGTTGGTGATATCCTGCCCGGGCGCTACGCCCAGGTCGATGGTGGCCTGGAATTCGATGGTCAGGGTCGCGCCCAGCGGCATATCGAAGGTGCCAGCGCCGGAAGGAACGCGCAGGGTGGTGCCCCCCAACCCGTCAAAGGTGACTGGCGGAGGATATGCGCCAAAACCGGAAGGCGTGAGCGTCACGTTCTGGATGTTGACCAGCCCGGAGGGCAGCACGTCTTCGAAATGCATGTCGTAGGCATTCAGATGGGAGTTGGCATCGTGCGAGAGCACCACCTGGTAGGTGACCACGCCGCCGGCATCCGGGGGGACGGGCGGCACGGTGATGTTCTTATCCACCGCGATGAGCGGCTCGATCACGTTGACCCGCACGGGGGCATCGGTGATGGTGGCAGGCGCGCCGTTGCGCGTATAAGTGAGCGAGCCGGTATTATCCAGGGGCGTGCCGTCCTGGTTGGCGATCTCATTTACCACACGGGCGCGCAGGGTGATGGTAAAGCTGTTGTTGGTGGTGACGTTATCATCCACAACGGTTGTGTCGCCAAAGTTATAAATAACGTTATCGCCGCTGCCGCCGGGCGCGGTGATGACCGGAACAGGCAGCGTGCCGTTGAAAGTGGATGTATCAATGACTGATGAAGCTGGGACGTAAACAAGCCCGGCGGGGAGATCGTCGGTGACCACCAGGTCTTCGGTCACGCCTTCCGGCAGGGTGACTACCAGGTTGTAAGTAACCTCTTCGCCGATCGTGTAAGTGAGCGGCGCGGGGGTTAGCTTGTCGATGGCGGGAATGGCCAGGTTGAGCGTAGCACTGGCGGTATCGAGGTAGTCATTCAAGCCGCCCACCGCACCGGTGCCATCCCGTTCGCCAAATGCATTGCCGCTGCCTCCCGGAGTGCTCTCGCCGGTCGGGTTGACCGCGGTGCCGATGCCCGGCAGACTGGAATAGACCACCCGCGCGGTGTTGGTGATGGTCTGCCCGGCGGGCACGTTATTGACCACCGTGGCATTGACGGTGATGGTGCAGGAAACCCCCGGTGCCATGACCGGGATGGTGATATCAATGACGTTGCCCACGGTATTATCGATGTAGGTCGAGCCATCCGACATGACCACGGTCACGCCGGTGACCGTGAAATAAGCAACGGGGATGGAATTATCGGTAAAGCGCACGTCGAAAGCGGAAACGGTGGCAGCGCTGCAGCCACATTGGAGAAGGTAAACATGTAGCTGACGTTGTCGCCCGCGTCCGGTGCGCCGGCTGGCGGGGTTTTTGCCAGGTTGCTGATCACCGGCTCGGCAATGGTCACCGGGATGTTGCCCGATGTCAGCGTGGTGTTGGTATCGATATTCAGGTTGAAGTTGTTGTTGCGCGTGGTTGCCGATAAAGCCCCGTTGGCGTTGTTAAACTGCTGGTTGCCGGCGATATTATCCACCAGGGCGTTGAATTCGATGACGATGTACTCCGAATTGGCATCCGAATCGGCGTTGGTGATATCGCCGAGATTGAAAATGATATCGGCGTCATCCCCGCAGCCCACAGGGCTGCAGCTGATCTGGGCGGGTGGGATGGAATAAGCCGGTACAATGCTGGCGATGTTGCCCTCGTTGCCCACTTGCTGTCCGAAGCCCGGGAACGAACTGGAGGAAACCCCCACCCCATCCCCCACCAGGGCGATCATGGCAGTGGTATTGTTGTTCAGGAAACTCAAACCGGTGGGCAGCACGTCTCTGATGCGCGTGTTGACCGAGGTACCTTCGGGGATGCGCACCACCAGGCGGTAGCGGGCGATCTCGCCGATGGCAACCGCGTTGGCAGCCGTGTGTGTTTCGGAAGTTGTGACCAGGGATTTGGTCAATGCCGGGGCGTTGTGGGTGAAGACCGCCGATCCGGGATCGGTGTAATTATCCAGGGCGTTCCCGATGATGCCGATGCGCTCGACCGAATTCGCGCTGTAGCTGGAGCGCGGAACGGAGCGGTAATCGCCATCCAGGCTGGTCCAGAGCATGTACGCCGTGTTGGTGTAGGTGCGGCCGGGGATGGAAAGCGGCGAGACCGTGCCGGCAATGGTGATGGTGATCGTCCTGCCAGCTTCGCTGCCCAGGAAATCGAAGGTGAAACCGGGGACGGTACGCAGTGTCCAGCCGTTGGTGTTATCACCAATGATCTGCGAAATTCGCTGCGTCCAGAATCCCCGCCGAATCGACCACTGAAAAAGGTGGAGCAGGTTCGGGAAGGATGATGAAGCTGGTGGTGGGCACGCCGGCGATGGTGATGCGCGGCAGCGCGTCCGTGACGGTCACGTCAAAGGCATCCACCGTGTTGCCCGCCAGGCGGCGCAGGGTGATGGTGTAGGTGATGGGATCGCCGGCATCGCCGTTGACCGGCGCGATGGCTTTGATCGGATCCAGGCGCGGCTCGATGACGGTCACATTGGGCGCGGAAACCGCCGGCAGCGCCTGCCCCAGCCAGCTGAATATGGCGGAATTATTCAACTGGGTGTTGGTGACGTTACCCGCCACGTTCAGTACCACGGCCTGGTACTCGATGACGATCGTTTCAGGCGTGGCATTCACCCGGTTGGCGTTGGTGATGGTACCCAGGTTGTAAGTAACCACCTGCCCACCAGCCCCAACGGTCGGATTGACAGGATCGTTGCAGGCATCCGCGAACCCGCCGGGCAGGGTGGTACTCAACCCGGCAGAGGACCGTGATGCTCTGGCATTGGACGAAAGCCAGCCCGGCGTCCAGGGTATCGGTCAGGACCGCGTTGCTGGTTACGCCCTCCGGGATGGTCAGGGTGACGCGATAATCCACCAGCTCACCGATGACCACCTGGGGATCGGTGTTGTTGACATGGTCGATCTCGCTGCCCACCAATTCCTTGAGCGCGGCGGGTGTGGCAATGGTCACGGTCGCGGGATCGGTCAGGTCGGTGACGGTGTGATCGTCGCCGCCGTTGGTGCCCGCGTAGTTGAACAGGGTGGCGGTATTGGTCAGCACTTGCAGGGGCTCGTCGGTCGCATCCAGGGTGACCAGGTAGGAGATGATGGCGATGTTATGCCCGTCGGTCGGGTCAAACGCATCGATGGCACCCAGGTCTGGGGAAGGCGTGGGACCCGGATCGACCAGCTCGATGCCGGAGCCAAAGAGACCACCGCCAAGATCAATAGTATTGATCGTCAATCCTGCGCCATCCGTGACGCACAGGCTGCCCGGCACGAAGGTCATGCCCAACGGCAGGTTATCCTGCACGCGGACATCGAAGGCGCCGTTCAAACCGGAGCCGGTGTTCTCGATCACGATGGCCAGCGCAACGGTATCCCCGGCATCCACGGCGGAGAGGTTGCTATCCAGGGAAGCACCCAGGTTGGTTGAATTCACCGTCCCAGACATGCGCGTTGCACAGGCACCGGTGGTAAACGTCACGCCAGCGGGCACGGGTGGAGCGGGGGCGAATACGCCAGCCGGGTTGTTGGTGGCAACCACGCCCTTGCGCATCGCCAGAACCGGCTCGGTCAGCTGGATCTGGATGATGGCATCCGCGTCCGATTGCCCGCTGTTGGTGGAGCCTTCATGCGCGCGCGCCTGGTTGGTCAGGTAGAGGCCATCCGCGAAGGGATCGGATCGCACGGTCACCGAGAAAAGCAGGTCAACCACCTGTCCCAGGTTGGCAGGGTCATCAAAATCGCCGTAATAGACCGTGAGGCTGTTCTGCGACCCATCCGTGGTCAAGCGTGGGATCAAAGGGGGTGGCGGATGCCTGGATATAGTTGTAAAAGCTGTCCGCAGGACCAAATTTCAGCGTCCCGGCTGGCGGCGCGGCGGCGCTCACCGTGTAATCAAAGGTGGTCACCTCCGTCGAGCGAAAGACGGGCGCGGGCAGGTAATCGACGAAATCCAGGTCTTCCACGTCCGCTGTGGGCAGGGTGTAGCGCAGGCGGTAGGTGACCACGTCTCCCGGGGCAATCCGCACCGGGGATGGGAAGCTGGTGCTGCCGTTGATGGCGTAAATGGACTTGTTGAGCACCCCGCGCGGGATCTCCAGGCTGGCGCCGCTATCATCCGCTTCGGATAAACCGGTCAGCGAGAGATCAGCGACCCGCAGGAGATCACCGGATATGGACGGAACTAAATTGCCCAGGATATCGCCCTGGTCAACCGAGGGGTCATTGGGCAGGTAATCATCGCTGAATTCATCCTGGACGATGGTACGGAAGGTGATCGTCCCGGTGGTGGGACCGTCATCGGAGGTGGAGCAATCCGTGTTGCCTGGCGCGCGGTTGGCGCCGCCCGCCTGCATGGGAATGCAGCCGCCCACCATCCACATGGGCAGGGAATTGGTGACCAGCTCATCGGAGATGCGGAAGATGATCTCGGTGGTGCCGTCGATGGGCGGGACCTGCGGGGTACCACCGGTGTAGTGATCGATGATATCGTAATTGGCGCTGTCCATGGCGGTCACCGGCAGGCTGAACTGGTTGCCGTTGATCGTTAGGCGCGGCGCGTAGGTCTCATCCACGCGCTGACCATCCGAGAGGATATCCCGCAGGACAAGGTCCTGGAAGGCAAAATAATCCGAGATCTGGAATTCCAGGGTGTAAACCAGCACGTCCTCCGGCGAAAGCCCCGGCGCGGTGTTGTCCACCAGGATGCCGCCGCTCTTCTGGATGGCGATGGATTTATCGGTGAGGGTATGATCGTTATTGGTGACATCGCTGACCGCCGGTGTGACCGGGTCACCCGGGTCGAGCGGATCCCAGGAACCGGATGCAGCCGCGTCATCGATCGAGGGAACGTCATCGCCTGAATCAGCGTTGATCACCGCTGCGCTATTGGCATCGTTGAGCGGGATGAAATAGCTGAAGGTGATGGAAGCATCGTTGGCGCCGGCGGTACCTGTTACCGTTGCCCAGCAAACCTCGAGATCGTTATCGGGCGGATTCTGGGCTGCTCCCAGGACCGGTTCCGCGGTTGCCACACCGCCGCCCGGCGTGCTCGAATCCAGCTGCAGGTACTGCATGTTGTTGGGCAGCAGGTCGCTGATGCAGAAACCGTTGATGGGTTGACCATCGGCGATATCGACCGTGATGGTGTACTGGCGGGGATAATTCGGACCGGTGGCGGTTTCATCTTCCGGGCCGATATATTCCTTCGCCAGGGAGAATAAGGTTGGAGTGATCGCCGCGCTATCCAATGCGCCGATGCGCGAAGGATCGGTGGCGTAATCGTTGATCGGGGTGCGGCCATAAATGAAACCAGCATTGGCTTGCACCGTGAGCGGAGCAGCCAGATCCGCGAAATTACTCAGATTGGCAACGATGGTAATGGGCGCAGGCGGCTGCTGGGGGAAGAACGAGCCGAAAGGCAGCATCAGGGAAACCAGCTGGTCGCCGATGGTGCCGCAAACCTGGACTGGCGCACCGGTATTATCGATCGCCCAGGGATGATCCACGCAGCCGGTGGGAGCCGGGAAGATCTGCACCACGGGCGCGTCCGGCAGGGCTGCGCCCAGGTAGGAAGCGGATTGAAAGGTGAGGCCGTCGCTGCCATCCGTCCCGATGGCAGGCAGGATGACATCGATATAGGGACCGTAGCCGGGCTCATCACCGTTATTATCGAAAGTGACGGTAAATGTGACCTGCGAGCCGATCAAGGCTTCCGCGGGCAAACCAATGATGACTTCTTCGGTTGGAAGAAAGCGCGGTTGGGCGGATACATTCCCGGGGAGGTTGGACAGGAAGATACTTAGAAGCCAAAGAAAGGTAAAAAATAAACGACCGGCGTCAAACCAAAAACGTTTGACCAGTCGTTTACACGATTGGCTTCTCTTCTCCTCCCTCCCCAGCAACGGCATAATGCCTCCACCCTGCGGAAAAAATGAATGATTAGCAGTTAAAAACCATATCAGACCTCTTGTCGAAGTCTAACATTAATTATACATTAAGAACTCGCGCTCAACCGACACGCAGGTGTTCGATGCGTACGTGATCCTCGCCGACGATGCGCGCCAGGCGTTTTTGTAATTCCTCGCCCGCCCCGGTGGTGTCGTTGGGGAATTCAAGCATGTACTGGTGACCTTCTTCATAAACAAGCAGTGAGAAACGATCCCGGCCCGGGCATGAACGCAAAACACCCAGCACGCGCTGCAACCGGCGCACGTCCTGGTTCTTCTCCCCGCTGGCATGGATCAACACGGTGATCATTTGCTGGGCAGATGGCTCGACTGCATCGAACCTTTCACCCTGGGGGGGAACCAAAAAAGTAAATGAGGATGATATTTCAGGGGCAGGCGTGCTTACCACCTCGAGCACGGCTTTACCCATCTCCAATACATGCTCTTCAACTGTAAGAACCGCAACGCTATCCTGGCTCTCCGCTGCCACGGGCTGTTTTATCATGGTCATAACCGGGGGCTGCTGTTCCATCCGGGGTGAGTCAGGTAAGTAATCATCCTCTTCGGGCGGGGTCGGAAAATCATCGTCGCCAAATCCCGCGGGTGCAGGATTGGAAACCGGCGGCGCTGACGTTCGATCGACGCACGGCGCGGGTTGGTCATTTTTCAATGCTGCTGGCGCAGAGCCTTTTTCAGGAACAGGGGAATCCACCGGCTGCACGGGGATGAGCTTATCCACCAGGATCTTGGGATCGCCATTTTGAGCGTCCACGCGCCCCTCGGCGCTGAGCACCGCATCCATCTGGAGGATGCGATTGAATGAGTCCCAGGTCTTCGGGAAAAGCACCAACTCGATATTACCCTGCAGATCTTCCAGGGTGACGAATCCCATGGGTTTGCCTTCCTTGGTACGGATGCTTCGGATGCGGGTCACAAGCCCGGCAACGGTCACCTTCTCTTTATTCGCAGCTTCACCCAGCTGCCCGGCAAAATGAGTGACGTGCTGTTTGAGGACCGGCAGATAAGGCGTCAGGGGATGATCAGAAACATATAATCCCAGCAGCTCTTTTTCCCAGGCAAGCTGCTCACGGCAATCCAGATCGGAGCTGGGAGGAAGGACAATACTTTCCTCGATGCCCTCCGCGGCGCCAAAGATGGTCAGCTGACCGGTCTGCGCGGCGCGGAAATGCGAGCCGCTGATGGCAATGATCTGATCGAGCGCTTCCAGCATCGCCTTGCGACCGCCGAAAGTATCCAAGGCGCCAACCCGAACCAGGCATTCCAGTGAACGCCTGCCCATTGAGTGTAAGTCCACACGGCGGGCAAAATCATTCAGATCCTTGAAACCGCCTTTTTCCCGCGCCTTGATGATGAGGTTCACTGGTTCGTGTCCCACATTCTTGATCGCACCCAGGCCAAAGCGAATGGCAGGTTTCCCACCCTCGCGATCCTCGATGGTGAAATCCCAGCCGCTGGTGCGCACGTCCGGCGGCAGAACGTTAATGCCCATGCTGCGGCTGTCCGCCACGTACCAGGCGACCTTATCCATCTCGTCCTTGGATGCCGATAACAGCGCGGTCATGTATTCCACGGTGTAATGGCATTTCAGGTAGGCCGTCTGCACGGCGATCAGGCCGTAATCAGCGGCATGGCTTTTATTGAAACCATAGCGCGCGAAATTTTCCCATTCGTTGAATATTGATTCAGCCTTGCTCTCCTCGATCGCCTGAGCCTTGCAGCCGGTGATGAACTTCTTGCGGTGTTTTGCCAGGGCTTCCGCGTTCTTTTTCGATATTGCCTTGCGCAGCTCATCCGCTTCGGAAGGAGTAAAACCACCCAACTCCATGGCAGCGAACATCAGCTGCTCCTGGTATATGGGGATGCCGTACGTTTCTTTGAAAATACTCTCGAGCAGCGGGTGCTGGTAACTGACCGGTTCTTCGCCGTGCATGCGCAGGATGTACTTGGGGATGAACTCCATGGGACCCGGGCGGAAGAGCGCCACCATGGCGATGATGTGAGCCAGACTTTTCGGTTTCATCTGCACCAGGTAGCGGGTCATGCCCGTGCCTTCCAGCTGGAAGACACCGGCGGTATGACCGCGCCCAAGGAAATCAAAGGTTTCTGCATCCTCCAGGGGAATGTTATGCAGGTGATAATCCACGCTGTGCCTCTCTTTGATCAGACGGCAGGCGCGTTCCATGACGGTCAGCGTTGACAGCCCAAGGAAATCCACCTTGAGCAGTCCCATGGCTTCCACGATGGACATTTCGAACTGGATGACCGTTTTAACCGGGTTATCCTCGGAAGTGTTGGTCGGGCGGTGCAGCGGGGCATAGTCAATGATGGGTTGATCGGTGATCACCACCCCGGCAGCGTGCGTGCCGGCGTTGCGCACCACACCCTCCATCTGGGAGGCGGTATCCAGCAGATCGCGTAAATATTCCTGGTCGTTGTAGACCTGTTTGAGCTCCGGAACTTGCTCGATGGCTTCAACCAATGTGACCGGTTTCCCGGGGATATTGGGCACCATCTTGGTCACCCGGTCCACCTCGGAAAGCGGGATATCCATCACCCGCCCCACATCGCGGATGGCCGCGCGCGCGCCGAGGGTTCCAAAAGTAATGATCTGGGCAACGTGGTCATCACCGTATTTTTCGGCGCAGTATTTCAGCACTTCCGAGCGCCGGTCATCCTGAAAATCCAGGTCGATATCCGGCATGGAGATGCGTCCCGGGTTTAAGAAGCGTTCGAAGATCAATCCCTGCTCCATGGGCTCAACCAGGGTGATATCCAGGGTGTATGCCACCATCGAACCGGCTGCCGAACCCCGCGTGTTGTACCAGATACCCTGCTCCCGGGCGTAACGGCAAAGATCCCAAACGATGAGGAAATAGGCAGCAAAGCCCATATCATTGATGAGCTTCAGTTCATGCTCAAGCCGTTCGCGATATTTTGGATCACCGGTATTATCGCCATATAACCGGTCAAATCCCTTTTCACAAAGATCGCGAAGATAAGTCTCCGTCGTGCAGCCTTCGGGTACCGTGAAAAGTGGGAGGTGATAGCCCTTGGAGATAAGATCAACATTGCAGCGTTCAGCGATCATCAATGTATTGCTGAGCGCTTCAGGGACCTCGGCGAAAAGTGACTGCATTTCCTGCGGTGAGCGCAGATAATAGGTGTCGTCCGACATGCGCATGCGGTCCGGGTCACTAAGCAACGCGCCGGTCTGTATGGCGAGCATGATATCCTGCAGGCGGGCATCGGATTGCTCAATGTAATGCACGTCGTTCGTGGCCACAAAACGGGCATTGTAATGCGGCTGCAGCTCGTGCAGCACCTTGTTCAATTGGTGCAGCTCGGGAATGTTGTGGTGCTGCAGCTCGAAGAAATAGCGTTCCGGCCCGAAGACCTGGTAGTACCAGTCGAGTTTCCGGCGTGCACCGGCAGCGCCTTGATCGCGGATGGTGCGCGAAATATCGGAAGCCATACAACCAGTAGTACAGATGAGACCTTCGGCATGGGCGGCAAGGAAATCGCGATCGATACGCGGATAATAATAGAAGCCTTCCAGCTGCGCAGCGCTGGCGATCTTTAACAGGTTGTGGTAACCGGTCATGTTCTCTGCCAGCAGCAGCAGGTGAGAGGATTGGCGATCCAGGCGCGGGTCGCGCTCATTCATACCACGAGCTGCAAGGTATCCTTCAAGTCCGATGATCGGCTTGAGCCCGGCTGCGGATACTTTTTTAAAGAACTCGATCACGCCAAACATCGTGCCGTGATCGGTTATGGCTATCGCCGGCATGCCCATTTCCTTTGCACGCTTCACCAGCGGATCGATCTTGCAGAATCCATCCAGGAGGGAGTACTGCGTGTGAAGGTGGAGGTGGACAAAGGAATCAGGCATATCTACCGGTATTGGTTATCTACGCCTGCCATATCTGGCGCATTTTAACCCTCCATCATTTTAAAGCATGCCGGCTTCATATGCAAGAACTTGCAACCGATTCTCACCTTAAAGAATTGTGGATAACTTAAAATCCCCCTCTGCGATTGTCATTCTGAGCGAAGCGAAGAATCTCCCCTCACATGTCAGAGATCCTTCACTACACTCAGGGTGACAAAACTAATTATTCTTCCTTCCCCACTTTTCCAAGCGAAGCAGCATAGATGGCGAACTCGCGGTTACCATCCGCGCCGACGGCGGCATTCAGCAGGTCATCATTGAAAGCCGCGATACCGCACACCCCGCAGCCGATGGCTTCCGCTGCAAGGTATAGATTCTGGCAAACGTGCCCGGCATCCAGGTGCATATAACGGTAGGCGCGCTGGTCGTAGCGCCAGAAGGAACGCGCCACCACCGCATCCCAGATAAAAGTGACCGCGCTGTTGCGCACCTGCACCTGGTCGATGCAGGCATGGGTGACCTTTTCAGTCACTTCACTGCTGATCTCCACGGCCAGTAATGCGTGCTTGCTGGCAATGAAGCGGTAAAGCCCTGTCTTCAGTCCATCCACCCGGTTGACCAACAGGTAGGTTTCAAAGGGATGCCGCGAGCCGGCGGAGGGCACGGTGCGCAGCGTGGCGGGACGGCTGGTGATGGATTTCACACCCTGTGTACACCACAGAAGGAATGACAGTTCGTCCATGCTCAAAGGCAGCTCGTTGTATTTACGCACTGATTTACGTTTTTCGATCGCAGTGAACAGATCAATCCCCGGGATATCCAGTTTTTCATGCGGTGCTAAAGCGATCAATTTGGCATCCGCCGGCCAGGGCAGCTCCAGTGGGGGCTGCTCAAGCCCTTTTTCCTGCTGGCTGCGATCCAAATGCTCATATCTCGTTTTCTGCATGAAATCATTTCCAATGGATGTGGGCATGGTATTAATCCTCCTGGGTGGTTGGTTTTGATCAGGATATTGTAATATTTTTGACCATCCGGTGAAAGCCCCAAGTATGCAGACGCTCAGCCAACTGGGGAGTATGGATGGTTTCTTTGACTACAAACCCTATTTTAAGATAAAGTGCGTAAGCCAGCACGTTATCCAGCTCAACGATCAGCGACACTTTTTCAAAATGTGCCTGCCTTGCCAGCTTTTCCGCATACCCCATCAGCAACCGGCCAATACCCCTGCGCTGAAAACCGGGGTGCGTGGCCACCTGGGCAACATAAAACTCATCCCCCTCGGTCTCCTTGCCGGTGAGAGAAGCCAAGGAATGCATTGCAAGGTGCAGTGTATCAATCAGTCCCAATACCCGCGGTATCTGCCAGGCAAGCTTCAGGTTCCGCATAAAGTACTGGTTTCCCGGGAAAGCCAGCAGCAGCCCGATAATTTCGCCATTCATCATGGCCAGGGTCGTGGTATCAAAACTGAAACGGTTGCCCTTCAGTTTGAAGAGACCTTCCAGCAGCCGAAGCGAACGCTGGTGATCACCAAATCCCAGCGCATGAACACCGTAATCTCCTTCGGAGAGCGCGATCAATTCTGCAGCTGGCCGGGCATCTTCCCGGGTAGCGGGGCGCAATGTGGGATTCATAATATCTCCGCCAATACATAGGTCTTCATCCGTTCCGGCAGGAAAACATGCGTGGCCGGGCGGATCGCTTCGATCAGGTGCTTGAACTGCCCGCGATCCATGCGGGTCAATGGAGGAAGGACTTCTACCTGTTGGAACCACCTGCCCCCTGGCAGGTTTGTCCAATGGCAGCCACATATCATCGCAATGGATGGGTATCACCACGCGTGGTTGGCAGGCATCCAGGATGGATTGATAATGCCGGTGAACACCATCCGGTCTTCCCCAGAATGGAATGGTGAATAACACGTCCACTTTGCCGGCTTCCTGCAGGTCCTGGCAGGCTTCGCTGAGCAGGCGCAATCCGTTCACCTCAACCAGGTAGCACATCCCAAAATCCATGTTGTAAGACCGCGCGCGCAAGGGCGGTTTCAGGTCATCCTGCAAAAGCTGCATTCCGTAACCTCCCACGGATACATGCGGCCGCTGGGCAAACGAGCGGATGCTGAATAAACCTGATCGGATATCCACACCAGGATAAATCTCATGGATCTTTTCGATGGGGGACCCACATACTTTCAAGAGTTTGCAGGTATTGGGTGAACCATAGACATCCGCTCCAGTTTGACGCACAACTTCCGGGACATCCAGCAGGTGATCCACGTGTGCATGGCTCACCAGCACGGTGTCACATTGCGGAAGCCATTTACGGACCAGCGCGGCATCCGGCCTCACCTTCCCGAACCACAATTTCAGGAAGGGAATGCGGGTGAAATAGGGATCAATGACAATTCGCCGGCTGGTGCAGCCGATCTCGATACCTGCCACGCCCAGCCAGCGAAGTGTGATATTCATCATATCCCGCATCTGCGGAAAAGGTTATTTACTTTTTAGCCGGAGCCTTTTTTGCCTTCACGGTCGGTTGGGAGGCAGCCGGTACGGCCAGCTTCTGCTCACCCTCAACAAACACCTGCCCAAGAACAGCGAAGGTGATCACGGAGAGATACAGCTTGACCGCGATCAGCGCGAAAGGCAGCAGGCACAACAGGATGATGGTGGATGCCAGCACACCAATGATCGAACCAATCAGGTAATAAGTGCCCATGCTGATCAGGTAAACGACCAGGTAACCGAGGAAATTGGCTTTCAGGTTTGCCCACCATTCCGAAAAGTGGAAGGCGGCAGCGAATTTACCCTTGGCGATCATATTCAGCACAGCCGGCCACATGAACAACGCCGCTGCCACTGCCACCAGCGAACCGATCCAGACCAGGATGGATCCGCCAATTGAAGGACCCACAGTCCAGGGCATGAAATTCGCCCAAAAATCAACATCGCCATAGATTTGAGGTTGATTGAATCCCTGCGAAAGTGATGTAAAAGTCGGTATGGCCATCAGGGAATACCCCACCAGGAAGATGATGATCACCGGCAGGAAATAGAGGATCGCCACCCCTACGAATTTGAGACCATCCAGGATCATCTGACCCCAGTTGTCCCATTCGGGCAGCTCGCCCAATCCCTTGTTTTCGATCACGTTCTTCGAAACGCGCATGTACCATCCCAGCAGGAAAAGCCAGCCGATGAACGGCGGGATGATGCCGGCGATGAGAAACAGTGCCGCGATGAGGATCTTGCCCACAGCGCGGTTATCCCTGAACGGGAATTTAAGCAACTCCTGTAAACCCAACGTACTGAATGTTTTATTCATATCCACCTCCGGTAGAAATTATATCTTAATGATGCAACCATGGACCATTGACGATGGACCATCGATAAACATAAATGCTTTGCCATCGTCTACGGTCAATCGTCTATTGTCTTTCGACGATCTCCAGGTTCGCCAGGCTGGCGATCAGGCGCTTGAATCCCACGCTCTCGAAGAACACATCCACGCGTTCCTCGTTGTCCTGGATGCGCGCGTCCACGATCAACCCCTCCCCCCAGCTCGGGTGTTTCACGTGCATGCCTGCCCTGTATTTCGCCACCACCGGTTCTTCGTATGGTTTCACCCCGGGTGAAGGCGGCAGCACCCAGGCACCCAGCGTTTCGGATTTCCTGCCCGTGCGACCCGCCCGACCGGCGATCCCCTCGCGGACGATCAACACCTCGGGGATATCATCCAGGAAGCGGGAGGGCGTGCTCCACTCATACGTTCCAAAGGTGGTGCGCTGCTCGGAGCGCAGCAGGAAAAGCTTGTTCTTGGCGCGGGTGAGACCCACATAGAATAAACGCCGTTCCTCTTCCATCTCTTCAGGATCATCCCGGCTGCGGCTGTGCGGCAGCAAACCCTCGTCCAATCCAATGATAAAAACAGTATCAAATTCCAGCCCCTTGGCGGCATGCAGGGTCAGCAGGGTGGGTGCATCGCGCTGCTCGGGGATGGTATCCTGGTCGGAGACCAGCGCCAGGTTCTCCAGGAATGCCGTAAGTCCTTTTTCCTGGAACTCGAATGCCAGGCGGCGCAGCTCGAGCACGTTCTCCCAGCGGGAATCACCCTCCTCGCTGCCATCCGCGAGATACGGCTTGTAACCGGTATCTTCGACGATCTTATCGAAAAGCGCCGGCAGGCTGAGGGATTCAATGCCCGTATGCCAATCCGCCAGCAGGGCACCGAAATCCGCCAGCAGGTTCGCGCCGCGCCCCTTGAACTCCACCCAAAGTGGTGACTCATCGCCCTGGCTGCCCAGCTCCATCAGCAGCTCGCCCGGTGCTTTCTTCATTTTACGTGCTGCCATTTGCAGGGTGAGGATGGTCTTATCGCCAATACCGCGCGGGGGAATATTGATCACCCGCCCAAGACTGACTTCATCCGCCGGGTTGGAAGCCAGGCGCATGAAGGCGATCAGGTCCTTGACTTCGCGCCGCCCGTAAAAACGCTGCGCCCCCACCAGGCGGTAGGGGATGCCCTCCCGGATAAAAATTTCCTCCAGCAATCGGGATTGGGCGTTGGTGCGGTACATCACCGCCAGGTCCCTGCCCCCCGCCAGCTTGGAGAGAAGCATATTTTGGATGGTATCCACAACGTAAGCTGCCTCAGCGTGATCGTCCACGGCTTCATAGAGCACGATCTTGGCGCCCAAACCGCGCTCGGTGAAAAGCTCCTTATGAGTGCGGTTGCGGTTCTCGTCGATCACCGAGCGGGCGGCATCCACCACGTTCTGCGTGGAGCGGTAGTTCTGCTCGAGCAGGATCTTGCGGCAGTTCTTGTATTCATCCTCGAAGCGCTGCACGTTGCGGTAATCCGCGCCGCGCCAGCGGTAAATGGATTGATCCTCATCACCGACGACAAATAAATTGTGATGTACGCCTGAAATCAGACTCAGCAGCTCATACTGCGCCACGTTGGTATCCTGAAATTCGTCCACCAGCACGTGCTCGAACTTGTGCCCGTAGGCCTCCCGGCGTTTCGGGTCATCCTGGAACAGCTTGACCGTCCAGAGCAGCAGGTCATCGAAATCGAGGGCGTTGTTCTGAACGAGCAATTCGTTATAGCGGAGGTATACGCGCTTGGCAACCTCTTCGCGGTAATCTCGGGAGGGGAAATCCTGCGGCCAGATGAGCTGGTTCTTGGCGCTGGAAATGACACCGTGAATACCCGCCGGGCGGTAGAGTTTCTCATCCAGGTTCAGCTCGCGGATGATCTTCTTCACCAGCGATAACTGGTCATCTTCATCGAAAATGACGAAATTCCGCTGGAAGGGCAGCAGCTCAGCCTCGCGCCGCAGGATCTTGGCGCACTGCGCGTGGAAGGTACCCAGCCAGATACCTTCCAGGCTGCCCTCCACCAGGTTCTGCACGCGTTCCTGCATCACCCGCGCAGCCTTGTTGGTAAAGGTCACCGCGAGAATATGGAAAGGCGGGATGCCGCGCTCGCGGATCAGCCAGGCGATGCGGTGGGTGAGCACGCGCGTCTTGCCCGAGCCGGGACCCGCCAGCACGAGGATTTGCCCATCCGGCGCGGTAACAGCTTCGCGCTGCTGGGGATTGAGATCAGCCAGTAAATCCATTAATTTGATCGTTTCTTCTGAGTAATTACACCAAGAGCTCGCCCGAACGCCGGCGCGCCATTTGCAGGGTTTCCTGCGCTGCCTGGCGATTGGCCTCGCCCGCCCCGCCCAGCATCAGCGCCAGCTCTTCCAGCCTACCCGCATCCGGCAATGCGTCCACGAGCGTGAGGGTGCGATCATCGACCACTTCCTTGCGAACGCGAAAGTGCCGGTCACCGAAAGCAGCCAGCTGTGGAAGATGCGTGACGCAGAACACCTGGTGCTCCCTGCCCAGGCGCCAAAGCTTTTCACCTACCGTGAAGCCCACCCGTCCCCCAATGCCCTGGTCGATCTCATCGAAGATCAGCGTGGGGATGGTATCCGCCTTGGCGAGCACGTTCTTCAAAGCCAGCATCAGGCGCGAGGTCTCGCCGCCCGAGGCGATCTTGACCAGCGGTTTCAAACCTTCGCCGGGATTAGGCGCGATGAGGAATTCGACCTTATCGACCCCATTCTCGTCAAAGTCAACGCGGCTGCCATCCGCCAGGGTTAATCCTTCATCGTCAGCTTCAGTCTGCATGTCCACGGCAAATCCCGCACCGGACATATTCAAGTCGCCCAGCTCGTGTTCCATTGAAGTGCCGAGGGCGGCAGCAGCCTGGCTGCGTTTTGCAGATAGATCACGGGCGGCAACGGAAAGTTTTTCCAGCAACTCAGTTTCTTTAATCTCCAGCTCCGCAATGCGCTCCCCGGCATGGGTGATCATATCCAGCTGCTTGCGCGCATTTGCCGCAAAATCCAGGACGGCAGGGATATCCGCACCATACTTTCGTTTCAAGGTATGCAGCAGCTCGAGACGTTCCTCCACCTCCACCAGCCGGCGCGGATTGAATTCAATGCTCTCTAGATAAGCGCGCAACGCGCGGCTGATCTCGGCCATCGAATCGACCAATCCCTGGGCTTGCTCGGCGAGTGCTGCCTGGCTGGCATCAATGCGACTGAGTGAAAGCAGCGCCTGGGCTGCCTGCCCGCTGAGGTCGCTGATCGACTGCGCCTCGGGAGTGCTTTCATCTAAAAGATTGAGTGCCTGCTGAGCCAGATTGGCGAGATTCTCGGCGTTCGCCAAACGGGTGCGCTCCTGGACGAGCTCCTCCTCCTCACCTTCTTTGAGATGAGCAGCTTCGATCTCCTGTACCTGGAAATTCAAAAGGTCGGTGCGTCGCAGGGCATCCTGCTCCGATTCGCGCAGCATTGCCAGGTCCTTGCGCACGGACTGCAGCTCGCGGTAGATTGTGCGGTAGGCTGTCAAATGATCCTGGCTGCCTGCATAGCGATCGAGCAGACCCAGGTGGCTTTTCACGGTGAGCAGGGAAAGATGCTCGGATTGTCCATGGATATCGATCAAATACGCGCCTAATTCGCGCATGACCGGGAGGCTGACAGCACGGCCGTTCACCCGCCCGGTGGAACGCCCCTCGCGGCGCACCTCACGGCTGAGCAAAAAGGTGTCGCCGTCATCTATCAGATCTTCACGCTCGAGCAGCTCCAGCACCGCGGCACGGTTGCCCGGAGGCAGGCTGAAAGTCGCCTCCACGCTGGCGCGATCTGCGCCGGTTCGAATGCTGGTCGTATCCGCCTTACCGCCGATGACCGCTTCGAGTGCATCCAGGATGATGGATTTACCCGCGCCGGTCTCGCCGGTAAAAATATTCAATCCCGGGGCAAAAGCCAATTCCAGGTTCTGAATAATGGCAAAATTCTCGATGCGCAGTTCGGTGAGCATAAGGTTTAGAGCTGGATGCCTGAGATGCGGTAATAGATCGTTGTCGTGATCAGGAAAGCGTAAACACCCTGCCAGACAAGATCCAGGATGCCGTAAACCAGTCCTCCGGAAGCAGCCAATCCAAAGAATGAAATGAGCTTGATGACCAGGAGCGGCAGGCTGCCCAGGAGAGCAGCACCAGCCGTAACAAGGAAGAGCGTGCGCGATCGGCGGTGTTTCAAAACGCGCTGCACGGCAGAGACGATGATAATGCCAATGATCGGCGCAACAAATATGATAAAGAAACTGAGGATATCCGCAATGAAACTGCCGATAAAAGCCAGGACAGCGGTGATGACAGCTGCCAGTACATAATCGAGGGATTTGGCATTTTCAAAGCGTTTTTGCTGTCCCCGCATGCAATCCTTGCAGGAATACCCGGTCGGGCGGCGCTGGGCGCACTCTGTGCAGATGGGTTTGCCGCAGATGTTGCAGCGAAGCAGCGTTTCGCGATTAGGATGGTTGGCGCAAAAAACAGGGGCTGGGGTTGTTGGAGGAGTTTCGGTCATTTTTTTTATCCCGGGCAGGAGTTTCTTTCCATTGAGCAGGTTATGCTTCTATAAAATGCACCGCGATCCAGGAAACGGACAAATTGCAAAGAATGCGGATTGAGCGTTACCTGGACGAGGTCATCATTTTCCATGAGCTGGGGAGCCTGGCCATCGACGCTGAGCACTACTTCGTGGCGGCTGTGAACGCGCACTTCAACCTTCACCGTTTCCGGGAGGATGATGGCGCGATCAAGCGAGAGATGAGGCGCCACGGGCACAATCAGGATGCTGCGCAACTCTGGCGGCATCACCGGTCCGCCCACCGCCAGGGCATAAGCCGTGGAGCCGGTTGGCGTGGCAACGATCAGCCCGTCAGCCAGGTAACCAGCGAGCGGGTAACCATCCACGCTGGCGGTCAGGTTGATCGGGCGGACATGCTGCCCGCGGCATACCACCACTTCATTTACAACATCCCACTCGCCCAATTTTTGGGAACCGCGCAGGTGCACGGCAGTCAGCAGCATGCGTTCTTCAAGCCGGTATTTCCCGTTGAAAAGGCGGGGGAGATAGTCCTTCCAATCCAGGCGCCCCACTTCCATCAGGAAACCCGAGCGCCCAAGGTTGATGCCCAGCACCGGGATGCCCACCGGCGCAGCCAGGTGCGCTGCGCGAAGCACGGTGCCGTCACCACCCAGCGATATCAGCAGGTTGAAATCACCCTTTTTCACACGCTGACGCAGGTTTTCTTCATTGATGGAAGAAGCCACCACCTCCGCCACTCCATGCTCTTTCAGGAATGAGGTGATCAATTCGGCTTCCTCGCACCCGCCTGCCAGGTTGGGATGCATGACGATGGCGATATGTTTGAAATCGGGGGCTAATTCCGGCATGGGGTTATTATAATGTGAGATTCTATGTTGGGGTAATTCATACCGGATTATCGGCACGTTGCGAATTACCCTTACCGTAAAATCCAATATATAATTTAACCCCACGTTTCATTTTGGAGGTTCCCATGCGAAACGATGATGGATTGATGTTCCATTTGCTTATCAAAGAGGGCGATATTGGGCGTTACGTGCTGATGCCCGGCGATCCCGGCAGGGTTTCAAAAATCGCTGCCTTCCTAGAAGGCGCGAAACCAGTGGCACAGAACCGCGAGTACACCACCTACACCGGCAGCCTGCTGGGTGAGAAGGTGTCGGTGATCTCCACCGGTATCGGCTGCCCATCCACCGCCATCGCGATTGAAGAAGCCATCGAAGCCGGGGCGGAAACGCTCATCCGGGTGGGCACATCCGGCGCCATGCAGCCTTATATTCGCAGCGGTGACCTGGCGGTGGTTACCGGCGCGATCCGCGATGAAGGCACCTCGCGCGCCTATCTGCCGATCGAATTCCCCGCTGTTGCCGATCCCGAGGTGGTGGCGGCACTGCGCGAAGGCTGCCGCGTGCTGGGATACACACACTACGCCGGTATCTCACACAGCAAGGATTCCTTCTATGGGGAGGTCGAGCGTAAGCGAATGCCGATGGCGGGATACCTCGAGGATAAATGGAACGCTTACGTGGCCGGCGGGGCGATCTGCAGCGAAATGGAATCAGCAGCGCTCTTCATCCTGGCGGGCATCTACCGCAAGCGCGCCGGTACGATCACCTCGATCATCAACTCCTCCGAGCTGGCAGAGATGGACATGAAGGACGCAAACAAGAAAATGGACACCGGCGATGAGAATCGGGTAATCAAGGCAGCGGTGGAGGGTTTGAAGCTTTTGATTCAGAAAGATCGGAAATAATATACCAAAGCGGCTCAATGAGCCGCTTTTTTATTGCAGTTTTTGATCGCAGATGCCCTTATAACCACACGCCGCGCACCTGGCGGGATATTCATGCGAACGCGGGATATCCTTTTTTCTTTCTTCCCCATGGATCGAATCCATCATCGTCATCAGGTTCTGTTCCAGGCCGGGTGTGTACTCGATTGAAAATGTGCGATTGCGATAATGCAGCAATCCATGCGGCGGGCGTTTACCGGTAGTGTGTTCCACCAAATAACAATAGGCAGCCAAGCTGGAGCACATGACCTTCGCGCGGGCTGGGAGGTGCCCAGGATGACTTGACTTCGACTGGTATGATGCTGCCCTCGCTCTCGACCAGGTAATCCGGTTTGCCGACCAGCCCGGTGGCGGGATCGTAAAGGGGTTTCTCCACCTTGCCCCAAAGGGATGTATCGGAATAAGTGATTTTCCCGGTGGGAAGACCAGCGGTCAATCGCTGCCGCCTGGAAACGATGAACAGGACAACAGCGAGGAGGACGAGGAAAATTGCGAGGAAAAAATAAAATTTCATCGGATAGGCGTAGTAGGAGTCCGGCATCCTCGCAAACCCAGCGAGTACCATGTGCCGTGCCCCTACAGAATCATTAGAACAGGAAGATCACTCCACCCACCGCCAGGAGTACCAGCGCAGCTAGCAGGGCCACCCAGGCGATCCATTTCATCAGCTCCGCGCCTGCCACTTTGCGACCACTGGCGGTGTGATAATCCGTACCAGCCGCGAGAACAGCCTTGTTCTCAGGCTCGATGCCCTGGCGCTGATACCACCAGGCGCGCCTGCAATACAGGAACGATCCGATCTCGGATGCCTTGATCGTGCGCATGTGACTTATTTCTCGAGCTTTTTTGAGACTTCCTGAAGCGCCTGCTGCAGCCGGCTTTCCCGCAAACTGAGGGTGAGATCCGCACGGGTGCGCTCCACGATGCCGCGCACCAGGTCAGTATGACGGCGCAGGTTGGAGGTGATCGCGTCGGCGTAATCCATGGTCACCAGCAGGGCATAGATCTCATCCATGCAGGTGAGCAGGCGCTCGGCTTCCGTGCTGTAACCCTGGCGCAGAATATCCAGGCAGCGCCGGCGCAGCTCGCCGGTGGTTTCAGCCAGCCCATTCAGGTAGGTGGCATATTCAATGCCCAGGGCTTCAGGCGTAGGCAGCGGTTGATTTTCGATAACCGCACAGGTGATCGATGCTTCGGCATACTCCTTGATCGCATCCTGGGTGTACCCGGCGTAGAACAAGTCGGGGAAGGTTGCCAAATCGGTTTTCAATGACTCGACCAGCGCTCTGGCTTGATCCAGGTTCTCGTGCGCCAATGCGGTCTCACTGCGGTGGATGGCGCGAATGGTGTGGGCGGCGAAACGAGTCAGCTGCCTGGCTTGTGCCAGTGCCTGATCGCGCGCCTTATTGCGCGCTTCAAATGCTTGATGCGCTTTTTCAGCTATCGAATTGAAAATATCCATTGTGGTTATTCTTTTGGTGGTTCCGGTGGATGGATCTGTTTGAATAAATCCGCGGCCAGCGAGCTATCGCCCGGCAGCGTGATCGGCCCAAAGGTGGTTTCGTAACGCGCCAGGTTATCTCCCAGCGCCTTGAAGAACAACTTGGCCCCGATGGGTGACATCAGGATGCGTGCCGTCACGCGCGGCATACCCTGCCCGGGTGTACCACCCTGGTAGGGAAGCAAACGGGCGAAATCGAGCACGATCTCCGCCACGGAATGGGAAATGCGCACCAGGTTGGAGTAATTTGCATCCACATCGGGCGGTACTTCCAGCGGCGGGAATGGTTGCGGCGTTGGCTGCGGTTGATTGGAATCAGGTGGATTGGTCATGGTTCCAGGTTAGAAGGGGATATCTTCCGTTGTTTCTGGAGTTTCAGGACCTTCCTCGCCGGCAGGAGCCGGTCCGGCAGCCTGGTCCTCGCTCTTGGTGGTCAGGAAGCGGACCATGCTGGCAGATACCTCGTAGGATGCCGCAGGGGTGCCGTCCTGCCGGTTCCAGATGCGCGGACCGCCTGAATTCTGATCGGGAGTTAAACGACCTTCAATTAGGACCTTGCTACCCTTATGCAGATACTGGTTACAGGTCTCGGCCTGCTTGCCCCACGTGCTGACACGGAACCAGATGGTTTCCTTGATTTGTTGACCCTGGGAATTGGTATAGTTACGGTTGCTGGCGACCGAAAAACTGGTGACAGCCTGTCCGGCTGGGGTATAACGCATTTCGGGATCGCGGCCAACATTTCCAACGATAATAATGGTGTGAAACATGTATTCCTCCTCAAATGTGTATGGTACAAAAATGGTTTAGGTATAACTATTTTACATGATATGGTTGAAAAGATGTCAATAAACATCGGCTGATTAAGATTAGAATTCAAATGAACCCTCCGGGAGGTACCGATGAACATCAAATTAATGAAAGCTGTCCCTGGTGATACACCTGCGATCATCGCCCTGGTAAAAGAATTGGCTGAAAGCAGCGGGGAGACATCCCCCGTGAATGCCAGATGCGTTCAGGAGTACCTGGCTTATCCAGGGTGCGAGGTGATACTGGCTAAAATCGATCAAAAGCCGGCTGGACTGATCAGCTATTCGATCAAGCCCAACCTTTTCCACGGCTCTGATGTTTGCGTTATCGAGGAGTTGGTTTCATCCACCACACATCGCGGAAAAGGGGTTGGAGCTGCCCTGCTTGAACGCGTTAAAGAGATCGCTAAAGAACGAAATTGCGCCGAGTTGGGATTAGGCGTGTATGCTGATAACACAAACGCCTTGCACTTCTACAAGCACCACGGTTTAACCGATGAAGCAGTCTGGCTGGAAATGCATTTCCCAGCTAAAGATCAATGATCTTTTCTATTTTGTGGCAGCAGGCAGTGGGGATTGTGTTTTGGTGGGTACCATGGTCGGGATCGGCGCGCCACCTATCAACTCATGGATCACGAGGTCTTTGAACGCCACTGATACTGAAGATTGCCCGGCAGAACGGGCAAAGATTCCCACCCCGCCCCTGGTGAAGACCGTGTCCCGGGTGGTGAACTGGTAGATCCCATCCACGAAGAAACGCATTTCGGTGTTCCTGGCCCACACCCCCACCCTAAATGACTGCGGGGAACCGGCGCGTACCTGCGAAGAACCGGTCCAATCCTGCAGCACAGTCACTTCACCGGAACGGATGCGTTCCACCCGCAAGTAGCCATCACAATTCATAGCAAACCGGATGTAATCCTGGATGGATGTGGCGCGCAGCAGAAGCCCGTAGGAATCGCCATCCTGGCAGAGACTTGGGCTGGCCGTGATCTCAAGGTAGAAATCGGTCAACTGGGGTGAATTCCGCAAACTGAGCAGATAGCCCCCGGATTGCACTATGGCGATATCCTGCTCCGCAGCCCCAAAAGCCACCTCCCCTGAGGTGCGTTTCAACGGCTGCCAGAGAGAGGGCTGGCTGAAATCATCCACCAGGGCTAAAGGTCCCACACCGGTCAGCTGTTCAGGTGTTGCTGTGACAGCCCTGGTCGGGATCAGTGTTTGCGTGGGAGTAGCCGGAAACCAGATCACTGTTTCCGTCGGTGTGAGCGAAGGAAGCGGGGTGCGGGTAGGAAAATCCAGCACACGCGGCGCGCAGCCAAAGAGGAATACCCCGGTAATAAGCAGTAATAGCAGGATTCGTTTGCAATTCATTGGGAGATGACTTTCAACAGGTCTCATTATACCTTTCAGTAAAACGTCTGCAACCCGCCGTGGGAGCCCTGCCGGGCATTGATGTTATAATCTCGGCAGGTTCCTGATGAAACGAACAACCCTGTTATTTTCGGGCTTTATCCTGCTGGCGATCATCATCCTGTTGTTTGCTCGATCCGCCGTGATCGTTGTTGAAGGTCAGGCTTTCTACTATACGCCGACCCCCGGATCAGATGGGAAGATCATCTACACGGTGGGTGAAAATGATTCCTGTAACAGCGTTGCATTGAAGAACCTGATCAGTCCCGATCAGCTCACAGCGCTGAACAAGCTAAAAGATGCTGACTGCGAACCCGGTGCCACGCTGGAGCCGGGGCGGCAGCTGGAGATCGGATCCATTATCGGGCAGCCCACGCCAACGCTGACCAGTACGCCTTCAGGTCCAACCCCCACACCCTATTCCGGAAGCGGCTCGATCTGTGTTTACCTTTATGATGATAAAAATGCGAATGCCAATCAGGACGCCGGTGAAGGCATGATTGCTGGCGGTGAAGTGGGCTTGCTGCCTGCCGGCTCGCCCCTGGAACCACCCATCACCTGGTTCACCCATCCCTCCACCGGACAACCAGTCTCGAGCATGACAGAAGCCGGGGATCAGCCGGTGTGCTTCGATGAATTGCCCGAGGGAGATTACATTGTCCTGGCAGCCAGCCTGCCTGAAAATTACAATCCCACCACGAATTTGAGTTATCCTTACAGCGTTATCGCAGGCGAAACACTGGTCCTGCATTTCGGTGCAACCTCACCACAATCGCAAATTCCACCGGAGGAAGGCAACACAAATAACTCCTGGCTGCCCCTGCTGGCTGCCGGATTGTTGATCCTTGGTGGAATCGGGCTGGGAGCCTATTTCCTGCTGCTGCGCCGCAATTCCCGCTGAAAATTACCCATGAAGCCCTTATCCATAAAACGAGGAGTGATTACCTTCCTGATCGTGCTGGCAGCCGGATCACTTTTCATCCCAATCCGGACACCCATCGTCCTGGGTCAAGCATATGTAGCAACCCCCACCGCGGGAGCTGACGGACGTATCATCTACAAGGTCCAGCCTGGCGACAACTGCATTTCGATCGCGGATAAATTCGGGCTCGACTTGAATACATTCCGCGCCAATAACAACATCCAGGGGGATGAATGCCGCTTCCTCATCGTGGGGCGCGAGCTGCTCATCGGGGTGGTCGAGCCGCCCACCGGCACCCCCCTGCCCACCGCCACGTTTCCCGGCCCTACTCCGACCCCCACCAAAACGACAGGCATGATCTGCGTGATGCTCTACGAGGATATCAACGGAGACGCGCTGTTCGATGTGGGTGAATCACCCCTCGCCGGTGGCGCCATCAGCATCAGCGATCGCCTGGGAACGGTATCACTGACCGGTCAATCGAAGGTGGAAGTGGATGCCTTTGATGATTGGGTGCCCGCTTGTTTTGAGAATATTCCCCAGGGTGATTACAACATCAGTGTCGCCATACCGGATGGCTACAATGCCACCACCAATCTCAATTATGCCCTCGAGCTCAAAGCGGGTGATGAGGCGATCATCGATTTTGGTGCCCAACTCAGCTCGCGCGGTCAGCCAGTTGGAGTGGAAGTGGAAAACCGGATACCGCTGCTGGGCGTCCTGGGCGGATTGATGGTCCTCGCCGGGATCGGGCTGGCCATCTGGCGCGGTTTTATCTTCGTCACGAAACGCGATCAACCCAAATAAAAAGGATTTCCAGACAGCAGGAAATCCTTTTTTTCTCTCAACCCGGCGGGTGGGGTATTCTTAAAGAACCTGTCACCTGTACCGTTCTTCCTTCCAGATATCTGCATCATTATGATATCCCGCCTGCTCCCAGAATCCCGGGCGGTCATCCCTGGTGAATTCCAATCCCCGCAGCCACTTGGCACCTTTCCAAAAATAGGGCGTTTTCATATCCAAACGCGATGGGATGGCACCCACCACCCCGCGCAGAGGCGCGCCATGCTCGGGAGTGATTGGTTGTCCATCGAAATGGGTGGCGAGAAGGAAATTATCCTGCAGCACCACATCCAGCGGCAGATTGGTGGTGAAGCCATGTTCAGCATGCTGGATGACAAACCGGGCGGGTGGAAGGATCTTCAGCATCCCGGAATCGACCAGGTCCCGCACCCGGACACCCTCCCAGGCAGTATCGAATTTACTCCAGGTGGTGACGCAATGAATATCCATCACCAGGTGGGTGCGCGGGAGCAGGGAAAATTCTTCCCAGCCCAGGCGCAACGGTTTTTCAACCTCCCCGAAGCACTTGAAATCCCAGTTTCCCGGATCGAAAACAGGGACCGGACCGTAATGCAGCACCGGGAATTTTTGGGTAAGGGATTGACCGGGCGGCAAACGGCCTGCCTGCTCCATTTTTCCCTGTTCTTCATATCGCGAGAGTGGAGTCAGTCATAATAAATCATTCCTGGATGCAAATTATAACCACCTTGGCGTCCTTTCAATACATTTTTTTGCACCTGATGCGCCTTAATTGACCGCAGTGGTCAATTAAAGTACAATCATTCATCAAGGCGTCACATTAATACATGGCAACCTTAACCAGGGAACAACTGGAAGAAAGGCTGGCAGCTCTGCATCGTGCCAGCCTTGAGTTGGTCAAAGAAATTACGCTCGAATCCCTCCTCGAACGCATTGCCACCATTGCATGCGAACAGGCAGGAGCCAGCTATGCCGCTGTAGGGGTTTTGGATAAAGACGGACACCTGGAACGCTTCATCCCCATCGGAATGACAAAAAAACAGATCGCTGCCATGCCCCATCCCCCCCTGGGGAAAGGGCTGATCGGCGTTTTGATGCGCTCAAAGCAGCCCATTCGCCTGGATGATCTGCGACTTGATTCACGCAGTTTCGGATTCCCCAAGGGTCATCCTTCGATGTCCTCCTTCCTGGGAGTACCCATCCGCCAGGGGGAGCAAGCCCTGGGGCAGATCTACCTCACAAAAAAACCTGGCGTACCGGGATTCACAAAAGACGACCAGCGCGTGATCGAAGTTCTGGCTGCCTACGCCGCCTCAGCCATCTCCAACGCCCGCCTGTATACTGATCTGACTCAACGGGACGCGCAGTTGATGCGGCGCAGTGAAAACCTGGCTCTCTTAAATCAACTGGCTGTGACCCTGGCGAATTCCGCGGATATCGATGAAATCCTTAACCAGGCACTCGCCCAGGTCATGGGATATCTTAAGCTGGAAGTGGGCGAGATCTACCTGTGCCAGGAAGGCAACAATATTCTGAAGCGTGTCCTTCATCGCGGCGAGCGGGTGGAATCCCTCTGGAAGGTCAATCAATTCCAGGTGGGTAAAGGTATTGTTGGATCGACCGCCAAAAAAGGTGTTCCCAATGTGATCGCATTGCCCGGAAAAGACGGCAGCGAAGTACATGCATCTGTCACCAAAAATTGTTTTCGCGAGATAGCCTGCTTCCCCCTTATCGCCCGGAAAGGACCGGTGGGCGTGCTTTGCGTGGCTGCCTGCCAGCGCAACCACCTGGATGAGACCGAACAGCAATTTCTTTCCTCGATAAGCGCATGGATCGGCACGGCGATCGAAAACGTGCAGCTCAACCAGCAGGGCAAACGCCTGGCCATCCTGGAAGAGCGTGAGCGCATCGGCATGGACCTGCATGACGGCATCATTCAATCCATATATGCTGTTGGTCTTACACTGGAGCATGCGCGGTTGTTGTTGAAAGAAAACCCGGAAGAAGCAAAAAAGCGCATCAACCAATCGGTCAATGATCTGAACAGCGCCATTCGCGATATCCGGGCTTATATCCTGGATCTACGTCCACGCAGCCTTCACGACGAGGGGATCATGGACGGCATCAAGCGCCTGGTCCAGGAATTCAGGACCAATACGCTCGTTGAAGTCAACCTGCAAGGCCCGGCATCCGGCCTGGAAAATTTAGGAAGGAACCAGGCAACGGCACTTTTTCATATTTGCCAGGAAGCCCTGGCCAATATCGGCCGCCATGCGCATGCCAAGCGCGTGGATGTGATCCTCTGGGTGAGCAATGACCGCCTGCTGATGGAGATCAAGGATGATGGGCGCGGTTTCGACCAAAGCAGGATCAAAATGAGCATCGGTCATGGATTGGCCAACATCCAGACGCGGGCAAAGAATGCAGGCGGGGATGTGGATATCGCTTCTGAACCGGGCAAAGGCACTTCGGTGCTGACCTGGGTGCCTCTCCTACTGGAAGAATAGATATAATTATCAATGGACGATAGACGATGGACCGTGGACGATGGACTATCGTCAATGGTCAGTGGTCCGTGGTCACTGACCCATCCTTCACTACTGGAATCCAAGCACCGATAATGCCTTCCAACCCATCCGATAAAGCAGCATTGAGGGGAGAACCATCCTACGTCTGGCGTGCCGGCCAGGAGCGCCGGCTGGAGATGATCCAGCGCGCTGCTGGAGATCGCTTGAAAGGAAATATCCTGGAAACCGGCTGCGGGATGGGTATGTACCTTCAGCGCCTGGCGGTGACGGCAAGGATGGCAGTTGGGCTGGAGATCGAGAGCGAGCGTGCCCAGGAAGCTGCCCAGAAAGGCCTGGCGATCATTTGTGGAGCGGGGGAAAAGCTCCCCCTGCCCGGGGATCATTTCGACCTGGTGCTCAGTAATGAGGTCCTGGAGCACGTCCAGGACGACCGGTCATCCATACAGGAGTGCGTTCGCGTGCTCAAATCCGGCGGCAGGCTGGTGCTTTTTGTCCCCAACCGCGGTTACCCCTTTGAAACACACGGTATTTACTGGAAGGGGCAATACCAGTTCGGCAATAAATTCGGGGTCAACTATTTACCCAAAAAGATTCGCAACAGGCTGGCGCCCCATGTACGTGTCTATTCGGCGCCGGAAATAGAAAAACTCCTGGAAGGTTTGCCGGTCCGCGTGGTGGGACGAACCATCATTTTCGGGGCGTATGACAACATCATCGCCCGCTGGCCGGCATTTGGAAAAACCCTGCGGAATATCCTTTACCGGTTGGAAAAAACGCCCCTGCGCAGCCTGGGGCTTTCCCACTTCTGGATCATCGAGAAAATTTAAATCAGAATCCCGTTTCACGCGCGGATGACCGGTAGGCGCAAAAAGGACACTTCTCGCCTGGTGCTGGCGGTTCCGGCGATTCCAGAACAGTCAGGATTTCGCCCAGGAATGCCATGAACTTTTCGTCATCCGGCTTCATCTCCTGCCAGGTCATACGCCCGTTTAAAGCCAGTGGCGCATCGCCGGCCGGTGCCATGGATTCGGGCGTGAAATAGACCAATCCCATGCGCGTGATGGGCGCATAGCCCACCTTCCCCGGTGCGGGATGTTCGAGGGCGTATTTATATGCCTGCAGCTGGCGGTTGTAGAAATCTATGTGTGCAGGTGCGGGGTCTGAGGTTTTGAAATCGATAACACCGAACGTGCCATCATCAAAGCGGATATAAGCATCGATCTTGCCGCTGAAATGGCAGCGCAGGGAATGCCCCGGTAGCTCGATGGGCTCGGAAGTGACAAATTTCTCGCTGACAAATATTTGCCCGTGTGGGAGGTCGGGTGAGATCTCGCTCGGGGATCGCCCTTCATAATATGATTTCATGGCTTTATCGATACTGCCGAAAATCTTGGGAAAAACCGAGGCTGGGCGGTTGAACTTTTGCATTACCTTTAGATAGAAACACCTACGGCATTCATCCCAAAGAAATGTCAATTCTGATGGACTTAGCTTGATCGATTCCATTGGACCTCCATTTTTCCAGCAGAGAACGCAAAGCACACTGATATAAGCATCATTAAAAAATCGAATTCAAACAAATCACTTCATCTCTAGATTCTCTTTGCGTGCTCAGCGGTGAAAACTTTTGTAATTAATTCAAGCGGAAATCGTAGATGCCGTTCTTCACCGGGTAGATCTTACGGCAGCGAGGGCACTTCAGCTGCGGCGGGGTATCTTCCAATGGTCCATGTCCACAATTGGGGCATTTGAAAATTGAATCCTGCAGCTCTGCGGGCAGCTCCCCTTCCGCGCGGGCACGTAAGAAAACAGATGGAGAAAGCTGGAATAATTGCCCGGTTGGCTGCAGCAAAGCGTCCAGGCGGGCGAGTACTTTATAAGACACGTGGTTTTTGAGGAAGCTCAATCTGAAATGCGATACCGTAAGCTGTCTCTCATGGATGAACTGACATTGCGTCATCCAATCCCGGACGGCCCTGGGATGAAAATCAAAATTCAATGGGGCGAATTCCACCGGTTCCAGGCTAAAAGGGTTCCAGGTCTGTTTTTTCATCCAGTATCGCAGGATGGCTTTGATATTCCGCTTGTTGGCATATTCCAGGATGAAAACCGCTTTGTGGATCAGCGAATCATGCACCTGTGAGAGTGCCAAGGAAGGATTGACCATGTGGTGAAGGGTGCGGATCATGGTGGCGCAGTCGAAAGAGCCCGGCATGAAAGGCAACCGGTAAATATCCGCGGCCACGTATCGATAGCGGTTCTTCACACCCAGGCGTTTGTAGGCTTTCTCCAGTTGCGTGGTTGAATAATCCAGGAGCACAATTTGCTTGAAGTCCTGGTAGCGCAGCGTATTACGCCCGGTACCAGCGCCCAGCTCCAGCATGCGCTTGCCGCGCGGCGGCAGCAGCCTGCGCAAGGCAGTCGCTTCCGCGGCGTCTTCATAGGCGCGGTTGCCCTTATCCCAGAACGAGTCCTGGTAATCGGAGCCTTCATAGCTGCAAACTGGTGGGTGTTCTGTCATCCGTCTATCTACAAAAAATGCGCCTGAACAGGTTTGCCGGCGGCGCCCAGAGGGGCCTCCTTACCGATGCTTCCTCTCGGACCTGTCGGGGTTCGGGGGTTTCTGCCGCGCCGGTCCCGCCCAGGCGCGAGGTAAGGATACCTCAGGTGGCATGCCCTGTCAACGAAGGCAATGGTCTTGACATTTGGAGTATAATATTTGTGTTGTACGGACAAGGTCCTGTCTTCGCAGGGGCACAGGGATCCTGCGGGAAAAGGTCGATAGTGATGGGGAGGAAACAGCACTATCGACCTTTTGTTTTAATCGTAAGAAAACCTCGCGATCGTCACCCCATCCCCACCTTCGTTTTCATGCCCCGTCACCCAGCTGGATACCTGGGGCATCTTGCGCAGCGCTTCGCGGATCACCTGGCGCAGCTTGCCGGTGCCCTTGCCGTGAATGATGCGCACGAACGGCATCCCCGCGAGGTAGGCAGAATCAATGTAGGTCTCAAGGGCGGCTAAAGCTTCTTCCGCCATCTGCCCGCGCAGATCGATCTCCATTCCCGGCGAGGGATGGATGGTGGATGGTCCCGCAGCTGGCACCTCGGATTTGGAGGGTTCGCCCGTTGTTTCAACCTCGGATCTCCGGGAAATATCGCGCAAGTGGGCTTTGACGCGCAGGTTGCCGATCTGGACTTCCACTTCCTCTTCACCCAGCGCGGTGAGAATCCCGTCTGAATTCAATGAACGCAGATGGACTTTATCGCCCAGCTTTAGCGGGCGGCGGACCGCATGCTGCACCTCGCGGCGTTCCACCGGTTCGCTGGTTTTTATTTCCAGCTCGGTAACCTTTATCCTGCAGCGGTTTCAATGCATCCAGCGGTTGGCGCGCCCGGGTGAGCTCGCGGCGCAGCGCATCCAATTCACCGCGCAGCTGAACCACATCATCCTCTGCTTCGGATCGTGATCTCTCGAGCATCGCGTGGCGTTCATCTTCGACCTTCTCCAGCCGGGCAGTCAGGTCCGCCTGCAGTTTTTCAGCTTCCATGCGTGCGGTTTCAGCTGCTGCCCGTGAGGTGCGCGCCAGATCCCGCTGGCGGTGAATTTCATCCAGCAGGTCTTCAGCCTTGAGGTCGGTCGGATCCAGCATGGTGCGAGCGTTCTGGATGATCTCGAAGGAAAGCCCCAGGCGTTCGGCGATCGCCAGGGCATTGGAGCGTCCCGGCAATCCCACGGTCAGGTGATAGGTCGGGCGCAGGGTTTTCAGGTCAAATTCCGCGCTGGCATTGGTCACGCCGGGAGTGCTGTGGGCGTAGGCTTTCAGCTCGGGGTAATGGGTGGCGATCATGCAGGGGATGCCGCGCTCGACCAGGTTGGCGAGGATGGCACGCGCCAGTGCGGAACCCTCCTGCGGGTCGGTACCGGCACCCAGCTCGTCAAGCAGCACCAGCGTGCTGCGATCTGCCATGCGTAGGATGCGTACAATATTTGTGATATGCCCGGAAAAGGTGGAGAGCGATTGTTCGATGGACTGCTCGTCACCAATATCGGCATAAATTTTCGTGAAACAGCTCAACTCGGAACCGGATTGAGCCGGGATATGCAGCCCGGATTGCGCCATCAATGCCAGCAGACCCAGCGTCTTCAGGGTGACGGTCTTACCGCCGGTATTGGGACCGGTGATCACCAGGGCATAGGTCTGGTCGTCCAGGTCGAGATCGATGGGCACCACCGTTTCCGGATCGAGCAGGGGATGGCGCGCCTGGTAAAGCTTGATGGTGCTGCCGGGATGCTTGCCATTGCCCGGTTTACGGTTGGACTTCAGCAGCGGCTCAACCGCGTGAGTATCCTCGGCGTACTTGGCGCATGCCAGCGCCAGGTCAAAATCAGCCAGGCTTTCCAGGATGCCTTTCAGCAGCACGCCGTGTTCGCCGATCTTCGCGGAAAGCTCGGCAAGGATGCGCCGTTCCTCATCGCGCTCCGCCAGCTGCTTCTCCTGCCATTCGTTGTTCATGTCCACGGTGGAGATGGGCTCGACGAAGAGCGTAGCGCCAGAGGAGGACTGGTCGTGCACGATGGATTTGATCTTGCCCTTGAAATCCGCGCGCAGCGGGATCACGTAACGCCCGTTGCGCTGGGTGATGATGGCTTCCTGGAGGATGGGCGCCATTTTTGGATCGTTGATCATGCGCTCGAGCTTGGTCATCAGGCGCTCGTGAGCGATGCGCACCTCGCGCCGGATGGTGCCCAGTTTTTCAGAGGCGTTATCGCGGATTTCCGCCCGGTCGGATATGCAATGCGAAATGGCTTCGATGATCCCCGGCGGCGGGGTAAGCCCGATGGCGATGAATGCCATCATCGGGATATTGATCCTTCGATTTCTCGAACAATCTCGCAAGGTTGCGCGCCACTTCCAGGGTGGTCTTGACCGCCAGCAGGTCAGTCGGGGCGAGCACGCCGCTGCGCTCAGCCAGGTCGACCGAAGGGCGGATATCGGTGGTCCCCCCCACACTGATATCGGCGTTGATGGAAAGCAGCTTGCGCGCCTCGCTGGTGCGTGCCAGGCGGGCTTCAGCCTCCTCAACTTTGGATGAAGGCTTCAAGGCGCGCGCCAAATCAGCCGATGCGCTGAAAGCAGCATAACCTGCCAGGCGCTCGAGTACCTTGGGAAATTCCAGAACCAGCAGAGATTTTTCGTCCATGGCTTTGAGAGTTTACCACAATTCGCTGCTGGCGCTTTTCAAACTGGCGCGCACCCATGAGTTCCATCCCCGTTTTTGCTATAATGATTTCAGCAGGCAACCATGACCATCCTATCCGATGCGCTGGATAAAATGACCCGCGAAGGCGAGCTTTTCGAGACGCTTTCCGATGAGCGCGTGCGCTGCCATGCCTGCGCGCACCGCTGCCTGATCGCTCCCGGTAAAAGGGGCATCTGCCAGGTGCGTTTCAACCGCGATGGGAAGCTATTCGTTCCGCAGGGGCTACGTGGCGGGCGCGAACGTGGATCCCATCGAGAAAAAACCCTTCGCGCATTTCCTGCCCGGCGCGGACGCGCTCACCTTTGGCATGCTGGGCTGCAACTTGAAATGCGATTTCTGCCAGAACTGGCTCACTTCGCAGGCGCTGCGCGACCCGGCTGCCGATGGTGCCCTGCGCCACGTCCAGAAGATCAGCGCCGAAGAGCTGGTTGACTACGCAAGGCAGTACCAGGCGCAGGTGATCGCCTCCTCCTACAACGAGCCGTTGATCACCAGCGAATGGGCGGTGGAGATATTCAAGCTGGCAAAACCCCTCGGCATACGCACGGTCTACATCTCCAATGGGTATGCCTCGAAGGAAGTGCTGGAGTACCTGCGCCCCTGGCTGGATGGCTACAAGATCGACCTGAAGACCATGCAGGCAAAACAGTACCCCGAGCTGGGCGGTAAACTGCAGCCTGTGCTGGATAGCATTAAAAAAGCACACGAACTGGGACTGTGGGTGGAGGCGGTGACCCTGGTGATCCCCGGCTTCAACGACAGCAACGAGGAATTATGGGATGCCGCCCGCTTCCTCACCTCGGTCTCCCCCGATATCCCCTGGCATGTGACTGCTTTCCACCCGGATTACCGCCGCAATGGAAACGGACCGACGACGGTCGATCACCTGCAGCGCGCAGCGGATATCGGGCAGGAAGCCGGGCTGCGCTACGTTTATGCCGGCAACCTGCCGGGAAGGGTGGGCTCGTTGGAGGATACCCATTGCCCAAAATGCGCCCGCCCTGTGATCAAGCGCCGCGGTTACACCATCCTGGAATACCGCATCACCGCGCAAGGTACCTGTCCGGATTGCGGCACAGCCATCACGGGAATCTGGACAGACCAGCCAGAATCAGTCCGCACCGGCGGCTGGGGACTGCCGAGAAGCATCTAATCCATCAAGTTTTAAATCAGGGTTTGGGGTAAACCGGCAGCGTGGCTTCCGGGGTTGCTGTGCGCGTGGCTGTGCGTGCCACCACTGGGGTTGGCGTGCGCGGCTCGGGTGTGGCGCCAAATTGCACCCAGCTGGTGGCGGTGGGCGTGGGTGCCATTTCCTGGGTGATATCGTCCACGTAATCGACTGCCTTGGTGCAGAATCCTTCCAGGCGGGTGCTGAGATTGGCCCAGGTAAGCTCCTTGCCATCCGAGCGCGTCTTCTCCAGGGCGTCCGCCATGCAGCCGGCGCCCGAGTTGTAGTTCGCCAGGGTGAAGCGCCAAAGATCGGTGTAGGTGGACACCTTGCCGGGCATCTTGCCGGTGACGTTATAGACCATCTGCCCCACCTGCTCGCAGTTGGCTTTGAGGTTCTCGGCAAAGATGCGCACGCTGAAATATGCCTTCTTCAAGTCGATGCCGATCGGGCAATCCGCGCAGGAGGCATTGACGCTGTTGAGCAGCGTACGGCGCAGGAGCTGCTGGTGATCGTCGTTCAATCCCTTGAAATAACCCACCGAGCAGCTTTCCTCTGAGAGCACCAGCGGGCAGTAGCTTTTAAAGAAATCGGGGTTCCAGAGCAGCAGCGTATCGATGCCGTATTCGGTCATTTGACCCAACCCGACTTCCTGGTAGCTTTCGTACATCCCCGGCCAGAACTGGCTTTCACGGCTGAAAATATTCTTGAGCAGCTGGGCAGGCACGCCGGTGTCCTGTGAAATGGTGAATATTTCCTGGTCGAATCCATTCTGCCATTCGATCACCTGCGGCATGGCTGCCTGGATGCCGCACTCGTTGGCGGTGTGTTCACCAGCCAGCCCATGATTATCACAGGTGCTGGCGTCCACCGCGCCGTTCTCGATCAGCATTCCCGCCAGGAAATAATATGGAATGGTGGATTGCAGCTCTTCAGCGCTCTGCGGTGAGGTGAGCCATTCCGGTGGTCCGCCGATCTCGGGGAATACCTGCCAGCTTTCAGCACAGCTTGGCAGCGGTGCCCCGCGCCACTGGCTGCTGATCACATCCACGTACCACTTCTGGTCGTCGCTGGAACCGCCCTCGGGGGACATGAAATCACCCCATGCCACGGCGCGCACCATGGCGGTGTAATGGGGACTGGAATCACCAAAGCTCGAGTTGGCCCAAAATTCCACCACCTGCCCTTCCTCCCCGGTGGGTGTGAGCGGCAGGGTGCATTCGCCACCCTGGCAATCAAAGGGCTCGCCGTTGAACGTACCCTGGATGCTGATGATGATCTCGTTGGGCAGCGGTTCTTCACTGGTAAAGTTCAGGTATGGAGGGGACTCGCAGACATTCTGGTAGGGCTGCAGGTCGCAGCCCGAAAGGGAGATGAAGGCGCTCGCCGGCGGCAGGTCCACAGTGACTTCTTTTTCAACCGTCCGCTCGCTGACCGGCTGCAGGTAGAGCCCGCCGCAGATCTGCTTCGCCGTCCTTGATGTAGCACCCACCGGATTTGCCCCAGGCATCCACGGTTTCCTTGGTGCACTGGCTGTAGATGTCCGCCTGGAAAGGCTCGCCCTCGTGCTCGATGACCAGCTGGCAGGCGGGCTGATTATTTGCATACCACACCAGCCACCATTCATGCTGGGTGACATTTACCAGGATGGTGGTGCGCCGGTCGGGACCGTCGTAAGGTTCATCTTCCGCGCGGACAACGCGGGATGGAGCCAGGGCTCCCAGCAGGAGAACGGCAAGAAGAAGCGAAATTGCCATTCGCTTCCAAAAATATCGACGCTTCACCGACGGGACGGTCCGCATTGCATTTCAGTTTAGCATGGATTGAAGCCAGGGGCAATTTACGAAAATGATAACTTGGCTATTTAATTTTTATCAATCCAACAAGAACCAGCCCGCCACCCAGCAATCCCACGCCGATCATCAAGAAAAGAAAAACGCTCTGCCCATACGAGCCGCCAACCGAATGGGTGATAACCTTGGTCCCAGTGAAGAGAAAAGCGCCAAAATCAAATAATATCAATAAGCTGATGCCAAGGCCGATGATGATCAGGAGGATGCCGGCGATCATTTTCGCCCAGCGGGCGCCTTTTGCCAGGCCGATCCAGATAAGTACGGCGATCGCTATCCCTCCCAGGGCGGCTAGCATTGAATAATCACCGATGAGCGGCTGTGTCAGCGCACCGATCCCCCCGCCAATGGCGAGTACCAGGCAGACCCCGAAGAAAATGAAGCAACCCCGGTACGGAGCAAGGTCTTTCTTAATTTCATCCATGGAAGTTATTCCTATTTGTTCACTCAAGAATTAATGAATGCAAGAATATCGGATCAATCCAGATAAACGTAACTCAAGACGATGATCGCAATTCCAATCGCCAGGTAGATGGCTCCCGCGATCCTTGCGCTCTTTCCCGTCAGATCATCCCTATATATCCGTTTGGAAAATATTTTTTGTGGACTCATCGATGTTCCTGAAATCAGGGACATCAATCCGTAACCCACAAAGCTTACGCCGAAAATTACGATACAAAGCATAATGACCTCCCTAATGGTAACTAGGATACCCAATTATATATTGCAAAAGAAAATAAGCTCACATATTCCTTCCGAATAGTGGATGATTGGCATTGATCTGCAATAAATCCCAAAGGTTTCCATATAGATCTTCGAAAACAGCCACCATCCCATACGATTCTTCTTTTGGATCCCTGACAAACTTTATGCCGTTGGAGATCATCTCGTGATAATCCCTCCAGAAATCATCCGTATTGAGGAATAGAAACACTCTTCCACCGGTTTGATTGCCAACAAAAGGCTGCTGTTCCGGTTTGGATGCCCTGGCTAGAAGCAGGGTGGTTCCATTGGAGCCCGGGGGAGAAACGACAACCCAGCGTTTATCCTGTTCCGGCTGGTAGGTATCTTCAACCAGGGTAAAGTGAAGTTTCCCGGTATAAAAAGCAATGGCTTCGTCATAATCTCTCACAACGAGCGCGATATGAACAATGGATTGTTTCATCATCATCTCTCAGCGGTTTTTTGCCCAGCGACCAGTGCCAGCCGACTAGCGACCAACCAGTTTCTCCAGTGCTTCGGGGTAACGCGCCCCTTCTATTTTTATTTTCGATGCGGCATCGTTAATATCATCCAAATCACCGGGTGTCAGTTCAACGGCTGCTGACGCGATGTTCTCATCCAGCCGGTGCAGCTTCGTCGTACCCGGGATGGGAACGATCCAGGGCTTCTGGGCAAGCAGCCAGGCCAGCGCGATCTGCGCAGGGGTTGCCTTCTTTTGCCCGGCTACTTTGCCGATGATATCGATCAATGCCTGATTTGCTTTTCGAGCCTCGGGCGTAAAACGCGGGATGGTGTTGCGGAAATCGTTCTTATCGAACGTCGTTTTCTCGTCTATCTTGCCTGTCAGGAAACCCTTGCCAAGTGGGCTGAAAGGAACAAACCCGATCCCGAGTTCCTCCAGCAGCGGCAATAACTCTTCTTCGGGACGTCTCCACCAGAGCGAGTATTCGCTCTGCACTGCCGTGACCGGCTGGACGGCGTGCGCGCGGCGGATGGTTTTCACGCCTGCCTCGGAAAGTCCGAAGTGCTTCACCTTGCCATCCCGGATCAAATCCTTCAGCGTCCCGGCCACATCCTCGATGGGTACGCCCGGGTCAACACGATGTTGATAAAACAGATCGATGGCATCCACCTTGAGGCGCTTGAGCGAGGCATCAGCAACTTCCCGGATGTGCTCAGGGCGACTATCCAGCTCACTCCACCTCCCCTCCCCGCTGGCTGCCGGTTTGAACCCGAACTTGGTGGCAATAACGACCTGACCACGGAAGGGAGCAAGCGCTTCGCCCACAAGTTCTTCGTTATTAAACGGGCCGTACACTTCAGCGGTGTCAAAGAATGTGACGCCGCGTTCGACCGCTGAACGAATGAGCGCGATCATATCTTTCTTGTCGGGAAACGGGGGAAAGGAAAAGGTCATGCCCATACAGCCGAGCCCGATGGCGGAGACTTCCAAACCGCTGTTCCCAAGTTTACGCTTTTGCATTATCTGCTCCTTCCTTGAACTATCCCGCGAGGTGATTGCAGCCCATTAGCTGGCATAGATCATAATCAAGACGCGGGTAAATCATTTATCATACGGACTTTAAAAAGCGATCATGTTTAATTATTTATTATACGGAACAATTTGTTATCGACTTTAATTGTGATTACTTCATTTGATTTACGGCGGCGTTGGGGTCAGCGTCATCGTCTCCGTCGCTGTGCGGGTGGACGTTCGCGTGCGCGTCGAAGTGCGCGTGTTGGTGATGGTGCGCGTCAGGGTGATCGTGCGCGAGGGGGTCACCGAGCGCGTGGGCGTCTTTGTGATCGTCGGTGTCAGCGTGGCGGTCGGGCTCACCGTGAGCGCGTACTGCAGGGTGATCACCCGGTCCGTCAGGGGCTGGGGCGCGAGAATACCGTCCACCGCGTCCTGCAGCGCAGCGCGGATCTCCTCCCGCTCGGGCAGGAATACCTGCACGTCACTGCTGCCCGGCAGCTGCCAGGTGGTGAAAGCCTTGGGGGAGAACCGGACGTACTGGATGCGGTCGAGATCTCCCAGCTGGAGCGCCAGGGGAATGTAATTGGTCAGCTCATCCAGGGTCAGGTTGCTTTCCACCCGCTCCCGGTAGGTGGCATACAGCCCGGGCACCTGGACCAGATTCCCGCTCTGCACCAGGCGGTCGTAGAGACGCCGGAAGACTTCCTGCTGGCGCTGGCTGCGCCCAACCTCATCCATGCCCGTTCGATAGCGCAGGTAGCAGAGCGCCTTCTGCCCGTCCATGTGCACCACGCCGCTGCGGACAGCGGTGCAGGAATTCCAGAGATCCTCGCTGACGGTCACGTCCAGCCCGCCGAGATTATCGATCAAATAAGTGAAGGCGTCCATCGGCACCACGGCATACTGTTCCGGGCGGATGCCCAGGTTGTAATCGAGCGTGGTCAGCAGGGATGCAATGCCGCCAAAAGCATAGGCGATCTGCAGCCGCTGCATGGTCAGGCCGGGGATATAGACGAAGAGATCGGGTGGGATGGAAATAAGGGATGCTTTGGCGGTGGCGGGATTGTAGAAGACGAGCAGGATGGCGTCGGTGCGCCCCTGGAATGGCGACGGGCGGTCCACGCCAAGCAGCACCAGGGCACGGACAAAATCGGGTTTCAACACCCGCGGAGCCGGCGGGGGCAGCGCAGTGGGCATAATAAATGCACCTGGAGAAGGGTAGCTCTGCCACACCGGCAGGGTGCGTGCGGGCATCGGTGTTTGGGTGATGGTGGCGGATGCCGTAACGGATGGAATGGGAGTTGCTGTTGGGCTCCCGACCAGCGCGCTGCAGGCACCCAGAAGTGCAACCGCCAGCAGCAAGCATCCCGTCATCCAAAGTTTTTTCCCGCGCATTTGAAAAGGATTATAGCATGCGGGATCGGGGAACCTTTTTACCACCCCGGTCGTCAGGAACCTTACGAATAGTTAACAGTATTGCAATGGGTGTGTCACGGGACGAGAATCTCACTATAATGGAATTGGGTAGAGGGGGATCGTTGCAGCCAATATCTCCGCCCATCCCCCTCCTTCCCGCGACACCAATGCGCCGTCGATGCCTTTTTCGTGCTTTGGTGTTTTACTTTAACAAAGGTATATTGACGACTGTTGGCAGTTTCGGCTGTTTTTTACAGGAGGTGTACCATGGCAGCCAGTGTAACTTTTATCGTCGTCTTGTTTGGAGTGCTGTTCGGCGCGATGAGCCTGCTCGGCTTGCGAACCGGACAATAAGAGGAGATCTCTCGCAAGAGATGGACAGCTCGCAGCATAAAATCCTGAATTAAAAACCACACCCGTCATCGCGCGATGGCGGGGTGTGGATGGTGTTCGCCTGCTCCCGGAGGATACCCGGGAGTTTTTTATTTATAGCGCCAGCAATTTGCGGATATGCGCGACGTGATCCAGCTCGTGCCAGATGGCGCGGCGCAGCATTTTACGCGGGCTCCAGAACTCACCTTCCTTGCCCATCACCAGCTCGATGCCCTCGAGCTCCGGCAGGACAACATCCAGCCTGGCGCGCACCGCCTTCAAGCGTTCGAACGCTTCCTCCGGCAGGTCTTTCGTGGGCGAACCGGTCTTTTCCAGCCGGCTGAGATACCACCACTCGGCGTTGGCAACATGCCTCAACACGCCGCGGATGCTCCAGCGCTCGCCGGGGTATTCCTTGTCCAACTGGGAATCATCGATCCCTTCCACGGTTTTCATGAGATCGGCGCGGGAGAAAGCCAGCAGCTGCTTCCCGCGCAGCACATCCTGGCGGGTAAGCAGCTTCCAATCATCGTTGAACCAGGCGTTGATCTCGTATCCCTCTTTGGCAGGTTCGTAATTCTCGTCGATGATGGTACATTCGAAGGTTTCCACCAGGCGGATATCGAAATCCTTGAGATCCTTGAGCCAGGAATCGGGCATGTGGCTTTCGAGCCAGGACTGGTAATCGATTACTGCCCGCGGGAGATTGACCAGCGCTTCAGCGCCATCCCTGCCGTTGGCAAAGCAGCCGGGGTGATCGAGCGCCCAGGCGATCGAGTGCCCGTCCATGTTGTTTTCAAGTCCAATGCGAATGATCATATTGCCCTCCAACTTTGGTCATTATAGCATTTCGCCTTATTTAAACACTCCCATCTGATTTACAATAAGTGGATATTCATCCAAGTTCTTGATGATCGAAGGAGAAGTGCCTCATGAACGAACAGCACCTGCAGAAGATTTTGGAATTTCAGAAGGACGAGATCACCGGTTATCACCTGTATGACCGCTTGGCAGGCCGGATCAAGGATCCCAATAACGCGAAAATATTGCGCGAGATGTCGGCTGCTGAATTTGCGCACTACCAGTTCTGGAAAAAGATCAGCGGGAAGGACGTCCCGGCTGACAGCGCCAAGATCTTTTTCTACACCCTGATGTTCCGCCTGCTGGGCTTGACCTTCTCGGTCAAGCTGATGGAAAAGGGGGAGAAAGCCGGGGTAAAGGAATATGAAGCTTTCGACGCGGTCGTGCCGGGGGCGGCGAAACTGGGGCGTGACGAGCAGGAGCATGAAGACGCCCTGTCCGCGATGATCAAGGAGGATTTCCTCTCCTACATCGGCTCGATCGTGCTGGGATTGAACGATGCCATGGTCGAGCTCACCGGCACCCTGGCAGGGCTGACCTTCGCGCTGCAGAACGGCAAGCTGGTGGCAGCCAGCGGCTTGATCACCGGCATCGCCGCGGCGTTCTCGATGGCAGCATCCAATTATCTTTCCGAAAGAGCGGATCGCAATCCAAATGCCGGTCGATCTGCGCTGTATACCGGAGGGGCGTATTTAATGACCGTGGTGCTGTTGATCCTGCCCTACCTGCTGGTGCCCCAGGTCAATTCCGGGATCTATATCAGCCTGGGATTGACATTATTGATCACGATCGCCATCATTTTCGGGTTCAATTTCTTCATTTCCGTGGCAAAGGATATGCCCTTCAAACCGCGCTTCCTTGAAATGCTGGGCATCAGCATGGGTGTGGCGACCTTCTCATTCCTTGTGGGATTGGTGGTCCGCAAGGTGTTGGGAGTGGATGTGTAGAAAACCTGTTTGATCTATTGTGTAGATCGGGAAATTGCTGATCAATGCATCTAATCAACCTTAATTAAAACAGAGTGGATGCTTTGTTCAAAAATCGGCAATTCCTTCTCATATCTTACTGGCATGGTGCTATAGAAGAAATCCCAAAACCGGTTTTTTAGTTTTATGGAATAGACCACAACGATACGTAAAACTTCACCTGGCTTTTTAAAGATGCCTTGTTTTTTTCGGTCATAGAGCACGATCCGGGCAGCCTGGTAATTCTGCAAGGATACAATCCCTTGTTCAGCCACTTCAACATTTCTGCCAAGCCGCTTTAATGATTCTTTGAGATATTTTTCCATGTTCCAGCCAAACTCCAGGAATGGGATTTTATCAACTGCGGCGGTGACCGTTGTGCAGTAAAGATAACTATCGTCCATGACTGAGTCGACTGCCATAAAAGGAAAAGTACTCCCCTTAAAAAAGGAACTGCAAACCGGTCGATATTTTTCAGGCGTAGAGGGCGATAGCCGCTTCAATGGCCTTTTTATCCTTCTTCGGATGACCCCCAATAAAAGTGCTTGGCAGCATGATTTCCAGGTCTTCCGTGCTGAATTTTTTCCATTCCAGGCTTGATTGTTCCATCATTTGCTCCCTTTATCACTAAATTTTTTGATCGCCTCGTGTTCATTCACCTCAAAATAGGAAGGAGGATTGACTTTATGGAATAAGCTTTTTTCACACTTCAATTCCCCGTTAAGTTGCACCACCTTTTGACAATCGCGGCAAAATGATAGCGGGATGATCATTCCACTCTTGGTTAATTCTTTCAGGCGTTCCCTGCTAACGAACTTTTTTGGTGGATTGGTCAAAGCCTTTCTGAAAGCCGGTCATGAAAGATGTTGTAAGGCCTTCAGCCACATCCATAATGAATTGATCCCGGGATGTAAAGCTGGCAAGGGTCAGGCCAACAGAGGGATCGGGATGAGTGATTTTCCGTTGGTTTTGAATCAACCGAAGGAATTCATTCAGGTACCAGGAATACAACAATTTCCGGGTAGAATTTTCATCTTCCTTCATGAATCCATCGTAATATAACTGGCTGGCACTGGCTTTTATGTCGCTGATTTTCATATCATCGTAATCAGAGATGAGATTCTTGTCGCCCAAAATGTTTGACCCTCTGAGAAGGTCGATCAAATGGGTAAGTTGAGCCGATATGTCCACGGGAGACTTCAAAGGTGGGTGGAAGAGCATTTCTATCTGATCTGCCAGTTTATTTTCGCTGTAAATTGGTTGAGAAAAACCCGGATTAAAGTAGTGCAGGGAACAACTGGATAAATTCACCACGATGGGGATGTAAGATCCACTTAAAGAGGTTGATGCCGGTCTGGTGGAGGTTACACGTTCAATCAGATCTTGATGTGCCTCAGAGATTGGAAACAACAGGAAGGAAATGAAATTATCGGCACGTCTGCCGAATCCCATTTTCTTTTTAAAAAATTCCAAACAAACCGGAAAAAGAGCTTCACTGCGAGTTTTGAGTTGATCAGGTTTTATAACCCCGTCCAACATTTCCAAAATTACAAAATTGGCTCCACGCAGGTAATCTGGATCCCGGTTATCGTCACGAAAATATATGGATTTAAGGGTCGAGAAAGATTTGGTTTGGAAGCCTTGATGCAGCAACCAGCGGTCAAGCCTCTGCGATAAAGTATTATGATCCATTTGATTTTGCACAATCCAGCCTATTTTTAAAGATAAATGGAAATGGGTTAATTGTCATTGTTTTCCAGGAAGCCCCATTTCGCAGATAAGAGGAAAACCTGATTTTTTTACGCCAGAAGGTTAATATAAATCGTATCACATATAGCTTTTTATCAAGTGCAAACGGACTATCAATTTGGAAAGGTGAATTTATGGTGTTGATGATCCTCCCCTACCTGCTGGTGCCCCAAAAGGGGTATGGCATCACCATCAGCCTCGCCATCAGGCTGCTGATCATGATCGCCATCAATTTCGGCTACAACTTCTTCATCCCCCTGGCGAAGGATCAGCCTTTCAAACCGCGCTTCCTCGAAATGCTGGTCATCAGCATGGGCGTGGCGGGGTTCTCGTTCCTGGTTGGGCTGGTCGTCCGCAACGTGTTCGGCGTGGATGTATAGAAGCGACTCAAATCACGCTTGAGTTAACCGCCTTCGTAGGCTTTCCTGAGCGTCTCGATATCCAGTTTTCCCATCTTCAGCATGGCTTCAGTGACCCTGCGGGCTTTCGTTTTATCCGGGTCGGTGACCCATGTGCCCAGGACAGTCGGGACGATCTGCCAGGAAACACCGTACTTGTCCTTCAGCCAGCCGCACTGGCTTTCCTCGCCCCCTTCGGTGAGCTTCTCCCAGTACATATCCACCTCTTCCTGGGTTTCGCAATTTACGAAGAGCGAGATGGCTTCCGAGAATTTGAAATCCGGCCCGCCGTTCACAGCCATGAAATCCTGCCCGGCGAGCTTGAAATCGATGGCCATCACCTTGCCGGGTTCGCCGTGCGAATCCTCTGTGTAACGGGCAACCTGGGTGATCTCCGCATCCTTGAAAATGGACATGTAGAACGCGACGGCTTCTTCAGCCTGGTTATCGAACCAAAGGCATGGGGCAATTTTTTGCATTTTAGTTTTCCTCTCGCAAGGGATTATAGTCATCTGCATTCACGAGGGAAATAGTGCGTACAATGTATTTACAAGGTTGGCGAAATCGATAACTCTTTTGACCGCCAGGTCATTTTTTTGATAATGTGATGGTGTAATTCACCTGCTGACCATAACCTGGAAGTTCCAGCATGTCGCCCATTCCCTGGGTGTGTTCGGGTGTGGTGAAATACATGATCTCCAGCTTGTTGCCGTAGAAATTCTTGATCTCCCCCACCTTGTCTTCGTAACCCGGGAGGCTGACCTGGTAGGTCACTCCCATGGCGGTGTAAACCGGCAGGAGGAAGCCGCCAGTGAATTCCTGGTTCCCCAAACCGCTCGAGATGAGGATCTTTGCATCGGGCAGGGCTTCCCCGGTCACGGAATCGACAACGGTTGCCACCAGCTCGCCCACCCCTTCGGAGAACGCGAGGCAATCCGCCTGCCCGGGATTGCACTGCACACCCATGAAGAAGGGTGATTGTCCTGAAAGGGGACCTTGCATGGCGGATGTTGGACCTTCATAGATTACCACCCTGCCGGGGCGAATCTTCTGACCAGCCGCCCAAAGATCACACACCACCACAAGAACCGGCTGCTGGAAGGTGAGCGATCCGAGGGTCAGCGGTCCGGAAAGCGGGAATGCCTCCATATCGTACTGGTTCTCGCATCCCTCCACCCAATATGGTTTCCCCAGCTCCACCCGGACCTTCTCACCACTGGAAGATTCAAAAAACGCCTGGCTATCCTCGCGCTGAATGAACAGCTTCACCCACTCCGGGGCAGGGAGCGGTTTCGTTGGATCATAGGACATCTCGCTCGATGAATAGGAATGCGGCGAACGCAGGTAGACCGCGGTATGCAGTGTGACGTTTTTATTGATCAATCCCAGGTAGGGAATCAACCCCCGGCAAAGCAGCCCAACGACCACAAGGATGATCGCCCCGATGAAGATCGTTCGTATCCACCTGGGGATTCTGGATAGTCCATCCACTGGATCAGTGGGTAACCGCTGGTTTTGATCCCCGTTTTCTGAATTCATTCGATTACTTTTTGCCTTTTCCGCTTCTTTTTGCATACAGGTAACCCACTGCAGCCAGGATGACAACGCCAGCAACAATGACCAGCAACGAGGCTTGATCGCTGAACGGAGTTGCTTTGACAGCCAGCGTCGCGGTGGGCACAGGTTCGGGAGTTTGGGAGGGTTCAGGGGTATGGGAAGCAGTCGCGGAGGGCGTCAGGTAGCAGTCCGGTCCGTGGGTCGACCAGCAGATGAGGATATCGGCTTTCGCCACCGCCAATTGCGTGCGCGTGGCGGATTCGATGGTCGCCTGGGCGGTCATGGTCCCCAATATGGCATCGTACGCTGCTCTATCAGCGGTGGCGGTGGCATCGTTGTAGAAGAACGGACTCAAAGCGTCCTCCAGGTCCCAGCTGGATAATTTCGACTCCGCTGCGAGGGAGGGATTCGCGGTCTCCATCTGCTGTGCGACCTTTAACTCCTGCTGGACGGATGAGATCACGCTTTGAGGAGCGCTTTTGATCTTGCCGTAATACGATGCCAGGCTGAGCAGACCCAGCCCGATATGCGGGGCGGGGTGCCCGGGCAGCAGGGCAGCTGCCTTTTGGTAGGCTTCCCTTGCCTGCGGGAGATAGGCGGAGCTGAACAAATTGGGGGAATTGGACATCCAGTGGGTCGAAAGGGTGTGATAGGTGTAAGCCAGCTCCAGCCAGGCCTGCCCGTCATTCGGCCTTGCCTTCACCGCGGCGCGGTCACTTATAACCTGCTTCCATTTGGCAGGCATGATCACCCAGATGGCAAAATCGTCCTCCGGACCAGGCTCTAAATTCTTCCAGGTCCAGCGCGCCTGGTTGCCTTTCAACACCGCTCCTGCGGGTATCCCAACTTCGGTTTTTCCAACCCCGCCGTACGGCAGGGATATGCTTTTCATACCCGTCATCGTTTCCCCGGAGGCAGGGTACGGCAGGTTGACGATCAGATCCGCCTGGCCAATCGGCCCAGCCCAACCCGCCCCGGTCTGGAAGATGTAGTACACAGTTACCGCAGGATCTTTGGCAGCCATGGAGAGCGGGACGGTGTAACTGACGTGGATCAGGGTGTCTTTCCCGGCAGGGAAGGTCACCGGGAAGCTCGCCCAGGGTAGAGGCGGCTTATCCGTGCCTTTGGGGTTGGGCAGCTCGCTGGTTTCAAAGGGTATGGTTTTACCGTCCACCATGACCTGGAAGCTCTTCAGGCGCGGGACGATCTCACCGGGATTGAGCTCCCAGCTGATGCTTTCCAGGCTGGAAGCCAGCGGGAACCAGGCGGTCAGGCTGATATCCTCGGCGGTCGGATTGCGCATGGTGAAATCCGCCTCCACATCCGCGACCGCCATGTACCAGACCGGCTGGTAATCGTAGCCGTACCAGCGCGGATTTAATTCGACGATGGCGTTATCCGCCTTGGTCGCCTCGCGCACCGTCATGGTGACCACCTCGGCAGCCATCTGCACCGGCGTCTCCTCGCCCGGCTCGATGCCGCTGCCCCCCGGCAGGATCGGCCGCACTCCCACGTCCGCGCGAACGAGCGGCGGCTGGATCAAGCCAAAGATCACGCCCATCAACACCAGGCTGCACACCAGTAATGACAAAGTCTTTCGAAATGAAGGATGCATAAAATCACCTCCCACCCATCTTCGTGCGTGAACTATCGATCCCTAATGGGGCAGCAGGAACTCGCCACCTAGCATGAAAAGCACATTCGCGCCTGACAGAATTGCCAGCCACACCATCCAGGAGCGTTCCTGTTTCTTGAGAAGCGCGATCAAGCCGACCACACCTGCCGCCAGGCCGCAGAGCAGCATGAGAATGCCGTAGAATGGCAGCAGGGTCTGCCGCCAGGATACCTGCTCCGGCAGGCGCATGAACACCACGTTGTTGATGATGGACATCACCCAAAACGCAACTGCCAGGTAAAATGCCCACCAACCCAGCTTCGTGAAGGGACGCTGCTTGAAAGAGGAACTGTTAGTTTTTTGCATATTATTAGTCCTCCATTTTCCTGGAAATGACCGCAAATTCTTTCGCCTCGCCGGTGAATGGCGAGCCTGCCACATCGTCATAGACTTCGATGATATCCAATCCATGCTCGTGAAATTCCGCAGTCAGGCTCTCGACCGAATAGTATTGAAGCCAGTTGTAGACGGTCCTGATCCTGTCGCGTTCCACGATGGTGTATTTATCCAGGAATACCTTCTCCGCTTCGTATTTGAAGCTGTTTTGAAAGCAATAGTACGGCTGCGCGGACCAGAAACCCTTCTCCAGAATCCGCTCGCAGGAGCTTCCTTCGGCAAGTTGATCGAAAGCCACCAGCGAGCCAACGTCCAGCACGATGCAGCCTCCGGGATTCAAGATGGAACGGTATTTCTTTAACATGCTGCCCCTTTGGGCAGGACTCAAGGCGCAGAGATCACAAAAGATCATCAAGACAACATCGAAGCGCTTATCGGTGGTGAAATCCAGGTAATCCTGGTGGATATAGTCGATCTCAAGATCGAGTTCCTTTGCTTTTTCCCTGGCATAAGCGATCGACCGTGGAGAGAAATCAATGCCTGTGACCTGCGCGCCGCGCTGCGCCAGCCGGGAGGCATACAAGCCCGGTCCGCAGCCAAAATCGATCACGGTAGTCCCTTTTCCAATACCTAGATGGCTGACCAACCACGCCACCGAGCGCTCGATGAAAGACAGTTTCCGCGAGGAAAGGTCGATATTCTCATCGAGGTGGCATTCCAGCATGCGGGCGGAAGTGTATTCGTCCGTCCAAAGGTCAGCGGTGGAGCAAAACTCAAATGGCTTGGGACGCGAGAAGGTGCTTTCAAGGTGTGAAAACAATTCATCACCTGGAATATGGTTTTTCATCATGTCCTTTCGTACCTAGCATACATTGCTTCTCAAGATTGTCAACAACCAATTCATTACCTTGAAATAGCGAGATTTGTTACTCATGATAAGGTCTATAATGCATCTTTAACGGAGGTGCATGATGACACAAGAACCTTCTTCTCCTGAGATCAAACCAAAACCTGAAATGAAACTGCTGCTGCGGGGTGTGTTTGGCATCCTGCTTCTCTTGACGTTCCTCGGGGGCGTTCTGTTCCTTTCCGCCGGAACAACGGACTGGCGCTCTGCGTGGGTGCTCATCGGGCTCTACGGGATTTTCCTGTTTATCTTCTTTTTCTACACCGCCTTCCGCGACCCGGAGCTGCTTAAAGAACGCGGGAAGAAATCCGCGAATGTCAAACCCTGGGACAAGGTCATCGCCGGTATCTATAATTTTTTGCTGATTGCCATGCTGATCGTCTGCGGGCTGGATGTTGGGAGATTCCGTATGGAGCAGCGTCCCAGTCTGGCTGCAGCTCGTCGGGATGGCGCTCGTCATCCTGGGAGGCTTGATCATGGGCTGGGTGACGATGCACAACACCTTCCTTTCCCGCTACGCGCGCATCCAGGATGACCGCGGGCACCGCGTGGTCACCGATGGACCCTACCGCACCGTGCGCCACCCGATGTACGCCGTATCGCTGTTCTGGTTCCCCGCCATCCCGCTCATGCTGGGTTCCTACGCTGCCCTGCTGCCGGGACTGGCGATCACCGTGCTCTACGTCGTCCGCACCGCGCTGGAAGACCGCATGCTGCTGGATGAGCTGCCCGGCTACAAGGAATACGCGCAACAAACCCGCTTCAGGCTCATCCCGGGCATCTGGTAATAAACCCCGGGAACCATCCCTTGACAAAAGACGTCTTGTATCTGGTATGCTTAAGCGCATTCCGTCGTTGAATCTTTGCCTGGTGAGGGATAACATGGACGAAAATAACATCGAAAACCATAAAACCAGCTGGCGTGAACGCTTCCACTTCGAATGGATCCTGCCGGTACTGCTGCGCCCGCGCAAGGGCTTGCAGACCATCCTCGAGCAGGAGAAACCCGTCTGGCTCACCCCGCTCGTTCTGATCAGCGCGCTCGCCATCCTGGGCGTGTTGATCGCGGGACCGCTGCGGGTGCAGGACGCGCAGAGCGGTGCCAACCTGCCGCCGGATTTCATGTATTACTCCCCGGAACAGCAGGAGCAGTTCATGCAGGCTCAGCAATCCAGCTCCTCCCCGCTCTTCTCGTATGTGTTCCCGGCAGTCGGTGTTCTGGTGGGCATCTGGGCGGGATGGGCCATCCTGGGTGGGCTGCTGCACCTCGCTCTCACCCTTTCAGGCAGCCGCAGCACCAGCCGCACCGCGCTCAACCTGGCTGCCTGGGCCAGCCTGCCTTTCGCCGCCCGTTTCGCGCTGCAGGCACTCTATATGCTCATCCAGCGCCATTTGATCTACAATCCCGCCTTCTCCGGTTTCGCCGCGGAAGGCACCTTCTGGGCATCCCTGCTGGGACAGGTTGACCTCTTCCTGGTCTGGCAGATCGTGCTCATCTTCATCGGCGTGGTGCCCATGTCGCAGCTTGCGCCCCGAAAAGCCTGGCTCGCAGCTGCAGCCGCCATCCTCCTCACCCTCCTGCTGGGCAGCCTGCCGGGATTACTCAGCGGCTTGTTCGGTAACATTGGTCCCATTCAATCCTTCTACTTCTTCTAGAATTATTTGGTTTAAAGCCAAAAACAGGAATTCTTAAGAACTTATGCCTCCCAAAGCATTCGTCACCATCCGCAATCTGCGCAAGACCTACCAGATGGGCACCACCACGGTGCATGCCCTGGATGGGGTCGACCTGGATATCCCGCGCAACTCGCTGACCGTGGTGATGGGTCCCTCCGGTTCGGGCAAAAGCACCCTGCTCTACCTGCTCGGCGGCCTGGACCGCGCCACTTCGGGCATATTACGGTCAACGGGCAGGCGTTGGAATCGCTGGATGAGAATGCCCTGGCGATCTACCGCCGCAAGACGGTGGGATTTGTCTTTCAATCCTTCAACCTGATCTCCAGCATGGACGCGGCGGAGAATATTGCCTTCCCCATGCGCTTCAACGGCATCCCGGCAGCCGAACGCCGTCAGCACGCGGCAGAGCTGCTCAAACGGGTGGGGCTGGAGAAACGCGGTCGCCATAAACCGACCGAGCTCTCCGGCGGGCAGCAGCAGCGCGTGGCCATCGCCCGCGCCCTGGTCAACGATCCGCTGCTGATCCTGGCGGATGAACCCACCGGGAACCTGGATCGCTCCAGCGGTTACAGCATCATGCAGGTGCTCTCCGAGCTGCACCGCAGCGGTCGCACGGTGATGGTGGTGACGCACGATCCACGCATGCTGCATTTCGCCACCCACACGGTTTATCTCCTGGATGGGAAAACCGTTTCTGAAGAGGAATACAACGCAGCCGACCTGCAGAGCATGCAGGTGGCATCAGAGGAGAAAGTGAGTTTATGAAAACAAAATTGCGCTTCGCCTATATCAATCCTGCTCGCGCTGGGATTATTGATCGTCCCGTTTGCCGGTGTGATCGCCGCCCCCCGTTTTGCGACCGGAGCGGTGACGCCGACCAGCGATTCCCAATCCGGGCTTGCTGGCTCCGTGGTGGCTTATAACCTCTCGGTGGAAGTCACCGATTACAGCGCGGATTTCACCCTCAGCGCCTCGGTTACGACCGTCAGCGGCTGGACGACCACCATCTCCCCTGCGAGTTACCCGGTCACCGGCAACGGCACTTTTCCCTTCGTGGTCAACGTGTCCATCCCGGCTTCCCCCACGGTGGCCAGCGATATGGCGCAAGTGAGCTTCACCGACGGCACCAGCACGCTGGCGACCGCCCTGCTGACCACCACCGCGATCATCCCCGCGCCTACGCCTACCACCTATTCGCGCCCGATCGTGGTGGTCGAATCCTACAATTCCAGCGTTTCCTACATCACCCCCGGCGAGGAATTCACCCTCAAGCTGACGCTGCGCAACCGCGGCGGCAGCCGCGCCACGAACATCGTGGTTTCCTTCGAAGGTGATAGCTTCCTGCCCCGCGAAACCGGCGGTGTGATCGCGGTCACCAGCTTGAACCCGGGTTCCGGGGTGGAGGTCAGCCAGCGCATGTGGGCCAATCCCAGCCTGAGCGGGCAGCAGGTGGGCACCCTTGGGGTGAAGATGGCTTATAACGATGGCACCGGCGCAGCCTACTCCGAATCTTTCACCCTGGTGATCAACCTGGCACTGCCGCAAAGCATGTGGGCGGGTTATCCAACCTCCACGCCCACTGCCATCATGCGCCCGCAGCTGGTGGTGAACGCCTACCGCAGCGACGTGGATCCGCTTCAGCCCGGCTCGACCTTCAACCTGTCGCTCGAGATCCAGAACCTGGGCAATTCAGCCGCGCGCTCGGTATCCATGGTGCTCGGCGGCGGTGCCTCGGCGGATTCTTCCGGCACGCCCTCCCCGGGCGGGGTGAGCACCTCCGGGGCGGATCTGACCACCTTCGCCCCGCTGGGCAGCTCCAACGTGGTCTTCCTCGGGGATATCGAGGTCAACGCGGTCAACAAACCCGGTGCGAAGCTCATCGTCAACACCACCGCCAACCCGGGAGCCTACACCTTCAAGCTGTCGTTTATTTATGATGGACCCGGCGGCACGCGGCTGGTCAACGACCAGGCGATCACCCTGCTGGTCTACGCCCTGCCGCAGCTGGAGGTCAATTTCTACCGCTCGCCCGATCCCTTCTTCGCCAACAGCGAGGGCATTCTGCCGCTGCAGGTGACCAACCTGGGGCGCAAGTCCGCGGTCCTGGGCAACATGACCGTCACCGCCAGCAACGCGGATGTATTCAACAACACCGCGCTGGTAGGCGCGCTCGACCCGGGCGGTTATTTCACCCTGGATTCCAGCCTGATGCCCTACCAGGAAGGTCCGCTGGAAGTGACGGTGACCATCAACTACACGGATGATTTCAACCAGGCGCGCCAGGTCGTGCAGACCCTGAATAGTCGACGTGCTGCCCATGCAGGATATGCTTCCGCCCGAGGGCATGGATGGTGAGATCATCGTGGATGGGAACGCCAACGCCCCGCAGGATTTCGGCGATGTCCTGCTGCGGGTGATCAAGGCACTGTTTGGACTGGATAGCAGCGCACCGAAAATGATCGTCCCCACAGAGCTGGAACCGGAAAGCGTTCCGGTGATGCCGCGCGGCGGCAAGGGCGGTTGATCGCATACCTGACGATCCACCTCTATATATTAGTGGACATTCCATGAAACTGATCGACCTGATCCGCATGGTTCTTGAAAACCTGAGCCGCCGCAAGGGGCGCGTGGCGCTCACCGCGGTTGGCGTGGTCATCGGCACCGCGGCGGTGGTGGTGCTGGTTTCGCTGGCGATCGGGCTGCAGCAGAATTTCAGCAAGAATCTCTACGGCATCAGCGACCTCACCCGCATCGATGTCTACCCGGGGTACATGATGGAGACATCCGTAAAGATGGGCATGTCTGGAGGTGGCGGTGGGATTGAAGAGGTCAAGCTGCTCACCCCGGACGTGCTCGATAAGATCGCCGCCATCCCGGGCGTCATCCAGGTGATCCCGCAGGATTGGTCCTATTCGGGCAGCATGATCAAGTTCGGCAAGCTGGAAGGTTACATGGGCATGATCGGGGTTGGCACGGATGACCTGGCCAACCTGGGGTATGAAGCAACAATAGGTGAAACGACATTGTCCCGCGGGACAGCGGTGATTGGCAGCTGGGTGCCGCTCAACTTCTACGATCCCCGCGTCCGCCCCGGGCAGCCCACCCCCGAGCCTCCTGAATTGGTTGATGAACAGATCAAATTGGTGTTGATGAAATGGACCGAAGACGGGCAGGAGGTCCGCAAAACCATCACGGTGCGGATAATTGGTCAGTTGAAGGAGACACGCGGCGAGGCAGATGGATCGATGTATGTCTCCATGGAAGATATCACCGCCTGGAACGAATGGGCGCGCGGCTCGCGCATCAATCGCAAGAAGGAAGGTTACGGCCAGCTCATCGTGCGCGCTGAGGATCCCGAACAGACCCTGTCGATTGCGGAGCAGATCAATGACCTCGGATACCAGGCCAGCACGCCGCAATCCTTCCTGGAGCCGATCAACAACTTCTTTTCCATCATGCAGCTGATCTTTGGCGGCGTGGGTGCCATAGCGCTGCTGGTGGCCGCCATCGGCATCGCCAACACGATGACCATGGCGATCCTGGAGCGGACGCGCGAGATTGGGTTGATGAAGGCGGTGGGCGCCACCAACCGCGATGTTTTAAGTATTTTCCTGGGTGAAGCGGGCGGGATCGGTTTCCTGGGCGGCCTGGGGGGAGTGATCATCGGCTGGCTGGCAGGGCAGGTGATCAACGTGGTCGCGCTGGCGTATCTTACCCAGCAGGTATCACAATCGGGAGGCGCGCCACCGAGCTTTGCCATTTCCACGCCGCTCTGGCTGCCGATCTTTGCATTGACTTTCGCCACCCTGGTGGGGTTGATCTCAGGACTTTACCCGGCTCTGCGCGCCGCAACATTGGTACCGGTGAACGCGTTGAAATACGAATAATCCAGTTTAAATTAATTTAAATGCCTTTTATCCAGCGCATTCCTGCTGCGCTGGCAACCGCTAGCGTCCGCATGGATGGAAACCGCGTTCAGATAGCGGGCGAAATCCAGTAAAGCTTTTCTGAGCGCTGCCTGCATCTCCCTGCCGGGTTTGATACCATCCTCCCACCACCAGTTGTCTATGCGCAGGGTGCCGGTTTTACGTTCGAACACGGGGTCAAAGCGGGCAATGAAGCTATCCCCATATAGCACGGGGAGGGTGTAATGACCGTATTTTCGCAGATGGGGTTTCTTATAAATCTCCCACAGGTATTCAAAACCAAAGATCCATTTCAGCAGCTTGCGATCCCAGAGCAGGTTATCCAGCGGCGGGAGAAAGCTGGCTTCAGGCTGCGTTTCTAGTCGAACTTGATCCTGTTTCCAGGGTATGTCGATCCAGGGCACGGATAAAGAAAACTGCTCCAGAAAGCTCCTCGATCTCCACCGCGAGCAGCTCGCCGCGGGCGACCAGTCGCTCGATCGACTGCCTGCGTTCGGGGGTTTTCATACCCAGCATGCCAAGCCAGAATTCGCTCTGCCCTGCCTGTACCAGTCCCAATCCCCCGGTGCGGCGCAGGACGTGCCAGTCGTGGTACTGCTCCAGGGTGCGGTTTGGGTCCTTCTTCGCGAGAATCCTCGCCGGCAGGATGCGTTCCACCAGGTCATAGGTCTTGCGGTTATTCTCCCTGCCGGAGATGGTCACTTCGCCTATGGAGTTGAGAATCTCCCAGGCAGCCCGTTCCAGTTTCACCGGCCTGCCCCAATCCCAAACGATGGATTCGGTTGATTTCTTCTGGTGGCGGCTGTCCTTGCCGTTGGAATGCATCTCTTCCAGCAGCTGGTGAGCCAGCGTGATCTCGGGGGCAGTCTCTGTTGCCAGTGCCGCTCGCGCACGCGTTCCCTGAAAGCGGCTGAAATACGGCCAATCCTCAACCCGGTAGATCGATGCGACCTTGTCCAATCCTTCGATGAGCCGGTGATCGCGGTAGAGCAGCTCTTCCAGCAGCTGCGGTTGGTAATCCTTCACCCGGGCCTGCAATACCAGGTCCGGGTTGCGCCCAACGATGTTGATCGGATCGAATTGGATGCAGCCCAACCTGGTAAAGAGATCGAGAACGCCGGTTTTCCCCTCCAGCCGGCGCGGGGGCAGAAGCTCCTTGATGAGCCAGCATGAAGCGCCTGGCTTGATCTATGGTGATATGGATGGGAGATCCTTGAGCCTTTTGAGGCAACATGGCTCTAGTATACTTCGAGCCATTCTGCGACTGCCAATGATTTCTATAAAGAGATCTTTTCGATGCTGATCTTGTAGATCACCCGCACTTCACCCGTTTTCCGGTTGGGGTATTTCTTAAGCCCGCGGTATTTCATGGCGAGCTTGTCAATATGCGCATCAGCCCCGACCTCAGTGTTTTCTATCACCTTGCCGCGGATGAGCAGTTTCCGGTAGGGGTTATCGGGGTCCTGGATCGCCACCGCCACGCGGGGATCGCGCTGCATATTCAGATCCTTGATCCTGCCACGCGCGGTATTGATCAGCAGCGCTTGACCGTCGAAATCCATCCAGACCGGGGAAACCTGTGGGCTGCCATCCGCCATCAGGGTGGCAAGCTGCGCGAAAGCTTTTTTCTGGAACAGATCGATGTTTTGATTGAGAATCGACTTCAAATGGGTATTCATTAATTCCTCGTTTTCGGATAAAAACGCATCTTTTTCACGCCTATACTATATCCCCAAAAGAAAAATCCTTCCATTCGACTGTGAAATATTGCTTACAGCATGACTGGTACGATACTTGCCTTATTGACATTATAGAATTAATGTTCTACAATATAGAAAATTAGTCCTATTTAATCAATCATAAGGAGAATCACAATGAACCTGACACGCATCCAACCCCGCAATATCCGCCATGCCGTGGCAAAGGTACCGCCATCCGCCGTTTTCATGCTGATGATGCTCGGCGCACTCGTTTTTTTCGAAGGTTTCAATTTCAGCACCACTGAATTTGCCCTCGACGATCTGCTCGGCGATCTCAGCTTCGCGGGGCTCCCCTGGGCGACCATCCTGGCGATCGCCTTCTGCGGTATCGACTTCGCCGGAGTCGCCCGCCTGATGAATCCAACGGGTGAGCGCAATGACATCAAGGAAACCTGGTACCTGTTCGGCGCCTGGCTGCTGGCAGCCACGATGAACGCCGCGCTCACCTGGTGGGGTGTATCCATGGCGATTGCCAACCACGCCAAGTTATCCTCCGCTGTCGTCGATCCCAAGACCCTGGTCCGGGTGGCTCCCATTTTCGTGGCGCTGATGGTCTGGGTGATCCGCATCCTCATCATTGGTACGATGTCGTTTTCCCTGGAGCGCTATATCTACCGCCCGGAAGGCGCCAGCGCTTATGGTAATTCCCGGCCCCGCTCCAACGGGAGCTCGGGGGCACCGGTGACAGCCAATCCCGCGGTCTCCGCGCGCCCGGCCAACAACCGCAGCGCCATCCCGCTCTCACATCCCATCAACCAGCCTGAGCCGGGCTATTCCAGTTTCTCCTCCTCCGATACGTTGCGCTGATCCTCCCCCGGCAAACAAACAGGCCTGGCTAATCAGCCAGGCCTGTTTATATCCATTTTGTGCTGTTTACTTTTCTGTTTGATCTTCCCCCGTCTTTTCACCGCCATCCTTGCAGATTGGCAGCCGTACACAGAAAGTGGAACCCTTTCCCGGCTGAGAGCTGACATCGATCACCCCGCCGTGGTTGTGGACGATCCAATACGCGATGGAAAGCCCAAGTCCAAAACTTTCATCATTTTTTCGTGCCCGGGAATGATCGCTGCGGTAGAAGCGCTCGAAGATATGCGGCAGATCTTCCTCGGGTATGCCCGGACCATTATCCGAGATGACCACCATGGCTTGTTTTTCCGTTTTGCGCAGCGCCAGCACCACTTCTCCGTTTGTTGGCGTATATTGAATGGCGTTACCGGCAAGGTTTAAGAATACCTGCTTGAGACGGTCGCGGTCGCCCATGACCTGCACCTGGTCGATCTCGCTCAGCACGACCTTCAATTTATCGCCTGCCAGCAGGCGCATCTGTTTGAATACCTCAAGGATGAGGTTATCCAGCTCGATGCATTTGATATCCAAAGGCATGCGCCTTGATTCCGCCTGTGCCAGCAGCAGCAGGTCGCCCACCAGCCGGGTGAGCCGGTCAACTTCCTGTTCCATGGAGACCAGCGCTTCCGTATCCAGTTTTTTCATCTTGCGCATCAGTGCCATGTTGCCTTTGATCACGGTCAGGGGAGTGCGCAGCTCATGACTCACATCTGCAACGAAACGCTGCTGTGAGGTGAAAAGTTTTTCCAGGCGGGTGAGGGTTTCATTGAACGCCTGGATCACCTGACCGACTTCTGTTTCCGGCTCGGTGGTCAGCGGGATGCGCCGCGAGAGATCATCGGCGCGGGTGATCTGGGTGGCGACCTGGGTCATGGTTGCCAGGGGCGCCAGCGCCCTGCCCGTCACCAGCCAGGTGGCCCCCGCGGTGAAAAGGATGGTCACCACGGTCAGGATGATCAATATCAACGATAACGTGCTGCGCACATAATCCATCAAGGTCAGATTCATGCCGACCTGCAGCATGCCCGCCGGACCCAGGATGGAACGCAGGGGAATGCTGAGCACGCGCAAGTGCACATTATGGATATAGGTTGTGGAAAAGGTAATCTCGTCGCTCTCCAGCCCCAGCGAATCGAAAGGCTCCTGCCATGTAGCCGGCTTGGCAAGCTGCAGGTTGCCGGATTCATCCCGAATCTGGAAAATGAAACTCTCCCCCTCCTCAACAGTGGTCATGCGGGTCAGATCATATTGACCGTCAAGATTGACGCGCAGGCTGCTGATCAGCTCGTTCGACGCGCTGCGCAGCAGTTCATCGATCTGGCGGATGAGGGTTAAGGTCACCAACCCATAGATCAACGTTCCGAAGAACAGCAGCACCACCCCCAGGAGCGCTGAGTATAACAATGTCAGGCGGAGACGAAGCGACATCAGGTTTCTTCGCGCAGTGCGTAACCAACCCCCCGGGCGGTGTGGATCAAACGCGGTTCCCCTTTTTCCTCAAGCTTCTGGCGAAGGTAGCGGATATAGACGTCCAAAACATTGGATTCGCCGCCAAAATCATAACCCCAGATGCGGTCGAAGATCACTTCACGGGTGAGCACCTGGTGCGGGTGGCGCAGGAAAAGCTCCAGCAGGTCGAATTCCGTGGCGGTCAGCTGGATGGTGCGATTACCGCGGCTGGCAAGGCGTGTGGATGTATCCAGGGTGAGATCTGCGAAGCTTAATGAGGTGGCACGATCGGACTGCGTCCGGCGCAGGAGGGCGCGCACGCGGGCCAGTAATTCATCCAATTCGAAGGGTTTGACCATGTAATCATCCGCCCCGGCATCCAGCCCGAGCACCCGGTCCTGGATGGCATCCTTGGCGGTAAGCATCAGGATGGGCAGGCTGCTGCTATCCGAGCGCAGCTCCTTGCAAACCTCGATACCATCGATGCCCGGAAGCATCAGGTCGAGCACCACCAAATCGGGGTGGTGTTCCTTGGCCATCTTCAGGCCGGCTTCACCATCCAGTGCCACGTCAACCTTGTAACCTTCATATACAAGACCACGCTGCAAAAGCTTGACGATGGCCTCGTTATCTTCAATGATCAAGATGAGCTCATTCATAAGCCCCTCCTTGATTCTGATTATATACCATATGACCCTGCGCCCAAAAGATGGCATGTCAAGGGTTTGGGCTATAATGAAACCCATGTCCGATCAGGAAAAACCGGTGCTGATCACAAAACCGGATGAACTTGCCGAATGCGCCCGGCACCTGCAGTCCCATCCGCTGGTGGGTGTTGATACTGAATCCAATAGCCTTTTTGCCTACCACGAGCAGGTGTGCCTGGTGCAGTTTTCCACCCCGCAGCACGATTACCTGGTGGATGCCCTGGCGCTGGATGATCTCATCCCACTCGCCCCGATATTTGCGAGCGCGAAGATCGAAAAGGTCTTTCATGCTGCCGAATACGATATCATCTGCCTTAAGAGGGATTACCAATTCACCTTCTCCAATTTATTCGATACCATGCAGGCTGCCCGCATCCTGGGGATGAAAGAGTTCGGGCTGGGAGCCCTTTTGGAAACCGAGTTTGGTATTATCCAGGACAAGCGCTTCCAGCGTGCGAATTGGGGTGAACGCCCCCTGCCCCGCAACCTGCTGGAATATGCCGCCCAGGACACCCATTCCCTCATCGCGCTGCGCGAACTGCTGAAATCCCGCCTTGTAGACAGGGGATTATGGGAGCTGGCCCAGGAGGATTTTCAACGGCTGTGCAGCACACCCATTCCGCCTGAAAACGGGAAGAATCCCTGCTGGAAGGTCGCCGGCACCCATAAACTTTCCCCGCGCGAGATGGCAGTGCTTAACGAGCTGTGCATCCTGCGCGATCAGCTGGCGCGCGACCTGGACCGGCCGGCATTTAAAGTTTTTGGCAACGAAACGCTGCTCGAGCTGGCAAAGGTATGCCCCGGATCCAGGAAGGAACTCATCGAGATCAAAGGATTGAGCCCGCGGCTGATCGAGAAATCCTCAGCGAAATTGCTGC
>CAWDSH010000002.1:0-4927 GCA_963804865.1 uncultured Chloroflexia bacterium
AAAATGCAATAATCCAGCGATCTTCGACCTTACAGTTGCTTGTCAGTTAGCTGAAAAAGGCTGGCAAGTCATTGAATTGTCAGGACAACTCGCTATAATGATTAAGTGTGAATTTCCATAAATGAAAGGGGGAAACCAAACCCGACCTCAAAAATTCAAATCTTGAATAACTTCAGTTGAGAATTCACTGTTCCTATTAAACTTTTCTTGGAGGAAATTTGATGAAACACAAGACCTTGAGCATGACGCTGCCGCTGTGCGTATTGATGGCACTGACGGCGGCATTTTTGTTTACCTCGCCGGCCTTCGCGCAGGACGAGGTACCGCCGGTTCCAGAAGAAGCACCGGTTGAGACCGCACTCCCTGAAGCCCTGGCGGAAGCCGGGGTGGTGCTGGCGGATGAGGACGGCGAGCCGGTTTCGCTGGCAACGGAAGAAGCCGGGGAGCTGCTGGCAGGCAATGATCCCTGGTTTCAAAGTGGGACTACGGAATACCATTACATGTTCATAGGAGAATGCTGTCGGCGCACCCAACTGCTTCGAATCCGACAATCCCATCCAAACCGCAATCAATGATATTCAAGCTGAAACATGGGGAGTTCCATCGGATGGTACGCTTTATTTTGAAGGCGATTATCCGTGGATAGCGTGTACATTGATACCGTGCCCGCATTGAAAAAGCTGGTTGGCGCAACCAATCCTGCGACCGGTGAACCCACGGTGAATATCAACCTGGTGTACATCTTCGAGGTTTATAGCCAGAACAATTTCAGTATGAGCGGGTTCAACATTACCGGCGATACTACCACCCCCGGTGATAATTACGGTGTGTTAGAGATGTGGGGGAATACTGGCACCTTGACACTTAGTGATCTCGTTGTCAGGAATCTCGCGGCCAACGGCGTCGGTATTGATATATACAATAACCTGGGTCCGGTGGTGTTACAGAACGTCGAAGCGAGTAACAATTCCGGTGGTGGAGCGTATATTGACAATAATCAGATAACAGCCTACCCGGTGACCATTAAGAACAGCAGTTTTCAGAGCAATGGCGGCACGGTTTGGACCAATGGCCTGTATATTTACAGCAATGGAGCCGTGCTGTTGGATGGGGTTACCGTCAGGTATAACGGCGATAACGATGGTTCGCTTGCTGCTGCTTTCATTGAGAGCAGCAAGGCATTAACGGTCAAGAACAGCGTTTTCAGCAACAACTGGTCATCCGGTCTGGTGAACTATTGGACTGATGCTCCTTTTGCCTCAACCAATGGACCCGTCCTGCTGGATAACGTGTTCGCCAACGATAACTGGTATTTCTATGATATTGAAAATGAGTTTGGCGGTGCGGGTATCGCACTTGTAACGAACGGCCTCTTCACAGCCAACAACGTGACCGCCAATGGGAACAAATACCAGGGGATGATCGCGGATACCTGCTGGTCGCAAGAGACCTTTACCGGGTCAGGCGAATGGGTGTGCACCACAACGGCAACTGGGAACGTGGTGATCACGAACAGCCAGTTCAACCATAACAATTCCAACAGCTCCGGGCTTTTGGTGGATGCCAAAGGCGCGATCACGCTCACCAACGTTAATGCAGCGTGGAACCAGGGTATCGATCGGGACCCATTAAGCCCGACTTACGGTTTGGACTCATATGTCACGGCAGGGGCAAGGCTCAACAATTATTCCTTCACCACCGCCTATCCCGTGACGGTCAATACCAGCACCTTCGAATGGAACATCGACGATGGGCTGGAGATCAACTCCAAAGGCCTGGTGACGATCAATAAAGTAAGCGCCTACGAAAACAGCGTGGTCTACGATGCATTTGGGAACCGCACTGCATCGCTCGATGGATACGGCATCGATATCGACAACACAGACGGCGTTGCGGGCGTAACCTTCAAGGGTCTAACCCGTTACGATAACACTATCTACAACAACGCGTATGGGTTGAGGGTGGTGAGCAACGGCGCCATCCTGATCAATTACCTCAACAGCAACAACAACACCTATGTCAATGCGGATCTCGTTAACCAGGACGGCACGGGGAATGTGACGGTCAACAACTCAACCTTTTACAGCTCCAGGGCGGATGACGGCCTGGTGATCGCATCTAAGGGCGTCGTATCCATGAATACGGTCAGCGCACGATGGAACTCCGGCAACGGCCTGCGCATCGATAACTCAACCTCTTCAACGCCAAAAGGGGTAACGATCACCAATGGCTTCTTCACTGGCAACTCAGGGAGCGGACTTGATATTTTGAGCAAGGGTGTCATTACCCTGAAGAATGTAGAAGCGAATGACAATGGAGAATACGGTGCACATCTCGTAAACAATACCGCTGCCACCCCGCAAGGCGTCATCATTACTGGAGGCGATTTCAACGGCAACCAGGGATTTAATGGCTTGCTGGTGGAATCCAGGGGCGCGGTCACGCTGACCAACGTGAGCGTATCGGATAATTCATTGAATAACGAGTGGATCTATTACGGTGATTATGTTTACGAAGTTGCCAGTAACAATTACAGCGACAGCTGGTGGTTCGATGGGCTCACCGGCGAGGTGATCAATTTTGGCTTGCTGTACCAGAATGGCCAAGCCTGGACAGACCTGGTCATCGAGCTTTATTATGAAAATGGGAACCTGGTGTACGAAACAGCCAGCGGCGACCCGGTCAACTCGGAATACTTTGGCAATGTGGATTACGACAGCGCCATCACAGGGTTCGTCCTTGAGGACGACGGTCTCTACCGCATCCAGGTATCGAACTGGAACTGGGATGCCTCCGGCAGTTATTACGCGGAGTTCTGGGAAGGCGCCGGACCCTGGGCAGGAGATTGGACGCCAATTATCAGTAATGCGAATGGAGCCGGTATCCAGACCGAGGGGGCAGTGACGATCACCAACGCCAACAGCTGGGATTATGGCTTCAACTACAACAACGGTTATGGGCTGGATATCCTGACGAAAGGCCTGGTAAAGCTGACCAACGTCAATGCTTCTTACAATACAGGTTTCGGAGCGGATATTCTCAACCAGGTGGACGGCGCCACAGCGGGCGCAACGCTAATCGGCAGTACTTTTGATGGCAATGATTTGTATGGATTGGAGGTTGCGTCGAATGGCGCGGTACTGCTCACCAAGACGATTGCCAATGAGAACCTGGATTATGGCGCGATCATCGATAACACACCGCTGGCGGGCACGGCAAAGCCGGCAGTGACGATCATCAACGATGCGACCAAGGTGGATTGGTGGCACGAAGGGTTCAGCGGGAATGGCGATAGCGGTCTGCAGATCTCCTCAAAGGGTGTCATCTCTCTCACCAACGTCAATGCCAGCGATAATGGCTCCACGGGAGCAGCAGTGCAAAACATTTCCGGAACAGCCGATGTCAAGCTGACCAATTCGAAGTTCGATAACAACGATGGCGATGGGGTCAGTGTGTATACCCGCGGAAATATCATCTATTCGAAAGGCTCAGCCAATAATAACCACAACGGTAATGGAGCCTGGATCGAGACATACCCGTTGATCGGGATCAAGAACGTCACCATCACCAATGTTGAATTCAAGGACAACTATGGAAGCGGTTTGCACGTGGTCAATAACGGCAATATCACGCTGACCAATGTGCAGGCCAACTGGAACTACGGCGAAGACCTATTCATGGTCTATGCCAAGGGCGCTGACCTGAATAATGAAGCCGGGCTAGGCAACATCACCATCAAGAACGGTGAATTCAGTGGCAATAAAGATACCGGTCTGCTGATCGCCACCCACGGCAACGTGACACTCACAACGGTGCATGCCGATAACAACGGATCCATGGGTGCATGGATTGGCTCTGATTTTGAGCCCGGACACGTGGCGAAGGTAGTTGCCATCTCCGGGATGAGCACCTTCTATGATAATGGTAATAGTGGCATGGCAGTCTACGCCACCGGCGCGATCACGCTGACCAACGTGGATTCAGGCGGGAACGGCGGGTACGGCGCATACCTCAACAACACCTACGGAACTCTCCCGGCCAACGTCAGTGTGCTGGGTACACTTTCTTACTGGACCAACTGGTTCGGGGATAATGACCAACGGGGTTTGTTTATCGAAACCAAAGGCGCGGTGGTGGTGAACAAGGTGGATGCGTCCAACAATGCATCCGATGGTGTCGTTATCGATAATTCCACAGCCACCCTTCCGGCAAACGTGACGATCAATACCGGCTGGTACAACGATAACGCCGGCATCGGGCCTGGCCTTGCTCACCAAGGGCACGGTGCTGATCAACAGTCTGACAGCGAGCTACAACACCGATGACAACGGCGCATATATCGACAATGCATACGATAACACCAGCACCAAATCGGTGACGATCAACAAGTCGACATTCAACGGCAACTATGACGACGGCCTGGCTGTTTACAGCTATGGCAACATCATCCTTAACAATGTAACCGCCAATGACGAAGAAACCGGAGCTTACCTATGGAACACGTATGACGGCGCACTGGGAACTATCACGATCCTTAATACGCTGGGCGGCAACACCTTCAATAACAACCATATCTACGGGCTTGATATCTACAGCAACAGGAATGTGATCGTGAACGGTGTGACCGCCAGCAACAATGCGATGGGTGTTCGCGTCAATAATTACGCGGGCGGGGTTGGGAGCGGCCTGGTGACGCTTACCAAGGTAACCTCGAATTACAATGCATACGGCGGGATCGAAATCGTTTCCAACGGCAACGTGACGGTTGGCAGCTCGGTGGCGATGTTCAACGGGCTCTATGATGACCTGGCGCCTGCCGCGGGGTTCAACATCCAAAGCTTCAATCCGCTCTGCAAGACCACCATCACCAACAGCGTGGCGATCGGGAACGGCGCAGAGGGCATCTATCTTGCCAGGCATTTCGGAA
>CAWDSH010000003.1:0-9558 GCA_963804865.1 uncultured Chloroflexia bacterium
GCCAAAAGAGCTCCTCCCGCCTTTCAGGCACCCTCCCCAAATGCTCGACATTTAGGGAGGGAAGGGGAAAGGTCTCGCAATGACAAAAAGAGGGTGGGGAGATTGGGCACGGCAAGCTGGGCACAGCTTGCTGTGCCCCTACATTGCGAAGGGGTCGAGATCGATTGACGATTCGAGGTGAGATTGCTTCGTCACTTCGTTCCTCGCAATGACAAACGATTGGGGCACGGTGGAAGGTGGAGGTGCTTGGGTTGATATTTCATCATGCCGTGCCCCTACGGAAATTTGAGAGAAACGGCATCAAAATGCAATATTCCGGCGATCTTCGACCTTACAGTTGCTTGTCAGTTAGCCCAAATAGGCTGGCAAGTCATTGAATTGTCAGGACAACCCGCTATAATGATTAAGTGTGAATTCCCATAAATGAAAGGGGGAAACCAAACCCGACCTCAAAAATTAAAATCTTGAATAACTTCAGTTGAGAATTCACTGTTCCTATTAAACTTTTGCTGGAGGAAAACCGATGAATAAAAAGATCTTTACAATAACGCTGCCGCTTTGCGTTTTGATGGCACTCGCGGCGGCATTTTTGTTTGCCTCGCCGGCCTTCGCGCAGGACGAGGTGCCGCCGGTTCCAGAAGAAGAACCGGTTGAGACCGCACTCCCTGAAGCCCTAGCGGAAGCCGGGGTGGTGCTGGCGGGCGAGGATGGCGAGCCGGTTTCGCTGGCGACGGAAGAGGCCGGGGAGCTGCTGGCAGGCAATGATCCGTATTTCAAAGTAGGGACTATTGAATACCATTACATGTTCATAGGAGAATGCTTCGGCGCACCCAACTGCTTCGAATCCGACAATCCCATCCAAACCGCAATCAATGATATTCAAGCTGAAACATGGGGAGTTCCATCGGATGGTACGCTTTATTTTGAAGGCGACTATGCCGTGGATTATGTCTATATCGATGGAGTCGCCGGGTTAAAGAAACTGGTCGGGGCGACAGATGCCGCGACCGGGGAACCAACTGTGGATATCAACCTGGCCGATATCTTTGAGGTTTATAACCAGAGCAATTTCGGCATGAGCGGATTCAACATTACCGGCGATACAACAGCGTACAGTCCCTATTCGGGTGTATTGGAAATGCGGGGCAACACCGGTACGTTGACGCTCAGCGATCTTGTCGTCAGCAATCTGGCAGCCAACGGCGTCGGGATCGATATCTGGGAGCACAATGGAGCTGTGGTGTTGCAGAATGTTGAATCAAGCAACAACGATGGTGGCGGTGTATACATTGATAATTATCAAACCACTGCTTACCCGGTGACCATCAAGAACAGCAGTTTTCAAAATAACGGCGGTACGGACTGGATCAACGGCTTGCGTATTTCCAGCAATGGAGCCGTGTTGCTGGATGGGGTTACCGTCAGATATAACGGCTTTAACGATAGTTCGCTTGCTGCAACTTTTATCGATGTCAGTAAGGCATTAACGGTCAAGAACAGCGTTTTCAGCAACAACTGGGCTTCCGGTCTTGTGAACTACAGGGATGATGCTGTTGTAGCCTCGACGAACGGAGCCATCCTGCTGGATAACGTGACCGCAAACGACAATCGCCATTACATTGATATCGATAATGAATTTGGTGGTGTGGGGATAGCGCTCGTAACAAACGGTCTTTTCACAGCCAACAACGTGACCACGAACGGCAATAAATTCCAGGGCTTGATCGCGGATACCTGCTGGTCGCAAGAAACCTTTACCGGGTCAGGCATCTGGGTATGCTCAACGACGGCAACAGGTAATGTGGTCGTTACAAACAGCCAGTTTAGTCATAACTACTCCAATGGCTCCGGTTTGTACGTGGATGCCAAGGGCGCGATCACGCTGACCAATGTGGATGCATCTGATAATAGGGGAATCAACAGACCCATCATTGATCCACCCACACCTGGAGACGGCAGCCCAACCTATGATACTGCTGGTGCAAGGCTCAATAATATATCCTTCACCACAGCCTATCCCGTCACGGTCAATACCAGCACATTCAACTGGAACAGCGAAGACGGGCTGGAGATCCGCTCCAAAGGACTGGTGACTATCAATAAAGTTGTTGCGGATAGCAACGGCATTGAAACGGATGGCGATGGCAACTTTATCGCAGCTTATGACGGTTACGGCATGGATATCGATAACACCAGCGGAACAGCCGGTGTGACCTTTAACGGCACTGCCTGGGGAGATAATTCGACCTACGGGAATGCGTACGGTCTGCTGGTAAGCTCCAAAGGTAATATCCTGTTGAACTACCTCGATTCTTCTTACAACTCCTACACCAATGCCAACCTGAATAATACCGGTGGGGCAGGGAATGTGACTGTCAATAAGTCGACATTCATCCATTCATGGAGTGACTATGGACTTTGGGTGGCTTCCAAAGGTATTGTAACTTTAAGTAATGTGACGACCAATGAAAATTACTGGGCGGGCACTTATATCGATAACACGACTGCCGTGACGCCAAAGGCAGTGACGATCAATAGCGGGAGTTTTAACGATAATAGCGACACCGGCTTGGTGGTCTTCACACACGGCGCGATCACGTTGACCAATATCTCTGCAAATGCCAATACTGATTACGATGAAGGTGACAGTAATGACTACGGATCAGGGGCATTCCTGAAAAACGATTACCTGAATCTCCTCGGGGCGCAGATCTCCCAACCGGTCACGGTGAATTATTCGACCTTCGAGGACAACCGGCGCACAGGACTATTGATCGAGAGCTACGGGGCGATCACGCTCAAGAACGTCAACGCCAACGGCAACGCGGATTGGGGAGCGAATCTGTACAACTATGATGCAACCACACCCAAAGCAGTGACCATCAGTGGAAGTAATTTTAATGAAAATGGTTCTGATGGTTTGACCATCGAGACAAAAGGCCTGGTCAACCTGAGCGGTGTGGACGCTTCCTATAATTCAATCCGGGAAGCGGGGGATGAATCCGGGCGACGCAGTGCATGAATATGCAGCCAGCCAGTTTGATGATACCTGGTGGATCTACGCTTACCAGGATGACGTGATCTCCATCACCCTTGAACAGGGCGACCAGTGGTGGGATCCCTACCTGGAGCTCTGGGGCTTCAATGGCAGCGATTGGGAGATGCTCACTTCTGATGATGATGGCGGGGAGGGTAATAATTCCCAGATCATCGATTTCACCATGCCATATGAAGGGAGTTATTACATCCTGGCACACTCCTTTGATTATTCCTCCAGCGGCAATTACACGCTTAAATACTGGAAGGGTGTGGAACCTGGCACCTGGAACGAGGTCTATTATTACGACGCGAATGGATTAACCGCCCTCAATTCCAACGGCGCTGGCGTCACGATCACCAATGGCAGCTTTATCAATAACAGCGGCTACGGTATTGATATCGAAACCCACGGCGCGGTGAAACTCACTGGTGTAAATTCTTCCGAGAACACGTGGTATGGTGCAGATATCATTAACAGGGAACCAGGCGCGACCGCCGGGGTTACACTAATCGGCAGCCGTTCGATGATAACCTCTATTACGGTCTCGTCATCCACTCCAACGGCGCGGTGCTGCTGACCAAAACCATAGCCAATGACAACATGGGTTTCGGAGCGTCCATCATGAACGTGCCCGCGGCCGGGACAGCCAAGCCGGCGGTGACGATCACCAACGATGCAACCAAAATCGATTGGTGGCAAGCTGGTTTCAGCGGCAATGGCAATGATGGGTTTACCATCGTTTCCTAGGGTGTCATCTCGCTTACGAATGTCAGCGCAAATGATAACGGGAATAATGGCGCCGTCTTCAAAATTCCAACGGTCTGACCGACGTGAAATTGACCAATGCCGGGTTCGAGAGCAATGATGGTTATGGTGTGGAAGTATTCACCCAGGGCAACATCATCTACAACAAGGGCTCAGCAAGCTATAACGATGGTGGCAAAGGTGCCCTCCTTGAGAACTACTCGCTGACTTTGATCAAAAACATTACCATCACAGGTGTAAGTTTTTATGGCAATTACGATGACGGGCTGCTATGCTTATACCAAAGGAAATATCACACTCACCAACGTGCAATCCAATCACAACTGGGGTGTATCCCCCACGGTTCAGGCTAGCGGAGCGGTTCTTGTTAATGAAAGTGGAACAGGAAATATATCCATCAGCAAGAGCTCCTTCAATGACAACGTTGGATATGGATTGCTCCTGCGCACGAATGGTAACGTCACGCTTAATGGCGTGACCGCGAACAAAAATGATCTCTATCGGTGCATCGATCGGCACCTAGCCAACCCGGCCAAGGTGGTCGCCATTTCGGGGATGAGCACGTTCTACGATAACGGCGACAGCGGCCTGGAAGTTTATGCCACCGGCGCGATCACCCTGACCAACGTGGACGCGGCTGGCAACGGGTACTACGGCGCATATCTCAACAACACCTACGGTACGCTGCCTGCCAACGTGAGCCTGCTGGGCACGCTCACCAACTGGATCAACTGGTTCGGTGATAATGACGAGGAAGGCCTGTATGTCTTGACGAACGGCGCGGTGGTGGTGAACAAGCTGGATGCCTCCAACAACGAATCGAACGGTGTTTATATCAATAACTCCACTGCGACACTGCCGGCCAACGTGACGATCAACACCGGCTGGTACAACAGCAACGACGGCGCGGGCCTGGTCCTGCGCACCAAGGGAACCGTGCTGATCAACAGCCTGACGGCGAATTACAACACCGGTGGCGTTGGCGCCAGCATCAATAATGATGATGATACCAGCGGCACCAAATCAGTGACGATCAACAAATCGACGTTCAACGGCAACTCGTCCAACGGGTTCCAGGTCGGCAGCCACGGCAACATCATCCTCAACGCCATCACCGCTTCGGACAACACCGGCGCCAGGTTCAGGCGCATATCTCTACAACCTGGGAGCCACCGGCACGGTCACCGTGCTCAACACGCTGGGCGCGAATACCTTCAACTCCAATGCAATATCACGGATTATGGATCGCGAGCGATCATGCAGTGATCATCACCGGGGTGACTGCCAGCTTCAACGAGTTGGGGTATGGCATCTACGTCGATAACATCGGTGTTCTCAATGCCCCGGTCACGCTGACCAAGACCACGACCAATTACAACGGCGACGATGGAGTCTATATTGCTTCCAGTGGAACGGTGACGCTTAACAGCGCGGTCTCCATGTTCAACGGGGTGGATGACCCGGGCACACCGGGTATCGAGGCCCGAAACGGCTTCACGATCCTCAGCAGCAACCCTGCCTGCAGGACCACTTTCAACAACAGCGTGGCGATCGGAAACGGTGCATACGGGATCAGGCTCGTCAAAAATGGTGGAAGTTCTCTCTTCACCAATACGCTCTATTTCGGTAACAATGCCAGTGATGATGGTTACGGCAACCTGTTCATCACGGATACTCTGTAAGACCTGATCCGGGAGTGTTTATGACAATCTATCTGCAGGGTCCCGCGCGGACCCTGCAGGGTTTTAAAGCAAGCCCCACCCCCTTCGGGAGTGCAACCCCATTCCACTGCGCATTTCGGGAGGCCACTCGAACGCGAATATCGCGAGACGCACGGGACGCTACCACAGGCAAAGATCGGAGCGCAGCATTCGCGGGCAGGATACGCATGCGAACGGGAGCCGCACCCTGGTGGCGGACGTGCTGCGGACGACGTCAAGCCCCTCCCGGTCTTCGACCCACCCTCCCCAAAGATCGCGAAACCATATTTGGAGAGGGGAAATAAGAATCCTTACAATCACCCTACGGTTGGCTTAAGGAACCGTGCTTCTCTTGATTTTTCCTGCCAGCACCCTATAATAGAAGGTAACCCGCGCGGGGAACCGCGCCGAGGGTGGATGTATTTTGAATTCATATTCTTACGGATCGAAATCCCTTTCCGGAGGAACCCCCATGAAATCACGCAACGCATTCCTGCTCACCGCCTGCCTGCTGGCACTGCTCGCGCTGGCGGTGTTTGCCGTGCCTGCGCTGGCGCAGGACGAGACGCCGCCCGCTGAGCCGAGCCAACTCCTGCTACTGAGGTACTGCCATACCGAAGAAGCGCCGGCTGAGACGCAGTCGAAGTCACCGGTTGAAGGCGCCGGGCCGAGGTTCCGACGAGGAAGCGCCACAGTGAAACACCGGCTGAAACGCTGGCGGAGGAGGGGCTGACCCTGGTGGATGAGACGGCGAGCCGCTGGTGATGGCTGCCGAGGAAACGGCTGAAGCGCTGGCTGCCGGTGACGTGTGGTTCATGGTCGGGACGACGACCTACACCTTCACGATGGACGACTGCGATCCAGGACCACTTGTTAATGACTGCAATGAGCCCATACAGTGGGCGATCGATTATATTGAAGCGAATGCTACGATCCCCACGGACGGGTTGATCCACATGGATGGAACCGCCACATTTCTCGATCAAGGTGTGGTCTTTGATGGCATTTATGCCAACGTGAACAAGCTCAAGGGGCTGGTGGGGACGATCAATCCCAACACGCTGCAGCCCAACGTGACCCTTTCCGGAAGCAGCCATATCGAGGTCACCGAAATGATCAGCGGTTTGGGATTCCTGCTGAGCGGTTTCAATATTCAATCCACAGGTGGGGATGGTATCAACATTCATGACAGCAGCGGACCGCTGCGCTTGATCGACCTGGATATCACAGGGACAACAAATACTGCGCTTTATATCGAAAAGCAAGACGGCACGATCGAGATGAACCGGGTGAATGTCCATGACAACAGCAATACCGGCGCACAGATCATGAATTACGAAGTAATGGATGATACCTATAACACAGGTGCGATCACGATCAGCAACAGCAGCTTCGATCGAAATGCTGGGGTGACCCAATACGGCGGGCTGGCGATCACGACCGGCGGCTCGGTCACGCTGCAGGGCATCACGGTCAGTGACAACCTCTACGGGCTGCATGTCATCCATTCCGGCAAGGTGACGATCAAGAACAGCGTGATCAACGGGAATACCGCTCCTGGGACCGCCGGCATGTGGCTGGCGGGGCAGACGGATGAGCCGTTGGGCGGGGATATCCTGCTGGATAACGTTGTGGTGAACGACAACCCGTATGGATTGAAAATCCACACCTATGGAAATATCACTGCAAATAAAGTAATTGCAACCGGTAATACCGGTTTTGGCGGGTTCTTTGATACTTGCGGATCAGATAGTACAAGCTGTCACCCATATTATTACGGCAAGGTGACCATCACCAACAGCACTTTCGATGACAACGGTGGTCCCGAGATGCTGCGCATCTGGTCGCGCGGCGCGGTTGTTTTAACGAACGTTTCGGCGAGTGGCAATCTCACCGGCGCAGGCGCCGTGGTGCACACGCAGCACTCGCTGCTGGTCAGCCCGGTGACGATCACCGGCGGGACGTTCAACGACAACGCCACCTACGGGCTGGAAGTGCTCTCGAAAGGCACGATCACGCTCAGCAAGGTGAAGGCCAGCGGCAATATCAGCAGTTATGGCGCCACGCTGGACAACTCGTCCGGCACGACGGCGGGCGTGACGGTCAAGGGCACTCTGATCGGTGATAATGCTTTCGATGAGAATGGCGGCGAAGGGCTGTACGTCCGCACCAACGGCGCGGTCACACTCAGCTACCTCTCCGCGAGCGGCAACGCGAACCGGGGACTGGAAGTGAACAACACCACCGGCACAGGCAAGGTCACGATCAGCAAGGCGTCCCTGGATGGGAACGTGTTGAACGGCTTGATGGTGCGGACCAATGGCGCGATCACGCTGACCACCGTTTCCGCCAGCAGCAACGCGGGGCAGGGCGCCAACCTGGCAAACGATACGGGTACGGCAGGGGTGACGATCAGCGGGAGCGCCTTCGATCACAACCAGGGCACCGGGCTTTACGTGCACTCGAATGGCGCGATCACGCTCAAGACCACCAACGCGGTGGATAACTCCGTGCGCAGCATGGCTTTCCCGACCTCGCTGGTCTACGCGGTGCACGACGTGTTCAACCTGGACGGCACCCCTGATCAATGGACGGTGGAGGTGGATGCCGGGATGACCGGCATAAGCTACAACGTGCTGCTAACCTCGGAGACAGCCTGCTCGCTCAGTTACAGCGGCCCGGGGACGGGTGGTTCCGAAGATTGTGCTTACGTGGGCGGATACTACGAAGCCCAGCTCTTCCCGGTGATATTCGACGCGGAAGGCACCTGGACCTTCACACTGAGCCAGCTGTATGAAGATTTCGAGCAGGTCAATTATTCCTTCTCGACTGACATCTTTGATATGACTGGCGATAGCTGGTACGCTTTCGCTGGGGCAGACCTGAACAACACAACCGGCACCACCGCCGGGGTGACGGTCACCGGGGCAGCCTTCCCGAAATACGATTGGGGCGAGGATATCCCCATCCGGGATTTCACTGGCAACGCCGGTACAGGCTTACTCATCACCACCAACGGCACCATCACGGTGAATAACGTGCTGGCTTATAAGAACGGCGCGAAAGGCGCAGTGCTGGATAACGCCACAGCGGCAGCCACCCCCGCGGTGAATTTATCAGCAGGGCGGTTTGTTTATAACGGCGATACCGGGCTTGAGGTTCATACCAAGGGCGGGATCACGGCGAAGAACATCGGCGCTTACGAGAACCTGGTGCTGTTTGAAAATGCGGAAGGTTTTGGTACCAAGCTGGTGACCACGACTGCCGGGAAGGTGGTGAGCGTGATCAACAACAACTCCACCGCGGATAATTACATCCCCGGATTTGAGAACAATGCCGCCGGCGGGCTGGAGATCAGCTCGCTGGGAGCGGTGACCTTGACCAACGTTCGTGCGTTCGATAACGAGAACGGGCACGGGATTGCGGTCAACAGGACGGGAGGAACAGGGAATATCACGCTCAATAACGTCAGCGCTTCATACAATACCAACGGGCACGGCGTGCTGATCAACAATACGACCGGCTCCGGGAACGTGACCATCACCAACGGGTATGCAGCGGATAATACCCTGGATGGCTTCAATATCGAGGTGGAAGGGGCGATTGTCCTGAGCAAAGTGTATGCCGAATACAACGGCGGCGCGGGCGCGTACCTGCGGAATCAGACCGCGAGCACTGCAGCCCCGGTGACCATCACCAACATCCCACTGGCGAGCAATATATACTTCCAGGGCTTCAATGGGAACGATGAAGGCGGGCTGGATATCCTGGCAAGCGGGGCGGTGACGTTGAGCAACGTGATCGCGAGCTGGAATACCGGCAGCGGGGCGATCATCGAAAACAATGCCTTAGGTTCCTACGACGTGAAGATCAACAGCAGTTATTTTGACGGCAACGAGTTTGGCCCGGGTGGTTGTGATGGGCTGCATATCCGCTCCATTGGATCGATCATTCTCAACAAAGGCAGCGCCAGCGGGAACGAAGCGAATGGTCTATGGTTCGATAATCAGCTGGGCGGAATATCTCCGATTAAACCAGTCTCTATTACAGGAT
>CAWDSH010000004.1:0-8005 GCA_963804865.1 uncultured Chloroflexia bacterium
TCGACCAATCGCCGGTGCCCTTGATCACCACACCTGCGTTCGTCCCGAAGGTGTTATCAAGAATGGCACCGGATGCGCCTACGCCATTGTTCCAGTTTTGAGCGACATTCATCTTGTTGAGAGTGATCAAGCCTTTGGCCTTGACCACCAGCCCAAAATCTGCAGTGAAGTTGTTATAGAAGAATCGATTCGTGATCGTCACCGGACTGACCAGCTGCGATGGCTGGTGTCCAGGGTACGCGCCCCATGCCAGGTAACGGGAATAGCACCGTTATCGGTGGCAGTGATATCGGTCAGTGAAATGGCGCCTCGTGCTCTCACCCTGAGACCGAACTGCCATGCATGGTGGTGTAGGTGGCATTGTCAAATTAAAAGTGCCGCCCGTGATGGTTACCTTGCCCGTGCCTGCCAGCTGCAGGGCGTGCCATTGCAGGTATCCAGGTCAGCGCCGTGTTCATGTTGAGGCTTGCGCTTACGTCCTTGAGGGTGATATTGCCCTTCGTGGTCAGGGTCATCCCGCCTGGTTGCCGTCGGCGCAGACGTTGGTCAGGGTGATGTTCCCGGTGAGATCCGTGATGGTCAGGCCTTCCGCAGCGGTGTTGTCGTTGAATACGCCGTTGGTGATCGTCACCGAGCTGGCCTGGTGGACCCAACGCCCCGGAAGAAGCTCCCAGATTGCGGCTGGCACTGACGCCCGTTAGAACCACTGCGCCGTTCGAGGTGATCTCCAGCCCGGGATATAAGACATTCTCATCAAAGCTGGAACCGGTCACGGTAATTCCCGCAGTCCCGACCGAGTTGTTGATAAATGCACCTCCGCCGGGGTTGCCGCTGGAATCGATGTTCTTGAGCGTGACTGTGCCGTTATGAGATATGACCCTGATGGCATACTCGCTGCTATTGGCGTCATATACCACGAGGTCCTGGAGCAGGAGGGTTCCCGCACCGCCGCGGATGTCCACCACCCCGCCGTGGTTGATCGCGGAAGGGCTGGAATTACCGCGGATATCGAGCCCGCTCAGGGAAAAGCCAGTCAGTTTGTTGCGCATGTAGAATATACTGCCCGGATTGATCGTATTATCGAGGATCGTATCCGGTAAGAGCGTATCCGGGTCCACGTGCCCCACGATGCCTTTAAGTTTGGCAAAGATCTAACATTGCCGCCGTTGATATTTACAGCCTGGTTGGGCAGTGTGCCGGCATCCACGTGGATGAAGCCGTCGCTGGGGATCGTACCGTTAGTTTTGATGTAATTCACCGCATCCTGTAAAGGGGTATTAGTTTGATAGCAATTTGCATCACCTGGATAAAGTTCCGCGCAGGTTCAGGCGAAGGGGCGGTATAGAGGAAATGATAAGTGACCGTCCCGACCTTGAACCATGGATCGCCCGCGGTGAGCGCTTCCGCTGCCAGCGGGATGGCTTCACCGCTTGCATCCACCACCTCCACGCCGCTTTCAGCCAGCGCTTCCCCCAGGGGCGCGCTTCTTCGACCGGCGTCTCTTCGGGAGCTGGTTCGGTTGGCGGCGTCTCGTCCTGCGCGAAGACGGGGGTGGTTAAAACAAAAGCTGCCAGCAGTGAAAGAGTGACGAAAAGCGGCGGGAAAAGCAATGAATGCTGTCTGTTCATGATCAGTCCCTCCGGATGAATATTGAATTGTTAATCGAAAAGGGAAAAGCAAATGTCGGTTCGATCACCCCCAGTCTACAGGGCATTGAAAAGTATCAATTTGTAGCTACGTTCATTATAGGTCGGGATTTTGAAAATACAAGTGGGTGAATAAAAAACCGGCAATCCAATGGGACTGCCGGTCTGTGTATTCCTTACGCGTCAACCAGGAAAATGCGAAACTAATGTGTGACCCAAACATTATCGGTCCGGCAACTGTGCAGTTACCGAAATAATAGGTGTTGATCAGTTTAAAGATGCCGGTGGTTCCGCCCATCACGGCTCGAATCCCGGTGTTCCCGTTTGCCGTGATCAGGCTGTTTGAGATGGTCAGATTATGGTTGTTCGTGCTGAAATAGGCGCCACTGACCGCCAGGGAGTTTGTGAACATGACGGTTGCAGAGGATAAGGTGACTGTGTTGTTGGAAATCACATGAATGCCAGTATCAAAGTTATTATTTGCCGTCAGGTACGAAAGGGTGACTGTGCCTTTGCCATCTCCGGATTGGTAATTATCGATATAAATCCCATGGAGCGAGTTGTTGTTGGCCGTTACTTTGGATACGATCACCGCACCCTTGCTGTCGATCGCCAAACCTGCCCCCCATTTGAATTGAAGAGGTTGGCTACCCAGGCTGCCCAGCACAGAAATTCCCTTCGGTGCCAGCCAGAGTGCTGTTCGCGTTTTCCACAAAATGGCCCGGTGCCGGATGTTGAATAGCTGGCGCTGACCTTATTCAGGGTGATCTGCCCCCAGCTGTGTACCTCCATACCCTGGCCGTTGCGATCGAAGGTGCTCTTGTTGATGGTGATACCCTTCGTGCCGGTTTGATCATTCGTATTATCGAATAATGCACCAAAGTCGACGTTGTCATTTGCGGCGATGCCGTTGACCTGGATGATTCCGATCGAATCTGTAACATTCAGCCCCGAAGAATTCCCACTGAATGTGCCGCCATTGATGGTCACATTGCCCACGAGGTGTGGGATCCCGCTGTTCCTCACAAGTACACCTGCTCCCATAAAATTTCCGGAAGCCGCCACACGATTTAGGATGACGGAACCTGCCGTATCCACGCAGATCCCGTAAGAGCCAGAGTTATTGTTAAACGCATTGGTATTATTCCCCGTTATAAGCAGGGAAACATTGCCGGATATATTGCGAACATAGGCACCTTTCGAATTTCCATTTGCCTGGATATTGGTCAAGGTGATACCTCCCCGGGAATAGGAAATCAAACCATCATCGAGATTATTACTAAACTCACCGTTGGAAACCGATATGGTCGGGAAGAGCGGATCACCGGCAAAATTGCTGAGATTGGCCCCATTCTGATTATTGTAATTTGCTCTCACCTGTGAAAGCACGATTTTACCTTTGCTGTTGATGGCTAATCCATCCATCTTGTTATCATCGAAAGCGCTTTTACTGATCGTTACAGTACCACCGATGGGGTGTGATACAACAGGATCATCGCCCAGGATCGCTCCGAAACAATCATCGAGCGAGCAGTGCGAGGCATCGATCCCGGTCAGTGTCACCGAGCCACCGCTCAGGATGCGCAGGTTGTCGTAACCCCCCAGGGTATAACCGTTGTAGTTGATCGTGGCGTTTGTGATTGTTACAGAGGAAGGGATTTCTCCTAATCCACCTGCTCCCAACAACACACCGTACCTGTGATTCTGGTTTGAGGTGATGTTCGTCAGGGAGATCGTTCCCATGGTATTTATATACAAACCCGTGGAAGAATTGTTGCTGGTATCCATGCCCTTGATGGTCACGGGTTGAGGTTTCAATATTGTGACATTTTGTACAACGATACCGTATGCCCCGTTTCCCGTTGCAGTGAAGTTGGTGAGGGTGATGGGACCACTGGTGATGATTTGTATCCCGTTTAATCCATTTGAAATTCCGCAGGTATCTTTCAGGGTCACGCCGGCAGTTCCAGCCTGATTGGTGATGAAAATGCCGTTTCCATTAGGCGCATTGTTGGATGTATAAACATCGCTGAATGATATGAAACCTGTGGAGAATACGATCACACCAGAATCGGAATTATTGGAAGCGGTGCCGTGCGTGAAGGTGACCGTCTTGGGGGATGTGGCGGTATCATTTTCGAGTCGGATCCCGATGCCGGTCTCGCTCCCGGAGGAGAGTAATGGATGTCAGGTTGATGGTCCCTTTTGTGCGGATATCCAGACCATCCAGGTGATTTCCTTGCATATTCCCCTGTATGAAGGTCACCTTTCCCGTACCGCTTTTGTTGTTCAGGTCCGTCCCTGTTCCATTATTGGAACACGCCACTACATAACTGACCGAGATGGAACCGTTCGTCCGCACGACCAATCCTGATCCACCAAGGTTTGAATTGAAGGCATTCCACGCGGCGGAGCTGCCTTTGAGGGTTACCCCCGCTGTCGTACCTGGGGTGATATGTTTTCCAGGCTGACCCCACCGCCCGCCTGGTTTTCGGAAGCTTCCACGCTGGTTAGCGTGATGGCACCTTTTGCTAGGACCAGCAGGTTGAATTCACTGTACCAATTGTGGTTGAACCTACTGGTTGAGATGGTTACCGGGCTGACCAGTTGGGATTGGCTGGTATCAAGCAATGCTCCATAAGAAGGATTGCCGACCGAACCATTGCGGTCGGCTGTGACATCGCTAATCGAGATGGTGCCTCGCGCGATCACGTTGAGCCCATATTGGATTGTACCGGTGGTATTGATGTTGTCATCGAAATGACTGCTGCTGATAGTCACCTTGCCGGTACCCAGCCACGTGCAAATACTCGCGACCTGGGTGCAGGTATCCAGGGTGGCTCCATAAAAGGAATTGTTACTTGCGCTCACCCCGCTGAGGGTGATGTTGCCCTTCGCCGTTAGGGATATTCCGGATAAATTATGATCGACATATACATTCTGAAGCGTGATTGCGCCAGGGATATCCTGGCTGACCAGACCCCATCCGGCGGGATTATCATCGAACACGCTGCCGGTGATCGTAACCGAGCTTGCCTGGTGGATCCATACGCTGGGATAAGTCCCGTCATTGCGGCTGGCGCTGATGCCCGAGAGAACCACTGCACCATTCGAGCTGATCTCCAGCCCGGAATAAAAGTTCCCGTCAAAGCTGGAATTGGTCACGGTAATTCCCGCAGCCCCGGTCAGATTACTGATTAAAGCACCGGCTCCGGAATTGCCGCTGGTATCGACGTTCTTGAGGGTGACCGCGCCGTTGTGGTTCATGATCGTGATGGCATCTGCGCTGCTATTGGCGTCATGGACCACGAGGTCCTGGAGCAGGAGGGTTCCCGCGCCGTTGCGGATATCCACAACTCCGCCCTGTGTTATCGGGTGAGGGTTGGTGGAATTGCCATCTATTGATAATCCGCTGAGTATGAAACCGGTGAGTTTGTCACGGATTAGGATAAGGCTGCCGGTTGCTCCAACTTTCGAGAGGATGGCATCCGGTGAGAAGTTATCCGGGTTGACATGCCCCACGATGCCCTTGATCTTGGCTTCATTGGCATTGGAACCGTCGATGACAACTGCTTGATCAGGCAGCGTGCCGGCATCCACGTGGATCAGCCCATCCGTGGGGATCGTGCCGTGAACGCGGATGTAGTCCACCGCTTTTTGAAGTGGGTTTGCGCAGGGCTGATTATCCACCGTGTCAGGATCGCAATCAGCCAGGGTGAACGAGTAGGTGACTGTCCCCACCTTGAAATAAGGGTCGACCGCGGTGAGCGCTTCCGCCGCCAGCGGGATGGCTTCCCCGCTTTCATCCACCACCTCCACGCCGCTTTCAGCCAGCGTTTCCCCCAGGGGCGCGGTTTCTTCAACCGGCGTCTCTTCAGGAGCCGGCTCGGTTGGCGGTGTCTCGTCCTGCGCGAAGACGGGAGTGAAGAAAAGAAATGCTGCTAGAAGCGAAAAGATAATAGCGTACGGGAAAACGTGGAATAAAAGGCGTTTGTTCATGATCAGTCCCTCCAAAAGGATATTGAATTATTGGCTGAAATCGGGTAACCCAAAATGGATGATCGCTCACCCCCAGTCTACAGGGCATTGAAAAGTATCAATTTGTAGCTACGTTCATTATAGGTCGGGAATTTGGAAATACAAGAGGGTGGTTTAAGAAAAACCGGGCAGTCTTTAAGCTGCCGGTTTGGTTTGTTTCTTGCTGATCAAACTCTTGGATGGTTAATGCGTGACTAAAATGTTTGTCCCTGCAGCTCCAGTGCAGTTGCCGAAATAATAAGTACCGGTCATTTTGAAGATTCCGGTGGGACCACCCATGAGTGCCGCGAGACCGATATAACTATTGGAAGTGATCAGGCTGTTGGAAACCGTCAGGTTGTGGTTGTGCGTCTGGATATAGATCCCAATAAATGTGTTCTTGGTGAACATGACGGTTGAATAAGATAAGGTCGCAGCATTATTCGTGGAGACATCTATTCCAGACGCAACCGCTTCTATTGATCGTCAGGTAGGATAGAGCCACCGTTCCCACGCCCCCACCGGTGTAGTTATCGATGAAGATGCCACTATGCGCGTTATCGTTGGCGGTCACCTTGGTGACGATCACCGCGCCCTTGCTTCTGATATCGAGCCCGTCTCCTCCGACATTTGAATTTAAAGGTATTGGTGCCCAGGCTGCCCAGCACGGAGACGCCCTTCGGGGCAGCCAGGGTGCTGGCGGAGTTATCAAGGCTGGCGCCTGTCCCGCCGGTCGAACTGGAGGCGCTGACAGCGTTGAGGGTGATCAACCCCCAGCTTTGCACCTGCAGACCTCGCGCATTATTATCGAACACGCTCTTGTTGATGGTGACCCCCTTTAAGCCGCTATGGTCATCGGTGTTGTTGAGGACGGCACCGGTGTTTGTGTTATAGCTGGCGGTCATGCCGTTTACCGTAATGACGCCAATGGAATTCGGTATATACAATCCGTAGCTATTGCCGTTGTAGATACCCCCCTTGACGGTCACATTCCCTGGGCTCCCGGTAGAGTTATATACAAACACACCGTAAGTATTATTATTCGCAGCAACATTATTCAAGATGACCGAACCAGCTGTGTCCAGGTCGAGCCCCCGTAACCCGTTATTATTGAACTGATTAAAATTTGCGCCTGTGGTCAGCAGGGAGATGTTGCCGGATTCGTTGTGGATATATGCGCCGTACCCATTCAGGTTACCGCTGGCTTTGATATTGGTGAGGGTGACCCCGCCGCGGGAAGTCAGCTGCAGCCCATATGACCCTATGTTTTCGTTGAATTCACTGTTGGAGATCGAGGTGGTCGGGAAGAGGGGCGCGCCCGGGGTATTATCGAGCCAGGCGCCGTATAGACCATTTTCGTCGGCGGTCACATAGGATAGGGTGATTTTTCCTTTTGTGGAAACCCATAAACCATACATCCTGTTTTCCCCAAAATCGCTGTGGCTGATTGTCACCGCTCCGGGAATGGAAATGCCCAGGCCGGGATTTCCCAGCACCGCGCCGCTGCAATTGCTGAGATCACATCCGGTGGCACTCACATAGGATAGAGTCACAAAACTGTTGCTGAGAACCCGCAGGTTGTCATACCCGCCGACCGTCCAACCATTCCAGTTTATTTCGGCGTGGTTAATGGTCACAGACTTGGGGGTATGCCCAAAAATAGCATCGCCAAGCATGATTCCATTGTTGTGATTCGATTCTGCGGTGATGTTGGAAAGATTGACTGCGCCGTCGGTCCATAGTATCAGGCCGGAGCCGAAGTTGCTGCTCGCGGTCATCCCGTTGATCGTCACGGGCTGGGGTGCTGCGATCTCGTTGCTGATAAAGATGCCATCAGAATAATTGCCGATGGCATTCACGTTGGTGAGCTTGACGGCACCTTGGGACGTCAGGTACAGCCCGTACATGATGTTATCTTTGACGCTGCAATCTTTGAACGTCACGCTTAACCCGGCCAGGTATGCATTATCAATTCGGATGCCATCACCGCCGGTGTTACCGGATGCGATGACGTCTGTGATCGTGACCGCTCCCCTGGCCCAAATGAAAACGCCGGTCAGGTCATTGTATGATGCAGTTCCATGAGTGAAGCTGACCGGTTTCGGTGTGGAGGCTCCGGAATTATCCAGGGATACTCCCCTGCCGGTTTGGCTGAAGTCGGAGAAGATCGACGTGAGCGTGATCGCGCCGTGAGTGACGATATTCAGACCACTTTCGTTATTTGAACTCATAATCCCTTGCAGGAAAGTGACGTTTCCCGTGCCCCCGCTATTATCCAGGTCAACACCCATTCCATCATTAAGCATGGCTTCCACGTAGCTGAGCGAAATAGCGCCGTTGGT
>CAWDSH010000005.1:0-6738 GCA_963804865.1 uncultured Chloroflexia bacterium
GCACCCTGCTGACCAACAATATCTATTTTGGAAACGATGTCTCGGATGATGGTTACTTCAACCTACTGATCGAGAATGGGTCATAAATATTAAGAAATCAATATGATCTCATCTGCAGGGTCCCGAGCGGACCCTGCAGGGTTTTAAAGAAAGCCCCACCCCTCCTGCCTTTCAGGCATCCTCCCCAAATGCTTCGCATTTAGGGAGAGGCGACCTCGATGGGTTTTTGAATATGCGACCCGCCCTACAGGAATGTTCATCATTGGGAGAGACTCTGAGTGAGATTGCCACGTCAGCGTTCGGAATATCACCGAACGCTTCCTCGCAATGACAAGAGGGGGAATTCCTTACAATTACCCTACGGTTGGCTTAAGGAACCGCGCTTCACTTGATTTTTCCTGCCAGCACCCTATAATAGAAGGTAACCCGCGCGGGGAACCGCGCCGAGGGTGGATGCTATTTTGAAATCATCTTTTTACACACCGAAATCCCATTCCGGAGGAACACCCATGAAATCACGCAACGCATTCCTGATGACCGCCTGCCTGCTGGCACTGCTCGCGCTGGCGGTTTTTGCCGCGCCGGCGCTGGCGCAGGACGAGACGCCCTCGGCCCGGCGAAACTTCCGGGACTGAAACAGAGCCAACACCTGAAGCAGAGGTACTGCCAACTGAAGAGGTCCCACCGGTTGAAGAAGCACCTAGCGAGGAGCTCGCTCCCGAGGAAGCGCCAAGTGAAACACCGGCTGAAACGCTGGCGGAGGAGGGGCTGACCCTGGTGGATGAAACGGGCGAGCCGCTGGTGATGGCTGCTGAGGAAACGGCTGAAGCGCTGGCTGCCGGTGACGTGTGGTTCATGGTCGGGACGACGACCTACACCTTCACCATGGACGACTGCGATCCAGGACCACTTGTTAATGACTGCAATGAGCCCATACAGTGGGCGATCGATTATATTGAAGCGAATGCTACGATCCCCACGGACGGGTTGATCCATATGGATGGAACCGCCACATTTCTCGATCAAGGTGTGGTCTTTGATGGCATTTATGCCAACGTGAACAAGCTCAAGGGGCTGGTGGGGACGATCAATCCCAACACGCTGCAACCAAACGTGACCCTGACCGGAAGCAGCAACATCGAAGTGACCGAAATGATCAGCGGTTTGGGCTTCCTGCTGAGTGGATTTCAACATCGACTCCACCGGTGGCGATGCGATCTACATTCATGACAGCAGCGGACCGCTGCGGCTGATCGACCTGGATATCACAGGGGCAACAAATACTGCGCTTTATATCGAGAAACATGACGGTACGATCGAGATGAACCGGGTGAATGTTCATGATAATGGGCAGACAGGTGCACAAATCATGAATTATGAATTATCAGATGACTCTTATAACACAGGCGCGATCACGATCAGCAACAGCAGCTTCGATCGAAACGCTGGGGTGACCCAATACGGCGGGCTGGCGATCACCACCGGCGGTTCGGTCACGCTGCAGGGCATCACGGTCAGTGACAACCTCTACGGGTTGCATGTCATCCAAGCCAGCAAAGTGACGATCAAGAACAGCGTTATCAATGGGAATACCACTGCCGGGATTGCCGGCTTGTGGCTGGCGGGGCAGACGGATGACCCACTCGGGGGGGATATATTGCTGGATAACGTGGTGGTGAACGACAACCCCTATGGCGTCAGCATTCACACCTATGGAAATATCACCGCCAACAAGGTGGTGGCAACCGGGAATACCGGTTTCGGCGGATCATTCAATACCTGCGGTTCGAGCACCAGTGATTGCTACCCGTATTACTACGGCAAGGTGACGATCAACAACAGCACGTTCGATGACAACGGTGGTCCCGAGATGCTGCGCATCTGGTCGCGCGGAGCGGTGGCACTGACCAACGTCTCGGCGAGCGGCAATGCCACCGGCGCAGGCGCGCTGGTGCACACGCAGCACTCGCGGCTGGTCACCCCGGTGACGATCACCGGCGGGACGTTCAACGACAACGCCACCTACGGGCTGGAAGTGCTCTCGAAAGGCACGATCACGCTCAGCAAGGTGAAGGCCAGCGGCAACCTGGGTGGCTACGGCGCCAATCTGAATAACCTTGAAGGTACAGCGGGTGTGGTCGTCAAGGGCACGCTGGCGGGGGATAACGCCTTCGATGATAACGGATCTTACGGTCTGGATATCCAGTCGAATGGCGCGATCGCACTTGGCTATTTCACCAGCATCGGGAATAATGGCCTGGGAGTGAACCTGGCGAACACCGGGGGAACGGGCGGGGTGACGATCAGCAATGGCATCATTTACGACAACCACGGCATCGGGCTGTCGGTCAACAGCAAGGGCGCGATCACCCTGAAAAACGTCATGTCCAATGAAAACTACGGCATGGGGGCGGAACTGCATAACGAAACCGCCACTGGAACCCCGGGGGTATCGATCACCGGCAGCGATTTCAACACCAACCAGGGCACCGGGCTGTACGTGCGCTCGAAGGGCTTGATCACGCTCAAGACCACCCAGGCTTATGAAAATTCCGTCAGGAATATGGCTTTCCCGACGGGAGTCTACAGCGTGCATGACGTGCTGGGACCGGGAGGCGGCTCCGATCTCTGGACGGTGGAGGTGGACGCCGGCATGGTTGGAATTCAGTACAACGTCCTGCTGAGCTCGACCACGGACTGCTCGTTCAGTTACAGCGGACCGGGAACAGGCGATTCCGCAGATTGTACTTACATGGGCGGATACTACGAGGCACATATCTTCCCAGTAGTATTCGACGCAGAAGGCACCTGGACCTTCACCTTGAGTTCGGTCAACGCTGACGACATTGGCCAGACCAGTTATACCTTTTCGACCGACGTATATGGCGAACTGACCGGCGACCTCTGGTACGATTACAGCGGCGCCGACCTGGATAACACTGCCGGCACAACAGCGGGCGTGTCAGTCACTGGCGCGGCCTTTCCCAAATACGACTGGGGCGAAGATATTCCCATCCGGGATTTCACCGCCAACAGCGGCATCGGGCTGAAGATCAACTCCAAAGGCACCATCACGGTGAACAACGTTTTGGCTTATAAGAACGGCGCGAAAGGCGCGGCGCTGGATAACACCTTTGCGGGAGTGCCGGCCACCCCCGCGGTGAATTTATCAGCAGGGCGGTTTGTTTATAACGGTGATACCGGGCTTGAAGTTCATACCAAGGGCGGGATCACGGCGAAGAACATCGGCGCGTACGAGAACCTGGCGCTGTTTGAAAATGCGGAAGGTTACGGCACCAAGCTGGTGACCACGACTGCCGGGAAGGTGGTGAGCGTGATCAACAACAACTCCACCGCGGATAATTACATCCCCGGCTTTGAGAACAATGCCGCCGGCGGGCTGGATATCAGCTCGCTGGGAGCGGTGACGCTGACCAACGTGCGGGCATTCGATAACGAGAACGGGCACGGGATCGCGGTCAACAGTGCGGGAGGAACAGGGAATATCACGCTCAACAACGTCAGCGCTACATACAATACCAACGGGCACGGCGTGCTGATCAACAATACGACCGGCTCCGGGAACGTGACCATCAACACCGGCTATGCATCGGATAATACCCTGGATGGCTTCCATATCGAGGCTAGAGGCGCGATCCTCCTGAACAAAGTATATGCGTGAATACAACGGCGGCACAGGCGCGTACCTGCACAATGATACGACTTGATCGGCGCGCCAGCCGGTGACCATCACCAATACCCCGCTGGTGAGCAACATATACTACCAGGGCTTCAATGGGAACGATGAAGGCGGACTGGATATCATCGCGAGAGGACCGGTGACACTGACCAACGTGATCGCGAGCTGGAATACCGGCAGCGGGGCGATCATCGAAAACAATGCCTTCAGCTCATACGACGTGAAGATCAACAGCAGTTATTTTGACGGCAACGAATTTGGTCCGGGTGGTTGTGATGGACTGCATGTCATTTCACTGGGAAACATCGTGCTCAACAAAGGCAGCGCGAGCGGGAACGAAGCGAATGGTTTGTGGCTTAGATAACGCACCGGCTGGAAGTTTCTCCGGTCAAGGCGGTCACCATCACCGGTTTCACCCTGGATGGGAATACTACAGCAGGAATGAACGTGACCTCCAACGGCGTGGTGACGCTGACCAACGTGAGCGCGAGCAAAAACGGCACGCAGGGAGCGTATATATCCAACGGTGCCAGCGCGGTGAATATTAAATACAGCGGAACCGGGAGCAATCATTTCGATGGGAATGGCTCCACCGGGATCAGCCTCATTACAACCGGGGCAGTGACCTTCGGTAAAGTCTATGCCAGCGATAATAATGGCGATGGGGCAACGATCGATAATTCTGCTGGAACTGCCACCAATGTGACCATCAACACGGGAACGTTCAGCAACAATGTTGGATTTGGCTTCGATGTTTACACCAACGGCGCTATCGCGGTGACGTCTGTTACAGCGAATGGCAACGGGTTTGGGGGTGTCCGTATCGTCAGCGCGAACAGCACTGCGCCAAAGGCAGTCACCGTTTATAAGAGCCAGTTCAACGAGAATGACGGCAGGGGATTGGACGTCAACACTCACGGTACGATCACTTTGAATAACGTGACCGCTTCGGAGAATGATCTCTATGGAGCATACCTGCAGAACCAGGCGGGAACAGCAGGGGTGAATGTGCTGAGCACCTATGGCGCGAATAATTTCAATGGAAATATCTATCGCGGTCTATACATACTCTCAAAAGGTGCCATAGTATTGAATAGCGTAACTGCCAGCGATAACCAATCGTATGGTGTTTATATTGATAACTATCAATTAGGAGATGGTATTGGATCAGTTTCGCTAACAAAGGTGACAACCTGGAGCAACTATTATTACGGGATATATGTACTAACAAACGGTGCAACCATAATCAACACGGCTTCATCCGCTTTCAATGGTGTAGGAGGGGATTATTCCGGTATTCACGTGGAAACCAATGGACATAATCTAGTGGTATCAAATTCTCTGGTAACCAGCAATCAGGCCTATGGTATTCGTGGGTTATTGGGTATTGGAGTTTTCACCATCAGCAATACCTATTATTATGGGAACAACGTAACCGATGGAGGATTTACCAATTTATACATAACCCATTAACTGGCTGAAATAAGACAAATCACCAGGCACCGCGAGGTGCCTGGTGGGGTTTAAAGGGGGAGCCCCTTCAAGAATTCATCATGGTTGATGACTACTGGGTGAGATTGCCACGTCAGCGCTCGGAAAAGCGCCGAGTGGTTCGCTCGCAATGACAAACATGGGTAAAAAATCACCAGGCGCCGGGGAGGCGCCTGGTGGGGTTTATCGTGTTTGTAATTTCTATCGTTACATCATCATCTCGTAACAAATATCTGATATCTCTCATTCCCGGCGGCAAACACGTTGGTCAAGGTGAATGGCGCGAGGCTGCCGGCGCCCATTTCTGCGGCGATCCCAGCATAGCCGTTGCCGATGAAGATGCTGTTGGAGATGGTCACGGCATGGTCATGCACCGTGAGCGTCAATCCGTCCCAGCCTCCCAGGGTGGAATTGAACATGGAGGTGATGTAGCTGCCCTTGAAAATGCCATTGGTATCCACGTAAATGCCGCTATCCGTGTTGAATCGCGTGGTGATCTTGCTTAAAGTGATGTTACCGCCATCGTTTACAGTTCCACTCTGGTCAAGGTCGATACCGCGAGCTCCATTGCTGTCCGCAGTCACGCCGGTGATGGTGATGGGCCCGCAGGAGCGGGCGGCAATGCCTGCAGCAGTGTTGTCATTGAACTGGTTTGAGAGGCTGGTGCTGCCGATGATGGTGATACCTCTGGGAACGGGGAGTGTGTTGGCGCTATTATCCAGGATCGCACCGTAGACCGTGTTGAGGTTGGAGATCGTGGAGCTGACCGTGATCAAGCCCCAGGAATGGACATTCATCCCGGTTGCGTTGGCATAGAAAGTTCCTTTGCTGATGGTGATATTCCTGGTGCCGGTGTGATCACCGGAATTATCCAGGGAGAGTTCCCACCAGGGTGTTGACTTCCGCAGTCACGCTGCTGGCTGTGATCGCTCCGCTGGAAATGACCACCATGCCATACATGTTTGCGCTGACGTAAGCTTCGCTGACCGAAACGCTGCTGGGGAGTTTATCGAACCCAATATTGACCCCATACGCCCCCGAGTTTCCGGTGGCATTCACTTTCTTGAGGATCACCGCTCCGGCGGTATTGATCCTAAGTCCATCGTGGCTCCCGGTATTGGAATAGAAATTATTCGGGTTTTTACTGGTTGCCACACTGATACATTTCCTGATTCGTTCTCGATATCTGCACCAATTCCAGCGTTTCCGCTCGCATCGATACCCGTGAGGGTGATCGCCCCGCGAGCGCGGATCATCAACCCGTATGCGCCATTGTCATCAAAATTCGAAAGACTCAGTTTAACCGTTGGGAACGCAGGAGCTCCGAGAGATATTGCCGCATTGAGCTCCATAGCTGGTATTACCATTTACGATCACCTTGGAAACGCTGATATTCCCGAGAGTGGAAATACTGAGCCCGTAGGCGTCATTCCCGCTGAAAGTTCCTCCCTGGATGGTCACGGGTTGCGGAGCAGGCGCAGAAGAGTTGTTAAAGGTACGCACCCAACAAATTGGTATCCGAGATTATTATTCGTGAGTTTTATGGC
>CAWDSH010000006.1:0-4185 GCA_963804865.1 uncultured Chloroflexia bacterium
CTGCAGGGTCCCGCGCGGACCTGCAGGGTTTTAAAGTCGAGCCCCACCCCTCCTGCCTTTCAGGCATCCTCCCCAAATGCTTCATATTTGGCTAGGGAGATCAAGCCGCCCTTGCGGGGCGGTTGGGCACGGCATACCCGCAAATGCAGCGAGTACCTTGTGCCTTGCCCATACAGGATGAAGATTTATTTCGTGAGGTGACTCTTCGTGAGATTGCCACGTCAGCGTTCGGAATATCACCGAACGCTTCCTCGCAATGACAAACGGGGAAATTCTTACAATCACCCTACGGTTGGCTTAAGACAGCGCGCTTCTCTTGATTTTTCCTGCCAGCACCCTATAATAGAAGGTAACCCGCGCGGGGAACCGCGCCGAGGGTGGTATGTTATTCTGAATTCAGATGAATTACGGATCGAAATACCTTTCCGGAGGAACTACTATGAAATCACGCAACGCATTCCTGATCACCGCCTGCCTGCTGGCAATGCTCGCGCTGGCGGTTTTTGCCGCGCCGGCGCTGGCGCAGGACGAGACGCTGCCCGCTGAACCGACGGTGATCCAACACGCTGCTGGCTGAGGCACTACCAACTCGAAGAGGTACCTGCTGAACCAGTATCAAGCGAAGAGCCGCCAGCAGAGGAAGCGCCAAGTGAAACACCGGCTGAAACGCTGGCGGAGGAGGGGCTGACCCTGGTGGATGAGAGCGGCGAACCGCTGGTGATGGCAAGCCGAGGAAACAGCTGAAGCGCTGGCTGCCGGCGACGTGTGGTTCATGGTCGGGAACGACGACTTACACCTTCACGATGGGGAGGACTGCGATCCAGGACCACTTGTTAATGACTGCAATGACCCATACAGTGGGCGATCGATTATATTGAAGCGAATGCTACGATCCCCACGGACGGGTTGATCCATATGGATGGAATCGCCACATTTCTCGATCAAGGTGTGGTCTTTGATGGCATTTATGCCAACGTGAACAAGCTCAAGGGGCTGGTGGGGACGATCAATCCCAACACCCTGCAACCAAACGTGACCCTGACCGGAAGCAGCAATATCGAAGTGACCGAAATGATTAGCGGGTTGGGCTTCCTGCTGAGTGGATTTAACATCAACTCTCACCGGTGGTGATGCGATCTACATTCATGACAGCAGCGGACCGCTGCGGTTGATCGACCTGGAAATCACAGGTGCAACAAATACTGCGCTTTATATCGAGAAACATGACGGCACGATTGAGATGAACCGGGTGAATGTGCATGATAATGGACAGCACAGGTGCACAAATTCATGAATTATGATATTATCTGATGACTTTATAACGACAGGCGCGATCACGATCAGCAACAGCAGCTTCGATCGAAACGCTGGGGTGACCCAATACGGCGGGCTGGCGATCACCACCGGCGGTTCGGTCACGCTGCAAGGCATCACGGTCAGTGACAACCTCTACGGGCTGCATGTCATCCATGCCGGCAAAGTGACGATCAAGAACAGCGTGATCAACGGGAATACCACTGCCGGGGTTGCCGGCTTATGGCTGGCGGGGCAGACGGATGAGCCGCTGGGCGGGGATATCCTGCTGGATAACGTGGTGGTGAACGACAACCCCTATGGCGTTAGCATTCACACCTATGGAAATATCACCGCCAACAAGGTGGTGGCAACCGGGAATACCGGTTTCGGCGGATCATTCAATACCTGCGGTTCGAGCACCAGTGATTGCTACCCGTATTACTACGGCAAGGTGACGATCAACAACAGCACGTTCGATGACAACGGTGGTCCCGAGATGCTGCGCATCTGGTCTCGCGGAGCTGTGGCACTGACCAACGTCTCGGCGAGCGGGAATGCCATTGGGGCCGGCGCGCTGGTGCACACGCAGCATTCGCGGCTGGTCACCCCGGTGACGATCACCGGCGGGACGTTCAACGACAACGCCACCTACGGGCTGGAGGTGCTTTCGAAGGGCACGATCACGCTGAGCAAGGTGAACGCCAGCGGCAACCTGGGTGGCTACGGCGCCAATCTGAATAACCTTGAAGGTACAGCGGGTGTGATCGTCAAGGGCACGCTGATCGGCGATAACGCCTTTGATAGCAACAGCAATGGCGGTCTCTACATCCGCACCAACGGCGCGGTGACGCTGAGCTACCTATCCGCCAGCGGCAACGGCGCCAGCATGGGACTGGACCTGGATCAAACGGGTGAGGGCGTTGGCGCGGTGACGATCACCAAGGGCAGCTTCGATAATAACGGCGCGCAGGGCATGGTGGTGAAGAGCAAGGGCGCGATCAAGCTGACCACGGTCTCCGCCAGCGGCAACCTGTCGACCGGCGCGGACCTGCGGAACACGCTGGACAGCGGCGGGCGTGACGATCACCGGCGGCGATTTCAACCACAACGCGGGTACGGGGCTGTACGTGCGCTCGAAGGGCGCGATCGCGCTCAAGACCACCAACGCGGTGGATAACTCCGTGCGCAGCATGGCTTTCCCGACCTCGGTTGTCTACACGGTGCACGACGTGTTCAACCTGGACGGCACCCCCGATCAATGGACGGTGGAGGTGGATGCCGGGATGGTTGGTATCAGCTACAACGTCGCTGCTGACCTCGGACGACGGCCTGCTCGTTCAGTTACAGCGGCCCGGGGACAGGCGGTTCGGATGATTGTGCTTACGTGGGCGGATACTACGAAGCCCAGCTCTTCCCGGTGACGTTCGATGCGGAAGGCACCTGGACCTTCACGCTGAGCCAGGATGAAGACGATTTCGAGCAGGTCAGCTATTCCTTCTCGACTGACATCTTTGATACGGTGGGCGATAGCTGGTACGCATTCGCCGGGGCAGACCTTTCCAACACCGGCGGCACCACCGCCGGGGTAACGGTCACCGGGGCGGCCTTCCCCAAATACGACTGGGGCGAGGATATTCCCTACCGGGATTTCACCGGCAACGGCGGAATCGGCTTGCTCATCAACTCCAAGGGCACCATCACGGTGAACAACGTTTTGGCTTATAAGAACGGCGCGAAAGGCGCGGCGCTGGATAACACCTGCGGGAGGTGACCCAGCCACCCCCGCGGTGAATTTATCAGCAGGGCGGTTTGTTTATAACGGTGATACCGGGCTTGAAGTTCATACCAACGGCGGGATCACGGCGAAGAACATCGGCGCCTACGAGAACCTGGCGCTGTTTGAAAACGCGGAAGGTTACGGCACCAAGCTGGTGACCACGACTGCCGGGAAGGTGGTGAGCATGATCAACAACAACTCCACCGCGGATAATTACATCCCCGGCTTTGAGTACAATGCCGCCGGCGGGCTGGATATCACCTCGCAGGGAGCGGTGACGCTGACCAACGTGCGGGCATTCGATAACGAGAACGGGCACGGGATCGCGGTCAACAGCGCGGGAGGAACAGGGAATATCACGCTCAACAACGTCAGCGCTACATACAATACCAACGGGCACGGCGTGCTGATCAACAAAACGGCTGGCTCCGGGAACGTGACCATCAACACCGGCTATGCAGCGAATAATACCCTGGACGGCTTCCACATCGAGGCTAGAGGCACGATCCTCTTGAACAAGGTATATGCGGAATACAACGGCGGCACAGGCGCGTACCTGCACAATGACCAGCTTGCCGACGGGCGCACCAGCGGTGACCATCACCAATATCCCGCTGGTGAGCAATATATACTACCAGGGCTTCAATGGGAATGATGAAGGTGGACTGGATATCATCGCGAGAGGGCCGGTGACGCTGACCAACGTGATCGCGAGCTGGAATACCGGCAGCGGGGCAATCATCGAGAACAATGCCTTCGGCTCATACGACGTGAAGATCAACAGCAGTTATTTTGACGAAAACGAATTTGGTCCGGGTGGTTGTGATGGGCTGCATGTCATTTCACTGGGAAACATTGTGCTCAACAAAGGCAGCGCCAGCGGGAACGAAGCCAATGGTTTATGGCTGGATAACGCACCGGCTGGAGTTTCACCGGTCAAGGCGGTCACCATCACCGGTTTCACCCTGGATGGGAATACTACAGCAGGTATGAACGTGACCTCCAACGGCGTGGTGACGCTGACCAACGTGAGCGCGAGTAAAAACGGCACGCAGGGAGCGTATATATCCAACGGTGCCAGCGCGGTGAATATCAAATACAGCGGAACCGGG
>CAWDSH010000007.1:0-3517 GCA_963804865.1 uncultured Chloroflexia bacterium
AAGAATTGGTTTATATTCCTTACCAAGGACTAATGTAACAGATGGATATTGTATAAACCTTGATTCCCGAAATAATAGGCGTTTGTGATCTTGAATACCCCGGCAGGACCCATATAAGCAACAATCCCATTATAACCATTTCCCGAAACCAGGCTGTTGGAAATGGTCAGATTATGATTGTTCGTTTCAACATGGATCGCGTTAAAGCTTGTACTCAATGAATTGAAAAGCGCTGTTATTGAGCTTAGGATGACATTGTTATTGCTGGAGATAGTGATACCGCGTTGCCCATTATTATTTACCGTTACGTAGGAGATTGAAACCGTTCCCTTGCCCAGACCTCCCAGAAAGTTATCGATATCGATCGCGCGAGCGACATTTTCATTGGCTGTCATCTTGCTGATCACTACATTACCTTTCGTTTTGATGAGAAGCCCGGTCCCGGTGTTTTTGTAAATATTGCTTGTGCCATAACTGCCGAGAACCGAGATGTTCTTGGGTGTCGTGAAGGCGCCGTAGGTGTTATCAAGATAAACACCCACACCGATGTTATTGAGGGCTTCGATCTTGTTGACTGTGATGGTTCCATAAGTGTGAACAACCAGACCGTTCCCGTTTGTTTTGACACAGATGCGCGAAACAATCACATTCTTGGCGCCGGTGGGATCACTATTGTTCATCAGGGTAATGCCATTAAGAGTATTCCCGCTGGCAACGACGTTGTTCACGCTGATAGTGCCTTTGGCTGGAACATAGAGCCCCAAGGATTGGTTATTGAATTCGCCACCATTGACGGTGACGTTCGTAGCTGTTGAGTAGATAAAAACACCGGTTGCGCCTGTGTTCCCACTGGCATAAACCTTGTTGAGAGTAACCATTCCAAGGGTGTCGATATCCAGGCCGTCGTGGGTGCCCGTGTTGGAATTGAAGCAATTTCCACCATACGCCCCAGAAGCCAGCACGGATACATTGCCCGCTTGATTGTAGAGATATGCACCGGTACCGGAATTTCCGCTGGCGTTGATATTGGTGACTTTGATGGTCCCCCGGCCATTCAGATTCAGACCCTGACCCCCGTTCGAATTAAATGATCCCGTGGTGATCGTGGCCGCGGGAAAAAGAGGATTCGCGGGAGATTGATCGAGATACGCACCAGCGAGACCATTACCATTCACTGAAAGGCTTGCAAGGTTTAGCGCGCCTTTGGTCCAGACGTTCAATCCCATGCCTGCATTTTGAGAAAAATCTCCTGACTTAATGGTCACGGGCTGGGCACTTATAGCTGTGCTGTTATCCAGTTGGGCTCCATCCCCACCATTTGAATCTGAAACGACTTTGGTAAAATTGATCGCACCTCTTGTTAGAACCAATAACCCGATGGATGTGCTGTGGCTGAAATCCCCTCCACTGATGGTCACTGGCTGAGCGGTGCCAGCGGAGAGGTTATTCAGGTCCGCGCCATTTTCACCATTATGAATTGCGGTGATGTTGGTTAACTTGATGGCGCCATTGGTCCGGATATATACGCCATCATCATGGTTATATTCAATATCCCCGCCGGTGAAGGTCACCCCAGCTGTGCCGCTGGTGTTATTGACATCGACGCCATTGCTATTGGTGCTTGAATTTGCAGTGATGTTGCTCAGATTAACGACTCCTTTGGTAGCGATATATAGACCAGTTGCGTTATTCACAGAAAAGATCCCGTTTTTGACAGTCACGCTTTTTGGGGAAGATGCTGCTGGATTAACAACCCAGGCACCGAAACTGGCGTTGTGGCTGGCATTGGTGTTGGTCAGGGATATAGTCCCCAGAACGCTGAAAGCAAAACCGCTTAAACCATTCCAGTTAAAGTCACTGTTATTAATAATCACATTGATCGCCGTGGTTAAAGGAAATTGCATCCCTGACCCTGAATTGTAGTTAGCCATGACGTAGTTCAGTGAAACACTTCCATTGGTGTTGATTTCCAAACCATTTTCAGAGGTGCTATCACCATTATGACCAAAAGAGTTCTTGGCAAGTACACTGCCTTTAAGGGTGATCCCGGCGGTGCCCAGGTGGTTATCCAGTAATGCACCGGGTCCAACCAAATTGGAATCAGCTTGTACGCTGGTTAGCGTGATGGCTCCTTTGGCAGTGATCTCCAGATTGCCACCCCCATAGTTCGAATTGAACAAACCATTGGTCACCGTCACCGGGCTGATGAGCTGGGACTGGCTGGTTTCGAGGAGGGCACCGTAAGCCAAGTGACCAATGCTGCCATTGTTGCTGGCGGAGACATTGGTGAGCACGATGGCACCGCGAGCCAGTACCAGCAAACCCTGGTTAACGCTGCCGCTGGTTGAGTTTGAATCAAAGGTGCTGTTGGTGATGGTCGCCTTTCCTGTCCCGGTGGTATTGGTACAAGGTGTTCCTCCGCACGTATCCAGGGTGGCACCATTATTAGCATTGCCGTTGGCGCTCACATTGGAGAGGGTGATATTTCCTCTTGTAGTGAGGTATGCCCCTGTAGAATTCATATCCAAATATACACTTTGCAGACTAATGGCTCCATTGGTGCCCTGGATATATAAACCAGTACTGAGGTTGTTGCCGTTGAACTGGCTGCTTTTGATGGTCACCGAGCTGGCCTGCTCCACCCAAACATCGGGATAAGTACCTGCATTACTGCTGGCATTGACACCGGTGATAGTGACAGCCCCCTTGGTGAGAATATGGATGCCTGTGGCAGAAAACGAGATTGGGCTGCCCAGGTTGTTTGAAAAGCTGCTGTTCAAGACCGTGACCCCGGCAGTACCGGATAAGTTCTCAATATACGCTCCTCCTCCGGCATTTCTGCTGCAGTCCACATTTTTCAAGGTTATCAAGCCATTATGATCAGAGATACGTATACCTGCTGTAAGATCCCAGGCATCCTTCGTCACCAGATCCTGCAGGAGGATCGACCCGGAACTGGAAACTATATCAACGACGCCGAACCCCACACTTCCAACCCCTCCAGAATGCCCACTGATATTCAAACCGGAAAGGGTGAAGCCATTTAATTTGATTTCGATGTGAATATAGCTTCCGGATGTGCCATCTGTGAAGGTGAGGTAGGCGTCCGGGGTGAAGGTATCCGGGTTGACATGGCCAACGATCCCCTTGAGAGAATTCAGATAAGGCAAGGTCCCATCCAAAAAGACCTTTTGATTTGGAATCGAACCGGCATCCACGTGGATGAATCCATCGCTGGGTATCGTGCCATGAGCAGAAATGTAATTCACTGCTGCTTGGAGGGGATTGGAACAAGGAATGAGGTCAGGGCCGGGATCACAATCCGGGATGGTAAATGTATAAGTGGTTGTACCAACCTTGAACCAGGGATCCACGATGCTGAGTTCCTCGGCAAGTGGAACGGTTTCACCGCCCGCATCCACCACCGCCACACCATTTTCAGCGAGAGTCTCCAGGGCGGGAGCGAGCCCCGTTGATTCCTCAAGCGGGGCTTCCTCCGGTGGGACTTCTCCCGGTG
>CAWDSH010000008.1:0-11376 GCA_963804865.1 uncultured Chloroflexia bacterium
TTGATGGAAATGGCGCCCAGGCTCCAGATAAGAATACCTTCGGTCCCGTTGTCATTGAACTGATTATAGGCGGTGGACGTGCCGCTGATGGTTACACCTGGGGTTGTTCCATGGGTATTGTCAACCATACATCCCATACATGAGGTTGTGCGAGGCGGAGATCTTGCTGAGGGTCACCACGCCTTTTGAGTAAACGGATAAACCATCGATTTCGTTACCATCGAACCATCCGGTGGTGATCTTGACCGGTGCGGCGATCTGGGAATAGTGGTTATCCAGGAAAGCGCCACCAGGGTCATTAACTCCATCAGTGTTCCCGGAAGCGGAGACGCTGGTCAGGGTGATGGCGCCGCGCGCGTGGACATACAATCCGTAAGCAGCTCCGCCATTTCCATCGAAACTGCTGTTCTTGATGGTGACCGTACCACTGCCCGCCCATTCGCAAACGCTGGCTGACTTGATTGCAGGTTTCAATGAATGTCCGATCACCATTATTGTTGGCGCTCACGCCGGTGAAGGAGACCGCACCCTTGGTAAAGAATTGATTACCGTTGGTATTGTTCTCCATGGTGACGTTCGAGAGGGTGATGGTGGCAGTGGGGATGGTGGTGGCGAGGTCATAATTGTTGCTAATTCCATATCCGATATTATTCGGAGAAGACGCTGTTCTTGATGCTCAGCGTGCTGCTCTGGTGAATGAACAAGCCAGGTTCGCCGCCGGTGTTGCCGTAGACGGTCACGCCGGTCAGGCTGACCGTGCCGCGAGTGGCGATGCTGAGCCCGCCTACATGTCCAATCATATCGCTGACGTTATTATTGAAGCTGCTGTTGGTGATGGTCACGCCGGCTGTGCCAAGCCGGTTATCGATCAACGCGCCGCCGCCGGCGTTGCCATCCACCTTCGCGCGGTTGATGGTCACCGAGCCGTTGTGATTGATCACCTCAAGTCCGTGACCTGTTGCTGAGCTATTGTTCAAATCCACATCTTCGATTTTCACAGCACCTGACGAGTCAGAAATTGAGATCGCTGCAAATCCGGTGGCAGTAGAGATATCGAATCCGGTGACAGTAAATCCAGAGGTCACACCATTTACATGGATCCTTCCAAATGTCATGATGACGGCGGGTAAGCCATCGACGACAGAACCGATAAATCCTTTGAATCCTGCATATACGGGATATGATCCTACGAGAATATCCAGGTTATCGGCGGGGTAAGTACCGGCTTCAACATGGATCAAGCCATCCGAAGGTAAACCTGTTGTAGTTCTGATATACGTTAACGCAGCCTCGATCGGTTTGGTACATGCTGTTGTTACCAATGGATCCGGATCACAATCTGAAAAGGTGAATGAATATGTCTTTGTTCCCTTCTTGTACCAGGGGTCACCGCCAGCCAGGGCTTCAGCGGCTTCTTCAGTGGCCAGAGCTATTGGCTCGCCGCTTTCATCCACGAGAGTCACGCCAGCTTCAGCGGCTTCCTCGAGAACCGGTGCGAGCTCTTCGGTTGGAGCGGGTTCCTCTAATGGAATCTCTTCCGGCGCCGCTTCCGGCGGGACTTCGTCCTGTGCGAACACGGGTGTGACGAAGATAAAGGCTGCCAGCAGTGAGAGTGCGATGATGACAGACAGGATTAACAACGAACTATTCCGTTTCATTCTTCCCTCCAATGCATATGAATTTATCAAAAAGGGGATTGGCAGCGAAAAAAGGACGATGACCCCGTCACAAATTCATTATAGGTCGGTAAATTGAAAATACAATAGATTTGTGGTGTTCTTAAGATAAGCGGAGGGTGATTGTAAGGACCCCACCCCGGCCTTTCAGGCACCCTCACCTCTCGCTTCGCTCGGGTGTGCATACACCGCGACCCAAAATGCTTCGCATTTAGGGAAGTCTACCTCGATGGTATTTGGGGAGGGAAGGGTGGGGTGAGAATCACCAAGCGCCGGGGAGGAGTGTCCAGATGATGGTAGGGGGACGGCGAACCGGTATAGTAGCCCGGGTGGCTCTGAGTACTGCAAGACTCTTATTGTCATGGCGAGGAGCGCCGTGATCTTCGGTGCGACGCGGCAATCTCATAAAGGGTTAAAGATCGATTTGCATTTCTGGTATCGACTCCAAATGAGATTGCCACGTCAGCACTCGGAAAGGCACCGAGTGCTTCCTCGCAATGACAAACATTAAGAATCACCAGGCGCAGGGGCGCGGGCATGAGAAGAGAAAATAGAAACCGGCAGCCAAAGGCTGCCGGTTTGGATTATTATGCGATCAGATTATGTAGCGATCCTCCTAATGATAAATCTGGATATTCGCACCACCGCTAACAACGCTATTTCCGAAGTAGAAACTGTTTGAGATGGTGAATACACCCGTTCCGATGGTGGCGAGGATGCCACTGCCCGCATTGCCGGAAATCAGGCTGTTCGTTACTTTTACATTATGACCATAGGTATTGTCAATCCCGATCCCATAATAGGCTGCCGAAAAACCATTGAATAGAATGGTGACGGCATTGAATGTTACTGCGTTATTGGTCACAATGGCGATGGCACGCTGCCCATTATTATTTGCTGTAACATACGAGATTGAAATAGTGCCCTTACCCAATCCTCCCTGGTAGTTATTGATATCAATGGCACGGGCGACATTTTCATTAGCTGTCATTTTGCTGATCACCACAATACCCTTCGTATTGATGAGAAGACCGGTCCCGGTGTTCATGGATATATTGCTGGTGCCATAACTACCAAGAACGGAGATGTTCTTGGGAGTGGTGAAAGCGCCGTACGTGTTATCCAGATCCACTCCCACACCGGTGTTATTGAGGGCTTCGATCTTGTTTACCAGGATAGTGCCGTAGGTATCTGCCGTCAAGCCAATTCCGTTTCCGGAAACCTTGGTACGGTAGATGGTGATGTTCTTCGCTCCGGTGGTGTCCGCAAGGTTGTTCAGGAAGATGCCAGTAGCCACATTGCTCGCGGCAATGATATTATCCACCTTGATGGTGCCCCTGGCGGGAGCATAAAGCCCGTAGTTTTGACCACTGAATTCGCCGCCAGTGGCGGTCACATTCATCGCTGTGGGATAGATATACACGCCAGTTGCCCCGGTGTTGCCATTGGCTGTAACCTTGTTGAGTACGACCGAACCAGAGGTATTGATATCGATCCCGTCATGGGTGCCGTGGTTGTTGGTGAAGGAGTTCCCACCTTTGCTCGATGCCAGCAGTGATACGTTGCCGCTGACATTTTCAATATACGCGCCATTGCCTGCGTTATGATCGGCTTTAACATCCTTCAAGGTGATTGCCCCGCGGCCATAGATAATCAGCCCGTAGTTATTGTTGTTGGAAATACTACCTGTTGTGATCTTCGTAGTCGGGTAAGAGGTTGGGGTGGCACCAGACTGAGCGATATATAGACCATAATGATCATTCCAATCAGCGGTCACGCTCGTCAAGGCGACGGAACCCTTGGTTATGATCATGATGCCATCATAATCATTGTTGTACGCAGTTACCTTGGATAGCGTGACGCCGGGACTGATCCCGTAGGAATTATCCAAGTAAATGGCAGTTGAAGTCACAGCGAGATCGGTGCTCTCGGCGGTCACATTGGTCAACTTGATGGCACCCTTTGATTCGATATAGAAACCGTATTCATCATTATTGTTCGCCGTGAAATTGCTGATGGTGATTGGTTTTGGCGCGGAATCCGGGGCGGCTTCATTGTGTACCCGCACACCCCAACCAATATTGTTGTTGGCATGCCCGCCATCGATGATGATCGGACCCAGGCTGTTGATCAGGATGCCAACACTGTTATTGCCATCCACCCGGCAATTCTTCATGGTTACGCCTTTGTTATAGTCCTGCCAGACGTAAATTCCTTCCTCATCATTGCCGATCATATTCACGTTGGTTAGAGTGACATACCCGCCGGTGTGGATATCGAGCCCGCGGTCGTGGTTGTAGTTAAAGCCGGGCTGCATGTTGGTGTCGGTGCTGGGCAGGTTGGTAACCTTAATATACCCGGTACCATAATAATTGTTTAACGCGGCACCGTATGATCCACCAACTGAATCGTTGTAGCTGCTGGATACATTGGTCAGGGTGATATTGCCATGCGTATGGACGGACAACCCGGTCCTGTAGTTATCCTGGAAGGAGCTATTGGAAACAGTAACGCTCCCGGTGCCAACGCAGGCGGAAAGGCCGGCATCCCAGAGGCAGTTATCCAGGTCTGCACCTAAAGAACTTCCTCCACCCAGGTTTTTACTGGCATCCACCCCATTGAAGTTGATCGTGCCTTTGGTCCGTACATAAATCCCGGTGAGAAAGTTACTATCAGCGTAGACATTGGTGAGGGTGACAGTACCTTTAACTCCCTGGATATCGATACCACGGGAAGCCGTATTGCCAATGAACTCGCTGCTCTTGATGTTCACCGAGCTGGCTCCCTCGATCCAAAGATTGGCGTAAGTACCAGCATTGCGGCTGGCGTTAATTCCTGTGATCGTTACAGAACCATTGGTGATGATATGCAGTCCCGTGGCAGGGTATGCTGCTGGACTACCCAAGTTATCACTGAAACTGCTGTTCGTGATAACAACTCCTGCAGTGCCGTCTGAATTGTTGATATAGGCGCCTCCGCCTGCATTTGAACTTGAATCAACGTTTTTCAGTGTGACAAGACCAGAATGATTTCGAATACGGATTCCTTCAGCCGCGTTCCATGCATCATTTACCACGAGGTCCTGTAAAAGGATCGATCCAACATTATCTGCAAAATCGACGACCCCGTATCCTGGCGCACCTGATGAGTTTCCGCTGATATCTAAACCGCTGAGGGTAAAGGCAGTGGATCTGTTTTGAATGCGGAAATAGCTTCCAGAGCTCCCATCTGTGAAACCGAGAATTGCATCAGGGGTGAAGGTATCAGGATTGACATGCCCGGAAATGCCTTTTAATGAATTCAAATAGGACAGTGTCCCATCGACCACAACCTTCTGGTTATTGATGGTCCCCGCATCCACATGGATGAAGCCGTCGCTGGGGATCTTCCCATTGTTGGAAATATAATCCACGGCTGCCTGCAGCGGATTGGCGCAAGGGGCTGCTGGGGTTAATGGATCAGGGTCGCAATCCAGGGTGGTGAATTCATAAGTCGTTGTGCCCACCTTGAACCAGGGATCGACGATGGCGAGCTCTTCGACCAGCGGGACCACTTCTCCCGCGCCATCCACCACCTCCACCCCGGCTTCGGCCAGGGTTTCGCCTAGTGGAGCTGGTTCTTCAGCGACCTCTTCCACTGGTACTTCTCGGACTGGTGTCTCAGCCGGCACTGTTCTCAGGTGGAATATCGTCCTGCGCGTAGACCGGCGCAGTCAAGACAAATGCCGCCAGCAGCGCGAGCGCGGCGATAAGCGGCAGGATGAAAATGAAACGATTTTTATTCATAGTTATTCCCCTCCCAAGGAATATTTATAAAAGAAAGGATGGAAAAGCGGTGATTATTTAAATAGCGATAGGGGACCCCCTTTCGTGGTGTGATGTTCGATCATATTAATCGTCCTATATCATTATAGGGAATTACAGTCGCTTTACAAGGGGTTTGAGAGTTTTTAAGGTGAGCGTAGGATGATTGTAAGGACCAGCCCCTCTCCCTGCGGGAGTGCACAGTACGCGACCTGCCTTTCAGGCACCGCTTCCCCGGAGGGGATGCAAGGTTCACAACCCCAAATACTAAGGTATTTGGGGAGGGAAGGGTGGGGTGAGAATCACCAGGCGCCGGGGAGGAGTGTCCAGATGATGGTAGGGGGACGGCGAACCGGTATAGTAGCCCGGGTGGCTCTGAGTACTGCAAGACTCTTATTGTCATGGCGAGGAGCGCCGTGATCTTCGGCGCGACGCAGCAATCTCATAAAGGGTTAAAGATCGATTTGCATTTCTGGTATCGACTCCAAATGAGATTGCCACGTCAGCACTCGGAAAGGCACCGAGTGCTTCCTCGCAATGACAAACATTAAGAATCACCAGGCGCCTCTCCGGCGCCTGGTGCGTGATCATGATTTGAGATGCTGAGTCAAGCTGGTTATTCTAATATACCCAAAGATTTAATTCACCACCCACACCATCGCTGTTGTTACCGAAGTAGAACACACCGCTCAACGTATAGAGTTTGGTGGCGTTCATATCCAGCTGGATGCCATAATCACCGTTGCTGGTGATCATGCCAGTCGTGATCGATACCCTGGCGGTGGCAACATTGTTCGTGTTGATGTACAAACCGGAATATGCACTGCCGGATCCGATATTGAACATGGCGGTGATGCCCCGGATGGTCACGTTACCCTGCGTATACAGGTCGAAGCCGTTGTACCAGTTGCTGTTGGCCGTCACGTTGGTCAGGGTGATGGTACCGGTGCCGCTGTTGTTGTCGATATGTATGCCGTCGTTCGTGGAGGACTCGCTGCCGGTAACGTTGGTGAGGGCGACCGAGCCGTTGCTGACGATGAAAACGTTTTCGCTGATGTTCTGTTTGAAAATGTTGGCGCCGTACGTAGCCAGCACGGTGACCGGTTTACCTTTACCATAATCGTTGCGGATATCAACCCCGGATCCAAGATTTCCTATGGCTTTCACTGTGTTCAGAACGACTGCGCCATAACTGTTGAGATAGAGCCCGGACCAGGTATTTCCATTGAACGTGCTCTTCAACACGTTCACACCCTTGTTCCCGGTAGTATCGGCGAGGTTGTTGATGTACGCGCCATATAGATCATTCTGGTTGGAAGATGCTTCCACACCATTGACGGTGATGATCCCGCGGCTGATCAAATACAAGCCGGTGCCGTCATTCGTGTTGAAAGTACCTCCAGTCACAGTTATGTTGGCAGGCTTCGAAACCAGAGCGCTGTTATTATGGATCCTCATCCCGTAGCCTTCATTGTTGCTGGCAGATACCTTGTTCGCCACCACGATGCCGTAGGTTTCAATTCTTAGTCCTCCACCGGCATCATTGGAGTTGAACTCGTTGACGCCTGACCCGGAGGTCAGCAGGCTGACGTTGCAGGGGGTGGCAGAACCGCAGGCGGTGTTATCCAGCCACATGCCGTAACCGGCGTTGTTGCTGTTGGAACGAACGTTGGTCAGGGTGATGGTACCCTGGTTATAAATACTAGCGCCGTAGCCATCGTTATCGTAAATGTAGAGGTCGGAAAGGATCACTGTTTTTACGATGGCTTCCGGACCGGCATAGATTGAGATGCCGTCGCTGGCGTTGTATTTCACATCACCGCCCTTGTAGGTCAACGATCCATTAGTGATGATGAAGATGCCCACATTTCCGCTATCATTGGAAGTGACTTTCGTGAGGGTGACCCCGTAAGGTCCCAGGTAATTACTGATATCGATGCCGACAACACCAGCATTGTTGCTGCCATCGACGGTGACATCGGTCAGGCTGACCGCGCCGTAAGTATCGATCTCGATCCCGCCGGCAGGATTATCTTCAGCGGTGACCTTGCTCAGGGTAACCGGTTTGGGGGATGTCAGACCCGAGTAGGTGTTATCGAAATGGGCGGCGGCTGTGACGTTATCATTGAATGTGCAGCCGGTCACCCCGATGGGACCGAAGCTGCGTATGACTGCCCCCGCACCGTTATTATCGTTCGAGACGACATTGGTAAGAGTCACGCTGGTGGGTCCTGTTGTTCCCGCCCAGACGCGTATGCCGTCTTCGTCGTTGCCGATCAACTGCACGTTGGTTAAGGTTACTTTACCATTGGTGAAGATATTCAAACCGCGCTCATGGTTGTAATCATATCCATAAGGCATGGCGATGGTGTTCTTGATGGTGACGCTGCCCGTACCGACGCTGTTATTCAGGCTGGCGCCATAACCCTGGCCTGCGGTCATATGACCCCAGGATGCCACGTTGGTCATGAGGATGTTGCCCTTGTTTAGGACGCTGATGCCGCTCAGGTAATTCTCCTTGGCATAAACCTTGCTCAGGGTCACGTTGGTGGCCATGGTTACTCCACCATCTTCATTGTTTACGAGAAGCCCATTAGCGCCATTATCATCCAAGACGAGATTGGAAAGACTCACGGCACCATTGGTATGCAGGATCAACCCGCCGGCTGCGTTGAGGGTGAAGATCGCGGTAATCGTCCAATGGACCCTCAGAGGCGGGAATGGCGCTGTTGGTGATGGTAATGCCGGCACCGTGCCGTAGGTGTTATCCAGGTAGGCACCGAAGATATCCTTGGTAGCGTCATAGAGAGAGACGCCCGGATCAGTCGCGGTGATCTCATAGGCACCACCCTGGGTGCCATCGGCATCCCGCACCCGGATGGAACAAGTGGTCGTGTTCAATCCCGAGTAATAGTGACCACCCTCGTACCAGCCTGTATCGGCAGTGCCGCATCCCGAAAGGGCGATCTCGGGAGTAAAGCCAACGGTAGTAACCCAGATCGACATATCACCGTCGCTGGGACCCGCAAATGTGAACTGGTCCGTTTCAGTGACATCGATCACTTCTCTCATAACGCGATCAAGTTGGAGAAGATCGATACTGCTTTCGTTATTTTCCAGGGCGTTGGTATTTTTCAACGTGATCGCGCCCTTGGAATAAACCTGCAGACCGGTGCGGGTGTTGTTGTTGAAATTTCCACCGGTGATCGAAACGGATTTGGCGTATGTGGCGCCTGAGTTGGTAATATGGGCACCCGTGCCCGTATTCCATGAGGCGGAAACGTTGGTGAGGGTGATGGTACCCTGGGCTGAATAGGCATACAAACCGTAATCATAAGGATGGTCGCCGTTGTAATCGAAGCTGCTGTCTTTGATGATGATATTTCCAACCTTATATGCTGCCAGCTCGGCACCGAGGTTCAAATTTTCGCTTGCGTAGACTTTGGATAGTGTTATGGTTCCGCGGCCTTCGATATCCAGGCCGTTAAGCCCGTTCCCATGGAAATTGCTATTTGTAACCGTGGTGGTACTGTTATAGGTTGAATCGATGAAAACGTGCAATCCGTCGTTTCCATAACCGGTGGCGGTCACGTCGCTGATGGTGACGTTGCCCTTGGTGGTGATCGAGATACCCGCATCTGCATTTCCATCAAAATACCAGCCAAAGGTGCCTTTGCTGACGGAAACGGAACCAGTCCCGGCTGTATTGAAGACCGTCAGACCGCTGCCGCCATTACCGCTGGCATCAGCATATTTTACGGTTACTGAGCCGTTGCTGGTGATATTCAATCCGGTAGTCATCATTGTCATCGAATTGGTTATCCGAGGAGCGGAACCGGTGACGGTGACGGCTGAGGCAATGGTGATCGTAGTGTTGTTGAGCTCCACGCCGAAACCATTAATGTTATCAACGGCTTTGACCTTGGTGAGCGTGATGGTGCCCTTGGTCAATACCTGCAGCCCCTGGTCACCGTTGCCACTGAACGTGCCGTTGGTAACAATAACAGCGCTGGCAAGCTGGGAGAAATGGGCGTAAAGCCTGGCTCCATCCGAGTTTACACCGCCATCGTTCTCGCTGGCATCCACATTGGTAAGCGTGATCGCCCCGCGCGATTCCACATACAAGCCATACGCGGAAGAGCTGTTATCGTAGAACGTGCTGTCCTTGATGGTGACCTTGCCAGTTCCCAACCAGGTGCAGGCGCCGGTGCATGTTTTCAAAGCAGGTATTGAGGTAGGCTCCCTGGAAGTCATTGATATCCGCGTGCACGCCGGTGAGGCTGATGTTGCCCTTGGTGGGGGCGAGCGAGATACCCGCCGTGTTATTGTTCGCGAAGACGTTGGTCAGGGTGATGGCCCCGCAGGGTTGGCTGCATCATCGTTCAGGATGCCCCATCCGTTGCCGCCACTATTTCGAGAAATACACTATTTTTGATGGTGATTGCGCCAGGAGTGAAAAGATACGAGCCCTGGCTGACCGCCCGTGTTGTGACTGGATGAGATGCCGTCGATGGAGACCGCACCTTTAGTGTAAATGACCAATCCCCCCAGCGGTACTGAAGGGTGCGCATCGTTGTAATCGAAGCTGCTGTTGGTGATGGTCACACCTGCGGTACCATCACGGTTATCGATGTAGGTGCCACCATTGATGTTGTTATCGGATTTCACCCGGTTGAGAATAACCGCGCCGTTCTGGTTTTCTATAGCCATGGCGGGACCGCCATCCGCGTTATTCACCGCAACATCCTCAATCTTGATGGTTCCCTTGCTGCCGGTGATGTAAATGGCGGTATTATTTAAATTACCTTTAACATCGAAACCCTTGATGGTAAACCGGATTTCGACCGAGTTGACTAATATGGATCCATTCAATTCGACCTGAGGATCGCCATCCACTATTGTGCCGATCAAACCTTTGAAGCCTTTGTAGATAGAGCCCACCGCAGATGCATCGATGGTCACATTCTCAGAATAGGTATCGGCTTCGACGTAGATGAAACCATCGCTGGGTAATCCAGTGGTGTTTATGTAATTGACAGCTGCCGTGATGGGATTGCCACAAGGTTGAGGATCAGCAAGCCCCGGATTGCAGTCTGCAAAGGTGAAGTTATACGTCACTGTTCCACCTTGTACCAGGGATCTCCGCCAGCCAGCGCCCCCGCAGCTTCTTCGGTAGCCAGGGCCAACGGTTCGCCGCTTTCATCCACGAGGGTGACGCCGGCGTCGGCGGCTTCCTCGAGCATGGGGGCGAGAACCTCGGTTGGAGGGGGCTTGTGCCACCTCTTCCAGGGGTTCTTCAGGTCACTTCTTCAGGTAGGACTTCATCCTGCGCATAGACCGGCGTAGTTAATACAAATGCCGCCATGATCGCGAGCGCGAAGATGAGCGGCAGCAAGAAAAATCTGGTATGTTTATTCATGATATTCTCCCTCCAGAGAAATTTATATTATGGATGTGGATTATTAACTAGTAGCATTAACTATGATAAGCGACCCCCTTTCAGGATCAATGTTCATACATAGTTGTGGTCTATTATCATTATAGGGAATTAAAAACGGTTTACAAGGGGTTTGGGCTTAAAGATGAGCGTAGGATGATTGTAAGGACCAACCCCTCTCTATTTCTTCCAAGCCCCACCCTAGCCCTCCCCAAATAACAACCATATTTAGGGAGGGAAATATAAAAGAAATCACCAGGCGCCGGGGAGGAGTGGCCAGAAGATGGTAGGGGCACGGCACTGCCGTACCAAACATGGTTTCCCGATGATTTTGACTTTGGGGTGAGATCGCCACGTCGGGCTACGCCCTCCTCGCAATGATAAGAAGAGGTGTGCAAAAGTCGCTCTCCCAAGCTCCCTTCGGGAGTGCAACGAGCGCGAAGGAGCGCGAAGATCGCGG
>CAWDSH010000009.1:0-17245 GCA_963804865.1 uncultured Chloroflexia bacterium
AGCGGATGACGGAAACACCACCGGTTGAACCTGTCCAATTGTTCGCGAGGTATGCGCCCGTGCCGGAACCGTTGAAACGAGCCCAGTCGGCGAGCGATATCGCGCCGCCCGATATGAGGAGAAGGCCGTAACCGCCAGTATTGGCATCGAAATTCGAGCAAGCGATCGAAACCGCGCCGCCCTTGCTCTGGCAAACCCCACCGCTGACCAGGCAGTTATCAATGATCGCGCCCATACCCGAGTTGCCGGACGCGCTCGTTCTCTTGATGCTGACCGCGCCTTTACTGGTGATCTCGAGGCCGGTTCCGCCGCAATTCTGGCTGAAGATATTGGTCAGGCGGCTGTAAAGGATGGAAACCCCGGCGGTGCCCACGCTGTTATCGATCCAGGCGCCAAAGGTCTGGTTAAGCGTGCCTGGGAATCGGTGAGGGTGATCGCGCCTTTGCTGTAGACGATCAGACCGCTCGAGCCGGTGCTCTCGTTGAATTCGCTTTGCAGGATGGTCACGCCCGGGCTGGCGGCAGGGGTAATATTATCCAGCACAGCATTAGAGCCATCGTTGTAGCTGAAGCTTGAATAATTGATGTTGAACGCGCCGGCAGAAGTGGCCGTGATCCCGGTGCTGTCGTTACCAATTGCGTGGCTATCATGAACGGTGACCGCGCCGTTTCCGTAGGCGTTATCCAGGAGGAAACCGTGGTTGCTGTTATTGATGGCAGTTGCACCATTGACGATGATGTTGTGCCAGGTGAAGGCGAAAAGACCGTTCCCGCCTTCACCTTCAGCGCCCGGTACGCCCTGGTTGTGGCTGAAGGAGTTGGGACCGTAAGTATCATAGATCAATATGGAGCCGGGCATGCCGCTGGTGGAGAGCCAGGCACCGGAGGTCGTGCTCCCGCTGGTGTTCACATCGGCGGCGACGTTGTTCAACGTGATATTGCCTTTGGACCAGACGGTCAACCCTGTATGACGATTGTCGCTGAAGGTGGAACGGTAGATGTTGACGGTCGGGGCAGCGAGCGGGCTGAACATGGTGGTGATCAATTCCGCGCCTTCCGAAAGATTGCTGCTCGCGTTGACCTTGTCGAGAGTGATATTGCCACGGGATTGGATGACCAGTCCGGGGGCGAGGATACCGGGCGCGCTGTTCTCAAGAAAATCGCTTTCTGATACGCTGACGCTGCCGGTACCGGTCGAAGTGCAGAGGCCTGCGTCCATGTAACAGGCATCCGGCCAGGCGCCGTTACCGCCGGCGTTGCCCGCAGCGGTCAGCCCGGTCGCAGAGATAATGCCGGTCTTTGTGCCCAGGAACATGCCATGCAGCTCATTGTTGTTTGCCAACACGTTGAGCAGAGTGATATTGCCTTTCATATTCTCGTAGGCGTACAAGCCGCTGGCATTCGTGCCGATCTCGGCAGTATTTTCGCTCGAAGAAGCACTGTTACGGATTTCCAGCCCACCCAGGGTGGAGATATTGGCACCATCGCCGTTGTTGTTGCTGGCGGAGATGCCGTTGATGGTGACCTTGCCATTGGTAGTGATCGCCAAGCCGGTCTGGAAGTTCTCTTCGAAGGCGCTGTTGCCGATGGTCACGCTGCCGGTGTTCTCAATGACCGCACCGCTATTCTGCGTATTGCCGCTGGATTTGACGCGGACGAGCGTGACCGTGCCAGTATGGTTGACGATCTTGATCCCCGGTCCTTCGCCGGTGTTTCGCACTGCCACGTCCTCGATCTTGACTACGCCGGCGCTGTCCATGATATAGATGCCGGCAAAGGGATCGTCAGCATCGGCAGTGATGTTGAAACCGGTGATGATGAATCCCAGGTCGACGTTATTGATCCAGATATCGCCGGTGAGGTTGACCTGCGGGATGCCATCCACCACGGTGCCAATCAGGCCTTTCAGATTGTGGTAAAGGGGATCGCCATCACCAGGAACCGTCACGTACTCCGAATAACTATCTGCCTCCACGTAGATCATGCCGTCAGAGGGCAAACCCGTGGTGGGGATGTAATCGATGGCAGCCTGGATGGGGTTCGAGCAGGGCTGAGGATCCGCAAGAAGTGGATCGCAATCGGCAAAGGTGAAATTGTAGGTGACCGCGCCCACCTTCTACCAGGGGTCGCCGCTTGCCAGGACCTCAGCGGTCTCCTCTACCGCAAGCGGAAGCGGCTCGCCGCTTTCATCCACGAGAGTGACGCCGGTTTCGGCGGCATCTTCCAGGATGGGGGCGAGCTCGGCCACTTCTTCCTGTTGAAATTTCCTCCGGGGTAACCTCAGGTGGTGGTGTCTCGTCCTGCGCGTAGACCGGGACGGGTCAACGCAAAAGCTGCCAGCAGCGCGAGCATGATGGTGGCAGGAAGAATGAAAAGAGTAATGCTTTCGTTTCATGATTTCCTCCGTGACTATGTGATTATGTATGGCTCAGGTCATGGCAGCAAACGATCGACGGTGACCCCACATAATTTCATTATAGGTCGTGGAAATTTAAAGATTTCAATAGGATTTTGGAGATTTTAAGGTTTGCGGAGGGTGATTGTAAGGACCCCCCTCTCTAGGCCAGCCCCTCCCACCAGCCTTCCAGCCACGCCTGTCCTTCGGATCCCACCCCTCACCTCTCGCTTTGCTCGGGTGCGCCTGAGACCGCAGCCCCAAATATCCCGGAGAAGCATCCGGGACGCAAAAATAGCGAAACCACATTTGGAGAGGGTAAATAGTAAATCACCAGGCGCCGGGGAAGAGCTTCAGAATGATGGTAGGGGCACGGCACCGCCGTGCCCTTGTAAGAAATCATCATGTTTGTTGACTGTGGGTGAGATTGCCACGTCGGGCTACGCGGCCACTGCCCTTCGACCCTCGCTCCCACGTGCAGTATGCTCACCACCCCGTTATATTTAACAAAGAGAAAACGGGGTGATTCGAGATCGCAATGACAAACCCAAATAAAAATCACCAGGCGCCGGGGAGGCGCCTGGTGGATGTATTGATATTATTTATTTGATCGAATCAGTGAATATAAATATTAGGATAGCCGATATTATTGGTATCGTTGCCGAAATACCAGGTTGTTGGTTAAAGTTGACTATCCCGGTACCAGCAAGGATATCCATCCCATTGCCACTATTGGCGATCATCACAGAATTGGAGACCACGACCTTATGGTTGTATGAATTGATTTCTATCCCATCGTCTAAATTGAGCATGCTGACGACTTTGGATAGAGTGACTATGCCATTGGAAATGATGACCAGACCATCGTACGAGTTGCTCCGCGCATTGACATTACTGACGATGAAATTACCCAGACCGGTACCAACCTGGGAGTTGTCTGCAAATATTTCTCTGTTGCCATTATGGTCGGCATTGATGTTCTTCAACGTGATCGCTCCCGTGGACTCTGTTCTTAAACCATATTGTGCATTTTCACTGAAAACATTTCCGCCGGTCGAGCCGGTTACGATGATGGAAGCATGGGTTGTTGAAGCATCATTTGTAATTAAGCGCCGTAATAAGCATTATCAATCGCTCTCACATTGGAAAGGGTGATGGCTCCCAGGGTTTCAATATAGGTTCCCGTATGACCATTATGGGAGGCTTCACCGGAACTGAACTTGACTGCGCCATTCGAGAGCACGTAGATCCCGCGGTAGATGTTGTTGCTGGCGTAGACCTTGCTCAAGGTGACCGCAGGTTTGAGCGCGGCAACCGAATTGTTCTCCAGCCAGATGGCTGCATTGTCTCCATCAAATGTATCGTTGACAGTCACGTTGCTCAAAGTGATGGCGCCCTTGGACCGGACATAAATGCCATAATATATGTTGCCGTTGGCGGTGAAGTTCTTGATGGTCACCGGTTTTGGCGCGGCATCAGCCGCCCATGTGTTGGTGACCTCCACCCCGTGTCCGCCGTTATTGTTGGCATGCCCGCCGCTGATCACCACGGGGCCGATGGTCGAGATGGTGATTCCAAAAAGACCGTTATCATCCACGCGGCAATTTGTCATGGTCACGCCCTTATTCAGCTCCTGCCAGACGCGAATGCCCTCTTCAAAGTTATCCAATACATTGACATTGGTCAAGGTTACCGTGCCGTTGGTATGGATATCCAACCCCTGATTGCGGTTGTTATTGAAGCCCGAACATATCGATATCTGTGCTTTTGGGATTGGAGATTTTTACATAGCCGCTTCCAGCGGTGTTGTCCAACTCGGCGCCACATGCTGCCACGGAGGCATTATCCCAGGCGGCTGTGTTGGTGAGGATGATATTGCCCTTCGGATTCCACGTGCAGCCCGGTCAAGAAGTTATACCAGAAGTTGGCGTTGGCAGATGGTCACGCCCGGCGAAGGGGCTGGACCCGGACTTATTTACCAGCGTCAGCACCAGTTCCCGTATCGAGCTCTGGTTGGCTTCGATGGTGCTCAGCTTGATGGGACCGAAGGAATGATGCATACAGGTTGTCATCCCCATTGTTCAATGAAGGTTGCTGTTGGCAACGGTGACACCCGGCCGTGGAACCCGGATGATCGTTGATAAGAGTGAGCACCATCGTTCAAGGTTTTCGATGAAATTTGAATATTTAACAGAGATGGCTCCATCGCTGTAAATATAAATGCCGTCAACCCCGTTATGATTGAACTGATTATAGGCGGTGGATGTGCCGCTGATGGATACGCCCGGGGTTGCACCATAGGTGTTATCCACATAGACGCCATAACTGCCGCTGGCGTTGTTCGAAGCCGAGATCTTGCTCAAAGTGACCACACCTTTTGAGTACATTTGATACCCGTCGTGATAACGTTGTTATCGAACCAACCCGTGGTGACCTTGACCGGCGCAGCGATCTGCGAATAGCGGTTGTCCAGGTATGCGCCGCTGGGATTATTGGTGCCGCTTGTGTTTCCTGATGCGGACACATTCGTCAGGGTGATGGCGCCCCGCGCGACAACATGGAGCCCATAATCAGGACCAGCAGTTTTCATCGAAGCTGCTGTTCTTGATGATGACCGTGCCGCTGCCCGCCCAAGTACAAACACCACCGCCCAGGTTGGAAGTTTGGATGAAGGTTCGATTACCATTATTATTGGCGTTCACGCCGGTAAAGGAAACTGCGCCCATGGTATAGAAGGAGTTTCCAAAGACGTTGTTTTCCATGACAACATTTGACAGGGTGATGGCGGCGGTGGGGATTGCTGTCGCGAGCGAGTAGACATTGTTTATGCCATAGGTGGAATTATTGGAGAACACGCTGTTCTTGATGTTTAGCTTACCGCTCTGAAGGACATACAACCCAAATTCGCCACCGGTAGTTCCATAGACGGTGACGCCGGTGAGGCTGACGGAGCCGCGCGTGGCGACGGTCAGGCCGCCAACACGGTCGGTCATATCACTGGCATTATTATTGAAGCTGCTGTTGGTGATGGTCACGCCGCCAGTGCCAAGGCGGTTATCGATCAGCGCACCGCCACCGGCATTGCCATCCACCTTTGCGCGGGTGATGGTCACTGACCGTTGTGATTGGTGACTCAAGTCCGTGCCCTAAGGCTGAAGCTATTGTTCACATCCACATCTTCGATTTTGACTGCCCCGGACGAGTCATCAGATCGAGATCGCCGCAAACCGGTGGAATTGAATGATCTCAAACCGGTGACGGTGAAGCCGGAAGTGCAGCCTTCGACATGCGAATACTGCCAGCGGTCAGATCGTTGCAGGCGAACCGATCCACGACCGTGCCGATAGATCCTTTAAAACCCGCATATACGGGATATGTTGCCACATTGACATTTGACTATCGGAGATCTGTAAGGTTCCAGCTTCAACATAGATCAAACCATCGGAAGGCAGATCCTGTGGTGGATCTTATACGTTAACGCCGCCTCAATTGGATCAGTGCAAGCCGTTGTAGCGCCTGATCCAGAGGGTCGCAATCCGCGGAGGTGAAGTTGATAGGTCTGTTGTTCCCACTTTGTACCAGGGATCAGCCATTGACAGTCTTCAGCAAGTGAAACAGCTTCGTCGGTGGATCCACGGATGACCCCGGCTTCGGGCCAGGGTTTCGCCACGAGGGTGACGCCGGTCTTCAACGACCTCTTCAATCCCGGGGCCGCTGTCGGCGGGACTTCTTATACTCGAACGACGGGCGGCTGGATTTCGGCAGACATCGCGGACTCGGACGGCGTCTCAGCCGGCACCACGTCCTGCGCGTAGACGGGCGCGACGAGGATAAAGGCTGCCAGCAATGGAGGCCGAAGATAGGAGGCAGCAAGAATAGCGACATCTTCGTTTCATTGATTTCCTCCGTGAATATGAAATTATGGATTGCAGGGATTAGTAACGAATGAACGATGATGACCCCACGATCTTCCATTATAGTCGGGGTTTGAGAAATCAATAGGTTCTAGGAAGATTTAAGGTTTGCGGAGGGTGATTGTAAGGAAGAGAGAAATAAGCCCCTCCTGTTCTTCGGACATCCTCCCCAAATGCTTCGCATTTAGGGAGGCCTACCTCGATGGTATTTGGGGAGGGAAGGGTGGGGTAAATCACCAGGTGCCGGGGAGAACTACCCAAATGATGGTAGGGGGACGGCGAACCGGTATAGTAGCCCGGGCGGCTCTGAGTACTGCAAGACTCTTATTGTCATTGCGAGGAGCGCCGTGATCTTCGGCGCGACGCGGCAATCTCATAAAGGGTTAAAGATCGATTTGCATTTCTGGTATCGACTCCAAATGAGATTGCCACGTCAGCACTCGGAAAGGCACCGAGTGCTTCCTCGCAATGACAAACATTAAAAATCACCAGGCGCCGGGGAGGCGCCTGGTGGGGAATGAATGGAAATTTTCGATCAGCTTAGAACCGGATTTCTAGTACACGTATAAATTGTTATCTCCAGAATTATCCGTATCGTTACCGAAATAGAAAACGTTGGTTAGGGTATAGAAAGCGTTGGGGGCGGGAGCCAGGTTCAGACCAATGCCGCGATCGACGTTGCTGGTGATGATGCTGTTGCTGATCGTCACCCTGGCGGTGATTGTTTCGTTGGTGGATATGGATAAGGCGTACCAGGTTCCGGCTTCAGCGCAGTTGAACATGTTGGTCAACCCATTGATGGTCACATTGGCGCTGGTATCCACCAGGAGACCAGTCTCACTGTTGTAACGCGTCGTGATGGTGGTGAGAGACACGGTACCAGAGCCTGAGTAATTGAAGATACGGATGCCGGTCCCATTTGTGCTGTCATCCGCCGTCACTTTGCTGAGGACGACCGCGCCATTCGAATAGATCTGAAGGTTGTGACCGGAGTTGGAATTGAAATTGTTGGCACCGTAGGTGGAGAGGATGCTGACCGGCTTGGCTTTTGAATAGTCATTGTTGACATCCACGCCCATGCCAGTGATATTGCCTGAAGCTTCGTTGGTGTTGAGCACCACCGCACCGTAGGTACGAACTCCCAGCCCGGTAACTGCATTATTGTTGAAAAAGCTCTTGAGCACGTTGATGCCCTTGTTGCCGCTGGTATCCGCGCGGTTATCCAGGTAGGCGCCGTAATCACCGAGCGTATTTGAACTGGCCTGGATGCCGCTGACTGTAATAACACCTTTGGATACGACGCGCAAGCCGCTTTCATTACTGTTGAATTTACCCCCGGTGATGGTCACGTTGACCGGGGTGGTTGCGGCATCATTATCGATCCATGCGCCATATCCTTCATTGCTGACAGCGTTGACCTTATTCATCACGACGATACCATAGGTATCAATCCTTAAGCCGCCGCTGCCATCATTCAAATTGAATTCATTGACGCCCGAACCGGATTGGAGAATGCTGACTTTGCAGGGTGTGGTGGTTCCGCAGGATCGGTTATCCAGCAGCATACCATAACCCCCATTATTGCTATTCGCACGAACATTGGTGAGAGTGATGGTACCCAGGTTATAAATATTTGCACCGTTTAAGTCATTATCGTAAAGGTATAGGTCTGAAAGGGTTACGGTTTTCGCAATGGCTTCAGGACCGGCGTATACATACAAGCCTTCGCCCCGTTGTACTTTGCATCACCGCCCTTGTAGGTCAACGATCCATTGGTGATGATGAAGATCCCATAGGAATCATTGTTATTTGAATTGACCTTGGTTAAGGTGACTCCAGCTGTGCCCTGGTAGTTGTTGATATCGATTCCGACGGCATCCAAATTAGTGCTGCCATCCACGGTGACATTATTCAGGCTGACCGCGCCGTACGAATTGATCTCCAGCCCGCCGGCGGGATTATCTTCAGCAGTTACCTTACTCAACGTGATGGGCTTGGGGGATGCAAGACCTGAGTAGGTGTTATTGAAATGGGCGGCGATCGCGTTATTGTTGAAAGTGCTGCCGGTGACCACGATGGGACCAAAGCTGCGGATGCTTGCCCCATAAGCAAAGTTGTCATTCATCACGCAGTTGGTCAAGGTGACGCCGGTTGGTCCAGTGACCCCATCCCAAACGCGGATGCCGTCCTCGTCGTTGGAGTTCATCTGTATGTTCGTGACGGAGACCTTGCCATTGGTGAAGATGTTCAACCCGCGTTCGTGGTTGTAATCAAATCCAAAGGGCATGGCGATGGTGTTCTTAATGGTCACGCTGCCGGTGCCAGCGTTGTTATCGAGATAGGCTCCATATCCCTGGCCTGCGGTCATATGACCCCAGGATGCCACGTTGGTCATGGTGATGCTGCCCTTGTTGACCACCCAGATACCGCTAAAGTAATTCTCCGAGGCATAAATTCCGGTCATGGTCACATTGGTGGCATATGTGGCTTCGCCATCTTCATTGTTAACGAAGACACCATAGCCGCCGTTATCGTCCAGGACGAGATTGGCGAGACTGACGGCACCCTTGGTGTGCAATATCAATCCGCCGGCGGTGTTGAGAGAGAAATCGCGGAGATAACCGAGCGGCCCTTCACTGGCGGGGATGGCGTTGTTGGTGATGGTGATGCCAGCTGTGCCGTAGGTATTATCCAGGTAAGCGCCGTAGACGTCCTTGGTGGCATCATACGTACCACCCATCCACACCTCGTAGGCACCGCCTTTGGCATCATCGGTGCCAGCGAAATGATCCTCAATATTCAGGGTGCAAACGCCGGCGACCGCGCCGTAATCATGCTCCACAACGCCGTCGTAGTTGCTGTCCCAGTAGTGGGTCGCGTCCGCCGTGCAGCCGGTCAGCCACATTTCCGGTGTGAACGCCACCGCGGTGACGGTGAGATTATTGACCGTGCCGCTGATGGATTGGAAGGTCATCGCATCGGTTTCATTCGCGGCGATCACTTCACGGACCGTGCGTTCATCCTGCACCGCATCAATGTTGGTTTCATTGTTGGCGTAGGCGTTCACGTTCTTCAGCGTGATGGCGCCCTTGGAATAGACCTGCAGACCGGTGCGGGTGTTGTTGTTGAAATTACCGCCGGTGATCGATACCGCTTTTGCGGATGTGGCGCCCGAGTTGGTAATATGGGCACCCGTGCCCGTATTCCATGAGGCGGAAACGTTGGTGAGGGTGATGGTACCCTGGGCTGAATAGACATACAAGCCGTAATCATAAGGATGGTCACCGTTGTAATCGAAGCTGCTGTCTTTGATGATGATGTTACCAACCTTATACGCGGCAAGCTCGGCACCCAGGTTCAAGTTTTCGTTTGCATAGACTTTAGAGAGTGTGATAGTACCGCGGCCTTCGATATCCAGGCCATTAAGCCCGTTCATATGGAAACTGCTGTTTGTAACAGTAGTGGTACTGTTGTAGTCTGAATTGATGAAAACGTGCAATCCGTCGCTTCCATAACCGGTGGCGGTCACATCGCTGATGGTGACGTTGCCCTTGGTGGTGATCGAGATACCCGCATCTGTATTACCATCAGCCCACCAGCCAAAGGTACCTTTGCTGACGGACACGGAACCAGTCCCGGCAGTATTAGTGACAGTCAGACCACTGCCGTCGTTGCCGCGGCCATCGGCATATTTGACCGTGACCGCGCCGTTGCTCAGTATATCCAGCCCGGACAGACCGTTATAGTTGAACTGGTTGTCGGAAAGAACGGAGCCGGTGACAGTGACCGCAGAAGGGACAGCATCGGTTACATTGATGAGCTCCGCGCCGTATCCGGCGAGGTTGTTATTAGCTTTGACCTTGGTCAGGGTGATGACACCCTTGGTTTGGACCTGCAGGCCGGTGTTGTCGTTATTGGAGAAAGAGCTGTTGGTGATGGTGACCGCGCTGGCAAGTTGGGAATAATGTAAATCCAGGATGGCGCCGAAAGGATTCACAGCCAGGTCAGTGTTGCCATCCACAGTCGAATTCGTTATGGAAACGGCGCCCCGGGTTTGCATCCACAATCCCGACGTAAAAGGAGCATTCCCGTTGAAAGAGCTGTCTTTAATGGTGACCTTGCCGGTGCCCAGCCAGGTGCAAGCACCAGTGGTGTTCTCATAGCAGGTCGTCAAGCTGGCGCCCTGACCGGCGATATTATTATCAGCGTGCACGCCGGTGAGGGTGATATTACCCTTGGTGTAGAGGTCCATGCCAGCGTAGTTGGTGTTGCTAAATACATTTGTCAGGGTAATGGCACCGGTGGGGACAAAACCCGGCGTCGCAAATGAATAATCGTTGGTGAAGCCAAACCCGTTATTATTATTGAGAACGCCATTTTTTATGGATATCGCGCCGCTTTGACCAATGAAAAGACCCGGTTGACCGCCGGTATTATGGCTGGCGGTGATGCCATCCATCGAGACCGCGCCTTTGGTGAAAATGGTGAGGCCGCCCAACGGCAATCGAGGCGTGCGCATCGTTGTAATCGAAGCTGCTGTTGGTGATGGTCACGCCGGCGGTGCCTGCGGTGTTATCGATATAGGCGCCGCCGTTAGCATTGTTATTGGATTTCACCCGGTTGAGAATGACCGCGCCGTTGTGATTGGTGATCGAGATGCCTGGGCCAGTACCACCATTGTTGACGTCTACATCCTCGATCTGATTGTTCCTTTACTATTGACGATATAAATCCCAGCGGTATTGATGTTGTAATTAATCTCAAAACCTTTGATGGTGAATCCAGATTCAACACTGTTGATGTTGAAGCGGTGATTAAGTACTGCTGTTGGCACACCATTCACCACGGTGCCAATGAAACCTTTTAAACCTTTATAGATGGACCCGGGTGCGGAAGCATTGACTAGCACGCTATCTGTATATGTGCCAGCTTCCACGTAAATGAAGCCATCACTGGGCAGAACACCGGTGTTATTGATATTGGTTAATGCAAGCTCGATCGGGGTCGGTGATTCCTGGCAATTCGGCGTTGCACCACAACCTCCTGGAAACTTAAAATAGTAGGTTGTTGTTCCCACCTTGTACCAGGGATCGCCGCCAGCGAGCGCTTCGGCGGCATCCTCGGTGGCCAGGGCGAGCGGCTCGCCGGTTTCATCCACGAGGGTGACGCCGGCATCGGCGGCTTCCTCGAGCACAGGGGTGAGCTCCCCGGTTGCAGGGGCTTCTTCGGTACCGGCACCTTCAGCCGGGATTTCGGCAGGAGCCTCAACTGGCGTCTCAGCCGGCACCTCGTCCTGCGCGTAAACTGGCGCAGTCAAAACGAATGCCGCCATGATCGCGAGCGCGAAGATGAGCGGCAGCAAGATAAAATCTGGTATGTTTTTTCATGGAATTTCCCTCCAGAGAAATTTCAAAGTATGGATGGATGAAATTGGATTATTTGAATTGTTTAAATACGCAAGAGTGACCCCCTTTCAGGATCAATGTTCATACATGGTTGTAGTCCTATATCATTATAGGGAATTACAGTCGCTTTACAAGGGGTTTGGGAGTTTTTAAGGTGAGCGTAGGATGATTGTAAGGACCCCACCCAACCCCTCTCCCTGCGGGAGTGCAACGTACGCGACCCGGTCTTCGACCACCACTCTCCTACGGAGTGCTTAAACCGCGACCCCAAATACTAAGGTATTTGGGGAGGGAAGGGTGGGGTAGAATCACCAGGCGCCGGGGAGGCGCCTGGTGCGTGATCATGATTTGTATTGGTTAGTCAGGGTGGATATTCTAGTACACCCAAAGATTTAGTTCTCCACCCACACCATCGCTGTTATTGCCAAAGTAGAAAACGCCGGAGAGTGTATACAGGTAAGGTCCAATCACTGGAGTGAACATGTCCAGGTGGATGCCATAATCACCGTTGCTGGTGATCATGCCGGTCGTGATCGAGATTTTGGCAGTGGCAACCTCGTTGGTTGTAATAAACAATCCGGAAAATGTTCCTGCGCCAATGGCGTTGAACATGGCGGTGATGCCCCGGATGGTCACGTTACCGCGGGTTGCAAGGTTGAAGCCGTTGTGCCAGTTGCTGTTGGCAGTGACGTTGGTCAGGGTGATGGTGCCGGTGCCGCTTTCGTTATCGATATCGATGCCGTCGTACGTGGTGAATTCGCTGCCAGTGACGTTGGTCGAGGGCAACCGAGCCGTTGCTGAAGATGACGATGTTATCGTTGAAATTCTGGTTGAAATTGTTGGCACCATACGCAGCCAGCACGGTGACCGATTTGCCGTTCCCATAGATTGTTGTCTAGATATCAGCCCCGGCTGCCATAGTTTCAATGGCTGTTACGGTGTTTAGCACTATTGCGCCGTGGCTGCGAATAAACAGCCCGGAACTGGTGTTGCCGTTGAACGTGCTCTTGAGAACGTTCACACCCTTGGTACCGGTGGTATCCGCGAGGTTGTTCAGGTAGGCACCATAGATTCGTATTCTGGGTGCGAGAAGCCTCCATCCCGTTGACGGTAATGGTCCCGAGGTTCAGCAGCATACAAGCCGGTGCCGTCGTTGGTGTTGAATGTGCCCTCTGTTACGGTAACGTTGGCAGGCTTTGGTCAGAGCGCTGTTGATTCTGGATCCTCATACTCCGTATCCTTCATTGTTGCGGATGCGGTCACTTTGTTCGTCACCACGATTCCGTAGGTCTCAATTCGCAATCCGCCACCGCCAGTTGGTTGTAGTTGAACTCGTTGAGCCGGTTCCGGAAGTAAAGCAGGCTGACGTTGCAGGGAGTGGCAGTTCCGCAGGCTGCGGTTATCGAGGTACAAGCCATAGCCGTATCGTTGCTGGTTGGATCGCACGTTGGTGAGGGTTATGGCGCCCTGGTTGTAAATATCGCGCCCCGTTACTGCTGTTATCGTAGATGTACAGGTCGGCAAAGTCACAGCCTTCGCATGGCTTCCGGACGGCATATACGATTTATGCCGTCGCCGTCGTTGTATTTCAATCACCGCCCTTGTAGGTCAGTGATCCATTGGTGATCACAAAGATGCCCAACATCGCCGTTATCATTGGATGTTGACCCTGGTGAGGGTGACTCCGACGGTCCCAGCCAGTTATTCGATATCGATGCCGACGACACCAGCGTTGTCGCTGTATCTTACGGTGACGCTTGTGAGGCTGACCGCGCCGTAAATCGATCTCGAGCCCGCCAGCGGGATTATCTGAGCAGCGATTGCTGATCGTGACCGGTTTGGGGGATGCAAACGCGCGTAAGTGTTATCGAAATGAGCGGCCAGGCCGTTATTATTGATGCTGCCGCCCGTCACCATGACGGGACCGACAGCTGCGGACGCTGGCCCCATAATTGACGTTGTCGATCACCACGCAGTTGGTTAATGTGACCACTGGTTGGTCCGGTGGCTGTTCCCAGATGCGGAGACCGTCCTCGTCGTTACCAAATCGACGCGTTGGTGAGAGTTACTTTCCCGTTGGTGAAGATATTCAGTCCACGCTCGTGGTTGTAATCGAAACCGTAAGGCATGGCGAGAGTGTCCTTAATGGTGATGCTGCCAGTACCAGCATCATTATCCAGGTAGGCTCCGTAACCTGTACCCGTGGTCGTATGTCCCCAGGACGCCACGTTGGTCATGGTGATGCTGCCTTTGTTGACCACCCAGATGCCGCTGTAGTAAGTTTTCGGAGGCATAAACTTCTGTCATGGTCACATTCGTTGCATGGGTCGCTTCAGCATCTTCATTGTTAACCATGGACACCGTAGCCACCGTTATTGTCCAGGACGATATTGGTAGACTTATCGCACCCTTGGTAGCAGCTCCAATCCCACCGGCGGTGTTGAGCGAGAAATCGCGGAGATAACCGAGCGGGCCATCACCTGGCAGGGATCGCGTTGTTCGCGATGGTGATGCCAGCGGTACCGTGGTGTTATTCAGGTAGGCGCCATAGGTATCCTGGGTGGCATCATACGAACCACCCAAATTAACCTCGTAGGCTCCACCGTTGGCACCTCGCGGCCGCAAAGTGATCCTCGACATGCAGCGTGCAAACACCGGCCACCGCACCGTAATCATGTTCGACCATGCCGTCGTAGTTGCTGTCCCAGTAGTGGGCGTGTCCGCGGTGCAGCCGGTCATCCACATTTCCGGGGTGAAACGCCACCGTGGTGACGGCGAGATTGTTGATCGCTGACCCGCTGATGGATTGGAAGGTGATCGCGTCTGTTTCATTTTCCTCGATCACTTCGCGCATGTGCGTTGGTCCTGCGAGGCATCGATATTGATCTCGTTGTTGCGTAGGCATTCACATTCTTCAAGGTGATCGCGCCCTTGGAATGTACTTTCAAACCGGTCCAGGTGTTGTTATTGAAATTGCCGCCAGTGATGTCATCACTTTGGCGGAGGAGGCTATCCGGTTGCGCAGTAGAGCACCCGTGCCCTAGTTGTAAGAGGCTGTAACGTTGGTAAGGGTGATGGAGCCCCCATCCGTGGAATAGGCAAACAATCCTATCATAGGTTCCACCCGCTGCCGTTGTATTCGAAGGTGCTGTTCTTGACAAGGATGTTACCAGTCTTGTATGCCTGAATCTCAGCACCAAGATGAGATTAAAGGATGCGTCGACATTGGTCAGGGTGATGGTCCGCCGTCCTCAATATCCATCCCGTCCAACCCGCTGAAGTGGAAATCACTGTTGGAGATGGTGACGGAGCATTCACTGTGGATTGTCTGTAGAGATAAATCCCATCGCTGGAATGAATCGGCTGAAAATCGACATAGGAGATCGTTACATTGCCTTTGGTATATATGGTGAGACCTCCGCCACCGTTAGCCACATGAACAGACCATAATGTGCCCTTGCAGACGGAAACAGCACCCGGTGCCAGTCATATTATCGATGTCCACACCGCTGCCGCCGTTACCGTTGCTATCGGCGTACTTGACCGTGACCGCACCATTGGAAAAATATGGATGCCTCCGAGGCATTGTAGTCAAACTGGTTATCCGAAAGGACGGAACCAGTGATCGTGACTGCTGACGCCGCAGTATCGAAGGTATTGTTGAGCTCCGCGCTGTAGTCCATTCAAGTTGTAAATGGCTTTGACTTTGGTCAGAGTGATGGCGCCTTTGGTATAGACCGTGCAGTCCCTGGTCACCGTTACCGCTGAACGTCCTGTTGGTGACAGTGACAGGGCTGGCAAGCTGGGAGAACTGCGCGTAGAGCCTGGCGCCATCTGTGTCCGGGGTGTTATTGTTTTCGTTTGCAGCGACGTTGGTGAGCGTGATCGCGCCGCGAGATTCAACACACAGACGATATGCGGTGGAATCGTTATCATAGAACGTGCTGTCCTTTATGGTGACCTCGCCAGTTCCCAAGCCAGGGCACGCGCCTGACAGTCTCGTAACATGTGTTGAGGGTGGCGCCTTGATAGTCATTATCGTCTGCGTGCACACCGGTAGGCAGATGTTGCCCTTGGTAAAGAGCCAGAACCGGCCAGGTTATTGTTGGCGAACACATTATTGAGGGTGATGGCACCGGCTGGTGAATAACTTCATTGTTGGCGATAGCGAAATTGAGAGTTATCAGTAAAAACGCTGTTCTTGATGGTCAGGGCGACCGCTTTGTACAACATACAAGGCAGGCCAAACACCAGTGGTGTGGCTCGCGGTGATGCCATCGATCAGCACCGCACCCCTGGAACTAATGGTCAATGCACCGAGCGATGGACCTTCATATTGATCGTTCCAATCAAAGCTGCTGTTGGTGATAGTGATGCCGGCGGTCCCGGCGGTGTTATCGAGGAATACGCCGCCGTTGATGTTGTGATCGGCTTGCACGCGGTTGAGGATGATGGCGCCGTTTTGGAATGCGATTTGCATGGCGTTTCCACCATCAGCATTGTTCACCGCAACGTCCTCGATCTTGATGGTTCCCATGCCGTTGGTGATGTAAATGGCTGGAATATTACACATTCCCATTGACCTCGAAGCCTTTGATGGTGAATCCCGATTCGACTGCGTCAACGCGGATGGATCCATTCAGCTCGACCTCGGGGTCGCCATCCACGATGGTGCCTATCAAGCCCTTGAGACCTTTATAAATCGAGCCGGGTGCAGATGCATTGATGTTCACAATTCCAGGATAGGTATCCGCTTCAACATAGATCATCCCGATCCGATGGTAGCCGCTGGTGGAGATATAATCGATCGCTGCCTGTATAGGAGTAGGCGCAAGGGTACTGGCGGTCCTGGAAGCGGATCACAATCTGCAACGGTAAAAGTAGTAGGTGACCGTACCCACCTTGTAGTAGGGATCGCCGCCAGCGAGCGCCTCCGCGGCTTCCTCGGTAGCCAGGGCGAGCGGTTCGCCGGTTTCATCCACGAGGGTTACGCCGGATTCAGCGGCTTCCTCGAGCACCGGGGAGAGGTCCTCGTTGGGTGTTTCTTCCGTCCCGGCAGGTTCAGCTGGGATTTCAGCGGGAGCCTCAACTTCCGTCTCAGCCGGCGCTTCTTCGGGCGCTGGTTCAGGTGGTACTTCATCCTGCGCGTAGACCGGCGCAGTGAAAATAAATGCAGCCACCAACGTAATCAGGATGATGGCAGGCAACATGAAAAGAAAAAAGCTTCGCTTCATTTTACCCTCCGTGTATATGAAATTATGACAACACAGGGATTGGTGACGAATTTACAGTGATGACCCCGTCCTGCTTTTATTATAGGTCGCCGATATGAAATTACAAGAGGTTTTTCAGGTTTTAAGGTGAGCGTAGGATGATTGTAAGGGATGAATAAAAATTCATTTTAGGGGTAATTCATACCCGCACATACAGCGCGTACCATGTGAACTGCCCCTACGTGAAGAATCTGATAGGGAGATGTTATCTTATTACAATTTTGGCAAGGTCAGCTGATCTTGCTTCTGGTACTTCCCC
>CAWDSH010000010.1:0-3544 GCA_963804865.1 uncultured Chloroflexia bacterium
GTGATTGTAAGGAATGGTGTGGTATAGATCAACCAACGTTGAAGATTTCTGGTAGTATGTAGGATTTTGTGACCCCACAAAAAAACAAGAGCGGGCAAGAAGATCTACCTTGCCCGTCTTTAGCTCGTAATAACTTCTTTGGTTGAAATCTACCTGATGACTTCAACCTGTTTGACGGCGTTGCCTGTGAAGAAAACGTTTGTCAAAGTGAATGGTGCAGCACTACCAATTCCCATATTTGCATGGATGCCATCCACGCTGTTGCTGATGAACATGCTGTTGGTGATGGTAACGGTATGGAAACCCGCCGTGACGGTTAGTCCATCGTTGGAATTCATCAGGGATATGATATTACTTCCTTTAAAGTTGCCATCCGTATAAGAGTATATGCCGCTGGAAATGTTAAAACGTGTGGTCACCTTGTTCAGGGTGACATTATCGCCTTCCCCGTCGACCCATTCCTCATCGAGATTTAAGCCGCACCAACCGTTGTGATCAGCGGTCACACCGGTGATGGAGATCGGACCGCGAGTGCGGATAAAGAGCCCATCGGATCCGTTGAAAAGAAAATTGTTGGAAGAACTGGTACTACCGGTGACGGTGATACCCTTGGGAACGATCAGGGTACTGCTGCTGTTGTTCAGTAATAGCGCCGTGAGAGGTATTATTGTTCGAGGTTACACTATTAAGGGTGATCAGTCCCCAACTAAAGATTTCCAGCCCGACGTTATTACCGGAGAAGGCGGATTTGCTGACGGTTATTACTTGGTGCCGGTGTATCGTTGGAATTATAGAGATACATCGCGTAATTGCTATTCCCATCTCCGGTAACCCCGCTAGCGACAATGGATCCGGACGCATTGATTGCCATACCCTGATAATTGCCATTCACACTTACACCACTGATCGAAACACTGGAAGGATGCTTGATTTGGCCAACATCAATACCTAGAACACCCGCGCCCAGGTTGTAATTGGCATAATATTTTTCAGTATCACGGCTCCGTTGGTATTGATAACCAAACCGTGATGTGAGCCTGTGTTGCTGCTGAAGTCATTCTTGCTGCTACCTGAAGCAAGTATAGAAACATTTCCAGATTCATTTTCAATATTTGCGCCGATGCCGGCATTCCCGCTGGCGGTGATACCGGTCAATGTCACGGCTCCGCGTGACATGATACGACACCACCTGTTCCATTCCCGGTGAATTTACACTGCGTGATTTTTATGGTGGAGAATGCTGGAGTTAAAAAGGTATTATCAAGCATGGCACCCAAATATCCGTTTCCGTCAAACTCCGATTTGGCGATGTTGATATTACGGCTTTGGTTAATAAGCAAACCACTATTTGAGTTTTCATTGAAAGTTCCATTGCTGATCGTGACCGTTGAACCACTTGACAAAATAGCACCCCAGCCATTGGAACCCGAGAAGACATTGGTCAGCTTGATTGATCCATTGGAGTTGATCAATACTCCTTTTCCGAGATTATCATGAACCCTGGCATTCAAAACAGTGACTCCTGCTGTGCCAAATAAGCTTACCCCAGATCCGGCTTGGTCATATACTTCAGCACCAGATAGAGTCACGAATCCTTTGGAAGAAACCTCCACTCCCGCCAAGCTGCCGTTATCATGGATTTGCACGTTGGTGAGTTTAACATTTTTTGGCGTCGGGGCATTCTGATTATGGAGGTACAATCCGTTAAACCCATTACCCGATGCATCGATATCACTAAGTGTGAATGATCCCTGGGTTTCGAGATTAACACCATATGCTTCGTTGAAATTGAATGACCCATATTTAATGGTAATGTTGATGGGTTTCATCCCAAAGAAATCAAAACCGCTCCATTTGTTCTCATCGACCTTGATATAGCTGAGTGAGATGGACCCGTTGGTATTGATAAACAATCCATCATCATCCGCACCACTGAAATTACCATTTTGACAGAAATAGTTCATCGCTGCTGCCGTCCCTTTGATGGTGACGCCTGCAGTACCAAAGGAATTATCCAGGTTCGCGCCATAGGCAGTCGCGCTGCGAAAGATACTGACGCTGCTCAGCGTGATGGCACCTTTCGTAAGGATTACCAATCCACTTCCCTGGTTATCCTGGAACTGGCTGTTCGAGACGGATACGCTGCTGGCGAGCTGGGAATCGTGTGCCCATATCGTGGCGCCGGCAGAAGGAGTGAGCACCTGACCGTTGCCATCCGCGGTGACGCCGCTAAGTGAGATCGCGCCGCGGGCATAAATGAACAAGCTGCTCAAACCCGCGTTCTGATTCCCGTTACCATCGAAGTGGCTGTTGGAAATGGTCACTTTGCCTGATCCGGTGGTAGCGCAGGGCGAACCCCAGCAGGTATCCAGCACAGCGCCATTGTAGAGGTTCCCAGAAGAATCCACATTTTTGAGGGTGATATTGCTGCTGGTTTGAAGATACATGCCATTTTTAAGGTTTGAACGCAGATAAACATGATCCAAGGTGATACTGCCAGCAAGCCGCTCTGTCAATAACCCATCATTCTGGTTGAAGGAAATGTCACTATTCTTGATGGTCAGGCTTGACGCTTGAATGGAAATGTTTAAACCGGGCATGTTCAGGGAAGCATTGGTCTTATTATGGCTGAAGGTAGAACCGTTGATAATGACCGGTCCGTTGGTATAAATGAGCATACCGCCCGCGCTACCGGTGCCGTTATTATAGAATTGCGAATTGGTAATGGTGATACCGGCTGTTCCCAGCGTATTGGCGAGCAGTGCCCCGCCGCTCACCGGGCTGTTGCTGGCGGAAACGCGGTTGAGTATGATGGCGCCATTATGGCTGTTGATATTAATCCCGAACTGTAGTGGCTGTCGGGCTGTTACTTTGTACGGAAATGTCGGTGAGCTTGATGGTGCCTTTGCTGTAGATGATCCCTACTACGGGGGCAATTGAACCAACAATACGCAGCCCGCTCAGGCTGAAGCCTGCACCGCTGGTCATGTTTGTAACATGGACATAGCTGCCCCCACCCAGCACACCTAACACTACATCGGGTTCGTAGGTATCCGGGTTGATGTGGCGATGATGCCCTTGATCTTGTTGAGATCCGGGTCGGCAGCGCCGTCGATATCAATATGCTGGTCGGGATAAGAGAACGCCGCGTCAGCGTGGATCAGTCCATCCGAGGGGATGAACCCATCCGCGATCTTGTTGACCGCGTCCTGGAAGGGGTGGCGGAAACAGTGCAGTTTGGAATGCCAGTGCAGCTGCCACCGGTATAGAGGAAGGTATAGACCGTGGTGCCCACCTTGAACCACGGGTCACCAATGCTAAGCGCTTTCCGGCAGCTTCCCCACTGGCGAGCGGAAGTGCCTCCCCACTGGCATTCACCACCTCCACGCCGGCTTCGGCCAGGGTTTCCAGTGCCGGGGAAAGTCCCTCGGTAGGCGCTTGCTCAACTGGAACTTCCTCGGGCACCTCTTCGGTCCCGGCAAGATCAGCCGGGATTTCGGTTGGTACCTCAAGTGGAACCTCATCCTGCGCGAACACGGGTGTG
>CAWDSH010000011.1:0-3835 GCA_963804865.1 uncultured Chloroflexia bacterium
GCCGTGGGTGGCGAAACAGCGTCCAGAAGAAAAGCCGCCAATATTGCACACGCTGAACTACGCGGATTTTACCCCAGACGGTAAATCGAACGCCCCAATTCCAGGATGTATTGTGGATACAGGTGAATTTTATCTCCGGAGGATGATGTGCGTCGGGCCATTCACATTATCGCCGGACATTTCATTTACCAAGCGGCCTATTTACGCATACGCTCATACAAGGGCGTTCCAGCAGGAGTTGCAATAACCCCACCATGGCGGTCACGAACCCGCTTTTTTGGATGAATTCATTCTGCTGTTGGAAGATCGACGGCGGGTCATTGTCAAACTCTATGATAAAACCACCCTGAACCTAAAAACCGGCGCGCTGCAGCTGCTTTATGCTTTCCACCAAATCACGTCCTTAATTACCACGAGGAAGAGCGACTTGCAACCAGAAGGAAAAATCCACGGCAATATTACAGCACCAAGGTTCTAATCTCCTCAAGAGGTTTAGTTAAAACTTCCGCAGACAGTGATATTTTAAGATTCTAATATATGATAGGGTAAATTGACTAGATATCTAATTATTATATTGGGTGTCGAGCATAATGAGCATGAGAGGGACAACTAAAGGTTTTGTTGAAAAATAAACACACCCTGAATATCATCATTCAGGGTGTGTCATTTTATTGGTATTTCTTACCTGATTAATGGATCATAATTTTGCCGCCGCCTAATGACGTTGTCGCTGGAGCGAATTCAGCATCACCCGGTTGGTTGTCGTATACCAGCATGCCACTGGCCAGTTCCCAGATCTGGAGGCGGAAGCAATCGCTGGCATCCGCTACGGTCAACATGAAGCTATATCCATCAGCGTCGTTGAACGTACCTGTACCACGCAACCAGGCAGCCTCACCATCCACTACCAGCCAGTCAAAACCGGTCGCAGTGAAATACAGACCTGCACTTTCGATCATGTATTCGATGAACCGACCGGAAGGGGATTGTTCTTGACATATTTGGCATCAAAGGAGAATTCGCCTTTACCAGTCAGCGATGGATCATCGAGATACGCTCCCGCTGGTGAATCAATCCAACCTCCACCGGTCACGAATCCGTCCGTTGTGGAGACTAAATTCAACCCTACCAGTGTTGCATCGTGATCCGAGGAACGATAAGCATTGGGCTCATATAGGGCTGCTTCAGCTGGCGATTTAAAGCTGGTATCGTAATCCACCACGTCGGGTTCATCGGCGTTGATATGCCATTCTGTGGCACCAGTGACCTGGGCAGCCAGGTGTCCGTTAGCCAAGGCATGATCCAAGTACCCGTTTTGACCATCGAATACATAGGAATAGGCATATACACCCTGATATTGGCGGATCAGGTTGGTGTAATCATCGGCGGTTCTAAGCAGAGTCATCGGGACCAGCCAGGATGGCATCGATCGGGTCTTCCATGGCGTAGGAGTTGAGGTCACCCATGATGATGAAGTCAGGATCTCCACTCCCAGTGGGGTCGGTTGCCAGCCAGTCCACCATTGCCTGGGCAGCAGCCATACGAGTTAGATTGCAGTTGCCCTGCCCATCCCCAGTGTCGGGGTCGCCGATACCATCACAATCAGAGCCCTTCGATTTGAGATGGTTGACCACCATGGTGAAGCGTGCACCGGTGCTGTTTTCTTCGAAGGTCTGCGCCAAAGTGGGTCGGTTATAGTTGTCCAGGAAGCGCGGATCGACGCGTCGTCAGTAGCTTGAAATCGCCAATCGGCGTGACCAACCCTGGTTGATAGATCATACCCACCCGGATGGCGTCTGTGCCAATCACGCCAGTGTCGATATAGGCGTAGGTGCCTCCACCAGGCATTGTATTGAGACCAGCCACCATGTCAGCCAGCGGCTCGACACCTGGGGTGTTCTCCATCTCGATCAGACCAATAACCGCCGTGTCTATCCCGGAGAGCGCAGCCAGCAGCTTGGTGCGCTGGCGGGTGAACTCGTCCGGTCTGGTCAGTATCAGCGCCGCGGCATTCCACATTCTGCAATGGGCCACATTTGTTATCCAGGGATTGCCGGTGGGTAGTCAATCGTCAGGAAGTAGTTCAGCGTGTTCATAGCCGCCACCTGCAGCCTGCCACCGACTGGGTCTGGTGCTGCTGGGCGCGGGTTGAACAGCGGTATAGTCTGCCGGGCCGGTAGGCATGATACGGTAAAGGTCGAAATCATATCCCAGCACGCCAATCGCATTTTGTACGAGGTCGCCACCACGGAATAGGTTGCTCAGGACTGAATGGTTGCCCGTTTGGATGTCGCAGCGTGGATGGGTTCTGCGCGCTCTGAACATCATCTAGAGTAATGATGCGTAGGCTGTTCTGCAGGGCCAGGTCTATCGCCGGGGCACCCGGTTCGACCACCGAGGTGGGTGTATAGAGGCGGGATTGGCCTTCAAATGGTAGCCCCAGCACGATCTCACCGAAGCGGTCATAGTTAAAGTACTCTGCGATTTCCAACGCCTGCGGGAAATTGACCAGCATGCCTTCATAGCGTTCTGGGTAGTCAGTGCTCGCAAATGGCATGGTCACATCGACTGGGGACGATACTGGCAGTACCGCAAATGGTAGTATTGGCGAATGTCACGGGCGAAGTGTTGCTGTTAGACCCGTTCAGTGTGGTTTGATTGAAACGTTCGCGTGCATAACCCGTCACTCGCACCACCTGACCTGCACTCACGAAGTTATTGCTGCCCGTGTAGACGAAGATGCCGTCCGAGGTAGCCGGGTTACCATCGCCAATCAGATCCTGCAAATAAAAACCCGATAGGCTGGCACTGGTCTCAAAATCTCCCACTACCACACCCTGGGTGGTGACATTGCCCTGTGATAGTTGCTGACATCCCACTGCCCTGGATGCTATAGATAGGTGTGTATGAGTAGGTCACATATACCAAATGTTATAAATGAAGCAGTAAAGTCCGTCAGCATATTGTCCGGTGGATCATCTGTGTCCTGGTCAGTTACTGCCGCGGCCGAAACAGTCAAGGGTGCAGGTCTCTGCGAGGGAGAAATCTTCGTCGGGGTCCAGCGTAAAATTGGTTGGGCCATCGCTATGGGCAATTGTGTGTTCTCCGCTGTTCGAGCAGGTTATATTGAAAGCTCCCGTGGTCACATTCACCGGCTCGCTAAAGGTTACGTTGAGGTTTGGGTTTCAAGCGGTAGATTGGATGCGCCATCCACTGGTATGGAGCCTGTGACTGCTGGCGCTGAATCAGCTACACAATTGGCTACATGGGTTCCTAAACCGTCGAATGTATTGATGGCGTACCCATCCCATTCGAGAGCGGGGTCAAAAACGTCTGAACCGTTCGGATCACCATTGCATACGGTATTTTTTCGCCTCAGGGTATTATCCGCCGTGCTCGTCAGGCCAGTTCCCCATTCAGTGCCAGGATCGAACCCGGCCTGCCCCGATCACATCTAGTATGACTGTGCCTTTGCGCAATAACACCGCATCATCGCCGTTAAACCAACTCGTCCCCTGTAACTGGCCGCCTGGGCAAGAATTGTCGGGTCGGTTGCGTTGGTCGGGCCCGACCACAAACACATCTCCATCAGAAACGTTACCGGTCAGATTGATAGTGAACGTTGATGTTCCGCCGTTAAAAGACATCTGGATGTTATATCCCCCTGTGGCCAGGTCGACAGATGCACCCGTGCCGTTGTAGATCTCTAGTGCCTTGTTGAAGCTACTGCCTTCGATATATTCTGAGAAAAACAGTTCGGTTGGTACTGCTGCCTGGGCAATTGGAGCCATCTGGAGCAGCATCAGCACGAATACTAGGCACACAGGTAAAGCAA
>CAWDSH010000012.1:0-5629 GCA_963804865.1 uncultured Chloroflexia bacterium
AGTTACTGGTTTTACGTTTAACAATAATAATGGTGTTGGTCTACGGGTCATGACCAAGGGTGCGATCACTTAAATAAAGTTGTGGCGAACTCCAATGTGAATGGCTCAGGAGTGATTCTGGAAAATAATTACGACACAATCGCTTCAAATATAACGATCAACGGCACTTCTGCCGGTGATAACCAATTCAATAATAATGGCGCTAAGGGACTTCGCATCTACAGCAACGGGGCGATCTCAGTCAAATACGCGCAGGCTGAAGGAAATACGGGATATGGCATTGAACTCGATAACACCTTCGGCAGCGCAACCCCGGGAGTGACACTGACCGGCGCGGATATCCTGGGTAACGATGATATTGGACTGCTGATCTATTCGAAGGGCAATGTCGGCGTCACGGGCATACATGCAGATGGCAACACAACCTCGGCTGCTTACATAGAAACCTGTAATGAAGGTGCTGAATGGTGTCAATGGCTCGGACCAGGCAAGGTCACCATTAAGGACAGCACTTTTAATAATACAGATAATACAGTTGATGCGGCGCTCTATGTTACTTCACGCGGGGCGATCTCTGTAACCAATGTATCGGCAAGTGGGAATGATGGTTTTGGTATACGCGGAGCCAGTCTTCGAACGCTATATTCCCAGCTTGTCAGCCCAGTGACAGTTACCAATAGCCTGTTCAATGACAATGAAGGTGATAGCCTGGTTGTTTCTTCAACTAGTGCAATTACGCTGAACAAGGTAAAAGCCAATAACAATTCTGGTTGGGGGGTCAGGCTTGGCAATGAATGGGCTACCTCTTCTCAACCCGTCACCATCAACGGGTCTGCATTTGGTGATAACCAGTTCCTCAATAATGATTACACCGGACTGCTGATCACGAGCAACGGTGCAGTATCAATTAAATATGTGGAAGCCAGCTCGAATGGTTATGAAACGGTTATTGGAGGAGAAGGCATATTAATTGATAACACCACCAGCACGGCGTCTTCGGGAGTGTCATTGACAAATGTCTGGGCGGATGGAAATACGACAGCTCCCGGATCTGCAGGGATATTGATCTCAACTAATGGCCCAGTGGTGATCAACGGTGGGCACGCAAACGAGAATCTCGCCGAAGGAGTGGAGATAGAGAACGACACCGTCCTGGACACTGCTCCAAAACCGGTGACCATCAGCTATTTCAGCGCAAACGGCAACCAGGATTATGGTGTTTATATTGTGTCCAAAGGCGCCGTCTCGCTGACCAACGTGATTGCCGATGAAACCACCAGTTCAGGCACGGGGATCGCGGTATATACGAAAGGACCCGTGGTGATCAAGGGCGGGCAGGCTAATGACAATTCATATGCCGGTGTATGGATCGAGAATGACAAGGCGCCGGATACCGCGCCCAAGCCTGTGACGATCACGAGTTTTTCTGCGAACAATGATGTTGTTTATGGGGTATATGGGATCTACCTGGAATCCAAGGGGACTGTTTCCCTGACCAATTTAAGTGTAAAAAACAGTACATATGGGATTAATTATGTCTCCCTTGGTGCTGTTGTTATTAAGAATAGCCAGGTTGACAATTGTGCAGTATTTGTTTGGATCGACAATTCGAGCGTTTCGGATTCCGCTGCCAAACCAGTGACTATTAACAACCTAAAATTAACCAGCCTGCCATGGGTGATGCCAACTTATGGGATATATGTCCTTTCCAAAGGGAATATAGCATTGACAAGTGTAGATGTAAATGAACTTCGCACCATCGGAGTAGGGCCGGGTATCTTTCTTGACAATCACTGGCTTAATGCAAACATATCTTTGAATAAGGTAAATGTAATTCATTCTGCAGGAGCCGGTATAGAGATAGTATCAAACGGCGCACTTTTATTCAAAGGTGGTGAGATTGGTAGGAACGAAGATGGCGGGATCGTGTTGAATCGGACTGCGCTGTATTCCACAACAACGGTCGCCCTATCCGATCTATATATTCACGATAATACCGGTTACGGGATGCAAGTTCACACCAACGGCGCTATCACGCTGACCAATGTCCGATCAAACAGTAACACGACTTGGGGGATGACATTGGACAATACTGCTTGCGGAACGGCAACTCCCTGCAACGTGAGCCTGCTGACCAGCGGGAGCGGGGTCAATGAATTCCACTCCAACGGCAACTGGGGGCTGGTGATCAACACCTATGGCGTAGTGGCGCTCAGCAAGGTCAATATCGCCAGCAGCGGCGGCGGTGTGTCCATCACCAACAACGCCGCCACGATACCGGCAAACGTGACCATCACGGGAGGAAAATTCCAGGATAACGGGTCCAACGGCATCAAGGTCCTCAGCAAAGGCATCATCACCTTGAATGGTGTTGAAGCCAGCAGCAGTCTCAACGGCTTTGATGGCGCCTACCTGGACAACAGCTCAGATACCACGGGCACCAAGGGAATCTCTGTGATCAAGGGCGTGTTCAATGAAAACACAAACCACGGATTGAATGTCCTAAGTTTCGGCGCTGTCGTATTCAATTCGGTACAGGCAAACGACAATGCTTCATTTGGCGCAAATATCACCAATGAGCAGCCGACCGCAAAGCCGGTGACCATCCTGGCTTCATATGGAGCCAACACATTCAACGGCAACCATGACGCCAACCTGAGGATAAATTCCTGGGGTGCAGTTGCGCTCACCAACGTGACCGCCAACAGCAGCGAGAATGGTGATGGTATATACATCGCCAATAATGCCGGATCAGGTACTGTGACCCTGACCAATGTCACCGCGAATTACAATCACAATAACGGGGTTTTCATCACGACCAACGCAAACGTGACAGTCAAGGGTATCACCTCCATGTTCAATTACGGAATCGATTATGGCTATTCAGGTTTGTTCATTTGCACCAACGAGGTTGACACGGCCAAGGTGACCATCACCAACGGGATCGTGGCGAGCAACGCGGATTACGGTATCCATTTGAACATTGCGCCGAGCAAGCCCTACTCGCTGACCAACGTGTTTTATTTTGGGAACAATAGCGATAATTTGGGAGGCGAGCTCAACCTATACGTATATTAGATCGTTTTACTCCCCAGCATATTCGATCACCAGGCACCGATGAGGTGCCTGGTGGGTTTAAGCCCCTCCATTAGTCCCTTTCCCAAGGGGAGTGCAAAAATCGCGCCCCCAAATTAAAATGCATATTTGGAGCGGGAGAAAAAAGGAGTGCAAAGAACGCGACCTCAAGGGAGGTGCATAAACCGCGACCCCAAAATATAAGCAATTTTGGAGAGGGAGAAAATTGTTATTTCCAGCGGGGGAAGAGCCAGGATCGCAGCGGCTCATCGATTTCGGGCAGGCGCTATTGCCAGCCATCCTCCTCGTATATGTACTCTGTGCGGCAGGTGATCAGCTCGCTCATGTTCTTCGCGCGGGTGGCGTCCGGGTAATGGGTGTGCAGGTGCAGGGCGTAATTGATATTCGGCGGGTAGATGAGGATCTGCTCGGGGGTATAGCGTGAGAGGATGGTGGCAGCCAGCATGGCCTGGTGCAGGAAGATCGAACGCTTTTCATTCGCGCGAATCATGTTGAGAATTTCGGGATTGCGCTGCGCCAGCTCGAGGTTCTCGCGCCAGGCATTCAACAAGCGACGGCCGGGGCGGGTGACCAGCAGCCCGGCGTTGATATAGGGGCGGATATCGATGGCTTCCGTGCTGGACTGCATGGTGAACAAGCGGTCGGGCGGGACGCGGCAGAGGGCGTAGATGCGCAGCCAGAAATCATCCGGGGAATCCCCGGTGCGCGAGCCGATGTTGGTCAGATCCACCGGGCGGCAGCCGAGGTCTGCGCCTTCCGGGAGGATGAGCCCATCCGGCTGGTTGAGCATGAGGGAACCGGCGTCCATCCAAACCAGGTGCGAGGCATTGCCATCCGCCAGGTCCTCCGCGGCGGCGGAAGCGTAACCTTTAGCGAAGAAAGGTAATTTGCGCGCCTCATCAGGGATATCAAAGGGATGCAGGTCGACCTGGAATGACCGGGTGGCTTGCTTCAACTTTTCAGCCCAGGCTTCCCCGCCGCGCGGGTAGAGAATCCATAGGGGCGCGTTTCGGAATTTCCCGCCAAAGGTGCGGATGCTTTCTGCCCAGATGGCTTCGGCTTTCCCGGAGCTGCCCGGGTCGGGATGGGTGGCGAAGATAAAGGTTTCCATGATCAACTCTCAGGTTCAATGACTTCTATTTTTTGTGATAGTCAAAAAGGAATTCGACGTTGCGCTGGTAACGCTTGAGGGTTGGCTCCCAATCGGAACAAAAATCCGGCAGCGGCTGTTCAAGGACGGACTGCTGATCCCGTTTCAGCACGAGCGCCTGGGTCACGCGCTGACCCAACATCTGGATGTACTCGCGCTGCTGCGCCAGGTCCCGGGTGGTGCCCAAAGGACCGTGCCCGGGGACATAGATTTTATATTGCATGGCTTCAAGCTGTTTCAAGCGTTCGATCCAATCCAGGGGAATGCAGGACCCCATGAAGGGGTGGGTCTTGAAGAAACCCAAGTCGCCGATGAAGGCAATCTTTTCCTTATCCAGCAGCAGGATGCAATCGCCGATGGTGTGGGCGGGAAAAAATGGAAGGATGCGCGCCTGCCGCTTGAGTCCCTTGAGGCACATCTCCAGCTTGATCACCCGTTCCGGAAGGCGGGGGACGAGGATGGCCAGATCCTCGAGCGCGTACCGGTTGCGCCGGATGGCGCCCGCCAGTAGTTCGATGCGCTTTGGATCTTTCTCCAGCCTGGCCTGGGCTTCATTTTCCTCGATCGCCTTGCGGTAATAAGGAGCTGGTCCTTCCGGTCTTTCAGCTCTTCAGCTTCGGGCAGCATGGCATCCAGGGCGGGTTGCGTGGAATAGATGCGCGTCTTGGCGCTGAAAGCCTGGTTGCCCATCCAGTGATCGTCATGATGGTGGCTGATGATGACAATGGATGCGGGATTCCCGGTGAGTTCCAGGGCCTGGCGGGCGAGCTCGGTGCCGGCGGCGGGTGATTTAGTGGTATCGAAGACCACCGTCTTGCCGCCGAGATCGATGACGCCGGCATTGCTGAATGCGGCGCCCCTGCCGTTGTGCAGCGCGGCGTAAACACCATCGGCCAACTCAACGATCGAGAAATGGGTCGTTTCGCGGATATTTTTCATGTGCCTCTCCAGGTGAATTGTAATCCGGTCCAGGTTTCGTCCACCGAACATATCTTGAAATCCACCATGCCCGCGGCGAGCCCGGCACGGCGCACATGGTTTTGGTTAATGGCGCCCGCGTCCTTGCTTTTGCGCTTTGGCCAGATGATCCATAGCCTGCCCTGCTGCACCAGGTTGACCAGGGAAGTTATCTTGCGTTCCAGATCTTCGCGGGAGCGGATAAAGGCCAGGTTAAGGGCTGCCGGCTGGGTGCCATTGCGAACGAGAGATACCTCGGGGGGGAGCTCGCCGAGCTTGTGTTCAAAATCCGGAGGAGCATCCACCAGCCTGACGCGCATGCCTTCGCGGATGCCAAGCTTTCTGGGGACCAGGGGGACATTCTTGTAGGGAGCAAAGGATCGGATCCGGGATACAGGTGACGGGGGGGGATTTTGCACGGCGCCC
>CAWDSH010000013.1:0-8088 GCA_963804865.1 uncultured Chloroflexia bacterium
TGGATAAATACATCCATGATGTGATTAATTAGGGGCACAGCCTATTCTCAAAAACGGAGGATGCCATGGTGCCGTGCTCCTACTGCGATATGTCTCAAATATTCAAATGAGAATTTGAATAGTAGTTATTTACAGAGCTCAATTAATCAATCCTGGTCGTAAATTTCTTTTTATCTTCCTTACAGATCGCTTGCATCAAGCGACGCCCGGACATGACCCCGGTTGGCAAACCTCCACCCGGCTCCACCCACTGCCCGCACATGTAGAACTTCTCCAACCCCGGCAGCATCTGGCTCATCGGTTTCATCATCACACCCGCGTTCCCGGGGGTGATCAGCCAGCCTTCGAAGCTGCCCTGCCAGTTACCTGTGTATCGCTCAAAGGTCAATGGCGTGGCGACGTCCACCATCTCCACGTCGTTCGCAAGACCCGGGAAGCGCTGGTCAAGCGCCATGACCACAGTCTTTGCGATCTGCTGTTTTTTCTCCTCGTAGGTGGCTTTATCCTCACCCAATTCCTTCCAATATTGGTAATTGGTCGGTAGCATGACCACCATGCTGGTCTTCCCCTCGGGTGCCAGGGTTGGATCCTGGTTGAAATAATGCAGGGGCAGGCGGTCGATGGTGCGGTCACCGATCTCGATTGGCTGCTTCAACGGGAAGGAAATCCCAGAGACCGATCTGGGTTCATTCAAAAAGGAGCGATTCACTCCCAACCCGATGAAAATGAGTGGCGGGAAGGGTTTCCATTTCTCATACGGTTCCTTTACTTTATCATCCACATATTTCCCGCCCAGCATCTTGAAGATGGTGGTATGACCATCCGCTGCGGAGATCACCCGCCCGGCGCGCACCTCGCTGCCATCCGCCATGCGCACGCCCACTGCGCGATTTCCCTCCACCAATATCTCCTCAACCCGGCTTTGATATTTCAGCGAACCGCCCAATTGCAGGTAGCGTTTCTCCAGTGCCTGGGACATGGGCATCGACCCGCCAATGGGATACCCGCCATTGCGGCGATGCAAATACGCCAGGGTGAACAGGATGAAGATCAGCGAAAAATCCGGGAACCACATCTCCCCGATCGCCTTGCGGATATCCGCATTGGTGAAGCGGCTGGCGAACTCCTGGCAGGTGATTTTCATCAAGCTTTGTAGTTTCCTGCCGTTGCTGACGAAGAACCACAAGCTACGCAGCAGGGTAACGAACTGTGCCTGCTTCCCGGATGGGCTGGAAATCTGATCCATGCGGATCCCCAGGCGAACACCATCAATCATTTCGCGAATGACCTTTTCATCCGCGGGCGAGAATTCCAACAGGTGCTTTTCCAGCCGGTCCACGTCCGCGTAGAATACCAGTGTGCGCCCATCCGGGCACTCATAGCGTTGGAATTCGTCCATATTGATGAATTCCCGTCCTTGGGCAATTCCCACCTCCTGCCAGAAGCGGTACATGCTGCTTTTTGGTGAGGAGCCGACGAGCCAGTGGATGCAGCCATCGATGGTGTATCCCTTGCGCTTCCAGGCGGTGCAGAGACCGCCAGGTTTATCGTGCATATCATAGATGGTGGTTTTATATCCGTTCATCTGCGCGTAAATCCCCGCAGAAAGTCCTGCAAATCCCGCCCCGATGATGATGATCGAATTATCAGTCATGCTTTCCTCCGTGATGTTGAAAAAATAAGGGGCAGCTGAAAGGCTGCCCCTGTCACGATGTTGTGCTTATTTTAATTCAAAACCAGCAGTCCATTGAAATAGAGATCGGGATCAGCAAATCCACCGAAGTAATCATTCCCAAAGAAGTTGACGCTCGTTAGATAGAGTGTATTGGTCGCACCTGTGAGTGCATAAATTCCCGATCTACCATTGGCGTTAAAGGCGCTATTCTTGATAGTGATATCGTGACCGTTGGCATTCAGATAGGCACCATTATCATCCGCTGTAATACCATTGAAGAGTGAGATCATCCCGGTGATGTTGATCGCTCCACCAGAATTGGCTGTGATCCCACTATACTCGTTTTGCTTAAGAGTGACATTGGTGATGGTGATCGCGCTTCCGGTATCGCTGGTCAAATTCATTCCATAACCCAGGTTATAGGACGAAGTGATATTTGCCAGCGTGATCGTACCTTTGGAAAGAATGGATAACCCGTCCCAGCTGTTGTTATTGAAGATGTTGGTACCGCTGATCTTGACCGCAGGTGTTCCGGTGGTAGTCCCAGTCAAATTGTCGATGTATGCACCGTACCAATCATTGCGGCTAGCGGTGATAGAGGTCAGCATTACTGGACCATGGGATGCAATATACAATCCGTACAGATCTTCGTTGAAAGTTGAGCTGGTGATGGTCACGCCTTTTGTTCCGCTGGTATCACCCGTATTGTTGATTCTTGCCCCGATATCGCCATTAGAATCGATCTTGCTGCTGCTGATGCTCACCACCCCGTTGCTTGTCAGCCAAACTCCCATATTAAGGTTTTCGTAAACGGTACACTTGCTCAGAGAAACGTTTGCAGTACCAAAATTGTTTGTAACCAAAATCCCGTAAAGGCCATTCTCCGAGGCAGATACTCCTGTGATGGTAACAGCACCGGCTGAGACCATGTGCACACCATCGATTCCATTCTGGTTAACATTTCCAGTGGCATAGGAAATGGAAGCAGTAATCCCGATGCCGTTATTTGCCACCCATACGCCGTAACCCTGGTTCATCGCTGCATTCACTTTACTCAATATGACGGCACCGCTGGTATGAATATTTAGACCATCCGTGTCACATTGATCGAATGTGTTTGCACCGTATGAGCTGAGCACACTCACCCCACCCGAATAAACGGCGTTATCCAGGTAAGCTCCATACCACCGGAACCGGTTACAGTTTCAAGAGAAATGATCTTATTAAGCGTGATCTGCCCATTGGCAACCACATGCAGGTTATCACCATCGTTATAATTAAAGCTTACCTTGCTAATTGCCACCGCCATGGGGGTGGTACTGGTGTGGTTGTCGATCGAAGCACCCATTCTGCCGTTATCCTCAACTGTACCGCCAGTCCAGGCAACCTTACCATTGGTTAATATCGTGATCCCATTTCCATTCGAATTGTCAGTGAAAGTACTGTCAGTGATGTTTATATTTCCGTTTCCTGAAGTATTGATGATGTAGGCGCCATCCGTCCAAGACAAATTGGATTCCACATCCACCTTCTGCAGGGTGATCGTTCCGTCTGAAAATAGGTAAAGCCCCATTTCACTATTATCTGAGAATTCATTCCGTCCATAACTGCCCAAAATGGAAATGCCAGCGTTCTTGCTGCTGTCTCTATTATCGATAATCACACCATAACCCGGATTATTCTGACTGGAGATGACACTATTCAACGTGACCACACCCTTGGAGTAAATGTACATTCCAGTATCCGGCTGGTTGGTAATCTGCGAACGTATCACGGATACTGTTGTTTCGAGGGTCGGGGATGCCTGGTTATCAAGATAGATGGCATAACCACCTAAGTTGGTGCCGTTCGAATAAGCGGACACATCACTGACGGATATCTTGCCATTGGTCTGGACATAGAGCGCGGAAGCCCAGTTGCCTTCAAATTCTCCACCGCTGATCGTCACTCCTCCCGGTCCCACCACGTTGGTGATCCAGATACCGTGCATTCGATTTACGTTTGCTGTTACCTTGCTGATCGTTACAGGTCCAGACGTCATGATCCTAAGGCCGGACGCCTGGTTGTTGCTGAACTCATTCGCACCGTAGCTACTTAAAATTGAGACGCCTCCAGTCCCTGAACCGTTTGACAGTTCGGCTCCATAAGCTCCACCCCCGTTGAAGGTCGCGCTTACATTATTCAGCGTGATCAAGCCATTTGAATAGACAGCTAAACCCACAGAGGTATTGTTGGAGAATGAGGACCTCGTCACCAGCACCGTCTTAATCACCCCTGTTGCTTGATTTGAAAGAAAAGCTCCAGTGGATGGAGAAATTATCCCATTGCTGGCAATTTGGATATCATCTACAGAAATGTTCCCAACCGATGAAACCTCCAATCCTATGCTGCCATTCAAGTAAGAATAAAGGTGCTTGATCGAGACATCCCCGGCAGTACTGTTGATCAGGATACCTTCACCGGTTACATTGTTCGCGGTTGAGAATCAAGGGATACTTTTCCATTGGTAAAAATCCTCAATCCTGTACCATCGTTTCTGTCGAATGAGCTGAACCCTTTGGTTGACAGTAGAGTTACCGAGCCAGAGCCAAAAGTAGTGTAAATTTCAGCTCCTCCGGGGTCAGATGTTCCACTGGAGTTGTCGTCAGCTGATATTCCACTAAGTATTACGCTGCCCTTCGTATTGATTGACAGCCCAATATATGTGTTCTGATCGAACACTGATGAATAAATCGTTACCGATTTTGCGCTGGCTGCGGTCGAGTTATTGATATACGCTCCATTTGAATTAGCTCCCAAACCATTAAATTCGCGCGAACATTGTCGAGTATGATCGCGCCATTGGTTAGCACCCGTAAACCAGTCATCTGGTTTGAGTCAATACTGAAATTCTTTACAGTCACTCCTCCAGAGCCGGTTGTGTTGTCGATCGAAATACCATAACCATTGGTCCCGGTTCCATTGAGTGAGGAAGAGCTAGCCCCGGCAGTTTTCCCGCTCAGAGAAATTCCACCCCTGGCAGTGATCACGACCCCGGACCCATCGTTGTTATCGAAAATGCTGTCTCCCAGTGTGCTTGTCAATGTAACCGAACCGCTGCCATAGCTGGCATCGATCTCCATGCCGTGGATATTCACATTAGGAGCTGCAGAAATCGCATTCCCTGAGGCGTCAATGGCATTGAGGGACACCGACCCCTTGGTCTGGATCTTCAAACCAACCCAGTAGTTTGTATCAAAAGTCCCTTGCATGATACTGATGGTTGCCGGGCTGATCGGTTGCGAATTATTCAGCCAGGCGCCATCGGCTATCGAATAATCGCCGGGACCATTGTAATAACCATTATTATTCGCGGTTACATTATTCAACGTAATCGCGCCTTTGGCATAAATCGATAATCCTGCGTAATGGGCTGGCAGCGGGACATTGACCCGTTGATTATCCTGAAAGGTTGAATTAGTGATGGTCACCGCGCCTGTGCCAGCCATATCACAGGAACCGCTGCCGCAGGTGTTGATCTTCGTTCCAAATTGATGGTTGTTATCTGCGACGATATTCTTGAGGCTTATAGTCCCCCAAGAGTAATATCCGCACCATCTTCTAGGTTATTTAGAACGTACACATTCTCCAAGGTTAGTGATCCCAAAGAACCGGCTGCAACGTTCAAACCGTCATAGGTATTGTGATGGAAATTACTGTTTTTGATCGTTATTGACTTAGTGGAAGCGATGGCAACGCCGGTATGGGAGTTTCCCCAGGCCGAAACGTTGTTGAGCACAATCGCACCTTTCGAGCTGATCCTCAATGCTGCATTCGCATTACCGGTGTTTGAATTGAAATCACCGTTTGTGATGGTGATCCCGCCCGATCCACTTGAGTTATTTAGCATCGCTGCGCTTTCACCATTATAAGAAGAATTAACCCTTGTCAATGTGATCGCGCCTTTTTGAACCATCGATAGACCAACGGAGTCGGGGTTAGTATGGGTATTTTGAATGACCATGTCTTGCACGGTCATTGCTCCAGTATTGTCGAGAAAAGTGACGACACCGCCCCCATTTACTGCGCCGGAGATGTTGAACCCGCTGAGAAGGAAAGATCCGGGCATGTTGCTGATGGTAATGTTACTGTTCAAAATATTGGCCACCGGTTGATAGCTGGTCGAAGATGGTACGCCCACGAGTTCCTTTCAGTTTCGCCAGGTTGGCATTGGACCCATTGATAGAAATGGAAGGATCGAAATAAGTGCCTGCTTCGACATAAATCTTTCCGTCGGTCGGTACGGCCGTTGCGTTGATCATGATATAGGTAATCGAGGCAGCAATGGGATTCGGATCCTCAAGACAATAGGGTTCACCTCCACATTGGCCGGGAAATTTAAAGCGGTAGGTGATCGTTCCGACCTTCCACCAGGGATCACCGTCCGCAAGGACCTCGGCAGCTTCCTGGCTTGCCAGCGGTAGGGCTTCGCCTTCCGCGTTCGTGGGCACGATCTCCACGCCCTCAGTGACTTCTTCTAGAGCCGGCAGCTCTTCTGCTGGGATTTCTTCAGTGGGGGCTTCTTCCACAGGGTTTTCCTCCGGTGTAGGTTCAGCCGGAGCTTCGTCCTGCGCGAAAACCGGCGCAGTGACAATTAGAATGGCAATCAAAGCAATCATCGCTGCCATGGACAGCCATTTCAGGGTGATGCGTTTCTTGAACATGGGTGACCTCCGTTGGACTTGGCAAGAACTTGGAAACTTCAGTTTTTCGATATACCTTGATCAATCAGACGCACTTCCATTCCACCTAAAATAGGCGACTGATGCTCATATTGTAGCCAGTTTGAGGTGGCATTACAACAGGTTTCCGCTTATCGAAGGGTGATTGTAAGGATAGCAAGTCCAGATGCCAGATACCCGGTATTCCATGCTATAGTATTCCCGATGGAAGATCTATCAGCCAGCATAAAAAAAGCGATCGAACAGCGCAAAACGCTTATTGATCCAAATCACACATCAGCGCTGCGCCTTTTCAACGGCTTTTATAAATCCAGCCTGGATGTGACCATCGATCTCTTCGGCGCAACGGCGCTGATCACCAACCAGACCCGCCCTTCCGTGACTCTGCCAGCCATCCAGGATTTCCTTCTCGAAGCCCTGCCCTGGCTGCAGTGCATCCTCATGAAAATGCGCCACGCCCCCAACCCGGCTGAGAAGAACGGCGTGATCATTTTGGGAAGTAAACCGGACACCTCCATTTCGGAGGGCGGGGTAACCTACGCGCTTGACCTCATTCTCCACCAGGATGCCAGCTTCTACCTGGATACGCGCCTGCTGCGCGCCTGGCTGAAGGAGCATGCCGCCGGCTGGATCGTGCTCAACACCTTCGCCTACACCGGCAGCCTGGGAGCAGCCGCGCTGGCTGGCGGTGCTCAGCGCGTCGTCCAGGTGGATCGCAGCCGCCGGTTCCTCGATCTCGCCAGGCGAACTTATCAGCTTAATCACTTCGCGATCCATCGGAGGATTTCCTCTGCCGGGATTTCTTCCCCGCCGTGGGCACCATGCGCCGCGAAGGCTCGCAGTTCGATTGCGTCATCCTGGACGCGCCTTTCTTCTCCATGACCGCCGGTGGGCAGGGTGATCTCGAGAACCAGCCCGATCGACTGATTAACAAGTTGCGCCCGCTCGTCCGGGATGGCGGCTGGCTGATCTCCATTAATAATTCGCTTTTCCTTAGCGGCGCAGATTACATTCACCAAATGGAAGAACTGGGGGCAGATGGCTATGTTAAGCTTGAAGAAATAATCCCGGTTCCCGAAGATATCACCGGCTACCCGCAAACAATCATTCGCCAGCCACCTGCAGATCCCGCGCCTTTCAACCATCCCACCAAGATCGCCGTGCTGAAAGTGCGTAGGAAAGCATAAGCAAAATGAATAATTCACCAAGGAAATCCATGAATGAATTCATCCGTATAATTTCTTTGATCGTTGTACTTTCCGTTCTGACCGCCTGCTCTCTCAATCCATCCATAAAGAAGAATAAATCATCCTTGGGAGCCGGCTTTCGGTATTCTTCCTACGGTCCAGCTTACAACCCCGGTCCGGAATACTGGCTGCGGGTCAGCCAGGAAATGGCAAATCGCTTTCCAGATGCGCACCCGGAAGCGATCTGGATCGTCGGCGTGCTCTACGGCAAAGGCACCTGGCTCAGCTTCCCTGGGGAAAGCACGGACAAGCTGATCACTTTGGTTTTGATGACGAAAATGAGGCTGCACTGGATCTCTTCGATAAGAATGGCGTCAAGACTGGCTGCAGGTGGAGCCGGGGGACGCGGACATGCTCCAGCTGATCGACCTTGTGCTCGATCGTTACGGTCATCATCCCTGCGTGATCGGCTTCGGGGTGGACCTCGAGTGGCATCATTCCAGCG
>CAWDSH010000014.1:0-3197 GCA_963804865.1 uncultured Chloroflexia bacterium
GATATACTTATTCCGATTTGGTAGAAAGAGCTGAGAATTCCAAACACTCGGAGGAAAACGTGCGACATCCATTCCAATCCATTCCTATGCACCAGCTCAAACCTCTTTTCTGGTTCTTCCTGGTATTCACACTGCTGCTCATGTACATACTGAATTTAGTCGGAGCTCCACTGATCACCAGCGCCGCCCCGTCGGGCATTGTCTCCTACGAGCTGGCTGGTAATCCGACAAATTCCGAGCAAATTCTCTCTTCCTGGAACCAGACAGCACGGTTGCACGCTGCCTTCAGCCTGGGATTGGATTATCTATTTATGGTGGTCTATGCTGCCGCCATCAGCCTGGGTTGTGTGTGGGCTGTGGAGGTGATTCGATCTCGCAGCTGGCCTCTTGCTTCACTCGGCGTGGTCCTTGCGTGGGGTCAATGGCTGGCTGCGATTTTAGACGCGGTGGAGAACATCGCGTTGATGTGGATCTTGTTCAATCCGGTGATTTCTCCCTGGCCCGAAATTGCCCGCTGGTGCGCTACGATCAAATTTGCTCTTATTTTCCTCGGCTTGGTTTTTGCTCTATACGGGTTGGTTGCAGGCATTGTATCCCGGTTTGCACGAGATAGATAGCGTTTCACTTCGCGACTTTGCCGGTTTGATGGCGTATATTGAGATATGAATACTAGATTTTGGAGGTTCTCAATGATACGTACGCCTATACTAATTGCTATCCTCATCCTTGCCTTGGTCACCATGGCTTGTGGTGTGACCATCAACCTACCAGTAGATAAAATTTCCACTGGCCCTACCCAGGTTGATAAGATTGAAGTGGCTTCACCACAGTGCCACTGAAATTGACCTTACTCTCGCTTTTGGCGCAGGTGATTTGGAAATCGATCCCGGCGCAGAGGAGGCGCTGGTTTCAGGGACTGCTTCCTACAACGTAGAAGAATTCAAACCCAAGATAACCGTCGATGAAGATAAGGTAAAGATTGAAACCGGCGACCTGGATATCCAAGGGAATTCCCAATTTCGATGGCGACGTCAAGAACGAGTGGGATCTCAAGCTGGGAGATACACCCATGAACCTGGTCATCTCTGCCGGAGCTTACCAGGGTGATTTGGAGCTGGGCGGCCTCTCCTTGAAATCCCTGGAAGTCAATGACGGCGCAGCCAACGTGGAGATGGACTTTTCCGAGCCTAATCCGGTGGAGATGGAAAACCTGAGATACACTACGGGAGCTTCCACGGTGAGCTTGAGCAAATTAGCAAATGCCAATTTCACCTCCATGATCTTCCGCAGCGGCGCGGGTGAGTATCATTTGGATTTTTCTGGTACACTGAAGCGAGATGCAGTGGTCACCATAGAATCGGGGATGAGCCAGGTGACTATCACTGTTCCCAAAGGAATCCCTGCGAAATTGATCTTCAATGGCGGCCTCACCAACGTCGAAATTTCCGGTGGTTGGGTAAAATCTGGAGACAATTACTCGACGAGCGGCAGCGGTCCTTCTCTCACCATCAACGTGGACATGGGTGCTGGAAATTTGATATTGCTCACCGATTTGTAAGATGATTTTTACACGATGCAGGATTTGAGAAAATCCTGCATCGTGCGATCTAAATTAATTGTCTCAAATTGAAAGCAAGGATCGAATAGCTTTAAATCTGCGTTTCGATTATTATCCTACGCAAGGCAATACGATGGGAGATGATAAGATGATTTTTCTACCCGATGAAGGTCGACATCCAACAACAGCCCACGAGATCCTTTCTGCCTTCGTATCCAACCGGACAAGATGTGTTGATAACCTCTGAGCTTTACCTCTCAAAGACTTATGGCGTCCGGGTCAGCATCCTGAATTTGGTCAATTAACAATTTTGTGACAAGCAGCCTATCTGACTTACCATGAATTATCGCATCTTTCAGAAATCGAAGCATTGTGCTCACAGATGAAAACAGGTCCTTAGAATCACTTCGTAAAAATTACTCCCAAAATAAGGAAGATATTTCATGACAAACCTTCCACAATTTACGCTAGCCGCTGTACAGGCGGCACCGGTTTACTTCGACAGAGAGGCCTCCACAGAGAAAGCCTGCCAGCTTATCATGGAGGCGGGGCAAAAGGGGGCAGATCTCACGGCCTTTAGTGAAACATGGCTGCCAGGTTACCCTTTTTTCCACTCCTCTGCGCTCGTTAATCAAGGGCGGGTGACTTACCTATCCAACGCTGTGGAAATCCCCAGCCCAACAACGGACCGCCTGTGCGAGGCAGCCAAAAAGGCTGGTGTGGACGTAGCCATTGGCGTGGCTGAACTCGATCCGATAACAAAAGGTACAGTTTACTGCACGCTGCTTTTCATCAGCCAGGATGGGGAGATCCTGGGACGCCACCGCAAACTCAAACCTTCCGGGGGGGAGCGCACCGTGTGGGGAGAGGGGGATGGAGTGGGACTGAAGGTGTACGAGCGCCCATACGGTCGCATCAGCGGTCTGAACTGCTGGGAACATAGGATGCTACTTCCCGGTTATGCCTTGATGGCGCTTGGAACTCAGATCCACGTGGCTACCTGGCCATTCTCCTGGCATTTGGATCCTGACCTAAACAGTGCTCCGCTAATCTCACAGGTTTTCGCTATCCAAGGGGGATGCTATGTGATCGCAACGAGTGCCCTATTGAGACCTGAGGATGTACAGGATGATTATCGCGAACTGGCAATAAGCAAGATCGATGAATGGATTGGCGCCAAGCAAGGGGGGTGCCGCATCATCGCCCCCGGAGGGGATGTGATCGCACAGGCCGCGGTGGGTGAGGAAACGATCCTGACAGCATCTGTATCACTTGAAGCGGTTCTGCAGGCAAAAGCCGAAATCGATGTTGGCGGCCATTATTCTCGCCCGGATGTCCTGCAATTATTGATCAATCGCCGGCCTCTTGAACGCGTCGTCGAGACGAGCTCCAACTACGAAATTGTGTTCCCCATATGTGGGGAAGATACTCCTCGTGATCCTGCAGAAAGAAACGAAATAGAGAAAGAAGATGCCAGGGATATTCAAGGTTCCTGACCGCTTGAATGAATCTGTAGCACTACTGGTGTAATCCACACGCATATGTTGCCCAGTTCACCCCTTTTTATCTACACAAGAGTCATTACTTTTTCAATAGTCTGCTGCATTGTGCGATCTAAAATAATTGTCTCAAATTGAAA
>CAWDSH010000015.1:0-3562 GCA_963804865.1 uncultured Chloroflexia bacterium
AGCAAAGAAAGGCAACGAGAAGGTGAACATAACCACGACGCCTTCATAGTCAAAATCACTGGTCAGCGAGAGGATCATTACCACGGTCAGGATGAATGCCGGGATCAGCAACCATTTGTGCTTTGGTTCTAAGGCAAAGCCGACGTAAAGGGGCACGGTGAAGTTGGCTAGGATAGGTAAGCCTATCCAGGGAGTTTCATCTAAATTATTAGTGATCATCGACGGGTAAGAGCCATGGCTGCACAGACCAGCGCAGGGAAGAGCCAGCCCCATTTCCTGAGGCCGTTCACCAGGTAGCAAACGAAGAAGACAGCACTGGCAACTGCGAAAGCGATGGATTTGGTCTGATCGGAAAGTGTATTCCATGCATCACCCAGTATGAAGGCCAGGATGGATAGAACAAACAGGCCTGCTGCTGGATATTTTGCCCAATCTGTGGGTTCGGTCTTTCGGCGCAGCCACAGAATACCAAAGGTTGCAGCCAGCCCTAAACATAACACACCACTGTACAGGCCGAATTGTGTATTATGTTCATCCGAAACCAGCAACGGTAGCATGATAATCACCGCAATGCTGGTGAAAGCCCCGGCCGGGATGAGTGCCCACCAACTTTTCTTCGAGACAACATAAACCACGAAGAACGGAAGCGCCAACATTATCATCATACCTGCACCCGAGGAAAATGCTAGCAAGAAAGGTACACTCTGACCGCGGAGGATATTGGGTAAAAGAATCGTGTTGATTTCAGTCTGAACTGCAGCAATGACCAAGATATAAGCCGGGATCAGCAATCCCCAGCGCTTACGATCGATCAAAAAGCCGGTAAGAAACCAGAGAGCAATACCGATCATAATCGGCACACCGTTGATCTGAGACAGGAAGGTGTGATAGAGCTCGGTACTGAGATCTACTGCCATACCAGCCAAGACAAAGGCTGGCAGGAGCCAACCCCATTTTTTCGTTCCAGCCAGGAAATAAGTGGCAACGAAAGCCGCAATCGCAACGAGTTCTATAAAGAAAATGGTCCGATCCGGGAGTTTATCAAAATCGATGTAGCCTGTCAGCACGCCCAGACCGGCTAGCAGAAACACGGCCCCCCAAAAAATATAAATGATTTTCTCTTTCATTTTTTCCTCCAAAACATGAGACACTTTTTATTTTCACTCTCGAAATGGGTATTTATCTGCCCTTCGAAAGATTGCTTGTACTGATTATTATTTTTGTCTTTTCGGTTCGAGAATTCCTTCATACTGTATCCTCCTCTCTTTATCATCAACCGTGGGTGAATACGAGTGATAGCCCATTCCTGAAGAAGTACATCTATGATAAACATTCGTGTGATTAAAGTCAGGCCCTATATGGGGTATTGATGGGGTATTTTTAAAGAATTGTGAGGTAGACCATTTGTGTAAAAGATTAATGAATTATGCATGGCTTTCACCCATCCCATTGATGTGTTCATAGGATGACCATAAAACCCAGGACCAAACTGATGGCGAACAGTAAACCAGGGTACCAAAAATCACTCCATTGGAGGCTGGTTAGCTCCGTGTCCGTAGGCTCACAGGAATTCTCCCGGTAAAGGCTGCGATAGAGGGTGGTGTAAATCAGGGCCAGGAGAATTCGGATCGCCCCCGAATAAAGAGAGGCCGGTAGTATGCCGACAGGATGATTCATGTGCCACGTGATACTGAACATCAATGGGCGAACCTGGTACGAGATAATATGCAACGGGTATTCCAAGAACCGTGAATAACAGCATACCTATTGGAAGGACGAAGAAAGATTTTCGGTTCTCCGGTGCCAGTCCCAGCAGGGGGAAAAGCGAAACAAGGAAGAAAATCCCACCGATGATGTAGATCAGGCTGAGTAGATAAAAACCTGCCGGTGACCATCCAGTTATCGTTAAAATATTATGGTAATCTCCAGTGTGACCTAAAGTATCAAAAATACCCCCCATCCCATTATAAAGTGCACTCCAAGGGAAGACCAACAGGAAAGGTAGTGTATAAAAAGTGCGACGCTTCCACAATAGTATAAAAATCACTGCTGAAACCAGCAGCTCAAAAATCTCTCCCGAGGCATGCACCCAGACATTGTAGTAATCGGCCCCCGGTCTGACAAAACCCACAAATGAGAAGGGGTGTGCATATAAAAAGTGGACAGGAACTCCTTCGATCAGGTTGACCAATGCATGGCCCGCTTCATGAAGAAACATATGTATGAAAGTGACTGGGAAAAAAAGGAGGAATACCAGCAGTGTGGATCGAAGTGTGGTCACGAGTGTGGGAGACGTTCTTTCTTTTAACATCAATCATTGCGTTGGTTATGGATACGGATTTCATTATGGCATCTCCTTCAACCACTGCTCCAGTGTATCCAGGAACTCCGGCGCGATGGCGTAACCATCGCTTGCTGCGGCTTGCATCTGTTGGTTGTAACAATCGGTTTCCGCCAGGGTCATCCCGTGATTGGCGCCGGCCACCAGGACTACTTTCGAATACGGGTTGCCAGCTTTTTCCAGCGCCTGCATATAAGCGAGTTCCCCCTGGATGGGGTCGATCTGCGGGTCCATGTCACCGAAAAAAGCCAGGATCGGAATGGTGGTTTGCTGGACTTCTGCTACGGGATTCCACCAGTGCTCGAACCTGGGATCGTTCGCCAGCCATGCTTCCTCTGGTATCACTTCAAAACCATAACTTTGGGGTGTATGATAGGCAATATCAAACATTTTCCTGATGACCTCCCGATAATGCACGTACTCAGCATAAGTCTGGTAGGAACGGGCTTGATCGAACTCGGCAAGCAAAGTCTGCAACTCGTTATTTTTTTCGCCAGGTACGCCCTCACAGATGGCAGATTTCATGATCTGGTAGGTGGTTTGGTCCACTCCGGGATTGCCTGGGCAGGAGACACACACCATGAAAGCGATGTCGTCACTGAGGGAGATGGCACGCGGCATCACGTAGCCCGCCTGGCTGATGCCTGCCAGCCCGATGCGCTTAGCGTCGATTTCGGTGCGCACCTTCAACACATCAATCGCATCCAAGACCATCTGTGCACGCTGCTGGATGACCGAGCTTTCAGGGATGGTACCGGTCGATTTTCCTGCACCCGGCCCATCGCAGGCAAAGACGGCATAACCTGCATTCAGAATACGCTCGAAAACTGGCAGGTAATTGCCTCCTTCGGTGCGATCCGTTGGCAAGCTGCCTTGCACGATTATTATGACCGGATAGGGCGGAGTGCCTCCCGGCAGGCGGAGGTCACAGGCTAGACCAAACTCTCCGGATTGGTAGGTGATCTCCTCGATACTAGGCTCCTGTGGTTGAGGTTTACAGGAGGCGAGTAGCAGCAGGGTTCCCAACAAAATAGCCGTCAACCGTATGATGGAGCCCTGAATATTCATATTAGAAGATGATCTAAGGGTCATTATTTTCTCCTATATTCAGACCTGTTAGGTCTCAAAGACCTAACAGGTCTGAACTTGTTGCAACTCTTCCCGGCCGATACGCCAGATGGCAACACCAACGAAGACCACACACCACAACAGCGTAGCAAT
>CAWDSH010000016.1:0-4370 GCA_963804865.1 uncultured Chloroflexia bacterium
AGAAACACCCGTCTGGGTGTTTCTGATTCTAGTTTCTAAATCTAATACTAACCATATTTCTTTTTTCCCTAGCCGCTTGGTTTTTTTCTTTAACATTCATTTTTTAAGTTGTAATCACCGCTTCCATTTCGTATAATGAAGCCGCATCCATTACGTTTTCATTTTCAAAATACGTCGCGAAAGGAGGAGCTCAGCCGAGGGAATAACACGCCTTTTGTTTTTGATTCCAATTGTTTGACCAAATCCAATCTGTTCTTTAAAAAGGGAAAAAGCTATGACTAAGAAAATCTTCAAGTTGTTCACTTTACTGTTGATTTTTACTTTAGTGGTACCCTTCCCCGTTTTTGCGCAGCCGCACGCGCTGCCAGCATCCCCTGTCACCTTTACCATTTTGCACACCAATGACTTCCACGGCCAGCTCGAACCCGCCGGAAGCAATCCCGGCATGGCGCGCACGGCAGCGGTAATCAATGGTGTGCGCACGGCAGTCGGAGCCGATAACGTGCTATTGCTGGATGCAGGTGATGAAATGCAGGGATCGCTACTATCCAACCTGCAGCAAGGCGCTCCAGTGATCGCCACGTACAACCTCATGGGTTACGATGCCGCCACGTTTGGCAACCATGAGTTTGACTGGGGGCAGGAAGTGCTCGGCGACCGGGTCGGCGAAGCTACGTATCCTTACCTGGCAGCCAACATCGTTGTCAAGGATGCCGTCACCTGCGATGCTTCAGGCTGGACCTCCCCCACATTTGCATTACCATATACCATCCTTGAAGTTGGTACACCGGTTTCAGTTAAAGTTGGGGTGATTGGCGTTACATCCACTGAAACGCCGACCATCACAGTGGCTTCCGCCACGGAAGGTCTATGCTTCAAAGATCCGGCAAATTCAATCATTCACTATTATGATGAGGTAAAAGCTGCTGGCGCTGATGTGGTCATCGTCTTGAGCCACCTTGGATATACCGATGGTGGATATGGATATGGCATCCCGGTCTACGGTGATCAAACGCTGGCAACCAAATTGATCACTGCCGGCAAAACCGTTCCCCTGATTATCGGCGGACACAGCCACACAGATCTTGCTGCTGCAACCGTAATTGGTGGAAAGACCACTGTCGTTCAGGCGCATTACAACGGACGCAAAGTTGGACGCGCCGATGTCACTGTAAATCCCGATGGAACGGTGGCAGTCACCTGGACAAAATTGACGGTGAGCACCTCAGGTGCCTTGGACCCAGCGATCAATACCTTGATTTCCGGTTACATTTCTGATCCTGTATATCAAGCATTGATCAACACACCTGTCGGCTACGCACAAACAGACTTGCTCCGCAACTACAACGGCGATGCCATGATGGGTGATTTCGTCGATGATGCCATCTACAATGCGTTGAACGTCGACGGCACAGCGGAAAATGATGTTGATATGTTCTTCAATAATGCCGGCGGCATCCGCACGGATTGGTGTGATGCGCCGGATCCGGTCAATCCCGGCGCTTATATCTGGAGCAGCAATGCGCTGATTGTTCTACCGGTCTTTGGGCACATGACCCCATGCTGCTTAATTACGGGCAGATGTTCCTGATCCTGCCCTTTGGCAACGCCACCATCGTTGGCGATATGACCGGAGCGCAGATCATCGATCTGCTCAACCAGAGCGCCACGCTCTTCAAGGGTGCTCTCCAGCCAGCCGGCATGCGTTACAAGTTCTTCCGCTATTCAGATGCCCTGCCCGGACCTGCAGCCTTATGCCTGGGGCGCTTACGACATTGAGTGATGGGATAAGGAAACCAGCGACTGCGTTCCCATCGATCCCTATCGAGACCTATCGCGTGGGCACCAACGAATTCCTCGCCCCCGCCGGGTCAGGATGGTTACGTGCCCTTCAAGTACATGACCAACATCTCCTACTGGGGCGACATGCTCAACGCGGTCAACGCCTGGGTATCAGCGACCAATACCGTTGACAATCCCTATAGAGGACCCAATGGCGACGGTCTACTGGATGGGCGCATCACCCGCGATGGCACGGATACAGGCGGCAGCATCGTCCCATTGACCATCCTGCACCACAATGACTCGCACGGCAACCTGGTCAAAGGTGCTTATGTCGGCATACCCGCAATTGGTCGCCAAGATCAAGCAGGAGCGGGCACATAATCCCAGCCGCACCCTGCTCCTCTCATCAGGGGACAATATCCAGGGTGATGGGTTGAGCTTCTTCTTCAAAACAGCACCGACTGGATTTGCGTCTGATGGAACACCCCTGGATGCTGCATTACATATCCAGCCGCTCATCAAAGCCTTCAACACGATGAGCTACGATGCCATGGTACTCGGCAACCATGAGTTCAACTTTGGCAAGGATGTGTTCACCTCGGTGCTGAGCCAGGCGACCTTCCCCATATTGCAGGCCAACTTGGCCGATGACGGCAGTTACGGCATCGCCTCGGTCCCTGTTCAACCCTACGTGGAAAAGACAGTCGGTCCAGAAGCGATCAAGGTGGCCATCCTGGGTATCGGCAACCATAGGATCCCCAATTATGAGCTGCCCAGCAATATCCCCGGCTTGAGCTTCGCCAACCCATTATCCACCGCCAACGATTACATCAACGGTCCCACGGATGACCTGCGCACCACAAACGATGCGGTCATCGCCCTGACCCATATCGGTTTCACCACCAATCCAGCCAGCGTGGAGATCGATGAGAACGTGGATACCGTCATGGCGGACCAGGTACCGGGCATCGACGCCATCATCGGCGGGCACAGCCACACCAGCGCAGTCTATGGTTTCGGCGCTTACAAGTACCTGCCGGCGATCGTAGCCGGGCCGACCCTGCCGGTGATCGTCACCCAGGCATATCGCTACAACAATACACTGGGTGAGGTAGTCCTCGGCATGCGCGCGAAAGCCGGAGGTGGCTACGAAGTCGTCAGCCGCGCTGGCCGCTACATTGCAATTGCAATGGCTGATCCTGAGGATGCTGATACGGTTACATTGTTGGCTCCTTATGCATCCGTTTTTTCAGCCTACAATAACACCGTTATTGGTCAAACAACCTCTCCATTGGATGCCCTGCAGGCCTTCACCCAGGAAACAACGGGTGCCAACCTACAGGCGGATGCAGCTGTTTATGAGCTGGAAACAAAGAATGAGATCGAGGTTGATTTCCATCTTTCCGGTGCGATGACCAATAAGGCTGTGGCCGCTGCTGCAACACCGGCAGCTCCTGTAACGCTCAAGATCTCCGACATGTTCACCCTGATGCCCTACGAGAACTCGCTGGTGGTGTTGAATATGAACGGACCGCAGCTCAAGGCGGTTCTCGAGCGCGCCTACCGGAACTTCTACTATTACAAGTATGTCCCGGGATACGGCGGTTACTCCTATTACACAACCTGCATGATCGATATCAATGCAGGTGGAGAGATCACCTACAACGACCTATTCCCGGCAGCCTACGACCCAACCGTAAGCCACGTGGTATCCCTGAAATTTGGAGCCACGGAAGTCGATTTTGAAGATGCCGATACCTACTACAAGGTTTCAACAGTGAACTACCTGGCAGCAGGCTCGTGCAACTTCAACGACGGCGGGGTCAGCCTCTGGCCGCTGGGTCAGATCGCGAACGACACGCAGTATTACGTGCGCGATGCGGTGATCGATTATATAGATTATATGGAAACTGTCTCCCCGGCGATCGAAGGTCGGTTAAGTTCGTATATGATGTCGAAGGCCCTGTGATCACGATAACCTCACCGGAAGCCAAGGCCTACGATGTGACGGACCCCGTAGCTATTGCCTTCACGGCCACAGACGCGGTGTCAGGTGTCAAGGACGTCTTGGCGACATTGAACGGTCAGCCGGTTGAAAATGGCGATGTTATCGATGTCTCCATGCTTCTGAAGGGAGATAACACGCTGCTGGTTGAAGCCATGGATAAAGCCGGCAACAGCTCCAGCGCATCGGTCACCTTCCAGTTCGATATCACCATCGATGGACTGATCGAGACCGTGGAGACTTCTGGTTTCCAGGAAGAATATCGAACGTGTTCTTGTCTCCACGCTCAAGTTGATCCAGCGCGACCTGGATCGCGGGCGCATCATGCAGGCAAAACTAAAGATGATGCTCTTCATCGTACAGGTGAGAGCTTTCAGCCCGAGGTTCATCGATCGCGATACAGCCAAATTATTGATCGGGTATGCAACCTGGTGGCTTATGCATCAGCCCAGTGTGCATGGGAAATGATCCCTTAGGGATTATTGCCTGATGTAGAGCAAACCAAAACAAAATAAAGTCAGCCACCCAAGGGTGGCTGACTGTTTTAACCATCACAGTATCAAACCTGCCTGGCTGGAAT
>CAWDSH010000017.1:0-6930 GCA_963804865.1 uncultured Chloroflexia bacterium
GAATAGCCATGGCGGCTATTTTACCCGAATTTGGTCAACTTTGGGGAGGTTTCTTGACAGATTGACGGATATCCTCCGCCTGACGATGGTAGGCAGCGATATAGTTTGAAACACGCTCCTGTTCTTGTAAAGTATCAGTTTTCAGTTTCTTCCGTCGTCGTTCAAACATATAGTTGAATATATCCCTTTGAGCGCGCGCTGGATTGTGGATGCCGTAGAAGATGAATTTATTATCCGTCCCAACATTGATGATCACTCCAAAATTCAACACCACGCCCAAAAAACCCAGGCGTTCATAATCCAACCCAATGATATTCTCCAACGGGGCAGACTTCGTGATCCCGTCGCCGAGAGGCTTGCGTTTCGCTGTCGATGATCTTTTCGGATGTAACCCGATAGATATCATTTGTCCAATCCACAAATTTATACATCCACCATAAAACGCCATCACTGCCATACGGATGCCGTTAATTAATAATCCTGGCTTCAGCAATCGACCTGGCCAATCACACTCCAATAATAGACCAATCCCGTCCCGACTTCCATCACAAAGCAGCATGCCGCGGGAAACCATGTCATTGTAAAAAGCACATATAAGTGCTTGCGATAAGTGATCATCCCTTCTTTTTCCCAGCGGGTTTGAAAGCGCGCTAGAAATGACTGCCAAAAAGACAATGGCTCAGTGATGGTTTTGGTTTCCTGGTCTGTTGGTCCGATTGTGATCCTGGCAGGAGCATTCACAGCAGTAGGCACTGTCACAGATTGTGAAGGCTCAATTTTCTGCCTGATTGTCCCTTCAATGGTATGAATATCTGTCGACACCTGGCGTTCCATTGCCAGCTTGTTCCTGGTCAATCAAATTCTTGATCTCCCCCGGGTTCCGAACATGCCGGAAGAATATCTGCCCCATGAATGTCTGGGTGATCACGTCTCCAAAACCCAACCACCGCCCAAGTTGCGAGGACTTTGTCTCGCCCGCTTTAATCGCCACGAGGGGTGCCTCCTGACGGCTATCATAGAGCCCGATTGTACGTTCCAACCAGACGATACGCTCATTTGTAATGATATAGAAGTCATTTCCCCAAATAAAAAAGAGCCAGAGAGCCCACAAAATTGAAACACCCACTACTCCAGCACCAAACCATCCCACCACCAGCGGAATGAAGGTGGTTGTAATCTGAGTGGCGAAAAATATGATCAGGATCCCCGTCCAGGCGATTACAAGAGGTATTAATTCGGTCACTAACAGTACGCGGGAATGTTTCCGACTAATCAGCTTAACTGTTGCTTCCTCCCCCAACCAGTTGAAGAGCTTTCAATGAATCAGGTTGTACCAGCTTAATTGCTTTTTTATATTTCTTGCGAATACGGGGGTGGAATTCAATAGTGAACGCAGCGGTTCTATCGGGATATTGAATAGCAATGATGTTTCTAATGCTACTAAATGATATGACCTCGACTTACCATGGAAAACTACATCTGCACCGAAAAAATCTCCTTGCTGAAGTACATGAGAACTCCACCGTCGCTTCCCTTCACGAGCCGGGTAATGCGCACCCTACCTGAGCCGACAATGAACAACGGGCAGTTTTTCCCATCCAACTGCAGAGATTCCTCTTCCTTCAATTGGACCGGATGGGTAAAAGCAGCCACCCGATCGAGCTGCGCATTATTCAGCCCATCGAACAGATTTATTTTTTTAAGCGCTATTATGATCCGTGGAACATCAACAGGCATAACATGATTGTAGCATGAACAAGGCTTTTCGTAGATAAGGATGCATACTGCATACCAAATTTTCATGGCATAAATTCTAGGAATAGAGAAGCTTGTGATAGAATCAACCCCACTTTTAATCCATTACAGGAGGATGCTTTCATGACCATCCACTTTGGCACTGATGGTTGGCGTGCGGTTATTTCTGATACTTTCACCTTTCACAATTTGCGGCTAGTTGGCCAAGCTATCGCTGATGCAGTCGGTTCAGACCATTGGCTTAATGGTAAGACTACACCGGAAAATGTTGATCCACACAAAATGGTGGTCGGCTATGATACACGTTTCCTCTCCGACCGTTATGCAGTGGATATGGCGCGTGTCCTGGCAGCCAATGGCTATAAGGTTCTCCTATCCCAAAGCGATGCCCCTACCCCGGTGATTTCATTCACTGTTCGCCATCAAGGTGCGATTGGTGGGGTGATGATCACCGCCTCACATAATGCCCCCCGATATAACGGGGTTAAGTTAAAAGCCGCCTATGGTGGTTCAGCACTTACAGAACAGTGCCGCCGTGTTGAGGTGTATTTAAATGACAACGAGGCGCGCGGTCGTGGCCCTAACCAGATGGATTTTGAACAGGCACGGCAGGCTGGACTCATCCAACGCATTAACCCCCTGCCTGCATATTATGAACACTTGCGTAATTTGATCAATTTCGACCTTATTGCTGAGAACCCTCAAAGGATTGTCGTCGATTCAATGTATGGGTCAGGTCGAGGGGTTATCAAGGGTGTTTTACAAGGAACTGGATGTGAAGTCCAGGAAATCCGGGCTGAGTTGAATCCAGGTTTTGGTGGAGTTCACCCGGAGCCGATTGGGCGCTACCTGGGGGCACTCGCCAGTGCCATAAGCACTGGCATGGGTGATTTAGGATTGGTGACCGATGGTGATGCAGATCGCATTGGAGCGATGGATGGACGTGGTAACTTTGTTGACCCGCATAAAATCATGGCATTATCCTTACGCTATCTGGTTGAAAAACGCGGCTGGCATGGCCCTGTGATCCGTACAGTATCAACCACCAGTATGATCGATCGATTAGCGGAGCGTTATGGGCTTCCCATGCACGAGACACCGGTTGGTTTCAGCCATATTGCGGATTATATGCTCCAGGGTGATGTATTGATTGGCGGGGAAGAGTTTGGCGGTATCTCATTCCATGGACACATCCCTGAAGGTGATGGCATTATCATGGGTCTTTTATTGCTGGAGATTGTCGCTACTTCAGGTAAAACATTATACGAGTTGGTGGAAGACCTGTTGGAAGAGGTGGGTCCAGCCTTCTACCAACGAACTGACTTACGGCTGAGCCATCCTGTTTCAAAAGATGCAATGAGTCGTAGTTTAGTGGAAGATGCACCGGCTGAGATTGGGGGAGAGAAAGTCGCCAGTATTTCCACGATCGATGGGGTTAAATACCTGATTGCGGATGGCTCGTGGTTGCTGATTCGCCCCTCAGGCACGGAACCGGTGTTGAGAGTGTATGCAGAAGGTCGCACACCACAAATGGTTCAAGATTTACTTGGATACGGTGAGCAGGTAGTGATTCGGGCTGCATGATCATTTTAAAAACGAAGATTGGGTTCGTCCAGACATAAAAAGCCTGACCAAACCCAATCTTTTATTTTATCTCCTGCACCTGTTAGGGTGCAGTTCGCAGTCTACGCATTAAGAAGATAATCACCACCAAAACAAACGCCGCAGTGATAAGACCGGGGGTTCCTAGTTCGTCCCGCAATCCCGGTAGTCGGAAGGGCGGTTTTTGTTGGTTGAGAAGCGGCCCAGAGAAACTGGTTGAGTGGGAGGAGTTAAAGTCTTTGCTACTTCGGTGAGTAAAGCGTTACGGGTAGCCACAGCAATATCCACAGTTGGAGATTTGGTGGGGCCCAGAAACAATGACCGGTGTATTGGTGGGTACTCTCGTATTGGTTGGAACAACAGTCGGTAGGCGGGTGGCAGTCGATGTGGGCACGGAAGCAGTCTGACTGGAACTAAGAGCAATCGTAGTTGCCTGGACTTCATTAGTCGCATTTGCGTCCTGAGCAGATATCTGGCCGGGCAAATATCTATATAATGCCAACCCAGCAATACAAAGCAACGCCAGAACCATAATCCCACCCAAAACACCTGCAATGATTAAAAAATTTCGGTTCCCATTTCCATTCGGGGGGTTTCTCTTCTCCAAGTTCATGTTCGACATCGTTCATGTCTGTAAAGGCCATAGTACTCTCTCCTCATTCTTCCAAAATTGGTGCCGAATCGTCACCCAATAATTTCGATATTTGCCAGAGGAACCTGGATGGTTTCACCATTTACCAATAAAACTTCCGCAGTTTTTGCTAACAGACCGCTGGGGAGATGCGATAGATTTTGTGGCAGGTTTGTCAATTTGCCAATCATGCTTTTATAAGGAGAGCTAACCACCCTTACAGTTTGACCAATGGCGAAATAGCTCAACTCTGTTGGGACTACAGGATAAGCCCCTTCTGATGCTGAAATCACCACCTCCGGACGTGTGTTTCCAATCCGGTCCCATGGTTCAGCATTCAAAGCCACTTCACACATCCCGCTCGAAGATAAAATTGAAAATGCCTCTTGAATTCATGGGTAGTTTCCCAAAACCCTCAGTCAGTACAATGGGATAATTTACACGTAACGCAACAGGCGCCAGGGCTGAGTCCATACTTGCTAAAATCATACCGCGAATGGGTAGCTCATCTGCCGAGCGCAGCACTTTTTCATCCTCACAAAAACCAGCCATGACCACCGCACCACGTATACTGATATCTATCATATCTGGGGTGACCAACTCGTCAGGAGCATGTGCCAGGATATTCAGTAATCCAAAATTGATCCTGCCATTGCCCCAAACGCCCTGGATGAGAGCACCAACCGTTTCAATGATCACACCACGCGCGCCAACTATATCAGCAATTACCCCAGAATAGCCTGCTCTTAATTCAGAGAATTTTCCTTCCAGCTCCATGAGCACTTGCCCGTCGCCTGCCACCACAACAGTTCCTGACCTCGGAGCACGCACAACACGCCGCCCAACTCCTATAGGGCCAGCAATTACGTCCCCTTCGCCCACCTCATCTCCAGCTCTGTGCTGGATATAATGATCAGCTTCTTTGGCTGACAAACCTAAACCAAGACCAATATCCAATAAGAGATGCTCTGGACGATAAACTGATTCAGCAACAATATCAGATGGATTTACCTGTTGCCCCCGTCGCGCGATAATTCTCCCTTCAGCGGACATTAATCTTTCGTGTCGGATTGCTGCAACTGGTAGGATATGTGTGATCGGAGCTTGCATGCTTAAATCTCCAAAGCAACATTTACACGAATTTGTACGATATATGGAGGGTGCAAGTAGAATGCCATTACTGCTTCTCAGTATCTGCTATTGCCAGCCATTTGTTAAGTATATCGCGTCGTCTGGAAGGCTCCGCTGGCAAGCGTAAAGGTCGACCACGTGCATCGATCACAACCCCAAAAACACCACCAATTACCTTCACTGTGCCCCCTCTACCCAGCCCTCCCATGCCAACATCGAAGCGATGTAGTGGGGTCAGGTGCAGTGTACCAGCTTGCCCGGTGGGTAATCGAATAACAGCCATGGAACCTTGCCTGACCTCCAGTTCAGAACTTCTGGCCTTCAGAATGGGTCATCCGGACTTGCAAGATGGGCGTCCCGGTAGGTGCTTTACCTACAGGTGAGATAATCGTGCAAAGGTTAACAAAATTCGCTGAATCCAAGGATTGGATGGTCAATAGTGGGGCAACGCTCGCTGCAGCACCCAAGGAAGCAGCTATATTATTACGATCTACAGCAATGGTGGTTATACCGGTGGGCTGAAGTCCATTTAGTACCATCATCAAAGGCGTGGTCACGAGTCGGCGCCTTGGTGAGAACACTACCAGACGCAATAATCGGCTCAAACCCTGGCAAAAGCCCAGGCAATGAGCCAAGCACATCAGATGGGTAGGCCTTGCTGGCTTGTTTAACTGCCAACAGTATCGCCTGGCAGGCAATTGACTGTTCGATTGCCAATTCATTAGCGGTGATTGGTAGGCTGTTGGGAAACAAGGCTTTATTATATATGTAATCGCGCAAGTCTTTCTCGGATATATCCACCGGTAACCAACGTGAGATATCACTCAACGGACATAAATTTAGGATCTCTGGCAGATTCTCACCCAAACCAAGCCCCGGGTAGATGCTTAACATTAAATCCCCCGAAAAGGCTGAAGCCACGGTGGTTGCGGATGCCCCAACGTCGATACCTAAAACGCCCTTACGGGTGTGTGCGTATTCCTTACTGATATACCGGATGGTTCTTCCAAAAGCTGTGGCAGCTGGCATTAGGTTATTCCCAGTCGACAAATCCACCTCCTGAATACCCCGGATTTGGCGGGATCGGACCAGGCGGATATGTTCGGGCCAGGGCTGGTTGTGAAGGTGTCAGCTGTTCGCTTTCGTAGGAAGGCCGGACGTTCGGAGCAATGTGTAGATTCGCTAGTGAGCCTAGTGTGGTTTGCACGTCCTGAGCCAGTGCAGAATTCCCAGCAAATAGCACTTCGGGGCGTTGTTCCTTGGGCATCAGATAACATGCCAGGCGCCAACGGCTTCAAGCAGGTCAATCACCGATTGCCTGGCACCACCTTCAACTCCTCCAGCGACAATGATCAAATCTGGTCTAAGCTGCAGGATAGTATCCAAACGAGAAACTATTTTACGCCGGTCATTTAAACCATTGATTCCACAACTTGAGCATAGGTTGTGGAAGCCAGGTTTTTAGCACTCTCGGTGGAGATATCCTCCAGTAAGCCGATAGCTACTACTTTTAGTGGAGGCGCCAACCAATACTGTCGGCTACACATGCGTCCACCCCGGTCCCATTAGGTTGAGACGGAACTTGAAGCTGCCCGCCAGCATTAAAAAACACCCGGCCGGTAATGTCATGCAACTGATCGAGCGCTTCTTTAACACCCACACTGACGTCGTTGATGGGAGCAAACGCAGTTGTCGGCACGCTACCTTGACCCAAAAAACGATATCGTCCATCAACAACATCAAACAAAATCACACCTCGTGGAAACCGTTCCGATTTCAATTGCGAGGACTAGAGACTCAGCATCAATGAG
>CAWDSH010000018.1:0-3704 GCA_963804865.1 uncultured Chloroflexia bacterium
TACTCTCGGACACATTAACGAATGAGATATATATGCTTAATTTGCTGAAAGCGACTTCACCAACCTTAGCCCAGTCCGGGGATTAACCTGGCCATCCAGGTCGCCCAATCAGGAGTGCTGGCATTACACGGTATTATTCAAGATGTGGTTTTCGAATCGTGGGATACCTAACATAACTGATAGTCAATATTAATGGACTTGGCGTTATTATTATAGAGGCTTAGTGTAACAAATATTGATCTCCTTCGTTTTATAAGGTAAAATAGGACTTGATATTTTTATTGCAGGATTAGATGATTTTGTTAATATTTTTTGTCAAAAACAATAATCATAGGTGAGTTTGGAACATGATCAAACCCATAAAAAAGTTGACCATCAGTAAAAAAGAAAACGCCCAAACCATGGTGGAGTTCGCTATTGTTTTCCCCATCATCTTATTAATCACTTATGGGCTGATCGAGTTTGGGCGCATGATGTTGATCTATACTTCCGTCACTGGTGCTACCCGTGAAGGCGCCAGGTATGGTGCAACAGCTTTCAATTATCAGAATTGCGAAGGTATCTGGAACGCCACCTCTCGACTTTTATTCTTGGTACCGGACGAAGACATCATCGCTAGCGAAATCGGGTACGATAATGGCCCTCCCGCGGGTGGTTCTCCAGATCCGCTGTGTGCGGCAGATCATGAGACTTATGTGGGTCCAGACGAACTCTCCCTGGGTGATCGCATTGTTGTGCATTTAATGGTTGCATATCACCCACTCATGGGTTCTTTTCTGGGAGTCACTGGTTTTAATGTCCCGTCAACGAACTACCGCACCATCCTGATTGATGTACCGATTCCGTATCCCTAACTCCATCCACATCCCTCTATGCATGGTAAAGGGAATCCATCAGGATTAACAAATTAGACGTTACAGAAAATGTTTACTTCCCAAGCCTTTATTCCTGACCCTTTTGATCCGTTATCCAGCTATACGGAGAGTAACTAGAAGGAGTTTTAATGAAGAGTGAAATCCAACCTAAGCAAAAAGAACATGGTCAGAGCATGGTGGAGCTGGCATTGACGATCACTATGTTAATGGTGCTATTAGCCGGCACCATCGATCTCGGGCACGCCTTCTTCGTATGGTTGCGTATGCGTGATGCTGCCCAGGAAGGTGCGTCTTATCGCTCTTTCTGCCCCACCGACCTAGCTGGGACAGAACTGCGAGTAAGGGACAACCTAGACCTGGTTAACGACTATGCGGTAGATCCTGGGCCACCCACTGCAGCTCAAGGAGACACGATCACGGTAATCGTTGAAACCGATCTTCCTATAAGTATGCCTTTCTTGGGTACTATTATTGGCTCTGATACCATACACATCGCTGCCACGATCAATGATACGGTCCTGAGATCTACCTGTCCTCCGCCTTGAGATATATATAAAGGAGAAATCTATGAATGCAAAACATCTTAATTCCGAAAAAGGCCAGGCGATTGTCTACCTGGCGATTGGCCTGGTGGTCTTCCTGGGTTTTGTTGCCATGGCGATCGATGGCGGTATGGCACTGGCTGACCGCCGCCATGAGCAGAACGCAGCCGACGCGGCCTCATTAGCGGGGGTCAGTAGAGTTGCGGAAGATCTGGAATCAAACAGTATTACCGCATGGAAATGGAGCTGCGGAAGTTATAATTGGCTAAAGAATAATGCTGAAGTTGCTGCTCACGATCGCGCTTTAACCAATGGCTTCCCCATTACCTATGGACTTAATCTTGACGATATTGGTAGTGACTATAATTATGCAGTCGCCAAGTGCTACAATCTCGGTAATATGGAAAAGGATAAATATATCGAACTCACTGTGGAGATCTCAGCCACCACCCCCAGTAATTTCCTCCAGCTGGTCTTCCCCACTGCCCTGCATAATGAAGTGGAAGCTGTCACCCATGTCTACCCGGGCGATCCATTTGCCTAAGGCAATGCAATTGTAGCGCTCAACTCGGAATTATATTCAGAACCTGCAAAGGTGCGGTCCTCGGCGGTAATGATATTGATGTGGATGGCGGAGGCATTTTCTCCAATGGTTGCCTGGTTGGTCAAGGATCTGGTGATTGCAATGATGAAGCGTGTTAAAATCTTGGACGATGCTTAAAGCTTCTTATTTTGAACCTTCATATAAGGTTTGTATTTTTGACCCTGAGCCTGTGCCGGCGACCGAGCATATTGAACCAGAAGACTATAATGTTGGACAGCCGGATTGCAGCGATGCCGGTGCTGACCATAATCTTACGGTAACACGATTAAGAGATGATTACATTGATCCGGAAATAAAACTCGGTGAAGGATTATGGTGTATCACAGGCGATCTTTCCCTTACAAGCGATGATAAACTTTACGGTGACCATGTAACGATCTATATGGTCGATGGATGGTTCAAATCCGTTGCTCAAGCTGAAATAATTCTCTCTGCCCCAGCGAAAAGTCCAGACCCTTATCCAGCTATACCGGGACTCCTCATCTATCTACCAGTTAGCAACGGCAAGGTTGTGTGGACTTAGCTGGTAACTCATCTAACTCCTTCTTCACAGGCACCATCTTAGCCCCTGGCGCGGATGTAGCGGTGAATGGCGGATCCGTAGCGCCGATGCGTATCATTCACAGATTCATCGGCTTAAACGTGAAAGTTAAATGGTGGCGCGCTATTTAATATATGGTTCGAGGGCTGGACGAACAAGCTCCCGGCCTCCCAGCGCACGATGGAGCTTCACAGATAGTCGTTTCTTCATGTAACCAGACAAGCGGTGAATTGACACTGCTTGTTTTGTTTACCCGAAACTTCTAGTATGTTACCCAGCAGCATCTGGAATTTGCTCAATGGTGCTGCTTTCTCTCTATAGCTTATTATTAGGTGAAATTGTTTCCAATCAGCCCTATGGCTGAGGTTTGTGTCACCTTCTTTATTGGTTCGCCATCCCCACATTGCACGGTTGGAGTCCGAAGTGCGGGCTGCTTCTCTTACCATCCCACCGTTCGGTTGGCGGTATATCGCAACTACCTATATTGGGATGATTATTCCTCCTCCTAAGTATTACCTCCTTTTCCTGACATGTACATATGAACTACTTACCTCATGACATTTGCATGTTAATCACTTGGTGTAAGCTGGAACCCAACGGCATCAATAAATAGGCTGCTTCCCCACTCCCCATCAGAAACTGCTTTTATTTTTATATCCACAGTATCACCAGCATAGGCATTGAGATCTACAACCTTCTTGACCCATCCTCCTGTGTTATTAGCGGAACATAGTGAATATGCCTCTACCACAACCTCATTAACTAAAACCTCTGCAATATCTTTACCACATTCATCTGAAGATTTAATCCAATGCCAATAGGACATGAAAGGCAGATCATTGGGAATAGAGATTTGTTGAGCGATATATGCAATTTCGTCATAATCGCCACCTAACCACACTGCCCATACACCATCATAGGGTGTTATTACTGGTCCTAAATCTTGAACAATCAGATCATACCCATTGGATGAATATTCCTCCCAGATAACGGGGCCTTGTTCAAAATCACCATTTGGAAATAATATAAACCCCTGAGGTGCTCTAGTAATAATGGGTAAATAGGTCTGGTGATATGCAACCGACGGTTCAACCACAGCATTATCTGTTGTTGTGCGGTTGTCTAGTATCCCCTGTGCCAAT
>CAWDSH010000019.1:0-17998 GCA_963804865.1 uncultured Chloroflexia bacterium
TCCAATCGCTTTTCTTTACCTTATTGAAAAGGGAACCTTGGTTGGATGGAAAGCACATGTTTTGCGCAGGTTCGATTGTCTGGGAAACTCAACCTCGTTGCGGATTTGCCCCACTCATACCCAACAAAGCTGGATATTGGATCATCAGCAACGACCTTGGCTTGAAAGAAAACGGTCAGCTTCCCGAAGTAATGCAATTCATTGTAAAGGTCATAAATAAATGCAACACTGAACCAGCTTACCAAATCTTTTTATCACCTGCTTTTTTCCTCTATCTTGGGCTGTTTTGCACGATAGTATTCGCCATCAAATTTAGAAGAATTTCCTTGCTGCTGTTCATGCTTCCTTCTGCAATTCAATCCGGAGTTCATTTCATGGTGAATTTTTCAGCAACTCAATTTCGTTACCAATACGGAGTTTATCTTACGGGTTGGTTAAGATTGGGCTATTGATCATCGTTTGTACAAGAAAATACTCCCCCAAAAATGATCTGATTTTCAGGGATCTTTAAACTACGAATATACCGATCAATTGCACGTTATAATGCGTGGGATTGAAATCCTTGAACAATCCATTATTAATCCGAATCCCGGCATTTCAAATTCCATGATGATCATTATTTTTCAGAATGAAGAATTTTCTTTCTAAAATCCCATTTCATCCGATCCTTTTTGCAGCCTATCCCGCCCTGGCACTGATCGCCTGGAATGTCCGCGAAGTTGGTTTCCTGATTGGCTTGCGATCCTTATTGTTAAGTATTTTTCTCGTGGGTTTATTCTTTTTGATTGCAGGCTTGCTGTTCCGACATTGGCAAAGAGCAGCGCTGGTTTCCTCCCTTTTTGTGATGCTTTTCTTTTCTTACGGGCGCGTGCACCAATTCCTGGCAGACCAGGGATTAACCCTGTTTGCATATCATAAAGTTACAGCCAGTTTATATTTCCTTCTATTCATAACGGGTTCTTTTTTCATTATCAGGAAAATGAAAGCTTTTTCTGACCCAACCATGATATTCAATGTGGTTTCACTCATCCTTGTCATCTTCCCATTATTCACAATTGGGGAAATGTATATTACCAGCTTATTTATCCGAAAATGAAAAAGCCCACTCCAACGATCGATTGGATGCGCCGACTTCAATCCTTCCTCTTGATACTCAAGACCAATCGTTAAAAACGGGTACGAATCCCCCTGACATCTATTTCATCATCCTGGATTCCTATACCCGGAAAGATTACCTGTTTGAAGATTACCAGCTGGATAACACCGAATTTCTCGATCAACTTAGCGGATTGGGATTCCAGGTAGCCGATTGTGGCCGCAGTAACTACGATGGGACGCGACTCTCATTAAGTGCAACTCTTAACATGGAATTCGTGGAAAATCTCAATGAGAAATTCAATCCCGCCAACCCGAATATTTATTCCATTGAACCTTACATGGAACAAAACAAAGTCTTCCACATCCTGCGGGATCTTGGATATCAGATCGTGGCTGTCCAAAGTATTTTTCCGGTAACAAGCTTTAAGAATGCTGATGTGTATATACCCTTCCCCGAGAAATCCTCCTGGTGGAATAGATCTTTAAATGAATTTGAAGATATCTTTATCAACACAACCCTGTTGAAAGCCACGCGTTCTATCCCCGGGGAAGCATTTAAGAACTTTCGTGAAAAAATTCGCTTCCCCTATTACGATTACGTAAAGCAGATCAATTATGTCATTGATGAGATACCGAATATTGCCTCCCTGCCGGGTCCGAAGATGGTTTTCATGCACATCACCATCCCTCATCGACCATATATCTTTTTACCGGATGGCTCCTTCACCACGGATGAAGCTTTCAGTAACATGATCGGCCTTCCCATGGACCATGAACATGCCAATCAAGGGTACAGGAACAATGTTGAATTCATCAACCTTCGCATCCTGCCCCAGCTGGAATCAATCATCCAGCAGGCGGATGGGAACGTGGTTATCGCCCTCCAGGGAGACCACGGTTTTGGCGGTCGAAATCGCAACGCGATCTTGAATGCCATTTACCTGCCAGATAATTCCACATATCGAATTACCGGAAGAAATGACATCCATTAATACTTTCCGCGTCATTTTTAACGAATTCTTCGAGGGAGAATATACCTACCTTGAGGATCGCAGCTTTTCATCAGAAATTGCCACGCCATTTCTATTCACCGAATTGAAAGAAGAATCCCCCTATTGCCAACCATAATTACTTGCACAATTATCTTCAGCATGCTATAATGAATTTCGCAATTTGAGGTCATCTATACTTTGAAGGGGGTTTTCCGGACTTGTACGCGTCCGGCGAACCCAAAACAAATCCCTATCTTACATGTCATTACCTCTTAGACCAGCCTGCTCAATGCAGGCAAGGGCGGCTTAGATTAACCGGTTTAATCCGAATCTCTTTCACGGACTCTGTCACCATGCTCAATATTCTCGATCTTGAAAATCAACCTCTATCAACCTTAAGGGCACAAGCCAAGGAGCTCGGCATCCCGGATGCCATGCGCCTGAAAAAGGAAAACCTTATCGTGCGCGTCTGCCAGTGGGCAGCCGAAAAGGAAGGCATTGAAATGCGCGGGGGGGTACTGGAGATCATGCCAGAAGGCATCGGTTTCCTGCGCCAGAATTACGCCATCGGACCCGATGATGTGTATGTCTCCCAGGCACAACTGCGCCGCTACGAACTCCGTAATGGTGACCTTGTGCTTGGCGTGGTCAGACCACCGCGGGAATCCGAACGCCATTACGGTTTGCTGAAGGTGGAAAGCATCAATGGTCTCGATCCCGAGGAAGCCCGAAAACGGGTCAATTTTGAAAATCTCACCCCGGTATTCCCGGATAAACGTTTTGATCTCGAGACAACCCGGGATATCCTTTCCTCGCGCCTGATTAACCTGATCGCACCCATAGGTCGCGGCCAGCGCGGCATGATCGTTTCTCCCCCAAAAGCCGGTAAGACGACCATCCTCAAGCAGATTGCTAATTCAATTTCCACAAAAAATCCTGAAGTTCACCTGATCATTGCACTCATCGGCGAACGCCCTGAAGAGGTCACAGACATGGACCGCTCAGTGGATGCCGAGGTGGTGGCTTCCACGTTCGATGAACCAGTCACATCGCATGTCCGCTCTGCCGAGATCGCGCTCGAACGTGCCAAGCGCCTGATGGAAATTGGCCGGGATGTGGTCATCCTGATGGATTCACTCACCCGTCTGGCACGCGCCTATAACCTGGTGGTCAATCCCTCCGGACGTACGCTATCTGGCGGTATGGATCCATCTGCGCTATATCCACCGAAACGCTTCTTCGGTGCTGCTCGAAATATTGAGGACGGCGGATCTCTCACCATCATTGCCACGGCACTGGTGGATACTGGTTCCCGCCTGGATGATGTTGTTTATGAAGAGTTCAAAGGTACCGGCAACATGGAGCTGCATTTATCCCGCCGGTTACAGGAGCGGCGCGTATTCCCAGCCATCGATATCGAGCGCTCTTCCACCCGCCGCGAGGATCTGCTGCTTGGTCCTGATATTCTGCAGCGTGTCTGGCTGCTGCGCCGCATGTACCTGCAAATGATCGGGCAAGCCCCGCAAGGAGCCGGGATGGACCCGGCAGTGGCAACCGAGGCAATCCTGCAGCGCATGGAGCACACCAAGGACAACCAGGAATTCCTGGAAACTCTATCGGAGGCAATGTGAACCAAAACTCTTCCCCCGCCACGGAGGGAGCAAAACCAGAGTCGGTGGAAAAATCAAAACGCGACTGGCTGCCCAAAGCTGCCTGGGGAGTGGCGGGATTGATGATCATTCTCATGGTTCTGACCGTGCTGCAGGTTTTTGGAGTCATTCCCTCAGCAGCCGCGACACCAGAACCGGTTTCAACCGATCCTTCAACCTCCAGCCTGCCAATGCCGGAATATCGACCGATTACGGTCGATGATGCCTTGAAAAAATTGGCGAACCCGATCACCGATATCCCCGATCGAGGGAATGAAATAGCCACAATCTATACCGTCGGTCAGGGCGATTCGGTTTTCAGTATCGCCACCGAATACAAACTGGAACCCGAATCCGTGCTCTGGGCAAACCAGGCAACCCTTCAGGATGATCCCCAGATGATCTCGGTTGGCCTAACCCTGAATGTTCCCCCAGTGGATGGAGTTTATTACCAGTGGAAGGAAGGGGACACGCTGGAAGCCGTTGCCGGAAAATATGGAGTCACCCCTGAAGATATCTTGAATTGGCCGGGGAATAAGTTCGATATGACCGATCCCAAGGTATCACCCGGGCAGTTTGTCATGATACCAGGGGGACAGGGTGAGTTCCGCCAATGGGTGGTGCCTATTGCATACCAACCAAAATCCGGCGCATCACGCGCCATCAACAACCAATGTTTGATTCCCGATGATTTCTATGCCGGATCAGGAACCTTCATCTGGCCCAGCGGAACAACCAGCATCTCAGGCAATGATTTTTGGGAAGGTCATCTGGGTATCGATATCGCAGCCTATCTTGGCGATAACGTCATGGCGTCCGATTCAGGTGTGGTGGTTTATGCGGGTGGAATGGGCGGCGGATACGGGCTGGTGGTCATCATCGAGCACGATACCACCTATTACACCTACCACACGGTTTATGCCCACTTGAGTGCATATGCTGTTTCCTGCGGACAACGTGTGGTGCAGGGGCAATCCATCGGATCGGCTGGCAGCACCGGTAATTCCACCGGTCCCCATATTCATTTCGAGATCCGCCAGAACGGTGATTTTGTCAATCCCCATTACGTACTGCCATAATTCCTGGTGAATAAAATGAAAACCTTTGCGTATTTTGACCCGCAAAGGTTTTTTAATTTGAAAATATTCGTAAGTGATTATTTTTTTGATTTCTTTTTCTTATCACGCATTTGAGAACCTTCTTTAATTACGCCTGCATTAATCAGCGTCTGATTGAGGTATTCCGGGGACAAAGGTAATTTGATTAGGACATGCTCAGGTGTCACTGTTGCCGGCCATAGATCGTGTTTATTCATGATCATTGGGAATTTAAAATTCTTCAATTCCTCTACCCAGATCGGGTATAACCTTTCAAATAATTGTTTACCAGTCAATGTTGGAGTTTCCTTCAACCAGGCTGAACATTTTTCAAGAATAAGCTCAACTGTTCTTGTTGTTATGCGTCTTAACTGAAGTCTTCCCAACCCCAAAGTTATCAAATACAGGCTGATAATGATACCTAAAACCTCAGGATTTAAGATCAAGAAATCCAGGATTACCACAAAAGGGCCAAGTAATGAACGCAGGATTTGGAAAAACATATCTAATTCATCTACCGTTTCTAATCATACTCTGCATTAACGAATAACCCAGGCGAAAATAACCCTTGATGCGCACACCCGAAAGGTTCTTTTACCTTCAACAGCAGTGATTATTTTCCGTCTTTTTGCTTAAGGACTTCCCTGGCTGCATCAATGACCTTGGCGATCAGTTCTTTTTCACCCACCCCGGTCAACAAGGGGATCGCGCTGAACACGGGTTTGTCAAGTTTGACAGTGACCATTGTGTTGCTTACAATGATGTCATAGTTGGGTCCACGGGCAGCCAATTCATTATTGCCTGCTCCATCAATATGCACCGGTATTTTTTCCTTCTCCATCTGCTCGCGCAACTTATAGGCAGCGTGCATTGATGTTGCAACTCCGGAGCCGCACACGACCAGTATCTTTACTTTATACATTTACCACCTCACCATAATGAAAGTTTAATGAGCGATTTGAAAATCCGACTTGCGACCGCCGCGTTTTTCAACGATTTCCTTCATGTGCTCATGTACTGCATTAAAGATTTCCACCTTGCTGTTCGCTGCTAATATTTTATCAATTTTCTCTCCATTTTCAAGGATGGAAATAATGGTAGTCAGTGTCTCAACCACCTTGTTGGGATCACTGACAGCCAGCATCATCACGATTTTTACATCAATCGCGTTTTCAGGATTATCCATCGCCTTGAAGACCACGGGGGATTTCAAGGTTGCCACCGCCACCGCGGTTTGATTCACATGAACCGAATCGGTATGCGGGATGGCAAAACCGCATTTCACGGTCTGCAGCCCGGTGGGGAATACCTTTTCCCGATCAATGACCGCCTGGATATAGGTATCCTTGACATATCCCCCTGCTAACATCAAACTTCCGAGCTTTTTAATAATTTCCGTGCTATTTTCTACACCCTCATTGATCAATACCAGATCAGGGCTCAGAACGATATCTTCTGTCATGAAATGATCACCATTAATTTATGAGTTTGTTTCCCTTTCATAGGGTTGAACGAAAATCCTTGACCTTCTTCATGAAATTCCGAACACGATCGATATCCACGTGATTCTCAAAAACGCCGTCGATTTTGAATGTCGTCCCGACCACAGCACCATCAGCAATGGCGAGTGTTTTTTCCACGTTCTCCATCCTGAGCCCGGTATTGGCGAAAACAGGTGTCTCCTGAATGGCTGCTTTCACTTTTTCCAAAACATTGATGTCAGTTTGCGCACCGGCTGTGATCCCGGAAACACACAAGGCGTCGGGATGGGTATTAAAAACCGTGGTTTTGGCAATGGCAACAATATCCCGTGCAGCAAGATAAGCAGCTGCCTCAGGAACAATGTTGAAAAGGAGTTTTACGCTTTCGCCGCCGATCTTGTATTGATGCCGGACTGTTGCTCCGCAGTTGGTATTCCACAGACCAAAATCGCTGGCATAGACACCTGTGAAAATCTCGCGGACAAATTTTGCACCGGTCGCAACCGCCAGGTCCAATGATGCTTCCGGGTCCCACAGGCAATTTACCCCAAAAGGAATGTGGATATCATCGATCAGCTCACCAATGACACGCGCCATGGCAGCAACCGTGACTGTTTCCAGCCTGGTCAGGTAAGGCAGGCTGAACTCATTCGAAAACATGACCCCATCCACTCCACCGTCCTGCAGGGCTTTCAGGTCTTTACGCGCCCAATCGATGACCTGCTTCATACCGCCGGTCTTATCATATGCAGGATCGCCCGGTAAGGCTAAAAGATGGCACATGGCGATAATTGGTTTCTTCGTTTTGAAAATCTCTTCTGTCCAGATCATCTTTTCTGAACTCCTTTTCTAAAAGGCCTATGCGGATGTGCCGCGATTCAGGTCAACGGAATGATTAAATCTTTTTACGACTTCTTTTACAACCGTATCACCAGCCTTGATATCGCGTATATCGCAAGTTTCAATTGGTGAATGGGAATAGCGCATGGGGATGGAAATATGCGCCATGGCTACCCCTTGTTTCCCAAGTACAAGAGTGAAGGCATCATCGGTGATCTCACCAATAATGACCTGCCTCTGGTAGGGGATCTTTAGATCCTCTATGGTCCTTTCAATGAATAACCTGAACTTTGGATGCGGGATCAAGCCTGCCAGGGTGCCCCTGCCGTGAAAGTTCATTTGCAGCACTGCCGGGCCTTTTCCCAGGGAAATATCATAATAACCGTTGAGATCAGGTGTATCGCAAGCACTGGTGATATCCAGGCAGATGGCAGCATCAGGCTCCAACCGGGTGAAGACAGGCATATTTCCACGAATATTGAATTCCTCCTGGACGGACGCAACCAGGTAGACAGTGCCACTGGGCTTGTTTTCCTTGAGGTACTCCGCGAGCGAAAGAAGCAGGTAAACGCCAACCCGATTATCCATTGTTTTACTTGTGATGCGATTCTCGCCTATGACATGGAAGCGCGGTTCATACGTTACGGCACTGCCAGTACGGATACCGCAATCCAACGCATCCTTTGCAGATGTAAATCCCATATCGATGTACATCTTGTCGGTTGTGGGAACGACATATTTCTGATCCGCAGGTGTCAAATGATGAGCATGGGTACCGATGAAACCCGTGTAACATTTCTCTCCATCGATGGAAAAAACGTTGACGAATTGACCGCGTAAAGTTTTTTCCGGAACACCACCGATGCGATCAAAACGCAGGAAACCATTGGGATCGATCTTGGTGACCATCATCCCCACTTCATCGACGTGGGCAAAGACCAACAGCCTGGGTTCGGTATCGCTTTTACCATTAAAAGTGGCTGTCACATTACCCAATCGATCGACATCCACCGCATCTGCCAGCGGTTTGAAACGCTTCTGCATTTCCGCGATCATACGATCTTCCATTCCGGATAGTGCAGAGATTGAAGTCAAATGCTCGAGTTCTTTTTGAATGCTGTTCATGATTGTAATCTCCCAATAAAAATATATTTCCGATCATCCCCCAACATTCTGACGCCCGCCATCCACCAGGATGATCTCACCACAAATAAACCTGGAGAGATCAGAACATAAAAACAGGACCACCCCGGCGATATCATCCGGGTAACCGATGCGTCCAATGGGGATTCTGGGTGTGTAGTGGGCGATCATTTCCTCTTCCGATTTATAACGGGTCATGATCATATCACTCATGATCACTGCCGGCATAACACCATTTACAAGGATGCCCAGGGGGGCGTAATGACGGGCAAGGTAACGGGTAATCCCATAAGTACCGCTCTTGGATCCAACATATTCCGGAATTCCAGTTCCACCCGTAAATAAGCAAGTGGATGTGAGGTTTACAATCCGCCCACTCTTGCGTTCCGCCATGTGTGGTTTCACGGCTTCCGAACAATAAAACACGCCTTTTACATGCACCGCGTAACTGGCATCCCAATCTGCGACAACACCTGCGTTATTTATCAGGATATCGATACGCCCGAATTTGTCCATGGTCTTTTGAACCATGCTTTTTGCTGATTCCTCTTTGGAAATATCCTCGCGCAGGTAAAAGGGGCGCAGTCCGATTTTTTCGACCGCATCCAATTGTGGCTGGACTTTCTCTTCAGGTGCCAGGTCATCGATCACTACCTGTGCACCAGCTCTGGCAAGGTAATTGACTGTAGCTTCGCCAATGCCCTTTGCGCCACCAGTCACAACCGCCACCTGCCCGGATAGATCAATTGGATAAGACACTCGCAATACCTCTATTTTCTAATCAAAATTAATGATGCACTTAAGACTGCCTTCCCGGGATTGAGTTTGCAGGATGGCATCAGATAGTTTTTCAAGTGGAAAACGGTGGGTGATCACTGCCTTGCCATTCACCAACCCTCTCTCAAGCAGATCAAAAGCCATGCGGGTATCCAGGTGACTGGCGGAATAGCTGGAAGTGATGGTAATTTCATTAAAGAATATATATGATGGAAATAATTTCACATATTCATCCGGGTGTGGGGTGGCAAAGAACAGCACCAGACCGCCCTTGCGGACTAATTTCATCCCCAGGTCCATAGCCCTCAAGTCCTTGGCTGCAATGATCACCTTATCAGCACCATCTGTGCCAAAATGCGCTTTCACGCGCCTGGATTCTTCCTCAACATCATCGGAAGGGGAAAAGACTGTCTCAGCTCCAAATTCAACGGCTTTTTGTTTTCGCCATTCCAAAACTTCATAAACGATCAAGTCCCGAACCCCCCAGGCACGCAGCGCCTGGATAAACATGAGTCCCATGGCGCCAGTACCGATAAGTACCACCCGGTCGCCTGGTTTGATACCAGCTTTTTCGATGGCGTGAACCACGCATGCCAGCGGTTCGATCAACGTGCCAACCTCAAACCCTATCGAGTCCGGGAGGAGAAAAGTATCCCGTTCGATATGAATAGAAGAAGCGATAAAGTATTCTGAAAAACCTCCGGGGAGGATATGCGTGCGCTTGAAGGTGGCACACATGGTGAAATTTCCCCGCAGGCAGTGTTCGCAAATTAAACAGGGTACGTGGTGGTGCACTGCTACGGCATCACCTTCCTTGAATTGGGTGACATTCGATCCAGTCTTTGTGACGATGCCGGTGGGCTCATGACCCAGGATAAGAGGAGCACGCGGCTGAAGATACCATTCCATCGTATCCGCCACACAGACACCGCATGATTTCGTTTTTACCAAGATCTCTCCCTCGCCCGGTTCAGGCAAGGGTCTTTCCTCTACACGGACGTCGTGATTGTTGTAATAAACGGCAACTTTCATGATGTTATTTAGATGTCCTTCTAATGGAGAAGATTGGACACGGACGATATATTCGTCCGTGTCCAATCAAATCAACAATAATTATCCGCCAACGAGCCGGCTGAGCTGGAACATAACCCAGGTCACCCAGTTACCAGCAGATAATGCTGTGATGTCCAAAGCGCCTTCAGGCATGGCAAAATTGATCTGTTTTGCCATCTCAGTTAATGATGAGCCGAAGGATGTGCAGACATACAGCACAACCGTCATAACAAAGATACCAGTAATAATAGAGCGGAAGAGATTGCCCTTGGTCATCCACGGTACCATGACGACGAAATAGAACAGGGCAGCGAGATCGCCGAACGGCAGGACGCGGTTGCCAGGCAGGATCAGGGCGAGGCCGAGAACGATCGGGATCAGGATAACGGCAGCCGCAACGGTCACAGGGTGACCGATCAAAATCGCGGAATCCAGGCCAATATAGATCTCACGTCCACCAAAGTGCTTGGCCATGTATTCGCGTGCTGATTCGGAAATCGGTGTCAGGGCTTCCATAAAGAAACCGATGATCTTGGGGATCAGGATCATGGCGGTACCGATGGTGACGCCGAGTGTGACGAGCTTGATGGGTTCTCTCCAGAGTCCGCCAATGGCTCCCACGATGATGCCTAAAATGGTGCCGAGGAGAAGTGGTTCACCAAAAACGCCCAGTTTCTCCTGGATGGCGCCTTCATCCCAGTGAATATCCTTCACACCAGGGATGCGATCCAGAACCCAGTTGACCCCGTAGACAATCGGAACTGATGTGACCGCCCACCCGTGGGGAATGCTGATGCCGGGCAGGTTGTAGAATTCCTGGATGCCCTTGGCAGTCTTATCGGCAATGATCAACTCGTACACGGTGTGCACCGCGGCTCCCAATGCGGCCATAGGCCAGGCAAGCCCCGGATTATTCATTCCACCGGCTGCCAGGAAGCAGACAGATGCTGTAAAGGCCTGGTTCCAGAAGTTCCAGATATCAACATTGAGGGTCTTGGTCCATTTGAATGCCAGCATGATGATATTAACAGCCAGGCATACGAAAAGAACAATAGAGCCTGCAGGAGTGCCCCAGGCGATGCCACCTGCAACACCCCAACCAACATCCAGGATGTTGAGCTTTGAGCCTGTGCTCTCGACCATGGCTCGAGCAACCGGATCCATGGAGCTGATCAGCAGGCCGATCACCAGGTTAAGGGCAATGAAGCCCGCGCCCAGGGTAAGCCCAGCCCGCAGAGCTTTGCCGAATTTCTGCCCGAAGATCAAGCCTATGATGGTAAGGATGATGGGCAGCAGCAAGGGAATTCCCAAACTCATCATAAAATCGGAAACACTTTTTAAGAAGGTTAACATACTCATTTCTCCTATTTTTCTTTTTGAAGATTATCTAACTGACAGCGGTTCTTCTCCTTCGATATTGTTCTGTATTTCACCTCCTTCTCTTAATCACCCATATTGAACGATTTCAGGCCCCTATACGATGATAAGATCCTTCTTTATCCTGCTCCGGATCATTTCCTGCTGCTCCGGAGTAATACCCTCATCGGTAATAACACTATCAATCGCATTTAGTTCGCAAACCTTCGCGAATCCTTGAAGTATGAATTTAGTCGAATCAGCCAGAAGTATGACCTTCGTCGCTGCCTGGATCATTTCCTGCTTGATGGGTACTTCCTCGATGTTTACGTTGTATATGCAGCCATCGTCATGAACAGCATCCGCACCTAAGAAAGTCGTGTCTACCTTTAAATTACGAAAGCAATTCTCTGCCAGGTTGCCCTGCAGGGAAAAAACATTCGGACGTACATTTCCACCGGTGCAGATCGTGTTGATCTCCGGGTTTGTCGCCAGCTTTGAAGCCACATATAGATCATTGGTGACCACATAAAGGTGCCGCCTGGTAACCATGCGAGCTGCCAGTGCATAGGTGGTGGAACCCGAATCCAGGATCAGTGAATCACCGCTTTCAACAAACTGAAGGGCGGCTTCAGCAATGCGTTTCTTTACATCGGCATTCTGTACCTGCTTGATCGCGTACGGCAGCTCCATGGTGGCACTGCGGTTGCGGCTGATCGCTCCACCCCGTTTGCGGATGCAGATGCCTTCTTTCTCCAGCTCCTGAAGATCGCGCCTGACGGTAATGGGGGAAATCTCCAGCTGGCGGGATATTTCTCCAACTTGCAGGAATCCGCTGGCTGTGAGCAGGTTGATCAGCTTCGCGCGTCGCTCGGCAGGAAACATATGAGTGTTTATTTTGATCGTTTTGGATACTTTTTATGATCGTTCTTGATTATTTTAATGATTATTTAATAAAAAGTCAATATTTGAATCTTAAAAAATCAGAATCTCCCAATCAGGAACGTCTGTTGTTCGAAAGTATAAAATATTTTAAAGGAGGGATAAAGGATCTACAGAAATATGCGCATTCCCCAACGTCTTACCTTTCAGGATAAGCGCAGGATCAGGGCCTTTCAGGATGACCTGCCAGCGGAAGGAGCTTGACTGACGGGCAAAGAAACAAGGCACGGGACCAATGATCTCGGTGGCATGGTATCCGCCTTGCTCGATCCACGTTTTCACCAGGCTGGCGAATTCCTTTGCTGCTGATTCAGCTTTCTCGGATTTCTGATCGCGAAATTCCAATTTAACCAGCCGTGAGTAGGGTGGGTATCCCAGTTCCTTGCGGAACTCCAGCTCCCGGCGTATGAAACCAGTAAAATCGTGCAACGCCGCTGCCTGGATGGCATAATGCTCCGGCTGGAAAGTCTGGAAAATGACCTTTCCACCCAAAGGCGATCGCCCGGCACGCCCTGCCACCTGGCTGAGTAATTGGAAAACTCTTTCCCCGGCATGGTAATCCGGCAGACTCAAACCAACATCCGCAAGGATGACGCCCACCAGGGTGACCAGTGGTAGATCCAGTCCCTTGGCCAGCATCTGAGTACCAATAAGGATATCCGCGCGGTGATTCGCGAAATGGGAAAGGATGATCTCATGCGCACCCTTCTGCCGGGTGGTCTCCCAATCCCAGCGCAGGGTGCGCGCTTGCGGGAAGATTTCCTGAACAAGCTTTTCCACCCCTTCAGTGCCCATCCCGTACTGACGAATTTGGCTGCTGCCACATTGCGGGCATTTCTGGGGCATCTGCCTGCGGTAATTACAAGTATGACAGATCAGCGCACTCTGATCATTATGGTAGGTGAGGGTTTGATCGCAGCGCGGGCAGCGCAACACATATCCGCATTCACGGCAGAACACATATGTCGATGTCCCTCGCCGGTTGAGATATAGGATTGCCTGCTGACCTTTTTCGATAACTTCCCCTAAAGCTTCCTGAAGGGTTTTGCTGATCGCGGAGCGGTTTCCACCCTTCAGCTCTTCGCGCATATCGACCACTTTCACTTTTGGGAGCGGCAGGCTGGCAGTTTCTCCATCAGTAGGCAATTTCGGCATGGGTATGGACAGGTGCTCCATCTGACCGGCTACAGCCTGGCGATGCGCCAGCATTCGCAGGGGCAGCTCCAACCTCTCCCACCCCTCCTGGTCTGCCTGGTACAGCATTTCCACAGAGGGTGTGGCGGAGCCCATAACGATAACGGATCCTGTCATCCCGGCATATGCCAGGGCTGCATCCACAGCGTGATATGCTGGTGAGATTTCATCCTGGTAATAAGATCCATCGTGGCATTCATCTACCACGATCAGACCGAGATCCGGTAATGGTGTGAATAGCGCGCTGCGTGGACCAACAATCACTGGAAGCAGCCCGGCACGCGCCCGGCGCCAGGTATCATACCGTTCACCGGGGGATAATTGCGAATGCATCAGCCCCACTCGTCCGGGGAAACGGCTTAAGAAGCGACGCACAGTCTGTGGCGTGAGCGCGATTTCAGGCACCAGGACGATCGCCTGTTTGCCCATCGACAATGCCTCTTCAACTGCTTTCAGATAAATTTCGGTTTTTCCTGAACCGGTGACGCCATGCAGCAGGCAAGGCTTAGGCTTTCCTCCTGCAGCTGTTATTTTCAATCCGTCGTTTATTTTCTCGAGGGCATGTTCCTGATCGCTGGTCAGGATCGGGGGTTCCTGGGATTGAAATTGAAAATCGCGCAGCGGATCGCGCCAAATCTCGGTTTCACTGAGCTGAACCAAACCACTCTCCGCCAGCTTCTCCAGGTCAGCCAGGGTGGTTCGACTGGCTGCATAGACCCATGAAACATTTACTGGCAGGGCCTCCCGGCTCAGGAAGCGCAAGGCGCTGATTCGCCGGTCAAGTGCCGATCCCGGGCGGAAGGATTGAGCCGCGAGAGTCTCAGCCTCCTCGAGTGGACGGATGAGTTGCGCGGTTCGAACCACGCGAGGGCGGACAGCTGGCGGAGGCAATATTGATTTCGAAACCAGGACTCCCTTTTTGACCAGGGCTAGCGCGGCTGGTCTCCATTCCAGGTGCGGAAAGGCAGCATCCATCTGTCTCCCTCGCAAGCTGCCCCGTTTCTTGAGCAGAACGAGCATTCGTTTCTGAAGTGGCGATACCTCGTTTTCATCAGCAGGATTGTTGATGGTAAATAGCGTATCCGCCATCTGCGAAAGACCGGGTGGCAGCATCAACTCCATGCATGCGGAAAGCGGGGCAAGAAAACGATCCGAAATCCAGCGTGCCAGGTCCAGCTGATGGGCATTCAATGCAGGCTCAGGATCGAGCAGGGTCTCCACAGGCTTGGTCTCCTGCACCTCGGGCTCATCGATGCATGCCAGCACGATCCCCTGGACCATTTGTTTTCCGAAGGGCACTTCCACCAGGCAGCCTGCCGTCACCCTGCCTTCCAATGAAACCGGCAGGTGGTAATCGAACTCCCCTTTCACCTGGGGAACATTGACCGCAACCCGTACGTATTCCGTCATGGCTCTATTAAACCGTAAAGCTGCCAGGAAAGCAAAAGACTTTCGTGGTCTCTATAATTCGATTTGAAATATTTTGAAAATTTAATTGACTTACTTTTTTTCTTTAAGGACGACGGCGGCGCCATAGCCCACCACGGAGCTGCGGTCACCGGTCTCATCAGCCGAGGTGCTGTGATGGATCACCTGCACCCTTGTCCCCCCCAGCGCCCGGGCTGCCCAGAAGACTGCCGCCACGGCAGCCAATCCACAGGCAAATCCCTTGCCGCTCTTTTCCGCCTGGAAAACGTTCTCCGGCGAAAATGATTCAAACTGGTGCAACATTTCCGCATCGAATTGATTGGCTGTTCGCTCGTCATAAAAATGGGAGAGGTCGGTGCTCGCGACCAGCAGGCAGGATCTTTCCCTCACCACCTCGGCAACCGCCAATCCCAGCTTTTTTATTATCTCCGGTTCCTGGCTGCGCAGCATCACCGGCAGTAATTTGAACTCACCCTTGAGGGAACGCTGTAAAAATGGCAGCTCGATCTCAAGTGAATGCTCCTGATCAAAGGCAATACGCGCGAGGTCGGGTCCATTTGCTTTCTTAAGTTCTTCATTCAGGGATTCGACAGCTTCCTCATCAATGGGAATGGTGCCCAATGGCGTGGCATAGGCTTGATGAGCGCTGACCAGCAATTGTTCAAAATGGAATCCATGCAACGGGGAAAAGATCACCACCAGTGGATAGGAGTTGCCCAACACGGCGCGAAATGCATATCCGGCGGTCCTGCCCGAGTAGATGTGTCCTGCATGCGGCGCGATCACCGCCAGCACCTGACCCTTTATTTCCGGCAGGTGAGCTTCATCAAGATAAGCATCCACCACGGATGCAAGACGCTGTGGATCTCCCTCATACCAGCGCCCGGATATTGGCGAAGGACGCACTTCAGAAATTGCCGGCATCTCACCACCTCCACTTGCTATATTAAATTATTATACATCCCTGAAGAATTAGGGATAATCGGATCTTATTTAACTTATGAGATTTATGGAAGGAATTGGATCGGATCCACCTTGCCGTAATCATCACTGAGCAGCTCAAAATGCAGGTGGGGACCGCTCGAGTTGCCTGTACTGCCCATCGCGCCGATCACATCGCCCTGAAAAACGCTCTGCCCACAGGTGGCATTGATCGCGCTGAGGTGAGCATAGAGTGATTGCCAGCCGCCATGGTCGACCACGATCATGTAGCCGTATCCATGATCGTTCCAACCAGAATAGACCACCACACCGTTATCGACGGCATAAATGGCATTACCTTCCTGCCCGCCGACATCGACCCCAAAATGATTGGTTTCAGGGGAATATTTGAATCCGGACAGCCATTTTTGGCTGGTTGGCCAGATGAAGGTCCCTATACCCACCGCGCCGTCAGCGATCGTCCCACAATAGCCGGGACCGAGCACCCTCGCCACCGCTGGATCGGATCGAGTGATACGCGGAGCGCTCCAGGTGATGAATTCGCGAGACCCTCCTGGCACAAACAACCATTTGCCGGCTTCGATGTTCGGATGGGCATAATCGCCGATGGTACCTGCATCCAGTTGGTTGCCAGGCCAGTTGATGATATCTTCCGGCTTAACTTTGAAATATTCCGAAACACCGTTAAGACCATCTGCAGCCGTCCATTGATAATATGTTCCGTTGGCGGGCAGGATATTGAGAGTCATTTCGGGTTTAAGAAAATGAGGATTATCCTGCAAGGTCAGGTAATTACCCCATAGGATGGTGGAAGGGCTGAGATTGAATTTCTCAGCGATCCCAAAGATCGTATCCCCTTTCTCAACCGTGTATTCCACCACATCAAACCGCGGACGTGATGGCAGAATGGTGTGGATCTCGGCCAGCCGGCTGATTCCATATACCTCGGGAATTTTATTACGTGCGGGAACTTTCACCTCTGGTGTTGGGGTAGCAACCGCGGCAGCCTGAACTGAGGTGCTGAAGGTGGAGATTTCCCCTCCCAAGTAGAAACTACCCATGATCCAGACAACAAGGACGATCAGGATCAGGGAAGCCAGGGCCGTGCCCGCGCGTAAAGAGATCTCACCCAGTCCCAAATGAACCAGGTTTTCCCAAACCTGCGTCCACCCGTGTGATTTTTGGCTTGTTTGTTCCTGGCCGCTGGATTGTTTTTGAGTTTTACCGGCACCAGTCGATGTCGACTTCGGTGATGTCGGATCGTTTGTCATTATTCTTTCCTCGGGAAATCATCATAACATAGCGGTATATAACGGTCAAGAAATGGCCAAATTACGCTGTTTCTTCTTATACATTTATTAGATTCCGGTTGCAATTTACGTGCAGATACGATAAAGTATTTTTATTAATTCAAATTTTTGTGGAGGATAAAATGCAAAAGAAATTTGGGGCATTAAGGATCATCGGCACCATATTCAAGATCTTTGGCATCATCATCGCGGTAGTGACTGTGCTCGGAGCAGTCCTCACCCTGATCGGCTTCTCAGCCAGCGGACCCTTACTGCGCAGCATGCTGGGTCCTAACAACAATGTTGATCTTGGCGGAGCAGGATTCTTCGGCGGGTTATTAGGTGCATTGGGAGTGCTGATTGGCGGCGGTATATCCGCATTAACCACGTACGCCATGGGCGAGCTGCTTTACCTGCTGCTGGCGATCGAGGAGAACACACGCGGCACGGCCCTGCTTCCCAAAGGCTGATCGCTCAAGTCTTGTTCTCCGTATTGCAAACAGAGGTATGAATTGACACCTGTGTTTTTTAATCACAGGAGTCCGGCTTGAGGCTTTCTTGACGATTCATCCGGTCGGCGGTATATTTGAAGACCGGAATGCCCCAGTAGCGCAATTGGATAGAGCGTTTGCTTGCGGAGCAAAAGGTTGCAGATTCGAGTTCTGCCTGGGGCACCAGCGAGGATCGATCCTAGGATCGATCCTCTTTTTATTCCCC
>CAWDSH010000020.1:0-3085 GCA_963804865.1 uncultured Chloroflexia bacterium
CTTCAATCCAAAGGTGACCGAAACCTGCGCCTGGACCGAGATGTGTCCCGGGCTGACCGGGTTTTCATCCACCTTGTTTCCATCGCCAGAGTGCACACGATGGATGGTGTCTATCCTAAGGGCAGGGACCATCCTGGACTCGCAACGGGATCTGTACACCTTTACCGCTGTCCATTGTAGTTGTCACACACTTGCCTCCAGCGCAGCTTATTGCATTGCCGGTTGTGCTATAAACAATTTCCATTCCAATGACATTACCTTCGGGATCTTTATCCGTAGGGATGATCTCGTAGCTGCCGTTACCCTTGTAGTCCATCGAGGTACCGCCTATTCCAACATGAAGCTCCTCTGTGAGGCTGCCGCTTGTGGGGCTGCTCGGGGAGATGATGAATGTTCCAGAAGTGCCAGGTCCAGTCCAAGAGACCGTAAAGGGTTTGGACAGGTCATCGATGCAAGCCCCATTCCAGCTACTGCCTATACCGGGTGTCTCGATTACTTTGTAGTTTTGCTTTTTCTCTCCGGTATTAGCCGTGAGCTCGAGCTTGGCCTGTCCTCGCCTGGAGGTTGCAGTGAGCAGGATGGTCGCGCTCTTTCCTTTCTCGTTGGGAGCGGTGTAGGTCAGGGTTCCGGGTGTCTTGGCAAGCGAAGTGGGATCAACTGATTCCCCGCCCGTGAGCGCCGCTATTATTTTCGAAGGAACGTCGGATTTGTCAAAGATGGACAGAACTTTCACGGGGATCGGGGTGGTCGATCCGGGCTCGACCGTCCCCGGGGAGGTTGCTTCGATCTTGACGCACTTGCCATTCTGCCAGGCGTTCTGAGCCGTCGCAAGTGATGCTATGCCCAATTCCAGCGCGGCTTTAATTCCAGATTCGTGTGAATTGGCGACATCCTCCCGGGTGGCATTCTGGGAGTTGCGGATCAAACGTTCGTTTGATCCTTTACCATCCGAATAATTCGGACCGTATTTGGTGGTCATCCCTGTCTCCACGTATACCCCAACACCGCCCTTTATGCTGCGGGTACCCTGGATCACGTCGAATGTGGTGCTAGTTACCTCGGCATCATCCCCTACCGTTGCGCGCACAAAGGTGGTCAGATCCTGGGTGGATCCCGCCCCGCCCGCCTCGGAACCGAGACGCGCCTTGATCGTGAAACTCACCTGTCCTTCTGCATTGGGGCAGCGCTGACCCTCTATTTTGGCGTACATATCGGTTTTAGCAGAAGCACCATCCTTCAAGGCTTCTGACTTCAATCCGAAGGCAAAATTGGTTGACCCATCTTCCCCTCTGCCCATTTCCGCACTCATGTCCGTGGTGGCATTCGCCTCCTTCTCGGATTGAGAAAAACTCTTGGTGGGCATGGCAGGTAATTGGTTAATAAAAGTATCGCCAAACATGCTGACAAGAAGGCCGACCATGGATGCCGCACTGAGACTGCCTTTTTCAGAACGAACGGCGGCTGGAGGAACGTAAACCACGGGAACCATCGCGGGTTTGGCGAAGGAACTTTTCCCGGCTGGGCGAGCTGCGTTCGATACCTTGGAAATTGATGCTGCCAGCGCGGTTAAATCCCCTGTGCTGCTGGTCTGGGGCAGTTGAGCTTGCAGTTCATCGATGACTGCTTGAATGGCAGCGCGTTCAGATGCCTCAACGTCATCAACCAAAGCGGCGACGCCCGGCTCATCTACCGCCAACGCCATCAATAATGCTGCACCCGGTGACGGCAAAGGTGCCTCAATATCCAAAAGTTGTGGGGGAACTAAATTTTTGCCGATACTTACATCTTTCACAACCTCTAGTGAGCCTTTGGGCGTGGATGGGCTGCAAGACACCAAAATTAATATGATTACCAAGCCAAATGAGACCAATTTTTGTTTTTTCATTTCCACCTCATGATTGAAATCATTGTAATAAAATAATACTAATTTTATATAATTTATCATATTAATGTATCAAAATGATATTATTTGCACAATGTTTGTCTGAATTAAATGTCTAAAAAAATTGCAGACCCACGATGTTCTTTTGCTACATGTCATTACTCTAAAAATGGCGTTCCATCACTGGAAGCATTTTATTATGTACCCTGTTTTTCTAAAGGGCGGATAACCATCCAATCGATAAAAAACAAACCCCCTTCTTGAATTACAGGGGGTTCTTCTATACGTCGTGGTGTGTTACTTCAATCCAAAGGTGACCGAGACCTGCGCCTGGATAGAGATGTGCCCCGGGCTCACCGGACCCTCAGCCAGCGACTCGCTGCCACCGCCCGCGGGGGTCACGTTCTGCACGACGTTCTGCGCCCAGAGCGCCTGGTTGCCGCCCGCCACCAGCCGCTGTAATGGTACCAGCTGTTCTCGCTGATGCGCAGCACGCAGCCGGTCTCCGCGCCGACCGCGCCCGCCAGGGCCTTGGCCTTCTGGTCGGCGGCTTCCATCGCCAGCGCGCGTGCCTGGTCGCGGTGGGCGCGCAGCTCGCTGGTGTAGAACTCCACGTTGACCACCTGGTTGGCGCCCGCTTCGAAAGCCGCCGCGATCACGTCGCTGGCTTTGGTCACTTCCTTGAGCGTGACCGCCAGCACGTTGTAGATGCGGTAGCCCTTGATATACAGCGCGTCGTAATCCTCGTAGATCGGCTCGATGATGTAATTGTCGCTGGTGATATCGGTTGCCTTTACGCCCAGCTTCTGGATGGCCGCCCGCACCCGGCTGATGGCTGCCGCGTTCCTGCGCTGGACCTCCTTGGGCGAGATGCCGTTGGACTGCACGCCCAGCTGGATCAGCACGCGGTCCGGGGCGACGTTGATCACCGCCGTCCCGCTGACATCCACGGTGCGCGAGGCATCGCAGACCGGCGCCTGGGGTGATTGCTCCACCGGTTCGGGGGTGGGTGTCGCGGCGCTGACGCTGAGCCTTGGCAGTCCGATGGCAGCCAGTGCGGCGATCAGCGCAAAGGATAAGGCGACATTCAAAAAAGTATTGATCGATCTCATGGGAACCTCCTGTGGGTTGGTATTACCCCCAGCATAGCCAACCGCGGGGTCAGGAGGATGTCAGAATGCGGTCAGTTGGATGGCAATCTGC
>CAWDSH010000021.1:0-5336 GCA_963804865.1 uncultured Chloroflexia bacterium
TTGAAGGCGCCGCCTCGGAAGATGGACGCACCCCATCCATTTGGGATACCTTCTGCCGGGTTCCCGGGAAAGTCTATCACGGCGACAATGGGGATGTAGCTTGCGACCATTACCACCATTTCAAGGAAGATGTCGCTCTGATGAAGAAGCTCGGATTGAAGGCCTACCGGCTTTCCCTCTCCTGGACCAGGTTGATCCCGGAAGGCACCGGTGCTGCCAACCCCAAGGGGATCGCTTTTTACAATGCCCTGATCGACGAGCTGCTTTCGGCGGGTATCACGCCCTGGGTGACAATATTTCACTGGGATTACCCCGTTGCCCTCCACCGCCGCGGCGGGTGGCTGAATCCGCATTCTCCGCTATGGTTCGAGGACTATACCAGGTTGGTGGTCGACAATTTCTCAGATCGCGTGACGAAGTGGATGACGATCAACGAGCCGCAGGTCTTCCTGCAGCTGGGTTACGTGGATGGCGTGCACGCGCCTGGTTTAAAGGTGGACTGGCCGGACGCCCTGCAAATGTCGCACAACGTCCTGTTGGCGCACGGTCGCTCTGCGCGGGTGATCCGTAATGAAGCTAAAAAGAAACCGGTCATCGGTTACGCCCCGGTGGGTGGTTCCTCGATCCCTGCCAGTGAAAAAATTGAAGATATCGAAGCAACACGTCGCTTTACCCTCGGATGTTTTGAAAAGAGCCTGTGGAGCAACACCTGGTTTTCGGATCCGATGTTCCTCGGTAGCTACCCGGAAGATGGGCTGCGCCTGTTTGGCGGAGCCATGCCGGAAGTGAAAGCGGGTGATATGGAGCTCATTTCCCAGCCACTTGATTTCTACGGTATGAACACCTATTTCGCCACGCCCATCCGCCAGGGCAGGGACGGCCTTCCCGAAGAGGTGGCCTTCCCGGACGGCAGCCAGCATACTCTCACGCACTGGCAGGTGACCCCGGAGGCACTCTACTGGACTCCGAAGTTCCTCTACGAGCGCTATCAAAAACCGATCTACATCACTGAAAACGGCCTTTCCTGCATGGATTGGGTGCACGAAGATGGCAGAGTGCACGACCCGCAGCGTATCGATTTCACCGGACGCTATCTCAAGCAGGTGCGCCGGGCGATCGAGGACGGCGTGGACATCCAAGGTTACTTCCACTGGTCCATCCTGGATAATTTCGAATGGGCGGAGGGTTACCGTCAGCGCTTCGGGCTGATCTATGTGGATTACCCCACTGGCAAGCGCACTCCTAAAGACTCCTATGATTGGTACCGCAGGGTGATCGCCAGCAACGGCAGCAATCTGTAAATTACGTCTACCAACAGGAAGCAAGGTATCGGATGGATGAATATCGTAAAGCCAATCAAAAGATGTGGGATGAATTCGCCCTGATCAACTCCCGTTCCAGGTTCTACCAGGTGGACGAATTCAAGCAGGGCAAGTCCAGCCTGGATGAGCTGATCCTTTCTGAGATGGGCGAGGTGAAGGGGAAATCCCTCTTGCACCTGCAGTGCCATTTCGGACTGGATACGCTTTCCTGGGCGCGGCTGGGCGCGCAGGCGACCGGGATGGATTTTTCCAGTGAGGGTATCCGCATTGCCCGGGAGCTGTCGGCGGAGCTGAAGATACCGGCGCGTTTCATCTGCTGTGATCTTTACGATCTGCCCAATCACCTCGACGAGCAGTTTGACCGGGTTTACACCAGCTATGGCGTGCTGATTTGGCTGCCGGACATACCGCGCTGGGCGCAGATCGTCGGCAGATATCTCAAACCAGGCGGAGTATTCTACATCGCAGAATTCCACCCATTCTCAAGTGTTTTCGAGAATGAGGGTGAAGTAAAAGGATATGAGGTGGCATATCCGTATTTCACCGCTGAGCCATTGGAATTTGAAACGGGCGGCTCTTATGCCGACCTGGAAGCAAAAGTGGAACAGCCGGTCGAATACGAGTGGACGCCGCGCGTGGGCGAGATTATCACCGGGCTGATCGATGCCGGCCTGACGCTCGAATTCGTCCATGAATACCCCTACACGTGTTACCGGCACTTTCCCTTCCTGGTTGAGCGCGAGGAAGGCAAATGGTATGCCCCTGATGATATGCCTTCCATGCCGCTGACATTCACCCTGCGGGCGCATAAAAAAGATTAGGATTTTTCCCAGCCCGGCACGAATGTTGTAACCTTACTATTGAGATGAAGCATCCATATTTAGCGGTATCAATTTTCTTCCTTCTGGCACTTACGGCATGTGCGAGCACGGCAGCAGCCGAGCCTGCATCCAGCGGAGTTACCTTGGGGCCAACGGCAATGCCGCTGGAATCCTCGCCCACACCGCCTCCCACTGCGACCCTGTTTGCAAGTTCCACGCCGCTCCCGGGTCCGACGGTCATGCCTTCATTGACGCCATTCCCTACTGCGACCAAGACACCCGGTCCCATCCCGACGCGTGCCAGGATCTACTCTCGCGGCGACCTTCATGTGCATACCACCTGCTCGGATGGTAAAGATGATTACGAAGATATGATCAAGGTGGCTCTGGGGTACGGCTACAAGTTCATCGCTATCACCGATCACCACATGTGCGACGATGTCATACAAGCCTGTGTCAATGAAAGACGGATCCTTTGCATACCGGGAATGGAAGTGCCCAGCACGGGGTATATCGAAGTGCTGGCACTCAATATAACGGAGCCGATCAAGGACAGTATGAACATCTATGACACTGTGAAAGCGATCCACGCGCAGGGCGGTATGGCCATTGCCGCCCATCCCTGGGCTGCCGGGCAGCGTTACAGCCAGGAAGGTCTGCTGGAATCCAACATAGATGCCATGGAATGTCCTATCGACGGTACCGATCCTTTTGATTTCAATACCAGCACGCTGCCCTGCGTTTGGGATAGTGACGCGCACGAAAAGTGGGCCATTGATCCCTCGCGCTCAACCGTGTGCAACCTGGAGATCGGATCCTTTCAGGATGTACGCAACGCCATCCTGACGCGCATGTGCCTCAAGGGCGAACCCATGAAGGATAATGAAGATCATTGAGTGATTTGAATCAAATATAAAAAAAGACCCGGCCTTTTCGACCGGGTCTTTACGGTTTTATTTCCTGTCGTATCTTGCTTTTGGCATTTCCATTCTCTGGTACAGAATTTGCGAGCTCTCGTGGTGGAACTTGCGGTTGTCCTCGCGCATGCCCATTTCCATCTCAACCAAAACGCGCATGTAATACTCCCTTTGCTTCAGCTCCAGGTAGGGATCATTAGACTCGAGGCATTCCTTCATCAAGCTTATTGCCTGTTTTCGTTTGCCTTCCCGGTCCAATTTAAGTGCTTCCCCGGTGACATGCGCAATTTCAACGATCGCGAACCTGCGCATGAAGGCTTCATCGCACTTGCCATTCTCCAGGATTTTTTGAGAAACAGGTTTGAAGAAAAAGTCACCCTTTTCCTCGATGACCTCGTTCGTCTTGCTTTTCGCCATCACCCTGGCTTCGATGCATCTCTCTTCATCCGCGCTGGGCGTGGCTGCCATGAAGGTCAGCTTGATATAAATCTTGCGCGATTGCCCGGCAGGAATATCACCCAGGAAGATGCGCATCGACTGCTTTTTCAGCTCCTCTTTCCAGTTACCAAAGACGAAGGCATCCACACCCGTGGGAAACTGCAGGCTGATCTCGGTATCACTGGCGGTCACTTCCATCATCTCGCTGAGCTCCCGCTGAAAGATCTCACGGCTTTGGTCAGGATGCTCGATGAAGTAATAATTCCCGGTTCCCTGGCGCGCCATCAATTCCAGCAGGTGCTCGTTGTAATCCAGTCCCACTCCAAAGGTAGAGGTTGAAATACCGCGGTTATGCAGTTCGTGGGCATGCGTCGCCAGTTCCTGCGGGTCGGTGATGCCGACGTTTGCCAGCCCATCGGTGAGCAGCAGGCAGCGATTGATCACGCCTTCCTTTTTTGATTCGTCAATTTCGTCACAGCCCTGCAGCCAACCAGCCGCCAGGTTGGTTGACCCGCCGGTGTGGATGGTTTCCACGAGTGCTTTCAGATCCCTACGGCGCGCCTCGGTGACGGCAGCGCTGTATGCCAGCGTTTGCGCTTCGTCATCGTAGATGACCAGGGCGGCAAGATCCTTTTCGGTCAGCAGGTCCAGCGCATAGATGACCGCTTGTTTCACGTACTCCAGCTTCTGATTTGCCATGGAGCCGGAACGATCGATGACGAACGCCAGGTTGAACCCGGGCCGATCCTTCTTTTCATCGGACTTGGGAGCCGTGATGCTCACTTCCAGGATGCGCTCCGTGCTTTTGCTTTTTGAAATCAGATCCAGATCCGCGTTGAGTTGAAAATCCAATCCCTTATTTTCCATTTTGTTTTTCCTTTCTACTCCAGCAATATTATTTCCCGAATGGGCAAAGCTTCACCCGCCGTCTGCAGGATGCTTCCTGCAACGTAACGATATTTTCAAACTGTTATATACCTGTTCTCCCGTTTGACTCTTAGCTTCTTTGCGTTACCCCTTAAACAACTTCAACAATTCCTCGATCTGATGCTTGCGCCTCTGGTATACATCCTCGCGGATGTTCAGTTCGATCCCCGGCGCGACCTCGATGCGCACCCAATTTTGACTGCTTGATCCGGGTTCATTCTCTTCGTTCTCGACGCCTTGCGCAACGTCGCGAAGGAAGGCAGGCAGGGTGGTGGAGGGAGATCCATCCAGTTCCTCAATGCTTTCGGAGAATCCTTTGATATCCAGCTCCGGTTCGACCGGAGTTTTTGGTTGCGCTTTCACGAGATTCTCCGACTGGTACAGCCTTGCCGGCCGGGATGGGGGTCCTTGAGAGTCCCTCACCCGGCGGATGTACTCCTTGGCGGATAAACCGCTTGCCATGTCCGCGGATAAATTGGCGGGAAAAGGGACGTTGAGCAGGGGGGGCTCCTTTTCATAATTCTCCAGCGTGGATTTGATCTCCTCGGGTGTCAGGTTCGAGAGTAGCTCACGGATCTTGCTGAGCGGCAGGTAGGCATCCTTGAGGATCTTGATCAGCCTGATACGGTGCAGATAGGTATCGTCGTAGACCGAATAGCGCCCCCGCACCTGCGGGGAAGGCAGCAGCCCCTCCATGATGTAATAGCGGATAGTGCGCACAGATACCCCGGTCTCTTTTGCCAGGTCGCTGATGAGCAGGTTGTCTTTGAGCAATTTGCGTTCACCTCCGCAGAACAGGATGACACTTGCGGTGTAATAATACCATAATTACGTTACACTGTCAATATGCCAATATAACTGTCTGATTGAGCGGCTGCGATCGTGTTAAAATAAGCAATATCGGGATTTTA
>CAWDSH010000022.1:0-3256 GCA_963804865.1 uncultured Chloroflexia bacterium
GATCGGACCACGGGAACGGATATAGAGCCCGGCAGTCGTGTTGAAATTAAAATTATTGGAGGAGCTGGTGGAACCTGTGATGGTGATCCCCTTGGGTATCGGCAGCGCACTTCCGGCGTTGTCCAGTACTGCGCCGTACGATCCACTATAGCTCGAGGTCACGGTATTAAGAGTGATCAAGCCCCAGCTGTGAACCTCAATACCGATATTATTCGCGTAGAATACGGATTTACTGATCGTTATACCCTTGGTGCCGGTATGATCGCCGGAATTATCCATATACAGGGCAGAATTGAGGTTTGCATCTCCGGTGACTCCAGTGACAGTGATGGCGCCTATCGACAGCACCCTCATGCCAGTATTATTGCCGCTGACATCACCGCCGCTGATCGAGACACTGCCGGGGATTTTCGTATCTCCCACAAGGACCCCGAAAGCATTTGTATTATTGCTGGCATTCACTTTTTTCAGGATGACGGCACCGGTCGTATTGATATAAAGCCCATGATTGACGCCCGTGTTACCGTTGAAGAGATTCATATTTTTGCTGGAAGCGAGGACGGAAACATTTCCAACCTCATTCTCGACACTGGCGCCAATCCCGGCATTCGAGGAGGCAGTGATATCGGTTAATGTCACCGCTCCGCGGGCATGGATCACAACACCGCCACCTCCATTGGAAATAAATTTGCAGAGCGTGAGCTTGACCGTGGGGAATGCCGGCGCTCCGGGGGTATTATAGAGAAGGGCGCCAACCGATCCGTTAGTGTTAAACTCAGCTTTGGAAATGCTGATATTGCCGCGGCTGGAAATGGACATACCGAGACTGGTATTCCAACTGAAACTCCCGCCGCTGATCGTAACTGGCTGGGCTCCGGCGGCCGAATCATTATCCAGGTATGCGCCTTCATTGTTGGAATTTGTGTAGAAATTGCTGATCTTGATGGGACCATTCGTCACGATATATAATCCCGTATGCGAATTGACATATGCGGTGCCATTGGCCACCGTGACGCCTGCGGTTCCCAAGGTGTTGTTTACGTGCATCCCATATCCTGCTGATTGATAATCTGAGCTAGTCCCGGAGATCGTCACAGCTCCCTTTGTCGATATGTATAAACCATTGCCACCGGTATTGTAAGAAATGGACAACCGGGTGACAGTAACGTTCTTTGGGGTCAATGCATCATAATTGAACAGGATCGCGCCTCCACCGTCATTAGCGAGGACCTTGAGGTCGCTGACCGTGATGGTTCCCCTGGTTTCGAGATATAAACCCGATCCCCCATTGCTGCTGAATGAACCGGATTTGATGGTCACATTGCTGGGAGCGTCCGTATCGAATGTAAATCCAGCCCCTTTGTTTCCTTCAACATTTATGTAATTGAGCGAGACATGGCTGTTGGTAATGATGGCAAGCCCGTCATCATTCGAACCGGCGAGGTCACCATTTGAGCTGAAATAATTCATCTTTGTTGAGGTTCCCTTAATGGTGATCCCGGCTGTGCCAAAGGAATTATTCAGGTAGGCGCCGTAAGATGTCAGGTTGCCGAAAGCGCTGACACTCGCCAGCGTGATGGCACCCCTGGCAAGGACTTCCAAGCCACTGCGGTGATTTTCCTCGAAAATGCTATATGAAACAGTGACGCCGCTCGCCAGCGGTGATTGACTTGTTGTCAACATCGCGCCGGAAGCGGGAAAAGCCACCTGTCCATTGCCATTAGCGGTGATCCCGCTGAGAGAAATCACCCCGCGGGCGCTGACCCAAAGACCACCAACACCCATATTTGCATTTAAATTTTCATCGAAATGGCTGTTGGTAATAGTCACCTTGCCGCTCCCGGTGGTGCTGCAGGGCGAACCCCAGCAGGTATCCAGCAGGGCGCCATCGGCAAGGTTCCTTGAAGCATCGATATTCTTGAGGGTAATGCTGCTATTGGACTTTACTTGCATTCCATTTCCTGAATTATTGTTGAGATACACATTATCCAGGGTGATGCTGCCCACCAGTTCGCCGGTAAGCAACCCGTCGTTTTGGTTATCGGAAATATTGGTGTTCTTGATCGTCAAATTGCCGCTTTGGAGAATACCCAAACCAGGCATATTTAAAACGTTATTGGCATCATTACCGCTGAAGGATGAACCGTTGATGGTCAAAGCGCCATTGGTTGCGATCAGCATCCCGCCAGCATCGTTGGTACCGTCGCCATTGTTATCGAAACTGGAATTGGTGATGGCGATCCCGGCTGTGCCCAGCAGGTTGCCAAGCAGCGCCCCGCCGCTAACCGTGCTGCCGCTGGCTGAGACGCGGTTGAGGTTGATGGCGCCGTTATGATTGTTGATATTGATCCCAACAGAGTTTGTAACCAGACTCGCGCTCTCCACAGTAATATCTGTGAGATTGATGGTGCCCTTGCTGTTGGCAATTCCAAGGATGGGTGGGTCATCGCCAACGATGCGGATTCCGGTCAGGATGAAACCGGCTCCGCTGGTCATGTTGGTTACGTGGATGAAGCTGCCTGCCGCGGCGTAACCGAGCACCGCATCCGGTGCGTAGGTATCGGGGTTGATATGCCCGACGATGCCCTTGATCTTGTTGAGATCCGGGTCGGTTCCATCAATGGTGATCTGCTGATCCCAATAGTTGAAAGCGGCATCAGCGTGGATCAGTCCATCCGAGGGGATGAACCCGGCAGCGATCTTGTTGACCGCGTCCTGGAAGGGGGTGGCGGAGACGGTACAGTTTAGGATACCAGTACAACTGCCACCGGTGTAGAGGAAGGTGTAGACCGTGGTGCCCACCTTGAACCAGGGGTCGCCCATACTGAGAGCACCCGCGGCTTCATTAGTAGCGAGCGGGACGGTTTCCCCGAATCCATCCACCATCTCCACACCGGTTTCGGCGAGGGTCTCGAGCATGGGAGCGAGCTCCTGCGCTGTATCCGCTGGAGCTTCTTCTTGTGGAATCTCTTCCGTAGCAGGTTCCTCAACGGGAGGAACTTCAGGCGGAGTTTCGTCCTGCGCGAAAACGGGCGTGACGATGATGAAAGCTGTCAGCAATGAAAGTGCGATGATGACAGACAGGATTAACAACGAACTATTCCGTTTCATTCTTCCCTCCAAAGCATATGAATTTATCAAAAAGGGGATTGGCAGCGAAAAAAGGACGATGACCCCGTCACAAATTCATTATAGGTCGGTAAATTGAAAATACAATAGATTTGTGGTGTTCTTAAGATAAGCGGAGGGCGATTGT
>CAWDSH010000023.1:0-3360 GCA_963804865.1 uncultured Chloroflexia bacterium
TAAGGTTTGCGGAGGGTATTTGTAAGGAGGAAAGGAACGAGAACCGGCAGCGAGTTGCTGCCGGTTTTAGATTTTTTCTGACTTGGATCAAATCGTCATTTTTCTAATGACCAATCTGGATATCCCATGCACCATTGATAACATGGTTTCCAACATAGAAACTGTTCGAGATGGTGAAAATCCCGGATCCGATTTGGGCAAGGATACCCGCGCCGGCGTTGCCGCTGATCAGGCTGTTCGTCACTTTGAGATTATGGTTGTGGGTATCCCATATATCAATGCCAAAAGCGCCGGCAGAAAAGCCATTGGAAAACACCTTGAGATTGCTAAGAGCTACCGCGTTGTTGGTCCATATATCAATGCCGTCTATTAAATTGCTGTTGGCTGTGACGTACGTGAGGGAAATGGTACCTGTGCCTAGACCACCCTGGTAATTATCGATAACGATACCATCGCCTGTGTTTTCATTCGCATTTAATTTACTGATCACTACTATACCCTTTGTGCGAATATCTAATCCGGTCATGCCATTCTCATTGATATTGCTTGTACCATAGCTTCCCAGCACGGAAATACCTTTTGGGGTGGTGAATGCGCCAAAGGTATTATCTAGAGAAACACCCACTGTTGTATTGTCCACTGCTGTAATCTGATTGAGGGTAATTGTCCCATAGGATCGTATGGCAAGCCCTAGGTCACCATTACTATTTGCGGTCGAGCGTGTGACAATAACATTTTTAGTGCCTGTAGTATCCGAGGTATTGCGCAGGGTAATACCACCGATAATATTACCATTGGCAGTGATATTATTCACATTGATGCTACCTTTGGAATAGACAACGATCCCTGAATCCTGGTAGCTGTAATCTCCCCCATTTATTGTGACATTGCCTGTGGGACCTGCACCCCCGTCGAAATGATAAAGGAAAGCTCCAATTGCTCCGCTGTTTCCCCTGGCAGTAACTTTGTTGAGCACGATCGCACCGGGTGAGTTGATTGCCAGACCGCCGTGACTGCCAGTGTTATAACTGAAGTCATTTCCGCCCGAGGTGCCGGAAGCTAGCACAGATACGTTGCCTGAATAATTCTCGATATAAGCACCAAAACCGGCATTGTTGTTTGACGTGATATTGGTCAGCTTGACTGTGCCACGACCATAAAGGGTCAGACCGTTATCTGCGCTACTCTGAATGTATGCATTGGAGATCGTCGCAACCGGAAAAGTGGGGGTGAGCCCGAGGGATGCCGGTCGTTGATCCAGATACACGCCATGACTTCCATTGGAATAGGCTGACAATGTATTGAGGCTGATGATCCCTTTTGTCAGTACATAGAGCCCATATCCACCTGCGTTATAAGAAAACCATCCATTCTTGATGGTCACGCTTTTTGGGGTGGCAGCCAGGCTGTTATCCAGGTATGCTCCGATGGTATCGCTGCTGTGCACTTGAGTGTTGGTTAATGAGATCGACCCTAGGGTCTTGATATGTATGCCGTAAGCATTATAGTAAAAGTAACTATTGACGATACTAATATTACTTGATGATGTTGTTGTCTCAAAATGAAAACCGTAACTTGCATTGTCGTCAACCTGCAGGTTCGATAATGAAATGTTACCGGCTGTAGCGATAAACAAGCCAGTAGATCCGTTCTTGTAGGCTCCCAGGTAGCTGAGCGATACACTTCCATTGGTGAAGATCCGCAAACCATCGCTTACATTTTGGCTGAATGAGTTTCTATCTACTGCTGCACCCTTGATGGTCACCCCGGACATGCCGGTGGAATTATCTAGGAGCGCTCCACAACCCGATAGTGCATAATCAGCATGCACCTTGGTGAGCGTGATGGCTCCCTTTGTGCGGATGGTGAGATTTCCAAATGTACCCGGGTAATTATGATTAAACGAACTGCTGGTGACCATCACTGGACTGTTCAAGTTGGATTGGCTCGTATCCAGTAAAGCCCCGTATGCCGAAGTTATGATGGTGCCGTTATTGTTGGCATTGACATTGGTGAGCATTATGGCACCCCGGGCAGATACGCCGAGTCCATATTGAAATCCACCGTTGATGCCGTCGTTATAGTTGAAATTTCCACCGTTGATCGTCACCTTGCCCGATCCGGTTGTGTTCGTGCAGGGTGTTCCCCAGCAGGTATCCAGGTTTGCGCCGTCATTATCGTTACCGCTGGCGCTGACGTTTGTAAGGGAGATATTGCCCCTGGCGGATAGATTGATGCCATTCTTGTTAAGATCCGCAAAAACATCCTGAAGGGTGATATTGCCGCTCACACCGTCTATATTCACCCCGAGAATTGAAGCAGTATTTTCATTGAATAGGCCACCCTTGATGGTCACGGAGCTGGCATTCTGGATCCACAGGCTCGGATCAGTACCCGCATTGCCGCTGGCGTTGATGCCGTAGATGGAAACAGCCCCCCTGGTGATGATGTGCAAACCATTGCCTGTAAAACCTGTTGATAATCCGAAATTGTTACTAAAACTGGAATTGGTGACTGTCACTTTCGCTATCAGAGACGAATTATCAATATAAGCACCACTGCTCAGACTTTTATCGATTTGGACATTTTTCAACGTGACAGCGCCATTGACTGAATTAACAAATAAACCATATGCCACTGGATCATTATTTCTCAAGACAAGATCCTGGAAAAGGAATGAACCCGAGCTATCGACAATATTCACGGCTCCGTAATAGGGAAGGATGGAAGTGTCTGCGTGGATATTTAACCCTGTTACGCTGAAACCATTGAGCTTGTTCTCAACATAGATAAAACTTCCTACATCTGATAGGAGGTCAAGTCTCGCATCAGGTTCGAGAGTATTCGAGTCTACGTGTCCAACGATCCCCTTCAACGAATTAAGATAGGGAAGTGATCCATCAATGATGACTGCCTGATCCGGAATCGCACCGACATCCACGTGGATAAAGCCATCGCTGGGGATGGTGCCATAGTCCCGGATGTGATTTACTGCATCCTGGAGGGGGGTCGCGGAAACGGTGCAATTGGTAAGGCCACTGCAATCTCCACCGGTATATAGGAAAGGTGTAGATGATAGTACCGACCTTGAACCATGGGTCACCGGCGCTCAGAGAATCGGTAGTTTCTTCGAAAGCCAGAGTGAGCAGCTCGCCTGAGGAATCAACAACCGCCACGTCAGTTTCAGCGATGGTCTCGAGCACGTGAGCGAGCCCCTCAGTCGGCGTTGCCTCAAGCGGGGGATATCCTCAGGCACCTCTTCGGTCCCGGCAGGATCAGCCGGGATTTCGGAAGGCGCCTCAAGTGGGACCTCATCTTGCGCGAAGACGGGCGAGACGAGGATAATGGCTGCCAGCAGTG
>CAWDSH010000024.1:0-9112 GCA_963804865.1 uncultured Chloroflexia bacterium
GCCGGGGAGGCGCCTGGTGCGTGATCATGATTTGTTATGGCGAACCGGGGTGGTTATTCTAATGTACCCACAGATTTGTTTCACCACCCAAGCCATCGCTGTTGTTGCCGAAGTTGAACACGCTCGTTAGGGTGTAGAGCTTGGAGATGTTCATATCCAGCTGAATGCCGTAATCGCCGTTGCTGGTGATCATACCGGTGGTGATCGATACCCTGGCGGTAGCTTCATCGTTGGTGTAAATATATAAGCCGGAATACGGCGTTGCACCAGTACCATAGTTGAACATGGCGGTAATACCCTTGATGGTCACATTGCCCTTGGTGTAGAGATTGAAGCCGTTGTTATCGTTGAAATTGGCAGTAACGTTGGTCAGGGTGATGGTGCCGGTACCGCTGTCGTTATCGATATCGATGCCATCATTGCTGATGGATTGGTTGCCGGTGACGTTGGTCAGCGCAACCGAGCCGTTGCTGACGATAACGATATTATCCGAAAAGTTATGGATAAACTTATTGGCGCCGTATGAAGCAAGGACCGTGACCGGTTTACCGAAGGTATAGTTGTTGTTGATATAAGCCCCGTTGGCGCTATTTTCACTGCCTTCCACGGTGTTAAGCACTACTGCGCCGCGGGTGCGGATATATAAACCGGAATCAGAGTTGTTGTTGAATTTGCTCTTGACCACGGTGACACCCTTATTACCGCTCGTATCGGCATAGTTGTCGATTTCGGCACCGTGATATCCATTTTCATTTCCGGATGCTTCAATGCTGCTTATGCTAATGATCCCGCGGCTGAGAACATATAACCCGTTACCGCTGCTGTTGTCATTAAAGGCACCAACCGCAACGGTCACATTGGCTGGTTTTGTGGGATCGGCATTAGAGTTCATGATTCGCGCGCCAAAACCGCTGTTGCCACCAGCGTATACTTTTTTCATCACCACCGTACCGTAGGTGATGATCCTTAGCCCATCCCCTCCTACATTGTTATGGAAGCCATTGCTGCTTGATCCTGAATAGAGCAGGTTGACTGCGCAGGGAGTAGCGGTTGTGCAGGCGGTGTTATCCAGCCACATGCCAGCACCGGCAGTGTTGTTATTCGATCTCACATTGGTGAGGGTGATGGTACCCTGATTGATGACCTCCATGCCATACCCGTTGTTATCATAGATGTAGAGATTGGAAAGGTTCACGGCTTTGGCCATATAAGCGACCGATTCGTTCAGTTGAACACCATTGCTGCCGTTAAATTTCACATCACCACCCTTGTAGGTGAGCGGACCGTTGGTCAACAGATTGATGCCAACAAAGATGTTGTCGTTCGCTTCAACATTTGTCAGGCTGATGCCGGCATTAAGGAAGTGGTTATCCAGGAGGATGCCAGCAAGATTGGCACCTACCGTATCCTCAACAGTCACGCTGGAAAGGGCAATGGCACCCTTGGAATAAACAAAGATCCCGTAGCCGGAATTACCGCTGGCAGAGAAATTCTTGATCGTCACCGGTTTTGGCAGGGCATCATCTGCGTAGTAGTTATAAATCCCCGCACCGTAACCGCCATTGTCATTGGCATGCCCACCGCTGATCGACACCGGGCCTATGGTCGAGATGACGATGCCTGTATCCACATTGCCATCCACACGGCAGTTGGTCATGGTTACGCCCTTGTTTAGTTCCAGCCAGACGCGCATACCCTCTTCCTGGTTGTTGAGCATGTTGACGTTGGTCAGGGTCACCGTGCCATTGGTAAATATATCCAATCCACGATCGTGATTGAGATCAAAGCCTGGCTTTAAATCGGTATCCGTGCTGGCCTGGTTGGTGATCTTCACGTAGCCGGTGCCAGCGGTATTATCCAGAACTGCACCATAGGATACTGCAACGGTGTTATTTTCCCAGCTGGCGGTGTTGCTGAGAATGATATTGCCCCTGGTATAGACTTGCAAACCGGTGGTGTAGTTATTGTAGAATGTGCCGTTGGAGATGGTCACGCCGGGGAAGGCGCTGCTGCTGTCGTTATCCAGGTCAGCTCCCAACCCGCCGACATTCTGGCTTGCCTCGACGGTGGAGATGGTGATCGCGCCGTTCGTCCTCACGAAGAGACCAGTTTCACCATTGGTTTTAAATGTGCCATTGGTGATCGTGACACCTGAGGTACCTGCGTTATTGAACAGCCTGGCACCATATCCTGCGTTGTCATTTGCAGTAACTCCGCTGAGCGTGATAGCGCCATTGGTATACACGTACAAACCCGCATCCGGGTCCAACCCGGAGTTGTCGTTGAACCGGGAGTTCTTGATCACCACGCCCCCGGTACCAAAGGAATTATCCAGCTCAGCTCCCCGCATGTTCGACCAGGCGTCAACATCATCGAGGGTGATCGTTCCCTTGCCGGTGATATTCAAACCGACGAGATCGTTGAATGAGAAACCACCCCTGGTGACCTTGACCGTGCCCGAGGTGCCGTGCAGCCAGATGCGCGCGCCATCACCACCATTAAAATCCGCAGAAGCATCTGTGAACGTAACGCTGCCGTTGGTATGCACGTCAACGCCATATCCACCATTTCCCGCGAATAATCCACCGAAAATCCGAATACGAAACTGTCACGCCTTTTGTTGTTCCAGTCACGTAGTTATCCAGCCTCGCGCCGGCTCCGCCGTTACCGGAGGCATCCACATGACTGATCGAAATGGCGCCTTTTGTGAAGATCTTGAGACCTTCCAATTCATTGTTTTGGAACTCGTTGTCCGTGCCATTGATGGTCACGTTCCCGGAGCCAACACATATAGCTCCATTCCACAAGCAGTTATCCAGATCAGCGCCAACACCGCTGTCGGTACTATTGGCTTCAACGTTGGTCAGGGTTATGGTCCCCTTCGACTGGATGAAAAGACCATGAACAACATTATTGTTTGCTTGGAAATTGCTTATGGTTACCGGTTTTGAAGAAGGGGCTTCGTCATTATGCACCCATACACCGTAATCGTTATTATCATTGGCGTGACCGCCTTTGATCACGATTGGACCGAGGCTATTCACCAGGATGCCAGCCACCGAGAAGGATGTACCATTGCCATCCACACGGCAGTTGGTGAGAGTGACGCCCTTGTTCAGCTCCTGCCAGACGTAGATGCCCTCTTCCTGGTTATCCTGGATATTAACATTCGTTAGTGTTGCGGTGCCGTTGGTGTGAATGTTCACACCGCGGTCGTGATTAAGATCGAAACCAGGTTTCATATCATCATCAGTGCTGGGCAGGTTGGTGATTTTCACGTAGCCAGTACCGAAAGCATTGTTCAGATCAGCGCCATAGGAACCAGGCGTGCCGTCATTGCTGGTGCTGGATGTGTTGTTGATGATGATGTTGCCCTTGGAAGTCACCCGCAACCCGGATGTGTAGTTGTTGTTGAAAATGCCGTTGTTGATGGTCACGCCGGGAGAAGAAGTGCTGCCTTCGTTGCTCAGATCAACACCGAATGCGCTTGTCCCGGAATTATCATTCGCCCAAATGGTGGTCAACGTGATCGCGCCGGTGGCGGTCACATCCAGACCCGAACCCACATTGTTGTTGAAGAGGCTGTTCTTGATGGTCACCGCACCGGCATCGGCAATGGACACCCCGGGGTAAACACCCGTATTATGGCTAGCGGAGACACCGTCGATCAGCACAGCACCTTTGGTATAAATGGTCAATCCGCTGACTGCATAAGTGAGATGAGCATCATTGTAATCAAAGCTGCTGTTGGTGATGGTCACGCCGGCGGTGCCGGCGGTGTTACTCATGATCGCCCCACCATTGATATTGTTATTAGCCACCACGCGGTTGAGGGTGATCGCACCGTTATGGTTGGAAATCCCGATTCCATATCCTGTAGAAGCGTTATTGGCGACCACATCTTCTATCTTGATCGTCCCTTTGCTGTTAATGATATGAATGCCACCATTTGCCCAGTTGGCATTGACGTCAAATCCCTTGATGGTGAATCCGGATTCAACCGAGTTGACGTAAATGTATCCGTTCAATTCAACGTCGGGAATGCCGTCCGTGCTACTGCCAATCAAGCCCTTAAAACCCTTGTAAATCGAGCCTGGGGCAGTTGCATCAACGGTTACAAGCTCGGGATAGATGCCAGCATTAACATAGATCATCCCATCCGAAGGCAAACCATTCACTGCGAGACTATCGATAGCCTGCTGTATTGTGGCGTAGTTGTAAGTAACGGCTCCGATCTTGTACCAGGGATCACCGCCGGCAAGCGCCTCCGCGGCTTCCTCGGAAGCCAGGGCGAGGGGTTCACCAGTTTCATCCACGAGGGTGACGCCGGCATCGGCGGCTTCCTCCAGTACGGGGGCGAGCTCCTCGGTTGGGGGTGCTTCTTCGGTACCGGCACCTTCGGCCGGGATTTCGGCAGGAGCCTCAACTGGCGTCTCAGCCGGCACCTCGTCCTGCGCGTAGACCGGCGCAGTCAAAACGAATGCCGCCATGATCGCGAGCGCGAAGATGAGCGGCAGCAAGATAAATCTGGTATGTTTTTTCATGATATTCTCCCTCCAGAGAAATTTATATTATAGATGCTGATTGTGAACTTGTGCTTTAAATGATGATAAGCGACCCCCTTTCAGGATCAATGTTCATACATATTTGTAGTCCAATATCATTATAGGGAATTAAAAGCGCTTTACAAGGGGTTTGGGAGTTTTTAAGGTGAGCGTAGGATGATTGTAAGGAAGCCTGTGACCCCTCTCTATCTTTCCCCAAATATTCCCGGTGAAGCATCCGGGACGCAAAGTTCGCGAAAGCATATTTGGAGAGAGCACTAATAGGAAGAGGGGTAAAAATCACCAGGCGCCGGGGAGGCGCCTGGAGTGAGTTATGGTTCAGAATCAGGGCTATGCGCTATCTATTTAATAGATGATCAGATTGGGTTGCCCGTCATGATCTGTATCATTGCCGTAGAAGAACACGCTGGTAAGGGTATACAGCCCGCTCGGAGCCAGATTCAGTTCTATGCCGTAATCGGCATTACTGGTGATCACCCCATTTTTGATGGTCACCTTGGCTGCAGCGCTACCATTCGTATTAATATAAAGACCGGCAAATGATCCCCCAATTCCTTGATTGAACATGGAGGTGATGCCACTGATGGTGATATTGCCCAAGGTCGAGATGTAGATTCCATCTGTGGCGTTGAAGCGAGCCGTCACTTTTGACAGGGTTACTGCGCTGCCACTGGTGATATAGAATCCGACGCCGGTTTCGCTTAAATCAGCAATGGCATTGGTGATGGAAACCACGCCATAGGTGACGATATGGAGGTTATTGGAGCCATTGGAACTGAAGTTGTTGGCATAGTATGAGGCGAGGATCGTCACCGGTTTTGTGAACAGATCATTGTTCATGATATCCACGCCGCGGAAGGAATTATTACTGACCTGGACCGAGTTCAGCACCACCGCACCATTTGTCGTTATGTAAAGACCGGTGCCAGTGTTCCAATCGAACTTGCTTTTTGTCACGTTCACGCCCTTGGTACCAGTGTCATCGAAAGTATTGTTAAGGTCAGCCCCGTAATTCAAACCCAGGTTCCCGTTAGCCTCGACACCCGTGACGGAGATGACCCCTTTGCTTTGAACCAGCAGACCAACATCATGGTTACCGGAGAAAAGGCCGTTTGAAATCGTCACATTGACGGGAGTGGCAGCACCCGCATTCTGCACCAGTGCACCATAGATTTGATTGCCGAGTGCATTTACCTTGTTCATGACGATAGTGCCTTTGGTGTGGATGTACAGTCCTATGTCAACGTTGTAATTGAACTCGTTGAATCCCGTACCGCTATATAGAATTGAAACCGGGCAGCTGCTGCAGGCAAAATTATCCAGGATCATGCCCACACCGCCGAGATTGGCAACCGCGTGAACGTTGGTCAGGGAGATGGCGCCGCTATTGTAAATCTCCGCTCCATAGCCACCATTATCCTGCAGATAGAGGTTCGATAAGATGACAGCAGACGCAAGATGGATTTCACCCTCGTTCAACTGAAGAGCATTTCCGGTATTGTCTTCAACCACGCCAGTTTTGAAAGTAACAGCTCCGTTGGTGATGAGATTAATCCCGACCCCATTGTTTTCCAATGAAGTCACATTAGAAAGGGAGATGCCGGATCCCAACCAATGGTTATCCAGACTGATCGCCGACATGCTTGCACCGGTGGTGCGCCTGACGGCAACGCTGGTCAGCGAGATGGGACCTTTGGATTCAGCGTAAATACCATAACCCAAGTTTTCGTCTGCTGTGAAATTGCTGATGGTGATGGGTTCAGGCGTTGCGTCAGCTGCTTCGCTGTTCAATAAATAAACACCATAAGCGTTGTTCTCATTGGCGTGACCACCATTGATAACAATGGGACCCAGACTATCGATCAGAATCCCTGCAGCGCCAAAAGAAGTAACATTCCCATCCACACGGCAGTTTTTCAGGGTCACTCCTTTATTCTCTTCGAGCCAGATGTAAATACCATCTTCCTGGTTATTGAGAATATTGACATTGGTCAGTGTGACCGTCCCATTGGTGTGAATATTGATGCCCCGATCGTGGTTGTTGTTGAAACCGGGCTGCATGTCGTAATCGGTGCTCAACCGGTTAAGGATCTTCACATACCCGGTGCCAGAAGTATTCCAAAGATCGGCCCCATAAGATCCGGCGGCATCATTGTTATCATAGCTTGCGACGTTGGTCAGGCTAATATTGCCCCGTGAATGTACACTCAATCCGGTGGCGTAGTTGTTAAAGAAATCGCTATTAGTGATAGTCACTCCCGGATATGCCAGGCTGCCATCATTTGCCAGGTCGGCACCCAAACAACCTACACCGAGATTATTATGAGCAGAAGCTTGGCTGATGGTGATCGCGCCTTTGGACCTCACATAGAGACCGCCCACATGGTTGTAAGAGAAATTTCCTTCAATTATGGAGACCCCACCAGTACCGCCGGTATTATCCAGGTATGTTCCATAACCATAATTTGTAACTGTTGTGACGGTGGTCAATGAGATCGCACCCTTGCTGGTCACATGGAGACCATCGTACGCAACCAAATCTGTGCCGCTGTAGCCAAAATAGGATTCTTTGATGACCACTCCGCCATTCCCGGAGCTGTTATCCAGTTCGGCGCCGTACATGTCGTTCCCGGAAGGCATGTGAGTCTCTTCATCAAATCCAGCATAAACATCATTCAGCGTGATGGTACCTTTCGCCAGAACATACAATCCATTCGAACCGTTGTAGTTGAATATACAACTGGAGACGGCAACCGCCTTCGACGCGAGAGCATTATCGAGGGTCGCGCCATGACCGGCATTATCTCCTGCCGCGACATCATAAATACTGATCGTGCCCCTGCTGGAGATCACCAGCCCGGAGAATTTTGGATCGATGCCATTTCCTAAGAATAGTCCGTTCTTTACATTGACCGTGCTACTCACCCCATTGGTATTATGTATCTCCATACCGTTGGCGCTGTTATCACAGGCATCGGCATACTTTATTGAAATGCTGCCATGGGATATGAGGTAAGCGCCATCCCCTCCATTTACATTGAATTGGTTATCGTAAGGCGCTGAGCCGGTGATGGTGATGCCCGCGGTACCATCCACGTTATCAAGGCGAATGCCATCCCCATATTGATTATTAATGGCTTTTACTTTATTCAAAGTTATTGCGCCGCTGGAGATAACATATAAACCTCGATCATCATTGAAACTGAACTCACTATTCGTAATGGTCACAGGACTGCTGAGATCGGACATCATGTTATACAATGTCGCTCCATTCGGGTCCCAACCATCGCTGTTTATGGTTCCGTTGGCAGAAACATTAGTAATCGAAATAGCACCCCGAGCGGTCACATGCAGCCCACTGACTGACGCGTGGTTATCATCAAAGGTACTATCATTGATGGTCACGACACCACTTCCGAACCAGGTACATGCGCCTGATTCTTCATAGCATGTATCCAGATTAGCACCATATCCTTCATTATCATCAGCATGCACATCGGTAAGAGAGATCTTCCCTTTTGTATAAAGAGCCATGCCCCTGAAATTATCCGAAGCGTGAACATTCGAAAGGACAATATTTGCGGTGGGAACAATCCCGGAGGAGGAGGGGAAATTGGCAATTCCCAAATTATTGTTGTTAACAAAAGCACTATTCTTGATCGTGATCGCGCCACTTTGACAGAGAAGTAATCCCGGGTGTCCTGTATTATTACTGGCAGTTATCCCATCCAAAAGGGCAGCTCCCCTGGTGGAAATCGTCAATCCACTGACTTCAAGAACTTCCGTGCATACCATTCCAATCAAAGCTGCTGCCTGTAATGGTCACGCCAGCGGTGCCGGTGGTGTTATCGATATATGCCCCGCCATGGGCGTTATCGTTGGCTCTGACCCGGTTGAGGGAAACCGCACCGTTGTGGTTGACGATCTTGATGCCAGGTCCGGTACCGGTATTTTTAACCGCGACGTCTTCGATCCTGACTGTCCCCAAGCTGTCCATAATGTAGATCCCAGCAAAGGGATCATTTGCAGTGGCAGTGATGTTAAAGCCCTTGATGATGAAGCCCAAGTCGACGTTGTTGACCCAGATATCACCGGTCAGGTTCACCATGGGAACATAATCCACCACGGTGCCGATCAGGCCTTTCAGATTGTTGTAAAGGGGATCGCCCAATCCATTGATGGTGGGATAATCTGTGTAAGTGCCGGCTTCAATATAAATAAAGCCGTCGCTGGGTAGCCCTGATGTAGGTACGTAATTGATAGCTGCCTGTATGGGATGCGGATTTTCCTGGCAATATGGATATACTTCCGTTGGATAAAGGTTTGCGCATGTATTGGGTAACACGCCTGATAGGAAGTGATAGGTGACCGTTCCCACTTTGTACCAGGGATCGCCGCCCCGCCATAGTTTCGGCAGCTTCCTCGGTGACCAGGGCAAGCGGTTCGCCGGTCTCATCAACAAGGACGACACCCGCTTCCGAAGCATCTTCCAGCGCCCCGGCAATTTCGGCCGGGGTTTCGGCTGAAGCCTCAACCAGTACCTCTTC
>CAWDSH010000025.1:0-104855 GCA_963804865.1 uncultured Chloroflexia bacterium
AAACCATCCAGCATGGTCTGCAGTCGGATCCGCCCAAGCGCACCCATCAGCCCCGCCCCAGCCAGGCTTTTCTCGACCGCCTGGAACGGTTAAAGAACTGGCGCAAGGAAGCCGGGAAAAAAATGGAAGTCGAATCGGACGTGATCCTGCCGCGAGAGCTGCTGGAAATCCTGGCAGGAAAGAATCCCCGCAATCATCAAGAGCTAGCGGAAATAATGGAGAAATTACCCTGGCGCCTGGAGCATTTTGGAAGCCAGATCTTGAAAACTTTGGTTCACGAGGTTGATACGCAATGAAACTGACGATTAATGGTGCTGCCCGGGACGTCACCGGGTCGCAATTCCTGCTGGAAGTAAATGGAAAAAGGCTGTTACTGGAATGCGGTCTTTACCAGGGGCGCCGCGCGGACGCGTTCACCCGCAACAAGAATTTCCATTTCGACCCCCGCAAACTGGATGCGGTCATCCTTTCGCACGCGCATATCGATCACAGCGGTAATCTGCCCAACCTGGTCAAACAGGGTTATGAAGGCTCCATTTACGCCACGGAAGCCACGGCAGGCCTGGCGGACATCATGCTGCGCGATAGCGGGCACATCCAGGAATCGGACGCTGATTATGTTAATAAGAAACGCCGCCGCCGGGGTGAAGCGCCGGTCGAGCCGCTTTACACCATCGAAGACGCGGTTGCCGTGCTGGATCAATTCCAACCGCTCGCCTACAACGCAGCCTTTGAACCAATACCGGGAGTCACCGCCCGCTTGGAAGATGCGGGTCATATCCTCGGCTCCGCGGCTATCGTGCTGGATATCGAGGAGGATCACCGGCAATACCGTTTTCAGTTCTCCGGCGATATTGGACGCAAGAATCTGCCCCTGATCAAGGACCCGGTTTATCCAAAGGGCGTGAACATCCTGATGATGGAAAGCACCTACGGCGATATCGCCAAGCCCAACCCGGAAGACGCGATGATCGAGCTCAAGCTGGTGGTGAAGCGCACCTTTGATCGCGGGGGAAAAGTGATCGTGCCGGCTTTCGCCGTCGGGCGCACCCAGGAGCTGATCTTCGCGTTCAACCAGCTGATCGCGAACGGCGAGATCAAACCATTCCCGGTGTACGTGGACAGCCCGCTGGCCGTGGAAGCCACCCGCGTTTTTGAAGCTTACCCGGAGTACCTGGATAAGGAATCGCATGATTTTGAAGCCTACCGCCATCACCCGGCACTGGATTTCAAGCAGCTGCACCTTGTGAAAAATGTGGAAGAATCGAAAGCACTCAACGACAGGAACGACCCGATGGTGATCATTTCCGCCTCGGGGATGGCGGAAGCCGGGCGCATCCTGCACCATCTGCGCAATAACATCGAGAACCCGCGCAATACCATCCTGATCGTCGGCTGGCAGGCACCCGATACCCTGGGCAGGCGGCTGGTGGAGCAGCAAAAAGTGGTGCGCATCTACGGCCAGATGTTCGACCGCCGGGCGGAAGTCGAGACCATCAACGCCTTCTCGGCGCACGCCGGGCAGGATACCCTGCTCGAATACGTGCAATCCACGAAAGAGAGCCTGAAGCAGCTCATCCTGGTGCACGGTGAAGCGGAACCTGCCAGTATTTTTGAGGAGAAATTGAAGGAGATGCGGGGTCAGTAATATCGTCTACCCCGACCTCTACCAATCCCTGGAATTTTAGCATCCGATCAGGCGGGAATGCCCTGACTTCGATTTGAAGTATAATGGACGCGCTTTATCGGAGAGGTGCCGGAGCGGCCGATCGGGGCGGTCTCGAAAACCGTTGTGGTCCTTGTGGCCACCGTGGGTTCGAATCCCACCCTCTCCGCCTCGCAAGGATCGCTCAGCTTCGAGGATGCAAAGATCGCGACTCCCTTCGGGAGTGCAAAGTACGCGACCAGCTCCGCCTATAGACATATTTCGGAAGTTCTTTGGTAAAAGATCCTCACACAATGATGTGGGGATCCTGTTTTTCAATGATTTTCCCCCGCTGGCTGATTCCAACATGGCAGTTGACTTCAATAATATCAGGCGTGACAAACCTTAGACAATTTGTAGAGCCCGGGCGGTACCCAATAGTAAAATCACTTTTATGAGAAAAATAATTGTTTTATCATTTATCTCGCTGGATGGCGTCATGCAGGCACCCGGTGGACCCACGGAAGATACCAGCGGCAACTTCAAGTACGGCGGATGGACAGTCCCGTACTTCGACGAAGCCGCCGGCGAAATCATGGCAAAGCAGATGAGCATGCCGTCTGATTTCCTTTTAGGGAGAAAGACATTCGAGATCTTCGCCTCCTATTGGCCGCAGCACCGGGAGGAATGGGAAGGCATCAACCAGGCGACCAAATACGTCGCTTCAAACACGCTCACCTCACACGAGTGGAATAATACGATCTTCTTGAAGGGTGATGTTGTGGGTGAGATTAAAAAACTGAAACAGCAAAATGCCCCTGATCTGCAAGTGCATGGCAGCGGCGATTTCATCCAGACTTTGTTGAAACACGACCTGGTGGATGAATTTTGGCTCAAGATATTTCCGATTACGCTCGGGAGTGGAAAACGGTTATTCGCTGCGGGCACAATGCCAGCATCCTTTTCACTGGTCGAATCTCAAACCACCCCCCGCGGAGTGATCATCGCGAATTTCAAACGCGAAGGGGAAGTCAAAACAGGATCTTTTTAGGGAAACTGCATTTTCCATTTAATCAAAAACTCCCCGCAAATTGATACGGGGAGTGTGTTTTTGAACCTGCTTTATTCCCAGCGAAATGTCTTCACGGAAATGATGATCCCCAGGATGAGCATGCCAGCCAGAACGACGGCATCCAGCAGGTGATCTCCCCAGGGCTGACCGGTCCATAAGCCGCCCAGAAGGTTGACCACGTAGGTCAAGGGGATGAACGACGTGACTTTTTGGACAACCGGGGGAAGTATGTCGATGGGGAAAAACGCCCCCGAAAGCAGCAGCATCGGGTAAAGGACGACCATCCCCGCGACCCAGGCAGCCCGGACGGTGGGCATGAGGCTGGCGAGGATGAAACCAATCCCGAAAATGCTCAGGCTGCTCAGGAGAAAACCTCCCAAAAAGCTGAACGCGTTGCCGGTAAAACTTAAATGGTAGACCAATCTGCCCACGACGATGAGCAGGATCATGCTCAAGCAGGTCATCGCGAAGACCACGATCACCTGGGCTGCCAGGACCACCAGGGGGCTCAACGGCGTGGTTGCCAGGCGCCGCAGGATGCCCTTCTCCCGATAAGTGGCCAGCGTCATGGTTGTGGACATCAACCCAGCCATGCAAATGATCACCGCTATCAGGGAGGGGATGGCATTTTGAAGCATATCCCCGCTGATATTCGCCGGTGAAGGCATGCCCCTGGAGATCATGCCGTAGAGGAACAGGTAGATCAGGGGAAATACCAGCGTAAAAAAGGTGGATGCCGGTTCCCGCAGGAACAGCTTGGCTTCCAGCCAGGACATTTTCATCAGGCTTTTCATCACGAACCTCACTCTCTCATCTCGCGCCCGGTCAGGCTGAGAAAAACATCTTCCAGGGTTGGCTGCTCGGTGCGCAGATCGCGGAATTGGATACCCCTGGCATTGAGTACGCCGACCACCTCCCCAACCAGGGATGCCCCGTGCCCGTTTTGGCGCTGCACTTTTACCAGATCACCATGGACCTCAAGCCGGATGGCACCCTTGAAGGCTTTTTCAAACTCACCTGGCAGGGGTGCATCCACGTGAAATACCACGCTCTCGCCCACGCCCAAACTGCGGATCAATGCAGCGGGTGTATCCAGCGCGACGATCCTGCCATGGTCGAGGATGGCCACCCGGTCGCAGAGACGCTCGGCCTCTTCCATAAAGTGGGTGGTGAGAAAGACCGTCTTGCCCCTCCCGCGCACGTCCCGGACAAGATCCCAGATGGCGTGCCGCGCCTGGGGATCGAGTCCCGTGGTCAGCTCGTCCAGGAAGATCAGCTGTGGATCCGGCAGGAGCGCCAGGGCAATGAACAAGCGCTGCTTCTGCCCGCCCGAGAGTTTTGAAAAGAACGCGTTTCGTTTCTCTTCCAAACCAAGTTGGATGAGCAGTGATTTCCAATCAGCCGCCTTGGGATAGAAAGAGGCATAAAGATCCAGCGCCTCCCAGACGCGCATGCGGTCTGGAAGGTTGGATTGCTGCAACTGGATCCCGGCGCGTTCGCGGATCACGCGGCGCTCAATCTGCGGGTCAACGCCCAGGACGCTCACCTTCCCGGAATCTCGTTTGCGCATCCCTTCCAGGCATTCGATGGTGGTGGTCTTGCCGGCCCCGTTTGGACCAACCATGCCGAAGATCTCGCCTTCCCTTACGTCGAAAGATACCTCTTCGACAGCGACTGTTTCGCCATAAACTTTCCTTAATCCTTCCACTTGTACGATCGTAGACATTTTTTCCTCACTTGCTCTTTAAAATCGATTCCAGCGCTGAAACATGATCTTGAAAAATTTTGCGCCCCTCATTGGTGACGGAAATGAAGGTGCGCGGCTTGCGCTCGATAAAGGCTTTGTTGATGGAAATGTATCCGGCCTCTTCGAGCTTGCGCAGATGCGCGCCCAGATTGCCATCGGTGACCTTGAGCAGGTCACGCAGGTATGCGAAATCCACTTCGTTGCCCTCTTCCAGGGTCACAAGGGCAGCCATGATTCGTAAACGAACCGGTTGGTGAATGGTCTCATTCAATTCAGCCATGATCTACCACCTCGAGCGGATATAGATGCCCAGGGCGATCATCCCGCCGCCGACCAGGATGGCCATCCAGAGATAGAAGAACTCAGGCAGCAGGAAGTAACCTGCCAGCGCCAGGGCGATGATGCCCAAGCCGGGCCAGATGGAGATAAAGGAGAGCAGCAGACCCATGGCCAGCCAACCGATCAGGACGAAAAGGACAATGAACATGGTCAGCTGCTTACCATCCAGCGGCCAGGCGATCGCAATCGCAGCCAGGCAGTAGACTACCAGGAGCAGCCAGATGAGGCCAATACGCTTTGCCGTGGGGATTGCTGTTGAACTGCGGACATGTCTGCCCGACCGGATGCCCAGGATGGTGGCGATGACACCACCAATGACGCTCATTCCGATCCAGATATAAGCTACCATCTCGCCGGAAAGGAATTGTGTGCTTATAAACCCGACCAGCCAGACGATCCCGGTGGCGATCAAAGAGATATGGGCGTTGCTGCTGGCAATCGAATGGCGGGTTTTCTGCGCCATCTTTTGAATGGCAGCCAGCGCTTCTTCAGCTTCATCAGGAGAAATATTCATGTTGTTAATTCCTTTAGAGTACTCTATTATACAGAGTATTCTATATGAATTTATAAGGTTAGTCAAGAGGGGAATTTTAGATGATTACCCGAAAGACAGCCTCCGGGTTGGATAACCCAAAAGACTTGCTGCCGATCCCTGCTTTAGTCGAGATCGCCGCGGTCGTTTGCAATGCTCTCCTCCAGGTATGGAATCTCATAGGCTTACCGGCATTCATTCTGCTAAAATATCAAGGGTTGGAGAAATGCATCCCAAGATTGTTGATGAGCTTCGGGTGATATTCGGTTTGTCTGAATGCCAGTAGCCACGTGTTCAACATAAGGTTTAGTGGTCCGCTGACGCAAATTAGAGGAAGTTGACGCAATGATCAGAGAAAAATCAAGGAAAAAAGTGGTGGTGGCAGGTCATATTTGCCTGGATATCACCCCGGTATTCCCGGAAACATGCCAGGGAGAAATCCAGCAATTATTCGTACCCGGGAAACTGATCAATGTCGAAAATGCCCTGGTACATGTTGGCGGGGCGGTCGCGAACACAGGGCTGGCGATGGCTTTTTTCGGCGCGGATGTCCAGTTGATGGGAAAAGTTGGGGATGATGAATTTGGCGAAATCATCTGCCGAATGGTGAAATCCCACGGCATCACCAAAGGGATGATCGCATCCAAAACAAGCCATACCTCCTACTCGATCGTCCTGGCGATGCCTGGCAACGACCGGATCTTTTTACACTACCCGGGCGCAAATGACACTTTTGAATTTGCAGATCTGGATATGGAAGTCATCCAACGCGCGGGATTATTCCACTTCGGATACCCTCCTCTGATGAAGCAACTTTTCATTAATGATGGACAGGAATTGATGAAGATATTCCAGGCCGTTTCACAAGCGGGTGTGGTGACTTCGCTTGACATGGCAGCCGTGGATCCCACGTCACCAGCCGGAGAGGCAGATTGGCAAACCATACTCGACAGAACGCTGCCTTTCGTGGATATTTTTATGCCCAGCGTGGAAGAACTCCTCTTTATGCTCGACCGTAAAAAATATGATCACCTCATCCAGGCTGCAGGTGGCAAAGACCTCACCACCACCCTCGATATGCAGCAGGATGTCAAACCTTTGGCAGAAAAAGTGCTCCAAATGGGCACCAAGATCGCCGTGATCAAGTGCGGTGAGCCAGGGATTTACTATAAAACTGCGGACAGTGCCAGGATCTCGATTTTGGAAAACAAGCTCGGATTTTCATTCGCAGGCTGGACAAACCGCGAGGGTTTTGAAGCCAGCTACATGCCGGATCACGTTGTTTCAGCAACAGGAGCCGGCGATGTGACCATCGCCGCTTTTCTGACAGCGCTTCTTTTGGAATATTCCTCTGGAAACATGCCTGAAATATGCCACTGCATCCGGCGCCTGCTGCGTTGAGGCATACGATTCACTGAGCGGTCTGAAATCCTTTCAAGATATCCAGGATAAGATCGATGCAGGATGGAAAAAGAATGAACTGCCAGAGTGAACAAGACACCTGGCTTGACCTATCCCGCTGACCGGTTAGTGGCAACCTCAATAATTATTCTATTCCCCAATCAAATGGCACGAGTTAAATCAAGAATACTGGATTGGGCGAAAATACATTCTATTTTCTGATCAAAAACCGTGCTATTATGAATAAATCATCACTCCCTAATATAGCTTTCAGTATTACCGCTTTGTGATTACTCCTTTACTGGTATCTAAATTGGTATGAAGGAGTAAGGATGAAGAAAAACTGGTGGAATAGCCTGCGAACAAAGATCATCGCCTGGTCATTTGTACCCACTGCGATCATCCTGTCCGCGGTAGCCTGGTTCACATTTTATTCCTATCAAATCGTGGTCGGAGACCTGGCCGTCAAGCAGGAAATAGCGCTCCTCGATACAAAAGTGGTACAGGCTGCTCAGGGGATCAATAACAGAATAAACAGCATTCTTCGACCGATGGTTCTTTCGATCGATATAAAACCCGAATTACCTCGCGAGGTTCGCGCTCAGAATATCCTGGATCAGGTACCAGACCTGGATTTTTTTGACGGGGGAATATTTTTTGTAGACCAAAATGGAATAGTCTATAAATCGCAACCCGAGCGACCCGAATTGATTGGCCAGGACTGGTCCGATACCTACCAGTTTCGTTACGTGCGCGACAATCCTCCGGGGGCCGGACCGGTCACTGACCTTCGAATTATTGGACAAAACGGGGAAGGGATCGCGTGTGTCATCTGGCCGATGCACAACCTGCAGACTGAATTCATTGGCGCCTCCTATCTTTGCCTGGCTATCACCCCAAATAAACAGGAAAATCTCTATCAAACCGTGAATGGATTGTCCCTGGGAAAGAATGTGTATATTCTCGATGGAAATCAGCGCATCCTCTTTGCTTCCGATCCAGCACTTCTGGGCAAAGATCTGTCCAAAGATGCTGACATCCAGCAGCTCCTTCAAAGCGGGAGTCAAAGCATCCGTTATCAAAACGGATCAGTGGATAAGGTGATAAGCTACAGCCCAATGGTTCGCGGACAGAACCCAAACACATTCTGGATCTTCGTCTCCGAAAAGAGCTGGTCCGATATCATGCAGCCCACCCTGCCCTACCGGCAACTTCTCATTTTCCTGCTGGCATTGGGTGTGATCGTGCCAGTCCTGGTAACCTCTTACGGCGTCAGGCATATCACGGAGCCCATCCAAAAATTGATCAAGGCAGCCGAACAGGTGACCGCGGGTCAGTTCAAACAACGCATCGAGGTAAAAACGGGTGATGAGATAGAAACTCTGACCGATCAATTCAACCTGATGTCGGCTGAATTGGATGAATCTTATTCATCGCTCGAGAAAAAAATCTCCGACCGCACCCGCGAGTTGGCGATCATGAATTCGATCCTTTCGGTGGCAAGCCGTTCGCTGGATATCCAGGAGACCCTCGGAGAGTCGCTGAATAAAACGCTCGAACTGCTGGGCTTTGCTGCCGGTGCGGCTTTCAAGATCGATATTGATCAGAAATCCATAGACCTGGTAGCCAGCACCTTTGAGCCAGCCATCACCAGGACACTGGCGAACAAAGATGCCATTGCTGGCTGGGCAAGCCCAGCAGCATTTCCGCAGGAAGTTGCCCTATTCAATATTGAAGATCTCCACCATGAAAAAATAAAAGGTCAATTTTCCAGGTCCGGCTTCCAGGGATTCATCTTTATTCCACTTTCTTCCAAGGGTCGCTTAATGGGTTTCTTCATCCTGGGTAAGCGCCAACCGGTTAAGCTCTCTCCTGAAGAACGCGCACTATTGAACTCGATCGGCAAGCAGGTTGGGGTGGCACTGGAGAACGCCCATTTATATGAACAAGCGGAACAGACCGCCATTACCGCCGAGCGCAACCGCCTGGCACGCGAGCTCCACGATGCCGTCACGCAGACGCTTTTTTCCGCCAACCTCATCGCCGACGTGATCCCGCGAATCTGGAAACGCAATCCTGAGGAAGGCATGCAAAATCTGGAAGAGCTGCGCCAGCTGACGCGCGGTGCTCTGGCGGAGATGCGGACGTTGCTGCTGGAGATGAGGCCCGAATCAATCGAGCGGTCGGATCTCAAAGGCCTCCTCACCCAGTTGTGCGATGCGTTCACCGGCCGCGTTCGCGTTCCGATCTCACTCGAAATCCAGGGCGAGCACGATCCAGTGCTGGATGTAAAAATCGTATTTTTCCGCATCGCGCAGGAGGCGCTGAACAATATTGCCAAGCATTCAGGCGCCAGCCAGGTTGAGGTTTATTTGGATAGCAGCCCTGAAAAACTTCACATGGTGATCAAAGATAATGGGCTTGGGTTTGATCCCGTCTCCATTGCATCCGGCCACCTGGGAATCTCGATCATGCAGGAACGGGCAAATTCGATAGGAGCTCGTTTAAAGGTTAATAGTCAGTCAGGGCAGGGCACCATCGTTGAGCTGACGTGGAAATCGGCTCGAAAGGAATAGAACCATGAATACACCTCAAACGATCAAGGTGATGCTGGTTGATGATCATAACGTGGTGCGCAGCGGCCTGGCCACCTTTCTGAGAGCTTTTGAGGACCTTGAGCTGGTGGGGGAAGCGAAAAACGGTACCGAAGCTCTCAGCCTCTGCTCCCAAACGAAACCGGACGTGATCTTGATGGACCTGATGATGCCGGAGATGGATGGCATCGCGGCAACCCGGGCGATCCTGGAAAAGTACCCGGAGGTGAAAATCGTCGCCATGACCAGCTTCGAAGAAGAGCAGCTCGTGCAGGGTGTGCTGGCAGCCGGGGCGATCAGCTATTTGCTCAAGAACGTGACTGCCGATGAGCTGGCAGGCGCAATTCGAGCGGCTGCCCTGGGAAGATCAACGCTATCGCCCGAAGCCACCAGGGTGCTTGTTCAAGCGACACGTTCACCAAAACAGCCTACATTTGACCTGACAGAACGCGAACGGGAGGTGTTGAATCTGGTTGTGCAGGGAAAAAGCAACCAGCAGATCGCGGATACCATGGTCATCAGCGTCGCCACGGTGAAAGCGCACATCAGTAATATCCTCTCCAAGCTGCAGGTTTCCAGCAGGACAGAGGCGATTGCTTTTGCCATCAACAACAAACTGGTATCTTTATAAACAGAATATCCTACTTTGGTATAAGAAAAAATATACTCCTAAGGATACCCCACAACTCCCCGGCGGATGGATGCGCTAGGGGAGTTTTTCTTTTAAAGTAGAAACAGAGTTCGTGATCTTTCAAATGAACCCTAAGGAGGCTCAAAATGAAAAGGAAATGGATTGTTATCACATTGTGCATCATCGCGCTTGTGCGCCGCGGTTGGTATCCGCCTGGCTGTTTCGGCAGTGAACAGCCCACCAGCGGATCAGATCGGCCCGTACAAGGTCGGGTTTGTGACCAAAACCTACTTTGACAGCAATCGAAGTGACTTTGCAGGCGGTGCGAGGCCCATCCAGACCTTTATCTGGTACCCGGCTGAACCTGATAACGGCGGAAACCCGATGCTGTCCGCTGTTTACCCAATCACGACGCATATCGTTCCAATCGTCTACCCGGATGCCACTTCGACGGATTTCGAAGCGTATGGCATTGACCCGGCATACCAGGAAGTGGCTGCATCGCAGGAAGGTCCATTCCCGCTGATCATCCTGTCCCCTGGTCAGGGTGAAAGCTCAGCCTGGTTCATCCAAATTGGAACGCGGCTGGCCAGCCACGGCTTTGTGGTCGCCATTCCGACCAATTTTGACGAAAAAATACAAATAACTGCGGAGATGGCGGTGGAACCAGTGTTTTATCCATCACTGGAGGCTTATACGATCGGGATCTACTTCAACCGCATCAGAGATATCCAGTTCTTGATGACCCATTTGGTTGAAGATTCAAAGGAAACCGGCAACCTGCTGTATGGGACGATCCTGCCGGATCAGATTGCCGTCGGAGGACATTCTGTTGGTGGCGGAGCTGCCCTGGCGTTGGCGGGCGGGGATGACGAAGTTTGCGATATGATGGGGTTTGATCCCACCAAGTTTTCTGCTGAAATTTGTGGAACCGTCACAGCTGATCCACGCGTAAAGGCGATCGCCGTAATCGATGGATCAAATCAGTTCCTTCACTTTGCTGAATTATCCAGGATCCAGATCCCTCATATGGAAATTGTGGAGGAATGGAATACCCTGGAATCAGTAAACACTGGCTTGGGATTCATTCAGGCCAGGGAGCATGCCGCCATCCAGAGCGAACTAAACTACCGCGTGGATATCGCCAATGCCAACCATTTTTCGTTCTTGAACCATTGTGCAATGGTGCAAGTCCTGAATGACCACGGGATTGGAGATGACGTATCGACGGCTGAATATGTAGAGAAGAATTGCCAAACAGAGCCGGTGTCTCCAGAAGAATTCAGTGACCTGACCACCCAATATATGATCGCATTTCTCAAGACCGCTTTGGTCCGGGGAACAGATTACAAAGAAATGCTCACAACGGAGTACGCGCTGAACAATGAGCCTTTCATTGAGTTCTTCGAAACCGAGCAGGGTGATCCCAATGAAATTGATGAGGATGGTTATTTCAGTTACTTCATGCACCAGCCAGGAACCGAGCAGGCCAAAGCATTGAAAGATCCGTTTTAGGAAATGTGAACAGCTTTCCAGGTACTTAAGTCTTTAAAAAAATCGAAGGCGGCCAGATGGTCGTCTTCGATTTTTTATTTGAACGGTTCTGGTTATGTGAGCGGGGGGAAATAAATACTTGGCGATCATTTGATCCAGCAACTGATACTTTGGTATAGGAAAAATTCCAATCCAAAGGATACCTTCAAACTCATCGCTGGACGGATGTGCCCGGGGAGGATTTCTCTTATAGTGAGGATGGATCAAATTACTACTACAAGGAATGATGCTTATGAATCATCTGGTTTCTCTTGACACACAAGCAGGCGAGCTTGGGAAAATCCTGAGCGGCACGAAAAGTATGCTCTTGAAAGAGCTCGATCCAGCTCGACCTGCCGGGCAAGCCGTAAATCCGGGCGACAGCCTGTATTTCCTGAGGGACAAGGATGAATGCGCTTTGCGTGTAAAAGCCACTGTAGTCCGTGTACAGGTCTTAACAAATCGTATGGATGAAGATCTGCCGCATACCTTGAAAGAGATGCAGCTTAAGCTCCAATTGACAGAAGACCAGTACAACGACTGGTCCGCAAAAAATCAGGTCATACTCGTTGAATTTGGCGCAGCGCAAAAGATCCCAGTGATCCAGGTTGCTGCCCGTATGATCTCGGATCGATCGGGCTGGCTCGCTTTCGAGGATTTCAATCAAATCACAGGGGAGAAGGCAACACATGAACACTTCACCTGCTCTCCAGGATCAAGGAAAGGACATACCTATGTTAAATAAAAAAGATACGAATTTCCAAATCTTTATACTCAATCGAAAACTCAGTGAAAGGAGTTAATAAAATGGACACGATCAATTCTTTGGTGCTGGAAACGCGTGGTTTGAGCAAGGCTTATAAAGGGGTGCAGGCTTTGAAGGACTTCAACCTGAAGCTGACCCCGGGCATCCTCGGCCTGTTAGGTCCCAACGGGGCGGGCAAATCGACCCTGATGCGCATGCTGGCAACCATCACCACCCCCACCGAGGGGACCATCCTCTGGAACGGACGGGACGTGGTTAAAGATCCGGAGGCGCTGCGTTCTGTGCTGGGCTACCTGCCGCAGGACTTCGGCGTCTACCCCAACCTCTCGGGCCAGGAGTTTCTCGAATACATGGCAGCCATCAAGGGCATGAGCGGCGAAAAAGCCCGTAGGAAAATCTCGGAATTGCTGGAACTGGTCAATCTGCGCGAAGCCGCCCGTCGCCCCCTGGGTGGTTATTCCGGTGGAATGCGTCAGCGCGTGGGCATTGCCCAGGCACTGCTCAACGATCCACAATTATTGATCGTTGACGAGCCGACCGTAGGGCTGGACCCCGAGGAGCGGGTGCGCTTCCGCAACCTGCTTTCGGACCTGTCCGGCGAGCGCATTGTCATCCTCTCCACCCACATCGTTTCTGATGTTGAATCGACCGCTTCGGATATTGCGATCATCCACAAGGGGGAATTGATAGTCCGCGCCCGCCCGGAACAGCTGCTCAAGCAGATGGAAGGTTCTGTCTGGGAATGGATGGCCGATGGCGAGGAGCTGCCTGAATTCAAGCAGCAATTCCTGGTGAGCGGTACAGTTCGGCGCATGGACGGGGTTGAGGTGCGGGCGGTCTCAGATACGAAGCCCTGCCCTGATGCTCAACCGGTGACGCCCAACCTTGAAGATGTCTACTTATCGATGGTGGCGCAGCGCCAGGGGGTGGCGGCATGAACACCCTTCGCGCACTCTACCATCTCGCGCTGGCTGATTTCTTCGAACGCGCCCGGCGTTACAGCTTCCTGCTGACCCTGGCAGCTGTCATCTATATGGGCGTGTTGGTTAACAATGGCACATTGATGGTAAATCTGGCGTCGAGCGACCTGGTGTTCAGATACCGGGGCGAATTCAACTCAGCCTGGATCGGCACGCTGACCGTGCTGGTGGCCAACACCTTCCTGGGCCTGTTTGGCTTTTACCTGGTCAGCGACTGCATCAAGCGCGATATCCGCACCGGCGTTGGGCAGATCATCGCCACCACCCCGGTAAGCCGGGCTGCGTACCTGGTCGGGAAATGGATCAGCAACTTTTTGGTGCTGGCTGTGCTGGTTTTGATCCTGGCGGTCGCGGCAGCGATCATGGTGCTGCTCCAGAACAAAGCCGCACTGGATCTGGGTACATTGCTCATGCCGTTCCTGGCCGTAGCGCTGCCCTACATGGCGCTGACAGCTGCGCTCGCAGTGGTGTTCGAGACCGTGCCCTGGCTGCGCGGGGCGGTGGGCAACGTGGTCTACTTTTTCCTGTGGATGTCCATAACCTTGTTCTCAACATTTGGGGGGTTGGTGCTGCCCTTCCTCAAAGACCCGATGGGCATCAACGTCTTTAGCGCATCCATAATTGCGGGAGCCGTCGCGGCCTTTCCCAACGACACAATTATTGGTAGTTTGAACATCGGGGGCTTCGGCTCCTTTCAAAATAAGGTCTTCAACTGGCCTGGGATCGCCTGGACCGCGGGCATCGTCTCTGGGCAGTGGCTATGGGCGGTCCTTGGCCTGGGGCTGATCCTGCTCTCAGCGGTGTGGTTCTCGCGCTTCGACCCCTCTCGAGAAAGAATGAGCCGCGAGCGGGCAAAACCCGGGCAAGTGAAACCAGGCGAGGCTGAACCACGGAATAAAGCACCCCGCATTACACTGCCGAGCCTCTCACCGCTCATCTCCAAACTGGCCCAGGTGAACCCCTTCCTGGGGGTGATGTTCGCCGAGCTGCGCATGCTGCTCAATGGCCGGCGCTGGTGGTGGTGGGCGATCACCATCGGGCTGAATATTGCCATCTTCACCAGCCCTATCACGGCGGTGAAGGATTACCTGCTCCCCATCGCCTGGCTCTGGCCGCTATCCATCTGGTCTGGGATGGGCAACCGAGAAAAAATGAAGAACACTTACCAGATGGTCTTCGCCTCCGCGCGACCGGTGCTGCGCCAGCTTCCGGCTGCCTGGTTGGCTGGCATCCTGGCGACGGCGTTATTTACCATTGCCGGAGCCGTGTTTTCCTTCTCCAACGGCGACCTGCCCGGCTTGATGGGGTGGTTTGGCGCGGTCATCTTTGTCCCCACCCTGGCGTTGGCTCTGGGCGTCTTCTCCTCCGGCAACCGCGTCTTTGAGGTGGTCTACCTGCTCTGGTGGTATGTCGGTCCGATGCAAAAGACGGCGGGACTGGATTTCACGAACAGCACGCCGTATGTTTACTTGCTGGCAGCCGCCGGGCTGCTGCTGCTCTCCGCGTTTTGGCGCGGAAGGCAGGTGCGGGCGTAAAACTCAAATGAGAAACCGGAAAATAAAGTGGAACAGAGGCTGTCAAAAATGAATTGTTTGGCAGCCTCTTTCTATTTCTATATAGATGTAATTTACTTTCCCTTCGTGCACCATAAAAACTGCCTCTTGAAAAATGAGGAAAAATTCTCTAAAATGTTCATTGGGGGGCGCCATCAGGAACGCGCCCAAAGTAATAAACAAGTGAAAGTCTGGCATCAGGATCCTCCGTACGCGGAACCTTTGGTCAAGGCTGATGATTTCCATCTGAGCCAGCCTTGCGCCACGATGACCCATTCCGCCATGGGCACGGTCATGAGCCACAAGGCGTTCGGGGTGGACGCGGAAGCCAGCCTGGAAGCGGTTCGCGGGGAGATCACCCGATTGGAAAAGCTCCTCAGCCGCTTCCTGCCTGATAGCGATATCAGCCGGATCAATACATCCGCAGGCATCCAATCTACAAAAGTTAGCCCAGAGACTTTCGATGTGCTCTCAAAAGCGGTCGAGTTTTCACGAGCCTGTCCCGGCTGCCTGGATGTGACCATCGAACCGCTGGTAGACCTTTGGAATATTGCCAGGGGATCAGGGATCCCGCCGGACGAATCAAGCATCATGCGAGTTCTGCCCCTGGTCAATGATCAGGATGTGATCCTGGATGCCTGGGAAATGACCGCCGGGCTGCGGAATATCGGGCAAGCCATCGACCTGGGTGGGATCGGTAAAGGATACGCGGGTGATAGGCTGCGGGAGGTGTTGAAAGCTTTCGGCGTCACCTCGGCTTATTCGAATCTCGGGGGTAACGTGATCACGCTGGGATCCAAACCGGATGGCTCTCCCTGGCGCATTGGCATCCAGCACCCCCGGCAGGAAAACAATATCCTGGGTACGGTATCCGTGGTGGATGAGTCCGTGGTCACTTCCGGCGACTACCAGCGTTACTTCACCGACAGCCAGGGAAAAAGGCACCACCATATCTTGAATCCAGCGACCGGGTATCCTGCTGAATCCGGTTTGATCAGCGTGACGATCGTTTCGGAGAAATCATTGATCGCAGATGCATTATCGACCATTTTGTTCGTTGCCGGCTTGGAGAAAGGGCTTGCGTTCCTTGATAGGTTCCCGGGAACCGAAGCCGTTCTCGTAGACACTGACCTGCGGATCCAAATTACTTCCGGCCTTAAAGATCGCTTTCAAGCGAATGAAGGGGCTGAAGTAATAATTTTAAACAAAGAAGAGGAGAAACGAAGATGACTGGATGGTTGATCGCACTTGCTGTTTTGGCTGTTTTGGGCGTCGTCGGGGGAATCAATTGGTCAAAGTTGATGAAAGAGCATCAGGAAGCAAGAAGTCTGCCCCTCAACCGCGTGGATTTCAGCAAGCTGAAGGATGGAAAATATCATGGGGCATACGAGGGCGGGATGTATAAATGGCGCGTCAACGAATGTGATGTCACCGTGAAGAATGGCAAAGTTACTGACATTCAGCTCACCGGCAGCAACGATCCGGGCGGCAAGAACACGCAGCACCAGGAGCTTTTCGACCGGGTCATCAAGGCGCAGTCGCTGCAGGTGGATACCATCACCAGTGCCACCCTGACCTCGAAAGCCTATCTGCAGGCGGTGGAAAACGCACTGCTTCCTGCTCAAAAGAAATAGGGATCAAAGCTTCAAACCATCATGGAGGAATGTCATGACCGTGAATGAGGATGTGAAAAAGAAAGGAAAAAGCAGGGGAAAATGCTGCCTGGTTACCCTGGCGACGATCCTGGTGATCCTGGCAGTTGGCGGGGGAATCGGTTGGTTCATTTTCTCGAAAGAGCACCGCGAAGCCAGGAGTCTGCCGCTGAATAAAGTTGATTTCAATAAGCTGGATGACGGCACTTACCACGGTGAGTATGCAGGCGGCATGTACAAATGGCGCGCCAACGAATGTGATGTCGTGGTTTCTGGTGGCAAGGTGACCAACATCAAGCTGGCTGGGAGCGCAGATCCTGGCGCAGAGAACACGGATAACGAAACGCTTTTTGCACGTGTGATCGAAGAGCAATCGCTCCAGGTGGATACCATCAGCAGCGCAACCCTGACCTCGAAAGCCTATCTGCAATGTGTTGAAAATGCGCTGTTGCAGGCGCAGCGCGATTAGCTGACCAGGTTTATCCAGGCAGGTCAGGAGCAGTATTGCGAACCAGACTGCCCTCAATGACCCGGTTTCTTCAGAACGATAAAAAGAAATCGCGATAAACCTTGGATTGATTGCTTGTGCAAGCCACTTCGGTTCCACCAAAGAGGTGGATACATCCCGCTGGATATTTGCAGCACACTGCGGATGTTATTGAAACAGATCCCAGTTTGATCACAACACAAATTCGATACCTCACTCCCTTTGGAGACACATTTCAATTCTCTACTACAATTTTCCTGGAAAATATATATTCCATTTCATAAAAAATTCCTTATAATATTTACAAAATAAAGATGAGTTGATTATGAATCCTGCAAAACCGGAACCCGGGACACCATATTGGAACATCTTTGAAGCTGCCAGTGACGGGATGCTGATCATCGACCTGGAGACCAGCAAGGTGCTGGCTGCCAATCCCGCGGCAGCAGAGATGCATGGACTTACACGAGAGGCTTTTATCGAGTTGCCGCTGGATGGATTTGTCAATGCAAAAAGCCTGCCCTCATTCGCCAATTTTGCTCAAATGATCAAGAAGGGCAAAACGTTTGAGCTGCTTGTGCAGCATATCCGGCGGGATGATTCGCTGATAAACGTCGAATGGCGTGCGACAGCACTTGATTATCAGGACCGCCCATGCGCTTTGGCGCTGCTGCGCGATGTAAGCAAACGGGTATTTGCGGAACACGAGCTTCAGCAGCGCATTGAAGCCCGCACACGCGAACAGTCCACGTTGCTGGAAACATCGCACACCCTGGCATCCACGCTGGAGCTCCAGCCGGGGATGATCCTGGACCAATTGCGGGGGATCATCGAATATACCCATGCCGGGCTGTTCGGTCTCACAGACTCAACCCTGACTGCCCTGGCCTTGCGAGGATCAAAAAAACTGGAAAGGGCTGCCCCCTTACAGATCCATCTTGAAGGTCCCGAAGTCCTGGCAGCCTTGTTCAACGGGCACAGGCCCATCCGCATCGCCGACGTGAATAGCAGCGACCCATCGGCTGAATTTCTCCGTTCACTTCTGAAAGAGGATGCAGCCTTGCTTTTGGAAGGTGTGCAGTCGTGGATGTGGGTGCCCCTGGCTGTCAAAGGCCGGATCATTGGCGGTCTGGGGATCGCGCACGCCAGTCGAAACTATTTTACCGCCCAGCACGCTGCCCTGGCCCTTTCGATCGCCGACCAGGTCGCGATCACCATGATCAATGCGGAGCTCTATCAACAAGCCCAGGCGTTCGCTGTTTTGCAGGAACGCCAGCGCCTGGCGCAGAACCTGCACGACGCTGTCAACCAATCGCTCTTCTCCGCCGGCTTGATCGCTGAAGTTCTGCCGCGACTGTGGGACCGCGACCAGGCTGCAGCACGGCAATCGCTGGAAGAATTACGCCGGCTGACCCGCGGAGCGCTGGCCGAGATGCGCGAGCTCCTGGCCGAATTGCGTCCATCAGTCTTAACCGATAGCAGCCTGGGCGATCTTATCCGCCAGCTGGCCAACGCCTTCACCGGCCGGACGAACATCCCGGTCAACGTGACTATTGCCGGGGAACATGTTCTCCCTGCAGAGATCCAGGTGGCGTTCTACCGCATCTGCCAGGAAGCGCTGAACAATATTGCCAAACATGCCGCAGCTCACTGCGTGGAGATCGATCTGCAATACACTAACGGTGATGTACAAGCACCTTCAACTGTTGCACACTCCGCCACACCGCAAAAGGTTGAGATCAGCCCGGTGGAAATGTGCATCCGCGATGATGGTCACGGCTTCGATTCCCGCGGACCCACAGCGCCCGGTCATTATGGGCTGGGCATGATGGGTGAACGCGCTGAAGCCGTTGGCGCACTCTTGACAATCACCAGCCAGCTTCGCCAGGGAACTGAAGTTACGCTGCGCTGGCCGGGAATCCAGAAACAGGAGGCTCAATGACCAATAATTCCTCCTCACCTATCCGCGTCATCGTCGTTGACGATCATACAATGGTACGCCGGGGACTGGCGACCTTCCTGATGGTCTTTGATGACCTGGAACTGGCAGGCGAAGCTGTCAGCGGGCAGGCTGCCATTGAACTCTGTGCCCAGGTCCAGCCGGATGTAGTGCTGATGGACATGGTCATGCCGGACATGGACGGAGCTGCAGCAACGCGGCTGATCCGCAAGCAGTTTCCCTCGATCCAGGTGATTGCACTGACCAGTTTCAAAGAAGAGACTCTGGTCCAAAGTGCACTCCAGGCTGGGGCCATCAGTTACCTGCTCAAGGATGTATCAGCCGACGAACTGGCCCAGGCCATTCGCGCTGCGCATGCCGGAAGGTCCACCCTTTCTCCCGAAGCCGCCCAGGCTCTGGTGCATGCCGCCAGCCAGCCGCCCAAGCCCGGACTCGACCTGACGGAGCGCGAGCGCACGGTGCTTGCCCTGATGGTCGAAGGTCTGAATAATACCCAGATCGCCGGGCGACTGACCGTGAGCCCCTCCACGATCAAATCCCACGTCAGCAATATTCTTACCAAGTTGGGTGTATCCAGCCGAACCGAAGCCGTGACCCTGGCATTGCGTCACGGACTCGTCACCTGAGCCTGGATTTCACCTCCCCCAAGTGGCGGAGAACAACACTCCCCTGCCGATGGATGCGGCTGGGGAGTGTTTACCGTATGATGAGAAAGTGTCATGAAAAGGAGAGATCATGCCTAAGAAATCAACGACTCGTCATTCAAAAAAGTCATCGCCTGCGACGCAACATGCTGTTCGGAAATCAGGCCAGGAAAAGGGATCCGGCAGCGTAAGCGGTAAACAGCAAAAGGTCCAGGGGACCAGGAAGGCAGAAGGTCAGGCAGGCAAGATCGGCAATATCTCCTCCAAGGGGTGCTTGCCGAAGTTGTCCATAATGCTCTTGCCGTTCATTGCTGTTGGAACATACCTGATATTCAAGTCATAAAATCCATTTGAAATCGATCACAACCTAAAAATAAGGAGCTCAACCATGTCAGTCGCAAAAGTTACCGAAATCATCGCGTCTTCGCCGAAGAGTTTTGATGATGCAATGAAGATGGGCGTCGCGCGTGCCCATAAAACTCTCACGAATCTCAAGTCCGCCTGGGTCCAGAGTCAGCAGGTTGAACTGGATTCTGATGGAAAAATCACGGAATACCGCGTCCAATTGAAAGTCACGTTTCTGATCGAAGATTGATCGGTCATTATTCCCGCTGACTGCTCATATCTGTATCAATTCGGGATTAAACCCTGACCTGGATAAATCATGGATACAGGTCAGATTCCTTTATTCCTCATATTTGCCAAGGAGTAGAAAATGATTAATTTCATTATTTGGATCATCGCAGGGGCACTGGTCGGCTGGGTGGCCAGCCTCATCATGCGGACGAATAGCCGGCAGGGCTTGATAGCGGATATTTTTGTAGGCATCGTGGGCGCATTCGTGGGAGGCTTTATCCTGAGCCCGCTGTTCAATATCAGCACGATCAACGAGAGCAACTTCAGCATCCCTGCCTTGCTGGTGTCACTTGGAGGTGCCGTCATCCTGCTGGCGATCTTCAAGATATTACGCAATATCGCCTGGGTCCTGGTGATCCTCATCGTGCTCCTGGTCATTTACTCATACTTCAGCTGCTGGTCGCTGGGATCTACATCAGCGTTTTGCACCACGATCAGAGCACTGCCATTCCTGAAATAGCGGTATCGACGTAAAAATGCCCGTCATCTTCATTTAATTCTCCTCCCCCAAGTGGCGGAGACAAACACTCCCCTGCCGATGGATGTAGCCGGGGAGCCTTTGTTGTACGATGAATGCATGACCCGCGTATATTTGGCCGATGCAAGACCCGATGAGCGCTCCGCTCTTCGCCTGCTCCTGCTTGATATGAATATGGAAATAGCTGGCGAAGCGGCCGATTGGTTGACCACATTAGCTCAAGCACCAGTCAGCCGCTCGGATATGTTATTGGTGGATTGGGATTTACTTCCCGACTCTCCGACTGCTGCTCTTGAAGAACTGCGAAAAGCCTGCCCGGCCGCGCTGGTCATTGTCCTCATCAGCCATCTGGATGCCCGTCAGCAAGCCGCACTTTCCGCCGGCGCCGATGCATTTATCAGCAAGGGTGAGACGCCCGAGCGTGTGGCCGAACGTTTGCGAATGGTCGCTGCGAGCGTTCCGATCAAGTAATGCCACCTGGCTGATCAGAAGGACATTAAGAACCGGCGCAATAAGCTGCCCCGAGCGCCGGCGTAAACTGGGACAGCACATTCAAAGGATCAGGAGGAGGATCAATTTATGAACAAAGATATTTTCGAAGGCAAGTGGAAGCAAATTCGAGGTGAAGCCAAAGCGTGGTGGGGCAAACTCACCGACGATGACCTGGATCGGGCTGCTGGAAAGTTTGACGTTTTAGCCGGCTTGCTTCAGGAAAAGTATGGCTACAGCCGCGAGCGCGCTGTCGAGGAAATCGATAAGCGTGTGACGGGATATGAGGCCAGTCTGAATAAAAAAATTGGACCCAAACCCGTTAAATAATCGGAGTGACGCTCTAATTCCTTGTCAATGAAAAGGAGTGGAGCTCGAATAATAAAAGCACGGTATTCCGTGCAAATCAAAGACTAATAGGAGAAAAAAATGAATATCTTAATCTACTTGGTAGCTGCAGCAGCAATTGGTTGGGTGGCAAGCGAAATCATGAAAGATCGAGCAAGCCTGTTGATCAACATCGTTGTGGGCGTCGTCGGCGCTTTCCTTGCCGGCTATTTCCTCAGCCCCATCTTTAAAGTTGGGACGATCAACGATGCGGTCAATCTTCCAACCATGCTGGTGACACTGCTGGGTGCCGTCATCGTGATAGCGATTGTCCACGCCACTTCGCCGCAGAGTATAACCCAGCCATCTTCCGTTTTCGTACGCGATCCTCGTACAAGATCCAAAAAGCAGGGGTGCGTCACAGCACCCCTGCCAGACTTATAGATGAGTCCCTCATCATTCCGCCAGGGATTAGCTAAGAGAGGTCAAAATGACAGACAACAGAATATCAGAAGTCCAGACAGTTCAAAAAGAGCCGGAACGCGAACGGCGGATTTTCACTTTTAAAGCCACCCAGCTGGTCTGGCTCGCATTCGGCATACTCGAAGCGCTGATCGCGATGCGTATCGGGTTGAAGCTGATCGGAGCCAATGCAGCCAGCCCGATTGCTGCTTTTATTTATGGTTTCACCGATCTTTTCCTATTGCCGTTTCAAGGGTTGATCGGAACCCCGGCAGTCGGTAATATGGTGCTGGAAATCACATCCGTGATCGCCATGGTGGTGTATGCCTTGATCGGATGGGCGCTTGAAAGAATAATCTGGGTGATCTTCTATCGCCCGCGCGGACCCGTGGTCAGCAACACACAAACAACGACAACCAATCAGCACACTCCGTAAAAAGTGACGAGGAAGAATGGATATCCCGTCTGAAGAATACAAATCCAATGCCAACCGGTCAGGTCCTTTTTCCACAATATTGTATATCGTGCAGGGCATCGCCAGGTGGTTGACCGGGATCTTCACGATCACAGAAGAAGAACGATCGAACGCTGGCATCAGTGTGGGTCGGGAAAGGCATGACGGTTAACCGGCCTGCAGGCAGTCTATCCCCTCGTGAACCGGATCGACACTTCGCCCTTTCAGGCTGCAATAAAACGTTCACCTTTTTTTGTAAGAAGGAGATGGCACCATGAAAAAGAGCTTCGGAGAGCAAGTACGCAGATTAACGACCATGAAGAATGTCATGATTGGCTTGATGATCGGCAGTCTGACCGGCGCGGCAGTCATGCTGCTTTTCGCCCCGCAATCAGGAAAACAGACGCGTGACCAGATTTATCAGAAAAACACCCAGGTGCTTGATCGCAAGCAGATGGATTGATTGCTTGCAGCTCGTGAGGCTGGGAAACTGCTGTCAAGGCTGCTCGAGATCATCTGATCATTATCGCCCTTGGCGACTTACTGGGGTTGCTGGGCGAGACACCACGTCACTGATTTACGATAAAAAGGATTACCTCAATGAAATTCAATAGAAATATCGGCATGCTATTGCTGGCAATTTTTCTCATCGCCTGGGGTGTGTTACAGCTCATCCCGGGACTGGGTGGCTTGTGGCTGATCCTGGCGATCCTCGCCATCGCGGCCGGAATTTTCATCTTGCTGGGCCGTTAGGTCAACTGCCACTCGGTCAACCGACCAGGTGGCTTCAATTCAATAGATCATTCAAAAGGAGAAATCTCATGGTGTGGACAATCGTAGCAATTCTTGTAGTGCTTTGGCTGTTGGGCTTTTTCGGTCGGAGAATAAGTCCAAGTTTCCCGAAAACCGGTAATTGGATACACATTCTGATCGTCATTGCTGTCATTCTCGTTATTTTGAATATCCGGATATTTTAAATCTCCCCGGTAGGGTGTAAGCCTTCTGCTCTTCTAGATCACGATCGGACCATAAAATCACCAGTTTTCATTGACAGAATGAAGGGGTTTTCGATTTTAAGGAAATTCATTGATCAAGAAATAGCCATGGAGAAAATTATGAAAAAAGAAGAGGATGCGTGGATTGATCATCCGGTATCCGATATCGGGATATTTGATAATGAACTTGATCTGACCCGGGAAACCAGATCAAGTTCAGATAAAGAGATCCGGTTTTCAAGCGGTAGACAATCAAAGATTCCGCCGCAAATCAAATGGATCGACCCCAAAGATTTCACAAAATCAGCCGTGGAGAAACCAGCCCGTAAATTACATCAAAGGGCTTGGTTCCATTATCCGGGATGAAAATTCAATCTGGATAATCAATCCTGGTGAGGTTAGTGACGAGACTTAAATCTTTTTTAGCTAATAAATTTCAGCAGACGAATCGTTGATATTGAAGCCACTGAAACGATGGAAGGTAGCTGTCACGAGAATATCGGATTTCGGTCCAAGTGTGAGATAAAGGAAGTATGACATCCAATCCATTTTCTTCACCTGATTACTGGACATTCCGGCGTGTCATGTGGGCGACCCTCGTACTTGTTTTTATCGCGCTTGGTTTCTGGCTGCTTTACCGGTTTTACCAGGTTGTTTTCATCCTTTTTATCGCCATCATTATAGGTACGGTGATCAGGCCAGCTGTTGCCTGGCTGCATCAAAGGGGTCTTCCCCGTATAGCGGGGATCATTTTGGTCTATTTCCTGATCCTCGTCCTGCTCATCAGCTTTGTCCTGTTGTTATTCCCGTTGATCGTTGAGCAAGGTGCAACGATTGCCGCCACGATACCGGGTTACTATCAAAGCCTGCGCGAGTGGATGGTCAACGACCCCAATCAATTGATTGTGCGTTTAAGCGAGTTCCTCCCGGTAAAATTGCCAGGCCTGGAGCCAATACAACAAACAGGACAGCAGGTGCTGGCTTCTGCAGGGCAAGCGTTGGGTTACGTGTCATCGGCTGCCAGAGTCATCCTTATCGCCACAGCGATTCTGATATTGGCTTATCACTGGGCGCTCAATGGGTCGCGAACCATTCAGTCTTTGCTGCTGTTGGTTCCAAATGAACACCGCGAGAACATCAGCGAACTGATTTCGGCAATGGAAATCAAGGTTGGTTTCTACATTACCGGGCAAAGCGTCCTTTGCCTGGTGATCGGTGTCATGGCGCTGGTTGCCTATTTGCTCATCGGCCTGCCCAATGCCCTGTTGCTGGCGCTCGTGGCAGGTGTGCTGGAGGCTGTGCCCATGATTGGTCCATTGCTGGGCGCCATACCGGCTGCGGTAATTGCCTTATCCATTTCACCTTCCAGGTTGATCTGGGTGATCGTAGCCACCATTGTGATTCAGCAATTGGAAAACAGCGTGCTGGTGCCACGTGTCATGCGGAAGGCGGTGGGGGTCAACCCGTTCGTTTCCCTGCTGGCGATTTTTGCCTTTGGTTCCTTTTTCGGAATTGCAGGTGCGCTGATGGCGATTCCCATGGCGGCCATAATCCAGCTCCTTCTCGATCGCTTCGTCTTTCTTCCAAAAATGATGGAGTCGGAAGTCTCAACCGGTCGCGACCTTGCCAGCCGGCTGCGCTATGATACCCAATACCTGGCACAAGACCTGCGCAAGCAGGCGCGGCACGAGAAAATGGGCTCGGCTCGGTCGGTGAGGAAAACCGATCAGTTGATGGATGAGATCGAGGCAATTACGACTGACCTTGATTCTCTACTGTCCCAGATCGATACTACGGGCGCACCATGACGAAGCGCCTGGCAGGTACCGGCCTGGCGGTCATGACCACGTTGCTGGCGCTGGTGGTGCTCTGGCAATTCCGGATAGTGGTCATCTACGTTTTGATTTCGTTGGCACTTGCAGCTGCGCTGCGTCCATTGGCCAACCGCCTGGTCGGGCACGGTTTCGTTGTGCGAGCAGCCTGGATCCTCTTGTACCTGTTGGTCCTGGGCGGTGTCAGTTTCCTGCTTTTCCTGGCAAGTGATACTGCGATCCACGAGATTCAGCAGTTGACCCAAACATTATCGGCGCAAGACGCGTGGATCCTTCCGGCATGGTTGGAGGGCAGCCCGTTCCAACTGGCGCTGGTTTCACGGCTGCCGCCGCCAAGTATGCTTTTGGAAGCAGTCACCGGCGACAAGGGGCAGCTTGTGCTGCCAGCCATACTCGGGATCACACAGGACATTGGCAGTGTCGTGAGCGGTGTTATCGTCATTCTATTTTTAAGCATTTATTGGAGTATCAATCAAATTCATTTTGAACGGCTCTGGCTCTCCCTGCTTCCATCTGCCCAGCGTAAACAGGCACGTGGTATTTGGCGGACAGTCGAGCCCGATCTTGGCGCTTATATACGCGGCGAGGTAATCCAAAGTCTCCTGGCAGGGTTGCTATTGGGTCTGGGTTACTGGCTGCTCGGCTCCCCATATCCGGCACTTTTAGCGCTGGCTGGCGCTCTGGCTTGCCTGGTACCCGTGGTTGGGATTGCCCTGGCAGTCATTCCAGTGCTTTTGGTGGGGCTGCTGAGCAGTTGGCAGCTTGGATTGTTTACCGCACTTTATGCGCTGGTTATCCTGATAGCCATGGGAATTTGGGTCCAGCCACGGCTTTTCAAGCGCAAATGGGATAACCCCATTCTGACCGTGGTTCTCCTTATTGCCCTGGCAGATGCTTTTGGCCTGGTCGGCATCATCGTAGCACCACCTATTTCAGCCGTGTGTCAAATCCTTTGGAACCGCCTGGTCAGCCACCGTGCAGTTTCAGGTGCCGCGGCCCAGATATCAGATCTCAAAGAGCGGCAGGCACGCGTATGGGACTCCATAAGGGCAATGAATGAACCGCCTGTGGCATTGGTGACCAGCAGCATGGAGCGACTCACCCAATTAATTGAGAAAGCTGAACCAATTTTGCAGGCTGGTCTGCTACATGAACCTTCCGAGTCATTCCAATCGCCCCAGGAAATCACCGCTGAAGGTGGGCAGCCTGTATCCACAAAATCCAGAAGAAGCAGACAATGACCATCCCCCGAAAGGTCAGAACGAAGGCACAGCTCTGGCAGGGGTATATCCACAGCACAAAAAAGCTTAATGAACGTTCACATGGCTGGTTGGGGATTGTGTGGGATGCAGCCAGGGAAGCCTTAAAACCCGACTCGCTGATTTCTGCTGCAGCGATTGCCTACTTTGCCCTATTCTCCCTATTTCCCCTCATCCTATTAAGTATTTCCATCGCCAGCTTCATCCTCGACCCGTTGCTGGATCATCAATTTATCGTGCAAAAACTGGAGTTTATTGCACCAGCTCTGGACCAGTTGTTGGGCGAAACCATTGACAAGATCATCCAGACGCGTGGACCCGCAACCGGTATCGCGCTCGTCAGTTTGATCTGGTCTACTTCAACAGTTTTTTACACGCTTACCCATACCCTGAATAAGATTTGGGGCAATAAATCGAGTCATGCTGTATGGAAGCGTCGTGGTCTGGCAATTCTATTTGTCCTGACTTTTGTTGGTCCGGTCCTCTTCCTGGCTTCGTTTGTCGGCAGTGTGATTGCTGACCTCAGCGCCTGGTTACCCGATAAGATCATGCCGCTCACAAGCGGTTTCAGTCTTGGTTTGGCTATCTTCCTTGATGTTGCCTTATTCATGCTGCTTTATATCATGTTCCCTCATGGAGCTTCCACCTGGCGGGAAATTCTGCCTGGGGCGATTGGGGCCGGTTTACTCTGGGAGCTAGCCAAGAAAGCCTTCATGTTCTTTGTCGCCACTTATATCTCCATCTCGAACCTGGTGTATGGATCAGTGGCAGCCATCATCGCCTTCCTGGTTTGGGCATATCTAAGCGGACTTATCTTCCTTTTTGGTGCATACTTGAGTTTTATGTATTATCATAAAAAGCAGGAGAAACTAGAAGGGACTGGAAAATCAGGGGGAGCGGATCATGATGCGAGTCTGCAATTAACAGATGGCGCATAAGAATCGATGACTGGCGAATCCACCCATCGTTTTCCATAGAACAAATCCGGAAGCAAAGAGATTCCTTGACAAAATCACAAATTGGTTTATAATATAAACTGATTTACGAAATAAACACTCATTTCAAGGATCTGCCATGAACTCCGTCAAACAAACCCGCTTCTTTGCCCAAAACTATCCCCAGCTGCAGGGATTGCGGGCTGTCCCCCTGGGGTTGTGCTTGTTAATTGTAACGTTGTGGGCCAACCTCCAGAATGGTCCGGCAAGCGATCTGACCTTCCCCATCACGGCTTCCCTGATATGCCTGGCAGCCTATATCCTTATCGACCAATACTATAACCGTGTATACGGTAAAGTCAAGCGGACGATCTCCCACGCCGAGTTTTTGTTGCAGGTGATCGCTGGCGTTTTGGCGCTGGCTGCGTTTATCATCGATACAAGCAATAAAACCAATTTCAGTTTTCTCAGCCTGGTTTTTGCAGCTGTTTTTGCCTTCAGCGGCTTCTGGTATTGGCGATCTTCCAAACTGCTTCTGGTAACAAGCCTGGTTTTCGCGTTGATCTTCGCCGGCTTGAGCATTTTATCGATCGTAGGTGTAAAGGATTGGTGGCACCTCTTCGGGCTTAGTCATTCCTTGCTGGCGTTTACATCGCTTTATGGCATCTTCTGCGTCCTGGCCGGCATCATATCCCATATCTATTTCGTTCAATCACTTCCCAAAATACCGGAGGCAGCATGAGCAGTGTTTTCGAAGAAATTGCCGCCCTGGATAAATTGCTGCATGAACCTGCCCGCCTTTCCCTGATGACCGCTCTTTCCGTCTGTAAAAACGCTGATTTCCTGGCTCTGCAGCGGTTGACCGGTCTGACCGGGGGAAATCTTTCCGTCCATCTTTCCAAGCTTGCAGAAGCGGAGTTGATCACCCTGGATAAACAATTCGTCAACAAACGCTCCAACACGACCGTGCAGATCACCGACAAAGGCCGGGAACTTATTGAAGATCACTGGCAGCAACTGGAGAATTTGCGCAGTGATGCACAGAAGTGGCAAGCGAAATAAGAGTGAAAAACCATTCAACCAAAATATTTCCCTGTTTAATTCTTTTCTACCATCCAAGTGAATCCTTCCCGGTATCAAATATTTCTTAATAACGCAAGGTCGTTTAGGTTTTACCAAATAATATCCATTTTAATTTCAACAAACTTTTGATTGGCTGTACAATTTAACAGTTGTGAATAAGTGATTATGCTGACTAATTCGCATGATCGATATTCAATTCAAGTTTTTGCATTATTGGGGAGGGAGTCTCTATGGAAAAGATCCGCATCCTGATCGTCGATGATCACGCCGTTGTGCGCCAGGGGCTGCGCACTTTCCTGGAGTTGCAGGAGGATGCCATGGAGCTACCCCTGCAGGTGGTGGGGGAAGCGGATAACGGGAAAGCGGCGGTCGATCTTTGCAAGGAACTCAAACCGGATATCGTGCTGCTCGACCTGGTCATGCCTGAAATGGATGGCATCACCGCCACCCCGCTGATCCTCTCCGCCAGCCCCGCCAGCCGGGTGATCATTCTCACCAGTTTCGGCGAAGAGGACAAGGTGCTGCCCGCCATCCGCGCGGGAGCGCAGGGTTACCTGCTGAAGGATATTCCCCCCGATGACCTGGTCAAAGCAGTTCGAGCCGCTTATCGTGGCGAAGTCCAGCTGCATCCATCCGTGGCGAAAAAACTGATGAGCACGGTGGCTGCCGGTGAAAAAGCTGCAAATCTATCTGGGAAATCGCCCGCGACCTCCGATCTTTCAACCCGGGAGCTGGAAGTGCTGCAGCTGATCACCGGGGGAAAAAGCAATCACGAGATCGCCGAGAAATTAGTCATCAGTGAAAAGACGGTCAAGACTCACGTGAGTAGCATCTTGCTCAAATTGAACGTGCAGGACCGCACCCAGGCGGCTGTCTTCGCGATCAAGCATGGAATATCACCCGACGAGTCTTGATGCGTAAGATCGGCGTTTTCCTGATCTTCATTGCTGTCACGCTGCGTTCCATCGTCAGTTACGCTGATGACGGCACGTTCGGCTTGGTCGTGGGAGCGTTGGCTGTATATGGTATTCTGTTAATCATTGAAGAATGGCAGGCACCCAGGCACGAAGCGGATCGATCTAGAAAATTTCACTTTCTTATGTCTGTGTATCTGGTCGTGCAATTGGCGCTCGTGATCTTTCTCCTTTCCATTGATCCCCAGGAGGATTTCGCACTACTCCTTCTACCTCCTCTTGCTCTACAGGCAGTTTTTACCTTTGGCTGGCAGGCGGGGAGGATCTGGATCGTGATCTTTTGCATCGCTTCCATACCCCCCATGGCGATTAAAGACGAAGATCAAGTGCTAGGAGCCGTCATGGCCATTTTTTATGGCGTCGTCTCTTTGCTGCTGGGACGATACGCCCATCTCACCCAGAAATCCAATCAAATCCGCTATGAAAATCAGAAGCTGCTCCTGAAATTACAAACAGCTCATGAGCAATTAAAGGGCTTTGCAAACCAACGCGAAGAACTGGCAGCTGAGCAGGAACGCATGCGACTGGCGCGCGAGCTGCACGATTCGGTCACCCAGACAGTCTTCTCCATGAATCTTGCCGTGCAGTCCACGCGCATGATGCTTGAGAAGGATCCGTCCCGCGCAGCAGGGCAGCTGGATCGCCTGCAGGAACTTGGCCGGGGTGCTTTGGCGGAGATCCAGCGCCTTGTTGCCGAGCTGCAACAGCCGCCAGCAAACGACGAGGGCATGAAAAAGGCACTAGGACAATTGGTGGATGAACTGCAAGGCAAGCTTGGTCTAGTTATAGAATTAAAGATCCTCGGGGATGGGGAATTAACCTTCCCGGTGAAGGAAGGTCTATTGCGTATTACTTCGGAAGCATTGAATAACGTCCATAAACATGCCGGTGTGAAAGAGGCATGTATTATTCTTGATCTGGAATCCTATCCCGCTTCCCTGAAAATCGAAGATCATGGCGATGGATTTAATGATCAGGAAGGTGCGAAAGAGGGGCATCTGGGTTTGGTAAGCATGAAAGAAAGGGCTGAGGAGATGGGCTGGAAATTGTCTGTTCGCTCGAATTCAAAAACGGGTACGCTGGTTCATGTCGAGGAAAAACGGGAGAGCGGAAATGAGAGCTGACCCCAAATCTCGATCTTCACCGGCCACCAATATCCTCGCGGGTATCATCATCGTCATGGTGATAGCACGGGTGATCCCCGCCTTTTATGAACAGCCCAATTTTTCTTTTGTCCTCATCATTGTTGTATCATTTCTGCTGCTCTTTGCTCTTGAAATTTTATTCAGCGAAAAACTCAGAAAGATCAGTCACTTCTATTTCCTGGTTCAAACAGCACTGGTCACTACGTTATCGCTGCTGCACCCATTCCAGGATGTCACTAGCGCGCTGTACCTTGCATTGATCGCTCAATCCATTCAAGTTCTGCAAGAAAAACCTGCCTACGCCTGGTGGGGGATTCTTGCGGCGATGACCGCGGTGACCCTGATCATCGGCAGCGGCTGGATCGACGGCATCCCCCTGGCACTTTATTTCCTGGTGGCGGGGTTCTACGTCGTATCGTTTGACATGGTATTCAGGCAAGCAAAGAAAGGTCAGGAGGAGAGTGCCCAGCTGCTTGCCGATCTAGAAAAAGCCAATCGCGATCTCAAGGAGCAAGCCTCCCAGGCTGAAGAGCTGGCAGCCACGCGGGAACGCAACCGCCTGGCGCGCGAGCTGCACGATTCGGTCAGCCAGGTGATCTTCAGCATCACGCTCAACGCGCAGTCAGCGCGCATGCTATTGGAACGGGATCCTTCCAAAGTATCGTATCTGCTGGACCGGCTGCAGGCACTGACCTCGGGGGCTCTGGAACAGCTTCGCTCGCTGATCTCCCAGCTTCACCCGCCTTCAAAATCCAAATAATCAAATCGCGGTAGTTACCTAAAGTCTTAAGACCTGAGACCGATGTAATGGGTCCCTGGTCTTACTTTTTAATTCCTTCCTCAGACCGATAATGGAATCCTACCCGGGCTGGATGTGGATTCGGGTCAGGATGGTTATAGTGGTGACAGATAAAACAAATAGAAAAAAGAAAGGACCAAACCATGTTCGCTCAAACCCTTACCCAAACCAATATCATCTGCAATCCCTTCGCACGAACACAGAGCAGCAAAAAATCCCTCCTGGCCAGCAATGCTTCCGGGAATGGGATTCCTTCCGAAGACGAGATGCTCAGCATCCGCTGCGACCAGCTCTCCCGCATTTCGCTCGGCAGCAATGAAAATAAATCGGAATTCGAGACCGTCTACCACTGGATGCAATACTGCTCCCGCCGGGAACCGACCCTCTCGATCACCATGCTTGCCGGCACCCTGCCAAACTACATTCGCTGATAGACATTCCAATGACGATCCTGGTTGATTTTCGATGCACGGAGGTGCGGATGGAAAAGAAGACAAGAGTTCTTATAGTTGATGATATGCCGCAGGTCATTTACGACCTGCGGACGCTGCTTCCCCTGGCGGGCAATATCCAGATCGCCGGGGAAGCGCATGACGGACGGGAAGCCCTGCAGCTCATGGAGACTCTCCCGGTCGATGTTGTCCTGATGGACCTGGAAATGCCCGGCATGGATGGCTGGGAAGCAGCCCGCAGGATCAAGGCCAGCTGGCCTTCCTGCCGGGTGATCGCCCTGACGGTCCACAGCGCTGAAGAAGCACGCCAGATAGCTGATATGCAATACTTCGATGATTTCATCGTCAAGGGTGTGCCTGCAGGCGAATTGATCCAAATCATAGAAAAATAAAGGAGAAGAAATAATGAACGCAAAAGATGTTGTATCCAATAGAAAGTCATACCTCGATTGGCTGAGGGTAATATCGATCGTTGTGGTTTTCTTTTTTCACAGTGCGCGTGCCTATAATTTCGAGGATTGGCACATTAAGGATGTGATGACCAGCGGTACATTCCAGTTCATTACAGATTTCCTGGGTCTTTGGATGATGCCGATCATCTTCGTGGTTTCCGGAGCCAGTATTTACCTCTCGATGAAGGATGGCTCCCTGCAGACTACAGGAAAATTCCTGAAGGATAAAGTGCTGCGTCTTCTCGTACCGCTATTTTTGGCAGATTTCACCCATGTAGCGTTGCAAGTCTACATCGAACGTCTGACCCACGGCGATTTCAGCGGATCCTTTTTCCAGTTCTACCCGCATTATTTCGAAGGCTGGTACGGCTTTGGCGGGAATTTTGGCTGGATCGGGCTGCACTTATGGTATTTGGTCGTCCTCTTTGTCCTCTCAGTGATCCTGCTTCCCGTGTTCCTCGTGCTGAAGACAAAATGGGCAGGCAAGGCCATGGAAAAAGTGACCAACGTCCTCGCTTTCCCCGGCTTGATCTATGTCGCAGCGTTACTGGTCGTCCAGATCTGGGTCAACACGCGTGGCATCTCTGAGCTGTTAGCCGAGGATTTCAACTGGGGATTGGGTATCTACGCCACCTTCATCATTGCCGGATTCGTGATCATCAGCTCGGAACGCCTGCAGGAAAGCATTCGCAAGCAGCGCTGGATCTCGCTCGTCCTGGCGATCGCCGGAACGATCTGGTACTTCACATCAGGCGGTGAGCATAAAGATATGGCTGTTTGGCCGTGGATGTTCGCCATCCTTGGCTTCGCAATGCAATATCTAAAATCGTACAATCCTGGTCTAAAATACGCCAATGAAGCGGTGCTGCCTTTCTACATCCTGCACCAGAGCGTTATCGTCTGCGTGGATTACTTCATCGTCCAGACGGCTCTGCCCCTGTGGATCAAATACCCGCTCGTCCTGGTCATCTCATTCCCGGTCATCATGGGTATTTACGAATTCCTCGTGCGGCGTAACAACGTGATGCGCTTCCTGTTCGGGATGAAGCCGCTCCCCAAAATGACGGAATCAAAAGTCAATTGATGATTTTTTCGGGGGGATGAAACAGAAATGGGCAGAAGTTCTGCCCATTTTTTATTGTCTGAAGTCTTCTAAGATCGCGGGAGCGTTAGCTTACCCAAATTTCCAAAGATAGCCATGGGAATTGCCATGCAGAGCATCGTGCTGAGGATTCGCCCAACAGACCAGGTAGGTTCAAAGAAGAACAGGGGCGTCATGTGAATGGCAGCATATCCCCACCAGGTGCCTGCCAGCGCCAGCAGGACTGCCAACGCAGTGATCAGCACGCGCACCAAACGGGGTCGCACCAGTCCGCTCAAGGCGTACCCCAGCGCGATCAGCAGGCAGCCAACAGCGATCAATATACCCTGGGGGGAGGTCTCGTTCCACAATGCATCATAAATGGACATCCCCAGGGTCAGCAGGATGCCGCCGATCAGCGTACCGAGTAGGACACGCCAGGCAGGTCTCGATTCCGGGAAGCGTTCAACGATGACGCGGGTGACGAATATCCCAAATCCCAGCAGGATGCCCAGGATCAATCCGCGCTCGAGTGACATATTGACTCGCAGAAGATCAAAGAACCCGGACATGCGAACCGTCAGGTAAGTCAGGATCCCTCCACCAAGCGCAACCCCGAGGGCAACCAGGGCAAATACACCCAGCAGGTTTCCCGGGCTGGCGAACAACCGGCGGGTCATACTCTCAGCAGCCACTTCCATGCGCTTGGATTGAGCAACGGTGGAAGACAGGCTGCCCGCTGCTTCTCGAATTTCCAATAAAGCCGCATTGCGGCGGTCGCTTTCAGACTGGCTGGTGATCAGATCCAGGGCTGTCTGGGAATGTAAAATTCCGATGAGCCTGGCTGCTTCACTCCCCATAGGGGGATTTTCAAGGGCAAGCGCTGCCAGGTATTTATCGGGTTCCTCACCGAGCGCATTTGCTCTCCAGGTTTGCGATGGGGGCGTCAGGGCACGGACGATATCAAATATCTTTTGACGCATACCCGGGATCTTGTCCCTGCGAGCCAGGTCAAACATCGCAAGGAGTGTTTTCTCCGGTAATTTCCCCCGTAATTCATGGATCTGCCTGTCCTCTACAAGATGACTGACGGTGCGTTCCACCAGGACTTTATTGTCAGTATCCATGGATTGCGAAGCAATAATCAGGCGTTCTTTCGGATCCGCAACCTGCTTCCACCAGTAGGCATCGTTATACCCGTAAAAGAGCGCCATCTTCAGCATGAGACCGGCGATATCAAAATCAGAAGGAACTTCCGTGCCAGCCTGTCTTTGCTGCAGGTCGAGCAATGCGAACTTGGTCAGGCCAAGCCGGGGTGCTCCCCCGGTCGCATCAGAACCCAGCAATCCCCGTTTCTGCGCAGATGTCAAGATCGAGATAAAGATCGAAAGCCTGGGTGGTTGTTTGATCTATTAGTGGCAGAGGATAACCAAAGGCGTTGAAGACCAGGCGGATCACTTCGCCGGCAGAAGCAGGTCGATTATCCGGGTTTAGGGATGTCACGCGGCGTAAAATGTTCCAGATATCCCCGGGCAGCGCGGCATTCTTTTCGCGTGGATCAGGGATTTCTTCTTTTGAGTAAAGCTGCTCGAGACCCAGGGTCTTGTCCCCATCCCATGGCAGCTCACCGGCGAACACTTCGTAGATCATGACCCCCAAACTGAAGATATCGGATTTCGCTGTTATTTCCCGCCGGTTGAAGGATTCGGGGGAGGAATAGGGCGGCGTGCCGCGCCCGGTGTGAAATGCGCGGGTCGTATCCACGATATTGCGCGCGATGCCGAAGTCGCCCAGGTAGGGCTGGTTGCTGTAATCCATCAGGATATTCGAAGGTTTGATATCGCGGTGGATGATGCCCTGACGGTGCAGGTAGTCCAGGGCCGAGGCTATTTTCGCGCAGTGATCCAGCACTTCCTCGATGGGTATCTTGGCAGCCAGCAGCCGGTCCTCCAGTGACCCGCCGGGAAGATAGGGGGAAACCAGGTAGCGGATGGGGGCGATGAAGCCAAATTCATACAGGGGGAGGATATGCCGGTGGACGAGCCGGGTGAGGCGTTCAGCATGCCGCTTGAACTGCAGCTCGCTTTCAATTTCCTTATCGCTGGCTTCGCTGAACTTGATGGCGACGATCTGGTTGCGGGATTGATCGATCGCCGACCAGACGAAGCCCTCAAATCCATAGCTGAGCTGTTCGAGCAGCTGGTAATGAGCGAACTGAAAACCAGGATGGAGGTCTGTCAGTTTAAAGGAAAGCGCATCGGCCATTACGGGGGTATCAGCAGTATGTATCTTTCGTTAGGTGTTTACAGATATTTTCTGTTTCGGTATAAATGGAGAACCGCCAAGGACTTTGGAAAAAGTTTTTAAACCGGGGGGTCAAGGAATCGACGAATCGATGTAACAATTGGCGGCTCCACCAAAGGTGACCCTGATGTCATACGGACCAGCAGGCAGCGCATCATTAGGGTTGTAATCCATATCAAGCCATATTTCGGGTGCCATCCGTTATTGTTCTGTCAGCCGGCGAACTATCCCATGTAAACTCCTTACCAGCACTAGGCTCTCCAAAATCAGAAGGAGAATCATGATCATTTGGACTATTAGAAATGTCCACACCATCCAATTGAACACGCTGCAAGTGTCTACCGCCATCTACAGCAGGAGCCCAGTCAATACTCAATTCAGTAATCACAATGTCTGACCCAAAATCATTCCGGATTTCAGCTCTAAGATAATCCAGATCAACACCTCCGAATTGAAGTGGTGATTCGTAGGATATATTTCCACCGCACACTGCAGGCGGACTGAGGGTTTCCGTTGGCGTGGGTGTGGGTGTTTCCGTCGGTGTGTCCGTGGGGGTGGGAGTATCGGTGCTGGTAGGTGTATCCGTGGGAGTACTGGTCACCGTTCGGGTCAAGGTAACAGTTGGTGTTGGTGTTCGCGTGCGAGTGTTACCCGGGGTGTTGGTCCTGGTCGGTGTCCTAGTGGCGGCGTGTTGAGCGGCGTGTTGGTTCGCGTTCGAGTGCGGGTCGGCGTAACAGTGGACGTACGGGTAATGGTCGGAGTATAAGTGGATGTCGCGGTAAGGGTTGGACGTCCTCGTAATGGTTGGCGTCAGGGTGACGTCGACCAGGGCACTCATCGTCGCCAGTGCATCCGCTGGATTGATGGGAACGATCTCTTCTTCTGAACAGAATTGACCGGTCATGGAGCAGGCAACCGCCAGGTCGTCCCCGGAGAGCGGCTCGGGTACTGTGGGCGGGCTGACTGCATAATTGCCGTCCGGTCCGCCCAGGTCCATACTGGTCTTCTCGCCGGCCAGGACGAGCTGGCTCTGCCCGTAGGAAGTGATATTGGCCGAACCGCTGTACATGCTCACCGACATCTCCCCGCCCTTGGTGGCTTGCAGGCTGGCATTGCCCATGATGAGCATTTCCGCGCCGTTGATGATGAACTTTGGCCCCCTGCCCATCCGGCATGGTCACCATCAGCCCGTCGAAAGGCACCTGCTCGCATTCGATCTTCCCCAAAACGCTCGAAAAATAGTAGGTTTCCAGGCTGGTTGTATCTTTATTCAGCGTGGTATTGCCAAAGACAACCATGGTGACTGTCTGACCAGGCAGGGTGCGGGGTAGATTTGCCATGACTTTGGCGATGGCAATGCCCCATTCTCCGCCAGCCAGGCTGAGCGGGGAAGCAGAAAGGCGCTGCAGCTTCTCCAGGCCCATGGTATCGCCGCGCTGTTCGAATTGTTCCACCGCGCCCGGGATGACTTCCGCCACGAGCGTGTTATTCCCGTAACAGATCTGGTTGGCACCCACCATGTCACACGATTCACTCGAGGATTGGATCGCGCGCTCGATCAACTCCTGGCAGGTGGCCTGGTTGCTGTTGACTGCCACTGCTGTCTGCTGCGCACCCGGTCCCAGATAATCCCTGGCGGTGTAATAGCCGATAACGGTCAACTCGATGCAGGCGATCATCAGGAGAGCGATGACAAAAGCTGTAAGCCAGGGGCTTTTTTTTCGTGGCGGTTTGGAAGGCTGTTTGTAAGGTGGCTTGAGTGAACTGGTCTTGGCGCTGCGCTCCGGGCTGAAGATTATTCAGCCAATCAGGCTGTGCGTGGCCGCCACTACCTGTTGGACCTTGAAGAGGAGCAGTCCCCGATGGAGACCCCTGCAGAGGAGCCGTCCCTGGAGGATTTGAACCATGAAGAGGTGTTGTCCCCGAGGAAAACGCCAGCAACGGCAGCAGGCTGCCTCCTGCCGGCATCAGCAAGCTTTTCCAAGAGAAACCTGGGAAAAAGGCTCTCTTTCTATTTTTCATAGATTGTTTCTTCTCCGGAAGTGTCCTTTTTAATACCTTCCCCAATGATCACCTGGAGTTGAAATTGTCCCAGGCGGATGGTTGCCCCGCTGAAAAGCGGGTATGGTTTGGCAGGAGACAGGCGGTTTTCATTCAGCCAAACGCCATTGGTGCTGTCCATGTCAATGATCTCGAAATATTTTTCCTTGCGGACGATCATGGCATGCTGGCGGGACACACCGGCAGCGTATGCACCATAAGGGGTAAGATCAACTATTTCCTCTATTTTCTCTGCTGTCTCTTCTGTCTTCCGTCCGAGAATAAAGATATCGATATCGAGCACAGCAATTGGCTTGGGGAGATCGACCATGAAAATGGCGATGCCGCCTTCCGGTATTAGTTCATCTGTTTTCGTGCGAGGTTCCGGTAATGGAAAATCAGCCGGCACAATGACTTTTTCCGTGATAAATGAAGTTTTCCGATCGGAAACGAACTGCGCACCGCAATATTCACAAGCTTTTGCATCAATGGAGTTTTTGTGCTTGCAGATTGGGCAGAATTTCCCTTGAAAGTTATCCATTATCTCCTCAAAAAGAGTTTATTAGGTGAATTTTACTGGTTTTAAAAACTTTCTCGCCTTATGAAAATCGTAACATTTAAAATTATATAACAAACCGCCTGCAATGGCACATAATTAACATTAATGCAAGGTACGAAAAAACCTGAAAAATGAACTGGCAATTAGTAAAAAAGACGGGCAGCACCGCCTGCTATTAGGATGTTCTAATGCTATCATTTGGTCTTGCTATTGGCGGCAAGGAAATCTTACGGGAAAAAACCACAAGCTCGAAAATTTCACTATAATCAATCCAAAACCCTGGCATTCCAACATGCACTCAGATCATGATTATGGATTTGTGATACGAGAATCCGCTGGGTTGTTATATAGGTTATTTCATTAGATCGATTTTTTTACTCACGGATTTTTTATTGAACCATATATTTTTTCCTTTTACTTTTCAAAAGCATTTTTGATTTTTCATGATAAATTTATAAAATTGGATTACTGTTACCTCTGCACAAAAATACATCTGATTGGGAGTGATTATTATGAATATGGCGTTAACACGATGGAAGGTCGTATTTGCTGGATTCCTTTTGGCTTTAATGGGTGGCGTTTCTTATTCCTGGGGCGTCCTGGTTATCCCCTTAATGGAAGAATACGGCTGGATCATGACCGAAGCTACCCTGCCTTTCACCGTCTTTTTGGTTATTTTCTCAATGACCATGATACCAGCGGGTTGGTTGGTAGATAGGAAAGGACCTCGCCGGATTGCGGCTATTGGAGGGATTATCTTTTTTCTTTCTTACAGTTTATCTGCTCTTGTTGTTCACTTTCCCCATCCTTGGTGGTTGATGATGACCTATGGTGTTGTCGGCGGCGTAGGTTGTGGTCTCACTTATGCCTGCGTCGCTCCACCAGTGAGGAAGTGGTTCCCGGATAATCCGGGACTTGCCGTTTCATTTGCTGTCATGGGTTTTGGATTATCCGCCCTGATCGCAGCGCCTCTCAAAGCGAATTACCTGCTTCGTTTTCATGGTATTGAAGGAACCTTTTTCATATTGGGGATCGTTACATCTGTAGTATCACTAATTGGAGCCGCTTTGATTGAAAACCCACCATCAGATTGGTCACCGATTGATAGTAACCCAGGCAAAAAAATCAAAGAGACCATTAGGATCCGCCGTGAGATGATGCCTAAAGATGTTGTAAGGAATCCTGCGTTCTGGATAATATGGTCGACATTTGCATTTGCCGCTGCTGGCAGCCTCGCTTCACTTGGCTTGATACCAACTTATGGGCAGCGCATTATTGGATTGACAGCGGCCGAATCTGCCGTGGCTATTTCCATCCTTGCTGGTTTTAACGGGTTGGGACGCCCTTTGGCTGGATTTCTTGGTGATCGTTTTGGATCTTCCCGAATCATGGCCATCACCTATGCCATTCAAACAATCACGCTATTCACTTTTCCATATGTGGTAGTTTCTAAGGTAATGTTATACGTAACGTCGGCACTCATCGGATGGGGGTTAGCCGTAACCTTAGCTCTCTTTCCAGCGCTCACCTCGCTTAGTTTTGGCACCAAGAATTTAGGATTGAATTATGGTTTAGTGTTTACGGCTTTTGGAATTGGTTCGCTGGCTTCATCGGTGGGAGCATGGCTTTTTCATGTGAGCGGGAGCTATTCTCCAATCTTTCTCTCCACAGGAGTTATGGCTGGGATAAGCTTGGTATTATGTGTGATCCTCAGACGAAAATATCTTCTTCCATAATACTATTAGTCCTTCATTCTTCAGATAATTAGATTTTATCCTATGACCTAATCAGAATATTTTATAAAACTGCAGACCTGTGAGATGATCACTTTTCTCCCCAAACGATTAATTCAAAGGCAGTTTCAACGAGATGGTATAAAGCTATCCTTTAGTTTCGAACTAGGCGGGAAGGAGTTCCTCAGGGAGAAGGCTGTCAGGTAATACCCAAAAAATGGAAAGTTGAAAGTCATTCGTCATTCATCCTTAATACCTATAATCGACATATTGAACATCAATCACAATTCTGTTACTCTAGAACAGGGAATATCTTGGGGAAGGAGAAAAAATCATGACACCCATTTTGGAGGTCAATAACCTGGTTAAGAAATATGGGGATTTTGAAGCCGTCCGGGGGATCAGCTTCGCCGTCGAGCCCGGCGAGGTCTTCGGTCTGCTCGGACCGAACGGTGCCGGCAAGACCACCACCATTTCAATGGTCACCGGGCTTTTCCCGCCGACATCCGGATCGGTCACCATCGATGGTCACGATATCCTCAAAGAGCCGCAGGTGGTCAAGCAGATGAATGGCCTGGTGCCGCAGGACCTGGCGCTTTACCCGACGCTCAGCGCGCGCGCGAACCTGAATTTCTTCGGTCGCGTTTATGGTCTTTCCGGGAGAAAACTCAAGGAAAATGTCGAGGACGTGCTGCGCGTGGTCTCGCTCACCGAGCGGGCGGATGAAGCCATCGAGAAATATTCGGGCGGGATGAAACGCCGCATCAATATTGCCGCCGGGCTGGTGCACCAGCCGCGCCTGCTCTTCCTGGATGAGCCGACGGTAGGCGTGGATCCGCAAAGCCGCAATCACATCTTCGAAAGCGTGCAGCGCCTGAACCGCGAGCGCGGCATGACCATCGTTTACACCAGCCACTACATGGAAGAGGTGGAGCTGCTCTGCAACCGGGTGGCGATCATCGACCAGGGCAAGCTGATCGCGCTGGATACGATCAAGAACCTGATCGCCATGCTGGGCAGCGGCGTGCTGCGCATTGGTCTGAAACAGGTTGATGACGCCCTGCTGGATAAACTCTCCAAGCTGCCGGCGGTGAAAAATGCCAGCATCCTGCAGACCGTCACCCAGACCGCACCGGAAGCCAAGCTGCCCGAAAGCATGGTGGCAGTTCCGGTGGTGGTCAAGATCGAGACTAAAAACAGCCAGCAGGCGCTGATCAACGTCATCAATTTCCTGGAAAAACAGAATATCACCCTGCTTTCATTGGAGATCCTCGAGAACAACCTGGAAAGCGTCTTCCTGCACCTCACCGGGAAGCAATTACGGGAGTGAGCGATGAAAATACTCAGCATCGCCCTTAAAGACCTCAGGATCTTTTTCAAGGACCCTGGGTATTGGATCTATCTCGTTGCCCTGCCGTTGATCTTCATTCAGCTCTTTACAGCGCTTTTCTCGGCTTCGGTCGGGGAGACAGAGTCACAGGAAAGAGCCCGCCTGGTGGTGGTCAACCAGGATGCCGGGGGGGTGGAAGCGGAAAAATTCCTCCACGAGCTGGATGTGAACGCGGGGATCGATGTGATCCCTGCAACGCTGGATGAAGCGCAGGATGATTTCCGCGATACGCGCATCACGACCTATCTCGTCATTCCCCAGGATTTCACCGCGAAAATTCAATCCGGGGAGCAGGCGAAGATAGAGGTCATCGCGCTGGATGCGCAATCTTTAAATATTCAATCCCTGCGCATGCTGATCGACGGTGTTGCCAACGACATGATGCTCGAGATCAGCATCCTGGATAGCCTCAAGCAGTTCGCTGAAATGCAGGCTTCAGCTCCCGAGGAATTCCAGGTTTATGATATCGAAACCCTCACCGCGCAGGCAAAATCCCAGCTCGAATCATCCCACCAGCGTCCACTGGTTAACATCGAGGAAGAATATCCACGCGAGGAATCGATCGCCGAAGGTGATTTCAGCATGGCGCAGTTCAGCGTTCCCGGCTTCGCCGTTCTGTTTGCCTTCCTGGTCGCCCAGGCGACAGCGCGCTCGATCTACGACGAAAAAAAGACCGGCAGCTTCCGCCGCCTGCTTGCCGCTCCACTGGCGAAATTCCAGCTCCTCTCCGGAAAGCTGCTGCCCAACCTGCTCATCGTCTTATTCCAGATCGGGCTCATTTTCGCCGCCAGCGTGCTGATCCTGCCGTTGACCGGCATGGAACGCCTGTCACTGGGTCAATCGCCCGGCGCCCTGGTCGCGGTTTCATTCTGCGTGGCGCTCTGCTCCACCAGCCTGGGCATCCTGATCGCTGCCATTGCACGGACGGAAGCGCAGATCGGTGGATTCAGTGCGCTGCTGCTCTGGCTGATGGGTTTCCTGGGCGGGACGATGGTTCCACTGGACATCATGAGCAGCCCATTGCTGACGACCATCTCGAAATTCGTCCCTCAGAGCCATGCGGTCGAAGCCTACAAGGATATCCTGGTCCGGGGAGCGGGTTTCACCGATATCCTCCCCGCCCTGGGCATCCTGCTTGGTTTCAGCCTGTTATTCTTTGCCGTCGGTCTCTGGCGGTTCGATTTCGATTAACGGACAAGGGAAAAATACCATGAATGCCATTAAGACAAACCTTGAATATCGCCTGGAAAGATTTCCAAATTCTCATCCGCGACCGCGGTCTGCTGGCGGTGATCATTGCCATGCCGCTTGCTTTTTGGACTGCTGCTCAGCTCGGCTTACAGCTCCAATTTCAATAATTCGACCGGAGCTAATATCAAAATTGGCATCTACGTCGTCAATGAAGATGGCGGTGAATTCGGCGCGCGTGTTGTTGACAGCCTGGAACAGGTCGACGTACTGGATATCAGCATTCTGAAGGGTGAATCAGGCAGGGATGAGGCCAACCACGGTATCCTGGAAGGCGAAAAAACCGCTGCCATTTTCATTCCAGAAGATTTCACCTCCCGGATCGATGATTATTCCGGCTCCAATCTGACCCTGATGATCGATCCGCAGAAAAAGGATTTTTCCACCATCCTCAAAGGGATCCTCAACTATGCCCTGACTCCGGTGGTGCTCGAAGGTGAGATACGACATGGCGTCCGCGCCGTATTGGAAAAGGGCGGCATTCTCGCCGGGTTGACCCCCGAGATGGCTGCCGGCATCGAAGCACAGACCCTGGGCGTGGTGATGACCCGCCTGCAGTCCATGATGTCCGCGCCGGTCATAGCCGTGTCATTGATCAGCGGTGCCAGGGACCCCGATATGCCGATCAATTTCTTCAACCTGCTCATGCCGGGTTTCACCGTCATGTTCTCCTTTTTCCTGGTCGGCTCGGTGGGGGAATCCATCTTCCGTGAAAAGGATGATGGCACTTTCAGCAGGCTGCTCTCAGGTCCCATCCCGCGTGGAGCGATCATCGCCGGGAAAATGCTGGCGTTTGCCATGATCATCCTGCTGCAGGTGGGCCTGCTATTTGGTATCGCCGCGGGAGCCTTCTCCATGGATCTCGGCTCGAGCCCGTTGGCCTTGATCCTGGTCACGGTCAGCCTCAGCCTGGTGGTCACCTCGCTGGGCTTGATGGTCGCGTCGCTGGCAAAAAGCGGCAAACAGGCTGATTCGATCAGTACACTGTTGGCATTTGTGCTCGCCGGGCTGGGCGGCTGCATCCAGTTCGGACTGACCCCGCTTTTCCTTCAGGAAAATTTCATTGCCACCATCTCACGCTTCACCCCGCAGGGGCAGGCGCTCTGGGGGTATTACAAGATCATCAACCAGGCTGCCGGCGTCAGCGACGTACTCCCCCAGGTGGGTATCCTGCTGGGCATGGCACTGGTTTTCTTCCTGGTTGCCACCTGGCGCTTGAAGTGGGCTCCGAAGTAAAATAGATAGCTGGGAGAAAAATCATGAGCGTCCTGGATAAACTTGCCTGCGCATTGGGTCGCAGGGACGAAGTCCCCAACCAGGAGCTGGCGAAAGCGCTGGCGGCAGCGCAGGATCGTGAAGGGATCGCCGAGCTGGCTGCCAACCTGCAGAACAAGAATGTCGATATCGCCAGCGACTGCATCAAGACCCTTTACGAGGTCGGCTATTTGAAGCCCGGATTGATCGCGGAACACTGGCAGGCGATCCTGCCCCTGTTGCGCAGCCGCCACAACCGCCTGGTATGGGGTGGGATGATCACCTTGGCGACCATTGCGGATCTGAAGGCTGATGAGCTTTTCAAAGAGCGGAAGGAGATCTTAAGGGCAATGGATTCCGGCTCGGTGATCACCGTGGATAACAGCGTCAAGGTGCTGGCAGCCATCGCGGCGAAGAAAACCGAATACAACATTGAGCTCTTCCCGGTGCTGCTCGAGCACCTGCGCACCTGCCGCCCCAAGGAAGTACCGCAGCATTCTGAAAGTACCCTGCCCGCGGTCACGCAAGATAACAAAGGTGGCTTCATCGCTGTCCTGGAAAAACGCATGGGTGATCTCACCGGCGGGCAGCTCAGCCGTATACGGCGCGTCATCAAGGCAGCTTCAACGCGTTGAAAACATGAAGAAACCTTCCTGGCTTTCAGTGCTGAAATACGATCCCATTCCGACCCTGCTGGAATGCCCCCATCCATCGGTCCAATACTTCACCCGTCGCGACCTGCTGGATGCCAGAGTTGGCGGGGTCGAAGCCCTATGGCAGCTGCCCCAACCGGTCAAGCTTCTGGACCACCAGCGGCAGGATGGTGCCTGGAATTACCCTGGCCCCGTCCGGGATTATGGTGAGAATTTCTCCCTGCTGGAAACCTTCCGCAGCCTGGGCATCCTGATCGAGAAATATGGCTTCGACCGGCGGCATCCTTCCATTCCCCCGGCAGCCGATTACCTTTTAGCTTTCCAAACCGCCGAAGGAGATATCCGCGGTATTTTTGGTACGCAGCTAGCCCCCCATTACCATTCCGGGATGATGGAACTGCTGTGCAAAGCGGGCTATGCACAAGATGAACGCCTGGTAAAAGGCATCGAATGGCTGCTCGCCTGCCGCCAGGATGACGGCGGGTGGGCATTCCCGATCCGCACCGCAAAAGTCTCGTACCTCGATGCCGTTAAAAAATCCGAACCGGTGAAAACTGATCCTTCAAAAGTTTTTTCGCACATGATGACCGGGATTGCCTTGCGCGCCTTCGCCGCCCACCCCGAGTACCGCAAACATTCTGCCGCGAAAAAGGCAGGCGAGCTCCTGGCCAGCCGATTCTTCCTGGCAGATAAATACGTTGACCGGCGAACGCCGGACTACTGGGAAAAAGTGACGTTCCCCTTCTGGTTCACCGATATCGTCTCCGCCCTCGATAGCCTTTCCTGGCTCGGTTTCACCCCGGATCACCCGGATATTCACCGGGCGTTGGAAAACATCAGATCCCACCAGCAAAGGAATGGGCTTTTCGATTACAAGACGCTCAAGGGCGGGAATGATCCCTCCCAGCCGCACTGGGGCTGCCTGGCAATCTGCCGGTCGATCAAGCGTTTTTTGGAATCCGCTTCAAAGGATTAAATTTTCTTAACGAATTACAAATGATAAGGTAGATCACTTGAATTGAGGTCCGACTAATGACGGATCTCTTTTTTGTTAACCAAACCCGGGAACGAAGGTGATCACGATCAGGTACAAAGCCAGACCAATCAGGATGATCGTGGTGATCCAGGCAAGAATGTTAAATATTCGCCCGTTTGTAAATCGCCCCATCAGCGACCGCTTGTTGATCAGCTTGAGCATCACCAGGAGGATGATGGGCAATAACAGCCCGTTCAGGGTTTGAGAGACCAGCATGGCTTCGATCAGGGATCTCAACGGCAGCAGGACAATTCCCCCGCCCAGGATAATCATTGCGGTGAAAATCCCAAAGAAAACGGGTGCCTGTCTCCAGCTGCGGCTGACGCTCGATTCCCAGCCAAAGGCTTCACAGATGGTATAGGCTGAAGAAAGCGGCAGCACTGCAGCAGCGAAAACGGAAGCATTCAATAATCCCAACGCAAACAAAGCCGAAGCAAATTTTCCTGCCAGCGGTCTCAAGGCGAGAGCGGCATTAGCCGCCGTATCCACATGGATCCCCTGCTGATGAAGCGTGGCGGAACAAGCGATGATGATGAAAGCAGCGATCACCACCGCGAAGATAGAGCCGACCACCACATCGATCCTTTCGTACTTGTATTCGCTGGGTTTGAGACCCTTATCCACGATGGCTGCCTGCTGGTAGAACTGCATCCAGGGGGCGATGGTGGTGCCAATGATGGTCACGAACAGGGTCACATAACCTACTTCCATGGGAAACGTCGGGGTGACAAACGCGCGACCCACTTCTTCCCAGGGGGGATCTGCCAGAACTCCCGATATGATATATGCGAAATAAATCGCGCTGGCGAATAAAAAGACGCGCTCAACGGTTTTATAGTTACCCTTGACGATCAAAAGCCAAACCAGGAAACCCGCGATGGGCACCGAGATGAATTTGCTGACGCCAAAGATCTCCAGACTGGCAGCCACACCGGCGAATTCACTCACCGTGTTGGCCAGGTTGACAAACATCAGGATGCCCAGTACCAGGGTTGTCAGGTGCAGCCCTAGGTTTTCGCGGATCAGGTCAGCCAGCCCTTTTCCGGTCACAACGCCCAACCGCGCGGTCATTTCCTGCACGATCACCAGCGCAATGCCCACCAGGGGCAGCATCCAGAGGAAGCCGTAACCATAATCCGCCCCCGCCACGGAATAAGCGGTGATACCTCCCGCATCATTATCCGCGTTGGCCGTGATAATTCCCGGACCCAGCACGGAAAGCAGCAGTAACAGGCGCACCCGGATGGGTTTTAATCTCAACCAGAATTTTCTCATTCGTTCTCTCCGACAGGAAAATGAGATGTATCCATCATCTTCATCTGAGGGCAGCAGGGTTAATCTAGCTCTGCTGCTCCCCCAAATTTTAAGTGAACAATTGCGGGAAGAAAGTAGTCACCAGCAATATCCCCGCCAGGATTATCAAAATAACCACCGTCAACCAGGCCAGGATGTTGAATACCTTGCCGTTGACAAAACTGCCCATCAAATGCTTGTCATTGACCAGTTTCAACATGGTGATGAGGATTACCGGCAGCAGCAGACCGTTGAAGGTCTGGCTGATCATCATCGCCTGGATCAATGATTTGATCGGCAGTAGTACGATCAGAGCACCTACCACGATCAGCCCGGTGTAGATCGAGAAGAAGACGGGTGCTTCCTTCCATTTATGGCTGATGCTCGATTCCCATCCGAATGCCTCGCAGACCGTGTAGGAGGTGGAAAGCGGCAGGATCGCAGCTGCAAAAAGCGAGGCGTTGAGCAGACCCAGGGCAAATAGCGTCGAAGCAAATTTTCCCGCCAGGGGACGCAGGGCGATGGCTGCATCGGCGGCGTCGTTGATCTGGATGCCCTGTTTGTTCAGGGTGGCGGCGCAGGCGATGATGATGAACGCTGCCACGAACACGGCGAAGATCGAACCCACCACGACATCGATCTTCTCGTATCCATATTCGCTTGGCTTTAATCCCTTATCCACGATGGAAGACTGCTGGTAGAACTGCATCCAGGGCGCGATGGTCGTCCCGATGATGGTGACGACGATGGTGATATAACCAGCGTTCCACTGAAAAGTGGGGGTGATAAAAGCTTTTCCCACTTCTCCCCAATCCGGACGCGCCAGGATACCCGAGATCACGTAAGAGAGGTAGATCGCGGATGCCACCAGGAAGATCCTTTCGGTGGTTTTGTAGTTCCCTTTAACGATCAATACCCAGACGAATACCGCCGCGATCGGCACAGAGATATATTTGCTCACACCGAAGATCTCCAGGCTGGCAGCCACACCGGCGAATTCGCTCACCGTGTTCGCCAGGTTGACAAACACCAGCACTGCCAGGATGATCGCGGTGATCTTCACGCCCATGCTTTCCCGGATCAAGTCCGCGAGGCCTTTGCCAGTGATGACCCCCAACCTCGCGCTCATTTCCTGGATGATGACCAATGCCAGGACAATCAGTGGCATCATCCAGAGCAGGGAATAACCGTAGGTGGCTCCCGCCACGGAATAGGTGGTGATACCGCCGGCGTCGTTATCCACGTTGGCGGTGATGATCCCCGGACCAATCACGGCCAGGAGCAATGCCAGGCGTATGCGAAGCGGTTTGAGGCGCTGCCAGATGCGTTTCATTTTGGATCTCGATCTATTTGTTTAATGATAGAACTTGGGCAGGCGCTTTTTCCAGGCAGTGGGGATGATCTTATCCAGTGCATCGTCCGCGGTGACAATCCCGTGGATGCAGTCGTCATCATCCACCACCGGTACAGCCAGCAGGTTGTACTTGGCAATTGCCTTGGCCACCTCATCCTGGCTTTCCTTGAGAGTTACAGTCACCACGCGGTCTTCCATGAATTTGGTTACCGGTGCACTTGCCTGGGCGATCACCAGCTCGCGCAGCGAAAAGACACCCTTGAGGTGGTTTTCCGCGTCGGTCACGTAGATGTAATAGACCGTTTCTGCTTCAGGCGCCAGCTTGCGCAGGAGCGAGATCACCTGCGAGGCGGTAAAGGTGATCGGCACGGTGACATATTCCGTGTTCATGATGCCGCCTGCGGATTCCACCGGGTAAGTCAGCAGCTTGCGGACGTCCTCGGCCTCGTCTTTCTCCATCATGCGCAGGATTTCCTGGCTGCGGTCTTCGGGCAGCTCTGCCAGCAGGTCAGCCGCTTCATCCGGGGACATTTCCTCGAGCACGTCCGCCACGCGTTCGTTGGGCAGCTCTTCCACCAGGCTGGCCTGGAAATCGGGCTCAACCTCTTCCAGGGTATCTGCCAGGGTCTCATTATTCAAGGATTGCAGCAGCCGGCTGCCTTCGTCTCGGCTTAGATCGCTGAGGATCTCAGCCAGGTCAGCTGGGTGCAGCTCGGCGATCTTCTCGCTTGCCACTTTCAAACGCATGGGTTGATCAGGTGAGAGCAGCTCTACGGCATCCCACGAAATAAATCCCGGTGTACTCTTGGAAGTTTTTGCTTTTCTCAACAATCGCGGGATATGAGAAAGGCCAAGCCGGCGCATCAGCCCCTCACCGCTGATATCCACGTTGGAGATATATACATCCCCATTGACCCGGGTCAGCTCAAGGTCATTGACCCGCACAACGCGCACTCCGTCGGTATCAATGATCTGCTTATCGAGAATATCCCTGACCAGGAAAATATCATTCTTGGCAGGGGTGTAATGCCCAATTTCCTTGCCCCGCTTGTTGAGCGGGATAATGGGAGCCAACAGCACGGTGACATCCGAAACTGGAATGGTTAGGGAGCCTTTGTGTGCAGTGGTCTCAATCGCCACCACCACGGGGTGAGATATACCCTCGCGCTGGGCGCAGATGATCTCATTCAATTTGCCAATGGTCTCGCCATCGGCATCTACGATCGGTCGTCCGATCACATTGCTGACGAATGCCATGGGGCACCTCCCTAAAATGATTTCGTGTCATTCGCCGGCGAATAAAATCGCCGGTTGATACAGAAGGTATCAACCGGCGATATCAACTCACGGTTGCGAGCCTGAAATCGAGAATTAACTCAATCCAGGACCTTCTGTATCGATTGCCAGAACCAAACTTTCAGTTGGTTATCTTTTTTCTTCTCAGGCAACCCGCTGACGGTGAACGTGGAAAACAGCTTCGATCCCCGATTTCTAAGGGGGATGCCGTCATCGCTGTTATCCGCTTCTCCCGTTGACATAATGAAGTATCTCCTTATCTTTAACTTAGAACGCCCGGTCTTCGCGAGCGTTTCCATTTTATTGACTTTAACCACATCTGTCAAGAATTAAAAGTTATCAACTTTGAAAATTCGTTGCTCACATTTTAAAATCGATATCTGCGAATTTCTTCTTTTTTAAGCGGTACATTTCGTCATCAGCCTGTTTTAAGGCAGTCAATAATGACTCGCCCCTGTTGCAGGTGGCTGATCCGAATGAAATGCTCAAGGGTGGTTCCAGCCCGGCGCGTGCATCCCTTGCAAGCATTTTCCCGATCCTCTCCAGTGCCTTCTGCGTGGCAGCTTCATCCGTCTCAGGGAGCAGGATGCCAAATTCATCCCCGCCGGTGCGGGCGACCACGTCCTCGGCCCGGAAAGCGTTGCGCAGCACGCTGGCTGCACGGCGAAGAACTTCATCACCCAGCGCATGTCCCAGTTGATCATTTACTTCCTTGAGGCGGTCAACATCAGCCACAATGATGCTGACCGGGTGGCTGCGGCTGGTTTCAAGTCGCGCGATTTCAGTTTCATAATAGGCGCGGTTGAATAGCCCGGTCAGCGCATCATGATTCCCCAAATAGCGCAGCTCTTCCTCCATCGCCTTACGGCCGGAAATATCATAGATCACGCCGTGCCAGGCTTTGCTGCCCGCCAGATGTTCTGTCAGGACGGCCTCATCATGCACCCAGACGATCCTGCCATCCTTGCGCAGGACACGATAATCAACATTGAATGGCTCCCCTGTGCGATTGACCCGCAGGTGCTCTGCCATCACCCGTTCCCTGTCATCCGGATGGATGATCGTTTCCCAAAGCTCCGGGTTGACCTTCCATTCTTCAGGTGAATACCCCAGAACCTTTTCAGTCTGTGGGCTGATATAGAGGGAGCTGTTAAAATCATCCACCGCGTCGATGTAAGTGATGGCCGTTATCTGCTCCACCAGGGTGCGGTACCGCGTTTCGGATTGTTTTAATTCAAGGGTGCGCTCTTCGACGGTCTTTTCCAATACATGCATGTGTGCCTGGCTGCGCCCCTGGTCACGCCAGAGCATAAAGAAAACGATACCCAGCAGGGCAGCTGCCAGGCCGGTCCAAAGCATCGTCCGGCGCAGTTCCTGTTCGATCCCGGCAAAAGCCAGGATCTCCGATTCCGGTGTGGAGAGCCCAATTGTCCAAGTATTGCCAGAGAGGCGCACGGAAGTCCAGGCAACGTAATCCCTGCCTCTTTCCGGCAGCCACACATACCATCCCGTGCCCTCGGTGGCATTTTGAACACCCGCGACAAGATCCTCATAATGCCAGGCACCTTTTTCCTTCTGCTCGTCGAAGCTTTCCGTGATGCTCTTCCCGCGGTAAGTCTCAGGGAATCCAACGCTTTGATCGCCAATGACGTAGTCGGGGTTGTAGATCCAGGCATCCCCGCTCTCCAGCAGGTGAATGGGCACGATGAATTTGAGCAGGACTTCCTGTTCCGCCTGCTCCATGGGTATCCCCTGCTCCATCACGCGATAATTCAACCAGGATTGGGTGGATCGGGCAGCCTCCCGGACGATTTGCATCTCCAGGTTCAGCCAGGTATCCAGTGCTTCCTTGCGGCGTTCCTGATAATGATAGATCGTATTGGAGAATAGAAGGATGATGATGACCAGAAACGCAATGGCGATCCCCAGCAGGAGTCCGGCTGAGAACTTGCTTTTCGGAACGTTCAACTTCTTTTTCCCCATATACTCAGGCATAAAGAGTTCGGCTCGCAGTAATTTTTTGGCTCAATTTTTATGCATGCTGATGCTCAGGGTGAATCCCTCTTCCCTGATGGCTCTTTTCCGGCTTAATCTTAATAAGTATAGGAATATTGACATAAAAAAGCAACTGGCAAATCAGGGGATTTGTCGCGTTCTTGTTGAAATCACGTTTCAATTTTGTCAAATCCTTTTCCTTTGTCCCGTCTTATCTTCGGACGACTAAAAGGCTTAATTCAAACAGGAAATCTCAAGCATATTTTCATGTGTGCTTTACTAGTTCTTCCATCTCATTGCGGTTCTCAGTGAGTTTTTTCAAAGCGCTCACAACGTCGTCCACCCCCTGGCGCCCGGAGCGGAAGATGCACTCGTCCAACCAGACCGATTCCAGTTCTGCGGCGCGCTCTGTTTCCGGGAAACTTGAATTGGAATAATCAAATCGATCCGGAAATGCGCCCGGTACCGGCAATCTTGAGAGCCCGGGCTGGAAGATCTCATTGCGATGCATGCCGGGGTATCCCTCCCAGCAATTAATGCCCTCCTTTTCCAGAGCATAACAAACCACCCTGTGCTGCGCGCCAAATATTTCCGGATTGATGGCAATGACATAACGATAAAAAGATCGCACGGTATGCCGCGGATCGCGCCTTAACAGCCGAATGCCCGGCACTTCGCTCAAGCTCTCCTCAAAATAGTCCGCGAATTCGATACGCTGCTTCACCTGTTCCGGGAAGCGCTCCAAGGCCACCAGTCCCAGGGCTGCCTGCATCTCCGGCAGCCGGTAGTTGGCGCCCATGGTGAAATTCTTCCCGGCTGCATCTTTTGCCCGCCCGCAATCGATGATGCTGGCCGCCAGTTCTGCCATTTTTGGATCACGGCAGATCAGGACGCCGCCTTCCCCGGTGGTGAGGATCTTGGAAGACTGTAAACTGAATGAGCCGAAATCACCGATCGTCCCGGCTCCCTTCCCGCGCCACTTGGCGCCATGCGCATGGGCGGAATCCTCAATCACCAACAAATGATAATGTTCCGCTATCGCCATCACGGCGTCCATATCCGACATCTGCGCCCCAAGATGCACGACAATGACGGCTTTGGTCCGCGAGGTGATGGCATCTTCCAATCTCTGGGGATCAATGCAATAGTTGCCCGCATCAATATCCACCAGCACCGGGATGGCACCCGCCGCCATGGGGGCCGCAGCGGTGGCCATAAAAGTATAGGCAGGCACGATCACCTCGTCGCCCCAACCGATACCGGCTGCCCGCAGCGCAACTTCCATGGTCACGGTGCCGTTCATCATCGGGACGGCATATCCCCCTCCCTGCATCTCGGCGAATTTCAGCGCAAATTCAGCCGTTTTGGGACCAGGCCAGGGGTAACCTCCCCACTGCCTGGATTTGATCACCTCCGTGACCGCAGCGATATCCCGCTCATCGTACACCGGCCATTCGGGATAGGGTTCCTTGCGGACGGGCTCTCCACCTAACGCAGCCAGGTTGGGCATGTTCCACTCCTATACTAATTACTGTAATTCAACTTCTCAAGGTGTTAATTTACGACAATTTCATTTCACCAGGGTAGTCCCTGGCAATCCACTTCCCCATGCGGAAATGGCTTACCGCGCAGCTCCAACACCATGCAGGTATCATGGAACGGCTGCCGGATGCCCTTCGGGGTTATGAAAATCGGGTTATCGATCACGCGGTATCCACATTGGTGGTAATACGGTACACGGATAATATCGCAGAATAACATGCCAAATTCATATTCCGGATGCTTTAACATATATCGACCCGCTTCATCCATCAATTGGCGGGCGTACCCTTGCCGCTGCATTTTCGGATGAGTTGCCACCCCGCCAACACCGCCGATGATCACCGCTTTTCCGGCAACCAGGATGCTGCGCGTGATCAGTCCGACGTTGCTGACCACCTTGCCGTCCAGCTTTCCAAGGAAATGCAGCTCAGGCATCACCCATTCCATGCCATCCGCTGAGGTATCAATGACTTCACTGAACGCCAGGTGGTCCACCTCATCCAGCTTGGTGCGTTCTTCAGTCGTGAGATCCTTGTTTCGGCGGAAAATGATCTCCAGGTCAGGCGTTCCCGTCATTCCTTGCCTTTCAACAGGTCGGCAATGGACTCAGATAAAGCCAGCCGAATCGCATTATCAAAGGGCTTCCCGGCCTTCTCCATTGCCAGCAGCACTCCACCCACCACCGGTGGGACATTGAGTCGAACGAATTGCGCTCTTGGTGCAACCTGCTTGACCGCAGTTTTTAAGGGTTCCATCAATAATGCCCCTCCGTTGAACATGCTGCCAATGCAGACGACCTCGAATTCCAATTCCTCGAAATGAAGCTGGCGGGTGATGCCGATCACCATGGAAGCCAGCTGCTTCCCCGCCCAGGCAATGGCATCCACCGCCACTTGATCACCTTCCTCCGCCACTTTGAAAACCAACGGCGCGGCTTCCGCGTCCACATGGTAATACCCCACTCCCAGGCCTTCCAAAAGATCATCCACGTTTTTCGCATCCATATATTTCACAAAAGCCTGCGTCAAGCCTGTAGCGGGTCCACGATGTCCCCATTCGAGCGAGATGCGTTGAATGGCGCGCATCACCAGCGAACCCGCACCTCCAAATTCTGCGAAAAGCGGTCCACAGCCGGTCATTTGTGCTTCGCGGCCATTCCAATCCCGCCCCATGCAGTTATCGCCGGTTCCAGCGTCCACCACCACACCCCAACCCTTGCTGGCACCAGCCAATAATCCGATCATGGTATCGTTGGCAATTTCAACCGGTCCGTTGATACCCAGGCGCCCGACCGAAGCCAGCATCGGCGCGCGTTCCGAAGGCCAGTCATAACCGGCAATGCCGAATCCGCCGGCTTTCACCTCTCCAATTTGCAGTCCTGCCATGTTCAATGCAACCTGCGTGGATTCCTTTAGTACGTGTACCATCCCCTCATAACCAACGATTTCGTGGTTGCCGCTGCCGGATTCTCCAAAACCAAGCACCCTGCCGCTGGAATCTGCCAGCGCGGCATGCGTCTTGGAACCACCAATATCAACTCCCAGGAAATACTCCATTATTTCCCTTCCGCAGGTATTGCCTTCGCCTTGTTCTTCTCTGCCAGCTTCATGCGTATCTCCTTCAGGCGCACACCGTGCAGCGGGTAGAAATAGAGCGCCAGGATCGCCAGCAGGAATCCAATGATGGGTGGGATGGTGAGAAAAAGCCGGAAACCGGTATCCACTGAAGCGGGCTGTGTTTCCAGCAGCGTATTATAGCCATAGCGCCCCATGAGCAGGGCAAAAACTCCGGAAACCAGCATGCCGCTCAAGGTGATCAACAGCCCGGTCATGCCGAAATACATGCCGGCTCGTTGATGTCCCACCTTGAGTTCATCCTCATCGACCACTTCCGCAACGATCACATCACCGATCAGCACCAAACCCGAAAGCCCAATACCGATGATCACCGCAGCGACGATCGCCATGGTCAGCGAGGTTCCCAAACCGAGCGGGATGACGCCCACGATCATCACCGCGTTGGCGATGATCAACGTGGTGCGCGAGTCAAACCTGTTGGCAACCAATGCCCGCCAGGGGTAAAGTAAAATCGCCGCGAGTATGAAAGAGATGGCGAAAATGTAAGTGGAATTGCTCTCATCCACCTTGAGGCTGTATTTCATATAAAACAGCATACCCATCTGCAGCACACCCGTTCCAAAAAAGCGCATTGCCTGGGCGATGGCCACCATCAGGTAACTCTTGTTCAGGAATGTTGCCCTAAATGCCTCTTTGATGGGGAAATACGTATCCTCTTTCTTCTTCTCGAACATGGCCGGGATGCCGATATAGATGGCAATTCCGCTGATCACTGCCAGCAGCACCGCCATCCAACCCCAGCCCATCCATTCCGCCAGCATGGGAGGCAGCGCCACGCCGATCAGCAGACCGAGCGTCTGGAAGATGTTCATCTTGGCAGCCACGTCGGTGCGTTCCTCATAGTCCGGGAACATTTCCGGAAGCAGCGAGTAGTAACCAGTGGCGACCGCGGTGTAAAGTCCTTCCCAGATGATGATCAGCACGCCGAAATAGATCAGCAGCCCGTATGGGTTGACCGCACCGTCGAAAGGTGCCCAGAAGAGCAGGGCATAGACAACCACGTAAGGCAGCGCTCCAAAAAGCACGTAAGGGATGCGCCTACCCCAGCGGGATTTCGTCTTATCGGAAAGAAAACCCAATACCGGGTTGTTGAAGGCGTTATAGATCGTGTAGAAAACCCAGAAACCAGCGAACCATTCGGTGGGCAGGTTCTTTACATCCACAATATAAAAAGCGATGATGCCCGAGATGGATTCCACCGGGATGGAAATGCCCAGGCTGGAAAGCGTGTACAGCATACGGGTCTTGAAACTGGTGGTGAAGTTCTGAATTTTCTTGGCCATTTTTCCTCTCTCCGATTTCCCTATCTGATCAGGAATTGCCCGGCATCAACGCCTGGAGTGCGCGGTAACCAATCAGGTGAATGCCCTCGTTCTGGATGTGCGTTCTCATCTCTTCACTCATGAATACGTTGTAATCCCCCACCCGCGAACGCCAATCCGGGCACATGGCGCGCAGCTCGGGAGTATCCAGCGCCGGGTGGATATACATGTGCGCAACCCCGGCAGGCAGCCCGCTGAACACCTGTTTGTACTGCTCCATGCGCTGTTCCGGTTGATCGAGTTGGACGTCGGCGATGCGATCCTCAAGCGGCATACCGTTGCTTTCCAGCATCTGGGTGAATTGGGCGGCAACAGCAGCCGTCTCAGCATCCGCTCCCCATTGTCGCCAACCGGCTTCATCCAGCCGCAGTGCCATCACCGGCAGGTGGTGCTCAAATCCAACCTGGGCGTAGGATTGCATCAGCTTGGGATGCATCACGGTTCCCATGTGGGTATCCATGTGGGTCAGCGTGATGCCGGCTTTTACTGCCCACTCGACCTGCACCTGCATCTCCCGGTAGGCAGCATCCGCATCGCAGCTTTCCTGGAATTCCTCGCTGGTGCGGGGAAAATACCCCTCGGAATCCATCAACCCCAATGCGGGATCCACGGTTGAGAGCGGGCGCCAGCGGAAATCATCCCATTCACTGGTCAGCGCGATATGCACCCCGATATCCAGATCCGCGTGCTGCCTGCAATACGAGGCTGCCGCGGGGAACCACCCGGCGGGCACGATGATCGAACCGCAGGTGATCAAGCCAAATTCGACCAGGTTTTGATAGGCTTCCATGCCCGCCTGGCATATGCCGATATCATCCACGTGCAGCAGTACCAGCCTGTCGTTATCAGAATAGCCCAGCTTTTTCAACAACGGATTTGGTTGCATGATGAAAAGACTCCTTGATGCAGGGTTCGATCATTTGAACTGCGGCAGGTAATTCCGGTTGGTTTTAAGCAGGTCGTCCAGGACCGCGTCCACCTTGTCCGCCTTGGGTCCCAGGGGGTGTGCCAGGAGAGCCTGGTAGGCAGCGTTTCTATCTCCAAGGACTGCGGCTTGCGCTGTCAGGATCTCGTAGGATTTCACCTGGGCGATGAGCCCGGCGCATACGGGTGGGAGCGGATCCATTGGCAATGGGTGAACGCCATTTTTATCCACCCGGCAGGGCATTTCCAGCACCCACTCCGGGTCCCAACCCTTTACCTGGCCTTGATGCCGTACGTTGCAGACATGCGTCTCACCCAGGTCGTTGTAATGCGCGTCGAGCAGCTGGGTGGCAACGGTCGAATAATAAGCTCCGCCGCGCTTCATCAAATCTTCAGGCGGCTCTTTCAAGCTGGGATCAGCGTATTCGCGCAGCAGGTTCTTCTCGATCTCGATCACTTCCTCGCCGCGGGAAGGCGGCCATTTCTGCTGTTCCACGAGTTTTTTATCCGTGTAATAGAAATACTGCAGGTAATAATTGGGCATCATATGCAGGGATTCGATGGTGCTTACGTCCCATTCGGGTTCCTCTTCCCTGCGCAGCTCATCAAGAAAACCAGCGAAGACCTGCTCCCAGATATCCTCGCCATCCAGGCTGAAGCCGGAATGCCAGGATAAGTGGTTCAAGCCCAGAGTCTTCAATTCCGCACGGGATGGATCGATCTTTTCGCCGGAAACCTTCTCCAGTCCTTCGAGAATACCCATCTTGGTGGTGATGGCCACGTTGCACACACCCACCGCAGTCACCTCCGGGGCGTAGCGGGCGAGCGCCTCGGTCACAAGGCCTGAAGGATTGGTGAAATTCACCAGCAGCGCTCCCGGTCTGGCAATTTCCCGCATATCTTTCGCGATTCCGAGCACCACTGGTATGGTGCGAAGGGCTTTTGCCATCCCCCCGACCCCGGTCGTTTCCTGCCCGATCAACCCATGCCGCCTCCCCAAATATTCATCTTGAACGCGCGCCGGCATTTGCCCCACCCGCAGCTGGGTGGTGACGTAGGAAGCCTCGCTGACTGCCTCGCGCTGGTTGGTTGAAAATACCAGCTTGAACGGTGCTCCCGCGGCTTCGACAATCCGCTTCGCAAATCCACCCACAACATCCAATCGGGCTGCATCGGTATCCATCAACCACAACTCATCGAGCGGGAGACTCTGCTGCCTGTCAATGAATCCCTTGATCAGTTCAGGTGTGTAAGTGGAACCGCCGCCAATGACCGCAACTTTCAGCATTTCTGAATTCCTTTCACTTTTATTTGATCGCGACAGACCTGCCGCTTTTCGCGCTGCGGTAGGCGGCATCCAATACCTTCATGTTGATCAAGCCTTCCTTGCCGCCGGGTTTTGGCGTTGACCAATCCTTGATCGACTTCACAAATGCAGCCATCTGGCGGTCGTACATCTCCTGAGGGTAGTGGTCTTTTCGCGGGAAGGGCAGCCCGGATTCAACGATCTTCACTTTTTGCTCCTTTATGTTCGGGAGCTCCAGATGGGTAGGGAATAACATCCCAAATCCACGTGTCCCGTAAAGCTGTGTGGCTGCCTCGGAACCATCGCAATGCGGCTGCCACCAGCCCGATTCGATATACGAGCTGATCCCGTTCTCCCAGGTCACCAGCATTACGCCGGTATCATCCACGTCACCATCGATGTAGTTTCTTCCAATGCTGGCATAAACACTTGAAGGTTGGGGATCGCCGAGCAGGAAACGAACGGTATCAACGGCATGCACGCCCATATCCACCAGGGCGCCGCCGCCTGCCAGCTGCTTCCGGGTGAACCATCCTGCTGGTCCCCAGTTGGTATGAACTCCATAACCTTTGGTACGGATGATCCTGCCTAGCCTGCCGGTATCTGCCTGTTTTTTCAACCAGAGGACATCCCGATCGAAGCGCCAGTTGTGCGCCACCATCAATGGCGCCCCGCTCTTGAGGCTGGCATCCAGCATCTTCTGCGCCTGCGCACTGTTCATCGCCATGGGTTTTTCCACCATCACCGCGATCCCGGCATTCAGCGCTGCCAGGGTTTGTGGAGCATGCAACACATTTGGCATACCGATCACCAGGGCATCTGCCAGACCGGAATGGATCAACGTGCGAATATCCTGGAACGCATTCGGGATTTTAAATTCCGCGGCAAAGGCGGCGGTTTTATCCGGTAAATGCCCTGCTACGGCAACCAGCCTGGCCTCCCGGGAATTCTGGATTGCCCGGGCATGAATCCGGGCGATGTAACCGGTCCCACTGATGGCGATTTTGATCGTCATGGATGGCTCCTGATGCGTCCTAGTGTTTCCAGATCTCGTCCAGTGCTTCTCGCGCCATGGCCAATGCCCGTCCTTCCGCGCCAGCAGCAAAAGGTCCCGGGAAACGGTAAGCGTATGGTGCAAGTTCGACCTCGTATCCGCCTTCCCCATGCGCCTCGTCTGTGGGTAAATACCCAATGCAGCCGTCGGTGATGCTGGCAAACATGCTGAATCCACCGGGTGTCATGTCTTTTACCTTCATCCCAATCCCGGTGAACGTTTCGCTGCCAAAGGTCACCAGGGTGAAATGATCGACCCGGACAGCGTTGATACGCAGCGGGGTGGCCCAGTAACCACCCTTTTCCTCGATGCGTGATTTCCAGGGGTAACGGATATTCAAAAGATAATCCGTCACAAAGGACAGCCACTCCGGGAGGTTGGCCATCGCCAGGATGCGCTTGCGGTAAACACGGGGTGGTTCCGGGGTTTCCGCCCGCGCCTCGAATGGCAGCCACACCTCGCGGTGCGCAATATCGATCTCAGCTCCCTTCATGGGCTTTTGGGTCTCCTGGCAGGTTTCGATCACCGTCGCTGCCACGCGTTCCCCCTGGTCGACTGCCATCTGCCAGCAATCCTCCCGCCCCCAGCCCATTTTCGGATTCAAATCCCCGGTGGCACCCTGCAGGAACAAGGTCTTTCCACCCAGGGTTTGCTCCACTTTCCTGCGCATGACGCCAATCCAATCCGCGGAAACCAGCAGGTTATCCGGTCCCCAGACGGTGCCGTGGCAGGCAAAATTGACCAGGGTCGCCAACCGGCTTCCATCCAGTCCAATGACGCTGAGGATCAGTACCGAGCGATCGGCGATCCCCCGGGGATTTTCACCGATGATCATCCTGCCGTCCTCCAGCTTTTCGCGGCGGTTAACGGCGATATCGCTGGTGGATTGAGACCAGGTGAGCCTGACCGGCTGCACGGTTTCCGCCGCCTGGTGGATGGCACTGCTGACCAGGCTGACCAGGTTGTCGATATATTCCCTCTCCCGGCGCCCGGATTTTTGATCCGCGTACCCGATGGGTCCGGAATGGGTGTGAGAGCAGCACAGCATGACGTTCATCTCTGGTCCGGCGGCTGCGCGGATGCGGTCAACAATAAATTCATTCAGGCAGAGCAGGTCGCAGGCGACTATGGCTAGTTTCTTCTTCCCGTTATCGAAAACGAGCGCGGTGGCGGTCAGGTCGTCGTGAACACCCCGATTGCCTTTCGAGCGGTCACCATAACCGATCAGGTAAATACCCTTGGGAGGGTTGATGACCACCTGGCGAACACCTGCCCATAGCTGGGGTTCGGACATACTATTTCTCGGGGACATTCATGATCATGCGGGTTTCTTCGGGAGTTTCACCCAGCTTATACCCGCGGAAGAGAAAATATCCGACCACCACAAAGAGGGTCATCACCAGGAACGCAACCCGGACGCCCAGGGGATTGGCCTTGGTGTATCCAAGCCATTCCAGCAGCAGGGGCAGCACCAGAATCCCAGCCGAAGAGCCAAGCCCGACGCCCAGGCTGAAGGTGCCGTAGTAATTGGCTTCCCTACGGCGCCCGGTGAGCATTTCGTCGTAATCAACAACGTTGCCCATCATGGCATAAATGATGATCAGGTAGCCGCCCAGGAAGATACCCGTGAGACCCAGCATGACCAGCGCGTGGATATCCACCGGCATACCGGGGATGTTGCCAACCAGGTAGAAGAGCGCCAGGCAGATGGCCAAGCCGATCATACTGATCTCCAGCAGCTTGCGCTGGGGCAGCTTCTTGTTCCAGAGCAGCCAGAGCGGCCCGGTGACAGCCATGATGACGATAATGATCCCCAGGTAGATACCCACGTCGCCCTCGGTGCCGCCTACGACCAGGGTCACAAAATAAGGCAGGTTGGCCTGGATCATGGCGTAGGTGATATGCACCAGCAGGGTGGAGAAAAAGACGAATTGGAACTGCTTATTCTTGAGCGTGGCTTTCAATCCTTCGATCACGCTCATCTGTTCACCAACCGGTTTGGGTGTCTCCTTTAATCCGAGCAGCGTGCCGTAGATGGTCAGCAGCGCAACGGCACCAATGACCACGCCCATGTAGACCGGGCCGATGGTGCCGAAGAGCGGCGCTGCCACCAGCGAGCCGATCAGTACGCCGATGATGCCAAACACATTTTTCCAGTAACTGAGCTTGACCCGTTCCTTGGCTTCCGGGGCCATTTCGGGCATGGAGGCATCATAGGGGATGCCTACCAGGCTGTAAGCCGTGTTGTAAGCCAGCACGATGAAAAGGAAATACGCCAGGGTCAGCGGTACACCCGCGTTTTGCGGTGGAGTCCAGATAAGTACCGCCAGGATGGCCGTCACCGGCGCGGCAAAGATCAGGAAAGGTCGGCGCCTGCCCCAGCGTGAGCGTAGATTATCGCTGAAATGACCGATGAAGGGATCGATCACCGCGTCCCAGATACCCACCAGGAAGCCCACCACGCCCAGCAGCGCGGCAGGCAGGTATTGCACCCGCCCGGAATCAGGTGGGGGAGCGTAGAAATAGATCATCCAGGTGCCAATGGTGATCGCCAGGATGTTCAAGCCGGCCGAAGCCAGGCTGTATAAAGAAATCCGCCCGAAGGATAACTTGTTATTTGGGGAAGCTGTTGTCATGGGAAATTCCTCCATTCACCCAAGGGGATATGCTTAAGTTTACATGGTTTTATCATGCGGGCACGATCTCTCGTGCCCTTAGTCCTGCAGCTCCAATATCCAACGAGACTCTTCCCCGTGTTGCTTAACCTTTGATCCCTGAAACCACCACGCCCTGGATGAAATACCGTTGAGCCACAAAGAACAGGAGAACCACCGGGATCAACATCACTACGGATGCCGCCATCAAGAGGGCATCGTTATTCCGGTAGATGGCATTGAACATCTGCAGCCCCAGGGAAATGGTCCAATTCTTTTCACTCTGCAGGTAGATCAGCGGGTTAAAGAAGTCGTTCCACGCGTAAAGGATCGAGAAAATGACTACCGTGATCAGCACGGGTTTTGCCTGCGGCAGGATGATGTGCCAGAGGATCTGCCAGGGTCCCGCCCCATCGATCTTGGCGGCGTCGTCAAGCTCCAGCGGCAGGGACATGAAGAACTGCCTGAAGAGGAAGATATCCCAGGCATTTGCAAAGAACGCTGGCGCGATCAGGGGTAACAAAGTGTCATACCAGCCGAGATATTTGAAGATGATGAACGTGGGGATCAGTGTGACCTGGGCAGGCAGCATGATGGTTGCCAATACCAGCAGGAATATCCAGTTCAGCCCCTTGGCACGAAATCTTGAAAACCCGTAAGCGACCATGACGCAGGAGATTACGGTTCCTATAGTGCCAAAGAAAACGACGATCAGGGTGTTCCAAATGTATCTTCCAAATGGAACTGTGGTCATCGCATCGTTGTAGTTTTGCCATCGAAAAGCGACTTTCATGGCGCGCACGCCATCGCCCACGGTCAACTGGTAGGTTTCCTGGGGATTATCCGGATTGACAAACGTGCCCGTGGGTCCACTTTTACTGACCAGTGCCAATTTTTTCATCACCCCATCAACGGGGATATCGTAGACAAACAGGCTTTTTCCATCAATGATCGCTTTTTCCGCCCGCATGGGAAGCCATTCGGGTGGATTCTTATTCCCCTGTTCAGGTGATTTGAACGAAGATAAAACCATCCAGACAAGCGGGACCATGACGAGCACCGCGCCAATAGTCAGCACGATCAAGGATAAGATCCGGGTGATGATCGAGGAAGTTTTCATGGATTTGAACATGGTCTACCTCTTGAGCTCGCCTTCGTAATAGACCCACATGGAAGAACTGCGGAACACCAGCAGGGTGAGGATCAGCACGATCACAAACAATATCCATGCAAGCGCGGAGGCATACCCCATGTTCATGTAACGAAATGCCTGGCTGTAAAGATAGAGGTTATAGAACATGGTTGCTTCCGCCGGTCCTCCCAATGAGTATGCTGCGCCTGAGGTCAGAACGTAAACAGTCGTAAAAAACTGGAAGGTGCCGATAATGCCGATCACCAGGTTGTAAAAAATGACCGGCGTCATGAGCGGTATCGTGATGCGGGTTAGTTTCTGTAAGGAATTCGCGCCATCGATCTCAGCGGCTTCATAGAAGGCTGTGGGTATCCCCTGGAGTCCCGCCAGGTAAATGATCATGCCTCCGCCCACCCCCCATAAGCTCATGATGATCAACGCGGGCAGCGCCCATTGCTGGCTGGCAAGCCATCCGGGACCTTTAATACCCAGCAGACCGAGAAACCAGTTCATGATGCCGAACTGGGGATTAAAAATCATCCCCCAGAGCAGAGCGCCGGCAACAGCGGGAATGACCGAAGGCAGGTAATAAATCGTCCGCCATACCGGCAGACCGGGGACCTTCAAATTTAAAAGAAATGCGACCATAAATCCAAAGAACAGGGTCAGGGGTACTGATACGATTGCATAAGTCAGCGTAACGGATAATGAGTGCAAAAAATGGGGGTCGTTCGTGAAAATCTTGATGTAATTCGCCAGCCCGGTAAAAACGGGCACGCTTCCCGAGCTTCCCAGGCTGTAATCGGTGAAGGAAAGGTAAAAGGACGCGATCATCGGACCCAGGGTGAAAACGATAAACCCGATCACCCAGGGACTGATGAAGAAATACGCCCAGAGCGCTTCTTTTTTTGCCAGACTTCCAGCAGCAGGTTTCTTCATGGGTGAGATCCTGTCAAAACAAAATTCCGGATTTGGGGATCAGCCTGAAGGCCGATCCCCAATTATTCAACTTAACGGCTTGTCCTTACTACTTGCTTGCCCAATATTCATCCAGATATCCCTGCACTTCATCCTGTGCGGCAGCCAACAATTCTTCCACATTGGCATCCGGGCTGGCAAGGATCGAGTCGTTGATCACATTGAATGCATCCACCACCTGGTTGAAAGCCGGAGTCCAGCCTTCATGGTTGATGGGGAAATCCGCATAAGCCATCGAATCGGTGAATACCTTCCAATCCACATTCGGATAGGCGGCTTTGTTCTCCTCCAGCCAGCTGGCAGCCAGTGATTTACGGGAAGGGATGCATCCGTAGATGGCAGCCAGTCGCTTCATTTGGGCGGGTTCCAGCAGCCACTTGGCAACTTCCCAGGCTTCCTTGGGATGCGCTGAGCTCTTGGTTATGGTGAAAATATCAAAATCTGCCTGCGAGTTGATCACGCCATTCTGCGAGGGGACCGCGGCCACGTCCCAGATGAAGGCCTCATCCCAGGTTGAATAAGCATAGGCCATCCAGCTCTGGATCTCCCAAGCCGCCACGATCCCAGGCGAGAAGGGATCATCCGTAAACAAGGCACCCACCTGCTCACCATTCGGACGGACATAATACTTCCAGATGGAATCGTGAACAAACTGGAATGAATCGACCACCGGTTTCGAGGTAAGCTCGGCTGTTTTGAAATCGGGTGAAATGCCCTTCAAATTGCCGCCGAACTTCATGATCGGGTCGCTGGATCCAAACCAATCCCATCCATCCCATCCGAATTGGACGATGTTGGCCGGGTCAAAATTCGGTGATGTTGCATTGTTGCCATTGGCATCCAGCGTCAGCAGCTGTGCGTCGGCAATCACCTTATCGTAAGTCCAACCTGCTGCGCCAAATTCATGCGGCGGGTAGGCAACCCCGGCTTTATCGTACATGTCAACATTGTAATAGAATACCGACGGATAGATGCCGATGGGCAGTCCATAGAAGGCTTCACCAGCAACTGGCGCCGCGTTGAAATCGCTCATGTCGTAGCCATCTTCAGCCACCAGGTCGCTGATATCCAGCCACTCGTCCTGGAAATTCGCCACACCTTCGATGCCAATCGGCAGCACCAGGTCGGGTGCGCTTCCGCTGGCCAGCATCGTTGAGAATTTCGTGCGCGCCTCTGCATTCAAGGTGATGAGGAATTCAATCTGGATATCCTCATGGCTCGCGTTGAATTCGCTTTCGAGCGCTTTTTCAACTTCCACTTGATCAGGAGCATCCCCCGTACCGATCCCGACAAAGATCTGGATCTTGACGGGCTCATTTGCTTTTGGCGCTCCTCCACCACAGCTGGTGATCAGCATGCTCAGAACCAGCATTCCCGCCAGGATCACCCATAATGATTTTCTTCTCATTTTTTACCTCCTGAAAGATTTTTACCGCAGAAATTACCGCCATCTTCTCTCCCGATACATCCTCCTTTCCTTATTTACAGCCACATGATTGGCGAATGACTAATTCAGTTGGCAGCAGGGTGAGCAGTTCCACGGGTTCCTTGCGGATCAGCTTCAACAGCTGCTGTACGGCGGATCGCCCCACCAGCTCTGTCGGAGCGCGCACGGTGGTCAATGGCGGGTCCACGTGCCTGGCGAGGGTCAGATCATCGAATCCCACAACAGCGATATCCCCTGGCACCTGCAAGCCACAGCTTTTTAGAGCCAATAAGGCACCAAATGCGCCTTCATCACTGCCGCCGAAAATGGCATCTGGCTTCACGCCATCCGTTACCCAGTTCATGACCACCTGCTGGGCGGAATTCTCAGTGAAATTTCCGTCCGCCACCAGGGTGGGATCGAAGGGAATGCCATGGTTCTGCAGAGCCTCGCGGTAGCCCAGCTCGCGCCAGTAGGAGTCCTGGTTGTTTTCGGGACCGCGCAGGAAGCCAATACGACGATAGCCGTGCTCCATGATCAAATGCTCCACCAGCTTGCGCGAGCCATCCTTGTTTTCCACCGTCACCGCGGGCAACTCCAGATCCTGGGGAGCGGTTTCATAAAGAAGTACGATCGGGAAATGCGAACGGTAAAGGGGCAGGATGGCATTCGGCTGAAGGTTGCCGGTGAAAACGATCAAGCCATCAGCATTATGACGCCCGAAGGGCATATGTTCTTCGCGGTGGGTTGCCATGCTGCTTTGGGTGGCGATCAACAAGTCGTACCCGGCGGCGGTGGCCGCTTCCTCGATACCCCGCATCATGAGAGAGAAGAAATCCTCTCCGATGGAAGGTAATAAAAGTGCCAGAGTATTGGTAGATCGGCGTGCAAGATTCCTGGCGGCAGTATGGGGTACGTAACCCTTGGCAACAATCGCAGCCCGCACCCGCTCGGCCGTGGATTCGTCGACCGGGGCAGAACCGTTGACCACCCGGCTGACGGTGGAAATGGAAACACCCGCCATGCGGGCAACGTCGGCGATGGTTGAAGAATAGGTTTCGGTCTCTTTTTGCATATTTTATAGTCAGGCTTATGAAAACGCTTTCGAAAGCGCTTTCATAATATACGAAATTTTTAGTCGAAAGTCAAGTATTTGGGAGGTTTCTTAAGAAATGGAAATTGCCCGGGCCGGGTCTCTATACTTCCATGGATTGGATGCTGTTTTTACCGGTCTTCTTAACCCCGTACATCACGTTATCTGCCATATTGACCATTTCATCAACTGCTTGAGGGTATTTATTCACATAACTAACGATCCCAATGCTGAAGGTGATTGGCCATTGCTCTTCCGCCAGCTTCTGCTCCAGCTTGATCTTGACCTTGGTGGCTGCCAGCATGGCTGCCGCACTGTCCGTTTCCGGCAGCAGCACGATGAATTCATCCCCACCGATGCGCGCCACGGTATCCGAAGTACGCAGGCTGTGCATCATCGCCTTGCCCACCGTGCGCAGCAGCGTATCGCCGGCTCCATGCCCCATCTCCTCGTTGATTTGCTTGAAATCATCCATGTCAAGGTACATCACGGAGACCGGGCGGTGATAACGCGCGGACCGCGCGAGCTCCTTGTTGGCTGTTTCGTAAAATCCGCGGCTGTTAGCCGTATTAGTCAGGTAGTCCGTTCGTGATATGTTTTTTTCCATTTCGATGATATCGTGCAGGCGCGTGATCAGGATGGCAACTACAAGGTAGAAACCCATGCGGATCAATGCATTCCAGAGAGGGATCAAGGGGTGCGAGAAAGATTCTCCGGCCATGAGGTTTATCGCCTGCCAGAGCAGGGCGGATAGAACTGAAAAGACGATTCCACCGGTGGTGCCCATCACCCACGAGGCTAGCAGAACCGGCGCAAGATAAAAGAGGGAGGAGGAGATCTCGTAACCGGTAAAGAAATCCAGTACGGTAATCACCACCATCATGATCACGCAGGCAACCAGCGCCAATCGTTTATTTTCCAGGATCATTTTCCATTTATCATTCAGCCACTGTTTCATGCCTGCCATCCCCGATACTGAGCTCATGATCTGCCAAGTTGATGAAGTGCACCATCATTTTATACCAACTGCTGAAAATCGATTGTCCACCGGGGAGGTCGGATTCATTTTCCCGTGAGATTGAATTCGAGTAAGATTAGAAATCAAGAGGTGCTTATGGCAGAAGAAACCATGCGCGCTGTTGTTTATCTTGCTCCCGGGCAGATCGAGCTGCGTCATCTTCCCATTCCCGAGCCGGCTGCGGGCGAACTGGTCATACGCGTGCGCGCTGCGCTCACCTGCGGCACGGACGTTAAGACCTACCGCCGCGGGCATCCCAAGATAACGCCGCCTTCCGTATTCGGGCACGAATTCGCGGGGGATGTCTACAAGCTCGGGGCAGGCGTTGAACGCTTCAAGCCTGGCATGCGCGTCACGGCCAATATTTTTGCCGGCTGCGGAGAGTGCTTTTTCTGCAAGAATGGGCAGGATCATCTCTGCGAAGCCATGATCTATAACTTCGGCGCGTTCGCCGAATACCATCGCATCCCGGCTGGCATCGTCAGCCGCGGCACCTTCCAGATCCCCGCTCATGTTTCCTACGAAAGCGCTGCGATCCTTGAACCCCTCATAACCGTGGTGCATGGCTTCAAGCTGCTTTCCCTGAAGCCGGGCGAGACGCTCGCCATCCTGGGAGCCGGCGGGGCGATCAGCTTGATGCACCTGCAGCTGGCATTGCAGGCTGGCGCTCGCGTGATCGCCATCGGGCACAGCGACAGCCGCCTTGGCGTGGCAGAAAAGCTCGGCGCGCATGCTGTGATCAATGCCCACAGAGAAGAGGCACTGGCATCCATCAGGAATCTCACGGAAGGTCGTGGAGCGGACGCGGTCCTCGAATGCGCCGGTCAAAAGGAGACCTGGGAGCAGGCAGTCGCCATGGTCAGGCGTGGAGGCCGCGTACTCTGGTTTGGCGGGTTACCCGGGGGAACCAATGTTGAGCTGGATGCCGCCCGACTGCATTATGGCGCGATCAATCTGCTCAATACCCATGGCGGCACCTTCGAGGACGCCCGCGAAGCCTTCGAGTTAATTACTTCCGGGGCAATCGACACCAAACTGCTCTTCAGCACCGAAATGCCCCTGGAGAAATTGGAAGACGCGCTTCAAATGATGATCGCGGGGGAAGTCGTGAAGGTGATCATCAAGCCTTGAAACGGGAATTTCAAAACGAGGAATTGGTTTCTACATTTCTGTAATTGAATTCAAACGCCATCTTCCTGGGCCGGTAATTAATACTCCCATGATATGGCTTCAGGCGATCACATCATAGATCACCTGGCGGAGTGCCGCCAGGTCGAGGTCCTTTTTATCCAGGAAAGCCACCGCGCCGGATTTTAGACCCTGGTGATGGAATTCCCGATCGGGGTAAGCGCTTATCAGGATGATGCGGCATTTGGCGCAAACCGTTCGGATGCGTCTTACGCAGGAAATACCGTCTTCATCCCCGAGCACGACATCGATGAGAGCCAGATGCGGCTGAATGCTCTCCGCGAGGCGGAACGCGTCGCGGATATTTTCCGCCTCAAAAATGGTTGCCTGGGGATACAGTTTTGCGATCATGCGTTGAAGCTGGTTGCGGTAACGCCGGTTATCATCCACCACCAGGATATCCAGGTAGTTGGGTGTGCTTTCATTGACCGCAGCCTCTGCCCGGGTGATATCTTTTCCCGGAACGCCAAGGATCTGGGGATACCTGAGGATAAAATTAACCGCCTCCAGCCGGCTGCGGACATCCAGCTGCCGGTAAAGGCGCGTCAGATGATTCTCAATGGTCTTGACGCTCAATCCGGTCTTCTGGGCGATGGATTGATTATCAAAACCCTGCTGAAGCAGGTTCAGCAGAGTGTGCTGGCGCATGGTAAGTTCTGGAATTTGATCCGAGGTCTCACGCGGTTTCACCAGTTTGGAGATCAAAGAACCGGAGATCCATCTTTCGCCCTCTAGAACACGCTGCACAGCCAGCTTGAGATCTTTCAACGGTTGATCCTTTAAATGATAACCATTCACCCCGGCACCGAACAATCCCTGCACGTAAATATCATCATCATAAGCGCTGACCACCAGGATCTTCAATTCAGGGAACATGGAGCGGATCTTGCGGATGGCTGCGATCGGTTCAAAATCTGGCATGGTGACATCGATCAACAGGCAGTCGAAATGCTCCCGCTCGAGCAGGGTGAACACCTGCGATCCGTCCCCGACCTCGGCTATTAAATGAATATCAGGGATCTCTTCGATTACTTTACGGATCCCGGCACGGACGATCGCGTGGTCATCAGCCAGTAAAATGCGTTTTCCAGTCATAAGATTTGTCTTACGCTCAGAATTCTAATTATGTTCATCGTTATACATCACTTATTCTAATACGTGAAACGCTTTTTTCGGCTATGATTAACCAAAATTGATCAATATCAAATGAGCTCACTTCTGCGGGTAGTTAATTTATCCAAAACGTTCGGCACCCTACCGGCGATTAAAAAAATCAACTTTGTAGTCCAGCCCGGCGAGGTCGTCGGAATGACGGGCAGCATTGGCTCGGGAAAATCGGTGCTGGTCATGCTGCTGGCCGGGCTGTATGAACCCGATGAGGGCGAAGTCTTTTTTTCTGAAAAACGCCTGAGCTGGCCGTTCGCTGCCAATGCCCTGGGAATCGGCGTCATCCACCAACGCCCGACCCTGGCGGATAATTTCGATATCGTCAGCAATATTTTCCTGGGTAATGAGATCCGCTGGCCTTCCAAAAATAGTAAACTCGGCATTCTTAATTTCGACCGGATGAACCAGGAAGCCATGCGCATCCTCGCTTTACTGGGTGTGGATGTTAAATCCATCCATGACAAGGTCTCCAACCTGACGGGTGAACAACGCCAGATGATCGCCATCGCCCGTGTGCTCACCTACCAGACCCGTATGGTCATTATTGATGAGCCTACCGTGGTGTTGACCTATCCCAACCAGCAAAAACTGCTCAACATGATCCAGAATTGGCGTGAACAGGGCATCGCGGTGATTTTTAGCAGCAATAACCTGGATCATCTTTTCGCTGTCACAGATCGGATTATCATCCTCAACCAGGGCAGGAAAGTGGCTGATACCCGTACGGACGAAACAAACCGCGAAGCGGTGGTCAACCTGCTGATTGGAACAGACACCTCACAACTTCCCACCCTCTCCATTTGGGACCTTGATAGCTATGAAAAAATCCGTGAACATGCCGAGAAGCTGCGGTATCACCAGATGCTGCTTGAAAAGGACCTGGCCGCCGAAGATACCTTTAACCGGCAGCTGACCAAACAGCTTGCAGGGCAGCTGCAGATCCTCGATAGAGTCAACCAGGAGTTGATGGAGGCTCAACGCAGACTGCTCTCGGAACGCGAGGTGGAACGAAAACACCTCGCCCGCGAACTCCACGACCAGGTGATCCAGGACCTGCTCAGCATTAATTATGAGCTGGAAGGAATGGCTATCGAGCAGGCGTATCCCGAGGAGATCCTGGTTGATCTTTCGAACGTACGGGAGAGCATCCGTGAACAGGTGGATAACCTGCGCCGTGTATGCAGCGACTTGCGTCCCCCCACCATCGACAGCCTTGGCCTCGGCGCCGCCATCCAATCGTATACGCGCGATTGGTCAACCAGGACGGAGATCGCTGTTGAGCTGGATGTCGATTCCAACCTGGGACGCCTCCCGGAAGCCACCGAATTGTCCATTTTCCGGATCATCCAGGAAGGATTAAATAACATCCGCCGTCACGCGCATGCCACCCAGGTGAAGATCAACCTCCAGCATACTTCCCCGCGCATCCTGATGATCTCAATCAGTGATAACGGCTCAGGGATCAAAGACGGATTCGACCTGACCGGGCTGGCGACCGATGGGCATTACGGGCTGCTGGGGATCAGTGAACGGGTGACCCTGCTGGGTGGAAGATTCCGCGTGACCCGCTCGCCAGAAGGTGGTACAATTCTTCTTGTTGAGATACCTCACCCCAGAGTAGAGGTGTAAGGAACAACCCCCTCAGGTCGTTAATTGGATTAAGTTCATAGGAAGTTCATGCAAGCCCCTTTTAATAAGGGGAAATCCCCTATTCTTTTAGGGGGAAAACAAGTAACCATCGATCAAGGGTTTTTGCTACACTTTTCTGGACAACAAACCAGTGTCAGGTTGTTTCATGTTGTCCGTTTCTGAAAAGGAGGTGGAAGAATAACAAATTCATCCATGCCACACTCAATGTTTTTGCAAGACAAATTCATTTCAAGGAGAAGAAAGATGTCTAGAAAGATTTTATTTAGCGTACTGGCCGTGCTCATGATTGCGGCCACTCTGCTCTCTGCGTGCGGACCAAAAGCAGAAGAAGCAGCCAAACTATCGGTCGGTATTGTTCTCCCGACCAAGGACGAACCGCGCTGGATCCAGGACGAGACCCGCTTCAAGGACGCCCTGACCGCCGCCGGTTATGATGTCGAGATCCTCTTCAGCCAGGGTGATTCCGCCAAGGAAAAGGCAAACGTCGAAGCCCTGATCGCCAAGGGCGTCAAAGTTCTGATCATTTGCCCGCAGGACGGCACCGCCGCCGCTGCCGCAGCTGAAGCCGCAAGGGCCGCAGGCGTGAAGGTCATTTCCTACGACCGCCTGATCCGCGATACCGATGCCGTTGACTACTACGTCACCTTCGACAGCATCGCGGTTGGCGCAGCCCAGGCTCAGTACCTCGTCGACAAGGCCACCGGTACCGGCAATCCGCTCTATCTCTATGCCGGCGCTGCCTCCGACAACAACGCCTTCCTCTTCTTCGAAGGCGCCTGGAACGTCCTCCAGCCCAAGATCGCTGATGGCACCTTCGTCATCAAGAACTCCAGCGAAGCCGTCGGCCTGCAGGGCAAGGCCACCCTCACCCGTGATGAGATGGCCAAGATCATCGGCCAGGTTACCACCAACTGGGACTTCAACACCGCCAAGAACCTGGCCGAATCCAACCTGACCGCCACCAAGACCGCTGACAAGGGCAATGTCTTCATCCTCGCCCCCAATGATGGCACCGCTCGCGCCATTGCCGACGCCTTCGGCGCCGACAAGGATGTCACCAGCTACGTCGTCACCGGTCAGGATGCCGAAATCGCGTCCGTCCAGTACATCATCGATGGCAAGCAGTCCATGACCGTCCTCAAGGACGTTCGCACCCTGGTCTCCGATGCCATCGCCGCTGCCGTGGCTTACCTCGAAGGCAAGACCCCCGAGCAGACCCATACCTACAACAATGGCAAGATCGATGTCCCTGCCAAGCCGTCCGTCGTCGTTTCTGTCGACAAGGCCAATTGTCAAGGAAGTGATCGACTCCGGTTACTGGCCCGCCAGTGAGTTCACCGGTTTGGAAGGCGGCGCGCCAGTTACAGGCAAGGTCGGTATTGTTCTCCCGACCAAGGACGAACCGCGCTGGATCCAGGACGAGACCCGCTTCAAGGATGCCCTCACCGCCGCTGGCTATGAAGTTGAGATCCTCTTCAGCCAGGGTGATTCCGCCAAGGAAAAGGCCAACGTCGAAGCCCTGATCACCAAGGGCATCAAGGTGCTCATCATCTGCCCGCAGGACGGCACCGCCGCCGCTGCCGCCGCTGAAGCCGCAAGGGCCGCAGGCGTCAAGGTCATTTCCTACGACCGCCTGATCCGCGACACCGATGCCGTTGACTACTACGTCACCTTCGACAGCATCGCCGTTGGCGCAGCCCAGGCTCAGTACCTGGTCGACAAGGCCACCGGTACCGGCAACCCGCTCTATCTGTATGCCGGCGCTGCCTCCGACAACAACGCCTTCCTCTTCTTCGAAGGCGCCTGGAACGTCCTGCAGCCCAAGATCGCTGATGGCACCTTCGTCATCAAGAACTCCAGCGAAGCCGTCGCCCTGCAGGACAAGGCCACCCTCACCCGCGATGAGATGGCCAAGATCATCGGCCAGGTCACCACCAACTGGGACTTCAACACCGCCAAGAACCTGGCCGAAGCCAACCTGACTGCCACCAAGACCGCCGACAAGGGCAATGTCTTCATCCTCGCCCCCAATGATGGCACCGCTCGCGCCATTGCCGATGCCTTCGGCGCCGACAAGGATGTCACCAGCTACGTCGTCACCGGTCAGGATGCCGAAAACGCCTCCGTCCAGTACATCATCGATGGCAAGCAGTCCATGACCGTCCTCAAGGACGTCCGCACCCTGGTCGCCGATGCCATCGCCGCTGCCGTGGCTTACCTCGAAGGCAAGACCCCCGAGCAGACCCATACCTACAACAACGGCAAGATCGATGTCCCTGCCAAGCCGTCCGTCGTCGTCACTGTCGACAAGGCCAAGTGTCAAGGAAGCTGATCGACTCCGGTTACTGGCCTGCCAGTGATTTCACCGGCCTGCCATAAAAGAGACTTAACGTTAAAATGGAATAGTGATGGTTTATCCACCACTATTCCTTATAATAGTAAATAATATAACGAGTTGTTGGAGGTATCATGAACACTCCCATTCTGGAAATGAAAAATATCACCAAGGAATTCCCCGGCGTGAAAGCCTTGAACAATGTCAGCTTTCAAGGTCGCCGAAGGAGAGATCCACTGCCTGGTTGGTGAAAATGGGGCGGGTAAATCCACCCTGATGAAAGTGCTGAGCGGGTATATCCATACGGCACCTATACCGGGGATATCGTCTTCGCGGGCAAGGAACAGCGGTTCTCAGGTATTCACGACAGCGAAAAAGCAGGAATTGCAATTATTTATCAGGAACTGGCGCTTGATCCCCGAAATGACAGTGTACGAAAACATTTTCCTGGGGCATGAAATCAAGAACGGCTCGCTGGTGGATTGGAACGAGACGATCAAAAGAGCCGGAGAAATGCTTAAAAAGGTCCGCCTGGATGTCAACCCCGCTACGAAGGTCAAGGACCTGGGGGTAGGCAAGCAGCAGCTGGTTGAGATTGCCAAGGCATTGAGCAAGGATGTCAAACTGCTGATCCTGGATGAGCCCACCTCCGCTTTGAATGAAGACGACAGCGAGAATCTCTTCAAACTTGCTGCGGGAATTGAAGAACCACGGCGTCACCTGCGTTCTGATCTCCCATAAACTCAAGGAAGTCATTTCCATCGCCGATACCGTCACCGTCCTGCGGGATGGGCAGACGATCTGTCACTCTGGATGCCAAAAAAGGCGAAGTTCAGGAAAACGTCCTTATCAAGAACATGGTGGGGCGGGAAATCGATAATATCTATCCCAAACGCGAAAGCAAAGAAATCTGACGAGGTGGTCCTGGAAGTAAAGAACTGGAATGCCTATATCGCCGCTTCTTGGAAGGGATATCCTGAAGAACATCAATTTCAACGTCAAAAAAGGCGAGATTGTGGGATTTGCCGGCTTGATGGGTTCCGGTCGCACCGAGCTGGCCTTGAGCCTGTTCGGAAACCCCGATCATTACGTCGTGAGCGGCGACATGTACGTCAAAGGCAAGAAAGTGAGTTTCAACCATCCGGAAAATGCCATCAAAGCCGGCATGGCTTACGTCACTGAGGACCGTAAAGGCGACGGGTTGATCCTGATCCAGGACGTGAAACAGAATATCACCCTGGCCAACTTGCGGGAAATCTCCAGGCGGTTCGTGGTGGATAACAACGCTGAAGTTAAAGTCGCCACTGAATATAAAACTTCGCTCAACATCAAAACGCCGACCGTTGAGCAGAAAGTGGTGAACCTGAGCGGTGGCAACCAGCAGAAAGTATCCGTGGGCAAATGGTTGTTTGTCAAACCCAACGTGTTGATCCTGGATGAACCCACCCGCGGTATCGATGTTGGCGCCAAGTTTGAGATCTACACCATCATGACCCGATTGGTCGAGCAGGGTATGAGCATCATCATGATCTCATCGGAATTGCCGGAGATCCTGGGAATGAGCGACCGGGTCTACATCGTTTCATCCGGCAGGATCAGCGGGGAACTCCCTATCGAGGAAGCCACGCAGGAAAAAATCATGCAGCTGGCAACAAATTAAGGAGGCGGAAATGTCATTCTTTGATAGTTTAAAGAAAGTACTGCGCGAAAATGTCCGCGAATACGGCATGTTCATCGCCCTTTTTGCCATCATGGCCATTTTCACCATCACAACCAAAGGTGTTTTCATCTCGTCCAGGAACATCGTTAACCTGGTCAACCAGACGGGGTATATCGCCGTGCTCGCGGTGGGTATGACCCTGGTCATCGTGATCCGGCACATCGACCTCTCGGTCGGTTTTCTGGCGGGTTTTCTCGGCGCAGTATGCGCTATTTCCATGGTGGGATGGGGCTTGCCGGTATATGCGTCCATTCCCCTGGTGCTGGTGCTTGGGATGCTTGCCGGTCTGTTCACCGGTTTCCTGGTCGCGCAGATGAAAATTCCATCCTTTGTTGCCACGCTTGCCGGATGGCTGGGATGGCGCGGCGCCCTGCTCCTGGCGACCGTCAGAACCGGCACCATCATCATCCCTGATGATACATTCAATGCCATCGGCAATGGTTTCATACCCGACCTGCTGGATATTGGTTTTTTGCCAGGGGTGCATAAGTTGACCTTATTGGTGGGTCTGCTGGCGGTCATCTATTCCATTTTTTCGTCGATTCGAAGCCGCAAGAAAAAGATGGCCTATAATTTCGAGGTTCTGCCGACTGCGATTTTTATTCTCCAGCAGGCATTTACAGCCCTCCTCATTGGTGCCATCACCTGGGTGCTCGCCGGGTACCAGGGGCTTTCCTGGACGGCAGTGGTCGTCATTGGAATAGTGCTGATCTACGATTTCATCTCCACGCAAACTGTGCTGGGCAGGCATATCTACGCCGTCGGTGGCAATCCTGACGCTGCAGAATTGAGCGGCATCAATGTCAAGAGGATCACCTACACGGTTTTTGGATCCATGGGTATGCTTTCTGCATTATCCGGCGTTCTGTTTGCTTCACGGCTTCAATCCGCCACGACCACTGCAGGACTCGGATTTGAGCTGGATGCCATTGCCGGCTGTTTCATTGGCGGCACATCCCCGGCCGGCGGTATTGGCAAAGTGATCGGCTCGCTCATCGGCGCCCTGGTGATGACCTCACTGACCAGCGGCATGAACCTGATGGGCATGGATATCTCCTACCAGTACATCGTCCGCGCAGCCGTGCTGGTCGTCGCCGTCATCTTTGACGTGACAACCCGCAGCCGCGGCAAGTAATTTCAACCAACAAAAAACAGCGCATAAAACATGCGCTGTTTTTATTTAACCGTGGGTCTACGCGGCTTCACCCGGATTCCATAACCCGAAACTCAACTTGTGCAGGATGTAATCAAAGGTGTTGCCGGTCAGGTTTCCGGCGGTGATCATGCGGATGGCGAATTCGATCGCGCGCGTCTTTTCCTCGCCGTAGATCTCCAGGATCTTCGCGCGGGCAGCTTCATCAGGATGGCCGCGGGTTTCAGCCCAGTGCTGGGCGTACATCAGTGCCGGCAGCTCTTCTCCCGGGCAGCAATCATAGGTGCCATTTCCCAGCGCGCGGATCTCATCGTTGGAAACGCCCTTTTGCAGCGCCTGCCTTGAATGGACGAAGGAGCAGTAGCGGCATTCATTCACCGCTGTCACTGCCAGCATGATGCGTTCGCGGAAAGCCGGCGAGAGGGTGTCACCGCTCATTAAAGTGCGGATCTCCTTGCGGTTCTTGCGCATCACGCGCAAATCCGCGATCATCTCGCCCATGTTCTGATAGGTACGGCGTTTAAATTTTTTCAAATGGTCAGCCTCTCAACTCGCGCAAGTATACCCCATTCCATAGGGGCATCCGCCTGATCTGGACTGGCTTTCAGGCGTGCTTGATGAAGGTGCCATCCTGGTATTCCTTCAGCGCCAGGTCCAGCTCTTCATCCGTATTCATCACGATCGGCCCGTACCAGGCAATGGGTTCACCCAGCGGCTTGCCCGAGATCAGCAGCAGGCGTGCCCCCTGCTCCCCGGCCTGCATGCGCAAGCTGTCGCCGTCTTCAAAAAGCACCAGCGTATTGTCTGGATGGCGGTCTTCGCCCGTATCCGGGAAGCTGCATTCCCCATCGATCACGTAGGCAAATACCGTGTGCCCGGGATGTGTGGGGTGCACGTATTCCACCTTCCCCGGCAGGGTGATATCCAGGTACTGCGGGTCGATGACGATATCCTTCACGGGTCCCTGTGTGCCTTCCACGCTGCCGCTGATGACCTTGATGCGCACCCCATCCCTGGTTTTTACCTCGGGGATCTGGCTGTTTTTCACATCGCGGTAGCGCGGATCCATCATTTTCTGCGTGCTTGGCAGGTTGGCCCAGAGCTGAAAACCGTGCATGCGTCCTTTGTCATCCCCCTTGGGCATTTCCTGGTGGATGATGCCGCTGCCGGCGGTCATCCACTGCACGTCGCCGGGGGTGATCACGCCTTCATTGCCCATGCTGTCGCCGTGCGCCACTTCGCCGGCAGTCACGTAGGTGATTGTCTCGATACCGCGGTGGGGATGCCAGGGAAATCCTTTGAGATAATGCAGTGGGTCATCTCCACGGAAATCGTCCATTAGAAGGAAAGGGTCAAACAGTTTCTCGTCGCCAAAGCCGAAACAGCGTTTCAAGTGAACTCCGGCGCCTTCGAGGGTCGGCCGGCTGTGCGAGACCCTGTGGATCAATCGTGATTGAGTCATGAATTCCTCCAGGTATTGATATCTGAATTATAACGATCTGCTTAAGAAAAATGGCTCGAGCGTACAGGCTCAAGCCATTCTTTCATTTCTGGGAACAGGAATTATCGGCTTATCTTTCCACCACGAAGGTGAAATAGACCTGCAGGAATTGGGTGCCGTCCGCGTTAAAGAGCCCCCAGTAGGTGGTGTAATAATTACCGGGATCTTCCGGCGGGAACACGTTGATGCCAAGGAATACGGTCTGCCCGGGTTTGATCTTATCCGGCAGGCTGATCTGGGTAACGCCCCATGCCTGGTAGCCATCGATATAGCGGAAGGTGTAATCCTCGGTCCAGGTGGTGGTGCCGTTATTCATAATGGTGAAGAAAACCGATTCCCCGTCTCCGGGGGCGATCTTGGCCCAATCCGCCGGGCTCTGGCTCACCAGGTAGCCATGGTCGCCGGTGACGATCACGGGCGCGTAGGTCCTCACCACCACCGGTGCCGGTGTGATGCTGGGCATGATGGTTGGCAGCGGGAAGGCGGTTGGTTCAACCGCGGTGGTATTGGTGGGCTCCGGGGTCGCTGTGGGCGCCTGGGTTGGCTCGCTGAGCACCGGCTCGACCGGCATGCCGGCTACGAAAGTGGATACCGCCTCGGTGCGGATCACGTTAAGATCGGGTGCGTTCGTCGTGGGGCTGACCGCGTTGCAGGCGGCGAGCAGCAGAATCAGAACGATCATTGGGATAATCTTTTTCATGGGTACCTCCCACCTGCATTATAACAGTCTCTTTTGGGGATTTGAACCGCTGGAAATTGTCAAGATACCGGTTAAACGAGCGCCTTTTCCAGCTGGTCGTGATCGGGCAGGCCGTCCTCCAGGTTGCGCACCACGGGCACGAAGAAGGTGACGAACAGGGTGATCAGCACGTAGGCCCCGCCCGCCAGGATGAACTGCACCGCCATGCCCGAGCCCGGCGCGGTGCCCGATGATCGGGCCGAACATCTTCGCCAGCCAGGACTGCGAGCGCATCGCCGGCTCGGTGACGTAATCCGCCAGCGCCCCCGCCAGGACGGGGGTGATCGGTCCCGAGAGCCAGGCGATCATGCGCCGCGCGGAGAAGACCCGCCCCTGCACGTCCGGGGCGACCTTGGCCTGCCAGATGGCCTGGCTGGCGCCGTTGGTGAAGGGAGGGAAGATCCCGCCCAGCGCAGCTGCCAGCATCCATGCCGGAAGGCTTCGACCCAACGCCGAATGAGCAGGACGAAGAGCCCGGTCAGCGCTTCGCCGATGAGAGATGCTCTTCATGCGCCGCTTGAAGCCGCCCCACAGGCTCACCAGCAGCCCGCCCACCACCGCGCCAATGGCAGCGGCGGATTGTACCGAGCCGAGCGTGGCGCTGTCGTTGCCGGTGCTGGAGAGGATATAAGGCGCCAGGATCGAGAATGCCATCCCGATGGTGATATTGAGCGCCAGGAAGAAGAGCAGCAGCCCGAGCAGTCCCTTGCGCTGTGAAAATGTAGCGGAAACCATAGGCGGCTTCCTTCAGAATGTTACCTTCGCCAGCCTTGCCCTCCAGCGTGCGCTGTGGCTGGGGAACATGTACCACCGAGCAGCACCCCGATCGCCAGGAAAAAGGTGATCACGTCGATCAGCAGGATGCCGCGTCAGCCCGATCAGCGGCAGCAGCACGCCCGCCAGCATGGGCGCGAGCACCGCGGGGCCGGAGTCGACCAGCGACATCATGCCGTTGGCGCGGCTGTATTTGTCCTTGGGCACCATGGTGCTGATCGCCGCGGAATAGGCCGGCCATTGGAAGGTGTTGCCCAGCCCGTTGAACACGTGCACCACGTAAAGATGCCAGATTTCCAGGCTGCCGGTGGCAAGCAGGATCAGCACCGCCGCGGTGGCGCTCACCGCCGCCAGGTCGCTGACCATCATCATCAGCTTGCGGTTGTAGCGATCCACCATCACGCCGGCAACCGGCGAGATCAGCAGGAAGGGCAGCAGGAAGGCCGCTTCCAGCCCGCCCAGCGCCGTGGCGCTGCCTGTCTTTTGATAAGCCCAGATGGTGATGGCGAAGAAGCTCATCTGGGATGCCAGCACCGAGACGAGCTGACCCGCCCAGACGAGGGTGAATCCCGCCATGCCCCCCGGTTTGATCTTCACGTCTTTTTGTTTCGTGGTCATCGATGATTTCCTGTATTCACCGGCTATCCCCATCAGTCTCCCGCCCGGCTCCAAACTCCTCTATCTTACCAATGATTTTTCACTTTTCATATGGCAATTGCACTAAAAGGTCAAAAATTGGACAAGTGAACAATATGAAGCGGCTGGTTTTGTGGTATATTCGCTTCGTTTGAAGAAAAGAGAAAGGACGTTTTTGGTTTCTAAGGTTTCGGTGTCTGTTCAATATCGTTCCGCATGGGCTGCCCGCCAGGTTGATCTTTGATTTAACCTGATCACCTGATCATTCGACCACGGGTGCGCTCATGCCCCGTGGTTTGCATTTAAGCACCGGGAATGATCCCTTTGAAGAACACCGGGCTATTGCCCCGCGTTTGATCCATTCCACAGCTTAATAGCCATCGTACCCCAGCCGGCCACGGGAATTTCCCGCTGCCGGCTTTTTTGTTTTCGCGAGGCAAAAATGAACAGACATTATATGCGGCGTGATCATCTCGATGATGACCTCGAGTCCGCGCCGTTCGAAAGAATAAGATCGAAAAAGAATGAATATCAAGTTGATGAACCCCACCGCAGGGCGAAGGACTTCAAGCACCCCGAGCAGGCTTTCAAATGCGCATCCTGCGGCGCGATGGTCAGCACGGCGCGCGAGAGCTCGGGGGTTAATAACCGCAACCACTGCCCGCTGTGCCTTTGCTCGCGCCATGTGGACGAATTTAAGGCCGGCGACCGGCTCTGCCGCCTGCCGCAGCCGCATGCCGGCGGTGGGGCTGACCTTCAAGCGCAGCCCGCAGAAATTCACCCGCGGCGCGCCGGGCGAGCTGATGCTCATCCATCGCTGCGCCGGCTGCGGGAAGATCGCCATCAACCGCGTCGCCGCGGATGACGACGCCGCGCAGCTCTACCAACTGAGCCTGTGCCAGCCTGGAGCTGGAGGAAAACCTGCTAAAAGATTTGACAGCGCAGGGTATCCAGCCGCTGGATGCCGCCGGCTTCAACGCCGCCTACGCCCAGATCTACGGCAGGCAGCCGATCGAGATTGAGCTGAGCAAGGCAAGCCAGCCAGCCATCGTTGTATAAAAAACGGCGGGGAGGAATCTCCCCGCCGGCTCTTCCACTCGGGTCATATTGACTTGAACCAGTCTCGTAGTTTCTCCAGATCGCGAAACTGGTATTCCGGCAGCGTGTAACCCTGATGGCACCGCAATTGCATTTCAGCACAGATGCAGTGCACAATACTGCCCGCGATCCTGCCCTCGCTAGCGAGATTCTCCCTGTCGAAGATGAGCCCTTCATCATTGTTCCAGGCCGGGATGCCGTTGCCTTTCTCATCCAGTCTCAGAGCGTGGATATCCAGTTCGAGTCCGTGCGCATCTCCCAGGACGAATCCGGTGGCAGTGCGTTTCCCGCGCGACGTCCTTCACCCAGAGATTCTCCTCCCAGGTGTATTTAAACCGATATCCATGCCAGCTCATCAACCTTCGCGCCCGGTGGATGTCGTCCAGCAGCAGGAGGATATCCAGGTCCTTGTGCGGACGGGTCTGCTCGCCAAGCAGTGCATCGATCCCCCACCCGCCGGTGACCCATACCCGGATCCCTTCCTTCTTCAAACGATCAAGGATGTCTGATGACCTCCTCCCCAGAGATCATCCGCCCTTGCTTTCCAGGAACTCCTCAACATCCCGGATGAATTGCAACGTTTCACTTTCGATCCGCTTCGTCAGCGCATCCAGGTCGCTGAAATCCGGATCAGCCACCAGCACGGTGTCGATGACCGCGTCGTAGCCTTTCAATTCCGGCACCAGGTGGTATTTATCCCAGCCGCTTTCCTTTATCAAGTTCCAGTATTTGCCCTGCACCTGCTTGTTGACCGCCGCCAGCCAGGCTTCGAAACGGCAGGTTTCATGGATGAAAACCACGGCGATCTTGAGCTGGCGCTCTTTCAGCGCTGGCGGGATGATGGCGAAGTAGGTCATGTCCATGTAGCCGAAATACAGTCCGCCCGGGACGATGAACTCAGGATGCTTCTTCTCGAAATGCGCCCGCAGCGCCAGCATGTATTCCATCAACCCCTTGTACGCCCTCTGGATGGCGCCCTTCTCCATCTGCCTGCGGTATTCGATGACGTCGTCTTGAAATGTGCCCATTTTCATTCCTTATTGATTATCAGATCGTCTCGCTGCCCTTTTTCTTGTTCTGTTTCTCCAGGATGGCTTCCCCCAGCCCCACCCGTCCGCTGGAGCCGACGTCGGGCAGTGCCCCCGGATACCGATGGTGTGCTGTGATCATCTATATAATACTCCATCGACTTAGAGCGATACTTAACACTCATCGGATAAATCCTTCAATGATTTCAATCGTTCGTGCAACACCATCTTCTGCTCGAATGCGTTCACCCAACGCTGCTGCGCGCGCTTGCATATTTCGGTCCGTGGTGGCAGCGGTGATGGCTGCCGCCAGTCTCGCTGATGTCAGTTTTCTGCGTGGTATGGGCTGTGGGCCAACGCCCAATTCTGTCACCCGTTTGGCCCAGAAGAGCTGATCGCCCATGTGCGGCACAAGGACAGATGGCACGCCTGCGCGGAACCCGGCTGCTGTCGTGCCTGCGCCGCCATGGTGCACCACCGCTGCCATGCGTGGAAACAACCAGGCGTGGGGGACAGAATCCAGCGCAAAAATAGTATCAGGCAGATTTGCGTTATCAAATCCACCCCAACCCGCAGCGATTATGCCTCTCTGCCCGGATATCTCCAATGCTTCCCGCGCGAGTTGAGCCATTTTCCGGGGGGCGCGGTTTGCCATGCTGCCAAAGCCGATATACACCGGCGGCGCGCCGGCTTCGAGAAAAGCAATTAATTGGGCGGGGGGTTGCCAATCTGGCGCGGGGTCCAGGAACCAGTAGCCATCCACGTGGATATTCTCTCCCCAATCGGGCGGTTTGGGAGAGATGCTGGGGCTGTAACTGCCAAACAAGGTCTGGGTGCGGCCGCCCATCTGGAAATAAGGGTACCTGCCAAAGGGCATGGCCGGCAATTGGAGTTTTTCTTTTCTCCACCGGTTGATAACAGGTCCCGTGAAAAGTTGAAAAAGATGATATGAGAGCATGTGGGTCAACCGGTTATATCCCCCGCCCAGGGGCAAAGCTGGGAAGACGCCGTTGGGATTGGGGTAGGCGCGCGTGGGAGCAAACCCGGGTATGGGGGATGCCATGCTGCAGGGTACGCCCAATTTCTCGGCAGCATGATAAGCCCCAACGCCCATCATCGAATAGACGATATACTCCGCGTCCTGGCAAGCCAGCCACGTTTTTTCTGCAATGCGCTCGGTTAGAGGTTTCATCGAGCGGACGACCTGCCAGAGCCATGACAGCATGTTACGGTCGGGATCTATACCGCCTGTTCCCAGCATCTTCTGTGTATCCACGCCAAGGGGGGAGAAGTTGAGGCCGTACTCGTTCGCCAGCGGCTCGAAATTATCGGGCGCGGCGAAGCGCACTTTGTGGCGGCCTGTTTTTTGCAATCCTACCGCCAATGCGAGCAGGGGCTGCACATCGCCGCGTGAACCGAGTGATAAAACCGTGATGCGCATTGCAGGTGCTTCTCTTTTATCCTGATGTACTGCTGATCATTTCTTGCTTGCTGTCATTCTATCGATAGCATTACCCAATTACTGGTTATCCTGCAATCTTTCTTAAGTTGTTTACGCCCGGATCAGCCTTTTTTATCCGCCTTGGCAGAGTGCAGGTAAACCGCGTGCATGCCCACCGCCAGGGCGATGCACAGCGCGGCGTAATCGATCTGGTCCCTGAGGAACCAGAAATACAGCCCGGTGAAGGCGAGCACGATCGCGACGATTAGAAAAATGGTGTTCAGGATTTTCATGGTCATTCCCTCCGGAGATATTATACTGGTATCAGGTATTTGAGCGCTCTGCAGACGCGGACTCTTTGTATAATTGACTCATACCTCCCTGGAGTTTGTTTCGATGATCAAGATTTCTGAATGGATTCGCAGGATCTCAACGGGCCGGGTCACGCTCCTCTGCCTGGTCATCTTCCTGCTCTTCACCGCGCTGGTGCTGCCCGGCCAATCCGCGCTGGCAGAGGAAACATCCGGCGGTGCGGGTTCGCCGGATACCAACTTTTTTTACACATCCGCCGATCTTTACCGCATGGCGGAATCCTACGGCGAGACCGGCCGGGCTGCCTACATCCGCGCCCGCTTCACCTTCGACCTGGTCTTCCCGCTGGTCTACACCGCCTTCCTCGCCACCGCCATCAGCTGGCTTTTCCGCAGGGGCTTCCCGCCGGGCAGCCGCTGGCAGCTCGCCAACCTCACGCCGGTTCTCGGAGCCATCTTCGATTACCTGGAGAATATCTCTGCCGCGCTGGTGATGGGGCGTTATCCCGCGCTGACTCCCGTGGTGGATGCGCTCGCCCCGCTATTCAGCATCATCAAGTGGATCTTTGTCATCGGTAGCTTCGTCTTGCTGGTTATCGGCTTGGCAGCTGCCATCCTTCGGTGGCTCAAGTATGGGTCTGGTAAAACGGGCCAGAATCCTCAAAGCTCTTGATGAATGATGGCCCAGGTGCAACAAAAAAATACCCGTGGTTTTTCAACCGCGGGTATTATATGCATAACGTCTCGATTTACTTCAATCCAAAGGTGACCGAAACCTGCGCCTGGACCGAGATGTGCCCCGGGCTGACCGGACCCTCTGCCAGCGACTCGCTGCCGCCCCCGGCAGGGGGTGACGTTCTGCACGACGTTCTGCGCCCAGAGCGCCTGGTTGCTTCTCTGCCACCAACCGCTGTAATAGGTACCAGCTGTTCTCGCTGATGCGCAGCACGCAGCCGGTCTCCGCGCCAACCGCGCCCGCCAGGGCCTTGGCTTTCTGGTCAGCGGCTTCCATCGCCAGCGCGCGCGCCCGGTCGCGGTGGGTGCGCAGCTCGCTGGTGTAGAACTCCACGTTGACCACCTGGTTGGCGCCCGCTTCGAAAGCCGCCGCGATCACGTCGCTGGCCCTGGTCACTTCCTTGAGCGTGACCGCCAGCACGTTGTAGATGCGGTAGCCCTTGATATACAGCGCATCGTAATCCTCGTAGATCGGCTCGATGATGTAATTATCGCTGGTGATATCGGTTGCCTTTACGCCCAGCTTCTGGATGGCCGCCCGCACCCGGCTGATGGCTGCCGCGTTCCTGCGCTGGACCTCCTTGGGCGAGATGCCGTTGGACTGCACGCCCAGCTGGATCAGCACGCGGTCCGGGGCGACGTTGATCACCGCCGTCCCGCTGACATCCACGGTGCGCGAGGCATCGCAGACCGGCGCCTGGGGTGATTGCTCCACCGGTTCGGGGGTGGGTGTCGCGGCGCTGACGCTGAGCCTTGGCAGCCCGATGGCAGCCAGTGCGGCGATCAGCGCAAAGGATAAGGCGACATTCAAAAAAGTATTGATCGATCTCATGGGAACCTCCTGTGGGTTTGTATTACCCCCAGCATAGCCAACCGCGGGGTCAGGAGGATGTCAGAAGCAGGTCAGTTGGATGGCAATCCGCTGAGAGGCAGCCGGAAAGTCAACTCGGTGCCCCTGCCGGGTTCGCTCACCGCCTGGATATCGCCGCCCTGCGCTTCGACCAGCGCACGCGCGATGGCCAGCCCCAGCCCGCTCCCGCCGCTGCGCCTATCGCGGGCAGGTTCTGCGCGGTAGAAGCGCTCGAAGATATGCGGCAGGTGCTCGGGCGGGATGCCCGCGTCCCTGGTCGATGACCGAGATCAGCGCCTTTTCCCCCTCGCTCCAGAGCCTTACAGCACCTCCCCGCCCTTCGGGGAATAGCGCATGGCGTTATCCAACAGGTTATCCAGCACCTGCGCCAGCCGGTCGGCATCCGCGCGCACCATGATCGCTGCTGATCCCCCCGTTTCCTCCACGCGCAGGGTCACTTTGTTTTTCGCTGCCAGGGGTGCCAGCCGTTCGCAGCGCTGGCGTGCCAGCTCCGCCAAATCTACCGGCTTGAGATCCAATGGAAGCGCGCCGGCATCGGCGCGGGTGAGCACCAGCAGGTCGTTCACCAGGCGGATCAGGCGTTCCGTCTCGTGCTGCATGCCATCCAGGAGCCCCACCCTGCCCTTGCGGTCGTCCAGCGCGCCGTCCTGCAGCGTTTCGATGGTGCCCTGGATGACGGTCAGCGGCGTGCGCAGCTCGTGGGTCACGTCCGCCAGGAAGGCATCCCGCACCTGTTTTTCGTTTTCCAGGTCGGCTGCCATGCGGTTGAAGGACCTGCCCAGCTCGTCCAGCTCGCGCACCCGGCTGCCGGAGGGGAGGCGCTGCTTCAGGTCTCCCGAGCCAAGCGCCGCGGCTGCCCGGGATAGCTGCTCCAGCGGTCGCGCCAGGCGCCGCGCGAGATAAAGACCCGCCAGCCCGGCCAGCAGCCCGGCTGCCAGCACCGCGCCGCCCAGCTTCAGCAGGATATCCAGGGGCAAGCCACCCGCGGGAAGCGGCATGGCCAGGTAAACGATCCCGGAAAGCTCAGCTGGATGAATCGTAGACCGGCGCGGCGGCATACAGCACCCTGCCCCCCTCACCGGCCTGCACCCGGCGCACCGCCGTGGTGGGCAGCCCGGTCAGGGCTTCCTGGATCTCCTCGCGGGCGAGCAGCTCGGCGGGAGAAACGCTGGCAGTTTGTTCAGCAAACGGCACGGGCACTTCCTCCCCGCCGGGCAGCAGCGGCAGGCTGAAAGCCACCCCGCCGCCCTCGGTGAGCAGGCGGGTATGGATGCCGGGCTGGATGTTGGTGGTCTGGGAATAGGGTTCGCTTGCCTGGAGCGGCAATTCGGCATCCTGCAGCGCGGCGGCGATCAGCTTTGCCTGCGCCAGCAGGTTTTCCGATTGGCTCCTGAGATACAGCCGCTCGACCGAGATCCAGGTGAGCAGCCCGGCAAGCAGCATGCCGGTGAGCACCACCAGCAGGTGGCTGAGGATCAGGCGGCGGCGCAGCGTGACGCTCACGGCTCAGCCTTTCACCCGGTAGCCGATGCCGCGCACCGCTTCGATCATTTCGGGATCGCCGCCGGCTTCGCGCAGCCTGGCGCGCAGGCGCTTGATGGCGCTATCCACCGCGCGGGTATCGCCGGCGAAATCGTAGCTCCAGACCTGCTCGAGCAGGCGTTCGCGGGTGAGCACGCGCCCGGGGTTCTCCAGCAGGCGCTGCAGCAGGTCGAATTCCAGGCGGGTCAGCTCGAGGGGTGTCCCGTTTACCGACGCGCTGCGCGAAACCGGATCGAGCGCCAGCCCGCCGGGATCCATGCAATTGGGCAGCTCCCACCTTCGGATCCTGAAGCCTTCCCGCGGCGCAGCACGGCCTTGATCCGCGCCATCAGCTCGCGCACGCTGAACGGCTTGCAGATGTAATCGTCCGCGCCCAGCTCCAGTCCCACCACCCGGTCGGTCTCCTCGCCGCGCGCGGTGATCATGATGATCGGCACCTGGCTGAGCTGCGGCGCAGCTCGCGGCAGACGTCCAGGCCATCGATCTCGGGCAGCATCAGGTCGAGCAGGATCAGGTCGGGATCGGCTTCGCGCGCCAGGCGCAGCGCCTCGCGCCCGTCGGAGGCGGTTAACACGCGGTAATGCGCCTTGCGCAGGTTGTATTCCAGCAGCCCGCGCACGGCGGGCTCATCATCCACGACGAGGATGCAGGCGGTCATCGCTCAGAGGATAACATACAATTGTGGCAGGATGATGGCAGGAGATAACACTCCGAAAAATAGTATTCTCATTTGGATATCAAGAATACTGATCTTCCCATATGTTTAACAAGACTTCAGCCATCACTTTGGCTGCTTTCTCCCCTGATTGGTCTGACTTCCCTAAAAGGAATCCATTGGTAGTTTCCAGTATTTCCCGCCGAAATTCTTCCCGAGCGCCCTTCCACCATTCAGGTAGAAAGAATTCATCAATGGAATTTGCCATGCATTCCAACATATAATTCTTAGTTTCTAACGACTTTTCTTCAAAACTATATAACCAGCCATCGCTTTCCAAGACTTCGGCCAAGTTATCAAATATAAGTAATGCTATAAGAAATGATAAGAGGGAAAGGGTTAAACCTGCATATTGTGATGTTGCGGTATTGGGATTTTCCAGGATCTCTGGTAGAATGTTGGAAGAAAAAATCGACACGAAGACATCCGCAAGAACACCTGTCAATAATCCAATCAGAAGATATCGGCGCGAGGTTGGTAGCCATCCCACCGCGCAAATGAATACTGCCAGGTCTGCCCTCTTTTCCTTGATACACCTATGTAAATAAGGCTTGGGATGATGAAGATCAGATTCTTCATAGGTATTGTCATTTCCAACCTGTACGCTTCTGGGAAAAACTACGAAAAACTTCAACTTTATTTAAAACTTTTCCATCTAATACTATTATACTGATGCAATCAAATGGTCAAAAATAGAAATTCTCTCCCCATGGGTGTACATCGCGATCCCAAAGAAGAGATGATATCGTGTTTTAATCGCGAGCCGCCAATAACTGGCATAATCCTCTCGTTGACGTGTTGTAATCACATTCCATTGCGCAATGCCTACGGGGGCTGGAGCCTATGTTAGGCAGCCTTGCTTCCGAATTTCTATCCATACTCTAGTCAAGAAGGTTTCTCAGGTACCAGCACCATGATTGGGGTGCGCCGCCCGCCGGCACGCTGTTTGTAAAGAGGGAAACCGAGTGAAGTATCCAATGCACATTGCCAAAACCTCGCGTATTCCTCCCCATCGGCCTCATGCGCAATACACGTTCTGACTTGACCCTCTACGGAACCGTGGCACGCGGTTCGGCTTTGAGGTTGTAATACCAGGCAGGGTGATGGTCCTGCCCCCAATTCGAAGCAATGACAGCCAACAGGGTGGGATCATTCGAATCGCGAATGTAAAATACCGGTGTTGTGCGCGGAAGCCCGCTCTTGGCGCCGGTGGTGGTCAGCACAACCACCGGCAATCCGGTCAGGATGCTGGTCAGCGTCGTTCGTCCCTTGGTCATCTTGAGAAAGATCCTGTCGAAATGATGGAGATTGCGGGATAAGTATTCAGCCCCTGAAGGTGAAGCAGCGTAATCTTGAATATATGTATGAAAAATCGAGTATTGCCTTTTTCCCATTTTCCCTCCAATTCCTAGCTGATGAGAAGAAAAATAACCTTATTACTGGTTATGCCGTGAGTCTTCCTCGAAATCCTTTTAATTAGATTATCCCTCCGATTCCGAGAAATTTAATAAAAAGGATTTCAATACTTGGGATACGCAGGTTCAATCGTTTCCTGATCTGGATGATTTCATACGCCTCTATAATCTTTCACTCGATCAATCGAATCATGATGAAGATCAGCGATGCCGCCAATCCGTTCAGTCCTCCTCACATCATGAACGCCACTGCTCCAAGTGCATTACTTAGACTATGAGCTATCCAGCTTGGGAGAATGCTCTTGGATTTATATGACAGTAATCCAAAAATCCAACCCGAAATGAACTGCGGTATGAGGATCGGCCATAAAGTTGTATTTACGGTCAATATTAGGAGATGAGGAAGAAGGAAAATTATCGCCTGCAGCAAATTGCCGATTTGAAATCCAAACTTCCGAATCAACAAACCACCCAGAAAACCGCGGAAAAATGCCTCCTCGCCGAGGGCAACGAAGATCCCCTCCCGAAATAATGCTATAAGAAATGATAAGAGGGAAAGGGTTAAACCTGCATATTGTGATGTTGCGATATTGGGATTTTCTAGGATCTCTGGTGGAATGTTGGAAGAAAAAATCGATACGAAGACACCCGCAAGAACACCTGTCAATAATCCAATCAGAAGATATCGGAGCGAGGTTGGTTGCCATCCCACCGCGCCAAATGAATACTGCCAGGTCTGCCCTCTTTTCCTTGATACACCTATGTAAATAAGGCTTGGGATGATGAAGATCAGATTCTGGATAGGTATTGTCATTTCCAACCTGTACGCTTCCGCGGAAAAACTACGAAAAACTTCAACTTTATGTAAAACTTTTCCATCTAATACTATTATACTGATGCAATCAAATGGTCAAAAATAGAAATTCTAGGTCCCCATGGGGGGTACATCGCGATCCCAAAGAGGAGATGATATCGAATTCGTGTTGATCAGGATGTTCTTCATCAGCGTTTTCCGCGAAAAACGGAATGGCGTTATCGGATTCGATCGCCAGGGACACGTTATTTCTCTTACCGCGTTCATGTCTGACAAACCTTTTTTAATCGGATAATTCCTTTTCTTAATTCAATTAATTATTTGCGTTTTTCCTGCCAATACTTTTCTCATCCCGCTTCATTTCCTCTTCCACCCTGAATTTCACGATCCTGCCGATCAGCTCCAGCGGCAGGGGCTGATCGAGGGGGAATTGGATGGTGCCTTTCTCAGCTTTGTATCCTTCCAGCTCGCGTTCAAATACCCGCGTGCCGCTGGATGTTGGATATAAGGCGATGTGTTTTTTCCACGCGCCGAAATGGATCAAATGACGCCCGTTCAGGTCAAAAGTGGGGATCTGGTAGCTGATCGTTTCAACCACGCCCGGCGCGGCAGTCTTGATCACCGCCCGCAGTTCCTGCAGCTTCTTCTGGACGTCCGCCGGGAAGAGGGCGATGTATTCCTCGATAGTGGTGAATTGCGGGGCTTTATTTTTCATGGGAGCTCCTTCATGGTAAAACACATTCTACTTCTGGAAAAAGTTCCCGCTGCGACCTTGTATGACCTTTCATTACGATAAGATAATCTGGAATCCTAATAAACCTGTCCATTTTTTAATGAACTGGCTGCATCTCAAACCGCTCCTCCATCGCCTGCATGTCCGCATCTGATGGCGGTCCTGAATATCGGCTGCCCGCTTCCAGCATGCTGCGGATAAATTGCACATCTCCTGCGGTGATCACAAAGCTGTGCTCCAGCCCCATCGCCCAGTGCACCGCCTTTTCAATGGCATCCTGATCCGTCAAGGGTTCATAAAAATACGTGTTATAAGTCCGCGGGCGTTTTCCCCATGGCCGGCGGGCGATCGATTGGATGGTCTGCAGAGCGACATTGCGCCTTTTACAAAACTTTTCCAGGTTCTCAAAGGGGGCAGCATACTTCTGATCCTGCATCTGGCAAAAGGTATAGGGCAGCATGACCGCATCGAAGCCAAAGCGCTCCAGGCTTTGCAGGTGCATGGCCGGTGTCAGCCTGCCATGACCCGTGACGCCCAGGAAACGCACCAATCCCTTCTCCCGCGCTTCCAGCATGGCCTCCAGCGCTCCGCCTGGTGCCATCACCCGCTCCCAGCCGCCGGGGTTGGTCAGCCCATGCAGCTGCCAGAGATCGATCGTGTTCGTGTGCAGCACATCAAGTGAACGTTGCAGCTGTTCCCAGGCTTCCTGGCGGGTCCGCTTGCGCGTTTTGGTGGCGAGGAAGAAATCACCGCGGTGGTTTTCCATCCACCCGCCAACGCATTTCTCAGCGTTTCCATACATGGGCGCAACGTCAATATGGTTGACACCATATTGCAGCAAGAGCTCCAGCACCTGATCTGCCTCAGCCTGGGTTGCCTTGCTCAAGGCATAGGCACCGAAGATGATCCGTGAAGATTCATGCCCGGTGCGACCGAATGGCATTTTGGGTATCACCGCAGATCATCCCGTTCAGGCATCATCATGCGATGGCTTTTCATTCCTCAACCACCCGCGGGAGTATCCTGCGCGCCTCCGATCATCCACTCGAGCGGAATAACCGCCTTGAAATCAGCCAGGCTCTTGCCGAACGTGTGGTAATAGGTATCCATTTTGATTTCCATCTCTTTCAAATTGGCACCTGCTATCTTTTCCAGCGTATCGAATCCGCCGCCGCAAATTGCCTGATGGATTTTCAAACAGCAATGAGGTGGATGATTAAATTGGCAATCCCGGAATGATGCGTCCTTTCACCTGCTGCTTGTAATCCAGGTAGGTCTGCCCCAATGCGCGTTCAAGACTCGCTTCCTCAACTAGAACGAGGGACAGAAATGCAGCCCACCAGATGGGAATCAGTATGACGCCGACGACAGAGCGGAACATTATCGCAAAACCAAGCGAGAACAATAAGTCCGCCAGATAGATGGGATTTCTGACCACTCGATAGATACCGTCGGTCTTGAGCGCCATTTTACTTTTCGGTGCAGTCCGCCAATCAATTGATAGGGCAGGAACGGCAAAGACCATGGCAACCGCGAGGATGACCCCGCCAATAATCCAATTCCAAATTCCTATCTCAAAACGGGGTTGAACGCAAAATGGCAGGGCGAGGATAATTCGGGCAGAATCGCAAATCATAATGGTTGCAAAACCCAACAGGGCATTCTGACCCAGCTTTATTCCGCTTACCAAGACGGTACCGATGAGCAGACCAAACATGCCGATAAATGCCCAGAAGAAGGAATTCGTGAGCATGAACATAAAAAACCTCCTTATTTATGAACTTTTCTTAACTTGATTGCATATCATCCATATGAATTGTAGGTCTACCTTTAGGGTATGCCGCTTATCAAACCTTCACCACCCGCGGGAGTATCTTCGCGCCCCCGATCATCCACTCGAGTGGGATCACCGCCTTGAAATCGGCCAGGCTCTTGCCAAGAGTCTGGTAGTAGGCATCCATTTTGACTTCCATCTCAGCCAGGTCAGCCCCGGCGATCTTTTCCAGCGTATCGTATCCGCCCCCGCAGAGATGCCTGACGGTCATGCCGCGCACGTACGCCAGGCGCGAGATATCCGCCTTGTGCACCAGTCCGGTGATAAAACTGGCGGTATCCCGGTGGTTTCCGCGATCTGCGCCCTTCCCGCCCTGCTCCGCCCGGCTTCGAGGAGATCCAGGTTCGAGCCGAGCTTGTGCTTTTTCAACGCTTCCAGGTACCTGGCGCCTTCATCCGTATCGACATCAATGAATTCCCTTATCGGATTCTTGAATGGCAGCACCCAGCGCATGAGGTAATTGAGCACCTGGATGAGCGCGTCAAACTCGAAACCGGTCTGCTGCAGGAATGCAGCACAGTCATCCCGGGTGGCAACCTGGCTTACCAGGTCAGAGGTGGTTCCGGACCACTGTGTTCCAAGCTTATCGAGGTGGGCGGTGATGCCGTCGATATACCCGGTCATCTCGCCCTTGTCCTGCAGGTACCCGGAGCGGATCTTCCCGGCATACTCCCGCGCCTGCTTCACCGTATGGTTGTAGTGCTCCTGTACGAATCCATAGGCAAGGACCTCGAGGAGTTTCCTGATCAAATCCTCGTAGCTCCACAGGGTCTGCTTTTTGACACTGTTCCAATCGATATTCATTTTCGCCTGAACCTGGCGGGTCTACAGCCTTTTCAGGATCTCCTCGCGCTTCTTCTGGTATTCCTCTTCAGTCACCAGGTTCTTGGAGCGCAGGGTGTTCAGTTCCTCCAGCCTGGCTTCGGTATCAGAGACAGGCGCTGGCGTCGATATCCAGCGAGAGCACCTGCACCCGCTCGGGTTTCAACGGGTCGTAGCGCACCTGGGCGGTGATGCCGGGCTGCACCTGTGCCACGGTCAGCCGCGAAACCACCGTTTTGGCTTCCGCCGTGTACGGGATGCGACTTTCCGGCACGATCTCCAGCTGCAAACCCACCTGAGGGTTGTCGTTGATCGAGACTCCCGTATCCCACACCTTGAGCACCTTGGCGCTGGTATCGATGCCGTTCCGGATCTGCTGCGGGAAGAATATTTTGAAGAAGGGGATCATCGAAACCCCCGTGACCAGCAGGACGATCGCGATGATGGGCCAGGGGGCTTTCTCTTCACCTTCATCCATTTCGGTAGCAGTTTTCTGGCTTGCCCCGGATATATCCGTTCCCGAGAGCGTGAAGAAGGCAGCCGCGGCAAGACCGATGGCAACCAGAACCAGTGATGCAATAATGAGGATGCGGAAATTTTTCATGGTCCCTCCCACTTAAATGATACTCAAGATGGCATAAATGCCAAACCCGGCGATCACCACGCCCGAGATGCGATTCACCCAGGTCATCGCGCGCTGGTCGAATTTATCCCGCAGCAGGCTCACTCCCGCGCTCAGCAGCAGCCACCAGAGCGCTGAGCCGCAGAACACGCCCAGCACCAGCATCCCCGCGGAACCATAATCCCCCCGCTGCCCTGCCAGCCCCAGCCCGGTGAAGACCGCGGCGAAGGAGAAGATGGTCATCGGGTTGGTGAGGGTCAGCAGGAATGTTGAAAAATAAGCAGAGACCAGACCCTTCCCTTTCGCTTTGGCCGCCTGCTGCGCGGGTTTTGCCAGGAAGGTGCGCACCCCGAGGAATATGAGAAAAGCTCCGCCAAGCAGGCGCAGCCAGGTCTGCTGATTGACCAGGACGTTGGAAATAAAAGTCAGCCCGAAGGCGGTGATACTGCCGTAGATCGGCGTCCGCGCTGGCAGCACCCAGCCCGGAGACGAAGCCGGTGGTGCGTCCTTCCGCCAGGGTGCGCCGGATACAGAGCACGCCGATCGGTCCGACCGGCGCAGCGATCGAGATGCCCATCATCAGACCTCGAAAGAAAAGGCTCATATCCAATGTAAAATCCCTCTTTGAACGCATTCCTTTACTTGTCAGGCTGGAGCAGCTTCGATACCCACCAGCAGGAACCAGGTCATTATCAGCACGTAGCCAATTCCAACGAATACAGCCATCAGGATCGAGGGAAAATCAGGTTTCGTCCCGAAATCAGCGGTGAGCAGCAGCACGCTCGCCAGGATGCCCATCACGGCTGTGGCTTTATTGAACAAGGTGGAACGCAGCATGACAATGGATGCCAGCAGCACCGCTGCCATCACCGCGCTGCGACCGGCAAGCTGCGTGGCGATCAGCACCCCGATGCCCAACACCGGCAGGATCATCGCGATCAGCGCCAGGATCCTGCTTTTTTGCTGGAACAGGATGTAAAGCCCAACGAGAGCCACCGCGAGCAGCAACAGGATGGTGACGTCCAATCCATTAACTCCGCGGAGCAGGTCAAAATGAGCGCCTTCGAACCCGGCATTCAGTTTGAAAAGCACCACCAGCCAGTTATCCCCACCCTCGGTAAGTGGCTCCCCACCCGCACCGGGGTAAAACACCTCCTGGATCACGCCGATCAGGCCTATCAGGAAGATCATACCCAGCATCAATGCAGCGGTGCCGCATAGCTTGAGTCGCCAATCCCGAACGGGGTTGGATGCGTCAATCTTTGCTTTTTGTTTGTTCATATAGAGAAACCTTTCTTTTTAAATACCCTTCAGGCTATTCTTCTTTAAATCGGCAAATAAATATCTCTTCTTTGCCGTCCATTTCGCCGGTGTCCTTGAATCCTACGCTTTCGTACAACTTGATCGCCTTGAAATTATCCGGGTGCGTGCTCAATATGATCTCTGCTATCTCTTTTTGCCTGGCTTCCTCGATGATCAGCTTCAGCGTCTCCCTGCCGTAGCCCTTGCCGCGCTGATCCTCGGCGATCATCAGCCGCACGATCCAAAAACGGTTGTCTTCATCATCAATCCCATACATGGTGAAACCAACCATCTTTTCATCCGCGTAGATGCAGCAGGCTTTCAACTCGGGATAGAAGGACGCCTCCGCAATCGAATAGACATTAGGGGCAACGTTATGATTGTGATCCTCCGAGATGGGTAGGGCAATGCATTCCTCCCAGTTATCCTTGTTGACTTTGACGAAATGGATCATGCCTCACTCCTGGTTGTCGCTTATTTCCCTTTCGTGCTCGTATCAATCAAATGTCGCAATGCCATAAAGGATACCACCACCAGGTAGATCGATGTCAGCATGACGCCAAACGCCAGAACCTGCGAGAACCACCCGCTACGCCAGCCGCTTGAAAACAACCCCTCGCTGCCATGTTTCAGCATATCCGCCAGGAGTAGGAACAATCCCAGGCAAAGGTTGCCGATATATCCTGCTTTTTTGCCCCTTGCAGCCAGTACCAGCAGCACGCTGGTGATGACAAAATAGATCACTGCCAGCACCTGGCCAACCTCGATGGTCAGGTTGAAATCCGCCGGTACCCCATAAATAAAATCATCGATCAGGTGGGCTGCGCCAAACCCGGTTAGCAGGATAGCAGCAACAACGACTTGGTTTTTCCATTTATGATTTTCTGACATTTTCTTAACCTGTGGAGAAACCTGTTTTTTATCTCTTCTGGATTCTGAGGCATCAGGAAATACGCGCTGGCCCCTGCCCGGAGACGAAGACGGTTGCCCGTCCTTCCGAAAGGGTGCGGCGGATGCATAAGATACCAATCAGTCCGGCTGGTGTGGTGATCGAAAGCCCGATGATGAGACTTCATAGAAAAAACAGGGATTTACGATCACAAAGCCCGCTGCCAGGTTTATAAATGATCTTCTGAGCCTTCGGATGGTGTTCCGCTTGCTATTATATCTGTTTTGCTGCTTTGAAATATTCCGGGAAGGTGTCAAATCCTTTCCGGATGTACAGGATCGCGACCACGATCAGCATTGTCAATGTCAACCCGATGTTTGCGGTGATCGGATTTTGAATGATGACGAAATAGGAAAACGCTCCTGCGGAATTGTTCATCACAATGTGCGCCAGCGCTGTCACCCAGACGCTCCTGCTCTTCGCGTACACGAATGCCAGGTATGTGAACGTGCAGATGGAACCGATCGCCAGGACGATGTAATTCAGCACGGTCTGCCAGAGCGGATTGGGGCTGGCTGCAGGCATGACCAAAGCCAGCGGCAGGTGCCAGGCGTACCAGATCAGCCCGCCAATGATCAGACCCACCCAGGGCTTGATGCGGTAGAGCAGCGGGAACATCAGGCCGCGGTGCCCGAACTCTTCGCCAAAACCGGTGATGATCCCCGGCATGATATTGAAAAGGGTTAGGCTGCCAAAGAAGAAGAGCATCAGCATGGTCATGGGCGTGAAGCCGGCTGGCAGGTTGGCACTGATATCCTGGCCTGCCATGGAGAATTGCTGTGCCAGCCGATCCAGGAAGATCTGGCCGCTAAAGTCCCAACGGACACTGCCCAGAAGGGTGTAGATGAGATAGGATAGCGCGGTGATACCGAGTGAGGCGCCCCAATATTTGAAATAGTCGCGCCATTTGCCAAAGCGCAGGTTGGCGTCGCTGAATTTAGGCTCGTAGAAGAAAAGACGGGTGAGTATTGCCGCTAAAGCGGGAGTCAGCATGTAGAATTGCGCCAGGTAGGCTCCCTGTTCGCCCAGCAGCTTTGCCCCTATGATGACGGCAGCGCAAAGCAGGATCAAAAGAACAAAGTAAGCTGCAAGCGGCGACTTTTTCATAGCCTCATCCCTCCGGAATTGCGGTTCTGGTTATCTTGACCACGATCCCTGGTGCGGTGGGGTCGGGGCAGCGTATGAATTCCATAGTGCAATTTGTCACCATGCTGCTTTTGATCATCCTTTGGCTTCAGCTTTCTGCCTTGTCAGCGTTTTCGGCCCAAAGACGAGCACCACGATCACCGCCGTCAGCGCAAGCACACCGTAAGAAAGCCAGTCTATTGAAAACCGGACCAGGGAGAAATTGTACATGGCATGCAGCAGGATCGCTGCCAAAATGCTGCCCCTGGTATTATTGAATATCCAGGTCATCAGGATCGATAACGATAGGATACCCAATCCCCACTGCAGGAAATCCCGCCCGTAAAGGCTGCTGCCCGGCACGAACCACTGCCCCACGTGCCATGCAATACTGATAATCCCCAGGATCAGGCTGGAAGCCAGCGCGTTCCATTTTGCCTGGAAGCGCGGCAGGACGAATCCACGCCAGCCGAATTCTTCGGTAACACCGGTTACCAGTGCTGCGAAGATCGGGGAAGCGAGAACTGCGAGCGAATCCGGTATGAAGAAAAGGGGTCCACTCGACCCTTCCAACCAGCGTGAGATTAAAGCGGATACCACTCGTTCAACCTCCAGGATAAGCAGGGTCACCAGCAGCCATTTGATGGTCAGGTTGCGGTTCCAGAAACGATTCCAGAGTGACTTGATGCCGGCTTTTCCCTCGGTGATCGCTGCTGAGGTGAATGCTCCGATGAACGGTCCCCAGGCAGCCAGCACCATGATGATCATGATCGGTCCTGCTGAAAAAGCTCCCAGGCCTTCCTCGGCGGGTCTTTTTAAAACACCGGTGATCTGCAAGGCGTAATTCAAGGCTTGCAGCCCAAAGACGATCAGGAAATAGATGACCAAACTGCGCGGTTTAAATTCACGCTCTTTATAATCCATCGCTTGCATAGACATGAAATCCCTCCCAAATATAATTCTGCCCTTGTGGCACACCCACATTTCTTCCGGCAGGTATCAATTATCATCTTAGCACTGGGAATACAAATGGGAACGGACGGATTACCTAAATTTGCCCTATTCAAACCCCCATCAAATAACTGGACAACTGTACTAGACTTCGTCAAACTCCGCCTGGTATTCCACCAGCCCATCTGCGCCTTTGAGAACCCCCGCTTTCAATTCCATCACCATGAACACCCCCTCCGGCAGATCCCACTTGGTGTGAAGTCCAAAACGGCTGGCCGGGAGGAAGCCAAATCGCGGGTAGTACTCCGTGTGACCGACCACCACGGCATAGTCATAACCCAGCTCCCGGCAGCGATCCAGCCCCGCCTGGACCAACGCGGAACCAACGCCAAGCTTTTGCTTTTCTGGCAGCACCGCCATGGGACCCAGCCCCACACCGCGCAGATTGGGAGCGCTGACGAGGCTCACCGGGCTAAAGGCAATATGCCCCACCACCTCACCGCCATCACAGGCGACCAGGGAGATGGTCAGTTTTCCCTTTGCGCGCAGCTGATCGACCAACCCGGCTTCCGCGCTGGTTTCGAACGCTTGTTGGTTGATATTGCGGATGGCAGCGATATCCCCGCTTTGTTCCGGTACGTATCGAGATCATTTACCTTTCAATTCTTCCAGCCGTGCTGCCAGTATCTTTCTTACCAGCGCCTCCGGCAGTTGACTTGCCGGGTTGAAAATGGATCGTCGCTCCGGACACCTTGAAATCCTTGAGTTCTTCCTTCATCTTTTTCGCCAGCGGGGGACTCATCAAATAAAACGAGCAGTGATCCTTCATCGCGCCGATGCCCACCCAATCTCGGTTCAGTCTGAAGATGGGGATTCCGTAAGAAACCCTTTCTTTAACTTCCGGCGCAACGGAATGGATGATGTCTCTCAACCGCTGCAGCTCCCGGCGAATATCCTCCGGCAGCGCTTCGAGGTATTCATCGATCGTTGCAGCATTGGTCATCATTTTAGGGCTCATGGTATCTCCTCTAAAACTCAAGTCGTTGCCCGGTCTGGAAATATTCCAGCCGGGAGCCCATCACGCGCTTCAGGATATCGTATGCCTTCAAGCCTGTACAGTGACAGGTATAAACTTTATCCACCGGGTATTCCAGCAGCGTGCGCCCCAAATCCTCAACATCCTCCGGATTACCCGCCATGGTTTCTGGCTTGGCGCGGTCGATCAGGTGGAAGCCGCCGATGACCGCCCTGATCGGCACCCCCGGGAATTGCGCCATCACGGCTTCGATCATATTGAGGATTCCATGGTGCGAGCATCCGCTGAATGCCACCAACCCCTGGCTTTCCCGCACCACCAGCATCAGCTCGTGGGAAAAATCGTCCCGCCTGCGCCGGTATCCTTCCTGCGCGTAGAGGTGCCTGTTCCCGCGAGGCACCGGGTGGTGCTTTTCGATTTCCGTCAGGATAAAAACGTCCGGCGAGATCTCGGTGAAATGGTTCAGGAATACAAAACGCTCGGGGTGCTGCTGAAAAAGGGAGGTATCCAATCCGATGGACCGCTTGACCAATCCCCAGTAATCGACGAAAAGAAATTGCTCCGTGCGGCTGGTACGCAGGAACACCTTTGCTTTCTGATTCGCTTCGAAAAATACTTTCAACCCGCCGCCGTGATCGTAATGGTGGTGGGAAAGAACCGCCAGGTCAACCTTGGATAGATCAACCTCCAGCTCTCGTGCGTTTTTCCTGAAGCCGTCCTTTACGCCGGTATCAAAGAGGATCTGCTTACCCTGGGAGCGGATCAGCATGGAAAGTCCGCGTTCCACGCACAGGTCTTTGCGATCCTGGGATTTGGTGTTCTCGATCAGGGATATGATTTCCATATGCGTTACCCGGCTGCGGGATGCAGAAATAAACCAAACAAGATTCCAAGGATGAGCATTTCACCAAGCCCGGTAAAAAGTGTGTAGAGCAGCGTCCTGGCAGGTACTTTATACATCATCCACTGCGACGCGACGCCCATCGCCACGCGCAGGAACCAGGCGATCAACCCAAAGCTGATGCCTTTGACCAGTCCTCCGGCTCCCGGAAGGCTCTGATAAAGCATGAGAAACAGACCCGCCAGGATAAATCCATATATCAGGTCAATGACGATCCCGGCGATGAAATTGATCGAGGGCTTGGCGATCGGCTTAAAGACTTCGTAAAGCCTGGTCGCCAGTGGATTGGCATTGATCAACCCATCCATCACGCCAAACAGGACACCACTGACAATACTGACGATGATGTACGTGGCCATTTCAAACCTCCATTTCTATCATTTTGGGGGAAACACGGCATAAAGGGTATCTAACACTGCCTTCTCGTCCGCGTGCCGTGCATAACGGATATGATCGCTGGTTCCATCCTGCTTCACCGTGCGCCCCTGGTCAGACCCAACGATAGTGACCACATACACTGGCGCGCTGATCCAGGTGTAGTTTTCAGGATGATCCACGGCGTTTGCTGCCAACACGTCATAGATCCAGATATGATCCGAGCTGTACCAACCGAATTCCGTGTTCCACAAATCTGACATCAAGTTGGCGCCAGGCAGGTTGACTTCCCTCACCTTCTCGGAAAAATCACGGTCCAGCTCCACCTCCGGCACCGGATCCATGGGGATGATATCCAGCAGTATCCCGCTAGAAAAAACCTCCGCTGCGGCAAGCGCATCCACCCAGATATTCCATTCTGCGGTGGTGTTGGTCTGCGAAGGATCGTCCGTCTTGATATTGCCGGGCACGTCCACGGCACCGCCCATGATGACCACTTTCTTGATGCGATCCGTGATCGACGGGTCTTTTTTCAATGCCAGTGCCAGATCAGTATGCGGACCCGTAATGACCACGACTAGTTCCCCGGGGTACTGGTTAGAGAGGTTTATGACCAGGTCTGCGCCGGTCATTGGATTCGTTTGCCCGGAATATTGGGGCAACGGCATACCCCAAAAATCATCCGCTCCATCCCGCCAGGAGGTGGGAAAGGTATTGGGGTGCGGGTCCACGGCACAATCGCAGCCTGCCACCACCTGAACCCAGTTCCAGCCCATATAGGCGTAAATGTAATCCTCCCATTTTGCCAGGGCGCGGCTGGGGCGAGTCTCGCCGTTGGTAACGATGATGCCCGTAAGGTTCACCTGCGTATCCAGCATCAGATACATGGCAGCGGCGATATCATCCGGGGCGCCATCCTGCAGCAGAACGACGGGAATGCGCGCTGGAATACCTTCCGGCGTTTCTATTGGTATGGTGGTGTTGGCCGGCATGCTGGTATTTGTTCGAACGACTTCCACCGGCGATGTTGTTGTTGGTGTTTGATTGGAACAACCTGATAGAACAATAAGGATCAAAACAGTAACGATATATTTTTTCATGCAATTCTCCTACACCAATTTATATATGCAATTCGTGGGAATTTCAAGCTGGAAGGGGAGTTGCTGTGAGGTTTTTAGGAATTAATCTCATGGTCATCATCTGATTTTTATAGAAATGTCCCTTTAGAGGGTACCGAAATTGGACGATTGACCAATTGCAAGCAACAAAGATCATGCTATGATGGCTTTACTGACCATATGGTCAGTAAAGAGAGGATTTCAAATGGAAAAGAACCATGGCTTCAACAGTGACCTGAAAAGATTGAATTCTCCGACGTGGCTGAATCCTGTCTGCTGACCTTCTTCTGCCATGCAGAAGAGAACAAGCGCAGAGATCCAATTTTGAAGGATCCCCTGGCTCAGGCGATCGCAGAAATGATCACCCCTTCGCTGGCTGCCTCACAGAGCAGACTTCAGCAGTATATTGCTGGAGGAAAGATTAAAGATGCCCTGGTCGTTCACATTTGCCTGAGGGCAAAAAAATATGATGATTACGCCCGTGAATTTCTTTCCCGCAATCCCGGCGGCACCATTGTTAACATCGGCTGCGGTCTCGATACCCGTTTCGACCGCATCGATGATGGCAAGGTGATCCTTTTTGATCTCGATATGCCGCAAGTCATTCAACTTCAAAAGAAGCTCTTCAAGGAAACCTCGCGCTATCACCTGATCAGCTCATCGGTTTTTGATTTCAGCTGGATGGACCAAGTGAAACGCGAACGACCGCAGCACGTGCTATTCCTGGCGGAAGGCGTGTTCATGTACTGTGAACCGCAGCAGGTGAAAGACCTGGTACTTGAAATGCGGAAGCAGTTTCCAGGCTCGGAGCTGGTCTGCGAAGTGGTCAATAAAAAGTGGATCAGCCCGGGGATGCAGAAACTGTTAAGCATCAAAATGCAGAGCCAGCTGCGAATGGGGCGGGATTCTCTGTTCCAATTCGGTGTTGCGAACAGCGCCGAAATGGAAGGCTGGCACGCGGGGATCAAATTCCTGGATGAATGGAGTTATTTCGAACTCGCAATCACCCCCGCCTGGGCATGCTGCGCTGGTTTGCGGGGTCATCGCAGCCTTTCAACGCACCCAGTGGACCTTGCATTACCTGCTGTCATAAGCGATGATCGCGCATTTTGAGAGCTCTACCCGCAGAAGAGCAGCAACGCATCCTGGATGCCTGCATCGAGGAATTCAGCCAAAGACCATACCGCCAGGCATCCACCAATGCCATAGTCCAGCGCGCCGGCATCCCCAAGGGCACGCTTTTCTACTACTTTGGCAGTAAACGCGGTCTTTTCGTCTACATCTTCGACCATGCGTTGAAGTGCTACCTGGATTTCTATTTCAGTAAAGCGGTCGATCTGCCAGCCGAGCTCTTCGAACGGATATTCGCCATCAGCCGCATTCGCATGGAATTCCTGCAGGCGCAGCCCCGGCTTTACCGCCTTTTCTTCAGCGCCCTGATCGACATGCCGGATGAGATCAAGCAGGAATTCCAGGGTAGGTTCGGTGAATATGCCATAAAGAGCCGGCAGTTATTGATGGAAGGGCTGGATCGCTCCCGTTTCAAGGAGGACGTGAATATCGAACAAGCCATTAACCTGATCCAGCTGCTCAGTGAAGGTATCCTCACGCGTTATGGTGAAAGAATCAAAGCCTTGGGACCCGAGCATTCTCTGCACTTCATCGATGAATTGGAAAAGGAATTCCGGGAGTATTTCGATATGATCAAATCCGGCGTGTACAAGTGAACGGATCTTGATTTTTTATTATTTTTAAAGTATGACTGGTCAGAAACCCCTAGCGGGCAAAAAATGTGTGGACAAAAAATTGGAGCGGGCTCTTGAAAACCTCACAACTTAACAAACAATAATGGGGCAGCCATATTACCAGCGCCAGGACGCAAATAAGAATTGAAATGCCTAAAAAGATTCGGTCTACTATCCAGGTGATTCTGAAGATCGGCCGGCACGGATTTCGCATCGGCCGCCTTCTTGCGATGCGCGAACTCCCGGTAGGGCAGATTTACCGAGACTGCCAGCAGGGTGTAATTTATACAAGTGACTGTAAACCACCGGCCGTAATCGTAGGCAGTAAAGTAAACTGGCAATGATAGCAGAAGCGGGATAATGAAATATTTGGTAAAGAATATGCCCGAATACCGCTTTGCTGACTGCGGGGAGAAGGACTGCTGGTTCCAGGAACGGAGAATGGCATACACCGCCTGCCGTACAAGATACCAAAGCGATAGCCCCAGGACCGGGAGAATCAGGATCCAGGCTCCCCAATTCATAAAAATAACCATCCTGGTAATATAGGCGGCTTTCGCCAACGACCACTGCATTGCAATGAAGGAGCCCGGCAGGGTCGATCCGCTAAGCTTATCGGGTGTCAAAATACAGGAGCCTTCCCGTATTGCGCCGATTGCCAGCCATTTTTCGCAGATGCCAAGCAGGGTCTGGTAGCTGGGTGTCCCAGCCAGGTAAACAGCGCCAAACGCAAGCACTGCAGGGAGATAGAACAACCCGGTCCGCAAAACTGTCCCGGTGAAGCTGCGTTTGTCTTCCATCCGCAGGATTGTCATCGTGATCATCCCGTGAAGCGGGACGAACAAGAGGAAATTTCCCTCGTGGATCAGGATGATTGCC
>CAWDSH010000026.1:0-359939 GCA_963804865.1 uncultured Chloroflexia bacterium
CTTTTCCTAATGTAAATTGATATTGCGTCTCATCAAAGATCCTGGGAACATTTCCACGCAGTCCCCTTAGATATACAGGGCCATCAATGTCGGCAATGACGGCCATCGCAGATTTCAATTCAATGGCATCGGCGGGTTCGATCACCCTCATGTTGGGAATTGCCCGCATGATGGCCAGATCGAGGTCCGATTGGTGCGACGCGCCGTTCCGCCCGGAGGAAAGCCCCGCTTCTACCCCGACCAATTTTACATTCGCGTTGCAATAAGCGACCGAGACAACGACCTGATCGCAGAGTTGCTCCGTGAAATAAACGTGGCAAACGTGCCGCAAAAGACGGTTTTACCCGTTAACGCCAATCCTGCCGAGACGCCGATCAGCGTCCGCCTCGGCGATCCCTACATCAAAATACCTATCAGGGAAGGCGTCTTTAAAGAAATAGGTTTCGGTTGCTTTTTGGAGATCGGCATCCACAACGTACAGGTTCGGGATCTTTTCCCCCAGCTCGACAAGTTTGTGACCAAAGGGGCGGTCTTCGTGATCGTATTTCATTTCAATGTCTCCCCTTTGCTTGAGGATCGATCCAGGTCTGACATCGCCCGTGTATATTCTTCAGAGGAGATCCCCCTTGCATGCCAATCCGGGTTATTCTCCATGAACGAAACCCCTTTGCCTTTGGTCGTTTCAGCGATGATGATGGAAGGTTTTCCGTTCCTTGGCTGCACGATCGACCGCCAGATGAATTTGGCCAATATCGTGTCCGTCCACTTTCTGCACAGACCAATTAAAGGCCTGCCATTTATCCACGATAGGCTCAAGTCGGCAGATGTTATCGACCAGGTCGTAGGATTGGCACCGGTTGCTGTCCAGGAACACACACAGATTGGACAGTTCGTCGTGAGCGGCGAACATGGCCGCTTCCCAAATCTGTCCTTCCTGGCATTCCCCGTCGCCGATCAGCGCGAACACCTTCTTGTCCTTTGGTATCGTTCCTGATGCCCAGCGCCATCCCGGTGGCGACCGATAATCCCGCCAGCGGACCCCGTGGACAGTTCGGTGCCGGGAACGAGGTGCATATCGATGTGCTTTTGAAGCCTTGTCCCCGGTTGATTAAAGGTGAGCATCATTTCTCGCGAAAAAAACCCCCGGTTGGACAGCACCGCGTACACCAGCGGCGCAGCGTGACCCTTGGACAAGACGAAGAGGTCTCTTTCCTCCCAATGAGGGTTATCAGGGTCGATTTTCATGATCTGGAAGTAAAGACAGACCAGGATCTCGACCGCGGATAGAGAGCCGCCGGGATGGCCTGATCCTCCCCGGTAGATGATCTCAATGATGTCTTTTCTAACGTTGTTACAGATCTGTTCCATGTTTGGTTTCATAATCAATATTTATTCTGGTTCTCCATTTTCCACCGCCGCTACAAGAGCCTCCAGGCTTGATATCGGCGTCCGCTATTTAGACCTCCACCGGCGGAAAGGATAAAGCGCGCGTTGTTTTTTGCCCGGTGAATGCAATGACGGGCTTCTGTGATGATCTCCTTTTTTGACCCATGGATCAACAATTCCAGTGGATCCAGATTTCCCATCAGGGACGCCTCATTGCCAAATACCTGTGCAGCCAGCTCAAGGTTGGTCGTTTTTCCCAGGTTGAAAACGTGAATCCCGAGCTCCTTGATGGCATTCAGGATGTGGTTGGATTTGGTATCGTTGTGAAAAATGATCACGTGGTCTGGGAATGCCTGGGACCACCTTTTTTGGTACGGCCACAGGCTCTTCCTGTAAAGCTGATCGGACAGCAGTCCGGAGATGTCATCGGTAAGCAATATCGCGTCCGCTGAAGGGTTGACCTCTTGCTGCGCCCGCAGCCACACGATGATCGCCTGGGTCACCTTCTCGAGCAGGTGTTCGCAAAGATCCGGTTTGGATCAGGTCACCCAGGAAATTTGTCGTCCCCCAGAGATAGCCCGCCAGTTCTCCAGGCCCGAAAGACCATAAACAATGGGTGGCATCATTCATTGAACTCGCCTGCTCCAGGAACATACTGAGTGTTGAAGATACCAGGGCATAAAACCATCGTGACGGGGATCCGGGATGCGGAAATTCCTGACATCCTCTTCGGATTGAAAAGCCTCCCTCGAAACCTGGGGCATGGTCTTTTTCTGCCACATGACCCGACAGCCAAAGGTGGAAAGGAGACCGGCCCGTAATCCGGCCACGCACCGGGGATGAATGTGATCTGGGGGAATGTGCTGAACGTTCTGGTCTGGACGTCGATCATCTTGCGGGGATCGTGCAAGACGTCAAACAGCTCCACATTCCACAGGCTGGCATAGAAACGGTTGGTCCCGATCAATGCCAGGGGAATATGATCGCTCGGTTTCCCGATAATTGAGTTATGGAATTCTTTTCCACGTATCCATTATTCACTTAATTGAGCAAAGAGCCAGGTCAGAACTTAAGCGATCAATCCATCGGGGTACTGCTCGTAGACTCTCGGGTCATGACCGGGCAGGAATATGTCACCCAGGCTTGGTAGCTTCTGGAGAAAAGCGATGCTTTCATACAGGTTATTGGTCAACCCGATCGGGATCCTTTCTCGATGGTTTTGTACAGGAAGCAGTTATCTCCGCACAGGCAACCTGACCCTTGTTCGTTGAAACGACCACTGCCAGCGAACCAGCCGAATGACCTCCCGCATAGATCGCGTTGATTCCCGGGATCACTGATAATCATCGATGTCGATTGGCAGGAGCTGCTCTCTGGCTTTGTACAATTTTTCGATGCAGAAGGAGCCATATCCGACCGACCATTTGGGTAGAGCCATGACCGACGCCAGCTCCTTGCGATGCACAAAAATCTTAGCGTTTGGGAAGGCATCCACGTAGCCAATATGGTCAAAATGGGCGTGGGTCAGGACCAGGTGGGTGACGTCCTGGGGTTTTATTCCAACCTGTTCCAGGGCGTAGAGGGGTTCTTCATCGGGCATTGTCCGGTGGACACTCTTTTCAGCCCCCATGATCCTGGCGTCGTCCATATGAAAACTGAAGTCAATAAGGACTACCCCTGCGTCGAATTTTACATAGAAAAGATAGACTGGACCTTGCCGGACATTTTGGAGATCCCCGGCCCTGGTAGAGCAGGTCTTCGCTGGCCCGGGACGGTTCCGGTTTTCACATACTGTAATTGATGGATAGACATGACTGACCTCCGATGCTGTAATCTATTTTCCCAGTTTATCAATGCCGACCGCGATGAGCAGCGTGAGCCCCTTGATCACCATTTGATAATAATCGTGCACATTGAGCAATACCAAACCATTGCTGATCACGCCGATGATCAAGACGCCGAGCAGGACGTTGGGGATCTTTCCCTCGCCACCTGAGATGCTTACCCCTCCCAGCACGACCGCGGTGATCACATCCAGCTCGAAGCCTGAGCCGACGGAGGGTTGGGCACTGTTGATCCTGGCCAAAAGGATCAACCCCGCCAGACCGGTCATCAGCGCGCAGGTGGAGTATGCGATTAACCTGGTCTTGGTCAGGTCATCACCGCTGAGCCGCGTGGCTTCTTCATTCCCGCCCAGTGAGTTCAGAAATATCGTCCCAGAGGGGTTTTGGTGAGGACGACAAACCCGGCGAGAAAAACAGCCAGCATGATCAGAACTGGTATGGGGATGGGTCCGATGTAGCCCTTGCCAAGGCTCATAAAGCCAGTGGGAAAGTCGTAGATCGGGTAGCCTTTGGTGATCACATACCCAAAACCCCTGAGAGCGCTCATCATGCCGAGGGTGGCGATCAAAGGTGGGATCTTGATCTTGGTCACAAGAAATGAATTGATAAATCCGATACCGATGGACGCGATCAGGGTAAGCACGATGGCAATGGGGACCGGCAAATGAAAATTATTCATCATGATGGCGACCACCGACCCGGAGAACGCCAGGTGGGAGCCGATGGAGAGATCGATCCCTCCGGATATCATGAGGATGGCCATGCCCACGGCCGCAGTACCGATCACCGAAACCTGCCGTATCACGTTGATCAAGTTCGATGGTTTTAGAAATATCGGCGAGAGGGTGGCAAAAAACCGCGCAGATCACAACAAATACGATGATCAATCCCCAGCCTTGCAGGAATTGCCGCGTGCCAGGTCTAAATATGGAAATCTTGGGTTTCGCTTTACTGATATTTTTCGATGCCATGATTGACCATCCTCCTCAGGCCTCTCCATACGCCAGATTAAGGATCTTTTCTTGAGAGGCATCCTTCTTATTAACCAAACCTTTAATACTTCCCTCGCGCATGACCACGATCCTGTCGCTCAGCCCAAGGATCTCTGGAAGTTCATCAGAGATCAAGATGATCGCATGTCCTTCTATCGCTAGCGAGTGAATGATCTTGTAGATCTCCCTTTTTGCACCGACATCGATGCCCCGGGTCGGTTGATCCAGGATCAGGAGAGTGGGTTTGATCGCCAACCATTTCGCCAGGATCACCTTCTGTTGGTTCCCGCCGCTCAGGAACATGACTTTTTGACCAAGGGTAGGGGTGATGATGTTAAGATTTTTTACCTGCTCATTTGCGAGATCTTCTCTTTATCCGTATAAATCATTCGAAATTTCACGATCTTTTTGAGGAGGGGAGGGTGATGTTGTGCAGCACCGACATTTTTATTAACAATCCTTCCCGCTTACGATCCTCTGGCAGGAAACCCAATCCGAGTTTTACCGCCTCGGAGGGCTTTCTGATGTTCTTGTCACCCCATTTAAAATTATCGTTCCGGACGTGGGGTGGGTGATTTCAAAAATGGTTTTAAATAATTCCGTTCTGCCGGCGCCAACCAATCCAAAAAATCCAACCACTTCGCCTTTCTTGATATCGAACGAAATGTTGGAAAAAATATTACTTTTGAGAGAGCTTATCGACCGATAAAACGATGTCGCCCTTCTTGGTCGCTCCCTTGGGAAATTCGTCAGATATGCTCGTTCCGACCATGAGGGAAATGATCTCGGCTTTTGATGTGTTCTTCACTTCTTTGGTCGCGATATATTTCCCGTCCCGAAGGATTGAAACCCGATCGCAGATCTTGAATATCTCGTCGATCTGGTGTGAAACGAAGACGATCCCCAAACCTTTGTTTCTAAGAGTCCTTATCCTGCTGAAGAGGTGATCGATCTCTTCGCCCGTGATCGCAGCGGTGGTCTCATCGAGGATCAGAATGATCGCATTCCGCCTGAGCGCGGCGGCGACCGCCACCATTTGTTGATATGAAACAGAAAGATCTCCCAGAGGAACATCGGGGGGATATTGACTTCCAGGCTATCCAGGATCTGGCTGGATGCTTTTCGCATCTCGCGATCATTCAGAAACATCTTTTTCGAGGTGATCTCGTAACCCAGGAAGATATTTTCCCTGACCGACATCCGTGGAACCAGGTTCAATTCCTGGTGAATGACCTGGATCCCGATCTCCTGGGACTTCCGCGGAGATAAGGGAATGACCTGATCCCCATTTACATAAATTGACCCTTTATCAGGCTGGACAGCACCCGCGAGGATCTTGATGAGCGTTGACTTTCCCGCGCCATTGGCACCGACCAATCCGTGAACTTCTCCCCGGTCTAAAGTAATGCTGACGTTATCTAGCGCCAATACGCCTGGGTACCGTTTGCTCAAACCTTCGATTTTCAACAATTGTTTATCGGGCATATAATTGGACTGACCGGTCAAGCGCGAGGGGGGTACCCCCCTCGTGCTTGACCACGGTTGTTTTTATTCGATAAAATTATCGACGTTATCAATATTCACAGGCACAGGCACGATTTCCATGCTTGACGGCAGGAAATCTCCCCGAACCAAACGAATGGCCATTTCCATCTCGAGCCGTCCGTGGTTATAGGGGTCAATGGATGCGGTTCCCCTGAAGGCTGTTCCGTCTTTGATCTTGGTGAGTGCCTCTTGGCGAGGCGTTCACGCCAAAGATCCCGAAGTCCGCGGTTGCCAAACCGGCTGCTTCCACCGCGCCAAGGGCACCGAGGCAGGCTTCATCGTTGTAGCAAATGAAGACTTTTACATCCGGATGGGCTTGCAAGATGGTCTCTGCAGCACTCAGTCCGGTGGGGATGGCGTCGGCCGCTTGTTCGGCAACGATTTCAGCACCAGGAGCATACACTTCCAGGGCGCCTTTCATGCCTTCGGTGCGATCAATGTCAAATTCGGTTTTATCCCAGATGAGCAATGCAACTTTTGCACTTCCACCCAGTTTTTCATTGATCCATTTCGCGGCTTCCTGACCAGCCACAAAGCCCATACCATACGTGCTGATACCTGAGAGCAGGTCCTGGGCACCCAGTTTATTGTAGTGCGCTACGACCTTTACTCCGGCTTTCATGGCATCCTTCACCGCGGAATCAACCGTGACTGGGTCAATGGCTGTAATGATGAAGGCATCGACATCAAGCTCAATGAAGTTTTCGATGGCGGCCACCTGTTGTAGCGTGTCCATTTTGGGATCGATTTCCACGACTTCAACGTCGACTCCCGGGAATTCAGCCGCCACGTCCTTGTACCCCTGGCTTAACGCCACGAAGTACGGCTGGCTCAGACCCATGGTCATGATGCCGATCTTCATTTTCAGGTTCTCGGCTGGTGCCTCAGCAGGTTCCTCAGCCGTTTGCTCGCTGGTGGTTGCCTCTTCCTCTACTGGTGCAGCAGGGGCAGCCGTGTTGCAGGCGCTCAACATAAAGGCGCCTATCAGAAGCAGCGAGATCAAAGCTAGCAATCCTTTCGTTCGTTTCATCTTGTTCCTCCTAAATTTTGATTTTAAACCCCAACCATTTTTCATGTTTCTAGTTCTTCCCTTTAACACCTCCTTCCGCTTTTCCTTTCTCCGCAAGTTTCTTCAGATCGGGATGTTTATCAAAAACCCAACCACCCGGGGATTGAATCCAGAGTACGGTCAACGGAAAGTTGGATTCGTTCACCAAGTTGTGATAGGTGCCGGGGGGAATAAAAACAGCATCGTATTGCTGGATAGCCCATTTTTCGCGTTCTTTTCCAATCAGTACGATGCCTTTGCCGGATAAGCAGAAAAAGATCTCCTCTTGTTCATCGTGATCATGACCTGGTTCGCAGATACCACCAGGCTCGACAACCACCATGCCAAAGGACAGGTTCTTGGAGCCGACGGTTGTTGGATCAATGAGTTTGTAATTATCGCGATGTGCCAGGCTGATTACTTCGACATCAAAGGGACTCACTTTTCTTGGCATTCTCTCCATGCTTGACTCCTTTTTATTTTCTTGGTCCACCGCTTGATTCTCTGATAATGATTTCCGGCTGGATGGTCACATGTTTTTCTTCCCAGGACTTTTCCTTCGGCTGGAAGATCTTCTCTAAAAGGATTTCCATGCCTTTTCGCCCGATTTCGTAAGCAAATTGGTCGACGGTTGTGAGCGAGGGTTCCAGAAATTCCGAATAATCGATATTGTCGTATCCAACCAGGGCGATATCACCGGGGATTTTCAAGTGATTCTCGTGGATGGTTTTCATCACCCCCACGGCAATCATGTCGCTGTACGCGAAGATTGCTGTGGGCAGCGGGTTCAAGCCCGAGAGAGCTTCTTTTGTGCATTGATACGCGCCGTCCATTTTCAGGTCGCAATGCAAGATCAGCTGGGGATCAAAGGCGATCTGGTGCTCACTTAACGCTTGTTTATAGCCGGCGAGCCTTTCGCGGACCGAGGATATCTCTTCGCTGCCCGTGATGTGTAGAATGCGCTTATGACCTAACGTGCACAGAAATTTGGTCAGGTGATAGGCACCATAACTATTGTCACTTTTCACCCAATCCGTGTTGAAGTTCTCGATATACCGGTTCAACAAGACGAATGGAACACCCTTTTTTTGAAGGGAAATCAACGGTTCTTTACCCGATCTGATGGAGGTGATGACCAATCCATCGACACGCTTTTCGCTGAGCATGCGGTAGCCCTGGGTCTCCAACTCGGGATCTTCGCTGGTGTTGTAAAGGATCACGCCAAACTTGTTCTGCTTGGCAACTTCCTCGATCCCCAGGATCAGCCTGGCAAAATACGGGTTGGAATTATCCGCGACGATCAGGCCGATGGTATTGCTGCGCCCGCCCGCCAGCACCCTGGCAGGGACATTGGCAGTATATTCCATATCCTTCGCGACCTTGAGGATCCTGTCCTTCGTTTCTCTGCTTATATCCTCTTTATCCCTTAACGCCCGTGATACCGTGGTGATCGAAACCCCGCATTTCTTGGCGATATCTTTCATGATACTGGTCATGATTATCCGATATAAGAAGGATTTACTTTAGCGCTAACGTTAGCGCTAAAGTAATTATACAAAGAATAAAGCAAAAGTCAATCACCAATTCTGGAGAATCGAGTATGAAATTATCGTAGTGTCAAAAGTAGGGTGGGGATTGGAAAATATGCTATTATTTTTTTAGGGTATCAGGAGGGAGCCATGGCAAAAGATCTGTATGAGAAGCTGTTGAACAATTACGAACTTCTTTTGGGGCGCATGCCCAACCACGATCAATTCAAGGCTGCTCTGAAGGACACGCTGAGCGAAGAGGATATCCGGGTGATCTTCCTGCTGCCGTTCGACGGCGAGGTGCCGATCGAGAAGCTGGAAAAGAAGGCGGAAAAGATCGGGGTGAACCGGGAAAGGCTGCATGCCATCCTGAAGCGCTTGATCCCCGAGGGGTTCATCGCTTCGTTCATCCGGGGAGCGGATGTGGAACCGCTCGATATGGAGCATCCCGGCAGGGTGGTGATGCGCGGGGATATCATCAGCATGACCGAGCTGCAGGTGCGCAAGCACGAGGACGATCCCATGCGACAGGTATCCGCGGTGTACTTCAACGCGATGAGCGAGGACGCCGGCCGATCCATCCCCACCAAAACGCCGTATTTACGCGTGATCCCGGTGGAAGCCACCCTCACCCCCAAGCCGGAAAAGCAGAGGATCGAGGTCAATGTTCCCATCCCGGATCCAAGCGCGGTCCTGCCGCTGGACGTGGTCAGCCAGATGGTGCGCGGTGACAGCGAGTACATCGCCGTGGCTGAGTGCTACTGCCGCAGGACCAAGGTGATCATGGGCGAGCCCTGCGACCACCCGCTGGAGACCTGCCTGTATTTCAACGAGCTGGCCAGGCTGCAGGTGGAAGCGGGCAGGGCACGGCGGATCGATGCCGACGAAGCCATCGACATCCTGCGCATGGCTGAAGAAGCGGGGCTGGTTCATAATGTTTCCAACAGCCTGGGGCACATCAGCACCATCTGCGCCTGCTGCGTGGATGCCTGCGGCGCGATGAAATCACTCAAGATGCGCGGGCGGAATGCCACCGCGGTGTCCCGGTTCATCGTTCAATTGGATGAAGCCAAATGCACCCTGTGCGGCGCCTGCGTGGAAAAATGCCCGGTGGAGATCATCAAGATCAACGGTCGCCTTACGATTGACATGGAAAGCTGTTTTGGGTGCGGGTTGTGCGCATACAAGTGCCCGGAAGGTGCCCTGGCGATGATCCCGAGGGAGAACCCGCCGAAGATCTACAAATCCAAGCCGGCGATGATGCGCCAGATCACCATCGAGGCGCTGGCGGGGATGGCCAAGAAGGCGATCACCGGGCATTATTAAAGAGTGGAATATCAATCCATTATAAAAGCCATCTCGGATCCGAGATGGCTTTTAGCTTCTCAAATAGTACGTACTGGTAAAGCCGCGGGTGCGGGGCAGGGCGGGGGGAAAGGTTTACTAACTCCTATCCCTTAACAATTCTGTAAAACGAAATTACTCGATAAAACCATATAATGGTTATGTCAAGGAGGGACACCTGATGCAAAGACTTTTTGTGGCATTTATCGTCCTCATTAACTTCACTGCATTACCGCTTTTTTCTCCCGCTCAAAACGTCCAGGGGGAATTTCAATTCGAAAACAACGAAGCATCGATCAGCTTTCCAGAATCTGTAACCTTCAAGGCAAAGATCACCGCGCCAAGTGAGATTGAGCATATCGTTTTGGAGTACTACACCGAACAAATCTCCTGCGGAAAAGTGATCGCCAAGGGATTCCCGGTATTTGATCCAGCGACTTCAGTCGAGGTCGAATGGACCTGGGAAATGCTGCAAAGCGGATCGATCCCAACCGGGGCAAAGATCCACTGGCAGTGGCGGGTGAAAACGGTGAATGGCGAGGAGGGGGTATCTCCGGAACAGACAATTACCTGGCTGGATTCAATCCATCCTTGGGAGAATATCTCCGACGAGAGGGTCAGTTTTAATTGGTATTCGGGTGGGGAAGAATTCGGCTCAGAGTTGCACAGCGCAGCCTTAACCGCTTTGGATACCATCGAGAAGCAGATCGGGCTAAAAACCAGCAATCCCATTGAGATCTATATCTATGCCAACAACCAGGATTTTCAGGAAGCGCTTCTATATGAAGCCGGCTGGACAGGTGGTGTGGCACTTCCTGAATATGGCATTGTCCTGATCGGCATTGACCCCGTCGACCTTGAATGGGGGAAATCGACCATTGCGCATGAGATCACCCACGTCCTCCAGGGTCAGTATAGTTTCACCTGCCTGGGATCCTCGCCAACCTGGCTGGTGGAGGGGATCGCCATGTACGCGGAAGGAGGGTTGGACGATTACTCCAAGGAAACGTTCAAGACTGCCATCAAAGATGACACCCTATATTCCGTCAGGGCATTGAGCGGGAGCTTTTCCGAGAGTTCGACATGCTGCTGATCTTTCCTACAGCCAATCTTACAGCCTGGTCAATTACCTGATCACGAAATTTGGTAAACAAAAATTGATGGATCTGATGTCTTTGTTGAGCCAGGGATCAACCACCGATGAAGCACTTCAGGCAACCTTTGGATTTGATATCGATGGTTTTGAGATGGCATGGAGAGAACAGATTGGCGCAAAACAGCCTGCTGTTGGAGAGCATGAATCCGACACCAACCGCTGTGCCAACCATCATACCCACCATCATTCCACTGGGGAATGAGAAATTTGATTTTTAAAGAACCATCGGTTAACCCTCAAGAAGTAACGCCCTCAAAAACCACTTATTCTCCCATCTTTCTGGGAATGGTTATTGGGGTAGGAATCTTCTTGCTCATCATCATAGTCATTGTGGCAATCATCATCCATGGGAGGAAATCCAACCATGTCTAATCGAAACAAGATCGTCTATTTCTTCCTGGTGATCTCACTCCTGCTGGCTGCCTGCGGCGCCAGTACTCCAGCACAAACTTGGACCATGCGCCCAACGGCCACGGCATACGTACCGCAGGATGCCGGGATGGGTGAATTTTATGATCCTAACACTGGAATTAGATTGACCTATCCTGCAAATTGGACCACAGAACCCGGGGAGGATGTTTACACTCTTGGCAACTTTTATTCGACAAACGGTGAAATCTTCATGACCCTTTATGATGATTCAGCTTATTACGGGAATATTGAAGAGACCACCCTGGAAAATTTCTATTATTTCACGGAAGGGCTCAGCGGTGTTGAGGTGCTCTCGGAAGAACCTGTCACCTTTGATTCCGGTCCAAAGGGTTGGATGGTGACCGGGCTAGTCACCCTGGAGGATGGCTCTGAACTTGAGATCAGCCTTACCACGCTTCAGGCAGGCTCCGTCATTGCTCTCATGCTCACTGGGGCTTATCCGGAAGATTATGAGAATAGACTGGATGACATCCTGAAAGTCATCCGTTCGATGCGCGTGGATGATACTGCCATGAACGGCATTCCCCGGTCCCAGGCATTGATGTTATCAGGCGGGGAAAGCACCAATCCGCGCGATTACGACCCCGCGACCACCAGCAGCGCAGACGATCACCTGATCTTCAGTGGGCTGGTTGCGTTGGACCCTGACATGAACCTGGTGCCTGATCTCGCCTGGAGCTGGGATGTCAGTGAAGATGGCACAGTCTATACGTTCCACCTGAATCCCAACGCCCGATTCCATAACGGAAAACCGGTGACTGCCCAGGATTTCATTTATTCCTGGGACCGGGCGGCAAATCCCGATACCGAATCGAGCACGGTCCTGACCTACCTGGGTGACATCGTGGGAGTGAAAGAGCGCCATGATGGTAGCGCGAGCAAGATCAGCGGTTTGAAAGCCATAGATGACCACACATTGCAGGTAACCATTGACGCAGCCAAACCGTATTTCTTATATAAACTCACTTTCGCCACAGCGTATGTCGTGGATCAGGAGAACGTCGAATCGGGGAGCGAATGGTATCGCACGCCGAACGGGACGGGACCCTATCGCATGGCGCGTTGGGATCGTTTCAAACTGATGATCTACGAAAAGAACGAGGATTATTACCTGGAACCCGCCAGCATCCCATATGTGGTGACCAGGATCTTCACCGGCGAGGATCTCCGCCTCTACGAGACCGGGGACATCGATATCGCTGGGCTTTCGATTTACGACCTGGACAGGGTGCTGGACCCCAACGAATTGTTGAACAAGGAATTGATCTCGGACGTCTCCCTATGCACGTATTACATCAACTTCGATACCACCCAGCCTCCCTTTGACGATGTCAAGGTGCGCCAGGCATTCAGCATGGCTTTCGACCGGCAGAAATACCTGGACGTGGTGATGCTGGGGAAAGCGCTCCCCGCGGAAGGTCTCTATCCTCCCGCGCTGCCCGGGTATGATATCAACCTGGAAGGCTTGCCTTACGACCCGGAACAGGCGCGCGAACTACTGGCGGAATCGAAATACGGTGGACCCGAGAACCTGCCGACGATCGTCTTCACCACCAGTGGTTACGGCAGTTACGTCGATGCGGAAGCCGCCGCACTGGCGCAAATGTGGAAGCAGAACCTGGGGGTGGAGATCACCGTGGAGAACCTGCAGCCGGATGTGTATTTCGAAGAGATCAACGCCGGTCACCACGGGCAGCTGGTGAGCAACGGCTGGTGCGCGGATTACCCCGACCCGCAGAACTTCGCCGACGTGCTATTCCATACTGACGCGGAAATGAACCAGAGCAATTACAGTAACCCGGAACTGGATCAATTGCTGGAGGAAGCACGGGTGGAAAAGGACATCAATAAACGGATTGAGATGTACCAGGAAGCAGAGCGGATCATCATTAACGATGCCCCGGCATTGTTCCTGATGCATGACATTGACTACGTGCTGGTCAAGCCGCGGGTGAAGGGCTACGTGCTGACGCCGATCAGCATCGCGATGGCGAAGTATTTGAGTTTGGAAGGGGAGTAGGGGAGAGTGGGGAATTGACCCTCGAAAAAATCCAAAACAAACAAAACAAATCCGCCCAGAGCGCTTGGTAGGATAATTTAATGAAGAACTTCCCGAGGGAAAAGGCAGGGAAGGGCATTCGTTCTTGGGAAACGAAACAATAACGAAGGTGATCCCAGGGGAAAGGGAAGGGGAGCAGCATCTATGCGGCTGGTAAGGTGCCAGCATAGATTATAGAACAATTATTCTATTAAGTCAAGAGGAAGTTTCTTGTTTCAAAAATAATGCGTGTAGCCAAATTATTAATAACATCATCTCATCAAACTAATTCTCTAACCACACACTCTTCGCTAGGGGAGTGCACTATAATCAATTTATGTACCAGGCTGAGTTAAAGGGGAAACTTTCCGGGACAAATGAGGAAAAGGAAGACATATTGACCTCCAATGTGTTTTCCTTTTTTAAATACTCAAACAGGAAAATATTCCTTTACCAATTTCTCAAAAATCTTGGGCTCCAAATCACGCCTGAAGATGCAATCAATGCAGAATTCGAATTCTGGCCTCAATATGATGATCACACCGAACCGGACGTGGTCATCGTTGTCGGTAAATACTATCTCTTATTTGAAGCGAAGTTTTTATCCGGTTTTGGTGAAGAAACCAAGGATCTTGAAAGCCAAATAAAGCGCGAATTGAAACAAGGATCGTTGGAGGCTGCAAATCAGAGATAAGGAATTTTTCTACATCCCGATCACTGCAAATTATGTGTATCCAAAATCGCTTGATAAAGAAGTACCCAGGGAATTTCAAAAACAATGTAAATGGACAAATTGGCAAAAAGTGGGGCGACTCCTAACTACAACACTTACAGACGAAACGATAAGGATAAATACCGGGGAAAGAGAATTCACGAATGATCTTTTTCAGCTGCTTATCAAGAAAAAACTTGGAACATACAAAGGAATATCTTCGATTAATCAAAATTTGATCTCATTCCAATCTAAAAATGTATTTTTCAAATCGAAAGATTTGATCCCGGAAAATAAATACTTTGATTTTTCCGAATATATAAAATCCTCCAGGCTCAGGATTAAGAAAATTCCTAATATGTTTATGGAAACAAAACGCTTTGCAACATTAATCAAAAACCTGGGCTGAGTCAATTTGAAACACATATCTTCTATAAAGGAGTTCAAAATGGAAAAAGAGACCGTGATTGAGCAAACGAAACTGGCATTTTCGTTGATCCAAAAACTCTACTTTGAAGTTGCCCTGTTAATCCAGGAAATAGAGGGAATGCTGGGTGATGAAGATGAACGATTTGTAATCGGTAAGGTAGGTGGATATGCAATTTCGGCCAGGCGATCTACAGGGCTTGAGCGATTTAATGTTCCTCTTTGGATGGTAAGAAAATTGGCTGTGTTTTTTGTACCTGAAGAATCAACAAAATATGAAGCCGGGATGACTAATACTACAATCACCCCGAAACTGAAAATGATTTTTTTAAGGATCGTTCTTGATGATAAGGACTACGCGAACCAAGACTCTATGCCGGAGTATTGCATAATTTTGTTGCAAAACAGAATAAGAAATTTGAATTCTCAATGGCAGCTCTTGATGCAAAAGATTCCTTCCTGAAGGATGGCGACATCGAATATGAGGACGCAAATATTAAAATGAAAGGCAAATTCATTTCAACATCATCTTTATGAGCTGAATGATAGCGAATAAATCTAACTGCAGAAAATTATCAAACCCTTGATAAAAATCTTCAGGACATATTAAACATCGATTATTGTTTAATATATTAACACATCAACGATTCAACATAATAATAAGGATTAGGGTCAATTATGGATAACGATACTCTTTCTGCACTTATGCATGATCTACGTGAACGAAGTTACTGGCTGAAACGAGTTGGAATTCCAGAAGAAGAACCAAATCTTTATCAAAGGTTTTCATTACCAGAAGTTAGAATTGATTTTTCCGAAAGCCCACATGCAATACAAATGGGGGATGTGGTCATCGTTTATCGAATAGGTGTTTCTAAAATTATTTATTTTTCAGAATGTACGACCTCGGTTAGATTGAGCATCGAAGACTAGAGATTGAGAAGAGATTCCTTTGCGGGAGCGGTGGTCTTGGTATCTTTGTGGGAAAAACGTGACACCTAATTACGGCTCAGTATGGTCAAAATTTGATCTACGACCATTTACGCTTGTCGAAAAATTCAATCGATCTTTACCCCGGCGAGAAGCAGAATATTGGCACTATTAAATATGGTCGTGATAAAGCACAAATTTCTGAAGAATTCGCAAGTTATATTATGCGTCGCATATTGAAACTTTGAGATGGAAATTTGGTGTCTTTTAAGCAACCACGTTTTTAATTAGGCGGAGCAAATGTTTGGGATAAAACTTTTTAAGAATTTTTCTAAACCCTATACGTTTTATCGATTATGTCGCCTGCATTAAAGAATTTCCTGCCCAGATCACCATCGAGGCGCTGGCGGGGATGGCAAAGAGGAAGGATCTGGCATTATTAGGAAAAAGAAAAACCTAAACTGATAACTCTAACTTCGTGTAATTATCTGCAATGGATTCTCAAGCAGAACAACAAAATCTTTGATTTGACCAGGATGCGACGTAGGTTGCTGGGAGAGAAAAATCTTTTCCGTATCATTCGGGAAATGTAAGCCAAGGTAGGTGCATATTTAGGATATTTATTTGCGATATGGTTTGTGATACTTGTAGAATTTTCTAATGCATTAAGGGGTGAGGGCTGTTATGGCGAACAACACCTCTTGAGTTTGTGGTAATTTATCGGGTTCAAGATCTGGTTTTCTAAGCGTTTAAACCATCTTCATATCCTTTATCATAAGCACATCCAGCACATTTATGCCTTCCTGATCCACCTTGATCATCAGGTAAAGATCAAAAAATGTCCAATAAACGATGAGTTTTTCTACATTCACTCATGATTTTACTCCTCAGCTATTTCTATAATTTTCCGGAATTGGCTATTGCTACGAAATCCTCTAGTTTTAATATTTTTATCTCCTCACTATCATGAATATATGATCTAAATTCTTCCGATGTGTAAAAATCCTTTTAATGTCCACCCATTCCCGCCTAATACAATATAAAATCGCGAAAATGTTTGGTCATTTTTAATTTTGATTAGGCACATGACCTCATAAGGAACTTTTTGTTCAGCCGTCCCTGATACTTGTTGCCATTTAAGAGAAATTACATATTTTTCATTTCCCTTTGATGCGACCAAATCGACAATATGCCTATGCCCATTAAAACGCTTCCCAATCTCTTGTTGTTTTTTATATGTATACCCTCCTTGAGCCAAAGCAGGCAATACCATATCTTCTAAAACTTTTCCTGTTCTGGTGTCTCGCAAGGATTCATGGCTCAATTCCTTTAAATGCTAGTACTTCCTTGGCTGGTGTTCTATCGCCGGTGCAATTAATCCTTCTCGGCGCATCTAGAATTTGAAGTTTGAAACCACATGATTCAGATATAAGCTAATTATTCTCTTAGTTGCCTGATTAGATAAAATAACAACCCCTTTATGGTTGGCGAGCTTTTCAACTAAATTAACCTGATCCTCCCAGGAAAAGCCATCTTTCGAATAATTTCTAAACTCAACATCGTAAGGAGGTTTTGCATATATAAAATCGTTAGTGTCCAGTCTGCTCTGTGTATGATGAACAACTAAAATCCCACTGTAAACGTAAATTACGGAAATGGCAAAATCTCATGTGTAATTGATGGTCTTATAAGAACCAAACGGTGTATTGAATTCACCGCTTCGATTGAACCTACACAATCCGTTATAGCAGTTTGATTCAGGTAATAGAATATGCCTGCAGCTTTTCTTTTGGATAATTATTCGTCTTAAGCAAATCGTTGAATTTTCTTCGATATTTATAATACTCTCTCTCATCATTTAACATTAGAAAATCTATTGATAATCCATTTTGTATTTGGACATAGAAATTAATTAAATGTGGATTTACGTCATTCATTAAGCCTTTTTTAGGTAATAACCCTAAAGAAACAGCTAGTCCACCACATAGTGGTTCAACTAGTCTTTTTTCTTCATTGCCCTTCCAATATTTAACTAAGTGAGGAATTAACGATCGTTTGCCGCCAGCCCATTTTAGTGGTTTTAGTGGAGAATTTATATCTATTGCTACTTTAGATTTGCTTTCTAAATATAACATATGGATAATATTAAACATAAAATCACTAAATCTCTGTGCGTACGCCAATAAAAAAAGAGAATATGAACAAGATGAAAAATGAACAGGAATTCAAGTTAGAAGAAACTACGATTCGGGATTTTCCAGAAAGAGGAACATGGGCTACTCATAAAGCGGATTATCGTGGTAATTTTGCTCCTCAAATTCCCAGGAATGGTATATTTACATTTTTCGAATGAGGGGAATCTAATTCTAGATCCTTTAGTCGGTAGCGGAACAAGCCTTAATAGCAGAAAGACTTCTCAATCGAAACGCAATTGGGATAGATATTAATCTTGAAGCAGTTGCAATATCACAGGCTAGACTCACGTTCGTTGAAAGTAATCATAACGAATCGTTGAACTCGGCTTGTTAGAAACATTGAACATATGGACGATGATTCAATTGATCTGATTATTAACCATCCACCTTATTTCAATTTAGTTTCATATTCTAGAGGGAAAAATCCCGATGATTTATCAAGTTGTAAAACATTGAAGGTGTTTTTAGATCAACTTGAAATCGGAATTTCGGAAATGTATAGGGTTTTAAAACCAGATAAATATTGTGCTGTCCTTATTGGTGATACAAGAAAAGGACAACATTACATATCATTATCATATTTTGTACTTCTCAATCATTCTTAAAACAAGGCTTTGTTTTAAAAGAAGAAATAATCAAAACTCAACACAATACCAAATTTGAATATAAATGGGCAAACAAGGCCAAGAAATTTGGCTTCTATCTAATTATGCATGAACATCTATTTGTTTTTAGAAAACCTGTTGAATCACAGTCCTCCACAAAAATTCAATTTAGCACCTGACAAGGAAATAAAAAGGTTTCCCTCAAGATAAATTTTAACTTCCGATTATTTAAACAAATCGGAAGTTATTTCATTTTTATATCTGGATTGCGCTCAAAGGCAAACCAACCGATAATTGATCCATCCCAGAGGAGCGCTGCCAGCAATGAAGAAACATACCCTCCCATACCTGTTGTTTTTCCTGTTTTTCTCAGCCTGTAATTTACCCCTTTCCCCAAAAACCCCTGTTCCGGTGACAAACACTGCACAGCCGCAAAACACGGCTACGGTCTTTACTCCGACCATAACCGTCACCGCTGTTCCTTCCGCGCTTGATTCCGCGGAACCTTTTTCCCTGGCCATCCTGACCCCGGCTGAATTTGCCGGCGCCCTTACACCACTGGCTGATTTTAAAAACAAGACCGGACTTGCCACACGCATCATCACCCTGGAAGAGATCACTCAAAAATGCCAGGGACGCGATCAGGCGGAACAGGTCAAGACCTGCCTGGCGAACCTGGCAACGACCAACGGCATCCATTTCGCCATGCTGGTCGGCGATATGGACAAGTTCCCGGTCCGTTTCACCAAGGCCGACCGCGACGCCGCCGAGGCGGCCTATACCGCTTTTTTCCCCACCGACCTTTACTACGCCGATCTATTCAAATCCGACGGCAGCTTTGATGATTGGGATGCAAACCACAACGGCTATTTTGGTGAAATTTGCGGGGAGATCACCACCTGCCCGCTGAACAACGACCAGGTTGACCTGATCCCTGACATCGCCGTCGGCCGCATCCCTGCCTCCAGCCTGGCAGAAGTCGAAAACTACGTCAAAAGAGACCTGATCTACGAAACGAACGCAGCCAATTCCACCTGGGCAAAGAACGTACTGCTGATCGCGACGAAATCCTATGTTGAAACCGCCTGTATCAGCCAGGACAAAATGGCGAAGGAGATGCCCGCGGGGTACACCACAACAAAACTTTATGAATTGGGCAGCCCGTGCGAGCAAACCACGCCGCTTTCCACGCAGTCCATCATCGATTCCTTGAACCAGGGAGCCGGATTTGTGAGCTACATCGGCCACGGCGACAATACCGGCTGGTTCGAATATATGACCACGAAGGACCTGTTTTCACTGGAGAATTACGAAATGCCCTCCATCGTCTTTTCCACCGCCTGCGGGACAGCCGAATTCGGTGCCCGCCCGCCTGCGGATGCATACGTGGATATCGATGGAGTGATGCATCCGGCAATGCTGCCGGAGAAGCTCTTAAGGAAACCCCACCTCAACCGGCAGCCATCCAGCTGGACAGCATCGATGGATTTGGTGAAGTGATGACCACAGGGTCCCCCGCAGGAGCCGTGACCTATATCGGGGCGATCACCGGATCGCAGGGATATGCCCTCGATTTAAATCGTATCTTCTTTGAAGGCCTAACTCAGAACAAAACAACCGTCGGAGATCTGTGGATGTACATGATCCAGCGCTATTATGAGGCAAACACCTTCCCGGAAACTGTGGATCCTCCGGATTGGACCGTGCTGGCAAGCTTCCACCAGCCCTGGAAATTCATCCTGTTTGGCGATCCCTCCCTGCGGATCGGTGGTGTGCCCCTCTCCCAATAGACCGATCTAAAAGTCCTTCACCAGGATTATTCATTCCTCACAACTACCACAATGCCCAGACCGCACCGGGCTTGCTTCCATCCCCCCTTCCCCGGATTTAAGGTAAACTAGACAACATGAGCCAAAATCTCGCCCAGCTGCTGCAGGCTTTTCCCGATCTCCTCCGCTTTCACCACCACGTTCAAGTCCTGACCGCCCCCAACCGCTATTTCCAGCCCGGCAAACCAATTTACGTCAACCGCGCGCCCGGCAGGCTGGACCTGATGGGCGGCATCAGCGATATCAGCGGCGGGATGGTCTTCGAATCCACCATCCGCGAGGCGACGCACGTGGCGGTGCAGCCGCGCGAGGATACGCACGTGCGCTTCTTCAACCCGGCGATAAAAACGCTGGGCTGGATCGACATGATCGAATTCGATCTCTCCGATCTTGCCAGGAACGGCGAAGTGCACCCGCTGGACGCGGTGCGGGAATGGATCTACACCGACCCCAACCGCAGCTGGTGCGCCTACATCCTGGGCGGGCTGTATTTCCTGATGAAAAAATACCCGGCGGTGATCACCCACGGCTTCTCGCTGTACCTGGAATCGGATATCCCGGTGGGCAAAGGCGCGGGCGCATCCGCCGCGCTGGAAGCGGCAGCGATGAAGGCCATGACCGGCATGTACGGCATCCAGGCGGGCGGCGCGGAAATGGCAGGCTGGCTGCAATGGGCGGAGACAGCGCTGACCCAATCAGCCTGCGGGATCAAGGACCAGCTGGCGGTGGTGATGGGCAGCGAAGGATACTTCATCCCTGCCCTCTGCCAACCCTGCCAGCCCCACCCACCGGTGAAGCTGCCCGGCAATTTACGCCTGTGGGGCATCGAACCCGGGGCGCGGCATTCCACCTCAGGCATCGAATACGAAACCGCGCGGGCGGCCACCTTCATGGGTTACCGGCACTTGAGCGAAATCGAGGGATTGAAACCACGGCTGGACGAAAGCGGCAGCCTGCCCCGCTGGGTGGATCCCAAGTGGAACGGCTACCTGGCCAACCTGGAGCCTTCCCTCTTCCACGCGCGTTTCGAAAGCCACCTGCCCGAGCACGAAACAGGCGCGGATTTCACGCAGCGCTTCCCGGTGCACCTCGACCCGCACACCCAGGTGCGCCCCAACGTCACCTACCCCATCCGGGCCGCGGTGCGTTACGCGGTGGAGGAGGCCTGGCGGACAAAGATCTTCCACGGGCTGATCGCCGATCGCAGCCCGCTGCCGGAAGCCTCAGGCAGAATGCTGGGCGAGCTGATGTACCAATCGCACCAGGCTTTCAGCGAATGCGGCCTGGGGACGAAAGCAGCCGACGCGATCGTCAGCCAGGTGCGCGAGGCGGGGACACAGGACCTGCTGGGCGCAAAAAGCACGGGAAGCGGCACAGGCGGGATCGTGGCCGTGCTGGGCTGGAATACCGCGACGGCTGAAAAAGCCTTTCAGCGAATCAACTACCAGCTCCAGCAGAAGAGCGGCGAGCCGCCGTATATCTTCGAAGGCTCGTCCGCGGGCAGCGATGCCTTCGGGCTGGTCACTTTTTCGTTCTGACAAGACTCGAAACGCAGAAGGACCCCGGCATGCCGGGGTCCTTTTTTAGTTGAACCTGCAACCTGCGTCAGGGCGTGGTGTATTTGACGATCAGCTTGATGGCGGCATTGAAGCGTACCGCATCCGCAACACCATCACCATCGGATACCATGTCTTTAAACTGCAGGCGGAAGCGGGCACGGGATGAGCCCACCAGGGACTGGAGATGGGATTTTAAATTTTCCTCAGCAACAACACTTGAAAGCTCAGTGCCATTGCACCAACGCACCAGGGCACCGACCGGGTTGGCCGCGGTGTAGTAATCCCCGGCATCCAGCGAGCCGTAGTTCTGCGGGTAAATCCGCAGGCAGCCCAGGCTGCCCAAGGGATCGCCCAGCGTATCGTAATACGAGAAATTAACCTTGACCTCGGAAATTGTGGAGCCAGCGGGGATGGAAGAAATATCGAAGCTGAGGAAGGCTTGCATGCCGCGGTTATCGGTGGCATCACCCACGTTTTCCGGTGTCCTGACTTCCCCATCGGAATAGACAAAGCCGCTTTCATCCGCCACGAGATTGATATTCGCGGTTACCGGGAGCGGGATGGTGTGCAAAATACCCGGATCCAGCGGCAACGGGATAAATTCAAAACCGCTCTCATTCACCGATTTGATATCGACGTAAAAAGGATTCCCGGAACTCAGCCCAAAGACCACCCCACCGCCATCGCGCATGCGCCAGTAACCGCGGTAGGAGCCGGCAGTACCCGGGGCGGTGAGATCCACGCTGATATCCACGCTATCACCCGGGTTGACAATGCCGCTGGTGAGCTGCTTGGAAGCCGGACCGCCCATTTGATCGCCGTGATCGAAGATGAGCTGGTAGCCGGAAGTCCAGGCGCAAGAACCGATATTCTTCAACCGCCAGGTCTTGGTGAAAGCCGTATTCTTGGTGAGCTCGGTGCCATCCGGAATGGTTACGTCCATGATGAACGTGGAGAGGTTGCAGGGGATCGAGGTCGTGGTCACGGTCGGAGTGAGCGTGGCGCTGGGCTCGAGCGTGCTGGTGGGAGTCACCGTGGGGGGTTCGCTGGTTGGCGGAACCTCCGTTGGAACCGGGGTTTCCCCGGGTGGTACCGGGATCGTAGGCGACGGCGGCACCGTCTCGGTGGCGCGCACCCCAACCTGGATGGTAAAGGGTGTAACGCAGGCCAGTGAAACAAAAAGAAAGATGATCAAAACAAGTGCAATACGCAATTTTTTCATGGTACCCTCCGGTAGTCCGGTTATATAGTATCAAAGACTGCGACTTGATACAACCACCCCTACCTTACAAATATTTCAACCGGGCGTCGGTTTGGAAGGATCAAGAGCACCATAACTTTAAAAGGCGCGCTCTTTCACTTGTTCGAGGGCTGTATCTTTTGTATACTCTAACCATCCATGCCTGAAAGGGAGGAAAGAACGATGCCCCAAAAAGTGCTGGCGCTGGTGCCACACCCGGATGACGCCGAATATTACGCCGGCGGCTTGATCGCCAAACTGGCGGCTGAAGGCGCGCAGGTGCTGATCGCCGTCACCACGGACGGCATCAAGGGTTCTTTCGAGCTGGCGGGCAGTGAGCTGGCAGAAGCCCGGATGGAGGAAATGAAAGCGGCCTGCCGCGTTTTGGGCGTGGAAGCGCCGCTCTTCCTGGGATATACCGATTTCGAGCTGGAGAAGCTCCCGGCAGGAACGCTGCGCGAGAAATACATCCGCCTGATCCGCGAGCAACGCCCGGATACGGTCATCACCGAGGATCCCTTCTGGCTGGGAGAGGCACATCCCGATCACCGCGCGGTGGCGATGGCTGCCATGGAAGCCATCCAGTACGCGCGCCTGCCCCGCCTGCACCCCGAGCACCTAGAGCAGGGTCTGCTGGCGCACATCGTCAGCGAGAAGTATTACTATTCCGAGGATGCCGGCAGGGCCAACAAGGTGATCGATATCACCCCATATTTCAAAAAGAAAATGGCCGCGCTGGCGGAGCACCGCAGCCAGATCGAATTCCTGGTGGAAGGGCTGCTCAAGGAAGCGCGTCTGGCGGGAGTGGACTTGAAAGCCGCGCTGGGCGAAATGGCAGAGGACAAGCTGGCGCTTTTCACCATGGGCATGCGCATGCAGGCGGCCGAGATCGGTGCCGCGCATGGCTACGAGCTGGCTGAGATGTATCATTACGAGCGCTACCACCCGCTGGTGGAAGGGCTCGCAAAGTAAGATCAGCTCGAAGTTTGAGCTGCAAAATTTACTGGTTTGGAGGTTTTCATGAACGAAACCAAGCAACGCACGCACCTATCGGGACGCTGGTTCGCGATCGCAATTTTCCTGGGATTTATGCTGCTGCACCAGATCGACAAGCTGCTGATCGGTCCCCTGACCGACGACATCATGACCACGTTCAACATCAACTACACGCAGATGGGCATGGTGACCACCGGCGCGCTGATCGTGGGCACGGCCCTCTACCCCATCTGGGGCTGGCTCTACGACCGGTTCTCGCGGGCGAAGCTGCTGGCGCTGGCAGCCGCCATCTGGGGTTCCACCACCTGGCTGGCAGCCATTGCCCCCACCTACCCGCTCTTCGTGGCGGCACGCGCTTCCACCGGGGTGGATGATTCGAGCTACCCGGGGCTTTACAGCCTGGTTGCGGATTACTTCGGACCCAATGTGCGCGGCAAGATCTACGGCCTGCTGCAGATCACCTCGCCGCTGGGATACCTGATCGGGATGGTGATGGCGCTGATGCTGGGCGGCGTGATCGGCTGGCGGGCGGTATTCTACATTACCGGTTCGCTGGGGCTGGTGGTGGCGGTGCTGATGTACCTGTTCCTGAAAGAAGCGCCGCGCGGACAAGCTGAACCCGAGATGGCGGGCCTGGAGCAGATCACCGTGCAGAAATTCACCTTGAAAAAAGCCCTGGAAGTTCTCAAGATCCGCAGCATGTGGATGGTCTTCCTGCAGGGTTTCTTCGGCGTGTTCCCCTGGAACGTGATCACCTACTGGTTTTTTGTTTACCTCGAGCGCGAACGGGGGTACGGATCGGACACCATCCTCATGACCATGGCGCCGGCGGTGCTCGTCATGGCATTGGGATACCCGGCGGGAGGTGCGTTGGGCGACTGGCTGTTCAAGAAGACCAAGAGCGGGCGCAATATCGTCAGCGCGGTCGGCGTGCTGCTGGGTGCCATCCTGCTCTACCTGACCATGATCGTGCCGCTCGAACAGACCACCCTGTTCATGATCATGCTTATCGTGGCAGCTTTCTTCATCCCCTTCGCCTCTGCCAACGTGCTCTCGACCATCTATGACCTCACCCTGCCGGAGATCCGCAGCTCAGCGAACGCGGTGGAGAGCCTGTTCGAGAACGCCGGCGCCACCGTGGCGCCGCTGGTGGCGGGCATCGTGGCGGATGCATTCTCGCTGAAGGATGCGATCATCATCCTGTGCACCAGCACCTGGCTGCTGTGTTTCATCTTCTTCCTGTTCGTGATCGCCTGGATCCCGAAGGATATCGAGAAGCTGCGCAAGGTGATGGCGGAACGGGCTGCCGCGGAGCGCGCCGGGCAGGCGAGCGCCAAGCCAGCATAATTTGAGGCTGAATAATTAAAAAAGCACCCCACCCTTTTCGGATGAGGTGCTTTTTTTATGATTTTAAATTATTCTAAATGGATGGCGAATTTACATTCGCTGGCGCCGCTTACCGCGGTCTCGAGCAAATCAACGTCCACCTCGCGCCCGAGGATGCCCTGCCACCATTTCTGCACAAATCCGCGCGAGCACTGGCAGTACGTTTTCGATATGACCTCATCTTGTGGCAGCTTGCGCAGCAGCCCGCAGTAGCAGCGCATGGGGTGGCTGAAGGATTGGGGTGTATAGAATTGGTAGACCACGTCCCCTTCCCGCTCGAAGCGCATACCGGAGGGAGGTTTGGCGATCTCGGCAGCGATGAACTCATCCAGGGTTTTGAATTTCGAGCGGCGTTTCTTGGCGGAATCCAGCGGGCGGCTGTTGACCGCGGCGCAGTTATGCCCGCAGCGCAGCATGATCGTATCGCGCGCAGGCTGGTCAACGGCTGCATCCAGTCGCTCCATCGCGCCCCTGACCCATTCGGCCACAACTTCCGGCTTTGATTTTTCCGTCAAGCGTTTCTGTCCCTGCATGACTTTTTCCCTGGCGCCCCTGCCCGCCAGGTCCTCGATATTCGCCCCCAAAACTTCAAGCTGACCCAATGATTTTGCCATGGTGAACCCCTCCCGGTTTACTTTACCACAGAACTTTTGTTCTTGTTTGTCAAGATGCTTTTCTACCCGTGTAGATGCCGTATCCAAAATAGGTGAATAGATCTCTAATCGTCTTGCGGGAAGGCATCAGTGTTTTGGCGTAGCGGCGCATCTCCGGGTCCTTGAGATACTGCCCGATGAAGGCTCCCATGGCGCGGAAGCGATCGCCGATATCGCGCCAGCTCTGCCCGCTCAGATCGCTGGCGAACTGGCTCATGGCGGTCAGATGGGTAACCTCGCTGTGGAGATCGGTAAAGCCGCCTTCTTCGAGAAGCGCCAGCCAGGCTTCGGGTTTGAGGAAGGCTGCGCCTTCCATCGAAACGGAAAGGAATTCCACGAGCTCCATGGGAGGCGGGCTCTTCACCCAGGAGGCTTCAGTGAGACCCGCGTACCCGCCCGGCACAAGTACACGTTTGTATTCTTCGATGGCCTTGGGCTTGTCCTTGGTAAAGGCGGTGACCGATTCACTGATCACGGCATCGAAGCTGCCATCTTCGAACGGCAGATCCTGGGCGTCCGCGGGGCGGAAGGTGATGCGCTCCGACAGATCCTTCCCGCTCGGCGCGCTTTTCGCGCCCATGCGATCATCTGCTCGTTGAGGTCGATACTGGTGAGCGTGCAGCCCACCTTTTTCGCCAGGTAGCAGGCGGTGATGCCCACCCCGCAGCCGATCTCGAGAACCCTGCTTTCGGGTGTGATGGCGCACAGCTCCACCAGGCGGTCGGTGGCTTTTCTACCACCGAGGTGCTTGGTCACCCCCCAGCTGGACTGGATGCCAAAATAAGAGAATTCTTTCGTGCCTTCAGGTTTTACTGTTGTCATGTTTTTTCTCCCTGCCGTGTCATTGAATCAATCTCCTTTATCTTTGCGAGAACAGCCTCTTTGCCCATGTATTGATCACCGACCAGAATGCCATTATAGATTAGGTTATAAACAGCGTAGGCAGATGGTGCGATCTCACGCACCTCCACCGCACTCTGTAAGATGACATCACGAAATTCCAATCCCGCCCCATCCGCCCAACTTCGGGCAGCCTGGGCGGCGGATTCAAGGTACGGGCATTGATCGCTGCGGACCACGGTTAAGCCCTTTCCAAAACGCCTGGCTTTGGCTTCCCAATCCCCGCAGAACACCGGATCAGTTGCTTCTTTGAACTTTTTCACCATCAACGTGAACGAAGGTGGCGCCTGGTCGACAGCCCTGTACCCCTTCTTCTCCAGATAGCCCGGCTTCACCATGTAGCGCGACCCGCTGGTGACCATCGCCACGCCGTTCATGCCCTGCGCGGCAGCATCCTGCTCGCAAAGTTTCAACAGGTGACTGGCTACGCCGCTGCCTTTGCTTTTCCCCACGACCCATATGCAGTGGATGAACATGTAACCGGCGGCATTCACCGCGCGCCAGGTAAATTCGCCGGGAATGTATTCAATGAAGCCCCTGCCGTGCGGCGGAAGGACCATCTTGATCTTCAAACCCTCCGCCAGACGGGCTTTCACCCAGTCCAGCTTGTGCGCAAAGCCCTCGCTCTTGCGCGCGCTCATGTAACAGAAGAAGCCGGTCTTCTCCACGTTTTCCAGGGTCACATCAATGACTTGAAGAGGTTCATTCATTTTCCCTCCGCACAATCAAAGTTTGGGACTACCTTACCCCTATTTCAAATCCGCAGGCTTCAAGCTGGTCGAGCAGCTCGCGCGGATCGGTCAACCATTGACCCCACTTACGAGAGATATGCTCGGTCCAGGAATAATTATCGTAAGTGAAGGTCTCCTCTTTGCCACCTTCCAGGCGGATCATTGCCTTTTGTTTTCGGTAATACCCCTGTGCCAGGTAACCTTCGTCCATGACGCGCATCGCCTCGGTGACCATTTCGTCGGACAGTTGCGGGTACTTGTCCTCGAACAGGGTGAAATCTAACGGGTAGCGCGGTCGGGGCGGGAAATCCTCCGCCGGATAGCCCATCACCAGCTCGACCAAGGGGAAGACGCGTAAAGGGAGATCGTACTCCTTGCGAATGCGTTTTGCGTGGTAAGGCGTGCCGCCCAGGTAGCAGCTGCCCAATCCCAGGCCTTCAGCAGCGATGACCATGTTCTCGGCGGCGTATGCCGCATCCTGGATGCCGAAGAACAGGAGAGAAAGGTCGTTGGTCCTTACCTGCCAGCCGCGCTTTTCCATGAACAGCTCCATCTTGTGCACATCGACGCAGATGGTGAACCACCAAGCTGCCCCGAAGGGACACTTGCGGTTGCGCTTTAGCAGTACGCTGTAGAGCTGCGAAGCGAAGGGCGCTTGCTGCCCGGCGCGAACGACGGCTTCCAGGATATCATCGCCCGGTTTTTGAGTGGTGAACTTGCGCACCGAGTGGTGTTTTAGCATGGTTTGAATGACGGGATTGTCCATTTCATCTCCTGGTTGAGAATTATTTCCAACGATCTTTTAAAAATTTCAATTTTTCCAGCGCCTGGTACTGCTCCCCGCCTTCGTGCTCATTGAACTTCCAGACGCGAATGTCTTTTTTACTTGCGTAGTGATTGTAAGCCGCAAAGACAGTGGACGGCGGGCAGATGGTATCCATCAAGCCAACCGAAAACAAAGCCTCAGGCTTTGCCCGGGACGCAAAGTTCATCCCATCAAAGTAGGAGAGCGTCTTGAATACGGTTTCAACTTTGTCACGGTGGGTCTTGCAGAAACGCACGATCTCGCGGTATGGGTCCGCATCGGTGATCTCGGTGGCGCGCCGGAAATGGCAGAGAAAGGGCACGTCCGGTAAGGCAAACTCGATATCACCAACCAATCCAGCCACCGCCAGGCTGATGCCACCGCCCTGACTCCCGCCAGTTACAGCGATGTGCCCGGCATCGATGGCCGGGTGCGAACGGGCAGTTTCCACGGCGCGCACCGCGTCGGTGAACAGGCGCTTGTAATAATAGGTGTTGGGATCGAGCACGCCGCGGGTCATGAAACCCGGCACCTGCGGCGATGATCCATCGCTATCCAGGTCCGGGGTATCCCCCCTACGCCAGACGCTGCCCTGCCCGCGCGTATCCATGACGAAATGTGCGTAGCCTGCTGTGCTCCAGAGCAGCCAGTCAAGGGGGAAGCCGCGCCCGCCGCCGTACCCGATATATTCGACCACGCACTGTAATTTTCCCTTCCGCTCTTTGGGCAGCATCAGCCAGCCCTTGATGGGCTGACCAGCGTAGCCGTTGAAGGTGACATCGAAGCTTTCCACCAGCTTCAAGCCAATATCCAGTGGATCGAAGCGGGCATCCAGCGGATGCTTTCGGGCATCCAAAAGTGTTCGCGACCAAAAGGCATCGAAATCTGAAGGTTCGTTGCGCGCCGGCAGGTATTTCTGCAGCTCTTCAAGGGGCAGATCAAACAGCATGGCGGCTCCTTTTTATTATTCCATTTGAATAATTTCAAATAAGATATTGGCTATGCGCATCTTTTATACATTCCATCTTTAGAAATTATATCCACCTGTAGATTTTCTGCTTGCAGGAAAAAGAAAACCCGCGGTGTTTCATTCGCAGGTTTTCCCAAACAATCAATTAAACAGGATTTTCAGTAAGGGACATCCACCCACCAATCTTCCACATGGTCAACACGGCCGCTTTTATCGAAATGCACGCCCTCTTCCATGAGCAGCTGCTGCTGGACAGCATTCCCGTTATCGCCCAGGTTGCACTTACCCTGTGAATTCAACACCCGCTGCCAGGGCACATCGTCGGCCCCTTCTTTATGGCGCAATGCGCCCAGGGCAAACCCAACCACGCGCGCATTGCAGCGACCCGCCAGCTGAGCGACCTGACCGTAACTGACGACCTTTCCCCTGGGGATCTGGCGAACTGCGGCGTATATGCGTTGATATTGTGCAGCGTCCATGGTTTCCTCGCAATCCTGCATGATGAGTGGTCTTTCCCTAATTAGCATGTTAATCCACCCCATTCCAGCCGCCATCCTTCAAACGACCTGAATTCATATTGGACAGTTGTCCAATATCCCTCTGGCAGGTTTCTTGCACAATTTACCTTATGCTTCAGCGAAATTTTCAGCAGATCACCCCCAAATCCACCCAACCGCTCCTGCCGGAGGACTTGATCCGGGCCAAGGCCGGGCAGGCTGCCAACCGGGCTGCCGCCCGCCACCGCTTCGAGGACTACCGATCCCGCCGCGCGCCCGAAACCCTGCGCCGGCAGGACGCCGACCTGCAGCTCTTTGCTGATTTCCTCAGCCGGGTGCAGATCACCGCCGGTGACCTGGCTAACGACCCGGATGCATGGCGGGGAATCACCTGGGGGCTGGTGGAAGCCTTCGTCAAATGGCAGCTTATGGAAAGTTATGCTGTTCCGTCCATCAACGTGCGCCTTTCCACGGTAAAAACCTATTCCCGGCTGGCATTTCAGGCGGGTGCGATCAGCGCCGAGGAACATGCACTGATCCGGGCAGTGAAAGGTTACAGCCTGAAGGAGCAACGCCGCGTGGACGAACGCCGCGCACCCAATATCCGGCGCGGATTGAAAAAAGCCCATCCGGTGAAGATCACACTCGAACAGGCGCAATCATTGAAGAACCGCCCGAATAACCCCCAGGGACGCCGCGACCGGCTGCTGATGTGTCTGCTGCTTGATCACGGACTGCGCGTGGGTGAGATCAGTGGATTAATGGTCGAGAACCTGGATTTTGATCAAAACCTGCTGCGTTTCTACCGTTCCAAGGTCAGCAAAGAACAGGTCCACCGGCTTTCACAAGCAACGGTCAAAGCGCTCACGGCCTACCGCGACTACAGGGACATCCTGCCCTCCGGAAAACTCCTGCGCCGCAGCCGTAAAGACGATTCGCTCGGCAAAGCCGGCATGACCTCCCGCGCGATCACCCTGCGCGTACGCACCTTGGGCGAAGAGCTGGGCATTTTTGGTCTCAGCGCACATGACTGCCGCCATTACTGGGCAACCACCGCCGCAAGAAACGGGACAGATCCCTTCTCACTGCAGGAAGCCGGCGGCTGGAGCTCGCTGGCCATGCCCAGAAGGTACGTGGAGGAGCAAGAAATCGCCAACCAGGGGGTAAAGCTCAAAGAAGATCAACAGGATTTCTGAGAATTGCATAATGAACACCTCCAACTAGCATCCTGTCAATCCTTGATATCCTGTTTTCCTGATTAACCAGCAGAATGCGAATACCAACCGATGGTAGAATTTCCATTATGCCAATCCATCTCCAACCCCAGCAAGCCTGTTTACCGGTTCTGAATGTCTGGCGCGGACCCGTGCTCGAATGCGTTCATTTTGGCGCGATCGCTGTCGTGGATCCAAACGGAAAACTGCGTTATCACTACGGTGACCCACAGCTGGTAACATACCTGCGCTCGACTGCCAAGCCATTCCAGGCGCTGCCCTTCGTGGAAGCGGGCGGGGTTGAGAAATTCTCCTTAACTGAAAAAGAGCTTGCCATCTTGTGCGCTTCACATGACGGCACGGACGAGCATGTGACCACGCTGGAGGGCATTCAGAAAAAGGTTGGCATACTGGAAAGCGAGCTGCAATGCGGCACCCACCCACCCTTCTCCAAACCGACCCAGAAGCAGCTCACCCTGGCTGGCGAGGAACCCACGCAAAATCGCCATAACTGCTCGGGCAAGCATACCGGCATGTTATCCTTCGCCGCCCTGCTTGGCGCGGATAAGAAAACCTACCTGGACGTCAATCACCCGGTGCAGCGTGCCATCTTGAAAACATTCAGTGAAATGGTGGATATACCCCTGAACGAGATCCCGTTGGGGATTGATGGCTGCTCAGCGCCCGTTTTTGCCGCCCCGCTCTTGAATTCAGCCCTGGGTTTTGCCCGCCTGGCCGACCCCGGAAACCTATCCGAAAAACGCAGTGAAGCCTGCCAGAAGATCACCCGGGCGATGATGGCTCATCCCGAAATGATCGCCGGACCCGGGGATTTTGATACAACCCTTATGCAGGTTGGCGCAGGAAAGATCTTCACCAAATCGGGGGCTGAAGGCTTCCTGGGTATAGGTCTGCTGCCCGGAGCCACTGGTGCAGGCAGCCCGGCGCTGGGGATTGCCATCAAGATCATGGACGGGGATATTGGCAGCACCTTCCGCCCGGAAGCAAAAACCAACGAGGGCCGGGCGCGCTCGATCGTCGCGCTGGAAGTGCTGCGCCAGTTAGGCGCACTTGATGCAGATCAGCTTAAGGAGATGGCTTCCTTTGATGCCCGCCCGCAGCACAACTGGCGGCACCTGGAAGTCGGACGCTTTGAACCAGCTTTCACATTATCGAAGGATGGGGATTAGAAAGCCGATCAATCTCGCGCTCTATATGAAATGCGAATTATTTAGATGGACAAGAAGTAATAATTTACTGTCCATCTTTTTTATTGTGCAAATGCGAAATATTCACGGGTCAGGGCTTTAATATCAACGGATGTGTAATCCGAGAGCAGATCAAAGAAGGATTTGGACGTGCTGAGTTGACCCGCTCGCCGGGCTGAATTCTGATCCACGTAATCCCAGAGGAAGTTAAAAAACGGTTCGTCTTCGATCAATTTTCGCAAATCACGAAGAGACTGTGCGCCGCGCAGGTAGACCGCATTGACATAAGGCCGGAAACCGCCGTGATCATAGATGGTACTATCGACCCAACCGGACGGATTGAAGGATTCCACCCTGAAACGCCACCAGCCATCCAACAAATCAGGATAAAAGCGCTCAAAAAACAAGGATTCTGAATAGGTACAGAGCGCCTCATCCAGCCAGGGTTCCAGAGCCGGGTCGCTGCCCACCAGACCATAGAACCAGTTGTGGGCGGTCTCGTGCGCGCTCAGCGACACGAGGTAGCCCAACGGCTCACCATCGTAATTGCGGTAGAAAGATTCGCCAAGGAAATACATGCCGTCGTATTCCATGCCGTCCGCAAGATCTCCTTCCACGGCAGTCAAAGTGGTATGCGGGTAATGACCGTAGAGTTCATCAAAGAGGGCGATCGCATCCGCGCTGGCGCGCATCACGATCTCGCCCTGGACGGCATGCTCGGGAAAGCTGAATGACCGCACCAGCACGCCATTGATATAAGTCTCCGCAACCGCGTATTCCCTGCTGAGCGAAATGGCGAAACTGCGCGCCTGGGGCAGGGAAAAATGCCAACCGTTTTCGAGAGGCTCCTCCGGCGCACTGGCAGCAACCACCCATCCTTCATCCGGCTGCGCCAGGATGAGGGTGATATCATAATCCGCCACATCGTACACCAGGTATTCCCCGGCGGCACCTGATGCGTGCGTGAGCCAACCCGTGTCACTTTTATAAACAGGGATAAACGGATACCAATCCCCCAGATTAAGCTGGCGACCCGTGTCATTCAAAAGTCCATTACCCTGCGGGAGGATGAGGTCATATTTGATCTTCAATCCGATCGCCTCCCCGGGCTGGAGCGGACTCTCCAGGGGAACAGCCATACGTTCGCCATCCAGGATGTAATTTTCAATCACGGTACCGCTCATTAATTCAAGCGATCTTAGAAGGAAAATCCCGGCTTCCTGATTGGGCGGAACCATTAATACCAGCTCAGTCAGTGACTCGGGGTAAATGTTATGAAAAAAGATCTGCTGCTCAACCGAAAGGGTATGACTGGTCAGAGAGAGATTGATATCAAACACGTAGCGGTTTGATTTCGAACTCGGGATGGCGGTTTGAGTAGGAAAGCCCGTGGGAGTACTACCCGGTGTGGCAGCAGGTTCAATCGATAGCGCGGGTTCAGTGGTTGGAACAGGTATCCCGGCTTCAGCGGTCTGCGTGGGGGGAATGCGACCACAGCCAGAAATCATCAGCGCCAAGATAAACAGTCGACAAATGCGAGAATCGGCTTGAGCAAGACTCATACCCATGATTAAATTATATTGCCTTGTCAATAGGGAATCAGGTTTTTCGTTTGACCTTTTTCATAAACCCGATAAAATCAAAACTACCATACCATCATAAAGGATTTCTCATGAAACTGCATGCCATCGATATTCGTGACCTTCGGGTGAATATATTCGAACAGTTCGATAAATCCTGGTTCGTCCTGACCAGCGGTGATTACAAAACAGGTCATTACAATGCCATGACCATCTCCTGGGGCAGCCTGGGAACCATCTGGGACAAACCTTTTGCCCAGGCGGTGGTGAGACCCTCGCGCCATACCTTTGAATTCATGAATAAATCTGATTCTTTTACTTTATGCGCCTTCGGGAAAAAGCAAAAAAGTGCGCTCAACCTGCTGGGCACCCAATCGGGCAGGGATGGTGACAAGGTCAAGGCTTCAGGTTTGACGCCCATGCCCTCGACGCAGGTCGCATCACCGGGTTTCAAGGAAGCAAAACTGATCATTGAGTGCCGGAAAATCTACTGGCAGGATCTCGATCCCAGCCACTTCCTGCTGCCCGAAATCGAGCACAAGTATCCCAAGCAGGATTACCACCGCGCATATTTTGGAGAGGTGCTGGCTGTCTTTGGCAGCATTGTTTACAAGAGGTAAAATGGTTGCAAATCTCTGCGGTGATCTTCGCAGGAAATAAGGAGGGTGCAAGATGAGCATTCATCTCCTGGACGGCAGTCTGCAAGTGAATATCTTCTATGAAAACCGGGATTCCACCTTCGAGGATAACATTTGCATCCTGCTGCGAGAAGATTGTCCTGATGGCGAGCGGCTATTGCGCGCAATCGAGACTAATATATTCATTACCCCTTCAGAGGCTTGCGAGCTGGCAAAAGCCTTGAACACGGCTGCGCAATGCAGTATTCAGAATTCCTAATCTCCATATCATTCATATATTGATTTGAAGACTCACACCGCAAACGAAACGAAAGGCATGAGCACCTTCCTCCTGGTCTGGATCGCCCAGTTCTTTTCGACGACCGGTTCCGGGTTAACCAATTTTGCGCTCGGCGTTTGGGTTTATCAAACCACCGGGTCCGCCACGCAGTTTGCCCTGATCCTGGTGTTTGGCTCGCTGCCGGCAGTACTGCTTGCACCACTGGCCGGAGTGATCGCTGACCGTTACGACCGGCGCTGGGTACTGATCCTGGGTGATACGGGCGTGGCTTTCACCACCCTGGCACTTGCCATCCTGCTGATGCTGAACCGGCTGGAGCTCTGGCATATCTACCTAGCCTGCATGATCGGATCGGCGTTTGGAACGCTGCAATGGCCGGCATTTTCAGCTGCCACCACCATGCTGGTGGAAAAGAAGAACCTGGGACGCGCCAGCGGCATGGTGCAGATGGGCAGCGCGATCAGCCAGATCATCACCCCAATAATGGCTGGCTTCCTGATCACGGTGATCCAGGTGTGGGGCGTCATGCTGGTGGACTTTGCCACCTACCTGATCGCCATGATCATCATGTTGAGCATCCGCATCCCGCATCCCGAGAAGACCAGCGAAGGCGCCAAGGCGGAAGGCTCGTTTTGGACAAGGCTCTCCTTTGGCTGGATATACTTGAAACTCCGCCCGGGTCTGCTGGGACTGCTGATCCTTTTCTCCGTGGTCAATATCTCCAACGGTTTCTTCAGCTCCTTATTCACTCCCATGGTACTCTCGTTGAGCAATGCACAGACCCTCGGGGTGATTGTATCCACCGGAGGGATCGGCTTCCTGGTTGGCGGAGCGATCATGAGTGCCTGGGGGGGACCCAAACCCGGCAGACGGGTGAGCGGGGTGTTTATCTTCCTCCTGGGCCTGGGATTGGCGACCGCCCTAATGGGAGTGAGTCCCGCCATCCCGGTGATCATCGCCGGGCTACTGCTGATGAACACCATTTTTCCGATCGTCAGCGGTACCAGCCAGGCAATATGGCAAACCAAGGTGGAAGCCGATATCCAGGGGCGGGTCTTTTCCGTGCGCTCCATGGTGGCTTCATTTTTCCAACCTTTATCCTATTTGGTGGCCGGCCCGCTTGCGGATAAGATTTTCGAACCCGGGATGATGCCCGGTGGAAAACTCGCCACTTCGATCGGAAACGTGATCGGCAGCGGTCCCGGGCGCGGCATGGGACTGCTGCTGCTGATCATGGGTACCGCCGTCATCCTGGCGACACTGATCGCGTTCACCAATCCGCGCATTCGAAAGCTGGAGAGCGAGATCCCTGATGCTATCCAGCCGGAAAGCAGCCCTGAAGTTACAAAATAAAGGAGCGGACATGCCAGATCAACTCAAACTCTCCATCACGCTGCCAGTGAAAGCGGAGCAGCTCTATCGCGATTGGCTGGACAGCGTCGCCCACGGTGCTTTCACGGGTGGCGCAGCTAATATCGATCCCGTGGTTGGGGGTCAATATACCGCCTGGGACGGGTATATCAGCGGTAAAACCCTGGAGCTGGAACCGCCACGTCGCATCCTGCAGTCCTGGCGCTCGACCGATTTCCCGCCGGATGCTCCCGAGTCCCTGCTGGAGGTGTTGATCGAGCAGGATGGTGATGGCTGCCGATTGACGCTGGTGCATACCAACATCCCGGCTGGACAGGGCAAGGACTACGACCAGGGCTGGAAAGAAAGTTATTTCGAGCCGATGGAAGCTTATTACAGGCTGTGAGTTCAACAAAAATCAAGGGCGACCCTATGAAATCGAGGGTCGCCCCTGTTATTTAAGCAGACTATACTTATAAGCATGGAGTCAAAAAATCAATGAAGATCGGGATCATCGGGGGTGGACCGGCGGGGATGACCGCCGCCCTGGAAACGCGTAAATCCGGCGCGGAAGTGCTGCTCTTCGATGCCAACCCGGGACTGGGACGCAAGCTGCTGGTCACCGGTTCCGGCCGCTGCAACCTGACCAACGCAGCGGTGGCAGCCAGCCGGTATTACTGCCCGAACGTGACCTGGTTGGAGGCTGTCCTGGGTGAATTCGGGCATGAAGACCTGCTGGATTACCTGCGCGCCCTCGGGATCCTAACCCATGCCACTGCCGATGGATGGGTTTATCCCATCTCTGAATCTGCCGCTGCAGTTGTGGCGATCTTTCATGCCGCGTTGGAACAGGCTGGGGTCAAGGTAAATTTCGGGATCAGGATCGAATCGATCGAAAAACAAGGAAAAATCTTCCGGCTCAAAAGTGATGACAACCAATCCTTCGAGGTGGACCGGCTGGTGGTGGCTTGCGGTGGAAAAGCATACCCGAACCTCGGCTCGACCGGGAACCTCTTCCCCATCCTGGAGAAATTAGGGCACACCATCCATCCCATCCTGCCCGCGCTGGCGCCCATCCTGGCGGATATGAAACCCTATCACAAGCTGCAGGGCGTACGCCTGGATGCGCAATCAAGCCTTTATGAAAAAGGAACACTCCTCGCCAGCGCGACCGGGAACCTGATCTTCACCGAATGGGGCTTGAACGGACCCGCGGTGATGGATCTCAGCCACCTGGTGAGCGCCCACCCGCATGCTGATCTTCAACTTGAGCTCGACATGATATTTAATTGCGAAAAGGAGCTGAGGGCATTGATCGCCGAACGCTCAACAAGTTCCATCTTGCTGCGCGTCATGCTCGGAGCGGCACTATCACCGAAGGTGCCACCGGTGGTGCTCGGCATGGCGGGAATACCGGCTGACGGCCTGCTTAAGAACACAAATCCGGATCAGCTCGAGAAAGTATTCCACCTGCTCACCCACCTGCCCTTCCGGGTGAAGGGCGTGCGCGGTTTCGAATACTGCCAGGTGAGCAGCGGCGGAGTCGCGCTGAATGAGGTGGACGCCCTGACCATGCAATCGCGGTTGGTGCCAAATTTATTCTTTGCCGGCGAGGTGCTGGATGTAACCGGACCCTGCGGGGGATATAACCTGCAATTCGCCTTCTCGACCGGTGTGATCACCGGAAGAGCATGCAGTAAAGAATAGGAGATATTGTTGATTAAAACAAAACAGGACGCTTTGAAAAGCGTCCTGTTTGCGTTCAACTTTATACCATTAAATAGCCTGGGTGATATCAGAGAAGATACGACCGATGGCGGGGCCCAACAGAGCAAGAATAACGATAACAACGACTGCAACCAAAACAAGAATTAGAGCGTACTCAACAAGACCCTGACCTTTTTCTTTCGGAGCGAATAACATTGTGTTTCACCTCCCTTCCTATTCTGAATTGGTTGAACTTGTTTCAACCTGACCATATTATACAATAGGCGACTGACAAATAACTTAACCGAAACGCAAACCGACCTTACAATTACGCAAGGTCGGCTGCAGATTTTCCGATTTCGGGCGATTTTATCTTGATGCAGAGCGCGCATCTGCGATCTTCTGGCAGGGCTGGCAGGGACAAGCACCTTTACCAACGCAATACGTGCAAAGCCATGGATATCCCTTATGCTGCCTGACAATCTCAGCGCATATTGCCCGGTCTTCCTTGCTCAACGGTTTATAGGCAGGGACTGCAAACTTCTGGTAGGCAAACACCCCAGCTATCGCCATGACTGCGACAAAACCTCCAACAATCAACAGTATCAGGGTGAAAGTAGACATTTTCATTACTTCTTTCTTATCGAAACAACAATCCTGTGAGAACAATCATCCAGGCAAAGGCCAGGAAAGCGATCAAGACCGTCTTCCAGATCGCCTGTTTTTCATTCGCGTGAATAATCAGCCCCATATACAAGGCGCCTAAACCCTGAACGACCGGGTACATAATCTGCGGATACCAGGTGTAGAAGCCCTGGGCCAACGGACCCATCTGGCCTGTTAGAGCCGGTACCATGTTGGCATTCATGAAATCAAAGTTCGCGGGGTCCAGCAGCCCGGAGAGCAGCCAGAAAGGAAAGATGGTGAAAGCCACAACGTTTAAAAACTGGTCGAACTCCAATCTGCCGCCAAAAAGCCTGGTCAGCAGCCGGGCGGTGCCCGCCCCCAGAATCCAAATCATCATGCCCACCGGGACACCAATGATTGCCATCAATAACCGATATTTCTCCAAAGGAACGTTCACGACCGGCAGCATGGAAAAGCTGCCCCAGGCTTTGATCCATACTTCCAATGTTTGAGCATCCGGAGGGTAATCTCCTTTTGAGTACGAGATAAGGAAGCCCAGCGCCAAATAACCCGAAATCCCCAGGACAAGCAATAATGCGTGGCGGATTTGTTTCTCATTTGCCAATTCCTTGCCTGTGCGGATAGGATGAGTGAAAATCCCCAACAAATAGCGAAGTGTTTTCATTTGAGGTCTCCCGATAGCACCGTGGTCATTTGACCGATCAGACTGCCCAGCGCGCTTGGAATGGGGCTCTGCGGTGAAAAGACTTCCAGTAAATAGCACTGGATGACATCCCTGCCCGATTGAGTAGCGCTGTAAATCGCGCGCGGAGGTCCCAGTGTGGTGCGTTCCCAGCGACTCTCCACCAAGCCGCGCCTTTCCAGTCGGCGCATGATCTGGTAGATGGTACTTACTCCCATGCGAATGCTGCCCTGGGAACTACTCTCGATCTCCTTGCGGATCTCCAGTCCATAGCGGGGCTGAATGACCACCAAACCCAGCGCCCAGAAGGTCAGCATGCCCCGCTTCCACTCGTTAAGCAGCGGATCGATGCCCGATGATGATTTTTGCTTTGGGGTTTCTTTTTCCATATTGTGTCCTCTTTTTTTGTATATCATCTATTGATATAGTACTATGTGATATACCCAAATACTATTCGTCATTTGTCCAATCTTTTCACGCGTAATTCAATCAATTCGGACAAATTAAGGTAGAATAATCAAGAATTTTTATGGAGGAAAACATGAAACTCAAAGTGGGCGATCCAGCCCCCGATTTCACTCTTCCCAGCCACCTGGATGGCGAGGTCAAGCTGAGCAGCCTGCGGGGAAAGAATGTAATCCTGGCGTTCTTCCCATTAGCCTGGACCCCGATATGAAGTGGACAGATCCCGTCCTACGAGGCTGATAAAGCCAAGTTTGCGGGATTAAATGCCCAGGTTCTGGGCATCAGCGTCGATCACGTACCCTGCCTGCAGGCCTGGGCAGAGAGCCTGGGTGGGATCAGCTTTCCCCTGCTCTCCGACTTTTGGCCGCACGGCAAGATTGCAGAGCAATATGGCGTACTGCGCAGCGAAGGTCATAGCGAGCGCGCCTTGTTCATCATCGATAAACAGGGCATCATCCGATACATCGATATCCATGATATCGACGACCAACCCTACAATGAAGAGCTGCGAAAAGAGCTTAGGAAAATCGACCCGGAAGCTGCAGCGAAAGAGATCAGACCAGAACCGGTCCGCGAGTTTCCACAAGGCGGCGTGGTGGTCTACTGCACCCCCTGGTGTCCGGACTGCAAGAATGCTCGAGCCTGGATGAAAGAGCACAACCTGCCTTTTACCGAAGTAGATATCTACTCCACCCAGGGAGCTGAAGAACGCGTACGTGCATGGAACAACGGTAAGATGATCACCCCCACCTTTGACCTGGACGGCACCATCTTTTCGGAGTTTGTCGAAGAAGCCGCCGTCCCGCTGTTAAGTAAATATCTGAAATAGTTTTCACCGGAAATTAGTAAACAAGAGCTCTAATCCCTGAGCTCTTGTTTATATTCAATCTTCATAGGCATATGCTATCGTTTTATTTTGCGGTGTAAAATTCTTGTATTAAATCCCGGTCCGATCCGGAGGTCGGTTTTGGTCATGCATCGAAGTTACCAAGGCGAAGACGATTACAAGCATATGCGGTCCATGCTCAGCCAGGGCAATGCGTTGATCGGTATTCCCTCCTACCTCACGCCGGGCGACCTGGACTGGTGGCGGGTGCTAAATCATGGCAATACCGAGTTGGAAAATGTTCATCTCTGGTTCGATGAAAGTGACCATCTCCTTAGTTTCAATTGGTTCAATCCACGGGAATTCAACATCCTGGTACACCCGGATCATGCCCGGCTGGTGGATGATATGGTCAGCTGGTCAGAGGATTGGCTGCTGGCAAATGCCCCCGATGATGAAAAGCCCCCCACCCTGCGCATGTGGAGTTTAACTTCAGACCTTGAGAGGATAAAGGTCCTCAAGAATCGTGGCTACACCTTGGACGCCGAGCATTGGCTCACGCAACGGTACTTTAATCTTACGCAGCCCATCAACGAAGCAATTCTCCCGCCCGGATATGCCATCCGCTGCCTGCGCGGCGCAGAGGAATTCGTGGCAAGAGTTGAAGTCCACCGGGATGCATTCGCCCCTTCACGCATGACGCTCGAGAAATATTCGCAGCTTCCTTTCCTAGCCTCGTATCACTTTGAGAATGACCTGGTAGTCACCGCCCCGGATGGCTCCTTTGCCGCCTTTTGCATTACCTGGTTCGACGCAGCCAGCGGACTGGGCGTTTTCGAACCGGTGGGTTGCGCCCAGGCTCACCAGCGTAAAGGCTTGACACGCGCATTGATGATGGCGGGGTGCCGCCATCTAAGGGACACGGGGGCTCATACTGCCATGGTGGATGCCTGGAGTGAGGATGTTGCAGCGAATAAACTGTACGAAAGTGCCGGATTTAGGGAGATCGACCGGTTTCACCCGTGGAAAAAAGTGCTCGAGCAATAATCAAGCAATGACCTTATAAAACAAGGTCGATTCCAAAACCATTTGAATTAATTTAAACACCTTCGTGATCTTATATTCCCGATCATTTGATTGGATTGCCCGGCAGGTAAATCCAACCTGGTTAAAGCGTGCATTTGGGGAAAACCATTCTATTTCTTGAGCGTGATGTGGCAGCTCATACAGGTTTTGGGCAGGATTGGCCAGCTGGTGAGCCCAATACTGAAGCCACAGCGCGGGCACTTCTCGCGAACCTGGAATACCAGGGCGGCAACAACAGCCAGGAAAAAAACGCCAAGTAAAATGGGCTGCAGCCAGTGTACGTTTTGCAGAATCGGTAATATGGAGACTACCAGCCACCCGAATAACGCGGTAAATCCTATAATGTAGATCGTGATCAAGTTCATTTCCCAGCGCAGCAGGTCATCCGACTCTTCCGCGGACAAGGGTTCTTGAGGGATCACGGTGTTAACGATGGTTTTAACCTTGTTCTTCAGATAATACCTCAGGAAAGTCCGGGCAGTGTTAAAGATAAAACCCGCCATAGCCAGCACAAAAATGATGATGCCTACACCTGATGGTTCCATGTCGCATTCTCCTGTTTTGTTGTAATGCATTATAAGACAGGTCTCATGGATTTCCATCATTTCCAAAACATAACTATCGACACACCTTATGCAAAAAATACACGCATTGGCGATATTCAATGCGTGTACTTCGATCAATTAACTGGCTAATTTATTTTGTTTTCACGGTTTTCTTCGGTCTGAAAAGGACCAGGATGCCCGCTCCCAATCCGAAGATCAAGATCACCGGGGCAAACAACCACCAGCCAACAAAGGGCGCCACCGCCGCCCCAACGAGCAGGCCCGCTGAACGGATCAAGCCCGCCAGGGGAGTTGGAGCCTTACCCATGCGCTCCGCGAGCACCTGCACCATGCCACCGATGCCCAGCAGCGCCACCATGGCGAGGGTCGCCACGATAGCAACCGCAAAAACCGCCATGGCTGCCTGCATCCAAGGCACAAAGGTCGCGCTTGCGCCCATCATGAAAGCCGCGAGGGCAAGGAAGAATAAAAGGTTCACCAGCCCAAGCCAGAACGACCGCCGGGTCTCCTTTTCTATCGCGATCTTGCATTGACCGGTGACTCCCGGCTGCAGCAGCACCAGCGCGACCAGCAGGGCGGCCAACGCCGCACCTCCAACGAACATTATCAAAACCAGACCTATCAAATCATTCGCACCACTCATATCAACCTCCCGATTGAATTATTTGTTTCCGTTCCTGCTCAAAAGCAGCCTGTTGCCGGCAAGCCAGACTGCGAAAGCACACACCATCAGGATGATCCAGACCTGGAGCGGCAGCGCCGGGAAGTGCAGCCCCGGGGTAACCCCATTTTCAAATTTGCGGATAAACGTCTCAAATGAAACCAGCAATATGCCGGGATCCAGTTTAGGCAGGAGGGCTGCACCCCTTAGGAAAAGTCCAGAAATCAGGCGCACGAATCCGCTCTCCCAAGGTCGGGCGATCACGATCAGAACGATGGCCAGCAATCCCTCCATTGCCAGCACCCAGCCCGTCCAACGCGAGCGAGGTTGAAGCCGGGCAAGGACGCGCGCGGTCAGATCAACCTCGAATTCCTTTTCACCCAGATCCTCCAACAGGCCAAATACATTCTCAAGTCGCTGCAGTCTCTCCCTGCACGATGCGCACTCTTTCATGTGCAGCTCCATGCCCGCTTTTTCGGTTGGTGATAACTCACCATCCAGGAATTCATTGAGAACTGCTTCGGTGGGATGCCAAGTCTCGTTTTTCATTTCAGCCTTCCATTCCCTTCAGCCATTCACCCAGCAAGCGCCGTGCACGGAACAAATCACTCTTGATATCGCTGACCGGGCGCTGCAGCGCGGATGCCATCTCCTGGTAGCTCATGTCCTGAAAGTGCCTGAGCTCGATCACCGCCCGATAGCGCGGTGCCAGGCGCAGGATGGCGCGCCCGATCTGCTCCCGGCGCTCCCTGCCCTGAACGGCGCCTTCCACAAACCTCCTTGAGTGCCCCCTGCCCGGCGCGCGCTCTTCATCAAGAGGGTTCCCCCTCCTTGTGCGCCTGCAGCGTGTTCAGGCAGACATTGACCGCGATCTTCATCAACCAGGGCGTGAGCGGTCGAGAGTCGTCATAGGCAGGAAAGGCACGGAAGGCGCGCAGGAAGGTCTCCTGGGCGGCATCCTCCGCGTCCCGGTTCTCGCCGAGCATGCGCCACGCCAGGTTGAGCACCTTCTGCTGGTGCCGGTGGACCAGCTCGCCAAAAGCCTGGCGATCGCCCGCCTTGACTTCCCGGATCAAAACGATATCATCGCTCATTTTCTATACTAATTATTACCGAAGAATGCGCGTTTTGTTGCAAAATTTGGATCGGCGAAAATGGTTCTGTATTCGCCATCCTGCCTGCAACTTTTGTCCGCCCATCCGGTATAAACTATGAAGGAGCCATGATGATTCTCAAGCGTATCTGCGGAGTCCTCGCCGCGGGCTATATCCTGATGTTCTATTCCGAGCACATGTTCTGGGCACACGTGCGCGCGGACAATTCTTTGAGCAACTGGCTGATGACCTGGCTGGTCTACTCATTGTCAGGGTATGTCTTTCTCGCGCTGGTCTCGCGCTTCCACGTCCGTTCCATATGGGCGATCTTCCTCTGCGGCGCGGTTTTCGGCTGGCTGACAGAAGGCGTGGTGGTGCAAACGGCTTATCAGGACCTGCCCCTCTCCCTCTCTTTTACCGGGCTGGCATGGCATGCCGCGATCAGCGTCCTGGTGGGCTGGTACATGGTGCGCAAAGCACTGCAGACTGGCTTCAGACCCACCCTGGTACTTTCCATAATCATCGGGTTGATCTACGGTTTGTGGGCCATCTCGTGGTGGAACGAGCCGGGCGAGCGCACGACTCCCATAATTGAATTTGCTGTTTTCGCACTGGCGACCCAGGTATTGGTCATCAGCGCGTATTGGGTCTACGATCACACCATCGCGGTGTCATTCAAACCAAGCCGATTGGCAGAGATGATTGTAGGCATGCTGATCCTGCTCTATTTCATCTTCGTGACCATCCCCGCCGCGCCAATGGCTGCCTGGATCCTGCCCGGGCTGCTGTTGATCGTTTACCTGACCCTGCGCCGCAATTTGAAGCGGAACGGGGATGAATTCCGCCCTCTCGATCGCGCACAGGGAAGCGCCGACCTGGAATTACGCAGGGTTATTAATCATCCCGCTGGCGGCCATCCTGGTTTATACGGTGGCGTATTCCCTGGAACTGCGCTGGAACACCAACTGGATCCTCTATTTGATCACCACCCCGCTTGGATTTGGACTTTTCGCATTCAGCATATTCAAGACATGGCGGGATGAACCTTTGAATTCTTAACCTCTCCCAACCTTCCCAGAAATCCCCCTGCGTGGTGTAAAATAATAGCTGGGAGAACCCACCTTGATCGATCTGAACACCATCCGCGGGATGATCACCGCGGGAAATAAAGCTGAAGCCATCCGCGAGCTGGCACGCGTTCTGGGCGCGGATCCACGCAGCCTTGAAGGCTGGCTTTTAATGGCACAGGCGCTGGATGATCCCGCCCGCCAGGCCGATTGCTACCGCCAGGTGCTCAAGCTCGACCCGGGCAATCCGCTGGCGATGCAGCGTTTGGAGTTGCTGCAGCCCGCATCCCCAAAACCCCAGGAGACCCCCCCACAAGCGCCGGTCAGCACGCCCGTTGAATCTCAACCGGAACCGCCGGCAAAGGCAGCGCCGCCTGCGGGCAAACCAGGCAACGAGCCGACTGCCGGGCAGCTGCCGGAGGCCTATACAACCTCCCGCACGCCATCCGGTTCGCTGATGGAATCGCACCTGCGCCCATTCGGCACCGGTTCGCTGCAATCCGCACAACCGCCGCCACCCTCAGAACCAATCCCTGCGCCTTCGCTTTTATCCCCTGAAAGAGAAAATAAAGTAAAGGAACCTGCAAAACCGCTGTTCGATTCATTCAGACCTCTGACGAGCAAGCGTGAAAAAAGCAAGGAAACTCCACCGCCACCTCCAATCACCCCCGCTGTTGGTGAACCCCTGCAGGAGAAGCCACCCAGGAAGCCCAAAAGCCTGGCTTTTCGCCTGTTTGCCACCTTCGTGATCCTGGCAGGATTGGGCGCGATCGTCTATTACGGGGCGCACCTCTTCGCGCAATACACGCCGGCCACCCCCACCCCGATGCCCACCTGGACCGTGGAACTCATCCCCACCAAAACCCCCCAGGATACCTGGACCCCATTACCCACCCAAACACCGAGACCAACCCTGACCCCCGGTCCGATATTCATCAGCCCGCGCGTCGCCTTTCTCCAGGATAACCGCATCTATCTGTGGCGGGTTGGCGCAGCCCAGGCGATCGCCGAAAGTGCCGCCGCTCCGTTCTCCATTTCACCGGATGGCGGCCAGATCGTTTTCACCCGACAGGACAGTTTATGGATGAAAGGATTGGATGGAGGTGAGGAGGGCGAGTTGGTCAGCATCGAAACCCTCCAGGCACTCCAGGAAGTGGATAACGGCATCCCGCGGGTGCCCGCATGGCTGGGCTGGCTGCCCGGGAGCCAAAAGTTACTTTTCAGTACCGCGTTCGAAGCCACGGAAGCTTATGATCTGACCATGCTCAATCTAGATACCGGCAAGCAGACCCGCCTGCTGGAAGATGGCGAAGGCGGGCGAATCCACCCTTCCCCGGATGGAAACTGGATCGGCATCAGCACCGAAGATTCCATCCAACTGCTGGAGATGAAAAGCGGTCTGACGAGCCAGCTGTTCACCTTTGAACCCGTACTATCCGATTCCGAGATCGCTTATTTCCCCGAGCTTTTATGGTCCGAAGATGCGAAATCAATCCTCGCGGTCATCCCGCCGCACGACGCGGCAAACGATTCCACAGTACCGGTGGTGATCTGGCGCCTTTCCCTGGAAGGCGGTGAACCCGAGCGCATGGCAGAGATCAACAGCAACGGTGGTGAGGTGAAGATTTCCCCGGATCTTGGAAAGGTGATCTACCAGCTGGCGATCGGCGAGGATCCCGCTTACGGCGAGCTGCACCTGGTGAACATCGATGGCAACGATGACACCATCCTGCAGGACGCCAGCCCACTGCAGCTGGTCGGCTGGGCACCCGATTCCAAGCAATACCTGTTCCGCGAACCGGGTAAAGCGTCCATCCTGGTGGGTGCAGTTGGGCAGAGCCTGACCACCCCGTTGAGCGAATCTCAACAGCAATATGGGGATGGCGCTCCCGACTGGCTGGATTCAAGCATGTACCTGATCCAAAATACAGATGGTCTGTACCTGGGCAACTTGAAGGGCACCGCCGAATTGATCGTTAGAGCGAATCCCGGGTCACTGCTGATCGATTTCTACCCGAAACGCTAACCCCCCTTCCAAGAATAAAAACGCCAGCCGCCTTTCAGCAGCTGGCGTTTTTTATGAGCCGCTCTCAGCGATTTCCGCTTGATTCGCGCATTTGTTTTTTCAGCATCTCGATTTGCGCGCGGGTGTCGGCGATCTTCGAGAAGATCTTGTCCTTGTGCGCCATGCCGGATTCGTACAGCATTTTCAACGCTTCAGCCCGGGTTTGCACCGCGCCGGATTCCACCAGCATGTCCAGCCGCGAGCGCAGGTCGCTATTGGCCTGGATGATCATCAGGCCGGTGAGATCCTCAGCCGCCTTACCGAGCGCCAGTCCCAGCTCGATGGCATCGCGCCCCAATTCCTTCAAGAAACCTTCCATATCACCCGCCTGCTGCGGGGACTGCGTCTTTTTGTTCTGTTCTGTCATTTCAACCTCCTAATCATTTACGTTCTTTTTAATCTCATCGCGCAGCTGGGCTTTGAGCCGGTTAATCTGATCGGCAATATTACCGATCTTATTAAAAAGCGGCTTGTTAGCCTGGATGCCTTCCGAAATCAAAAAGGCAGCGCTCTCGGAGCGGCTTTTTGCGATCTCCGCATCCACCAGCTGATCGAGGGAACGCAGCATATCGTCATTGACCCGCACCATCACCACGTTACCCCTGCCCTGCAGCACCTCGCCCAGGGTCTGGCCAATATCCTCCACCTGTTTGACCGCCTTCTGGAAGCCAGATTCGCCTGATGGGCCATGCGAAGCGGCGGGTACTTCAGCGGCCGGCCTGGCTTTTGGCGCCGCCTTTGGCTTTGCTTTAGGCTGAGCCTTTGGCGCAGGCGGAAAATCCTTTGCGGTTCCGCCGCTGACATTATTATCTGTCATGGTTGTTCTCCTTTTTGTATTACATATTACGAATTACATATTACATAATTACGTGTATTTTGTCAAGAGGCAAACAGGCGTTGGTGAGTGCGCGCGTGTTAGAATTCTGCTATTATTTTCAAATACTGCAACGAAGATCGAGGGCTCATGGAAAACACGCCGGAAAATGGTTTCAATGGTAAGACGCCCAGGCACCACGAGCACGTCTGCCCCATGTGGCTGGCGCCTTTTCTTTCCTCGCCGCTGCGATGGCTTTTCCAAAATCCGAAGCGGATCATCGCTCCGTACCTGTCTCCCGGGCAGAGCGCGGCGGATATCGGCTGCGGGCCCGGCTTTTTCACCATCCCGATGGCAGAACGCGCCGGTGCGAACGGGAAGGTTTATGCCATCGACCTGCAAGCAGAAATGCTTGAACTCGTGCGGCGAGCGGCGGAGAAAGCCGGCGTTCAGGATCGAGTCATCCCCGTCACTGCACAATCCAATACATTGAATTTCAATGAAAAAGTCGATTTCGCGCTTACCTTCTGGGCTGCCCACGAAGTGCCCGATCAGCTTAATTTCTACCGCGAGGTGGCGGGCATGCTTAAGCCGGGCGGAAAATTCCTGCTGATCGAGCCGAAACTGCACACCGAAGAAGAATACATGAGCGATGCGCGCGATCTCCTGGTCAGCCTGGGCTTGAGATATCTCGGTCCGGCAGCTATCCGATTAAGCATGGCGATGGTCTTCGAGAAATAAGCATGGATCTGGATCTGGCAATTGCTTTTGTTTCTGACTACGGCGATGAAATGCAGATTGCCAGACTGGCTTACATCCTTCACAACACCAGTGTGACGATTGAAGTCCTCAGCGACCTATTGAAATATCAGCAGTCTGACGGCAGTTTTGCGCTCCCCTTCCCAAATGGTCCGTTCAGTTCCATCAACGAAACGCTGAACGGACTCTGGAGGATGGAAGAGTTGGGCATGATGCGGTCGGTGGCGGCAGAGCTGGCGTGCCGTTACCTCGTATCCAGGCAGGGCAAGGATGGGAGCTGGCAGGAAGATCCCGATAATCCGACGCCGATGCAGAGCTACATGCAGGATCCGCTCTTCGGCTGCTATCTGAGCGCCTACGCAGCCTACTGGCTGGCATTTTCAGGGTATGGCTCTGCCGCCGTTTTGAAAAAAGCCGCCGGTTACCTGGCGGGGATCCAAAAACCAGCGGGAAATTTTGTCGGCTTCCTGCATACCACCTGGCTCGCCAGCAGTGCGCTGTTTATGATCAGCGGTCCGCGCGACCGGCGGGCGAAGATGGGACTGAAGTTCCTCCAAGGCAGACTCTGGGAGGATTGGGAGCCATCGCAGATCGCCTGGGCGCTTTCCTGTTTCGGAAATGCCCGGTTATCGCGCAAGCACGCCTTCATCACCAGCGGCATGGATGCGTTGGAGGATCGTCAAATGGATGATGGGAGCTGGGCTTCAGAGGACGGGGAGGGCTTCGAGGTGGAAGCGACGATCGCGGTGATTAAAGCCTGGAAATTTTTCCACAAGGAGAAAACCGCGTGACCAAAAAACAGCTGGATAAAAGCACTTTTCTGAAGATCGTCGAGCTCACCCCGCTGGTATCCATCGACCTGATCCTGCAGAACCCGAAAGGCGAAGTCCTGCTCGGCTTCCGCCGCAACCAGCCGGCGCAGAATTGCTGGTTCGTGCCCGGGGGCAAGATCCTCAAGGACGAGCGCATCGCGGATGCCATCACCCGCATCGCAAAGGCTGAGCTGGGTATTGACTTGAACGCCAGTGACGCGCATTTCAAGGGGTTCTACGAGCACCTCTACGCGGATAACTTCACGGGCAAACCGGGTATCAGCACGCACTACATCGTCCTGGCGCACGAATTCACCTTGCCCGAAGGCGCGCAGATCCGCGGCGACGACCAGCACAGCGACCTGCGCTGGTGGAGCATTCCCGAGCTGCTCGCTTCACCGGACGTGCACGAGAACACCAAGGCTTATTTCCGCTGATTTTTATCCTCACAACCCCTTGACATTAACGTAACGTCATAGTTTATACTGGCAGCATGTACACGGTGAAACAGCTTGCCAGCCTGGCGGGCATCACGCCCCGCACGCTGCACCATTACGACCAGATCGGGCTCCTCAAGCCGTCCCGGGTGGGCGATAACGGCTATCGCTACTACGGGGAGGAAGCCCTGCTGCGCCTGCAGCAGATCCTGCTCTACCGCGAGCTGGACATGCCCCTCGAAAGCATTCGCCTGGTCCTGGAGCGCCGCGTTTTTGACGTGCTGGGCGCGCTGGAAGATCACAAGGGCGAGCTGCGCAAACGCGCGGCACGCATCGAGCGGCTGATCGCCACCGTGGACGATACCATTCTGCATTTACAAGGGAAAAAAGAAATGAGCGAAAAACAACTATTCGAACCTTTCAACGAAGAACAGCAGGCGGAATACGAAAAGGAAGCCATGCGCATGTACGACCCGGAGATCGTCAAAGCTTCTCACCGCAAATGGAAAAGCTACACCGATGCCGATAAGAAGCGCATTGGCGATGAAGGCAATGCCGTTTATATCGGCTTCCTCAACGCGATTGGAAAAGGACCTGCCTCCCCGGAAGCGCAGACATGCGTTGCTGCCTGGCGCAAACACATGGATTACTTCTGGACACCGAACGAGGAACAGCTTCTCGGTCTCGCCGACCTCTATAACGAAGATGCGCGCTTCAAGGCGAATTTCGACAAGATCGATCCACGCCTGGCAGCTTTCGTGCGAGAGGCAGTCAAGGTCTATATCGGCAACCTTAAGAAAAAATGAACTGATGTGGGACTATCAAACGAGCCGGGATGATCTCCCGGCTCTCATTTTTCGTTGAGCTCCTGTTACGGGATGGATACCTTCCACTATAATGTGGGTTATGACCGTTCGTTCCCTTCATCCATTGCGTTCAAGGCGTCGAATCCTTGTTTCAATCCCTGCCGCATTGGCTCTCCTGCTTGGCAGCACTGGATGCAACCTGCCATACGCAGCCCCCAGGGAGGATTATGCGGCAACCTTTGAAGCGCAATTGACCCTCAACGCCACACCCATCCAGCCATCCGCGACAGCAGAACCGGTTGAAACGGTCGCCAGCCGAGCCAACCTCCACCAGCGAATCCGCCGGGAATCCAACCGCGGCGCTGCCGCCGGTCTTTCCCGAGAATCCACCACAGGGCAGGATCGTTTTCACCTGTTACATCGATGGTTTCGATAACATCTGCCTGATGAACGCGGATGGCAGCAATATCACGCGTTTGACCGACGCCCAGGCTACCGAGTTCTACGCCTCGATCTCACCTGATGGCACCGAGATCGTCTTCTCTTCGCGGCGGGAAGGCTCCTTCCGCATTTATGGCATGGATATGGAGGGCGGTGATTTGCGCCGCCTGAGCGAAGGATCGGGCAGCCACTATGCCCCGGAGATCTCGCCGGACGGCAGCCAGATCGTTTTCACAGTCGAGAGCGGGCGGTCACAGATATGGGTGATGAGCCGCGATGGCTCCAACCCACACACACTGACGAATACGGGCAGCAACATCGATCCCACCTGGTCACCGGATGGAGCGCAGATCGCCTTCGCCTCCAACCGCTCCGGCAGCCAGCAGCTCTGGGTGATGAACAGCGACGGCTCCGGGGAGCGCCAGGTGACCGATCTGCCCGATATGGGTGGACGCAGCAGCTGGTCGGCGGATGGCACAACGCTGGCGTTTTACGCCGGTCCGCGGGGAAATCGAAATATTTACACGATCATCGTTAATGGGAGCGACCTGCGCCAGCTGACCAATGGCGGGGACAACCTGGGACCGTGTTTCTCGCCGGACGGCGCCTGGATCACTTTGCCTCGTTTCGCGATGGCAACAACGAGATCTACGTGATACGCCCGGACGGCACGGAGCAGACCCGCCTGACGGCCAACACCCGCCCGGATTGGCAGCCGCGCTGGGGGCCGTAGAAAGCTATAACGGCGCCAGCACCCAACGGCCGTAGGCGGTGAAAGCTGCCAGCGCGAAGAGGATCAGGCTGACCCACACCTTGGGTGTTTCGCGGCAGGAAAGGTGAAAGCCAATGGCAGCCAGGTTCATCAATGCCAGCAGCGCAGCCGCCCAGGGCACCAGCCATACCAGTGAACGGATGAAAAAGGGCAGGACCAGACCAAGACTTCCCAGCAGTGCGAGGAGGGCAATAAATATCAAAATGGGTCGCGTTGCTGTCCCCAGGTGCTGATTACCACGCTGCATCTTGGCAGTATCCGGGCGAATGCCATGGTTAAAAACCACGGTCAGAAATTTCAGGCAAAGCACAAGTTGTAATATCCACAATACCGTATTCATATTAAACCCTCCGATCCGCTGGAAGTATATTTTTCAGCGATCAATTTGACAGTATTCACCCCGCGCAAGGTTGATCTGATCCCCATCGTCCTTTCAAGGACGGCATTCGAAAAAGTGGATTCGCTTTGCCTTTTCTGGCAAAGCCAATAGATCTCGCGACCGTGCACAAGGAATTCATCGATCGGGGTTCTTAACATCATCAGCTTTTCAATCGAAGCCGCATTGAGGGGATCTGCAAGAAACGCAATGTTAAACGCCGCGGCTTTTTCAATTTCCGCTTGTGGAAAAGGCTGGTATTCAACAATGCGGGTCAATTCATTGGGGGTCCTGATGAAGGCGGCGACATCATACCCCAGGGCGTGGCGAAGCCCGGCCTGGATTTGTTCCTCGAGCTGCCGGCTGTCCTCTGAATTGGCCTCGAAGATCACGTTGCCGCTGGCGATGAACGTTTCCACATTATTGAAACCAAAGGATTCGAAAAGCTGGCGCAATCGATCCATTTTGACGGTATGACCGCCGACATTAATGGCGCGCAGGAAGGAAATGTACCGGATCATGGTCTATTGAGAATTTTTGCCAATGAATTCCCGGATGTCCTCGCCGAACTGCTTCTCGCTCATGATCTCGTGCCCCTTGCCGGGGTAGAGCTTGAGCGTGGCGCCGGGGATCATGGCAGCCATTTCTTTTGCGGAGCCGCGCTGGAAATAGAAATCGTTCTCGCCATCCAGCAGCAGCACGGGGGACTTGATGCGCTTCAGGCTTTCGACTGAATCAAAGGTCACTTCGGCTTGCGCCTCGATGAGGATATCCTGTCTATAGGTAGGACTCTTCTCGCCCATGAAGGTTCCGCCCATCAGCCACATGATCGGGGACATCACCCAGCGCATGATGCCCGTGGGATAGATGGCTTCCGCGATGGTGAATCCCGCCTCGCGGTCCCTGCCCTGGCTGGCGAACTGCGCGTAGCGCACGTCCACCTGCGTGCCGGCTTCGGTCATTTTATGCGTGGCCATGGCGATGACCAGGTGATCGCAGAGATCGGCGTGATCGGCAGCGAAGAACTGCGCGATCATCCCACCGTAGGAAATACCCACCACCAGGTCCACGTGACCGCCGAATTCCTGGCGGATGAGCTCGGCGTAATCGTCCGACATCATGCGCGCGGTGTAGCCTTCGGTCAAACCGGATTTGCGGCTGACGGCGTAAAGGGTGTATTGCGAGAGGAACGATTTCAACCCGGCGATCATGAACGAAAAGGCAAATCCGCGCGGGATGCCGTTGCCCGGGCCGCCCAGGAAGAAGAGCAGGGTCTTTCCGCCCGTCCCCGTGCGCGCGAAGGGAATGCTATTCTTGAAGATGCCATATTGAATCTCAGCCATGGATTTCCTCCCCATCAGATTGGAGATTGTTTCTATATTGTATACCGCATGATGAGCTGTGTTTCGGAAGCGTCCGCCACCTTTTTGAAGCCAGCTGCGCGGAAGACGGAGGCGATTCCCATATAACCCCTAGAACCAGTCAGTTTCCTACCAGCCAGCAGGTGCGACCGCAGGTCCACGGGGTAACCTTCCACCACCTTCGCGCCGTGCTCCCCGGCATACGCGACCGCGCCTTTCAACAGGGCAGCCATCACCCCTTTTTGACGGTAAGCGCGCTTGATAAAGAAGCAGACGATCGACCAAACCGGCTGGTCGTCCACGCGCTTGAGCGTGCGGGAGCGCTCCAGACCGCGGAAATCCTCCCGCGGACCCATCGAGCACCAGCCAATGGGCTCGCCATCGATATACGCAAGCAGCCCCGGCGCAAGTTTTCTCCCGGTCAGCTCCTTCAGCGCCGCCCGGGTGCCCTCACCCTCGATCTGGTTGAATTCTTTGAACGGCAGCCGCCAGAACATGCACCAGCACCCGGCGGATGCGCCATATTTGCCGAAAAGAAGCTCAAGATCGTTCCAGCGATCTGCGGTGGCAGGAATGATCTCCAGTCTTGCATTATTCAAAGATTGAGTTTTCATCGGAAAGCTCTTATTCAAATAGGATATTTGCAAGAATTTTATATCAATACAAGAATTTTTTTGATCGCCGGCGATGGCAGCCCGGATTTCCTAACCAGGTCCAGCAGCTCCCTGGAAAGCTGGCGCACTTCATCCGGCGCCTGCGAACAGTGCCAGGCGATGCCGATCTCCCCCAGCCGGGAGGAAAGCAGCTTGCGGAAGATCATCACCAAGACGAACTTCGGGAGGTATTTATACACATTCGTGCTGGGTGGCGTGATCTTGCGTCCATTAGCGCGGAGCACCTCAATCGTTTCCCTCATCGCGTCGATCACCAGGTTCAGATCCGCCGTTGACCTGGCAAGGGCATAATTATCGCACTTGTATTGAAGCACGAGGTTCCCAATGGGTGCCACGAGCGCCGAGTGGGTGGCAAGCCAATCCACCATGCGATCTGAGATCACGGCATGGAAACCGGCCTGCCGCAGGATCGCCACCAGCTGCTCCAGCCTGGGAGTGGTTGTGCCGTTCACCTCTCCGAAGGGAGTCTGTGATTTTTCGAGCTGGATCGCGCGGATGACCTCCCCATCCCGCTTGCCGCCGGCGAAGACGAAGCCCAGCATGACCCTGCTCTCGCCGAGCGCCTGGATGAATTCATCCGGTCCGGTGGGATTATTGATCATGAAGACGACATTGGGGGACTTGTTTTTTGCAAGGACTGGCAGCAGGTCGGGAACCTGGTTTTTGCGGACAACGACCAGGATGTAATCGTAGATATCAGCCGGTTTTAAGGAGTCGATAATGGGTACTCTGGTCACGGTCCGCGTGTTTTTAAGAGGATCCTCGATGATGATCCCTTCGTCCCGCAGCTCACCGTACCGCTTTCCGCGGGCAAGAACGGACACGTTGATGCCGGCATTGTGCAGTCCGACCGCGCAGACCGATCCGTTCACGCCCGCGCCGATGACCAGAATTCTTGCATTATCGATTTCCATCATACCCCTCCCATACCACTCAAATAAAATTGACGTGGGGATTCCCCCACCCCACGTCAATTATCTTACTCCTCTTTCCAGAAGCGCGTCAGGTTTATAAGTTAGTCATCAAACCGTATGCTCTCCAGGAAATGGTTATACAGCTCCCAATCCTCCTTGTAGCCGGTATGCAGGATAACGATCTGGTAGAGCTGACCGTTCTTGATGAAATAATATTTATCATTGTTGTAGCTCTGCCCGCTGCCGGAGTCATAGCGCAGATGGATGACGGTGAGCCCGGCGATTTGCACGTCTGGCATGCGTTCATCCGGGGCTCCAGCGGAATACAGGTGGTTATCGCTAAGCCACTGCTCCAGGTTTGTACCCTCGGGCGGACGGAATTCAGCCTGGCTCGGAGCACCGAAATAGATCATCGGCCAGATCTCTCCATCCACTTCCGCGCCCTCGATATTCAACCCGTCGGGGGAATTATCATCAAAGCGCAAGGCTGTATCCGCCGGGTAATGGAATTCATAACCCAGCTCCTCGTAGCGGAAGACCTTGCAGCCATCGGCGGCGATCTCGATGGTGGGCTCAACGGACTGTTCCGTTACGGGCTCTGCAGACGGTTCAACTTCCTCAACCAGCGAATCACCGGGGCTGCACTCGCCGCGGAAATAAGCCCATTCCTCGCACTCGCTGCCATCCGGGAAAATGCAGACACCGTACTGACCTCCCGCGGCATCCTCGCGCATCTCCAGCGTGCCCCCGTTTTCCTCGCAGAAGACTGATGCCGGGTTGGGCATGCCAACTTCCTGCTGCTCAGTCTCCGGCTGCACGCTGGTACAGGCAGCAAGGAGCACCGCCGCCAATATCAATCCAAAAATCATCTTTCGTTTCATGGTAACCTCCCCAAACAACAGAATATAAACCAATTTGATCACCCGGGCAAATTGGTCAGATTTGTGAACCGGATTTCTTTATTGACGAAGATCGAACAGGAAAAGTTCCCGCCTGTCCCAGCGGTCGAGATATAGAAATGGTTACGGATTTGGAATGATCCTCGCAGCGATATCGCGGGAAAAGTCAGGGACAGGGATGGTGAGGGTATGATCCGTTACGGTGACGACCTCCTCTTCCAACCACTTGGCCCCTTGCGGATCGAACCACCTGACGGTGTAATTCCCCGTCTTTCATTTCATTCAGGGTGAGTACCTGCCCGCCGATGGGCAGCGGCGCCCGCCCGCCAGCCGCCTGGACGGTGTATTCGCTGCTGCGCAGCCAGATCAGCGAGATCCTCTCCCTGCAATCCCATCCCGATCGCCTCCCCCGCTTTTCCATTCTCTCCGCTGATCTGGATCGCGGTGAACGGTTGATATTGGCTCAGGTCTACGTCTTCGATGAACCGACTCAATCCCTTGAAGTGATACCAGAGGTTGTATTGCTCGATGATATCCGAAAACCAGTATAAGCCAGCACCTCCATACCCGGCGAAGGTGGTAGCCCAGATGCCGTTGTGTAAATGGATGCCTGCCTTATCCAGGGTATCCCCGCTGGCATCCGATGCATAACCGAATTCTCCCAGAATGACTGGTTTGGGTGGAAAGGTCTCCGACCATGCCTGAAACTCCTGGAGGGCGCGGTCGCCCAGGTCATGATTGGGCGACTTGATCTGGTTGGTATATTCATGTTTCTGAACGATATCCAGCTCTTCCAGCTGCCAGATGGGAGAGCGATCCTTGATGGCATAGCTGTTTGTGGTCAGGTGACGGTTGACATCCCGCTCGCGCAAGTGGGCGGTCACCTCCTGCAGCCAGGGGATCAAATCCTCGTCCTTGATGGGGGTCAGGTTGACCTCGTTCCACCATTCCCAGGCGAGCAGATTGGGTGAATATCCCCAGCGGTTGATGATGTAGTTCAATCGCTGCTCAAAAAGTTTTATGGCCTCGGGATTGGTTGCGAATTCCTCCGGGCTGGCAAGGGGTCCTCCTTGTTTCTGGTTATACGGGTTGATCCCCCATTCGGCTTGCTCCCAGGTGCTGAAATCCAGGCAGTTAAGCAGCACCAGGTCGATATAGATATCGCGTTCCTCCGCCATTTTGAAAACCTGGTCCAGCAGCCAGGCTTCCTTCTGACGGTCATCGTAGTTGCCCAGACCGGTATCCATCCCTTCGATGGCGAACGACCAGCGCGCCATCCATACGCGCAGGGTGTTGCCGCCGTTGTTGTGCAGGGAGATCATCGCCTGTTGATACGTTTTCAGCGGCTCGCAGGTCCCGCACCACCAGGCGTAATTCATGCCGATGGGGAAAAAGAAATCCCCATTGTCATACGCGAAGTAACGCGGATTTTCGGGGTGGAAGCGGATAAAACCGCGATTGGTGGAGATCTCGACTTCGAAAGTCACAGGCTCGCTGACCAATCCCAAAGCCGGGATATGAGCGATGGCGGTCCACATGCCCGTTTCAGTGGGAGTGAACCTGGCTTTCCAGCCGGGTTCCCCAATTCTGGCTTTGTTTTTCAGAGAGAAATCCTGGTACCAGAAAGCACCAATATCAACCTCTTTGCCGGAGGGAGAAGTAAAACGGACGCGAAGATCCAGTTCCTCGGGATCGTATGGATTCTCGACAGCGATGATCGTGCTAATATCAAGCTCGAGCACATCATAAAGACCAACAGTCGTTGTAGATAATGAGGTAATGGCAAGGTCAGCGGCTGGGGTGCCAGTGACTGCCGGTAGTGTGGGAAGCTCCTTCGTGGGCGGTGCAATGAAAATTGTGGCAGTCGCGGTTGGCAGTATTGTGACTCGTTGGCGGGGTGGCTGGATGGTGCATCCTACAAGAAAGAAAAGGACTAGAAAGATTTGGAACCACTTTTTAGAATTCTTCATAGCCCTCTCTCTTTAACAGATAGATTGGCGAGTTTCTAAATCCACCCCAAATCGGATAGCTGCGGGAAGCCGCGGAAGTATATTCCCCAACCACACAAAATTACGAGGGTAACCAGGAAGGCAACGAAAAAGAATGCCATCACAGGTTGTTGAGAGAGCTTCTTTCGTCCCCAAAACAAGGATCGCCAAAGTGAAAACCAGGGAAAAGGGCAAGCCCAATGGCACCGTCTGACCCTCCAAAAAAATGAGGAAGCATTTGATGCCATATAACAACCCGGCTGTGATCGCCATCCCCCATTGGGTGGCACTGCCAGCAGGTTTGCCCCATTCCCGCCAGACCAGCAAGACAGCCAGGCTGACTACGCCAAAATGCCACATGTAGTGGCTGAGATGCTCATCCATGAAATAGGTGAGAGAGTAGATGGGTGTACCCAGGATATCAATCACCTGCTGCTCCTTCAAGCCTTCAGCCAGGTTGTTGATCGAGTTGGCCGCCAGGTGCATTCCCTGCCCCGCCACCCACAGCGAAGCCAGCACCATGAAGATGATTTCCTGAACCCGTTTCGGCTCTTCACCGGATGAATCCCTGAATAAGATCCAGTAAATGGGAATCAAAACCAACGGCGTGAAGAAGATCCAAGGCATCCTGAACACTCATCAGCGGGTACAGCGGAAATGGGATGCGAAAGAAAATCAGCAGGAGAAAGAAAACGATCGAGCAAAGAGTGAACACCAGCGTCAGAAGCGAAAGCCTTTTCATCACAACCCTCCGTGCCAAGATGAATATGAAAAGGAACGCGTTTGATCGATGTAAGCTCTGTTGACTCTGCCCCGGCAGTACGTCTAAACTCCCCGCTGCCGGGACAAATCGCTAATCAATAATATAGCACGGAAAATTATGAATGGTTCATCCAGTTTTTCCACATTCATCGCTATAATTTCACCATCATGACATATGAATCCGCTCAACCTGCCACCCGTTCTCATCTCCAACATCCGCTCCGCGTTTGGCGCGAGAGGGGAAGCCTGGCTCGAAGCCCTGCCTGACCTGCTCGAGCGAGACCGCCCACCGCTGGAATCTGACGCTCTCCCCGCCCTTCGACGCGCTCTCCTACAACTACGTCTGCCCGGTGCGCTGCGCGGATGGCAGCGAGGCGGTGCTCAAGCTGGGCGTGCCCGACCCCGAGCTGACCAGCGAGATCGCTGCGCTGCAGCTCTATGCCGGTCACGGCGCCGCCCGCCTGCTGCAGGCCGATGCGGAAAAAGGCGCGCTGCTGCTGGAACGCCTGCGTCCCGGCAGGATGCTGGCTGAGATGGAGGACGATGACCACGCGACGGAGATCGGCGCGGAGGTGATGAAAGCGCTCTGGCGCCCCGCCCCGCCGGAGAACCGCTTCCTCACCATCGAGGGCTGGGCAGCCGGGTTGAAGAAGATCCCCGAACGCTTCCCGCAGGGCAGCCCCCTGCCGCAGGAGCTGGTCGACCTGGCAAACGGGCTCTTCGCCGAGCTTTTACCCTCTCAAACCACGCGCATGGTGCTGCACGGCGATTTCCATCACTACAACGTGCTCTCCTCGGGAGAAGGCTGGCTGGCGATCGATCCCAAGGGCCTGCTGGCTGAACCGGAATACGAGGTCACTTCCTTTCTGCGCAATCCCTTCGACCTGGTGGAGCGCCCCGACGCGCTGCGGGTGACCGAAAGGCGCATCGCCATCCTGTGCGAGCGGTTGGGCTTCGACCGCAAACGAGTCCGCAAATGGGCCATCGCGCACGCGGTGCTCTCCGCCTGGTGGGACGTGGAGTTCGATGGCGATAGCTCCCGGGCATCCGGCAGCCTGCGCTGCGCCGAGATCTTTCAGAAGGTGAAGGTGTAAATGCCGGATCCCGCCCTGCCCCGCTACCTGCGTACCTCCGACCTGGCGAAGGCCGCCGGCATCCATCCCAACACGGTGCGGCTCTACGAGCAATGGGGGTTCCTGCCACCCATCCCGCGCAGCCCCAAGGGTTACCGGCGCTTCACCCAGGCGCATCTCGACCAGCTGCTCCTGGCGCGCACCGCGATGAGCTGCACGGTGATCGGCGGGGACGTTCGCCGGACTGCCCTGAAGCTGATCCACACCGCTGCCGGGGGTGACCTGGGCGGCGCGCTCGAACTGGCATACGCTTTTCATGCCGCCGTTCAGGCGGAGCGTGCCCAGGCGGAAGCCGCGGCAACTTTCCTGGAACGCTGGGCGGAGGGCGGCACAGTGGAAACGTCCCAACATCTGCTCCGGATCGGGGACGCCGCTCGCCTGCTGAACACCACCATCGATGCGCTGCGCAACTGGGAGCGCAACGGGCTGGTCACGGTTCCGCGCGATCCCGGCAACGGGTACCGCCTGTATGGCGCGGAGGAGATCGGGCGACTGCGCGTGATCCGCATGCTCATCCGCAGCGGCTACGGCTGCATGTCCATCCTGCGCATGCTCACCCTGCTGGATGGCGGGCAGACCGACAACTTGCGCCAGGCACTGGATACGCCGGATGAGGATGACGATATCCACTACGTCACGGATCGCTGGCTCTCCACCCTGGCGGATGCCGCGGAAGCTGCCCAAAGAACGGTCGGCATGGTCGAAGACATGCTGCGTAAATCCGCGATGCAACAAACCGGATAACACAACCCTCCACTTGTAAACCAGGCTTTGCTTGCATACTTTAGGGGATGTGGCGGCTGGCATTCCCCGCCCGTGTCATAAACCCTCCATTAGTACACCAGGGTTGTAAAATAGAATTGCGCGCACAAATCATCTTTTATGGAGAGGAAAATGCCTTCCGAAGAAACCAAAGTCATGTCTTATATCGAAAAGCTGTGCGTGGAGATCGGTCCGCGCCTGATCGGCTCGCCCGCCAACCAGGCAGCCGCCGATTTCATGCGCGATACCTTCCGCGCCGCGGGGTTGGAGGTGGAGGAGCAGCCCTATCCCTGCACCGCCTGGGAGCATACCGCCACGCTGCTCGAGGTGGATGGCGAGCCGGTTCCCGCCATCGCCAACGCCTTCTCGCTGCCCTGCGAGGTCACCGCCCCGCTCGTCGCGCTTGGCACCGAAGCCGAGCTGGAAAAGGCGGATATCACCGGCAAGATCGCGCTGTTCTACGGCGCGCTGGCCAACCACCAGCTATCCGCCAAATCCTGGTTCCTGAAATCGGAGTACGACGAGCGCATCGTCAATTATCTTGAAACGAAAAAACCTGCCGCACTGCTCGCGCCGCCTGCCTCGTCGATGGATTACGAGCAGTTCACCGAGGACTGGGAGCTGGATATCCCCGCGGCGACCGTTCCCCGCGAGTCGCTGAACGCCATTCTGCGAAAACCCGGCGCCAGGGCGCACCTGCGCATCCAGGCGCGGCGCAGCCCCGCCACCGCGCGCAACATCGTCGCGCGCACGCCCGCGCGCGGAGATCAAGCTGGTGATCTGCGCCCATTTCGACACCTTTTACGGCACGCCCGGAGCCGGGGATAACGGCGCCAGCGCGGGTGCGCTGCTCGCCCTGGCGGAAAGGCTGAAAGGCGAGGACCTGCCCTTCCAGCTGGAGTTCGTGGCGTTCAACGGCGAGGAAGCCCTGCCGATGGGCGATGACGAATACCTGCGCCGCGGCGGGGATGACCTGGGACGCATCCTGCTGGCGATCAACATGGACGACATGGGCACGCTGAGCGGGACGAACAGCATCGCCATCTACTCGGCCTCGGAAGCCCTGCATGCTCACGTGGACGGGCTGGTGAAGGGTTACCCGGGCCTGGTCTGGGTGGAGCCCTGGCCTGAGAGCAACCATTCCTCGTTCTCCATGCGCGGCGTGCCGGCGCTGGCATTCGGCGGGGTCAACATCCGCCACCTGGCGCATACCCCCCAGGACACCTTCGAAAAGATCGGGGCCGGCAAGGTGATCGAGGTGATCGAAATCATCAGTGATATTGTCAGAAGCCTGGCGGGAAAACCGCTCGATTGGACGCGCCCCCCCGCAGACTGAATAATTAATTGAAAGTCGAAGGTAAACCCAAAAGGAGATGGTAAAACCATCTCCTTTTTGATTCCCAGTTTTATATATATGTCATAATTTGACATATATATTCGTTATGCTGATCTTGCCTGAACCTAGAGGTAATGATGACAAACAGTGCCACGCGATTGATCAACCTGATCATGCTCCTGCAGCGCCAGCCCAATCGAAAAGCGGGCGAGCTGGCAGATGAGCTGGGCGTATCCATCCGAACCGTGCACCGCTACTTCGGCATGCTTGAAGAGCTGGGCATCCCGCTCTATTCCGAGCGCGGTCCCGCCGGCGGGTTTTCGCTGGTGCGCGGCTACAAAATGCCGCCGCTGGTGCTCAACCCGGAGGAAGCCGTGGCGGTGGGGCTGGGCACCAGCCTGGTGGAGGAGATGTGGGGCAGGCTCTACCGGGATGCCGCCCGCGGGGCACTGGCCAAGCTGGATAACCTGCTCCCGGATGAGCAGCGCCAGGAGATCGCCTGGGCGCGCCGCGCGCTGATCGCCACCCAGCTGCACCGCGCCGGTCAGCAGGCGGAGGAGGGCGTTCTGGACAAGCTGCGCTCGGCGCTGCACGATTCCCGCAGGGTGCGCGTCACCTACGAGAACCCGCGGGATGCCAAACCCACCATCCGCGATTTCGACCCGTACGCGCTGGTGCACCGCTGGGGGCGCTGGTATACCGCCGGTTTCTGCCACCTGCGCGGCGCGCTGCGCCTGCTGCGGCTGGACCGCATCCGCGAGCTGCGCACCCTGGATGAGAGCTTCGTCCCGCCGGCGGATTTCGACGCGCGCGCCTTCCTGGCCGCGGAGCTGCAGCCCGAGCCAACCATTAAGGCAAAGGTACGCTTCGCGCCGGAAGCCGCCGGTTTTGTCCACGACAGCTCCATCGGCTGGAGCGAGATCGAAGCCCAGCCGGATGGCTCGCTGCTCGCCACCCTGCCCGCCAGCGACCTGGTCTTCGCTGCCAGCATGTTGATCAGCTTCGGCCCGGCGGTCACCATCCTCGATCCGGAGGAGTTGAAGCAGATGGTTGCTGAATGGGCTCGCGCGCTACTGGAGCGTTACCCGGAACAGGCAAAATCAACCCAAGGAGAAACGAAATGACAGACAAGATCGATCTGCGCAAGGAATTGAAATACCTGTATGCGCCTTCAGCCAAAAAGGTCGAGCTGGTGGATGTGCCCGCATTCAAATTCGTAATGATCGATGGCGTGGTTAAAGCCAGCGAGAAGGTTGGAGACTCGCCCGAGTTCGTGGATGCCTTAACAGCGCTTTACGGCATGTCTTACACGCTGAAATTCGCCTCCAAGCTGCGCAAGGAGAATCCCATCGATTACACCGTGATGGCGCTTGAAGGGCTGTGGTGGGTGGAGGGCGGCGAGTTCGAATTCGGCAGGAAGCAGGATATGCGCTTCACCGCGATGATGATGCAGCCGGACCACATCACGAACGACATGTACCAGCAAGCCCTGGAGCAGCTCAAGAAAAAGAAACCCTCCCCGGGTTTGGCAAAGCTGCGCTTCGAGTCCTTCCAAGAGGGGCTCTCGGTGCAGGTGATGCACATCGGCCCCTATTCAGCCGAGGAACCCACCATCGAGCGCATGAAAGCCTTCATGAAGGAGAACAACCTGGTGCGCAACGGGCACCACCACGAGATCTACTTTGGCGACCCGCGCAGGTCCGCCCCGGAAAAGCTGAAGACCGTTCTGCGCCAGCCGGTGAAAACAGCTTAAGACATGGATATGACAAGATGGAAGGATGGTTTCAATATTTAAATCCTTCCATCCTTTTCCCCCTGGGAATTTTATCAACCCCAAAACCCCGGACATTTTGTATAATTACAGGATGCCTGCCCGTACCGTTGCGCTCTCTCTGATAGCCCTGTTGCTGCTCACTTCCTGCAGCGTGTTCAACCCCAGTGACCCGACCCCGATGGCAGACCCGATAACAGATCAGGCAACCTATTACGGAGAGCTTTCCAGCTTCCCGGGCGGCGAGTTCACACTGGTGCTGCCCACCGGGCAGACAGCGCTGCTGAAGATCACCACCTGCAAGGGCGTGCAATCCGGAGAACCACTCAACCTGGTGGCCGAGAACACACCCGATAAATTGAACCCGAACCGCATCGAAGTGCAGATCACCGGCGTGCATAAATCCAACGGTGAAGCCGAACCGCTCTACCTGGCGGTGATCATGGGCGCCACGGATAAATGGAGCTTCATGGGCAGCCTGATCGACGCCCCCATTTTCATGGATGGAGCCGGCTCGGGCGTTTTCAACAACGTCTCCATACCGGATACGCACGTGATCACCTACGATTTCGAGCCTTTCCCCGAATCCGTTTTCAGCGGCGCCTGGACCTGCACGCCGTAATCCCTTTTCCCGGAGTAAACCCATGCCCCATCCCCTTTACGCAGAAATGAAGCAGTCCATCATCGACGGTGATCCGGATGCAAGCCAGGAGCTGGCGCGCAAGGCGCTTGCCGCTGGGTTGGACCCGCTGGAATCCATCCAGCAGGGCTACCTGCCGGGCATGCAGCAGGTAGGAAAGGAATTCGGTGACGGTCAACTCTTCCTACCGGACGTGGTGCTGGCAGCGGAGGCAATGAAAAAGGCAGCGGCTGTTCTCGAACCAGAAATGAAGAAGCGCGGCAGTATTCGCGAGACCGCCGGACGCGTGGTATTGGGAACGGTGAAGGGCGACGTGCACGAGATCGGCAAGAGCCTGGTCGGTACACTACTCTCAGCGAATGGATTTGAAGTACACGACCTGGGGGTGGACGTGCCATACGAAAAATTTGCCGAGAAAGCCCGCGAGGTGCGGGCGGATATCGTCGGCGTATCGGCGCTGCTCACCACCACCATGACCGGTCAGCGCAACGTGATCGAAGCGCTGGACGACCTGGGACTACGCCCGAAAGTGAAAGTGATGGTCGGCGGCGCGCCCGTTACGCGCACCTGGGCGGAGGAGATCGGCGCGGATGGCTACAGCGAAGACGCCATCGGCGCAGTCGAGTTGGCAAAATCACTGATGGCTCGCTGACCCCCTTACAGCAAGCATCCAATTTCCCGAATTTAACTCTCACTCAACCTGGGATTTAATACGCTGTTCAGCGCAGAACCCAGCATGGCAAACGCCAGGCCGGTGATCATCATGAGCACCACCGGCTCCAGCATCCAGTAGTCCTGCCTGCCATAGGGATTATTGAAAGCATCGTAGAGCACCTTGCCCCAGGTGGGCAGGTTTTGATCCATGACGCCCACCATCGCCAGGGTGGCTTCGTAAAAAACGAAAAAGGGCACCATGTTGGTCAGCTGCGGGATGAGCACGGGGAAGATGCGCGGCATCAGGTACTGCCAGATGATGCGCCAGTCGCTCGCCCCGTAAGCCCTGGCGGCTTCAATATAGGGGGATTCCATGGCCTGGATAAAGGCGGCACGATATGTTTTGACCGCGGTACTGAAAATGGTCAGCACGATGACCACGCTCAGGGCGACCCAGATGCTGTGCGAAACCAGGTAATAGACCATCAGCGCGATCGGGAAAGCCGGCAGGATCATGTTGACCTCGGTGATGCGCTGGATGAGCTCATCCACCCAGCCCCTGAACCAGGCGCTGGCAGCCGCGATGACGACCGAAAGGACGGTGGTCGTCAACGCACCGAGGATACCGAAGATCAACGCCACGGGCGTGCCCCAAAGAAGAGCAACGGAGAGATCGCGCCGCAGGTGGTCGGTGCCGGCCAGGCCAAACACCTGTCCGTAAATCACCATCCTGGCATCGATGGTCGAACCTTCCTCGAAGGTGATACCCTCCATCTTGAGCAAGTAGGTGCCATTTTCGGCGGTTTTCGAACCCGAATCCGGATTGATGAACAGGCTTGCCACCACCGGCACGCCGCCCTCCCCACCACTTAGACCCTGGATGCGGGTGCCTGAAAAAGATCCTCCTTTGGGCAGTTCGGTGGTCGTCATGTAGATCTGGCTTCTCCGCACGGAGAATCGCCCCATGTCGATCTCTTTGCCCGAAGGCATGACCCAGACCAGGTGGACGAAGGGCGTTTTGGCTGTGTATTCGGGTTTGAAAAAGAGATAAATCTCCTGGGGAAAACCATCGTAGGGGTAATCGAACTGGTAAAAAAGGGTTGATGATTGAATTTCGTTGGTGGATGTCTCCACGATGCGCGTGACGGCATCCGTCCGGCTATCCAGGATGATATTCTCGGGTAATTTTTCCTTGCGGAAGAAATTAAACCAGGCCGGCCTGGCATTGACCGGGTTATCCATCACCTCTTCGGTCATGGTCCTCCATAGCAAAGTTGCCCTTTCCGCAGGAATGTAGATCAACGTGAAAATCGAAACGATGACCAGGAAAATGATGATGATGAGACCGATGATCGCCGACGGCGACTTTAACACACTGACCACCGTTGGTTTCGCATACTCCCATAAGATCTTGAACTGCCGCGTGAAGGATTCCCCTGCTCCATGGTGTTTCTGGTCGTTCCCCGGAATGCGGGGGGGTCTCCATGGGTCCTTGCGCTGATCTTTCTCTTTTCTTGAACAACGAACTGGTTTGCCTGACGCCCTTATCGTGCTCCTGTTTCGCGGTCCTTAGCTTCACGTTGCCTGAATCAGAGCCAATCCGGATGCGTGGATCGATAATCGCGAGGACAATATCGAGAATTAAATTGGAGAAAGCCAGAAGATAGGCAAATAAAACAACGAAAGTCAATATCAAGGGCCGGTTCGTCGTCTGAATGGCGTGCAGGAATATTTCACCGACTCCCGGCCAATTAAAGAACCACTCCAATATTATTACTCCCTGCCAGAAGGTGAGCACCATCAGTACGAAATTGGTGATCACAAATGGCAGGGTTGGCCTGAGAATGTATTTGCTCTCAACAACTCTGGGTGCCAAACCTTTTGCCCTGGCGAGATCCACGTAATCCTCCTCGGAATGGATCAGGAAGTAGTTACGCCAGATATACACCGTCTGGAAGAGCATATTGAGAGCAATCGCCGCCACCGGAAGAATCATGTGCTTGAGAACGACAGGAATGTAACCCGCTGGAGTTGCAGGTGGATAATCATCGTACATTCCGCCATACGGCAGTAATCTGAGATAGCTGCTGAATATAACCGTCAGGAGGATGCCGTACATCCAATTGGGGATGGTCGAAAGGGGTGAAAGAGCAATAACAATCCTGTTCAACTTACTCTGATGGTTTCGGGATAGAAATAGAGCCAGGAGCAAACACGATATAAACAAGAAAAGGTTGGCTGCCCCTGCAAGAACAAGTGTTTTGGGAAGACTATCCGCGATGATTTCGAGTGAAGTGGCAGAAGGCAAACTGTACCAGGGCGAAAAATAGCTTTGAACACCCCAATCGAAGGTGGCCGCCTTCGTGAACCAACCAGCGCAGCGCAGCAGGAAAGGCCTGTTCAGACCGGCAGCTTCCCGCGCTTCAGCAATGTACTGCTCGGTCTCTTCGGTGGTCATCGGCTCAAAGCCATTATTGACCCGTTCCATGTTAATCGGCCCAATACTCATCATGATCTGATCTTCTGCGATGGTATCGATGAAACCGCCGTAATTGACGAACACCACCGAGAGGAAGATGGCAACGGCGAGCATCACAGAAAGCGTCAGGAATTTCACCGAGATGTACTTGGCTATGCGGGAGAAGGTGCCAGAGGGCGGCTTGCCAGCTTGTGCCAGTTCTTTCGAGATCGAAGCTTCCCCGCCAATCCTTTCGTCCGCGGTGCTCTGCGGAACCGGCGCGGATGCCTGTAATGCCAGGTATGACTCCAACGATATGCGGTTGGCTGCTTTTATGGGTTGGGTTTCTTCAAGCGCCTTGTCCGCCCAGTCCCCGGTTTCGGCAAGGTCTTCTGTTTCCTTGTTGAAGGGGAAATCCCAACTTTCTCCAGGTTCGATCGCGCCAGGGCGTGACCAGGGTCCAGCGCAAAGCACTTTTTGGTAGCATTCCGCCTTCCTTACGGGGTCATCGGTGACCTCGGCTGTCAGCAGCCAGCCTTCGATATCCCCGGGGTGGGTTGAATTGAACCGCGCCAGTTCCCGCAGGGCGGATTCACTTCTGCCGTGGGCGATTAATATCCGGAGGGTATCGAGGTAGCTCAAGTATGCTCCATGAAGCGTTTATGGTGCCAATCTATATCTTATTGAAAAATCCACCGAATTGCAAATGATCAAAAACCTCCCCCAAAAAGAGGTTTGCCTATTATGCACTATAATTTTCAACAGGACTAATCCGGTTAAACTGGACAAGAACTTGTTGGTCCCATCCCCAAGAACATCGGAGAGCACATGAGCACGCCCATCCAATTCATCGAAAATCCTCGCTTCAGGATCGACGTCCTTTCAAAAGCGGAAATTGAAAAAATCCACGCTGCCACACTGGAAGTGATCGAGACCATCGGCGTCAAGTTCCCCCTGCCGCGCGCGCTGGATATCCTCGAAGCGCATGGCGCAACCGTTGACCGCGCGACCAACATCGCGAAGATCCCCGGAGCCGTGATCGAAGCCGCGCTGAAAACAGCGCCACCCGCCTACACCCTGGCGGCGCGCGATCCCTCCCAGGACCTGCCCATGGATGGCAACCACGTTTTCCTGGGCACGGATGGCTGCGGCGTGCAGGTGCTGGATGCTTTCACCGGCGAGCTGCACCGCTCGACCAAGAAGGATGTTGCGGACTGTGCCAAAGTGGCGGATGCGCTCGAAGAGATCGGCTTCTGGTGGGCGATGGTTTCCGCGCAGGATTGCCCGCCCGAAAGCCGCGGACTGCACGAGCTCGAAGCCGCCTGGAACCAGACCACCAAGCACCTGCAAACCGAAAGCCTGCTGCATCACGGTGAAATGCAGGCTGCCATCGAAATGGCAGCGGCGATTGCCGGGGGACGCGAGCAGCTGCGCAACCGCCCGCTGCTTTCCATCATGCAGTGCACCATCAGCCCACTGGCGCACGATCCCGGCAGCCTGGAGGCGGGTTTGATCGCCGCCGAAGCCGGCCTACCGGTGGGTTACATGACCATGGCATCCTGCGCTTCAACCGGCCCAGCAACCCCCGCCGGCAACCTGGTGGTGGGCAACGCCGAAGTGATCGCCGCGCTGGCGCTGATCCAGCTGGCCTTCCCCGGCGCTCCGGTCTTCTATGCTGCCGCGCAGACCGCCATGGACCTGCGCAGCGGCGCCTACACGGGCGGCGGACCGGAGGATTACCTCTTCGGGGCCGCCACCAACCAGCTGGCGGATTTCTACCACGTGCCGCTTTCGATGGGCGCCTTCGCCACGGGTGCCAAGCAGCCCGATTGGCAGGCGGCGGTGGACAACAGCTTCTCCGCGTTCATGGCCTGCGCCAGCGGCGCGGACATGCTGCTGGGTGCAGGTTTATTGCATGGCTCGCGAATCCTTTCCTTCGAACAACTGGTGATGGATTGCGAGATCTACAGTATTGTGCGCAGCACGCTGCAGGGCATCGCGGTGACGGACGATACCCTGGCGCTGGATGCCATCCGCGCGGTCGGCCCCGGCGGGACCTTCCTCAGCCAGAAGCATACCCGCCAGCATATGCGCGAGCTGTGGCTGCCGCGCCTTATGGACCACCGGCCTTACGAGCAGTGGCTTGAGAAGAAGGATGGCGCGCGGGAATGGGCTGGTGAACGCGCCCGGCAGATCCTGCAGACCCACCAACCCGATGCGCTCGATCCACTACTGGCGGAAGAGCTAAAACGCATCATCACTGCGCACGAGCAAAAGAAATAAGCCGTTTCTTTAACTTTTATGAAAAGCATCCAGCCGCATACCCACGAGCAGCGCACCGAGATAGTCGAGCAGCTGATTCCTCTTTTTCACACCAAGTTCGGAGATAACCTGCTTGCAGTTGCCGCCAACGCTTCCTACGCCCGAGGCACCGATATGAATTACTCGGACCTGGAATTGACCGTTTTTATCAAAGAGCCGTTGGCGGACGAAAAAGATCCTTACCTGCAGCGCATTATCGATGGAATGTTGATCGAAGTAGAATACGTAACCCTGGAAGCTTATCTCCAGCGGTTCAAGGAGTTGATAAACCTCTGGACCATCGCGGGTTCCGACCATCTGGTTGGGATCTTCAACACAGACTTCATCAATTCCATCAGTGCAAAGGTTGCCGCCATCAGGCATACACCTGCGGAATTTCGTAAAGCGGCTGCCAGGATGCAGCCGGAGGTGCAGGAATCCTTCGCCAAGGTGTTTAATGCCATCGAGGAAGAAAATCGCGAGGGCATGGGCATACTCTTTTTTGATGCGGTGATGTGCCTGCTCGAGATGCTGGCCATGCTCAATCAAAAGCCTTTCACTACGCGCTCGCGTTACGTGGTCGAAGCGCGCACCTTCAAGGTTAAGCCGGACCGGCTGGATGACCTGCTCAACATCCTGGTGGAGGGGGATTATGCCAACCTCCACCGGTTGAAGGACGTCTTGACGGACGTCTACGATAGCCTGGAACGCATCTTTGCCGGCTACAGGCTTCCCTTTGGGGATGCCTCGTTCGACCCCAATATTCCCAACAAGATCCCCCACAGGTAACGCCATGCCGCAACCAACCATCAGCCTGCTCGACCCCGACCTGATCGCCCAGATCCTGGATGAAGCTTTCCAGCTCATCTCTGAGATCGGCGTGCGCGTTTCGGATGCTGAAGCGCGCAGTTTGTTGGAACAAGCAGGGGCAGGTATCAAGGATGACGTGGTTCATATTCCCGAGCAGATCGTGCGCAAGATGCTCAATACTGTCCCGACATCTTTTTCACTTTACGACCGCCAAGGACAGGCGGTTGTGCATTACTCGCCGCGCAACGAGGTTCACTTTGATCCAGGCTCCTGCGCGGTTCATATCCTCGACCCGGAAACGCAGGAGCACCGCCCAGCCCAGACGGCTGACCTTGTGCGGTTGGTGCAGGTGACGGAAATGCTGCCGCAATTCGCTGCCCAATCCACCGCCGTGGTCTGCCATGATGCGCCCGAGATCATCGGAGATATTCATCGCCTGCATGTCGTTTTGCTGCATTCCAACAAGCCCATCGTCACCGGTGCATTTTCACCGCGCAACCTGCAAGCCATGATCGAACTGCTGGCGGCGGATGCCGGCAGCCTGAAAAACTTTCGTGAAAGACCTCGCGCCGTGTTTGATGTTTGCCCTTCCCCTCCGCTGCACTGGACCGACTTCGCCTGCCGCTGCCTGATCGAGCTTGGGCGCGCGGGCATCCCGGTGGAGATGGTTTCCATGCCGCTGGCAGGCGCCACCGCGCCGGTGACCCTGGCGGGCTCGTTGGCACAACACGCCGCCGAATGCCTCTCCGGCCTGACCATTCACCAGCTGGCGGCGCCGAAAGCGCCAATCGTCTGGGGCGGCGCGCCGGCCATTTTCGATATGCGCAATGGCACCACGCCAATGGGTGCCATCGAAACCGCCATGCTGGACGCTGCTTATGCCCAGCTCGGAAAATCACTGGATCTGCCCACCCACGGTTACCTGGGTGCCAGCGATGCCAAGCTGATGGATGCACAAGCTGGGCTTGAAAGTGGGATGACAGCATTGATCGGAGCGCTGGCAGGTATCAACATGATCTCCGGGGCGGGCATGCTGGATTTCCTCAACTGCCAGAGCGCCGAAAAGCTGGTGCTGGATGCGGAAGGTATCGCCATGGCGCAGCGCTTGCTGAAGGGTATCGGCGCGCCCACTGAAACGCTCGCCCTGGATATGTTCCGTCAGCTCGGGTTGAGCGGGGAATTCCTCAAGCTGAAGGAGACACGGGCGCTTTTCAAGGCCGAGCAGCACCTGCCTTCGGCTGTTATTGATCGCGGTTCGCTGCGTGCCTGGCAGGAAGGCGGCAGAGGGGATGCGTTTTCAAGAGCGCGTTCGAGGGTTAATGAGCTGACAGCGGGATACAGCAAACCGGAAATTCCGGATGAAATCATCCTTGAATTCGACCGGATCATGGAGAAGGCAAAGCATTAGTGACCTTTTCCAATTCCATTGTTATAATCGATCGTCTTTTATCTTGTAATAAAGTGGTTCTTTTATTCCATATTAGAGGTGCTCACCGTGGATCCATCACTCGTCACTGTAACCCCCTGTCCTGCTTACGACTTCAATTCTGTTCGAACCGCGCTGCGTGAATGCCTGGCCCCGCTGGGCGGCATGCAGCGTTTCGTACGACCCGGCATGCGGGTGCTGCTCAAGCCAAACCTGCTGACCGCCACTCCGATAGAGAAAGGCGTGACCACGCACCCGGCGATCGTTGAGGCGGTCGGCGAGCTGGTAAAGTCAGCCGGCGGCGAGGTCTGGATTGGCGATTCGCCCGCGGCAGCCTTGAATGAGGGCTATGACGTCTGGCAGATCAGCGGTATGCAGACGGTTGCAGAAAAGCTGGGCGCCCGCCTCCTGCAATTCGAAGGGGCAGTTAAAAAGAATTTAAACAATCATGATTATTTCATCGCCCGTCCGGTGCTGGATGCGGACCTTATCATCAACCTGCCCAAACTCAAAACGCACACGCTGACGCTTTACACCGGCGCGGTCAAGAACCTCTTCGGGGTGATCACCGGCGGGCGCAAGCGCGAGCTGCACGTCCGTGCACCGGGAGTCACCGATTTCAGCAAAATCCTGGTGGATATCCTCGAGCTGGTGAAACCGCAGCTCAACATCATGGATGGCGTCCTCGGGCTGGAGGGTTACGGCCCCGGCACTGGCGGCATGCCGCACCAATACAAGATCATGGCTGCATCCACGGACGCGGTCGCGCTGGACAGCGTGCTTTCACGCGCCATGGGATTCAAAATCGGCGAAGTGCTGCACCTGGCACAGGCGGAGAACCATGGACTTGGCGCACACCAACCTGAAAACATCCGGGTGGAAGCCCAGCCTGAAACACTGAATTTCGGAAAATTATCCTTACCCAAGGGACTCCGCTTGCTGGACGTGCCTTCCTGGCTGAGCGCGCCGCTGCAGGGGCAGATCAAGCTGACCCCGCGGATCGATGCTTCCAAATGCACCGGTTGCGGCACTTGCGCGGATGCCTGCCCGGTGGACGTGATCACCAAGGCACAGCCTGCCCAATTCGAACTCAGCCGCTGCATCGGCTGCATGTGCTGCGTGGAGGTTTGCCCCCAATCTGCGCTTTCACCCCACCGCAACTGGCTGGCTAAACTGGTGGGAGTGAAATAAAAGGAACAAGATGAAAACAAATTTGGATACCAGCGGTGAGTCAGAAGTGATCATCCTGCCGATGACCATTGAAGATTACGAGGAAGTCATCGCGCTGTGGAAAGCATCGCCGGGCATCGGTTTGAGCGACGCGGATTCACGCGATAAGATCGGTCATTACCTGGAATCCAACCCGGGGATGAGCTTTGTTGCCCGTGATGGCGGGAAGCTGGTCGGCGCGGCGCTTTGCGGGCACGACGGGCGGCGCGGCTATCTGCATCATCTGGCTGTGCATCCGGATCACCGCAAATCCGGCACCGGTCGCCTTCTTTCTGAGCGCTGCCTGACTGCGTTGAAAGCTGATGGCATCACCCGATGTCATATCTTTGTTTATGCCAACAATCCCGGCGGGCTGGCGTTCTGGAACAAACTGGGGTGGTACGAGCGCACCGAGCTGAAATTGATGTCGTTCGATATCAAATGAAAGATCCGATCAATTGAAATTAATTTAACGCGGCAGGTTCTTCGCCAGCTCGTTGAGCGCGATTTCCTCTTCGCTTTCCGGAACAACTGTAACTATCATGCGGGATTGTTTTCCCCTCTTCATGTCGACATGGATAAAGGTGATGAAACCTTCCACCACGGTTTCGCCCTTGACCTCGGATTTGATATGAGCCACCAGCGAAGTCGTCCCGGCATGGGCGATGCAGCTGGTGAAGCAGATCAGGTCGCCGCGCTGCACCGGGCGGCTGAAGCGCATGCCGTGGATCTTTAAGCAGACGACGTTCTCCGGCTTGGTCAGGCTGGCTGCGGCTACGAATCCCGATTCAACGAACCATTCCGCCGTGCGCCCGGCATACAGCGTGCCGTGGTGATTCAGATCCTCGCTTTTGACCAGATGGTGAGTGCTATAGCTTGTCAGACTCATGGGACCTCGCTCTCCAAATTCGTCTCATTGATTTTATCCCTTCCTGCACCTGCTGCGCGCACAAACACCCAGCCCAACAGGCAGCTTGCCAGCATGAATACGTAGAACCAGTAAGCCCCCAGCGTATCGAATACCAGCCCATTCAACGGCGACGCGGCGGAATCCACCAGGGCTTTTAGGGTCATGGTCAACAATGCCAGCGCGGTCGCGGTCTGGTGCGGCAGGGTATTCCTGGTGATATATCCAACAATGCCGACCGTGAAGAAACTATAAGCCACCCCACCGATCACGCGCGAAATCAGGATGCTGGCAATGGAGGGATGGATGACGACAATCAATACAGCCACTGCCTTGACCCATAACCATGCTTCCAGCAGCTTTCCGCTTCCCATTCGGCGGTTCAACCCGTCAGCCCAGGGCATGACGAACAATTCGATCACCGCTCCCAGTGTGCTGGCCAGACCGATCAGCGTTGCCCCCGCACCCAGTTGTTTCATGTAAATGGATTCGAAATTCTGCAATCCATTCAGTGTCAACCAGGTTATTCCCAACGCCAATACCATCCAGAAAATCGCCGGCTGCTTCAGGAATTCGATAGATTGAGAGAACCTTGATTTTTCTTGTGAGGACTGCGTGGCGCGATGAACATAAGGAACCTGCAAGCCTGCCAACAATAGAATGCTGACCAGCATCCCAATGGCGTAAGCGAAAAAAATGGAATGGATCGAAGTGCGCTCAACGATCGCCCCAGCTGCCAGTGCCAGCGCTGCCCAACCCAGTGATCCCCAGGCCCGCACGCTGCCAAATCCGGCTCCGGTCGTCTTTTCCAGGATGCGCACGGTCATCAGGTCCATGATGGTGGTTAAGCCCGCGCCGGCAAGGCAGGTGACGATAAAAACAAAAACCAACGACAGGAAAGTGCGCTGGCTGCTGAACCACAAGAACCCGGCAGCTGATAACACGCAAATCAATTGCAGAACCCTTCGCTGGCGCACTCCGGTTCCACTCAACCTCGCCCAGATGGGCGCTGCAAGCATGGCTGCGAGAGCTCCACAGGTGAATACGATGCCAATCTGTGTTCCGGTCAATCCCTGCTGCTGTATGAATATGGGAGTGAAAGGCCAGATGAAGGCATAGCCGGCATAGACAAAGAAGTAAAGCAGCCTCAACCGTAAGAGCTGCCCCTTTAACCTTGGCTGCGTCATTGAGATGGACATAACGTTCTAATTTTCTCACAAATTATAAGAGCCCAGACTTCCTACGCCTTTGCTGACATACACGATGGCTGGGCTATAATCAACACATCATTATCGATTTACGAAAAACACCATGAGAAAAACCCCTTTCCCATCCACACATATTGGCGCAGTCCACCTGATCACTGCCAACATGGCGCAACAGGTGCTGTTCTATACCTCCGGTATTGGCTTGAAGCTTCTCAGGCAGGAGGAAAAAACCGCCGTGCTGGGCGCAAATCCGGATCAGCCGCTGCTCACCCTCACATGGAACCCTGCTGCGCGGCGTCAGCGCGGCACAACCGGGCTTTATCATATGGCAATCCGCGTGCCTGACCGCTTCGAGCTGGCACGCACCCTGGCCCACCTGGCGCAGGCCGGCGCGGAGTTCGAGGGCGTGGCCGATCACCTGGTGAGCGAATCGTTCTACCTCAAGGACTTCGATGGCAACGGTATCGAGATCTACCGCGACCGCCTTCCCGATGAGTGGCCGCGCGATTCGCTCGGTCAACTCAAGATGGATACAAAACCACTGGATATCGACAATCTTATTGGTGAATTGGTGGACAAACCTTCCAACTGGGAGGGAATCCACCCAAAGACCGATATGGGGCACGTCCACCTGTACGTCAGCACCCTGGGAGATGCCCAGCGTTTTTACACCGAGATCATCGGGCTGGAGCTGATGCAGAAGCTGGATACCACCGCCGCCTTCCTCTCCGCCAATGGCTATCATCACCATGTGGCGATCAACACCTGGCTGGGTGAAGGCTCGCCCGCCCCGGATGCGGATGCCAGCGGCTTGCGCTGGTTCGAGCTGGTGCAGCCGGATCAGAACGCCCTGGATGCGATCAAATCACGCGCCAAGGCTGCCGGGGTGAAAACCAAAAAGCAGGATGGGGGTGTCCTTCTGAGAGACCCATCCGGCAATGGAATTCTCATCAGGATCTGAATCAAAAACGCCCCTAAAGGGGCGTTTTTATTATTGATATTCTATTTTACTGTTGGCAGGGCAATGCGCTTGTTGTTGAATTCCGGCAGCAATACCTTGATCGCATCCCATCCCGAAGCCACGATGATGATCCCCAGCACGATGCGCATTGAGAAATTAATCCCGCCATCAAAAGGCATATTCAAGGCACCGTGAATGACGGTGACGTCAATGAGGGACGGGCCAAAGAGCATGGCAATCAAAATGCCAATGGTGAAGAATTCCACGGCAGCGAAGATCCAACGCATAGTGCTGCACCAGCTCCTTCGAACCAACAGGACAATATCGACAACGATCTTGGCGCTCCAGGCTGCGGTCAGCCAGGGCAGGTACCGGAAGAAGGCGGATGCTAGCAACTGGATGGGCTTCACCCAGCCTATTCCATCGCGATAAGAAGCGCCGATCCAACCTGAGAAGAAGTTGAACAGCACGATCACGGCGACGTTGAAAACGATATCCGCAACCAACCCCGCGGGCTCGATCGAATCTTGAGGCTGCTGATCCTTCAGCGAGCGCGGGTCCCAGGCTGCTTTTTTACGGCCCAGGCCAGGCACGAACCATTCCAGTACAGCGAAGACCAGCACAACGCTACCCACCGCGCTGAACACGGACTGCGCGAAATCCGCGAATTCTTCAATCGCGCCTTCAAAGAAGGTCGCGGCGGTCTGACCGGTCAGCCCGGTGAGCTGCACGATTAATCCGATGAGCCCCACCGACGCGATAAAGGCTACCACGATCTTGATCACCTGGATGAAGGTCGGGAAGAGACGCGGACCGATCAAGTAGCGCGGCTCCCCGTAGGAGGCAGCCACTGTTTGAGGATCACCGTGTTCCTTCAGGACGGCAACGATCATTTCCTCATCCACATCACGCTTTTCAGCAGCAGCCCTGCTTTCCAGGGTATCCTCAAGCAGAGAGCGGATCTCGACTTCGATATCACCGCGTTCCTTCTGCGGCAGGTTCTGCCCAACACGGGCAACATATGCATCGATCAAATTACTTTTCATTTCGACTTCCTTTCACTACCCAGGATCCCCTCCAGGGTCCCGGCAATCTTGTGCCATTCATCCTTGACTTTGGGAAGGATGGCTTTTCCCTGCGGACTGATCACGTAGTACCGTCTCGGCCTGTCCGCCTCAACACGCCAGCTGGATTGCAGCAAACCCTGCGTTTCCATGCGGCGTAGCAGGGGATACAAAGTCCCCTGGTCGACCCCCAGCCCTTTTTCAGATAACAATCGCATCACTGAATAGCCATACTGCTCCACCTGGAGCTGGCTGAGCACCGCCAGAACGATCACCCCCCGGCGAAGCTCAAGGATCAGGTTATCTAAAACTTGTTCATCTTCCATACGCACCTTTCCTTTCGCTATTTTCTTTCATACTGTATTATACACAGTATATTCTATTTTATGTATTATACAACTGTACTATTCTTGTTTAGGTATAATGGCTGATTTTCTCAACAAAAAAAGACCGGACTTTAAGCTCTTGTCCGGTCTTGAAACTTTTTTACCAATCGCTGTATCTTGGTACAACCCTGCTGGATTCGCAAGGAGAAATGTTGTTCTTTACCTAATCTGGATTAACATAAAACACCATCAAAGCAGCCGGGAAGTCCTTGGTCTTGGGCCAGAATTGGATCACAATCCTGGACGCAGAATCTCCTTTCCCCTTGGTAAATGTCAGTATATAGGTGTCGTCTCCGCCCTTGGTCACATATTGCTGGGTTTGCGCCAGTTTGTAATCGTGTTCCTTCGTTGCTTCATCAATGTAATATTCTTCGATATCGGCGTAGCGGGTATCGTCGGGAACCTGCAGGTATTCCCAATAATATGGCTCTGGTATGGCAAGATTTCTGGCCATACCTGCAGCAAAATCATCCCATTCATCCGAGGTGACCACATCATCCGCCAAAAAGGTGGCGGATGGATACCAGAGTAAGCGCCAGCTCTCATAGGTATAAGATGAACTTGTGTCTTCAGTGGTTGTAAGGTAATCAATGGTCGGCTCTGCTGTGGGGATGGCTGCTTCTGCCAGCTCGGTCAATTCGACCTTCATCGCCTCACTGGTGGCTTCAACATTAGCTACGGCTTGGGCAGTAAGCTGGCTGACCAGAGCATCGTTGGTTGCCTGCAAAGATTTGTCAGAACCCGATTGGCAACCTGAAAGAACAGTAACAAGAATTATTGCTAGTGACAACACCTTTGTGCACTTCATATCCTACCTCCCTGTTTCTAAAGAATATTTATCATGATTCCTAATTTTATAACCACGAATCATTATGAGCTCTCTTTTCCTCCTTATGGATTCGCTGCAACGAGGGGGTGATGTAAAATGATTTTTTGATTTCTAAAATGGCAAATTATAAATTGCCTATTGAATAATTTATAATATACATTAAAATAATATTAATTTACAAGTGGTTTATTAAGGAAGAAACCGATTAATAATAAACCTCACAACATCGTAACCCACCGCTCCGCTGACATCCATGCGGAATCGCTAGAATCCATCGCTCCCCTGTTTACCAGATCTTACTTGTAAATTTTATATGGGGTTTGATGGATCTTATTTTTAATAGCTAAATTCAAGGATTTTCAGAGACCAAAAACGTCGATGGTGCAGAATTATTCTTTTCCATAGGAGGGTTGTATTATGTTCTGTCCAAAATGTGGTGCCGAAGTAAAAGAAGGCAGTGAATTCTGCGGTAAATGCGGGACGAGCCTCAAGCGGTTGATCTCGGAGGAGAAAAAGCGACCTCACTCTCCCGAAGGCGATCATTCCCATCGCTCTTGGTATTGTGTTGATCGCTGCAGCGGTTATTTTCGTGCCTAAATTATTTCCCAAAACAAATGAAGAAACGGCAAAACCTGAGGATATTCTTCTGCCGCAGGAGGTTACTGAGCCGACAAAGAAGCCAACTCAAAAACCGTCCGAAGCGGATTCGCTTGCTCCCACATCAACACCAATGCTCGAGGTTCCAATGGGGGGATATCCCTATCCTGGACCATGGCTTATTTTTGCCACAACAAATGCACTATGGGTGGCAAATAGCGATGGCAGTGGAGTCAACGCACTTTTTGGCCTTCCTGTTCCCGAATTAGGCGCGGGTGTTTTTGATCTTCCTTCAGGTATATCGCCCAACGGTACCATGTTAGCCCTTAGAAAAACCGCCCAATCAGGGGTGGGCTATGACCTGGTAATCGAAACCTTTCCGCTCATGACTGAAGAAAGAATCACACCCCTCCTTAACGAAGAATGGATCGAAGTTTTTGATTCCAACAGCGAGCTACCCCCAGATATTGTTAATGCTGTACTGGATTGGGATGCGCTTGCCTGGTCTCCGGGAGGTCGATATCTTGCTTTCGTAGCGGCCCTGGAAGAAAGTGCTGGGACGTACTCTTATTCATCTGATTTATATGTTTATGATACAGTCACAAAAACGATTAAGAGGATGACCTCTGGCGCGCTTGAAGTGGCTCTTCCTATTTGGACTCCTGATAGCGACGAGATCCTCTATCAGAGTGTCAAGACCTTCGGTTCTGGTGCAGGTTGGACCAACGGAGCGCTTTGGGCAGTGAGCCGGGATGGGGAAAACGAACGCCTTATTGATGATACTTGGGATGAAATTGGGCCGGTCGAAATCCTGGGCATTTCAAAATCAGAGTTCATGTTGACCGCCAATTGGAGCCAGTATTATCCCAGCGTGCACCTGATTAATCTAAATGACCCGACCGAAGACGAGGAGGTCTGCTGGGGCAATACCTACGGTGCTGATATTGACATTGAAACAGGTGCAGTGGCATGCATTGATCAGGCCGGCGAACTATACCTTAAATCCAATCCCAAGAGTCCAAAAAAGAAGATAGATGGAGATTTCACGGGATTCAATTTATATTGGAGCAAGGATATGCAAGAGTTTGTCGTTACAGGACAGACCGGAGTCTGGGTATTGAGTACTTCGGGGGAAGTAGAAAAGCTCGCAGATCATTATGCAATAGCTTATTTTGCGCCGGATGGCATTGGGATGTGCATGGTCGATCCCACGCTGGTTTGTTATGCGAACGGTCCTTTTGTGGAAATCACCAAAACCCCTAACGTGGTCATGACCTGGGCGCCCGATTCGAGCGGATTTTTCTACATCGATAACAATGTGCTCTATTATGTTCCAACCACTGATTTCCTCCCCCGGAAAGTCATGGAAGATCTCATGCCGGTAAAGTTCAAGTCATATGGCATGTATGGCTTCAGGATGAAACTTGAAAACATTGGGTGGTTGAAAGCACCTGAAAAATGATCTTTATCTAAGGATACATCGGCTGCGTCTTTCGAGAAGGAGATACTCATGTATTGCGCATATTGTGGAACCAAGAACAACAAGGATGATCGATTTTGCGTCAAATGTGGAAAACCGCTAACAGAAATTGACTTTGAAGTTTTAAAAGTGGATAAGTCTTCTGTAATTCCGGAAAAACAAAACCTTTATATCGGTAAGCTCCTGGTTGCTATAATATCGGTCCTATTTATCAGCGCGGCGATTTGGGGGATCTCTAAAATATTATCAAAATCCGGCGAGACCGATCAAAGCGAAACACCCAAACAAAAAGAATCCCCGGTTTTGTGGAAGCAATTTGTGGAAGTTGCACAATTCGAGGCTGCAGGTGACCGTATCGTAGTTTCTCCGGATGGAAATTTGTTGGCTTATCCTGTCGGCGATAAGGATATTGCCATATGGGATTTGTCTATTCACCAGGTAACCAAAGTCCTTCAAGGACATGGGGATGGGATTCTGTATATAGTTTTCTCCCCGGATGGAAAGACTCTTGCGTCCTCTTCTTATGATTGGACAGTAATTCTCTGGGATCTTGAGGATGGTTCCATCCTCCATAAGCTGGATATCGGCGACATGTGTGGTATTCATTTTTTGGATGAAGGCAAAACGATGGTAACGGATTGTTTTGAAACACGAAGCCTGATTTACTGGGATTCAGCGACGGGACAAAAAACTCTCGAGTATTATGGTCAGTTGACAAAATCTCCAGAGATCGAATTCTCACCCTTAGGAAATGCCCTGCTTCAATATGGTTTTGCCACCACATATGTACATATTTATGATCGCGACTATGTTAATCAAATTGGCTCCCTTACTTTTAATTCTTCCTCAGAGGTGGTCTGGGCGACATTCCTTCCCGATGGAATGAATGCGGCTGCGTCATTCTTCGATGGCAAGTTTGGAATCTGGAATATTGATTCGGAGGCGCCTTGGTTTGAATTGGAATATAGCGAGGAAGACCGGGTTCAAAAAATTTTTACGTCTGCAGGTGACCCTACCCCATATGCCGCTCTTATCTTGAGAGGGAAGAGTATTGACCTGGTTGATATAAATGCTCAGCTAGTCAGGAGAATGGGAAACTTTAATTATTCAACCGCGGTATTCTCCCCAGATTCCAATTACCTAGCCTTGGGTACCTCAAATACGAGAGTTGAGATATGGGAATTGCCAAACGGAATCATGAAACAGGCCATTACGGGATTGGAAAAAACGCCTGGGAAACTCCTGTTTGGTGCCAATGGAGATTTGCTTATTGTCGTTCCCCAGTATGGCGGTATGGTAAAAATTTTTCAAAGAAAATGATCAAATGGCTAAAAAATTATTACCGATGAAAACAACCATCAAGAAATACATTTTTTAGATGCGGGGATGTCCCTTGAATAATCCAAAAATGAATAAGTTGAAATCAAAAGAGTTGGCAACTACCCTTCTCAAGAAAAGAGGTGGGCTCCCACGAATTGTTGTCGCGGCTTTGATATTCCTTCTGGCAGGTGCCTGCATTACTGTGGTGTATTTCTTATGGGGTATCCTTCGAGATTCAACAACAGGTCCCATTAAGGAAACGCAAGATGCAAGTGTACTAGCTTATGGAGAAGGATACTTCTCTGAGGTTACTCGTCTCCCTACAGCCCAAAGCGATCTGGTGATATCACCAGATGGGAGGTATATTGCATATTCTTATGATGAAAAAGACATCGTTATCTGGGATGTGCTTTCCCGCCAGGAGTTGAAAAAACTACAGGGACACGATGATAGCATCACATCCATCCGTTTTTCCCCGGATGGAAATTTCCTCGCTTCTTCAGCTCGTGATAAAACCGTGATTGTTTGGGATTTTTTGGCTGGTTCCATTGTTCACCGCCTGTATGTAAATGATATTTGTGGGATTACATTTTTGGATGTTGGAAAAACACTGGCAACTGATTGTCCCGGAATCCAGGATCTGGTCTACTGGGATATATCCTCAGGAGAAAAAGTGCGTGATTTTCCCGGGTTCTTACCTGAATCATCCAGAATAGAATTCTCACCAACAGAGAGTACACTACTTCGATATTCCTCATCATCTCTTGGCTTATTTATCTATGATCGCCATTCATATGAGCGGCAAAGGACGTTCTCTTTTGACCCGCCTTCTGAAGTTGTTTCGGCAGCTTTTCTGCCAAATGGCAAGAACGTACTGGCTGCATTTTTAGATGGCAATGTTGGGATTTGGGATATCACCTCCGGGAAGCTTGGGTGGCAGAAACACTACACAGAAGAAACCCAGCCCGAAAAGATATTTATCTCCCCCAACGATGCCAAGCCATATCTCATACTTCTAAAGAAGGATGGAACATCAGATTTATTGGATATCGCATCGGGAAATATTCGAACCATCGATCAATCCTTCTACACGACGGCGGCATTTTCACCGGACAACCAGTTTTTTGCTCTCGGCAATAGCTATACAATGGTGGAACTTTGGGAGTTGAATGGCAGCTCCCCGGTGCAATTTTTGACCGGTGGGCAGCACTCACCTCCAAAAAAGATCATCTTTTCGTCCACAGGGGATCTCTTGATTGTTGTTCCATTCGAAGGCGAGACAAGGATATATCAAAGAAATTAATTCCAATTTTAAAATATTGCGCTACTAATTGCTGCGCTATTCTTTTAATAATGGGATAACTAATTTACCGCGGAGGCGGGCATTCCTACCACCGCTTCGCAGGAGATGCATCCCTCCTTCACCACCAGTCCGATGGCACCAGATTCCAATGCTCGCTCCTGGTCCTCAAGATCAAAGATCAACTCGTCCCCCACCCAGGCTTGCAGCCTTGCTCCTTGCGCTTGCAGCTTCAGGGGATATTCGTGCTCTTCCTCCCAGGGAAACGCCTTCTCCGCCAGAATCGCCCTGCCATCCAGCTCCTTGATGAGCAGGATCTTCCCCGGTCGCTGCAGCAGAAGAGCGTAATAGCGCTTCAGCCCCTGCACGCGGATGGCAATGCCGGTTTCCTCCACAAGGTGCGGTTTGATGGCTGCTTCCACCTGAATATCCTTCCATTCGCGCGCACCCTGGATGATCATCCCGGTGCCGCTGTTCTGCACCAGGCGGTAGGCGATCTCCCAGAACTCGCTCCATTGGTCCACCGCCCGCACCCAGGCGCGCCGCCACATGCTGCCGCCTTCAACCGGTCGCTTCAACACGACCTCCGGCTCTCCGTCCCAGGTCAGATAATCCAAATAGAACTTTTCCGATGTTGGAGATGAAGATTGGAATTCCAGTCCCACCGCCGCAACCGGCTGCCCACCGCAATCCGGAACAGTCCAGGTGATCTCCTGTTCCTCCCCGGGCGTGAGCTCCACCTTCGGCGCACGCATGGTTTCCAGCTGATCTTTTTCGTTGTAATGGAAGATGATCAGCCCGCATCCTACAGCCTGTGTGTTTTTATCATCCGCGGCTACCCGTGCTCTCAAAACCTGCCCGGGATATATTGATGGTGAGGCGACAAATGGATACCAGGTTTCATGCATGGCTTCCAGCGGGATAAAGGTATCGGTAAAGATGGCTTGCGCTTGCATGGATGTACCGGGGTGAAGGGTGATCTCCAGGCTGCGTTTCCCATTTGCACTGTGCCCGGCAATATTGCGAATGGTCACATCGCTGGTTTCGCTGCGAAATCCCTGCACCGAGCCGGGCAGCTCGAAATGGAATCGCGCGCCCCCCTTTGGCGCTAACGGGGCTTCCCCTGCCAGGGCGCGACCGATATTGACCAGCCGGATAGTTTCATGAGCAGCGTCGCTGATCGCGCGCCCGCCATCCGCAGAGGAAAGATAAAGCCGATCCGCCACCGGTCCGCGCCAATCGATCTCACCCTCAAAGGACTTCAATGCCGTTCTTAATGCCCAGGAAACAGCCGACGTTGCCGGCGTTGCAGTCCGTGTCCCAACCGCAGGTGTTGACGATCATCTGCGATCGGGTGAAATCATCCCCTCCGTAGAGCAGCGCCAGGTGGATGAGCGCATGATTGGGGATCACGTGGCAGACACCGGGATAGTGTTGATAGCCATAGCGTTCGACCAGCTTCTCGCGCGTTTTGCGCCAGTCCGATTCGCCGGCATGCCACCCGCGGATATCAGCGACAACACGATTGACCAGCGAATCCGCCGGGATGAACTTGAGACCGGCATCCAGGATCTTGTTCAAGTCCGATTCAACAAACGCCAGCGATTCCATCGCCGCCAGCAGCTGGGCGGCGATCACCGCCTCCCCATCGTGACTGACCCGGGCAGCCTCTCCTGCCAGCCGCACCGCCAGCTCCGGGTCGCCAGGCGCGACCATCGCCCAGCCATCGATGAAGATCTGCGCGCCTATCTGCTCGGCAATGGTTTTACCATTCAACGCCATCGAACCGCTGCGCGGCGCCGGGATGCCGTTCTTGAGCCGCAGGTAGGCGGTGTGCTCTGTGGAGCAGCCCATCCCGCCCCACCAGAGGATCGCCTGGTTCTCCACCAGGTAGTTGAGCCAGGTCTGCCCGATCTGTTGCGAACTCAGCTCTTTCGAATTGCCGTAATCCGGCAGCGCGCGCAGGAAGGTAAATGTGCCGGCAATATCGTCATCGGTGACCACCAGCGGCAAGCCCAGCTCCTCGTGGACATAATGAGTGATCTCGCCAAAGCGGGCGGTGATCTTCTCGTAGGTCCAACCTTCGATGGGCCGGCCAAGGTAAACACCAATGATCTTTCCCAGGATGCCGGCATAGACGCGTTCCGTGTAGTCGATTGGCAGGGACATGTGAAATCCTCGATGATGTGAAAATCTATATTGGGCTGACGTTAATCTTACACCATGCATTACTGTGTAGGGGTAATTCATGAATTACCCCTACTTGACACACTTTTCAAAGGTGATAACATATTTAAAATTTTTTAAATGACAGGATGTTCCATGACCAAAGTACTGGCTGTTGGCAAATATCTCCAACCCGAAGATGAGTTCGTAGTCACCGACCTGGAAACCATCCACATCGTATCCGACCCGCTGCGCCTGCAGATCCTGGAAACGGTGCGCGATACGCCCAAGACCGTCAAGCAGGTGGCAACTGAGCTGGATATCAACCAGGTGAAGCTGTATTACCATTTCAAGCTGCTCGAGGAGCACGGACTGCTGCGCATCACCGAGGAGCGCATGGTCTCGCACCTGATCGAAAAAGTTTACATGACGCGTGCCCGCACCATCCGCATCGCCGCCGATCTCCTCGCTGTACCCGGAAAACCTGCCGCTGATGGCAGTGAGAACCTGCTGACTTACGTGTTCGACAAGGCGCGCTCAAAACTCAAAAAGGGGTTGCAGGAAGGCTGGATCGAGAGCGATCCTAAAGCACCGCCGCAAAACCGATTCACAGCCCTGCGCGGCAGCATGCGCCTTGCCCCTGACCAGGCGCGTCAATTCTTCAGTCGCCTTGAAACGCTCAGCGAGGATTACTTTGCGCTGCAATCCAGCCCGGCGAGCGGTGGCGACTGGTACGATTTTGTGGTTGCCATGTACCCGGTGCGCATGTCCGCCCCTGCGGCTGCGGAGCAATCTCCTTCCATTGAGATACCATAATTCCTGAACACGCATGCTGGCTGACCAAATAAGATAACTTGAACTCCACCGATATCATTTGCATTGAGAACGTAAGCTTTACCCATCCGGCGCAGAACGGCAAACCTGCACCCGCATTGGTTGATATCAATATCGGTATCCGCGAAGGCGAGTTCCTGGCGATCCTCGGCGCCAACGGTTCGGGTAAATCCACCCTTGCCCGCCATTTGAATGGGCTGCTGTTACCCACCGCAGGCCGCGTGCTGGTGGCGGGCATGGATACCCGCGAGACCGCAAATCTCGGCAGCATTCGCAGCCTGGTGGGCATGGCTTTTCAGTATCCCGAGGACCAGATTGTCGCCACGACGGTCGAAGAGGACATCGCCTTCGGTCCCGAAAATCTTGGGCTGCCCCCGGTCGAGATCCGCCGGCGGGTTAATTCCGCTCTGGAGGCCACTGGCTTGACCGCTCATCGCACCCGACCACCACACCTGCTTTCCGCGGGGCAGACACAGCGCCTTGCGCTGGCGGGCATCCTCGCCATGCAGCCAAGGGTGATCGTTTTTGATGAACCCACCACCATGCTCGATCCGCTCGGACGGCGCATGGTGATGGCGCAGCTCAACGAATTTCATCACCAGGGTACCACGGTTATCCTGATCACCCACCACATGGATGAAGCCGCACAGGCAGGGCGGATCATCATCTTGAATGAGGGGCACCTGGCGATGGACGGCACGCCGAAAGAGATATTCGCCTCCGGCGATCTCGCGAGCTACGGGCTCGAGCTCCCACCGGCAGCCGTGCTTGGTGCCGCACTGCGTCCCCTGCTCCCAAAGTTGAAGGAGGATATCCTAACCATTGATGAAATGCTAGCCGAGCTGGGCAAATTCCCAGCCCCGGACAGCCAAAAGAGCTTTGCTCCCAGACAATCACCCTTACCTGCCCCGAAGGAGTACCTCATCGAGGTGGAGAACCTGGGCCATGTTTACATGTCCGGTACGCCATTGGCGCACCGCGCCTTGAAGGATGTGGATTTCCGCGTGGAACCGGGCGGCGCACATGGGCTCATTGGTGCCACCGGCTGCGGAAAATCCACCCTGATGCAGCATCTCAATGGCCTCCTCAAACCCCAGGAAGGCCGCGTGCACGTGGGAACCTTTAATCTCAATGATCCGCAGATCAGTGTCCGCCAGGTATGCCACCTGGCCGGATTGATCTTCCAGAACCCGGAGATGCAGTTCTTCGAGCAGTACGTGGGGGATGAGATCGCCTACGGCGCGCGGCAGCTGGGGCTCACCGAAGGTCTGCGGGAGCGGGTGCGCGCGGCGATGCAATCCGTCGGATTGGATTTCGAAAAATACAAGGACCGGCTCACCTGGTCGCTCAGCGGGGGTCAAAAACGGCGCGTGGCCCTGGCATCCATCCTGGCGCTCGATCCGCAGATCCTGCTGCTGGATGAACCCACCGCCGGTCTGGATCCGCTGACCCGCCGCGCCATTGTCCGCCATTTACAGGAGCTGCGCGACCGTGGCAAGACCCTGGTGCTTTCCTCCCACCGCATGGGGGATATTGCCCGCATCACCAGCCGCACTACAGCTATGAAGGCAGGAACGACCATCATCAGTGATACCACAGGGGAGGTATTTGCCCGCGGTGACCTGCTGCGCTCTGCGGGATTGGAACCCCCCCTCACCTCGCAGGCTGCCAGCCTGATGCGTTCCCACGGCTGGCCACTGCCGGAAGGCATCAACGGGCAGGATGAATTGGTGGCAGCGATCAAGGCTGTTGCCGGGAAGGGATCCGGATGAGCGATTTCGAATTCCTGCGCAATATCAATATCGGGCAGTACCTGCCAACAGGCTCTGCGATCCACCGCCTGGATGCCCGCGTCCGGATCATCATCTTCAGCCTGTTCGTCCTGGCGATCACCTTCTGCCCCCGCCTTCCGGGTATCGTCATCGGCCTGGCAGTTGCCGTGCTGGGACTGGCTGTCGCACGCATCCCCCTGCGCTACACGCTGCGCAGCCTGACCGCGCCTCTGCCCTTCCTGCTGATCCTGGCGTTGTTGCAGGTGCTGCTCACCCGTGATCCACAAAATGACGTAGTGCTCTGGCAGTACTGGCTCATCAGGATCACCCCCGCCGGGCTACTCTCCGGATTGATGCTCATCCTGCGCTTCATCGCACTCATCCTGGCGCTCAACCTGGCATCTTTCACGCTTTCGTCCTCGGACTTGATCCAGGGGTTGAATTCGCTTTTCAAGCCCTTCGCCCGGCTGGGGTTGCCCGTCCAGGACTTGATCATGATGGTGCAAGTGGCGCTGCGCTTCCTGCCGCTCCTCGCATTGACCGCGGAAAGGACCGCAAAAGCCCAGGCATCCCGGGGCGCGGATTGGGACACAAGCAAAGGCGGCCTCTTAAAGAGTGTGCGCCGCGTAGTACCGCTCATCCTGCCGCTCTTCCTCGCCAGCCTGCAGAAAGCAGAAAATATGTCGCAGGCGATGGATTCGCGCGCCTACGGCGTTGTGAAAATTCGCTCGGCGATGAAAGAAATGAAATTCAGATGGATTGATGCACTGGCAGTGCTGGCGACGATCGCAATCTGTTCAGCCGTGATCCTGATCTGACCTAAAGATCGGCTCCCTGTTTCTTCCCGATCTTCAGCTGCCACCAGGCTGCCACCACCAGCAGGGTGATCAACGCCGAAGCGCCGGCTTCAGGCAGACCGTTGGCGATGGCAATCGGCAGCAATCCCAGCCCAGGGCAGGAAACCCAGCACACCGATCATGCCCAGCACCAGCACCGTGTTGGTCAACGACCCGGCAATGCCCGCCAGGATCAACCCAAAAGCCGGCCATTTCTTGAGCGCATTCCAGACCAACCAGGCAACGGGACCGATGAAAAGACGCGGCAGAACGGAAAGCAGCGGGTTGGTGAACCAGACGTCCGCCGGCCCGGTGGGCGCAATGGCCGCCTGGATCAGGCTAAAAATACCGAAGATCAAACCGATTGCCACCCCCACAACAGGTCCTTCCAGGATCGCCCCGATGATCACCGGCACGTGCATGATGGTGAGCGAAGCCCCGCTCAGCCAGGGTATGAACCCCCAGTGTGTGGCGCCCAGGAGCACGCTGATGGCTCCCATCACCCCCGCAACAACAATCTTGCGTGTACGCGCTTGTGCCATTTCTCCTCCGATCAAATAACTATTATGTTAATTTTAACACTTCAAAATCTTGCCTGTTACATGAAATCTAAGAGAAACGGTGTTTGATACCCCGATTTACTATTTATCCATCTTGCTTAATGATCTTCGTTATCCTTCATGGGTTCGCCCTTGAGGCACATGCGCGTCAGGATGGCGTTGCGTACATCCTGAAAGGATCCGATCTCCAGGTTGCACACGGTTGAGCGCGAGGGATCAATGGCCCACTTTTCATGCGCGTCACTATCCCAAACGCAGGGCAGCGCGCTGGTATCGAAATCAAAAGGATCGGTACCGTCTATGGGACATTCCATGGCATCTATGTTGGATTCCAGCAGACCTTCCTCGCTATAACGCTGCCCGGCAGCCCAGGGATGGGCGGCAATGGCCATACCGCCCTGCGCGTGGATCGCTTTCACCGTGTCATAAATGTTCATACTGTCCTTGATCGGCTCCGTTATATTGAGTGCCAGCACTTCGATATACCCCGTGCTGGGCACTTCCATTCCCGGTATGCAGAGGATCCGTCTTTCATTGACACAGGCCTGTATGACATCGTCGCACATGTGGTGATCGGTGATGGCGATGAACTTGTAGCCGTACCCCAGAGCCACTTTGATCATATCTTCGTAATCATCTTTTCCATCCGAACAGGTGGTATGCACATGCAGATCGCCACGGGAGTAGATCCTGGCACGAGTCGGGATGGGACCAGGCGTCTTGGTCGCAGTAGGGAATGGTGTCAGCGAGGGCATGACCGTCGGACCCGGGAGCGGCGTGGAACTTGCAAACAGGGTCGCAGTGGGAGGCGGTGTGGGCGAGGATTCCAGCGGCATCGCCGTTGGCCCCAGGGTGACTCCGCTGAATGCAGGCTCGGCTGCTGCCGTGCTCGCACATGCCGTAAGTGCCAGAAGGAAGAATAGTGATACCGCTAAATATGGATGTTTCATCACAACAGTAAGGTTACAACATTCGTGCCGGGCTGGGAAAAATCCTAATCCTTTTTATGCGCCCGCAGGGTGAATGTCAGCGGCATGGAAGGCATATCATCAGGGGCATACCATTTGCCTTCTTCGCGCTCGACCAGGAAGGGAAAGTGCCGGTAGCAAGTATAGGGGTACTCGTGCACGAATTCGAGCGTCAGGCCGGCATCGATCAGCCCGGTGATGATCTCGCCCACGCGCGGCGTCCACTCGTATTCGACCGGCTGTTCCACTTTTGCTTCCAGGTCGGCATAAGAGCCGCCCGTTTCGAACTCCAATGGCTCAGCGGTGAAATACGGATATGCCACCTCATATCCTTTTACTTCACCTTCATTCTCGAAAACACTTGAGAAGGGGTGGAATTCTGCGATGTAGAATACTCCACCCGGTTTGAGGATATCTGGCCGACGATCTGCGCCCAGCGCGGTATGTCCGGCAGCCAGATCAGCACGCCATAGCTGGTGTAAACCCGGTCAAATTGCTCGTCGAGGTGATCGGGCAGATCGTAAAGATCACAGCAGATGAAACGCGCCGGTATCTTCAGCTCCGCCGACAGCTCCCGGGCAATGCGGATACCCTCACTGGAAAAATCCATCCCGGTCGCCTGCGCGCCCAGCCGCGCCCAGGAAAGCGTATCCAGTCCGAAATGGCACTGCAGGTGCAAGAGGGATTTCCCCTTCACCTCGCCCATCTCAGAAAGGATCAGCTCATCCAGGCTGGACTTGCCCTGCTTGAATTCGTCCACCTGGTAGAACCTGGAACGGGAGTTGATCAGGGCGAATTCATCCCACATCTTTTGATTGGCTTTACGATATTCATCCATCCGATACCTTGCTTCCTGTTGGTAGACGTAATTTACAGATTGCTGCCGTTGCTGGCGATCACCCCGCGGTACCAATCATAGGAGTCTTTAGGAGTGCGCTTGCCAGTGGGGTAATCCACATAGATCAGCCCGAAGCGCTGACGGTAACCCTCCGCCCATTCGAAATTATCCAGGATGGACCAGTGGAAGTAACCTTGGATGTCCACGCCGTCCTCGATCGCCCGGCGCACCTGCTTGAGATAGCGTCCGGTGAAATCGATACGCTGCGGGTCGTGCACTCTGCCATCTTCGTGCACCCAATCCATGCAGGAAAGGCCGTTTTCAGTGATGTAGATCGGTTTTTGATAGCGCTCGTAGAGGAACTTCGGAGTCCAGTAGAGCGCCTCGGGGGTAACCTGCCAGTGCGTGAGAGTATGCTGACTGCCGTCCGGGAATTCCACCTCTTCAGGAAGACCATCCCTGCCCTGGCGGATGGGCGTGGCAAAATAGGTGTTCATACCGTAGAAATCAAGTGGCTGGGAAATGAGCTCCATATCACCCGCTTTCACTTCCGGCATGGCGCCGCCAAACAGGCGCAGCCCATCTTCCGGGTAGCTGCCGAGGAACATCGGATCCGAAAACCAGGTGTTGCTCCACAGGCTTTTTTCAAAACATCCGAGGGTAAAGCGACGTGTTGCTTCGATATCTTCAGCTTTTTCACTGGCAGGGATCGAGGAACCACCCACCGGGGCATAGCCGATGACCGGTTTCTTTTTAGCTTCATTACGTATCACCCGCGCAGAGCGACCGTGCGCCAACAGGACGTTGTGTGACATTTGCAGTGCGTCCGGCCAGTCCACCTTTAAACCAGGCGCGTGCACGCCATCCACGTAACCCAGCTGCAGGAAGACCTGCGGCTCGTTGATCGTCATCCACTGCGTCACGCGATCTGAGAAATTGTCGACCACCAACCTGGTATAGTCCTCGAACCATAGCGGAGAATGCGGATTCAACCACCCGCCGCGGCGGTGGAGGGCAACGGGGTAATCCCAGTGAAATATCGTCACCCAGGGCGTGATACCCGCTGAAAGCAGCTCGTCGATCAGGGCGTTGTAAAAGGCGATCCCCTTGGGGTTGGCAGCGCCGGTGCCTTCCGGGATCAACCTGGTCCAGGAGAGGGAAAGCCGGTAGGCCTTCAATCCGAGCTGTCTTCATCAGAGCGACATCTTCCTTGAAATGGTGGTAATGGTCGCACGCTACATCCCCATTGTCGCCGTGATAGACCTTCCCGGGAACCCGGCAGAAGGTATCCCAAATGGATGGGGTGCGCCCATCCACCGCAGCGGCACCTTCAATTTGATAGGAAGCAGCGGCGGCTCCCCAGATGAAATCGGCTGGAAACGGCATTTTCTACTCCTGGTAACCGGGATTATTTGGGTAAAGTATATCATCCCGCTTTAAAAAGCACCAAAACCCCAATTCCCGGAGGCATAATCCTTGCAACAAAGCCTAACAATTCTGTTAGTAAGTCGCAGGAAGATTTTGTGTTATTATTTATACGAAGTTGCAATTTAGTTGTTTTTGGTTATTCATTGTAGGTTTATTTTTTGGTGTTGAAGGGATAGAAGAAATGAAATTTGAAAGAAGTTATTTTACCCACAGCCAGCCTGGCAATGATCGTCGCGATGCTATTCAGCCTGGTCTACCCCAGCTCGGTACTGGCGGATGATTTCACCGGCACTGCCGGCAACGACACCATCAACGGCACCGCGGGTGATGACAACATCTGGGGATTGGGCGGGAACGACACCCTCAACGGCAATGGCGGCAACGATATGATCGATGGCGGCGCAAACAACGATACCCTTAACGGTGGCGATGGCAACGACACCCTCGTTGGCGGTTCCGGCACGGACACCATCAATGGCGGCAACGGCACGGACACGGTCTCGCAGACCGTAAATGCCAACCAGACGCTCACCAACGCGCAGCTCACCGGCAACGGCACTGATACGCTCAGCAGCATCGAGCAGGCTAATCTGACCGGAGGTGCGAGCAATAACACTCTTAACGCCGCGGCTTTCTCCGGTAACGTCACCCTCAATGGTTTGGGCGGCAACGACACTCTCACAGGCGGATCCGGAAGCGATACGCTTAATGGCGGTGACGGGACCGACACGCTCACCGGGGGTGCCGGCAACGATACCCTCACCGGCGGCGCGGGCAACGATACCTACAGTTTCAACACCAATTCCGCGCTGGGCTCCGATAGCATCGATGAATCGGGTGGCGGCACCGATACCATCACCTTTTCCGGGTCCAACAACGCAGTCACTTTGAACCTGGGCAATGCAGGCAGCCAGGCGGTGAACGGCAACCTGAACCTTACCCTCACCCCCGACCAGATCGAGACTCTCACCGGCGGCAATGGTGCTGATACCCTCACGGGTAACAGCCTTAACAACACGATTAATGGCGGGAGTGGCAACGATACCTTGAGCGGCGGAGCAGGCAACGATTCCCTCGTTGGCGGTACCGGCACCGATACGGTTGTTCAGACCGTGGATGGCGCCCAGACGCTTACCAATGCCCAGCTCACCGGGACGGGCACCGACACATTGAACTCGATCGAAAGAGCCAACCTCTCAGGCGGCGCGGGTAACGACACGATCAATGCTACTGCTTTCTCCGGAACGACGACTATAAATGGACTTGGCGGGAACGACACCCTGACCGGCGGATCCGGGGTGGATACGATCAGCGGTGGTGACGGGGATGATACCCTGAGGGGAAACAATGGCAATGACACCCTGAGCGGCGGGAATGGCACAGACACGGTGGTGCAGACCGTCAATGCCAACCAGGCGCTCACCAACACGTCCCTCACCGGAACCGGCACGGACACGCTTTCCAGCATCGAGATCGCCATCCTTACCGGCGGCGCGGGCAACAACACGCTGAACGCCTCTACTTATGCCGGCATCGCGATGCTGTATGGGTTGGATGGCAACGATACGCTTACAGGCGGCTCGGGTAATGATACCCTGGATGGCGGCAACGGCAACGATACACTCAACGGCAATGCCGGTAATGATACTCTGACCGGTGGTGCGGGAACGGATTCCCTCACCGGCGGAACAGGAAATGATACCTATCTCTTCGATTCGGATACCGCGCTCGGCACGGATACCATAACCGAAGCTGCAGCCGGTGGAATAGACACGCTGGACTTCACAGGTTCCAGCAACGACGTCAACGTCAATCTGAATACCTCGGGGACCCAGGTGGTCAACGCGAATCTTACCCTTAATATAGCTGCTGCCTCTGTGGGTCAAATTGAGAATCTGACCGGTGGCGCTGGCAATGACACGTTGACCGGGAATGCCCTGAATAATACCCTCTCCGGTGGCGGCGGCAATGATGTTCTCACCGGAAACGCCGGGAACGATACCCTCAACGGGGGCGATGGCAATGACACGATCAACACCAATGGCGGCGCGGATGGCGTGGATGGTGGCACGGGCGATGATATTATCAACTTCTCCGGCAACGGTGATGGCACCTCTGCCACCGGCGGAACCGGCAGCAACATCTTCCGTTTCCTGGCTGGTGTGGTGGGGCATTACCTGCTCACCTCGCAGGGCACGGACACCCTCGATTTCAGCAACTATGGCACCAGTATCGCCCTGGACCTGAACAGCTCCGCCGACCAGAACGTGGGCGGCGGGTTGTTCCTGCAACTGACGAATTTCTTTACCAACGTGATCGGCACAGCCTTTGATGACATGATCAGCGGCAATAACCTGGATAACGACCTGCAGGGCGGAGCAGGAAATGATACGCTCGTCCAAACTGTTGATGCCGACCAGGTGCTCACCGATACCACCCTCTCCGGGCAGGGAAACGATACCCATTCCGGTTTCGAGCAGGCGGTCATCACGGGTGGAGCAAGCAGCAACAGCCTGGATGCCTCCACCAATTCCAACCCGGCGGTCCTGAATGGCATGGGTGGAGATGACACTCTGACTGGCAGCCTGGCAGGCGACACATTAAACGGCGGCGCCGGGAACGATACACTGGTCAACAGCATGGGTAACGATCACCTGGATGGCGGAGCGGATACGGACACCGTCATCCAGAGCGTGGATGCAGACCAGGTGCTCAGCGATGGAACCCTTACCGGCATGGGTAATGACACCCTGGCGGGCATCGAAATCGCCATCCTGACCGGCGGCATTGGCAACAACAACCTGGACGCCTCACTCTTCACCGGCGTTGCCATCCTGAATGGCCTGGGGGGCGACGACCTGCTCAACGGCGGTTCGGGCGACGACACCCTCAACGGCGGCAGCGGCAATGACACCCTCACCGGTAATGCGGGCAGCGACGTTCTCAATGGCGAAGATGGAAATGACACATTAAACCTCAACGGCGGCGCGGATACTGCCAATGGCGGCGCAGGGGATGAAACCTTGAACTTATCAGGGAGCGCTGGCGGCACGAACGCAACCGGCGGATCGGGCACCAACCAGTTCTCTATCCAACCCGGGTTGAGCGGCAACATCACCCTGGATGCCCAGGGTTTGGATACACTGGATTTCAGCGCCTTTAGCAACGGTATATCCTTCAGCCTAGGTGTTGCCACCGCGCAAGCCCTGGCAGGCGGACTCAATCTCTCGGCGGGCACCAATTTCACCAACCTGGTCGGCACCGCCTTTGATGATGTCCTCACCGGTAACGCCCTGGATAATACCCTTCGAGGCCTGGCAGGCAGGGACATTTTGAATGGGGCTGCGGGTAACGACATCATGGATGGCGGCAGCGGGACGGATACGGTCACCTGCGCCAATCGAAACCCTGGCGACACCCTGATCAGCATCGAGCTGCCGGATTGTTCACCCATCCCGCTTCCCCCGCCCTCAACCGGCAGCAATTACCGCAGCGGGGAGCTGGTCAACCTGAATTGCGGTACGACCACCCTGATCCTTCCCAGCGGGGATTACGTGCGCATCAACGGTCTTTGCGGCAACTACACGGCTGTCCTGACCCAGGAATTCGCAGAGAACCTGGCCGGTTTGGATGGCACCATCCTTCGCGGGATGCACCTCGTGCTCCATGAAAACGGCATCCTCCTGGAATCGGTGCCCGTTGGCGCAACGATCACCTGGTCCTTCATGCTTTCCGCTGATATTGACGCCACACCCGAGATGTCCTTTTTCGATGCCTCGCTCAATCAAGGTAATGGTGATTGGATGCGGGTGCCGGCCCGCCTTGTGGAGAAGGGGAGCATAGTGACCACCCCCCTGCACCCGGGCATGGATGACGGCATGCTCTTTTACGCGGGCGTATCTCTCGACCCCAACCATCGTCTTGAGGTCACCACCAATTTCTCTGGATTGATGGCAATATCCCATCCATGATCAAACAAGAACAAATTTTTCGGGCTGGTTCTAGTAACCAGCCCGATTTATTTTAGATCTTCGGTTTCTTGTAACGCGCGGTTCTCTCCGGGTCTTCCTGGTACGGCTCGCCGGGCAACTCCGGGGACCTTGGGAGCGGTTTGCCAGGCGCTGCCTGTGCTGCGGAAGGCGGCTCGCTGGGCATCACCGGGGTGGAGGGCGGCGGCAGATTCTCCTCCTCCTTGACGTATTTCTCGATGAGCGCCAGGATCTTATCAGAATCGCGGTAAAGGTCAACGATCTTGCCGTCGATCTCGCAGGCGCGCCATGAAGCCGTGCGCTCCAGGGCGTGCACCTCGGAATCCACCGCCACCATGATCCAGATATCCTGCAGCAACCAGAGGTTGTTCAGGTTGATGCGCGTGGCGTTTCCATCCACGTTCTGGATGGGACGGGTGGCGTCCACCAAGAAAAGCAAGCGGCTGGTGAGATAGCCCTCCAGGCGGTTGTCATTCTTGCCAACTTTCAAAGATTTTTGCAGCATCTCTGCCGTGTTCGTATCCGGGACATTGAAGAGGTGGATCTTGAAGGCGTGCCCCAGGGAAGCCAGCTCGGGCAGCTCAACAACAGCCTTCTCCTCAGTGGAAGTCAACTTGACGGGACGCTCTACAGCTTGCGCCTGTTCGGCAGGCGGTTGGGAAAATATGGACGGCAGCGGTTCATAAACAGGCATCTGCGCGGGAGGGCTTTCAGCCAATGGAGCGGAACTGGCGGTTGCTTCGGCTGCCGCTGCAGTCTGTAAATCCTGCACGCGCTGGTAGATGGCAGGTTTTTCCTTTACCACCACGTATTTCGCTACCAGTTCCTTGCCGGCTTTTTCAAAGTCTTTTTTAGATATCTGGGTGGTGAACATCCAGAAAGAGATAATGGTGGCAAAGGCAAGAGCCAGGAACGACAGTGTCTTCGAGAAGCCCGGGTTTGCCAGGATGTACCAGATGGAAGCCGGGATCACGGACAGCATGATGATGGACGAGATCAGGCGTTTGCGATCGTGAGCCGCCATGTTGACGCAGCGGTCGCAGATATAGTGCGCCTGGGTTTTCTTTTCGCCATCAACGGTGACAACATGGTCATAGAAATTCCCGTCACGGTCGATGCCGCCGCACATCAGGCAGATGTTGCCATATTGGGATTCGCGCTCCTCCGCCGGCCACAGGTTGTAAAAAGTCTTGAACCAGCCTTTGCGAAAATAATAGATCGGCCAGAGGAAAGTCACCAGGTAGGGGATCAGCAGGAGAAATGCGCGAAAACTGTTGAGTGAAAAGGGAAATAAAGGATCGACATTGGTACTGCGCAGGTACCAGGCGTAGATCAATCCCCAAACGATGGCACCGAAGACAAATGTACCCAACCCCAAGATGACCCACTTCCCGGGCTGCGCGTCTTTTCGGTACTGTTTCTTTTTCGCCATGAATGACTTTCCGATTTCCGTTGAAATTATAGCATGTGTTCCCATCTCGAATTTCCTGCCAGCCCTTATAAAATTGCAAAGTAGGGCGACCTGGCACTGTGAAAACCATTCAGTGCAGGCAGGTTGCCCCTACTAGATTGATTTATTGACTGAAGGCGATTACTTCGCCGTCGGATCCAGCACGCGCCCCACGAAGAGGATCGAGCCTGTGGGCAGATCGCGGATGATGAAGATGAACGGGCGGTCGATCTTGAGCTCGACGGGTTCGCCCAACGGCATGGAGGTGATCTTCATGATCACCGCGGTGGCGGCTGCGGCTTCCGTGCCGGACTTCATCCACCGCCACAAAGGCTTTGTGGATCACTTCGGAGATATACAACTCGCGGCTGCCGGTCATGCCGGAGAAATCCGCCAGCGAATCATCGAAGGCGTCGGTCATGCCCATCGCGGAAAGAGTAGGCTTGAGCATGAAATCCGCGGAGAAGGTGAACCTGGGCATCCACAGGTTTACCTGGGGGTAGCTCATGCCGCTGCCGATCTCATCCAACACACCGGCATCAAGTTTGCTTTCGAAATCGGTGAAAGCGCCTTCGTCGGGGACGAGGATCAACATGGCCAGCTGGCTGCCGGCATAAGGCAGCTCAACGGCCTGGTAGCCCTGCCCGGCGTAATAACCGAAGGATTCTGCTCTGCCACATCATTTCCGCGTCCACCGTGCTGCCATCCAGGCGGTGAAAGGGCAGCGGCTGGGTGAGGCTTTCTTCGAAGGGGTGCAGCCAGGAGGCGTTGAAGTAGATGGCGTTGGTCAGCACCAGGCGGGTGAGCCCGCCGATGGCGCCCTGGGGGATGAGGTCCTTGATCTTCTGTTCGGTCTGATCGGCGACCCAGTCGTTGATCTCCAGGCGCGCCTTCTCGGGATCAGCCATGAAGTCCACCAGGTTCATACCGGCGCCGTAGTTCTTGGCGAGCATATCGAGGAATTCGGGCAGGAACTCGTAATCCGCCTGCCCCCAGAGGGTGTTGGCGATATTGAGGCGGAAGCGCTGGTCTTTCGGCAGGTCCTCGATCTCGGAGCGGCTGGCAAGCTGAAGACCAAGGTCGTTGAAAGCGGGGTGCAGGCTATTCCTGGGGGAGGTCAAAGCGCAGCACGTCCGCCATCTGGCTGGCAGTGTTGCCGCGCGCCCCGGCGTAGGTCATGGCAAGCGCCTGGGAGATGCTGAAGGGGGAATAGAACAGGTTGCCGCCCTTCCCGGCGAGCTGGCGGTAAAGGTCGAAGGCGAAGGCGGTGTTGCCAGCGACGAGCGCGCTTTCATCCTGGTCGCTCACCTGAGGCACCGTGTCGCGCGGCACATCGGACCTGACCTCGCCGCCCGCCGAGACCCGCCCGGCGCAGCCGGCGATGAGCGCAGCGATGGAGACGAACGAAACGAAACGCATTAATCGTGACATGGCAACCTCTTTTCCTGTTTACATCCAAGACGCCTGCCGGGCGTGAATGGTTCCTTGGATTTTAACAATTTTCTGATCTGCCTCTTACAGTTTTTTGATATTTGCGACCTATCATAAAGAGTGAAAAGTTATTTTCTTTATTCTAAAGGAGGACACCATGAATAATAGAATGATAACCCCAAGGAAAGAGGACGTGCTTGCGCAGAGTCGGGAGGAAGATCCTTTCTTCGCCATCCAGCACCGCATGAACCGCATGTTCGACGAGTTCTTCAACGAACCCTTCGGGCTGGCACCGATGCGTGAATTCGGACAGAAATTCATGCCGCGCGTGGATGTCTACGAGGATGAGAAAGAGATGCGCGTGACCGCCGAGCTGCCGGGTATGGACGAGAAGGACATCGACATCACCCTGGACCGCGAGGTGCTCACCATCCGCGGCGAAAAGAGCAGCGAGACGAAGGAAGAAAAAGGACAGTACCACCGCATCGAGCGTTCCTACGGCTCATTCGAGCGGCAGATCCCGCTGGGCATGGAAGTGGATGCCAACAAGGTGGACGCCGAGTTCAAGAAGGGCGTGCTGACCATCACCCTGCCCAAACCGGCGGAAGCCGTCAGCCGGGTGAAGAAGATCGCGGTGAAGAAGGCGTAAACGCAATCTCGCGTGATAAAATATGAACCGGTTACCGGACGCTGTGACACGCGTCCGGTTTTTTTATCCGGCAGGGCAGGAGAACGAATTGCATTGCTTCGCAGAAAAAAAGAAACAATGCTTAACTATTTTTTACTCGGGGGGTTCTACATTAAATAAACATATTCAGAAGTATATTAAGAATTGATCCCATTGAAATCAATCTTAATGTTGGCGGTATTCAGGCAATGGGACGGCGTTGGCAGGATGTTAAGGTGCAAAACTCCAGGATAATAATTATAGAACATATATTCTAGTTTGTCAAGATTTTCCATTTCATCGATCGGATTAATACCAATAACGATTGCGGGGATTACACCCGAAACAAGGTGTGCTTCGCGACCACGCCGGCTTCGCTGCTACTGCGCCTTCGAGCTTCGCTCTCACGTTTGCTCCCAAGGGAGTGCTTCGCGACTTAGGAGGTAGTGCGCGATCGCCCTCCACTTGAACCTCAAATGAAAACACATTTAAGGAAGGTTAATTACCGCGACCCAACAAGGGGTGCATGGTGCGCGACACCAAAAATTCCCCGCGTTTATACTAATCAAAAAAAATGAATGCGACCAAAACGGAATTCAAGAATCGCGGCCAACTCTTCAGGGGTTTTGGCATACTGCTCCTGCTGGGAGGGATTTTCTTCGGGCTGCTTGCACCGCTCGAGATCTACTGTTTTTACCTTTTCGGAGAGGGCGGCGAGTTCCATTACCGCGGCTTCGCGTTTGGTTCGTTTATGTTCGGCAATATCACCGCGCAGATCATTTGCTACTATATCCTCGCTGCGCTATTTTCATTAGATCAGGAGGTGCGAACGGGAAGACGCAAAAAGTATGGTATTATTTATTCTATAATGAAGATATATTCCCGGTTGTTTAAACAACGCTCCGAAAAAAGGGGGTGGTCGCAGATCCAAATAATCCCAGATCAAACCATTTCATATCGTCATTTCATCATTCAAATATTCCCTTAGGAGGGTATGACCATGAGAAGACAGCGTTTGTTAATCCTGCTGCCGACCCTCATCGCACTTTCACTGCTGGCAGCATTATTTATTACGACCCCTGTGTTCGCACAGGACGAGCAACCACCTCAACCCGAAGAGAATCCGGTGGAGGTGGTTGTTGATTCAACACCATCCGAGGAAGCACCCGAAGCCGAGCTGGCACCTGGGTTATTAGAAGAAGCTGCGGAAGCCGGGATAACACTGGTGGATGGCAGCGGTGAACCGCTGGCACTGGCTTTGGAAGAAGCAGCGGAGGCGCTGGCGGGCGGAGACCCCTACTACAAGGTAGGGACGGTCACCTACCACTTTCTGAATACCGGCGGGGATTGTACTCCGTACCCGGTGGGTACTTGCTGGACATCCTCCTGGCCTATTCAAGCAGCCATCAATGAAATCCTGAACACCGGTCTTCCCAGCGACGGGACGATCTATGTGGAATCAGGCAGCTACTCCGAAGGGGTATCAATCAGCGGACTTACCGACCCCATCTATAGAGGAATGAAAGGTCTAATTGGCGAGGTAGTCGATGGCTTGCCCGCGGTGAATCTTGCCTACGAGATCATGGTCGACAACGTAGACCTTGGGTTTACCATCAAGGGTTTTAATATCACTGCCAATACCGGTCCTTCCGGCGGCATAAACTTGGATACCACCAAGGGTACGATCAAGATCGAGGATGTGACCGTCGTGAATAACGGAACGGGACCTGGAATTTATATTTCGAACCACAACGGCGCGATCGTCCTCAACCGGGTAAAAGCGGATGGCAACTCCAACGGCGGGGCATGGCTGGAGAACCTGGCGGGCACGGCGGGGGTGACGATCTACCAACAGCAGCTTCGATGAAAATGATGTCAGCGCCTCCATGGCACTTCAGGGGGTGACCATTTCCAACCAAAGGCGCAGTGCTGATCGACGGCGTATCCGTCAGCCGCACGACGGGGGAGCTCATCCAGCTTTGAACATCATCCAATCCGGTGCGTTGACGGTCAAGAACAGCATCTTCAACGACAACGCGCTTGTTCGCCTTCGCCAATGACTGCCCAGCATCCTCTGTCGGCTGCCATCACGCTGCAGAACGTGTACGCGAAGGGGAATGCGGCGGTCTTCACCTGCAGGCCAAGGGAAATATCAGCCTTACCGGCGTGCACGCTGACGACAATACGCTACCGAGGGAGCAACATCTGATACCTGCAACGAGGCTACCGGGTATTGCAGCCTCGCTGGGTAGCGGAACGGTGACCATCAAGGACAGCACGCTTCGATGGCAACGGCTCGACTCATATATGGTCTGTCGGTTCAATCGCGCGGCGCGATCACACTGACCAACGTTTCCGCCAGCGGAAACACCAACGCCAGCGCCAATCCGGATGGTGCGCGGCTGGATACCCATTATTCGCAGCTTGCCAGCGCGGTATCCATCACCAACGGGATATTCAATGACAACGATGGATACGGGCTGGTGATCACACAGCAAAGGCGCGATCACGCTCAACAAGGTACATGCCGGGGATGCTGTCAAGGTGCCACTACTGGAACACGGCAACGGACAGGCGGAGCCATTCTTGAATAATACACTACGGAACAGCCAGTGTTACCATCACCGGCTCAGCTGCCGGGGATAATACGTTCAGCTTACAACGGCCTAGCCGGGCTGTATATTCAATACGAAAGGAGCAGTATCGATCAAATACGCCGATAGCAAATGGAAATGATCTTTATGGCCTGGAAGTTCATAATACTAAGCGGGACTGGAGCTGTGACCATCAGTAAGAGTACTTTCGGAACGAGTATTTCCACAAAATGGAATTTCGGGCATTTACATCTGGTACCAAGGGTAATGTGACGCATCGGCAATGTCATTGCCGTCAAGCGGAATCAGCGATGGTCTACTGATGGATATCGATCCCATCAACATCAGCACTGTATCGATTACCAACGGCGACTTCAATTACTGCGGCGGTTATGGCTTGATCGATCAATGGCCAGGGAAACATCACCCTCACCAAGGTGGATGCTACCAACAATCGTCTTTCCGGGGTATGGATGGAGGCAAACAGGGGGAATATCATCTATAAATCGGGGATATCTTAGCGCGAATGCTCATGATGGCCTATCATGCTTATACAAAGGGCACAATAACGATCAGCGATGTAACTTGCTAGCTGGCAACCGGGGATATGGCGCGGACCTGCAGAACCAGCTGGCGGATACACCCAAAGCGGTGACGATCACGAACGGTAATTTCAATAGCAACGACCAGTCCGGATTGAACGTGCTATCGAAGGGCGCGATCTCGCTGAAGAACGTGAACGCCACTGAACAACAACGCATGCCACCGGTCGATATGGGCGCAGTCGACACGGAATACCTGGGAGGTGGTCGGAGCCATTCAGCGAACGATACCTTCACGTTCACAGGTCCTGCCATCCGGCACCGTGGGGATCCTGGTCAACTCGGCTGGATTTTACGGGGAGATGTGGCTGGAGGGATGTGGTGCCGTTTCAACCCATTATATTGAAACTGATCCTGACTATGAACTTTATCACCCATATACAGGTTTAAATACGGGGCAGTGCACCTTGCACGTCAAAGACACCAACGACCTAACGGGCGGGGCTGTTATGGTCAGCTTGTACGTGGATATGCCCACGAATATTTTGCCAACGGCTTACGGCGCCTTCCTGGATAACCACTACGGCACGGCGGGCATCACCATCGCCAATCCCGCGCTGCCGTCAGGAGACCCATATACGACCGGCCTCGGATTTTCGATGAACGCGGCTGGCGGGCTGGAGCTGCGCACCAATGGCGCGGTGACACTGACCAATATCTGGGCAGGCAGGAATGCGGGGAATGGCATCGATATTCAAAACCACGATTCTGCCCCGCCTTACACCTACGCTACAAACGTGACCCTCACCAATCTCCGCGCTTGGGACAACTACAGTAACGGCCTCTATGTGAAAAACAAAGGCACCATCACGCTGACCAACGCCGGCAGGTGGGGGAAAATGGGGGAGAGGAGCCTATCTTAATAACCAAGCAGGAACAGGGAACATCACCATCAAGAACAATCCCTTCCACCGGCAGCAGCCTGCTGCCCGGATTCGATAATCACGCAGCGGAAGGCGTGTATATACTCACCCATGGCGCGGTCACGCTTACGAACGTAAACTTCGTCGGGAATTCATTGGAGGGCTTGGAAGTGATTTCAGACGGTTTAGGCGCGGTGACCTTGACCAACTGCCGCGAGGAACACCTCCTTACAGCTGGTTCGGCAAAGGGAATATCCATTCAAACCAATGGACCGGTTGTAGTAAAAGGCGGTTATTCGAACAATAATACCGACACCGGTCTATTTATTAATAACGCGGGTGGTTCCGGCAAACCGGTCAGCATCAGCAATTTCTGGGCGCTGAACAATAAAACAACCGGGGTTTCGGTGACTTCCACGGGTGCCATCACTTTATTCAATGTTGCTGCTGACGATACACTCGCCGGCTCCGGCGTGGTACTGGACAATTCCGCGTCCACTGCAGGGATCATCCTGACCTATATTGAAGCCGTAGATAATATCGCAAACGGTATCGATATAATGACTCAAGGTATGGTTAGCATTAAATCCGGTCACATTGTTTCAAACGACGGCGTAGGAATCCAGATCAATCAAACAGGCGCATTCATCACCAAAGCGCTGACATTAAGCGACCTGGAAATATACAGCAGCGCAGGTTGGGGATTGATCGCCGAGCACGTGAATGGCAGCATCACCGCGACCAATATCAACTGCTCCAACAAGCAAGTCCCAGGGTGGAGTGCTGCTGAACAACACGGCGTGCTCGAACTGCCCGGTTAGCTTCCTCGCCACCGGCACCAAAACCAATGGCATTCACAATAATCAGGGGACCGGAGCTATCCATTACAACCAACGGGGCAGTGACGCTGAACAAGGTCTTAGCCAAGCTACAACAATCCCGGCTACGGGGTTTATATCGAAAACAACCCCGGACCCTCCACCGCTCCCAAGGTGACGATCAACAACAGCGACTTCAATGGCAACGCCTATAGTGGAATGTATATCGTCACCGTGGGGATCATCACACTGAATAACGTGGAGTCCAGCGATAACGGCGCGTTATACCTACCTGAGCAACTTCCCGGATGCCAGCGGTGCCAAGGGCGTGAACGTGTTCAAGAGCAGGTTCAATCGGCAATAGCAGTGATGGCTTACGGATCTCAACGCACGGCGCGGTGGTAATAAATAAAATAGAAGCAACGGGAAACCTGGACGGCGGGATGGGGGTATGGATCACAAACAACGACATCCCCGCCCTCGCCAAACCGGTCAGCATCCTTTCCACCTATGGCGCCAACGTGATCAGCTCAAATGACAATGTCAACCTGTATATCGAATCAAGCGGTTCGGTGGTGTTGAATAACGTCACCGCTGATTCCAGTGTGACAAATAGCGGCATCTATGTCGACAACTCATCAGGCATTGGAATCGTCACGCTTACCAATGTGACCACACGATATAACAATTTGAACGGCATTGCGATCAGCACAAAAGGCAACGTCACCCTCAACGGCGTGAACTCGCTGTTCAATTCGGTTGGGACAATCACCCGAGCCTACAGCGGCATTTTCATAGGCACCAACGACATTGTCACTGCAAAGGTGACGATCAGCAACAGCCTGGTTTCCGGCAATGCTGATTACGGCATCCAGCTGGACCTGAACGCATTTGGCCCATACACGCTGACCAATGTGTACTATTTCGGCAACGATACAGACAGCAGCGGGGATTACCCCAGCAATTTATGGGTGAATTAGAAAAACCACTGATCAAACCCCATGATCCAACACCAGGCGCCTATAGGCGCCTGGTGAATTTTAAGGATTGCGCCTGGCTTCAATTCGCAGGGAGATCCTGGGTGAGATTGCCGCGCTCACTCTTTGAGTTCGCTCGCAATGACAAGAAACAGTATCTTGATTTATTTATTCCAGCCCGCGGTTATGAAGGCGCTCGTGCTCCCAGGTGGCGAAATCGACCGGCGGCTGGACGATCTCGGCTTCCGGCTTGCGCTCCAGGCGCGCCGCGTTTTCGGGGCAGCCGGTGACGCACAATCCGCAGCCGATGCACTTTTCGAGGTCGACCACGGACACGCCGTCCTGATCGAAGATGGCACCCACGTGGCAGCGCTCGATGCAGGTGCCGCAGGACGCACAGCCCGCAGCCGATGCACTTTTCGAGGTCAACCACGGACACGCCGTCCTGATCGGAGATGGCGCCGACGTGGCAGCGCTCGATGCAGGTGCCGCAACCGATGCACAGATCCGCGTCGATCACGGCGAAGTAATTGGCGTAAGCCACCGATTCGCGGATGCCGTGCTCGGTGATGCCGCGTAAAATCCCGCAGCAGCAGCCGCAGCAGTTGCAGACGTAGCCCAGCCCGGTCATGACGTTGCTGACGGTATGCACCAGCCCGACCTGCTCGGTCTTTTCGAGCAGCGCCAGGGCTTGCTCCCTGGTGATATCCCCCTCCCCCAGCGGGCGCTCCTGGCTGGAGAAGCTGAAGCAGTTATCGAGCGGGAAATCGCACTTGCGCTTGCCAAGCAGGTCCTGCTCGATGCGGCAGATGCATTCGTTGACGTGGAAGGACTTGGCGTTCTCGAGGATCTTGCGCACGTCATCGTAGGGCAGCACCCACTCGGATTTGACGGCACCCTGCGCGGGGAGGACGCGGTGGAGGGAGGGCTGGGGCTGCATGATGCCTTTCGTGCCGCCCTGCTGGAAGTATTCCTCGACCAGGTGAGCCAGCTCTAGATCGAGATTGTCCGCCTGTGCTTCGTAGAAGCCGACGACGAAGGGCGCCAGCCGGAAGAAGGCCTTGCCTTCGCGCTGCTCGAACCAGATCAGTCCACGCTTGGCGAGGGCGGAGAGCTGCGATCTTAAGTCCCTGGCAGGGATATTCAAGCGCGCGGCGATCTGCTCCAGCGATTCGTATGTGCCGGTGAGCTGTGCCGCCAGGCCGGCTTCCCCGGGGGTGAACAATTTGGCGAGGATGCGCAGCTCGATGCCGGATTGGGTACGGGGGAAGGCGTTGGCGAGATGGTCGAGGGCGTTGGCGAGAAGTTCGTAGGGAGAATCGTGCATGGGATTTACTCCTTTTGCGTTTCTAATTAAGACTATTGTATCCAAATCTTGGCGTTCGATTCATTAGAAAACCAACAGGATGGAAGGATTGTTTATTTGAAAGATGACCCCTCCCCTACCCCCTTCCTCCCTGCGGGAGTGCAACGTGCGCAAGGGGGTGCAAAAACCGCGACCCTCCCCATTTCCTCGAAATGGAGAGGGAGTTGTCTGAAGGATTGTATAATGAGCGGAGGGTGACATGAAGACATCTGCGCGGAAATGGCTGATACCGGTTTTGATCGTCGCGCTGGCACTGGCCGCTCGGCTGGTGCCGGGTCCGCGGACGATCGATGATTCGTTCATCACCTTCCGGTACGCGCGCAACCTGCTGGCGGGCGAGGGCTTTGTCTACAATCCCGGCGAGCGGGTGCTGGGGACGACCACGCCGCTCTACACGCTGCTGATGGCGGCGCTGGCGCTGCCCTTCGGCGGGGAGCAGGCGCCCTTCCCCTGGCTGGCGCTGGGGGTGAACGCGCTGGCGGACGCAGCCACGTGCCTGCTGCTCTGGCAGATCGGCAAAAGGCTGAATTCGGAATTGGCAGGGATCGCCACGGCGCTGGTCTGGGCGGTGGCACCCTACTCGGTGACTTTCGCGATCGGCGGGCTGGAGACCAGCCTGTACGTGTGCCTGCTGACGGGCGCGGTCTGGGCTTACCTTTCCCACCGGCGCATGCTCACACCGCTTTTTGCCAGCCTGGCGCTGCTCACCCGCCCGGATGCGCTGATCCTGGTGGTGCCGCTGGCGCTGGACCGGTTGTATAGGGGATGGTTTACTGGAGCGAGGAGTCGGTGGGTGAGATTGCTTCGCTCCCCCTCCGGGGTCGCTCGCAATGACAAAACAGGCAAGTAATCGACAATAGATGAAGACAGGCTTTCCTGGCGGGAGGTGGCGGTGTTCGTGCTGCCGCTGATCGCCTGGTACGGGTTCGCGTGGATCTATTTCGGCAGTCCCCTGCCCCATTCGGTGACCGCCAAGCTGCTGGTCTACCGGCTGGGCGCGGGATCGGCGTTCATTCGGCTGCTGCAGCACTACGCCACGCCGTTCATGGAAGCCGAATGGGGCGGCGTGGTGATGATCGGCGTCGGGCTGGTGCTTTACCTGTTCCTCTTTATCATCGGTGCGCAGCGCACGCTGAAGACGGAACCGCGGGTACTGGCGTGGGCGATCTATCCGGTGCTGTACTTCCTGGTATTCGCGCTGCCCAACCCCCTGCTCTTCCGCTGGTACCTCACCCCACCGCTGCCGGCGTGGATGTTTTTTATTTTGATGGGATTGGAAAGGATTTTAGGGACGATATTTACAGCAAAGAAACGAAGAGATCGACGAGCAAGCGATGCTCCCAAGGAGAGTGCAACCCCTCTCGCTCCGCTCGGGAGCGCAAAATTCGCGACCTGCGCCCGCCCTACAATGAACAAAGCGAAATGGGTGGTTGGGGCGCTGGTGATCGCGCTGCCGCTGGTGTCGTCGCTGGCGGCGTGGCGCATCACGCTGGATCACGGTCCCGCCCGCCCCGCGCCGGAGATGGCGTTCATCAAGCTGGAGCTGCTCTACCACCAGGTGGCGGAGGAGTTGAAGCCGCAGTATCTCCGCGGATACGCTGCTGGCGGCGGGGGACGTGGGCGTGCTGGGCTTCGAGAGCGGCGCGCGCATCCTGGACACGGTGGGTCTGAATTCACCCGTCTCGCTGGAGTATTACCCGCTCGACCCCGCGGCTTACGTGATCAATTACGCCATCCCCGCGCAGCTGATCCTCGACCAGCAGCCGGATTGGGTGGTGATCCTCGAGGTCTACGGGCGCAACACGCTGCTCAAGGACGAGGATTTCCTGGAGCAATACAGGCTGGTGCGCACGCTGCCCACGGATATTTACGGCAGCGAGGGGCTGCTGGTCTTCGAGCGCAACCCATAATCACTCTTCAAAGGTCAACCATGAAAAAAACTGAGACGCCCAGGGAACATCTTTTGCGCGAATACCCGCTCTTCGGCATCACCGGGTGCGCGCTGATCGGGGCGGCGGTGGCGATCGCCGGCATGATCTACCGCGGCAGCCAGGGCGAGGGTTATTCGTTCCTCAACCATTACATCTCCGAGCTGGGCAGGCAGGGTTTCTCGCAAGGCGCGTGGATCTTCAACGCCGCGATGATCGCCAGCGGGGTGATGTTCATCCCGTTCGTGATCGGGCTGGGACTCAAACTCGGCAGCCGCTGGGGCTACGCGGGAATGATCGCAGGCATCGGCGCGGGGGCGATGTGCGCCGGGGTGGGCATCTTCCCGATGAACCACCTCGCCGGGCACATCTTCAGCGCGGTGTGGTTCTTCCGCCTGGGGCTGCTGACGGTGAGCCTGTTTGGCATCGCCATCCTGCTGCAGAAGAAGGGCGAGGAGCGCATCCCGAAAGCCGCGGCGGCGGCCAGCCTGCTGGCAGCACTGGCTTACGGCAGTTTCATCGTGCTGGGCAGGCTGGATGAGGCGCCCGGGATGACCACGCTCAACCCGGATATCTTCGCCCGCAGGCCCGATTTCTGGTTGATGCCGTTCCTGGAATGGGTGGTGTTTTTCGCCACGCTGCTGTGGTTTTTGGGGATGGGGGTGGCATCGCTGGGGAAGAAGAAAAAATAAAACGGCGGGCAGACTTCGCTTGCTCCCAGCTCCCTTCGGGAGTGCAACGTGCGCGAGGGAGTGCACCCCTCTCGCTCCGCTCGGGGGCGCAAAATTCGCGAACGCGACCCGCCCTACAAGATACCCCCTCTCCCGTAAGGAGAGGGGGTACCCTGATCATTTTGTACGGTTGATCAGGTCGATCATCCAGGATTCAACACCGGGGGGCGTATTGGGATCACCGGGCAGCGCGAGGGTGACGGTGAAGGCGTTGGCGAAGTAATCCGCGGGGGAGTTATTGCCATACGAAAAATATGGCTTCTTCCCGAAAGCGCAAACAGGGTCGATCTTGAGGCTTTTGTCCACGAAACGCATGCCGAGGAAGGCGGTCGATCTGCCGCCGACGTGATGCATGAGGGCGTCGCCATGCCCGCCGCCAAAGAGGGTGCCCAGCCCGTGCGCGCTGCGGTCGTCCCAGACGTGCCCGAGCTCGTGGATGATCCAGAGATCGGCGGCGCTGCCGGGCACGCGCCAGGGGTGCTGGTGAAAATCATGCGCCATGTAGACGCGGTTGGCGGTGACGTGGGAGCGCCCCGAGAACAGGCGCCCCAGCACGAATTGATTCCCAAGCAAGGATTTATCGGGGCCGATGGAGATCTTCGCGCCGGCGAGGTTCCTGACGATCCACTGCCTGCCGTGACCGCCGGTGACGCGGTCCAGGGCGGACTGCATCAGCTCGAGGGTATCAAGGATGACCTGCGCCTGGTCCTTTTTCCATTTACCGGTGACGAGGTTGATCTTGAAGTTCTTGAGGACGGCCTTGCGGTACTGGGATTTGCGGGTGTAAACGCCCATGTGTTGATTGTATACCCCTCACCTCTTGCCCCTCACGCCTTATCATATTTTGTTCGCGAGGTGATTCTGGGTGAGATTGCCGTGACCCTCACCCCTTGCCCACCCTCACGCCCTATCTTTTTTTTCGCGAGTTGACTCTGAATGAGATTGCCACGCTCGCTCTTCGAGCTCGCTCGCAATGACAAAGCGAGGGGAGAGGGGGTAAATGTTAACCTTTGTTCCAGGAGCCGATCTCGACCAGGTTGCCCTCGGGATCGGTGACCATCGAGGAGCGCATGCCCCAGGGTTCGTCGCGCGGGGCGTAGACCGGGCTGGCGCCTAAAGAAAGCGCGCGCTCGTATTCGGGCTGCACGTCCTCGAAGCGGGGCAGGTCGATGGCGATCTCGAAGGTGCCGTTGGCGCCCGCGGTGTAATCCGGCTCCTGCCCGAGCAGACCGGCGAGCTGGGAGCGGGCATACATGGCGAAGCGCACGCCCTGGTGCTTGAACTCGGCGTAGGGGCTCTTGCCGTCCCAATCCACGTCGACGCCCAGCAGCGCCTTGTAGAATGCGACCATTTTCCCCATGTCCCTGGGAAAAAGGCCGATCATATCAATGCGAAGAGACATTCTCTCCTCCATTACTTGGATTCACTTCGGATGCAGATTCTTTGTGAGATTGCCACGCCCTGCTATGCAGGGCTCGCAATGACAAAATTAAAGTATTGTATTTAGGATCAGAAGCGCAAGCATGCCGACGGCGATGGTGAGCAGGGCGCTGCGGGTGCGCCAGGCGACGACGACCGCGACGATCCCGGCGAGCAGGCGGGTGTTATCCAGCCCGACCGCCAGTTTGCCATCGCGGATGAGCAGCTCCTGGAAGATGATCACGGAGAGCACGGCGGGCGGGACGAGTTCCAGCGCGCGCTTGACCAGCGGCGGGACCGCCATGCGCCCGAACATCCAGATGAAGGAGAGGCGGGTGAGGAAGGTGAGCGCACCAGCGATGAGCATGACCAGCCAGATGTTCATTTCTTCCCCCCTGCCAGCAGCCCGGCGGTGATGCCCGCGAAGGCGGCGACGATGATGCCCAGCCTGTAGGGCAGCGAAAAGGCGATCAGCGCGGTGATGCCGCCGACCAGGGCGGCGACGGTGCCGGCGCGGTCCTTGAGCGCGGGGACGACCAGGGCGATGAAGGTGAGCGGGAGGGCAAAATCAAGCGACCAGCTCGCGGGGATGACCGCGCCCAGAAAGACGCCGAGGGCGGTGCTGATCTGCCAGCAGGTCCAGAGCCCCAGCCCCGCGCCGAGGAAGAACCAGTGCTGGTTGCCGCCGTTGCCCTCCTCGTTGTAATGGGTGATGGTCACGGCGTAGGCTTCATCGGTGAGCAGGTAAGCCAGTCCCGCCTTCCAGGCAGGGTTGAGCTTCTGCACGAAGCCGGCGACGGAGGCGCTGTAGAGCGCGTGGCGCAGGTTGACGACGAAGATGGTGAGGACGATGACGAGACCGGGGACGGCCTGCTGGATGAGCTGGGTGGCGACGAACTGGGAGCTGCCGGCGAAGACGATGAAGGACATGGACTGGGCGGCAGGGACGGGGATGCCCGACTGGCGCGCGAGCGCGCCGTAGATCGCGCCGAAGGGTGCCACGCCCAGCAGGATGGGCAGGACGGCCTGGACGCCGCGCAGGAACTGGCGGCTGCGGGATTCGATGGGGGGAGTGGTGGTGGACATCATGACTGAGAAGTATTTGAATTATGGTGACTTGGGTGAGATTGCTTCGTCGCTCTCGCGCTCGCTCGCAATGACAAAACAGGGCAGATCGTCATCTGGTGCGCAATGACATTAAGCGAGGCCCATTTCCTTCATGTACTTGTCCTTGTTCTGGACGCGGGCGTTCTTGCCGCTGGAGGTCTTCACCAGCCAGCGCGGACCGACGAGGTGCACGTGGCGCAGGGCGACCGCAGAGCCGCGGGTGACCGCCTGGCGGACTTCGTCACCAATGCGCTCGCGCTCGGCGGGATCATCGGTCTCGACCTCGGCGACGATGACCACGTCCTCGGTGCCGGATTGCTCGTTGAAGATGCCGAAGGCTGAAACGCGCCCGGCGTGCACGCCGCGCACGGTCATGGCCAGCTCCTCGAGGTCCATGGGGTAGACGTTCTTGCCGCCGACGATGATCATTTCCTTCTTGCGCCCGCAGACGTAGACCTCGCCATCCACCATGTAGCCGTAGTCGCCGGTGAGGTACCAGCCGTCCTTGATGGCCTTTTCGGTGGCATCCGGGCGGTGGTAGTACTCCGTGAGCATGCAGTCGCTGGTGAGCGCCAGCTCGCCGATGGCGCGCTCGGGCAGCTCCTTGAGGTGCGCATCCAGCACGCGCACGCGGGTGCCCTCGATGGCGGGACCGGCGGAGGGCATCTTGACCGAAGGCCTGCCGGGCTGCGCCGGGCGCGCCTGCCACTCGGTCTGCATGGCCTCGCGGTCGATCTCGTCCACGGTGACCGGGGATTGGATGCCGCCCTGGGTGACGGCGAAGACGTTCTCCGCCATGGCGTAACAGGTGCAGAGCGTCTCCCATTTCAGCCCGTAGGACTTGAAGCGCTCGAAGAAGGCGAGGTGCGATTCGTGGCGCATGGGCTCGGAGCAGTTGGAGATGGCGCGCCAGGAGGAAAGATCGACGCCCTCGAGGTCGCGCTCGCGGATCTTCTGGGCGCAGAAGTTATAGGCGAAGTTGGGCAGCCAGGAGAGCGTGCCCCTGTATTTCGAGACGGCCTGCAGCAGGCGCGCCGGGGCGCGCACCCATTCGAAGGGCGAGAGCAGCACGAGCGGCACGCCCAGCAGGATGGGCATGAGGAAGCAGGCGATCAGCCCCATGTCGTGGTAGAGCGGCAGCCAGGAGACGACCACGTCGCGGGAGAGATCCAGGCGCAGCTCGCGGCTGTAGTGCTCGAGCTGGCGGTGGACGGCGCCATGCGAGAGCGCCACGCCCTTCTGCAGGCCGGTGGTGCCGGAGGAATGCTGCAGGAGGACGATATCCTCCTCGCGGCGCGAAAGCCCGCCGAGGGCGCTGAAATCGGGATCGCAGGGCGGCTCGACCTCGTCGCTGACGATCAGCGCGCGCACGGAAGTCCCCTGCCCCAGCGCGGCGCGCACTTCCGGCTCGAACTCGCGGTAGGTGAGGATGCCTTCGGGTTTGGTGACGCCGATCAGGGCGGCGAGATCGGCGCGGTAGCGCTCGGGGAGCAGCTTCTCGGTGAGGAAGGGCATGATGGAGGGGATGGCGCCGCGCAGGACGCAGCCGAAATAGGCGTAGATCAGCTCGAAGGAATGCTGGAAGATGAGGATGACCACCTCGCCGGGCTGGATGCCGCGCCGCTCGAGGGTGCGCGCGTAGCCGGCGGCGCCGCGCAGCAGGTCGCGGTAGGTGAGCGGGGTATCCTCGCGGTTGGCGAGCAGGACGTGGATGGCGGCCTGGTCGGGATGCTCCGCGTAATGGCGCTGCAGGGTCTCGGAAAAGGTGGGCATGAGGCTGTTACTTGCGGCGGGATTCGATGAGGGCGGCGAGCTGCTCGAGGGTATCGAAGGTATCGGCGGTGAGCTCGGAATCATCGATGTGCACGCCGTAGGTATCCTCGACGAGCAGGGCGAGATCCACCAGGCTGAAGGAATTGATCAGCCCGGCGGAGATGAGCGGCTGATCGGGTTTGAGCTTTCGATCGGGCTGCTTGATGATCTTTTCGGCGATGGCGGCGCCGAGCGCGGCGATGAGTTCTGCGGACATGAGAAAACCCCTTTATTTCAGGTTTGGTATCGAACGGGGAGATTATAATGTTTAAATTAATTTAAATATTTTACATTTTTTTAATTATCCTGACCCTTTCCTTTCTTTTTTCTTCCTTCTGATTGCAAAAAGTAACAAGCAGCTCTTTTCTAATGTTCATTTCTCTTGACACGTTCTTGACATTCCACAAAGGTTTCTTGACACGAATTTAACCATTATCGGAGTAAATTCTATTTAATCAAAGGGCAAGCCATGAATGATCTTTACATGCTCATCCTTATCGCCTGTTTCTGTCTATTTATGTGGGGGCTTTTAAAGCTTTGCACCTGGTTGATCAATAGCTGACATGAATGATCTTGTGCTCCTGGCAGGCCTGATCGCCCTGGCTCTGCTGGTTTATCTTTTTATCGCGCTGATCAAACCGGAGTGGTTTGGATGAACCCGTTTACCCTGCTTCAATTCGTTTTCTATATCATCGTCCTGCTGGCGCTGGTGAAACCCCTGGGGTTCTACATGGCGCGAGTGTACCAGGGCGAGCAAACATTCCTCACTCCCATTCTTCAACCCGTGGAGCGGTTCCTTTACCGTCTCGCCGGAGTAAATCCTGCAGCCGAGATGAATTGGAAATCCTATGCCGGCGTGTTGTTGTGGTTCAACCTTGCCGGGCTGCTCTTCCTGTATCTCCTGCTGCGCCTGCAACATCTCCTGCCCCTTAATCCGCAGGACCTTGGACCTGTTTCACCCGAACTGGCCTTCAATACTGCAACCAGTTTTGCCACCAACACCAACTGGCAGAGTTATGGAGGGGAATCGACATTAAGTTATCTGTCCCAGATGCTCGGCCCGACGGTGCAGAATTTTCTTTCGGCTGCGACAGGGATGGCGGTTTTGATAGCGCTCATTCGCGGGATTGTCCAGCATACAGCGGAAAAACTCGGCAACTTCTGGGTGGACATAACGCGCTCCACGCTCTATATCCTGCTTCCGCTGGCGCTCATCCTGGCGCTGGTACTCGTCTCGCAAGGAGTGGTGCAAAACCTTCAGCCATATGCTGTCGCGCAGAATTTGGACATATCATCGGGACTCACCTCACAAATCCTGCCACTTGGACCAGCGGCATCCCAAATTGCCATCAAACAATTGGGGACGAATGGCGGCGGTTATTTCAACGTCAACTCCGCTCACCCATTTGAGAATCCCACCCCGCTCTCCAACTTTATTGAGATGCTCGCGATCCTGCTCATCCCGGCTGCGCTGACCTATACATTCGGAAAAATGGTTGGTGATACCCGCCAAGGCTGGGCAATCCTGGCAACCATGTTGATATTATTTGTGGCGATGGCTGGATTGGCGATATGGGCTGAGACGCAGGGAAATCCAGCTTTGGCGGGACTGGGCATTGACCAATCAGCCGGCAATATGGAAGGCAAGGAGGTGCGTTTTGGCGCTGCCAATTCGGCATTGTGGGCTACGGCTACCACCGCGGCGTCCAATGGCTCGGTGAATTCGATGCACGACTCATTTACACCACTCGGCGGGTTGGTGCCACTGTGGCTGATGCAGCTGGGAGAAGTCGTTTTCGGAGGGGTCGGCTCCGGGATGTACGGGATGCTGGCCTTCGTATTGATCGCGGTGTTTATTGCAGGGTTGATGGTTGGGCGCACGCCGGAATACCTGGGCAAGAAGATCGAAATTTTCGAAATGAAGATGGCGGCGCTCGTTGTGCTTATCCCGATCCTTACCGTACTTTTCGGTACGGCCATCGCCGTGCTCACCCCGGCAGGAAAGGCGGGAGTTTTCAATGCCGGGCCTCAGGGCTTCAGTGAAGTGCTATACGCGTTCTCATCGGCGGGTAACAACAACGGTTCCGCCTTTGCCGGCCTGGCTGCCAACTCCATGTTCTATAACACGGCGCTGGGAATTGCCATGCTGATCGCCCGTTATGCCCTGATCGTGCCGATATTGGCCATGGCCGGTTCCCTGGCGCGCAAGAAAAAGGTACCCGTCAGTGCAGGTACGCTGCCCACCCACACGCCCCTCTTCATTGCCTGGTTGATCGGCGTGGTCATCATCGTCGGAGCGCTGAGCTTTCTGCCGGCATTGGCGCTGGGTCCAATAGTTCAACAATTGTTACTCGGCAGCGGGAAATTATTCTAATGACCACAAAACCCGGAATTGCCGCGATGCGAGGGCAGCTTTACCGCAGGGCTGTGCAGGATGCGTTCAAGAAACTTGACCTGCGCCGCCAGGCGCGCAACCCGGTCATGTTTGTAACCGAAATTGGCGCCATTCTGACCACCGTTTTGTGGCTCCAGGCCTTATCCGGCGAGGGCGAGGCTCCAACTGCATTCATCGGAACGATTGCGCTCTGGTTGTGGTTCACCGTGCTTTTCGCCAATTTCTCCGAAGCGCTGGCTGAAGGCCGAGGAAAAGCCCAGGCTGAATCCCTGCGTAAAGCCCGCCAGGATACCTCCGCCAAATACCTGCGAGGCAATCCAGCCATCCTGGAAGCAGCTCTGCGGGTTGTTGAAATCATCTCCTCCACCAAACTGCAGAAAGACGATCTCTACCTGGTCGAAGCAGGCGACATCCTGCCGGCTGACGGCGAGATCCTCTCCGGTATTGCCTCAGTGGATGAAAGCGCTGTAACCGGGGAATCTGCTCCCGTTGTGCGCGAAGCCGGCGGAGACCGGTCGGCTGTAACCGGGGGGACGCGGCTCCTTTCCGACTGGTTGATCGTGAGAGTCAGCTCCCACCCCGGCGAGGGTTTTCTCGACCGGATGATTTCAATGGTAGAAGGCGCAAAGCGGCAAAAGACACCCAACGAAATCGCCTTGAGCGTCCTGCTTTCCAGTTTAACCATCGTTTTCCTGGTCGTGTGCATGACGCTTCTCCCCTTCTCCCTGTTCAGTGTACAGTCAGCCGGACAGGGAAAGCCCATTACCATCACCGTACTGGTAGCCTTGCTCATCTGTCTTATCCCCACAACGATCGGTGGACTGCTCTCAGCCATTGGCATCGCCGGGATGGATCGTCTCATCCAGCGCAATGTCATTGCCATGTCGGGTAGGGCCGTGGAGGCTGCCGGCGACGTGGATGTTTTACTGCTCGATAAAACCGGTACCATCACGCTGGGCAACCGCCATGCGGTCGATTTCATTCCAATCGGCGGCATAGACCCGCGCGAGCTGGCTGAAGCCGCGCAACTGGCTTCGCTGGTCGATGAAACGCCTGAAGGGCGTTCGATCGTCGTGCTCGCCAAGGAAAAGTACGACCTGCGCGGACAGACGATGGGCGCCAGTGAAAAAGCCCCGCATGGGATGCATTTTATTCCATTCACTGCGCAGACGCGCATGTCCGGCGTTGATTTCAATGGCACCTCGATCCGCAAAGGTGCACCGGACACGCTGATGGCGCTGATCCAATCGAGCGGGAACGAACTTCCGGCCGATCTCGCACTCATGGTGGATAGCATTGCGCGCAGCGGTGGAACCCCGCTGGTGGTGGCGCGGGACGGGCAGGCGCTGGGAGTCATTCACCTCAAGGACATCGTCAAAGGAGGGATCAAGGAACGCTTTGCCCAGCTGCGTAAAATGGGAATCAAGACCGTGATGATCACCGGTGATAATCCGCTCACGGCAGCTGCCATTTCCGCCGAAGCCGGAGTTGACGATTTTCTGGCCCAGGCCACCCCCGAGGAAAAGCTTAAACTGATCCGCGAATACCAATCGGGCGGTCGACTGGTTGCCATGACCGGCGACGGCACCAATGATGCCCCCGCTCTCGCGCAAGCCGATGTGGCAGTGGCCATGAACACAGGCACCCAGCCCGCCCGTGAAGCTGCCAACATGGTGGACCTGGACAGCAATCCAACCAAGCTCATCGAGATCGTGGAAATCGGCAAGCAATTGCTGATGACGCGCGGCTCGCTGACCACTTTCAGTATTGCCAATGATGTGAGTAAATACTTCGCCATCATCCCCGCTGCATTTTCTTCGACCTACCCGGCTCTGGGCGCGCTGAATTTTATGCGCCTGACCACACCCCAGAGCGCCATCCTTGCGGCGGTGATCTTCAATGCGCTCATTATCATCGCTCTCATTCCGCTGGCTTTACGCGGCGTACCATACCGCCCCAAACCGGCTTCACAACTATTGCGTGATAATTTACTGGTTTACGGGGTCGGCGGCTTGATCGCTCCATTTATTGGCATCAAATTGATCGATATGCTGCTGGCCTTGTTGCGTTTCGTATAGGAGATATCATGTTATCCAAACAACGACTTTGGAAATGGCCCGGTTCTACCCCATGAAAAGCAATATCCGCCCTGTTCTCACCCTTTTTGCCATGCTCACCCTGATCACCGGTGTGTTCTATCCCCTGGTCGTGACCGGCATTGCCCAGGTTGTTTTTCCCTTCCAGGCAAACGGCAGTTTGATCATAGACAACGGCAGCCTGCTTGGTTCCAAACTCATCGGGCAAAATTTCACTGACCCGCGATATTTCTGGGGACGGCCTTCCAGCACAGCTGGCTCTCCCTATCATGCATTCGACCCGGTTGCCCTGACTGGATCTTCCGGTTCAAACCTGGGTCCATTATCAAAATCGCTGGTGGACGCCGTTCAAGCGCGAACTCAAGCTCTGCGCGACGCCGACCCAATTAACACACTCCCCATCCCTGTGGATCTGGTGACTGCCTCTGCATCCGGGCTGGATCCGCACATCAGTGTCGCGGCAGCGTACTACCAGGTTGAAAGGGTGGCAAGGGCAAGAGGGATCAGTAAAGAAGAGGTCATCGCTCTTGTGGATCAATACAGCGAGGCACGCCAGTTTGGATTCCTGGGTGAACCGCGGGTCAACGTGCTTTACCTTAATCTGGCATTGGATGGGATACAATAAATTCGATGGATACCCGTCCTGATCCAGACGAACTGCTGAAACAAACCCAGGGAGAGAAACCGACGCGCGGGCGACTTAAAATCCTGCTGGGTTACGCCGCAGGTGTGGGAAAAACCTATGCCATGCTCGAGGCTGCCCACCAGCGCCAGAAACAAGGGGTGGATGTTGTCGTTGGCTATGTTGAAACGCACGGCCGAGTGGAAACCGAAGCATTCGTGAGCGGCCTGGAAGTATTGCCACGGCGCGAAGTTGAATACCACGGGGTAACGCTTCAAGAAATGGACGTGGATGCCATCCTCAAACGCCATCCCGAACTGGTGCTGGTAGATGAGTTCGCCCATACCAATGCCCCGGGTTCGCGCCATCCCAAGCGTTACCAGGATGTGGAGGAGATACTCGACGCCGGGATCGATGTTTACACCACCCTCAATATCCAGCACCTCGAAAGCTTGAACGACGTGGTCACTCAGGTAACGGGCGTGGTCGTTCATGAGACTGTCCCCGACCGGGTGATCGATGAAGCTTCCGAAATCGAGGTCATTGACCTGCCCCCCGAAGAATTGCTGGCTCGTTTAAGGGAAGGCAAAGTCTACATCCCCGAACAGGCAGCCCGAGCCATCCAGAAGTTTTTCCGCAAAGGCAACCTGACCGCCTTACGCGAGATGTCCCTGCGGCGCGCAGCAGAGCGCGTGGATGACCAGATGCGCGCCTACATGCGCACGCGCGCCATCCCGGGTCCCTGGCCTGCAACCGAACGCCTGCTGGTTTGCATCAGCCCCAACCCGCTGGCTGAGAAACTCATCCGCACCACGCGCCATCTGGCAGACGAACTCAACGCCGAATGGTTCGCCGTTTACGTGGAACTGGCTAATATGCCCGATCTCAACCCATCGAATCGAGAGCGAATCGGGAAAACGCTTCAATTAGCCGAGGAATTGGGAGCTCGCACGCGCACCCTGACCGGGCGATCCATTCACGAAGCAGTCCTGGAATATGCCCGCAAGCACAATATCACCAAGATCGTCGTCGGCAAACCGATCCACCCGCGCTGGCGGGAGCGGCTTTCCGGGTCGGTTGTTGACCAACTGATCTACGCAAGCGGCGATGTTGACGTCTTCGTCATCAACGAACAGGCTGACGCGAAACAACAAATTCTGCCCTCTGAATGGAGCCCGCATCGTCCATTGACTCGATACCTGGCTGGAATTGGGCTGGTAGCTTTCGCCACCCTGCTTGGATTATTGGTCCGTGGAAGACTTGAAGCTGTCAATCTGGTGATGCTTTACCTGGCCGGAACGGTTATTGCGGCCATCTACCTTGGACGCGGGCCGGCATTGCTGACTTCCATCCTGGGTGTACTCGCTTTCGACTTTTTTCTCGTCCCTCCCTACCTAACCTTCGTGGTCAGTGACACGCAATACTTACTTACCTTTATTGGATTATTTGTCGTCAGCCTCGTGATCAGTACGCTGACAGTGCGGACCCGAGAACAGGCTGAGGCTGCCATCCAACGCGAAGTGCAGACATCCGCGCTCTACAGCCTTGGCCGCGATCTGACTTCCGCCACCGATCTTCACCAGGTGGCTGATATTATCGTTTCCCACATCAGCCAGGCATTTGGGCGAGACGTGGCCATCTTTCTGCCAGAGAATGGTCAATTACGGTTATTTGCCAGTACACCCGACTTCCGCCCTGACACGAATGAGCTGGCGGTGGCAGCCTGGGCTTTCGAGCATGACCAGCCTGCCGGTCTCGGGACCGACACCCTGCCGGCAGTGCCCCTGCGCTGCCAGCCGCTCAAGACCATCCGTGGATTGATCGGAGTACTTGGTGTTCATCCTGATGTGCCAGGAGGTTTTTTCTCCCCCGAGCGTCGCCAGACATTTAACGCTTTTGCTCACCAGGCAGCCCTTGCCATTGAACGTTCCAGTCTGACCGAGCAAGCCCGCCAGGCAGAACTTTTACAAGCCACCGAGAAACTGCAGACCGCCCTGCTCAACTCAATCTCCCATGATCTGCGCACGCCACTGGTAAGCATCACGGGGGCCTTGAGCAGCCTGCGGGAGAAATCTCTTTCCCTGGACAAGGAAGCCCGAAACAGCCTGCTGGAGACCGCTCACGAAGAAGCCGAGCGGCTTAACCGCCTGGTTAGCAACCTGCTTAATATGACCCGCCTGGAAGCAGGCGCGATCCATCTCAGGCGAGAACCCGGCGATATCCAGGATGCCATTGGTGCTGCGCTTGAGCAGCTTGGAAACCGCCTGGAAAACAGACCGCTCAAGGTTAATATGCCCCCGGATATTCCGCTTGTCCCGATGGATTTTGGCCTCTTTGGACAGGCGCTGGTAAACATCCTGGATAATGCCGTGAAATATTCTCCCGCAGACTCCCTGATCGAAATCAATGTGTCCCAGACACAAGAAGCAGTGACCCTTGAGATATGCGACCGCGGCATCGGCATCCCTGCCGAATACCTGGAGCGGGTCTTTGATAAGTTTTATCGTGTCCAACGACCGGAAAGCGTCAGCGGGACGGGACTCGGCCTGGCTATCTGCAAAGGGATCATCGAAGCTCACGGTGGAAGAATACGGGCAGATAACCGTCCGGGCGGCGGAACAATTATCACGATAACTCTCCCCAAGGAGAAAACACAATGACCAAGTCCGGCCTGCGTGTGCTGGTTGTGGATGATGAAGTTGCCATCCGGCGATTCTTGCGAGTGGCTCTCAAAGGAGAGGGGTTTGTTGTCAGCGAATCAGCCACGGGGCAGGAGGCGTTAAAAGCCATTATTGAAGAACGACCCGACCTGGTTATCCTTGACCTGGGTCTGCCTGACATGGATGGGGTGGAAGTCACCCGCCGCCTTCGCGAATGGACCCAACTGCCGGTGATCATCCTTTCCGTCCGCGAGCAGGAAGTGGATAAAATCGCTGCGCTGGATGCGGGGGCAGATGATTACCTGACCAAGCCATTCGGGATGGGTGAGCTGCTTGCAAGAATACGGACTGTCATCCGACGGCAGACGGCCGGGAAATCCGAGCCTGTTATTCAATTTGGCAGTTTAAAAGTGGATCTTGCGAAACACCTGGTCACGGTCGATGGCCAGGAGATTCAACTTACGCCCACAGAATATGATATCCTGCGAGCCCTTGTTACGAATGCAGGCAAACTACTCACCAACCGGCAGCTTCTTCGCGAGGTTTGGGGGCCGGGTTATGATGACCTGCACATCCTGCGTGTAAATATCAGCAATCTGCGTCACAAAATTGAGCCTGATCCATCCCGCCCAACCTATATCCATACCGAACCGGGGGTTGGATACAGGATGAAGGTTTAAGAACCCTCTCATCTTAAAATTGACTTCATGACCGGATGATTTTTCGTATTCTGTGTCAGTAAGGATTATTTCGCGGTGGCGGCGCGCCAGAGGGTATCGAGGGTTTCAAGCCCTCCGTAGGAAGCGACATCCCAGGCTTCGTAGGAGATGTGGAAGCCGTCGTCGCGCTCGGGATCCAGGCCGTGATGGGGCAGCGGCTGGACGGCGAGCCAGAAGTTCCAGAGGGGGATATCGTATTCGTAGGCCAGCTGCGCGGTGGTCAGGTTGAGGCTGTGATCGCCCTCCACGTTATCGGCCTTGGTGGCGAGGATGGGCACGGCGCCGTGGGCGATGGCGGTCTCGATGATGCGGCGCATGTAGCCCTCGTACTGCTCGGGGGTGCGCCCGTCCCACCAGATCTCCAGGCGCACAAAGATGAAGGTGGGCTTGGTGATGCGCAGCTCGCAATCCAGGGGAGTCTCGCCCGCCTCGCAGAATTCCGGGTCGGCCCACATGGGCGAGAGCACGGCAGCGGCGTTGAAGCCGCCCTTCACCGCCTGACCATCGGTGTTGAAATGCCCTTTGAAATATTCGATCGCCTCGGCGAGGTCCTGGTGCTCGGCAGAAAGCGTGTAGCGGTCCTCCAGGTCGAAGAGACCCATGAAGGCTTCCTTGATGCTCTGGCAATCGCCGACCTTGGAGAAGGCGCGCGGATCGTTGCCCAGGGCGATGCCCTGCCGGTAGATCTCTTTGGCGCGCGCGCTGAGGGTGGGGATCACCGGCCACTGCTTCCAGAGCACCGGGTTGGGACGCAGGTCGGGTGTGGCGGTGGGGGTCGGTTCAGGGGTAAACGTGAGCGTGGGCGGCAGCGGCGTTTCGGTGATGGTGGGGGTCGGCGCGGGGGTATCGGTGGGCGGGATGGGCGTGGGCTCGGCGACCACGCGGCAGCCCGCGAGGAGAACGAGCGCGATGACGGAGAAGAACGTGAGCTTGATGAGCGGTGATGTTCGCATGGGTTAATTCTTGGACCGGATATCGCTTGATTTTAACGCCGGGTGTGCCAATCTGGCAATATTCAGTGAATTGATGTTTAAATAATTTTAAGTATTTAATAAATTTTATACATGCTTTGTTCACGGCCGGGCGGTTGCGGCGCGCCAGAGGACATCCAGCACCTGCAGCGCGGTGAGGTTGCGCCAGGGCCAGGCTTTCTGCATGAGAAAGGCATCCTCGAAATGATTGCCGCCGTAGGTGAGATGCGCGCCGTCGTCCTGCAGGCCGTGACCGGGCAGCGGCTGCAGCGCCGCCCAGAAATTCCAGAGCGGGATCCCGTATTCCTGCGCCAGGCGGGCGACGATGGCGTTGATGGCGTGGTCGCCCTCGAGGTTATCGGCCTTGGTGGCGAGCACAGGGAGGATGCCGCGCGCGATGGTGATATCGAGGATCTTGCGCATGTTGCCCTCGAAGACGGCATGGTTGGCGGTGGCTTCGTTGGTGCCGAGCATGATCAGGGCGATGGATGGCTGGTGAACGCGATACTCGCACTCGAGGGGAGTCTCGTCCGGCTGGCAGAGCTCGGGGTTAGCCCAGAGCTGCGAAAGGACGGAGGCGGTGGTGAAGCTGCGCTCGGCCGCCAGGCTGCGGCGCTTGAAGGAGCCCTGGTACTGATCGATGACCGCCTGCAGGCTGGCGTAGCTGCCCAGCGAATAGCGATCGGGACCCTGGTCGAAATTGGCGAGGAACCACTCGGCGGAGGTCTCGCAATCGCCGACCTTGGAGAAGGCGGCGGGGTTGTTGCCCAGGGCGATGCCGCGGTTGTAGATCTCGAGGGCGGCCGCGCTCAATTCCGCGGGCACCACCGGAAAGCTCTGCCAGTCCGCCGGGTCGAGGGTGACTTTCATTGTGGGGGTGATGCTGGGGACGGCGGTCGGATTTGGGAGGAAGGGGGTCAGCGTTGGGGGCGGCAGCGGCGTTTCGCTGGGCGGGAGGACCGGTAGCGGGTCGGCGGTCGCCGCAGGCAGCAAGGTGCAGGCGGGCAGGAAGAGAAGCAGGATGAGGGCAGCGGTAATGGGTTTCATGAGATCAGCCGGGCAGAATTATACCGAATCACGGACAACCCAACACTCCCTGAAGAATCTCAGCAAGCCGATCCGCGAGCAGCTGCTCGCCTGTGGGGGTGAGATGGATGGCGGAGTTGGTGAACTCGCTTTCGGGGACCAGGTCCCAGAGATCGAGGTAATGCCAGCCGCGCGATGCGGCTTCCCCTGCCAGCGCCGGGCGGTAGGCGTCGTACGCCCAGCGGGGGTAGAAGAAGTTGTAACGGATATCGCTGTTCGCGCCGGTGCTGATCAGCATGGGTTCGTTGAAGAGGATGAGCGGGGTGCTGCCGGTGATCTCGAAGCCCCTGGCAATGGGGGTGAAATCCAGCCCAGCGGCGAGGTCGAAGGGAGCGCGACCGTTGAAGGTGTCGTCGGGTTCGAAATCGCGCTGGGCGGGCTCGTAGGTTTGAGTGGTGTCCTGGTCGATGCCGGTGGCAGCCCAGAGCACCCCGTAGAGCTGGTGACGGTAGAGGTCCGCCAGGGCGCGGCGTTCAGCGAGCAGGCGGTCGAAGACGGAGGTTTGCGGTACGGCTGCAACGGTTGAACCGGGCAGCAGCTGCGAGAGGCGTTTTGCGTTATATGCCAGCAGAGGCGACGGGGATGGGTTCATGCCGGGGAAAGCCTCGAGGGTGAGTCCCCAGAGAATGAGATCGGGCTGGTAAGCCATGGCCCGGTCGAGGACGAGCACATCCTTCTCGAGCGAGATGGTGGGATAGGCCAGGTTGTAAGCAACCACGCGGCGCCCGTCACAGGCGGTGAGATGGGCGGCGTTGAGCCTGCCGGCGAGGGTCTCTTCAGGCTCGAGCAGCGTGCCCCAGATGGAGGAATCGCCCACCAGGATGACGCGGAACTCGTCCTCCGCTTTGGGCTGCGCGACGACGTGGGAAGCGAACATGGCGTCCAGGTCGTTGATGGTCATGTTGTATGAGCGCTGCGGGTTCTCACCGAAGGGGAAGCGCGGGCGCCCGGGGAAAAGGTGGTTGTAGAGAGAGAGCCTGCCGAGCGGAAGGGAAGGCACGAGGAAGACCAGGACGGCGGCGAAGACCGCGAGCAGCAGCAGGGTCTTGAGGAACACGTTGCGGACGAATTGCCAGTTCATGCCATCACGCTCCGAACAGCCTTCCCAGTGCCTGCAGCGCCAGGGCAGGCGTTGGCAGCGCGAACCACAACCAGCCGAGGGCGACGAAGTTGAAGGTGAGGAACACGTTCACGCAGGTCAGCGCCAGCTTCAGGCGGGGACGGGATTCGAGGGCGGCGGCGCGCGGCTTGATCCACTCCGACCAGCGGTTCTGGACGAACATGCCCAGCCCGTGCCAGGCGCCCCAGAGGACGAAGTTCCAGCTGATGCCGTGCCAGAGACCGATCAGCAGCATGGTGGTGAGCTGGGTGAAGAGCAGCACGATCCAGGCGGGCAGCGGTTTTTGGGCGGAGCGCAGGGCGCGGGTGAGCGGGTTGAAATAGTAGGCGCGGAACCACTGGGTGAGGGTCATGTGCCAGTTATTCCAGAACTGGGTGAGGTTGGGCATCAGGTAGGGGCGCTTGAAGTTCTCAGGGAGCTGGATGCCGAGCCAGCGCGCCAGGCCGATGGCGATATCGGTGTAACCGCTGAAATCCAGGTAGAGCTGGAAGGCAAAGGCGTAGAGCATCAGCCACAGCCAGCCCCCCGCCCTCACCTGCCCGACGCTGGCCGCGTTGAGGGCGATGAGCGCCAGCGAATCGGCCAGCACGAATTTCTTGAAGAGACCGAACACCAGGCGCCGGCCGCCTTCGGTGAACTGATCCGCGTCCATGCCGGCCGGCTGGCGCAGGTCGCGGACGAAGCGCTCGATGCGGTCGATGGGTCCGGCGGTGACGGCGGGAAAGAAGATGACGTAGGTGAGATATTCGCGCAGGGTGTAGGCAGCCAGGCGCCCGGACTGCCGGTCGCGGAAAGTATGGATCAGGCGGAAGGCGACGTAGGAGAAATCCCAGCCAGCGGATATCCAGGGCGGAGGCCATGCCGGCGGACTGCCCGGTGAGCAGGCGCAGCTGGGCGCCCAGCCAGGCGGTGAGCGACGGCAGCTTGAGCGCAACGAATAAAACCAGCAGGAAGAGGATGCCGATTGCAGCCAGCAGCGGCAGGCTGCGGCGCGGCAGTGAGAGCAGCCAGAGAAGGAGGGCGATGCCCGCCAGCGCGATGATGAGCGGCAGGGTCTGCGGGGGGCGCGAGGGGGTGAGGATGCCGGTCACGCCGAGATAGCGGGTGAGCCCCAGCGCCAGGACAACGGCGAAAACCAGCAGGAGGGCGATGACGTCCTCTTTGACCCAGCGGTGATCCGGGGGCGCGGTGATCACCCAGGCAAAAACGGCAAGCGCCAGGGTGGCCAGCGGCAGCCAGAAATCAAGCCCACGGATGGGCAGTGCCGGCTGCAGCCAGAAGATGGCAATGACGCTGGCGATCAGCAGCAGCCATTCCCGTTTCCACGATCGCAGGAGAAAGCGGTAAAGGAGGATGGCGGCGGAAAATATCAGGATGTGGGTGAGGTTCATGAGATATGAAACCGCGAACCGGTCTCGCGGATGGTTCGCGGTCTAAAATCCCTGGTAGATCCAGAGGGGTGCGCTATCGGCGGTGGCGATGAAAAGTGCGACGAGGATGAGGGCAAGCGCGAGCGCCCAAAGATTTTCTTTTGAAAGGATGCGGCTGTTCTTTATTTGTAACCGCATACCTGCCACTCACCCCCCTGTTTGACGAGCTCGAAAGGACGCTTGCTGAGATCGACCTCCATGTCCTCGCCGTTGTAGGAAGCAATGATCTTGCCCGAGCAGGTGACGATGGACTTCTCGTCCTCGGTCCCGGTGAGCTGGCAGCTGAGATCCTCCAACCGGGTCTCGACCGCCTGGAAGGAATCCAACTCCATGACCGCCTGTGATTCCCAATCCGCACAGGAAAGAGTTCGAAAGCTGGCTGCCGTCCCTGCCAACCAGGGCAGTCACATAAGCCGCAGCAACACCGGCTGCCTCATCAGCGCTCCCCCCACCCGCGCAAGCCGCGAGGGTCAACACGGTAAAAACACCCAGAAAGAGCAACCATGAAGCTCGAGTTCAAGACATACCTCCCGGATAATTATTTGGTACCACTAATGAAGCGGATTATATCACGCGGGATAATTTGCATTGACGCACGAAATAAACAGTATATACAAACAATATACAATAATTATAGATCCTAAGAAGGCAGAAACACAGTGATTAAGCTATACGCAACTCACTTAAGATATCATTCGCCTGATTGCAAATATTGCATGCTGGCCTGAGTGCAATCATTTCCTTTTCGCCTGAATGCATTTTTTTCTTTAACGCCTGATGGAAAATATTTCAACCTGGCGAGCCTGCAAAATTTTCCCCCTGCCCTCCTGAATGCAAAATCTGCCCATCATATGCATGCAGAATCTGCCCCTCTTAAGAGTGCAGAATTTGCCCATGATTCATATTAACGACTCTATTAACTACTTAATACGACTCTGTATGCCGGATTTCTCTTTTGAAGATCTTTTTGTTGCGGGAAGAATATCCTCGGGGAGTTTAAGTACCCAGTCATAGCGGGGACTGCGGGAAGGCTGCTTGTACTCAGCCAGATCTACCAATCCGTCCCGGTAGTCATTTAAAAAATTTAAAAGGGCCAGGGAGACCAGCTGGCTGGCCGGCAGGCTGAGCTGATCGGCAAGTTCCTTAACGCGCTGACGGATCTGGGGCGGCAGGTCATACGTGGCGCGCTGCTCACGGCGCGAGGCGATCTTGGCACGCTCGCGGGCCTTCTTCTCGCGCAGGCGCTTGGGAAGCTGCGCATCCAGCTGGCGCTGCTCCATGCCATCCAGCAGGTCCGATATCGCCGGGTCCAGGACAGGGCGGCGTTCGAATTGTTTTTTAACCATCGATCACCTCTTTTAATTTTTGCAGGATGACACGGTAGCCACCGGTGCGCTGCTGTTTATCCTTGAAGCCGCGAATGGCGACACAGGCGGGCGCGTATTCCCAGACGGTGAGACCGTAGGCCGGGGCTTCGCGGACACGGGTATCCTGCGGGATGGGCGGCCAGACGCGACTGCCGAAGGCTTCGACCAGGTCGCGGAACTGCAGGTAGGTCTCCCGGGTGGTGCGGTCGAAGAAGGTGGGCAGAATACAGAAACCCTGCAGGTGATGACCGCGGCGCCCGAACTCGCCGAGGGTGAGCAGCACCTCCTGGACACCATCCACGGCGAGCGCATCCAGGCGGGTGGGGATCACCACCCAATCACTGGCGATCAAACCGCTGACATGCAGCACGTCGAGCGAGGGAGCCAGGTCCAGCAGGACGACATCGTAAGCCGCGGGTTTAAAAATATCGGCGAGGATCGAATCACGGTAATCTGAAAGCGTGATCTCGCGCTTGACATTTTCGGTGCGCTTATCGCCGGGGAGGATATCCAGGTTGGGACGCGCCGTCACCACCGCCTGCTCCAGAGACTTGTTTTCGCAAATCAGGCTGTAAAGCCCCGGAGATTTTTCGAGACCGAGGGAGACCGCCACATGCCCCTGGGGATCGAGATCCACCAGCAAAACGCGAAGCCCATCGCGGGCAAGACCGTGCGCGAGGGTGATGGCCGTGGTGGTTTTTCCAACCCCGCCTTTTTGATTGGCAAAAGCGATGATCTTCATTTTTTATCCGGTCGCGAACAGGCCACCCGAGACTGGGTCAAAAAAATAATCGGAAGGTAAAACAAGGGTCGCCCCTAAGTATTTTAAAGGGAATGCAAGTGAAAGTCAAGCGGCGACCCAAAGGGGCGACCCTGCGGAACGACAAGGGTCGCCCCCAGGACCTCTAAAATGCATAAAAAACCGATTCCAAAGCAGGAATCGGTATAAAGACACATGGATGGCAGCGGAGGATTTCTGGAGGGATTTTTGAGATGGTTAAAAGTGTTACCGCGGTAACACTTTTAACGACGCTTGATGCGCGCCCGGATCAGGCGGGTGAGCTCCTCAAGAAGCGAGAGAACGGGCTGCGCCTGGCCGAGAACAACGAGCTCATCGGCGAGGGTATCGAGCGCGTGCGACTGACCGTCCGAATCCAGCTTGCCCAGGGTGCGGGCAAAGCGGCGCAGGTTGCGGCCGGCTTCACGACCGGGATCAGCGGGAGGCGGCGCGGGACGCGGCGCGGTTTCACCGGTGGCAACAGGGAGATCGGAGATGGCAGAGAGCTCTTCGGAAGTGAGCTGGCTCTGGATGCTCATCTGCAGCATGCGCTCCCACTGCTTTTCGGGTGCAGAAAGCACTTCGCGCAGGACGCGCTCTGGAAGGCGATAACGGTCCGCCAGGTCGAGCAGTGGGCTGGGAAACTGGAGGATATTGAGCAGCTGGACCATGCGCGGGCGGGTGAGCTGCATGATGGGGATGATCTTTTCCCACAACCCGGCGGGCATACGCTGGGTGCGCACCAGGCGGAAATATTCATATTCGTCTTTGGTGGCTTCCCTGGGCTGAATGCCGATCTCGGAAAGGATCAACGCGGAGATCTCGCAAGCCTGCTCCACGGCGGAGGGCTGCTCGGCGTGACGATTTTCCAGCACCTGGCGCTGCCGGGTGGGACGGGCAATGACCTCGACGCGCAACAGGGGCTCCTCTTTGTGGTGGCGGTTGACCTTCTCAAGGCAGGCGGCCCAAAAACGGCGCTCGCCGGTCTCGATCATGAAGACATAACCGCCATCCGATTTCTGGATCCATGAGCCGGTGATGGGTTTAATCTGACCGTGCTCGCCAAAGGAGCCGCCCATGGCGAGGAGCCGGTCCACCTCACCGCGAACAGCGGGATCGGATTTGGCAAGGATGAGCCAGCGGGAGGCGGCGGTGTAGCAATCGATCGCGGCGGAGAAGAATTCATCGCGAATGGCGGGGGGAAGCAGGCGCCGCGGCTGAAAACGATCGGGGAGCATCTGGGACGGCTTCAAGCGCTCGATGCGCTCAACCAAAGGCGTTTCAGTAACAGCCTGGGCGATCGGTTTAATGGATGACGGCAGCGTGGTGGTGGTTTCAGGCTGGGTGGGGAAATCTTCAAAGGCGTTGAAACGTTTGCGGTTCTGAGGTGGCATTAGTCACCCCCTTCTCAGGGATGGGTCATCTCCGGCGGTCCGTGCGATCGAGTACGGTATCCACCAGGGCGGCATATTCCTGCGTGGCACGCGAGCTGGAAGCGATCTGGTCAGCGCTGCGGCGGCGAGGAGGCTTGTAGGTGAAGACATCCATATGGCTGGAATGCGCATACGCCAGATCGGAGGATTTATGGATGGGCGGCAGCACTCCGGACGCAAAGCGACGGTCCAACTCGACCAGGATCTCCTGCGCCTCGGAGCGATGCTCTTCGCAAAGCGTTGGCAAATACCCCAGGATCTTCAGGTCGGGTCGGAAATGGACACGCACCTGGTCAATGGTGCGCTGTAATTCGAGAAGACCGGAAACACCCAGGTAGCTGGTCTCCACCGGGATGAGCACCAGGTCGGCAGCCACGAGGGCATTGACCAGCAGGTCGCCCGTGCTGGGCGGGGTATCGATGATGACGAAGGCGTATTCCTTCTGGATGGGGGAAAGGGCATGCGCAAGGCGGGTCTCGTTGGCCATCAGGGTTGGCAGCATGCGCGCAGCCTCCACCATTTCGGGGTGGCTGCTGGGGATGATGAAGAGATTGGGATGGAACTTGCTGCGGCGGACCATGCGCTGGATGGAAGGAGGCGGGCTTTGGGTGAGCAGGGCGGCCATGGATTCGCCGGGTTGGGGCGCGGCCTGGTCAAACATGGTGGCGAGAAGGGCATGACCCTGGGGGTCCATATCCACCAGCAGGATCCTGCCATCGGCACCCGTGCGATCACCGAGCTTTAAAGCCAGACCAGCGGCAAGATTGACCGCGGTGGTCGTTTTTCCAACCCCACCCTTTTCATTGGCAATTGTTATGGAAATCGCCATGACACCTCGTTATTGCCATCCACCGCCAAGATTTCCCGTTGCTGGCGAATAATTGTATTTATCATACATAATTTTTGGAAGTTAGTCAATATTAGCATAAATGGCGGAGGTTGGGGTATAGTTACGCTAAATATAGGTTGGTCGGGTAGTAATTAGGCTAAATCTCTTGCATTTAGGGTAAAAATGTGCAATAATATTGCGAAGAAGTGAGGAGGTGCCGACATGCTGGATCCATTGAATGATGACGAGTGGCGCGTTGCACGACTTGAGCGCTTTAATCTGAAAGAAGATCCCTTTAAGCTTTCCGCGGATCCGCGTTACCTGTACCTCGGACCCGAGCACCTGGCGGTCTACCGGCAGGCACAGGGCGTGATCGCCCGGAGGCGCGGACTGGCGTTGATCACCGGCGACATGGGCATGGGCAAGAGCTCGCTGGCGCGGCGCCTTTACGACGTCTATACCGCCGAGGACAACGTGGAAATCTGCTATACCCATACTGCCGCCTTTAAGTCCGCGATGGGTGCTTCGCGCATCATCTCGGAAGAGATGGGCATCCCGCCGCAGCGCAGCTTCCAGCGACAAATGGAAAGCCTGGAGCAGCGCATGGCGGATGCCTATACCGCCGGGAAGAACGTCATCGTGCTGCTGGACGATGCCCAGATGATGGCGAGCGAAGCACTGGATGTCATTCATCGATTATACAACTTTGATTACGATGCCAAAGTGGTACAGATCCTGGCTTTCGGGCAGAGCGAAATGACGGCGCTCTTCGAAACCAACAAGGCAGTGAACGCGCGCGTGTTCGTGCGCCTGGTGCTGCCGCCCCTGACCCTTTCCTCGGCGCTGCAAATGGTCATGTTCCGCTTGAATGTCGCGGGACGCAACGAGCCGCTGATCGACGACGATGCCTTCGAACTGCTCTACGAACGATCGCAGGGCGTGCCGCGCGAGATCATCCGTCTAGGCGCGCTGGCCATCGACCTGCTGCTGCAAAGCGACGAAACCACCATCAACCGCAATATCATCCGCGAGGTGATCAACATATGAGTACCCCCACCACCCCGCCACGCTCCGCCTGGGTTCAACTTTACGAGGCGAGGCGAGTGCATGCCGTTCCCGAGACGCGCACACCCGGCAGACCACCGGCACCCATTCCGAGAAAAAAAGTGGGACTCACCCTTTCCCAGGGCGAGATCAGCGAGCTGGAAGAATGGCACCTGCAATTCGCGGGTCTGCTCAAGCGTAAAGTATCCGACGGCGAGACCGTTGGCATACTGGTGCGTATCTGCACCGCACGTTACAACCGGATCCTGGAGGACACCGAGCCGGAGGACCTGGCAGCGCTGGTAGAAAAAATGATCGAAATCAGCTAATTATTTCTACCGTTAATATAGGGTATTTTTGGAAGAAATAATTAAAATTAAAAGAATCTTAAAGAATATCGTGTGGTTCGGTGATTGAAGGGCTTTAAGACTCCGGCTCAAATTCAAGATTAACGGGGCTGGATCGAACAAAAAATTCATGCGGTGTAACAGGTGTCTTTGATGAGCGATCTGCAGCAAAATCCAACCAAAACACCGGGCTTCAAGGAAGCCTGGCAGTTGGTTTTGGGACAGCTGCAGGGCGAAATGTCGCGCTCGATGTTCGAAACCTGGGTGGCTCCCTTGAGACCCCTGGGCTATGCGGACAAGATCTTCACACTGGGGGCCTATAATCCATACGCGCGGGACTGGGTGGACAACCGGCTGCGCGGCAAGATCACCCACCTGCTGGAGGGTTACTACAACGAGCCGGTGAAGCTTCAGGTGAGCGTGACCAACGGCTTTTACAAGGAAGGCACCCGCGACCAGGTTCCTTCTGACCTACCCGCCGATATGGCATCTCCTGCAGAGGGGGAAAAGGAAAACCCGAAAGAGGATAAGAACGGCGGCAGCACGCGCAAGATCATGCTGCAGCGCGCCTACGGCAGCGAACGCGCCAAGCTGATCCAGCCGGAACGCGGCATGTTCGTCACGCTGTATTTCTTCTACGAATGGCTGCCGCTGATCGGTCACTCCGCATTCGCCACCATCCTGGCGGCCCGGTCGCTGTGTTACTGGAACCCGATGACCGGCGAGCTGCGCAACGTGATCGAGACCGAGATGGGTGAGCTGGCGCAGCGGGCGGCGGTGAGCGTGCGCACGGTGAAGGACGTGCTCACGGATGAGCTGGTAAAGAAATACTTCCTGCGATACCGCGTACGGCGCATGATGACCCCCAACGGGGTGCGAACGGCGGGCATCTCGCTGCAGGTGCGCATGGATGACCCGCTCACCCCCCAGGACCAGGAGCTGAGCGGCTGCGAAGAAAACGAAACCTGGTTTTCAGCCGAATTCGATTTTGAAGATGACGATTAATTCGTAACCGCGGTTACGAATCGCAAAATAACCAGTTTACATACTTTTTAATGAAGCAAGATTACGAGGAGCCCAAGTCACGGGCTTTTTAAATTAATTTAAATAGCCGCGGATCAAAGGGACATCGCCGGCAACGGGGTTGAGATGATGCCAGAGGGCGATCTCGCGGCGATAGAGGCGGGCAATCTCCTCCAGCAGATCCCCGGCAAGATCAGCGGCAAGGAGGGGTTGTTTTTCCTCAGGAGGGATCTGCAGCAGAGCGGCCGCCAGGTATACCTGGACGAGAGGGTCCTCCGGGAGGGGAAGACCGACCAGCTGGATATCCTCAGAGCCGGACACTTTTAAGAGGTCCAGGTAATCCTGAAGCTGGGTGAGCAGGCGGCGCACACCGCGCTTGATATCGATGGACTGGGACTGTTCGGATGGCAGCAGCTCCACCTGCCCCACCAGGTACGCCTTATCGGTCTGCAGGCTGAGAATGCGGAAGCGCTCGTTGCCCTGGGCGGTAAGATTGAAATGACCGCCCTGCATGGGTTCCACGGTCGTAATATGCGCCGTGCAGCCCACCGCGTGCGGCACCGGCAGAGGACCGCGCGCCTCATGCCCCTTGCGAATCAGGACCACACCGAAGGGCGAACCTTCCTCGATGCAGTTGCGGATCATCAGGCGGTAACGATCTTCGAAGACGTGCAGCTGGATGGGCATGCCCGGGAAGAGGACGGTGTGCAGTGGAAAAAGCGGAAGCGTGCGCATTTCAAACCTGATTTTATCTGAGACCAGCCATAAAGGCATTTCGCGGTACAAGGTTATTAATGCGCATAGATTAATAAGTTCCATAACCCAACGCTGATGTAGAATTAGGTCATGGGTCAGATCCGCCAGCCTGAAATCCTGCCTTACGGCGATTCCGCCATGCTGATCGATTGGGGCGGAGCGATCGATGCGGCAACCAACGCGCGAGGTACTCGGACTGACCAATGCGGTCATGGACGCAGCTCTGCCCGGCGTGGAGGAATGCGTGCCCGGCTACACCTCACTGCTGGTCATTTACGATCCATTCCGTTTGGATTACCAGGAACTCGAGGCACGAATCAAGCAGATGCTACCCACGCTGACCGGGGCAAGCTCGCGGTTGGGACGGGCGGTGGAGATCCCGGTGCGGTACGGCGGGGAGGATGGACCCGACCTGAAATTCGTCGCAGAGCACTGCGGGCTCACTGAAGACGAGGTCGTCCGCCTGCACAGCGCCATTGAATACCCCGTCTATTTCATCGGTTTCCTGCCGGGATTCCCGTATCTTGGCGGCATGGACGCGAGGCTGACGACGCCGCGCCTGGAAAAACCGCGGCAGCGCGTGCCGGCAGGCTCGGTGGGCATTGCCGGGGGACAGACCGGCATCTACCCGCTCGATTCACCCGGCGGCTGGCGCATCATCGGGCGGACGGACGAAATCCTTTTCGACGCACAGCGCCAGGAACCGGCGCTGCTTTCGCCGGGTGACCGGGTGAGGTTCAAGCCGGTGGAAGGCGGAGAGTAGATCCATGCTGGAAATACGGGACGCCGGATTTTTGATCACCATCCAGGACAGCGGACGCACGGGCTGGCGGCGGTACGGCGTGCCGGTCTCGGGAGCGATGGATCGCTGCGCGCTGACGGCGGTCAACAGCCTGGTGGGCAACCCGGCCGGGAGCGCGGTGCTTGAGGCCGGGATGGCGGGAGGAACCTTCTGCGCGGACGAAGACCTGCTGGTGGCAGCCGGGGGACCGGGATGGAGCCTGGAGGTGGAAGGTCACGAGCTGCCCGGATGGATGGCAGTTAAGATCAACGCCGGGCGGGACTTTTCATTGAGGACGAGCGGGAAGGGGCGCTGGGGATACCTGGCGATCCATGGCGGGCTGGGGGTGCCACCTGTGATGGGTTCACGTTCCACTTACCTGAGGGCCGGTTTTGGCGGGTGGCAGGGCAGGGCGCTGCGAACCGGTGACAGGCTGCCGGTGAAAGAAACCCCCATCGATGTCATTGAGGAGCTGGCGGGAAATCAAATTAACCCTGTTGCACTGCCGGATTACGGGCAAAAGATCACTATCCGGGTGATCCCCGGTCCGCACACCGCACTGTTCGCAGAGGAGGGTCTGCGGACATTCCACAGCGCCGAGTACACGGTCGGCGAGAGCTCGGACCGCATGGGATACCGGCTGGAGGGGGAAGCGATCGCGCACCAGGGCGGGGCGGACGTACTCTCGCTGGGGGTGATGCCCGGAGCCATCCAGGTACCGGCAGATGGGCAGCCCGTGGTGCTGATGAGCGACGCGCAGACCACGGGAGGATACGCGCTGATCGGTTCGGTGATCCGCGCTGATCTTCCTCGCCTGGCGCAGCTGATGCCGGGCGGAATATTGCGATTTAAAGAAACAACTGCCGCGGAAGCACAGGCGCTTTTGGTGCAGCAGCTGGGTAGACTTGCCAGGGAGCTGGCAAAACCCGGTGATGAAGCGGAGATCCCCACCTAACTTGCGCGGGACGAACCGGAGATGTGGATCTTGACCGAGAGCACCTGCTCCGGGTTGGGGGAATAGATGGCGAGCGAATACCAGATGGTGCGGGCGATGTTCTTGTAATCCTGATCGGTGGAGACCCTGACCGCCATGCGGTAATCCCCCAGGTGCGGGGCGTACTTCCAGCCCAGCTCGACCAGGTGGACCTCCTGGGAATGCTCGAGGGCGTGCAGCGGAGGGATGTTGTCGTTCGCCACGGCTTCCAGGCTCATGCCGTACTGCCCATGTCCGCCGATCTCGCCCAATTCCTCGGCACCGGCCTGGATGAAATAATTCTTCTCCTCATCGACAATGAAAACAGCGTAATTATCCGAGATGATCTTGCCCTCGCGCATGATGGTGCGCAGCGCGGTCTCGATGGCGGGCAGGGCGTTGGCCATGGGGGCCTGGGCGGCGCGCGACCACTGCTCGGGCAGGACCAGCGACCCGGTGGGGGTGCGGGCTTTATCTTCTTCGAACTTCAGCCAATTCCCGGAGCGCGGATCCTGGATCTTGCGGAAACGCGCCTTGAGCAGGGACAGGATGCCATCATCGCGGGTCTCGACCTCGAAGAAGCCGCCGTCGATGGCACCGATCGCCAGCCAGGGCTGGTTCTCGCCCAGGTGATAGGCGGCGAAGGAACCGTTGACGGTCTGGACGATGCCGTCCATCAACTTGATCAGACTGGTGGTCTCGATGAGAGCACCGTAAGTGCTTAAGATGTTGACCGCGTTGGAATTATCCCCCAGGCATTCCACGTTGGTGCAGCGCCAGAGCGAATTCGTACCGCGGGCAGCAATGGCTCGCAGGATGTCCTTGACATCGAAATCCAGCGAACCGCCATCCGGCGTGTCGTCGTGAAGGGTCACGGTGAGCATAAGTTCAACTCCATGGACTTATCAACACGTGCTGTATGATTGTATAACAAAATTGGTTTTGATGTACATCCCAAAGGTATAATTCCTTGAGCGAATTTGTGGATATTCGAGGCTGAATGACGAAAACGATCGATATCAACAGCGACCTGGGTGAGGGCATTGGCAACGACGAAGCCATCATGCCCTTCATTTCGTCGGCGAATATCGCCTGCGGAGCGCATGCCGGCAGTCCAGCGGTGATGGAGAGGACCGTGCGGCTGGCGAAGCAATACGGGGTGCAAATTGGAGCGCACCCGGGTTACGCCGACCCGCTGGAATTCGGGCGCCGCGAGATGCACCTTTCGACCGATGAGATCGAAGCGCTGGTGCTCCAACAGATCTCCGCGTTGGCAGGGATCGCCCGGGCGAACGGCTGCGCGATGGCGCACGTCAAAGCGCACGGCGCGCTCTACAACCAGGCGGCCAAGGAACGCCCGCTGGCGGATGCGATCGTGCGCGCCGTGAAAGGCTTCGACAAGGAGCTGATCCTTTATGGACTGGCGGGTTCACAGCTGATCGCGGCGGGATCGAAGGCGGGGCTGCGGGTGGCAGCCGAGGGATTCCCCGACCGGGCTTATGAAAGCGATGGCAGCCTGCGCTCGCGGAAGCTGCCCGGCGCGCTGATCGAAGATCCAGAGGAAGCGGCAGCCAATGGACTGCGCCTGGCGGGCGAGGGGATCAGCATCAAGAGCAATAAAGGGGAGGAAAAACTGCGCGTGGACACGCTGTGCGTGCACGGCGATTCACCCGGCGCGGTTGAAACGGCAAAGGCGCTGAAGGAAATCCTTGAAAAGAATCAATTCAAGATAGCAGTCATTGAAAAAATATTAAATATTTAAAAAATATTTATATATCCTTGATACAAAACAGACCTCTCAGAAGCGGTTTTTCTGCCCGGTTAACGGTTTTGCAAGGTCAGTTGACTATTTCAGTGCTGATTTATACAATGGATGCAAGCCATCTCATCAGGGGGTGTGCAATCGCTTTGGCGTCCATGTTTCCAGATGGCACTCATTTATTGCAAGGAGGTTATTATGCATCATTATCGAATTCATCTATCGGTGCTCACCTTTGCGATCATTGCCGCGCTGCTGCTGGCTGTATTCCCCAGCGGTGCGGTGATGGCACAGGACGAAGCACCCCCGCCGGAGGATACCCCACCGGTTGAAGAAACAGCACCCGCGGAAGAAGCGCCGGTGGAGGAAGCCCTGCCGGAAAATGTAGAGGTGCTGCCGGTCGATCCAGCGGGCGAGCCGCTCAGCCTGGCGGAAGAGCAGGCGGCGGTCGTGCTGGCCACGGGCGACCCAATCTACTGCAGCGGTACCCTGACGCCAGATGTTGGCATCTGTTCACCAACACTGGCGAGCATCGCAGACGCTGTAGCATTTGCGGTGGGGACGGGCGATACCGCGGGGACGATTTACGTGGCGGCGGATTACAACGACCTGGCCGCGACCACCATCGACGGCTCGGTCTTCACCAACCCGTTCACCCTGTTCCTGATCGGCGGCGTGGGCAACATGACCACCGGGGAGGTGACCGGGCGGACGCTGCTGGATAACCCGCTGACCATCTCCAACCTGGCGGGACTGCTCCTGGCGAACTTCGGCGTGGACGTGACCGGCGCGGACGCGATCACACTCACCAATGACGGCGACGTGATGATCGAGAACGTGGACGCGCATTCCGACCAGAGAGGCATGGTGCTGACCAATAACGACAGTGTGATGATCATGGACAGCGATTCCAGCAGTAACGGCAACGCCGGATTGACGATCAATAATGCCGGAGCCGTGTTCATCGATGGGCTGGGGCTTGAGAACAATGGGGCGACCAGCGAAATCACCGCACTTTCCGTCAGCCTGTTTGGCGTGAGAGCGAACGGCGTGCTGGATGGCGGCGGAATGATCGTGAACGCCGATGGCGATGTGTTCGTGGAAGCATCCAGCTTCAGCGGCAATGGCGGCACAGGTCTGACGGTCAATACCCTCGAATCCTGGAACGCCGTGCTGTGCAGCAAGTTCAACGACAACATGGGCGATGGGCTGGTGATCACCGGCTCGAATTTGCTCCTGCTGTGTAACAAGTTCAGCGGGAATGACGGCATGGGCGTGAATGCCACCGCGACGACTGAAATCGATATGGGCAGCAACATCATCTCGTCGAACGGACTGGATTCCGTCCTGACCGCCCCCACGATCCTGGATCAATACGCTCCCTGCTCACTGCTCTGCCCGAGCTGCGGCGGCGGAGCGGGCGAAGAGGAAAAGGAACCCGGGGATAAAGCCCAGGTCGTGATCGTGAACGTCACCGATCCGAGCGCCTCGGTGGTGCTGAAATCCGGTTATGCGACGGTATTCAAGCTGAAGGAAACCAAGGAGGACGGCAGCCTGAGGGAAGTGCAGCGCACGATCCTGATGGAAGGCGCCGCCCCGGAAGGCTCCACGGCAGTCTACACCCCGCTGGATGAGAGCGAGCTGCCTGCGCCCTTTGGCGAGGGCGTCACCTTCATGCCGTATGGCTTCAACCTGGCGATCACCGATCCCGAGGGCACTCCCGTTACGGAAGTGACCGGGATGATGGTGCTGCGCTTCTTCCTGCCGGAAGGCTTCAAGCTTCCGCTGGGCATGCGCCTGGTGATCCAGTACTACGATCCAGAAACTTCATCCTGGACCCCGGTTTCAACCGGCGTGGGCGGCGGGATGGCTTACGCCTACGTCAAGAAGACGGGCACTTACGCACTGACGATGATGCCGATGCCGTAAAAGCGATTCGAAAGCAGAAATATAAAAACGACCCCGGGATTTCCCGGGGTCGAGTTTATTTAATCAAAAACGGCTTATTCCGGCTTCTGGCCTTCGCGACCGGCGCCCAGCGACTGGCTGCGTTCGTAGGCAGCCCAGACGGCGCGCGAGATGGCGGTGCGGAAACCGGCCTTCTCCAGGTAGTAGAGCGCTTCGGCGGAGGTGCCGCCCGGGGAAGTGACCTCGTTGCGCAGCGAGGCGGCGTGCTCCTGGCGGCTGATGTAGTAATCCGCCGAGCCGCGCACGGTCTGCTCGACAAGCTGCTCGGCAAGACGGCGCGGGAAACCGAGATGAACACCGGCATCGATCATGGCTTCCATGAAGAGGAACACGTACGCCGGGCCGGTGCCGGAGAGGGCGGTGGCCATATCCAGGTAGCTTTCATCATCCACGCAGACCTGCTCGCCGAGCGCGGAAAGGATCTTTTCGGTCAGCGCCTTCTGGGCGGATGTGACCTCGGGCGCGGCGGTCCAGACGGTGATGCCCTCGCCGATGCGGGCGGGGGTGTTGGGCATGCTGCGCACCACGGCGCGGTGATCGAGCCCGGACTGCAGACCCGCGGATGGCAGCGCCGGCGACGATGGAGATGACCAGCGCTTCGGCGGGGATCTTGCCGAACAGGTCCTTCTTGACCAGCGCCAGGCGCTGCGGCTTGACCGAGAGAATGACCACGTCGGCATTCTTGACGGATTCGGAGTTGGCGGCGAAGCGGATATGGTAGCGCTCGACCAGCTCCTGGTCGCGCCCGGTGCGCGGGCCGGCAGCGGTGATGCCCTGCGGCTCGGCGATACCCTTGCGCAGCAGCCCGGCGATGATGGCTTCACCCATCACCCCGGGTCCAATGACGGCAAAACGGGTTGGATCGGTCATGGCGGTATCCTCAGATCAAGATTAAGAAATTATAGTGCAAATCACAGAACGATGACTGCTGCAGGGGATGGAGATTTAAACAGGATAGAAGGATGCAAGGATTCAAGGATAAAAAATATACTTATATCCTTCAATCCTGTTTGACCTCTAACCGGTATTTGACGGTCTTTGCCAGGTCACGAATACCGGCAGCGACCTGGTCGAAAAAGCCCTCCACGCGGCGGATCAAGCCCACCGAGCTGAGAAAACCGTGGATCATGCCGTTGCAGCGCATGAGCGTGACGGGAACGCCGGCCTTTTCCAGCCGACGGGCATAAGCCTCGCCCTCGTCGCGCAGCACGTCGAACTCGGCGGTGACGACCAGGGCGGGGGGCAGGCCGTTCAGATCCTGCGCCAGCGCCGGTGAGACACGCGGATCCAGGCGGGTTTTTTCATCCGGGGCGTATTGATCCAGGAACCATTCGACATCGGCTTTGGGCAAGCCCAGGGGTTTATCGCCGAATTCCCGGTAGGAGGGCGTGTCCAGGTGGGCGCCATCCAGGGCGGCATAGAAGAGCACCTGACCGGCCAGCTTTGGACCAGCGCGGCGGGCTGAAATCTGCGCGAGCACCGCGGCCAGGTTGCCGCCGGCTGAATCGCCGCCAGCCAGGATGCGGTCGGGATCAATACCCAGCTCCGCGGCGTGCTGCTGCGCCCACTGCACGGCAGCGACGGCATCCTCCACCGCGGCGGGGAAGCGGTGCTCGGGGGCGAGGCGGTAATCAACGGAAAGCACGTGGCAGCCGGCGCGTTTGCAGATAAAGCGCGAAATGTTATCGGCGGTAGCGATGTTGCCGATCACCCAGCCGCCGCCGTGAAAATAGACCAGCAGGGGACGCGGCTGCAGCGAGGTCATCTGGTAAAGCCTGGCGGGAATATTTCCAGCGGGACCAGGGATTTGAAGATCGCGGACCGCGTCCACCTTTTCGAAAAGACCGCCGATGCTTTTCAGCAGCGGGAAGTTGGAATTGAAGTGTTCGCGAGCCTGCGCAGGGGTCTGTTGATCCAGGGGCAGCTCGCCCAGCAGCTCCTGGGCGCGGCGCATCAGGCGGAACTGCTCATCGAGCACGCCGCCCGGCAGCGGGTCAGGTTTTGTGAACCAGCCCAGCCACTTGATCTGCAGGAAGCAGCCGGCAAAACGCACCAGGTTGATAAACGGAACGCTCATGTATACCCTCCTAGGTAATTGGGAAGCTCTACCCGATCGACTTTGATCTTCCGGTAGAACGGCTGGAGCTGCTTGTACATCTGCAGGTAGATCTCGCGGTAGAGCTGCTCGTAGATGGCGTGATTCTTGGGATTGGGGGTGAAGGTATCGCCGGGGTGGGTCATGGCGCGCACGGCGCTGGCGAAATCCGGATGGATGCCCATGCCCACGGCGGCATCGATGGCAGCGCCGAGACCGCTGGCCTCATAGACGTGCGGGCGGGAGGCGGGCAGACCGAAGATATCGGCGGTGAGCTGCATGGCGGCTTTGGATTGACTGCCGCCGCCGGCGACGCGCAGGGAGGTGATCTTCACCCCGCTGCGTTTCTCGGTGCGCTCGGCGCCTTCGCGCAGGGCGTAGGCGAGGCCTTCCAGGATGGCGCGGTAGATATGGGCGCGGGTGTGCACGTCACCGAAGCCGATGATCGCGCCGCGCGCCTCGGGTCCGGGGCTGCGCAGGCCGGGGGACCAGTAGGGCTGGAGCACCAGTCCCTGCGAGCCGGGCGGGACGGATTCCACCAGTTCATCGAAGAGCACCTCGGGTTCGACGCCCTTCTCGGCAGCCAGGCGTTCCTCGCGCAGGCCGAACTCCTGCTTGAACCAGCTGACCATCCAGTAGCCGCGGTAGATCTGGATCTCGAAGTTGTAAAGTCCCGGCTCGGCGGCGGGGTAGGGCGGGATGAGGGGGACGACCTCGATATATTTGGCATGGGTGGTGTTGATGGTGGCGGTGGTGCCGTAGCTCAGGCAGGCGGTATCCGGCTCGATGCAGCCGGCGCCGAGCACCTCGCAGGCCTTATCCGCGGCGGCGGCGATGACCGGCAGACCTTTGGGCAGCCCGGTCTCTTCGGCAGCCTTATCCGTGATGGTACCGAGGCGCTGACCCTGGGGCACCAGCTCGGGGAGCATGGAGAGCTCCATGGGGATGGCCTGCCACTTCCAATCGGATTTCGAGGCCCAGCGCTGGGTCTTGTAATCGAAGGGGATATAGGCCACCTGGCAGCCGACCGAATTGACCAGGCGACCGGTCAGTAAAAAGGTGAGATAGCCGGAGAGGAGCACGAACTTGTAGGTCTGCTTCCAGATCTCGGGCTGGTTCTTGTGGATCCAATTGGCTTCCGCCTCGGCCTGCAGGTAGGCGACGGTCTCACTGGCGCCGGCGACCTTGAAGGCCGCGCCCCACACGCCGCCCACGGGGGTCAGGCCTTCCGTGCGGCGCTGATCGAGCCAGACGATGGCCGGGCGCAGGGGTTTGCCCTGCTGATCGAGGTTGATCATGGTGGAGCGCTGGGTGGTGAGGGCGACCGCGGCGATGGAGGAAACGTCCACGGACTTGTGCTTCAAGAGCTCGCGGCAGACCTTGCAGAGCGACTCCCAATAGAGCTCGGGCTTCTGCTCCGCCAGGCCGGGGGCGGTGGAGTAATAGGGTTCGTAGGTGACGCGGGCTTTGGCGAGCAGCTTGCCGCGCGGATCGAAGAGCAGGGCGCGGATGGACTGGGTGCCGGCATCGATGGCGAGCAGGTTTTCGGGCATGGCGGATCTCCTTGGTGGGTTGAACTAATTATGCGCCTTTTTCGGGTTTTTGCCAAAGGGAGGAGGGGTGTTTCAAATTGGGGAATATTGTATACAATGTGCATAGAGGAAAGCGAAAGGCTAAAATCACAAGAAGAATGGCGGGCATCAGCCCGCCCTACCAACTGGACGATGTAAAAGATGAAAATTAAAACAAAACTTGATATAGCTTTTTATTTATTCTTTTTAATTGCATTGATAATAGGGCTTATTTCAACAATAATTAATACAATTGGTTTAACAAAAAATGCATTGACATTAATCCTCCACGAAAGCGAAATTGGAGAATATGAAATTTTATATCCATCTGAATGGAAATTAATCGATACCTCAAGTGGTAATAGAGGAGATAAGACTGTTATTACAAATATTGATGAGTCGTTCTTTCTTCAGACAAAAGTTCGAGTGAGAAAAAAGTTCTTTGCAACGAATGATCTATTTTTGGTTGAAGATTGGGGCAGAGTAATTTCTAATGATATTGGATCAAGAAAAGAATTATCTAGTATAGATTTACCTATTCATGGAAAAAATGCTATCCTTGTTGATTACATTCAAGAAAGATATAGTATTTTTGGAAACCATCATTGTTACGATTTATTTCTAATTAATAATAGTGACGGATATATATTTACATTTTGTACTTCAGAATCAAGATGGGAATCAATAAAGAATATTTTTAAAGAGATGATAAATAGTATTACTCTTCTTTAAATATTTTTCTTTTAGATAAATGAATATTAGGTAATGGTCGGGCATTGATTTTTTGCCCGACATTTTTGTTATTGCTTCAGAGCTGTTCTCAACAACTCGCGGAGCGCGGGATTCGCCAGATCGTCTTCGCTGAATAATTTCACGTGCCGGGCTTTTTTGCCGGTGCCCTGCAGCAGGCCGGCCGGGTCGGGCAGGGTGGCGCCGCGGCTGAACATGAGGTTGACGTGATCGTTGAAGGGGGCGAGCGCGCAGACGAGATCGGCGTATTTGCGCCCGTAGCCGTAGGCGATGATCTTCGAGGGCGGGTCCACCTGCTCGATGGCGCCGGGCATTTCCTCGAGGATCAGCGCGCGGGCTTTGAGCGTGATGGCGCGGATGGCGGGCGGGTAGGGGGAGAGGAAGGATTCGAGTTCGGGGTTCATGGGGACCTCATGGGAGTTGTGTCGGATCGTATGTTGACTTGGGTGAGATTGCTTCGTCGGGCTGCGCCCTCCTCGCAATGACAATCCAAAAAGTTGTCATCGCGAGCCGGCGAAGCCGGCGTGGCGATCTCACAGCAAATCCGCAAACGGTGTTCATAGCCAGTGGTGATTCCTGGTGAGATTGCATAGCCCCTCCCGGTCTTCGACCACGCTCCCAAATGCGAGTCATTTGGGGAGGGCAGGAGGGGTCCGCAATGACACCAAAGGATATTTAAAATATTTTAAATACTCAAAATTATTCATATTTGCGCTTGCGCTGCTGGAGCTTTTGCTCGAGCCCGGCCTTGCTCAAGGCGCGGTTTGGGGGCGTGGCACCCCTGGCGGGGGAGGGCTTCCGACCCCAGCGCCGGGCGGACTGCTCGGGGGACATATCCAGCCCCAGCGTGCCGCCGGGGTTCATCACGTTGCGCGGGTCGAAGTGCTGCTTGAGCACGCGGATGACGTCCATGCAGGGTTTGCCGATCTGCTCCTCCAGCCAGGGCGCGGTCTGCTTGCCGACGCCGTGGTGGTGGCTCATGGCGGCGCCGGACTTCTGGATTGCATCCAGCACGCTGTACTGCAGCTGGAGGTACTCCTCGATTTCGGTCATCTTCGCGATGAAGATCCAGTAGAGGTTGCCGCCCTGCGGGTAGGCGTGGGAGAGGTGGGTCATGCAGATGGTGTTCGGGCGGGCTTTGACCACGCGGCGCACGCTTTCGTGCACCTGCTCCAGCTGCGACCAGGTGACGGCGCATTCGAGGGTATCGATGAGCACGCCGAAGTCCATCAGGTCCTCGCGCAGGAAGGGATCGGTGAAGCGGCTCTTCTCCCAGGCCTGCGTCACGCGGAAGGGGGTGAGGACGAAGGCGCGGTGGCTGCGGCAGATGGCGCTCACCCGGGAGGCGACGTGGCGGGTGAAGCCGGCTTCGCCATCGGCGGTGCCGAGCAGCAGGCAGCGCTGCATGGGCTGGTAGCCCAGCGCGCGCAGCAGGCTGTCGGCGGGCGTGCCGTGGATGTGGTAGGTGCGCATGGCGACGTCGGTCTCCTCGGGATCGGAGAGGCGGAAGACGGAGGGGAAGCCGAACTCGCCCTGCATGCATCTCGCGGTAGGCGGCCAGGGCATCCTGCCAGGTCTTGAAGAGGTAGGAAAAGCGGCGGGTGTTCTCGGGGCGCCAGCGGAAGACGCGCAGGGTGACGGCGGTGAGCACGCCGAAGGTGCCCTCGCTGCCCATCAGGACCTGGTCGAAATCGGGACCGGTGGCGGCGCGCGGGTGGGGGGCGGTCTGGATCACGCCGCGGGGGGTGACCATCTCCTGGGAGATGACGATGTCCTCGATCTTGCCGTAGTAGGTGGAATTCTGCCCGGCGCCGCGGGTGACCACCCAGCCGCCCACGCTGGAATGCTCGAAGGACTGCGGGAAATGACCGCAGGTGTAGCGGTCGTGCCCGCCCAGCTTTTCGGGGGCGTGGTTGAGGGCGTCCTCGAGCGCGGGACCCCAGATGCCGGGCTGCACGGTGATGGTCTGGTCGGTCTCGTTGAAGGCGATCACCCGGTTGAAGTGGGTGCTGAGATCCAGGCAGATGCCGTTCTTCACCGCCTCCATGCCGCGGGTGACGGTGGAGCCGCCGCCGTAGACGTAGAGCGGGACGCGGTGCTTATCGCAGTACTGGACGATGGCGATGATCTCCTCGCGGGTGCGCGGGGCGAGCACGGCATCGGGGAGGTTCTCGATGACCTTGTGGCGCAGGCGCAGGGCGTCGATCATGGCGGCGCCGTAGGAGGCGCGGACGCGGTGGAAGGTATCCAGGCGCAGGTTGTCTTCGCCGACGATGGCGGCGAACGCCTTGCGGTGCTGGGGAGCGAGACGGGAAGGGATCTGGACGTCCATCGGCTCCATGAGCGTGCTGGGACGGGCGAGGTCATCGTCGCTGAGATCGAAGGTCTGCTTGACCAGGGCAGTCAGCCCGCGGTTGGGATGCTTGAAGCCGGCGGGGTCACCGTATTTGAAGAGGCTGCGCCAGGAGCCTTCGGGGGCGACCTCTTCGCACCAGGCGGGGGTGGGGGCGGTTTTATCAGTCATGGGCACCTCGGATGGAGTTAGTCATCGAACATTTCTGCATACAGGTCTTTGCATTCCGGGTTAAGGCTGTTGATCAGTTCGATCTTTTTCTTGCGTGAGCCGGCCTTGATCTGTTTTTCCCGGAAGAGGGCGGTTTCAATGTCTTCGCATTCTTCATAATATACCAATTTGTCGAGAGTGTATCTTTTGGTGAAGCCGGGATTGATACCGGAACGGTGCTGCTGAACGCGACGCTCCAGGTCGTTGGTCACGCCGGTGTAGAACACGGTGTTGTATTGGTTGGTCATGATGTAGACGAAGTAGGTGCGCTCGGATTTCATGGGATTATTTTAATTCTAGTGGAGTCTCTTGGTGAGATTGCTTCGTCGGGCTGCGCCCTCCTCGCAATGACACGACGACCAAGTGTTCACATTGTTTATGATTGCGCGCCACCATAATTTGTCATTGCGAGGAGCACCGTGCTCTTCGGTGCGACGTGGCAATCTCACTAATATCCAACAACCGATTGGAAAATCGCGAGGCGATTCTGGTGAGATTGCTTCGCCCTTTGGGGCTCGCAATGACAAACAAAAGAACACCAGGCTTTATTGTCATCGCGAGCCGGCGAAGCCGGCGTGGCGATCTCACAGCAATCCGCAAACGGATCATTCTTGATGACGTGAGATTGCTTCGACCACTACGTGGTCTCGCAATGACAAGACACAAGGGCTCGCATAGACAAAATGCGCTGGCTCGCAATGACAGGCTATCCGGGTTTTGGACCATAGAATGAGGACCAGGTGCGCTGGTAATCCTTGAGCTCGCGGGACCAATCGGCATCGCTCCAACCCATCTCGGGTTGGACGATGGAGCGGACGCGGTCCATCACGGCAGCAGCGCCATCCGGGAGGAGCATGCCCAGGCGGACACGGCGCAGGAGCAGGTCGCTGAGATGCAGGGCGCCTTCCTCGCGCGCCGCCCAGCGCAGCTCCGCCCAGGTATTCTGCAGGGGCGGGATGGTTTCGAGGTCCAGCGGGCTGCGCCGCGGAAAGCATGGCGGAGGTCTCGGCACCGTAGCGCCCCAGCAGGTAGGCGAGCGCGGTTGGGTCAAACGAAGGATGGTTGAGATCGGGAAGCGGGTCGAAAAAGCGCTTTTTGGGCACGACCGGATCCTTTCCCAAGCGGGCAAGCGCGGCTTGCACGGTCTGGCGCGCCATGATGCGGAAGGTGGTGTACTTGCCGCCGGTGATGGTGAGCAGGCCGCTCTCATCCCAGAGGGCGTGCGCGCGGGATACCTTCGAGGGATCTTCGTCTCCGTCCACGTGGATGGTGGGGCGCAACCCGGCGAAGGTCGAAATGATATCCTTGTGCTCCAGCTTTAATTCAGGGTAAATGAAATTAGCCGCTTCCAGCAGGTAATCGATCTCCTCCGCGGAGGTGAAGGGCTCGGCATACTTCTGCTCCCATTCAGCGGGGTGATCCAGATTGGTGGTGCCGATCATGGTGGTGCCCTCGAAGGGGATGATGAACAGGGCGCGGTTATCGCGCGGGTGGACGAGACCGATGCTGGTGACAAATGGGAAACGCTCGCGGTTGAAGACCAGGTGCGAGCCGCGCAGCTTGCGCAGCCGAGGGGCTGCGCCCACCTGGGAGCGCAGCTCGTCGGTCCAGGGACCGGTGGCGTTGATCACCACCCCGGCCTGCACCTCGGCGGTGCGACCTGAGCCGGAGGTATCCGCGAGAACCGCGCCGCAGACCGTGCCATCCGCGCGGCGCAGCAGCTTCGTGGCAAGCGCGTAATTAAGCACAGATCCGCCAGCGCGGCAGGCCTCACCCAGCACGCGCAGCACGATGCGCGAATCGTCCATGCAGGCATCGTAATAAAGAAAACCGCCGAGCAGTCCTTGCGGGTTGATGCCGGGAACTTCCCTGCGCATGCGGTCGGTGGAAAGCGAGCGGTGCGCCCACTTGGGGGCAAGCAAGTCGTAAAGGAGCACACCCAATCTGAATACCCGGAGGGAGATGTAGTAGGTGTTGTAATAGGGGATATGGAAACCCTGCTTGTAGACCAGGTGGGGGGCTTCCCTGATCATCCATTCCCGCTCGCGCACGGATTCGCGGGTCACATTTATTTGTTTGTTGCCCAGGTAACGGAAACCGCCGTGGATCAGCTTGGAGGAGCGGCTGGAGGTGCCAAAAGAAAAATCATTGGCTTCCACAAGGAGGGCTTTCAAGCCGGCATGCACCGCGGCGCGCAGGACACCCGCGCCGGTGATGCCCCCGCCGATGATCAGCACGTCCCAGGGTTGATCGAGGCTATTCCAGGTATCTTCACGCCATTGTTTATTCCACATGGCTCGCCTTGCCTTCCAGCTCGTTCCAGATCGCCAGGCTTTCCTGCATGATGCGGGCGGCAAGGGCAGCAGCGGATACGCCATCCCGCTTGCGGGCAGCAGCCAGCAGGTCGCGGTAAAAGCCACGCGAGCTCTCGCGGGCATGGGGCAGGGTGAAATAGCGCGCGCCCATCTCCAGGTAAAGACTCTGGAAACCGTTGAGGATGAGGGTGAAGACCGGGTTGCCGGAGCAGATGGTGAGCTGGCGGTGAACCTGCCAATCGAAGGTGGAGAAAGCGGCGGGATCGTCGGTTAATTGGGCTGCTTGCTGCAGGAGTTCGACAATGCACCCGGGAGCTTTTTCGACGGCGAGGTGGGTGTAGGCGGGGGCGAGCAGGACGCGCACCGAGAGCAGGTTGGGGACGAAATCCGCGGGGGGATTCTCCTCGCGGCGGGCAATGGCAGCCAGGACGGCCAGGCTGCCCTCCTGCCAGTAATTGCGGACGCGGGTGGGCTTGCCCTGGCGGATCTCCAGCCAGCCATCGCGTGCCAGGCGCTGCAGGGCTTCGCGCAGGGTGGGGCGGGTGACGCCCAGCTGGGTGGCGAGCTCGCGCTCGGCGGGGAGATTGGAATCAACGGGGAAAGTACCATCGAGGAAGGCCGCGATGAGGCGATTCTCGGTAAGCTCGGCGGGTTTGGAGGGAGGCTGCCAGTTCAAGAGGATCTTCTCCACATGCTGAAATGAGGGTCAGACCTGGTTTGACAACAGGTAAGTGGTCTGACCAGTTAATAGTATAGAGAAAATCCGATCAAAAAGCAAGAGGGAATTTAATGGAAACGGAGATTATCCGCAGCAATCCGAATTACCGCCGCAACAATCGGGGACGTTTTTGCTGCCATGATCATCGACATCCGCACCGCAGGTGGCATCGTCCAGCCTTTTACCCCGCAGGGCAGCGATCATCATGGCGGTGGCACAGCCCACGCCGCTCTTTACGATGATGGCAGCCGTGGGGCAGTTGAGCATGCAGGCGCCGCATTCCATGCAGGCGGAGGGGTTGACCAGCTCGGCGAACCCTGACGCCGCGGACGAACACGCCGTGCGGGCAGACCTCGCTGCACAGGTCGCAGTTAATGCAGAGATGCGGGATCGTACTGGAGAGTGGTGGTGGTGTAGGAATTGAACATGTTAACCTCCCAGTGCTTTCGCAATGGTGAAGCCAATGGTGAGCACAACGCTGATGCCGAGGAACCAGGCCATCAGCGGGATGTAGGCATAGATCTCGTTTTTCACACCAACGACCGACGTGAAGGTGCTGGAGCCGGTGAAGTTGAGCGCGATGAAGGAAGTAACGACCGGGTAACCCAGCAGGAGCGGGACAAGCTTCAAGAGGCGCAGCCACACCGCGTCCTGCGAGCCGGCGAGGGAAATGATGACGAAGGGGAGCATGACCAGCAGACCGAGAACGAAACCCTTGACGCTGAAATCCTTGAAGGGCAACCAGGGCAGCAGGATTGGGAAGAGCACCACGCCTGCCAGGACGGCAGCGACCAGCGCCAATACCGAGAACCAGCCACCCAGGAAATAGAGTACCACGGCAGCGACCAGCGTGGGCAGGGCATACCCCAGCATCTCCACCGGGACGAGGATCATCCGGTCGAGCAGGGTGAAACGCACGCGGCGCATTTCGGTGTGGCTTTGCGCGTTTTCATGTATTCCGGGACATCCGCTGCGCGCACGGGACCATACTCCACCTTGAAACCGGTGCGCTTCTTTACTTCATGAGCAGCGACACCGGTGGCGCCGAGCTGGGGCAGGATCAGCACGCGCGTCTTGACCACATCCTTGAGATGCGTGAGCTCAATTCGCTTCACCAGCTCATCCGTGCCGAAGGTGCCCTTGCCGGCGGCGCACCAGACGTTGATGCCGCGGGTATCCAGCACCAGGATATAAGCGTGCATGCCTTTCAGGGAGGCGCGCAGCGCGTCGAAACTGAGCTGGTAGTTGGCGGTGACGAAAACGGGAGAATCGGGAGCGGGTTCGCCCAGGGCGTAGAGCCCGGGCTTGACGCGGTGGAGCATGCGGTTGATGCCCAGGCGTGCCTGGATATGCACCCAGCGGTCAGCGGAGGTGAGCGTGTCGGTGGTTTTCATCAAAAGAGCAGCGGTGTCAGTCATACGAAGTATTCTTCTTTCAAAAAAGATATCAGCAGCAGGGTGGTGTTTCGGCGGGCGGGGTGGAGAACTTGACGCGCAGCTGCCCGCAGCAGACGTCCATGCGCTCCTGGTCGAGGGTATAAAAGGTCTGCTTGCCGGCTTCACGCGTCTTGACCAGACCGGCGTCCCGCAGGATTGCGAGGTGGTGCGAGATGGTCGGCTGGCTCACCGGGAAACGCGCGACGATATCGTTGACCGAGAGCCACTGGCAGCAGATGGCTTTCATGATCTCCTGGCGGGTTTCATCCGCCAGGGCCTTGGCAAACAGCACAGCATCCGCAGACATCATATTGACCATCATCTATTTGATATTATATAGATATCCGTCTATATGTCAAGGGGTCAAATTCGACCTTGAGCGGGCTCGTTTTGTCCAGCGGCCTAAATGACCGGCTTGCCGTTCTTGTAGAACAGCTCGCCATCCACGGTGATCTCGGCGTCGTTCATATCGCAGAGCATGTCCCAGTGGATGCCGGAATCGTTCTTGCTGCCGCTCTCGGGGTAGCCGGCACCGGCTGCCAGGTGGATGGTGCCGCCCAGCTTCTCATCGAAGAGCATGTTCTTGGTGAATTTCGGGATGCCGTAATTGGTGCCGATGCCGAATTCGCCCAGGTAGCGCGCGCCGGCGTCGGTGTTGAGCTGCGAGGTGAGCAGCTCCTGGTTCTTGGTGGCGGTCTCCTTGACGATCTTGCCCTTTTCGAACCAAAGCTCGATATCGGTCACTTCCTGGCCGTATTCAATGGCGGGATATTTGAAACGCACCCAGCCTTCGACGGAATCCTCCACCGGGCCGGTGAAGATCTCGCCATCCGGGAAATTCAGCTTGCCGTCGCAGCGCACGAAGACGCGGTCCTTGACGGACATCTTCAAATCGATCGAAGAGCCCTTCAGCACGACCTTGTCCTTGCCGCGCATCCAGTTCTCGATCTTCTTCTGGCGCTCGCCCTCAGCTTTCCAGAAAACGACAGGATCGGCATCGTTCAGCATGCCGGCGGCGAAGACGAACTCGGTGTAATCCGCGAGGCTCATATCGGCTTCCTGCGCCATGGCGTTGTTGGGGTAAGCGGTGAGGCACCAACGCATCTCGCCCCTGGCTGCCCGCTCGAGGAACAGCTTGTTGAGATCGGCGGCAGCCTTGGAAGCGCGCGCCAGGCGCTCGGGATTGATGCCGGCAAGGTGGCGGGTGTTATCCTCCGCCCAGATGGTCAGGCTGGCATCGTATTTCTCAGCGAACAGGTGCCGGGCGGGATTGATGAAATCCAGCTGGGCATCCGAGGCGTACTTGAAGTAAAGCTCTTCTGCGCCGGGCACGGTGGTTTGAATAAAGGTGTGCGCGCCGGCCTGGATGGCTTCCTCGAAGACCGCCAGGGTCAGATCCTGGGCGGCGGGGTGGGTGCGCAGCTGGAACAGGTCGCCAGGCTTGAGCGACATTGAATAATGAACAAGAACTTTGGCGAGCTTGGTGACACGGGAATCGGGCATGGAAATAACCTCTTGAGTGGGATGGGAACTTCAAATAGAACATCATAAATATAACATAACCATGCGCGGATACGTCGGATGAACGGGGAATAGCGGCATTGGACAACTGGCGGATTTTTTATGCCATCACGCACCCTTTTGGTGCGGGTTACGTAAAAGAAATGGTGGAAAACACCCCCAGTGAGTAATGTATTTGAATGCTCCCGGGCTATAATACTTACCTGCCATGCCAAAAGAAATCCTTGATCTCCCCGCAGAAGTCCAACGGCTGAACCAACTCTACACCGATATGTGGTGGTCGAGCGGGACAGAGTTTCCGCGCTTCAAAAGGGCTTTTTCGCCCATCGAGCGCTGGCGGTACGGACGGGGACTGGACCGGCTGACCAATGCGATCGTGGTGGAGCTGGCGCAATTGAATTCCGGCCGCGGAAATAAGGAAATGATGCGGGAACGGATCATGGCGCTGGCGAGACCATTCATCTGTAAAACGCTCGGGCTGCAGGACAGGCACATCGATCTTGTGCTGCGCAGGAAATTCATTGAAGTATCCGCGGAATTTGCCGGCAGGGCGCGAAAATTCGACACCGCGCTCAGCGATGATGACATTTACCAGGCCGCGCGAAACGTGATGAGCATGAACTTCATGCAGCTGCTGCTCGAAAGGCCGGTGGAACTTACCCCGGCAGTCTTTGCCTACAGCATGCTCTACCCACTGACGGACAATTACCTGGATGATCCCGGCATCAGCGCCGGCGAAAAAATGGCATTCAGCGATCGCTTCCGCAGACGTCTGCAGGGCGAGAAAGTGGCTTTTCAGAACGACCACGAAAAGGCCATCTGGGAGCTGGTGGATATGGTGGAGGGGCAGTTCGAGCGCAGCAAGAACGCCAATCTCTATCACAGCCTGATCGCCATCCACGATGCGCAGAAAAAAAGCATGGCCATCCTGAACGGGAGTTCCAATCCTTCCGAAAGCGACATATTGGCCATCAGCTTCGAAAAGGGCGGCACCTCGGTGCTGGCGGATGGCTACCTGGTGGCGGGCGAATTAAGCCAGCCGCAGCGGGAATTCACCTATGGTTACGGATGCTTCACGCAGCTGATGGACGACATCGAGGATATCCAGAGTGATATGGACGCAGGCATCGCGACGCTTTTCTCGACAGCCGCGCGCAATGGGGACTTAGATGGAATCACAAGTCATCTATTCAATTTTGGCGACCGCTTCATCCTTCAAATGGAACAATTCACCTCGGCGGACGCAGTGATCCTGCGCGAGCTGGTCTGGACCTGCACGCACACGGCACTGATCGGCTCGATGGTGGCCAGCGCAAAGTTTTTCAGCCGGGATTATTTGAAACAGCTACAGGCGCATTACCCTTACCCATTCCGCGCTCTGGGGAAGCAGCAGAAGAAGCTGCAGGAGAACGGGGTGAGCGTCACGCGCCTGGTGGACGCGATGGGGTAGAAAAAACCATGGACGACAGACGATGGGCAACGGGGGTTAGGTACTGATACCATCCAGCCAGGCATCCACCAGCAGGTCGACCAGCTCATCGATGCGGCCGCTATCCGGCTGAAGCAGGGGATCGCCCAGAATCCGGAGGATGCCCAAACCAAGAGTCGCGGAGAAGTAGATGCGCGCAAACAGGGCGGCATCCAGGCGGCGCAGCTCACCGCGGGCAATACGCTGCTGGATGTGACGTTCAGTGCGCTGCAGGAAGGGCTCGAGATGCTGGTCCCGGTAATCCTGGCGCACATCGGTATTGACCAGCGCTTCCGAGAGAACGGCAGCGAACATCTCGTTGCTAACCTGCGGCTGGGCGAGGGAACGGGATAGCTGCTCCTGGAGCAGGGGGCGCAGCTCCGAGCGAAGGGCTTCGCTGTAAAGAGATTCCAGCTGCTGGCGATCGAATTGAGTCAGATGCTGCAACATGGCGATCAGCAGGTCATCCTTGGTGTTGAAGTAATTGAATATGGTTCCCTCGGCCACACCGGCTTCAGCAGCGATTTGCCGGGTGGTGGCGCGGTGGAAACCCACCCGGCTGAAGACGCGGCTGGCGGCTTCAAGGATCTGTCTGCGCCGGGCTTCGATCTGGTCTGATCTGAGGGAATGTTTTGACATAATGTTTTTTGATAAATGAGTGATTACTCACTCATTATACTTTACACGACAAAGATAGACATTGGACATTCGAATGATCTTTTGGTTTCGATAATCATTATTATTTTGATAGCGAAATAGTGACCAATAAAAATATTTACCAAAGCTGGACATAATCTGGATGCAGCGCAAATCTCAATGCCAATGATTGGTTTATAATTAGCCCCTCAAAAAGGTGAAGAATTGAAGTCCACTCGTCATCGACACTACCTTAACCTGCTCTTTAGCGCCATCCTGGTGATGACCGCGCTTGCCGGTTTATTCCAAGCCGGAAGGGCACAAGCGTTGAATGCCCCCACGATCTATTTCTTTTGGGGGGAAGGCTGCCTGCGCTGCGAAGAGGAAAAACTCTTCCTGCAGGATTTGAAAACACGGTACCCGGATATCCAGATCCTGGATTATGAGGTTCGCGAGAATCCCGGGAACAAGGACATCCTTTTTCAGAAAGCGGCCGCGCTGGGATTTGAGCCGGGCAACGTGCCGGTGACGATCATCGGGCGGAGCTGGTGGATCGGGTTCAACGAGCTGGTGGCATCACAGATGGAGAGCGTGTTGAGTTCGACCAACACGATCAACCCACCCGTTTTTCAAGGCAGCCAGGCTGAATCCAGCTGCTCGATAGAAGAATCCATCGCCTGCGAAACGCCAGAACCGGAGATCATCAAAATCCCGTTGATCGGGGAAGTGGATCTGAACGCGCAGTCGCTCACGCTGAGCACTGCGTTGATCGCCTTCGTGGACGGGGTCAATCCCTGCTCGGTGTGGGTGCTGACCATGCTGCTGGCATTGACCATCAACATGGGCTCGCGAAAAAAGATCCTCATCATCGGGCTGATCTTCCTGACGGTGACCGCGGGCATCTACGCCTTGTTTATCTTCGGCATCTTCAGCGTATTCAATTTTGTGGGTTACATTGGCTGGATCCGCGTCCTGGTGGCGCTGCTGGCGCTCTTTTTCGGAGCAATCAATATCAAGGACTATTTCTGGTACAAGGAAGGGCTTTCGCTGACCATCTCGGATAAGGACAAGCCGGGCATCTTCCGCAAGATGCGGCGGGTGATGGACTTGAGCGAAAATTTCTGGGCAATGGCGGGCGCGACCGTGGCACTGGCAGCGGGAGTTTCCCTGGTGGAATTTTCCTGCACAGCGGGCTTCCCGGTGATCTGGAGCAACATGCTGATCACCCACGGTGCAACAACACTCACCTTCGCGATGCTCCTGCTGCTGTATCTCATCATTTACCAGGCGGACGAGATGGTGATCTTTTTCACCGCGGTTGCCACGATGAAGGCCAGCAAACTGGGAGAAAAGCACGGTCGCATACTCAAGCTGATCGGCGGCATGCTGATGGTCACCCTGGCGGTGGTGATGCTGGTCAACCCGGCGTGGATGAACGACCTTTCAAGCTCGCTGGTGGTCTTTGGCGTGGCGATGGGCGCCACGCTGCTGGTGCTGCTGGTGCACCGCACGATCCTGCCGCGTTTCGGAATCCACATTGGAACGGAACTCAATTTAAAGAAGAAAAAAGGGTAGCCAGGCAGGTTGCTCTTTTTCGTCTCATCACCACATGGGATGTAATTCTTGTTGCAAATCAGGGGCTGCTCGCGTAATAAACCGGGCTCGATCGGATGTGGGTTGCCAATAAACCCTTCTCCGAATAATCTCATCGCAGAAAAGGATTTTTTAAGCCAATGAATAGAAAGGGTATTAAAGCATGACGGAAGCGAGAATCAAACGGAGGAAATTTCTACTGATCGCCGGGGGAGTCATCGGTACGTCCGCCCTGGCTTGTGCCGGGTTGACCCTGATGGGTGGAAAGAAGACCGAAATAGAATTCATTAATACTACATACGGAGAGGAAAATGACATGCAGAAAAAGATCCTGGTGACCTATGCCAGCCGGGCTGGATCGACCGCCGGAGTGGCAGACGCGATCGGCAAGAAACTGGCGGCCGGCGGCGTAAAAGTAGATGTGATGAAAATGGACGAAGTGACAGATCTCAGCCAATATAGCGCGGTTGTAGCAGGCAGCGCGATCCGCGGATCGAAATGGCTGCCGGAAGGCCTGGAGTTCCTCAGGGTTCATAAAACCGAATTGGGGAACAAGCCTTTCGCGGCGTTCATGGTGTGCATCACGCTGGCGATGAAGAACGGGGATCAATACCGCGAGGGCGTGAAAGATTGGATGCAGCCGGTGCGATCGGTGGTCAAGCCGGTCAGCGAAGGATATTTCGCCGGGGCATTGGATCTTTCCAAGCTTTCCGGCATGGATAAGCTCTCGATGGGGGCAGCGGCGACCTTGGGCATCTTTCCCAAGGGCGATTTCCGCGATTGGAAAGCCATCGAAAGCTGGGCGGAAAGCATTCAGGCGAAGTTATAAAGGCCCAAAATTCGAAACAGCAACTGGGTCGAGACGCTGCACGCAGCGTCTCGACCTTTTTAATCCATCGACATGGCTATTTATTAAAATTAGGCTAATCAGCCTGGATGACGCGCAAAGTAGCAGGAAGCGGTTTTCGTTCCACCCAAGCGCGCACGATTGCGCAGAACACATCCGGATCCTGCACGGCCATCAGGTGGTGCAGCTTGGGAACGATCACCGCGGTGGTGTTGGGCAATTTTGCCAGGTCTTTTACCACCGCCCTGGCTGCCGGGGTCTCTTTCTCACCGACCACCGCCAGCAGAGGGCGGGGGTTATGCACCGGCAGCTCCAGGCTGGCGATGGCTTCCAGCAGTCGCAGGGTGAAGGAAGTGTTTGAGCTGATGACCAGATCGTCGTATACAAAGCCATATTGTTCCGGCTTAAGGCCCAGCTGCTGGACAGTCAGCTTTGCCAGAGTTTCTGGCTTGAACAGGCCAACCAACCCCATTTGCAATTTCCCGATGGCGAGGAGCGTTTTGCCAATTTTGCCGGTGCCCTGGGAGAGCGCGGTCTCCACCACTTCCGGGCAGACTGAACACATGGTCAACGCAACCGCGCCGCCCAACGAATTTCCCACCAGGTGGGCTTTTTTTGATAACACCTTTAATCGAATCAATTCGGCTACCATCTCTGCCGTGCCCTTGAGGGTGAAAGGCTTTACCCCGGCGCTCTGACCCTGCTCGGGCATATCCGGAGCAAGAATGTGATAATTGGGTTCGAGGCGTTCGATCACGGGTCCCCACATCTTGGAACTCAATCCCCCGCCGTGCAGCAGCACGATGGCTGGGTTGCTCTTTTTTCCGACTTCAATATGATATAACATAGCTCCTCCGGGAATCGCAAAAAATCGCGCCAAGAGGATTTATCCATCAAATGGATATTCCTGTCAAGAGGGGAGCCGGTTGATTCTTGTTGGATTCCAATAGCGGGAAATGGATCAAGAATTCACTCTTGCAGCCTGCGCGGTAAAATCCCGCAGGCTCAAGCGCAATTCCAGCGGCGAGAGCACTTCCACCGCCCCGCCCAATCCGAGCAACCGTTGAATTGTTTTAAGTTGAACTATCAAAGGAAGGCTGGGGAAGGCGCGATTTACCTTCTATAATTGTGGTGTCTGGTTCTTACCCATTTGAAACAACAAGGAATTTCGATGATCCTAACCATCCAGTACCTTGAAGACAGTCCAGATCTCGAGCAGCTCTCACCGCAGGCAGCAGTTGAAAAACTCCACCTGGCCGGGAGCATTCTACCCATCACGCACGTGCTGATCGGGTGGCACCTGCCGGAAGCCGTGCTGGCAGCCTGCCGCGAAGAAGCGCAGCGGATGAACGCCAGGTTCTACCGCTGGCACCCGCTGCTCACCGGTGATGGAGACTTTGTACCCCACCCGGAATGGCAGGTGGTGGGTCTCGCGGGGCAGCGAATCCCGGGATTCAAGGGTCTGCCGGAATTCACCTTCACCTGCCCCAATCACCCGGCGGTTGAGCATGAAGTGCTGGAACACCTGGAACAGGTCTGCAAATTGGGCAATTATGATGGATTCTTCCTTGACCGCGTGCGGTTCCCGTCACCGGCACTGGACCCCGCCAATATACTGGGCTGCTTCTGCGAATTCTGCCAGCAGAAGGCAGCCGACCAAGGCCTCGACCTGGCAGCGGTGCGCCGGGAATTTCAACAACTGCTCACCACGATGGATGGTAAAAAGGCCTTCATTCAATCGCTGTTGATGAAAGAGAAGTCCGGGCAGAACGAGCCATCACCGATCGAGCGGTTCTTCCGATTCCGCGCGGCGAGCGTCACCCGGCTGGTGAACCTGGCAGCGGAACGCGCGCGCAGCGCCGGGGCAGGCGTGGCGCTGGATTGTTTCTCACCCAGCCTGGCACGCATGGTGGGGCAGGACCTTTCCACCCTGGGGCAAAGCGTGGAATGGATCAAGGTGATGAGCTACGCCCATACCCTGGGACCCGCGGGACTGCCCTTCGAAATTATTGGCTTGTTGGACTATTTGACCTCCAATGCGAGTAGCGCAGAAGATGAGGCAATGCAATTCCTGGGCAAGGTGATGAACCTGCCCCTTCCAACGAGCAGGATGGAACTATCAAAGAAAGGCCTTTCCCCGCAGGCATTAAAAGCCGAAACAGCACGGGGTGTGATGGCGAGCAGCGCACCACTGCTTGCCGGGATGGAACTGGTGGAAATTCCCGGCGTCAGTGAACTTTACGAAGAACAGATAAAGGAAGACCTGCGCGCCATCCTCGGTGCCGGCCCCGCGGGAATTGCCCTGTCCTGGGATCTGCAGCATATCTCAAGAGAACGCCTGGAGATCGCCGCAGAGGTGCTCAAGTCCACTCCCCTCAAGCCTTTGCAGCACTGTTAGCCGATATCCGGATTTCAGCACCGGTTTGATAAAGCACGGGAAAAATAATTGACCCAAATACTTGACATTGTTTTCAAAATTTCATATAACATTATCTAATGGTACATAGATGACGCAAGAGATCATCGGACTACATCAATCGTTCAACATCGCAGATCCTTTTGGGGGATGGAAATGCAATCACCACGTGATCCCCGGAACAAAAGGAGCGCAGCATGCCCGAGATCAAGATCTTCTTCGCCACCGATATTCACGGATCGGAAACCGTTTACCGTAAATTCCTGAATGCCGCGCAAGTCTACAAGCCGGATGTGATGATGCTGGGGGGCGATCTCACCGGCAGGTCGGTCGTGCCGATGATCAAGTTCGCCAACGGCAAAACTGCATTCACCTGGCAGGACAAAAATTACACCGTGAGCGAAAGCGAAGCTGCCAATTATGAAAAGCAGCTGCGGGCTGCAGGCGCATATCCCTACCCGACCACGCCAGAGCAGATGGCGGTGCTGCAGAAAAACCCGGCGGAATTGAAACGCACCTACCGGGAACTGGTCTGTTTCTCCGTGCAGAAATGGATGGAACTGGCGGAGGAACGGCTTGCCAAGGACGGCATCGAATGTTTTTTCCTGCCCGGCAATGATGACGATCTGATGGTCGATGATACTTTTTACAACGCCAAGTGGGTCAAGAATCCTGAAGGAAAAGTCACTCCAATCAAAGGTGAATACGAAATGATCGCCACCGGGTATACCAACTTCAACCCGTGGCGCTCGGCGAGGGAACTCAACGAGGACCAGCTCCTTGAAAAACTGGAGGGCATGGCAAGCAAGCTGATCAACCCGGGCAAGGCGATATTCAACCTGCACTGCCCGCCATTTAAAAGCGAACTGGACCTGGGATTGTTACTGGATTCAAACCTCAACCCGATCACCGGACCGGGCGGCGAGCAAGCCGGCCCGCTGGGCAGCAAGGCGGTAAGGCAGATCATCGAGAGTTACCAGCCGATGCTGGGGCTGCACGGGCACGTGCCGGAAAGCAGCGGGGTGGCGCGCCTGGGAAAGACGGTGTGCATCAACCCGGGCAGTGAAGCCGAGGACGGCGCGCTGCACGGGGTACTCGTGGTGCTGGACGGCGAGCGCGTCAAGGGGCACATGCTGACCAACACATAAGATCTCGCCAGCTTGGATTTCATTACATTCGAAATATTCTTGTGGTTAAAGGTCCGCGATTATTTTTATTTGATCGCTTTCGGATGATCATCCTGACTGCTAATCGCCATATTTCTTGTAAAACCAGGTTTTGACCGCCTGGGTAAGTAAAACGTAGACAATCAACATGCCCAACAGCAACAGCCAGTAGAGGGGTGGCAGCCGAACGAATCCGAGCGTTTTGGCGAAGGGCGAGATGGTCAGCCAAGCGCCAAAGCCCACAATGGCGATCGAGGTGATGATAATGGGCATACTGGCGCGGCTTTGCAGGAAGGGGATCTTCTTGGTACGAATCACGTGGATGATCAAAGTTTGGGTAAATAAACTTTCTACAAACCAACCGGTGTGGAAGAGATCGGGATTGGTCAAACTATGGAACACCAGCAACATGATGGCAAAAGTGGCGTAATCAAAGATCGAACTGATCGGACCGATGAAGAGGATAAAACGACGGATCTCATCGATGGCCCATTTCCGTGGCCGGGTCAGCCACTCTTCATCCACGGTATCGGTGGGGATGGGCACCTGCGAGAAATCATAAAGGAGGTTATTGGCAAGCACTTGCAATGGCAGCATAGGCAGGAAGGGGAGAAAGGCTGAAGCACCCACCACGCTGAACATGTTGCCAAAACTGGAACTGGCAGCCATTTTGATATATTTGACGATATTGCCGAAAACACGCCTGCCCTCCAGAACACCATCCTTAAGTACCATCAGGCTGTTTTCGAGCAAGATAATATCCGAGGATTCCTTCGCAATATCCACTGCCGTACTGACGGAAATGCCCACGTCTGAAGAGCGAAGCGCAGGGGCATCATTAACGCCATCGCCCATGAACCCGACCACATGACTCCGGGAATGCAAAGCCTGGATGATCTGCTCTTTATGCATCGGGGAAAGCTTGGCAAAAACCGTGACCTTTTCAGCCGCATCAGCCAGCTGCTCAGGGGTCATCGCATCGATATCCGGTCCCAGCAGGATGTTTTCAACTGGCAATTCCACCTGGCTGCAGATCCGCCGGCTGACCACCTCATTATCACCGGTGAGAATCTTCACTGATACATTTAATCGATTCAGCTCCTTAAGGGATTCCAGCGCGCTTTCCTTGGGCGGATCGAGGAACGCCAGGAAACCGAGCAATGTCATGCCGGATTCGTCTGCAACAGTGTAGGTGGGTGTATCGGGACCTTCCGGGATGAGCTTGTAAGCCACCGCCACCACGCGGAAACCATCGTCATTAAGCTTGTAAACCCGTTCAGCGCGATGCTGATCATGCTCGGGCAGACGGAGGAGCTGCTCACCCTGGATTTCCACCCTGGTGCACAGCGACATGACCTCTTCCGAGGCTCCCTTGCAAATGAGGATATGATTGCCCTCCTGATCTTCCAGGATCACTGACATGCGCTTGCGATTGAAATCAAAAGGCAGCTCGTCGATCTTGGTATAGGTTTTAAAACATCCAGTTCTTTTTCGAGATCACTATGCCCCAAACGGCTTCACCAGCAGGTTCTTTAGACCAGTTTCGACGGAGCCAAAGTACGTTTTCTGTCCTGTTTCAATAACGAGGGCGTTACCACTGCCGCTTTCCACATTGGAACCCAGAAAAGCAAGATCGGAAACCTCGAACAGGTTAACGGAGGGATTCGACGGGGCGACAGCGGATTTTTCCACTGGCATGCTTTCGCCGGTGAGCGCTGATTGATTAACGAAAAGGTCCTTGGAAAAAAGGATGCGCACGTCAGCCGGGACCAAGTCGCCGGCTGAAAGCGTGACGATATCCCCGGGCACCACCTCCTGGAGCGGGATCTCCTTGCTTTCACCTGAACGCAGAACCGTGCAACTGGTATTTACCATGGCTTTCAGCTTCTCGGCAGCATTATCCGCGCGCATTTCCTGCATATAGCGAAGAACAACCCCCAGCACGATCATAGTTCCAATAACGATCGTGGCGCGCAGGTCTCCAGTGATGTAAGAAATTACTGCCAGCGCGGTGAGCAGCAGTACGAGCGGGTCCTTAAGATTGTTGAACAAATATTTTTCCACGAAGGGTTTAATGCATAAGCCTTCGTGTAAATATCCGGCTGCACCAGGTTTTCCATCATTTTCCGTATTCAATCAGGCTGAATTTCAGTGCTAAAATAAAAGGCTGGCTATTAAGTCCATGAGCACAGAAAAAACGTCCCCCGCAATGAACGAATTCACCCTCCCGCAGCGATTTCACTCCGACCGGCGTGGACCTGTGCGCTGGGTGCTTTCGCACACCGGGCAAAGCTGGTACCTGGCGCTGGGAGCGGTGCTGGCATCCTTCGGCAACGCCGCCCTGATGACGGTGACGCCCATCCTGGTCGGGCAGGCATACAACCTGATCACCGCCACGGAGATGGATCTTGATCGCCTCACCCAGATCGCGGTGATCATCGGGGTCACCCAGGTGATCCGTTCCGGATTGCAGCTGATGCGCAACGCATTTTTTGAATTAACCGCCCAGCGCACGGAGCGCAATGTACGCGAAGAGCTTTACACCAGCCTGCTGGGTAAAAGCATGACGTTCCACAACCTGCAGCCGGTTGGAGATACCATGGCGCGCGCGACCAACGACGTGCGGCAGGTTAATTATATTTTCAGCCCCGGGTTGAGCATGGTGATCGGCTCGCTGGCTTTCCTGGTGATGCCGCTCATCCAGGCACCACGTTATGCCCCACAGCTGGTGCTCGTTCCGATCCTCTTCATCGTGTTCTACTTCCTGGCACTCTGGGAATATCTCTCCACGCTGCAGCCCATCACCGACGAGGTGCGCGAATCGTTTGGAGTGCTGAACACACGCCTGGCGGAAGCGCTGGACGGCATCGAAACGGTCAAAGGCGCTTCACAGGAAGCCGAGGAAGTAAAACGATTTAAAAAGAATTCGGGGCGGTACGCGGCGGCTTCCATTCACCAGGGAAAAGTTGAAGCCCGGTTCCTGCCGCTGCTGCTGCTCTCGATCGCTTATGCCGGCGGGCTCTTCCACGGACTGATGCTCTTTAAAGCTGGCGTGCTGAACATGGGTGACGTGATCGGTTACTACGGTCTGCTGCTGATGCTGGATTTCCCCACATTCGCCTCCCTCTGGGCGTATTCACAGATCGCCAGCGGCCTGGCGGGCGCGCGGCGCATCCTTGAGCTGATGAACCGCGAGAACAACCTGGATCAAAATATCAAGGGTTACAGCGAGCCGATGAAGGGCGAGGTCGAATTCCGCAACGTATGCTTCAAATACGAATCCGGCGAGCCGGCGCTTGAGAAGATATCCTTCAAAGTCAAACCCGGGCAGACCGTGGCGGTGGTGGGCCAGACCGGATCGAGCAAGACCACGCTGATGCGCCTGATCAACCGCACGTACGATGTTGCGGGTGGAAAAGTGCTGGTGGACGGGGTGGATGTGCGCGACTGGAACCTGGAAGCACTGCGGCGCAATATTTCGATCATCGAACAGGATATTTTCCTTTTCTCCCGCTCGATCAACGACAATATCGCGTTTGGCAGACCCGGCTCAAAGAAAAAGGACATTCAACTGGCAGCCGAAGCAGCCCAGGCGGATGAGTTCATCCGCGGATTCAAGAAAGGCTACCGGACCGTGATCGGCGAGCGCGGCGTCACGCTCTCCGGCGGGCAGCGGCAGCGGCTGGCCCTGGCGCGTGCCTTCCTCACCGACCCGCGCATCCTGGTATTGGACGATTCGACCAGCGCCATCGACAGCGCCACCGAGGACCGCATCCAGCGGGCGATCTACACCACGGCGAAAGGGCGCACCACCTTCATCATCACCCACCGCCTTTCGCAGATCCGCTGGGCGGACCTGATCCTGGTGATGGGCAAGGGCAGGCTGGCAGCCATAGGCACGCATGATGAGCTGATGAAATCCAGCGCCTCCTACCGGAGGATATTCAGTGAAACGTGAAAGGAGAAATCTGTACTGAGTAATCCATGAATGGGGATACTGATCCCTAATTTCATATTACTTATTACACGATTCCAGGTTAATGGGTTTCTTTGAAGGGTTGGACGCTGAAGCGTATGACCGCAAGTACCGCGATCGCGATCTGATCAAGCGGATCTTCGGCTATTTCAAACCGCAGCGCGGGCGCATGCTGGTGGTGGCTATATTAACCATCCTTATAGCGTTATCGAGCGCCACATCGGTGATCGTCGTCTCGCGGGGAGTTGACCTGGTCAAGAACCAACCCACACAGGGAAACATCCTGCTCATTTCGGGATTGGGATTATTCTTTGGCTTTTTCATCTGGGTGGCGAACTGGATCGCGCGCAGGCAAATGACGCAGGCCATCGCCGGGGTGCTGGTCAAGCTGGCCTCGGATGCCTTCGAGTCCTCGGTCAATCACGATCTATCCTTCTATGATGAGTATTCTTCGGGCAGAATCGTATCGCGCATCACTTCGGATACCCAGGATTTCGGGCAAATGGTCGGGATCATTACGGATGTGGTCTCGATGGTATTGGAAGCCATGATTTTGGGGGTGGTGCTGGTGAACACGAATTTGACCCTTTCGTTGATCATCTTTGCCTTCATGCCGGTGGTATTCGCCTTCGGGCTGCTCTTCCGCAGGATCGCGCGCAAGGTCACCCAGCAGGGGATGCGGGCGATGGCCAACGTGAACTCGACGATCAAGGAGACGGTCAGCGGGATTGCCGTGGCGAAGAATTTCAGGCAGGAAGCCAGCATCTTTGCGACCTTCAATGAGGCCAACCAGACCTCTTTCAGGGTGAACTGGAAACGTGGGTTTACGCTCAACATGGTATTTCCCCATCCTTAACGCCATGGCGGGGGTCGGCACAGCCATCATGGTATATACCGGGGCACTTACCGTGGAGCAGGGCATCGTCACCGCGGGATCCTGGTACCTGTTCATCCTGAGCCTGGACCGCTTCATGTTCCCGATCATGAACATCTCATCCTTCTGGGCATCCATCCAGAACGGCTTTTCGGCAGCCGAGCGCGTCTTCGCGCTGATCGACGCCGAGCCGGCGGTGGTGCAGAAAGACAACCAGCCTGTAACCAGGCTGGAGGGCAGGATCGATTTCGACCACGTGCGTTTCTATTATAAAAAGAACGAGGATGTGCTGGAGGATTTCGACCTGCATATACGCCCGGGCGAGAACGTGGCGCTGGTGGGGCATACCGGGGCTGGAAAATCCTCGGTGGCAAAACTGATCGCGCGTTTTTATGAATTCCAGGGAGGGAGCATCCGCATCGACGGGCGGGATATCCGCAGCTTCGACCTTTCACAATACCGGCGGCACCTGGGGATTGTTTCGCAATCGCCGTTCCTATTCTCGGAAAGCGTGGCAGAGAATATCCGCTATGCCCGCCCGGAAGCCAGCGATCACGAGATCGAAAAGCTGGCGCGCCAGATCGGCAAGGGCGAGTGGCTGAAAACGCTGCCGAATGGATTAAAAACTGAAGTTGGCGAGCGCGGTGGAAGATTAAGCATGGGACAGCGCCAGCTGGTCTCGTTGATGCGCGTGCTGGTGCAGAAACCGGCCATCTTCGTGCTGGACGAGGCAACCGCCAGCATCGACCCCTTCACCGAGTGGCAGATCCAGCAGGCGCTGCGCCTGATCCTGGAGTGCACCACCAGCATCCTGATCGCGCACCGGCTTTCCACGGTGAAGAGCGCTGACCGCATCATCGTGGTCGAGAAGGGGCGCATCATCGAGGAGGGGGATCACCCGGGATTGCTGGCAAAAGGCGGGCACTACGCGATGCTCTACAATACCTATTTCCGCCACCAGAGCCTGGAGTACGTTGAGAAAGCGAGAGAGATCGCCGAAGCGAAAGTTTGAGATATTTTCACCACAGAGAACGTGGAGACCACCGAGATATTAAAATAAGATCCCGCCAGGCAAATGACGGGATCTGCGCATTCCATATCGGGGTTAATGATTTTACTTCAGGTGCAGGACCACCGTCCATTCGAGGTAATCCTTCCAGCCTTCGATATCGAAGGATTTGGTGGCACCATCCACGAGCGGCATGGTCAGCTGGTGCGTATAGGTTGTGCCGCCCGTGTCCATGTGAGCGCCAATTTGCACATCCCCTGGACTGCATACCGCCCTTGCCGTTGAATACAAAATCGAACAGGAGCGGTTCTTCCCCAAGGTCGGGATCGTACGGTTGCATCGACCTCGATGATCCAATCTGCAACATTGTGAACAGTCACTTCCTCGATTTGAAAGGTGCACATCTTCGAGGATATCCCCTTCTCCGGATGCGTTCACATTATCCGCAGTGATCTCGGGCTCGAGGAGGATCGTCGTGGTATAGGTGACGGCTTCCTCGGAACCCTGAGTGACGACAAGGGTATAGATCATTTCCAGCTCGATGGTGAAATCGCCCGGGGGAACATTTCCCGCGCCGCCGATGAAAGCAGGGGTCGGGGTTGGGGTGGGGGTTGGTCCCTGCCCAACACCAACAGGATTCGAAGATGATCCCCCACCGCCACAGGCAGCGAGCAAAGCGCCAATCAGAAAAATGCTCAAAAAAATTTCTTTTCTTTGCATATAACCCTCCGTAATCCGTGATTTATTCACATCATAATACTACTTTTAGGGGTGGAATAAAAGCAGGTATGATAAAACAAAGCAAGTATCCGAGACGTTGCCTGGGATATGCGCCCGGAGGAATGGCAAGAGGATCACAGGATAATCCTGTCATTTTCCCGACTGCCCGGCATTATAATAAGAAAAAGCTTCAAAGGAACCCTTTATGCCCCGCAGCCGAGCTCAAAAGACCATACCCCAGAAGAAAACCAAAATAAAATCCTGGATGATCTACGCCGCCGTTTCCGTGGTGGTGATCATCGCCCTGGCGATCTCCCCGCTGGGGGATTCCGTGCGCGAGCGCATGGCGCTGCCAGATATCCCCAAGGACGATCACCTCGCCTGGGGCAAGTATTACCTGGAGCAGGGGAATAACGAAAAAGCGCTGGCAGAATTCGACGCGGCGATAACAGCAAATCCATACCAGCAAGACGCGCTTTTCGAGCGCGGCAGGCTGCACCTTCAAAATGGCGAGACGGAAGAAGCGCTGATGGACCTCGACCTGCTGCTGCAATTGAAGCAGGATGACCCGGAAATCTATTACTGGCGCGGAATGGCAAACATGGCGGGTGAGAACTACACGCTGGCGGTTGCAGATTTCAGTAAGGCTGCAGACCTGCAGCCCGAGAACAGCGAATACATCTTCCAGCGCGGCAAGGCACAACTGGCTGCCGGGAAGGTCGAGCAGGCTTTATCCGATTGGGACCTGGCACTCGAGAAATCGCCGGGCAACCCGGATTACCTCACCGCGCGCAGTGACCTGTTGATGCAAACCGGGCAATATGCGCTGGCGATTGCCGACCTGGACGCGTTGCTGGGCGGCGACAACCCCACCGCGGAGCTATATACCCGGCGCGGGGATGCCTACTTCGCACTGCAGAAATTTGACCAGGCCATCGCGGATTACACCAAGGCCATTCAGCTGGATCCCAAGTCGGTGGACGCGCAGTTCAGGCGCGGCAACGCACAGGCGAACCAGCAGAACTACGACCTGGCGATACAGGATTGGAACCTGACCCTGGCACTGGACCCCAATTATTTCGAAGCCTACCACAACCGTGGGAACCTCAAGCTGGCCAGCGGTGATTATGAAGGCGCGCAGGAAGACCTGGAGAAAGCGCTATCGCTCGCGCCGGATAATGCATCCATCATCAATGATTACGGTTACCTGTTCATGGTGCAGGGAGACCTGGAGAAGGCCATTCCGCAATTCGAGCAGGCCATCGTACTGGATAACCAGTTCGCGGGAGCCTACTTCAACCTGGGCAACGCCCATCGGGAAGCGGGTCAGGCGGATAAGGCGATCGAGGATTTCACCATGGCAGTCACCATCCTGCCGGGGTACGTGGATGCCTTTATCAACCGCGGCAACCTGTTCATGAATATCAATGACCTCAACAACGCCTACCTGGACTTTACTAAAGCCATCGAGCTGGATTCGAACGCGCTGGCGGCTTATTTCAACCGCGGTATCACGCTCCTGAATGGCGGTCAGCTGCAGGATGCGCTCAATGACTTCAACAAGGTGCTGAGCCTGGATCCGAAATTCACCGCGGTGTATAAATACCGCGGGATGATCTTCTTCCAGGCAGGCTCCGCCCAGGACGCGATCAACGATTGGGAGCTGGCACTGCAGGCTGAACCCGATTCCGCCGAGATCAATTCGAACCTGGGAACGGTCTACGCGGGGATCAACAAAAACGACGAAGCACTCACCTACCTGAACCACGCCATCGAGGTGGATGCCAATTATGGACAGGCGTATTACGCGCGTGGGAATGTTTATTTTGCCACGAAAAAGTACGACCTGGCACTGGCGGATTACAGCAAGGCCATCGAGCTGGGGGCGCAGCTGGACACCGCCTATTACAATCGCGGGGTGACCAATTTTTACCTGAGCAACCAGCAGACGGCCACCGAAGAATTCAAAAAGTTCAGGCAGGCGGCCATCGACGACCTCAAAATGGTGCTGCTGGTGAGCAAGGACGAAGCCCTAATCAAGCAGGCGAAGAGCGCGCTCATCCAGATGGGCGTGACCCCATAGGCGGTGGCCTGGTGCATATACACCACGTGGCGCTCTGGACGCACGACCTGGAGCGGCTGAAAGAATTCTACGCGACCTATTTCGGGGGCAGGGCAGGGGAGAAGTATGTCAACCCTGCCAAGCAATACGAATCCTATTTTGTGAAATTCGATTCCGGCGCAGCGATCGAGATCATGCAGCGCCCGGATATCCCACTAAGTCGAAATGATAACAACGCTCAATTCACGGGCTACATCCACCTTTCGCTGGCGGTAGGCTCGAACGACGAAGTTGACCGGCTGACGAAGCTGCTGACGGGGGATGGCTACCGCCTGGTCGACGGCCCGCGCCGGACCGGGGATGGATATTACGAGAGCGTGGTGCTGGATCCCGACGGCAACCGGGTGGAGATCAACGCAGCGGAATGAGCACCCTGCTGATCGCGATGGCCGGGCTGCCCGGGACGGGCAAGACCACGCTGGCGGCAGCACTGGCAGAAAAACTGGGAGCGGCTGTGCTGGATAAGGACAAGCTGCGCGCGGCGCTGATCGAGCCGGAGCGCATCGAGTACTCACGAAAGCAAAATGACGCCGTTTACGAGCTGCTGCTCAAGGGGGCGATCCAATATCTCAGGCGCGGCAAGCCGGTCATTCTGGACGGGCGCACGTTCACCCGGAAATACCAGGTGGAGCGGGTGGTGAAATTCGCCGCTGAGAACGATGCCGATCTTCGTTTTATTGAGTGCGTGTGCGATGAAGAGCTGGCGTTGAAACGAGTACTCTCCGATAAGGAAAAGGGAAGCCACCTGGCGGCGGACCGCGGTCCTGAGCTCTATTACCGGCTGAAAAGCGAAGCGGAGCCGATCGAGATCGAGCATCTCAGCGTGGATACGGGGGGCGAGCTGGACGGCTGCGTCAATATCTGCATGGAATACCTGAGCAACGCGGCGGAATCAGCACAATAAAAATCCAAACATCCCGACACCAGCATTCGAGAAATTTCCACTTCAACAAAGAGCAAAGAAAGGCTCTTTTTGTTTTCACCTCTTGACAAATAATTGTCTCGATGTATAATATATACAAAGAACTTTGTAATACAAAGAATATGATATTACAAAGCAACGGAGGTTGAAATGATGTCTGTAAGTGTTCCTGATCTAAAACAAATGGAAAAGCGGGCATTCCGACTTTTCCACCAGGACGGGGTGATGGACATGTACCTGGGGCTGCTCCTGGCGCAAATTGGTCTGGAGGATCATTACCTGGGGGAAAGCAGTACGGCTGTCCGCTACGCGGTGTTATTCGCCGGGCTGGCAATAAGTTTTTTGTTGTTCTGGTCAGCCAAGACGTGGATCACCAAACCGCGGCTGGGGCAGGTGAAGTTTGGCCAGAACCGAAAGGCTGCCAAGATCAAGATGGTGATCCTGATGTGCTTCAGCCTGCTGCTCAACATCGTGCTGCTCATCCTGACCTTCATGGCAAAGACACGACCGGAGCTGGGCTGGTTCCTGAACCTGGGCGATAGCGTCATCCCGATAGGATTGGGCATTTGGATCACCCTGCTGATCATCGTGGTGGGGTATTTCATGGAAAACAACCGCCTGATGTATTACGCGGTCTTTTTCGGCGGGAGTTTCACGGCTGGTATGCTGCTGGATAGTGCGCTGCCGTTCATCCTGGTCGGCGCTGCCATGTTCCTGATCGGGCTGTATGTTTTCGCCCGGTTCCTGAAGGATTACCCTATCATCAAGGCAGATGGCAATGAAGGCGAGTAGCCCAGCCAACAAGATGGACAAGGCTTCGATCATGGATATCGACCGGCTGATCCACGAGCCGGCGCGGCTGATGATCATGGCACATCTCTTCATGGTGGAGAAAGCTGATTTTATCTACCTGATGCGCCAAACAGGATTGACCTGGGGCAACCTTTCTGCGCACCTCACCAAGCTGGAGGAGGGCGGTTATCTGAAGGTGGACAAGGGTTATAAAGGGCGAAAACCCAATACGATGCTGCGAACTGACACCCAAGGGGAGGGAGGCGTTCCGGGTTTACACGGAGCGGATGAAATCGATGCTGAACGAGGTGCCGGGATAACCCGGTCAGGTTAATAACAAGAAGCAGCGGCAACTCTTGAGTTGCCGCTGCTGTTCGAAGGAGAGAAAGCAAATCCCCTTTTAGGGTTTTCCTCCCTGACCGTTTCCACCCGGTTCCGGAGTTCCAAAAGGACCGGGACCGTAACTCGCATTGGGGGTGCAGGTGCCAATGCACATGGGCGTGCATGTCAGGCAGGTTCCGGTGCCGGGCGTGCAGGTGCCGTCTCCGGGGGCGTCGGTATTGGGTCCGGGACCGTAGCCAGAACCTGGCTGCTCTTCAGTACCATCCGCGGGTTCCTCAGTTTCATCGGATCCTGGCTGGTTGATGCGTTCCTGTTCGCGAAGCTGCTGCTGAAGCTGCAGGGGTTCTTCCAGGCCTTCGCCTACCAGGCGGATCTGTTCCCTGAGCATTTCACGGGTGCGCAGCAACAGGGGAGTATTCTCTTCATCCGCATGAAGCTGCAGCAGGGTCTGTTCCTGAAGACGCAGCTGTTCCTGGATGCGCAGCAGGGCGGGCGCAACCTCTTCCTCGTTTAGAGAGGCTGCCAGGTGCAGGGCGTTCTGCAGGCGGGTTTGCAGCTGTTCAACAACCGCATCCGGGGCCACTTTGCCCTCGCCATTCATCGCGGCGATCTCCTCCATGCGGCGATTGGCGAATTGGAGCTGGAGCTCCATTTCTTCGCCGGCGTTGGCAGTAAAGGCTTCCTGCATGTTCTCGGTGAAAAGCTTCAACGGATAGAGTGCATCATCCGGCAGGCTGGATTGAGCGGCGTAGACCGTGCCGCCGGTGCCTCCCAAGACCAGGGAAAGCACCAATAGAACTGTCGTCAGGGTGGTTAGCATTGAATATTTCTCCTTATGTTTAAAATTGAAGATTTCCTTCCACCCATTATGACGCTGCGATGCCGGTGCAGATACGGCTTCGCGTATTTCAGCCGCCTGGTTTAGAAATTGTGATCGAGACTGGCGGGCGCGTTTTTCATCACGGCCTTCAACATTTTTCAATGCCTGGAAAGCGGCTTCCAAATCCGAATCGATAGGTTGATCTTTATTTTTCACGCTTCCTCCTTCGTGCGGAGAATTTTCTTCAAGGCAGCCAGGCCGCGGTGCTGGAGCGATTTCACTGCCCCGGCGGGCTTGCCCAGCGCGGCAGCCACCTCGTCAACTTCCCATTCTTCAATAAATCGCAGCGCGAGGACCTGCCTCTGATCCGGTGTAAGCTGCATAAGCGCCGATCGTATCCTTTGTTTTTGATGAAGCATGGCCACCGCCGTTTCCGGCAGGGGGCGTGGATCTTTGAGATATGCATCATCCATCAGCATTTCAGGCAGGGGCGCGCGGCGGTAATGGTCGGTGATCCAGTTGTGCGCGATGCGGTAGAGATATGCCTGTAAATGATCCCGCGGTCCGCGCCTAGATTTCAAAGCCTGCAGCAGGCGGGCAAAGGTTTCACTCAAGCATTCCTCCGCCAGGTCCACCTGCCCCAAAAGGCGCATGGCATAACGATATAAGCCAGGGCTGAAGCGATCGTAAACCTCCGCCAGGGCTTCACTTTCGAACGAAGCAGCCCGCTGCAATAATCCCTGTTCGTCGAAGCTCATGCCTACCTTCTATGACGCCAAACTCCCCCGGCAGATACGCCGGAAGGCACTCTCATCTTACCAAAAACCAGGGATAAATTTTAAAAAATCCATCATTCCTTCACCTTTTCTTCACGAGTTCTTCACACCCTATTGTTATCATCTTGACCATATTGGTAAAAGGAGCAAGTTATGAAAGAAAATCGAACCATAGCAAAACAAGTGCGCCGGAACTGGCTGCTGGACGTGGGATTATTTATTGCCGGGCTTGGCGCTTCGCTCACCGGGATCTACTTCCTGCTGTTTCCGGTGGGTGGTTATCAAGGCGGCAGGAACCCCTATTACGGGATCACCATTCTATTCGAACGCGAGACGTGGGACGTGCTGCATGCCTGGACCGGCGTGGCGATGATCGCCGCGGTTGTGATCCACCTCGTGCTGCACTGGAGCTGGCTGGTGGGCACCGTAAAACGCATATTCAGCGAGATCGCCCACGGAAGCCGCCAGATGAGCCTTCGCAGCCGCATCAACGCTGGCGTGGACACGATCGTAGCAACCGGTTTTTTGCTCTCGGCAGCATCCGGCGTCTACTTCCTGCTGGCTCCCGGCGGGATATCCGGTCATAACCTGCAGCCGGTCATTTTCAGCTCGCAGGTGTGGGATGTGATCCATACGTGGTCCTCAGTGGCAATGATGATAGGGATCATGGTACACCTGGTCCTGCATTGGACCTGGATCAAGAGCGTCAGCGCCCGCTGCCTGGCGCCCAATAAAGAAGTAAAAATTCAAAATGCGCCGGTTGGAACCAGCGCGTAAAGGAGAAAAAATGTTAGGCAAAGTTATTACTGGTTTTGTAGTGGTGGCAATTTCAAGTGGTCTGATCTACGGCGCAGTCAACCGCACCGTGCAAAGCGAGGTTGTCGAGGAAAGCCTTCCTCTTGCTGAATTGGCAGGCGATGGCTATCGCGGTGGACCGGAAGGGGAAGCGGGATCTGAAAACGGAATCGAATCCGGAGAAAGTTACCGGGGTGAGGTAAACGAAGCCCCGGGATATGAAAGTGACAGCGAATTCGGAAATGGTTACCAGGGCGGCCAAGACGGAGAATCGGGAACAGGAACCGGTCTCAGTGATGGAAGCGGACTTGCCGAAGATGCAAGCAGCTGGGTCGAATTGACCGGCACGGTCACCGCAGTGGAGACCGACCTGCTCCAGGTAAAGGTGACCGACGGCAGTTTGATCGAACTCAGCCGACGCGCCTGGTGGTTTGCACTCGACCAGGGATTTACCGCCGAGATCGGCGATCAAATTGAGCTCACCGGTTTCTTTGAAGGCGACGAGTTCGAAACGGCAATTCTGAGTAATCTGACAAATAGCAGCATCGTGAACATCCGCGATGAAAACGGACGCCCACTCTGGGCAGGCAGAGGCGGATAAGCTCTGACCGGTGAAAAGAAACAGGGCACGGAATTCCGTGCCCTGTATTTATTTCTTCAGGATCATGACTTTTTTCGGTCCACGGTACTCAGCTGGTGTGCACGCCAGAGGACCACGACGAAAAAACCAATAAAGAGCAGCAGCACGATCAGGAAGACGATCAGGTTATAAACTGTAATTTTAACAAGACCCAGGTTCAGCACCGGATTGCCGATGAAGAAGATCAGCGTGTTGGCCAGTATGGCGATGGCGCGCATCTCGGTGGGACCCAGGCTGGCGTAGGAAATGCGGAATTCCCCGGCAACGTAGGTGTAAACATACACCAGGACGGAGACCAGCAGGTAGCCGATCAGGGCGAAGAGCGCCAGGGTGAGGTCCACGTAAGGGGATAGCCCGAGCCCGACGAAAACGAGCGTCTCGGTGACGGCATCAACGGTATGATCGACGAAAAAACCATACTTTGGACGCTCGATCTTGCGGAAGCGCGCCAGGGTGCCATCCAGGCTGTCGCCGAACCAGTTGAGGAGAAAGCCGAAACTGGCCAGCCATAGAAACGCGCTGTTGTAATTGCACAACCAGTAGCTCACCGCGATCAGCACCGATGCGCAGAAGCCAAGGATGGTGAGCATATCCGGCGTCACCCAGGCGGGCATGTGCTCGCAAAGCCACTTGAGGGCGGGTTTTTCCAGCGCCGAGAGCAGGATCTTGTTGACGCGGGTATGCTCGGTTGAAGCTGGTTTTATCTGGCTGCTGTTACTCATGGAATCTCCTCCTGGGCTTCCGGCCAGAGAGGATAGAACATGGACCACTGGTCGGGATTCTTGCGGATGAATTTTTCACCTTCTTGAAGGACGCGCTCGGAATTTTGGATGACCTCGTCATGCGGATCGGCCGCGGATACCATCTCCACCGGCTCGGAGCAATCCAGCTGGTACCCGCCATCGGGCAGGGTGGAAACAGCCACCACGTAAACGGGAACCCTGGTCTTCAACGCCAGGCGGGTATAAAAAACGGGCACCGGCGCGGGACGACCGAAGAAACGGGGCAGGATATCAGAATCCGGGACCGGCCTATCCAACCCGGTGAGCACCGTGCCGCCCGCCTGCAGCCGTATCCGCGCCTGCTGCATGCTGGCAACGGAAGTGGGGGTCACTTCGAGACCGCGCTCATCGCGCAGCTTGTTCTGCCAGGTATAACCGCTGCCGGGCTGCGGGTATGAAAGGATCTGAAAGCTAAGCCCCCTGCCTGCCAGCGCCAGACCGGTGAGATCGAAGGCACTCAAATGAGGAGCGACGAAAAACGCGCCCTGTTCAGCTTTCTTGCGCTCATCAAAGATCATCTGGAAACGGGGGCTGAACCGAACCAAATTCAAGATCTTTTCAGGATCATTCAAATTGTGATAAAAATCAAAAAGACAGCGCGCGTTGGATTTGAAAACGCGCAGCACGATCTCATCCAGCTCCGCAGAGGTGAGCCCTCCACCGCGGACCACCCATTGATTGGCGCGCACCGTGCGCACCATGGGTGACTCACGGCGGGCGGCCAGGCGTGAGGCGACAAAATCAGCCAACCTGTAACCCAGGCTCTCGGGAAGCATGCGTCCAACCGCCAGTGCGGTGCCGATGCCAAGCGAGCTGTTGATGATGGTCAACAAATTCATGTTTTAATGAGGGCAAAAGTTCGCCCGCGCAATAGGTATAACCCGGCGGGTGATATCCGGATGTGCCGGATTTCTGAGACTTCAATTATCCCATGTTTTGCCTGCTTTCCGCAAAGGTATAATTAGTCAGAATTTCTTAAGGAGAATGCCATGAACGCCAGGAAAATCAGTGAACGCGTACAACTCATCGGTGCGGTGGATTGGAACCGAACCCTGTTTGATGCACTCATCCCGCTGCCGGATGGCACCAGTTACAACGCCTACCTGGTGCGCGGCAGCGAGAAGACAGCGCTGCTGGATGCAGCCGACCCGGCCAAGGAAGCAGAATTGATGACGCAGCTGGCGAAGGTCGATAAGGTGGATTACGTCATCGCCCACCACGCGGAGCAGGATCATTCAGGCGCCCTACCGGCGGTCATGCAGAAATACCCCAAGGCGCAGCTGGTCTGCTCGGTAAAAGCCAGCGGCATGTTGATGGACCTGCTGGAGTTGCCGACGGAGCGGGTGCGCACGGTCGAGGATGGCGAGAAGCTTTCGCTTGGGGACCGCACGCTGGAATTCATTTATACCCCCTGGGTGCACTGGCCGGAAACGATGAGCACCTATCTTGCGGAAGAAAAGATCCTTTTTTCGTGCGATTTCTTCGGATCACACCTGGCGACCAACGAGGTGTTTGTAAAAAATGAAGCAGAGGTGCTGAGGGCTGCCAAGCGTTATTATGCCGAGATCATGATGCCTTTCCGCGTGCCGATCCAGAAGAATTTGGAAAGGCTGGCGGGCTATGATATCAAGATGATCGCCCCAAGCCACGGCCCGGTCTATGACAAGCCGGGATTGATTGTGGATGCCTACAAGGAATGGGTGAGCGCCGCGCCGAAGAACATCGTCGTATTGCCGTATATTTCCATGCACCACAGCACGGAGATGCTGGTGCAGCGCGCGATCAGTGCCCTGACCGAACGGGGCATCAAAGTGCAGGTTTTCGACCTCACCGTGACGGATGTCGGCGAGCTGGCGATGGCGCTGGTGGACGCAGCCACGCTGGTGGTGGGCACGCCCATCATGCTGGGCGGAGCGCACCCGCTGGTGGGTTACGCTCTCAGCCTGGCAGAGCTGCTCGAAACCCAAGGCAAAATTTGCCGCCTTCCTGGTTTCCTATGGCTGGGGAGCGGGAGCCGTGGAGCGCCTGCCGGGGTTGATCGAAGGACTGAAGGTTGAAGCGTTACCGGGCGTGGTGGCACGCGGCATGCCGCGCCAGACCGAGCTGGAGGCAGTGGATAAACTGGCGGATTTGATCTTAGCCAAGCACAAGGAAGCCGGGATTATCTGATCCAGATTTCCAATCATAAAAAGAGACACGATTAATCGTGTCTCTTTTTATTTAAAAGCCGGATTGGCTAGATGGGCAGGGCGATATGGATGGTGGTGCCTTTGCCGGGAGTGGAATCCGCCCAGACCCGCCCATGATGGGATTCGACCAGCGCCTTGACGATCGCGAGTCCCAGCCCGGATTCGCCGTTCTCGCTATGGCGGGATTTATCCGCGCGGTGGAAGCGGTCAAAGATCTGGGGCAGCTCCGCGGAAGGGATGCCGGAGCCGTTATCCTGGATGGTGATCTCCACTTCCTGATCGCGTTTTTGGGCGGCCAATGTGATCCTGCCCCCGGACGGTGTATAGCGCAGCGCGTTACTGACCAGGTTATCCAGCACCTGCATCATGCGGTCCTCGTCCACGCTGATCTTCGGCAGATCCTCAGCAGCTTTCATCCTGAGGGTCACCTTCTGCTGATCGGCATGATGCTGGAAAAGTTCCGTGGCTCGTTTCAGCAGGTAGCGCGGAGAAAGCTTCTGGATATGGAGCGGCAGCTCGCCAGAATCCGCCTGGGAGAGCATGCGCAGGTCACCGACCAGGATCTGCAGGCGCTCGATCTCGGAATAGATGAGATCCAGGCGTTCGGGTGTGACTTTGAGTACGCCATCGCGCATGGATTCGATATAGCCGGCGATCACGGTGAGGGGTGTGCGCAGGTCGTGGGCGATATCCGCGGTCATCTGGCGGCGCATCTGGTTCACCCGAACGACCTCCTGGCTCATGCGGTTGAAGGAATCAGCCAGCTGCCCGATCTCGTCTTTGGATTTCACTTCCACCTGCTGCTCGAGTTGACCGCTGGCGATATTCTGGGCGGCACTGGTGAGCGCTTTCAACGGCCGGGTGAGCGTGCGGGTCAGCAAGTAGCCGATGACCAATGCGACCAGCAGGGCGACACCAATGGCCATGAGCAGAGCTTCGTTCGTGCGCTGCAGGTAACGGGATTCGGCGGGGTTGAAAGCCGCTGATCTGGCGCGCCATGATGATGGTTCCCACGGTCTGCCCATTCACTTCAATTGGTGTTCCATCTTCGATGTGAGAATGCTGTCAGATATGAGTCCATCCGGATAACCGGGATCGACTGAAACGATCGACTTTCCCGCTGGAATCAGCAAGCCCAAAGAGATTTGGGTGAAAATTATCAAATTCGGGCACACCCGGCGGGTAATCAACCTCAGCCTGGAAATTGAAGGCAGCACCACCAAAACTGAAATTCAATCTGACGCCAGTCCTCCCGAACATTCACCCAGGAACCCGTCGGTTTCATAATATTGGATCAGGGTCTGCTCCATGCTGCTCTTCTGCTGATCGATGATCAGGCTGGTCAGGCGGTCGGTGCTGGTCAGGCGGATGAACAGCGCCACCAGGGCGGCGGTGGTGAAAGCGACCAGTATAAAAGCGAGGGTCAATTTCCAGGAAAGGGATTTAGACATGGGCGTCACCCTGCCGGCGAAAGCGGTAACCAACGCCGAAAACAGTTTCCACATAGCGCGGATTGCCGGGATCCTTTTCGGTCTTCATGCGCAGGTTGCGGATGTGGACGTTGAGGGTGCTTTCCAGCCCGGCAAAACCGCTGTCGGAAAGGAGCTCCACCAGCTCTGCGCGGGTGAATACCCGCCCGGGCGAGCGCATCAGGGTGGCAAGCAGATCAAATTCGATGGGGGTGAGGATCACCGGCTTGCCGTTCCACGGTAACGCAATGTGTCCCGCGATCCAGCTCGATGCCCTCCGCGCGCAGCAACTCCATTTTTTCCGGCGCGTCCTCGCTGCGGCGCAGGACGGCGTGGATGCGGGAGGTCAGCTCGCGCATACGGAAAGGTTTGATGACGTAATCATCCGCGCCCAGGTCCAGGCCAAGGACGGCATCCGTTTCCTCCTCGCGGGCGGTGATGATGATGATGGGCGTCTGGCGCTCCTTGCGGTACTGCTGGAGGAACTGGTAGCCGTCCATTTTGGGCATCATGATATCCAGCAGGATCAGATCGGGCTGCTCGTGGCGCGCCGTGTAGAGCGCGTTCTGCCCGTCGGTGGCGGTGAGCACCTTGAAACCCTGCTCGGTGAGATATTCCTGAATAAGCTGGCGGACGCTGGATTGATCGTCCACCACCATGATGGTATGTGTCATATTTCTCCAATAGTTGTCACCGGCGAGACGCCGATGTGTCCTTAAATTATCACACAATCATTCATTTTTGATTTAGAAGGCGGGTATTTTTGGTCATTCGAGCCCGGGAAAAATATGCCAAGAATTCACTGCTTCTAAATGAAATCTGAATGCCTTTTCGCTACGATGATGCTTGGAAAAAGAGGTCGGGCAGTGGTTCGCGGATTCGAACATTGAAGATTATTTTGTCCATCCCGGACCTTGAGTATCGTCCGAATATTTATTCAAGCGAGAGGAGAGCAAGAGATCATGGCAAAAAAAGCAATTGAAATCACCCAAGGAATTATCGGCAAGATCAAGGGAATATCCTGGAAGGATGCCAAAACCCGGAGGAACATCATCATTCTAGGTTCGGCTATTCTGCTGGTCGCAGCAGCCGGCATCGGGTACTCATTCTGGCATGCGAAGCAGGTTTCCGCTTAATCCGGGAGCACGGACAGCTACCAGACCACCCTTGCCCGCACGGGCACCCTGACCATCTCTGCCAGCGGCTCGGGGACCCTGGCGGGCGGCAACAGCACCAACCTTTCCTTCCCGATCGCGGGCACGGTCAAGAAATTATATGTGACCATGGGGCAGCAGGTTGAAGAAGGACAGGTGCTGGCGGAGCTGGAAGATACCCGACTGCTGGAAGCTGCGGTGACGGAGGCTGAAGGAAACCTGGCTGCCGCACAGAAATCGCTGCAGGACGTGCTCGAGAGCAGCACCGGCAACCTGGCGGAAGCGCAGCTGGCACTGGTAACCGCCCAGCTGGATGCGAATACTGCCAAGAACAAGGTGCTCACCTGGGTCAGCCATCGCGGATCCGACACGATGATCGAGACCGCCGAATCCAACCTGGCCGTGGCCAAGAACCAGCTGGATAAAGCCCAGGATCTTTACGACGATTGGAAGAAGGCAAAACCGACGAATGACAATTACATCCAGGCTCTAAGCCAGCTGACTTCGGCGAAGACGGCTTACGCCCAGGCGCTGGCAAACCTGAATTACCTGGAAAACAAGCCATCCTCGCTTGAGGTTCAGCAGAATGATGCCGAGTACGCGATCGCGCAGGCAGCGGTGACCAGGGCTGAGGCTGACCTGAAATTTTTACAGGACAACGGCGGAGTCAATCCCGCTGATAAGGCCGCGGCTGAGGGCGCCGTAGTCCAGGCGCAAGTGGCGCTGGAAACCGCGCAGAAGAACCTGGACAACGCCACGTTGAAAGCACCCTTTGCGGGCACCATCCTTTCCATTGCCGCCGAAGAAGGACAGGCGGTAACGACGGATACTTTCATCACCATTGCTGACCTGCAGCACCCTGACATTTCATTCTCCTACGATGAAACGGATATGGACAAAGTGGCAGTCGGCAACACGGCGGATGTGGTGTTCGACGCACTTCCCGACCTGGCATTTACCGCAACCGTTACCAGCGTGAGCCCCACGTTGTATTCCACGGGTGGATATTCAGTTCTGACCGGCGTTGCCACCCTGGATGACTCCAATGTCACGAGCACGACCAAGTTCGTGGAAGGGATGACAGCATCCGTGGAAGTGATCAACGCAGAAGCTCAGAACGCGGTACTGCTGCCGGTGGAAGCCATCCATGATATCGGCGACGGCGAATACGCGGTGTTCGTAGTGGGCGAAGACGGCAAGCTCACCCTGACGGTCGTTGAAGTTGGGCTGAACGATGGAACTTACGCAGAGATCAAATCCGGGATAACCGCAGGTCAAACGGTGACCACCGGAGTGATGGAGACGCAGTAATGAAGGAAAAGCCTGTCGTTATTGAAACCAGGAACATGAAAAAAGTCTACGGCGAGGGTGAAAACCAGGTCGCCGCCCTGGATGGCGTCGATCTCAAGATACGGGAAGGTGAATTCGTGGCGGTCATGGGTCCGAGTGGATCGGGAAAGAGCACACTTTTAAACTTGCTGGCTTGCCTCGATCGACCGACCGATGGAAAGTACATCCTGGATGGCGAGGATGTGAGCAATTACGACCGCAAAGAGCTGGCGCAGATCCGCGGCCGCGAACTGGGATTTATATTTCAATCCTACAATTTGCTCCCGCGCCTGACGGCCATTGAGAACGTGATGCTGCCCTTGATGTACCAGCGGGAAAAGACGCTGAGTAATGAAGAGCAGCGGAAAAAAGCTGAAGAAGCGTTGAAAAACGTCGGGCTTGTGAATCGCGGTCACCACTATCCAAACCAGCTCTCCGGCGGACAGCAGCAGCGGGTGGCGATCGCACGCGCATTGATCAACGACCCCATCCTGATCCTGGCGGACGAACCTACCGGAAACCTGGATACGCATTCCAGCGAGGAGATCCTGGTGCTGCTGCATCACTTGAACGAAGAACGCGGCAGAACGATCGTCATGGTCACGCACGAGCAGGACGTGGCCCAGCACACCACGCGCATCGTTCACATCCGCGACGGCAAACTGGAATCAGACAAGATCAATGCCAACCAGGTCGGCAATGGAAATGGGAACGGCAATGGGAAGAAACCCGTGAAGCAGCCTTCCCTGAAAGGAAAGAAGCAATGAACTGGAAAGAAGTGGTCAAGGTCGCCTGGAAAAGTCTTGTCTCCAACAAGCTGCGCTCGATGCTGACCATGTTGGGCGTGATCATCGGGGTCGCCGCGGTGATCATCATGATGTCGATCAGCGCGGGCACCGAAGCGACCATTTCGGAAGCGATCAATGGACTGGGCTCAAACCTGGTATTCATCATGGGCAGCATGTCGCGCGGCGGCCCAGGCGCAGTTGTCAGTCAAAGCAGCCAGAGCGGGCTGGTCTATGATGACGTGGACGCGATCAAACAGAAAATCAAGGGCGTGGAAGGGATCACGGTGGATCAGCAGGCCAGTGTGACCTTGAAATATGGTGATGTTACCCTGGACAGCATTTCCATTGTCGGCACCACCACGGATTACCTGAATGTGCGCGATTTGGAAATGGGGACCGGGCGATTTTTTACCACGGATGAATACGACCGATCTGCAAAGGTGGTGGTGCTTGGATCAACCATTGCTGAAGAATTATTCGGCACAGACGACCCGATCGGGCAGAAGATCAACGTGGACAACACCAAGCTGACCGTGATCGGCGTTTTAGCTCCCAAGGGGTTATCGGGTGGAACCAATTTTGATGAGCAGATCTACACCTCCATCAACCTGGTCTTTAAGAAATTCACCCCCTTCATGTTCGCCCGCTTCATGGGAAACCAGGTGCGGCAGATCATCGTTTCGGTTGAAGAGGATGCAGATATGGATTACGTGGTCAACCAGATCACCTACCTGCTGGCCAACCGGCACGGAGTCAGCCTGGATTCACTGGATTTCACCACCCAGACCCAGGAGGATATCATCACCACCCAGGAATCGACCACCTCGTCCTTTCGTACCTTGCTGGCATGGGTGGCGGGCGTGTCGTTGATCGTGGGCGGGATCGGCATCATGAACATCATGCTGGTCAGCGTCACCGAGCGCACGCGCGAGATCGGCCTGCGCCAGGCAGTCGGCGCTGCCCCAAGGGATATCCAATCGCAGTTCCTCACCGAGGCGCTCATGCTCAGCCTGTTGGGAGGTGCGATCGGGGTACTGGCGGGGGTGGGAGGTGCGCTGTTGTTTGGCCTGTTGAGCGGGATGCGCACGGTGATCGTTTCTTATTCGATCATCCTCTCGTTCACTTCCGCGGCGCTGGTTGGGATCTTCTTTGGATTTTTCCCTGCGCAGCAGGCAGCTCAGCTCGATCCGATCGTTGCCCTGAGACACGAATAATAAGAATATTAGAAAGGAAAATAAACATGTTCAAGAAATCATCAGTCGTCTTACTATCACTTTGGATTGGTTTTCGTCTTGGCAGCCTGCGGCAGTACCAGCCAGGCAGCTGAGACCCAGCAGGCCACGCCGGGTATGGTGGAAATCGACTCTTCCACCATGACCGAGGATATGAAACTTGTCCTCGGGACACTTAAACTGGAAGACACCGATCTGGCAGTTGATAAAGAAGAAGCAGCGGTTTTACTGCCCTTATGGAAGGCGGTCAGGGTCCTCAAAAGCGACGATACCATATCGACGCAGGAAATGGACGCACTTTACCAGCAGATCAGGGATGCGATGAGCGCGGAACAGATAGAAGCGATCGATGCGATGACGTTCTCCGATGAAGACATAAATGCCTTGATCGCGTCCCTGGGAGTTGGATTTGGTACAACAGCAGAGGGGGAGGAAGGATCCGGTCAAACGATGCGGGAGATGCGACAAATACCTTCCGGAGGTGGATTTCCTTCAGGGGACGGACCATCAGGGGGTGGCGCACCACCTGGTGATTTCCCGGGCGGTGGTGAATTGAGGATCGAAGGTGGAACAGGTTTTGAAGGAATGCCCGTCACGGAAGGCGACGTGACAACTGAAGGAACTGTCCAATCTGCTGGAAACAGGATGCTGGACATGCTCATCGAACCGCTTATCCGATTGCTAAAGGAAAGAGTGATGTCTTAGATCAATAACCGTGCTGTCTTCTCCTTCTTTTCACCGGCGTATCGTCCCTGGGCGATGCGCCGGTGGTGATATATTGGCCATGAACCTCTCATCTTTGTAAAGTGCCCCGAAAGCCATTTTCCACTATAATTTTACTTACGCAGTCAATTCTTCCTGAACAAGGACGGATGCATGGCAAGTCTGGTCGGTCAATCATTGGGGCGTTATCACGTCATCGAGCAGCTGGGCGAAGGCGGCATGGCGGTTGTTTATAAAGCCTTCGATACCCGCCTGGAACGCCCGGTAGCGCTCAAGGTGATCCGCACCGAGAAGCTGGAAGAAGAGCAGTTCCTGGCACGCTTCGAACGTGAAGCCAAGGCGCTGGCGAAGCTGACGCATCCCAATATTGTCCACATCAATGATTTCGGTGAGCATGAAGGCATCCCCTTCCTGGTGATGGATTACATCCCCGCCGGCACGCTCAAGCAGCGCCTGGGCACACCCATCCACTGGGGTGAGGCAGCACGCTTCCTGGCGCCCATCGCGCGTGCGCTGGAATATGCCCACCAGCGCGGCATCATCCACCGCGATATCAAACCATCCAACATCCTGGTGACCGAATCGGGCGAGCCGATGCTCACTGATTTTGGCATTGCCAAGATGCTGCAGGGGGAGCAAGCGGTCAATTTGACTTCATCCGGCATTGGACTTGGAACACCGGAATACATGTCACCGGAGCAGGTGATGGGTACCGTGGTGGACGGGCGATCGGACGTGTATTCGCTTGGCACGGTACTGTATGAAATGGTCACCGGGCGGACACCCTACAAGGCGGATACACCCATGGCGATCGCCATCAAGCAGGTGAACGACCCGCTGCCCCGCCCGCGCCAGTACGTGCCCTCCCTGCCGGCACAGGTGGAACAGGTGATCTTCAAGGCGCTGGGCAAGCAGGCGGATGACCGCTACCTGGAAATGGGTGCCTTTGCCGCCGCGCTGGAGAAGATGGCGGAGAACGCTCCCGCGGAAGCACGCAAGGCGACCATCACAGGCGTGCACGCCCCGGGGATCGCGCTGGTTGAACCGCTGGCGCCCAAGACCAAACTCTCGCTAAAACAGAGAATTAAAAAATTCTACAAGGAAAATACGACCTGTGTCATCATCGTGGCGATCCTATTGGTGGTGATCAGCTGCGGGTGTCTCATCCTGGGGGCATGGCAGGAAAGAAAGAACCAACAGGCAGCCGCCACGCAGACCGCGGAGGCTGCGCAACCAGCGCTGGTGATCAAGGCCACGGAAACAAAGGTCCCGCCTCCCCCGGTGGAGCCAACACCCATTGATGATAAATTGCGCGTCAGCGCCTGTAAATTCATCCCCGCGCCGCCAACGTTTGATGCCATCTTCATCAACAGCCCGGTCAATTTCGTGGCCGGTTTGGGGGGCGACGCATTCTTCTTCACGGAAAACCGCGGGAAGGTGGAGTTCCTGGATAAAGGCGCTCACCTGGTGTCCGGTCCCGAATCAGCCGCCGTGCTGGGCATCATGGCGAAAAACCCGCGCAATATATTGTCCCTGCGCATGTCGACCAGCTCGGCGTTCAGTATCATCCTGATCGACAAGGATGCTCTCAATGAGCAATCACCCGAAAATAAACGCCCGCTGATCAAGGTTGCGCTGCAGGTGGAAAAGAACGAAGGTAATAACGCCGGTCTCTATACGATGGAAAATGACCAGATGAACCCGATTGGAACCTTCACCTTTCCAATGGAAAAGGAAGTGATCGTGGTTTTTGATATCGCCAGCCACAAGTTCAACCTTTATGATGCCCGCGGTGAGAATATTTTCGGTACACAGCTTCCGGAATCGATCCTCGCCGGGGGCAGCTATTGGATCGTTGGCGATCCCGCCGGGGAAAATATTGCCATCACCAACTTGCTCGTGCGCCAGGTCTGCTATCTTGACGCCGAGAGATGAGATTTGAGGATCAAGAAAACGCCGGGAAACCGGCGTTTTTTAATTCATTGAGAATATTATTTAAATTCCACACACTTTGAGGAATTCATCCACGCGGCGTTCGTATTCCCCGGGGTTGGAAGTGAAGGCCTGGGCGTGACCGGCAGCGGGTACCATGTACAGTTCACGGATGCCGGCGGTCTTGGCGTCGAACAGTTCGCGGCTCATTGGAGCGGGGACATAATCATCGTCCTCACCATGGATGAGCAGCAGCGGGGACGCGACCTTTTCCATCACCGGTAACGGTGAAGCATTTTCAAAGGTCATGCCGCTGAGCAGCCGGCACCAGAATTCACCCACGTAGAGCAGCGGCATGGGCGGCAGGTGATAACGTTTTTTCAGGTGATAGGTGACCAGCCGCTCCAGGTCAGAATATGGACAATCGGCAATAACGAATGCAGGGCGGGGATCGATGGCGGCGTGCTGCAGGGCGACGGCTGCTCCCAGGGATTCTCCCATGGTGCCCGCGATACCGCCGGGACCCAGCTGCGCAAGCGCCCAGGTCATCCAGGCGCGCATGTCCTGCTTCTCGTAGAGGCCAAAGGTGATGTTAGGTCCACCGGAACGCCCGTGGTGGCGCAGATCCATGATCAGGATATTGAAACCACGCCGCCGGAACATAGGCATGTATTTCACAGAACCGTAGAGCCCATAGGTGAAGCCGTGCGCGAGCAGCAGGGTCTTTTTTGAGTCCTGGGCGGGAAAATAGATTCCGAAAAGCGGGTAGCCTTGTGGTGATTGGATGACCATCTCGCGCTTTGGCCAGGCATCATACTCGGCACCATCCAGGTTCCCGTTTTCAACCTCGATGCGGTAGGTTTCTTCGGCAGAATGCCCGCGGGGCAGCACGAGTTGGGTTGCCAGGTAAAAGCCAGCGGCAAGGATCAGGATCACCAACAGGATCAGGATTAGGGTTAAAATAGGCAATTCAGGTTCCTCAAAACCGGATGATACTATTATATAGAATTTCCAACCGGGAATCAGTTTTCCACCCCTTGACAGAATAGCAACGGGTGATACAATCATACAATAATACAATGATACAATTTTGTTGAAATCCGGGGCGGGGATTTATAGAGGACGACTATGATCAAAACAGAAAATTTAAGCAAGGTATTTCAGCGCGGGCGGAAGGAAGCGCCCATCACAGCGGTTAAGGACCTCACTCTCCAGGTTTCCGAGGGTGAAGTTTTCGGTTTCCTGGGACCCAATGGAGCTGGCAAGACCACCACGGTGCGCATGCTCACCAGCCTGATCGGACCCAGCGCGGGCAAGGCGTGGGTGAATGGCTTGGAAGTTGGTAAACAGGATCAGGACATCCGGCGCTGCGTGGGCATCCTCACTGAAACACCGGGCATGTACGACCGGCTTTCGGCTGAGAAGAACCTCACCATTTATGCCAGGCTGTACCAGGTGAAAAGCCCGCAAGGCCAGGTGGAGAAATACCTGCGCATGCTGGGACTTTGGGAGCGCCGGCTGGACGAGGTGGGCAGCTTTTCAAAAGGCATGCGCCAAAAGCTGGCCATTGCCCGCGCGCTGCTGCACGAACCGAAGGTGCTATTCCTGGATGAGCCCACCAGCGGGCTGGACCCGGAGGCTGCCAAGCTGGTGCGTGATTTCATCGAGGAGCTGAAGACCGAAGGACGAACCATTTTCATCTGCACGCATAACCTGGACGAAGCCGACCGGCTCTGCCAGCGCATCGCCATCTTCAAGACCAGCCTGATCACCGAGGACACCCCCGAAAACCTGCGCAAGCAGTTGTTTGGACGCAAGGTCGTCTTCCATCTGAAGACGATGAAACCCGAATGGCTGAAGGCGGCGCAAAGCCTGGATTTCGTCAAGGAAGCACAGATAGTGGAGAACCGCCTGGTGGTGGCGCTGACCAACCCGGAAGAACAGAACCCGGTGCTGGTGCGCAAACTGGTGGAAACAGGAGCGGAAATCCAGTTCGTTGGCGAACTGCGCCATTCACTGGAAGAAATTTACCTGCAGCTCATCCATAACGGAGAGGGCAGGGGAGGTTGAAATGTTCGAGCAAATTAAAACCATCGTTGACAAGGAATGGGCGGAAGTCTTCAAGAACCGCATGGTGCTGCTGACCGTGGCGCTCATGCCGCTGCTCTTCACCGCACTGCCGATCGCGTTCCTGCTGATCATGAAGACCGAGGGCGGCACGGGAGAGAGCGCGGACATGCCGGCAGCGTTTGCCATGGCATGCAGCGGCAGCATGAACATGCAGGACTGCATGACCGTCTACCTGTTGAATGAATTCCTACTGCTTTACATGATGATGCCCTTGATGATCCCCATCACCATCGCGGCATACAGTATCGTGGGTGAAAAGACCACGCGCAGCCTGGAGCCACTGCTGGCGACGCCGATATCCACCGAAGAGCTGCTGGCGGGAAAAGGCCTGGCGGCGGTGATCCCCGCGATAGGCGCCACATGGATCTGCTTCGGCATCTTCGCCCTGGCGCTGCAGCTCATCGGGGTAAGCCCGGCGGTGATGCAATATGCGCTGGGACCCATATGGCTGCTGGCGATATTCGTGGCTGGACCGCTGATGGCAGTGCTGGCGGTGAACGTGGCGGTGATGGTCTCATCGCGGGCGCGCGATCCACGGGCAGCAGAGCAGACCGCCGCGGTGGTGATCGTGCCGGTGATGGTGATCCTGTTCTCAGTCCTGGCAGGATTCATCGTCCTGAACGTGAAAATGATGCTGATCACCATCGGCGTGCTGGTGGTGGTTGATATCGGGCTGATCTACCTTGGGGCGCGGCTGTTCCAGCGCGAGGTGATCCTCACGCGCTGGCGTTAATGGAATAAGAGAGGAAGAATGAAGATTCAAAAGATCGTTGTTGCAGCATTGGCGCTGCTAACCCTTGTCCTGTCTGCCTGTGCGCAGGCTGTTCAACAGGCGGAGCCTATCGCTGAGCCAACCAGGTCGAGTGAATACAGATTGAATATCACCCGCACCTTTGGCTCAGATACAGGAACCGGGAAGATTCGCGGCACGTTCGAATTAAAGGTCATTGGGGACGAGGATGCCATTCAGCAAGTGAGCTACCGGTTGGATGGGCAGGAGATGGCACTGCTTGAGGAGGCACCGTATGCCTATAAATTCCAGACACAGGCTTACCCGGAAGGCGATCACACCCTGAGTGCCGTGGTGATCACGCGTTCCGGCGTGTTGATTGAAACAACGGGACGTAAATTTAATTTTATATCCAGCGAAGAGCAATTCGCCTCCATGGGCAGGATACTGGGTATCGTTTTTGGGTCGATCGGCGTGGTGATGCTGATCGGGATCCTGATGCAGTTCGTCGTTTTTCGGGGGAAGGGATTGAGAACATTGGCGCTGGGCGAGCCGCGTAATTATGGGTTATTGGGCGGCGGGATCTGCCCGCGCTGCAAACGCCCGTTTGCATTCCACTGGTTTGGAATGAACCTGGTCACGGCAAAATTCGACCGCTGCGATTACTGCGGCAGGCTTGGACCCGTGAAGCGCTCAAGCCTTGAGGAGCTGCGGGAGGCTGAAAAGTCCGAGCGAGCGCAGGCACAACCAGAAACACCAATAGCTGAGAAAAGCGAAGAAGAGAAATTAAAGGAAATGCTGGACCAATCGAAATACTCGAACTAAAACGAATGGCTGCCGAAAGGCAGCCGTTTTCTTTAACCGACCCAATCCATGAGAAACGGCTGGAATTTCACAGGCTCAAATTCTATGAAGCGGTATTCCGCCAGGCCCTTTATCCGGTAAGGATCATTAGCAAAAAAGGCATGGAGCTCTTCAAGGGATGGTGCGCGGCAAACAATCATGCCCCCCGTTTTTGGGACCTGCGGTCCCGAGAGGAGCAGCCAGCCGCGGTCGTAGCCGGTCTGCAGGAACGCGCGGTGCTCACCGACGGTAGCGGCGATCGTCACTGGTGACGCGGTATAAGTGATCTCCCCGATGTAATGTTTCATAATAATGACCTCCATTGCTGATAAATCAGCGTTTGTTTTCTATTGGCCAAGCGTTTCAGCGATGACCTCGATCGCCAATTGGACAGCTTTCACGCTGGTTTCCAGCGCCATGGACGGGCTCTGCGGGGATTTACCGGTGACCTGTTCGGGAAGACTGGGAAGGTGCATGAAACCGGCAGGGATCGCTTTTTCCTGCTGGGCCAGGTGATCCAGGAGAACATAGAGCACCTGGTTGCAGAGGAAGGCTCCAGCGCTCAAAGAAAGCTCGGCCGGGATGCCCGCTGCGGTGAGCCTCTCCAGGATCGGGCGAACGGGAAGGGTGACAAAATAGGCGGCGGGACCATCGGCACGAATAGGGATATCCTGCACCTGCTCTCCAAGGTTGTCTATTATTGGATAATCCAACAGGTTGATGGCAACTCTTTCGATCGAGATGACCGGGCGGCGGGGAGCCTCGCCCAGGCAGAGCACTGCATCGGGTTTGACCTCTTCCAAAGCATGCAGCAATGCGTCCGCTGCATGAAGACGATCCACGGGCAGGACGCGGGAATGGCTATCGATGCCGGCAATGGATACGCCTTCCATTGAACGGGCAACACGCTCGGAGGGATTGGACTGCGAGCCGCCGAAAGGTTCAAATCCAGTTAAGAGAATTTTCATGAGTTTTATTGTATCTTATCTGTACCCAACAAAAAAAATTTGGTTTGTAAGTTATTCTGGAGTGCTTGACAAAGAAAATTTATCATGTAGGATGTTTTTATTGGATCAGATTCCTGCTCAGCGATTATTTAGAGGTCCTTATGGGCAAGTCAATTATTCCCAATAAAAAGAAAGATGATCTCGACCTTCTGAAGGAAGAGCTGCAAGCCTTGCGGCGGGACAGCCAGGACATGGCCATCCTGGAACAAGCGCTGGAGCGCAAGAACCGCAGCCAGGAGCAATTGCTGAAAGCTGCCCGCTACCTGACTTCCAGCCTGGATGTCCATGAAGTCCTTTCGCGCATCAGCACCGGCGCCATGCAGGTCTCCGGCGCGACGAATTGCGATATCTACCTGCTTTCTGAAGATGGAAAAATGCTCATCCCGGAAGTTTCCATCGAAACCGAATACAAAGAAGAGATACTAGCCACGCCGCTGACCCTTGATTCCAGCCTGACCGGAAAGGCGGTGCTTGAAAGAAGAGCTCTGCTGATCAATGATGCGGTCGCGGATCCGGGCGGATTCCATATCCCCGGCACACCGCAGGATTACGACGAACGGCTCATCGCTGCACCTCTGATCGCTGAGGGCAAAGTGTTGGGAGCCATGTGCATCAGCCGCATGGGTGAAGCCTTTACCGAGGAAGACCGGGAAATGACCGAGGCTTATGCCGCGTTTGCCTCCTCGATTTTACGAAATGCCCAGGTACACCGCGATCTAAAAAAGGAGATTGCCGAGCGCGAACATGCAGAACGCCAACTCAATCTCAAAGCAGAGATGACCATCCGCAATCAGAATGCGCTGCTGGCGTTGAATCAGCTTGATTACTCTGATCTGGATAAAGTGGTGCGGGCGGTAACGGAAGCGGGCGCAATGGCGCTGAACGTGGAACGAGCCAGTTTCTGGGTTTTTCCAACCGATTTTTCAGAGATCCAATGCAAGGATCTTTATTTGAAAAAGAAGAACACGCATGATGTTTGGCCCAGCTTTAAAGCAGACCAGTTCCCGAAATACATGAAGGCGCTGGAGGAACTGCGCGTGATCGCGGCGCATGATTCCTGCCAGGATGGACGCACCCGTGAATTTACCAAGAATTATTATCTTCCCCTTGGAATAACCTCCAACATGGATGTACCCATCCGGGCGGGCGGCAAGCTGAGCGGGATACTCTGCCTTGAGCATATGGGCACTCCACGGCATTGGACGCTGGAGGAACAGGATTTTGCCGCGTCGCTGGCAGATATCATCACCCTGGCACTGGAGGGATCCGAGAGGCGCAAGTCCGATGAGGCTTTAAGGGAAAGCGAAAAGAAGTACCGCGATCTCACCAATTTCCTACCCTCCATCATTTTCGAGATAGATCCATCCGGGCGAATCACATTCATCAACAAGTACGCGATCATGGTCAGCGGTTACGCGGATGAAGATATTCGCAAGGGGTTAAGCGCAATGGACGTGGTGATCCCAGAAGATAAGCCGCGAATCATCAGCAACATGCGCAGGTTAATGAACAGAGAGACTTTTCCCGCGGAAGAATTCACGATTGTGCGAAAGGACGGAACCACGTTCCCGGCCATCATCCATTCCTCGCCCGTTCTGCATGGAGAGACCGCCATCGGGCTGCGGGGTCTGATCCTGGATATTAGCGAGAGAAAAAAAGCAGAGGAAGCATTAAATCTCAAAAACCGCAACCAGGAGCACATGCTGGCAGCCGTAAAAACGCTGACCGCAAGCCTGGACCTGGACACGGTGCTGGAAAAAATCACCACCGGCGCCGTGCAAGTGCTAAATTCTGAAGTGTGCAATATCTACCTGCTGGAGCCGGGCGGTGAAACGCTGCGGGCAGTTGTTTCCAGCAACCCGGAATACTCCAAATTCTTCCTGGCTAAAACCCTCAAAGTCAATCAGAGCCTGGCGGGGCGCGCCATTGAAATGGGATGCTGCATTCTCTATAACGATATCACGGGGGATGCACATAAAACCTCCATCCCCGGCACCCCCGATAGCTTCTGACGAGCGTTTAATCGCTGCACCCCTCACTTTTGAAGACCAAATACTTGGGGTGATGTCTTTTATCCGCAACGATGCTGATTTTACCGATGAGGACCTGGCACTGGCAGAAACTTACGCGGGATTCGCATCGGCTCTTTTGCATAATGCGCAGATTCACCAGACCCTGGAAAAGGAAGTTGAGGAGCGAAAGCAGGCGGAAGCCGCCATCCGGAATTCGGAGATCAGTTACCGCGGCGTATTTGATTCCGTGGCCGAAGCGATCTATATCCAGGATCAGGATGGCTATTTCCTGGACGTGAACCAGGGCGCGGTCAATATGTACGGGTATTCCCATGAAGAGCTTATTGGGCAGACCCCGCAGTTTGTGGCCGCACCGGGGATGAACGACCTGGATAAGATTTTAAAGTGTGTAAAAAAAGCATACAAGGGAACCCCTCAACAGTTTGAGTTCTGGGGCAAACGCAAGAACGGGGAGATCTTTCCAAAGGAAGTACGCGTTTACAAGGTGTTTACTTTGGTGAGGACGTGGTCATCGCGGTGGCAACGGATATCACCGACCGCAAGCGGGCAGAAAGCGCACTGCAGGAAAGCGAAAAGAAGTACCGCGAACTGGTCAATGCCATGCCGCTGGGTGAATTTGAAACTGATATCGATGCCAATCTAACCTTCTGGAATGACTTCCTGCTGGACGCTCTCGGATACAAGGAAAGAGATCTACAAAAAGGATTGAATGCGCTGCAGTTCATCCATCCATCGATGCAGGAAAAGGCGGTCAAGGAATTCGATCGCACCATGGCAGGCGAATATGTTGGTTCGCCTGAATTCCTGGCAGTCCGCAAGGACGGAACAACCTTCCCGGCTGTTATTGAAGGTGAAGTGATCCTCAAGGATGGCAAGGCGGCAGGCCTCCGAGGTTTCATCTTCGACCTTTCCGATCTCAAGCAGACCGAAGACGCTTTACGAACCAGCGAAGCCAGGTACCGATATTACATCGAACACGTCAGTGATGGCGTTTTTTGCTTCAAACCTGTAGAGCCGATCGATCTCAAAAAACCTGTCAAAGAGAAGGTTGAGCTCGGCCTGGACTCAATTTGCGTGGAATGCAACGAGATTTTTGCGCAAATGAGCGCGCATGAGCGCAGCGAGATCATTGGCAACCGGACAAGGGACATAGCTTCCATACTGACAGGATTCCGTGGGCTGCTCGATCATTTCTTCCGCAATGATTGCCGGGTGAGCGGTTATGAGATGCACGACGCAGATCGAGCCGGCGTTTCACACTGGTACCAGGTGAGCATGTTTGGAGAGGAAGTGGAAGGTAAACTGGACCTGGTGTGGGGAAACATGATGGAGATCACCGAGCGCAAGCAGGCGCAGTGGGGTCTGCTGCGCGCCAACCTGGAGCTGGCTGAAGCTTACAACGCCACCCTGGAAGGCTGGTCCAGGGCACTTGAAATGCGCGAGCGGGAGACTGCCGGTCACAGCAAGCGCGTGGTGGATCTCACTCTTCAGCTGGCGAGAGTCCTCGGCGTGCCCGAGGAGCAGTTGGTGCATATCCGCAGAGGCGCGCTGCTGCACGATATTGGGAAGATGGGTATCCCCGACAGCATCCTGCTCAAGCCGTCCTCATTATCCGACGACGAGTGGGTGATCATGCGCCAGCACCCCACCTTTGCATACGATCTTCTGAAACCCATCCCCTTCCTGAAGCAGGCGGTTGACATCCCCTATTGCCATCACGAGCGCTGGAATGGCAAAGGATACCCGCGCGGTTTGAAGGGCAAGGAGATACCCATCGCCGGGCGAATTTTCGCCCTGGTGGATGTTTATGATGCCCTGACCTCGAACCGCCCATACCGCCCTGCGTGGACGGAGGATGCGGCACTCCAATACCTCCGCGAGCAATCCGGCAAGTATTTCGATCCAAAAGTCGTGGATGCGTTCTTCATGTCGATCATCAACGGAAAAGAGGAAAGTTAAATCCCGTTGATGTTGACGGAAAAGTATTTGAAACCGGAGGGATAAATGGTTTCATTGAGACAGGTCGTTTCTTGTTTACTGCCTGCATGCTGCATTTTATCCTTTTACGCCTGCGGGAGTCCTGCACAACCAACCTACCAGGTAACATCCACAGCAACATTCACCGCGGTACCGCCGGAAGATCTAAGAATCACGCCAACAATCGGCCCCTTGCCGCTTTCACTGCCGGGTCCCCATGCCGTGGGATTCCGGCGGATGATCAAATATGTGGATGAAAGACGCAATGAAAGGGAAGTGGTGCTTTCGCTCTGGTATCCGGCGGAAGCAGCGCAAGACCCATCGATAAGGCAGCCCATTGATGATGCGACTCCTGACCTATCCGGAGCGCCTTACCCGTTGATTCTAACCTCAACCAAAGTCGGTTTTTATTTTGCCCAGCAACTTGCTTCTTATGGATTTGTGGTGGCGGGAGTGAACGGCCAGGATTCAAAAGATGAATGGGGTCAATGGTTGATCGATTATCCCCTCGACCAATTGTTTGCACTCGATCAGCTGTCCCTTTATCCACCAGAAGTATTGGAGGGCGTGATCGATACGGACCACGCCGGGGCGATGGGCTACTCCTTTGACGGATACGACGCGCTTGCGCTGAGCGGGGCGCGGGTGGACCCGGAATATTACCTTACAAAATGCGCGAGCCCCTCATCCAATGAACCGCCGCTGCCGGAATGGTGGATCGAATACATCTGTGCACCGGCTAAAGACTGGGACGCATTTTCTTCCTATGGCAGTCCGCCTGCTGCCGCCGGGAGAGGATGGGCTCTGGCAGGCGATGACAGATGAACGCATCAAGGCGGTGATCCCCATGGCGCCGGAGGGCGCCTGGCTGTTCGGTCCGGACGGGCTGGCGGCGGTTGATCGGAAATGGGTGATGGTCATTGGCGCAACCGAGGATGATATTAATATCTATAACGAAGAAGCCGTGCCCATCTACGGGCAGCTGCGCACTCCCAACCGCTTGATGATCTCATTTATTGGTCAGGGATCACATGATGGTCGATGATCCAGATGAAGTCGCTCATAATGAACCATTTCACCGTAGCCTTCTTTGCCATTCACCTTCAAGGACGGGATGAATTCGCTGGCTATTTCTCCAATGACTATATATCACCATGCGAGGGGACTTGCTTTAGGAATTTATCAGGAAAAGTAAAATTCTGATACTGGTGTTTTCGCGATATTGAACTATGAGGCTTTAGCGCGCTCCTGGATCATTTCAGCGACGATGCTCACCCCGATCTCTTCAGGCGTTTCGGCGGAAATATGGATGCCAATGGGAGCGTGGATGCGCTGGATGGCTTCTTCCGAAAATCCCTGCTTGCGTAAATCCTCGAAGACGAGCGCGCACTTTCTCCGGCTGCCGATCATGCCGATGTAACGCGCGTTGGTTTTCAGCACCTGGGGCATGACGGTCTGGTCGTCCTGGTGCCCGCGGGTGACAACCACCACGTAACTATCCCGGTCGATGGAAATCTTATCAAGGGCGTTTGAGAAGGATTCGAGCACCACCAGCCGGTCGGCGGTTGGAAAGTGCTTCCGGTTGGTGAACTCGGCGCGGTCATCCAGCACCACGGTCCAAAAATCGACCGCGCGGGTAAATTCCGCCAGGCTCCTGGAAACATGCCCGGCGCCGAAAATATAGGCCGTGCCATTGATATTCAGAGGCTCCACCAGGATTTGGGTCTTATCCAGGCTGATCGGGGTGGGACGCCGAATTTCTCGAACGGTGTTGTCATCCAACCCTGCTGGAAGGGAACCGCTTACCGAGCCATCCGCGTTGACCAGCGCGTGAGCCGGATGGGAGCCGGCCGGGGGGATCGTGGTGACCAGCCAGGCGCGGTGATGTTCCCGGCTGGCGGTTTCCAGCGCATCCAGGACCCGCTTGATCCCGCGTTCGCGCGGATCCATCGTTTCCACCAGCACCTCCACCCGACCGCCGCAGATCGCATCCATGGAAGCGGCATCCGCGCCGGTGAACTGGAATTCGCGAATGATCGTTTCACCTTTGTTGATTGCCTCCAGCGCCAGCTGGATGACCTGGGCTTCGAGCGCGCCACCGCCGATCGTGCCCGCGATCGAGCCATCACGCCGCACCAGCATTTTTGCCCCGACAGCGCGGGGCGCAGAGCCATTGCGGGAGATGATGGTCGTCAGCCCGAATATTTCGGAACGTTTTACGCAGCCCGCCATTTCCGCGATCAGTTTTCTCATGAATCACCTCTTATTTTTCTCAACCTGGCGGCGTATGCCCGGGCCAGTGAACTTGCTTTGTGCTTTTCGCCCTGCAATAATATCGTTTCATCCGGGCGCAGTATTTCCCGGGCGGGCTCCAATAATTCAGGCCGGATGACCACCAGAGCCAGGGAAAACTGCCCGGTCTTGACCACATCCAGTGCGCTCAACCAGCCAACCTTTAAATTAAATTCCAAAGGACCCAATTCGTCAATCACCAGCAGGTCGCAGGGGACGGAGGCACGAGATGACCTCATTGCCCCAGTCCAGGACATTACGATTGAAAAACCATTCGCCGAATTCAAGATCGGATGCGTTCCGCCGAGTGAGAGCTGCCAGGATGCGATGCGTCCCGCCGCGGATATCCCTGGCGGAAATGGCGATTTTTTGATCTTCACTGAAGATGGCAGGAGAGAGAATACCGGCCGCGTCCCAGCTCTCAAGCTGCGCCATGCGGATAAATTCCGCACAGAAGGTGGTCTTTCCGCTGCCGCGTTCCCCAGTGATGATCCAGAGAGTCATACCCACAGCACCTGCGGCTTGCCTTCGACCTTGATGATCTTCACCGGCACGTGGTAAATATGGGATAGGTTTTCGCTTGTGGCGATCTCGGCGGTAGCGCCCGAGAGAAATACACGTCCTTTATCCATGAGGATGACCTCATCGCTTGTCACCAGGGCGAGCTCGGGCTCGTGGGTGGTCATCAGGATGGTCGAGCCCCGATCGCGTAATTCCCTGAGGATATTCACCAGGCGGTATTTATTGCCCAGGTCGAGATGGGAAGTTGGCTCATCCAGCAGCAGGAGCCTTGGCTGCTGGGCAAGGGCGCGGGCTGCCAGGACGAGCTGTCGTTCACCGCCACTGATGGCCAGGATGGAATGATCGAATAAATGGGCAATGCCAACTTTTTCCAGCGCCTCGTAAGCGATGCGTTCGTCTTCCTCCGCGGGCATACCCAGAACCGGCAGGTAGGGCGCGCGCCCGAGGAGTACGTATTCCAAAACCGAGTATTCAAACGGGACATGCTCGTTCTGTGGGATCAGCGCGATCTGCTGACCCAGTGCACGCCGGCTAAAAGTCTCCATTGGCTTCCCCAACATCGAGATCACCCCAGACCACGGCTTCAGCCAGTTCAGCGCCAGGTACAGCAGGGTGGTCTTGCCGGCGCCGTTGGGTCCAAGGATGGTGGTGATATGACCTTCCTTAAGTAAAAGATCCAAGCCATCGATCACCGGGGATGACTTTTTATCGTAACCAAACAGGACCTGCCGGAAGGAGAAAAAGGAAGTCCTCATCGCTCGATCCTCATTCCCCTGGAGACCATCAAGACGATGAATATTGCCGCGCCCAGCAGCGAGGTGATGATACCCAGCGGGATCTCGCCGGCAAGCAGCGAGCGGGAGATATCATCGCACAGCATGGCGAAAGCACCGCCCAGCAGCATGGAGGCGGGCAGCGAAAAACGTGTATCGGAGCCGAAGAGACGCCGGGCGATATGCGGGATGATCAAACCCACCCAACCAACCATGCCTGCCACGGAGATGACAGCCGCGGTGGGCAGGACGGCGGCGGTGAGCAGCAGCAGGCGTTCGCGTTTTGGCGCGGCACCCATCGAAAACGCGGTCTCCTCGTTAAGCGCCAGCAGGTTGAGCCGCCAGCGAAACAAATAGAGAAAAAGGAGACCGGCCAGTACGACGGGGAGGATGGACAGGAAGCGCGGCCAGGTGACGCTGGAAAGCCCACCCAGCAGCCAGAAGGTGATCTCGGGCAGCTGGCGCAGCGGATCGGCGACATATTTCAAGATCCCCAGCCCGGCAGAGAACAGGGCGGAGACCGCGATACCGGCGAGCACCAATCTCAGCACCCAGCCGCCGTAGCGGATGCGACGCGCAAGAAGGTAGGATAATCCCAACCCGGCGAAGGCAAAAATGGCTGCCACGCCCTGGATGGTGAGAGCTGAGCCGCCCAGGAAAACGATGCACAGCGCGGCTCCAAAAGCAGCTCCCTGGGAGACACCCAGGAAGCCGGGCTCCACCAGGGGATTGCCGAAAAGCGTCTGGAAAACGGTACCGGCAGCAGAGAGGGACATGCCCAGCAGCAGGGCGGTCAGCAGGCGCGGCAGGCGCAGGTTGAATACCAGCAGCCTCGCCAGCTCATCCTCGTTCACCTGCTGCCAGGAGATGAAACCCAGCGAGGGGTAACGACCCCAGAGCAGGGAGAGAATAAAAAGAACGACCAAGCCCAGGCCTGCCCAAAGGAAAATGCGGCGCCGGTCGTGATCGCGCCCAACCGACTTTTCCAGGGCAGGAGGCCTGGAGGCTGGCTTCAAGGCAGGTCACCCTTGAAGGTGGGAATGATTTTTTCTTCGAAAAACTGTCTGTCCAGACCATACAAGACCTGGTAAAAATCTTCGGCTTCCTGGACAATATCCGTTTCGGTGAAGACATCCGGGTGGAGGCGGGTGGCGAGCCAGGTGAGACCCAGGATCCAGCGTGAATCCGGCTGGTCCCAGCTGTAGAGATCGGCAGGGAAGGCGTATAGATGACCTTCCTTTGTGGCGCGCAGAGCCTGCCACTGGGGATCGTTCTTCAGGGCGCTCACAACTTCCGATGAATTCTTGTTATAGGAAATGATGAAAATCTGGTCCGCGTCCCAGGCAGCGATCTGCTCCAGGGTCACCGTCGTCCAACCTTTGGCGGGATTTGCCGAAGCCCAAACCGGTTGACCGCCGGCGAGCTCCACCATTTGGGTCTGGATCCAGGTCATCGGCGGCACATTGAAAGCCACCACGCCGTCCTTGTCCGAGTGGTAAAGCATCAGGACACGAGGTTTGGTGGCGAGATTTGCCCAGGCGTTCTGGATCGCGGCAACTTTCTCCTGGTAATAACCGATGATCTGCTGCGCCCGGTCTTCATCCTGGAAGATCTTGCCAAGAATGGCGAGGTCGCGCTCGTACTGCTCGGGGGTCTCAAAATCCACATATACGACGGGGATGTTCAGCGCCTCGATGGGTGCCCCAACGGTCTCTGCCAGGTAACTTTTCAGGATGACGAGATCGGGATGGATTGCAGCGACCTGCTCTGCACCGGCATCCTGCTGAAGGACGGCCTTGCTTGCGTAATCCGGTTCGATCAGCTCGGAGAAATTACCGGTGCCCTGGCTGGCAATACCCAGCGCGGCGATGCGGTTGGATGCATCGGGGAACATATAGGCGGCATCCACGATCATGATGAGTGCCTTGCCGGTGATCACGATGCGCTGCGGCGGTTCGGGCAGTTCCACCGTTCTGCCCAGGGCATCGACCACGGTGATGGATTCCGGGACTACAGGAACCGGCGTCGGCTCCGCGGTGGGTATTACGGGCGGCTCGTTTATTGGGGTGGCTGCCGGCGCGCATGCGCCGAGCAACATTAATAGCATGGTTGCAGCCAGAATAAATCGTTTCATTACGTATCTCCTTGTGTAAAAAAAATCAGCGAACGGACAGCTCTTCCAGCCACTTCAGGATGCCCTGCACCTGGTAGATGCGAAAGGAGAATACCTGGTGCTGATATCCCCGGCTTGTATCACGCTGTTCGCTGAGAGAATCCAACCATTTCCTGCAGATGGTTTTTTGTTTGGAAAGCAGGCCGGCAACGGAAGCCGGATCGATATCCTTAAGGAAGAAAAGTTTGACCAGGAAATCCTGGCGGAAATCTCGCGCGCCGGGAACCGGCGTTTTGATCCAATCGAGAAAAGCCTGCTCCCCAACGGGGGTGATGCTGAACTGCTTGCGATCCGGGAACGAGCTTCCGGCGACCACTTTTGATTGCAGGTATCCCAACTGTTCCAGTTTCTCGAGCGCGGCGTAGAGCAGACCGGGTTTCAAGCGCCAGACCATGCCGATGCCATCCGGGTCGTTCCAGCGCTGGAGAAGCTCGTAGCCGTGGATGGGCTGCCGGCGCACCAGGCCGAGGACGACATATTCATAACGCAGGGGAAGCGCAGAACGGGGTGACATGGGGTTTCCTGTTCTCAAACACTATTCATTAATTGAATAGATTTATTTTATACGCTTAAACAGGTTCCGTCAATTGTGTTAATTGTCTTAGCGGGGGGATTCGAGGGTGACCAGGCGGACACCCTGCTTGCGGATCTGGCGAAATGTGGCTCCCTGGCGGACCAGGGGCAGGACCGCATCAGGTTCTTCCACGATGGTGCCCGAAAGGACATCGATACCGTGATCGAACAGGATGGGTGAGAGCGGGGTGCTGGGACCAAGCAGGAGCACCTTGCAACTGGGTTTTCGTAATTTGAAGATGCCCTCAAAAGTATGGTTGATCAGGGTCGTGGCGGTGATCGCCAAAATATCCGCCTGGGGGATGATCTCAGGCGCGGCGGAAGCTGGGTGATCGCCCTCTTTGGGGTTGAGCTCCAGCACCCATAATTCCTTCACTTGATCGCGCAAGCGAGTAACGAATGGGAAATGCCCGATGACAGCAACCCGGCTTTGCGCGCCCTGGCGGGCGATGTAATCCTCCGCGGGCAGATCCACGGCGTTTTCGATGCGGGGCAGCATGGCGTTGATGGCGGCAAGTCCCAGCGCTGCCTCGGTGTGGCTCGCCGAAAAGACAAGATTGGCCAGCTCGAGGGCGGAATGCTGTTCCAAATGGCCCGGATCTTCCACGGCGGGCTGGCGGGCATGTTCGAATTCAGCATTGGACATGGTGGCTGCCAGGCCGCAGCGGGGCGAACCATCGACTTCCGCGACGACCGCCGTCCAGAACAACCCGATGGTCACGCTCTGGATGCGGGCTTCGGGCAGGATCGCGATCAGTTCATTGAAGAGTTGCGTGGATGACCTCCGGGATGCGCGGCGCGGATTTAAACTCCAAACATGCCTGATAGGATGAACACGAAGAGCGATCCCAAAATAATGCCGATGGCAGTGTAGTGTTCGTGACCGAACTCGCGCGCGGTGGGGATCAATTCATCCAGGGTGATGAAGACCATGACGCCGCCAGCAAAAGCCAGCGCTCCCGGGACGAGGTTATTAAACCTTACGAGAAACAGGCTGGCAATCAGCGCCCCGACGGGTTCTGCCAGGCCGGATAAAAACGATACCCGGATGGCATCCCGGCGGCGAATACCGCCTTTACACAGGGGCAGGGCAGTGGCGATGCCTTCGGGGATGTTGTGGATCATGATCGCCATGGCGACGAACAACCCGAATTGCGGGTTTTCCAGGTAACCGGCACCCACGGCGATCCCTTCAGGCAGGTTGTGCAGTGTGATCCCCACCGCCAGCAGGAGACCGGTATTCACCAGTTTACGATCCAGGGGAAGGGAACCTTGCCGCAACCACCCCCGATGACGCCTTTCCCGATGTGTTCCCGCGGGCATATCGAGACAGGGTTCATCTTCGCGCCCGGGGATCTCTTCCTCCCCAAAACGAATGTGGGGTGCGAAGTGATCGAGCAGGAACATGAAGGTAGCGCCAATGCCAAAGCCAATGGTCGCGGTTACCGGACCAGCCAATTCCCAGGCCTTGTTAACCAATTCCAGGAATGAAAGGCAGATCATCACCCCGGCAGTGATGCCCATCAGCAGACCGTAGGATTTTTTGCCAGGCTTGCGAAGGATGGCGATCAGACCACCCAAACCGGTGCCAAGACTGGCAACCAGGCTGAGGAGCATGATATTTATTAAGGGGTGGAGGCCGGGGATCATTCGAATACATTCCTATGTAGTGACAAGAGTTTATACCATTAAATTCAGGCTCATTGACATTATTGCATCGGTTTGACTCTTGACAGGTCTTTACTGCTTTACTGCAAACACCCGAGTACCTTGATGTCTATGATAAACTAGGCGGATATGCCTACGCCCATATTCGTGTTCGATCTCGACGGCACCCTGTTCGATGAATGCCATATCCTTCATCCGCGAGACAGGGAAATTCTCCTGGAAAGAGGCAGTGACATCTTCATCCCGGCCACCGGGCGAACGCTGAGCAGCGTGCGAACCAGCTTCCATGAGAACGGCATGTTCACGCGATGGGAAGATCCCGCTGCCCATGGTCACCCAGAACGGCGCGCGTAACTACCTGCCGGGTGAAGTGCTGGATTCCTATTTCACCTTCGAACCCGAAGTAGCGGAAGGCATCCTTGCAGTGCTGGATCGTTTTAAGCGATTGCCGCTTCTTTTGATGACAGCCGACCAGATCCATACCCTGCACCTGGAAACCACCGACCCAACCTCACTCTGGGATTTTGATGGCATTCCATTTGACAGCAACGATCCAAACCTGCGCATCAGTAAAATCCTCATCTATGGGGAAAACCCCGATGATCTTCGGGAAGTGGAAGAAGCACTGCGGGGATTCCAAGCCGAGCCGGTCTACAGTTTACCCACACTTTTCGAATTGACGCCGCAGGGGATCACCAAGGCAAGCGGGGTGCAGTGCCTGGCGAAGAGCATGGGCATGCCGGACGCAGCGATCTTTGCAGCCGGGGACGGGGGCAATGATCTGCCGCTCTTTGATATTGCGACACGATCCTTTACGCCCTCGACCTCCAGACCGGAGCTACAGGGCAGGGTGGACCAGATCATTGACTGGCAGGAAAGCGGGCTGCTGGAACCAATGCTACAGTGGGTCAAGAAACACTCAATCCCGGCATAAGTAATCCCAAAAAATGATTCAAAGGATATTGTTATAATGAAGTCCACTCCAAGCAAAGGAGCTTCATAAAATGATCGCTGAAACCGAGATCTTCCTGAGAATACTGCTGGCAGGCGCTTTTGGCGCCGTGGTGGGTTACGAGCGCGAGCGGCGCGGGCAACCCGCCGGGCTGCGCACGCATGCCATTCTTTCCATTGGCGCGGCACTGGCCATGACGCTTTCGATCAACCTGGCATACCCCGATAACGACCCGGCGCGCCTGGCAGCACAGGTGGTTTCCGGCATCGGCTTCCTGGGGGCGGGAGCGATTTTCAGATATGGCACGAGCATCAAAGGCCTGACCACGGCCACCTCGCTCTGGACGACCGCCATGGTTGGGTTGGCCACCGGCGCGGGCCTTTACCTGGCCTCGGCCGGGACGACCGTCCTGCTGCTGATCGTGCTGGTCTGGCTGGAAGCGCTGGAAAAGCGCTTCATCCACCAGACGGTAAACCTGACCGTGGTGGTTACGGCAAACGTACGGCGCGGTCTGCTGCGAGATCTGAAGAAGGTACTCAACGATCCACCGCGGACGATCGCATCAACCAATTTTTCAAAGGACGTGGAACAGGACCTGGAAACGGTGACCCTGGTGGTGAAAACCAACACATCGGACCCCACGGACGATATCATGGAGGAGCTCTCGGATATCAAGAGTGTAAAAAGGATCGAGATTTCCTGAGTTTGATTTTCGTTTACCAGTATCACAGTATGGACAGGATACCACCTGTCCATTTTTGATTCTGACACAATTCTTATATGATTAATATTGACAAATTAGATAATAATAGTATGATTATTGTAAAATAATAATAAATTACATAGCAGTCCGGTCTAATAAAATCAAAATACATTCCACGGCTGACCGGATCCTCTTTGAAAGGAGTACCACCATGACTCAATTATCCATTCAACAACTGCTCGATCTAAGCGGGAAAAGTGCCATTGTCACTGGCGGGGCGATGGGCATTGGAGAAGCCATCGCTGCGCGGCTGGCTGAAGCCGGAGCGCAGGTGATGATCTCCGATATCAACGCGGAAGCCGGTGAAAAAGCGGCTGCTGCGCTGAAAGCACGGGGATTGAAAGCAGAATTCGTCAAGACGGATGCCGGCTCGGTGAAGGATATCCAACACGCGGTAGATCAGACCGTGGACCGCTTTGGCGGGCTGGATATTCTGGTCAACAACGCCGGGATCTTCCCCTTCGCACCTCTTTCGGCCATCACCGAAGAGCTCTGGGACAAAGTCCAGGAGATCAACACGAAGGGTTATTTCTTCTTCGCCCAGTTGGCGGCGAAGGTGATGGTGGAGCAGGGCAAGGGCGGCAGGATCATCAACATCGCTTCGATCGACGCGCTGCATCCCACCGGCAACCTGATCCATTACGATACCTCCAAGGGCGGCGTGGTGATGATGACCAAGTCGCTGGCGCTCGAGCTGGGACCGCAGGGCATCCTGGTGAACGCCATCGCCCCAGGCGGGATCTCCACCCCTGGCGCAGCCGCCACCGGTGCATCGATGATGGCAGCAGCGAAACTGACCCCGGAGCAGATCAAGGCCATTTCCGAGAACTTCACCCAGCGCATCCCACTGCGCCGGCAGGGTTACCCGGATGAGATCGCCCGCGCAACACTCTTCCTGGCCAGCCCCATGGCGGATTACATGACCGGCAGCCTGATGGTGGTGGAGGCGTATTTGCAACGGCGGGTATTTGCTCTCGTAGGCGAATAAGCAACACACTGGATGGATATTTTTTCAAACAGGAAATATCCATCCATTTTTAATTTAAGGGGGATTATTTTTTTACGAAAACAGCAGTCAAACTCACATCATCTTGAGCATCCAGTAACAGTTCACTGGAAAAAGCATCGATCTCCGCGTTGCTTTCCCAATGATCAAACGTATAACCCGCCAGAGGGATGGCAGAGATATTTACAGGAATGTTGTCGAAATACAAGCCGGACCAGGAAGCAGGGTCTGTGACTCCCGGTAAATCACCATCAATTAAAATACTATTGATCTTGATCGTACCCTGTGATGGATCAGCGTGGAGCGATAGTTGGTAGGTGCCTGCAAGATCAAAATTCTTGATCAACTGCGCCAGCCTGAGGTCTGCCCTGCGATCGATGATGGATAACGCGTATTCTTTATCGTCTTCCCAGGCCTGATTAAGCTGCCATCGATCCTGGTATTCAGGCATATAGGGTTCGATTTCGTTCAATATGTCCTGGAAGTGATCCAGCTCGACCGAGGTTAAGAAGTATGAGTTTAGATAATCTGCGTATGTGTTGATAAACTGTGTTCTGAAATCCTTATTCTTAAGCAGCGCGATGAACAACGGGTGGGGCGCAGCCCCTCCCTCCAGAATTTGAGCCAGCATATCGTACGAAGGTCGTCCGTGGGAGCTGAGTCCATGGTCCATGTCAAATTGGAACCAGCGCCATTTTCCGTCGCTGGATCTTACCCGCCACTCTCCTTCATTGTGCCCCGGCCAGTCCCGTTTCCCTGTAAAAGTGCAATGAATGACGTAGAGGATGAAATTATCAATGTCCACCTGGCTGCTGACGACCTGGTAATTCCCGGCGTCGCCCAGGTCATGATCTTTTATAAAATTTACCAGCGCTTCCCAGTTTTCAGAATCGCCTTCATCGACAATATTCTCGATGGAATAGAGAATATCAAACCCGGGATTCACCGGATCGACACCGGTAATGCTGCTGAAGTAATCCGGATTCTTAATGGCCTGCCTGATCTCGTGCAAGCCCCAGTATTCGCCGTTGAGAAACACGATCACGGGCCGGTAATCCTGAATCTCGATATCAGCACCTGCCAACAAGGTCTGGTGGTAGGCATCCGAAAAGATCATCGGCCAATCCCTGGAGCTTCCCCAGCTGCGGAGGATGAACCGGTTGAACTCGGTAAGCTGATTAGCCTTTGACCCGCTGTTGGCAAACAACGGATATGTGATGGGACTTTCCCCAAACCACTCGTTGACGACAACATTCAATCCTTTTTGTGGATTCGAACGGGTGGTTGATCCCTGCAGCGAAATTTCATACAGCCCGTTGAAGCCCGGTTCACCGCCAACCTCGAAGAATTCAATATTTGCCGGGACTATTCTTTCTGAATATGCATAGAGGCTGATTTTTTGATTAACCAGTATCCCCGGAGTGTAGATGCCAAAATCGGGATCGAACAGGTCCTTGTAATCTGCGACCAGGGAAATGATGGGCAATTTTTCATACCGGGAAAAGATATCCTTATCCACCAGGTAAGTATTGGTGACCGTCTTTCCGTAGGATTTCGACCGGGGGTCGTATGCGCGCGCCCGGACGACCGTGACTTTGAACACCTCGTTCTTCGGTGGGTACCATTTGGGTATCCATTCCCGGACATCATTGGCGGTCACGAACAGGGAAAAGACATTTGCATCTCCAACCCGGCTCTTTACCGTGATGGGCTTCTCGTATATGTAGGTCCTTTGCAGTGAGTTGGAATAGTTTACATTGTCGATATTGGGTTCGCTGCCGTCCAGGGTATACAAAATGCTCACATTCTGAGCGTCGGTATCCAACTCCAATGAAAAGGCGTCCTCATATAATCCTCCATTCCTGGAGAAGTGGGGCGGCGGATAGGCAAGATCCATTTGCGGCAGTATGGCGGGATCGCGGTAGGTGATGTTATCCCAGTATTTGTTGATCGTCGCCAGTGCTTCTGGATTCTGAAGCAATAGGGGGTTATCCCGGAGGATCAGAGTAGCAAAGACTTGCTGTTCCTTGTTATCCTGAAGCGCACCGCGTGCCATCAATGAGTCCAGGATTGAAATATCAGTCAATGCACAATTGGACAGGTCCAGGTACGACAAGTTAATTAAAGGCTCGATGGCGCGGAGCTGCCCACCAATGGGTATGTCTTCCAAATCGAGCCGGGTGAGATTGACCAGGTTCTGCAGTGCCTCGATGCTGGTGATGCGTTCATTTGACTGAAGATTCAATTCTTTTAGGTTTGCCAGGCAGCGCAGGGCATCGATAGCTGACAATCGATTCTCCCGGAGATCCAGTTCTTCCAAGGATGTCAGCGCACACAGATCCGGTAAAGCGGCGATCTTATTGCTGCGCAGGTTCAAAATCCGTAATTCGCTTAACCCCCCGATGGTGGAAATATCCTGGATATCATTATTTTCCAGGTAGAGCTCTTCAAGCAAGGACAGCCGGCTCAAGGAAGAAATATCGCTCAATCGCGTCTCAAAAAAATCCGGGGATAGAGCCGCGTTTTTACTCAGGTCCAGGATTTTTATGGGCAAACCTGCCAGGGCATCAAAATTCGACTCCTGGAGATCGATGATCTTATTTCCCCGCAGGCTGAGCGTGCTTATGTGCTTAAGGGTTAATAATGGCGTTAAGTCCGTGATGTAATTAAAATCAGCCCGCAGCTCGATCAGGTTCTTTAAATTCTCAAGCCCTTCCAGCGAATAAATTCCCTGCCCGGTGATATCCAGGTAGGCGATGGTCTGCAACTGCTGATAGTAGATCGGCTTATCCGGGTTTCCAATAACCTCCCGAATGGCAATCTCTAATCTTTCATCAGGAAAGGCGACTTCCTTTTCCAGGTGGTTGATCAAAAAAACCATGGATAAACTAACAGCCACCACCAAAAGCAGCGTGCCAAACCCACGGAAATGGATGGTTCGCGAAATAAACACTTGATCGATCATGATGGCAAGCAACAACAACCCCATGCTGATGGAAAACAATTCCGCCAGGACCAGGGCGACGATCATCGCTTGATGCGTTCGATCCGCCGCAGAAAAAGTGAAGGGAAGCTCCAGGTTCTCCACGTAAGTGCCGGTTTCTTGAGCCGAGAGGTCAATGGTGTGTTCATTGCCGTTCAACGAAAGGATGACACTCCCGGCGGTTGGAGAGGTCTCAAACACAATTTTTAAGTAACCTTGGAGCGATTGGTGATATTCCAGTGATCCAATACCAGCCCCCATAAAGGTAAAGGAGTCATCATTCGGGCCGATCGTCCAATTTCCGGAAATCCCGAATTCCGAACTGGATAAGAGCCGTTCGTTATTGCCGGGTACTTCAATCGCGGAGATCGAGACGATGTGGATCCCATTCTCAGGTGAAGGGTCGTTTTCCACGACAACGGGCCTGATTTGCACATCATATTCCAGGGGGAATGGAGGGGTTTTATAAATAAGAACGGTTACCAGGCTTCCGAGCACGATACTGATAAGCGCATATTTCTGAAGGACATGATCGCGAAAGTTAAATTCGGAAATTCTATCGATCATGAAATAGAGGAAAAGCACGACGATGATAAAAACCGGCAGCAATAGAAATTTGTATTGGAATCTTGCCAGGCGGGTGAACATCACGAAACCGGAATGCCGAAACAAGGCAATAAAAAGGAGCGACAATCCCAAAAAGAAGGCCAACACAAATATTTAAAACAGCATGGAGTCTATTGGACCAAATGTAGTCAGTCTTTTTTTCCTTGGTTTTCTTTCCCGGGTTCATTATTTAGCAGCTCCAGCCCGGATTAACAATGCCGGGTTTTGAGACCTCAATACCCCTGGCGAATTTGCTGCTGGTAACAATTTTTAGACCGTGTTCTTTAACCAGGTCCATCAACCACCCGGGTTGACCTTTTTTACACTTGATCTCGAATATCACGGCGTGTTTGTGATGTTCCCGGAAAATCACATCCCGGGGAAACAGGGATTTTGAAGACGTGCTTGAAACCCGGTGATCAAAGGTGATGCGGATTTCCTTTTTATCCCTGGAGGTGTACCCTTCGCGCAAGTATTGAATCAACACTTGCGGTTGAAGGCATTTCAACCAATGGTACCTTTCAAACTCGATCAGGATTGGATTTTCCAATTCCATCCAATGATGGTCTTTGATGTAACTTTCGTATTCAGCATACGGAATAAAGGTACTGTACTTCTCCATGAGCGTACCTTTGCGAATTTTAATTTCCGCCCTCAAGACTGTATGTGGATCAAGGGTCTGCGAGTAGGTCCTGATGCGAAATTTGACCCGGTCACTCTCCCCGTCAACTTTTTCCTGGTAGAAATTCAGAAAGCGCGTATCAAAGTACAGACTTCTCACCAGGTACTTATGGTCCTTCGCGCGGCTGGAAAAAGGGTCGAGCTCCATGAACGGGGTGATGGCGATTGCGCAGTTGATAGGCTTTCTGGACGGGCATTAAATATTTATATTCAAACCGCCATGGATTAATTTCTGGAATGTTTGATTGTGAAGGCAATTCAGCCTCTAAAACCTAAAGGGGGAGGGCGAGTTGAGGGGCCAAAAGCGAGACTCTCACGATTCCTTTTTTCCCCTGGAGCTCCTGGACCAGCTTTTCCGCGGGATCGGCACCGATCTTCGCCAGGCGCAATTCAAACACCATCTCCCATATATCCTTTTCCTGTTCGATGGAGCGGATACGCGCCTCGCCGGCATATTGATTGACGATCTTTTGGATTGATTCGCTATGCAGAGGATTTTTACCCGATACAACGAGAACGAAATCCATATTCTTTGAGTTTCCATAGCGAATGAAATAGAGCAGCGCCACCAAAATCGTGATGAAGATCGTGGAAATCACCACCACTGCCCAGTTGTATGTCCCAGCTCCCAATCCAACGGCGATCACCCAGAATAAGAAAACCATGTCACGGGTGTCTTTGATGGGGGTCCTGAAGCGCACAATGGACAAGGAACCGATCAAGCCGAGCGATAAAACAAGATCACCCCGAATATACAACATGACGATGGAAACGATGGGAGCCATCAGCACAAGGGTCGCCATGAAGGTGTGCTCGTAATTCAGACCGCGGTGGGTTTTCCGGTAAAGCAGGGAGATCAAAAAGCCCATGACCGCGGCAATCAGCAGCGAGAAAACAACGCTATAAAAATCCAGGTTGGATTTTATGAAAAGATTCAGAATCTTGGTAATCTCATCACCGAGGCTCATGGTTTCATTCCTTTTAAAAATGTTATGTGAAAGTGAAATTATACCTTTTTACCCACATCAATTTTGGGCGATATCGATCTCGCCACCGGGAGCGAAATTGGAACGCAGATACTTGAAGCTCTGTTCGCGATCCTGGTCTCCAGCAATCGTCGACAGGATGTGATCGCACTCGACCGCCAGGTCCTCGATGATGCGCGCGCAGCGAAAATAGGTCAGCGCGGTTGGGTCGATTGGCTGCTGCCCGTAACCCTGGAAGAAGAGGGCGGTTTCACTTTCTTTATGCCGTTTGCCGCTGATGCCGGCACCGATGAACATCAAGTCGCGTTCGATGGGGGCGAGGATGGGATCGTCCCAATCGACGATATAGAAATCATCGGCATTGATCAACAGATTACCCGGATGGATATCCGAATGGCAGAGCACAAAGTCGCGCGGCTGATCGCGTAAAGACAGCGCCAGGGATGCGGTTCGCTGAATGAGATCGAGAACCTGGCCGCGCCTGGCATTGAGGAATTCCGCCAACCGGGCTGCGATGGGATCGGTGAACGTCTCTTTTTCGATCCTTTCCAGGTGCTTCTTGAGCTCCTCACGCCAGTACGGCGAATAGGATTCCTGCTTGATCAGGCGGGTCAGCTCTGCGGGCAAGGAAACATCATGAATGCGTTTGAGGGTTTGACCGTATTCAATCCACTGCCGGTCGGATAGATCGACCTCGTAGCCATCCCGACCTTCGATATACGGGTAGAGGATCAAGCGGTAGTCAACGAAGTTCACCCAGAGCCGCCCATCCCGGGCTGGCAAAGGCGGGATGATGTGCGCGATGCCCTGGTCGCTGAGGAAGCGGGGCAGGGTGACACTGATCTCATTGAAGCTGCCTTTCCTCAATTTGACAAAAAGGGAAGAACCATCCTTGATATCAGCGCGGTAGACTGCCGTATTCAGATCGGCTCCCAAAGGAAGAAAGGTGATCCCGGATACAGGGAGGTTGTATTCATCCTTGAGACAGGCGACAATGCTTTCGTCGGGGAGATCGGGTTTTTCGAGCATGACTGGTTGTTTCTTAAGACCTTATTTTGGTTAGACAATCAAGCTGATCTTCTCAACCTGCAGGATGGGTTCGCCGCGGGAAGCATCGGTTTCAACCATCCCGGTGACCAGCAGTGGCTGCGGGGAATAGACAATTTCCTTCACCCGGCGGTAGACATCCGGGAAGACGACCGCCTCGAGCATGCCCTCCAGGTCCTCCAGGGTAAGAAAGAGCATGAACTCACCTTTGGTCGTCCGGCTGCGGTGCGAGCTCTGGCGCAGGGCGGCGACCGTGACGCGCTTGCCGGTGCGCATGACGGCATCCACGGTGCTGACCGTGCCGCTGCGCTTGATCTTATCCCCATAAAGCTCCAGCGGGTGGGCGGAGACACTGATGCCGAGCACTTCCTGCTGGGCGGCGACCTTCTGCGCAAGGCTCCAATCCTGCTCATGTTCCGAGGCCGATTCAAACAGGCTCATCTGCCCGGGCTGCCAGGCATCGCCCTGAACGCGGCGAAGCAAGGCGGGCGCGGGACCAAAATCCTCCAGCGCGCCAGCCTTGACCAGGTTCTCACCTTCCGCGCGGCGCGGGTCAACGCGGGCAAGGAAATCCTCCAGCGTTGGGAAGGGGCGTAGATTAATGATGCGCTCCATCGTGCGCGCGGTGAGATCCTTGACCTGGTCCAGACCCATGTACATCACCGGCTGCCCGCCGGGATAAGCCACGCTGAACTCGCGATGTGAGTGGTTGATGTGCGGCGGGTTCACCTTCAAACCCAGGCGGCGCGCCTCGGATAGATACACACGCTGTGAATAATAACCGCCCCAGTTGGCGAGCACGGCGGACATGAACTCGGCGGGGAAATGCGTCTTGCACCAGGCGCTGCGCCAGGCCACCTGGGAATAGGAGGCGGCGTGCGCCTTGGGGAAGCCGTAACCGGCGAAGGCCGCCATCAGCTCCCAGATGCGCGCGCCGGTCTCAGCAGGCACACTGCTTTTTTCCTCTGCGGCGTGAATAAATTTTTCCTTGAGTGCCTGCATCTGGCGACCGGGATCGAAGTGGCTCATCGCGCGGCGCAGCAGGTCGGCATCCGCCAGCGAGAATCCAGCCAGCTGGTTTCCGATGCGCAGCACCTGCTCCTGGTAGAGGATCACACCGTAGGTTTCAGCAAGGAGCGGTTCGAGCGCGGGGTGGAGGTGCTCCACCTGTTCCTCGCCTTTGAAGCGGCGGACGAAAGAATCCTTCATCCCGCCGGTAATGGGACCGGGACGGTAAAGCGCAAGCGCGGCGACCAGGTCATCGGGGGTGCGGGCGCGGATCTCGCGCAGCGTGGCGCGCATGCCGGGACTCTCGATCTGGAAGCAGCCGATGGTCTCGCCGCGTTCCAGGCGGTCCGAGGTGGCATCATCAGCGCCGGGGATCGAATCAAGCACCGCCAGCGGGGTGGGGTATTCGCGGCGCTGCCAGGAATGCACGGCATCCGCCACGTCGCCCAGCACGGTGAGCCCGCGGATGCCAAGCAGGTCGATCTTCACCAATCCGAGCGATTCGACCGAATCGAGATCGAGCTGGGTGATGATGATCCCCTTGCTGCCGGAGCGCATCACCGGCACCAGGTCGGTCATCGCGCCAGGGGAGACTACCAGCCCGCCGGCATGCACGGAGAGATGACGGGGCAGCTTGAGCAGCGCTTCAGCATCCGCGAAGATGGGGCGCAATTTCGGCGAGGGATTGGACCTGCTCAGTTCGGCGAACGGGGAGGGGCGATCGGGTTCTTCGCTGTCGTCATCGCGGCGGGCGAAGAAGCCGTAGGGCAGGGTGGCGGTGAGCTCGCGCGCTTCCTCGGGTGACAGCCCATGTGCTTTGGCGGTATCACCGAGCGCGGAACGGGGGCGAAAGCGGTTGATGGTGCCCACCATCGCCACGCGTTCCCTGCCGTAGACCTCGAAGACGTGCTGGATGATCTCATCGCGCCGGCGGGAACATAGATCGGTATCGATATCCGGGGGCGTGGTGCGCGCCGGGTTCAGGAAGCGCTCGAAATAGAGATCCAGGCGGATCGGGTCGGGGCTGGTGATGCCGATGCAGTGTGCCACCAGCGATGAGGCGGCCGAGCCACGGGAGGAGAAAGGGATGCCCTGCTGGCGGGCAAAGGTGAGCAGCTCCTCAACGATGAGGAATATGGGTTCAAAGCCGCGGTTGGCGATCACCTCCAGCTCATGATCCAGCCGTTCGCGGATCTGCGGAGTGATGCGCCCGTAGATGCGGGCAGCACCGCTCTCAGCTTTCAAGCGCAGGAACTGGCTGGCAGTTAACCCATCGGGAAGGGGCACCTGTGGGAAATTAGCCTTACCCAGGGGCAGCTCGAAGGCACAGCGGGAGGCGATCTCCTGCGTGGCAGCCAGGGCGGCAGGGAATCCCTTGAAACGCCCCTGCATTTCAAGCGTGCCCAGGAAAAAGGCGCTTTCGGGGGCGCTGGATCCGGGCGGCAGACGGGAGAGGGGCGTATTGAGGCGAATGGCAGCCAGAGTCTTCAAGAGGGGAGATTGACTGGTCGTGAGGGTATATACCGGATGGGCTGCAACGGTGGGCAGCTCCAGCTTGAGCGCCAGCTCGTTGATACGGGACCGCTCGCGATCGTCCCGCAGTAGCAGGTAGAGGCGATCGGGAAACAGTTCCTTCAGCCGGCGCAGGCGTGCCCCGAATGGATCACCCAGGTCACCGCTCAAGGCGATCAAACCGCTGGAATATTGCGTCAGATGATCGATCGGGAAGGGGGCTTCCGGGTCCTGCTGTGAAAACCCGGCGGAACTGATGCGGCAGAGATTGGACCAGCCGTCCAGGGATTCTGCCAGCAGCACAACCCGGCTGGAGGCGGCATCCCAGGCGAGATCGCTCTCCAGACCGAGGATGGGCTGAATGCCGGCTTTCTGGCAGGATTGGTAGAATTCGACCGCACCGGTCAGGTAGCGATGATCGGTAAGCGCCAGGGCTTTCATCCCCCGGTCAGCGGCGGCCTGGACGAGGTCCTGCGGTGAAGGCAGGGCTTCAAGCAGTGAATAGCAGGAGTGAGTGACCAGGTGGGTGTACACGTTATCTCAACAGGGGCAAATCATGTAATAAACTTAGGGCACGAACTGCCTCTTCATTATTGTAAGAGAAAATGATGATAATTCCCACCTCAGCATAAATGTGTCATTTTTACTATTCATTAATTGAGTATAATTTAAATATGAATTCCAATTTTGAGGTAGCAATGTTCCGCGAACGACACACCTGATTTCTTCCAATGGCTGCCGGTTGGCAGTCAAACCACTGCCCATATACACCAGGAGTTGCGGAAGAAGTTGTTACCTGATTTAACTTAAGGTCACTCCGCGGCGCTGCCGGTGTGTGCTGGCGGCGCAGATATCGTAAATTATAAAAGGAGCGACCGAATGACTGAAACCCCCAAGCTTTCACGAAATACCGTTATCCTTTTCACCCGTTTTGGATTAGGACATGCCCCACAGGAGCTGCAGACCAAGCTGGCGGGCAAGTATCTCAGCCTGACAATTGAATCGGGAGACCTGCCTGCGCGAATTATCTTCTATACCGAGGGGGTAAAGCTGGCCTGCGAAGGTTCGCCGGTTCTCGAGCAGTTGAAATCACTCGAAGCCAGGGGCGTGGAGCTGGTATTATGCTCAACCTGCCTGGAATTCTTCGGATTGACTGACAAGGTCCGCGTGGGTGTGGTCGGGGGAATGGGCGATATCCTGGACAGCCTGCAGAAGGCAGCAAAAGTCCTCAGCCTGTAATCGCTGATGAGATTTGCTTGACGCATTCCGCCGGATTTGCTAAAGTAGAAAATCATATTCATAGAGGAAACCATGACCGATTTCTGCGGAATGCCCGTCTTGACCATAAAAAGCAAACATCTCGAGGTGGACGTACTGCGCAACGGCGGACCGCGCATCGCACGACTGAGGGTGGCAGGCACAAAGGATAACCTGCTGGGCGAAGTTCCTGATGCCCACTGGTCCACCCCGCACGGTGAGTTCCATCCCTACGGCGGGCACCGCCTGTGGGCGGCACCGGAGAACCAGCCCTTTTCCCAGATACCGGATGAGACCGGCGTGGAATTGACGGAGATGGCTGACGGGGTGAAGCTGGAACTGCCCTCCAGTGCGGGGAACGCGCTGCGGCGGGGGATGACCATTCGACTGGAACCCGATCACGCCGGGCTGGTCATTGAGCACCGCCTGGTCAATGAAAGCAAGGAACCCGTGGAGTGCGCGCCCTGGGGGATCACCGTACTACCGCTGGGAGGGCGGGCGATCCTGCCCTGGCGCGAGAAGAAAGCATTTTCCGGATCGGTCATGCCCGACCGCAACCTGTCCTTATGGGAATACACCTCCCTCAGGGATGACCGGCTGCAGGTGACGGATGAATTCATTGTGGTGCAAGGGAGACCTGCCATGCCGCCCTGCAAGGTGGGGATCTATACCCCCTTTGGATGGGGTGCCTATACCCTGGGCGATCACACCCTGATCAAACGTTTTGATGTGCAGCCCGGGATGAAATATCCCGATTTTGGATGCAATGCCGAGATCTACTGCAATGATACTTTCCTGGAATTGGAATCGCTGGGACCGATGAGCACGCTGCAGCCCGGGGACAGCGCCACACATACCGAACATTGGGAGCTCGTCCCCGCAGGGCATTAGGCAAAATAGATCAGATCGACCATTAAAAAAATAAAGAGCGCGGAACCTTTTGGAAAAGGACGTTTGCGCTCTTTTTCTATTTATTTCTAATTATTTTTAAAGTAAGCGTTGCAGCTTCAGCAGATCTTCCATCGAGCCGAGTGCGCGCACCTTACGGGTGGTATAGGCCGTGGTGGAATTGATCCTGCCCTCCATCACGCCGATGACAATGTCGCTGGTGGTGGTGAGGATGAGATCGGCAGCCGGCGCCTTGCCTTCTTCGACGGTGCATTTCTGACCGTCCTCGATCTTCATGTAATAAGCTTCTCCGGTATCGGTGAATTCGAACTGGAATATGCGGGTATAGCCTTTCAATGCTGCCTGGAGGTTGGGATCTTCGAAGCGTTTCTGTATGCGCTCCAGGTAGGGAAGCATATCTGGCATCATCAACTCCTTGTTGTGTGGTTTTTGAAAAAACTAGCCAATAAACGATTCAGCGTCTTAAGAGTGATGGGTAATCCCATCACAGGTGATGATACAGTCAGTCCAAATTGGTGTCAAGCCAATCGGAAACAAGCCGGATGGAAATCACAACGTGAAGAGATAGGGGGGTCAACTGCCAGCTGCCAGCTTCCTGCCCAGCACAGCAGCGCGCTGCATCATTTCCGGGTTCTTCTCGATATCCCCTTCGTCACTGGCGGAGGCATGCAGCACCTCCACGATGGGCGCGCGAATATAGCTGAACATGTCCTCGAAGGAGTGGATGGCGTTGATCGCGCCGGAGGTTTTCTCGTTGGTATCTCCATAGGTCAGGATCACCGCCATCTGTTTCCCCTTGAGCGCATTCCCTCCCGGACCTTCCAGCGCGTAAAACCGGTCCACGACCAGCTTGAGCTGGGCGGAATAGGTGAACCAATAGACCGGAGAGGCGAGCACGAGCGCATCCGCCTGCTGCAGCATGGGATAGATCATCTGCATATCATCATCGATGACGCAGCCTGAACCGGGCTGATTGTGGCAGGCATCGCATCCATCGCATGGCTGAATATTCAACTCACGGATGGAAAATTGGTCCACTTTCGCGCCCGCCTCGATGGCGCCACGGATCAGCGCATCCGCCAGCAGGGAACTGTTACCGCGAGCGCGGGGGCTTGATTTCAACACCAGGATGTTTCGCGTCATGGATACTCCATCGAACTTTGTAGATGGAAAGATTATAACGCCGGGATGTAACAATCATCACATTCCAGCGGAAGATGACTATAATTGAGGTTGGAGGGGATGCTTGAAACACGAAAAACGGATTTCAAATACCATCTGTTTGCTGGTCTTTGGGCTGGGCGTCCTGATCGCCGTGGCACTCGTGGGTGCATCCGCATTGGCGGAATATGAGGCCGTGCTCTTCGATTCCGGGGCAAGGGCTGACGAGCGGCTTTCCACGCTCTACTGCCCGGCGCTGATCTCATCGCGGGAAACCAGCGGGGTATCGATCTCGCTTTCCAATCCTTCCGAATATGAGGTCAACCCGGTCGTCAAGGCACGCATCTCGTCCGGATCAGCGCTCTTCATCCGCGAGGAGGTACAGCAGGTGTTCATGAAGCCGGGGGAAAGGCAGACCCTGCGCTGGCCGATCACGGCAGAGGACGCCGCCTATCACCGCCTGATCCTGGTGAGGATAATGGTGAACAGATCCTACCCGCTCTCGTCGCGCACCGCCACCTGCGGCATCGTCCTGCTCGATCTTGCCGGGCTGACCGGCATCCAGATGCAGGTCGGGGCGATCCTGTTGAGCGCAATCGCGATCATCGGTGGTTGGCTGGGCTGGTCCCGGATCAATGCATATAAAGGCGGACGCAAAACCGAGCTGGGCAATGGGCTGCGCCTGCTGGGGGGTATCGCGCTGGCTGGAACACTGACCACCTTCACCAACTGGTGGTTTGCCAGCCTGTTATGCGCCATCGCCTGCCTGCTGTTGGGCGTCATCCTGCTCGGGCGTTATGGTGCAGACGTCGATCAAGTGTGAAATGACCCATTCCAAAATGGGTTTGCGGTTGACGGCTTTATGCCTGGCAGTGGGACTGCTGGCAGCCTGTTCCAGCCTGCCGGAACTCAGCGTGCCGCCCACTCCCACAGCAGAGCTGCCCCTCTCCGCACATCCCACTGAACCGCTCCCCCAGATCTTTGGCGAGGATATTTCCTTCGAGCATATCACCCTGGGGGATGGCATTTCACAGTCGTGGACGTATTCAATCCTGCAGGACCGCAGCGGGTTCATCTGGTTCGGCAGCGACGATGGACTTTTCCGTTATGACGGCAATACCTTTAGAGTCTACCGGAATGATGTATTTAATGAAGAAAGCCTGAGCAGTAATATCGTATGGGACCTGCTGGAAGACCGCGATGGTGTGCTCTGGGTGGCAACCGAGAAAGGCCTCAACCGGTTCGACGCCGTCACGGGTACCTTCACCCGTTACCAGCATATCGCGGGCGAAGGGTACAGCCTGGCTCACGATGCAGTGATCAAGATCATGCAGGACGCCCAGGGTAATTACTGGGTGGGCACGCGCAGCGGGGGCATGGACCGCTTCGATCCCACCTCCGGGCGGTTCATCCACTATCGTCATGATCCGCGCAGCCCGTTCAGCCTGAGCAGTGATACGGTCAGGGATATTTTCCAGGATGCCAGCGGAACCCTTTGGGTGGGCACTGATTTTGGGCTCGACCGCCTCGACCGCCGTACATTGACTTTTGCTCATTTCCGCCATGAGGAATCTCAGCCAGAAAGCCTTTCCAATAACGAGGTCCGCAGCATTGCGGAGGACGCGCAGGGTTACCTCTGGGTGGGGACTGCGGGCGGGGTGAACCGGTTTGATCCACGCAGCGGGAGTATCTTGCAGTACCGCAACCAGGTGGATGATGCCAACAGCCTGAGCGATGATTCCGTCTGGGGTGTTTTCATCGATACCAGCGACAATCTTTGGGTTGCCACCAATAACGGGCTCAACTTATACCGTCCCAAGACGGACGATTTTCGCCGTTACGAATTCGAGCTGGGCAGCCCGGATTCGCTGAACAATCCGAGCGTTTACACCATTTACCAGGATCGCTCCGGCGCTTATTGGCTGGGAACGCTGGGCGGCAGGATCAACCGTTTCGACCAGACCTCGCAGCGTTTCGTCCATTACTCGCACAACCCCGAAGACCCGGATTCGCTGAGCGGCAGCGAAGTGAACGCGGTTTTGCGTGATTCAAAAGGCATTCTGTGGGTGGGCACCACGCAGGGATTGAACCGCCGGGATGAGAACGGAAGATTCATCCAGTACACCCGTAATGCGCAGAACCCGGACAGCCTGAGCACCAACATGGTTACAGGCATCTATGAGGATTCGGCAGGCAACCTCTGGATAGGCACCAGCCGGGGATTGGATCGCTACGATGCGGAAAACGATCGCTTTATCCATTTTCCCGGGCCAGGCGTACAGAGCGGCGAACCTGATCCCGGCCGCAGCACGCGGCTCTCCATCGTCCGCGCGAATACCATGCTCGAGGATGACGAGGGCAGGTTGTGGATTGGCACGCAAAAGGACGGCCTGCTGCGTTATGACCCGGGAACAGACGAACTGGTCAGTTATACGCCCAACGATACCCTGCACCCGCTCGGCAGCTGGACTGTCCTGGCGCTGGATGCAGATGGATTGGGCAACATATGGGTGGGGACGCTCAACGGCGGTCTGAGCCGCATCGATATGCTCACCGGTGCGATTCAATCGTTTGTGCACGACCCGGAGGAGCCGGGCGGCTTGATCGACAATACCATCACCGCCATCATGCAGGACAGCTCGGGGAGATTCTGGATCGGAGCCAACTCGGGGCTCTACCAGTTCGACACCCTGGACGGCAGTGTTGAACGTACACCGCTGACCGACACGGTATACAGCATCCTGGAGGATGAAAAAGGCAATCTCTGGGCAAGCACCAATACCGGTATCATCCGCTTCGAGCCGGTCACGGAAACGCTCTCGCTATTCGACCGCAGTGACGGGCTGCAGGGAAGTGAATTCAAACCGGGCTCGTTCTTTGTGGATGAGAGCGGCAATTTCTACTTTGGCGGCCTGGATGGATTGACCGTCTTCAACCCGGGCAATGTACAAGAAAACCCCTACCTGCCGCCGGTGGTGCTCACCGGGCTGACATCCTCAGGTGTTCCCATCGATTCCGAAATTCCCCCGGACCAGATCGAGGAATTCACCCTCCACTGGCCGGATAACAGTTTCGATTTTACTTACGCAGCACTGAGCTATATCCAGCCGGAGGAGAACCGCTTTGCCTACATGCTGGAGGGGCTGGAGACCACCTGGAACATGGTGGGCACCATCCGCAACGGGCGCTACACCAACCTGGAGGGCGGTACCTATACCCTGCGCATCATCGCTGCCAACAATGACGGCGTCTGGAACTACGACGGCCTCCGGGTACAGGTGAGGGTTGTGCCACCCATCTGGCAAACCAACGGATTCCGCTGGGGAGCGATCCTGCTGATCGCCGGCAGCGTGGCACTGGGATACCGCATGCGCCTGCAAAGCATCCAGGAGCGCAACCGGCAGCTCGCGCTGCAAGTGAGCGAACGCACCAAGGAGATCGAGCAGCGCCGCCAGGTGGCAGAGGGCTTGCGCGACGTGATCAACCTGCTGAACAACAATAAACCCCTCGAGGAAAGCCTGAACTTCATGGTCTGCCAGATCAAATCGCTGGTACAGGCGCAGAAGGTACTGCTGGCCAGGCCAGTCGAAAAAGGGCGCATCACGCTGACCGATCTTTCCGGTACGAATCCCGTGGACGCCAAGCCGTGCGCGGAAAGTGACCCCAACCTGGCTGACCGGGAAGGGAACGAGATCGCCTGGCTGGCGGAAGCGGTCAAAGAAGGGCACTTTATGGAAATGACAGATGCCAGCGCGATCCGGAAGGTGGATGCCTCTTCAAAGGTACGTGTCCTGGAAGGGATGACAAGCGCGGCTTACATCCCCATCCTGCTGGCAGGGGAAGCAGCCGGGGGGTTCCTGATCTCCTGGAGCGAAGCCTACAAGCTGGGGGAGGAGGAAAAGAACCTGCTGGGCATTTACGCCGACCAGGCTGCGCTGGCAATCGGCAACGAACGGCTGCACGCAAGAGCTGCGGAAAGCGCGGTACTCGCCGAGCGCACCCGCCTGGCACGTGACCTGCACGACGCCGTGACCCAGACGCTTTTCTCTGCCAGCCTGATCGCCGACGCGCTCCCCGATGCCTACCAGAATGACCATCAGGAAGGGCAGGTGCTGATCCGCGAGCTGCGCCAGCTCACCCGCGGCGCGCTGGCTGAGATGAGAAGCCTGTTAATGGAGCTGCGTCCCTCGGCGGTGATGGAAGCGCGGCTGGGCGACCTGCTGCGCCAGCTTGCCGAGGCACTGATCGGGCGCACCAACATCGTGGTCAAGCTGGATGTGCACGGTGACTGCCGCATGCCGGACGAGGTGCACATGGGGCTTTACCGTATTGCCCAGGAATCGATCACCAACATCATTAAACACGCCAAGGCGAGCAAGGTGAATATTTCACTCTTGTGTGAAAAAATGACCGGGAGTGTATATAATGTAACCATGGAGATACGGGACAACGGGCGTGGATTTGATCCAGCCGCCGTCCCGGGCAGCCGCTTCGGACTGCTCGATCTCCGCGAAAGGGCACAGGCCATTGGTGCCGAGCTGAACCTGGAAAGTTCACCCGGCAAGGGCGCGAAAATCCAAACGATCTGGCGGGGAAAGGTGGTGCAAGGTGGCAAGTGAAACGAAAGAGATTCGCGTGGTGGTGGTGGATGACCATGACATGGTACGCAAGGGGATCTCCGCGTACCTGAAAAGCTCCAAGGATATCAAGCTGGTGGGGGAAGCTGTCGATGGACTGCAGGCGCTGCAGGTCTGCGAAGAGACCATGCCGGATGTAGTGCTGCTTGACCTGGTGATGCCGCGCATGAACGGCATCGACGCGATGAAGCAGCTGCATGCCAAGCACCCCGAGATCAAGATCATTGCGCTGACCAGTTTCCAGGAGCGCGAAATGGTGCAGGACGTGCTCAGGCAGGGCGCGATGGGCTACCTGCTAAAAAATGTTTCCGGTGAGGAGCTGGTTACCGCGATCCGCGCCACCTACGCCGGGAGACCGACCATGGCACCCGAGGTGACCCAGGAACTGATCCTGCACGCGCAGCACCCGCAGATGGGTGATGACCTCACCGCGCGCGAGCGGGAGGTGCTGGTACTGATGGTGGAAGGTCAGAGCAATCCCGAGATCGCCGAGAAGCTGGTGATCAGCCGCTCCACGGCACGCGCCCACGTGAGCAACATCCTCTCCAAGCTGGGAGTTTCGAAGCGCGCGGAAGCCGTTTCCGTGGCGCTGCGCAACAAGCTGGTCCGTTGAGTGGAGTTTATCGATTGGATACCCCGAAAATCCCATTTTTCGGGGTATTTTGTTATCCTGATGTGCCGCCTGGAAGCAGGAGAGAGCGTAGGTCAACTGACCAAGTAAAAATGGATTGGTCGGAGGATGCAGCTTTCAGGTAAAGAAGGTATCCTCTAGTCAGAAAGGTTGGCCAAGCTTGTTGATGGGTGGAGCTTCCATCCAGCTGAGCAGCGCCAAGATCAATTTCCTCCATGCTGCGGAAGCCGGTCGAGCTGGTCACTCACCGGCTTCCGCGCATCGAAGGCAGAAATAAACGGTAAAAACCATGCGCATTCTTCTTGCAGAACTCCATCCCAGCGCGCGCTATGCCCTGACGGTGCTGTTGAACGGACAGCCCGGCTGGGAGACTGTTGGATTTGCTGCCACGGTGGACGAGGTACTTGCCAAGACCGCCGAGCTGCAGCCAGACGTGGTGCTCCTGGATGAGCAGATCTACGATAGCGACCCGCGCGATTTCGATGATTTCTGGGGGCGTTCCGATCGTCCCCACGTGGTGGTGATCGGCACCGACCCGGCCAGCGAGAGCGGTCTCCCCGGAGCGGGAGTGGACCATTTCTTCAGCAAGATGGAATCCTCTGAGAAGCTGATGGAGATCCTGCGGGATTGCGCCAAAGACCACAAGAAGCAGCGCACCACGAACCACCGGCGGCACGAACAAAGCCGCTATATCGCGATGTGACCTGCTTTCATTCTTCTTTTAATTCCCTATTGTTCGTTCTTGCGAAACTGGGTGTGATAAAGGCTGGCGTAAAGCCCGCCCTGTTTCATTAGCGTACTCGTGAGTGCCGCTCTCCACGATCCTGCCCCGGTCGATGACCAGGATCAGGTCCGCCGAGAGGATGGTGCTCAGGCGGTGGGCGATGACGATGCTGGTGCGGTCCGCCATCACCCTTTCAAGGGCATCCTGGATCAAGGCTTCCGATTCGCTATCCAGGCTGCTGGTGGCTTCATCCAGGACCAGGATGCGCGGGTCCTTGAGGATCACGCGCGCCAGGGCGATGCGCTGCTTTTCGCCGCCGCTCAGCCGGTAGCCGCGCTCACCGACGATGGTATCGTAACCATCGGGGAGCTCCTGGATAAAATCGTGAATGTTGGCAATCTTGCAGGCTGCCTCCAGCTCACCCTGGCTGGCATTCAAGCGGGCATACTGCAGGTTGGTGCGGATGGTATCGTGGAACAGGTAGGTTTCCTGGGTGACCATGCCGATCTGCGCCGAGAGCGATGCCAGCGTCAGGTCGCGCAGGTCGTGCCCATCGATGCGGATCACCCCGCTGGTCGGATCGTACAGCCGTGGGATGAGGTAGGTGAGGGTGGTCTTGCCGGCGCCGCTGGGACCCACCAGCGCCACCAGCTGCCCGGGCGCTGCCTGGAAACTCACCTCCTCCAAGGCGATGCTGCGCGCCTGGCTGACCGGCGCGGCTTCCTCCTCACTGCCGCCAGCGGGAGTTCCTGAAAGCACCGCGGTGACGTTATCCATGCTGCCGTAGCGGTGCACGTCGCTGAGCAGGTTCTCGTCACCCGATTCGTACTGGAAGGTAACATTCTCGAAAGCGATCCCGCCCGGGGTGTCTTTGAGCGCCAGCGCGGCAGGCTTTTCAGGGATATCCACCGGCAGGTCGATCACCTCGAAGACGCGCTCGAAGCTGACCATCGAGGTGGCGAATTCCACCGGCGCGTTGGAGAGCCCCTGGAGAGCGCCATACAGGCTGCCCAGGTACGCCCCAAAGGCCACAATGGTGCCGATGGTAAAGGCACCCTGGATGACGTAATACCCACCCAGTCCATAGACCAGGGCGGTGCCCACCGCGCTGATCAAGCCGATGATGGCCATGAAGATCGAGCCGGTGAACGAGCGCTGCACGCCCAGGTCGCGCACCTGCGCCGCCCGCTGACCAAAGCGGTCGACCTCCACCTTCTGGCGCCCAAAGAGCTTTACCAGCAAAGCGCCGCCGATATTAAGCGTTTCGTTCATCATGGCGTTCATCTGCGCGTTGGCTTCCATTTGTTTACGGGCCATGTCGCGCAGGCGGTTGCCCAGCAGGCGGGCTGCCAGCATGAAGAGCGGCATGATGATCACGCTGATCAGCGTCAGGTGCCATTCGAGGGTGAGCATCACCCCCAGGACCGCCGCCCCCTGGACGAACTGGGTGATGATGCCGACGATGGTGCTGCTGATGGCGTTCTGCGCGCCAATGACGTCGTTATTGAGGCGGCTCATCAACTCGCCGACCTTGGTGTTGGTGAAGAAGCGCAGCGACATGCGCTGCAGGCTGGCATAGAGAGCCAGGCGCAGGTCGTAGATCACGCCCTCGCCGACCCGGGCATTGACCCGCCGCTGGAGCACCTGGAGGACACCGTTCAGGGAAGGGACCAGCAGCAGCGCGAGCGCCAGCAGGACCAGGCGGCGAATGTCGCCCGAGGGGATGGTCTTATCGATCAGGTCACGCAGGATGAGCGGGGTGAGCAGGCTCAAGCCCGTGCTTGCCAGGATCAGCAGCAGCATGGTGACGAGCAGCCACTTGTAGGGTTTGGCATACTGCAGCACCCGCTTGAGCAGCGGCAGGGTGATCTTTGGCTTTTCGTCGGGGGAGTTGATCATGGGCCTGAGCCCACCGTGACCACCGTGGAATCCCATAGGAGAACCTCAAATTAAGAATAGTATTGGTTCTCTTATTATCCCACCTGAATGGCGTAAATTGCAGAGACTCGGTTGCTTGCAGACCGAGTCCCTGCCCAGGTTTGAAACATTCCATTAGCTGGTTTAATAGAGCCCATGATCGCGTAAGCCATACCCTGCGGTGAATCAGGATAGCGGGAGCAACGAAGTTCCGATTAGTGGCTGCAGGCGGGCATGGCGCAAAGATCAGCCAGCTCTTCGCTGACGCGGTTCTTGATATCGATCTCGGCATGCCCGGTGAGATATTCGCTTGTCTCGCGGTAACCGGTGGCGATCATCTCATCGGCACGGCTGAAATCCCAGAACCCGGGATCGCGGTCGGCGAAGAGCTTGATCATGTGCAGCCGAACCGGCTTTTCGCGGCTGGCCTGCTCTTCGAGCAGCTCGAAACGATCGAGCACCGAGTAGATCACGCGGGAGGCGATGCCCAGGGTGCCCGTGGGGATGGGTGCGCCGGCGGATTGAGCGGGGTGCTCGATATCCAGCACGTAGATCTCGTCCGCGCCGCGCTCAATCGCCAGGGTGATGGGCAGGTTGCAGATGATACCGCCATCCACATAAGGGAGTTCCATTCACCAGCCAGGGCGGAAGGATGGGCGGGATGGCTGAGCTGGCCATCATACCGTCGATCAGCCGGTCCGAAGGATCGTCGCCAAACACCTTGGGCTGTCCATCGGAGAGGCGCGCGGCGAGCATATAAAGGCGGGGGGAGGTAAAGCGGGCGAATGTGCCCTGGGTTTCGCTGAGCGAGCTGAGCACGCGGTACATCCTGCCGTGCGAGAGCAAGCCGTCCTTTTTACGCACCAGGCGGAAGAACACGTCCAGCGGATTCATTTTTTCGAAGATATGGGGAGCATAAGTTCGCCAGAGCTTCTGCAGCTGCTGTACGCCCTGAAGATCGGGGTGGCTGGCGATCCAGGCGGCATTAAGCGCGCCGGCGGATACGCCCACCAGCACGTCAGGCCGAACGTTATTCTCGAAGAGAGCCTGCACCGCCCCTGCCTGCAGGGGACCGTAGTTGCCGCCACCGCTCAAAACCATCGCTGTTGTCATTCTTCCCTCCCGCGCGCCATTTCCTTGTTGAGAAAAATCCCGAATGGCGTCCAATACTATCGTAGCGCGCAAGGGACAAAATGTCATTCAGCGGTTGGCGGATTTCAACATGCGACATTTGGAGGATATGAGCATCAGCCAAATGTCAGACAACGATCATACTTTGGTATTAATGATTGATGGCTACGAACTTTTGAAAAAACTATTGCGGGTGGTCGTAGACGTAGAAAATGAGATCCTGTGAGTTTGTTTTGACTCCCAGATCATGCAGCTGCCTGAGGATTTGCGCGCGATGATCGGTGCCGTGATTGATCACATGGAGAAGCACCTGCCAGACGACGAGAGCCTTATCTTCTTCGGGTTCTTTGATAGGCTTTTCAAACAACATGTTGTCTCGAAGTCCCGCAAGGTAATCACGCATGCCTTGCTCGATACGATCCCAGTGCGCGCGGATGATATGTCGATCGTCATGGTCTGAGAGGGGAAGCGGCTCAGAGGGCTCGGCGCGCTGCAATTCGCTGAACCATACTTCATCGACACTCATGAGATGGATGATCTGGTCGCGGATGGACCCGTGTGAGTACTCAAAAGAATGCAAAAAATCCTCGGCGGATAATGGGGCGATAAACTGTTCCCACATCCTGCGGTTTTCAGCGAAGTGGTAATCGTACAGATAACGAAAAGCATCAGCGTTCATATCAGACCTCGGTTTTTCCTAATACACCTGTTCACTGTTAATTTTTTTATTCCATCTTTATGCCCACCCGCTCCAGGAGGTCACGGCTGAGCCCGGCTTTGTATTTTATGGGCAGCTTCTCCGGCTTGTGCGAATCGGAACCCGAGCTTATCAGCAAGTGATGGCGCTCAGCGTAATCCCGATACATTGTTGATAATTCGGGGGTATGCAGCGGGTGATAGACCTCCAATCCGTCGATCGGGGCTTCCTGGCGGAATTCATCCAGTAACGCTTCGTTATAGGTCACGAAGCCTTCTTTGTGCCCGGGATGGGCGAGCAGGCAGACCGCCCCGCTCTGGTGCGCGGCAGCCACGATCGCCGCCGGCTGGCTGGTCTCGATGGCAAGCCCGGCATCCATGATCATCTTTTGGAGAGCAGGATCGCCAAGGTCATAACCTTGATCTCTCAACCGGTCGACCAGGGCTTGTGATTGGCGCGAGCTGGGCGTTTCCAAAATGTCAGCCACCGTTTCCGGGGGGAGAGGGTAGCCCTGCGGCCCAATCTTTTCAATGACCCTGCGGGAGTTCTCCTGCTGGCGGCGCATCAGGTCGCGGGCGAGGTCATCGAGCGCGCCCGGACCGGGATCGAACCCGTAGCAGAGCAGGTCGGTCATCTCGCCGTGCCAGGTGGCGGACATTTCCACGCCGACGAGCACGGGCAGGTGTTTTTCGAGCGCCATCTGCTGGATCTCGGCCAGCTTGTCCGTGCGGTCGTGATCGGTGATGGCCGCCAGGGCGAACTTTTCCCGGACGAGATGATCGAGCAGCGGTTCCAGCTCCCAGCGTCCGTCGCTCCAGGTGGTGTGCAGGTGGAGGTCGATGGCTGAATCGGGTGAAAGGGCAAGACCATTGGTGGATAAGCTCATGGGAGATTCCTCTTAGATAAATATACCGTCAAATCACGATCGCACGAAAAGCAGCGCGTACGAGAAAAAGATGACCACGTCCGGGACGAAATGGATGAACCAGGACCAGAGGAAGCCCTTCGTTTCCAGCATGGCCTTGCCGATCAGCCAGGCGAGGAAGCCAACCATCGCAGCGCCAAGCAAGCCGGGCGGCGAGCCATAGAGCCAGTGCCCGAGGCCGAAAAATACCACGGTCAGCAGCAGCGCGGGGGTCCTGCCGATGGTCTCGTGCAGGGTGCCTAGCAGCGAGCAGCGATAGTAGGATTCCTCGGTGAAGGCATTGACCGCCGCCAGCACGAGGCAGGCCGGCAGCAGGGGCAGCGCCTTCAGGAAGGTCGCGCCGGATGGGGCGATGCCGAGGATGGTCGGGATGGCAACCGCCAGCCCGGCGCAGCCAGCGAAGATCCAGCCGAATGCTCTTCCAGGATTCCCCGGTTTTGATCCCCAGCCAGCGCACCGGCTCGATGGGGGCGTTTGTATCACCTTTCACGAAGAAGAACGATTTGCGGTCGCGCTTCATCAGAACCACAGGACAGCCAGCACGCCCAGCGCCACGATGATATCGAGGACGAAGATCGCCGCGTAGCCGCCTTGAAAAAGGATACACCGCTGGTATTGAAGTTGCTTTGAAACCAGTCCGAGGAGCGCACCAGGTTCGTCAGGCCGAGGAAGAGGAAAGAGCACCAGGAAGATCAGCAGCGTACTGCCAGAGGGGGCGGAGGGTTTTCCAGGCCAGGGTCAGCAGCAGGAAAGCTGCCAGGAAGCCGGCCTTCGCCCAGAAGATCCAACCCGGGATTGACCCGCCCAGCCTGACGATGAGGATATCGGGCAGATCGGAGACCGCCAGCATGGCGAGCCAGGCAGCGGCGATCAGGATTTGTTTAACATTCAAGTTATTTTTCATTATTTTTGATTAGTCCCATCAAAATAAATCGGGTTGGAGATCAGCGCGGGCAGGGGCGGCACGCCGGGGATGAAGACGCGCAGGATCTCGACTCTCGCAAAGCCGGGGGCGTCCATGGTGAAAGTGCCTTCGAAGCTGCCATCGGTTTCGGCTTTCAGCAGGATGGTGCTGCTCTTGCCCGTGACCACCTGCAGCACGTCGCCGGCGAGCAAGCCCGCTCGCCTTGATCTGCAGCTCCCTGACCTTCGCGAAGGGCACGGAATCACCCATCATGGCGTCTCCGGCGGTCAACTCGAGCGCGGGACCATCCGGGGCAAAGACGATATAGGCATGCCCCTGTTTCAGCGCGGCGAGGATATCCGCAGGACTGGGGGACATGGCATAAACACAGGTGGTGGGTCCGCCGGGGAAGATGAAGAGCTGGTCGCGGTGGTAATCGCTGCCGCCGGTGATGGGGATCTTTTTACCGGCAGCCAGCAGGCTCTGCCAGAGACCCACCGCGCGCAGGTTGGATTCGCGCATGGGACCGTTCCAGATCTCCAGGCAGTCGAAGGGCAGCGCGCTCATATCGAAGGTGAAGGGGCAGAGCTCCTCGAAGGGGTGGTTGAGGGTGATCAGCGCGCCGCGCGAGCGGGCGGATTCAAAACGCGCGCGGATCTCCTGCATGTCATTGGCGAAGAAGGGTTCGTCGTAGGGCTTGTCCACGCCCAGGAAATTGGCGTGCCCCTTGAAGTGGGTCCATTCGATGCCGGGGATGAGCGTCACGCCCGGCACTTTGGGAAGCGAATCCGCCGAGACCATCTGGTTGTGGTCGGTGATGGCGAGGAAATCGAGCCCGTGACGCAGCGCGCGCTGCGCCAGCTCCTCCACGCTCAGCACGCCGTCGGACGCCAGGGTGTGCAGGTGCAGGTCGCCCTTCAGCCAGCGCGAGCGCCTGGGGGTGAAGGTCAGATTCGTAGCTCACCTTCACGCCTGGCGGGCGCCACCTGGTAGGCACCCAGCAGGATGCGCCATTCGCCGGGGGTGAGCGCGTGGGGCTGGTAGCCGGGGGTGGCGAAAGTCTCGCTGATCTCGATCGCGGATTTATCCGAACCGGACGCGCCCACCTGGGTGCCATCCGGCGCGATCAATCCCAGGTCGATGGTGTTGAGCTTCTGCCGGGGGGTGAACCCGGCGATGGGCTTCGCCTTCGCGGTATCGCTCGTAGGCGTAGGAAAGGGTAAAGGATTCGGTATCGGGCGGCATGCTGAAGGGCAGGGTGATGTAAGCGCCCTCCTGGCTGTGCTCGACGAAATATTCCAGCTTCAGCTTGTTCTCGATGGCAAACCTCCCTATTTCTTCGGAATGGGACCCAGGATGGCGGCGAGGAAGTGGCGCACCTGTTTTTCCCAGAGGAGCGAATCATTCCCGCCGTCTTCCTCGATGTATTCGCACGCCACGCCGGACGCCTCGCAGGCAGATTGGAAGCGGGCACTGAGCGGGTGGATATCCTCCTGACGCCCGGTGTAATTATACAGACGGGGCAGGGCGGCGGGATCGGCTTGTTTCAGCCAGGCGAGCGGGTCATGCTCGCTGCCGGTGATCTTCCCGATGACGCCATCCAGCAGGGTGAATTCCGCCTGGCGCAGGATATCGGGGGTGATGCCGGCGATATCCAGGGAAAGCACGCCGGAAAAACTGGCGGCGGCGGCGAAGCGCTGCGGGTGGAGGAAGGCGGTCTTGAGCGCGGCGTAACCGCCCAGGGAATTACCGGCGATGAAGGTATCCTCGCGAGAGGGTGCAAGACCGAATACGTCCGCGAGATAGCGCGGCAGCTCCTCCGCCAGGTACGCCATGTACTGCTGCCCGCTGAGCATATCGATATAGAAGCTGCGCCCAACGCTGGGCATGACCACCACCAGCCCGTAAGCGGATGCGATGGCGTCCATGGCGCTGAAGCGCTTCCAGGTGGTCTTATCGTCGCTCACGCCGAGCAGCATATAGAGCAGCTTGCGCCTGGAAACCGGCAGCCCGTCCATTTTCGCCGGGTCGGGCACGACGATGTTGAGCGGCAGGCTGACCCTGCTCGCCCCGGGGACATGATCGATGCGCACGTGTGCCATGCCAACCTCCCGGGATCTTTTATTTTTTATGGGAGTGCGGCGCATTCGCCGGCACGGGTCCCAGGATGGATTCGAGGAAGCGGGGGAGCTGGCGGTCCCAGAGGAACCAGTCGTGCTGCCCGTCCTCCTCGCTGTATTCGGCATGAACGCCCAGCGTATTGCAGGCAGAGAAGAAAAGACCGCTGAGCGGGTAGATATCCTCCTGCCTGCCGGTATAGATGAATAGTTTGGGCAGGGCGGCGGGTTTTTTCGCGGCGCGCTGCAGCCAGACCGCCGGGTCGTGCTCGCTGCCGGCGACTTTATCCAGGTCACCGAAGATCAGGGTGAATTCAGGCGTGCGCGGATCATTGGGCAAGGCTTTGAAGAGATGCATGGAGAGCACGCCGGAAAAACTGGCGGCAGCGGAATAGAGCTCCGGGTGGAGCAGGGCGGCTTTCATCGCGCCGTAGCCGCCCATGGAAAGCCCGGCGATGAAGGTGTCCTGGCGTTTGGGCGCCAGCCCGAAGACGTCCTTCAGATAGCGGGGCAGCTCTTCGACCAGGTAGGTGAAATATTTCTGACCGTTGGGCATGTCGGTGTAGAAGCTGCGCCCCACGGAGGGCATGACCACCACCAGCCCGTAGGCTTTGGCGAGATTTTCGATGGAGGAGTAACGCTGCCAGGCGCTGGCATCATCGCTCAGCCCGTGCAGCAGGTAGAGCACCTTGCGTTTTGCCACGGGCAGCTTGCCCATCCTGCCCGGGTCGGGGAGGATGATATTGAGCGGCAGGTTGACCTGCACGGTCTCCGGATTGTGATCGAGGTGAATGAGTGCCATGGCTTATTTCGCCTCCGCCTGAATGGGAGCTTCGTTCTCCTTGTTGAAATTGATGAACCAGGAGAAGGCGAAGCTGATCACCATCAGGATGGGCGGGAAGACGGTGAGCAGGAAGCGGGCGGCGTTATCCGGCTGGGTGCCGGGGTTGTTGCCGCTCTCGTAACCGAAGATGAGAAAGGCCAGGTAGAAGGCGGCGCTGGTGAAGAGACCGCTCAGGCGGTTCATGAAGCCCAGCGCGTTGGCGATGATGCCCTCGCGGCGCACGTTGTGCTTGCGGGTGTCCTCGTCCATGATCTTGGCGCCGACCAGGTCCATGGTGGTGATCACCCCGGCGAAGCCGAAGCCGACGAAGGCGGAGAAGATCACTCCGGTGACCAGGTTGCGGGCGAAGAAGAGCGGGACGAACATGACCGCCAGGGTGAGCAGCGCGGCGCGCCAGATGGGCATCAAGCCATATTTACGCACCAGCCAGGCCCAGAGAGCCACGCAGCCGATGGCGATGAGCAGGACGGCGGCGAAGAGGAAGGTGGTCTGACCGTCGGAGATGCCCAGGGTGTACTTGGCGAAGAAGGGCATGGAGGCGAGCACCAGCGACATGGCGGCGCTGTAGAAGGCGTTGGCCAGCCCGGCGATCCAGAATTTGCGGTTCGAGAACAGGTCCTTGATGCTCTTCCAGAGCTGGGGCTTTTCCTCGTCGGGCTCGATGGCGGCTTCCTTGCAGGAGAAGGTCATGTAGAGGATGACCGCGCCGCCCAGGATGCCGTAGATGACCGCGGTGAGCCCGTAGCCCAGCGCGCTGGTGACCATGGGGGTGAGCGCGATGCTGATGATCATGGCGACCAGCTGGAAAGCCTGGCGCATGGCGTTGGCGGTGGCGCGGCTGGCATCATCGCGGAAGAGCTCGGGGAAGAGGGCGGCGTAGTTGGCGTTGATCACCGAATCCAGCGTGCCGGTGAGCATGTAGAAGAGCATGCAGAAGGCGACCGCGGACTGCCCGGCGAGGAAGGTCGGCGGGCTGTAGAAGGCGGCGAAGCAGAGGATGAGCAGGGGCGTGCCGATGGTCAGCCAGGGCTTGCGGCGTCCCCATTTGGTGCGCGTGCGGTCGGAGAGGAAGCCGTAGATGGGATTATCGGCGGCGTCGATGAAGGTGTAGATGAGCAGCATGAGGGCGAACTGGGCGGTGGTGACCAGGCCGAGCTTGTCGACGTAGAAGATGGCGGCGTAGGTCTTGAGCATGTTGATGGGGATGGACGTGCCGAACATGCCGACGGCGTAGTTAAAGGGTTTGGTTTTTGCCTGGGACATGGGGGAACCTCCGTGAAAGGGGTGATGCTACTTTCATATTATATACACGAGCCTGTAAAGCGTTTTTGTGATGCTGTTGAACGGCACCCGGTTTTGTACTATGATGAATGTGGTTTTCAGAACGGGGAAAACCAGAACATTATTGTGTACCCAAACTGCATACGAGCCATTAAGTATGCATGTAGACCTGAAAACTCGGAGGATAAGATGAAACGTCTCATTTCCGTTATTATGATCCTGGTGATTTTGGCATTCCCCTCGAGCGCATCGGCTGACGTCGCTCCACCCTACAATCCGCCGGGGGTCAACCCGGAACCGGGCAGCGAGTCCACGCAGGTGCGCATGCTGGCAGAGACGGTGCTGATCGAGATACGAAATGCGGGCGATCTCGGCCAGGCGCACGTTACGGCGGATTTCACCATGAATAACACCGGCAGTGCCTCTGAGAGCATGGCGGTTCGTTTCCCGATCTCAGCCAGTGATGGGCGCAGCGAATATCCCGAAATCAAAAATCTCAGCATCAAGGTGGATGGGAAAAAGGTCACTTATCGGCGCGCCAATTACCCGAATATCAGCTACCAGCAGGAGGAAGTGCCGTGGGCGGAATTCGATGTGACCTTTCCACCTGCCGAGGATGTTGAGCTGCAGGTGGTATACGACCTTGAGGGCACCGGCTATTACCCGGAAACAGCTTTTTATTACGTCCTGCGCACCGGCGCGGGATGGAAGGATACGATCGGCAGCGCGGATATCATCCTGCGCCTGCCTTATCCAGCCAATACGCAGAACGTCATCGTGGGAATGCAGATCGGCTGGGCGGAGACCACGCCGGGAGGTGTGTTCCAGGGCAATGAGGTGCGCTGGCATTTCGAGGATTTTGAACCCGGAGCGGATGGCACGGTGCAGGACATGGAATTCGCGCTGGTCAGCCCAAAGCTCTGGACGATGCTTGTTGAAGGAAAAGGAAAACGTCACACAGAATCCGCAGGACGGGGAAGCCTGGGGCAGGCTGGGGAAGTATTACAAGGAGATCTTCTTCGAGAGCAAGGGATATCGAATGGATGAAGGCGGGGAGCAGCTTTATCAATCCAGCATCCAGGCTTATGAAAAATGCCTGGCCCTCAAACCGGAGGATGCCCAGTGGCATGCCGGTTTTGCCGACCTGCTCGCGAACCGGGCTTATTGGGATGCATGGGAAAGCGGGATTTGGTCCCGATGCCATCCGGGCGCTGCATGAGATCCAGCACCGCGCTTCACCTTGCACCGAATGATCCGGTGGTGCTGGAGATCGCGCAGAACATTTCGTATCTTTTACCGGATGGGATGATGGGAGAAAATGGTGACATATGATTTCCCCTGGCTGACGGCGACACCGACCATAGAAAGCAGACGCAGATTCTGCCCCCTCCTGATACCCCCATTCACAGTGGTTGAAACGGCAACGCCGGAACCGAGCGAGACACCGCAGCCGGCTCCGGTCAGCCCAAGCGAGGCACCCAAGCCCACGTCGACCCTGTGCGGCTCCGCCTTGCTCATCCCGCTGGTGATGCTCTTTTGGTTGAGGAAAAGGTAAGCAGAACACCTCACCCCCAACCCCTCTCCTCGCAGGAGAGGGGAAAGTGGGTATTGAAATTTCTTTTTTCCGACCTATAATGGATTTGAATTCCAAACGTCTGAACAACACTCATAGAAAGAGGGTGGTCATTATCCGGGGAACATAAACCCATTCCAATCTGCAATTTTTACAAAATTCATTCAGAGGGTACAAACATGAGAACACAGCACTGGTTTACACGGCTGCTGATCATCATCGCCCTTTCATCGCTGGCAGCAATCTTTTTTGTTTCACCCGTTAACGCGCAGGACGAACAGCCACCTCAGCCCGAGGAAGCCCCGGCGGAGGTGGTTGTTGATTCAGAGGAGGTAGAGCCGGAACTGGCGCCCATCCTGGAAGCCGCCGAAGAGGCGGGGGTGACGCTGGTGGATGGCAGCGGCGAGCCGCTGGCGCTGGCTTCAGAGGAAGCCGCGGCAGCGCTGGAAGGCGGCGATCCCTGGTACAAGGTGGGAACTGTTACCTTTAACTTTGTAACCATCCAGGCAGCCATCGATAGTATCGCCGCTAACGGCTTGCCGAGCGATGGACTGATCCATGTTGAGGCGGGCACCTACACCGAGAATGTATCTGTAGATGCAGATACAGTTGCCATCCTTAATGGTTTCAAAGGAATTACCAGCACTGTTTTGGATGGCGCACCCGAAGCAAACCTCTCGGGGTACATCTATATCAACAGCGTTAACCTGGGATTCACCATCAAGGGTTTCAAGATCACGGCGACCGCGGACGCACCTTATGCAGGGATCAAGGTGTTGAATAGCGTGGGAACCCTTAAGATCGAGGACGTTGAAATTATTAATAGCGGCACGGGCATGGGTCTCCTGATCGAAGGACATACCGGCGCGGTGATCCTCAACCGGGTGAAATCTTCCAACAATGCCCATGGCGGTGGATTTATCGGTACGACGGGCAGCGTGACCATCACCAACAGCACGTTCGATTGGAATGGAGCCAATCCCAGCTATTACTCGAGCGGGATTGTGATCGACACGGGTGGGTCAGTATTGCTAGATGGAGTCTCCGCCAGCAACAACAGCGGAAACTATTCCGGGTTGACTCTCAAAACGCCAGGTGCCATCACCATCAAGAACAGTGTGGTCAACAATAACACCAACGAATGGGGCATAGTAAGCAGTGATACCGTCCTATCCAGCGCGATCACGCTCATCAATGTTTATGCCAATAACAACTGGCGCGGCCTGGGACTTTTTACCAGGGGCAACATTACCCTGACCGGCGTGCACGCGGACGAAAACGATGCTTACGGCGCAGAGTTGGATACCTGCAATGAAGATACGGGCGCTTGCCTCTGGACAGGTACCGGCCTGGTCACCATCAAGGACAGCACCTTCGATAATAATCAATCAGGCGCACAGGGTTTGACCGTTACCGCGAACGGCGCGATCACGCTTACCAATGTTTCCGCTTCTGGGACGCTTACCATGCCAGGAGCTCAATTGGTTAATTCTTATGCCAGCAAGGTTGCCACGGTCGCAGTTACTGGTTGCTACGTTTAACAATAATAATGGTGTTGGACTACGGGTCATGACCAAGGGTGCGATCACTCTCAATAAAGTTGTGGCGAACTCCAATGTGAATGGCTCAGGAGTGATTCTGGAAAATAATTACGACACAATCGCTTCAAATATAACGATCAACGGCACTTCTGCCGGTGATAACCAATTCAATAATAATGGCGCTAAGGGACTTCGCATCTACAGCAACGGGGCGATCTCAGTCAAATACGCGCAGGCTGAAGGAAATACGGGAATATGGCATTGAACTCGATAACACCTTCGGCAGCGCAACCCCGGGAGTGACACTGACCGGCGCGGATATCCTGGGTAACGATGATATTGGACTGCTGATCTATTCGAAGGGCAATGTCGGCGTCACGGGCATACATGCAGATGGCAACACAACCTCGGCTGCTTACATAGAAACCTGTAATGAAGGTAGCTGAATGGTGTCAATGGCTCGGACCAGGCAAGGTCACCATTAAGGACAGCACTTTTGATGATACCAGATAATACAGTTGATGCGGCGCTCTATGTTACTTCACGCGGGGCGATCTCTGTAACCAATGTATCGGCAAGTAGGGAATGATGGTTTTGGTATACGCGGAGCCAGTCTTCGAACGCTATATTCACAGCTTGTCAGCCCAGTGACAGTTACCAATAGCCTGTTCAATGACAATGAAGGTGATAGCCTGGTATGTTTCTTCAACTGGTGCAATTACGCTGAACAAGGTAAAAGCCAATAACAATCTGGTTGGGGGGTCAGGGCTTGGCAGATGAATTGGGCTACCTACTTCTCAGCCCGTCACCATCAACGGGTCTGCATTTGGTGATAACCAGTTCCTAATAATGATTACACCGGACTGCTGATCACGAGCAACGGTGCAGTATCGATCAAATATGTGGAAGCCAGCTCGAATGGTTATGAAACGGTTATTGGAGGAGAAGGCATCTAATCGATAACACCACCAGCACGACGTCTTCGGGAGTATCACTGACCAATGTTCTGGGCGGATGGAAATACGACAATTCCGGCGGATCTGCAGGGATATTGATCTCAACTAATGGCCCAGTGGTGATCAACGGTGGGCACGCAATACGACAATCTCGCCGAAGCAGTGGTCGTTCATAGAGAACGACACCGCCCTGGACACTGCTCCAAAACCGGTGACCATCAGCTAATTTCAGCGCAAACGGCAACCAGGATTATGGTGTTTATATTGTGTCCAAAGGCGCCGTCTCGCTGACCAACGTGATTGCCGATGAAACCACCAGTTCAGGCACGGGGATCGCGGTATATACGAAAGGACCCGTGGTGATCAAGGGCGGGCAGGCTAATAACAATTACATATGCCGGTGTATTGGATCGAGAATGACAAGGCGCCGGATACCGCGCCCAAGCCTGTGACGATCACGAATTTTTCCGAACATGATATTGATTTAGGAGGATATAACTGGGATCTACACTGGAATCCAAGGGGACTGTTTCGCTGACCAATTTCAGTGTAAAAAACAGTACATATGGAATTAATTTTATCTCCCTTGGTGCTGTTGTTATCAAGAATAGTCCAGGTTGACAATAGTGTGCAGTATTGCCGTTTGGATCGAGCAATTCAAGCGTTTCGGATTCCGCTGCCAAACCCAGTGACTCATCAACAACCTAAAATTAACCAACCTGCCATGGGTAATGGCCAACGGGTATGGAATATATGTCCTTTCCAAAGGGAACATATAGCATTGACAAGTGTCGATGTAAATGAACTTCGCACTGTCGGAGTAGGGCCGGGTATCTTTCTTGACAATCACTGGCTTAATGCAAACATATCTTTGAATAAGGTAAATGTAATTCATTCTGCAGGAGCCGGTATAGAGATAGTATCAAACGGCGCACTTATATTCAAAGGTGGTGAGATTGGTAGGAACGAAGATGGCGGGATCGTGTTGAATCGGACTGCGCTATATTCCACAACAACGGTCACCCTATCCGATCTATATATTCACGATAATACCGGTTACGGGATGCAAGTTCACACCAACGGCGCTATCACGCTGACCAATGTCCGATCAAACAGTAACACGACTTGGGGGATGACATTGGACAATACTGCTTGCGGAACGGCAACACCCTGCAACGTGAGCCTGCTGACCAGCGGGAGCGGGGTCAATGAATTCCACTCTAACGGCAACTGGGGGCTGGTGATCAACACCTACGGCGTAGTGGTGCTCAGACAAGGTCAACTGTCTCCAACAACGGTGGTTATGGTGTGTCCATTACCAACGAATGCCGCCACCATCCCGGCAAACGTGACCATCACGGGAGGAAAATTCAACCAATAATGGGTCCAACGGCATTAGAAGTGCTCACCAAAGGGCAATCACCGTAAACGGTGTTGAAGCCAGCGGCAACCTCAACGGCTTTGAGGGCGCCTACCTGGACAACCAGCTGGATACCACGGGCACCAAGGGGATGAGCGTGATCAAGAGCACGTTCAACGAAAACACCAACCGTGGGTTGAAGGTTCGAAGTTACGGTGCATTGTCGTAAACACCAGTACAGGCAAACGAAAACGGCTGCATTGGTGCAGATATCACCAATGACCATGCCGACCGGCAAAACCGGTAACCATCCTGGCTTCATACGGCAGCCAACACCTTCAATGAATAATGACGGCACAACCTGATGGATCGAAAGCGATGGGTATGGTAGCGCTTTACCAACGTGACCGCCAATGGCAGCGAGATGAGCAATGGAATCACCATTCATACCAACAATGCCGGATCAGGCACTGTCACCTTGACCAATGTCACCGCGAATTTCAATTACGGGGATGGGATCAATATCTCCGACCAAAGGCAACGTGACCATCAAGGGCATCACGGCGATGTTCAATTACGGCACTGGTGCGGTTTACTCAGGATTGTTCATCAGCACGAACGAAAATGACACGGCCAAGGTCACCATCACCAATGGAATCGTGGCGAGCAACGGCGATTACGGCATCTGGTTGGATATCGCCGCAAGCAAGCCCTACACGCTGACCAACGTGTTTTATTTTGGGAACAATAGCGATAATTTGGGAGGCGAGCTCAACCTATACGTAAATTAGATCGTTTTACTCCCCAGCATATTCGATCACCAGGCACCGATGAGGTGCCTGGTGGGTTTAAGCCCCTCCCTTAGTCCCTCTCCCAAGATGCAAGAGCAATTGCCGGAAGGTAGAAGAGTGCAAAGACGCGACCTCCAAGGGAGGTGCATAAACCGCGACCCCAAAATACAAGCAATTTTGGAGAGGGAGAAAATTGTTATTTCCAGCGGGAGAAGAGCCAGGAGCGCAGCGGCTCTTCGATTTCAGGCAGGCGCGATTGCCAGCCTGCTTCCTCGTACAGGTACTCGGTGCGGCAGGTGATCAGCTCGCCCATGTTCTTCGCGCGGGTGGCGTCCGGGTAATGGGTGTGCAGGTGCAGGGCGTAATTGATGTTCGGCGGGTAGATGAGGATCTGCTCGGGGGTATAGCGTGAGAGGATGGTGGCAGCCAGCACGGCCTGGTGCAGGAAGATCGAACGCCTTTCATCGCGCGGATCATGTTGAGAATTTCGGGATTGCGCTGCGCCAGCTCGAGGTTCTCGCGCCAGGCATTCAACAAGCGACAACCCGGGGCGGGTGACCAGCAGCCCGGCGTTGATATAGGGGCGGATATCGATGGCTTCCGTGCTGGACTGCATGGTGAACAAGCGGTCGGGCGGGACGCGGCAGAGGGCGTAGATGCGCAGCCAGAAATCATCCGGGGAATCCCCGGTGCGCGAGCCGATATTGGTCAGGTCCACCGGGCGGCAGCCGAGGTCTGCGCCTTCCGGGAGGATGAGCCCATCCGGCTGGTTGAGCATGAGGGAACCGGCGTCCATCCAAACCAGGTGCGAGGCATTGCCATCCGCCAGGTCCTCCGCGGCGGCGGAAGCGTAACCCTTGGCGAAGAAAGGCAGCTTGCGCGCTTCAGCGGGGATATCGAAGGGATGCAGGTCGACCTGGAATGACCGGGTGGCTTGCTTCAACTTTTCAGCCCAGGCTTCCCCGCCGCGCGGGTAGAGAATCCAGAGGGGCGCGTTGCGGAATTTCCCGCCAAAGGTGCGGATGCTTTCTGCCCAGATGGCTTCGGCTTTCCCGGAGCTGCCCGGGTCGGGGTGGGTGGCGAAGATAAAGGTTTCCATGATCAACTCTCAGGTTCAATGACTTCTATTTTTTGTGATAGTCAAAAAGGAATTCGACGTTGCGCTGGTAACGTTTGAGGGTTGGCTCCCAATCGGAACAAAAATCCGGCAGCGGCTGTTCAAGGACGGACTGCTGATCCCGTTTCAGCACGAGCGCCTGGGTCACGCGCTGACCCAACAGCTGGATGTACTCGCGCTGCTGCGCCAGGTCCCGGGTGGTGCCCAAAGGACCGTGCCCGGGGACATAGATTTTATATTGCATGGCTTCAAGCTGTTTCAAGCGTTCGATCCAATCCAGGGGAATGCAGGACCCCATGAAGGGGTGGGTCTTGAAGAATCCCAGGTCGCCGATGAAGGCGATCTTTTCCTTATCCAGCAGCAGGATGCAATCACCGATGGTGTGGGCGGGATAAAAAGGCAGGATGCGCGCCTGACGCTTGAGTCCCTTGAGGCACATCTCCAGCTTGATCACCCGTTCCGGAAGGCGGGGGACGAGGATGGCCAGATCCTCGAGCGCGTACCGGTTGCGCCGGATGGCGCCCGCCAGTAATTCAATCCGCTGCGGGTCTTTTTCGGTCTTCAACTGGGTTTCATTTTCCTCAATCGCCTTGCGGTAATAAGCAGCCGAGTCCTCCCGCTCTTTCAGCTCTTCAATTTCGGGCAGCATGGCATCCAGGGCGGGTTGGGAGGAATAGATGCGCGTCTTGGCGCTGAAAGCCTGGTTGCCCATCCAGTGATCGTCATGATGGTGGCTGATGATGACAATGGATGCGGGATTCCCGGTGAGTTCCAGGGCCTGGCGGGCGAGCTCGGTGCCGGCGGCGGGTGATTCAGTGGTATCGAAGACCACCGTCTTGCCGCCCAGGTCGATGATGCCGGCGTTGCTGAATGCGGCGCCCCTACCGTTGTGCAGCGCGGCAAAAACACCATCGGCCAGCTCAACGATCGAGAAATGGGTCGTTTCGCGGATATTTTTCATGTGCCCCTCCAGGTGAATTGTAATCCGGTCCAGGTTTCGTCCACCGAACATATCTTGAAATCCACCATGCCCGCGGCGAGCCCGGCACGGCGCACATGGTTTTGGTTAATGGCGCCCGCATCCTTGCTCTTGCGCTTTGGCCAGATGATCCAGAGCCTGCCCTGCTGCACCAGGTTGACCAGGGAAGTTATCTTGCGCTCCAGATCTTCGCGGGAGCGGATAAAGGCCAGGTTAAGGGCTGCCGGCTGGGTGCCGTTGCGAACGAGTGATACCTCGGGGGGGAGCTCGCCAAGCTTGCGTTCAAAATCCGGAGGAGCGTCCACCAGCCTGACGCGCATGCCTTCGCGGATGCCAAGCTTCCGGACCAGGGGGACATTCTTGTAGGGAGCAAAAATCGAATCCGGGATACAGGTGACGGGCGGGGGATTCTGCACGGCGCCCTTGAGGGTTTCAATAATTGCATCCCAGTTGGTGTAGATGGCATCCGGGAAGAGGACGGCCAATGATTGTGTTTTTTCGGGAGCGCCATCCACGAAGAGGATGGGCAGGTGGCGGGTGGCGGAATGGGTGCGCAGCTGGAGGGCGAGATCACGTCCGGAAGAAGGCTGGCGGGAAAGATCGATGACCACCGCGGCAGGAGGATCGGTGCGCAGCGCTTTCAGGGTGAGAGGACCCTCGAAGGGCAGGCAGGTGACCTGGAAACCGGTGGTGCGAAGGAGGATCTCCTTATCGGTGGCATTGAGGGCGTTCCAATGGAAGAATTGGACGCGGGGGGTGATCTCGGGCATAATGCGGCAATCTACCATGTTCCCAGGGTTGGGCAAAATTTAACGTTATCAGTCACGATTCACCTCCGTGAAGATTGCCAGGAATGATGATCATCAAAACATCCTCCCGCCTGCACAGATCCCCCCGTGCAGGTCGGCTTGCTGGTGAAGATATCTGTCAGCTAAAAGATACCAGTAATTACAGGGACAAACATTCCCCAGGCGTTGGATTTTTGGGTGGACGAATGTCCAATGAGACGAATTGTAGATATCAAGCTCTATTGCACGATCTTTTCCATGGGCTCCTGCTCGTCAAAATCGATCATGCCATAAGGATGAGGTTTTTTGGACTCGGGTATGACGTAGACTGCCGTGCCGATGATGCCTAAAATCACACCTGATATGCTGGCTGTGTAGGATAGAAAACACAGGAAAAAGGTGGCTTCCAGGTATTTCATCACCATCAGCAGCGGGAGCACTGCACCCATCAGGACCAGGATGAAACCGATCAGGATCATTAATTTTGGATGGTTAAGCATTTTTTTACTCCTTCTTTATGCAGTCCGCATCCAGGTTCTTCAGAGTTCCCGGAGGCGGGGGTTGAACACGCGGTCGAGGGCAAAACCCAGCAGGGCAAACGCGAGACCTGTCACCAGCAGCAGGGCGGCCGGCTCTATCACCCAGTAATAGAGACCTTCAAACAAGGCGCCGTTGGAGCTGGCATCGTTGATCACCTTGCCCCAGGTGGGCAGGAACGGATCGCCCAACCCCAGCACAGCCAGCGAGGCTTCGAGGAAAACATAGGTTGGAATAAGGGTGACAAGCTGCGGGATGAGGGTAGGGATCAGGCGCGGCGTAAGATAACTAAAGATGATGCGCATGTCGCTGGCACCGTATGAGCGGGCAGCTTCCACGTAAGGCTGTTCCTTGACCTGCATGAACATGGCGCGGTAGTTCTTGATCCCGCCGCCGAATATATTCAGCAGGATGGTGACCCCCAGGATGAACCAGATGCTGCGTGAATAGAAGGTGCCGACCATGATCAGGATGGGCAGGAAGGGAAGGACGAGGTTGATCTCGGTAATGCGTTGGATGATCTCATCCACCCAGCCGCCATACCATGCGCCGGTTGCGGCGATCATCATGGTCGTGATGGTGGTGCCCAGGGCGGCAAGCAGGCCAAAAGCCAGGGCAATCGGCGTTCCCCAGAGCAACGCGACGGTCAGATCGCGCCGCATGTGATCGGTACCCGCCAACCCACACAGCTGCCCTTGCAGGACAAATTCGGCATCCACCGTTGAGCTTTTTTCTGAGGTGTAACCGGTGACGACCAGTTGATATCGTCCTTTTAGTGGACTTGGGGTTTCCAGGTTGGGATCCTTGAAGAGGCCTTGCATGGGCGGCACCCCGCCGAGGATGCGCTTCAGCCGTTCGTCCTGACCCAGTCGGTAGGTGAATTTTTGCTCGATGCCAAGATCGGTCAGCTGGATGCGCCTGCCATCCGGGGTTGACCATACCAGGGACACAAAGGGTTGTTTTTCAACGAAGTCTGCCTTGAAATAAATGATGATATCCTGGGGAAAATCATCGTAAGCAAAATCAAAATCGTATGTGATGGTGGTCTTACCCAATTCTCCGCCCTGTTCTTCAATGACCTTGCTGGCGGTTCCATCCGCGGAGTTCATGGTGAACGAAATTGGCAGCTGTTTCTTTCGCAGCAGGTTCATCCACTCGGGTCCCGCCTGGCGCGGATTGCGGTACCAGATCTCTTCACCGCCTCTCCAGAGCACGATGGCCTGGTGGTATGGGATCTTGATCATGGTGAATATCGATAAGCCCACCAGGGCAAGGATGAGGACCAGGCCGACCACAGCGGACGGGTAACGGAATATTTCCTTCAGACTCTTTCGTATCGCGTTCATGCCTGGCTCCCGCTCTGCCCGATCTTCACGCGTGGATCAACCAGGGCATAAATGAAATCCAGGAGGAATACCGTGATCGCCAGCAGGTAAGCGAAAACGACCGCGTTGCCCAGGATCACCGGGGTATCGTAGAACTGGACCGCCTGGTAATACGAACGCCCCAGCCCGGGCCAGCCGAAGACGGTCTCCATGATGGGATAACCGCCCCAGGCTGAAATGATGGTCAGGGCGAAGGTGGTGATGATGGTGGGCAGCGCAGGACGGAGGACGTATTTGCGTTCCACGTCCCTTTCCTTCACGCCTTTTGCCTTGGCCATCTCCACGTAGTCCTCGTTGGCGTAGATCAGGAAAAAGGTCCGCCAGGCATAAGCGTTCAGGAAGACCTGGTTGAGCGCGATGGCCATCAAAGGCAGGATCATATGCTTGAGCATGTTGAGGAGATAGCCCAGCGTGTCCTCGGGGACAGGGGCGTCGATCATCCCGCCAAAGGGGAGGACCTTTAGAATTGCAGCGAAGATCATGATCAGAAAATAACCGTAGAACCAGGCTGGCGCGGTGGAAGTTGGCGCCAATCCGATGATCAATTTATCCAGGAGCGAACCATATCGCCTGGAGAGGAATAATGCCATCACAAGTTCAATGAAAAAAAAGATCAGGCTGGAAGAACCAAACAATGCCAGCGTGGGGGGCAGGCGTTCGAGGATGATGCGCCGCACCTGCGAAGAACCGCTGTCGCTGGTCATTTTCAACGCCCGACCCATGTTGAGGGTCAGGGCGTCCTTCATGAATCCCACCGTGCGCACCATGAAGGGTTTATTGAGCCCCATGGCTTCCGCCTGGATGCGGATATTGTCCTCGATCATTTTATTGCGTTCCTCGGTGGGCAGGTTGCGGTTGGCGGCATTGCGATTGATGTTGGTGGTGACAGTCTCGCGGATCTCGCCCATGCGGATTTTATCCACGTGACCGCCCATGCTGGCGATCATCACGGTCAGGAAAATGCTGATGACCACGGTGATCAACAACGTGATCAAGCGCATCCCCATGAATTTGAGGATGCGACCAAGAGTACTGGATCCCATCCGGATGGATTTCTCCAAGAGTATTTGCTGGAACTGGTGAGTTGCTGCCAAAATGATTCTCCTCCTCAACTTCGGAAAATCTGAAGGGAGCGTGAAAGCTCCCTTCAGATCGATCAGTTAAAACTTCAAGGTTCAACAGCCAGGAACTGCTTCTCGGCAAACGTAGGCAAGCTGACCTGTTTGGAGATGGCGATGAATTCGATCTTGCTTGCTCCGGGGAGTAGTTCCGAAGTGATATCGGTTGTGAGGGTGGCTTGATATCTGCCTTCACCTGCAGCGGATGCAACGCCGCTGGCGATCAAGGTATTGGCAGTGTCATAAACCAGGTAGGTGACTTTATCCAGTTCCGCTTCCGGGTATGGCTGGTCATCGAAGGATACGTAGGCTTCAAACACGGCTTCATTACCGATCGTCACCTGCGGTTCGCCGCTGACATCGACAACCGGCATCATGGGCGCGCCGAAGATATCCCACTTATCGGAAGGATCCGGGAAATCAGCGAAGCGTTTGGCAACGATGGAGCCTTCCACCGAATTGACCTGGGTGATAAAGTATGGCCCGGTGCCGATCCAGAAGTGGTTATATGTTTCAAAAAACTTCTCGAGGTTTTCATAACGGGCGGCGATCTCTTCGGGGGTGATATATTCATTGAGCGTCTCCGCAAAGGGCAGATAGCTCTCCGCCTTCGCCTGATCCAGGTACTTCTTCAGGATATCCAGGCTGGGACCATCCATGTAATGTGTCCAATCCACGTTGAGCGCGGTGGACTTGGAAGCGGAGAATGCCAGCTCGCGGTTGACTTCAGCCAGGTAACCCGGGACGTAAGAGTGCCACGCAATGGGACCCCACTGTGTGACCGGGAACCACTTGATGGTGGTATAGGAAACCTGGACTTCCGCATCGGTTTCTGCGAGGTCATCATAAGTTTCGATCACCAGTGGATCCCTGGAAACGATGCGGACACCCTTGAAATGCGACAGGAAGGAATCCACGGTGGAAACGTTTGATTCATCGTATACGGCGCTTTCCGGTTTGCCGTTATCGAAGTTGAAGATGATGTAATTGACAAAATCACCGATGGAGAGCGTGCTGCCATCGTGCCACTTCACATCCCACAGGGAGGATGGGTAATAGACCGTCGTCCTGGTCCTGGCGGTGATGCCATCGGGATATTTCTCGGCAACGGTGATGAATTTTTGATTGGCTGCGTCCCAATCCGCCCAGGCATCGGCGGGCACATCGATCTGATCGACGAATTCCAGGTCGATCCAATCAAGCGTCTTCTGCATGGGGGTACCATTGACAGCCTGGATCTCCGCGCGCTCAAGGCGCTGCGGGTAAAAGAGCCCGGTATAAGGGCTGGGTACCACGGCATCATCGGTGGTGGCGCGCTGCAGCATGAATTCCTGGAACCAGTTTGCACCAGCCGGTCCGTTCCACGGGCCGGTGAGGATGCCGGACATGGCGCTGCGCAGTGTGCCGCCTTCCTGGCCTTTCCAGCGGGCGGTATACGGCCAGAGGTTGGAACCGCAAATCCCGCCGCCGAGATCGGAAGCGATCTGCAGGTCGGCGCGCTGCGGGAAGAAGCTGTAATTGGCTAAAACAAACACCTGGGAGGAATATTCCAACGAGAGGGTGAGCGCCTGCGCAAACATCTCGCGGCGTTCTTCCATGCTGGAATAGGTATTGTTGGCCAAATCCCTGGCAAGCTGTTCAAGCTCTTCATCGGGGTGGAAGGCTTCTTCTGCGGTGGTTGTGGCAGCCTGCGAGGTATAGAAATCGCGGAAGAAGTTGCCGGCATTGCGCACGACGGATTGATAACCGCCGCCGCCGGTGTACCAGTGCCATTCGCCTTCAGCGGTCACGCTCTGCTGCCAGATGGGAGCCAGCTCGTCGCGCGTACGCACCTGGCGATCGACGGTGAAGCCCATCTTCTCCATCTGGTCGGCAAAATAGTTGCCGATGGTTTCACGTTCATCCTCCGAACGGATGAGACCGATCAGGACGACCGGCTTGCCGTTGAAGGTCCATTTTCCATCGACCTTGACGGCGCCCATGCCTTCCATCTCAGCACTGATTATGCTCTCCGCTTTTTCGAAATCGTAGGCGTATTTCTTCTCAAGCGGGCGGATTAAATCGGCATACAGGGCGTAATCGGGGTACGCCTGGATCAAGACGACGGTCTTGGGAGCGCCCAGACCGCCCACGGCTTCCTGCACCAGGTACTCGCGATCGATCATCCAGTTGGTGGCTTCGCGGATTTTGGCGTTGCTGAAGGGGTTGAGGCGGCCGTCGTTGAAGGTCGGACCGGTGACATTATAGGTCATGTAGTCCATCGATCCGTAGGCATTGGTGTACGTCAGGTTGGGATCGGAAGCGACCGTTTGGAAGGCATCCGGATCATCCACGAAATACGAATAGATATCCAGCGCACCCGCCTGGATCTGGGCTATGGCGTTGGGAGCCTCATCGACGGAGGTGAAGATGATCTCATCCATCCAGCCGCCCGTACGGGTGGTAGCCGGCTTTTCCGTGGGAACGACTTCCTGCGGTACTTCGGTGGGTTCTTCACCCTGCGCCGGAACCTCCGTTGGCGCAGACTTACCGCAAGCCGAAAGAATCAAGCTGAAAGTTACAAGGTACACAAGCAATTGTGCAAGTTTGGAACAACTCATTTCATACTCCTTTATATTTTTGGGAATAAGCGGACGTTCTACTTCAGGAGATCAACTCTTATCGATATCAACCTCCTTCCTGCATCCACGGGTCAAAGAAAAATCACAGGATAGCAAAAACCCCACCTTATCTGGAAAGAATGACTTTCAATCCAAGAATAGATAAAAAAAACCCCCTGCGCATGGTTCGGCAGGGGGATATCTGTATCGGGCAATCAACCAGATTTGACTAGGTCAATCGGCTACAAATTTGGTAGGTGCCCTATGAACAGGTTCGTGGATATTGATAAACCAACCAGGTCGTTTTATTCCAGATACAAAGAATAGGGTGGTGAATTGAAAATCTTGAACTGACCATCCGACTGTTTGACGACCATGTACTCGAAATCGTTCCGCCAATCACAATATTCGGTCAAAGGCGCATCGTTGCAGGGCGGCCACATGGCAGGCGTGCCATCCGGATTGGCGAACTGAACCTTGAAGAGAAATGTATCTGGCTGAATTTGTGATTGATAGGTCACCTCCAGCAGAGGCAGGCAGGGAAAATCCGGATCCTGGCACAGGTTTTCGAGGATGGCTGACACATCTTCCAGATCCACACCAGGGAGTATTTCGGAAAGGTTTTCCGGAAGGAAATATTCATCATTCGGGCTGATCATCTTTGCGGCGCTGCTGTAATCCGCCGCGGATAAAAGGTCAAGGTAAGTCACAAGAGCCTGTTGGGCAGCCTGCTGTTCCCTGACCGGAAATCCAAGCTGGGCATAATCACCCGTCCATCCCCAATTTACCACTCTTTTTTGATCCGGGGAGACCATCAGGTATTCAGTGGCCTGCAGCTGGTTTCGGGCTAGCGGGGGAAGGGTGAACTCCTGCCAGGTGGATGTATCCCATGCGCTGAAGTTTCTAATGTATTCAGGGTACTCGAAATTTTTATTAAAACCGAAGGTGAACAACAAGCTGCCATCCGGGCTGAAAGCGTATGCTGAAAGCGGCCACAGCTCGTAATCGGCAGGTTTCAAATCAGCGAGGATTTTTCCATTGCTGATATCAATAACCGCAAAACCCTTGCCGTTTGTATTCTTGTGATTCGTAAGGAGTAGTGCGCGGCTATCCGGGGTGAACGAAAATTTAATATCTGAGAACCCTTTCACGCCGGGGGTGATGACTTGTAAGCGATTGCCGGATTTCAGATCGTAGATATGGAACACAATATTTTCCCAGTCTTCCAGGACAGCCAGCTTGGTGCTGTCCGGACTGACGGCAAAGCGCACACCTGGATAACCGGCTACCGCCCGGGATGAAGGATTGACCAGGTCCCACCACTTGACCTGCTGGCTTCCAGTGCACGCCTGATAGTAACGCGTCACCAGATAATGCCCGTCGGGACTGATCCCCAAATGAACTTCGGTGCAGTTGATGATATCCGGATGGATCTCCCCCAGCTCTTCGCCGCTGGCCACGTCCCAGATGCGGATGGAATTATCGGAGTAATTGATCCTCTTGAAATAGAAAACACTTGTATAAAGCTTGCTGCCGTCCGGGGAAAATACCAGGCTCACAGCTGCAGAGGCAAAGCTTTTTAATTCATGGGTGATCTCACCCGTGGATGTATCCACCAGCCAGACGCGCGGTTCCGTGCAGGACGTTTCAGGTGAGCCATAATAGGCGATGGGAGTGTGACAACCGGCGAGCGCCAGGACGCTGCCATCGGGGCTGAACTGCATGACTTCAACGATGGTTGTTAAGGCTTCGAGCTCGAACAATTTTCTTCCGGTCTCCATATCCAGAATCGCGACCAAGGGCAGAGCACAAACGGAGGTGTTCTCGGTGTCGCGATAACAGCCCCAAACCGCCATTAAGCGTGCATCAGGGCTTACCACCCTTGTTTTTGTTTCAGTATCCAAACCTGCATCAAGCCAGCCCGCGCGGACAACCTGCAGATTGGAAAGCGTGTCCTTTGCGATGACTTCCGGCAGTGGGGGAAGCGTTGCCGTAGGTGAGGGTGAAGGAATTGATGTTGGGGCAAGCGTGGGAGCTGCAGGCAGAGTGGCAGTGGGTACGTTTGTGGTCGTGGATTGCTGCGACGGCACTTCATCCATGACAGTTCCGGGATTACCTCCACAAGCCACAAGAACAACGCACGTAACCAGCAGGACAAAAACAGACCGGGGGGAAGGTTTCATGATGCACCTTTATTTTCAAATATGATAAATTTTACTATATTTATCAAATTAAAACATTCTTATGAACAATGTTAAATATAAGGAGCGACCGGACAGGTCGCTCCTTAATAAATTCATTTCTTTATGATCAATCTTTCAACTCACCGCTATCCAGCATTTTAATGATGCGCTCGAGGTAAGTCTTATCCCGGTTGGGAAGCTCGGGGATGATGCGCGAGGCTTCCTCGAAGAAATGCCGTCGTGCCGCGGCCTTTCTTCTGCCCTTCGGCGGTATGCATATCCAGCGCATATTCCGGGATGACCGGCAGGGCTTTGCCCAGCTCGCCGGCATGGCTGATCCAGTTGATCATCTCATCAGAAGAGCGGTCTTTTTTACACATGCACAGGTAGCGCACGGCGTGGACCGCGTAAAGCTTGCGCTCGCCGACCGAGCGGTCACAGGCGGCGGTCATCTCATACAGGCTCTGGATGAGCACGGGCGCCATGGGCTCACCCATGCAGATATCTTCCACCGAGATCACTTTCAGGCGCTGCCAAAGGTAATCTTCGAGCGCCGGGCTGGTGATGATCATTTCATACGCCAGCAGGGCGGCGTTCTCGGTATTGCCGCGGCGGATCTCCTTCTGCAGCGCCGAGATGACATGATCAGCCTGGAAACCGTTAAAGGTCTTGACATCAACCCAGGGATCGCGGGCGAGATGGGACATGGTTATTCTCCTTTAGGTAAATTAAGATAATCATGAATGATGCCGGCAAAGATGGCAAGTGTCGCAGGCAGGCTTTCGACCGCCACCCATTCATCCGGGGCGTGCGGATTGCCGCCGGTGGGTCCAAAGCCGCACAGGGTGGGGATGCCCGCGCCGATGAGCATGTAGCCTTCGTTGGCAGGCCCTGCACCGGCAGCAGACCAGCGCCTGCCCAGCACCGCTTCGGTGTAATCCTGCGCCAGCACGGCGAGAGGGTGATCCAAAGGGATGGCGGCGCCGGGAGTATCCACGGTGATCTTCATTTCAATGGAAATGCGCGGACGCTCCTTTATGACAGTGGATATCAGCTCTTGAATGCGTTCAAGCACTGGTTTGGATGACTGCCCGGGCAGCAGGCGGATATCGACCACGGCGGTCGCCGAATCGGGGACGATGCTGGGGAAGCTGCCACCATGGAAAGATCATACCGGGGGTGATGGTGAAGCCCAGGTGCTCAAAACCGGGCGGGGGAGCAGCAGGTATCTTCAGCGATTCGAGTCTCAACAAAAGATCAGCCAGTGCCATGACCGCGTTGGCACCCATCGAGTGGTTATGCCATTCCGCCAGCCCGGCATGCACCGATTGCCCGTGCGCGGTCAATTCCAGGCGCAACAAGCCCGCGATGACCGATGCAGACGATATCGCTGGTGTAGGCATAGATCGCGCCTTTGGCGTTCAGCGCGCCTGTATCGAGCAGGTGGCGGACACCCAGTTTGCTTTGCGCACCGGATTCTTCATCCACCACGCCGGCGACAATCAGCCTGCTGCCGGGAGGGATCGATCAAATTCAACTCCCGCAAGAGGGCCAGCGTGTAAAGTCCGCAGGCAATGCCGGCCTTGTTATCGGCTGCACCGCGCCCGATGATCCTACCTTCCTTCAGATTGGCAGCAAAAGGTGGGCTGGACCAGCTTGCCGGGTCACCCTCCGCCACGGTGTCCATGTGACCGATGAGGGCAAATGCGTCCGGCCCGCCCCCGTAGCTGACCAGCACGTTAGGGCGATCCTCCTGCAACGCAATAAGGCGGGACACCAGACCCAGCCGGTGGGCTTCCGCCTGAATGCGGGCAGCCAGGGGTGCTTCCGGATCGCGCCCATTGACGGTGGGGATGCGCACCAGGTCGCGAAGGAATGCGCCAAGCTCAGCGTCGTACTTGCGGGCAGCGGAGAGCAGGGCGGGGATATCCGCGATCACTTCAGGCCATTCTTCATCAATTCGATGAAACGTTTCATATCCACAGAAACAATGATCTCGGTGTTGGGCGGTTTCTGGGTAAAGCCGAACCAATCCACCACGGTTTGTCCGCGGGTCAGGGTGCCATGCAATTCGATGGCAACATATTTTTTCTCGGACTTCAACACGATACCCGGTTCCACCGCGGCAGCCAGCGCCAGCCCATCAGGGGCGAAAAGCATGTCCTGACCCAGGAATTCCTTGATGAATTTCATGATCTTCTGATTGGTATCGTGGAAGAATTTCGCGCGGGGCGTGCCCAGGTTGAAAAAGCCATCCAGGATATCACGGGTGAAGACATGTGCCAGCGTGGTCTCCCAGGAGAGCAGGGTAAGCATCGGCCAGGATGAGAACACGATGTGAGCCGCCTCGGGATCGGTAAAGATGTTGAACTCCGCGGTGATACTGCCGGCGTTCCCTTTGCTTTCAATGGCGCCGCCCATGATCACCAGCCGCTTGAATTTTTTCGGCAGGTCGGGGTCGATGCCGAGCGCGGTCGCCAGGTTGGTGAGAGGTCCGATGGCAGCCAGGGTGAGCTCGCCGGGGTTTTCATTGGCCAGGCGCACCAGGGCATGCACAGCGTGCTCGGGCTGCACCTTTTTCCTGGAAGCAGGAATGCCACAATCACCCAGCCCGTCGGTGCCGTGCACGTAATCAGCGCTTACAGATTTGCTGATCAGGGGGCGATCACACCCGCGGTAGACTGGCACATCCTTGCCGGCGACATCCAGTATCTTTAGCGCGTTGGCGGTGGTGAGATCCACCCCCACATTGCCGTTCACGGTGGTGATGGCTTCAACCTTCACATCCGGATGCGCCAGTGCCAGCAGGATGGCGTGGGCATCGTCCACGCCGGGATCGGTATCGATAATAAGTCTGTTCATTGTGGGTATCCTTTATTTTTTGATGCGTTTCATCAGCTCGCTGTGCTGTTTTTCGAGCTCGCTGCGCGCGGCGTTGAAATCCACGGTCAGCCAGCGGTTATCGCGGAAGAGCCAGCGCCCGTTCACCATCACATCGCGAACATGCTGCCCGGTGACCGAGTAGACCAGCGCGGTGTAAATATCCTGGCCGCCGAGAGGTGACCAGCCGATCTCGTCATGATCGAGGGCGATCAGGTCGGCTTTTTTGCCCACCTCCAGTGAGCCGATCTCCTTTTCCAGGCCGAGCGCGCGTGCCCCGCCCAGGGTGGCCATTTCCAGGATAGTAGCGGGTGGGGATGGCAGCCGCGTCGCGGTTGAGCAGCGCCATCAGCTTGCCGGTGAGCGCCATTTCCTTGAACATGTCGTAACTGTTGTTGTTGGTGACGTTATCGGTGCCCAGCGCAACGTTGATACCCGCAGCGCGGATCTCGACCAGCGGCGGGATGCCCGCGGCGTTGCGCATGCCCGAGGAGGGGGCAAAGACCACGCTGAAGGGTGTGCCGGCAACGGTGGCGAAATCCGCCGGCTGAAGGGTGATGCTGTGCGCGGCCAGGATGGGGCGTTCCAGAAATCCCATCAGCTTGAGCTGCTGGATGGCGGAATGGCCGTATTTTTTCTGGCAGTAGACTTCCTCTTCATCGCCGGTGCCGAAATGGGTGTGAAAACCGGTATTGTATTTTTTCGCCAGTTCCAGTTCGAGCTGCATGGCGATCTCACTGTTATCCACGAAGAAGGCATGCGGTCCCACCCAGCCATAGAGCAGCGGGTCACCGCTCAGACTTTCGAGGAAGGCAGTGGCAGCGGCCAGCTCACGCTGGCGGGCGTCCTCCTTGCCCAGCTCGACAATGCCGTAGGCCAGCGGCGGCACGCAGGCCGCTGCTGCGCACTTCGGGGACGATGTGGTCCATCCAGAAATACTGGTCGGCGAAGCAGGTGGTGCCGGTGCGGATCATCTCGGCGCAGGAGACCGCCACGGCGCCGGGGAGCATCTCGGGATCCATCTCCAGCTCCAGCACGCGGATGGTGTTGTACCAGCCTTCCATGGTGAAGAGGGTGTGCCCTTCCACGTGACCGCGGAAGAGGGTCATGGGGGTATGGGTGTGGGCATTGATCAAACCCGGCATCACCACGCGGTTCTTCAATGCGACCGTTTCATCAAATTTCCTGCGGCTGTCGAGATCCTTTTGCAGACCCATTTCGATGATGCGGTCATCCTCGATGACCAGGTAACCTTCCTTCAGGATGGTGTCTTTTTTATCGAGAGCGACAACCAGGTCGCTTTTTACCAGTAAACTGCTCATCCCTGTTCCTCCAGTAATTTCAATAATTCGTCGCGGCGGGGCATGGAGGGCATGGCGCCTTTGCGGGTGGTGGCCAGCGCGCCGGCTGCTGCACCCCAGCGGACCGCTTCTTTCATGCTCAGACCTTCCGATAAGGCGACCGCCAGCCCGCCGTTGAAGGCATCCCCGGCAGCGACGCTGTCGATGGGGGTGACCTTGAAGGGGGGCAGGAAACCCTTGCCTTCGGGAGAATCGTAATAAACGCCCTGCGCGCCCAGCTTGATGATGGCGGTGCCCACCCCGCGCTCGCGCAGGATAGCGGCGGCCCGCGCGGCTTCTTCCGAGTTGGTCGGCCTGAACCCAACCAGGATCTCGGTCTCGCCTTCGTTGGGGGTGATCACGTCCACCAAGCGATAGGCTTCAGCAGGTAACGGGACCGCCGGCGCGGGGTCGAAGATGACCTTCACGCCGCGATCATGAGCGATCTTCGCCAGCTCCAGGCTGGCAGCCAACGGCACTTCGATCTGAAGGCAAAGGACACTGACGCCCTCCAGCGCAGCCTCTGCGCGCAGCACATCGCTGTGATCCAGCGCCATGTTCGCCCCGGAGATGACGATGATAGCGTTATCAGCTTTCTCATCCACGCAGATCACCGCTAGTCCGGTGCCTTTCAAAGGATCGGTCGCCACGCCACTGACATCCACGTTCTCGGCAGCGACGATCTTGAGCACTTCCGGGCCAAAGGCGTCCGTACCGACCCGGCCTATGAATTTCACCTGCGCGCCAAGCCGCGCGGCTGCCACGGCCTGGTTATCCCCTTTGCCGCCGGGGACGGTGATAAACGAGGAGCCGAACAGGGTCTCGCCCATGGCGGGGAGATGGGGAACGTAGGTGGTGAGATCCATATTGATGCTGCCGAACACCATGACGCTCATATTCGCACCTCTATTCAAATGATCCAGAGCAAACCTGGGAAGTTGTGGTCAATGGCCATGCTACAATATTATACAATCAGGATGCAACGTCATTGAACCCAATACCTGGTAGGCGTGAATGATAATAGCGGGAGCAATAATGACTCATATGCATCGAACCCATGGAGGATAAGATGATCGCCAGAAACAACACCCTCGTTATCATTCTTCTTTCGATGATCACAACAAGTCTTTTATTTTTTGGTTGTGCGCCAGGCCAGGATTTCGTACCAACCTCAGCGATTTCAACCATACCCGCACCAACAAATACAGCCACGCCAATTCCCCTCCCGTCACTTACTCTCCACGCCGGCGATTTTTATTTCAATATTGAAGGAAAGCCAACCTTTATCCTTTCCAGGAATCCGACGGGGAAGACGCAAACAGATTTAAATACTGCACTGGATTGGGCGAGCCAGGGTGGCACCAAGGTCATCCGCGTTCACCTTACTCATGGTTGGTGGGGAGACCCGTGGATCAATCAAGATTGGTCGGTCAATGAAAAATGGGTTCAAAATTGGGATGGATTCTTTAACCAGGCCCAGGCTGATGGGATTTATATCATCCCGGTGTTTGGAGTGTGGGCGGATTGGAACGACGGTACTCCCGATTGGGGAAGCCCCCTCTGGCAATACAACCCGTTGAATTCAGCCAACGGCGGTCCAGTCGAATCGCCTGAAGATCTATTCATTCCCGATTCGGAAGTTCAAAAACTCTGGATGGAATGGGTTAAAACTCTCGTGGATCACTGGCAGGGACGACAGAACATTGCCGCCTGGGAGATATTTTCAGAGATCGACATTGCATCCGGCGCGACCGGCTTCAAGAATACTTATGGCGCTGTGAATGAAGATACTGGTATTGATTTCACAAACAAAGCCATGGCTGTGATCCAGGCTGCCGACCGGAAGAATCGACCGGTCACGCTTTCATTGGCGGGGGTCTATTCATCCTCCGGATTGTGGAGCGATTACTACAACCTGGATTCATTGGATTTTATTGAGATCCATGCCTATAGCGATAAGATCGACCGGGACCTAATCTCGATGGTTCGCAAGTATCTGATTAAGTACCAAAAACCGGTGCTGATTGGTGAATCGGGCTTGTGGTCGATGACCCATAATGAGAACGCGCAAAGAGGAATCGAACATGTCGTCTGGGCAGGTTTGGTTTCTGGTGCTATGAATGCCCGCGCACTCTGGGATCATGACGGGTATTATATTTATGCGGTTAGCAATCGTAGTTCTGCGATGGAATTCATGCAGGCATACGCCACAACGGAACTACCTGTTGTCAATTTTACTAACGGCGTCGATTTTTCAGGTTTCCAACCACTGGCATCCACCTCTTCTTCCGGCGTGTGGGGTGCGGCAGTCGGTAATGAGAAAATGGTGCTGGGTTGGTACCGGGACGCAACCAGCGAGCCGCCGGATTGGAACTTGAAACCCAACCTAACCGGACAAACCGTCACCATAACAGTTCCCGGAAAAGCCTCAGACTGGAAAATTAATTTTTACGACACCAAGACCGGAACTGATATTATCAGTTCTTCAGTAATTACCCGGAAAAGTGACAACAAGGTCACCATCACTTTGCCGGATTTTACGGATGACATTGCTTTCAAATTGTTTGTGCAAGATTAATTTGATTGTTGATTGGCTTGCCCTGTGGCGTGGTTGGCAAAAAATTATTAAAGGAGGACTTTCATGGAATGGCATATCAAGTGTGACGCGAAGGAAATTTCCCGCTATGTTTTCTGCCCCGGCGACCAGAAGCGCGCCAAGAAGATCGCCGATCAATTCGATTCTTCCCACCTGGTGACCGAAAGCCGCGGTTACGTGGTGTATTCGGGCGAATACAAGGGTGTTTTCATGACCGCCTGCGGCACGGGCATGGGTGGACCGGCGGTGGCGATCGGTGTGGAAGAGCTGGCGCACATGGGCGCCGACACCTTCATCCGGGTGGGCTCCTGCGGCGTTTACCAGCAGGGACAGAAAACGGGCGACGTGATCGCCGCCAGCGGTACGGTGAGGGCGGGGGGCACCAGCCTGGCTTACCTGCCGCTGATGTTCCCGGCGGTACCAACCTTCTCGGTGCTGCGCACGCTGGTGGAGGCGGGGGAGGATTTGAAGATCCCGGTGACGGTCGGCGTCGGCATCGCGGGAGACGCGTTCTACGCGCCGCGGGATACCGAGCAATCGACTCAAATGGCAAATGCCGGGCTGGTTTTCGTTGAAATGGAAAGCGACACGCTGTTCATCGTGGGTGCGGTGCGCGGTTGGCGGACGGGTGCCATTTTCACCTCGGATGGTGAGCCGGGCAAGACCAAGCCGGAATCAGGTGAAGCCGATTTCCGCCGAGGTGAGCTGAATGCAATCAAGGTGGCGGTGCACGCCATGTGGAAGATCGCCCAGGCGGACAAGGCAAAATAATACCTTGTGAATGATTGAAATCAAAATCCCATCCCTGAATATCGGATGGGATTTTCTATTGTGAATCTTTATCCGGGATATGTTTGTCGATTATCGCGCCATCGACACTAAAAAACCGGTTGGTGGCGACGAAGATCAGCATCAGCGCGATGAGCGCGCCGCCCAGCTCACGCGGGATGCCGGAAATGATCTGCAGACCGATGAGCGAACCGGTGCGCAGACCGCCCAGCAGGATGCCGAAAAGCACCACGCCGGCGGGGTGCAGGTGACCGGCAAAGGCGATGATCAGCCCGTCGAAATCACTGACCGCTGAGAAGCTGGAAACAAAATGATAGTGGACCCCCAGCACCTCCACGCCGCCAGCCAGCCCGGCGAGCGCACCGCTGAGGATCATTCCAAGAAGAACGGGCTTATGGACCGGCATGCCACCATAAAGAGCGAAGTGGGGTGCCCCGGCATTGGTGCGGATCTCCATCCCGCGAGATGTATGCCAAAAGAAGATATATATAAGGGCAGCCGCAGAAAGGGCGATGAAGAAACCAGCGGTGAACTTGGTGCTGGGTAGCAGCGGCAGCAGGAAAGCGCTTTCCCTCGCCCTGCCCAACCGGACAAGGCCAACGAGCACCGCGGCGATCGGGTTAAGCAGCAGGGTTACGATGATCTCGTTCACCCCGATGAAATGCTTGAGCAGGGCGGGTACCAAACCCCAAAGACCACCGAAGACCGCTGCACCCAGCAGGGCGACGGCGGGATGAAAAGGTGAAGGCAGCTCGAGGTGCGCGGCAAACCAGGCAGCAGCCGCGGCACCAAAGAGCATTTGACCGGCCTGCCCGATGGAAAAGAAACCGCTGCGCAGCGCCACCGCTGCGGAGAGACCGCTGAGGATGAGGGGCGTGGCGAACTGCAGCGCGGTGATCAAGGCGCAGCGACCCGGACCGGGATGGCAGCCGAAGCCGGCGCTGAACAGACTCGCGTACGTGTTTATCGGATTCTGACCGGCTGCCAGGATGAGCAGCGCGCCAGCCAGGAGACTTAAAAACACCGGGAGCAACAACCTGGCGACGCGTTTCAGGAAGCGAACATATCCGGTTCTTTTCAATAAATCCCCACCCGTGATGTACGGTTCATTTTTTATTAGACTTTACGCGTCCTGCGATGTAGGTGATTGGGTTTGGTCTGCATGAAACCACTGGCGAGGATGGCCGAGGAATGACGCGTGGCTTTCTCCTGCTGCTTGGCTTCCAGGTCGGCGCGGCGCACCAGGTAACCGGTGACACGCACGAATTCCGAATTGGCACTGCCGATCGAAAGGTTGCGCGTACCCTGCGCGTGCGCACCGCGGATGATATCCAGCACTGCCTGGGGATTGCTGGCAGCGGTCTGGTCGAATTCCAGGATGGTGCTCGTGCCGCCCAGCAGCTGGCGGTGAGTGGGAGCCTCTGCCTGAAGATGAGCGTAGAGCTCGGGCTCATCACCCGAGGGCACGCGCGAGCTGGGCGTGACGCCCACATCGGTGCTGATGCCCACCTGGGCATGGTAGCAGGCATGCCCGTTTGTACCATCGCAATAGGCGATGGGGTGATCGCGGACCAGGTCTCCGATGCGGTTGGCGATCTTATCAGCCAACAGGTTGGCTTCAGGAGCATGCCCATAGCGCATGCTGGGTTTTCCACTGCGCGCCATCGTCTCGTTCACCGCTTCCGCCAGGCCGAAGATGGCGGTGTAGGCGGTGAATTTGTCGCGGTGCAGCAGACCTTCATCGATCCAATAATTGTTCTCGAACCATTTGACGTCATCCACCATGAACGAGACACGGCTGGCGGTCACTTCGGAGGCTTTGGCGACGACGTGGGGCAGCACCCGCTCGAGCAGGTCTTGCGGGCTGCCATCCGAAAGGCGGGCGGTTTCCTGAAGATTGATGCGCACCAGGGTGAAGATGCCCCCGCCAAGGCGCATGCCGTTATAGCAGCTCGCCACGACATAATCCTCGCCCCAATCCTTGAGCATCATGCGGTGGTTGAGAAAATAAGGCTTGGTCAACGCCAGGGCGTTATCGACCGCCTGCAGGGCAAAGTCATCCGGGGTCAGCTCGGGATCGTAACGCAGGGTCAGGTTGGTGATGGTGCGCAGCTCACGGTCAACCTCCAGCAGCAGGCGCCCGGTACGGCTGGCTTTCGGACCGATGTTGGCGTGGACAAAGGCGCTGGGATTGAGGCGGTCGACCAGCATCCAGAAATGCCTGAGGATGCCGCGGGCAGTCTCAGCCGGGACCGAATCGAGATAAGGCTCGAGCAGCTCGTCGATGCGCCCGATGAACACGGGGTTGCCGCCGCAGGGGATGTATTTATAGGCGGTGAGCAGGGACGCGGTGGCATCGAACAGATCCTTCGCGGGGGGCAGTTCCATGAAAGCCGAGCCGTTCTGCAGCAGGCGGGCGAAATCGGGGGCGACGTAGCGCGGATGGTAAGGCGCTGCGCCCTCGCTGATCAGGCAGATGGCACCGCAGCTGATCAATTCGTGGGCTTCATCCGAGATGGGTGGGTAGGGCAGGGCATTCAAGGCGACGCCTTCCAGGGTGTCCCGTTTCTGCTCGTAGATCAGGTCGCGGGCATGGATCACCTGGCGGACGAAGTCCTTGTAATTTTCCAGGTTCTCAGCGGTCAAGCCTTTTTTCATGTCCTCAAAAGGCATAAACGGGGAAAGTTTTTGGGGTTCCTGTTTTTCCATGGGTTCATCCTTATTCATAATGAGTGATCCACCTGTAAAAGGCCCGCCCCGCGGGCGGCCTTCACGGCGCGCTCCATGACCTCATCGGACGGGGAAGACCATTCCAGCGCCTGCCCAAAGGTGCCATGCGGGCGGAAGCGAAGAAATTTTAACCGGATATGCGGGTCAATACCAGAGAGGAAGCGGGCGGTCTCGGCAGCGCTGGCTTCAGAATCGGTGTATCCCGGCACGACGACCTGCTGGACGGAATGCAGTTTTCCCCGCTCATGCAGGAAACGAATGGTCTCCAGGACGGGCGCCAGCTCGCAACCGGTCAGCTCGCGGTGGCGCTGCGGATCGATGGCTTTCAGGTCTACGATTGCCATGTCCAGGTTATCAAGCAGGGGCATATAGGCATCCGGTCCGGCAAAGCCGTTGGTCTCGATCAACGAGGTCAGCGAGGAGGATAATTTGACGACTGCGAAAAATTCCGCCAGGAATTCCGCCTGCAGGCTGGGTTCGCCACCCGAGACGCTGACACCGGAAATGAACGCGGTGGAAGGCTGTATCGCCTGCCACAATTCGGCTGCGGTCATCGAGATGGCGCGCGGCGAGCTGTTGCGCGGGCAGGTGTGGATGCAGGTATCACATTCCGTGCAAAGGCTGCGGTCCCACCTGACGATGCCATCCACCAGGGTGAGTGCCCCGGATGGACAGGTTTCCACGCACAGGCCGCAGTGGTTGCACAGGTTGATGGTGTAAGGGTTGTGGCAATAAAGGCAGTGCAGGTTGCAGCCCTGCAGGAAGACCACCGCGCGGTTGCCGGGACCATCGACGAAACTTTGCGGAAGGAGGTGGTTAACCCAACCGCGGCTCCCGGCTGCGGTTTTCGAACCAAGCGGGGTCTCTTTTATGTTTGAATGGGAGCGGCTTTTATTCATACCATTAATAAATGAAACTAATTTTAATGATTTAAGCTTCGGTTTGTACTTGCAGGGTGTTGGCGAGTGCCTCGATCTGAAAATAGTCGGGCAGGGTGGTGGCAGCGCCGATATTTTTTACTTTTAGCGAACCCGCGGCGACTGCCCAGCGCAGGCTTTGGGGAAGATCCAGGCCGCGCACCAGTCCATGGAGCAGACCTGCGCGGAAGGCGTCCCCGGCACCGGTGGCATCCACGGCGGTGACGGCGGGCGGCTGGATGGTGAAACCATTGCCATGGGCATCAATGGCATGCACTGCGTTGGGACCATCGGTGGTAATGACAATGCCCCTGGAGATGGACTGCAGCCTGCAGGAATGCTGGCGCACGTCCACGCCGGGAAAATTCTGGCGAATGAAGGGAGCGGAATTGGTGGCGATGCTGGTGAAGGGCAGCGCGGGGTGATCCGGCCAGATCACATCGCCAATGGCAGTGGCAGCCCTGGCTTCGATGGCCAGACGCGCAGCAGCCAGCCTTTCGGGTCCGCCATAGAGATCGAGGGCAACAAACCTGGCTCCATCCAACATTTCCCGGGTAAGCGCGATCTTGGGTGCCTGGGGATACCAGAAGATCAGGAAGGATCGTTCCCCATCGGGCGTGACGATGGCACGGGTGAAGGGGGTGGTGACGCCATCGCGTTGTTCCACCAGGCTCACGTCGATTTTCCGATGTTTACGTAAACCGGCAATGATCATATCCCCATACGGGTCCCTGCCAATGACGTTACCGGTCAGCTTGACCTTTACATGGAGCTCAGACAGCCAGATGGCTGTATTTAAGGCTGCGCCACCGCCGTGATAACTATCGGATTTTGGAAACGAAGCGTTCTCTGGCGATGGCAGGTCATCCGCCTGGATGATGTTATCAATGCCGATCTCGCCGTAACACAGGACTTCGCAATCTGCCATTTTTACCTCTTGATCATTGATTGATGCGCGACCAGATCAGCTCGCGGCATTTTTGAGCATCCAACCCGGTGACCACCTTTGCGACTGGTTTGCCTGGTGATACCGGCACGAAGCGCGTGACTCCGCGAGAACCCGGGTCCACAAGCTCGATCTCCACGCAGTATTCCACGTCCTGGAAAATTGTATCATCGACCAGGCTGGCGGCTGCCACGGCGTCGTGCAGCGCGCAGCCATCCCGCTCCCAGCCCATCTCCTCCATGCGGTCGATCCAACCGGGAGCCTGCGTGCGCAGCAGCTCCACCGCGGGGTTTCCATGCGGAAGGGATGAGAAATCCTTGCGGGAAAAATGAACTTGGCGGGTAATATCCAGCCCGAGGATGCTCAACTTCCAGCCGGCATTGAAGACGATCCGCGCGGCCTCGGGATCACAGCGGGTGTTAAATTCCGGGGTGGATTCTGCCTGGTTGAAAGAACCGCCCATGACGATCACTTCGCGGGCGAGGGGGATGATGCCCGGTTCCATTTGCACAGCCAGCGCCAGGTTGGTCATGGGTCCAATGGAAAGGATGGAAACTTTACCCGGATTGGACTTAATGGTTTCGATCATCAGCGTGGCGGCAGAGAGACTGGTTGATCGTGTATTCCAGGGCAAAGTCGTGCCATATTTGGATTGCCAGTCATTGAACCAGGAAAAATCCGCAGCGAGCGGCTTATCCGCGCCGCTCCCGAGCGGAATGTGTTCACCGCCCAGCCAGGTGAGCAACCGGTCGAGGTTCAACGCGGCATGCGCAAGGGGCACATTCCCGAAGACAGAACCCGCTGAAATGACCTGTACCTCCGGGCTGCGCAGAAGGAAGATCAACGCTGCGCCGTCATCGATCTCAGCACCGGGAGTGCCCAGACCAACATCGGTATCAACATAGACCAGTCTTTTATCCATCATTCAACTTTTGTGTTTAAAAAGGGGTGCAAGTTGATTGCACTCCCTTTTTATCATTCTTCAGACCTGGTTCATGACTGTTTTTCAACCAGTTTGGCAGCTTCCTCTGCCCGCAGGTGAGAGCGGAAACGACGCCGGGCCATACTGAACGCGATCTTGCCTCGCAATGCAATGATGATCAACACAAGCAGCGTCGCCATATTGGGAAGCAATTTCACCAGGTTGGGCGGCAGATCGGTGACGTTTTGAATGCGCACAGCGAAGGCATCCGCAAAGCCGAAGAACAAGCTGGCAAAGAAGACTCCGATGGGATGATTGACACCAAACATGGCGGCGGCAATGGCGATCCAGCCGCGGCCGTTGCTCATATTACGGGTGAACAATTTGAGGTGACCAATGGAAAGGAAGGCACCACCCAGCGCGGCCAGGGCTCCGCTGATCACCAGCGCGAGCGTTTGCAGCAGAACGGCGTTAATGCCCACTGTCTCCGCTGCGCTCTTGTTTTCACCCACCGCGCGAAGGTGGCGGCCACTGCGCATTCTATAGAGAACGATGAACATGACGATGGCAGCCAACCACGAAAAATAGACGATGATGTTGTAGCCGCTGAGAATTGGACCGATAACCGGAATATCCTTGATGAGCGGGATCTCGATATCCGGGATGCGCACAATGCTGGGATCGGACCAACTGCCCACGTTACCGAACATGGCGCGCATGACGAACACGGTCAGCTCGGCAATGATCAGGTTAAAGGCGATCGCCAGGATCACCAGGTCCACCCTGTACTTATGGTAGAGGAACGCAAAGAGCAGACCCAAGATCCCACCGGCAGCCATCGCCACCAGCAGACCGAGGTAAGAATTACCCAGGTAAAAAGCAGCCACAATGCCGATGAAGGCACCCAGGAGCATCTTGCTTTCCAGTGCCAGGTTGAGCACGCCGGCCTGGTTGCAGAGGGCGCCGCCCAGAGCAGCCAGCAGGATGGGGGTGGCGAGGCGGATACCGCTGTTAAGTAATTCGACAGTAAAAACGCTGAAGAAACCTTCCATGTTATTGACTCGCTCCTTTCGCCTTTGGATTCCGCCGGCGGGTCAGCCATTTGCGCACGCGATCAATATTTTCCGTGTATAGATTACGCGCAGCCACGAACAAGATGATGAAACCAATGATGGTACCACCCAACTCACGCGGGATATTCAACTTCAATTGCAGACCGAGCTGCGCACCCAACTTGAGGCCGGAAAACAGGATGGCAACGATGAACACCCCGATGGGATGAGTCTGTCCGAGAATGGCGGATGTAAGACCATCGAAACCGAGCCCAACCGAGAAACCGGTCATGATACGATGGTGCACACCCATGACCTCAATGGCGCCAGCCAGCCCAGCCAACGCACCGCTGATCAACATGGCGCGGATGGCAGACTTATCGCTACGGATGCCGCCATACAGGGCGAACCTCTTGGATTGTCCCGCCATGCGCTGCTCATAACCCGACTTTGTGCGCCACAAGTAGATGAAAATGATGATCACCGCGATCACTGCGATCACAAATCCCACGCCCCAGTTTGATCCGGGCATGAACGTAGGTAAATAAGCTGTTTTATCGATGACCGGGGAGTGTGCCGTGGTACTCTTTTGGGCGCGCATGGGGAACTGCACCATGTATTCGGTGATGAGTACAGCGATGGAATTCAGCATGATGGTGGCCAGCAGCTCGTTCACCCCCAGCTTCACCTTGAGGATACCCGGGATCCAACCATAACCAGCACCAATCAACATGGATGCAACCATGATCAACAACGGATGCAGGATGATGGGGAGATGAATGGCATAACCCAGCCAGGCAGCCACCACGGCTCCCAGCAGGTACTGGCCTTCCTGGCCGATGCTGAACATCCCCGAGCGAAAGGCTACCACAGCCGAAAGCCCGGTGAGGATGAGAGGGGTAGCGCGCTCGAGGGCGGTAATGAATATGCAGTTGCCATATTCTTTGCATCCAAAACCCGTAGAAAAAAGGATGCCATAGGATTCAAAGAGTGGTTTCTTGATCAGGAGGATCAGAATACCCATCACGAAGAGTCCGGAAAGGATGGCCAGTAGCGGCACCAGAATGGCGTTCAATAGTTTCAAGAATCGATTTCTGGTCATGGCTTCACCTCCCGCTTGGACGAACCTTTTGGTCGTTTTCCACCGGTTTTCAAGTCATCCAGGGTTCCGCCTGCCATCAGAATGCCCACTTGCTCTTCAGTGGCAGTGGCAGCGTCCAGCTCTCCCTGTATCCTGCCGCGGTAGAGCACCAGGATGCGGTCGGAGAGGGACATTATTTCATCCAGCTCCACGGATACCAGCAGCACGCCAGCGTCTTTATCCCGCTCCTCGATTAATGTTTTATGAACAAATTCGATGCTGCCTACGTCCAGACCCCTGGTGGGCTGGTTGGCGATGATAAAGGTAGGATTGCCGGACAATTCGCGCCCGACCACCACCTTTTGAAGATTGCCACCGGAAAGCATCGAGATGCCTTCACCCGCGTGTGCAGCAGCGATGGAGAAAGCTTTAACCACCTTTTCAGTAAAATCGTGGATGGCTTTCATCAGCATAAAGCCAAATCGATTGAACTCCGAGCTGTTGTAGCGGGAAACGATCAGGTTTTCATCCAGGGTGGTCTGCAGGTTCAAACCGACCACCATGCGGTCCTCGGGAATATGAGCCATGCCCATGTCACGCCGTTCGCCGACACTGGCTTGATTGATGGATTTACCCTTGAAGATGATCTCGCCCCCATCCAGGTTATTCATCCCGGAGAGCACTTCGACAAGCTCGGTCTGGCCATTTCCGCTGACACCCGCGATGCCAACAATCTCGCCTTTATGGACATCGAACGAAACATGTGAGATCGCTGCAAGCCCGTTCATATCTGAGACACTGATGTCTTTAGTTTCCAGGACAACATCGCCGCGTTTGATTTCCTTCTTCTTTACCCGTAAAAGTACCTCGCGACCGACCATCATGCGTGCCAGCTCGGGGATGGAGGTTTCCGAGACTTTCTTGGTCCCAACCATCTTCCCACCACGCATCACGCTGACCCGGTCAGCGACATGCATGACTTCGATTAATTTATGGGTGATAAAGATGATGGTGTAACCCAGCTTTGAAAGCCCACGAATCACGGCGACTAATTCATTGACTTCCTGGGGGATTAGGACAGCCGTGGGTTCGTCCAGGATCAATATCTTCGCGTTGCGTTCCAATACCTTTAAGATCTCAACTCGCTGCTGCATACCCACCGGCAGATCGCGAATACGTGCGGTCGGATCCACCGGAAGGTTATATTTCTTGGCCAATTGGTCAACCAGCTCATTTTCCCTGCCCCTGTTCAAAAAACCTGCCTGGCCGGGTTCCATGCCCAGCATGATATTTTCTGCCACCGTGAAAGAAGGCACCAGCTTGAAGTGCTGGTGAACCATGCCGATACCATTCTTTATGGCATCATCCGGGTGACCGATATGGACCTTTTTAGAGTCAATAAAGATCTCGCCGGAATCGGGCTTAATCAATCCATACAGGATATTCATCAAGGTTGTTTTCCCGGCGCCGTTCTCGCCGACGAGCGCGTGCACCTCACCGCTTTCCACCGAGAAATCAACGTGTTCGTTTGCCTGCACATCCGTGGAGGCAAAATACTTGGTCATGCCTTTCATTTCGATTGCGAGTGTCATAGGCACATCCTTCATATAGACCCCGGGGCTTCCTGCCCCGGGGTCTTTTACAACGTCACAATAATCTGGTTATTTGGCGAGCAGTTCCACGCATTCGGGTGTATCGGCGAAGAATGCGTCGCAGACCTTGTATTCGCCGCTGACGATCTTGGCGCGCCATTCTTCCACGAGCGCTTTGATCTCGGGCAGCTTGGCGGTCATATCGGCGGGACCCTGGGTTTCGAACGTGGTTGAACCTTCGTCCCAGGAAAGACCGGCGAAGCCTTCCTTCAGGCCGCGTTTCTGGAAACCGCCGGCAAAGGTGCCATCCACGACCAGTTTGATCGGGTCGTAGGTGGTGGATTCCACTTTCTTGAGCATGGAGACGATCACATGACCGGGCTGGATGTCGTCCTGGTTGGAATCGACACCGATGGCGTAGAGGTCGCGCTGGGCGGCGGCTTCAAGCGTGCCTTCACCCGAGCGGCCGGCAACCTGGTAGATGATATCGGCACCCTGGTCATATTGACCGAGGGCGGTCTCTAGCCCGAGGGTCGGGTTGGAGAATTCAAAGCCGAGATAGCTGACCAAAACCTTGCAATCCGGGCAGACTTCCAGAACGCCCTGCTTGTAACCATAGAAGAACTGGTTCAAACCGGGGGCATCACCACCGACCACTGCACCGACGGTCTTGGTCTTGGTGAGCGAGCCAACGATCACACCCACCAGGAAGCTGGATTCATGCACATCGATCTGGTAGGCGATCATGTTGGGGGGCAGGGTATCGAGGAAGATCTCGGATGGGGAAGCCAACTTTTGATCCGGGAATTCCTCGGCCAGCCCGACGAACATATCCGTATCCATGGCCAGGCCAAGGACCAGGTCATAACCCTGGGCGATGGCACCGCGCAGGGCGGTCTCATGCTCGGAAACGCCATTGGTCTCGATGATGTCGCATTTCACGGGCAGCTCGGCGTTGGCTTTCTCAATGCCACGGGCGGAAGCATCAATAAAGGAGCGGTCGCCCAGGGGATTGGGGGTGATCAGCGCGCAGGTGAACTGCGGTTCTTCAACAACCGGTTCCTCGACAGCCGGTTCTTCGGCAGCAGGTTCCTCGGCGGCTGGTTCTTCCGCAACCGGAACTTCAGCCGCACCACCGCATGCCGCAAGAAGCATGGAAGCGACCAGCATAAAACTCAATACAAATAACAAACTTTTCTTCATCTCATTTTCTCCTAGGATTTAAGATTTATCGGAACAAGTAGACAGGTTTTTGACTTTTTTCGCGCGATCACCTCCCTTTAATTAAAAATATATTACTGACGATGAATCACGATTTTGAGGTGGTTCATGCTAGTTGAGAAAAGAAAAGGACAATAATTAATCGCTGCCAACCTTACGGTAAGGATGAATTCATTATACATAAAATGGTAGGAAATACAATTGGAGACTTTTTATCCGGCCTGGAAAGAATAAATAATAAATCAATCCCAGGAAATGGTCAGGTATACTCATGTATGAAATCTGCTTCAATGACAGCAGGCTGCGGAGGAGTGACATGGGTGCATTGTTGATGGGAATCGATGTGGGCACCTACAGTTCCAAGGGTGTGCTTTGCACGGCACAGGGGGATATCCTTGCTGAGCAGCAATTGGAACACGGACTTGCGATCCCTCAGGCGGGCTGGGCGGAGCAGGATGCCGACCGGATCTGGTACGCGGATATCTGCTCCATTTCCAAATCCCTGCTAATAAAAGCCGGCAGGACAGGGGAAGATGTGGCTGCCCTGGCGGTCAGCGCATTGGGACCCGACCTGGTGGCGCTGGACGCTGATTTCAAGCCGCTGCGCCCGGCAATTTTATATGGGATAGATACCCGCGCCACGGCAGAGATCGCCTGGCTGGATGAACATTTTGGATCCATGGAAATGGCAAAACAATCCGGTATGCTGCTGACCTCTTCCGCCATTGGACCCAAGATCCTGTGGCTCAAGAATCATGAGCCGGAGGTATTCAAGCAGACTCAATACCTGTGCTCGGGAAGCTCTTACCTGGTTTTGCGGCTCACTGGTGAATACATCCTCGACCGGCATTCGGCATCGCACTACAACCCGCTTTTCGATATCCGCACATTGGAATGGAGCGAGACCTTTGCCGCACCACTGGAAGGAAATTACCAGCTGCCGCGGCTGATCTGGGCGCAGGAAATGGCCGGGACTTTGACCGACCACGCAGCGGGTGAAATGGGGTTGCAGCCCGGCACCTCTGTCACGGCGGGCACGGTGGATTCGATCGTCGAAGCGATCAGCATCGGGGCAATCCATCCAGGTGACCTGGCAGTGACATTCGGGACCACTACCTACTTCGTCCAGGTGATGGATAAATCCATATTTAATGAAACCATGTGGCACTCCGCGTATTTCCGACCGGGACTTTACTTGATGGAAGGGGGCACCTCGGCCACGGGAGGGATGACGCGCTGGTTCCGCGATAATTTTGCCAGGAAGGAAATGGAAGTCGAGCAGGCAGGCGGTGAAAATGCCTATGCTGTTCTGACCAAGGAGGCAGCCCAAGTGCCACCTGGCAGCCAGGGTTTGATCGTGCTGCCCTACCTTAGCGGCGAACGCACACCGATCAATGACCCCATGGCGAGGGGCGTGATCACCGGGCTGACCCTGGGGCACGGGCGGGGGCACATCTACCGGGCAGTATTGGAAGCCACTGCCTACGCTGTGGCACATAACCTCGAAGTGCTGAGGGCAGCCGGGAGCATGCCCCAGCGCATCATCGGGGTGGGGGGCATGACGCGCAGCCCGCTTTTCATGCAGATCGTGAGCGACGTCACGGGCATTGAATTGTTACTTCCCGAAAAGACCATAGGCGCATGCTACGGAGATTGCTTCCTGGCCGGCCTGGCAGCCGGTTTGTTTGACCTGGATGACCTGGAAACATTCTGGGTGAAGCCTGCAGTGAAGTACCAGCCGAATGATGATAGCCATCAGAAATACCAGCCTGCATTCCGGGCTTACAAGGAACTCTATCTGCTCACGAAGGACAGCATGCACCGCCTGGCGGAGCTGGATTCCGGGGATACAAAGACTGGATAAGTGACCAAGCCCAACATCATCCGGTGAGCTATTCCTATTAAAAAGTAAACGCTGTAGAATTGTTTCGTTCGTGAACTTTGCACGGAAGGGATACTTCTATTATGGACGCGTCATCGAAACGCCGTGGGCCGGGGGGCATGTTCGGGTTCGTCATCGTCTGGCTCGGGCAACTCATCTCTGTGCTGGCATCCAATATGAGCAGCTTTGCGCTGACCATCTGGGCATACCAGAAGACCGGCAGCGCCACTGTTCTGGGATTGATCTCAGCCTGTTTCCTGGTCCCCTTCCTGGCGGTCTCACCTTTCGCCGGGGCGATGGTGGACCGCTACAACCGCAAGCTGATGATGATGGTCAGCGACCTGGGAGCCGTGCTGGCCACCGCGTCGATCCTGCTGCTCAACGCATATGGGACGCTGGAGATCTGGCACTACTGCGCAGCCGCGGTGGTTTATGGGTTGAGCGCTACTTTCCAATGGCCGGCCTACATGGCTGCCATCACCCTGATGGTGCCCAAGGAGCAGCTGGGGCGCGCCAACGGCTTGATGATGCTGGTCGATTCCGGGCCGGGAGTATTCTCACCCGTGCTGGCCGGCATGCTGCTCCCGATCATTGGTTTGACCGGCATATTAACCATCGACGTGATCACCTTTTTCCTGGCGATCGTGGCATTACTCGTCGTGTTCATCCCTCAACCAAAGGAAACAGAGGAGGGTAAAGAAGGCAAGGGCAGCCTCTGGAAGGAAGCGGGTTATGGTTTCAAATATATATTCGAGCGTAAAAGCCTGCGATCCCTTTTGATCGCGATCCTTTTTCTTAACCTGGCAGGCGGATTGGCGTATTCGCTGACAGCACCCATGATCCTCACCCGCACCGGCAACAACAGTGCAACGCTGGGCGTGGTGGAATCCGCCTTTGCCATCGGCGGGGTGGTGGGGGGATTGATCGTCAGCGCTTGGGGAGGATTCAAAAAGGACCGCATTCGCGGGATGCTGCTGGGCTGGACCGCAGGCAGTATTTTTGGTTTGCTGATCTTCGGGTTGGGACGCAGCATTGCCGTCTGGATCCCGGTGGCGGCAATATCCGCGATGATGTTCCCCTTGAGCCAGAGTGCCAGCAACACCATCTGGCAGCACAAGGTGGCGCCGGACGTGCAGGGGCGGGTTTTCTCCGCGCGGCGGCTGATCGCCTGGCTGACCGACCCGATCATGCCGGTGCTGGCTGGCGCGCTGGCGGATCACGTGACCGAACCCGCCATGCAAGGAAGCGGCTGGCTGCCAAGGATCTTTGGCGGATTGGTAGGCAGGGATCCCGGCTCCGGCATGGCGTTGCAGTTCCTGATTGCAGGGGTTCTTTATCTCATGGTGGCGGTCTATGCCTGGAGGAATCCAGTAATACGCAACGTGGAAACGCTCCTGCCGGATCACGATCAGCTGAAGAGCGAGGAAGATGAAAAGAAGGTGGAAGTTCAAGTCCAGGCTACTGGATAATCACCTTGTCTCGTCATTCGTAGCTTTTGTTGATATTCTTGACTGAAATCAAGAAATTACCGTAATTTAACCTTTCAAAAGGGTTAATTACACCTTTCATGATCGTTAAAGCCCCGTTGGGTGGATTCGCGCTATAATTAACCTGGCGTCATGTCCATAAAGGGGCTTTATTTATGTCTGATTTGATCGGCCAAACGATCGGACGCTATCGCTTCATCGAACAACTCGGCGTTGGCGGGATGGCTATTGTCTATAGGGCAATTGATACCCGTCTCGACCGATCAGTTGCGTTAAAGGTCATCCGCGCTGAGAACCTTGCAGAAGCTCAATTCGTCGAACGATTTGAGCGCGAAGCCAGGGCACTGGCGCGGCTGAATCATCCCAATATCGTTCATATCAATGATTTCGGTGAATTAAACGGCCTGCCATATTTGGAAATGGATTACATTTCCGGCGGGACGCTTGATAAACTCCTCGGCGCAATGATCCCCTGGTCGGAGGCGGCACGCTTCCTGGCACCCGTGGCTTACGCGCTGGATTATGCCCACCAGCAGGGCGTGGTTCACCGGGACGTCAAGCCCTCGAATATCCTTATCACGCAAGCTGGCGACCCGATGATCACCGATTTCGGCATCGCCAAGATCATGGAAATGGACCGTTCGACCCTGGTAACGCTGCCAGGATTTGGAGTAGGGACCCCGGAGTACATGTCACCCGAGCAGGTGATGGGGAAGACGATCGATGGGCGCTCGGACATTTATTCGCTGGGCATCGTGCTATACGAGATGTACACCGGTCACCCGCCTTACCGGGCGGATACTGCCATGGCGGTGGCGGTCAAGCAAGTTCACGATCCCAATCCCAAGACCCCGCCACGACTTGCTTCCACTGCCAGGTCCAGCCGAAACGGCGGTGATGACAGCGCTGGCAAAGAAACCAGATGAACGTTACCCCACCATGGCCGCATTCGCGGAGACACTTGAGAAGCTGGGCAAGAAAGCACCGCCGGCACCGAGCAAGGCGACCTTTACTGCCATCCCCATCCCCGAAGGCCTGGAATTAACAGAAGAAGAGGGGGAGGTTAAAGTCAAGCCAACCACGCGGAACAAGACTGCGGTTGTTCTTCCTGCAAAACAAGGCGCTGACCGCGGTGCTGGCATTTGTCCTGGTGGTGGTATTCTCCTCGCTCATATTTGGCATCGGGTACGCGCAGAAGAAGCGCGCCGAGCAGCAGCTGCTGATGCAGACTTCTTCGGCTCTAATCGCACCCGCGGGAAAGGAAACACCACTGCCGGTGATGCTCAATATCGCGACAGGTACGGACAGCGGTGAGACTAAACCATCGGAAACCATCCCGGTTCTGCTGGCAATGGACGGCACACCCTCGGCAACCCCTTCGCCAACCCCTACATTGCGCCTGGGACCCAATCAGACCGGCCAGCCCACCACCCACGGAGGCAATCCGACTGCCTGGCCGACCACGGGTCCAGGCACACCTACCGTGCAAATTCCTACCTCAGAACCACCGACTTCAGAACCACCCACAGCCGTACCTCCAACATCGGAACCTCCAACGGCTCTCCCTCCAACCTCACGCTCCTGCCACGCCAGTACCAACAGAAGTGGTACGTACCGACACAGCACGCACATGAAGTACCAACCCGAAATCCGACCATTACACACCTAATCCATAATATAAATGATATTCTTCGTTGCTAATCCTCTGCTTCTAGCGGAGGATTAGCTTATCACTGAATAATACGGATACTGGAATTTGGCTCTATAATTCTGCAATGCAAAAATCCAACACCTCGCGCGGCTACGTGATCGCGCTGATCAGCGCAGTCGCGCTTTCCACCACCGCCGTCTTCATCCGTTATCTGACCGAAACCTATCACCTGCCCGCCCTGGTGCTGGCTTTCTGGCGAGCGCTGTTCGTGGCGCTGACCGTCCTGATCTACCTTGGCCTGGTGAAACCGCACTTGATGAAGGAGGGATTGCCACACCTGAAGTACCTCATCATCTACGGTTTTGTGCTGGCGGTGTTCAATTCTTCCTGGACCCTCTCGGTGGCACTCAACGGCGCAGCCATTTCCACGGTGCTGGCTTACTGCTCGGCAGGCTTCACCGTACTGCTGGGCTGGTGGCTGTTGAAGGAAAAGCTGGGTTGGGTGAAGATCATCGCGGTCATTTTCAGCCTGGGCGGCTGCGTGCTGGTATCCGGCGCGCTGGATGCATCCCTGCGGCAGTCCAACCTGCTTGGCATTCTGATGGGGATCTTATCGGGGCTGCTGTATGCCATCTACAGCCTGATGGGGCGCTCGGCAGCGCAGCGCGGGTTGAATCCCTGGACGACGCTGCTCTACACTTTTGGATTCGATGCCGTGTTCCTGCTGATCTTCAATGTCATCTCCGGCGGGATCATCCCGGGAGCGGCTGCGAAGATCTCTGATCTCATGTGGTTGGGAAATGCCTGGGCAGGCTGGGGGGTGCTCTTCCTGCTGGCGGCGGGTCCGACCGTGGCGGGATTTGGGCTTTACAACACCAGCCTGAGCCTGCTGCCTTCGAGCGTGGCCAACCTGATCGTAACCACCGAGCCGGTCTTTACCACGCTGATCGCTTATGCTTTCCTCGGCGAGCGCATGACCTGGGTGCAGATCGGCGGCGGGCTGCTGATCCTGGCGGGGGTGGTATTTTTGAGGGTGTTCGAAGAAAAAGAGAAGATCATCAGCGAAGGGGAAGCACTGATCTAATTTCCCCAACCACCGGCTGATAAAAATCTAAAGATTGTCAGGGTTGTAGATGATCTTACCCCTGCCGTGCTGCCAGAGTAATCCCTCGCCGGCAAAGGTCTTCTCCAGTTTTCCAATCCCGGGTTGCGCCAGGATCTCGGCAGCACAGGCGATCAGATCTTCAAGATTCTGCCTGCTCAGCGGGGCGGGCAGGTGACCGGGATAGATGGTCTCGAAAGATCTCTCGCGAATATTCTTCAGCGATTCAAAATATTTATTGAGCGGGCAGGAATGCTTGAGATAAAGCCACACCGGGGTCTCGACGATGGTATCCCCGCTGAACAGGATCTTCTCTTTTTCGTTCAACAGGCAGATCGAGCCGGGTGTATGCCCGGGCGTTTCGATGACCTCGAATTGCCGGTCCCCCAGATCCAACACCTGGTTGGATTTCAAGGCTTCCATTTTCACCTGGCGATATTTCACCATGCCGATGACCATGCGCTGATAGGCAGGGCTTTGCTCGCCCAGGAACGCTTTCATATCTTCAAGACGGTAGGCATCCGTGCACATGGCGTGCATGATGTCCAGATCCTGAGGATGAAGCCATACCCCGGCGAAGTTCGGGCTGCCGCCGGCATGATCCGGATGACCGTGGGTGTTAACGACCACCAGCGGCAGCGCGGTGAGCTTCTTGACCTCCCCCGCCAGGTCGCCAACGCCCATGCCGGTATCCACGAGCATGGCTTTACGACTGCCGATCACCAGGTACATCTGGTCATTGGATGGTCCACTGATCGACCAGATATCCCTGCCGATCAATTTTGTCTTGTAGTATCCGGTTCCTCGAAACATCGCAGTATTCTATTTCTTGAGGTACAGATCGATGAAATCGAGCACCCGTTGCACGTTTTGCGGGGTTTCAAAGCCGGGGTCGGCGTGATAGCAGCCCTGCAGCAGCTCAAGTGTTACCCTATCCTTTCCCGCTATCCTTTCGATGGCTTGAGCAAAATGAATGGACTGTTCCACCGGAACCACCTCATCGAGCGAGCCGTGCTGGATCAGGAACGGCGGGATATCTGTCGTGATATAGGTCATCGGGCTGGCAAAAGCGACCAGCTCGGGCACTTCGGTGATGGTCCTGCCCAACAGTTTGGATTCGGGGGATTCCGGTGATGAATGATCCGGAATGCCACTCCCGCTTTGGATCAGCTCCTCGTCCATCTTGAGGAAACTTTCCGCGGGGCCGAACCAGTCCACAACTACCTGTACGCTGCTTGAAGCATCCGGATTGCCCATGACGAGGTCTTCGAGTTCCTTTACACCCGCGCTGGTGCCCAGCAGGGCACACAAATGCCCGCCTGCCGAACCTCCCCAGACAGCGATGCGGTCAGGATCAAATCCATATTTGGCGGCATTAGCGCGAATGAAGCGGATGGCAGCCTTGCAATCGTAGATCTGGGCGGGGAAGATGGCTTCAGGACTCAAACGGTAGTTGATGCTGACCACGGCGTAATTGCGCTTCAGCCCTTCCAGCATGGGCACCTGCTGCAAATCGCGTTTGTCGCACATCATCCACGCACCGCCATGAATGGCGGCGATCACCGGGAAGGGTCCTTCGCCCTCGTCAGGCAGGTAAATATCCAGGCACTGGGTTGGGGATTGGGAAGCATAGGGAACATCCAGCCATTTGCGCTTGTAGATGCTGGTGTCCATCATGGGGGGCGGACCGGGCGGTGGTCCTGAATCTGGTCCGAATGGTGGATGTGATGGATTGTTCATCAGGTTCCTCTTTATCTATAAAGAAAAAATGAGTTCATTTTGGTTAACCGCCTGAAAGGGGCGGGAAAAAGCACAAACGGCAATCGAGCGGAAGGGTGTCCTCCAGCTCGCGCTGCACACCATCGATGGCAATAAGCCCGATCAACTCCATATCCAGCCCCAGCAGTTCTGCCGCTTCCCTTACGGTAATGGGGCGTTCCAGGTTCAACGTCTGGCGTTTTTGTTTGCCATCCGCAAGCTGCCCGAAAAGTTCGATATCGACGGTCAATCTCTTTCTCCTGATCGTTTAAATCATATCATCGCAAAATAAAAAAATGCGATGCATAATAACAAGTGAGGGTGCCCGTGATCTATTAACTCCGGACACCCCGGTTGCCGGCCATTGGCGGTGATGATTATCCGCCGCCAATGGCCTCAAGAAAGATTTGTAAATCCTTCTTTTGTTACCTCAATTACGGAATTGGGTAGACAAAATCCGCCGTCTTCTGATCCAGCGGCCAGACCAATTCCATCTTGCCGTTGATCCACTGCACCAGTGGGTTCAATACGTTTCCGGTGCCGTCTTTATTGAAGGAAACTTGACCGATCACAGTCATCAGATCAGAATCAGCGAGGGCATCGCGGATCGCGTTGCGATCCAGCGTGCCGGCTCTTTCGATCGCATCGGCCAGAAGCTGAACGCAGGCATAAGCAGGGCCAACGAGAATATCAGCCGGCCTTCCGAACTCAGCCTGGTGTTTTTCGTTGATCTCAGCCACGCCCGGGAATTTCTCGCCGTAATGCCAGCCGGCGAACACGGTGACATAATCACCCGCTGCGCCTGTTGCTTCACCCCAGGTGGCGGCATCCGGTGCCCTGATGATCAAGGAGAACTTGGTTTTCCATCCAAGCTCTGCCATTTGTTTTACGATCGCAATGCCATCCGGTGTGGTGGGCATGGCAAGCAAAGCCTCCGCGCCGGCGGTTTTGGCTTCCAGGATCAGGGTGGAGTAATCCGTTGTTCCCGGTGCGTATTCAGCATAGTACACCACTTCGTAGCCCGCCGGTTTGGCATCTGCTTTGAACAAACCGCCCAGCTCATTTCCCCAATCGGTCTTCTCCTGGAAGACGGCAATCTTGGCTGGTCTCTGGTCGGCAGGGACCATTTCATTGAGGGCGAGGAAGACATCCCTGGCCTGGTCAGGTGATTTGGGGAATGGGGAGAAGAGGAACTCGTATCCCCGCTGGTGAATATTCCACCAGGCGAAAGATACACCGAGGTATGGCACCTGGTTCTTTTCAGAAATAGCCGTTGTTGCTGCATGCATGCCGCTGGCAGCTCCACCTAAATACGCGACTACATCTTTTTCTGAAAAAACGTTCTCCAGGTTACTGACCGCTTTTGTAGGATCTGATTCGTCATCGTAGGCGGTCAAGCGGAGCGGGACTTTTGTATTGTATTCCGCAACAAACACACCACCATCGGCGTTGATATCAGCGATGGCGTAGTCATAGCCCACTTTAACCTGCGTGCCGAGTGAGCCAAATTTCCCTGTCAGGGGAATGGATGCGCCAATCTCGATATATTCTGGTGCTGGTGGATATTCCGGCTCAGGGGTGTTGACCACCTCCGGCGGTGTTGTGGGGGCTGGCGCTTCCGTCGGTGTGGGGCCGCAGCTGGCTAAAATCAAGCTGGCCAGGAGTATAAACCCCACGATTGACATTCTTGCTTTCATTGCTTTTTCTCCTTTTCTTTTTTTCCGAATAGAGATAGCGATTTGAAAGATACTGGTGAGCGATTGATGGTACGCGTCCTCCTTTCTTTGGCAGGAGCCAAATGACCAGGGATCATGGCTTTTTTTTGGGTGCCTTCCCGGATTTCCCGGAACTAAATATGCGCCGAAGCACCGGATAGAGCTTATTCCAAACCTCGATCAGACCGCCTGGCAGGAATAGAACAACGAGAATGAACAGGGTACCAAAGATGATCAGGTGATATTCCCCGACATTCCAGACCAACAACTGTTTGATCAACACAAAAAACAATGAGCCGATGATAGGGCCAATGATCGTGCCTTTTCCACCGATATAGGCCATCATCATGGGATCGAATGTCCATTCAGCGCCGAAAGGCATATTGAGGTAATAACTTACGTGGTAGTAAGCAAATGCTCCACCCACCAATCCCGTAAAGAAGGCGCTCACGGAAAGCGCGAGAAGTTTATGTTTGAGAGAGCTGATGCCAAGAGATTCGGCAGCGTCTTCACCTTCCCTGACCGCCATCATCCCCAACCCCCACCGGGAGTTGACCAGGAAATAGGCTGAACCAATGGTCAGGATCGCGAGACCAAGGAAAAGATAATATCTGGGAGCAAGCAGGTAATTGGATATGGCAGGGTTATAGGACATCTCCGGCCAGATGTTGCCAACGGTGATATTTAGAATTTGGGCCAGCGCCAGGGTGCCAATGGCGAAATAAACGCCTTTTAATTTAAAGGCTGGAAACCCAATGATGAGGGCGAGCGCGACCGCGGCAATACCACCAAGAAGGAAACTTGGGACGAAAGGAAAACCGGAAATCCAGAGCAAGCGGGTTGCAAGAGAGCCTATGCCAAAAAATGCAGCATGTCCCAGGTTGGTCTGCCCTGTGTATCCCCCAAGGATATTCCAGCTGGATGCCATGGTCAGATAGAGTAGAACCAGGATCGCCAGGTTGATGGTGCTGTCTTTTTTGATCACGATTGGCAGGAGAACCAATGCAATGACGACCAGCACAAGCAGGGCAATGACAAGAATCTGTTTTTTGGGCATGTTCAGTTCTCTTTGATCCCGAATAATCCCTGTGGTCTTAGAATGAGAACCAGCAGGAACAGAAGCAACCCTGCCACCTCACGATAATTACTGTTAATGAAAAAGGATGTGGCCGATTCAGTTACTCCTAAAATCAGGCCTCCGATCATTGCTCCGGGGATGCTTCCCAATCCTCCCAAAACCATTACCACCAGTGCTTTCATCGTCCATCCAAGACCCATGGCTGGATGGATGGCAAAATTTACCGCCACCAATATCCCTGCCACTCCTGCCAATGCCGCGCCGATGGAAAAAGAGATCAGATACATCTTATGGATATCAATTCCCATCAGGGAAGCAGCTTCCCAGTTTTGCGTGGTAGCCCGTATCGCCTTGCCGGTGTATGTGTTCCGCAGGAAGAGTTGTAATAGAACCAGGAAAACGACAGCAACAACCAGGCTTGCCACCCGGACGAGAGGAAAACGAATCCCGAGTAATTCATAGGACACCCCGGCATAGGAGGTTGGGACCCCGCGTTCATCTGCAGTCCAAAAACGAAGAGCCAGGTTCTGTAATATGACCGACAATCCGAACGCGACCAGCATCGTATTCTTGATCTTTGATTCCTCATCAAGTTTGGCAGTACGGGAAAAGACGGTTTTGTAAATAAAGGCTCCAATGATGAAAAGCACAGCAAAAGTGAGCGGGATGCTTAGGAATGGATCCAACCCCAGTAATTTAAAAGCCCAGAAGCAGACATAGCCTCCAAACATGAGCAGCTCGCCATGGGCAACATTGAGAAATTTAGTGACACCGAATATCAGCGAGAGACCCAGGGCGACCAATCCATATAAAGCTCCCACCAGTATGCCGAATACCAGGTTTTGACCAAGTGATGCAAGCATTGAGAGTCAGTCCTTCTTTCTCCGGTTTCTATCCCAGGTACGAACTGCGCACATCCTCGAAAGATAAAAGTTCTTTGGCATTACCTTCACGAACGATGCGACCATTTTCCAGCAGGTAGGCTCGATGAGCCAGCTCCAGAGCGAGCTGGACATTCTGTTCAACCAGGAGGATGGTCACGCCCTGCTGGTTAATCCTCGCGATCATTTCAAAAATGTGCTGCACGAGAATTGGCGCGAGCCCAAAGGATGGCTCGTCCAACATAAGAAGCTTGGGCTTCGCCATCAATGCCCTGCCAATGGCCAGCATTTGCCTCTCGCCACCGCTAAGCGTTCCGGCTTGTTGTTTCTTGCGCTCTTCAAGCCGGGGAAAGATCTCGAATATCCACTTCAGGTTTTTTTCCTTTTCTTTCCTGGCAGAGGGTATGAATGCCCCCAATTCCAGGTTTTCCAGAACGGACATCCCGGTGAAGATCTTCCCGGTCTCGGGAACCTGCGAAATCCCCAGCTCAACGATCTTATGCGCCGATTCCTTTTCTATGGATTGCTCCAAGAATTCCACGGAGCCGGATGCAGGTTTATGCAATCCGCTCAGAATTCTCAGGGTTGTTGTTTTACCCGCCCCGTTGGGGCCGATCAACGCGACCAGCTCCCCTTCGTTCACAACAAGGGATAAATCCCAAAGAACCTGGATTTCTTTATAGAAAGCGTTCACCTTGTTTATGTTAAGCATGGGATTTTCCCAGATAGACTTCGACCACCTTGGGATGACGGACTATTTTATTTGGAGAATCCTCTGCTATCTTCTCGCCCATATTCAACACAATGATCCGGGTGGAAATACTGGTCACTGCTTTGACGATATGCTCAACAATAATGATGGCGATATTTGCATCGCGGATGCTTGTGATCAGCTTGCAGGCTTCATCCGCCTCGGTAAGATTCAACCCTGCCATAAACTCGTCCAGAAGAAGGAGGGTTGGCCTGGTGGCCAATGCCCTGGCCAATTCCAACCTTTTGCGCTCCATCACGGTGAGATCCTTGACTAAAATGCCCGCTTTCCTGTTGAGCCCAACGAGCTCGAGGATCTCGCCAGATTCCTTTCTCGCATTCGCCATACTGGCACTGGGCTGCCGCCCGTACATTCTTCCCACGGTGACGTTTTGTAGGGCAGTGAAATCCAGGAAGGGTTTACAGAGCTGAAATGTCCTGGCGATCCCTTTTTGGGATATCCTGTAACGCGGAAGACCGGTGATATCCTCACCGTTGAATGTGACTTTTCCGGTATTTGGTTTTAAGAAACCAGTGACAAGGTTAAGTGAAGTGGTCTTTCCTGAACCATTGGGTCCAATAATGCCAACGATCTCCCCCTCATCAACATGGAAATCCAGGTTATTAATGGCCCTTAATCCACCAAAAGACTTGCAGAGCTTTTCCACGGTTAGTAAACGCATGCTGCTCCTTGAGACAAGCTTACTGGCTGAACTGCATCAGGTTAAGGCAAGTCGTTCGATCCGTTCCATTCTCCTGTAACTTTTCGCATGAAATTCGACTGTATAAATTCCTGTTTGACGCGAGTCAGGGCACCTATAATTTTTCAAAAACGGAATCAAGCTCAGAATCCGGGATATCAAAAGTGGCATTGTGGGGTGGGAGGGCTTCATCGTGCATGTATTGAGGAATGCGGTAGTCTGCAGCCGTAATACCTGCGCGACGATTGAATTCAAGCTCGTTGCGCAACACATCCCGGTTAAAACGATCCAGGTCTTCCTTGGTCCAGCCCCAGCCGTAGATGCCGTTGATCATATCCACCATGAGCTGCGGATCAGCGATGAGCGGCGGGCGGGCAAACAGGCACATGCCGGTGCTATCCAGCATGGCTGCGATGATCTGCAATTTGAGGGAAAGCTCTTTTTGACCTTCAACGCCCAGCGGATTGACTTCCTTGCGGGCGCCAAAGGCATTTCCGGCAGTGTGATCCGCACCCTGGGGTGAGGTGGCGTAGGTGACGCCATTGCCTTTCAGGCTGCGCGGGTCGTATCCGGGCATGGCCTGTCCGAGCGCAGCCGGGATGCGGGTAATTCCAAGGGCACGCCCCGTGGCAACTACGCCGTTGCCGATTAATTTGCCGTTTTCCGTTCCCCGGGCAACCTGTTCCAATAAGGCTTTGATGCTCTGAAAATCACCATACTTCGCCAGACCAGCTTCAATGGCGACGCCCAAGGCTGCCCCGGTTTCGATGGTATCCAGCCCGAAATCGTTGCACATGTGATTGAGCCGGGCGACATCATCCAGGTCATCGATACCCAGGTTGGAACCCACCAGGGCGATGGTCTCGTATTGCAGGGTGCCGACGATCGGTTGACCGTCCTTGTCCATGTAAAGATTGCGGCAGGCGATCACACAACCCGGCATGCAGCGCGTTCCGGCTTTTCCACCGCGCGCCAGGGTTGTTTCCCGTAAATGCTCACCGCGAAGATTTTCTGATTTTTCAAAATTTCCGGAGCTGAAATTACGCGTTGGCAGGGAACCGATCTCATTGACCGCGGCCACGATGGATGCCGTGCCGTACAGGTGCTGCGAGCCCTTGGTTCCCAACTTGGGGTCTTCGACCAGTTTCATGATAAAAGTGCGCGCAGCCGTCCTGATCAGGTTTTTATCTGCAAACGTGTCAGCGCGGCTTTCCGGTCTTTTTATCACAACAGCCTTCAAGCCCTTGCTGCCCATCACGGCACCCAGGCCGCCCCTGGCAGCGTGATTGCTGCGCTGATCTTTTTCGCCGGTAACGCAAATGCCCGAGCCGCGCATCTGTTGTTCACCCGCCTGGCCTATCGAAATGATGGTACAGTCGGAGCCGAATCGTTCTTGCAGCTTATCTGATGTTGCATAAGTGCCCAGCCCGCTTATATCTTCGGCAGGCAGCAGCTCGGCATTTTCCCCGTGAATATTTAGAATAAAAAAATTACCCGGTTCGTTTTGTTCCTCGACGACAACCGCTTTGATGCCCATTTTTCCGAGCGCATCACCGGCAGTACCGCCGGCATTGGCTTCCTTGACACCGCCTGTCAGAGGGCTTTTTCCGCCCACAGAAAGCCGGCCAGCTGCCACCACGCCGGCTCCGCCCAACAGACCGGGGGTAAAAATAAGCTTGTTGTCGGGTCCCAGGGCATCGCAGGTGGGGGGTACTTCTTCAAGTAGAAGTTTCGCGATCAAAGCCCGTCCACCCAACCTTTGATAAATCTCCGGAACCTCCTGCCACCGGACCTGGCGTTTACTCATATCCACACGTAGAAGCTTCATAAAGCCTCCTGGTTTTTCGAGTTCATCAGGTGGAAAGGCTGGATGACCGACCGTAGGCCACCCAGCCACTTGAATTCCACCGTCTTGCAAAACAAACCATATGAAGGAGAGATTTGTTTGATCGATTCATGGAGGATACGCAATGGTGTAGAGGTGTTTTCCACCATTCAGTGGACCCTTTATAAGGGCCTCGATCTCCTGCGGGTCGCGCATGGTGGTCTTATCCACCGGCGGGAGTACTCCAGCAGGGAAGCGGGTCATGATATCGCCGATCAATTTCACCATGTAATCAAGCAGCACCTCGAGACCGGCACGAGCTTTTTCCGGATCAGCCAGGGTGGGCCGGCCGATCACCCCTTCAGGATAGACGAGTACTTCGATCCCACCCAGGCCGACATGCTCATGACCCTTGATCGGGGCGTGATAAACCTCGCCGCCTTTATCGACATGACCCGGGGGCAGGAAACCTTCCGGCTTGGTATCAACAACCTTGTCCATCTGCATGAATTCGGGGAAAAGCGCCAGGGAGTACGAGGCTTCCACCTCGCAGGCATGCTGGAAGGGGGTTTCGAACGGACCACCGTGGGCCTTGTCCTTGAGGTAATCGTGAATCACGGTAGGCCAATGCAGCGAGACCAGCACGCAGGGCACCTGGTATTTCTTGGCAAATTGGTGCAAGGCGATGGGAATGACTTCCTCCTGACCATGACCATTAAGGAGGATCTGCTTACGGAATCCTGTGTTCCAGAATCCGGCGATCACGCCACGCAAGTTATCCAGGAAGGTATCCTCTGGAATCACCACGGTGCCTGGCATCCCAAGGTGGGGGTAGGGATGAGAACCGTACCAGACAGGTTCCGCCACCGTGCACCCGGTTTTCAACGCCACCTGTTCCGCCATGCGGGTCACCAAAAAGGTGTCTTCACCCAGGGGTTGACCGGCGCCGTGGCATTCCGTGCTGCCCACCGGGATAATGATCAGGTCGTTGGTCTTCAACCTCGCGTTGATCTCGGTCATGTTCATGGTCTGATAATAGACGCCACTGGGGCGTTCCATGTGACCACCTTCGGGGGGGATCTGCCAGTTGGCCATTTTTACTCCTCTGCTTGGTAACAAACAACCAATAAAATCATGAAATCTTACTTGGCAGGTATGTGTAAATCTTTGGATCCTTTGGCTGATTGCTTCAGATCGGGGTAATATGTGCTGAGCATTTCCACCACGATGGAAGCCTGGTCGGCCATTTTCTTCCCGTCACTGGCGGAGGTAATGGCGCCATGTGCACTGACCACGGAATTGCCGGTCTTGCAATGAAGGGGGGCAGCCACACGCACGATCTCGGGAGCTTCGTAAACGCGGATGAAACCGCCGGATCCCGGGGGATTATCCATGTGGATATCCAGGGGGGTGGTTGTGGCAGCGCGCAGCGCGGCGAGCATGGGGATCTGCAGGTCGCGGACCGGGTTGATGCTATCCGCACCCAGATCTGCCAGGAGTTTGATCGACAAGGGATTGCAGTGTCCCAAATGGGCAGAAGCCTTGTAGACGATGTCTTTGGGCAAAGCCCCGTCCTTGCGCATTTTACCAACCAGCCACAGCATACCTTCGTCATAGATTAAGAATCCGCGGACACCGAGATCGTAACCACGCTTGATATCTTCAACCGCGCGCAGGACCTGTTCCATACCGCGCAGGCGGTAACTGATGCGCACGCCCTGGGGGGAGAGCACCGTGGCACCCGTGTCGTACGTGGCGCGGGGACCAACAGACATCAGCAATTCGGTGCCATAATCCGCACACAATTTGCAGAATTCCTTGATCTCATCGCGCGTATGGCGGAACATGCCATAGGTTTCGGTCACGCGGTTAATCACGATGTTGTTCTTGGTGGCCGTCTCCAGCAGAGCCTGCACGGCTTCAGCGGAGTTAATCGTGGGGACCTCAATACGGAATGCGGCTCCATCCGGGAAGCGCAATTTCGAGCTCGGCATATCGTATAAATCACCTTCCGGCATGCCTATCGTCTTCAAATACTTTCTGGTCTCTTCAAACATAATGGATGTCTCCTTGAAATAATGGATTTACGAACTAACTACAATGTGTTGACAGCGGCGGTGAATACACCCAGACAATCCTGAGCGGCTCATCGCCGATGTTTTCGACGCGATGCTTCTTGCCGAGCGGGGAATAGAAAGCGGTTTCCGGCCCGATCTCCCACTCTCCTTCACCTTCGATGACGATCTTGGCTTTCCCGCTGATCAGAAAAAGGACTTCTTCTGACGTCTCGTGTACATGATCGGGGATCATGCTGCCGACTTCGGTGATATTCATGCCCATGGAAACGTTCTTAACACCACCGAATTTGGGAGCCAGCAGGAGCTTTGAGACGCGAGGGGGGACACGATATTCCCCTTCAACATCTGCTGCTTTGACAAACGGCAAAGGGCCCATCTTTGAACCTCCGTATTGTGTATGGCTAAGAAATAAGATAGTTTCGGCTAGTAAAACTGTGTTTCATAAAATAGTGTAGCATAATTTTTACCTGATGTCAATTGGTTTCCAAATTTGGTGTACCGAAAGAAGAAATTAACCCGCTGATCGGAAACAGATCTTGAAACTTGACGAAAGACAACGAGGGTGATATTCTGAGAAAATTAAAAACGAAGCTGTATGTGAAACGAAAGAGCGAATGCTTGCATAAAAAAATTGCCGTTCCATTTTTTTAGAAAATACTGGAATCGATCAGCAATATCAAGGAGAACATGATGTCCGACGAAATCCATCTCATACCGGTTGATACCTTACGCAACTTTATGAAGGACGTCCTGCTGGCAACGGGTGTCCCGCCCGAGGATGCCGAGACTTGCACGGACGTGATCATTGCCTCCGACCTGCGCGGTATTGAATCCCATGGCATCGGACGTCTGAAATACTTTTATGACCGGATCAAATCCGGGCAGCACCAGGTGGTCACCCAGGTTGAAGTCGTACGCGAAGGTCCGGCCACCGCCGTGCTGGATGGTCACCACGGTATGGGTATGGTGGTGGCAAAACGTGCCATGCAAATGGCAATCGATAAGGCCAGGGCTTATGGCATGGGTTCAGTGGCGGTTCGCAATTCCACCCATTTCGGAATAGCCGGTTATTACCCGCTGATGGCGGTTGCCCAGGACATGATCGGTTTCACGGTGACCAATGCCAGGCCGGCGGTTTCTCCCACTTTCGGCGTGCAGCCCATGCTGGGCACCAACCCGATCGCCTTCGGCGCACCCAGCGACGAACCCTTCCCGTTCCTCTTCGATGGCGCCACGCCCATCACCCAGCGCGGCAAGGTGGAAGTCCTGGCGCGGGCGGAGAAACCCGTACCCTCCGGCTGGATCATCGACCAGCAGAACCAACCCATGAACGACCCGAACGAGATCATGGCCGGGCTGGGTAAGGGCACCGTGGCATTCCTGCCGCTGGGCGGCTCAGGTGAGGAGATGGGCGGGCACAAAGGTTATGGCCTGGGCACCATCGTGGAGATCCTCTCTGCTTCTTTGCAGCAGGGCGCTTTCCTTCAAGGCCTGACCGGTATCGCGCCAGATGGCAGCCTCCAGCCATTTAAGGTGGGTCATTTCTTCATGGCGATCAATATTGAAAGCTTCATCCCCCTTGAGGAATTCAAGAAAACCACCGGGCAGATCATGCGCGACCTGCGCGCTTCGCGGAGGGCACCCGGAAAGGAACGCATCTATACCGCCGGTGAAAAAGAATACGAGATGGAGAAAGTCGTGCGAGCCAACGGTGTGGCGGTGAACGCCAACCTGCAAAAAGAAATCAAGGTCATGCAGCAGGAGCTGGGACTCACGCAGTACGATTTTCCTTTTTAACACGAGGTAACCAAGGTCAATAACTTGCCGGGAAACCGGCAAGTTATTGACAAGAGCACACGAGTGTGCAATAATAGTATCGCAGCGCGATACTATGTTTTATTCCGTGAGACTAGAAATTTTCCAGGAATGTTTATATATCACCCTTGATAAAGGAGGATAAACATGACCGAAAGTTACAGCCTGGTCGATGCGACCATGAAGGTCATCCAGGACCGCCGCAGCATCCGGGAATATTCCGAGGAAGCGGTTTCGGATCAGGACATTGACCTGATCCTGGAGGCTGCCCGACAGGCACCTTCGGGCGAGAATGCACAGCCCTGGCGTTACGTTGTGGTCAAGGATGCCAAGACGCGCAAGAAGCTGGGAGCACTGGCAGGTGGGGGGAGCGGGCGGCGCTTCACCGCGGAATTCGTTACCAACAAGATGCAGGAACGTTTTGCCAGCCTGGAGGACGAAGCCAAGAAAAAAGCGGCGTTCGAGAAATTAACCTCCGGCCAGGTCTCGGCCTTCCTGGCGGATGCTCCGGTCAGCATCGTGGTGGTGGGGAAAAAAGATGTTTGGGATCTGCCGTATGATACTTCCGCCGCCATCGAAAATATCCTCCTGATGGTAACAGCCCTGGGCCTGGGAGCCTGCTGGGTGATCGCGCCCTGCATCGATGTGCGCGATGAAGAGCGGCTGAAAAAACTGCTGGGCATACCGGAAGGGATCAAGGCCGTCAGCATCATCTCCATTGGTCATCCCACCCGCCCACACCGACCGCGTCCCAGGTTACCGATCCATGAAATCGTCTTCAAAGAAAAATGGGGAACCCCCTATTACAAGGAGGAAGCATGAGCACAAATTCTCTTCCCCTGGATTACGCCAACACGCTCATTTACGAGCTGGAGAAAGCTTTTTATGATGAAAGAGGCAAGGGTGCACGTTTTCGCATGACGACGGTGGGGCGCGAGTTCTTCAAGGAGCATGTTTTCCCCCAGATAAAATCGACAAAAATCGAAGCCATGATCGCGGTGGTTGAAAAAGTGTTGCAGGAAAAAGGCATTGCAGCCAGGGTTTCCTTCACAGGCGAGGACCGGTTGCTGCGGGTGCGGGTTGAAGGCTGCCTGCACCGGGCTGTCGAAGATCGCATGATGGAACGCGGGATCGAGCCATTCACCTGCGTGCCCGCCAACCTGATCGTGCTGTCTATCGAGGAAAAACTGGATCGCCCCGTTGAACTGGCTGAAATCAAACTGGTGGACGGCGCCTGCCAGCTATTACTGGTCGTTTTTGACCAGCGACCGGCCATCCTTTAGGAACGGATCATGAACAAGTTAGTATCGCTCCCGGAGGCAGTCGCTTCCATCCCATCCGGATCGCACGTATCCCTTTCGGGATTTGCGATCACCCGCTGCAACATGGCATTTGCCCGGGAAGTTATCCGGCAGGGCATCAAGGGATTGACCTTATCCCAGTGCGTCGGGGCAATGGATGCTGACATACTGGTTGGGGCAGGTGCAGCCGAGCGACTCATCTATGGCGGCGGTTCTCTCGATCGATTTGGACGCCTGGCGCATGTCAACCGTGGTATTGAAAGCGGCAGCTTGATCGCCGAGGAGTACAGCAGCCTCTCGATCGCTTTCCGCTACCTGGCAGGCTCCCTGGGATTGCCTTTCATCCCCATTCGCTCACTGAGAGGCTCAGATCTCATTAAAAAATTACAAAAACAAAGCAGCAGCGAGGTCGCTTCCATCCAAGATCCATTCACCGGTGATGAATGGCTGGCGCTCAAACCGTTGATCCCGGATGTGTCCGTGGTGCAGGTCTCAACAGCAGATGAAGAGGGCAATGCCTGGATCATGGGTCCCAAGTGGGATAACGCCGAGCAGGCCAGGGCCAGCAAACGAACGATCGTGCTTGCCGAGCATATCGTTTCCACCGAGGAGATCCGCAAGCATGCGGAGCTGGTGGTGATCCCGGGCTTGCTGGTCTCGCACGTGGTGGAGCTGCCCTTTGGGGCGCACCCCACCTCGGCGTTCCGCGAGTATGACTATGACGGTGATCAGATCGAACAGTACGTGGAGGCTTCGAAATCAGCGGATTCTTTCAAGGCTTATTTGAAGGAATATGTCTTTGATCTTAAAGATCACCAGGAATACCTCGAAAAGATCGGCGGTGAAAAGCGGTTGAACGAGCTTCGCGCTGATCCGACCCTGGGGTATTAAGGGAGAGCGCATCATGGATTTGGATTATTCACCCTCCGAATTAATGGCTGCTGCGGGTGCCAGGGAACTGCAGGACAGGCAGGTAGTCGCGGTTGGCCTGGGGTTGCCCGTGGTGGCATCCTTCCTTGCCAAACGTACCCACGCTCCCAATATGACGATGCTGTTTGAACTGGGGGTCATCGATCCCGAACCAATCGAGACGGGGGTCGGCCTGGCCGATCCGCGAGTCTGGTATCGCGCCAAGGTTCTCAGTAGTTTCATCGATATCCTGGGGTCCGTCCTGCACAAGGGCAGGGTGGATGTTGGCTTCCTGGGCGGGCTTGAAATGGACCAGTATGGCAATTTGAATACCACGCTGGTGGGTGACCCGAATGGCGAATTCCGCCACATGGTGGGCAGCGGCGGGGCAAACGACATAGCCTCCTGCGCCAACAAGACCATCATCATCATGCGTCATGAAGCCCGAAAATTAAGGAAAGCCATCTCGTTCATCACCAGCCCGGGATATTTGACCGGTGGTGACAGCCGGGAAAAAGCCGGCCTGCGCGGCGGTCCTGACCGGGTGATCACCGATAAAGCCATTTTCGGATTTCACCCGGAAACGAAACAGGTCACGCTGCTTTCCATCCACCCCGGCAACACGCTGGAAGACGTACTTGCCACCCTGGGCTTTACGCCGCTCGTCAAGGAGCCGCTGGCGATCACCGCGGCTCCCACACAGGAAGAGCTTCGGCTGATCCGCGAGGTCATCGATCCACAGCGCATCTATATGGGATGAGTTGAGGCGCGTAAATTAATTATTGGAAAAGAGGTTGAATGCCTTATATCGTTACCAGCGACTGCATTCTCTGCGGTGCATGCGTTTCAGGCTGTGAGAGCGATGCGATTACGGAAGGGGAAACGCAGTGTGTGATTGATGTCAATATTTGCATCGAATGTGGCACTTGCGAGGCGAATTGTCCATCCTCAGCAATCATCTTCGAGGAAGAATCCGGACTCGCTTCACAGGATTGAGTTCATGGATGGAGTGATGCTATGAAATCGACTAATGGTGAAATAACCGGGCGGAAGGTGGCAGGGAATGCTATGCTGGGCAAAAATCCCAGCGATTACAATGTGCGAGCGGTGGAACGCGCCATGCAGATCCTGACCTGTTTTGATGACGAGCATCCTGAACGGGGTGTTTCAGAGATCGGGCAGATCGTCAGTTTGCATAAAGCGACCGCGCACCGGATCGTGACCACGCTGGTCAACTATGGTTTCCTGGAAAGAGCTGCTGATGGGCAACGCTACCGCTTGGGAATACGGCTGGCTGACCTGGGCTACAAGGTGATTGGACGCTTGAACCTGAGGCGCGAGGCACTTCCGTTCATGACACGCTTAACCCAAAAATGGGGAGAGACCTGCGATCTGAGTCTATATGAAGATGGTCAGGTAATGTATATCGAAGTCCTACAGGGGAGTTTCACACTTAACATCAAGGCTGGAGTAGGGTTGAGATTGCCCGCCCATTGCACAGCCAGCGGCAAGCTTTTTCTAGCCAATCTCCCCGCGAACCAGCTTGAGGATTTCCTGAAACGCCCCCTGATCCCCCAAACGGAAAAAACCATCACTTCACCCGATGAGCTGCACCGCCAGCTGGCAAAGATCCTTGAACAGGGTTACGGATTGGATGATGAAGAGATGGAAGTGGGCATCCGTGCCATTGCCGCCCCGGTCCGTGATTTGCAGGGAGTCATGATTGCCGCGATCAGCATTCCCTCACCGACAAGCCGGATGACCATGGACCGGGTTCCGGAGATGCTTCAATCGCTGAAAGAGACCGCGGATGAGATTTCCCGCCGGATGGGATGGAATGGTTAAAGTTTTTTTATCGAACCAAAAGATAAATTATCTTCATTACCAATTTTTCACCAGGAAGACTCGCATCCGATGCCAGTGGTCGATGCGCTAATTTTTAGAGATCAAATATTTGAGAGGATACCATGACCCCAATCACCAAAGAGAATTCCTTGGAGTACCACCGCTTGAACAATGTTCCCGGAAAGCTATCAATTTCCCCGACCAAACCACTCGATACCCAGGCTGATTTAGGGATGGCCTATACTCCCGGAGTAGCTTTCCCGGTGCTCGAGATCGATCGAGATCCCAACCTCGCCTATGATTACACGGATAAAGGCAACCTGGTGGCGGTGGTAACGAATGGGACTGCCATCCTGGGATTGGGGGACCGCGGCGCACTGGCAAGCAAGCCGGTAATGGAAGGCAAAGCGGTTTTATTCAAGAAATTCGCGGATATCGACAGTTTTGATATCGAAATCGATTCGCATGATCCCGAGACGGTGATAACGGTCACGGCCGCCATTGGTCGCGGTTTTGGTGGGATCAACCTTGAGGACATCAAATCGCCGGAATGCTTTTACATCGAGCGCAAGCTGCAGCCGATGTTGGATATCCCCGTCTTTCATGATGACCAGCACGGAACGGCCATCATCCTGGGCGCCGCGCTGCTGAATTCCCTGGAGATCACCGGAAAAAAGATCAACGAGATCAAGATCGTGTTTTCAGGTGCCGGTGCGGCAGGGCTGGCTTCCGCGGAACAGCTGGTGAGGCTGGGGGTTCCACGCGAGCACATCTGGATGTGTGACATCCACGGACTGGTCTACAACGGGCGCAAGGAACTGATGTTCCCCGAGAAGGACATCTATGCCCAGGGGGATCGACCTGCCACGCTGGCTGAAACCCTGGACGGCGCGGACATGTTCATCGGGGTTTCCGCGGCGGATATCGTCACCCCGGAGATGCTCAAACGCATGCGCCAGGACCCGATCCTCTTCCCCATGGCCAACCCCAACCCGGAGATCAAATACGAGCTCGCCAAGGCCGCCCGCCCGGATGCCATCCTGGGGACTGGGCGCACCGATTACCCCAACCAGGTGAACAACCTGCTGGGATTCCCTTACATCTTCCGCGGGGCACTGGACGTGCGCGCACGGTCAATCAATAACGAAATGAAGATCGCTGCCAGCCATGCGCTATCCGCGCTGACGAGGGAACCCGTGACACCCGAGGTGCTAAAAGCTTACCAGCTGGACAATCTGGAATTTGGCCGCGATTACGTTGTTCCCAAACCACTCGATCAACGCGTCTGCCTTTGGGAAGCACCCGCGGTAGCCAGGGCAGCCATGGAAAGTGGTGTTGCCCGCCTCAATATTGATCTGGACGCCTACCCGGATCAATTACAAAAACGTATGGCTAAATTATGGAAATAGGTGAAAAATATGCGTGATCTAACAAAAGACATCCTGGAATTGGTAAGAATAACTTCAACCGATCTGCCTTCAGATATTGACAAAAAACTGAGAGAGGCACAGCAGCATGAGGAAACCGGTTCAGCAGCGCGGGGTGCCATGGATACGATCCTGGCCAACGTGGATATGACCCGCCGCAATGGCACACCCATCTGCCAGGATACCGGCACTCCCATTTTCTTCGTGCGCATCCCCGAAGGATGGAGCACGCGAAAGATCCGCGAGCAGATCAGGGCAGGGATCGCTGAAGCGACCAAACAGTCCTATTTGCGCCCGAACGCGGTGGATTCCCTTGACGGGAAGAATTCGGGGAACAATCTTGGCGACCACCATTTCCCCACCATCCATTTCGAGGAGGTGGATGGTGATACGCTGACCATCGACCTGATCCTGAAGGGTGGGGGATGCGAGAATGTGGGCGCCCAATATTCACTCCCCGACAATCGCTTGAAAGCCGGCCGCGACCTTGAAGGGGTGCGTAAAGCCGTACTGGATGCGGTCAATAAAGCGCAGGGCGAAGGCTGTTCCCCCGGTTTCCTGGGGGTGGCGATCGGCGGTGACCGCGGCTCCGCTTACGTGGCATCCAAGGAAGTGCTGCTGCGAAAAGTGGGCGATACCAATCCCAATCCAAAATTGGCAGAGCTGGAGGAACGCATCACCCGGGAAGCAAATGAGCTGGGTATTGGACCAATGGGCTTTGGCGGCAAATCAACCGTTTTAGCCACGCGCATCGCTTCCACACACCGGCTGCCGGCATGCTTCTTCGTGACCGTTTCCTACATGTGCTGGGCATACCGCCGCCGCCGCATGGTGGTGAAGGGTGACCAGGTAAGCTACGAATAAGGACACACTTATGACATACAAACTAACCATTCCCATTCCGGACGAGGATGTCCTCAAATTGAAAGTTGGTGATACCGTATTGCTTTCCGGGGTCATGATCACCGGGCGCGATGTGGTCCATAAATGGCTGGCGGATACCTTCATCAACAAAACCAGGGAACCCAGCAGCGAAGATCTGGAAGTCTACCAGGCGATCAAACCCATACTGGAGCGCGGGGCAATCTACCACTGCGGCCCGGTCGTAGCTGGTTTGGACACCAAAGCGTATCGTTTTGTGGCTGCCGGACCGACCACCAGCACCCGGGAAGAACCCTACCAGGGTGATATCATGCGCCATTTCAACCTCAAAGCCGTGGTCGGAAAAGGCGGCATGGGCGCGGGGACTCTGAAAGCCTGCCATGAGGTACCGGCAGTCTATCTGCATGCCATTGGCGGAGCAGCTTCGCTGATTGCCGAATCCGTGCAGCGCGTGCTGGGAGTACACAAGCTGGATTTTGGCGTGCCGGAAGCGATCTGGGTAATCGAGGTCAAGGATTTTCCAACAGTGGTCACCATGGACGCGCACGACAGCAGCCTGCATGACGTCGTCAGGGAAAAATCCCGCGCTGTCCTGGAGAAATTGATCGCCTGATGCGCGTAATCAAGCTTTATAAGAGCCTTACCAAGATGTTACGCTTTTAACGCTGATCATCAGAAAAATGATTTCTGCTGTTCGCACATCGTTTTTCCGGTTGTATAATTCCATATCTTTTCTGACGGGATACTATTAGTAAAGAGGGAATATCAGCCATGAGCGAATCGATTCGTGCCGTTGAACGTGCCCTGGACGTGTTGTTATGTTTTTCACAGGATACCCCGGAGTTATCGATGACCCAAATCGCTGCAATGATCAAGATCAATAAAAGCACTGTGCACCGGCTGCTGGGCACCCTGGAAAAGAAGCGGTTTGTCCAGCGCGATGCGGTCACCGGCATCTACCAGCCGGGCATTCGTCTTTTGCAGATGGCTTATTTAACCCTTCAGCAGAACAACCTGCGCCGTTTGGCGCTGCCCATCATGCGTCGATTGTGCGAGAAGCACCATGAAAATGTCAACCTGGCGGTCCTGGATGGTATAGATGTGGTGTACGTGGACGTGGTGGAAAGCCCGCTGCATGTCAAGCTTGCCGCATCCGCGGGTCAGCGGCTGCCGGCATTTTGCACCGCTTCCGGCAAAGCCATCCTGGCTTTCCTTCCAGAAGATAAGGTCAAAGAGATCCTGAAGAAGGGTGTCAAAGCCTATACTCAAAACACCATCATCTCCCAGGAAAAGTATTTTGAGAGCATGAGAAAAAGTCGCGAACAGGGTTTTGCTCTTTCAGAGCAGGAATTTGAAGATGGCATCGATGCTGTGGCTGCTCCCATCCTGGATCAAAATGGACTGCCCATTGGATCGCTCTCGATCGCCGGACCGGCGTTCCGGTTGACGCGGGAACGGATGATGGAATTTGGACCGGATGTGCAAGCCGCGGGGAAAGAACTTGCAAGGGATCTATTGATGGCGGGGGCACTGCAGGAGAATCACAACAACAAGACCCTTTAGGAAAAGATGGTATAGCCTCAATGATAAATATAAAACAAGCTGAACTATTCAACTGTGCCCATGAAATATTGCTCGCTGTTGGCGAAAGCCCGGACAATGCAAAAACGGTCGCAGACAGCATGGTCCTGGCAAACTCAAGGGGCATAACGACGCACGGCACCTATTTATTAACCCCGATCAGCAACCGCGTGAAAGCTGGCCAGCTTTCCCTGCCCACCAGGGCAACCCTTGTCGTTGACGAGGCAGCAGTCGCGGCCATCGATGGCGGCGATGGGCTGGGAGCCGTTGCCGGAAAGTTGGCTGCCGATATCTCGATCGAACGCGCCATGAAATTTGGCATCAGCCTGGCGCTGATCCGCAACACCAACAGCCTGGGCGCCCTAGCTTTTTATACGGAAATGGTTGCCAGGCATGGCATGATCGCGCTGATGGCGTGCAATGCCGCGCCTGCCATGCCTCCCTGGGGCGGAGCGGAAGCCTTCCTGGGAACCAATCCATTCGCAATCGCGATCTACACCGGCAAGGACATGTTGTTCTCTGCCGACATGGCTTCCAGCATCGTGGCTCGCGGTAAGATCCGCAAGGCTGCACGGGAGGGGAAACCGATCCCCAGTGATTGGGCTGTGGATGAGGAGGGCAATTTTACAACGGATCCTGTCGCCGCTTTAAAGGGAACCTTATTGCCCATGGGCGGTCCGAAAGGATCGGCCATCGCGCTTGCGGTGGATATCCTTTCAGGTATATTGGCTGGCGCGCAGCACGCTCCCGATATCAAGAGCTTTCACGCGCTGGATGGTGCAACGGGGGTAGGCGCAACGCTGATTGCCATCGACATCCAAAAATTCATGAAACTGGACGTGTTTGCCGCCTCGATGGAAGATTATTTCGTGCGGGTTAAATCTTTGAAAAAAGCGAGCTTTGCATCCGAAATATTCATGCCGGGCGAGATCGAATATCGCAAAGGATTGGAAAGCCAGCAGCAGGGAATACCGCTAAGCGAGGAGGCTGTTGAAGGCTTGAACCAATTACTTCAGCAAATAGGATCCAAGCTGCAATTGGCTGCCATCTGAAGAAAATCATTCGCAAGTAGCACACATTGGGAATAAAGATTCAAGATTTGGCTTGTTTGCCCAGCAGGCCAAAATTATCTCTTTGAGATTCTGCACAGCGCACGAAGTGCCTGGCTGCATCTGATAATTTTTCGCTTTTAAAGTAGCATAGGTTAATCTGAGTAGACACGCTTGGTGTGATATCCACTATTTCGATTTTCGGAGTGGAAACGTAAAGCGCCAATCGTTTCATCATCAGGGCAACTGCCATACCCTTTACAACAAAATCGAGAATATTCTCATTTTTAACATCCGTGTAAGCAATTTTTGGTTGGAATCCGCTTTGCTCACAAGCTCTTATGCTAAGCCTGTAAAGCATGGTCTGTTTTTCACTCAGGACAAAATATTCACCTGCCAGCATCCGTAATGGTATCGATTTCCTTTTTGCCAATGGATGCGTGGGCGGGAGCACGGCGACCATGGTGTCGATAGCATAAGGTATTTTCTCGAGATCATCGTCCATATCATCAATATAACGAATAAAGGCAAGTTCACATTTTTTCTGCCACAGCATTTCCTTCAATTCCTTTGAGCCACCCTGCATCACATTCACGGTCGATTGCGGATGGCTCCTCTTGAAATTGACCAAGACATCTGTAATATTGTATTCTGCCAAAGCGGGCAGGGAACCCAAATTCAGGATATCCCGGTCGGTATCAAGGCTGCTCTGCAAGGCGGCGGTATACTTTTTCTGAAGTTCTGTGATCTGTCTGGCATAGGGCAGCAATAGTTCACCATATTTACTGATGCGGACCTTCCGGGTGGTGCGGTCAAAAAGAGGAACACCCAATTCCAATTCAATATTCTTTATATGTTTCGAAAGTGTTGATTGTGTGGAATTTAGGATATCCGCAGCTTCCAAAAAATTTCCCGTCTGCGCAAGAACAATGAATTCGTGCAAGTGGTTTATTTCCATAAGTCTGACCTATCTCCGCATTTATTCTATTATAGAATAATTTATTTTTAAAATCGAATTGCTTTTGAAAATTCCAACCTCTATAATCAAATCAGGGAATGAACGCGGTCCCTTGGTAAATCATGCTTTGATTCAGATCCATAATCCTTAGCCGATCATAGGCATTAAAAAAACCAGGAGGAGTATTCAATGACCAAAGTCGTCGTCATCGGAGGAGGAAGCGCAGGAGTCGCAGCCGCGGTAGGCGCACGCAAGGCAGGCGCGGAAGTGACCCTGCTGGAAAGGCAGGACCAGCTGCTGGGTATCGGTCGTATTGCCGGTAGCATGGACGTGGGCGGCAGGTATCCCCTTCACCTGGAGATCCTCGAGATGGGCGCTCCCGAAGTCAACGAAGCGCTGGATTCAGTTACCCTGCCCCACATGGACAATTACCGCAAATCGCATTATCCCTGGCACAGCCTGCCCGGATCCGAAGAGATGACCAAGCATTCCTGGATCTATAACGTGCTGACCGCCGAGCCCGTGCTGCGCAAGCTGCTGGTCAAAATGGGGGTTGAGATCCAGTGGCGAAGCCGGGTGGTCGATATCGAGAAGGAAGGCGATCACATCACCCGGGTGAAGATCCATGACGGCGCATGGGTGGAAGGCGATGCATTTATTGATACCACCGGGTCCGCTGGCGGCATGTCGGCTTGCATCAAGAACGTGGGCGGATGCACCATGTGCCCGTGGATGCAGTGCCCCACCTTCGGCGACCGGGTGGATCTCTCCGCCAAAGCCGGCGGCAAGACCTGGAGCATGCGCCAGAAGGACGGCAGACCCGGGGTCAAGTACAACGGCATTTATCTTTATAAAGGGTCATTATCACAGGAACTGCAGGATCAATTGAACGAACACCACCAGATCTTTGTCCCGTTCCGGGGCGTCATCGATTGGGACACGGATCCTGAATGGAGCTGGGCCACCCGGGGACAGGATGGCAATGACGGCACAGGACATCCTGCGGACGCTGAAACAAGCTGGAGAGTATCACCCGATACGGGGCGCTTCCGCCTGCTGGACCGGGGCATCTTTGCCGGAGGTGCGGGACCGAGCCCGATACATCTTGAGACTTCTCCGTGAGATCCCCGGATTTGAGAATGTGGTTGTGGCGGGTCCAGTGGGAGGCAAGAACCTCTGGTCGTTGGGGCATGACCTGGTGTTCACCGAGAACACGCTGCGGGTAACACCCTGTGACAACCTCTTCGCGGCGGGCAGCAAGGCTAACATGGTGGATATCCAGCCGTGCATCAATTCCGGCATCCTGGCAGGCTTCAACGCGGTGAGATCAGCCACGGGCAAGGAATTGATCGAGCTGCCCTTGAGTACTGCCACGGGGGATATCATCGATTTCTCCCAGAAGTTCCTCCAGAACTCGGATGGCGGTCCGACCACCTTCGTAAGCGCGCACGCCGGGCATTATCTGAAGCGGTTGAAGGATATCGGCATCTTCCCTGATGACGAGGAGAAAGCCAAGAAGCGCGTGGCGGATGCGGGGTTAACGGGAGTTTTTGCGTAAATAACGATATCAACTAAAATACCAACAATATGAAAACCGTCAAATGGCACAAGCAAAAGGTCAATGGCAGGGATGAAGTCCTGCGGGATATCGAGAAACGCGCCAACGCAAATGGCGGAACGGTCGTGCAGGACGTGCGAGCTGTCATGCATGATTACGAAGTGGACATGTACCGGCTGGTGATCGCGGTCGGAAAACGGTACGGGATGGACACGGCGTATGAGATCATGAGCGATACGGTCATCGAAAAGAGACTCAGATGGCTGGAGCAGGCAATGCCTGACCTGAATCTCACCGGAACGGATATTGAAAAAGCTTTTTCCCTGTATCTCAAGTACTTCAAGCTTAAAGAGGAAGATTATAAAATTCTCGAACGATCAAAGGAAAGAGTGATGTTCAAGCGCAAGGATTATGTGAACGCCATTGCCCATGCCTGTGACATGCTTGGACTTGATAATGTTGAAGTGAATAACAAAGTATATTCAAGGGCAACCAACCAGATGTTTCAGAAACTTGACCTCAAAGCCAGGCATGTCGTTCTCAGATATCAGGATGACTGGTATGACGAGATGATCGAGAGAGTGTAAAAATGAACGAACAAGGTAATTCAACAACACCCGAAGCCTCCACGCTCCAGGCTCATTTTCAAGACGTAAAGTATCGCCCAGAGGTGCACCCGGATGGCCGGGTCACTTTCCGGTTGAAAGCACCTCTTGCTCAAAAAGTGGCGGTTGAACCGATCTGCGGCCAACCCGAAAACAACGGCTATAACGGCCTGGGGAAAGGGATCTTCGACATGACCAAGGACAAGGACGGTCTTTGGAGCGTGACGCTTCCACCGGCGGTTCCCGGGCTGCATGGCTACTTCCTGCTGGTGGATGGTGTCCGCGTCAACGATACGATCTGCAAGACCTACGGCAGCACCAAGATGCAATCCTGCGGCGTGGAGATCCCGGAACCGGGGGTTGATTTCTACGATATCAAGGATGTGCCGCATGGCCAGGTGCGCATGCAATGGTATTACTCGAAGGTGACCAACGCATGGCGCAGGGCATATGTATATGTTCCAGCAGAGTATGATCATCATCCAGAAAAGCGCTACCCGGTGTTTATCCTCCGGCATGGCGGGGGAGAGGATGAGACCAGCTGGGTGGAGCAGGGGCGTGCCAATTTCATCATGGACAATTTGATCGCCGAAGGGAAGGCTGTGCCGATGATCGTGGTCATGGACTGGGGCCAGGCACCGACGCCCAATCAACCCGTCCATATCCCGTCCACGCCGCCCCCGCCGGAAATAACGGAAGTGACCATCAAGGAATTGATTCCCATGGTGGATGCCACTTTCCGCACCATCCCGGACCGAGAGCAGCGTGCCATGTCGGGACTTTCTATGGGCAGCGTGCAGACGCTGTATATCGGGTTGAACAACCTGGATACCTTTGCCTACCTCGGTATTTTCAGCCGGCGACCCATGTCTGCCGAAGAGTTCAATATCCAGAAGTCCTTTGGCGGTGTATTTAATGATGCAACCGCATTCAACAAAAAGGTGAAACTCTTCTGGTGGGGGGCCGGCACGGCGGAGGAGGGCATTTACAACGCGACGAAAGCGAACCTGGCTGAGCTGGAGGAAGCCGGTATCAACTCCGTTTTTGTCGAGTTCCCCGGAACGTCCCATGAATGGCAAACCTGGCGGAAAAGCCTGTATGACTTTGCGCAGAGACTGTTTCGGGATTAAGCGACCGTAACACGCCCAGAGCTGTGATAATCGCCCAGCCATGACTATGGCAAAGTCTTAATCTTCGAGGCTCACCATGAGCAATTTGGGAGCTTCCCAGGTCTCAATTTCTGCCGGAGCGTGGTGTACGATTATCATCAAAGTCCAATAAACAAGGGAAACAAATGACCATTTCCGCGCGCGTCTCGCGTATGTCCCGTGAACTCAAGTTATTTGTGGCGGCTTCCGTCATGATGGGGATGGCCTACAGCATATACGATTCCACATTCAACAACTTTGTCAATGAACGCTTCACGTTGACCGGTTTCCAGCGCTCACTCATGGAGTTGCCGCGGGAACTACCGGGAGTCCTGGTGATCTTTGTCAGCGCACTACTTTGGTTCCTTTGCAGCCGCAGGTTGGGGGTATTCGCGCTTGTACTGGGCGCGTTCGGGGCTTTGCTGGTCGGATACTTTTCGTCCACCTATGCTGCCTTGATGTTGTGTCTTTTTGTCTACAGCCTGGGAATGCACTTGTTCATCCCTTTAACTTCTTCCATCGGAATGGAACTGGCGCATGAAGGCCAGACCGGGCGGCGGCTGGGACAATTCAATGCCGTCCGAAATTTCGCCACCATCCTGGGCAGCTTCCTGGTCTTCCTGGGTTTCCGATTCCTGGGCTTCACATTCAAACATACGTACGTTCTGACAGCCATTGGTCTGGGCGCGGCGGCCGTGCTCATGTTCCTGATGAAACCGGACGTGCCCAAGAAACCAAAGACATTCCTAAAACTGCACAAGGAATACCGCCTCTACTACATTCTGAATATCCTTACGGGCTCACGGAAGCAGATCTTTATCACCTTTGCCCCCTGGGTGATCGTGACCATCTTCAAGCAGCCCACCCAGACCATTGCCACTTTACTCACCATCGGCGGGGTAATCGGCATCCTGTTCCAACCCGTGCTGGGAAGAGCCATAGACCGCTTTGGCGAACGGCTCATCCTGCAAATCGAAGGCGTGATGCTGGTGGTGGTCTGCCTGGGGTATGGATTCTCAAAATTCCTGTTCCCCGAAAAGACCGCATTTCTCCTTGTCTGCGGTTTTTACCTTCTCGACCAGGTGCTGATGTCGGTTAACATGGCGCGTTCAATGTACATGAAAAAGATCGCCAAAAAAGAAGAAGACGTCCAGGCGGCTTTAACCGCCGGCGTGACCATCGACCATATCTTTTCCATCTCCATTGCATTACTGGGTGGGGTGATCTGGAACGAGTTCGGTTTCCAGTATGTGTTCTTCCTGGGAATTATCATCGCCGCGCTGAATTTCCTGGCTGCCAGCCGCATCCGCATCCCGCTACGCCGGCTGCCGCCGGATGACCAGAGTCCCGTCCCACTACGGCTGGATGGAATTTAAGGCTTATTAAAAAAATAATAAATTCCATTTTGGAATAAATTTTTTGGGAAATCGAATTGCTTTTGAAAATTCAGGACCCTATAATGAAATCAGGAATGAAAAATCCGATGGCTGGAGGTATTTGTTAATGTCGACCACCGTTTTCAGCTCAAGGCCGATCTGTACGAATACCTGGCTCATAAGGGTGAAGGCTGTACTTCCTATCTGGTGGTTGGCGATAAGCGCGGCGTGCTGATCGACACCGGCTTCGCCACTGGAAAATATCCAAAAGTTCGCACAATCCTTAACCGACAACCCTGTGATGTGGGCAGCCAATACCCATGGTCACTTTGATCATACCGGGGGTAATGGCTGGTTTGAACGCGCGTTTATGAGCGCAAAGGCCTTGGAGATCGCGAAAATACCTTACCCGAGCAAGACATCATTACCTTATCCCCTGGATTACCTGGTCACGTTGTTGGAGATGGCGACAGGATCGAGCTGGGCGACCGGGACCTCGAAGTCATTGAGAGTCCCAGCCCATGCCCCGAGCAGCATTGCCTTTCTGGATAGAAAAGAACGGATCTTGTTCAGCGGGGATGAAGTTGCCAAGGGCGTCATGCTCTACTGGCAGCAGCCAGAACCGCAGCCCACGGTCGAGCAGCATGCCAGGAACATGGAAAAATTGTTGAAGCATCGAAAAGAATTCGATTTCATCTGTTGCCGGTCATGGAGAAGGGCTGGATGATGCATCATTGGTAGATGTTCTTCTGGAGCACGACCATTGGATCATGGCTGGAAATGAAGGCAAGCAATTTGAGATGAAAAGAAATAAATCTGATGACCCCGATAAACCAGCCCCGGAAGATTTGCTCATGTATCAGATCGAGTTCAAACGCGACTTCAACTTATAAAGAAACTTTCATTGGTTATGACATTCGTTATGTCCGCAACCGGTGATGTTTACAGAACTTTTTTCAGAAAACTTGCGATCATATGCCAATCAGGCAATTGAAATAAATCTAGAGAGGAGGAGGTTATCGAAGAAATCCAAAAATCCAACAATACCAGTTGCACATCCATGAATCTGATACCAACACGTTGTTTGAAAAAATATTTGAGAGGAGAATGAAAATGAAAAAAAGATTGACGTTCATCATTTCAATACTCATGGTGGTTGCAATGCTGGCGGCTTGCGCGCCAAAAGCGACAGAGGCTCCTGCTGCTGAACCGAACCAGCTGCAGCGGAACCAGCTGCTGAAGAACCGGTCGCCGAGGAGCCTGCCGCTCCTGCGGTCTTCCCCAAGATCACTGTGGCCGTTCAAGGTGATCCTTCCAACCTGGGACCGTTCGTTGCCATGAGCATGGGACGCATTGGTGTTCTCACGACCATGTATGAATACCTGTTCTATCAGATTGGTCCCGAATTGACCCCATTTATCGCCAAGAGCTATGAGAAGGTCGATGACAAAACCTATGATGTAACCATCTTCGAAAACGTCACCGACAGCGCCGGCAATCACATCACGGCTGCAGATGTCGCCTACTCTTATAACACCGCCATGACATTGGGCAACCTTCGTCCGCTGGGGGATCTCCAATCGGTTACAGCCAAGAGTGACTACGTGGTGGAATTTGTGACCAAAGAAGATCTAGGTGGAGGCGGCATTGAAAATACTTGTGGAGTGCCCGATCGTCAGCCAGAAAGCCTATGAAGCCAGCGCGGACCAGATGGCAACCAAGCCCATTACCACCGCCGCATATGTTTTAACCGAGTATGTTCCCGGCTCCAGCCTGACATTTGAACGACGCGCCGATTACTGGCAGACGGATCCAACCATGAGCCCAATTGTTGCCAAATCCAATGTTCAGACCGCCGTCTTCCAGATCATCTCTGAACCCGCTCAACATACGATTGCCCTGCAGACTGGTTCTGCCGACATTTCCACATCTGTTCCAGGAAGTGACGTTTCCCTGTTCGAAGGTCAGCCAGGTTTCACCGTTCTCAGGAAAATGGATAACCTGACCAAGCTTTTGGCATTCAATGGTCTGAGGGAAATCCCTTTACCAGCAAGGAGCTGAGGCAGGCTATTTCCTATGCGATCGATAGGAAGGCGCTGTGTGACGCCATCGCCCCGGGTGCTTGTAATCCAGCCCATGAAATTGGCAACAGCAATTTCATCGGTTATCTGACCAAATGGGATACGGAAGCCTACTACGAGTACGATCTGGCCAAGGCGAAGGAATTGTATGCTGCCTCCGGTGCGCCGGCCAATTTGACGGTCACGTTGCTGGCTCAGAGCCAACCCCCCTCTACGGGGTTGGTGTGCCAGGTCATCCAGGCCAATCTGGCAGAACTTGGAATCACCGTCAATATCGTCCAGGTGGATCCTCCTGTATTCAATACAGAAAAAACCGATCCTGCCAAGTGGGACCTGTCACTGGATGCAGCCGCAGGTGGAGATTACGTCTTCAGCCCATGGCAACTGATGTTTGACCAGAATCGATACAATGGGACGACCTCGAACTGGTTCAAGGATGATCAACTGCAAGCGCTTATGGATACAGCAGCTGACTGATGCTCAACGATGCAAATGTTGATGCCGCATGGCAGTACATCAAGGAACAGGATTACATGCAAGGGTTGTTCTCCTACGTCAACAACATCGTGAGTGTCTCCAGCGTTACCAGCGTCTTTCTTGATGGAAGAGGCTTTGTAGTGCCGGGTGCCTGCGAGTACGCACAGCAGTAAAAGTCTTGCGTTCGAATAACTGATAATTTTTTACGTCGCGTCGAAAAGATGCGGCACTGCTTGAACAAACAAATCAGTGTATGGGATGGCAGTGCCGCATTACTTTTTATTTGGAACTTATAATTAAACAGGTTTCGTGAATTTATTCTCCGCACTCAATAATATTTATCTTCCAATTCAGACTATCGACATCAAATGAGAAGGAAGGATCTTTTCAATGGGTAGATATGTCCTAAGAAGGCTTCTCCAGATGATCCCGGTGATCCTGGGAGTGACCATCCTGGTCTTCACGATCTTGTATTTTATTCCAGGCGACCCTGTAAGGCTGCTTCTGGGTGCAGAGCCAACCCCCGCGCAAGTTGAAGCCAAGCGGGAGGCAATGGGCTTGAACGATCCCTATCTCGTACGCCTCGGCAGATATGTGGAGGGGATCGTCCTGCATTTCGATTTCGGCAAGTCCTGGATCTACAATACCCCGGTCACCTCGGAACTGCTGCAGCGTTTCCCGCGCACGTTGACCATTGCGGTGATTTGTATGTTGATGCAGATATTAATTGGCACCCCCTTGGGGATCATCGCAGCCGTCAACCGGAACGGCTGGGGGGATCGCCTCTCGATGTTCATCGCCATGTTCGGGATCTCCATGCCCAACTTCTGGATCGCCTTGATGCTGGTGCTCTTATTTCTCGGTGAAGCTGGGCTGGCTTCCACCCTTCGGCATCGGTGGACTAAAATTCTATATCCTTCCCTGTATAGCCAATGCCTTTCCCGGTATCGCCACCCAGGCCCGGCAGACGCGCTCGAGCATGCTGGAAGTCATCCGTTCCGACTACATCACCACCGCTCGAGCAAAGGGCATGTCTGAGCTCCGAATTCTTCTCAAGCACGCCCTGCCGAATGCCCTGCTGCCGATCATCACCATCATCGGGAACGGAATGGGCATGCTGCTGGCTGGCACGGTCGTCATCGAAATGATCTTTGGCATCCCCGGCATCGGCTGGTACCTGGTGGGTGGGATTGGCAACCGGGATATTAACGTTGTTCAGAGCTCCGTGATCTTTTTGGCGATTGCCTTCACGCTGATCATGCTGCTGGTGGACCTGGCGTATGCTTTCATCGATCCCCGGGTCAAGGCGCGTTTCGCCGGCCAGAAGAGGAGAAAACAACATGCTTAATGCTGCCACCCCAATGGAAACCAAAGTGCCCAAAGTTAAGAAGCACAGTGAATTTTTTATCGTTTCCCGGCGATTGTCCCAAAATTCATCGGCTGTCATCGGTTTTGTGGTGGCTGTATTGTTGGCGCTCATGGCGATCTTCGCCCCACTGATCGCCCCCTACCCGTATGCAAAACAGGACTTGTCTCACACCCGTGCCGCCCCGTCCGCACAGCACATTTTTGGTACGGATGAACTGGGACGTGACATTTTTAGCAGGATTGTCTGGGGGAGTCGTTTCTCCCTGAGTGTCGGGGTCCTCGCGGTTTTATTGGGCACTGCGGTTGGCATGGTGTTTGGCGCTTTTGCCGGTTATTTTGGAGGCGTGGTTGATGATATCATCATGCGTTTTATGGATATCCTTCAATCGATTCCCGGTATCCTGCTCGCCATCACTATCTCCGTTGTATTAGGTCCGGGTCTTTTTAACACGTTACTTGCACTTAGCGTCGGTGGTATTCCGATGGCCTGCCGGTTACTGCGGGCTTCAATCCTGGGTATCCGGCACCAGGAGTATTTGGAAGCTGCCACCTCCATCAATGCCAGCACAGCACGAATTATTCTCAAGCATGTCATTCCGAACAGCTTTTCTCCCTTGCTGGTTTCGTCAACCATGAGTATCGGTAACGTGATCATGATGGGGGCCATGCTCAGCTTTATCGGTCTGGGTGTGCAGCCTCCCACCCCTGAATGGGGCTCGATGATCGCGGGGGGACGAAGCCTGATCCGCACCTGTCCCTGGATGGTCACCTTCCCGGGCATCTTTATCATGCTCACTGTCCTGGCGCTCAATATGTTTGGCGACGGCTTGCGCGACGCCCTGGATCCAAAGCTGAAGAAATAAGGATGGATGAGAGATGATGACGAGTAAAAACGGTGCTTTTCTATCGGTGAGGGACCTGGTGGTCGAATACACGGCAGAAGGCCAGGTGATCCATGCGGTCAACGGGGTCTCATTCGACCTGGAACGCGGCAAGACCTTTGGACTGGTCGGTGAAACCGGCGCAGGCAAGACTTCGACCGCCAAGGCGATCCTGCGCATCCTTCCCGATCCTCCGGCAAAGATCAGGAGCGGGGAAATATATCCTGGATGGTGAAGATCTGCTTAAAGATCAGCGAGAAGGAAATGCGCAAGATCCGTGGTCGAAAGGTTTCCATGATCTTTCAAGACCCGATGACCGCGCTGAACCCGATCATGAAGGTCGGCGAGCAGATCGCCGAAGTCATCAAACTGCATAATGACATCACCTGGCGTGAGGCAAACGAGCGGGCGGTCAAGATGCTGGAAATGGTCGGCATCCCCGGTGACCGTTTTGAGCGAATACCCCCACCAGTTTTCCGGCGGCATGAAACAGCGCGTGATCATCGCCATGGCGCTGGCTTGCAGCCCGGAACTGTTGCTGGCGGATGAACCGACGACCGCGTTGGATGTGACCATCCAGGCGCAGGTGCTGGAGATGATCAACAAGCTGAAGAAGGATTTCAATACCTCCATGATCATGATCTCGCACAACCTTGGCGTGGTCGCGGAGGTCTGCGATGACCTGGCTGTCATTTATGCCGGCGAGATCGTCGAACTTGGCAGCAAGGAAGCAATCTTTGATCGTCCGACCCATCCATATACCCTGGGATTGTTCGGAGCGGTTCCCCACCTGGATGACGATGAAGAACAGGCTTAACCCAATTTCTGGTTTGCCGCCTGATCCCTCCAATCTGCCCGCGGGCTGTCACTTTCAATCCCCGCTGCCCGCTTGTGACCGAGCAGTGCAGAAGTGAAAAAATCGCCTTGAGAGAGATCGAACCGGGACATTTCTGCCGCTGCATCAAAGTTGCCAGTCCGGAGAGATAATATGACTGCATTAATTGAAGTAAAAAACCTGAAGAAATATTTTGAAACCCCGCGGGGAATGCTGCATGCAGTCGACGATGTTTCTTTCTCGATCGAAAAAGGCAAGACGATGGGCATCGTCGGCGAATCCGGTTGCGGGAAGTCAACGCTGGGACGCGTGATCATCCACTTGCTGGACAGCACGGATGGATCGATCTATTTTGAAGGGGAAGATGTAACCGAGGTAAATTCAAGAAAACTGCGAAAACTGCGCGAAAATATGAAGATCATCTTCCAGGATCCATTCTCTTCCCTGAATCCCAGGATGACCGTAGAACAGACGATCATGGAACCGCTGATCATCTCCGGTCGCTTTTCCAAGAAAGAAAGACAGGAGGAAGCAGAGCGCTTGATGGCCATGGTTGGCATTGACCAGCGCCTCCGGTTATCCTACCCGCACGAATTGGATGGCGGCAGAAGGCAGCGGGTTGGCATTGGACGCGCATTGGCATTAAATCCAAAGTTCATTGTCTGTGATGAACCGGTTTCTGCTCTGGATGTTTCCATTCAGGCACAGGTCCTGAATTTGCTTCAGGATCTTCAGGATAAATATCGGCCTGACCTACATGTTCGTCACCCATGATCTGTCGGTTGTGCGCCATATTTCGGATGATATTTGTGTGATGTACCTGGGCCAGCTGGTCGAGACCAGCCCCTCCAAGGAGCTTTTCAAGCATCCGCTGCATCCATACACCCAGGCGCTTATTTCTGCGGTCCCCTCGATCGATATTCACCACAAGAAAGAACGCATCACTTCTGGAGGGTGAAATTACCTCTCCAATCCATCCAAAACCCGGTTGCCGTTTTGCCAAAAGATGTAAATACGAATGCAAGCCGTGTCATGAACCGCAGCATCTTGAAGAAATACTGCCAAACCACTTTGTTGCCTGCTGCAGGGTCAGGGAGATCAACAGGTTATAACTGCAACAAGCACCCATGCCTGGCTTTTGCGGTGAATATTATATTCTGCCAAAGGAGCGATTGGCTAATCCATCCACGCTTTACCAAGCAGAGATATCCTTTCCGCCTCCCGGGAGAATAAAACATTACTTATCCGGGAAAACGGAGAAATTGAATCAGAGGGTCTTGTCAGATGGGTTTTAGTGGGAACACCAGCTTTTTTTTCAGAAAAAGGGGATGTAAATCGCGCTAGAACGCGTCCTGGATGAAAATTCGAATTATCTAACCAACAAAGTTGGTAATTCCAGTGTCTTGCCACCCCAGGAAATGGGAACCAGCGGCCATGTTGAACCCCTGGAGAGGATCTCCAGACCCGTCATCGGTTAGTAGCGTCAGCTCCTCGACCTGCAAGCCATGGATGGTCAGGAACCAGTCAAAAGCCTGCCTGGATTGGATTTTTTGATCGGTGAAGCAGCGGTAGGCATCGGCAAGCCGGTAACCGGTTGGTCCGCCCTGGAAATGATTTTTCCATTCGTCAGGGTAACCCAGCTCACGGTACCATTCCTTTTGCCAGTCCAAAACTTTTGAAAAAGGCAGTCCTTGCTCCAGCGAGCAGAGCACCCTGCCTTCGATCTCCAATGCTGCACGATGATCTTTCATTACATTGACCGGAGGTTCACCGAAGGAGATACAGCGGTTCACGTTGGCATGCAGCCCCCAGCGCCTGGCCGAGGGATTCATCAGGAAATACTTTTCGATCCTCTTGTTGGACGGCATACAGTGATAGATGCGACCGATGCGCTCATCGCTGCCCACCAGCATGACATCCAGCTCGATCTTGTGTGCCAGGAAGAGGTTGCGGACATAGCGCTCCACTTCTTTTTCACTCATGCCGGGTTTGACCCAATCAGAAATGGATTCGATCAGCATGGCGGTTTGCATACCCAGCCAGCGACAGCGATCGATCTCCAGGTCGGTCAGAGGTTCGTGCAAGCTGATCGATGGCGGCTGATTCATCACGCGTATCCGAAAATACCGTATCGGCAGCGATCCTTTTACCAGCAAGCCCGGCAGCCAGCGACCGCGGGTCGCCCTCATCCCAGGAGAGGGTCTTCAACTCATAGCCCTGGCCAGCCAGCTGCATTTCCTGGAGGCGGTCCCCATCCATGCGGTGCGCCAGCACATATTTTTTATCGGGGGTGATCAACAGATGCCCAACGCCAAACTCGGTATTTTTGAGCACATGGTTATCCCCGCCGGTGGTCAGCCAGGCAAAATTATCGCGGCGGGTGATCAGAACGGCATCCCATTTCCCGTCTGCCATCCATTCACGCAGCCTCTCGATCTTTAAATCCGAATCCTGGATGATACGTGGGTCATCCCCGGATTTTGGAAGCAGCTCTTGCAGTTGGGACAAATTGACAGACGGATCACTGATTGGCATGGATATACTCCCGCAGGCGGCGAATGGATTCCTTCAAAGCCTTGAGTGGATCGGGGGTATAAGGGAAGCCCAGCTCAAAGCTCAAAAAACCGTCATACCTGTACTTTTTTAAGATGCGCAGGAATTCCTTGAAGTTGAAATCCCCTTCGCCGGGGATGGCGTTCTGCTGCTGGACATGATCATTATCATTGATGTGAACACCGAGCAGAAGATCGGATACATTCTTGACGGCGCTTTCGAGATCCTCTCCCGAAAGGTTGAGATGCCCTGAAATCGAGCACGACGCCCAGGTTGTCCGAACCCAGCTTATGGATCGCATCGAGCGCATCCGTCGTGGCGCACATATAATCCGAAAGCCTGGGATAGACGATCTCGATGCCCAGCTTCATTTTCTTTTGCTCGGCATAGGCGCAGACCGTTCTCATGCTGTCGATGTAAAGCTCGCGCGCGTTTTCGGTGGATTGCCCTTGCAGGCTGCCGCTGGGAACGACCAGGACATAGGGGCAACCCAGCAGAACAGCATTGTAGATGCAGGCCTTCATATAAGTAATGCTATCCTGGCGGACGATGGGATTGGGGCTGGACAGCGAGAATGGGTAGCGGAAGAAGGCGGGCATACAGGCAGCTGCAGAGAGATGATTATCTTCCAGTTTTTTTCTCAACCGTTGGATATCCGAATAAGAATAATCCTTGCGGAAAAGGTGAGGCCTGCCGCACCAAAAATCGATGCCATCGATTTCCAGCGTGGCGATCGCATCCACGGCATCGGGCAGCATGTAATTAATAAAGACCGAAGTGGCAGTTGATATTTTCATCATTCTCTCATCTGTAAAATTTTCAAATTGTGACCGGAGGAGTATGCACCGGCTGATGCCTATCAATGAAATTACGCATGACGAATTCCCGTTCCAGCCTTGAGGGGTCAACATAGATCACGGCAGGGAAAGTGCGGTTGATGGCAGCGATCACCCGTTTGGGATCCTTGTCGAAATACAGGCAATTTTCCAGAGTATCACCTACACGAGTTGGAAGGTAATCGAAGAGATGCGGCGTAATCTGATCAAGTCCGGCAGCTGACAGAAAAAGGACATGATCCGTTGGAAAATAATCAGCCATTCCAAATTTATTATCGACCTGCTCGTACCAGGAAATGGGAAATTCACAGACCAGCCAGCGCTGGTATTTAGGCGGCAGCAGGCTGATTGCAGCCAGAGTGCGAGGTTCCGGCTTCAACGTCTCCTTAACTGCGGAAAGGATCTCAGCAGCATCCAGATCGATTTTTCCACCTGCGGTGATCTCTTTGAAGAATTGCAGGTCGTCGATCTTTCCAAGGACGAAGCGTTCGGTGAGCTGCTGGAAATTGGGAACTGCCAACAAATTGATCCCCCGCTGACCCATCTCTTCCATGACGCTGGTGGATACTTCCAGCAGGGATTGGGTGACGACGCCGCCCATCCAAAAAATGATCGAACGCCGCTCGCGCATGATTACTCTTCCCCCATGATCTGGAGGATCACGTAACGCGGTTCCTGGTCCACCTGGTCATCCAGGACGATGATCTCCTGGTAGGTTCCCAAAACCATTTTCTTTTCGACAACGGGAATGCTGACACTGGTGGGCAAGAGGGTTGCGCGCAGATGGGCGTGCCCGTTGTAATCGTACTCGCGCATGTGGTGCTTGTAGGGATAATCCGTCGGGGTGATCCTCTCGAGCATGTCCTGCAGGTCCGCCATGATTCCAGCCTCGTGTTCGCCGATATAAATTGCGCCGGTGGTATGCTGGAAAAAGACCACCAGCTGCCCGTTGCGCACTCCCGATGTTTCCACGAATTCCCTGACCTGGTCGGTGATGACCATTATGTTGAAATGACCATCGGAAAGCAGCTTGAGCTGCCTGGCTTTGACCAGCATCAGGTCACCTGACCCCGACCGGAAATATCCCAGACCGCTTCTACGATATCCCCGCGCAGGGCATAGACCTTGTCGTAAAGATTGAAAGTGCCGTTGGAATCCTTCACCCACAATTCAACGGTATCGCCGACCTTCAAGCTGACCTTTTTGGGATCAAATTTCAGCCGGCTGTGTTCCTGGGGCATGGAGAAGATCGTTCCGCCGGGCGATTTCATTTCCGGCATGCCGAGCGTGTTATCGATCCCCTTGCGACCAATATCGAGAATGGCCAGGTTCCTGGCATTATCGCGATCCGGCCGGCTGATCACGGTGGATAGGATGGAAAGTGCACACTTGAATTCCTCCAGCCCGCCGTTATCGCGGTAGGTGGTGTCCATGAAGATATAACTGCCGACCTGCAGCTCTGTCATTCCCTTGACGGCACTGGCGGCTCTGAACATGGCACTTCCGCTGCCGCTGACGATCCCCACCGGTATGCCAGATTTGGTGAGCAAATCGCTCGTTTCGATCAGCACCTGGTAGGCTTGCGTGGAGCGCTTGATCCTTTCTTCCATCCCTTGCACGAAGACAAGGTGACCATCGTAACCCATCAAGCCCTTGAAATCCAACCCGGGCAGCTCAATGATCTTCCGGGTGAAATCCAGCGTGTTTTGCAGGGGCTGCACGCCGCAGCGGTCGTTTCCAATATTAACTTCCACCACAACGCCTACTTTGATACCCCGCTGCTTTGCCATTTTGGAGATCTCGGTGGCATTTTCCAGGGAATCGATGGCAACTTTCACCTGTGTCCACGCTGCCAGGTTGACCAACCTCTGGATCTTCCGAACTCCAACGACCTGGTTGGCAATTAGAATATCCTGAACACCGCCCGTCGCCAGCACTTCCGCTTCTGAAAGTTTTGAAACCGTCAGCCCGATCGCGCCCGCTCTCATCTGCATCCATGCAAAGACCGGCGTTGCTTTATAAATCTTGGCATGCGGCCGCAGGTTGATCCCCGCTCCCCGGGCGAAATCTGCCATGGTCTTGATATTGTGCTCGACGGCATCCATATCCAGGAGCAGGGCAGGGGTATCCAATTCGGATTTGTGCAGGCCTACTTCGTATTCATGAATATTCATCAATTCTCCTGAGTCCCGATTTTAGCGGGGTAATATTCCTTAATATTCTGGGATCATTTCTCCTGATACGATCTTGCTCTGTATTTCAACAATGGTCTCAACATTTATCGCGGCTTTGATCACTTCCCTGACCGCCGGGCGCTCGCAGCGGCCAACAATGGTGGCTGAAATCGAACGATCCCCGATCAGATCCTGGACTTTTTTCGAAAGAGGGCGGCGGGCGATTCCGGGTCCAAGGAAAGTATCCTCCTGGTCGTTGTTCCATAACAGCGCATCCACTTCGCCTTGTCTTATTAACCTTGGGAATTGTACGAATGAGACATGCTTAAATTCAACCTGGTAATCCGCAAATTCGAGCTCCGATACGCGACGGTGGTCATGCGAATCGATAGTCAACGGCAACCCGTAAATGACTACCGGGGGCTGGAAGGGGTTCCCGGTAAAACATACTGTAACCAGAAAGCCAGGTGCCCGGGGGAAGCTGGTAGAGGATCTCGTATCCTTTTCCACACGATTCGTCCGCAGCCAACCCCGAAAGAACCGAAACGTGGCAGCGGTTGTCCATTAACGCCCTCAAGCGGGTATTGGAGCCGCGGATGAAGATCAGGTACGTCTCGATCCCCAGTTTTTCAACGGATGCCTTCAACGCGGTTGCAAGACCTTCAAAATGACTGTGCATGGGCAGCGAAAGCGCAATGACAAACGGGCTCTGCTCAATGAGGTTCCATATCTTACCGATCTCCACTGATTCAACGATCGAGCCCAGGTGACCACGTTTTTGGATCTTCACCACACCACTGGCATCCAGCTCGTTTAAAGCGGTCGATACGGATCCCACGCTCATGTGCGTTGAGGAGGCCAGTTCCGCAACGCTGGGCAGCCGATCGCCAGGTTCGAGGCGTAGCAGATATTCTGCAAGCGAAACCTGCAAATCATGGATGCTGTGAATGCCCTTGTTGTTATTCTTAAACGCGGGTGGCTTTTTCATTTCATTGCCAGTTACTGTAGATATTCTCCAGCAGGTTGGATACTGTTTTCCGATAGAGCTCAAACCTGTCCTGGTGCAGCGCGAAACGCTTGCGATCAGGTTCGTAAACCCGGCTTGTCCCCGAATATATTGTACTTGCTTCATCCAGGTCTTTATAAATACCGATGCCATAACCGGCAAGCAGCGCTGCGCCGAAAGTGCCCGGCTCGGGTTGGGCAATGACCTCGATTGGCATCTGGATCAGGTCCGATTTCAACTGCGTCCACCATTCCGAGCGCGTACCACCGCCAGTGGCGCGGATAAGATCCACTTTGACATTTTCCTCAGCCAGGACCGACATGGTGTTGATATGGTCGTAGGCGATGCTTTCCATGAATGCCTGCACGATATCCACCGGCGTGGTCGCGAGGGTCAATCCCAGCAAGGTGCCTTTCAGGCTGCGACCGCCTTCCCAATAGAGCATGGCTCCCGAGAGGTAGGGCAGTGCCATCACGGGACTGGGTCCCGCGCCGCGCTCCGCGAGCTGGCTGGCAAGATCGGTGATGGAAACCTTCTGCAGATCCCGGGCCCAATTGAGCACAGCGTTACCAGTTGGGCAGACAGCGAAAATGGAACGCTCGATTTTTCCAAGATGAGGCGTGACGGAAAGCCCGCGCAGCAGCATGGATGGGGTTGGATATTGATCCGTGGGGATGAGCATGTTTTCGTACGACCCGCTGATCAGGCAGACGGTGCCTATACGCGAAGCCCCACCGCCAACCCCGGCGCAGTTCATGTCGTGCCCGCCGACGACGATCTTCAGATCAGCGGGTAAGCCGGTCTCTTGGGCAACGACGGGTAGAACCGTATCGATGACTGTGCCCCAGGGAAGAACTTCCGGCAGGAGGACGGGATCGATCTGGTATTCCGCTTGTCGCTCGGGCGACCATGTTTTCGTTTTAATGTCGTAGATCGCCCAGCGGCCAACCAGGCTGCGTTCGCTGACCACGCGCCCGCAGAGGCACAGGGTCAACCAGCTGTGCCAGTCGGGGTAGCTTTTAGCTTTTTCCAATATTTCCGGGTGGTATTTTCGCCACCACATCATCCGGAGCACCGGGTCCATCCGCTCGCGCAGGTGACCGCAGGAGAGCGTCCAGGGCTCAGGGACAGTCGCACCGGCAGGCGGAATCTCGAATTCCGATCCGCGGATATCCGCACCCATGATGTTGTTGCCCAACGGTTTGCCATCCGCGCCGGCGGGGAAATTCTCGCGACCTGAAGCGCTGACCGCCAGGGCTTTGGGTGGATCCTGTTTCACCTGGTCGGACTGCATGAGCTCTTTCAAGCCCTTGACCGTTGCACGCCAGACGTCCATCGGATCGGTCTCCCACCAGCCAGGCTGCGGGTGCAGGGGGCTGATATCGTTATTGACAACCAGCAGCTGGGTGCCATCCTCCCGGTAAACGGCGATCTTTACCGAACTGGAACCCATGTCAATGCCGATCAGACTCATTGCAACCTCCGTAATTATTCAGCGTTGGTGATGAAACCGCCATCCACCAGCAGCTCGGAGCTGTGACAATAGCTGGCGTCATCGCTCAACAGGAAGGCGATGGGACCAGCCACCTCCTCGGGTTCGGCGATGCGGTGGATCGGGATGCGATCTTCGTAATACTTACGCATAGGTCCGGCTGGATCCAGGAGCTCAGCGCTCATATCGGTGGCGATGGCGCCGGGCAGCACGGAATTGATGCGGATGTTGTGATCGCCGAAAACGGTGGCGAGGGACTTGCACATCATCCAAATGCCTGCCTTGGTGGCGCAGTAAGCGGTTTGTTCCTTGGCGCCCACCCAGGCGGAAATGGATGAAACGCAGACGATCGCGCCGCCATGCCCTTCGCGGATCATTTCCTTGGCGGTTTCCGTGACCACAACCCAGGTGCCGCGCAGGTTGATCTCCTGGATCTCGTCATATATATCCACGGTGATATCGGTCCATTTGAGCAGGGGATTGATGGCAGCGTTGCTCACCAGGTAATCCAACCGGCCTCCGATGCGCGCTGTTTCACTCACCATGCGAATGATCTCATCGGGCTTACGCATATCGGCTTCCACCGCAAACGCCTTCCCGCCAATCTCCTTGATCTTCTCCAGCGTCGGCTTCGGATCACCGGTCGAGCGGTAATTGACCGCGACCAATGCGCCTTCTGAAGCCAGCCGCACGGCGGTGGCACGCCCGATGCCGCGTGTGGCCCCGGTCACCAATGCTACTTTTCCGTCGAATCGTCCCATGCTCTCCTCCAAATTTGTTTTTTATTTACCTTATTTGGCAATGCGCGACATGGCGCCGGGCAGAACCTGCCCGCCATCCACGGCGATCACCACGCCGGTCACCCATGCTGATTCCGGGCTGGCAAGCCAGGTGATCCAGGCTCCCAGCTCATCGGCCGTGCCCATGCGACCCAAAGGCAATTCTTTGGTCATGCGCTCGTATGCGCCTTTAACGTCATCACCCGCCCAGGTCAGGTGGATGGGTGTATCAGTTGGACCGGGAGCGATGGCATTGACCCTGATCCCAAGCGGGGCTAGCTCCGCCGCCAGTGATCGGGTGAGGTATTCCAACGCGCACTTGGATGAACCGTACATCGATTGCCCTGGAATGGCGAGAGAGCCTGATGATGATGAGATGTTAATCACCGTCGCCGATGGGGATTTTTTCAGAAAGGGCAGGGCTGCCTGGATCAGGAAATACGGCGCACGGACGTTGACCGCCCAATGCGTTTCGAAGATTTCCCTGGATGCCTGCTCGATGGGAAAATGGTTCACGAATGCGGCATCATTGACCAGCACGTCCAGCTTGCCCCATTCCCTGGCGATGATATCCATCACCCGCTTTGGACTTTCGGGATCCTGAAGATCGGCCGGAATGCCCAAAGCTTCCATTCCCATCGCCTGGATTTCCTTGACAACAGCATTGATGGGCTCGGGGCGGCGGGCAACGATGGCTACCGCAGCTCCCTGGCTGGCAAAGCGGCGGGCTGCCGCTGCGCCAATACCCGAGCTGCCGCCGGTGATCAGTACGTATTGTTTCTGTGGTGTCATTTCTACCTGTCCTATAAGACTCCGTAGATTATTCTGGCAAAAAACGCTCAAAGAGCGGAATTTTCAAAAGATGGCGATCGGGTTGAACGGGGATCCGGTTGCTTTAGGCAGCCTCAAAGGCGCCATCACGACCATGAATTCCCAGCGTTTTTCCTCTTCGCAGACCTTCGCTACTTCTTCAAGATTAAGGCTATCGGCGCAGATCATCCCCATGGCCACGATCTGCAATGGATGGATGGGATACTGGATCTTCTCCATGGGACCGGGAACGACCTCGCCATCCCCATCGGGGAGGAATGCTGCGACCTTGCGTTCATGCAGCAGCTGGAGCACGTAAGGATCAATGCCGGCACGTCCTTCACCGGTGTAATCCGCATTCCAAGCGCCCAGCTCCAGGCGGCGGCGGTGATGCCCGGTGCGGAAAACCATGATATCGCCTTCGCCGAGTCTCACACCTTCAGCCTTTTCAGCGGCTTCGATCTCATCACGATAAACGATCTCGCCCGGCTCCAGCCATTTGACGCCGCGCAGACGGGGGATATCGATGAGCACACCTCGCCCAACCAAACCCTGCGCGTAATCGGTAATGGCCATGGTGAGCGCGCCGCGGGTGGTGACCAGGTTTGCCGGTCGACCGTTGTACATTTGACCCTTGTAAGCGATGTGACAAAGCGCATCAATGTGGGTGTGGCAATCGCCGTGGAACTGGATGGCAAGAAAATCGGTCGCGAAGCGGAGATCGCCGGAACCGATATCGATGTCGTGCGTGGTATTCATGTAGTGGAACACGGGAACGGGGTTGTCAGGTCCAGCGACGGTATTGAGCGGGATGGACATCGATACGCTGCGGCCGCTCTTGACCAGGGCACCAGCTGCGCGGATCTTATCCGGGGTGATGTAATTCAATGTTCCTTTGACATCATCCGTGCCCCATTTGCCCCAGTTCTTGAGTGACTCAAAGAGAGTTTCGAACTCTGCTAGCGACATTTCCTTGCCCCTGGTTTTGGATACAGGCATGTTGACACTCTCCTTTCCGGTTCCACCTATTACCTTTTAGTGTCTGGCGCCGTCCTCATTCCATCAAAAACAAAGGGACGAATGCGACGGCGCCAGGGTTTGAAACGAACTTAAGCGGACTTACTCACTCTTCGCTTGCTGCTCTGTATAGTATTTGATCACTTCGTCAACATTCTCCTCGGTGACCAGGATCAAGCCCGAGTCGATCGTTTTGGGCATCCAGTTGTTGGTCCACGGATCCAGCCCGGCAGGGCGGATGGCATCGTTGTGCCACATGTACAGCATCGAAAGGGCAATGTATTCCATCACGTCGTATTTCTCGATGCAGATCAGCTGGACTTTACCATCCACGATGTTATTGAAGAAATCAAGGCCGGATTCATTGGTGGTTACGATCAACTCACCCGTCTTGCCAGCTTCATCCAAAGCGGTGACAATTCCAGGAGGTGATTCGGAATCCAGGCCGAAGAGACCAGTGAGATCCGGGTTGGCGGTCAGGATGGCAGCCGTCTTCTGCGCGGCGATGCCGGCGTTGGATTCATTATCCTCGATGGCAACGATCTCGATACCAGTTCCAGCCAGGGTATCTTTGATCCCCTCGCGGGCTTCCTGCATATTCTGGAAGTTGATCGGGGAAAGGATGGCAACTTTACCGGTCGTCCAACCGCGGGCTGCGTGCTCCGCGATCTGGAATTTGGCCAGGGAGACGCCCAGGTTATACCAGTTGGTGCCCACGTAGCTGAGCCGGTTCGAATTGGGCAGGTCACCATCGGTCACGACCACGGGAACTTTCATTTCCAGGCATTTGTTGACCGGTTCCTGCAGGGATTGGTCCCAGCCGCCGACCACGATGATGCCTGCTGGTTTGCGGGCGCATTCGGTTTCGACGGTGGTGATGTAAGCTGCGAGATCATCGGTGGTCGGGCCAGCTTTTCTCACGACCACATTGAAATCACGGGCGAAGGCTTCCAGGGCAGGGTAAACGCGCTCCACGAACAGCGGGAGGCTCGAGAAGTTGGAAATCCACACATACTCCTGAGTGGCGCGTTCTGCGCTGCCGATCGTGCCTCCGGTCGTGCTCGCCGCGGGGGCTTGTGTGCCGCAACCAGCCAGCACCATTGCAACGATCACGAACAAAGATGCGAGCTTCCAAGTTTTACTGATTTTCATTTGATCTCCTCCAATTTATTATTTGGATATCGAACATGATATTCATATCGTCGGCGCAAGTGCGCCTTTTCACAGGATGATGATGCTCTTGTTTGTTTCCCTTATTATTTGTCTCCTTTCTTGGCCATTATTTCTTTGCGTGTCCGAATTGGTCGATTCCAATGGCAACGAGTAGCACGATGCCTACCACGATGCCCTGGTAAAACACAGGAACGCGGAGAATGATGAGTGCGTTTTGAATGAGTGATACGAAAAGCACTCCGAGGAATGCCCCGGGAACCGTACCCTGGCCGCCTGCCAGACTGGCTCCTCCCAGGATGGCTGCCGTGATGGCGCGCAGCTCAATGCCGGTTCCAGCCAAAACCACGGCATTGCTCAAGCGGGAGGCTAATACCGTCCCGGCAAATCCAGCGAGTGTACCCATGATGGCGAATCCGACCAGTGTCACTGTCGGAACTTTGATGCCCGAGAGAGTGGCTGCCTTGGCGTTGCTGCCAACATAATAAAATTGTCTGAAGAATCGCGTGCGGCTCAACAGGAACCATGCAACCAGGACCACAATGATCATGTACCAAAAAGGCGATTGCAACCCAAGGAACTTCGTCTGACCAAAAGGTTTAAACGGATCGGGGAGATTTGCGACCCCTGCAGGGGAAATGATCTGTGTCACGCCCCGCACGATACCCGACATAGCCAGGGTGGTGATCAGGGCGTTGATGCGCAGTTTCGTGATGATCAATCCATTGACGAGACCAACGACCAGCCCGGTGAGGATTCCACCCAGGATGGCAACGATGACAGGCGTTTCAACATCTGCAACAAGAATACCGGCAACGATACCGGACAGGGCGAGGGCATTCCCGGCAGAAAGGTCGAACACCCCACATATCAGGAGAACCAGCATGCCGGTGGTGATGATGCCACCCTGGGCGGTATCCAGCATGACCGCAGCAAAATTTCCCCAAGTTGGGAATTCCCTGGGGTAGATAAACGACATCACCACGATGAGTAAGGCGATCATGGCGATCAGCAACAAGATGCGATCGTATAAAATGCGGTTGAACCACCAGCCAATACCCCGCAGGGTTTTTGGTTCGGGTTCTTTGGGTGCAGTTTTTCCCATATCAGTGATTTGTTTTTTGGCAGGCATATTGTCTATTCTCCTTGGTGCACGGCGCTTTTGGGCGTCGCCATTTGTAGTATGGTTACTTCATCGGCATTGCGGGCGTCAAGCTCGCCCACTGTCAAACCTTCGGACATGACCACGATGCGGTGGGCGAGGGCGAGGACTTCAGGCAGATCTGAAGAGACCACCAGTAGAGCCACGCCTTCCCTTGCAAGTCCTCTTAAAATCTCGTAAAGATCGGATTTGGCACCCACATCCACGCCGCGGGTCGGTTCATCTACAATCAGAACCTTTGGCTCCCGGGCGAGCCAGCGTGCCAAAAGCACTTTCTGTTGGTTGCCACCACTCAGGAACATCACCTGCCGGTTAAGGCTGGTGGTAGCGATGCGCAATTTGCTGGCAAAACGGGTGGAGATCTCGGTAACTTTGTTGTCCTGAATGACTCCGCCGCGGGAAACCGCATCCAGGTTCGCAGCACTCACATTGAGCAAGATGCTCATGGGCATAAATAGACCTCCCTCGCGGCGGTCCTCAGTGACCATCCCGACGCCCATCTGCATGGCGTCACGCGGGTGATGCGGGTCGAGCTCGACGCCATTGACGCGGATATAACCAGACTCGCGTTTACGGAGGCCAAAGATGGCCTGGCAGAGTTCGGTACGACCAGCTCCCACCAGCCCGGCAAGACAGACAATCTCTCCCGCTTTTACAGTCAGGGAAGCATGCTTGACCGGAGACGGCAACCAGATCTTCGATCTCAAGAGCGACCGGCGCATCCCTGGCAGTACGTTCCTTGCTGGGGGCGAAGGAAAGTTCACGACCGACCTCAAGGCGGATCAGTTCATCGGAATTTGTTTTCTTGATCTCCCGGACGCCGGTGACTTTACCATCTTTCAAAACAGTGACCCGATCGGCTACCTCAAAGACCTCAGCCAGGCGATGCGTGACGTAAATGATCGCCACACCGCGCCTGGCCAGGCGTTTGAGAATGCCGAATAGATTACGGCTTTCGTTGATCGAAAGGGAGGAGGTTGGCTCATCCAAAATCAGCAGGCGCACCTGCTGTGAAAGCGCTTTTGCGATCTCAACCAGCTGTTTCTGCCCGGGGGAAAGCGAGGCAATACGGGTGGAAGGATCGACATCCACATCCAGGTCGCGAAGCAGGTCGCGGGTCTTCTTGCGCATGTCATTGAAATCAATCACATTGACGTGGTTGACAGGCTGGCGGCCGGCGAAGATATTCTCCGAAATACTGAGCGGTGGAAAGAGGCTGCCTTCCTGGAATACCATGGCAACCCCGGCCTTTTGTGCGGCGGTCTCATCGGCAGGAGCGTAAGGCTCACCATCCAGCTGCATGCTGCCCTTGTCCGGTTTATAAACTCCGGCGACCATGTGCATCAGGGTGGATTTACCGGCACCATTTTCTCCCACCATGGCGTGGATCTCGCCGGGCAGGATCTCAATGGACACATCATCCACTGCCACGACGCCAGGGAAAGTCTTCGTGACGCCTTCGACCAGCAGCCGGGGAGCTAGCGCGCGTTTTGGTTTGGGTTTTTCTTTGGGATCTTTCAGAACATCAACCAAGGGGAATACCTCCAATAATAAGAGTGGAGGATATCGGCGGCTCTTGCTTCTTCACTGGATGCTCGTCAACATCCTCAAAAAGGTATATTCAAAATATTTGAATGTTCACGAATTATGAATATAGTAGCACGATTTCAAAAAAATTCAATACCCAATATTTGCTTTTGAACCATGAAAATCAAGCGTAAATCGGGAGTATTATTAGGGAAGATCACTCCTGGAAATGAACTTGGAACCAGGACGATCGATATTTACCCCGGATGTGGGAACAAGGAGGAAATTGATATGCTACCGATCGGTGATGACAACAGCGCTCGCAGGACCTTTCCGGTGGTCACCTATACCCTGATCGTTTTGAATGCGCTTGTTTTCATGCTGGAATTGAGCAGCAGCGATACCGTGATCGTACAGTGGTCCTTTGTACCCGCACGTTTCCTGGCCAACCCGCTCACAGATTTTGTGACCATTTTCAGCTCCATGTTCATGCACGCCGGGTGGCTACACCTGGGCAGCAACATGCTCTATTTGTGGATCTTTGGCGACAACGTGGAAGATCGCTTTGGGCACTTCCAGTTTTTGATTTTCTATTTGCTTTGCGGTATCGGGGCGATGTTCGCGCAGATGCTGTTCAGCCTGAATTCCACCGTGCCCACCCTGGGTGCCTCGGGCGCGATCGCCGGTGTGCTGGGCGCGTATCTTTTCCTATTCCCTCGGCAGCAAGTGAAAGTGCTGCTCGGATACTATATTTCCTCTGTATCCGCCATCATCGTCATCGGGCTTTGGATCGTGCTGCAGCTCTTCAGCGGGATCGGCTCGATCGCCAGTACAGCAGCGGATTCAGGCGGTGTGGCCTACATGGCGCACATCGGCGGTTTCTTCATCGGACTGTTGCTGACCTTTCTATTTGGCAGAAGAAGGCAACCACAGCTGCCGGCGTGAAAGCTGGCGGATGGAAACCAAATCACCTTGACGTTTACAAAGTCGGGTGATACACTTTTTTCATAATTAACTCTCTCCACGAAAGGAGGTACGTACAGAATGTCAGAAATAAAATCGGTCCAAATGGTTGTGTTCAGCGCGCCTCCTGTGGATTTAGGCATGTGATCTAGCGATAATTAAGATAATATGCCGCAGGCGCGCAGCCTGCGGCTTTTGATTCGTCAAGAGCCACGGTGCGAAGTGAATTTTCCGTGGTTTTTGTTTTTAAGGAAATGTATGGACGCCAAGACATCTTTTGAATATTACGACAAGCTGGACGATGAAGGGCAGTTCGACGAAAGCGGCAAAGGCTTCCGCAACCCGCATACGGTCAGACCCAAGAAACTTGCACCTACCGTTCAGCAGTTTGTGCAAAAACAGGACGACAGCCGCCGGACGGTGGAATTCACCTACAAACCCGCACGGTTTGAAGAAGGCTGGCTGCTCGATTCGCTGAATTACTTCTTCGAGCAGAAATGGATCTCGGACGTGCTGTGGAAGGTCAAGGGCGGCAAAGAGGCTTCGGTCTACCTGTGCCGATCAGGGGAACAGGTGCGGGCGCCGCTGCTGGCAGCCAAGGTCTACCGGCCGCGCATGCTGCGCAACCTGAAGAACGACCGACTTTACCTGGTCGGGCGCGACGTGCTGGATGAGGACGGACGGCCGATCCTCGACTTGGGCATGCTGAAGGCGCATCACAACCGCACCATGTACGGCGAGCAGATCCGTCACCAGTCCTGGATCATGTACGAATACCAAACGCTGCAAAAACTGTATCAAGTTGGAGCAGATGTTCCACAGCCTTACGAGACAAGTCACAACGCCATCCTGATGAGCTACATCGGGGATGAAAGCATGGCCGCGCCGACACTCAACACGGTCACGCTGGAGCCGGGGGAGGTGAGACCCATTTTCGAGCGCCTGATGGCCAATATCGAGCACATGCTGGCGCAAGGCATTGTACACGGCGATTTATCCGCCTATAACGTGCTCTACTGGATGGGAGAAATCACCCTGATCGATTTTCCGCAGGTGGTCTTTACTAAACGGCATCCAAAAGCGTTCCAGATCTTCTCCCGGGATATTGCACGTTTGTGTGAGTATTTCGCGCACCAGGGGCTAGTCGTCGAGGCTGCGCGGATCGCCAGGGAGCTTTGGAAAGCCAGGGGCAACCGCCTGAAACCGGATTTGGATCCGGCGCTGCTGGATGCGGAGGATCCGGTTTCGAGTCAACTCTGGCGCAAGAACCAGGAAGCGGAATGAATTGAGACCTGTCCGTTCATGCCTGCCGATCTGAGAGGTTAAATCTCCGCCATATGGACAATGCGTTTTTTGCCAGGTTTCACTACAATGGTATTGAAATACGGGAATGATTAGGGGAGGGCGAGATGATAGATGAGTTGAAGAATCAACGCCATGGTTGGAAAGCGCTTTCCAGCTTGATTATCCTCGCGATTGTGTTGATGGGATGCGTCCGGTCATCCCGAGGTCAGCCGCACCTGCCGACTGCCACGTCCCGACCTTCTGATCAAGCCTTGACCGAAGACGAGATCGCCACTCTCAGCTCGATCGAAAAACTGGACGATCACCCGCTTTACAGCATGCATTATGTTGGGGATTACCCGCATCCGTTGATTGTTGAATCCAGCCTGCCCGGGGATGAGTTTGTACAAGGAACGGTAAGTTCATACCAGCCAGGCTGGGGCTGCACTCTGTTCGCTGCGATGGGTGATCCGGATGCGCGGTTATACGGACGAAATTTCGACTGGAACTTCAGCCCTGCGCTGCTGCTCTTCACCAATCCATCCGATGGATATGCCTCCGTATCGATGGTGGATATCGAATACCTGGGTTTTGGTAAGGAAGATCTGACCGAACTGCCGGTGGAAAAGCTGGTTTCGCTGCTGGAAGCGCCGACCCTGCCGTTTGACGGAATGAACGAGACAGGACTGGCGATAGGCATGGCGGCCGTCCCAGGGGGAGAAATGAAAGATGATCCGCAGAAGCGCACGATCGGGGAACTGGGGGTGATGCGCGAGATCCTGGATCACGCAGCGACTGTGAATGAAGCCATCGACATCTTGGAACGCTATGACATCGATATGGGCAACGTACCGGTGCACTACCTGGTGGCGAGCAGGGCGGGGGAATCAGCGCTAGTGGAGTTTTATCGCGGCAAGATGTCGGTCATGCGCAACATAGAACCCTGGCAGCTGGCGACCAACTTCCTGGTGGCTTCCGTGGATGGGCGTACCGAGGGGCAGTGCCACCGCTATGATATCGTCAGCTCAGTTTTGGAGGACGTGGAAGGTGTACTCAGTGTGGACCAGGCGATGAATCTTCTCTCAAAGGTATCGCAGGACAGTCCGGATGACAATGCGGACACGGAATGGTCGGTGGTCTACGATATGACCAATGGCGGGGTCAACATTGTGCTGGATCGAGAATATAGCGGGGAGATGGTCACTTTCCAACTTGAAGTCGGTAAATAAACGGGATGTTACTCGAAAACAACACCAGGCTGCCATCAGGCAGCCTGGTGTTCATATTGAATTGCTCTGATTACGATGCTTTTGCTGCTATTTCTTTAGCGGGCTTGATGTTTTCAAGCGCCTTGAATTCCCGGTAGGTGAGGGTCCAGATCGATGATTCGAAGATCTTGACCCAGCCGCTCAGCACGGAGATCGGCGCGAAACCAATGATACCGAAGAGCGGCAGACCAGCCAGCACACCGGCCAGGATGGCCACCCATTGCGGAGCGAAGAGATTGAAGAGCAGATAAACCAGCAGACCTGGGATGGCAGCAACCAACACACCCGCAACGATGGTGATGATCAAGACGGGGATCAAGAGAAGGAAGAGGATGATGCCCGCGATGGCTGAGCCTATTCCAATACCCAGCATCACCAGCCACATCACCGCGGCGCTCTTCCAGTTGGCTTTGAACATTTGCCAGCCTCTGCGGATTGATTCAAACACACCGCTGCCTTCCAGCACGGCTATGCGCTTGAAGAAGTTGCTGAGCAGGCCAAGCAGGATCATGCCCAGGATGAACGCGGTGAGGAACAACAACCCCAGACCAACCAGGGCGACGATGCCAGGGACGGAAGGTCCCGAAGTGTTCTCGACGCTGAAATACACACCCAAGCCAACAGCGATGAGGATCGCCACGAACAGGAACACCGGCAAGCCCAGCAGCAGGTCGATCAGCCACAGGCGGAAGGCAGAGCGATTCCAGCCCATTTTCCAACCCTGGCGGAAACCAACCTTGTTGCCGGTTTTCTCGTAATCATCCACCATACGGATGACAGCTGTCTCGGTCGGGTAGCGCACCAGGGCGGTGAGCACACCCACCACCAGGGCGAAGATCAGGATGCCAACTCCCATCCAGATGGCGGTCTCAATGGCACGCTGCTCGGTGGAAAAGAGCGGTTCGACGTTCTGGGTGAACCATTCACCGGCTTCCGAAACGAATTCAGGTGGATTCTCCCAGCGGGGAGCATCACCGTTGTTCCCACTAAATCTGTAGCCGGAATTCGATCCCCCGCCGCCTCCGCCAGCCGTTACGGCCAGCAGGAATCCGAATACCCAGAGGATCCTGTAATTCCACAGGATGTGCCAGGCACGTTTGAGTATCTTACTAATATCGATCATTTTATTTTCTCCTTTCAAATTTCCTTAACCGGTGGAGCATTTCTCCATTTATCCGGGTGGATTACTTGGTTAGCGGGTCAACCTCTCGGCCAGCGGCAGGCGACCCCGGAGTCGTATGAAGGAAGTCGCCAGCCATGCCCAGTAGAGCACCGCCACGGCGATCTGCCAGAAAAGCTGGATCGCCATATCCGCGCGGAACAGGTTGCCCAGGTCAATGAGAGTAAGGGTGGTCTTTCCTGGATCACTGATCTGGTCTCCAAACACTTCCATGGTGGAGTTGAACCAGAGTGAATGCTGCGGCGTGACGGAAAGCCAGGGAACAGCTTCTTGCAGCATGCCGCTTTGAGCAAATAAATTTACCGCGCCGTTCATGACAATGGCCGCCTGGGTGAAATACCAGGCGCCCAGCAGGATCACAGGCGCCAGCCACCAGATCAGGGCGGGTCCGCGGCGTTCTTCATTCTTGGGGTCCCTGCGGGGAAGCAGCAGCGTGAGCTGTGAAGCGAAGCGGGCGGGCGGCGTGACCTGCGGGGCAGGGGCAGCCTGTAAGAGGCGCGAGACCCGGCGCAGCCGTTCCAACTCATCGCGACAAGTAACGCAATCCTTCAGATGAGCTTCCAACTGCTCGAGATGTGAACCTTGCAGTTCACCATCCAGGTAGGCATTCAAGAGCGGGCGCTTGGCTTCACACATAGGTGTTCTCCATTTTCAGGGTCTGTTCCTGCAGAATGGACTGCAGGCGGTTGCGGGCATAATTAAGCCTTGACATGACCGTGCCGATGGGGATATCCAGCACGTGGGCGATCTCCTGGTAGCTCAGGTCGCCATATTCACGTAAAACCAGCACGGCGCGGGATGCCTCGGGGAGTTCGTATAAGGCTTGCTGGAGCATGGCGGACTGTTCCTTTTCGATCAAGGCTGTCTCAGGATCGCCCGGTTGCGCACTCAAAATAGTTCCAGTTGTTCGTTCTACATTCCTTATGATCTCATCGTCATCCATCGGTTCATCGGATCTGCGACGCATCAGGTCGTGAGCTGCATTGACAGCGATGCGGTACAACCAGTGACGCAGGGGAGCCTGCGGATGGTAGGAGGGCAGCTTCACCCATGCCTTGATGAAGGCTTCCTGGGCGGCGTCCTCCGCCAACTGCTCATCACCACACAGGCGGTAGAGGATGGTGACGATTGAGGGGTAGTGATTACGCACGAGTTCTCCGAAGGCGTTGGAATCACCCAGGCGGGCCTGTTCGATCAGGCTAGCTTCAGTTTCCACAAACAGGGTTTGTTCCACGCGCATTCCTTTCTGGTCGATTACAGCTTACACCTATATAACGTATTTTAGGGGAAATTTATTCGGAATTCGGTCTGACAAAGACTAAAAATCGGGCAGCTGGTGATTCATTGAAATTATCAATTAGGAATATGTACCATAGCTGCTGATATACTCATGCTATCGTAGACAGCAGGAGGGGTGCAATCCTCCTCAATTCTAACGAAAGGATAAGAGTAAATATGACAACCGGGCAATCTTACGACGATTTCGCAATGGATGAGTTATTACAACTGAATCAGCGAAAGATTTCAAAAGAGGATTTGAATAAATTTCAAAATTACATGGCTGAAATTTTCACGGCTTTTGGCATGGATATCACGACGGCTTCAACAAAAGAAACCCCACGCCGGTTCATTGAAGCCCTTTATGAATCTACGGATGGTTATGATGGTGACCCCAAATTAATCAAAGCCTTTCCCAGAGAGTGCCGCGGTGAACCGGATTGCCGTTTAAGCCAGGTGATCGAGGGGCCGATCAATTTCCACTCACTTTGCGAGCACCACGTCTTTCCGTTTTATGGTGAAGCATATGTTGGGTATGTTGCAAATGAACGCATTTTGGGTATTTCAAAATTAACCCGCATGGTGCGTTTGTATACCAAACGCTTTGCAGTACAGGAACGCATTGGCTACCAGATTGCGGACACGTTGGAAGCGCTGATGGCACCCCACGGCGTCGCCGTGTTTATTCGCGCCAAGCATATGTGCGTTGAAATGCGTGGCGTGCGTGAGATCTCACCAGCCACACGCACCACCGTTTTTCGCGGTGTCTATTCCCAAGACCCGGCTTTACGGGCTGAGTTCCTGAATATTTGCGGTTTGAATAGACAGGTCGCTTAAAGAATTCTGGTTGGATGATTCAATATACAAAAGAACTCTCAAATTGAGTGTGTGATGTAGTATATACTCACCAAACAGATCAAAGGGATAACAAGAGGTAGATATGTCCGCCATCCATAAATTTACCGGAAAGCCAGGTGATTACACCTGGGAGGGTGTCGCGGTGCAGAAATACCGCGATGAATTCGAGGGAGTGACCAGGCAGGTGGTTGTTGGCCCGGATGACCAGGCACCCCATTTCGTCATCCGTTATTTCCATTTGGAACCTGGCACACACAGCAACCTGGAAACCCATCCGCACGACCACGGGGTGGTGGTCATGCATGGTCGCGCCCGGTTACAACTTAATGCAGATTTTTTTGAAGTCGGCCCACTGGACGCGATCTATATCTCCGGAGGCGACCTGCACCAGTTCACCGTTACGGGCAATGAGGCGCTGGGCTTCATGTGCGTCATTAAGAACAAGGAAGAGACTAAATAGCCATTGATAGAGCACAGGAGAAGCATTGATCAAATTTCCCGAAATTCCCCCAACGATCAGTGTGATCGTCTTTACCATCTGGATAATTTTTTTCCTTTGGGGTCGTGCGCAGTTCAATAAAGTAAAAGACAAGACGGTAAAACTGATTTTGGATAACATTGAAGAAGCAAAGAAAAAGATAAAAAATCTCACCATCGATCAGTATTACGAGATGATCTACCCTCAATTTGAAGCGATCGTAAAAACCAACGCCAAATTCATCCCGCATAAGACCGAATTATTTCCCATGCCAGCCAAAACCGAATACGTGAAGACGCGCATGAACTTCACGCCCGAATGGGTAGGTGCCATCTTGAGCCTTCACGGTCATGCGATCAAATCCGACCGCAAACAGCAAAAAACCATTGAATATATCATTGCGCTTTCCAAGATAAAAAGCCGAAAGCAATTTTGACCCGATCTCTTTTAGAAGAACAACACTGAAATTATTGCAATGATTTTGTAATAGTAATTCTTAGTGTTGAGTACCTTTATCAAATCCTCATTGTTGTATTTTCACTTTAATTGTGCTATTATCTTCTTTGATTTAATGTAACCTTAATGTTAACTTTATGAAGTAATCGCAATGCTTATCTACATCGAACCCATTATTGTTTTTCCAATAATCTCATGCAAATGATGGAATATTACATTCCATCATTTTTATTTATTAGAAGGGAGGTGCCGCGCGGAAAAATTGTAAGGAGGAGTACAGTTAGTGGTTTGTAAGAATTCCAGAAAACTTTGGAGGATAAGATGAATCTTGATACTATCATGGCAGCGATAAGCAACGTATTCGGTACGTTTGGTTCCGCTGTCTTCGTGCCCGTGATCATCTTTGTGATCTGCCTGGTTCTGAAGATCGACCTGAAAAAGTCCTTCTTCTCTGCGGTCAACGCAGGCATCGGTCTCACCGGTTTCGGCTGGTTGATCAATTCCTATATTCCGATCATTGTCCCGGCAGTGAACAACCTGGTGAAGACCACCGGCATTAATCTGCCCATCGTTGATATCGGTTGGCAGGCGACCTCTGTAATTGCCTACGCGACACGCGCAGGCATGATGTTCCTGGGCTTTGGGTTGCTCTTCCAGGTCATCCTGTTCCTGATCAAATGGACCAATGTGTTCATCCCCGGCGACCTGTGGAATAACTATTCCTATATGTTCTGGGGCTCGATGATCTACGTGGTCACTAACGACATCTGGCTGGCCATGGCCTGCATGTTCATCCAGGTGCTGTACAACGTGATTTTTATCGAAATGAACTCCAAGCGCTGGGCAACCTATTATGGCTATCCCAACTGCGTGGTTCCCGCGCTGCACATTTCTCCAGGAACGCCGTTCGCCGTCCTGGGGAACTGGGTAATGAACAAGATGGGTGCCTACAAGATCCGCTGGCGCCCTGAGGATATCCGCAAGCGTATTGGCTTCCTGGGCGAACCCATCGTACTTGGCCTGATCCTTGGTTTGGTGATCGGGATCCTTGGCCACCTGGGTGACATCGGCACGCTGGCTGCCTGGGGCAACATTATGACCATAGCCATTTCCACCGCGGCCATCATGGCCATCTTCCCGCGCGTTGCCAATATCTTCGCCAGCGCTTTCATGCCCATCACCGAGGCTGCCCGCAAGCGCACCACCAAGGGCGCCAAGGTGGGTGATGAAATCTATATCGGTATCAACGATGCGACCGGTTACGGCGAACCCGCCACCCTGATCTCCGGCATCCTGCTGATCCCGATCATGCTTCTGCTGTGCGTCATCCTGCCCGGCAACCAGACCCTGCTCCTGGTGGACCTGATCGCCATTGCCTTTATCATCCAGCCGTTCGTAGCGGCCACAAATGGCAATATCTTCAAGACGGTGGTCCTTTCCGCCATCTGGTTCTCCATTGGCTTATATATCTGCACCATCACCGCCCCGCTGTTCACCCAGGTGTATTCGCAGTTCGCTGCCACACCCCTGGAGCCTGGAATGATGGTGACCTCCGGTATGATCGCCAACAAACCCATCGCTGGCGGCTTGATCTTCCTGCCCATCCTGAACTGGAAATGGATCGGCGCCGCAGTTTTATTGGTCGTCTACTTCCCGCTGTACTTCCTGTGGAAGAAGAACAAGGTCAAATTCCAGGACTTCATGGAAAAGCAAGCTGCCCTGGATGTCCTTGAGGCGAAGTAGGTTTTAGCTCTTTGTGTGACATGGGCTCATGCTCACCCATGAGCCCATTTTTATCAGGTTGATAAGGGAATATCGCTCATGGGAAAAGTCATTATCAGTGAAGATCTTGTGCAAACCAATATCGTTGCCTCTACAAAAGAAGAAGTAATCAAAGTTCTTGCTGACAAACTCAAAGCCAAGAAATATGTGGATGATGGTTATTACGATAAGGTGATCCAGCGGGAAAAGAACTACCCAACGGGATTGCCCACCGTGATCCCTATCGCGTTGTGCCATACCGAACGTGAATCCGTACTGAAAAGCGCACTTGCTGTTGGCACCCTCAAGAATCCAGTTGAATTCCAACAGATGGGTTCGCCCGAGCTGACCGTAAAAGCGGAGATCGTATTTCTCCTTGCGCTCAACGATCCCAAAGACCAGATACCCTGGTTGATGAAAATGACCAGTACGTTCAAGAGCAAGGAAACCATGGAAAAGGTCCGGTTTGCCAAAAGCAGCCAGGAACTGGCTACTGTTTGCAAAGAGCTCTTTTTATGATCGACGATTTCCTTGGCTGAAAACCCAAGTCAAAAATAATATAAGATATAATAATGTGAAATTTTTACAGTCTGGAGAATAATCAATGGCGAGGAAAAAGTTAAACATTCTTACTGTTTGCGGTTCTGGTGTGGTCAGCTGCTCGATGTTCGACGGAAGGATCAGGGAATTGTTACAGTCCCTGGATGTTGATCTTTCAATCATTGGCACATTACCTCCCTCGGTGGAAACGCTGGTAAATCGTGGCGACGTGGATTTTGTGGTCTCCACCAGCAAAATACCCGGTGAGATCAAAGTGCCCGTGATCGATGGCGTGGCGCTGCTTTCCGGTTTTGGCGAAGATGAATGCCTGGAAAAGATCAAGCAGACTGCCATGGACATCCTGGCTAAAAAATAAACAGGACTTAAACAATGACAAGATCATCTCTGCAGTAAGCGGCAGGGATGATTCTTTTTATAGTGATCGGGTCAATCGAATAAACCCTTTATTGGAGGATACATATGGATAGAGAAGAACTCCCTTTTCAAATATCAAACGCTGACCAGGTGGGGATCGTGGTCAAAGACCTGGATGCGACCATGGCGCAATTCAAGCTCCTGCTGGGCATCGATGATTTCGAGGTGGTCGATTGGCCAAAGCCGGGCGTCGACCCTGAATTGACCTATTATGGGAAACCTGCCGAATACAAGATGAGGGTCGCTTTTACCAAGCTGGGCAACGTGCAGGTAGAGCTGATCGAGCCGGGGGAGGGGACAAACGTTTATGGGGATTTCCTGGAAACGCACGGTCCCGGGCTGCACCACATCCGTTTCTCCGAAAAGGATTTCGATCAGAAATACGAACAGCTGCAAAAGGCGGGTATCCAGATGATCGCCAGCGGGCGGGGGATGCGCTCCGGCGCAACCTGGGCTGTTTTTGATACCACGAAGTATTTGGGGATCTTCATTGAGCTGAGACGAGTGGAATAATTTGCCGCAGTCGAGCATTATTGATATATTTGGATAATTGGTTCTCTCGACAGGAGAAGGCGCATGAAACTCCAGAGTAACAATCGCTTGAATGTATCCGGAGACCGTTTCACGGTGACGTATTCGATCTGGGGCAGCGAAGCTGAGGCCAGGGATACTGCCAATGCCATCTGCGTGGAAGAGACCGCAGAATTTCCCGAAACGCTGATCGGCGAGGGGGATATCCGCGACCATATCCTGGGCAGGGTGGAAGATTTCAGGCATATCGACGGCGACCACTACCAAGCCAAGATTAGCTACGCCATCGAGATCACCGCTTTCGAGCTGCTGCAGTTCCTGAACGTGATGTATGGCAACATCAGCATGATCCCCGGGATCAAGGTGGAACGCTTCGACCTGCCCGACAGCTTGCTGGAGCATTTCAAGGGTGCGCGTTTTGGAATTGATGGGCTGCGCAAGCTGCTTAATGTCCCTTCGAGGGCACTGCTGGCGACTGCCATCAAACCCATGGGGCTTTCCCCGCAAGAGCTGGCGCAGATGGCATACGACTGTGCCATTGGCGGGCTGGATTTCGTCAAAGATGACCACGGGTTGAGCAACCAGGTCTTCGCCCCGTTCAAGGAAAGGGTGACGCGCTGCGCGGAAGCGGTGCAGAAGGCAAACCAGAAGACGGGCGAACGCTGTTTGTACATGGCCAACATCAACGGTCCGATGGAGGGTTTGATGGAAAGAGCCTATTTCGCGAAGAAGGCCGGGGTGGGGGGATTCATTTTACTGCCGTCCCTGATCGGCTGGGACATGATGCGCTGCCTGGCGGAGGACGAGAACCTGGGGCTGCCGATCATTTACCACCCGGCATTTCATGGTGTGTATGTGTCCGGCGAGCGTACGGGTTTCTCGTTTTTCAGTATGTACGGGCAACTGGTGCGGCTGGCGGGCGGCGACGTGAGCGTGTTTCCCAATTACCTGGGACGTTTCTCAGCATCCAAAGCATGCTGCCTCGATGTTGTGGATGGAGCGAAGGTGGCAATGGGGCACATCAAGCCCATCTTCCCCTCACCGGGTGGAGGAGCCTCGCTGGACAAGATCCCGGAGATGCTGGAGGTCTATGGGAACGACATGGTCTACCTGATCGGCGGCGGGCTGCACCACGGCGAATCACTGGTGAAAACTTGCCGGGAATTCCGCGGGATGGTGGAGAGAAAATAGAATTTAAAAAAGTTCTTTGGCGGGATAATCATCAGAAAAGGTGCAAAAAATGACAGCTGAAAATCAACGAAGACAACTGGGGAAGACCGATTTACTGGTTTCATCCATTGGACTGGGCGTGATGGAAATGTCCGGGGGAGGGGGGCTGCTGGGTTGGGTATTCCCGGTCATTCCCCAGGAAGAGAAGAACAGGATCATCCAAGCCGCCCTGGATGGCGGGATCAACTGGTTTGATACTGCGGAGATCTATGGGCAGGGGGTGTCGGAGCAATCCCTGGCGACCGGATTGAAGGCAGCGGGCAAATCCGACAAAGATATCCTGATTGCAACAAAGTGGCGACCTTTCCTTCGTACTGCCGGCAACATGAAGATCTCGATCGAAGACCGGTTGCGTTTCCTGGGTGGTTACAGCATCGCCAACTTCATGATCCATCAGCCTTCTAGCTTTTCATCGCCTGAGGCTGAGATGAATGCCATGGCGGATCTGGTTGAAGCAGGCAAGATTCGTTCGGTTGGAGTGAGCAATTTTGGACCGGAGCGGATGCGGCGGGCTCATGCCGCGCTGGCCAAACGAGGCCTTCCCTTGGCAGTCAATGAGGTTCATTACAGCCTGCTTCACCGGGAGATCGAAACCAACGGGGTGCTGGATACCGCCAAAGAACTGGGCGTGACGATCATCGCCTATACTCCCTTGGCAAGGGGACTGCTGAGTGGGAAGTATCACAAAGATCCTGGATTGCTCGAGAAAAGATCCGGTCTCCAAAGGTCCATTTTGAAACGCGACGTTGAGCGAACCCGTCCATTGATCACTGCAATGGAGGAGATCGCCAAAAGATATAACGCAACGATTGGACAGGTTGCCCTCAACTGGCTGATCCATTTCAATGGAGATATCGTCATCACGATTCCCGGGGCGACCAAGGTCCAGCAGGCGCAGGAAAATGCTGGGGCGATGCAATTCGTCCTTTCACCGGAAGAGCTGGCCAGGTTGGATAAAGCATCACGTCAACTAAGCAGCTGACTTGATTCCATGATCCAGGTTGATTTAATTTTAGAGATTTTTGAGATTGTAGATTATCTTTCCTTTGAAAACTTCCCGGGGGTAGAAAAAAGAATTCGTTTCAAATAAAAAGCGAAAACGAAGGTGATCCCGAAAACGGGGCACCTTCGTTTTGTGCATGATTTACGAATGAGCGGGGTTTGAGTTCCCCGGTTTGATTGTTACAACGTCCCAGTGCTGACGTTCTTCTTCTCGTGCTTCAATTTTCGCTTTTCCTTGATGGTCAGCTTCGGTTTTTTCTTTTGTTCTTTTTTGCCCTTATCTTTTTTGCCAGAGTCACCCATTTCAATCTCTCCTTTACTTGACAGTTTTCAATATGTGGTTAAAGGTTATCACCGTTGAAGCATATAAGCAAGTGCATTACCCCTTATTTTTTGGAATCTAAAGAGCATGAAAATTTTAATAACGCGGGCAACCGATTTATGATACAGTGATGCAAATGTATCGAACGGAATAGTAAATTGATGTGATTTCAAGGAACCAGGATGCCTGTTTCAGCGTCAAAAGGGGAGGAGGGTCTCAACCATGAACACTGACACAAAACCATCATCAAATCCCAGGAACGTCATCATTTTGATCGTCCTCATGCTGATCAGCTTTTGTATTGCCATCTTTAAACTCGTTCCCATCCTATCCAAATATAGCGAGAAAACGCCAATGAGCTATACGATTGAAAAAGAAACACCTGAAGCCGGCGATGGCGTCGCGGGAAAGAACGGCGAAGATTACAGCGTCAAGGTTGGGCTCAGCGAAGGCCAGGCTCAAACCGAAACGCCGGAAGTGTTGACCGTCACGACCGGAGAGCCGCTCACCTCGGAAGAGATCGCGGCGATTTTCGCGCGCCTTCCAACCCTTCCCGTCTCCCCCGAGGAGCAAACCGAGTTCAATTACCCGGTTGAATTGCTTCCCCCGCCGCGTCCTGGCGAGACCATTAAAGAGACGTTCCCATCCCATGACGTTTTACCGACACCAGAGGTTGTTTCAGGTGAAGCGTTGGAAGTATTGCGCTTTGCCCCGGAGGGAGAGATCCCCATCGCGCCTTTCGTCTCCGTCACATTCAACCAAGCGATGGTGCCGCTGGGAACGCTGGGCGACCTGGCTGCCGAGTCCGTCCCCGTGCAGATCGATCCGCCGTTATCCGGCACCTGGCGCTGGCTGGGCACGAAGACCCTCACCTTCGAATACGACTCCGAGCTGATCGACCGCCTGCCCAAAGCGACGGGCTACACGGTCACCATTCCGGCGGGGACGAAATCCGCCACCGGCGGCGTGCTCGCGGAAACAGTCACCTGGACATTCAGCACCCCAGCGCCAATAGTGTTGGCGAGATTTCCTCAAGACATCCCCCAACCGCTGGCACCGTTGATCTTCATCGCCTTCGACCAGCGCATCGATCCCGACGCGGTGCTGAAAACGATCCAGCTTTATGCTGGTAATGAGCTTTATGGGTTGAGGCTCGCCAGCCAGGCGGAGATCGCGAAAGACAAAGCAGTCAGCCAGTACGTCAAAAATGCGCAGGACGGGCGCTGGCTGGTTTTTAAAGCCACCAAGCCTTTCCCCAAAGACACGTCGATCTCGATCACGGTCGGTCCCGGCACGCCTTCCGCTGAAGGACCGCTGGTCACGACCGCGGCGCAGTCTTTTTCGTTTTTCACTTACCCGCCTTTACGAATTTTGAATTACGGCTGTTACTGGAGTGATGACCCGTGTCCGCCCATGACGCCGTTCAATATCCGCTTCAACAATTCGCTCGACACTGAAGCCTTCACCGAGGAGATGCTGCGCGTCACGCCGGCGATCCCTGGAATGGTGGTCAATATCTATGGCGATACGATCGTCATCAGCGGCGAGACCAAGGGGCAGACCACGTACACGGTCACGCTCTCGGCTGATCTGAAGGATATTTTCGGACAGAACCTGGAGAAAGATGAACGCTTGACCTTCAGGGTTGGCAAGGCTGAACCACGCCTGTATGGCTCGGACCAGATCTTCATCACGCTGGACCCGGCGATGAAGAAGCCGGTCTTTACAGTCTATGCCATCAATTATGCCAGGATCGCCGTGGAGATTTATGCCGTACAGCCCGACGATTGGGAGGGATTCGCGCAATACATGCGTGAATGGCGGCAGACCGACAAAGTCCCTCAATTGCCCGGTACGCTTGTTTTCGACAAGACGATCTCGCTGGATATTCCCGATGACACGCTTTCCGAGGTGAACATCGACCTGGTTCCTTACCTGAAAAATGGTTTCGGTCACTTCATCGTGGTTGTCCAGCCTCCCGCGGGGATGTTCGAATCTGAGGATGATAAATGGAACCGGTACAGCCAGACTGTTCACGCCTGGGTGCAGGTCACCCAGATCGGCGTGGATGCCTATACCGATCATTCCGATATGATCGTCTGGGCGACCGACCTGAAAGACGGCTCACCTCTTTCAGGCGTCAGCATTCAACCCAATAAGGGCGGCAGCGCTTTCACCACCGGTTCAGATGGTACGGCGCGCGTTGCCATCCCCAATGGTGCGACCTACCTGGTGGCCAGCAAGGGCGCCGATAAAGCCATGCTGCTGCACTCGCCTTATTACTGGGAAGACACCGGGTGGGGTCCCAGCACCATCTTCAACTCGCTGCGCTGGTACGTGTTCGATGACCGGCAGATGTATCGCCCTGGCGAGGAAGTGCATGTCAAAGGCTGGATGCGGCGTTTGGGTGGAAAACAGAACGGAGATGTCAGCCTGGTGGGCGGTGATGTCACCTCGGTGACGTACCAGCTTACGGACCCGCAAGGAAATGCGATCGGCAACGGGCAGGCAGAGGTGAACGCCCTGGGTGGTTTTGATCTTAGCCTTCACCATCCCGCAGCCAGTCAACCTTGGTTACGCCCAACTCTATTTGACCGCACAGGGCAGCCTGGGCGGCGTGGACGGGTACTCCTACAACCACACCTTCCAGATCCAGGAATTTCGCCGACCTGAATTTGAAGTCATCGCGCAGAATGAGACATCCGGACCCTATTTTGCCGGAGATCACGCCCTGCTATCCGTGGAAGCCAAATATTACGCGGGCGGGGGTCTACCGGGTGCCGAAGTGACCTGGGAGGTTAAGACCTCACCTGGCAAATATTCTCCGCCGAATTGGCCTGATTTCGTCTTTGGCGAGTGGCGCCCCTGGTGGTGGGATTACTACCGCTATGATGAGCCCTGGCAGGATGATGACACCAAAACCGAGATTTTCCCGGGCAAGACAGATGCGCTGGGCTTGCATTACCTGCGCCTGGATTTCACCCAGGAGGGCGATTGGGATCAAAATCCGCAGCCGATGAGCATATCCGCGCAGGCGACGGTGATGGACGTCAACCGCCAGGCCTGGTCGAGCGGCACGTCGCTGCTGGTGCACCCCGCGGACCTCTATGTGGGTCTGCGCACTGCGCGTTACTTTGTTGAAAAAGGCACGCCCCTAAAAGTGGACTTCATTGTCACTGACCTGGACGGCAACCCGGTAGCCAACGCGCCGGTGGAGATCAGCGCCGCGCGTTTGGAATGGAAATTAAGAGATGGCAACTGGAACGAGGAGGAAGTCGACGTCCAGGAGTGCGGCATGCGCTCAAAGCTCGAACCGGACACCTGCACTTTTGAAACTCCCGTTGGCGGCAGTTACCGCATCACCGCGGTGGTCACCGACGAGCAGGACCGCAAGAACCAAACAAGCTTCACGCGCTGGGTGAGCGGCGGACAGCGACCGCCTTCCCGTAAAGTGGAACAGGAAGAAGTGACCCTGATCCCCGACAAAGAAACCTATCAGCCTGGCGACACCGCGCAGATCCTGGTGCAATCACCGTTCAGCCCCGCCGAAGGACTGCTCACTGTCAGCCGCAGCGGTTTCCTCTATACCACGCGCTTCGAGATCAAGGACGGAACTACTACTCTAAACGTGCCAATCGAAGAAGAACATATTCCCAACCTGAACATCCAGGTGGACCTGGTGGGTTCCGCGCCGCGCACCGATGACGCTGGCGAGATCCTGAAGAACGTGGAGCCGCGCCCCGCGTTTGCCACGGCGCAATTGACTCTCAGCATCCCTCCGCTGCAGCGCACGCTATCACTGAAAGTCAAACCCGACGCCACAAAACTGGAGCCAGGCGGCGAGACGATGTTGAACGTCGTCCTTGAAGACGCCAACGGTTTGCCGGTGGCGGATGCCGAGCTGGCGGTGGTCGTGGTGGATGAAGCCATCCTCGCGCTGACAGATTACCAGTTGGCAGATCCCATCTCCATCTTCTACTCGAACCGGGGCTCCGACGTGATGAGTCTTTACGGGCGCAGGAGCATCGTGCTGATGAACCCGGAGGTGCTTAAAGCCAACATCGCTGTACAGGATATGGGGAAAGGGGGCGGCGGAGACCCTATGGCGACCATGGCTCCCATGATGGAAATGGCTGCGATGCCGGCTCCCGCTGAATCCGAATCAGGAGGAGCACAACAGGCGGCCATCACGGTTCGTTCGGATTTCAACCCGCTGGCCACTTTCGCCCCAAGCGTGCGGACGGGCTCCAATGGTGAAGCAAGAGTGTCCATCAAGCTGCCGGACAACCTGACGCGCTACCGCGTGATGGTGGTCGCGGTGGATGATAGTGGGCGTCAATTCGGAGTGGGAGAATCGAACATTACCGCGCGTTTGCCGCTCATGGTACGCCCCTCGGCGCCACGCTTCCTCAATTTTGGCGACAAATTTGAATTTCCAGTCGTTCTGCAAAACCAGACCGATGCTCCGCTGACCGTGGACGTCGTGGCGCGCGCCACCAACCTGGAGATCGCCCAGGCTGGCACTCGCGTGACCGTCCCGGCGAACGACCGCATCGAAGTACGCTTCCCGGCCAGCACGATCATGTCCGGCACGGCACGCGTGCAGATCGCAGCCATCTCGGGATCCTATTCAGATGCCGCGGTGGTGGAGATACCGGTCTATACGCCCGCCACCACCGAGGCCTTCGCGACCTACGGCGTGATCGATTCAGGCGCGATCGCCCAGCCGGTGCTGCATCCCAGCGATGTGTTCCCGCAGTACGGCGGGCTGGAGATCAACACCTCTTCCACCGCGCTGCAGGCACTCACCGACGCGGTGATGTACCTGGTCGGCTACCCGTTCGAGTGCTCGGAGCAGCTCTCTTCGCGCATCCTGGCGGTGGCTGCGCTGCGCGATGTGCTCACCGCGTTCGAGGCGGATGGTCTGCCCACACCCGACGAAATGGAAGAGGCAGTCACCCGCGATATCCAGAGGCTGCGGGGCATGCAGAACTACGACGGCGGTTTCCCGTACTGGCGGCACGGCTTCACATCCATCCCGTTCAACAGCATCCATGCCACACACGCGCTCTACCGCGCCGAGCAAAAGGGCTTCGAGGTGCCAGACGACATGTCAGCAGCTTGCGCTGAGTCTACCTGCGCGATATCGAATCATATTATCCCGTACTGGTACAGCCAGCAGACGCGCTGGACGCTGAGCGCCTATGCCCTGTACGTGCGCAACCTGTGGGGCGAGCGCGATGCGCAGAAGGCGCAGAACCTGATCCTGGAAGCAGGCCTGGATAATCCTCAGGATGGAGGCGATCGGCTGGCTTTGGCCGGTGGTGGATAACGAAACGCAGCTGGAGGAGATCCGCCGCTTCGTGACCAACCACGTGGTCGAGACGGCAGGCGCGGCCAACTTCACCACCGCTTACGATGACCAGACCTACCTGCTGCTCAGCTCCGACCGTCGCACGGACGGTATCCTGCTGGACGCGTTGATGGAGGACAACCCGCAGAGCGACCTGATCGTGAAGGTGGTCAATGGCTTATTGGCGCACCGCACCAAGGGGCACTGGGGCAGCACCCAGGATAACGTCTTCGTCCTGCTGGCGCTGGACCGCTATTTCAACACCTACGAAACGCAGACTCCCGATTTCGTCGCGCGCCTCTGGCTTGGCGATACCTACGCGGGCAGCAGCGAGTTCCGCGGGCGCACCACCGAACGCCATGAGACGCTCATCCCGATGACTTATGTGTTATCGGAGACTGCCTCGGGCGGCGGCACGGAGGATCTGATCATCAGCAAGGAAGGACCCGGGCGGCTCTATTACCGGCTCGGCTTGCGCTACGCGCCGACAGATCTGGATATGGATCCGCTCGATATGGGTTTTGTTGTCCAGCGGCGCTACGAAGGGCTGGATGACCCGATGGACGTTTCGCAGGACAAGGACGGCACCTGGCACATCAAAGCGGGGACAAGGGTGCGGGTGAAGATCACCATGGTGGCGGATAACCGCCGCTACCACGTGGCGCTGGTCGACCCACTGCCAGCCGGGTTGGAGATCATCAACCCCGCGCTCTCCGTTTCGCAGGATGTTCCGCAGGACGACCCATCGACACGCCCCTACGGCTGGTGGTGGTGGGGGACGTGGTACGAGCACCAGAACCTGCGCGACGACCGCGCTGAAGCCTTCACGTCACTGCTCTGGGACGGCGTTTATCAATATACCTACTATGCCCGCGCCACCACACCCGGCACGTTCGTGGTCCCGCCAACGAAGGCTGAGGAGATGTACTCGCCTGAGGTGTTCGGTCGCAGCAGCAGCGACAAGGTGATCATCAAGTAGCAGATCTTCATTAATTCCGAAATTGAATCAATGGGGTGCAGTTGTAAATCACAGCTGCACCCCTAATGTTTTTCAAGCTGTACTGGTGGATTGGCTCAAATACTGATGCCCAGCTTTGTGAAGGCTGAGTTCAGTAATCCATACATCTGATCGAAGTACTCGTCGGTGTTCTTTTCGGCGAGGTTGTACTTGCGGTATACCCAGTCGGCGTGGTGGTAGTTCATGCGGTCGAGGATGACGTGATCGACCTTGCCCGCCAGCATCTCCGGCAGGCCTTCGGAACCGGGCAGGATGGGGGCGATCATGACGAAGGTGCGGATCCCCGCGCGGTGCAATTCATCGAGCGCGTTGACCCTGGCCTGGATGGGGGGAGCGCTGGGCTCGAACAAGCAGCGGATGGCATCGTCCGCGGTGGTGACGCTCATCCCGACCTCAAAATCGCTGCCCTGCTTGAGGATATCGATATCGCGCGTGACCAGGGGGGAGCGGGTCTGGACCGAGACCGGCCAACCGTGCTGCGCGAGGATCTCCAGGCACTGGCGGGTGAGCTTGTATTTCGCCTCCAGCGGCTGGTAGGGATCACAAACCCCGCTGACCCATACCCTGTCCCGCCTTTTGCGGGTGATCTCCCGCTGCAATAGATCGGAAGCATTGATCTTGACGTCGACGAACTGCCCCCAGGGCTCGCGGTGACCGGTAAAGCGCTTCATGAAACGCGCGTAGCAGTAGGTGCAGTTGTGCTGGCAGCCGGTGTAAGGGTTGATGACCCAGGGGTAGACCTGCGACGGGGAGAGGATGGTCTTGGCCTGGACTTCTTTGACGATCATGGCTTGATTATAAGCGGGGAAGGGGGCAGGGCAGGTTGGAAGAGGTTGGGGGAATGAGGACTCAAGCATCCTCGATGAATTTCGGTTGAACTGAAAATACGCCGGCCACTGTGCCAACGAGTGCCATCCCGGTCAAGAACCACAGGGCAGCTATCCATCCCCCCGTCAGACTATTCAGCCCGCCAATCACAAACGGACCTGCCGCACCCATCAGGTATCCTGCTCCTTGCACAAAGCCGGATAACGCCGCTGAGCCATCGGCCGTCCGGCTGCGCAAATTGATCAATGTTAAACAGACCGGGATCAGGACAAGCCCGATCCCAATTGATGTTACCCAGATCCATACCCATTGTGGGTAGTATGCAAGCCCCAGGTATCCAAATACAAGGCAGATTGATAAGAAAAGGATTACCAGAATAGGATGTTTGATTCGGAAAAGTATCATGGGAACAAGCATTGTTGGCACAAAACCTATGGCAGTGAGGATTGATAACATGGTTCCCGCTTCAGCCTGGTTGACTCCTGCAGTAGAGGTCAGGATTTTTGGCAGCCATGACATCATTGAGGCAATATTGATGGAGCCAACACCAAAAACGATCGCCAATGCCCAGGCAGGAAGCCAGCGCCAGGCTGGGAGATAACGATGTTGAACCAGATTGGTTGATTTCTGATTCCCTTTCAACAAACGCACCCATGGAAGAGCTGCCACAAATGCCAATCCAGCCCAAACACCAGTCGAAAATCGCCAGCCTGATGATTGGGTGATGGGTACCGCTAATAAGGAAGGGATTGAAGCGCTTACCGAGACCATTCCAGTATAAATACTGGTAACCATTCCGATCCGATCCGGGAAGTAGACTTTGATCACCGGGGGCAGGAGCACATTGCTCATGCCCATACCCGCCAGGCAAACGGTGAAGAGCATCCCAAACATCCAAATGTTATTGGAAAAGCTACGGGCTGTAATTCCTGCGCAAACCAATATCATCGCGAGAAGGAGTGATTTTTCCAATCCGATCCTGGGAATCAACCGGGGAGCAAGCCAACCAAACAAAGCGAAAGCAAGCGGGGGAAGCATTCCCAGGACGCCCTGCGCAATTGGAGTTATGGGAAAGCTTTTCCCGATCTCATCGTAGATCGGGGAGAGAGATGTAATGGCTGCGCGCGTATTCAGCGTGACGAGGATAATTCCAGCCAGAGCTATTGCGCGCCCAGGCCACATCTTTTTTGTTGGTCCCGCGGTCAATTCATTATCCTCGTACCCATTGATATTCATAAGATATTATAGAACCCGATTAACCATGAATTGCCAGTCATTCAGGTCAACAGTTATTAACACAAATACCAAGCTCTATTTAATCGATTGCCAGGAGAGATTTCCCAACGCACAATAAATATGCAGCTTTTCGATTTTCTTGAAATTACCCCACACCCAGAAAGGCTTCCTGGACGATGGTATTTTCTTGAAGCGCCTGTGCGGTATCAGCAAAGCGGACGTGACCTGTCTCCATCACGATTCCATAATCAGCGATCTTGAGCGCTGCCCGGGCATTCTGCTCACTGAGCAGGATGGTCATGCCTTGTTGATTCAACTCGGTAACGATCTTAAATACTGTTTTCACCAAGAGCGGCGCCAGACCAAGCGATGGCTCATCCATGATAAGGAGTTTTGGCCTGGACATTAACGCCCGGCCAATTGCCAGCATTTGCTGTTCACCACCACTCAAGGAGCCTGCAAGCTGTTTTTTTCGATCCTTGATTGCAGGGAATAAGTCATACATCTTTTGCTTATCGAGGGCAATTTCAGAATTGTCTTTGCGGATATAAGCGCCCATCTCGAGGTTCTCATCCACGGTCAATACCGGGAAGATTCGCCTACCTTCCGGCACATAACCTATACCCAACCGCACCACTTCATCTGCAGCCAGGTGGTGAATGGGTTTTCCATCAAGCAATATTGAGCCCTCTTTGGGATGCAGTAAACCGAGAATTGTCTTAATGGTGGTAGACTTGCCTGCACCATTTGCGCCAATCAACGTGGTGATGGTTCCCTTTCTAACCTGGAGGGAAATACCTTTAACAGCGTGAATTTCACCGTAATACGTGTGAAGATTTTCGATGACTAGCATAGCTCTTCCTCCTTACCGAGGTAAGCTTCAATGACCTTGGGATCATTACGCACGCAATCACAATCGCCTTCAGCAATCTTCTTGCCGTAATCGATGACCGTGATTGTCTGGCAAGAGCCCATTACCAATTTCATGTCGTGTTCAACAATAAAAATGGTTATGCCGGATTCGTGGATTGTGTTAAGGATGCCGCTCAATTCAACCGTCTCCATTTCGTTTAGCCCTGCAGCAGGTTCATCAAGAAGTAAGACCTTTGGATCAGTAGCGAGCGCCCGCGCTATTTCCACCCGCCGCTGCGTTCCATATGGCAGGCTGATCGCCCGATCGTATGCAAACTTGCGGATATCCAGCAAATCCAACAACTTCATCGCTTTGTCAGTAAATATCTTGTCTTCTTTTCTGGCAGCCACAGGATTGAACATCGCATTTAATAATTTTGTCTTTGCATGATGCCCCATGGATACCATGACATTTTCCAGGACCGACATACTCTTGAACAATCTCAAGTTCTGAAAAGTGCGGGCAAAACCCGCATCTGTTATTTCATGAGCGGGTAAACCAGTCAGGTCCTTGCCTTCAAAAATGAACTTTCCGCTGGTAGGTTTGTAATACCCCGACAGCATATTAAATATTGTGGTTTTTCCTGATCCGTTGGGACCAATTAAACCGTGAATTTCATGTTCTTTTACATTGATGGATATATTATCAACAGCAATAAGTCCGCCAAACCTCATGGTTAAGTGTTCAAGTTCCAGGAACATTTCATTTCTCCTTTGCTGCCAGATCTTTGTCTGGTTTATGTAGCCTGGAAATTGTGGCAGATAATATCGTTTTCAGACGATTGGATACCTCCATCAAACCACCCGGTACAAAAAGCACCACGATCATGATGGCAAGCCCGTAAACCACATACTGCCAATCTTGAATAGCGCGTAGATATTCCTGCAAGATTGGGAGGATCGTCGCGCCAACGATGGAACCAGTCAGATTTCCCATGCCGCCCACCATGGTCATGGTCATGATGACCAGGGTGGTTTTATGTTCAAAAATATCCGGGCTGATATAAGTGTTCAAATGTGCGTACAATGCGCCGGCTAGTCCGGCGAAACAACCACTGATGATAAATGCCAATATTTTAAAACGACCTGCATTGACACCCATGGCTGGCGCAGTCTTGTAATCATCCCTAATCGCGCGGAAGTTGCGTCCCACCCGACCCGATAATATTTGCTTGGCCAGTAAATAACCCAGGATTACGAAAATCAGAATGATGTAATAATATTTTTCGTCGCTATCGATCGCGATCCCAAATAAATTCGGCATCTGGATCCTTGAAATTCCATCCACGCCACCTGCAAATTTGGTTTCGTTCACCAGGATGATATTGATGATTTCATTCAGACCAATGGTAACGATTGAAAGATAATGCGCCCTCACCTTTAGTGAAGGTAATCCAACGAATCCACCGATGATACCCCCAGCTAAAATTGAACAAGGAAGGGTTGCCCAAAGAGGAAAGCCCAGCCTGGTATTCAGCAACCCTGCCGTGTACGAACCGATCGCCCAAAGACCTCCCATGGCGAGGTTGAATTGCCCGGCGTACCCCATGGCGATATTTAACCCCAGGCTCAGCAGGATATAGATGCCAACCATATTGAGTATGTGGACCTGATACCGGCTTTTAGCAATAAATGGGAATATCAATAAGAAGATAGCAACGAGCACGAGCAGAACTATTTTTATAATCTTCGATGTACTTTTCTTCATGACTCTCTCCGATTACTATTATCCATATGCAGTCGTGTGCTCATACTTTATCCACGCTCTTCTCGCCGAGGATACCAGAAGGCAAAAACATAAGCACGATCAATACAATAACGAAGGAAATGCCTTTGGTGTATTGAGATGAAATATAACCAGAAGAAAGCGACTCAATGACACCAAATAACACTCCACCTAAAATGGCACCCGGGATATTGCCCAAACCCCCCATAACCGCGCTGGCAAAACCCTTGGTTCCCACAGCAGAACCCATGGCGGGATTCACGTAGACAATGGGAGCCGCGAGGATCCCAGCCGCAGCAGCCAAGCCGAAACCTATGGCAAAGGTGATCGCATTGGTCATATTGACATGAATGCCCATCGTCCTGGCTATATCACGATCCATCTGGGATGCCCGCATCGCCTTGCCGATCTTGGATTTGGTCAGGAAGATCTGCAGGCTTATTAAAAGAACGGCAGCCACGGAAATCAACAAAATATTCTGAGGTAAAACACGAATACCTGCGATAATGATTGGTTTAAGAGACAGGGGGGAATCAACCGCAAAACCTTCAGCACCAAAAATGATGATCATGAGATTATCTATGATGAATCCCAGACCGATGGTTCCCAGGAGCATGTTCCTTAAATCGACATCAGCAAGGCGGCGGAAAACCCGCTCAATAATGACTCCAAAACCAGCACAAAGCAAAACCCCCAGGATAAAAGAAATGGAATAAGGTAATTCCAGACCTTTGATCATGCCCGTATACCAGATCATCCCTAAATAGGTGCCGACCATGTAAATACTGCCATGTGCAAAGTTGATCAATCCCATGGACCGGTAAATCATGGAGGTTCCCAATGCAACGAGCGCATAAAGGCTGCCAATACCAATCCCACCAATGATCGTTTGAACGAGTACACTGAGTTCGCGCATAAAAAATCCTTTGTTAAGAAAACAAAATCAAAAAGAAATTCTAGGGGCGGAATTATCCCGCCCCTAGATCATTATATATATTTATTACTCCAAGAATTCAAACTCCCCATCACCCAACCACTGACCCATCATGGTCACCGTGAGGGTTTCTCCAGTTTCATCAACGCACATCACACCCTGCAAACCCATATAGCTGCAAACCTTGTGCATTTCAGTTGCGACATTATCAGGGGTCAGCGGGTCCGCGTTTTCCATGGCGATGAAGAGAACCTGCATCAGGTCATAAACATTGGCGCCATGTGTCTCGGCTGCGACACCCCAGCGATCAAGATAGGCTTTGGCGAAGGCGCGGGTTTGATCATTGTAATCATTTCCCGGATAACCCGAGGTAAAGTAAATGCCTTTCGCAAATTCTGCGGTGGCGGCTTCCAGGAATTTAGGCGTGCTTACAGCCTGACCACCAGCCATGGTACCTTCAAAGCCCAGCTGCCTGGCCTGCTTGGCAATCAAGCCGGCGGCAACTTCGGAGCTGGCGAGAAGCAGAACTTCCGGTTCGGTGTTGATGATCTTGGTCAACTGACCGGAGAAGTCCTTGTCATCCGCGCCGTGCTGCTCATAGGCGAGGGGGGTGAGATTGTGTTTCGCGAGAGCATCGGTCTGATATTGCGCTTCACCCTTGCCATAGGCCGTGTTGTCACCAATGATGGCGAATTTTGTAAATCCTTCGCCCACAAGGAAATCAACGATGGGTGTTTCAAAGGCAGGCCCGGCGGGGCAGGAGCGGAAGATATAGGGGCTGCCCTGCTGCGTGATGGTCACATTGGTGCCGAAGGTCATCTGCGGAATTTTGGCTGCCTGGAAGATCGGAATATCTGCAAGGGCGCAGCTACTGTTGGTGGTAGCCCAGGCCGCGATCACATTGTCCTCAGAGACGACTTTTTGCGCAATAGTCACGGACGTGGTCGGATCGGCTGTATCATCGTAGACCAGCAGTTTGAGTTGGCAGCCCTTAATTCCACCGGCTGCGTTCTTCTCTTCCACCGCCAGGGTGACACCCCTGACCATCCATTCGCCGAGGGTGGCGTTGGTGCCTGTCATGGCGCCGATGATGGCGATCTTGAGGGGTTCAGTGCAAACTTCCTCGGTGGGTTCCTCAACGACCACAACCGGTTCTGCAGTCGGTTCCACAACAGGTTCAGGCGTGGGTGTCGCTTTTGGCGCGCAAGCAGATACCACCAGGGCGAGCACAAGTACTACAAAAATCCAACTTCGTTTCATCTCAAATCTCCTATTTTTTAGATTTTGTTGATTCAACTCAATGTCCAAATTGTGTATCTGTATCTCTGAGAGCACCTCCTTTCTGATTTTTCGTTTTCACGCTTTCAATTCCTTTTCGATCACTCGAAAAAATTCTCAGGAATTGCTTCTACTTGCATATAGACTCCAGGATAAGATTTCCTGGTGCACACCTAATTGATTCGTTTTCAAGTAATTTATTTCCGTTAGTACCTCCCATTGAATTTAATTTGAATTGTTAATTCCATATGCCTTGAAAAAATCGATCCCATTACGAAGATCCTGGGGAAAATCGGTGAATGTGTTTGCCTCAATCGAGATGATCCCGTCATAGTCGATCTTCTCAAGTGCGCGAAACAGATTCGAATAATCGTGCCCATCATCCACACGGGGAACGACCCGCTGCGGGAATGGTGTCTCCGGATTATCAATATGCACGTGTTTTATGTGCTCGCCATACTTCTCGATGATGTTGAAAGGGTGGTTTCGATCGACAAACCAGCGATAATCCAGGAATGTTCCCAGATTGGGCCTTCCCACAACCTTCGCGTAATCAATTGCCTCGGGGATACTTTGGATCACGTTGGAAACCGTGGGTGCCAAAGGCTCAATCAAGACAGTGATCCCTTTTTCGTCGGCAATATCCGCCAGCATGCGCATGAAGGTCAGATTCTTTTCCCTGGCAGGCTCAATATCCCCGGAGGTGGGCAAACTACGGGTGCGACCATTTCCAAAGACGTAGTACTTGATACCCATTTTGGCAGCGCGATCCGCGCCTTTCATTAGAAAACCGCGATAAAAATCAAGGTCAAAGCTCTCGTCAGCCACGACCTGGTCCAATGGAACCGGATTATCGAGGACTTCACAAACCAAAGAAACCTTTTTGAGTTTCTGACAAACGTCCTCAAAACCAGGATCATCCATCGCGATGATTTCGCGCATGTGCATTTCAATACAATCGTAGCCCGCGTCGGCGATGGCATCGATGTCCTTGCCAAATCCAAAAAAGCTGAGCCTGGGTTTCATCCGATATCCTTTACTCGACCCGCTAATCGTTTTTCAGAATTACTTTGATGTCCGTTGCATTTCCAGAGACCAGCTCCTGGAAAAGCCGGGGACCTTCGCTCATGGGGTATTCCGCGGTGATGATCTTCCCGGCCGGGATCTCTCCTGATTCGATCAGCTGGATGCCCTCTTCCATCTCGGTGATATAGAGATACACGCTTTGGAAGGTCAATTCCTTGATCGCTGCATGCTTGTATTCAAACTCGATCTTTGGCTGCGCCAAACCAACCCAGACGACCTTACCCCCCAGTCGAGCTACGTCAGAACTGAGATTTACCGTGGTCTGATTGCCAACAGCATCAAAAACGACATCCACACCTCCACCGCCAGTCAATTTGCGGGTAAATGCATAAAAATCTTCTTTGGCATTGAGGACATCAGTCGCACCACACTCCTTTGCCATGTCCAGGCGCTTGTCCAGTACGTCCATGGCGATGATGGTCTTGGCACCAAAATGCTTCGCGCACATGATGGTCAATAATCCAATGGGTCCGCAGCCAATTACAGCGACCGATTTCCCGGTGAGGTCACCTGCAAGTTTTGTGGCTCGCAATCCTGTTGAAAGGGGCTCCGCCAAAGCATATTCAGCAAAAGTACGTTTACCCGATAAGGGAAGCAATTTGGCTGCCGGTGCAACAACATAATCCGCCATTGCGCCGTTATAACTTCCACCCATCATGGTGGTACCAATGATGCGGCGGTTTTCACAGACATTGGTCAAACCTATCTTGCAGGCCGGGCACTTTCCACAAAACATGTTGGTATAAACGCCAACTTTATCGCCAACTTTGGCGGTTGTAACCGCATCTCCCAGAGCTGCAACCTCGCCTGCAAACTCATGACCCATGATCAACGGCGGTACGCGCATCGTGTTTCCTCCACGAAATCCTGCCAGATCCGAGCCGCAAATGGAGACGGCTTTTATTTTGACCAACACCTCATCTGCCTTTGGTTTGGGCGTTTCAACCTCTTCATAACGAATATCGCCAGTGCCATGGAAAACCAATGCTTTCATTGAATACCTCTCCCTGTATATTTATTGATTCGATTTACCATCAAACCCTCAATCATTCGTTAGAATGATCTTTACGTCTGGACAATCACATTGACACAAGTTCTTGAATACTTCCACACCATCACTGAGCGGATGGACTGAAGTGATCAAGTTATCAACATTTATTTTCTTTTCAGCGATGCTTTTTATCACGTCACCGAATTCGGTTGTGAACATGTAACTTCCCAACAGGGATATCTGCCGGGCTACGATGGGAAACGGATCCAACTCGACCTTCTGGTGCATCAAGGCAACGAGGACAATGTTGCCGCCGTTACGCACCATTTCGATGGATTTTTCCAAAATGCCCGGGACACCTGCGGCAATCACGACGCGGTCAACACCAATACCTTCAGTAAGGTTTTTTATTACCGAAACGACATCACCGGAACCATTAATGACTTCATCAGCTCCGAATTCTTTTGCCAGATCCAGGCGTCTTTGCAGTACGTCAGAGACAAAAACCCGCTTGTTTCCCCCGGATTTTAGGAACTTCAGGATCATTAGTCCAATCGGTCCAGCACCGATGAGGGCAACCCTTTCGCCTTCTCCGAAGTCACCCAATCTTGCGGCACACAGTGAGACAGACAATGGCTCCACCAATGCGCCTTGAATAAAACTGACACCTTCGAGCAGTGGATATAGTGCCGTAGCCCTGACCGTTAAATATTCCTGCATCGCGCCATCGTGACCGACGCCGCCAATCGATGTGCCCAGGCTGTACCGTTTCGGACAAAGGTTGATTTGTCCGTGTGCGCAGTAATAACAGCTACCGCAATATAAAATGGGGTTGGCGGTCACTGCCTGCCCAATATGAAAGTTTTCAACACCTTCACCCAGGCTTGCAACCTCCCCTGAGAATTCATGCCCAAGCACAATGGGAGGCTGCCATCGATCTGATACCTCAGGAAGCTTGTAGGCGCCCAGGTCAGATCCACATACAGATACAGCCTTGACCTTGACCAGGACTTCTCCCTTACCCGGGACTGGGATGGGTCTGTCTTCCAGGCGCACATCACCCGGTCCGTAATAAACCAGAGCTTTCATCATTTCCACTTTTCCATATCAGTTTCCATGATCATTTTCTAGGTTGGCCATCCCAGCGTATAGATGTGCTTGCCACCGTTTAATGGGCCTTTTAGCAGCAGCTCGATTTCCTTGGGGTCGCGCTGACTCATCATCTCAGCCGGGGGCAGCTTGCCAACTGGGAAGACCTCAAGGATGTCATGGATCAATTTCACAAGATAGTCGCAGGTTTTTTCCACTGAAGCTGTCGCTTTAGCAGGATCAGCATCCTTGGCATGACCAAGCACACCTTCAGGGAAGGTGACGCATTCGATGCCAACATTGCCGACGGCGCAGTGCCCGGGAATGGGATAACCGTAAATATCACCACCGCGGTCAACATGCCCGGGGGGCAGGTAACCTTTGACATCTGTATTCTCGGCATGTTCCATATCGCAAAGTTCAGGGAACAAAGACAGGGAAATAGATTGCTCTGCCTCGCAGGCGTGCTGGAAGGGTCGATCGTATGGACCACCGTGCGCTTTATCCATTAATGTTTGCCCCATCACACCGGGAATATCGATAAAGAAGAGCATCGCGGGAACCTGATACTTTTTGCCCCATTCCTGCAGAGCAACGGGCAAAGAGTATTCCTGACCATGCAAGCTGATGAAGATTTGTTTGCGGAAACCAGAGTTCCAAAAACCGGTAATTATGGCGCGCAAAAAATCGATAAAGACCGAATCGGGCAAGGGTATGGTGAGAGGTTGACCGATATGATGGAATGGGTGAGACCCATACCAGACCGGTTCAGCCACGGTGCATCCGGTTTTTTCGGCAACCATTTCAGCGATACGGGTAACGATAAATGTATCCTCACCAACAGGTCCCGCGTTGCCATGGTTTTCTGTTGAACCGACCGGGATGATAAGGACATCGTTTTCCTTCAAACGCTGCACGATATCCATTTTGGTCATGGTTTGATAGTAGATCTTTGTGGGCTTATCCATGTGCCCGCCTGGGGGAGGCAATTGCCAGTTTGACATTTCTATCTCCTATAATCTATTTTTTGATACGGTGGCTTTCCAACTGAGGTGAATAGATCCAAACAAATTTCAGGATCTCGTCCCCGGTGTTGACAATCGAATGAAACGAGCCGGGTGGATTAAACACACATATACCAGGTTTCAATTCAATAACTTCATCATCAGTAATGAACTGCCCTTTGCCTTGAAGAAAGTACATCACTTCTTCTTCTGTGTCATGCTTATGCTTGGGGACCATGCTGCCAACCTGGGTCTCATTGACACCCATGGCAAGGTTTTGTGCTCCAGTGGTCTGTTCAGAGACCAGGATCCAGCTGGTGCGCGGTGGATCTCGGTAAATTCCTTCAACATTGGCGATATCTACCCACTTTAATCCAGACATACATTTCTCCATTCAAAGAATTTTTTCAGAACATATCCGTTCTTATCGGTTGCGTCCAAATGCTTTCCAATTCTTCCTGGTCGATATCAAAGACTGCATTGGTCGGTGGTAAAGGTTCTTCACGCATGAATTCAGGCATTCTATTAAAACGTTCTGATACCCCAGCCTTTTCATTGAATTGCCGCTCGGCTGTCAGAATATCCGCACCCATCTGGCGGATTTCCGGATAGGAGATCTCCCATCCAAACTTAGCTTTGAACAGGTTCACCAGCAGGTTCGGATTTTTAACGAATGCCGGTCGGATGAAAATACACGCCCCCATACTATCGAGGATGGCTGCCCGTATTTGCAGCTGGCGGGAATTGAGGACTTGATTTTCTTTGCCAACAGGATTGGTGGTGCGGGCAGTCTCAAAGGCGTTGCCGGCAGTATGGTCAGCGCCCATCGTGGAGGTAACATAGAGCACGCCATTGCCTTTAAGTGCCCTGGGATCATAAGCCGGCATCGCCTGACCTTTTGCCACAGGGACACGCTGGATCCCAAAAGCCTGCCCGGTGAATTTCGCGCCACTGCCCAAAATCCTGCCCAGATAAGTACCCTGCCCAATCTGGCGCACCAAATCCTTTGCGCCTTCTTCATCGCCAAATGGAATCACGCCTGCTTCCATGGCAACGCCAATGGCAGCACCACAATCAATGGTGTCCACGCCCACGTCGTTGCATAAACTATTAAGCTCCCCAATTGCATCCACGTTTCCAATATCGAGATTTGGTCCCAGCAAGACAAGGCTTTCATATTGCAGGGAAGCAACGATCTTCTTTTCACCTTTTTCATCAGGCATCACGTTTGAACATTGGATCGTACACCCTGGAACACAAGGGGTCCCACTGCGACCGACCCCACCGCGACGCGCAACGAGATCCGAGAAACTTGGTCCTGTCAGTTTATCCGCACCTTTAAAAGATCCTTCCGAAAAATTACGAGTAGGAAGGATCCCTATCTGATTGGCCATTTCCAAAATATCTAATGTGCCATACAACTTTCTGTTCTTGCTTTTAGGATCAGCTGCCAGGAGCGCAGCAATTTCCTTGATGGTTTCTTTCAGCAGAACCGGGTCTGATACCTCTGGAGGGACAGGGTTAGTTACCTTTACAACGATGGCTTTAATGCCCTTGGATCCCATCAATGCGCCGAGACCACCCCTGGCTGCGAAACGGACCTGGATATCCCGATCATCGGGGCAGGCGATACCCGCGATATGCATTTTCATTTCACCAGCGGGACCAATACAGAGGATCCCGATATCCTTGCCAAATCTTTCTCTCAGCAGTTTTATGGATTCGGATACAAGTTTCAGCTTAAGTTCCGGAGCATCCTGGAGCGTGATTTCACTATCATTGATGAACAACACGCGGTTTGGTGCATCTTTCTCAGGAGTATCCTCGATGATGACGGCTTTGATGCCCAACCGGGACAATCTTTTACCGAAGAAACCGCCGCTGTTGCTTTCCTTCACGCCGCCAGTCAACGGGCTCTTCCCACCAATGGATATCTTGCCCATGGTGGATAAATTGGTGTCGGAAAACCAGCCCTGGGCCAGGATCAGCTTGTTATTACGACCAAGCGGTTCACAGGTGGGCTCAACCTCGGTATTGAGGATGTGCGCCAAAAATTGACGACCACAAACGCGGTTGAGTTCGTCCGAGGCTTCTTCGGTCCTGATCAGACCAGAACGAACGTTTACACGGATGATCTTCCTCACGCGATGGCCTCCAAACGCTTGCTGGATCCGGTCTTCTGCAGCAGTTCATTGAGCACAGCGACCGCCTTGTCGTCGAGCTGGATACCGGTCTCACTACTTGACTTCTCCCGGTTGTATTCAATCTCACCGGGAATGAAGATTTCAGTGGCAAATTTGGCTTTTTTCATGCCCTTAAGACTTCTGGAGATATTCATCCATAGCGGCGGCGAACTCTTCCAAAGTCATAAATTTCTTGATATCAGCGACGATGAGTGCAGCGCCTACACCTGTCTTTCCCGTAGGTTCATGAAAGCTGAGCAGGTTGGGGGCGTGTTCAGCGCCAGCCAAAATGCCTGACATGATATCCACAACCAGGGCAATGGCTGAACCTTTTGGACCGCCCATCGGCAGGAGTGTCCCTTTAAGAGCTGCATTGGGATCCGTGGTCATGTTCCCTTCTGCGTCCATGGCCCAATCCCCGGGGATCAATTTTCCTTCCCTGGCTGCCTGGCGAATTTTTCCCCTGGCAACAACACTGGTGGCCATGTCCGCGGAGAAAACCATGTCCTTGCCGGTATAAATGGCAATGGCGATCGGGTTGGTGCCGGTAAATGCTTCCGCGCCGCCCCAGGGAGCCATGGCGGGCGCCGCATTGCAGCTCATCATGGCAAGCATGCCCTTCCTGGCGACCAGCTCCGTGTAGTAAGCCAGAGAACCCAGATTGTTCGTATTGCGAATGAGGACCATGCTGATGCCAAATTGCTCAGCGCGTTCGCTTGCAAGATCTGCTGCAAATTTACCGGCGATGGGACCCAATCCATTACCGCCGTCGACGACAGCAACTGCGGCACTGTCAACAACGATCGTTGGAAGGGTGGGCAGATTCAGTTGGTTAACTTCCACACGATGGAAAATGGGCGTCAGCAGATACGTGCCGTGGGTGGTCACACCGCGTGCGTCTGCTTTACAGAGGTTATCTGAAACGAGTCTGGCGCCTTCCGGGTTTTCACCCGCGGCCAGCAACAGGTCGTATGTGCAATCTATCAGGTCTTCTCTTCTTATTTTCATTCGTCTACGCTACCAATTATTGTTCTTCAACCAGGCCTGCTGCATCAAAGACCGGACCCAGTTTGTTGAACTCAACACTCGACATGCCACCTTTTAAAACAGCTTCTTTTTCGATTTCCTTTGCGACGCGCTCCTTGGTCTTTTCAAGGACAGATTCGACTTCGTCCAACCTGACAACGACCAAGCCATCATCATCGCCGATGATCAGATCACCGGGGAAGATCGTTTGAGCGCCAAAGACGGTGGGGTAGTTGATGACACCGATGGTGCCTTTGCCTGTTCCGCGGATGGCAAGCCCTCGCGCGAAGACCGGAAAACCGGATGCGATGATCTCGGCGCTATCGCGGATACAACCATCGATGCACAAGCCGCCCAAACCCCTGGCGATCGCGCTTGTCGCCATCAAGTTCCCAAAATACCCATAATCATATGCACCACCAACGCTCGCAACCAGAACGTCACCTGGTTTGGCGCGTTCGAGTGCTTTATGGAGCATGCAGTTGTCGCCTGGTGCGCATTGCACGGTAAAGGCAGGACCACATACGCGGATGCCCTTGCCGATCGGCTTGATCGCGTTGTCGATATAGCCTTTTCGACCCGGAAGCCTCGTGTATGGTGGCTGAAGCCATGGAGGAAAATTCCTTGATAATCTCGGGGGAAGGGCGTTTTATGTTCAAGATCACGTGTATCATTTGTTGTCTCCCAATAATTTATATGCAGGGCTAACCGCCCATGACTGCCAGGAAGAGATAGATCTCATCATCCTTGAGGATCATATCTTTCTGATCCAGCTTGGAATGACCGCGGACGACGATCAGGCTGTCCGCCAGATCAGGGGGCATATGCAGCAACCTGGGCAGATCGGCAACGCTCACCCGGTCCTGCAATTCGATCTCCCGGCTGAATGATTGCATCGAAGCTTTACCGATAATTTTCAACATCCGTTTCTTTCATTTTTTTCTAGTCCTATTTTCAAACAATCCGATATATCAGTAATATATCAGTAGGTAAAAATCAACACCAAAATTACGAACCGCCTTCGATCACGTTGATATACCCTGCCGTCATTCTTTCCCGCACTTGATGAATGTGATTCTTGAGGCAGGCAATGGCGCCTTCTTTATCGCCGGATTCCAGGCAATTAAAATAATTAAAATGCTCCGTTATCGCGTTGTGACTGTGAACGGTGGCAATTTCCTTGGAGCAGATCATGTACTGGTCGCGGATATCCCGGTAAAAATTGAGCAGCGACCTGTTCCCGTAGAGGAGAAAGAAGATCTCGTGAAATTTTATGTCCAGCAGCTGATATTCAAATATCCGATTACGATTGAGTTCCTCTTCCTGCCTGGCGCTGAGTTCCTTCATGCGTTCGATATGTTCTTTGGTGATGCGTTCGAATACCTTGTCGAGGACAAAGGTCTCGATGCATTCGCGGACCTGGAATATTTGAATGAGATCGGTGATGTCCAGCGATTCCACGAAGAAGCCGACATTGGGCACAAGTTTAAGGGACCCCTCATTCTGCACGCGAAGAAATGCTTCGCGAACGGGCGTATAGCTGATGCCTATTTCATCTGCAAATTGTCTTGCACTGATATAGGCTCCACCGCTCATATTGATTATTTTGTTCTTGAGCGCTTTGTAAGCTACTTCACTTAACTTCTTTGGTTTGTCCCTCATTTACCTGAACCGGGGAGTCCTCCGTGGGATAGAATGTGCATCGACCAAGACCTGCGTTGTTGGTAAGCCCATTTTCTGAAACCCTCAACAGCAGGTCAAACAGGGATATTGATATATCAGTTAAATATCACTGTTATATTACATACTTTTAAAGTCAATGTCAAGTGTTTTTTGTAAAAAAGCAACAAATCTGTTCAATTCCTGGATCGGATGTATTGCCCCCAAGGCTCGCGGTGCCCATTGAAGCGCTTCATGAAACGGGAGCAGCAATAGGTGCAGTTGTGCTGGCAACCGGTGTAGGGGTAGATGACGTAGGTGGAGATCGGGATTGGAAGAGGATGGCATTGGATTAGGTTTCTTTTATGATTATGGTTTGAAAATTAATAGGGTGGGGGGAGATAAAAAACCGATCGGCATCAAACCGTTGCTGCCATTTCTCTTCGATGCATGTTGCTTCTGAATCACCCGTCCAAGGAGGCATCCGTTTTCTCCATGTCCTGTATGGAAAAAATGGTCAGGCTTCTCCAGCCTTAATCATGATCATGACCTCGTTGCGGGCAAGAAACCCGGGTACCCAGGGCGGATTGTAGCCAGCGACGATGAAATCCCCCTCGGTTTTGAACCCTTCTTTTTCTATCCACTCAGCGAGGCGCTGCTTGCTTTTCCTGATTTTTGCTTCCTGGAAAAACCCTGAAAAGCGGATGGCTGCCATGGTGTGCTGGGGGATACTGGTAAACCGGATGCCACCCTCTTTGGGGATCGGCAGCGTTTCCAGAGTGTATTCCGAGGGCATGATGAAGGCCATGGTGTAGTTGCCATCCCCCCTGATCGTGACCGGTTTGGTCATGGCGATCTTTTGCGATTGTGATACCTGCACCGGGGTGGTCATGGCAATCTTTTCAGCTTTGATGTTGTTGCCAAATATATAACCAGCCAGGACATTGAAGCCTTTATAAAGCGCTTTTTTATATGTTGTTTCGGTTATGTCCACTTCTGCCTTGATATGCGCCGGGTACTGGCGCAGCTCAATATCCTTTTCTTTTCTGATCACGGAATA
>CAWDSH010000027.1:0-32225 GCA_963804865.1 uncultured Chloroflexia bacterium
CCCGAGTTGGAGACCCAGGGCTACCGCATGCTCAGCGAAAAGCGCGTCGATGGATTGGTCATCACCTCCATCAGATCGGGCAAAGAACCGTTGATCTCCCTTCAAAAAAAGGGCGTTCCATTCGTCTTGTTGAACCGGTATATCGAGAACTTCAACACGGATTGGGTGAAAAGTGACAATAGTTATGGCGCGTATCACCTGACCAAATTGCTGTGCTCTTTAGGTCATAAGCGCATTCTGCACATCACGGGTAGTGAAGAGATTTCCTCGGTCCGCGAAAGGCTCGCCGGCTATAAACAAGCGTTAAGTGAGCACCAGATCGCCTTTGATCCCCAGTTGATCTTGCATTGCGACCTGAAAATGGACGGCGCTTATCAATGCACAAAAGAAGCTCTCTGGGTCGATCGTTGCCCACAGCAATCTTTGCGTACAGCGACATGATTGCCGTGGGGGTGATGAAAACTATCCACGAAAATCACTTGAAAATCCCCGGTGATATTGCCCTGGTTGGATACGACAATATCAATTATTCGGAATTCCTGGAGCCCTCGCTCACAACCGTTGACCAATTTGCCTACGAAATCGGGCGAAAAGGCATGGAAATCCTCTTAGAGAAGACTTCCAGCCTAAAGAAGAGCCCTGGAGAAAAAACATGTGACCATCCAGCCGGAAATCATTATCAGAGAATCTAGCGGTGGACCAGAAAATAGAAAAAGGAGTTGAGACTTGCAGAGAATGCCAAGAAAAGTGAGTCCCTTTGATGTCGAAGTAATTAGCCTGGCACATCGCGAGAACTACAAACTCATTGATCCAACAACCGTCGTCTCAAGAACCTGTCCTTTGGTATGGTGGTTGTTCAGCCTGGCGGTATCTGCCAACCGGGTCACGATCATGATGAGCAAGAGGAGATCTTTTTGCTTATCCGGCAAAGGCATCGTACTGATTCGGAAAAGAACGCGAAAAATGGGCTATCCAGCAATACGATGCTGTTTTATTCCCCCCGGCACCTATCACAACTTGGTGAACGAATTGAACTTTCCGTTGATCTGGTTGGATTCGGATCCTCCGGTGGTTGGGTTTTTGATAAACATCCCGATCATAAACTTGCGGAGAAAAAGGAAAAGCGGAAGGAGGTGTTAAAGGGAAAAAGAACTAGAAACATGAAAAATGGTTGGGGTTTTAAATTAAAATTTAGCAGGAACAATATGGTAACGAACGAAAAGTTTGCTAGCTTTGATCTCGCTGCTTCCTTATAAAACGCTTTATGTTGAGCGCCTGCAACACGGCTGCCCCTGCCGCGCCAGTAGAGGAAGAGGCAACCACCAGCGAGCAAACGGCTCAGGAACTCGTGAGGCACCAGCCGAGAACCTGAAAATGAAGATCGGGATCATGACGATGGGTCTGAGCCAGCCGTACTTCGTGGCATTAAGCCAGGGGTACAAGGACGTGGCGGCTGAATTCCCGGAGTTGACGTCGAAGTCGTGGAAATCGATCCCAAATGGACACGCTACAACAGGTAGCCGCGATCGAAAACTTCATTGAGCTTGATGTCGATGCCTTCATCATTACAGCCATTGACCCGGTCACGGTTGATTCCGCGGTGAAGGATGCCATGAAAGCCGGAGTAAAGGTTGTGGCGCACTACAATAAACTGGGTGCCCAGGACCTGCTATCAGGTATCAGCACGTATGGTATGGGCTTTGTGGCTGGTCAGGAAGCCGCGAAATGGATCAATGAAAAATTGGGCGGAAGCGCAAAAGTGGCGCTGCTCATCTGGGATAAAACCGAATTTGACATTGATCGCACCGAAGGCATGAAAGGCGCCCTGGAAGTGATGTGGCGTGGCGAAATCGTTGCCGAACAAGCGGCCGACGCCATCCCCACCGGACTGAGTGCTGCAGAGACCATCTTGCAAGCGCATCCGGATGTAAAAGTCTTCATTCGCTACAATGATGAAGCCTGCCTCGGCGCCCTTGGCGCGGTGGAAGAGCAGCCGGTTTGGCAACCGAGGACTTCGGGATCTTCGGCGTGAACGCCTCACCCGAGGCACTCACCAAGATCAAAGACGAACAGCCTTCAGGGGAACCGCATCCATTGACCCCTATAACCACGGACGGCTCGAGATGGAAATGGCCATTCGTTTGGTTCGGGGAGATTTCCTGCCGTCAAACATGGAAATCGTGCCTGTGCCTGTGAATATTGATAACGTCGATAATTTTATCGAATAAATAATGTGGTCAAGCACGAGGGGGTTACCCCCCCTCGCGCTTGACCGGCCAGTCCAATTATATGCCCGATAAACAATTGTTGAAAATCGAAGGTTTGAGCAAACGGTACCCAGGCGTATTGGCGCTGGATAACGTCAGCATTACTTTAGACCGGGGGAAGTTCACGGATTGGTCGGTGCCAATGGCGCGGGAAAGTCAACGCTCATCAAGATCCTCGCGGGTGCTGTCCAACCTGATAAAGGGTCAATTTATGTAAATGGGGATCAGGTCATTCCCTTATCTCCGAGGAAGTCCCAGGAGATCGGTATCGTGGTCATTCACCAGGAATTGAACCTGGTTCCACGGATGTCGGTCAGAGAGAATATCTTCCTGGGTTATGAGATCACCTCGAAAAGATGTTTGTGAATGATATCGCGAGATGCGAAAAGCATCCAGCCAGATCCTGGATAATCTGGGAGTCAATATCTCCCCCGATGTTCCCCTGGAGATCTTTCTGTTTCATATCAGCAAATGGTGGCAGTCGCCGCCGCGCTCAGGCGGAATGCGATCATTCTAATCCTTGATGAGACCACCGCTGCGATCACGGGCGAAGAGATCGATCACCTCTTCAGCAGGATAAGGAATCTTAGAAACAAAGGTTTGGGGATCGTCTTCGTTTCACACCAGATCGACGAGATATTCAAGATCTGCGATCGGGTTTCAATCCTCTTCCGGGACTAAAGATCGCGACCAAGGAAGGAAGAACACGTCCAAAGCCGAGATCATTTCCTCATGGTCGGAACCAGCATATCTGACGAATTTCCCAAGGGAGCGACCAAGAAGGGCGACATCGTTTTATCGGTCGATAAGCTCTCTCAAAAGAATATTTTTTCCAACATTTCGTTCGATATCAAGAAAGGCGAAGTGGTTGGATTTTTTGGTTTGGTTGGCGCTGGCAGAACGGAATCACTTAAAACCATTTTTGGGATCACCCACCCCACTACGAATTTTAAATGGGCTGAAGAAGAACATCAGAAAGCCCTCCGAGGCGGTAAAACTCGGATTGGGTTTCCTGCCAGAGGATCGTAAGCGGGAAGGATTGTTAAAATAAAAATGTCGGTGCTGCACAATATCACCCTCCCCTCTTAAAAGATCGTGAAATTTGGAATGATTTATACGGATAAAGAGAAGAATCTCGCGAATGAGCAGGTAAAAAAATCTTAACATCATTACCCCTACCCTTGGTCAAAAAGTCATGTTCCTGAGCGGCGGGAACCAGCAGAAGGTGATCCGGCCAAATGGCTGGCGATCAAACCCACATTGCTGATCCTGGGATTAACCCACCCGGGCATCGATGTCGGTGCAAAAAGGGAGATCTACAAGATCATTCACTCGCTGGCGATGGAAGGACATGCGATCATCTTGATCTCTGATGAACTTCCAGAGATCCTTGGGCTGAGCGAACAGGATCGTGGTCATGCGCGAGGGAAGTATTAAGGTTTGGTTAACAAGAAGGATGCCTCTCAAGTAAAGATCCTTACGGCGTATGGAGAGGCTTGAGGAGGATGGTCAATCATGGCATTGAAAAATATCAGTAAAGCGAAACCCAAGATTTCCATATTTAGACCTGGCACGCGGCAATTCCTGCAAGGCTGGGGATTGATCATCGTCTTTGTTGTGATCTGCGGGTGGTTGATCCTCTCGCCGATATTTCTAAAACCATCGAACTTGATCAACGTGATACGGCAGGTTTCGGTGATCGGCACTGCGGCTGTGGGCATGGCCATCCTGATGATATCCGGAGGGATTGATCTCTCCATCGGCTCCCACCTGGCGTTCTCCGGGCTGGTGGTCGCCATCATGATGAATAATTTTCATTTGCCGGTCCCCATTGCCATCGTGATCACCCTGATCGCGTCCATCGGTATCGGATTTATCAATTCATTTGTGACCAAGATCAAGATCCCGCCTTTGATTGCCACCCTGGGCATGATGAGCGCTCTCAGGGGTTTTGGGTATGTGATCACCAAAGGTTACCCGATCTACGACTTTCCCACTGGCTTTCTTGATGAAGCTTGGCAAGGGCTATATCGGCCCCATTCCCATACCAGTTCTGATCATGCTGGCTGTTTTTCTCGCCGGGTTTGTCGTCCTGACCAAAACCCCTCTGGGACGATATTTCTATTCCCTGGGCGGGAATGAGAAGCTGACGCGGCTCAGCGGTGTTGACCTGACCAAGACCAGGTTGATTGCATACTCCACCTGCGCCCTGATGACCGGTCTCGGCGGGTTCATCCTTTTGGCCAGGATCAACAGTGCCCAACCCTCCGTCGGCTCAGGCTTCGAGCTGGATGTGATCACCGCGGTCGTGCTGGGAGGGGTGAGCATCTCGGGCCTGGCGAGGGAAAGATCCCCAACGTCCTGCTCGGCGTCTTGATCATCGGCGTGATCAGCAATGGTTTGGTATTGCTCAATGTGCACGATTATTATCAAATGGTGATCAAGGGACTGACGCTGCTGATCGCGGTCGGCATTGATAAGTACTGGGAAAGAGATCACAGCATTGGGAGGTCAGTCATGTCTATCCATCAATTACAGTATGTGAAAACCGGAACCGTCCCTGGGCCGCGAAGACCTGCTCTACCAGGGCGGGGATCTCCAAAATGTCCGACAAGGTCCGGTCTATCTTTTCTATGTAAAATTCGACGCAGGGGTAGCTCTTATTGACTTCAGTTTTCATATGGACGACGCCAGGATCATGGGAGTTGAGAAGAATGTCCATCGGAAAATGCCCGATGAGCACCCTTGTACGCCCTGGAACAGGTTGGAATAAAACCCCAGGACGTCACCCACCTGATCCTGACCCACGCCCATTTTGACCATATTGGCTACGTGGATGCCTTCCCGAACGCTAAGATTTTTGTGCATCGCAAGGAGCTGGCGTGGGTCATGGCTCTCCAAAATGGTCGGTCGGGTATGGTTCTTTCTGCATCGAAAAATTGTACAAAGCCAGAGAGCAGCTCGTGCCGATCGACATCGATGATTATCAGGTGATCCCTGGGAATCAACGTGATCTATGCGGGCGGTCATTCGGCTGGTTCGCTGGCCGTGCTGTTTCAACCAACAAGGGTCGGGTTTGCCTGTGCGGAGATAACTGCTTCCTGTACAAAACTATCGAAGAAAATATCCCGATCGGGTTGACCAATAACCTGTATGAAAGCATCGCTTTTCTCCAGAAGCTGCCAAGCCTGGGTGACATCTTCCTGCCAGGTCATGACCCGAGAGTTTACGAGCAGTACCCCGATGGTTTTATCGCTTAAGTTCTGACCTGGTCTTTCTAAATTAAATTGAGAATGAATACGTGGAAAAGATTTCATAACTCAATTATCGGGAAACCGAGCGATCATATTCCCCTGGCATTGTATCTGGGGACCAACCGTTTCTATGCCAGCCTGTGGAATGTGGAGCTGTTTGCACGTCTTGCACGATCCCCGCAAGATGATCGACGTCCAGACCAGAACGTTCAGAAAATTCCCCCAGATCACATTCATCCCCGGTGCGGGCCGGATTATGGACGGAGCTGGTCTCCTTTCCACCTTTGGCTGTCGGGTCATGTGGCAGAAAAAGACCATGCCCCAGGTCTCCAGGGCGGCTTTTCAAATCGAGGAGGATGTCAGGTATTTCCGCATCCCGGATCCCCGTCACGATGGTTTTATGCCCTGGTATCTTCAGACACTCAGGATGTTCCTGGAGCAGGCGAGTTCAATGAATGATGCCACCCATTGTTTATGGTCTTTCGGGCCTGGAGAACTGGCGGGCTATCTCTGGGGGACGACAAATTTCCTGGGTGAACCTGATCCAAACCGGATCTTTGCGAACACCTGCTCGAGAAGGTGACCCAGGCGATCATCGTGTGGCTGCAGGCACAGCAAGAGGTCAACCCTTCGGCGGACGCGATATTGCTCACCGATGACATCTCCGGACTGCTATCCGACCAGCTTTACAGGAGAGTTTGTGGCCGTACCAAAAAAGTAGTCCAGGCATTCCCTCGTCCTACACGATCATTTTTCACAACGATACCAAATCCAACCACATCCTGAATGCCATCAAGGAGCTCGGGATTTACGTTTTCAACCTGGGAAAAACGACCAACCTTGAGCTGGCTGCGCAGGTATTTGGCAATGAGGCGTCCCTGATGGGAAATCTGGATCCACTGGAATTGATGATCCATGGGTCAAAAAGGATATTATCACAGAAGCCCGTCATTGCATCCACCTGGCAAAAAACAACGCGCGCTTTATCCTTTCCGCCGGTGGAGGTCTCAATGACGGGACGCCGATATCAAGCCTGGAGGCTCTTGTAGCGGCGGTGGGAAAACGGAGAACCAAAATAATATTGATTATGAAACGAACATGGAACAGATCTGCAACAACGTCAGAAAAGACATCATGATCATCTACCGGGGAGGATCAGGCCATCCCGGCGGCTCTCTATCCGCGGTCGAGATCCTGGTTCGTCTTTACTTTCAGATCATGAAATCGATCCCGATAATCCTCGGTGGAGGGAAAGAGACCTCTTCGTTTTGTTAAATGGGTCACGCTGCGCCGTGGGCGGTGCTCTCCAACAGGGGATTCTTTTCGCGAGAAATGATGCTCACCTTTAATCAACCGGGGACAAGGCTTCAAAAGCACATCATATGCACCTCGTTCCCGGCACCGAACTGTCCACAGGGTCACTGGCGCAGGGATGTCCGCATCGTCACCGGAATGGCTCTGGGCATCAGGAACGATACCAGAGGGCGGAGGGTGTTCGCGCTGATCGGCGACGGGGAATGCCAGGAAGGTCAGATCTGGGAAGCCGCCATGTTCGCCGCTCACAACAAACTGTCCAATCTGTGTGTGTTCCTGGACAGCAACCGGTGCCAATCGTACGACCTGGTCGACAACATCTGCCGACTTGAGCCTATCGTGGATAAATGGCAGGCCTTTAATCGGTATGTGCAGAAAGTAGACGGACACTATATTGCCCAATTCATGGCGGTCTATCGTGCGGCTAAAGAAATAGGAAAACCTTCCATCATCATCGCTGAAACGACCAAAGGCAAAGGAGTTTCGTTCATGGAGAATAACCCGGATTGGCATGCGAGGGGGATCTCTTCTGAAGAATATACCCGGGCGATGTCAGACCTGGATCGATCCTCAAGCAAAGGGGGGACATCGAAATGAAATACGATCACGAAGACCGCCCCTTTGGTCACAAACTTGTTGAGCTGGGGCGAAAAGATCCCGAATTTGTTCGTTGTGGATGCCGATCTCCAAAAAGCAACCGAAACCTATTTCTTTAAAGACGCCTTCCCTGATAGGTATTTTGATGTAGGGATCGCCGAGGCGAACATGATCGGCGTCTCGGCAGGATTGGCGTTAACGGGTAAAACCGTCTTTTGCGGTACCTTTGCTACCTTCATCTCGCAACGCGTCTGTGATCAGGTCGTTGTCTCGGTCGCTTACTGCAACGCGAATGTAAAACTGGTCGGGGTAGAAGCGGGGCTTTCCTCCGGGCGGAACGGCGCGTCGCACCAATCGGTCCTCGATCTGGCCATCATGCGGGCGATTCCCAACATGAGGGTGATCGAACCCGCCGATGCCATTGAATTGAAATCTGCGATGGAGGTCATTGCTGACATAGATGGCCCGGTCTATCTAGAGGGCGTGGAATGTTCCCAGGATCTTTGATGAGACGCAATATCAATTTACATTAGGAAAAGCGTTTGAGATTTGACCAGGATCAGATGTGACCATCATGGCCATTGGTCTTGAAGTAGCCCAGGCGATCGAAGCTGCCGAGGAATTAAGTGCTCGCGGGATAAGCGCCCGGGTGCTAAATATGAGTTCAATCAAACCGATTGATTCGGAAGCCATTATTCGCGCAGCGACAGAGACAGGCTGCATCGTTGTAGCCGAAAATCATGGGATTTATGGAGGCCTTGGCGGAGCCGTTGCGGAAATTGTGAGCGAAGCCTGCCCAGTTCCTGTTGTGCGGGTTGGCTTGAGAGACACATTCGGCGAAGTCGGACCAGTGGAATGGCTGCTGGAAAAATATCAAATCAGTCATCCGTTTATTGTCAAAGCGGCCGAAAAAGCCCTGAGATTAAGAGAGCCTGAGATGAAATTGGCCTGGCCATTCCACTCCGGAAATCGATCAGTTCAACGAAAAGAATGAACTGGAAGATCTGTTGAAACATTTAAAGGCCAATGGTTTTTCCGGGATCGAACCTTTGTTTTCATCAAGGCCAAATTTGGATCCGACAAAACTACATCAGCTGCTCATTGCGAACGATCAAGAGATCATCGGATTACGCACGGCGGGATTGCGATGAAGTACAAGGTGTCGTTTAGCGACCCCGATCCCTTGGTGCGCGAGCAGGCGATCGATCACTTTTTTTCCGCGATCCAGTACGCTGCGGATTTCGATGTGCCGCTGCTGCTTGTCGGTCTCCTGCAGGGTCAACGATCCCCTTCCCCAACCGTACCCGGCGGTACGGAAAAACATCATCGAAAGTCTGATCCGCTGTGCCAGCCAGGCGGCAAAACACCAAATAATCCTCGGACTTCGAACCGGTCAATCGCTATTTGCTCGGTTACCACGCGACTGCAAATGAAATTATTGATTTGATCAAAGAGATCAATCTACCAAACGTCCGGATGCTTCTGGACACCTACCACATGAATATGGAAGAAAGCTGCATGGAGGAAACGTTCATCGCCTCCTCGCCCTGGCTGGTACACGTGCATCTCTCCGATAACAACCGCCGCAGCCCTGGCAGAGGGAGTCTCAATTTCGCCCGCATCATCAAAGTGCTGGGGGTGATTAATTACGCAGGATATGTCTCAATTGAGTCTGACGATGCGGATTGGTTTGCCGCCATTGCCGAGTCATCGAAGCTTCTATTACCTTTGATCAATAAAAATAGGATAAAGGGATCATGAACATTATCAAGAAATCAGATTGTCAACTGATTGAGTTGCCAGGTCGGAACATTTGGAAGGTGATTGGCAAGGAATCCTATTCTGAAAGTAAAAAAATCTCGTTCGGCTTTGCCCTATTTTCACACGCACTTGGTTTGCCTGAACCACATCATCATGCTGAGGAAATCTGCTACGTGTTGAAATGCGAGAAATCATTTGTCCATTTCGGCCCAACGAGCGATTCGCTAGGAAAATTACATCCACTTGAGGATGGAATGAGTTTACATATACCTGAAATGGAATGGCACCAATTTGTTTGTGAAGAAGGGGGTTATTTGGAGATCATATTCATTTATGGACAGGTGGATAACATTCGACCCGAGGAAATCGAATCCCGAACAAAATGAACCAAAAAATTGATGTACAGCAAGAATTGATAGCTTATCTTGAAGGGAAAGCCAGGATCATCCGGCGTGATATCCTGACGATGATCTACATCGCGCAATCAGGGCACCCGGGCGGATCGCTCTCGGCAGCAGATATCCTCACTGCTCTTTATTTTCATGTTCTAAGAATCAACTCCAAGGACCCTAACTGGGCTGAGCGCGACCGGTTTATCCTGTCAAAGGGTCATGCGTGTCCGGTCTGGTATGCGTGCCTGGCCGAGAAGGGATTCTTCCCCGTCGAGGAGCTGTCCACGCTACGCGAGATCAATGGGCGTTTGCAAGGGATCACCCGGATATGAAAAAAACACCGGGGATTGATTTTACAACGGGCTCTTTAGGGCAAGGTCTTTCCAGCGGGATTGGGATTGCGTTGGCATTGAAACAAAAGGCGATCGATTCCAGGGTTTATGTCATGCTCGGGGATGGGGAACTAGATGAAGGCCAAGTATGGGAAGCTGCCATGGCGGCTGCCAAGTTCAAATTGGATAACCTGATTGCGATCATCGATTACAACAACCTGCAGATCGATGGAGCATGCTCCAGTATCATGCCGCTCGAACCCCTGGCGGAAAAATGGAAAGCGTTCAACTGGCAGGTGCTGACCATCAATGGGCATGACATGTCCGCGATTTTGGATGCGTTTGATACCGCGCGGAGTACGGTCGGCAAACCCACCATGATCATCGCAAAAACCACAAAGGGTAAGGGTGTGAGCTTCATGGAGAACGAGTGCGATTGGCATGGAATGGCCCCAAAAACTGACCAGTACGTTCAAGCCATGCAAGAGTTGGGTGTCGATATCCACCACCTTGAAGAGAATAAGTCGGGTTTGTTGGTACGGGCCCAGAAAGCGGTTGATGCCGACAAACGCGAGTCCCTATCAACATCGGATAAGGCATTGCCAAAACCATTAAAACCGATTCCTACCCGTGACGCGTATGGCGAAATCCTGGTGAAGCTGGGCGAGGAAATCCCCAACCTGGTGGTTCTGGAAGCGGACATCTCCAAATCGACCCGGACGAAGCTATTTGCCGAGCGTTTCCCGGACCGTTTCTATCAATTTGGGGTGGCGGAAGCCAATATGATGGTCGCCGCTGCCGGGCTGGCAGCCACGGGGATGATCCCCTTCGTCAGCACATACGCCATTTTTGCCTCGATGCGCGCGAGTGAGCAGATCCGCACATATATCTGCTACCCCAACCTTAACGTCAAGATCGCGGTAAGTCATGGTGGAATAACATCCGCCAATGACGGGGTCACCCATCAGGCCACGGAAGATCTGGGGATGATGCGCACCATTCCTGGTCTGGTGGTGATCATGCCGGCTGATTATTTTGCCACGAAAGCCCTGGTGCAAGAGGCTGCCCGTTATCAGGGTCCGGTGTATTTGCGGTTCACACGTGACGCCGTGCCCATAATTTATGCACTCGAACGAAAGTTTCGAGATCGGGAAGGGAAAGTTATTAAGAGAAGGCTCTGATATAAGCTTGGTAGCGATTGGAGATATGGTATCCCATACGTCTGATTGCAGCAGATGCACTAGAAAAAGAAGGCATCAACGCCGATGTTATTGATATGCATACAATCAAGCCAATCGATGAAGATTTACTTCTTACCTCCGCAAGAAAAACTGGACATGTAGTTACGGTGGAAGATCATCAGATCAATTGTGGATTGGGTAGCGCGGTTGCTGAGGTTTTATCTGAAAAATGCCCCACACGCCTTTGCCGCATTGGGCTTCAAAATACTTTTGCTGAGTCTGGTCAATATCAACTTTTAATAGAAAAATATGGAATGAGTGCGAAGCATATTACTTCTGCGGTAATGAAGTTATTAGACCATCAAATATAATTTTTTCTTATTACAGTATCCTCCAAGTAATAGATTATTCTGACATTTGTTTCATCATTCAATCGTTTTATCTTGTGTCAGATTGAATAATTAGTTTTTTAACTTTCCAAATTTCTCCTTTCTTCTACTTGCTCCACCCCATTGCTGCTTTCAATGTGACAACCTTATAGGTATTCCAAAGGTTTTTATTATTCATCGATCTTTTCCCGCCGCATAGATGCTGCTCCCCTCCCTTTCCCCTGGGATCAGGTTTGTTTCCGTGTATTTCGCGTTCGTTTCTCAAGATCGAATGCCCTTCCTTGCCTTTTCCCTCGGGATGTTCTTCATTAAATTGTCCTGCCAAGCGCTCGGGCGGATTTGTTTTGTTTGTTTTGGATTTTTTCAAGTGTCAAACCCCCTTCCTGCCCCGCGCCAGCTGTGAAGACAATATTGCAGAGAGGCATCCAATGTGTTATTCTCTATCCGAGAGAGAATGAACTCAGCGAATTAAGCACTACCGGGATTGTGTCAGGGATTACCCAGATATTATATTTTTTGTAGCCGATACTGAGATCATAAGAAAAGATGGGCAGGTTCGCTGGCCATCTTCGTGTGTTCGTCACTTAAAATGGAGTTGATACCATGTTCAATCGCATCCTGGTCCCATTGGATGGATCGACATTTGCAGAACGGGCGATCCCTCATGCTGTTGCAGTTTGCCCGCATCTTTGGATCGAGCATTATCCTGTTGCAGGTCCTCGATCCTACTTCCTTTCACGAAAATCCCAATCCCGTAGATCCATTGAGCTGGCAAATCCGCAAGACCGAGGCTGATTTGTATATGAGTGGGATCGCAGCCCGGCTTCGTGAAGACCTGCGCAGAAGCGTGCTTGAGGTCAAGGGTTCTCAGGGCAATGATGAAAAAAAAGCCCGTGTGGAATATTCAATCCGGGAGGGGAAAACAGCGGAGAACATTGTCAACTTCGCTCACGCCGAAAATATTGACTTGCTCATTATCAGTACGCATGGCTCGGGCGGGTTGAGCCGCTGGAACATCAGCAGTGTCACCCAGAAGGTGATCAACCTGGTTTATCTGTCTGTGCTCATCGTCCGTGCCTACAACCAACCCGAGATCGGAGGACGCCAGGATTCACTACCGCCGCATTCTCCTCCCAATCGATAGTTCGCGCCGCGCAGAATGTGCCCTCTCCGCTGGGATTGCTCTCGCACGGGGAGAAATGTCTGTGGGAATGGGGTCCAAGGCAAATAACCTATCACCGGATCGCACTGCGCCTGGCGCCTCATCCCTCCAAACGAAGCTGCTCCTCGCTGCCGTGATTAAGCCGCCGGAACTTCCCATCCCCGAACCCTACCCCGGCGAGATCGAACAACTATCCGAACAGTTGATGCATGTCAGCCGTCAGGCCGTAAATAATTATCTGAATGAGATGAAAGAGCGCTTATCCGTGGAATGTGAGACTTGCGTGGTTGAGAATAAAAGTGTAACTTCCGCCATTCAGAAACTGGCCATGCAGGAGGAGGACATCGATCTGGTCGTGCTGTGTGCCCACGGTTATACCGGGGAATCCACCTGGCCATACGGTAGCGTCGCTCGTAATTACATGGAGCATGGCACCAAACCCGTCCTGGTCATCCAGGATGTACCGCGTTCCCAGTTTTTGCCGACCACCGCAGAGATGGCTGCAGAAAAATCCGGGGGACGATAAGCATGCCAGGGGACCACATGGATGAGCTGCGGGAGCAGGATATTGTGCCTCCCGCGAATTCCCCTCATTCCACAACAGAACCAATCCAGTCGCTCGTAAATGCCCTGGTAAAAAATTACCAGAAGGCCAGTCGAAGGAAATCTGTCCGCGTGTTGAAAGCTGCTCTGCCGGGACGTGATTTGCTGGGACGTGATCTGGAGTTGTATGCATCCTGGCTGGCTGAAGCCCATGGCTACTTTCGGGAAGCCTCACATCACACGGTGTCCCTGAGCTATGCGTCAGAGTGGGTGTTGGACAATTATTACATTATCCGCCAGACCCTTCAGCAAATCGAAGAGGATTTGCCGCCCGGGTTCTACAACCAGCTGCCAAAGTTGACCGGTGGTCCGCTGAAAGACTTCCCGCGCATTTATGCCATCGCGCGTGCTGTGCTCTCCCATCAACATCTTTTATTGGACCCAATCGACCTGCAGACCATCCTGATCCAATGCCAGGAACATATCCCGCTGACGATGGGCGAATTGTGGGCTTTACCGATCTTCTTGCGATATTGCCTGGTCGAGTTTCTGGCGCACGCACTTGTATTGGCAATTCGTCCACCAAACCCGCCCAATTTGCCAGTGGTTATTTCACCGCTGCCGGGAATGGACGATCCTCTATCTGCGATGGAAAATGCCGCAGAAGGAGCTGCAAACAATGACAGCGTCGCCAATATCATTCTTAGCCTGAGAGCCATATCGGAACAGAACTGGAGCGATTTTTTTGAATCCGTAAGCTGCCTGGAACAAACGCTGCGGGAGGATCCGGCCGGGATCTATCCCCGCATGGACTTCAAGACCCGTGACCTGTACCGCAAAGAGATCGAAACACTCTCGTTTGCCACCGGTCGGGATGAGAACGAATTGGCCGAGATCACACTGGACCTGGCTCGCTCCGCCCTCTCGAACCACCCCGATGAATTACAGAAGGGTGCAGCGGCTGGCTCAACGGTTGTCAAGGACACCTCCCCCGCGCGGGAAGAATGTGCAGGCTCCCAGGACGATCCCGTTTTGATGCGCAACGTTACGCATGTCGGTGAATATCTGCTCGGGGAAAGCCGGCCAGTCCTCGAGAAGCGGATTGGTTACCGCATGAATGCGAAATCGGCATTCAAGCGTTGGGTGTTCACGCATGCCACTTTTTTTTATCTTTCCAATATTCTGCTGCTGTCCATCCTGATCATTATTGCCCTTTTGTTCGCAGCACACCTCCCTGATTTCATAAAAGGAGGTCTCCTGCCTCTCGGGAATTCCCCCTGGGACGCTGCGCGGTACACCGGGGGAATCCCGGTTCAATGGGTCGCTGTTTTCTTGATCGCAATAGCCCTGCTGATCCCGGTGCTGACCGTTGCCACCAGCCTGGTCAACTGGCTGATCACCCTGACGATACGACCACGCATTCTGCCAAAGCTTGATTTCAAGGACGAAATCCCGGATCCGTTTCAAACCCTGGTCGTAATTCCCACGCTGATCACCAGCTGCGAGGATATCAATTCGCTCGTTCACCAGCTCGAATTGCATTATCTTCGCAATCCCGAACCCGGGTTGCTCTTTGCCTTGTTGACCGATTTCAAGGATGCAGATCAAGAGATCTTGCCCGAAGACGAGATCTTTTTCAGTATGCCCTGGCGGCGATCGAGAAATTGAACGCCAAATACGAATTCTCTTCTCTCATAAATAATAACGGGGATTCAACGGGTAATGGTCAAGAGGAACATGCGCCCCAGGAAGGTAACAAACTCTTTTACTTCCTCCATCGAAAGCGGTTGTGGAACCCTTCCGAAGGAAAATGGATGGGCTGGGAGCGGAAGCGCGGTAAGCTGCATGAGTTAAACCTGCTCCTGCGTGGCGGCACAAACCTGTCATTCATCACCCACTCCAACGATACGATAACACAAAGCGACGCGCTCAAATGTGTGCGCTTTGTTATTACGCTCGATACAGATACCATCCTGCCGCGTGGGGCGGCAAGCCGTCTGGCTGGCACCCTGGCTCATCCCCTTAACCGGGCTGTGTTTGATGACAAAACCGGGCAGGTTGTATCCGGCTACACTGTTTTGCAGCCTCGCATGGAGATTCACCCCAAAAGTACAAATCACTCCTGGTTCACGCGCTTCTTTGCTGGCGATGCCGGCTTGGACCTGTACACGCTCGCTGTCTCCGATGCCTACCAGGACCTTTTCGGGGAGGGAAGCTACGTTGGCAAAGGCATTTACGATGTGGACGCCTTCGAGCGCAGCGTAGACAAGCGTATCCCTGAAAACACCGTGCTCAGTCACGATCTCCTGGAAGGGCTGATGGGTCGCGCAGGATTGGTTACCGATATCACCATGATCGAGGAGTACCCGCAGAATTACTTCATACAGACCATGCGCCAGAGGCGTTGGATCCGTGGAGATTGGCAGCTTCTGCCGTGGTTGTTCAAGCCGAATAAATCCGGGTTGGCATTCTCGGTGATCGATCGTTGGAAAATGTTCGATAACCTGCGCCGCGCGATTGCTCGCTCCGGTACTCCTGTTGATCTTCATATTGGGACTGATTTTCCTGCCCGGTCTTGCTGGACTCTGGACGGCGGTTGTTCTGCTTTCTCTCAGCATCCCCCTGCTGACCGGTTTAACTCGCAGTACCTTGCAAATCCTGGACGGTGAATATCCTGGGGTAGCCCTTCGCCCGTTGGGTTGGGACATTCTGCGCTGGCTGCTTGCAGTAGCTTTTCTTCCTTATGAAGCATATATCTCTATGGATGCAATATTCACGACGCTTTACCGCCTGCTCATCAGCCACCGGGACCTCCTGCAGTGGACGACTGCCGCCCAATCCGCGCGCGTGTTCGGTTTGCAAGCCCGGCGGAAGGATGCCTGGCAGAAAATGGGAGTATCTACATTTCTCGCACTCATTCTCACCATCGGCTTACAGCTCGTTTCTAATCCGATCAGGAGTGGAATAGCACCTGCGCTGGTCTATGCTTCACCGGTACTGCTGCTCTGGCTGCTCTCTCCAATTATTCGTATGGTGGATCAATCGGGCGTTCATTGAACATAATGTTCCCTTGAATGAAGAGCAGATAAACCTTGTGCGCCAGGTCACCCGGCGTACCTGGGGTTTCTTCGAACGATTTGTCGGTCCGGAGGATCATTGGCTGCCGCCCGATCACTTCCAGGAATCCCCTGTCGGAACGGTCGCCCATCGTACATCCCCAACGAATATCGGTCTGCTGCTCACCTCGACCCTGGCAGCTTACGACCTCGGCTATCTGGATCAGCTCGGGCTGGCAACCCGCCTGGCCAATACGATGGACGCACTCGATCAGTTGGAGCGCTTCCGCGGTCACTTCATCAATTGGTATGACACACTCACGCTTCAATCGCTCCACCCGCGCTATATTTCCACGGTCGATAGCGGCAATCTGGCCGCAAGCTTCATCGTCACCGCCCAGGCATGCAAAAACATGCCGGACGAACCCCTTTTCCGGTGGGATCTATGGCAGGGCTACCTGGATACCCTTTCCAACCTGACGGAAACCCTCACGGGTATGCGTAAAGCTAAATTCGACCAACAGGTCGAGGAAATTAATCTGCGCATCTCTGCGATCCACGCTGAAATCCTGGCAGCACGCGATCAACAAGACCTCTGGTACCCACTTTTTCTGAAGGTAAGTGGACCATTCTGGCAGGATCTATCCCGCCGCCTGATGGAACTCGTGGAGGTGGGTCGCTCCGCGTTTGATTTGGAGACCCTCCGCAAGCTGCAAGAGGTCGCCGCACAGGTTGAACGGCATCACGTCGCCGTGCATCGAACGATTTCGGAGCTGGTCCCCTGGATTCCCTTATTGGAGAATCCTCCCGTGTGGTTCCATGAATCTCAATTCGTAAAAGCATTGGACGCGCTGCGAGCCCTTCTCCCTTATAACCTGGCGCTTGGACACGTTCAAGCTCATATTAAAAGTGCTCTTCAACAGATCATTATCCTGCGGAACATATTGACTGAAGATATCCCGCCAACAGATACCGTAAAAGGAACCCCGTTATCCCAAGGTACCAAACAGGAACAAGCGGCTCTGGAATGGCTGGACGAGTTGGTCCAGGTTCTCGCGCATGCTGATGCAAATTCAGGTTTGCTGGTGACGAGATTTGCGCAAGTCATGACACGCGCCGAGCAGTATGTGAATGAAATGGATTTCAGCTTCCTTTATCATTCACAGCGCCGCATTTTCCACATTGGTTTTAACCTCGATACCGGCCAACTCGATCAAAATTATTATGATCTTCTGGCCTCTGAGGCGCGAATCGCTTCGATCATCGCCATTGCCAAGGGTGAAGTTCCTCAATCCCATTGGCTGCAACTTGGCCGGCCGGTAACACGGCTCGAAAATTCATATGTCTTGCTCTCGTGGAGCGGGACGATGTTCGAATACCTGATGCCGCCACTTATTCCTTCGATCCTACCCGGGCACTCTGCTGGCAGAAAGCACCCAGGGAGCAGTCCTCCACCAGATCGCTTATGGAAAAGCAAAGGATGTTCCCTGGGGTATTTCCGAATCCGGCTTTTACCGGTTCGATGCAAATCAGAATTACCAGTACCGCGCTTTTGGTGTTCCAGGACTGGGCTTAAAGCGTGGATTGGGCGACGACCTGGTGATTGCCCCTTACGCCTCGCTCATGGCGATTGGTTATGACCCCCATGCTGTGGTTCGCAACCTTGCTGGTTTGATTGAGCGTAACATGATCGGATTGTATGGCGCTTACGAGTCGATTGATTTCACCACCGACCGGTTACTCCTGGATGAGACTTCAGCTGTAGTCGGCGAATACATGTCACACCATCAAGGCATGATCTTAATGGCAATGACTAATTTCCTTCACGGCGATATTATGGTCCGGCGAATGCACAGCGATCCGCGCATCCAGAGTGTTGAGCTTCTCCTGCAGGAGCAGGTTCCCCACGCCGTTCCCCTGCAAGAACCCAGCACCGAGGATGTCAAGGGAGTGCAGCGGTTAACAGCTGATTTCAAAAGAAATCAATCCCTGGAGAGTGCCTGTGCATACCCCCATTCCCCAGGTACACCTCCTTTCCAACGGCAGTTACAACGTGCTTCTTTCCAATATGGGTGGTGGCTTCAGCTCCTGGCGCGATATTGACCTGACCCGCTGGCAGCCTGACGGAGTATTGGATCCTTGGGGAACATGGATCTACATCCAGGAATTGAGGAAGAACCCACAAAAGGAGGCCAGGCTCTGGTCGGCAGGTTACCAACCCATTCCTGGTGATGCGGAGGCAATGCAGGTCACCTACTTTGCCCACATGGCTGTCTTCCAGCGTACGGAGAAAAGCATCACCTCTACCATGGAAGTTACCGTGGCTCCCGACGACCCGGTTGAGATTCGCCGGATAAATCTACATCAATAACAACGATCACACCCGCAACCTCCGCCTGACCTCTTACGGCGAGGTGATTCTCACTCCCCAGGCTGCCGATGCCCGCCACCCCGCATTCAATAAGCTGTTTATCGAAAGCGAGTTCGTGCCGGAACATAATCTGCAGATCTTCAAGCGCCGCCCTCGCTCCAACCAGGAATCGCCCATCTATATGGGACATATGCTGGTGGTCGAAGGATCCGAAGCTATCGCGCGACATGAAGCAGACCGTTATCGCTTCATTGGGCGCGGTCGCTCCTTGCGTAAGCCCGCTGCCCTAACTTCAGACCAATACCTCACTGGCACGACAGGCGCTACTCTCGATCCAATCTTTGCCCTCGGACAAGAAATCAGCCTCAAACCTCACGAAAGTGCAAATCTAGCCTTTCTGACCTTTGCTGCGGAGAGCCGTGAAGAAATTCTTGCGCTTGCCAGACGCTATCATGGGTGGACGCTGGTCGAGCGCTCTTTCCATCAAGCCAGTATCGCTGCCCAAAGCTGGCTGGCCAAGCAAGAGATCAACACCCAGGCGTTCAAGGATACCCTGCAGATCCTTTCAGCGCTTTTATATTCATTCAAAGCGGTTCGTGCATCGCCGGAAACGATTGCTGCCAACCGGCTCGGTCAGTCTGGGCTGTGGCGCTTTGGTATCTCCGGCGACTATCCCATCCTGCTGGTAGAGTTGGACGATCCGCAACAGCTCGATCTCGTGCGCGAAGCCCTGCAGGTTCATAAACATCTGCGCAGTCGCCAATTTATGATGGATGTGGTTATCCTCAATCAACAGCAGACCGATTACGGCGCGGAGTTGAAAGGGATGCTCTACCGCCTGGTGAGAAAGAATAACGGTGAAGAGTGGTTGAACCAGCGCGGAGGTATCTACATCCTTTATGGTGACCAGATGAGACCCGAGGAACGTACCCTGTTGCAGACTGCTGCGCGTGTTCTACTCATTGGAGGAAAAGGATCACTGGCCAATCAGATGCCGGGCTATTCGATCCCGGTGCACCACTTGCCCGAGTTCACGCCAACTCGCCAGGTAGAAGGAAAAGCGAATGCAGCACTTGCGCCTCAATCCTTGCCATTGGAGAAAAAGGGAGATCTGAAGTTCAACAATGGGTATGGGGGGTTTAGCGCTGATGGGCGTGAATACGTGATCGAATTGCCACCTGGCAGGGCCACCCCTGCCCCGTGGGTCAATGTGATTGGCTACCCGGATTTTGGTTTTATGGTCAGCGAGACCGGCAGCCAGTGCACCTGGGCGCTGAACAGTGGTGAAAACCGCCTCACTCCCTGGTCCAACGACGCGGTCCGCGATCCAACCGGTGAAGCGCTGTACCTGCGGGATGAGGAAACCGGCGAAGTATGGACCCCCACACCCCTCCCCTCCGGTGCAGACCAACCTTACCGGGTCACGCATGGCGCGGGTTACACCATTTTCGAGCACAACTCGCATGGCCTCCGTCAGATCCTGACCCTTTTTGCCAGCCCGGAAGACCCGGTAAAAATTGTCCACCTGAAAGTGGAGAACACCTTACCTCACAATCGCCGGATCACAGCCACGCAGTATGTCGAGTGGGTGTTGGGCACCACACATGCCGCAAGCATGGCATACATCATCCCGGAATATGACTCTACCCAGGAATGCCTGCTGGCAACCAACCCTTACAATGCTGAATTCAGCGCACGAGTTGCTTTCCTGATTGCCAGCAAAACAGTTCACGGCCTGACTGCCGACCGCACTGAGTTCCTTGGACGTGGGGGGACACCCAATTTCCCCGCTGCTCTGCACCGGCTGGGGCTGGAAACCCGCATCACCCCTGGTGAAGATCCTTGTGCCGTACTGCAACTACATCTTGATTTGCTTCCTGGTGCTGTCGAAGAGATTTACTTTGTCCTCGGTCAGGGAAATGATAAAAAACACGCCCTCGCGTTAGCCAAGAAATACCATAATCCCGCCTTTGTCGGTGCGGCGTTAAAACGCACCCGCTTGTTCTGGAACCATTTGCTTGATACTGTGCAGGTCCATACCCCTGAACCGGCTACCGACCTGATCCTCAACCGTTGGATGCTCTACCAGACCCTCTCCTGCCGCATCTGGGGACGCACGGGTTTCTATCAATCCAGTGGAGCATTTGGCTTCCGCGACCAGCTTCAGGATGTGTTGGCCCTGCTGCCCATAGATCCGGCGATTTCCCGCGGTCAGATTCTGAACGCTGCCCAACACCAGTTCGAGGAAGGCGACGTGATGCATTGGTGGCATCCGCCTTCCGGTCGTGGGGTGCGAACGCGTATCTCAGACGACCTGCTGTGGCTGCCGTATGTCACCGCCCGGTATATCGAATCGACTGGAGATAAAAGTCTTCTGGATGAAAGAATTCCTTTTCGGAAAGCGCCACCCCTTGAGAAGGATCAGGACGAGCGCTACGGGGAATTCCCCCCTACGGAGCAGTCACTCTCATTGATGGAACACTGCCTTCTTGCGATCGAGAAGGGAGCCACAACTGGTTCGCACGGTTTGCCGCTGATCGGCACCGGCGACTGGAATGATGGACTGAACCGGGTTGGTGAAAATGGACAAGGGGAGAGCATCTGGCTGGCATGGTTTCTTTGCGATGTGTTAAACCGCTTTGCATCGATCTGTGAACAATACGGGGATATCAAAACCGCGCAACGATTACAAGTCCCGGGCGAAGAAATACGCGGCTGCCGTCGAGCTTTCCGCCTGGGATGGAGCATGGTACCGGAGGGCTTTCTATGATAGTGGTGCACCGCTCGGCTCCATCCAGGACCCGGAATGCCAGATCGACTCGATCGCCCAATCCTGGGCTGTGCTAAGCGGGATGGGTGATCTAGAACGCAGCCGCCAGGCCATGCAGGCGGTGCTGGATCGTTTAGTCCTCCCGACGGACCGGTTGGCGCTGCTCTTTACCCCACCTTTCGATAAAACCCCGCTCGACCCGGGTTACATCAAGGGTTACCTGCCCGGTACCCGTGAAAATGGTGGGCAGTACACGCATGCCGCCATCTGGACTGCCTGGGCTTTTGCCTGCCTGGGTGATGGTATGCAGGCAGGGGCGCTCTTTGACCTGCTCAACCCCGTCTTTCAATCCAACACTGAGGAAAAAGCCTCCGTCTACCGGGTGGAGCCGTATGTGATTGCTGCAGATATATACAGCAAGGAACCCTACGTACGCCGCGGTGGGTGGACTTGGTATTCGGGTTCTTCCGCCTGGATGTATCGACTTGGTCTGGAGGCCATTCTCGGCTTCCAAAAGGTTGGAAATTCCCTGCACATTGATCCGGTCATTCCACCTGCCTGGGATGGATTTGAGATCCGTTACCAATTCGGGGAATCCGTGTACTGGCTCCAGGTGAAAAATCCCGACCACGTAACCCGGCATGTCCGGCAAATTCTGCTGGATGGGCAGCTGTTGAATAATGGATCGGTTCCCCTGGTCGACGATCATCATGAGCATCGGGTCGTTGTGACAATGGGAAATTAGGATGAATGATTTGTTTTCTGAGGAATCAGAAACCAGGCCACAAAAACAATCAGGGCGTGCAGTACTCTTTTGGTGCTATGGACCCTGGTTTTTTTTCGATTTCGTCGGATTTCGTTAGTAGCGGGGAATGGACCTGCACCTTTCGCGAAGCACCCTGCGGGAGATGGTGGTCGAATAATTCAAATAAGACGTCTTCTGTGGTAGCTGATCGATGTGCGTACCAGCACTTTTACGTGGGTTCGTTAAGTCCTTGTTTTCTTTGGTCTTAGCTACCCCCTAATTAAGCGCATGTATAATCAATTTCAGAATGTCTGAGCCCCTTCTCCTCACCAAACTATATGTCCCCCCACCTCGTCCTGACATTGTTCTCCGCCCCCGCCTGATCGAACGGTTGAACGAGGTCCTGCACTGTAAACTGACCCTCATCTCTGCCCCCGCCGGCTTTGGTAAAACCACACTGGTCAGCGAATGGCTTGCTGGTTGCCAGCGACCGGTCGCCTGGCTGTCACTGGACGAAGGGGATAACGACCCCGCCCGCTTTCTGACGTACCTCGTCGCTGCGTTGCAGACGATTGCGGCGAATATTGGAAAAGGGTTGTTGGCTATTCTCGAGTCCCCTCAGCCACCGCCAATCGAATCGATTCTGACAGCCCTGCTCAATGAAATCACCACCATCCCGGACAATTTCGTCCTTGTCCTGGACGATTACCATGTGATTGATTCCAAACCGGTTGACGAAGCCCTCACCTTTCTGCTCGAGCATCTGCCGCCCCAGATGCACCTGGTCATCACCACCCGTGAGGATCCACATCTGCCCCTGGCCCGGTTACGCGCCCGGGGTCAATTAACTGAGCTGCGTGCCGCCGACTTGCGCTTTACCCCCGCCGAGGCCGCCGAGTTTCTCAACCAGGTGATGGGCCTGAACCTCTCGGCGGAAGACATCGCCGCATTGGAGACCCGCACCGAAGGCTGGATTGCCGGCTTGCAATTGGCCGCGATCTCCATGCAGGGACATCAAGATACCGCCAGTTTCATCAAATCTTTCACCGGCAGCCACCATTTCGTGCTGGACTATCTGATTGAAGAAGTCCTGCAACAGCAGTCCGAAAGCATCCAGACTTTTCTGCTGCGCACATCAATCCTTGACCGCCTGTGCGGCCCGCTGTGTGACGCTGTTTTGGGTTCTCCTTCTGCTTCCGGGCAGGAAACCCTGGAATATCTCGAACACGCCAACCTGTTCATCGTCCCCTGGATAACGAGCGACGTTGGTACCGCTATCACCATCTCTTTGGCGAATTGCTGCGGCAGCGGCTGCACCAAAGCGCAACTTCAGGGGATGAAGAAGGAGGCGTGGCCGAATACCACATCCGTGCCAGCCAGTGGTATGAGGATAATGATCTGGATCTTGAAGCTTTTCAGCATGCGGCTGCGGCCAATGATGTTGAGCGCGCTGTACATCTGATGGAAGGAAAGGGGATTCCCCTGCACCTTCACTACGCGGTAACGACCATACTGAACTGGCTGGCGTCACTGCCAAAGAGTGTCATGGATGCCAAACCTTTGTTATGGGTTAGATATGCCTCGATGGCACTGGTTTCCGTCCAACCGGCCGGTGTCGAAGAGAGGTTACAAGCTGCTGAGGCAGCTATAGCTGCCGCCTTGCAAGGCGCCGAGCCGGACGAAAATGATCGTAACCTAATCGGACAAATTGCTGCTGCCAGGGCAATGTTGGCTCTCTTTCAATACCGGGCAGAAGACATCATTGCCCAGTCACGCCGTGCCCAGGCGTATCTGCGTTCAGACAACCTGGGTTCCCTTTTTACCGCAATCTGGACGCTGGGGGTTGCCTACCAGCTCCAGGGAGACCGTGCTGCTGCCGGACGAGCCTTTACCGAAGCCTTATCGATCAGCCAGATGTCTGGGAATAACTTTCATATGACATTGGTTACGAACAGCCTGGGCCAGATACAGGAAAAAGAAAACCAGCTCTATCCGGCGGCTGAGTCCTACCGGCGTGTTCTGCAACTGTTTGGTGATTATCCGCTGCCGAGTGCCAGCGAAGCGTGTCTTGGCCTGGCCCGTATCTGCTACGAATGGAACGACCTGGATGCTGCCCAACAGCACGGGCAACAGGCCTTGCTATTGGCGCGGCAATATGACCGCATGATTGACAGGTTCATTTTCTCTGAGGTGTTTCTCGCCCGCCTGAAACTGGCCCGGGGCGATGTGGCCGGTGCAGACTGCTATGTTAGCGGAAACCGAGCAGTCCATGCGCAAGCAAAACTTTATGAATCGCATGCCGGAGGTAGCTGCCGCACAAGTGCTTGTCCTGCTTCGACAGGGGAATTTGGCGGCTGCTGCTCATCTCGCGCAGACACATGAGCTTCCCTTCTGCCAGGCTCGGGTGCATATGGCTCAGAGAGATCCATCCGCGGCTTTGGCGGTGCTGGAACCATTGCGTCAACAGGCTGAGGCAAAGGGTTGGGTGGATGAACAACTCAGGGTGATGGTGCTGCAGGCGGTCGCTCACCATGCGCATGGCGAAAAGGACAAGGCTGTGCAGCTGCTGGGTGAGGCGCTGGCGCTGGCCGAGCCGGGCGGCTTCATTCGGATCTTTGTGGACGAAGGCGAGCGCATGCGCTTGTTGATTTTGGATTATAGATTGTGGATTAAAAAGCAGGCGCGTGTAGGTCGCAAGCCGATCGGGTATGTGGACAAACTCCTGGCGGCCTTTGCGCAAATAGTGCCAGTGTCACAATCAGAAGTCAGCAACCAAAAATCGACATTGGTTGAGCCATTAAGCCAGCGCGAGTTAAAAATACTACAGCTCATTGCCCAGGGACTCTCGAATCGTGAGATTAGCGAGCGGCTTTTCCTCGCCTTAAGTACTGTAAAAGGGCACAATCGGAATATCTTTGACAAATTACAGGTTCAAAGCCGCACCGAAGCGGTCGCGCGTGCCCGCGAGTTGGGTCTGCTGTAGCCTGACACGATCATTTACCCGTAAACCTGTTTTCAGGAACAACACACCAGCGTTCCATAAAGTAAAAGTTTAGTACTTCTCCCCTTTCCATCCCCAAAACAATACTCTAATCAATACTTTAGTATCTGTACGGTCATACCGTATGGCAGATATAGTATTCGTACATTGAGCAATTGAAATGGACTGTTATGACCGCTATACAAAATGAGAAAGGAGATGTCAAACGAATCCAAACCAAAAAACTGACCCGAGTCAACCCGTGGTCTATCAGATAAGGATCAAAGGTCATCTTGATCGCGAATGGACAGACTGGTTTGAGGGTCTGACCATCACGCTGGAAGAGGATGGCGATACGCTTCTAACCGGTCCAGTTATTGACCAGGCCGCATTGCATGGGTTGCTCAAAAAAGTACGTGATCTGGGCATGCCGTTGGTCTCGGTCAGTCCTGTCGAACCCGGACGGGCAAGTACTTCAGAGATCAAACCGTCTAATCTAATTCAAGAAACTTATAAATATCATTCAAAAAAGGAGAAAAAATGAACACAATTGAAGGAAGTCCGCGTGGAACGAATATAAAGACTGTCAAAATGAATACGAGAATCTTGCTAATCCTACTATGGGTGTTTTATACCGTGAATTTTATGTACTGTGACGCCCTCTCATCATTGGAGCCTGGAGTTCTGGAAATGACATATGACAGGATACACGGCAGATGGAACTGTAAAAATTACCGAAGGATTTTTGTTGGGAACCGCAGTAATGTTCGAGATTCCATTTTTAATGATCGTCCTGTCCTGGGTATTAAAGTACCGCGCTAATCGTTGGGTAAACATCATCGCAGGAACACTTTTTGTTTTGACGCAAATCGGTTCATTGTTTCTTGGAGTCCCATCTCCTATGTACATTTTTTTCAGTACTGTAGAAATCGCGGCTCTGTTACTCATTGTCTGGAATGCATGGAAGTGGACCAACCCTGAAACGTTAGTCCCGGCAGATGAAGTGGCAAAGACATCGGCCAGCGCCGGCGCATCCATTCCTCACCTGAGGTTGGACCGCAAATAAGCAAACCATTCGCTATTCTAAGGAGACTAACCATGCAAAACTATCTGCTAATCACGTGTGAAATCTTACTTGTCGTCGTCATGCCTTTGCTTGTCTTATACCTCAAGGGAAACTGGCCATTGCGCAAGGTTATTCCAGCTCTCGTGATCATCCCCGTCCTTTGGTATTTTACTTATGCGCCCTTACATGAGTTGAGTCATGCCGCTGGCACTTATTTGGTTGGAGGCAAAATCATAGAATATAGACTTATTCCAAGATTCTGGTTGGGTGAATTCGCCGGTGCATGGGCTATACCAAGTGGATATACTCAAAATTGGCAACAATTAACGTCTTCCGCTTTCCCATACCTGCTGGACATTGTCTGTTTGGTTGTAGCGATATTTGTCTTTAGGCGAGATTTTTCCAGGAATCCTTTTTTTATTGGCTTGGCTTTCATGCTTCTGTGCCTCAGGCCTGCTTTTGACTTTGTATGTGAATCTATTGGTTTTCTTTCTGGCTGGAGAGGTGATTTATACAATATGCAACAGATTATCGGACCCTTTGCACTATGGTCATTTATCCTGATCTCAATCGGTCTCGCTGTCTATTCTATTTTGTCAACCCTAAGCCGCTTGGTTAGCTTTTCAAAACAATAGAATGGGCAAAATACCAATGAAACAAAACACAATATCGTTCAAAAAAGGAGAAATAAAATGAAAGCATTACAGAAATTTGGTGGAATTGCTGCGCTTTACATGGCATTAGCGCACTTGATGGGATTAATTATCTTCATTGTTATTCTGGATTACATCAGCATAACCGATTTAGCTCAAAAGGTCGCCATGAATGTCGACAACCAGGCGGTCGTTTTTTCAACCAACCTGCTCATGTATGTTTTCTTTGGCTTTTTTCTGATTGTATTTTCACTGGCTTTATATGACAGATTAAAAGCTGGCGCGCCTGCACTGATGCAAGTGGCAACCGTAATTGGGATTATCTGGGCTGGCTCGCTGATTGCCAGCGGCATGGTCGCGAATGCCGGGCTCGCTACTATCGTTCCGCTCTATGCCAAAGACCCGGCGCAGGCTGCGTTGACCTGGCAGGGAATTGAACCCACAATTGACGGGCTGGGCAACGCCAATGGCGAAATACTTGGTGGTCTTATGACGTTATTGATCAGCCTGGCTGCACTGCGGGCTGGTGAACTTCCCAAGGGTTTGAATTTCCTCGGTTTAGTGGTTGGCGCAGTGGGCATCAGTTCTCTTGTCCCGGTGCTAACAGGCACGCTGGGTCCAGTTTTTGGCTTAGGCCAGATCATCTGGTTCATCTGGATGGGGATTGTACTGTTGCGCAGCAATCCGGGCAAGAAAGCGACAAACGAGCTTTTGAGCGCGGCGTAGATTTGCATTAGAGGGAGGCAGGGCAGAAGACCCTGCCTCCCCGGTCAAAACCTAAACAGGCGCAGGCGGCTTGTCTACGCCAAAATAGGTCACAACAAGGAGAGAAAAAATGAATAAAGCAAAACAATTTGGGGAAACCGTGGAAGGTTATAACATCCCCGTTTTAAACGAACGGGAAATAAGAGCATCGGCAGGGATCCTGTATTTTTTCATGTTCCTAGCCTGGATGCTGGTCATATTTAAAGAGAGTTATTTTCTGATCAAGTTTGTCAACACGATCTTCCTGACAGATTTCATCATACGGGTAATGATCAGTCCCAAGTATTCACCCTCATTAATAATCGGGAGGTTGATCGTAGGCGGTCAAACCCCCGAATATGTCGGCGCGGCTCAAAAAAAATTTGCCTGGACGATCGGTCTGGTGTTAGCCACGATCATATTCCTGCTGTTGGTTGTAATGAATTCAACTAGCTTCATTACCGGGATCATCTGTCAAATCTGCCTTATCTTTTTATTCTTTGAATTTGTGTTTGGCATTTGTTTGGGATGCAAATTTTATCCAATGTTCCATAAAGAAAAAACTCAATACTGCCCCGGTGAAATCTGTGATGTTAAGACAAAACAGGAGATCCAGAAAACGTCGTTACTGCAAAAAGGTGTTGTGATTGGATTTTTTGCTTATGTGATAGCAGCAGCGATCTTGTTTAACAATAGTTTTAGTGCAACACCGACTGACTTGTGGGTCATCGTGAAATCTGTTCTTTCACTATAAGCATTGGATTCTACGAAAAAGGAAAATATATCAATGAAAGCGATTGTTTACACAAAATATGGCTCTCCCGATGTTCTTGAATTAAAGAGGTAGAAAAACCCACCCTCAAGGACAATGAAATACTGGTAAAAGTATATGCGACAACAGTATCATCAGGGGTGTTGTGGGCTCGAACTGGCAAACACCCGGATTCCAAATTGTTTACTCTCGTGGTGCGAATAATGTTTGGTCTCACAAAACCCAAAAAGACTATACTGGGGTATGAGGTATCCGGGGAAGTTGAAGCGGTGGGTAAAGATGTAAAACTGGTTAAGAAGGGTGACCAAGTTTTTGGAACTACCACCGGGTTGGGGGCTGGTGCTTATGCCGAGTATGTATGTCTGCCTGAAGAATGGAAGCAGGGAGTAGTAGCCAAGAAACCTGCGAATATGACCTATGAGGAAGCCGCCGTCGTTCCTATCGGGGGTATGGCAGCTTTATATCTTCTTAGAAAAGCAAATATCCAGAGGGGACAAAAAGTCCTTATCTATGGCGCTTCTGGAAGTGTAGGTACTTTTGCGGTGCAGATTGCCAAGTACCACTTTGGGGCAAAAGTAACCGGGGTGTGCAGTACTTCGAATTTAGAATTGGTAAGCTCTCTAGGAGCCGATAGAGTAATTGATTACACTCAAGAGGACTTCACCAAGAGCGGCGAGACCTATGATGTTATTTTTGACGCGGTGGGCAAGATTTCGTCTTCACGCAGTAAATGTTCCCTGAAGAAGAAAGGGATATACCTAACCGTTAAATCCCCGACAAGCGAAAAGACCGAATATCTGATCTTGCTCAAAGAGCTCATTGAAGCGGGAAAGATAAAGGCGGTCACTGATAGATGCTATTCGTTGGAACAGATCGCCGAGGCTCATCGCTATGTCGAAAAAGGACACAAAAAGGGAAATGTTGTCATCACGGTGGAGCATGATGACAGGTAACCACCCAACCCGCATAAGAGAAAGAAACAGGAGAGAGAACTATGGACCCCAAAATAATAATAATTATCGCCGTCTCGTACTTATATGGTTTCTTTGAAGTATTCATGAATTTAAGACAGAGAAACAAAAGCAAAGTTACAAATTCGAGCGATAAAAAAAGCTTATGGTGGTTGTACAGTCTCATTACAGTTGGCTATGCTCTCTCATTTTCTATCGGTGCAACGAAAATTGGCAGGATTTATGATTGGAATACATTTTTCGCAATCGGCATGCTTTTGTTCGTTATCGGGTTGATGATCCGAATTCATGCCTTGCTGACGCTGAAACAATACTTTACCTATTCCGTTGCCAAAGTGAAGAACCATCAAATCATCGAAACCGGCTTGTATAAATTCATCCGACATCCTGGATATCTTGGACAACTGATTATTTTCATCGGAATTTCGACTTCGATGTCCAATTGGTTATCAATCCTTGCCATGATGATCCCGGTCACTCTTGCGTATTTCTACCGAATACAGGTCGAGGAAAGATTCATGCTAGAACAACTGGGAGAAGATTACTCGAATTATCAGGAACGGACAAAAAGATTGATTCCAATGATTTATTAAGTAATACTTACCGGCGGATAACGGCTCTGTTGCTGACCGGATATGCTTTTGCTTTTTTTACATGAAAGGAACAATGGAATGGTGAAATCCTCAGGAGGTATAAAAATGAATCTACTAGCGAAGATTTTAGTGATCATCGGCAGTAGCGCTTCCATTGGTTTTGGAATATGGCACTTTTTTGTGCCCAGGGCGTGGAAGTGGTATTCCTATATCGATCCCAATGCGACGGAACTGATCGTAGCCGTTCGGGCAATTAACGTATTCTTTTCTTTATCGTTGGTTTTGTTTGGAGTATTAAATCTCCTGTTCATTTTAGGTGGCAATTCAAATCGATATTCGATTATTGCCTTGCTGTCCGCGACCTGTATTTTGTGGCTGACAAGGTTGTCATTTCAGGTGATTTACCCGCAAGGTTCACTGTACCCGGGTCTCCAATACGGGATGTTGGCAGCATTTATCCTTGTTTCTCTCTGTTACGTGATTTCGTTGGTCATTGTAGTATTTCGGTTGGGAACAATTATTTGAATTTTTACGTCTATCAAGTATTAAAATGGAGAGAAAATGAACATCGAGAAATTGTTTGAATTTGGAACCGTGTTTGCAGTAGCCCTGCTGATTTCTGCAATTGGATTGCTTTGGAATATTATTATTCATGGAGCATGGACCATTGATTGGGAAACTTCATTTCAATTTGCATTATCTTTGGCATCATCTTGACATGGGTAAAGTCACGGGAATCAAAGAAAAATAGAGTTTTCAAAAATCTGGAAAACAGAAAGAAGAAAGAAATGCGAAGAATTTTTCCATGCACAACATTTTACCGCCTGACAGCAGTCGCTCAAGCTCGGCAGACACCTGAACCTGCCGCGACGGATATACCTGAGGCGAATATGCCAAATCCTGCCTCGGTCTATTGCGAGCAGCAAGGGAACAAACTCGAAATTTACACTGCTGCCGATGGCAGCCAATCCGGTGTATGTGTTTTTCCGGATGGCAGCACCTGTGACGAGTGGGCCTATTTCCGGGGAGAGTGTCCCCTGGCAGCTCAAAAAAGCCCAACACCTGCCATCGTAGTTGAGGCTACCTCAACAGCAAGCGGTGGCAACACGAAAGAAAATGCATCAGGCGGTTACATGCCGCCAGGTACTTCAGAAGAAATGGCAGATTGGTGGGGGGTCATCAAGAGTACAGCGCCCGGTGCGCAGTATGATGACTACTTTGAGCGGCAGGACTTGGGGCAGCAGTTTATCTACTTTGGCATCGATTCAATGGACCCGGCTGTACAAGCGCAGATCGAGTCGTTGCGCGACAGCGGCAAGATCGTTCATCTTTATGGCACATTATTCAGTAATGTGCCTGATTACAATGGCTCGCAGATACAGGTGGATCGCATTGTGGTTGAAGAGTAACAATCAACCACAAATGTTATTGAGACGGGAAGAAATGCTGGCAAGGTAAAAGGTTTTTTGGAACCTTGTACTGTAACACAAAGAACCTGTGAATAAATAACTTCCGCTGTTTGATCGTGAATCGATTTTAACCCGTTGGAGGTGAGACTATGAAAAAATTTATATATGCAATCCTTATACCGATTCTTTTTAGCTTGACATTTATTTCGGAGGAATCATGTTTGTGAATATTGAAACAAACCGTTTGCTTTTAAAGTGCGTTGATCAAAGTGACAGAGAATTTATTTTCGAAGAATTCCAAAATGATTTTATTAATAAATATTTGTATGACGTTGAACCTATGACAGATATTGAACAAGCTGATGATCTAATTGAATTTTATAATATGAAAGAGCCAAGAAATCAAAACAGATGGGTACTAATTAACAAACTTGAAAATAAAAAAATGGGCACTTGCGGATTCCATCTTTGGGATAGAAAAAAGAAAAAAGTTGAATTAGGTTTTGAGCTGTTGCAACAGTATAACGGAAAAGGATATATGACAGAAGCCGTAGAGGCAATTATTGAATTTGCACGAATTAAAATGAAAGTAAATAAAATAATTGCCATTGTTTATATCGATAATAGTAAATGTAAAAGATTACTAGAAAAGTTAGGATTCATATTTGTTGATAAGGAAGAATGTATATTTAGAGGAAGCATGTATTTACATGATATTTTTGAATTGGGGCTTCTCAAAGGATAGTATTAGGATTTCGCTCATTAGAAATGCAATAACATACAGAGTTTGCCTTCAACATCAATTCCCCTTGAAAATTGATTTGCATAAGCTTGAACTTGCTATTGTTATACGTTTGTAGTATTTTTATCAGCCAAGAGGTGACCATGACAGAAACGCCTGTT
>CAWDSH010000028.1:0-17626 GCA_963804865.1 uncultured Chloroflexia bacterium
GAGAAACCAAGGAATAAGGAGGGATATTATCTTTCCAGCACGTGTGTGATCGCCGTGCTGGCGGGACCGCCCAGGGATTGCACCAGCGCGCGGCGGGCTTTCTTCAGCTGGTTCTCACCGGTTGTTCCCCGCAGCTGTTGGACAGCTTCCACCAGCTGGTAGGCTCCTGAAGCTCCCAATGGATTGCCGCGTCCCTTCATCCCTCCCAACGTTGAGATCGGCAGTTTTCCGGTCAGTGAAAAATGGCCTTCCCCGGCCATCCTCGGGCTTTCACCCGGTTTGGCGAATCGCAGGCTTCGAGCGTGAGTGCGGTATAGATGGTATATGCATCACCAAGCTCAAAGAAATCAGCATCCCCGGGCAGGATACCCGCCTGCCGGCAGGCTTCGCGCAGGGATTGCCGCGCAGCCAAAAATGAAAGTGGATTGATGCGATCGTGAAGCGACAACGCATCCACCGCCACTGCCGAGCCGGTGACTTTGACCAGCGGATGGGGGAGGTCTTCCGGCGCCAGGCTGGAGCGGGTAAGCAGCAAGGCGGCGGCACCATCTGCCAGCGGGGCAATATCGAAGAGATTCAGTGGCTCGCAGACAGGTTCAGCTTTCGCATAGGTCTCGGCTTTAAGCGGTTTTCGGAAGAATGCATTCGGGTTATTGATCGCGTTGCTCTGCGCCAGCATCGCGAAAGCACCGAAAGATTCTTGCGCCATCTTGTATTCGTAGAGATAACGCTTCATCAGCAGCGCTGCGACTCCATTGAGGGTCAATCCGCTGTAGGATTCGTAATCCGTATCCAAAATCTGCCCGATGGCAGCATCCAGGCCGGGACCGACCATGTCGGTGATCTTTTCAACACCCACCACCAGCGCGCTGGATACATAGCCGGAGCTGATCGCCAGGTATGCCAGGCGGAAGGCACCCGCTGACGAGGCTTCCGCGGCTTCCACGGTGATGCCCTCAATGCCGCTCAAGCCAGTATCGTCAGTAAGCAGCGCACCCAGGTTCGCCTGGTGCGAAACGGTGGATCCGAGAAGGTTGCCGATGTACATGGCCTGCGGTTTCAAGCCTTTGGCATCCTTGCGGGCAGCCTGGATGGCACGCGCTGCCAGCGTGCGCAGCGGGAGGTCCCAATACTCCCCGACTGGTATTTGCCCGATGCCTGCAATGACGACGTCTGTCATCCCATGTCCAGTTTTCCGCGGTAGCGCACGTAGAGCCCGTAATCGAGCTCGGTGCGGCGGGCGATATAGTCCTGCGTGGAAGGCGCTTTGCCCTGGCGTTCGGCAATCTTATCCGTCACCAGGATATCGAACGCGTCCGAGCCGGCACCCGAGCCGTAGGTAACTGCCAGGATGCGCTCGCCGGGCTTGGCGATATCCAGGATGGCGGTCAATCCGATGAGAGCGGCGCCGGCGTACGTATTTCCAATGACGAGGGGATAGTAAACCGGGTTTGATCTGTTCATCACTGAAACCGAGATCCCGCCCCACTTTTTGTGGGAACTTGGCGTTGGGCTGGTGAAATACGGCCCAGGTGTAATCGGCAGGTTTGGTGCCATTCATTCCCATCAAAGCCTGCGCGGCTTCGACGATATGCTTGAAATAGGCCGGTTCACCGGTGAAACGCTGCCCGTGCTCCGGATATTTCATGTCCGCGCGCCGCCAGAAATCAGGCGTGTCCGTGACGTATGAGAAGGCGCTTTGGATCACTGCCAGTGATTCTTCGCCAGGTCCGAGGATGAAAGCTGCCCCGCCGGCAGCGGCGGTGAATTCCAGCTGGTCACCGGGCTTTCCCTGGGCGGTATCCATTCCGATGGCGAGCGCGTACTTTCCCATTCCGGACCCCACCAGCCCCATGCCCATGATGATGGCTTCCGAGCCGGCCTTGCAGGCGAATTCCGTATCCGCTGCGCTGTGCGCGGGTGATACTCCGATCGCTTCCGCGACCACCGTCCCGCTGGGCTTGACCGAGTAGGGGTGCGATTCAGAACCCACCCAGACCGCGCGCAGCTCTTCAGCGGGGATGCCCCGCCCTCGCCAGCGCGTTGCGCGCCGCCTCGATCGACATGGTGATCACGTCTTCGTCCAGCCCGGGGACGGATTTCTCCTTTACCGGGCCGCCGCCCTTGCCGCCTGACCATATGCGGTTGATCTCCGTGGCGGGCAGGCGGTAACGCGGCACGTACGCGCCGTAGCCGATGATGCCCACCTGGTCTGGCGGGTTTTAGCAGGAGGGAGGGGTCGGGCAGGGATGTCATTTCGGTCATTCTTTCCTCAATTTCTGTCGGCTGGCGAAATCCAATTTGCCGTAATGGTCTAATTTTATTCTTTATTCCAGAGGCTCAAGATCTCGATCGCGCGATCAATACGGATGTTTTTCTCTTTGATAAGTTGGGCTGCCAGTGCTTCCACCTGGTCCGGTTTTGCCCCGGCGGAAACTGCCACCTGGCGGGCGTGCAGGCTCATATGTCCGCGTTGAATGCCCTCGGTTGCCAGCGCGCGCAGGGCTGCCAGGTTCTGCGCCAGCCCAACCGACACGATGATCTCCGCCAGTTGAGCTGCGCTGGTCACACCCATCAACTTTAGCGCTGCCTGTGCAGCGGGATGTACTTTTGTGGCTCCACCGATGATCCCCACTGCCATCGGCATTTCCAAAAAGCCTTCCAGGTCACCATTGTCACCCTTGGACCAGGTCGACAGGCTGGTATAGCGGCCAGATCGTGCAGCGTAAGCATGCGCCCCGGCTTCCACTGCGCGCCAGTCATTGCCGGTGGCGATCACCACCGCGTCCACGCCGTTCATGATGCCCTTGTTGTGCGTGGCAGCACGGTAGGGATCGATTGCAGCAAAAGCCCAGGCGGCGATGATGCCATCCCGCACCTGTTCGCCTGTGAATTCATCGAAAGCCAGGGCATCGCAGGGGATGCTCACCCGTGCACGCGCCAGCCTCTTGTCCGCCAGGTTGGAGAGGATGCGCAGCAGTACCCGCCCGCCTGTCAGTTTTTCAACCTGCGGGGCAAGCCTTTCAACGGCCGTGTTGACCGCGTTGGCACCCATTGCATCGCGCACGTCCACGATCAGGTGCAGCACGAGGAAAGCGCCGATGGGGGAATCTTCGATGATGCGCACTTCGATATCCCGCGGTCCGCCGCCAAGCCTGGCTAAAGGTGGATCATAACTACTTGCTTCCTTCAATAATTCATCTTTATGGGCAAGTAGCGTTTCGCGCGCGGCAATCAGATCCGGGCAACCCAGGATCTGCATCTGCCCGATCATGAGCGGGGGATCCGCTTCGGCTTTAAAACCACCCCCGGCTTGCGCCAGTTTTGCCATGAACGAAGCACCAGCCACCACGGATGGCTCTTCAATGACCATGGGGACCAGAACGGCTTGCCCGTTGATCACGAAATTCTGGGCGATGCCCAGCGGGAGAGAAAAAATCCCGGCAGCGTTCTCGATCATGTGGTCTGCCTGGGCGGAGGTCAGTCCTTCTTCACCGGAGAGGGCTTTGATCTCGCCGTCGGTCAGCCCGGCACCCATGGAAAGGATCTCCAGGCGCTCAGGGATGGTGAGTTGGTAAAATTTGCGGTTGGAATTGCTCACGAGGGTAATAGTAAAGGCGCGATACTGGCAAAAACTATCAGGATTGGCGACTAATTAGTAGATTGCGGAATTATTTATGAGATGATTCTGTAAGGAAAGTGAAAAGTGCCTTTTTGGATGAAAATTGGCTCATTTCTTGTATAATGATAGCGGAGTAATATTCAACCTGCCTTATGACAGGAAATTATTGTTTTTTATTTATTTCAAGGGCTGGAGATAAAAGTGCCTTATCGGTATCCATTATTCCATAAAGCAGTTCATTACCTGGTCATTATCGCCACCATTGTAGGACTGACACTCGGCATTGCTCAGCCGCAGTATACGGTCAAGGCCGCCTCCAGCCTCACAGTAACGCCCATCACCTGGGATGTTGTCGGACTGGATTCCAATGCCCCATTTTCCGGGCCTTATAACTTCCCGGTGGGTGTCCGTGCGTGTAACCCTGCCTCAAGCACCACTTCCGTGAATGCTGTTCAAGCGGATTTCACCTGGACCTCATCCAACTCCGCTATTACTTTACGCAGTGGTTCACTGGATCCCATCATCCCCAATCCTACGATTAACCTCACCCCGGGGCAATGCACGGATTTCTACTTCGAGGTCTCTCTAGACCGGAGCGCAAGCCCGTACGACCAATTCAGAAGGTACCGCATCGACGTCAGTGGAACGGATTCGGGCACCAGTTTGCCGGTTACGCAGAGCTCTCCCACCCCGCGCCAAGTTTACGTGGAGCGCCTGGTCTCCCAAAGCCGCAATTCGGTTTCCGATGTCCTGCTGGATGGCGTTTCAATCCCGGCAGGCGGCTCGATGAACCTGCTGATCGGAAATTCATATCAGATCACGCTCATCGGTTCCACCGCGACGAACGGGTATGAACAGATCGAAAGTTTCATCAATTTCCCCAATACCATCTTCCAGGTTATCGGCGTGGCAACCACCTATACAGCCAAACCCAGCCCTGCAACCGATCCCTTATGGGCATCCAAGCTCTATGCCGATGGTTGTGGTTGGGTGAACAATCCCGATTCACCTGCATATCGTTCCTGTACCGGGACGGGTAAATATGGCGGGAACATCATGGTGACCTACCAGGTGCGTATCATAGGGGGAGCTGGAAGCAGCGAACCGCTGAACACCCTGATCTATGATTTTTCGGGTTCGAGCTATCATTACAACGCAGATTACAATGTTGCCGCGCGGGTTGCGAACATCATCGATCCCACCACCGTCACCATTTCCAAGGCTTTCACGCCAGATGCCACAGTCCCGGGCGGGGTTTCAAGACTTACTTTCACCCTGCATAACCCAAACGGCGGATTGCTTTCAGGGTTGAACTTTAACGACATCTTCCCAACGTCACCGGACGCGATGGTTGTTGCCAACCTGCCTAATGCATCCACATCCGGATGCGGAACACCTACATTTTCCCCGGTTGCTGGAGCGGGTTCCATATCCTTTTCCAATGGAACGATCGCAGCGAATGGGTATTGTTCGGTAAGTGTTAATGTGACGGCACCAACGATTGGAACCTATAGCAATACGTCAGGACACCTTTTCGTTGGGACGGTAGATACCGGCGATTCCGCCTCCGGTAGTCTTGTGATCGGATCTGCCCCGCCAGCACCAACCTGCACCCCCGGCCTCGAACTCGCGCGCTGGACGATGGATCCTGCGCAGGGAACCAGCGTCCCCCCCTTGTTTTCATTCAGAAGCAGCCGGGTCTCTTCAGCCACCAGCAGCTATTCAGGTACTGGGACCAGTGCTATTGATACGGCATATGGGTCTCCATCCGTAAATTCATGGAAGGCAACCGGAGGCTGGCCTGCGTCACCACCTGGAAGCTCTGCTTCTCCTTATTTCGAATTTGTTCTTGATACCACTAATTTCAATACGCTCAATGGAATTACCCTAAACTACAATTATATGCTTAGGGGAAATTGGGCGAATGGTGCCAATAACCATGTTTATACCTACGGAAGCTCCAATGGTGGAACAAGCTTTGCGAACCTTGGCGATATTGCGAATCCGTCCAAGAATGCCTGGCATGCCAGCCCAAATTATCTGCTTTCTCCCTCAAGTCCGACATCAACGATTTTCCGAATTAATGCAGTGGGTCAACAACAACCTACTGCCGCATTGTTCCTCGACACCGTTGTCTTCACCGGTTGCGGAGTTGCATCGCCTCCCACGATCACCAAATCCTTTGCTCCCAATCCAATCACTGTCAACAGCACCTCCACCTTAACCTTTACCCTGACCAATGAAAATAATATCCCGTTGACCGGCGTCAACTTTTCTGATGTACTACCCGCTGGTTTGCAGGTGGCGGCAACCCCTGCTGCCAGTACAACCTGTGGGGGTTCCCCCACCTGGGCTCCAACCGCCGGTGGTACGAATTTAACTTTTGGAAGTCCAACGGGGGCAACCATACCCGCTCGATTTGGTACAACCAACGGTTTCTGTATCGTGCAGGTGAATGTCATAGCAACAACCCCAGGTCCGCATGACAATGTCAGCGGCTATATATCCTCAAATGAATCTGGCACCAACACCGGGCAGGGTGGTTCTGCGAGCGCGACGCTCACCGCCATCCTCCCTCCTGAAATCGTCAAACAATTCACCCCGAATCCCATCCTTGCGGGTGGTACTTCCACTTTAACATTTCGTATTACCAATCCGAACCCCAACGATACGCTCACCGGGGTGGGTTTTACAGATACGTTTCCAGCCTCACCGGGCGCGATGACTGTGGCAGCCCCCCTGACAGCAGTAAATGGTTGTGGAGGTTCATTGCTGGATAATGCCAGCGGCGCTCTTGCCGCGGGGGACCTGGGTGTTCAGCTATCTGGTGGAAGCCTTGTTGGGGGAGGCAGCTGCACCATCACAGTAAACGTGACCGCTCCTGTTACCGGGAGTTATGATAATGCCAGTGGAAATGTGGCTTCTACAAACGGTGGTGCGGGAAATACCGCTGCGGATACTCTTGAGGTTTCGCCGCCACACCCGGCGATCTCGGTGTTGAAACAAGTATCCACGGGAGCGTCTGGCCCATGGACCTCCTTCCTGCCGGTCTCGGTTGGCTCTGACATTTATTACCGGTTCATTGTCTCCAACGATGGTGATGTGCAATTATCTTCGGTGAACGTCAACGATCCGCTGGTGAGCACGGCCGGTTGTGTCTGGCACAATGGTGATGGGACTTTGATCGCTGCGCCATTCGACCTGCCGATTGCTTCTGCAGCGAACGATCAGAATTATGCGGTTTGTGTTCTAGGCCCCATCGCTGCCACCTCGGGAACCCATCCAAATACTGCCACGGCATCTGGGACCTACAATGCAGTCACTTACACAGATACCTCCACCGCCACCTATGCCACCACCGCAGTGACCCTGGATAAAACCGCGGCTGAAACATCCTTTACTGCAGTTGGCGATCTGCTGCATTATAGCTACCTGGTCACCAACAGCGGTGCTTCCCGGCTTCTTGGCCCCGTAACGATAACGGATGATCGCGCTACGGTGTCCTGCCCGGCTCTGGATGGTATAGGCAACTTGGATGTATTCCTGGATCCAGGCGAAAGCGTTACCTGCACCGCCACTTACACGATCACGGATGCGGATATTATCGCCCGTTCAGTCACCAATACAGCTTCTGCGACCGTTTATGGGGTGACCTCCAATATCGATAGCGTAACCGTGAACATGACTTTCCCCGACCTGACAGTTACGAAAACCAACAATGTCCTTGGAACGATCCCTGAATATGGCATCTTCAATTGGACGATCGTTGTGTCAAATAGCGGATTATCGCTCGCCTCTTTTTCGTCTCCTCAGACGATCCTTTCGGATACCTTGCCCGGTATCGCAGCATACTATCCGCAGGGTGCTCTGGCAGTAACGAATGGGGGCACACCACCCACCGGCACGATTAACTGCTCCATCACGGGAACCGCCTTAACCTGTAACGCGGGCGATCCGGTCACTTTTCCGATTGGCGCGTCCTTCAGCGTCACTTTCCCGGTTACCCCCACGGCAGTGGGGAACCTCGCCAATACCGCGGTCGTCGATCCGGATACCCTCGTTGATGAATCGAATGAGGCGAACAACAGCAGCCTGGATACGGTGATCGTTACGGATGTCCTGCCTGATATCTCCGCGACCAAGACCGCTGTGCCCGTCAGCATCCCGGAAACCGGCGGCAATGTCGATTTCACCTACACGAGTAACAAATATCAGCAGCGAACCTGCCGAGATCACCGCGCTCAGTGATAACCAGTTTGGTATCCTCGCTGGTGACCTGGTTGCCAGGTTGGCACCATCCTTTCTCCCCTCGCTTCCTGCTCCTTCACAGCCACTTTTGCTGTTCCCGCCGGGGAGGCCCTGGCAACGCACGTGAACACCTTCTCGGCTACCGTAACAGACGATGATGGGAATACGGACACCGCCACGGCGGATGCCACCGTGACCTATACGGATGTGCTTCCAACCGTAACCCTGGATAAATCTGCGGCTCCAGCAAACCTGGCAGAACCGGGTGGTGCCTTCACATACACATTGACCATCACCAACACATCACCTGAAGACGTGACGATCACTGCGTTGACCGATGACAACCCGTTGAGCCCTGCCTGCCTCGCGTTGATCGGGACAAACCTGGCAGCAGGCACAAACACAAGCTGCACCTATAACATCACGCACACCGAAGCTGGGACTTATCCCAATGACGCTTCCGTGACGGTTCAGGATAACGAAGGCAATTTGGCCAGCGCCAGCGAAAGCGAGACCGTTTCGGTCACAGACGTTCTGCCCGCGGTCACCCTGGATAAATCAGTCACGCCAGCAACGCTTGCCGAACCTGGAGGTGTCTTCACTTACACACTGGCCATTACCAATACGGCTCCGGAAGCGGTGACCATCACCGCATTGACCGATGATAATCCGCTCAGCGTGGATTGCACGGACCTGGTCGGGGATGTTCTCGCGGCTGGCAGCAGCACAAGCTGCACGTACACTGTGGCGCACACCGAAGCCGGCTCCTACCCTAACAACTCTATGGTGACCGTGAGCGACAACGAGGGCAATACTGCCAGCGATACGGATAACGAGACGGTCACAGTCACGGACGCCCTACCTTCTGTAAACTTGGATAAATCAGTAGCCCCGGCAGCGCTTGCTGAACCCGGCGGATTGTTCACCTACACGTTATCCATCACCAACACCTCGGTGGAGAGCGTAACGATCACCGCATTGACTGACGATAATCCCTTGAGTGCGGAGTGCACTGCCTTGATCGGTACTTCCCTGGCAGCAGGCGCAAATACGAGCTGCACCTACACAGTCACACGCACGAATGCAGGATCGTATCCCAATGACGCTTCGGTAACCGTTCAGGACAACGAAGGAAATTCCGCCAGCGATACCGACAGCGAAAGTGTGTCGGTGACGGATGTTCTTCCAACCATAGCGTTGGATAAATCGGTGGTTCCGGCTACTTATGCTGAACCAGGCGGAGTGTTCACCTTCACGTTGACCATCACCAATACCAGCGTAGAAAATGTGACCATCACCGGGCTGACCGATGACAACGGCCTAAGCGCGGAATGCCTGGCGCTGATCGGGACGAGCATCGCGGCAGGTGGAAATGCCAGCTGCACCTACACGGTTTCGCACACAGAAGCCGGTACCTATCCCAATGATGCCAGCGTGACCGTTCAGGATAATGAGACCAATTCAGCCAGCGATTTCGATAGCGAAAGCGTCACCGTCACGGATGTGCTCCCGACAGTGACGCTGGATAAATCCGTGGCTCCTGCCAGCCTGCCTGAACCGGGTGGCGCGTTCACCTACACCCTGCTCATAACCAACACCTCGCCCGAAAGCGTGACCATCACTGCACTGGTCGACAGCAATCCTTTGAGTGCGGCATGCGCCGCGCTGGTCGGTACCAGCCTGACAGCGGGGGCGAACACGAGCTGCACCTATACCGTTTCGCACACCGAGGCTGGGACTTATCCGAACACGGCGCAAGTAACTGTTCAGGATAACGAGTCTAACAGCGCAAGCGCCAGTGATACAGCTACGGCAAGTGTGACAGATACGGCGCCAACCGTGACCCTGGACAAATCTGCCTCACCCCTAACGCTGCCGGAACCGGGTGGGGTATTTACATTCACTTTGGCAATCGTCAACACTTCCAGTGAAGCGGTGACCATCACTGCTCTAACGGATGACAACGCGCTCAGTGCTGAATGTCTCGCGCTGGTGGGCACCAGCCTGGCGGCGGGCGCGAATACCAGCTGCACCTATATCGTGACCCATACTGAAGCCGGGACATATCCCAACACAGCGGTGGTCACTGTCCAGGATAACGAGGGCACAACCGGCACCGGCACGGATTCCGAAACGGTGACGGTGACGAATACCCTGCCCACCGTGACCCTGGACAAATCCGTCACACCAGCCACGCTGGTGCAGCCGGGCGGTGATTTCACCTACACCCTGACGATCACCAATACATCTCCGGAAGCGGTGACTATCACGGCGCTGACGGATGACAACCCGCTCAGCACGGATTGCACTGATTTGATCGGTGATGTTCTTGGCTCGGGAGCATCGGCCAGCTGCACCTACATTGTCACGCGCAACCTGGTTGGTGTTTATCCCAATACGGCCAACGTCACCGTGACGGATAACGAAGGCAGTACGGCATCAGCGAGCGACAGCGCCAGCGTTTCGGTAACGACCGTCCCGCCTGCGGTGGATCTGGATAAATCAGTGATCCCTGCCACGCTTGCAGAACCGGGCGGTGACTTCACCTACACGCTGACGATCACCAACACCGGCGATCAAACCCTTCACGATCACGGCTCTCACGGATGACAATCCTTTGAGCGCGTCCTGCCTGGCGTTGATCGGGACCAGTCTTGGCGTGGGTGGATCAACCAGCTGCAATTACACGGTCAATCACACGGAAGCCGGGATCTATCCCAACAGCGCGAACATCACCGTGACCGACACGGACGGCAACACGGCAACCGATTCGGATGCTGAATCCGTCACCGTGACGGATGTGCTCCCTGCGGTGACGCTGGATAAGTCCGTCGCTCCCCTGACACTACCGGAACCGGGTGGGGTATTTACCTTCACCCTGACGATCACCAACAACTCCGTGGAAGCGGTGACCATCACCGGGTCTGACTGATGACAATGGTCTCAGCGCGGCTTGCCTTGCTCTCATCGGTACAAGCATCCCTGCCGGAGGAACCGCGAGCTGCATCAATACCGCCTCGCACACGGAACCCGGGACTTATTCCAACAATGCCAGTGTCACCGTTGAAGATAACGAGGGCAATCCAGCAAGCGATGCGGATTCCGAGAGCGTAGCGGTCACGGACGTTCTACCGACGGTGACCCTGGATAAATCCGTTCTTCCGGCGTCACTCCCCGAGCCGGGTGGTTTATTCACCTACACCTTACTTATTACCAATACATCGCCAGAGACAGTGACCATCACAGCTCTGACAGATGACAATCCCTTAAGCCCTGCCTGCACTGCATTGATCGGGACGACCCTGGCTTCAGGAGCAGGGACGAGCTGCACGTATACCGTTTCGCATACCGAGGCTGGGACTTACAACAATACGGCCAATATCACGGTGAGCGATAACGACGGGAATACAGGCAGTGCCTCTGATAGTGAAAGTGTCACGGTGACAGATGTATTACCGACCGTGACCCTGGACAAATCCGTCCTGCCGGCATCGATCGCAGAACCGGGCGGCGCTTTCACTTATACCCTCACGATCACCAATACCTCACTCGAGAGCGTGACCATCACCGCGCTGACCGATGACAATCCTTTGAGCGCGGCTTGCACAGCACTTATTGGATCAAACCTGGCAGCAGGTGCGAACACAAGCTGCACCTATTCTGTTACCCATACTGAAGCCGGGACATACCCAAACATCGCGCAGGTGACAGTCCGCGACAACGAGAACAACACCGCCAGCGATTCGGATAACGCGACGGTGACGGTCACGGATGAATTACCGGTTGTGACGCTGGATAAATCCGTCGCGCCTGCCAGCTTGCCTGAACCGGGCGGCAACTTCACCTACACGTTGACCATCACCAACACTTCGGTGGAAGCCGTGACCATCACAGCCTTGACAGATGACAACACCCTGAGTGTTGATTGTACGAATCTCGTTGGTGATACCCTCGCCGCTGGGGCAAGCGCAAGCTGCACCTATACAGCCACACATACTGATCCCGGGACTTTCCCCAACACCGCGGTTGTGACCGTTCAGGATAATGAGGGGAATGTCGCGAGCGATACCGATAGCGAAAGTGTCTCGGTGACGGACGTCCTGCCGACGGTGACCTTGAGCAAGACCGTTCTCCCTGCAACTCTCCCTGAACCTGGCGGGGTATTCAATTACACCCTGACCATCACCAACACCTCTGTAGAGACGGTGACGATCACGGCACTGACAGACGATAACGCGTTGAGCGCAGAATGCCTGGCACTGGTGGGCACCAGCCTTGGGACGGGTGCGAGCACAAACTGCACCTATTCGATCACGCAGACTGATTCTGGAACGTATCCAAACGATGCCAGTGTCACAGTCCAGGATAACGAGAGCAACACAGCCTCTGATAGTTCCAGCGCGTCTGTTTCGGTCACTGATGTTCTCCCGAGCGTGGCGTTGGATAAATCTGTAGCGCCAGCCAGCCTGGCGGAACCGGGCGGTGTATTTACCTACACCCTCACCATTTCCAACAATTCCGTGGAGCCTGTGACCATCACCGCGTTGACAGATGACAATGCTCTAAGTGCTGCCTGCCTGGCGCTGGTGGGGACGAGCATCCCCGCGGGCGGCAACGCGGGCTGCACCTACACGGTAACTCAGACCGAAACGGGTGTGTATCCCAATACAGCAAACGTGACAATTGCGGATAACGAGGGCAACACAGCCAACGCGACCGATAACGCAAGCGTTTTGGTTACGGATGTTATGCCTTCAGTAACCCTTGATAAAACCGTGATACCAGCCAGCCTTCCTGAACCCGGTGGGATCTTCACCTACACCCTGACCATCAACAATACGGGTGTAGAAGCCGTGACCATCACCACCCTGACCGACGATAACGCGTTGAGCGCTGACTGCCTGGCGCTGGTCGGAACCAGCATTGCCGCCGGGGATAGCACCTCCTGCACCTATACTGCCACACGGAATGCGGTTGCGGTCTATCCCAACACGGCCGTCGTGACGGTCTCAGATAATGAGGGCAATCCGGCAAGTGATTCGGATGGCGAAAGTGTATCCGTGACGGATCTGTTGCCCAGCGTGACGCTGGATAAATCCGCGCTGCCCGCGACTCTTTCGGAACCCGGCGGATTGTTCACTTTCACGCTGACCATCACCAATACGAGCAGCGAGCCGGTGACCATCACAGCGTTAACGGATGATAATCCTCTCAGCCCGGCCTGCACCGCGCTGGTCGGGACCAGCCTCGCGGCTGGAGCCGGTACGAGCTGTACTTATGATGTCACCCACACTGAAGCGGGTGTCTATCCAAACAACGCCAGCGTGACTGTTTCGGATAACGAAGGCAACACAACCAGCGATGGTGCCAGTGCCAGCGTGACCGTGACGGACGAATTGCCGATAGTGGATTTGGATAAGAGCGTCGTTCCTGCCAGCCTGGCTGAACCGGGCGGTGTGTTTTCTTACACGCTGACACTTAACAATGCCAGCGTTGAGGACGTGACCATCAGCGCGTTGACCGACGATAATCCCCTTTCCGCTGCCTGCCTGGCCCTTATCGGCACCAGCCTGCCCGCGGGCGGGGGCACGAGCTGCACTTACACCACTACACGAACCGAAGCTGGAACGTACCCCAATGACGCCAGTGTCACCGTTTCGGATAATGAAGGCAATCTGGCGAGTGACACCGATAGTGAAAGCGTATCAGTCACCGATGTCCTGCCGGGCGTCACACTCGATAAGTCCGTGGCTCCCGCCAGCCTGCCTGAACCGGGCGGTGTGTTCACCTACACGCTGGTCATCACCAACACCTCGGTTGAAAGCGTCACCATCTCCGCGCTGACCGACAGCAATCCGTTCAGTGCCGCCTGCTACCGCGCTGATTGGAACGAGCCTGGCTTCCGGAGCCAGCACGAATTGCACGTATACCGTTACGCAGACGGATCCCGGCACATATCCCAATACGGCCAATGTGACCGTCGCGGATAACGAGGGCAATACTGCCGCGGACACGGATAGCGATAGCGTGACCGTGACAGATGCGCTGCCAGCGGTAACCTTATCCAAGACCGTCCTGCCGGCGACTCTGCCGGAACCGGGCGGCGTCTTCACCTATACTCTCTCGATCACCAACACATCGACCGAAGCGGTGACGATCACTGCTCTCACCGACGACAATCCCCTAAGCGCGGCGTGTAACGCGCTGGTGGGCACGAGCCTTGGAGCATCTGCCACCACCAGCTGCACATACACCGTCAGCCAGACGGAAGCTGGGACTTACCCGAATGATGCCAGCGTGACCGTTGAGGATAATGAAGGCAATCCCGCCAGCAGCTCCTCAAGCGCTTCGGTCTCGGTCACGGATGCGCTGCCGGCTGTCATGCTGGATAAATCGGTCACCCCGGCGATCCTGCCCATCCCGGGTGGTTTGTTCACCTATACGCTGACCATCACCAATACCGTCGTTGGAGAGCGTCACCATCACCGCGTTAACCGATGACAATCCCCTCAGCCCGGGCTGCACTGGCACTGATCGGTACCAGCCTTGGTCGCCGGGGCTATCCACCAGCTGCACATACGACGTGACCCAGACAGCGGTTGGCGTTTATCCCAACACGGCAAATGTCACCGTCCAGGATAATGAAGGCAATTCCGCCCAGGATGACGATTCGGCTTCCGTGGAAGTGACCAACATCATCGCCGATCTCGCCATCGTCAAGACCTCCAGCGCGGACCCGGTGGATGTCAATGCCTCCTTCTCATATACACTGGCCGTGACCAACAACGGTCCGGATGACGCTGCCAATCTGAGTGTCACGGACGATCTGCCAGTCGATGCTGCATTCGTTTCAACTGTTGCGGCTGGCTGGACTTGTAGTTACGATATCCCGACCCATTCTGTAACCTGCACGCTGCCGTCGCTGACGGTTGGGTCTTCCTCGAGCATTACCATCAATATGACCGCGCCTGCCTTCGAGACCACCTTGAGTAACCAGGCGACAGTCACCGGTTCAGTGTCCGACCCTGATCCTGCCAATAATACCGACACACTGGATATTTTGGTCGTCCAGGCGGACCCGGATGCCCTGAGCAAGGACCTGACCGCAACGAGCGAGACCTTCACCGCGGATCCCAATGTGGCTATCGGCGAGATCCTCACTTACGAAGTGATCATCACCGTCCCACCCGGCACCTTCGCCACCTCGCAGCTGGTGGATACCCTCGGCGAAGGTCTGGCATACGTGGATTGCACCAGCATTGTCCCTGAAAACGCAAACCTGACCACATCCATCGCGGGTGGCTTCGCGGGCATCTGCGCGAGCACAACGCCCACCGAGTTCCCTGCCGCAAGCACGGATGACATAGACCAGGGTCGCCTGGTCACCTACGATTTTGGGACGCTGACCAATTCCGGTACAACCCGCTTGAAGCTGGTCGTCACCTATCGCGCGGTGGTGCTGGATGCCATCGACAATCAGGATGGCGACCTGCTGACCAACTCGGCGGTCTACTCCTGGGGCGGCGGCTCCGTGGGACCTGCCACCGGCGGGGCTGTGAGAATCCAGGAACCCGAGCTGACCATCGATAAGGTTTCCAGTACAGGCTTCGTTCGCGTGGGTGATACGGTGACTTTCACCATCACCATCGCGCATTCCGGCGCCAGCAACACCAACGCGTACGATACGCTCATCTCGGATGTGGTTCCCGTGGAATTGCAGGTCATCCCGGCATCCCTGGATTGCGCTTTGGGTGTGCAGGATGCCGATACCTGCAGTTTCGATGCCGGTACCCGCACCGTGACCGCCAGCTGGCTGAATTTTGCCCTTGGCGGTGGAAACGGCGCGGTTCGTTTCCAGGCCACCGTGCTGGCCATCCCGGCTGCTGGCGGCATCACCAACACCGCCGCCGTGGAATGGACCAGCCTGCCGCTGGATCCGGGTCAGATCTCGCTTTATAACGTCCTCTCAACCGAGCGCTATTACGACCCGGCTGATCCTGCCAACAACTACGGCACGGATGCGTCCGTAACCCTCAATGCCCTCGGCGGGGCAGCCCTGCTGCCCTCCACCGGCTTTGCACCGGGTGTGCGCACCGACCTCAGCGGATTGAAGGTCACGCAGTATTCGCAGAATGCTGACCTGTCGCTCGAGATCCCCGCCCTCAAGCTCAACCTGCCCATCGTGGGCGTCCCGCTGCAAAACGGCGATTGGGACCTCAACTGGCTGTGGAACCAGGCTGGCTGGCTGCAGGGCACCGCTTACCCGACCCTGGAGGGTAACAGCGTGCTCACCGCGCACGTCTACCTGCCCAACGGTCTGCCGGGTCCGTTCATCGATCTCGGCAAGCTTTACTGGGGGCAGGAGATCGTCGTCCGCTCGAACGGCGAGCGCTATGTCTACCAGGTGCGCGAGGTGAAGAAGATCAAGCCGGATGACCTCTCCGTGTTCAAGCACGAGGACCGCTCCTGGCTGACCCTGCTCACCTGCAAGGAATACGATGAAAAGACCGGCAGCTACCGCTCCCGCCTGGTGGTGCGCGCCGTGCTGATCCGCATCGAAGAAATCACGAAGTAATTAATAGCCATTGGCTCTATAAAAATCCTCCGGAAGAAAGCCCGGAGGATTTTTTACTTGACAGATGCGTTATACTATTTTTATGGATTTTCATGTTCCACATATTCGGAGGGAGAGGAAAACGATCATGAAACATAGAAACTTGTTTAGATTTTCCATCATCGTTGCCATCATCGCCCTGGTCACCATGGCCTGTCAGTTGCCCTTTATGCCGTCGACGAGTGATGACGGGGAAAGGGAGATTCCTGAGAAGGAAGCTGAGGACTCCACGGAAATAGTACCCGAAACTGATGCAGAGAAGACAGAAGAACCGGGTGAAGGGGGGATTTTATGGGGTGATGCCGTCCTGGATGGCGTCGCTTCCACCGCGGAAGGTTTCACCGCCGGTGAGATCATCAAGGTGAAGGTGCATAACCCATCCGATAAACCCACCACGGTCACCATCCCCTGCGGGTTGGTATTCAACCCGCCGGAAGGCAGCGGCGAGCAAAAACTGATGGTCATCCAGGCGGTGGTCGAGGAGATCCCCGCGGGTGGTACCGCCGAGCTGCAGCCCTACGTGGTGTGCATCGAGAGCAGCGCCCATGCGCCGGGTGAGGGCAGCGCCTACCAGGTTGGGCCCATGGCGGAGGAAGCCGGCCTGCTGCGGTTGGCGGATTGCCTCTGCAAGGAGAAGTTAAATCCCGATATCACCGCCTTCCAGGAAATCCTGGGCGTGCAGTTCGCCACCTGGATGGTTGCCGGCGACATGGATCTCGATGAGTTGACCTCCAACCCGGGCGAGGGTGCCAGCGGTGAGATGATGGAAGCCTTCGGCAGCGATGATGGATATGTTCACCAAGCCCGCCCAGCAGTGGCTGGATAAGTGCGAAATTGAGATCGGAAAATAATAGTTAATATTTTTCACAATAATCAGCACTAAACCTGAAGCCGGGTGAGGATTGTTCAGCCTGGCTTTTCAAGTTCGAAATATTTATAAAAAAGGGTTGATCTTTGGGTCCGTCTACCATCCTAATCTTAACCTCCTCCCCCCGCCGGAACGGCAACAGCAACGCCCTCGCGGGGCAGGTGGCTGAAGGCGCGCGGCAGGCAGGCGCGTCCGTCCAGCTCGTCAACCTCGCCGATCTCACCATCCATCCCTGCAGCGCCTGCGATGCCTGCCAGACCTGGGACGAGGTGCG
>CAWDSH010000029.1:0-44275 GCA_963804865.1 uncultured Chloroflexia bacterium
CCTTGGCAACGGGTGTACGGAAATGCCCGGCGCCTTCCACCAGGTCGCATTGATAAAGGTAATAGGGGCGAACGCGGATGCGCACCAGGTCCTGGACCAGCTTACGCTGGATATGAACGCAGTCATTCACCCCCGCCAGCAGCACGGACTGGTTGCCAAGGGGGATTCCGGCTCGGGAAAGCTTATCCGTGGCATCCGCCAGTTCGGCGGTGATCTCATTGGGATGGTTGACGTGGATATTCAGCCAGAGGGGATGGAATTTCTGCAGCATGTCGGTCAATTCTGCCGTGACGCGCATGGGCATGAAAACCGGTACGCGCGAACCGATGCGGATAATCTCGATATGCGGTATCTCGCGCAGGCGGGCGAGCAGCTCCTCAAGAAGCTTGGGCGCCAGGGTGAGCGGATCGCCGCCGGAGAGGAGCACATCCCGCACCTGGGGCGTGCGCTTGAGATATTCGATCTGGGCATCGAAATCGACGCGGGCGAAGGTCTGGGCTGGATCACCAACGATGCGGGCACGGGTGCAGTAGCGGCAGTAGACCGCGCACTGGGTGGTGACCAGCATCAATACACGGTCGGGGTAGCGGTGAACCAGCCCGGGCACAGGCGAATGGCGGTCTTCCGAAAGCGAATCCTCCATCTGCCCGGTGAATGCGCTCATTTCCTCCGCGGTGGGGATGATCTGGCGCCGGATGGGGTCCGCGGGGTCATCGGGATCAATCAAGGACACATAATAGGGTGTGACGTCCACACGGAAGAGCCCCGGGCTGGAGAGCGCTTTGCGCTCGGATTCGGTCAGCTTGAGGATGGGTTCGAATTCCTCGACGGTATTCAAGCGGTGGGAAAGCTGCCAGCGCCAGTCGTTCCATTTTTCATCGGGTACATCCTTGAAAGCAGGAGCTCGTTTGGAAGGGAAAGGGTTGGGCATGAATTCTCCTTTAAATTTTTTTGAGCAGGACAACAAAAAAATCGAATTAACTCTGTCGTCCAAGATGATATGATTGAAATGCTTTAATAACCATCAATAAGGATATGAGGCTATTGTAAAGAAAAAAACTTGTAAGGTCAACCAATATGCTGCTATTCATAAACAATTCTCAAAAAATATTACCCTAGCTTTTTACATAATAGATCAAGAAAATATAATAAATAAGAGATCATGTTACACAGGTTTTTCTTGTATCATATTTAGATATAATTTTTTGATCCCAGGAGATATCCATGCAAATGATATTTTTTGTTCTAGACGACCCCGACTTGCTGGAAAACGTGCTTGAAGCATGGAAACAAGCAGGTGTAGGAGGTGTAACCATCCTGGAAAGCACCGGTTTACATCGCCTTGGAAAGCGGATTCCCATGCCATTTGCCTACACACCTGGCAACCTTGTCGAGGAAGGGCACATGACATTGATTTCGATCGTGAAGAATGAAACAATGGTAAAAGCCTGTCTCAAAGCCACAGAGGAACTTGTCGGCGACCTCAATAAGCCGAATACCGGGGTTTTTGCTTCATGGAAGCTGGATCTAACCAAGGGAGCGAATTCTAAGGACAAGAACGAGTAACCATGCCCTGGGTGATCTTCTTAATCAGCGCAGTCGTTATCGCTTTTGCCGCCATGCAGCTGGCAAAATACGGCGATATTATTGCTCTTCGCACAGGGCTTGGTGGAATGTTCGTTGGAGTACTACTAATGGCAGGGGCGACCTCCCTGCCTGAAGTATTGACTTCCATTTCCTCGCTCCGCCTGGGATTGCCCAACATGGCAGCCGGCAATCTGCTAGGCAGCAACATGTTTAATATGTTCCTGCTTGCACTACTTGACCTGGTATTTTATAAACAACGAATCCTGCGAAATTCATTGCTCCGTCATGCTTTAAGCGGCAGTCTGACCATATTTCTCATCAGCCTGGCAATATTCTTCATCATGGCCGATTTTAATGTCAGCGTGGGGTGGATGGGAGTGGACAGCCTGATTTTGATAATGGTATATATTGGCGCGATCTATCTTATTCAGAAAAACCTGGATCTTACCAGCAGCGTAAGTACTCATAAGATTATTATCCCGCCGGGAACACCCAAATTGAGAAGCGGCTTTATCGGTTTCTTGCTTGCATCAGCGCTGTTGGTTGCCACCACTCCCTACCTAGTGTCCTCCAGCAAAGATATCGCCGAGATCACCGGGCTGGGAACAACATTTGTCGGAACCACCCTCGTCGCGTTGGTCACTTCATTGCCCGAGCTTGCCACCACCCTGGCAGCAGCCAAAATAGGCGCAGCAGACATGGCAGTGGGGAACCTTTTTGGCAGCAACATGTTCAATATCTTTGCTCTTGGCTTGACTGATGTATTCCTGGTGTCCGGGCGTTTCCTGGGCGTCATCGATCCGGTATTCTTGCTTGTGGCCGTCCTCGGATTGCTGATGACCGGGCTGGCTTTGATCGGCAACATTGCCAGGCTTGAGAGAAAGATCTTTTTTCTGGAAATCGATGCTTTTATCCTGATCGTGCTGTATATTGGGGGACTCGTTTTCCTGTATTACCAGGGTATTGGTAGTTAGTTTCCCCGAAATATAAGCGTTTTATCAGAATCACCGCCTTCATATTGACTTACCCTCTTCAACATGGTATCATATTTCACAGGTTATTAGCACTCTCGCAAAGAGAGTGCTAAATTGAAAAGAGTAAGAATGGATTATTTGACCGAACGTCAAAAATTGCTGCTGACGCTCATCATCCATGAGTATGTTCAGACGGCCGCTCCAGTGGGATCCACCCACCTGGTCGACCGTTACAACCTGGACATGAGCTCCGCCACGGTTCGCAACGAACTGGCGGCGCTGGATGAGATGGGCTACCTGCGCCAGCCGCACACTTCCGCGGGAAGGGTGCCGACCGAAGACGGTTACCGTTATTTCGTCAGCCGACTGATCCAGGATATCTCCCTGCCGGAAGCCACGCGCAGCATGATCAACCACCAGTTCTACCAGATGCGCCATGACGTGGATCAATGGACCCGGCTGGCAGCTTCGGTACTGGCACACCAATCCCGCGCCGCTTCGCTGGTTACCGCGCCGCACCCGGATAAGGCCCTCTTCAAGCATGTGGAACTTATCTCAACGCGCGGACGGCAGCTGCTGATGGTACTGGTCATGCTGGGTGGTGAAGTCCACCAGCAGGTTTATACCCTGACGGAACCGGTAAACCAGGAGCAGTTGTCGCTGGCTGCCGACCATATCACCCAGCTTTTCGTGGGTAAAGGTCCGGAGAGTATCCGCTCACTGGTGCCATCACTTACAGAGCTGGAGCAGGACGTCAGTGAATGGATCCTCGCGGAAATGACCCGCTCGGATGCGCTCATCGCTGGAGAAATCTACTTCGACGGGCTGACAAACGTACTGGCAGAACCCGAATTCGCGGGGTCCGAAGAAGGCAGAAAAGCGCTGCACATCCTGGAAGAGCGGTCCGCGCTGCAGAACATCCTTTCACTCTCCCTGCCGCATGAAACGATCGGCGGGGTACAGGTGCTGATCGGGGGAGAAGGGTCGATGAACGAATTACGCCAATGCTCCGTGGTTCTGGCACGTTACGGTTCCCCGGGACTGGCTACAGGCATGCTGGGCGTACTGGGCCCAATGCGCATGTCCTATGGAAGATCAATATCAGTGGTACGTTTCCTTTCCTCCCTGCTCAGCGACCTGGTCGCAGAGACGCTGGTGGAAGAGGATTCCAATCCACTGAACTAAAGGTGAATGCATGATGACAGATGGAAAAAAGAAAAGTCAAAAAGATCAAACCACACCGTTGAAATCCCACGAAAAAGGCGATACCGCCAAACTGGGAACTGCGGCAGAGGAGGAAGCGCTTCCCGAACTGGTGAGCGTACCGCTGAAAGATTATGCTGCCCAGCTAAAAGAGATCGATGACCTCAAACAACAGGTCAACGAGAACCTTGAGGGCTGGCAGCGGGAGCGGGCGGATTTTACCAACTACCGCAACCGCATCGAGCGGGAGCGCGCGCAACAAAAACAGGATTTAAGCGTAGAAATCATCAAGAAGTACCTGGTTGTTTTGGACGATATCCAGCGCGCGTTGAAAAACCGCCCCACGGAAGGGGAGGCTGGCGCCTGGTCGGAAGGCATTGATTTGATAAAAAGGAAACTGGAAAACATCCTCGAAATGGAAGGCATCCAACCCATCGAGGAGAAAGAATATCTTCGATCCCAAGTTTCACGAAGCAATTTCGCACGAGGAATACCCCGATCATGAATCGGGCAGAATTATAGAAGTGGTTCAACAAGGATATATTTTGGGCGACCGGGTGATCCGCCCGGCACAAGTCAGAGTCGCCCGATAGGAGAAAAAATGGGAAAAATAATAGGCATCGATCTAGGTACGACCAACTCCGTGGTTGCGGTGATGAGCGGCGGTGAGCCGATGGTCATCCCGACCGCGGAAGGGGAACGGCTGCTGCCATCCGTGGTGGCGGTCAATAAGAATCATGAACGTATTGTAGGACGCGCTGCCCGCAACCAGGCGATCGTCAACCCCGAGAACACGATCTTTTCGATCAAACGGTTCATGGGACGCAAATTCGACGACCCCGAAGTTCAGCGCACCGTCAGCCGGGTACCCTACAAGGTATCCAAGGCCAGCAATGGTGACGTGCGCGTCACGCTGGACGGCAAGGAATACTCGCCGCCGGAAGTCTCGGCGATGATCCTCGCCAAACTCAAAGCGGACGCGGAAGCCTACCTTGGTGAGACCGTGACCCAGGCAGTGATCACCGTCCCGGCATATTTCAACGACGCACAGCGCAACGCCACCAAGGACGCCGGCAAGATCGCCGGGCTGGAAGTGCTGCGCATCATCAACGAGCCCACGGCTTCTTCACTGGCTTACGGGCTGGACAAGAAAAAGAACGAAGTGATCGCGGTCTATGACCTGGGCGGCGGCACCTTCGATATTTCCATCCTGGACGTCGGTGACGGCGTGTTCCAGGTGAAATCCACCAGCGGCGATACCTTCCTGGGCGGTGATGATTTTGATCAGCGCCTGATGGATTACCTGGCGGATGAATTCAAGAAGGACAACGGCATCGATCTCAAGAATGACCGCGCCGCCGTGCAGCGTCTAAAAGAAGCTGCCGAGAAAGCCAAGATCGAGCTTTCTTCCGTGGCGCAGACCGAGATCAACCTGCCCTATATCACCGCGGACGCAAACGGTCCGAAACACCTGGTGATGAACCTGACCCGCGCGAAGCTCGAGCAGCTCACGGGCGACCTGGTGCAGAAATCGCTTGAACCCGTACGCCGCGCGCTCTCGGACGCGAATCTAAAACCCGCTGATATCAACGAAATCGTGATGGTTGGCGGTATGACCCGCATGCCCCTGGTGCAGGAGACGGTGAAGAAGGAATTCGGCAAGGATCCCCACAAGGGAGTCAACCCCGACGAGGTGGTGGCGATCGGCGCTGCCATCCAGGCAGGCGTTTTGGGCGGTGAAGTGAAAGACATCCTGCTGCTCGACGTGACCCCGCTGACCCTCTCCGTGGAAACACTGGGCGGCGTGGCGACTCCATTGATCGAGCGCAATACCACCATCCCGGTGCACCGCTCGCAGATCTTCTCGACCGCTTCGGATGGTCAGACGCAGGTGGAAATCCACGTGCTGCAGGGCGAGCGCCCCATGGCAGCCGATAACAAGACACTCGGACGCTTCATCCTGGACGGCATCCCGCCGGCACCGCGCGGCATCCCGCAGGTGGAAGTCTCCTTCGATATTGATGCCAACGGCATCCTCGAAGTGAAAGCCACTGATAAAGCCACCAGTCGATCGCAGCACATCACCATCACTGCCTCCTCCGGCTTGAGCAAGGATGAAGTCGAACGCATGCGCAAGGAAGCGGAAGCCCATGCTGAAGAGGATCTCAAGAAGAAAGAAATGATCGAGGTCCGCAACCAGGCGGATACCACAGCCTACTCCGCGGAGAAACTGCTCCGTGAGAATGCGGATAAAGTTCCGGAAGATATGAAGAAACAGGTGGAAGACGGTATCGCGGCAGTCAAAGCCGTAAAAGACGGCGAAGACCTGGATGCCATCAAGAAAGCCACCGAGGAACTCGGGCAAACCCTGCAGAAGCTGGGCGCGAGCATGTACCAGCAACCCCCATCAGCCGGACCCGGCACGGATGCCGGCGCCAGCCCCGAGGGCGGCGAAGTACCCCCGCAGGAACCTCCCAAAGAGGGCGGCTCGGGCGGTGGTGAAGACGTGGTGGATGGAGAATTCAAGAACGTTTAGAGCAGTAGGAACATAAAAATCTCCCTCACCCTGACATACTCCTTTCAGGAGACATGCCCGGGTGAGGGTTCATTCTTATCAAACAGGTGTCCATGCCGACGAAACGAGATTATTACGAAGTCCTGGGTGTGCCCCGCAATGCTTCCCAGGATGACCTGAAAGCAGCCTTCCGCAACCTGGCGCGCAAATATCATCCGGATGTAAACAAGGAGCCAGGTGCGGAAAAAACATTTAAAGAGATCAACGAAGCCTACGGCGTGCTCTCCGATTTGGACAAGCGCGCAGCCTATGACCGTTTTGGTCATGCCGGAGTGGAGGGCATGGGCGGCATGCCGGATTTCTCCAATTTCGATCTTTTCTCAGACCTCTTCGAAGGCCTGTTCGGTTTTGGCATGGGCGGCAGCCGGGTACGGCGAAATGCACCCCGGCGCGGCGCCGACCTCGGCTACAACATCCAGCTGGATTTCGATGAAGTGGTCAAAGGCGTGGACAAGGAAATCGAGATCACCCGGGATGAGGAATGCTCGCGCTGCAAGGGCAGTGGAGCAGAACCGGGCACCAGCCGTCAACGCTGCAATTCCTGCGGAGGACGCGGCGAGGTGCGACAGGTAAGGCAGACCTTCCTGGGCTCCATGGTGCAGGTGACCACCTGCCCAACGTGCAATGGCGCAGGCGAGGTGATCTCGTCACCCTGCAAGACCTGCCGCGGCAGCGGGCTGGAACGCAAATCCCTGCGCAAAGTCATCTCGATCCCGCCAGGCGTGGATAACGGCACACAGATCCGCCTGGCTGGCGAAGGTCAGCCTGGAGTCAACGGCGGACCTCATGGCAACCTCTATCTTGAGATCAAGGTCAAACCCCATAAATTCTTCCGGCGCAGGGATGATGACGTTCTCGTCGATCTGAATATTAATGTTGCGCAGGCGGTTTTAGGCGCGGAAGTGGAAGTGCCCACCGTGGACGGTAAAACCAAATTGAGCATCCCGGCCGGCACACAGCCTGGCAAGGTATTTACCTTGAAGCACAAGGGAATTCCCCACGTGCGCGCCAATGGGCGCGGCGATGAGCTGGTGATCGTCAACGTTGAGATCCCCACAAAAATGAATTCCGAGCAGAAGAAGCTTTTCGAGCAGCTGGCAGATACCATGGGCACGGAAGCACAACCCCAGGAGCGCAGCTTCCTGGATGCGCTGAAAGACGTTCTGGGTGGTTGAATCACGCTGGCTCGAGGTATCCCTGACGGTCTCTGGCGAACTGGCGGAAGCTGTTTCCGAAGTGCTCGAACGCTACGTGTCCAACGGCGTGGTGATCGAAAGCGACGTGAAATTTTATAATGATGAAGACGAAGGCACACCAACGGGTCCGGTGCGAATCTACGGATACATTTTTGTGGATGAAGGGCTCGAAGAGAAACGCAACCGGTTGGAGGAAGCCCTCTGGCACCTGGGGCAGATCCAGGTATTGCCTGAACCCCAATTCAAATACATCAATGATGAAAACTGGATGGCAGCCTGGAAGAAACACTACCGACCCATCCGGATTGGAAAGAGCCTGCTGATCCTGCCCGCGTGGATCAAACAAGAGGATAAAAAGCGGTTGGCGATCCGCATCGACCCATCGATGGCTTTCGGCACCGGCACCCATCCCAGCACTCAGCTCTGCCTGGAATTGATCGAGAAATATACCCAAAAAGACCAGCCGGTGATCGATATCGGCTGCGGTTCAGGCATCCTTTCCATCGGCGCGCTCAAGTTGGGTGCCAGCAAAGCCCTGGCAGTGGATATCGACCCGGCAGCGGTCGGAGCCACGCTTTCCAACGCCTCGTTAAATGATGTTGAATCCAAAGTGGAAGCCGGCCAGGGATCGGTGAGCGAAGTTCTCGGGGGACAATACGCAATCAAATCCGCGCCGCTGGTGCTGGCAAACATCCTCGCCCCGGTGATCATCCGGCTGCTGGATGGCGGGCTGGCGGACCTGCTGGAACCAGGCGGCACGCTGATCCTGGCCGGAATTTTGGATGAACAGGCTGAGGGCGTTCGAACCAGAGCAGAAGAAAAGGGATTGATCTTTCTTGAGCAACGCCAAATGGATGACTGGGTGGCATTAGCCCTGCAGAAAAAATAAAACTCCGGAGAATGTTTCTCCGGAGTTTTTTGATCATACGGAAAAATTAATTCTTCTTTTCGGGAATCTTCCAGGTGAGCTTCGGCTCACCGGTTTTTTTAACCGTTCCGAATTTACTGTTGGGATGAAATGGAATATAACGCATGACCAACCCACCCGTGATCAAGGTGACCACAGCGGTGACCATCAGAGGAAAGATCACCGTACCGACAGCGATCGAGCCACCGGTGGCGATCAATATAAAGATAATGGAGATCACGAACGCCACCCCACCCACATAAATGGCGACGCGCCCATTGCGCTGGTCTTTCGCATCTGCCAGCATCCAGGATTGGATATAACCACAATTGGGACATTTTTCCGAACCCATATCCTTTTCGACCGGGATATGTGCCTTATCCACAAGCGAATCGAGCGTGTCGCTCATCCCGGAGAGAGTCGATTCGCTTTTTTGTATGGCGTCCTCTTTGGGGCGATAGCGGAATTTTTCGTAGGTGCGATTCTTACCGCAATTCTCACATTTATAGGTGACCACCATGGTGGCTTCTTCGTAAGTGCGCATTATTTTTCCTGTTTCCTCAAATCCAAGTTTGATTCATCCTGATAATTCTTCCCAATCCTTGAGCTTTTCTTCCAGCTCGGACTGTAAATGGACATAATCCCTGCCAAGTTTCTGCACCTTTGCAGGATCGATGCCTGGCTGTTCCAGCTGGCGGCTGATGACTGTCATTTCGGTCTCAAGCCTGGCGATCTCAGCTTCCATCAGCGCCACTTTCTTTTCGTGACGCTGAAGGCGGTCCTTGCTCATCCCTGTAGAAGCTGACTTCGATCGCTCCTTTTTCCCAGTCGGTGCCAAAAGCTTCTTTTTATCGGCATCCGCCTGGCGGGCAGCATGGTACTCGGTGTAAGTTCCACTAAACACCCTTAATATGCGTTCCTCCGGAACCACTTCCCACACCTGGTTGGCAAGCCCGTCGATCAAATAGCGGTCGTGAGAAACCAACAGGATGGTCCCTTCATAATCCGCAAGCAGATCTTGAAGTACTTCCTGGGCGGGCAGGTCAAGGTGATTGGTGGGTTCGTCGAGGAGCAGCAGATTGGCACCCTCCAGGGCAAGAACAGCCAGGGCAAGCCGCCCGCGTTCACCGCCAGACAGCATGTCCACGGTCTTGAAAACATCATCTCCGGTAAAAAGGAAACGCGCCAGGTAATTACGGATCTCGGCAGGCAGCCATTTTGGCGCAGCCGCCTGGATCTCATCCATGAGCGACCACTGGAGGTGAAGGCGCTCGTGAGCCTGGGCAAAATACCCAATCTTAAGGCTGGCACCGAGCAGCACATCGCCTGCCAGGGGTGGAATCTGCTCGAGAAGTGTCTTCAGAAAGGTGGTCTTGCCCGCACCATTGGGACCGATCACTGCAGCGCATTCACTGCGTTTGAGCACCAGATCCGGGACATTAAACAACGGCTTGCCCTCATCGGCATAGCCGACACTCAGGGAGCGGGTGCGCACCACCAGGTCGCCGGATCTGCCGGATGACTGCAGGTTCAGTTTCAAGTCCGCGCTGGGTGCGCGGCGCTTCTATCAAAGCATCAGCCTTCAATCTTTCCAACCGGCGCAGCCTGCCCTTGGCCTGGTGGGTATTCTGACCGGCGATATTGCGGCGGATATATTCTTCCTCTTTCCTGATGAATTCCTGCTGCGACTGATATTCCTCAGCCTGTCGTTCCTGAAGCATGCTGCGCTGCAGCAGGTAGGCGGAATAATTCCCGCGATATGAATGGAAGGCTGGAGTCATCTCCCAGATGGTATTGACGGCGTGATCCAGGAAATAACGATCATGGGAAATGGAAACCATGGCACCAGGCCATGTCTTGAAGAAATCCTCCAGCCACTCAATGGCGCTGATATCCAGGTGATTGGTGGGCTCATCCAGGAGAAGCAGGTCAGGTTCTGAAAGCAGCAATTTGGCCAGCAGGGCACGCGTCCGCTGCCCGCCGGAGAGCTGCTGCCAGGGACGGTGTTCGTCCTGGCGGGTGAAACCCAATCCCACCAGGGTCTGCCGGATGCGCAGCTCCAGGGTGTAACCGCCCTGAAGGTCGAAGGCATGCTGTAATTTCCCGTATGCTTCGAGAATGGATGAATCACCATCGGCCAGTTGTTTCTCCAACCTGGCAAGCTCCTTTTGCTGGCTGACCAAATCCTTAAACGGCAGCAGGCATTCCTCCCAGAGAGTCAGGCTGCTTTCAAAAACGGCTTCCTGCGGCAGGTAGCCAATTTTTAATTTCCTGGCGCCTTCCACCCGGCCGGAGGAAGGTTCCTCGAGTCCGAGCAGGATGCGGAAAAGGGTGGTTTTGCCCACACCATTGGCACCCAGCAACCCGATACGGGCACGGTGAGGTACGCTCAGGGTGATGTGCTCAAACACATCCCGGGCGCCGAAGGACTTGCCGAGGTCGATGGTGGATAACAGAGGCATAAGAATTCACCCGCAAACGGGCTGCGGGTGAAAGTATACCATCTCAAGATTATGGAGCGATGCGTTATTCAGCGTCGCCCGGATCAAGTCTCGTTCAAACGAGCCACCTTCTCCTTGACCATATTCAGTGGCAGCACCACACAGGCGACGCATAATCCACCGCCCAGCAGCAGACCGGCGATCTGCCCGGCGAAAGCGGGAAAACCAAAGGCGGATGCCAGCACGGCAGGGCCGACCAGGAAGGCTGTGCTGATCGGCAGGTAGAGCAGTACTGAGCAGGGAACCCAGGCATCCAGCGCTGCCGCTTTGCATCTTGCGCGGATCGACCCAATCGAATTTGGCCCCGGTCACACCGAAGGCCAGGTTGATGCCGGTCATACCGGCAAAGCAGAGGGCGACCACCAGCAAGGCAAATGGCAGGGAAGCCAGCTTGGCGGGCTGGAGGATTGCCATGACAATGACGAACAACCAGCCGATCAGGACAGAGGGGATCCAGGCGACCAGGAATTTAGCGGTCAACAGCTGGCCGGGAGTCAACGGCGCGGATTTGAGCATCCAGTAGCTTTTTCCCTCCTGCGAGAAGCCCATCCCCGCCAGGCGCATGACCAGGATCCAGCCCACGAACAGGGAAATGGCGATATCGCCGTAACTGAATCCTGCCTGGAGGGCATCCATGAACCAGGAGGGGGCATTTCCCTGCCCCTCCGGTGCGATGCCACCGGTGCGAAACAGAGACAGGGCGTACACAACACCCAGGATCAGCGGGGTCATGAGCTGCGAGAGGTTGCGCAGATCCCGGCGCAGCACGAGGAAATCCTTGACCACCATGGCGCGAATGGGACCAGGCAGCCAGCGGCTGGCGGCTTTCGCAACCCCGCTTTCCTTACGGGCTTTCGCAGGTGCTTTTTTCTTTTTCCAGCTGACCGAAACACGCGCCCAACCGCTGTAATACAGCCGCTCAGCGGTCACCAGGGCAACCGCGAAAACTGCAACACCCAGCACCAGGATAAGGAGCAGGTAACCACCACCAGCCAGCCAATTGCCCTCACCAATATTGACCAAGCCCTGCCCAGCCCAGGCCAGCGGTGACCAGGGGGTATTGAACCGGGTGAGTGACTGAAAAGTTTGAGTGACCTGCGCGTCGGTGATATCAGGCCGTGTGGCATTATAAAAATTTCCGGACTGCGAACAGATGAATGAACTGACGCCGACCACGAAAGCCATGACCTCGGCGATGCGCCGGGGAGAGACAAATCGAGCCAGGACCATCACCAGCAGGCTGGATAATGCCGCGGCTGCCAGTGCCAGCACGGCCATCAGCACAATTGCCAGGGGATAGAACAGGAAATTATAGCCATGCGCTGCACCGAGCCCAAAAATGACCGGCAGGGTGAAAAAGCGAGGCAAGCCCAAAGTTGGGCAGAATGGCTTGAACCAGCTTGCTCAGGAAGACCGCGCGGATCGGGATGGGCGCAGCCAGCAGGAATTCCATGTCCCCGGAGAGATAGAGAGCCTGGAGAAGCACGCCAAAACTGGTCATGAAGATCATGATGATCGAGCCGCTGATCATCAGGGTTGGGATGCTGCGCAGGATCGGCTCGGGATCGCCCACCATGGCAACGAATTCCTTGGACTGGATGAATTGCAGCAAGTACCAGCTGCCGATAAACGCACCCGCCATCAGGGCGGCGAAGAAAAGCCAGAGAACGATCGTACCGATCTTATTGCGCAGCTTTCCGCGCTTGAAGCTGCTGAAGGTGATCAGTATACGGATGCGCAGCAGTTTCCACACCGATGGCAGCAGGCGGGTTTCGAAACGCGTGAGCGACGCGGTCATTTCAGGACCTCGGCGATCTCAGCGTATTCAGTACCTCCCGTCAGGCTGAGGAAGATATCCTCGAGGCTGCCTTCACCTTCACCGAGCGAGCGCAGCTCGTCCATGGTGCCGACCGCGACCAGTTTGCCCTGGTTGATGATGCCGATGCGGTCACACATGTTCTCGGCAATTTCAAGGATATGCGTGGAAAGGATGATCGCAGAACCACGCTCCGCCATCTGGCGCAGCATGTCCTTGATCAGGCGCGCGGATTTCGGGTCCAGGCCGACGGTGGGCTCATCCAGGACGAGCACCTTGGGATCATGCATCAGGGCGGCAGCCACCGAGGTCTTCTGACGCATGCCGTGGCTGTAGCTGTCAGTGGTATCATCACCGGCCGCGGTGAGATCAAAGAGGCGCAACAGCTCATCGATGCGCCGGTTGACCTGGGCAGGATCAATCCCGTAAAGATCGCCAACAAAGCGCAGCAGCTCGCGCCCGGTCAGCTTGGCGAAAAGATTGGGTTCATCCGGAACGAAGCCACTGGCTGCCTTGGCTTCCAGCGGTTGTTTCTGGATATCAAAACCGCAAACGCGGACCGTGCCCAGGGTGGGCTGCAGCAGCCCAACCGCCACCTTCAAGGTGGTGGTTTTACCGGCGCCGTTGGGTCCCAGGAAACCGAAAATTTCTCCCCCGTTGACATTAAAGTTGACATCATCGACCGCCAGCTTGGTGCCGTACTTCTTGGTCAAGTGGTCGATCTCAAGCAATGGTGTACCGTTGGTCATGATAACCCTCCGAAGATTTATGCAAATTCCCCACAAGTATATACGAAATGAAAGCATTTGGGTTCCTCCAGGTGACCAATTGACAACTTGTTCGGATGGCTTATACTGAAAAAACATTACGGAGGATAGATGAACAAGATCAAGACCATCAATTGCAGGGGGTGACCCGAGACCATGCTGATTACGCTCTATTTCCATGCAGTGGAGAACGACAAAAAGAGGAGACTTTGATTATGGATGCCGTGGCATCAGATCTGATGCAGCGTGTCGATTATGATGTTCTCACGCTTTGCCAAAGCAAAGGAAGACCAGCTTTTCACCGTTTTCCGGCTTGTCAATTCGACCTGGCAACACGTGATTTTCTCACCGCCAACCCCCAGAGGCACAGTTGTAGACCTGGGGTGCGGTTTGATGCCCGTTTTGAACGCATCGAAACGGCATGCCATTGGTTCGGGTTGGACCTGCCGGAGGTAATTGGATTCCGCAAACAGCTTATCCAGGATTCACCCCGCAATACCGGTTGATCACGAAATCCGTCCTGGATTTTTCCTGGATGGATGAGATTGCGGCAAATTCTGGGGAAATTCCCTGGTTCTTCAGCGCCCAGGGACATTGCTGCCTTATCTTCCTGCCTGAGGTCAAGCGACTGGTGCTTGAGCTTTAGAACGGTTTCCGGGCTGCGATCTCGTGTTTGATGCCATGTCGCCATCATGGTCTGGATCCACAATATTCAACCCGGCAATGCGTGCAGGCGGGTGTACACCTGCATTGGGCAATCAGAAAAACAACGAAATGGAAAGTTGGCGGATGGGATCAAACTGTCGAATCACTGGGATTACTTGGAGGACGATGAACCACGCATCCAGAAATCTTATCCTGGATGAAGTCTGATCCCGGCAGGGATAGATGGCAACATAATCCTGCGATACAACTTGGAGGAGAAGACCAATCATGATCGAAAAATCCTTTTGCATCTCAAAAAACCAAATTGCTCAAGGAATTTGATACCCTGGTCAAGCGTATCCGGGGTGTATTCATCCGGCGTTATGGGGAGGAATCCACCGAGATCATGATCGCGGAAGCGAGGGAAGAATTCGAACAGCTTATTCCACAACTCCCCTGGGTGGGCGGTGGACAGCCTTTCACCCAGTTCGTCATTGCCACGGGATGGTTCCTGGCAATGTACCAGACCCATGAAGCACCGGGGAGTTCCGCAAGATGATATTGGGCAGCTGGTTTTCGAAACAAGCAAGGCTTACATCGAAAGTTATCCGGGATTCATGCTCAAGTTGATGGGGCATATCAATTTTAGTGATCGATATCTTCGAAAGCTACGGGAGAGGGCTCTCGAATCGCATTTACGAAAATATCCCGGGGATTACGTTTTTAATTATGTGGAAGGCGATGGCATCACTTTCGATTACGGGGTGGACTACCTGGAATGCGCATCTTGCAAATTCCTGGAAGCCCAGCGAGCGATGGAACTGGCGCCTTATCTCTGCGCCATCGACCAGATCTACAGCGAGAAATTCGGCTGGGGACTTGACACGCACCATGACCCTGGCGGAAGGATATGAGAAATGCGACTTCCGATTTATGAAAGGCGCACCAACCAGGATAAATTTGCCGAAAAGTATAAATCCACTCAGCACTGATCCCAGGGAGAAATGAAAAAGGCACGGAAAACCGTGCCCTTTATTATTTGTTAGCGAGGAAATCAAGTCCTCAATTTCGCACCCAGCTCCTGCTCCAGGCGCTTGACGATGCGCGTGCGGATCTGGGCAGCTTCCGCATCGGTGAGGGTGCGGTCAGTCGCCTGGTAGGTCAGGCTGTACGCCAGGCTCTTTTTCCCCGGACCCAGCTGCTCGCCCTGGAAGATATCGAACAACCGCACACGGGTGACCATCTTTCCGCCGGCCAGGCGGATGAAAGCCTCCACCTGTTCTGCCAGCACGCCCTCGTCCACCACCACGGCGATATCCTCCAATACAGGCGGGAAATCGGGGATGGAGGTGGTTTCGTGGCGGGTGGGAACAAGGGGCAGCAAGGTTTCCAGGTCAAATTCAGCAGCCAGAACGGGTGATATACCAAGATCGTAGCGTTCCTTCACCAGTGGGTGCAGCTCTCCGAAAACGCCGACCTGTTTTTCGCCAACCAGCACCCGTGCGCATTTACCAGGATGGTAGACGGCACTTTCCAAAGCTTCATAATGAACCGAATCCACGTGCAATCCTGCCAAAAGAGATTCGATGACTCCCTTCAGATCGAAGAAATCCAGGCCGGTTTCAACATGCCGGTCCCAGCTTTCGCGATACACCCTGCCGGTCATGACCAATGCCAGGCGCAGGGATTCGACCGGCAGGACCTGTTCCTCCTCGGGGATGAAGATCGGGTCCAATCTCAAACAACGCCAAGCGCTCGCTGTTGCGGATATTCTGCTCAGCAATCTCCAAAACAGACGACAGCAATCCCCGGCGCAGGTGACTGCGTTCGGGAGTCAGCGGATTCTTGATGGCGATATATGCTTCGACCGGCGGAGGTTCGATCCCGGGCGGGGATAAGGCGTGCCTCCCGGGCAGGATCGGTCAGACGATAGGTGATGATCTCCTGCATTCCAAGGAGGGTGAGCAGTTCGCGGATGCGGTTCTCCACCTCGTACGCGGGCTGCGGATGGACCGGCGGCATCAGGTCCGCGAGACGTGCGGCGGGGATGTTATCGTAGCCGTACATGCGGGCAATCTCCTCGAGGATATCCGATTTGCCAACAACGCCGTCGTGGATATCCATGCGGTGATCCGGTGACTGGATGACCAGGGTTTTTCCCTTGACTTCGACTTTGAACTCCAGGCCGGTGAGCATGGCCGCAATTTTCTTGACCGGGATCTCCACGCCCAGAGCCGCGGGTAACCTCATCCACCGTGATGGACACCTGGGGATCAATAAACGGCTGCGGGTAGGAATCGACCAGCCCGGCAGCGATCTCCCCCCCACTCCATTCTGCCATGCGGTCCAGACCGATGCGCACACCGTATTCCGCCAGGGAAGGATGGACTCCCCGCGCAAAGCGGAAGGCGGCTTCGGAGTTCAGCTTCTGGGCGAAAACCGTGCGGCGGGTATTGACAAAATTCCAGGCAGCACCCTCGAGCAGCACGTTGCGGGTGTTATCGCGGACTTCGCTCTCCTCGCCGCCCATCACGCCTGCCAGGGACAGCGCGCCGGCGGTATCGCAAACCATGATGGTGAAATCATCCAGCTCGCGTTCCACCCCATCCAGCGTTTTCAGCTTCTCGCCCTGCTTTGCCGGGCGGGTGATGATGGTGGGTGGTTTCCCACCCGTGCGCTGCAGCAGGACATCGTAATCGAAGGCATGCAGCGGCTGACCGAGCTCGAGCATGACGTAATTGGTGGCATCCACGATGCCATTGATCGGGCGCATGCCCGCCAGGCGCAGGCGCATCTGGACCTTGTAGGGGCTGGGGCGCGGCTCAACACCACGGATCAAGCCAAGGACAAACCGCGGATTCAGCGTTGGATCGGTGATATCCAGGGCCGCTTTGCCATCAACGCTCGCGCCGGTGATCGGCAACCTTGCCTGCGGTTTGCGCAGCGGTTTGCCCAGGATACGCAGCAAGCTCGCGCGCCACACCCAGCACGCAGGCATCGCGGATCATGTTGGGCAGGATATTGACCTCGAAAACAGCGTCACCCATATAATCCACCAGCGGCATCCCCACCGGGGCATCGGCATCCAGGATGATGACACCTTCATGTTCCTCGGAGATGCCCAATTCCTTCTCGGAACAGACCATTGAAAAGGACTCCACCCCGCGGATAACCGCCCGCTTCAGTGTGGTCAACACCAGCCCGGGCTGGTGACCGTCATATAATTGAGCACCCTCACGGGCATAGGCGACCTTGAGTGTTTTTGACAGCGGACCCTTGCCCTTGTATTCGAAGAGGTTGGGCGCGCCGGTGAGAATGGTCAGCGGTTCCGCGCCGCCGTCATTCAATTTACAGAGCACCAGGCGGTCGGCGTTGGGATGCGGCATGACTTCCAGGATCTCAGCGACAACGAACTTGTCCTTGTCCCAGGCTGATGCCCGAGATGCGGAATTCGCGGCGGGTATCCGACAGCAGAAGTGTCCTTGAAAGGCAAGCCAACGACGGTGATCTGCTCAACTTCAAGACCCACGCTCAGCAGTGCGCGAGCGATGTCTTCAAGTGGAAGATCCAAGTCCACGTATTCTTTTAACCAGGAAAGTGGTAGTTTCATAAGGCCTCTCTAGAATTGCTCCAGGAACCGGATATCGTTCCCGTAGAAATAACGGATCTCTTCGATGCTGTGACGCAGCATGGCAACACGTTCCACACCCATACCAGCAGCGAACCCGGAATAGACCTCCGGATCGTAGCCGCCATTTTTCAATACAATGGGGTGGACCATGCCGCTGCCCAGGATCTCCAGCCAGCCGGTATTTGAACATACCCGGCAGCCGGAACCTTTGCAAATGAAGCATTCGATCTCCATGTCGGCGCTGGGCTCGGTAAATGGGAAGTACGAAGGACGGAAGCGCGTCCGCACATCCACGCCATACATGCACCTGGCAAATTCCTCCAGGGTGCCCTTGAGATTACCAAGGGTGATGCCCTTGCCAACTGCCAGGACTTCCACCTGCAGGATCTGCGATTCATGACGTGCGTCCATTTGCTCGTACCGGTAGCACATGCCGGGCAGAATGACGCGGATCGGCTCTGGGCAAAACTGGCGCATGGCATGGATCTGACCGGGCGAGGTATGCGTGCGCAGGATCACACCGGGTTTGGTGGTATGGAACGTGTCCCACATATCCCGGGCGGGATGATAGGGCGGGATATTGAGCAACTCAAAATTGTATTCATCCGTCTCCACTTCACGTGAACGGAATGTTTGAAAGCCCATCTCAGCGAAGATCTCGGTGATGCGCTGGAGAGTTTGCGTGACCGGATGCAGCCGGCCCAAAAATGGATGACGACCGGGAAGGGTGATATCAAGCCTTTCGCTTCCCAGATTGCGCTGCAGCGCATTGGTCTTAACCCAGCGACTACGCTCATCAAACGCGGTTTCCAGTATTTGCTTGACCTGGTTGGCGCGCTGACCCACTTTTGCGCGTATCTCTTTTTCCAGCTGCGGCAGGCGGATGAAAACCTGCATCACCGGCGCGGTGCGCCCCAGGTTCGCCGTTTTCCAGGACTGCAGTCCGGCTTCGTCGCCGGCTTTTTCCAAAGCTGCCAGGCCTTCCGCCTGCATGGCTTCCAACTCATTGAGAATATCATTTTCAGGCATGCTTCTCTCCTTCAAAAAAAGAAATCCCATCCAATCATCAGGACGGGATCATCATTCCGCGGTACCACCTTCATTCGCTGTAAACAGCGCACTCTTTCCGGCAGCTCCAACTTACGCCACCAGATGTGCTGCTAACGCTGCACCTGCGGTCCAGGCTAATGACCTGCGTGTTCACCCGGACGGCTCGGGAGGGAACTTCACCCGGTTTTCCCCGCGCAGTGGTCTCAATCTTCGCCGCTGCTTCCCTGTCGGTTCCTGCCGGATTACTTTCCTCCGTCCATGCTATTTTTTACTTTTCCCAATTATCCTATAAAAAAGACAACTGTCAAGGAATGGAAACAAGCTCACGCGTACCGACCTATAAAAATATTTCAACAACATGGTATACAATATTCAATCGGAATAAAACTTATTTATCAAAATCAGAGGGATGATGCCATGAAAAAGAAAGACCTGCTATTTACCATGATCCTGGTTCTGGTTGTGAACGCATGTGCACCGGCTCAAACGACCACATCCACTGACAAATCGGAGTTATTCATCCCCGAAGATATCCCAGGTGAGGTGATTTACATCCCGTTTCCATGTCGAGATCACCCTGGATGGTGATGTCTCCGACTGGGCAAATATCCCTTCATACGAGGTATCAACAGGATCATCACTCTCCAGTGACCCTGCCGAGAATGGATCCTTCACCTTTGCAGTGGCCGCCGATCCCGACAACCTGTACGTCACCATGCGGATGCCTGATCAGAATATCATCGCCGGAAAGCACGGCGTGGAATTCTGGAATGAGGATTCGATGGAGTTCTTCGTCAACGCATCGGATGATCTGAATTCGAGCAAATACAAAACCAACATTTTCCAGATCAATATCAACGCGGCGGATATCGGGAATACCGACCCTGCCGCGCTGACCATCACCGGTGTGTTCAGCTACCGGGATCCCGGTCAAAGGATATGTCTTCAAAACAGAAGACGGTTGGGGATTCGAAGCAGCTGTTTCCCTCGAATGGGATATTGGAAGTTGCACATGGCAGGGAAATCGGCTTCCAGGCACAGATCAATGGGGCTACCACTCAAGACCGTGATGTCAAACTGATCTGGTCCAAGGCGGATACCACCGATCTATCCTGGCAGGATCCCCGGCTCTTCGGAAGGGCCATTTTCTTCGAGCTGGGCAGGACGGATGTCCCCCAACCCAGCGCTGCCATTGCTGTACCGACCCTCACCCCGACGGAGGGGCCCATCGCCATCCCAGATCTGGTCAGCGTCAACCAGGCTGGCTACACGACGGCAGGGGTAAAGATCGCATCGGTGGCGATGGAAGTCCAGGAACCTCAGGATTGGAACCTGATCAATAGCAGTGGTGAAACGGTCATGAGCGGCAAGACCACCCTGTTTGGTAAAGACGCAACATCCGGCGATTTCCTGCAGCTGATCGATTTTTCAGCCTACACAACACCGGGAAGCGATTATAAGATCGTTTCAAATGGATTGGAAAGCGTGCTGTTCGATATCACCAATGACATTTATGCAAGGCTCAAGAAAGATGCTGCGGCTTACTTTTATCACAACCGCTCAGGCACACCGATCGATGCTGAATATGTGGGTGAGCAATGGGCACGCGCTGCCGGGCATCTCACGGATAACGCTGTGACCTGCTACAAAGGCAAAGACGCGGATGGCAATGACTGGCCTGGTTGCGATTACACCCTGGATGTGTCCGGCGGCTGGTACGATGCCGGGGATTTTGGAAAATACGTGGTCAACGGGGGAATATCCGCCTGGACGCTGATGGATCTCTACGAACAAATGCCGGATGCTTTCCCGGATGGCTCGCTATCAATCCCGGAACAGGCCAACGGTGTTCCCGACCTGCTCGACGAAGCCCGCTGGGAAATGGAATTCCTGCTCTCCATGCAAGTGCCGGAAGGGGAGCAGCTGGCTGGAATGGTGCATCACAAAATGCACGATGAGAGCTGGGCGACCATGCCGATGGTCCCGCCACGCGAAGTCAACAACGACAATGCAAATGAAATCGCAGGAACAGGACGCTACCTTTACCCGCCTTCCACCGCTGCCACGCTCAATCTCGCGGCGACGGGCGCGGTTTGCGCGCGGATCTGGGGAGAGATCGATCCTGAATTCTCCCAAAAATGCCTATCCGCAGCCGAAATCGCCTGGGAAGCCGCAGTCGCCAATCCACAGATATATCGCGGGCAACAATCCGGGGCAGGGTGGCGGGAATTATGAAGACAAGTCGGTTGATGACGAGTTCTATTGGGCTGCATCCGAATTATTCATCACCACCGGGAAAGAAACATATAAAACATACCTGCTCGGTTCTGACCTTTTCGGCAAGGTCGATGCCTTCGATTGGGGGTCTGACCGCACCCCTGGGAACAATATCCCTCGTCTCGGTCAAGAACGATCTTCCGGCGGATATGTTGGCGATCCTTGAGAAGAATATCCTCTCTTATGCCGATAATATGATCGCAGACCAAGATCAGGATGGATACGCCGTACTGATCGATGAGGATTATCCCTGGGGATCGAATGGTCTGATCCTTAATAATATGATGCTTGTTGGTCTCGCCTACCAGATCACTGGCGATACGCAATACCTGGACTCGGTGCGCATGAGCATGGATTACATCCTGGGACGCAACCCGGTCAATCAAAGTTATGTGTCAGGTTATGGAACATACGCCATGCTGCACCCCCACCACCGCTTCTGGGCCAATGACCCAGCCAACGGGTACCCGCCCCCACCTCCCGGTGCACTTTCAGGCGGACCCAACGCCAACCCCACCGATCCCGTGGCGTTGAATGCTGACCTTCTATCATTTGCCGAATCCAAGCGCTATATCGATGACATTGGTTCCTATTCCACGAACGAGGTAACCATTAATTGGAACGCGCCCCTGGTTTGGGTATCTGCTTTCCTGGATAAGAACAGCCAATGAAAACAAACTAATCAGTAGAGATAAATTGCCGGATCGAATATTGGGCACCCGTACGTGCCCAATATTTTTCCCAAAAATATGGATGGCGAAACAATAAATCATCAGATAGTATAATAATCCAACCCGTATTTCAACCAACCCAGGACCAGACATGGACAAATTTTTGAAAGCAAAGCATTTTCAGTGGATCCTGCCGATCCTGCTTATCGTGATCCTTGCAGCTCTTACCTACCTGCCGTATGTGCACCAATTCCATTATTACGGGGATGACTGGCCGGTGGAATGGGCTGGGTTCACCGGCGGTCCCGCCAGGATCGCCGAGCTTTATACTGGCGACCGCCCCTTCCTCGGTCTGGTGCATGCCTTCAACTATTCATTCCTGGGAGATAATCCCCTGCCCTGGAATTATTATGCGGTTTTCACCCGTATCCTGGGTGGGATCCTGGTCTTCTGGCTGCTGCAGCTTATCTGGCCAAATAAACGAATCGCCACCACCAGCATGGCAGTTCTTTATACGCTGTACCCGGGTTTCCTGGCCATGCCCGACGCAAGCATGTACCAGACGCAGATCTTTGGCGGCAATATGGGATTGTTCTCTCTCATCTTTACGCTGCTCTCCCTGAGATCCAAAAAACCATGGTCCAAAATATTGCTCACCCTGGCAGCCTGCGTTTTCGCGCTCGCCAACGTCCTTACCTACGAGTGGATGATCGGCGTTGAAGGCATTCGCTTCATCCTGCTCTGGTATATGTTACAAAAAGAGAAAAAACGCCGCTTCCTGCCCCAACTTGGAGTCACCCTGAAAGCCATGATCCCCTATATCCTGGTGATCGGTGGATATCTCTACTGGCGCTTTTTTATCTTCAGTAATGAACGACGCGCCACAGACATCAACAACATTATCCCGCAATGGCTGGAAATGCCGGCATACACCCTGGTGAAGACCATCATGGAATGGGTCAAGGGTGTGATCATCGGCATCTTCGCTGCCTGGATCGTCCCGCTATATCGATCCATGGTGCCCATGCGCTATACCAACCTGATGATCATGTTTGCTCTCAGTATTGCCGGAATCGGCATCCATTTTGGCAGCATGCTCCTGCTGAAGAGATCCGACCCCAAGGCTGAAAAAGACGATTGAACCCAAAGAGGATCAGAACTGGGCGCAGGAAGCAATGCTGATCGGTTTCCTGATCACGGTGGTTGGTACTTTCCCGCCCATCTTCTTCGATCGCTATATCACCCTGGGAACCCTGCTGGAGCGCTACCTGGTGCCTGCCATGCTTGGCATCCTGATGTTGATCGGTGGATTTATCTTCTCTATTGAAAAACAGCTTCGTTTTCAAATCCTGCCTGGTCTGCGTGTTGATCGGACTAAGCATAATGACCCATATCGGCAATGCCCAGGATTGGGCGAAAATGTACGCAACACGACTTGATTTTTGGTGGCAATTCAGCTGGCGGGTGCCGGATCTCGAAGACGAGACCGTAGTGATACCCTATCTCGCCAACCGCAACTGGTATGATGATTTTGATATCTGGCCTCAACTGAATATGATCTACCGCCCGGGCGTGAATAAAATGACCGTATTCGCCCATCTGCTGAATTCTCAGACAGCCATCCCGATCATCCTGCAGGATTCGGATAAGAGAGAGTTCAAAGGACTGGATTTCTTCCGGGATTATAGGAATGTTGTTTTATTCAACTTCGGATATCCATCAGGCGAGCCTTCGTGCCTGCGCGCCATCGATGGTGAACAAATCGAGCTCTCCGCAAAGGAAAATCCGCTCATCCCGCTGGTCGCTGAATTTTCCCGCCTCGACAAAATCATCGCTGATGGTGATGAACACCCACTTCCTGAAGTGGTATTTGGCCCAGAGCCCGAACACAAATGGTGTTACTACTATGAAAAGGCGGACCTGGCACGCCAGAAAGGCGAATGGGAAGAAGTCGTCATCATTGGGGGAAGAGGCAGCGGAAAAGGGTTTTGCACCTTACGACAGGATCGAATGGATGCCCTTCCTTGAGGCATATGCCAACCTTGGTCAACAGGAAAAAGTAATCGAATTGGCAGAAATGGTCAAGCCGGATTACACCGCGGCGATCAATGTATGCAAGCGATTCGAATCTCTGGAACAAATGCCTGATACATATCTCGATAGCACAGCTTTTACTGCCATTCAATCTGCATTATGCCCATAAAAGCACCTTAATAATTAAACGACGAGGTATTACAAGCCTCGTCGTTATTTATTTAATAACCTCATCAATCAACGATCGTGCCGACCTTCTCACCGAGCAGCGCGCGTTTCAATGCAGTTACATCCCAAAGATTGAGAACCAGGATGGGAAGCTTGTGCTCCATGCAGAGCGTCACCGCAGTGCCATCCATGACTTCCACGTGCAAGTTGATGGCATCAATGTAGGACAGCTTGTCGAATCTCTTGGCGTCTGGATTATGTTTGGGGTCCTTATCGTAAACACCGTCCACCTTGGTGGCTTTGATCAAAACCTCCGCACCTATCTCCTTGGCACGCAGGGCTGCAGCAGTATCGGTGGAGAAGAACGGATTACCCGTACCGGCACCAAAAATCACCACCCGCCCTTTCTCCAAATGCCGGATGGCGCGCCTGCGGATATACGGTTCAGCAATGGTACGCATTTCCACCGCGGATTGCACCCGCGTCACCACCCCCTGATTTTCCATGGCATCCATCAACGCGAGGGCGTTGATCATCGTGGCCAGCATACCCATGTAATCTGCGGTCGCCTGATCCATGCCCATCTCCAGGCCAACCCGTCCTCGCCACAGGTTGCCCCCTCCGATCACAATGGCGACATCGACACCCATTTCGCGGACTTCCTTGACCCTGAGGGCGATTGCCAGAGCTTTTTGGGCATTGATACCCTCCCCGCGGTCGTCTCCCAGGGCTTCTCCGCTCAACTTCAGTAAAATGCGATGATATTTCAATTCTTCCATGTTTTCTCCTTCGACGTCAATCATCCGGCGTAAAGAATTAAATCCTTCTTTATTATACCGATTTCCATTCTTTCACCATCTTGACCGCAAGTTATAAAAAAGCCAACCGCATGGTTGGCTTTTCAGATTCAAGTTTAGGATTCGCTGGTTTCACCCAGCGCCCAGCGCACAAAACGGCGTACGACAACGTTCTCGCCGATGGCAACGATCTTTTCATTGATCAGTTTTTGAACCGTGAGGGTTTCATCGCGGATATAGACCTGCCTGAGTAACACAAATTCATCCTTGAATTTGTTCAAGGAACCTTCGACGATCTTGGGAATGATCGCTTCCGGTTTCTTTTCTTCCCGCGCTTTAGCTTCAGCGATCTTTGTTTCATGCTCGATCACCTCAGCAGGGATCTCCTCTTCCTTGATCCATAAAGGCGAGGAGGCAGCGATCTGCAAAGCAAGCTCGTGTGCCAGCGCGCGGAATGCATCCGAGCGGGCGACAAAGTCGGTTTCGCAATTAAGCTCGAGCATGACGCCCACACGGCCGTTGCCGTGAGAATAGAGTTCAAGGGTGCCCTCAGAAGCCTGTCTATCGGCTCTCTTGGCAGCCATCGCCAGCCCTTTTTCTCGCAGGAAATCGATCGCTTTCTGTAAATCACCGTTGGAATTTTCCAATGCCTTTCGGCAATCCAAAATCCCGGCACCGGTTTTTTCGCGTAACTCTTTGATTTGTTCAGTCGTTATTGCCATTCTTTTCTCTCTCAATAATTTGATATCGGGTGAAACCCGTCATTTACTTTTCTTCACCCTCAGCAGGTTCAACCGCCTTGGCTTTCTTGGCGCGGGGAGCGGCTTTAGCTTTAGGTTCTGCTTCTACTTCAGATTTTTCTTCAGCATCCGGCTTAACCTTTGACTTGGCTGCCGTTTTTGGCTTGGCTTCTGCTTTTGGTTTGGCTTCCACCTTCGCCTTGGTTTCTTTCTTCGGTTTTACTTCAGCTTCAGGTTCGGCTTCAACTTCAGGTGTTACTTCGGCTTTGGCAGCAGCCTTTACTTTCGGTTTAGCTTCGACGGGTTTTTCTGGTTCAACTTCAACCAGTTTCTCGGGCTCGGTCTCAGTCGGTACTTCAGCGATCTCTTCCACTAAATTTACCTCAACTTCAGATACGGCTTCCTCTCCACGGGGTCCACCGATCTTGGCCAGTGTTGACTCACCCAAAAGGTCAGTATCTGCAAGATCGATATCTTCCTCGATTTGACCATGGGAAACCATCACCATCTGGTCACCTTCAGGCACCACTGGAAGCGCTGTTTCTATCTCTTCTTCCTTGCGCATGGTCTTGCCTTCGAGGGCAGCTTCGGCAACCTTGCCGACCAGCAATTTGATCGCCCGGATGGCATCATCATTGGATGGAATCACGTAATCGATATTTCCGGGGTCGCAGTTGGTATCCACCAGCGCGATCACAGGGATGCCTCGCAGATTGGCTTCGTGTACAGCCGTGGCTTCGCGGGTGACATCCACCACAAAGAGCAGGTCGGGCAGTTTATTCATGGCGCGTACACCACTCAAACGCAAATCCAGGCGTTTGATCTCGCGCTCGATCATCAGACCTTCCTTCTTGGTCAGGCGCTTGATATCACCGGTATCGCGCAGCTTCTCCAGGCGTTCCATTTCCATAATGCGCTGATAAATAGTCGACCAGTTGGTAAGCATGCCGCCAAGCCAGCGTTCAGTCACGTAGGGCTGACCGGATCGGATGGCTTCTTCCTTTACTGTTTCCTGCGCCTGGCGCTTGGTACCAACAAAAAGGACTGTGCCGCCACCAGCAACCGTATCGCGCACGAGGTTGAAGGCATTATTGATGGCTTTGACCGTCTGCTGCAGGTCAATAATGTGGATCCCATTGCGCTCGGTAAAGATGAACGGGCGCATGGCGGGATGCCATTTATTGGTGCGGTGCCCAAAATGCACACCACTCTCAAGCAAAGACTTCATAGAAATAACGGAAGACATACGGAACTCCTTTGCGTTTTTCCGCCGCTCCCTTCATCCCAGCCCATCACTGCCTATGGCAGCACGGAGGGTTGGTCCAGGAGCGTGTGTAATGGATTTGCCCCTAAGGGCAGAGCCTGAGTATATCACAGGCTTCAAAATAATGTCGAGCCTGTTTTTGTTGGTAACGATCTTTTAATATAGATCAACCCACAAATTCACCAGCCGATTTTCCCTGAAGGATCATCTGTTGACAATAGGCGTACAGCGCATCATAAATGATCCACTCCGCATGATTGATCTCGTGATCATCTGCATATCCCAGGTGCCGGAATCCCTCAGCGATAGCCTTAAGCCCCCAGGATTCCGGCTGATGCCAGAGAGCGTTGTCGGTATCCGCCCCATTCACGATCCTCGCCAAGAGGAGCAGCGCTGGATTTGTTTCCAGCTTGTATTTTTTGATCAACGCATCGAAACTGCATTCTGGCCCATGATGCCCGATCTCCGCTCCGCTTATATCATACGGGGTAGCGCCAATCCTTTCAGCTTCACTTACTACGTCCTCCTTGGGTACAAACAGGAATTCCGCCTGCGGATCGATGAATTTACGAATCAACCAGGGGCATGCCACCCGGTCGATTTTCACATGTTCGCGAGTGATCCATTTCATTACAGTTTATCCATTTAGTAACCAGATACTGTATCGTAGCGTTTGACCTTCCCGAATTTCACCAGACTGTGCCCGCTGGAGGAATCAACGCCATTCTTTTCAGGCGCAACCAGCCACTTTTCAAAAGCTTCTTCGCTTTCCCACATGGTCACAATCAGCCAATCCCCTTCACCATCGCTGGGGCGGAGAATTCTCTCCATCAGGATGCCATAACGTTCCCTTAGGGGTTGATTTGACTGGATCCATTCGAAAAAAGCCTGTTCCTTTCCTGCCGGAATTTCCACTGTTCGCATGCAAACCAACGGATCATATGGTCCAACTTTCATTTTGTCCTCCTTATAATCAATAAAATTATCCGAATAAACTTCATGATTGTCACTTCTTCTCAATAACCAATATAGTGAAAAGCCCGCTAACAATCAAGACCAAAACACCAATGCTCATAAAACCAATTGGGTATGATGCAAAAGTAAGTATAACGCCGAGTAGGATTGGACCAGCTGCCTGACCAATATCCATTACTGTGCTCATGAAGCCGAGGGCAGCTCCGCGCATCCCCTCCGGCGCTTGATCGGAAACGAGAGCGGAAGTGGCACCGGATGCGAGTGAAAATCCAGCACCAAATACCAATGAAAGCATTGCCATCAACAACCAGGAATTCGTAAAAGTAAAGAAAGGAGTCGAAATACCAACAAGAAAAAGCCCGATGATAATCGGGAGCTTTCTTCCCCGGCGGTCACTGAACATTCCGGTGATCGGGCGGGTAAGCGCACGAACCGCGATTTGCAATCCAAAAAGCAAACCCACACCAGCTGCATCGATGCCAACACTCAAGGCGTAGAGAGGAAGGAATGTTTCCACCGCACCAAAAGCAAAGTATTGTGCTGCTCGCGCCAGGCTGGTCAGAAGGATGCCGCGATTTCTCAATATCTCATTAAGGTGGATGGAACTTTTCGCGGCTTCCATTTTCACCGATTTTTCCTGAAGCGGTTCACGGGGTAATAAAAACATCGCTGCCAGAGCAACACCCCCAGCGATGGCACAAAGGACATACACTCCCTGCCAGATACTCAGTGATAGGATTAACCCACCAGCCACAGGAGCTAATGAACGACCCACAAGCTGCGTGGAAGAAAAATAACCCAACCTTTCTCCTCTGCGTTCCGACGAGAGATCAGTGATGAATGCCATTGCAACCGGACCAAAAATGGCCGTTGCAAGTCCATGATAACAACGCACTATTGTCAATTGGAAGGGTGTCTTGATCAAAAAATAGAGAAGGGGTGCGGTTAGAAAAATGATACCTGATGCGATCAATAATTTTTTACGTCCCATTCGGTCGCTCAGGATACCTGATGGCAGGCTAACCAGGATGCCAACTATTGTCGAAGCGGCGGCGATGATCCCTATATAGGATTGGGTAGCCCCCATTTCCCGCGCAAGAATGGGTAGAACGGGATTCTTTGAAATCGTCGAGCTGAATATAGCCAGCCCACCGATGATATAGATCAGGATGAATGGGGAAAGACGTTTCATCTAAAAAAGTATAGCATGGAGGGGGATTATCCCGCATAAAATTTTAGATTAAAATTAGAATCTATCTGATTATTCAAGGAGCATGGCATGAAAAATCACGAGTGGGTTGAAGAATTTCCTGCAGCAGTCACGGTCATCGATAAGGGAGGGATCGTCATCGCAATGAATGCCAAGTCTGCAGCCACTTTCGCATCGGACGGTGGACGCAACCTTATCGGGAAGAGTGTCTACGACTGCCATTCGCCCACTTCTCAACAGAAGCTCAGGGAACTTATCCAAACTGAAGGAAGAAACATCTACACCATCGAGAAAAAAGGCATCAAGAAATTGATCTACCAGGGACCCTGGTATCAAAATGGGAAATTTTCCGGGATCGTTGAGCTCTCGATCGAGATACCATTTGAAATGCCACATTTCATACGCGATTAGCACAGATCATCCAATCATTCCTCCACACGCAAGACCTGAATTGGGGTAAGATTAAGTCAGATAATCGCTTATTTAGTCAAAAATATATAGATTTATCCAAAGCGATATCAAAAAAAGTAAAAGAAAGGCAAGTTTATGTCAGTATCACCCGCACCGGTGGGAAACCGCCGGATAGCCATGCTCATCGATGGCGATAATGCCCAGCCTTCGCTGATGGATAAAATGATCGCCGAAGTGAGCAAATATGGTTCCGTCATCATCCGCCGTATATACGGCGATTGGACCACCTCCAACATGGGAGGATGGAAAGACACCCTCCAGACCTATGCCACACAACCCATCCAACAGTTTCGCTATACGATCGGCAAGAACGCCACCGACAGCGCCATGATCATCGATGCCATGGATATCCTCTATTCAGGCGAGGTGGATGGTTTCTGCCTGGTCTCCAGCGATTCGGATTACACCCGACTGGCGATGCGTATCCGCGAAAAAGGCTTTTATGTAATGGGCATGGGGAAAAAGAATACCCCACGCGCTTTCGTCAATGCCTGCGAAGTTTTCGTGTACACGGAAAACCTGATCCCTGAAGAGAGCATAGCCCGCCGCAGTCGTCCATCCCGCCGTTCCGGGAAAACCATCGAATCAACAACGCCCGACCCGTTGCCCCTGCTGCGCAACGCTTTCGAAATTGCCGTCCAGGAAGACGGCTGGGCGTTTTTAGGCACGTTGGGACATCACGTCCGCCAATTGGATCCCGGATTCGATTCGCGTACTTACGGCTATAAACAGCTTTCCTCCCTGATACGCGGGTTTCCCAAACAGGTCGAGGTCAAGGAAGTCAAGAATCCTGACGGCAACGCCGCCATATATGTCCGCTTGAAATAAGCGGAGCTGAATTGAACACACAGATGGCAGGTGATGAACCGACCTCTGTGTGTTTTTATTTATAGAAACGGCAGGGAGAAATGATCTATCACATCGCTCACAAATCGGATTGGGACGCTGCTCAAAAAACAGGCAGCTACGCAGCCGACAGCCTGGCAAGCCAGGGATTCATCCACTGTTCCACCGCTGCCCAGGTGGTCAAGGTTGCCAATAATTATTACCGGGGGGTGAAGGACCTGGTTTTATTGACCATCGATCCAGAATTGCTTGCCGTTGAGGTGCGCTATGAGAACCTGGAGGGTGGGGAAGAGCAATTCCCGCATATCTATGGCGCCATACCGATCTCAGCGATACCTGGTGTTGCAGATTTCATCCCATCCCAGGACGGCAGTTTTCAATTTCCTGGTGAAATCGCTGGATGAAAGAGAACAAGCCGAATTTTATTGCGCTGATACCAGCTTATAACGAGGCGGCACGCATCGCTGACGTTGTCAGGGGTGCCAGCCGCCACTTGCCCGTACTGGTGGTGGATGATGGCTCCAAAGACGAAACCTCAAACCTGGCGAAAAAAGCCGGAGCCGAAGTGATCAGCTACCAGCCCAACCGCGGTAAAGGCGCCGCGCTGCGGGTAGGATTTAAAAAAGCGATGGCGATGGGAACATCCGCGGTACTCACCCTGGACGCAGACGGGCAGCACGATCCCGACGAGATACCTTTATTCCTCGATGCCTATAAAGCCGGGGCAGGCAAGTTGATCATCGGCGCGAGGGATTTCTCGTGTATGCCTTTCATTCGAAAGATAGCTAATACGCTGGGCGGCAGGATGATCTCATGGGCTGCCGGGCAGGAGATCCGCGATAACCAATCCGGTTACCGGTTGATCAGCAGCGAGGTCATGCAAGCCATGCTGGAAAGCAGGGAATCCGGATTTGAATTTGAAGTAGAAATGGTCATGACTTGCCTGAGAAATGGCTGGGGTCTGGGCTGGGTGCCGATCCGCACCATCTACCGGGATCAGGGTAGCCATATCCACCCCATCCGACACATGCTCAATTTTTTCCGCATGATCGGAAAAATCTGGAAGGAAATGCACAAGTAGGTATTCTTGGTGGGGGAAATCTGAAAGGTTTTGAAACCTATTGAGAGGATAGGATAGACCAGTTGATGTATCCTTCCAATTGATTGGAGGGAAAATGCACCATTCTTTCAAAGGACGTTTCTTAAAGCAGTTGCTTTTCATCATTGGCTTGCTAGTTATCATCCAGTGCGTTCAAACGGCGCTGTATCTTCTTTTGCGAAATTTTATAACTCACGCGGATCCACAAACCCGCACCTGCCTGATTATCACTGATGATATTCCCGGTCCTTGCACTTGGTTTATGGTTGATCGCTCGTCCTTCTGCGGACCAGCTTGGAATCCAATGGAAAGTTCTTACCAAGAAACAAAAACTCTTCACGGCAGGCAGTGGTTCACTTGTTATGCTTCTCCTGGTCCTCACACTTTTCCTGTTCCCGGATATGATGCTCATCAACCTGGTTTCCGCGTTGCTTTTCCCGATTTTCGAAGAACTTCTTTTCCGCGGCTGGATCTGGTCTAAATTGGAAACCATCCTTACCGGTCCTCATAGCGGATTGATGATCTGGATCGCGACCAGCGTCCTTTTTGCCATCTGGCACCTTGGATATTCTGTCACAGTCACCCAAAATGCCGGCCCATCCGCCAATCCTCTCGAGATCATGTTCTTCAAGGTCCTGGTTGGAGGCATGGTGGGTGTGATTGCCGGGCTGGCTCGCTGGCGGGAACTGGTTCCGTGCTGGGGGCGATATTCATGCATGGGCTATGGAATCTATTCGGAAGATGACTTTATCCATCAACAATTTCCCAAATAAGCCTGTATAATTTAATCACTTGCAAGGAGTAATTCCATGGCGTTGAAATTCACCTGGTACGGCCATGCTACGCTGGGCGTTGAGGTTTCCGGTCATCGTTTGTTGATCGACCCATTTTTCACCGGCAATCCAGCCGCGACCATCACTGCCGGGGAAGCGGAGGCGGATTTCATCCTCGTTACCCACGGGCATGGTGACCACCTGGGCGATACGATCGAGATCGCCAAACGCACAGGCGCGCTGGTGATCACCAACGCGGAAATCGCCGACTGGCTCCGTAACCAGGGCATCAAGGCACACGGACAGCATATCGGCGGGGGGCACCAACACCCCTTCGGTTACCTCAAATTGACTTTTGCCGTGCATGGGTCCAAGCTGCCGGATGGATCGAACGGCGGGAATCCATGTGGTTTCCTGCTCACCGCGAACAGCGGTGAGAAAGCCTATTTCGCCGGTGATACCGGTCTTTTCGGCGACATGCGCCTGATCGGCGAGGAAAACCTGGACCTGGCGGTGATCCCCATAGGCGATAATTACACCATGGGACCGGATGACGCGCTGCGCGCGATCGCATTGCTCAAGCCGCGCATCGTGGTGCCCATCCACTATGGGACGTGGGATATGATCAAGCAAGATCCCGATGCCTGGGCGAAACGCGTAACAGCCAGCACCCGAACCCAGGTGAGGATCCTAAAACCAGGCGAATCTTTAAATATTCACCATCTCGCCAGTACTTCCCCCCTGCGGCAAGTCCCGGGTTAGTAAACCGCACTATAATCTAGCCAACAGAATACACATCGAAGAGAAAAGAAGACATGGCAAAAGTAGAATACGTCATCAAGCGCTCGGGAGCGATCGTACCCTTCAACCAGGACCGCATCACCAACGCCATCTACCGCGCGGCGATCTCCGTCGGCGGGCGCGATAAGGAAACAGCGGAAAAGCTCAGCAACCAGGTGGTGGAGCTGCTGGAGAAGAACAACGTCCCGGGTGGAGTTCCAACGGTTGAAGAAATCCAGGACGCGGTCGAGAAAGTGCTGATCGAGAACCGCCACGCCAAGGTTGCCAAGGCGTATATCCTCTACCGCGAGGACCGCGCGCGCCGGCGTAGTGAACGCATCATTGCTTCCTCCAGCCCATCGGGGAACATCCCCTGGGCAAAGGTCTGGCACGCGCTGGATTGGGCGGTCGATCACCGGGTCAACACCATCGCCGGGCTTAACGCGCGCATCGCCAACGGCGAGATGATGGACGTGATCGCCGAATCCGAGAGCGTGTACAACGAGGACATCAAGAACGCCGCAGACCTGATCCTCAGCCGCCGCGAGGAGCTGCGCATGGTGTTCATCAGCGGACCCTCCTCCTCGGGCAAGACCACCACCACGATCAAGGTGGGACAGCTGCTGGAAGAGAAGGGCATCAAGCTGGTGGCGCTCAACGTGGATAATTATTTCTTCGACCTGGATATGCACCCCAAGGACGAATTCGGTGATTACGATTTCGAAACCCCCCAGGCGCTCGACCTGGTGATGATCAACGACCACCTGGTGCGCCTGATCGATGGTGAGGAGATCCTCATCCCGTTCTACGATTTCAAGACCGGTCACCGCTACGATGACCGCACCCCGATGAAGCTGCAGAAAAACGAGCTGCTGCTGATCGACAGCCTGCACGGGCTTTACCCCGATCTATCGCGGGATATCCCCGATGAGCAAAAATTCAAGCTCTACCTCGAACCGCTGCTGCAGATGAAGGATGTCTAGCGGCAGTTACGTGCACTGGTCGGATGTCCGCCTGATGCGGCGCATGCTGCGGGATGCCGCCTACCGCGCCTACGATCCAACACAGACCCTGCTGCACTGGCACTACGTGCGCTCCAGCGAGATGATGCATATCATCCCGCGCTCAAGTGCATGCGACTACATCATTAACAGTGCCATGCCCTACGAGCTGAGCGTCTACCGCCCAAGGCTGCTCGATAAGTTCGCCAAATGGGCGGAGGATTACGCCAACGACCCGCTGCACGAGGATGCCTTCGAGCGCGCCGTGCGCATCTACCCATTACTGCAGGAAGTGACCCCCATGGCGGATGACAAGCTGGTGCCCAAGACCTCGCTGATCCGGGAATTCATCGGCGGCAGCGCGCTCCAATATTAGACTTTTAATTCAGATATAAAAAATCCCCGGAAGATCCGGGGATTTTCATTTCCACATTGGGGGCGGCTCGACTAGATGGAATTAAGCAGGATTAGAGATTCTTGAAATAGGTGGCAAGCGCCAACAGAATAAACCCAATGGCGACAAGCCAGAATGAGTACGTGCTGAAGAAAGACAGCGCCATGAAATGGCCAAGAAGACCGAGCACACCGAGGATCACTGCGATCCACCAGGTGATTTCTTTTGGAGCAGAAAGTTTCAAATGCATTTTTTCTCCTTTTTTAATGAATCAAAAAACAATCATATATTTAATCGGATGACTTTCGACTTAGGGTGACACCCCCACTCAACATGATTATAACATGCCCGCCAGGCGCTCCCCGAGGGCGAAGGCACGCGCCATCACCTCCGCGTTGGCGCGGATCTCGCCGGGTTTATCCGCCGAGGCATGGATGATATCGGTGACAGGCGCTTCGAGGTAGGCGAACTCATCCCGCAGGCTCTTGATGGCGTTATTCACGCCTGAAGCTTCCACGTCCGAATCGCCGTAGGTCAGCAGCAGCGCCACCGGCTTGCCCTTGAGCGGCGCGGGCACCTTGCCGGAGAAGACGTAAAGCCGGTCGAGGAAGAGCTTGAGCTGGGCGCAGAAGCTGAAGCAGTAGATCGGGCTGGCGAGCACGATGGCATCCGCGGCGAGCAGCGCCGGGTAGATCGGCTCAATCCCATTATAGCATGCTCATCCGTAGCTTACGCTTCAGAGTTGATTATTCAACCTGCTCGTTACTCAGACTTCTTCTTGTGAAGATCAACTATGATCAAAGACATGATCACCCAAATGAGAAAGTTCCACACAAAATAAGCCACCAAGCCAGGGATCTGGAGCAGCAGATCAGGCACCCAGGGTGTCAGACAGGCTGCCAGGATACTTCCCACCCCGTTGAAAATCATCAACCCCCGGGCAATGCGCTGCAGCCGTGTCTGCGTGTATGCAAATGAAATCAGCCAAGTTGCGGCACCCAGGAACCCCCAGCCGAACATTTCCAGAAGCCAGCACAGTGATTTAGGATTGTTCATGGCAAATGCAGCCAGTACTTCATTTGGATTATTAATTGCGCTCGGTACATAGCCAACCTGCAGGATGTAATTGAGCCCGATCAGCGTGGCAAAAATGGACGTAGTGATCATGGCAGCATCGCCAAAAATCCGATCCTTTTCATGAAGGAGAGGCCGGCTGGCAGAGATGAAGAGGATAAAACCCGCCAGATAAAGGAAGCCAAACCAATATGGCAAGGTCTGGATCACCTGGTACTGGCTGGCGAAAGACTGCACATCCACCCAGGTGATCGGGTTAACCAGATTGACCAGTAGAAAACCCAGCGGACCGGATAATGCCGAACCTACGATCACCAGGTAGGCGGATATCTCCAATAAACGGCGGTTGCTTCCAACCAGGCTCATTTCCATGTCATTCTCCTTTTTTGAAATCCTGCTTGTCGATCAAATCATAATCCTGTGCATTCATAGTAGCGATGACCACATCAAGATGCAAGCATGAATTATTATCTTTAAGTTTCTATTTGGATTCGCTATTCAAATTCCTGGCGAGTCTCTCGCCCAGTTCAAAAGCCTGTACCATCACCTTCACGTTGGCGCGGATATCACCGGGCTTGTCCGCCGAGGCATGGATGATATCGGTGACAGGCGCTTCGAGGTAAGCGAACTCATCCTGCAGGCTCTTGATGGCATTATTAACGCCTGAAGCTTCCACGTCCGTGTCGCCGTAGGTTAAGAGCAGCGCCACCGGCTTGCCCTTGAGCGGCGCGGGCACCTTGCCGGAGAAGGCGTAGAGCCGGTCGATGAAGAGCTTGAGCTGGGCACAGAAGCTGAAGCAGTAGACCGGGCTAGCGAGCACGATGGCATCCGCGGCGATCAGCGCCGGGTAAATCGGCTGCATGTCGTCGTCCTGATCGCAGCGCACCTCGTCCCAGGTCTGGCAGGCATCGCAGGCGCTGCAGGGATGGATGGTCAGATCGGCGAGGTTGACAACCTGCACAGACGCACCTGCCTGGCGCGCGCCGGCAGCCACCTGCTCCGCGAGTGCGTTGCTGTTGCCATGCACGCGGGGGGAGGAGGTTAGGATAAGAAGAGTAGTGGTTTTCATTTTTTCGCGGTTTTTACCCCTTTTGATATAAATATTTATGATAGCCTTAAACCATGACTTGTATGGTAATCATTTGCGTGCTAAAGTAATCAAGATGTTATAGAAGTCAAATATTAGGAGTCAATATGACAATTGAATTAGCGCTTTTGATTGCATTTTTATATAGTGTAATTTTAGCAATTCTTCCCATTCTATATGTGGTAAATCTCCTTTGGGAAAAAACCAAAGCACAATATTCCAATGATCCTGATAAGTATAAACGTGATAATTGGTTACCGCTAATTACAGGAATAATTGATAGATCAATATATTTATTTTCATTACTATCGGGGAAACCCGAATTTATTGTCGTTTGGTTAGGACTGAAAACTGTAGCTATTGCACCCAATTGGAAAAAAGAAACAGATGGAATTCCAGCTAGAGCGGTATTTAACATTTTCATTATTGGAAATGGATTATGTGTTTTATTTTCCTTCGCAGGAGCAAGTTTCGTGTTTAGCTATCCGGGATTTTCATCTTTATTTGTAGGGCAAGAAACACTCATTTCTTCTTTCACTGAGAATATTTACTTTTCCCTAGGTGCACCTTCGATTCTTTTCTTTTTAACATACGTACTTGGTATCTATATAGATATGTATAAGCCAGATATTCTAGTAAGTAAAAACAAAAAAGAACTAAAAATTGTAAGCAAAAAAGTTGAAAAGATAAATATTAATTTTCCAGAAGACCGAAGAGAGTAGGGTCAAAATAAGCATGAAATCACCCGAAGGTTATTTATCCATAATAGGAATAAATTATATTTATCCGATATCTCATCTGATTGTGGAACTTCAAGGGATACCGCAAATAGCGTCAAATAATCTGCAAGCTCCTCAACTTGAAAATGGATTATCGGTGGCAATAATAGTGCTTTCAATATTATTCCTTGAATCAATTTTGAATAGAGTTCAATATTTGCGTAGGATAAATCCTCCTATGAAACCAATTGAATTCATTCGCAAAGACCCATCAATAGCAAATTTTGCTGAAATTCTAGAAGAATTTTTTGTTATAAGAGATGTAATTGTTCATAACCATATTTGGGAGGCAAATTTTTTTTGGGATAGCCAAGGATTGATGCGTCTAATAAAAACTCATGTTATTAATGGGTACGGTGACAACAAGTACTTTGCTGCAATAAATCCAAAAAATCGGAAAACCAGGATATGCAAATTAAATCTTTTTCCAACAAAGATTAATAAATCGGATGCCATACTAGTCATCAAGAAAGTTGTCGAATTTCTCTTGTTTCTTGAAGAAAATGATCGGAATTTTATATATCTTTCACCCCAGCCAATTTTCATAAATGGTAAAGTTGTTCTTTTTACAGAATTTATTAAATCCCTCTAGATTTAGTTCTCTAAATGCTGTAAGACAATTGTATAGAGAGTAATGAAAAACAGAACAAATTTAAAGGCTAGATAACACCAAAATATCCAGCCTTTAAATTCTCCTTATTTCCTTTATACAGATAAGGGATTTATTATTCTATTGCTCAATCCCGCACTTATCCAGCCACTGCTGGGCAGGCTTGGTAAAGAGCTCCATCATGCTTCCAAAGGCTTCCATCATCTCCCCGCTGGCGCCGCTTTCCGCGGAGCCGAGCTCATCGAGATTCATATCGTCAGCAACCATCCAGGTGGCGAACTGCACTCCCAGGATCTCCTGGAAAGCGGTCATATCGGGATTTAACTTCTCCTTGCAGAGGCAATCCGCAAAGCGCAGCAAGCCGGCTTCCTCCGTCATGGGTCCCACCTGGTAGGCGCTGCCTTCGCCCGGGGAGGATGCGCTGCTTTCGATGCACACCACATAGGGCTGCAGCTCGGCGGTACCGCCCGCGGGGATCTCCTCGACCACCGCCTGGATGACCATCAGCTTTTGCTCGCCGCTGCCTTCAGGTGGATTGAAAACCAACCCGCAGGGGATGGTGACCGTGGTGGGTTTATCGGATGGATTATGCACCTTCACCTTGATGATCTCACCGGCGGTGAAACCCTCCGCGGTGGAAGCGACGCCATCCAGAACGGCATCACCCCATAAAATCCCCCCTTCACCCGGTTCTTCTGTCTTCTCTACATCAGTCTCGGGTACTATTTCCGTGGAATCCTCAGCTTCCTTCTCGGGGAGTTCCCTTTCCCGTCATCACTCGTTGACGACATAAAGGGCAACTGACAGGCCATGGTGACCAGGGCGATGATGGCAACGATGATGGAAAATCTAAATAAGTTTCTATGTTTCATGATCGTTTTCCTCTCCCTCCGAATATGTGGAACATGAAAATCCATAAAAATAGTATAACGCATCTGTCAAGTAAAAAATCCTCTGGGACCACACATCAGAGGGTTGTTATTCCGATGATCGCCTGTTTATAATCCGGGATGCCGCCCCTTTTAATGGTCTTACCATAGTGAACCCATCTTGATAGTTTTTGCCAGTTTTCCCCCTTAACATTACCCTCGTGAGTAAATCATCCCGAAAATTCTATGAACTCCCCATCCATAAGCGGCTGGAAGAGATCGCCCGGCTATCCGGGTTTTCTCCCGCCGATCTGGCGGCGATCTCCGGCGAGCAGGGACTGACCTCCGCCCAGGCGGACAACATGATCGAGAACGCTGCCGGGGTTTTTTCCCTTCCGCTGGGCATCGCCCAGAATTTCGTGATCAACGGGCGGACCGTTCTTGTACCCATGGTCATTGAAGAGCCATCCGTGGTGGCTGGCGCTTCGTTCATGGCAAAACTGGCCCAAGCCAATGGCGGCTATAGAGCCGAAGCGGATCCCCCGCTCATGATCGGGCAGATGCAGATCCTGGATTGCCCGGATCTGAATACCGCGCGGGAAACGCTGCTTACCCATAAAGATGAATTATTGAAGGAAGCAAGTAGTTATGATCCACCTTTAGCCAGGCTTGGCGGTGGACCCCGCGATATTGAGGTGCGCGTCATTGAAGATTCCCCCATCGGCGCTTTCCTCGTGCTGCACCTGATCGTGGACGTGCGCGATGCGATGGGAGCCAACGCGGTCAATACGGCCGTTGAAAGGCTTGCCCCGCAGGTTGAAAAACTGACAGGCGGGCGAGTACTGCTGCGCATCCTCTCCAACCTGGCGGATCGCAGACTGGCGCGCGCCAGGGTGAGCATTCCGGTCGAAGCGCTTACTTTCAACGAATTCACCGGCGAACAGGTGCGGGATGGCATCATCGCCGCGTGGGCATTTGCTGCAGCCGATCCCTACCGCGCTGCCACGCACAACAAGGGCATCATGAACGGCGTGGACGCGGTGGTGATCGCCACCGGTAATGACTGGCGCGCCGTCGAAGCCGGGGCGCATGCTTACGCCGCGCGTTCTGGCCGCTATACCAGCCTATCGACCTGGTCCAAGGGTGACAACGGAGACCTGGTAGGCTTTTTAGAAATGCCAATGGCAGTGGGAATCATCGGTGGAGCCACAAAAGTACATCCCGCTGCACAGGCAGCGTTAAAATTGATGGGTGTGAACAACGCAGCTCAACTGGCCGAGATTATCGTATCGGTTGGGCTGGCGCAGAACCTGGCAGCACTGCGCGCACTGGCCACCGAGGGCATCCAACGCGGCCACATGAGCCTGCACGCTCGCCAGGTGGCAGTTTCCGCCGGGGCAAAACCGGACCAGGTGGAAGCGCTGGCAGCCCAACTTATCAAAGAGAAAAACATCCGTATTGATCGCGCGATCGAGATCTTGAGTCTCTGGAATAAAGAATAAAATAAGAACGTCCCGACGAATTTAATTTCGCCAGCTAATGGATAAATTGAGGTATGAATGAATGAAATGACATCCCTGCCCGACCCCTCCCTCCTGCTAAAACCCGCCAGACCGGTGGGCATCATCGGTTACGGCGCGTATGTGCCGCGTTACCGCCTGCCCGCCACGGAGATCAACCGCATATGGTCAGGCGGCAAGGGCGGTGGTCCGGTGAAGGAGAAATCCGTCCCCGGGTTGGACGAAGATGTGATCACCATGTCGATCGAGGCAGCGCGCAACGCGCTGGCACGCGCTGGCATCCCTGCGGATGAGCTCCGCGCGGTCTGGGTGGGTTCTGAATCGCACCCGTATGCGGTCAAACCCAGCGGGACGGTAGTGGCAGAAGCCATTGGTGTGACATCAGCACACAGTGCTGCGGACATGGAATTCGCCTGCAAGGCCGGTTCGGAAGCCATCATCATGAGCATGGGTCTGGTGGGGTCCGGAATGGGAAAATACGCGCTCGCCATCGGAATGGATACCGCCCAGGGAAAGCCCGGCGACCAGCTGGAATTCACCGCCGCTGCCGGTGGGGCGGCTTTCATCCTCGGACCTGGTGAAGAATCACTGGCAGTGATCCAATGCGCCTTCTCATACGTCACGGATATGCCTGATTTCTGGCGGCGCGCGGACATGAAATACCCGGAGCATGGACAGCGTTTCACCGGCGAACCGGCCTATTTCAAGCATATCGGTGAAGCCGCGCAAGCTTTGATGGGTATGAATGGCACCAAACCTGTCGATTACACCTGGGCAGTATTTCACCAGCCCAACGCCAAGTTCCCACAAAAAGTGGGGCGGGATCTCGGTTTCAATGATGAACAGATCAAACCCGGTTTGCTATCCCCCGTCATTGGAAATACGTACGCGGGCGCTGCTCTCATCGGATTGACCGCCATCCTGGATATCGCCAAGCCTGGCGAACGCATCCTGGCAGTTACCTACGGGTCGGGTGCTGGCTCGGACGCGTTCGATATCCTGGTGACGGATAAGATCGCCGAACGCCAGGGCAAAGCACCTTCCACGCAGGACTATATCGCCCGCCGCACCGAGCTCGATTATGGGCTCTACGTGCGTTTCCGCGGAAAACTGGACATGGGATGACAGACGTCGTCATTGCAGGCATCGGGCAGGTACCGGTTGGCGAGCATTGGGATCTCTCTTTGCGAACGCTTGCTGCGCGCGCCATCCAGGCTGCCCGCAAGGATGCGAATGGCTTGAAACCACAGGCCATGTACATCGGCAACCTTCTCGGGTCCACCGTGTCACACCAGGCGAACCTGGGCGCCCTGCTCACTGATGTCACGGGTTTAAGCGGTATTGAAGGTATAACTGTCGAAGCAGCCGAGGCATCCTCAGCAGGTGCCTTCAGGCTGGCAAACCTGGCAATCGCGTCCGGTTACGTCGATACAGCTCTTGTGGTGGGAGTTGAGAAGACCACTGACATGGTCGGTCCCGGCCTGGATGCTGTCATCGGGCAGATCCTGGATACGGATTACGATTCCTACAGCGGATTGACCCTCAATGGAGTCGCGGCTCTGCTGATGAAACGATATCTTTATGAATACAAGATGCCAAAAGAGTCTTTTGGTGCTTTCGCGATGCTCGCGCAGAGCAACGCGATCAATAACCCGAATGCATTCTTCCGAAAACCGCTTAAAGCCGGGACCTATGAGAAAGCTGAACTTGTCTGCGAGCCGCTGAATCTTTTCGATATTGCCCCGCTGGCAGATGGTGCCGCTGCCTTGCTGCTTACCCGCTCCAGCCTGGCGCCGAAAGACCTCCCCCATCCGCTGGTCAAGGTCACCGGCTCGGCTGTGGCTGTGGATGCGCTGTCGCTCCATGATCGCGTCAACCCGCTGACGTTTCTCGCCGCGCGGCAATCCCTGCGCGAGGCCTGCCGGCAGGCGGGCATCCTGCCCGGGGACGCAGATTTCTTTGAGCTTGGTGATGCATATACCATCTATGCCGCACTCACTCTCGAAGCCTGCGGATTCGCCAAACCGGGTGAAAGCCTGAGGATGGCCGGGGAAGGTTATTTTTCCCTGACCGGAAAGTTTCCGATCTCAACGCTGGGAGGGATGAAGGGACGCGGCAATCCACTGGGAGCTTCGGGAGCCTACCAGCTGGTGGAAGCTGTCCAACAGCTGCGGGGAACAGCCGGTGAAAACCAGCTGAAGAAAGCCCGTCGCGCACTGGTGCAGTCGTTGGGTGGTCCCGCCAGCACGGCCATCACCCACGTGCTGGAAAGATAACCACCCTCCTTATTCCAGGATTTCTCCAAATCCCAACTTAGCCGTTTATAAAAATGGAAATTTATTTCCGCATATATCTTGTTTTCCTAAGCTATAATGCCAGTTTAGGAATTCGAGCGCTTTAATCAACCGAAGACCATATCTGATAATGAAACTTTTTGATAAACCTCTCTTCGTCATTATCTTCGCTTTTTACCCAACCCTCTCCCTGCTGGGCATCAATATTGGCCAGGCGACCCTTGAAGATGGAATCCGCCCTCTCATTTTTTCGATATTGCTCGTCGGCTTTTTATTTGCCATTGGATACCTGGTATTCAAAAATATTTACCTTTCAGCCGTTGCATCTGTCATCCTCATGCTGGTATTTTTTACTTATGGACATATATTCCAAGCCCTGGAGGGAGCCCGGTTCCTTGGGATTAAACTGGCGAGGAACAGCTTCTTGATCATTTTCTACATCGCTCTTTCTTACTGCTTGATAAGGCTCGCAATCAAGAACGTCTCCTCGCTGCCAAAATCCAGCTCGATTTTTAACGTGATCTCCATCGGGATGTTGATCTTTCCACTCTTCCAGCTTGGCAGGTTTTTTGTAGCCAGCAAGGAAGCGCAGCAAATGACTCTTGCAGAAATCAACCAGCCATTGTCCATAAGCATTTCTCAAACGGAAGCAAAACCCGATATTTACCTGATCGTGCTGGATGGATACAACCGGGCAGACGTTCTGCAAAGCTATTTTAACTATGACAACACAAGTTTCATCAATCAACTGAAAGAATTGGGGTTCACGGTCGCGGATTGCAGCATGAGCAATTACAACATGACCAACCTATCACTCGGTTCAGAACTCAACCTCAATTACATGGATGCTTTCTTTCCCATCGAGGAAATGTCAAACTATGAGGTCAAGGCGAATTGGATATTCAAGAACAGCCTGGTCCGCAGGTCATTGGAAGCATCGGGATACAGGACCTATACCTACAAAAACAATGTCTATCCCTGGATGAACTGGGAAAACGTCGATTACCAATTATCCCCGATCGAACAGAACAACTTTATTAAGGAAATCACCGCTTTTGAGAAGTTATTCATCGAAAGCACCATCTTCAAGATAGTCACCCTCCACTATCCCGGGATACTGGACACAGTGCATGTCGATCCAACGTATCAATTCGATTCGAGATCGATCTCCAACTTCATTTTCGATACACTGCCTCAAATCGCTTCGGAGCCCGCACCCAAATTCGTCTACGCACATCTTATCGTCACACATACGCCGTTCTACTTCACTTCCAATGGAGATCTGCTGAAACAAAAATTTCGCGAAACACCATTGGATAAAAACGTATTTATCGAGGGATACGGCTACCAGGTCGATTATGTAAATAAACGGATCATCGAGACCCTGAAGTCAATTCTTGAAAACTCAAAAAGTGAACTGATCATCATTTTGCAAGCGGATCACGGATTCCTAAATCCCATCACCGGCAAACTTAACCGGCCCAACCAGATCTTGAATGCGTATTACCTGCCGGGCATCGAGTCTAAGCCCTGATTCAAAAATCAGCCCGGTGAATACTTTCCGGTTTATTTTCAACAATTATTTTGATGCCGATTATCCATATTTGGAAGATACCAGCTATCACGTTGACGTGGAGAATTTTTCGTTCCAGGAAGTACGCGATGACCAACCGGAATGCAAGTGATCCGC
>CAWDSH010000030.1:0-6396 GCA_963804865.1 uncultured Chloroflexia bacterium
TGAGAGGGCGGATTCCATCTTCAAGGGTCGCCTGGCCAATATTGATTCCCAGCAGGGAAAGTGTCGGGTAAAAAGCGAAGATAATGACGTAGAGAGGTTTATCAAAAAGTTTCATTATCAGATATGGTTTTCGTTTTATTAATGCGCTCGAATTCTTAAACTGGCATTATAGCTTAGGATAACAAGATATATGTGGAATTAATTTTCCATTTTTATATACAGCTGAGTTGGGATTTGGAGAAATCCTGGAATATGGAGGGTTGTTATCTTTCCAGCACGTGTGTGATCGCCGTGCTGGCGGGGCCGCCCAGGGATTGCACCAGCGCGCGGCGGGCTTTCTTCAGCTGATTTTCACCGGCTGCTCCCCGCAGCTGTTGTACAGCCTCCACCAGCTGGTAGGCTCCCGAAGCTCCCAGTGGATTGCCGCGTCCCTTCATCCCTCCCAGCGTAGATATCGGCAGCTTTCCGGTCAGTGAAAAATGACCTTCCTCGGCCATCCATGGGCTCTCACCCGGTTTGGCGAATCCGCAGGCTTCGAGAGTGAGTGCGGCATAGATGGTATATGCATCCCACCAAGCTCAAAGAAATCTGCGTCCCCGGGCAGGATGCCCGCCTGCCGGCAGGCCTCGCGCAGGGATTGCCGCGCGGCGAGAAACGTCAGCGGGTTGACGCGATCATGGAGCGACAGCGCATCCACAGCCACAGTCGAGCCGGTCACCTTGACCAGCGGATGAGGGAGGTCTTTCGGCGCCAGGCTGGAGCGGGTAAGCAGCAAGGCAGCGGCACCATCTGCCAGCGGGGCAATATCGAAAAGATTTAGCGGCTCGCAGACAAGTTCAGCTTTCGCATAGGTCTCGGCTCTAAGCGGTTTTCGAAAGAATGCATTCGGGTTATTGATCGCGTTGCTCTGCGCGAGCATCGCGAAAGCACCAAAAGAAATCTTTTGGCATCTTGTATTCATAAAGATATCGTTTCATCAGCAGAGCCGCGACTCCATTGAGGGTCAATCCGCTGTAGGAATCGTAATCCGTATCCAGGATCTGCCCGATGACAGCATCCAGGCCGGGACCGACCATGTCAGTGGTCTTCTCAACTCCCACCACAAGAGCTGTATCGACGTAACCGGACGCGATTGCCAGGTTTGCCAGCCTGAAGGCACCTGCTGAGGATGCCTCGGCTGCTTCGACAGTTATACCTTCAATACCGCTTAAACCCGTGACATCAGTGAGCAGGGCGCCCAGGTTCGCCTGGTGTGACACGGTGGACCCGAGAAGGTTGCCGATGTACATGGCCTGTGGTTTCAAGTCATTCGCATCCTTGCGGGCAGCCTGGATGGCGCGCGCAGCAAGCGTTCGCAAAGAGAGATCCCAATGCTCGCCAACCGGTACCTGCCCGATGCCTGCAATGACGACGTCTGTCATCCCATGTCCAGTTTTCCGCGGAAACGCACGTAGAGCCCATAATCAATCTCGGTACGCCGCGCGATATAGTCCTGCGTGGAAGGCGCTTTGCCCTGGCGTTCCGCAATCTTATCCGTCACCAGGATATCGAACGCGTCCGAGCCAGCACCCGACCCGTAGGTAACTGCCAGGATGCGTTCGCCAGGCTTGGCAATATCCAGGATGGCGGTCAATCCGATGAGAGCGGCGCCCGCGTACGTATTTCCAATAACGGGGGATAGCAAACCGGGCTTGATCTGCTCATCATTGAAACCGAGATCCCGCCCCACTTTTTGTGGGAACTTGGCATTAGGCTGGTGAAATACAGCCCAGGTGTAATCAGCAGGTTTGGTGCCATTCATATCCATCAAAGTTTGCGCGGCTTCGCTAATATGTTTGAAATAGGCTGGTTCACCGGTAAAGCGCTGTCCATGCTCGGGATATTTCATATCTGAACGACGCCAGAAATCAGGCATATCTGTAACATATGAAAATGCGCTTTGGATGGTTGCCAGCGAATCATTCGCCGGTCCTATAATAAATGCTGCCCCTCCGGCAGCGGTGGTGTATTCCAGCTGGTCACCGGGTTTTCCCTGTGCAGTATCCATTCCGATGGCGAGCGCGTACTTTCCCATTCCGGATCCCACCAAACCCATGCTCATGATGATGGCTTCCGAACCGGCCTTGCAGGCGAATTCCATGTCCGCAGCACTGTGTGCTGATGTCACACCAATGGCTTCCGCCACTACCGTCCCGCTGGGTTTGACCGCATACGGGTGTGATTCCGAACCCACCCAGACCGCGCGCAGCTCTTCAGCGGAGATCCCCGCTCTTGCCAGCGCGTTGCGCGCTGCTTCGATGGACATGGTGATCACGTCCTCGTCCAGTCCGGGGACGGATTTCTCCTTCACTGGAACGCCACCCTTGCCGCCCGTCCAGATGCGGTTGATCTCCGTGGCGGGCAGGCGGTAACGGGGTACATACGCGCCATAACCCACGAAACCCACCTGCTTTTCAGGTTTGAGCAGCATGGAAGGGTCTGCAGCGGGGATATGTTCTGTCATGGTTTCCTCATTTTCCAGGGAGAGTGATTTGCATTTCTCCCACGTTTTATTCTTTCTTGATCCAAAGCGCCAGGATTTCTGCGCGCGATCAATCCGTATGTTTTTCTCTTTGATAAGTTGAGCTGCCAAAGCTTCCACCTGATCCGGTTTTGCCCCGGCGGAAACTGCCACCTGGCGGGCATGCAGGTTCATGTGTCCGCGCTGGATGCCCTCGGTCGCCAGCGCGCGCAGTGCAGCCAGGTTCTGCGCCAATCCGACGGAAACGATGATCTCGGCGAGTTGAGCTGCGGTGTCACACCCATCATCTTTATCGCTGCCTGTGCAGCCGGATGAACTTTTGTCGCTCCACCGATGATGCCCACTGCCATCGGCATTTCCAACAAGCCTACCAGGTCACCATTGTCACCCTTGGACCAGGTCGACAGGCTGGTATAGCGGCCAGATCGCGCGGCGTAAGCGTGCGCTCCGGCCTCGACGGCGCGCCAGTCGTTGCCGGTGGCCATCACCACCGCGTCGACGCCGTTCATGATGCCCTTGTTGTGCGTGGCGGCGCGGTAGGGATCGGCTGCAGCAAACGCCCAGGCCTCCATGATGCCATCGCGCACCTGTTCGCCGCTGAATCGTCGAACGCCAGGGCATCGAAGGGGATGCTCACCCGCGCCCGCGCCAGCCTCGATCCGCCAGGTTGGAGAGGATGCGCAGCAGCACCCGCCCGCCGGTCAGTTTTTCAACCTGCGGGGCAAGTCTTTCAACTGCGTGTTGACCGCGTTGGCGCCCATCGCGTCGCGCACGTCCACGATCAGGTGCAGCACGAGGAAAGCACCGATGGGGGAATTTTCGATGATGCGCACCTCAATATCGCGTGGTCCGCCGCCAAGCCTGGTTAAAGGTGGATCATAACTACTTGCTTCCTTCAATAACTCATCTTTTTGGGTGAGCAATGCTTCACGCGCGGCATTCAAATCCGGGCAATCCAGGATCTGCATCTGCCCGATCATGAGCGGGGCATCCGCTTCGGCTTTAAAGCCGCCCCCGGCTTGCGCCAGTTTTGCCATGAATGAAGCGCCCGCCACCACGGATGGTTCTTCGATGACCATGGGCACGAGAATGGCACGCCCGTTGATCACGAAATTCTGGGCGATTCCCAGCGGAAGGGAAAAGATCCCGACTGCGTTCTCGATCATGTGGTCCGCCTGGGCGGAGGTCAGTCCCAGCTCGCCGGAGATCGCTGCCAGATCAGCGGGAGAAGCCCGGAAAGCTGGGCGAGCTCTTCCAGCCGCTCATGGATGGGGATCTCATAGAATTTTCGCGATGATTTACTCACGAGGGTAATGGTAAGGGCGGAAAACTGGCAAAAACTATCAGGATGGGTCCACTTTGGCAATATCATTACAAAGGGGCGGCATTCTGGATCATAAACAGGCGATCATCGGAATAACTATACTCTGATGTGTTGCTCCGGAGGATTTTTTACTTGACAGATGCGTTATACTATTTTTATGGATTTTCATGTACGAGATTTCGGAGGGAGAGGAGAATGACCATGAAAAGCAGCATTTATTTGCGAGTATCCATCATCGTTGCCATCATTGCCCTGGTCACCATGGCCTGCCAGCTGCCCTTCTTGGGTGGCAAAGAGATCGAGGAACCAGCGACTAACGGCGGGACCACGCCTGGGGAGATCACACCCAGCGCAATCGGTGTGGGCTTCGACCTGGGTGGCGCCACTCTGGAGGGGGTCACCTCCACTGCGGAAGGTTTCACCGCCGGGCAGATCCTCACCGTTGCCGTGACCAACCCGGGCAACGATCCGGTGAAGGTCACCATCCCCTGCGGGCTGATCTTCAACCCGCCCACCGGCTCCGGCGAACAGATGCTGATGGTCGTCCAGGGAGTTGTCGAGGATATCCCCGCCGGCGGCACCGCCGAGCTGAAGCCTTACGTGGTGTGCATTGAGAGCAGTGCCCATGCACCCGGCGAGGGCAGCGCTTACCAGGTGGGCACGATGACGGAGGGCAAGCTCCTCAACCTTGCGGACTGTTTCTGCAGGGAGAAATTGAATCCCGATGTGACCGCCTTCCAGGAGATCTTGGGCGTGCAGTTCGCCACCTGGATGGTGGCTGACGATTTGAACATGGATGAGCTGACCTCCGACCCGGGCGAGGGTGCCAGCGGGGAGATGATGGAGGCATTCGGCAGCATGATGGATACGTTCACCAAACCCGCCCAGCAGTGGCTGGATAAGTGCGGGATTGAGCAGTAAAAAAATAGAATAACCCTTATCTGTATAAAGGAAATAAGGAGAATTTAAAGGCTGGATATTTTGGTGTTATCTAGCCTTTAAATTTGTTCTGTTTTTCATTACTCTCTATACAATTGTCTTACAGCATTTAGAGAACTAAATCTAGAGGGATTTAATAAATTCTGTAAAAAGAACAACTTTACCATTTATGAAAATTGGCTGGGGTGAAAGATATATAAAATTCCGATCATTTTCTTCAAGAAACAAGAGAAATTCGACAACTTTCTTGATGACTAGTACATCTCTTATAACAAAAAATTCTTCTAGAATTTCAGCAAAATTTGCTATTGATGGGTCTTTGCGAATGAATTCAATTGGTTTCATAGGAGGATTTATCCTACGCAAATATTGAACTCTATTCAAAATTAATTCAAGGAATAATATTGAAAGCACTATTATTGCCACCGATAATCCATTTTCAAGTTGAGGAGCTTGCAGATTATTTGACGCTATTTGCGGTATCCCTTGAAGTTCCACAATCAGATGAGATATCGGATAAATATAATTTATTCCTATTATGGATAAATAACCTTCGGGTGATTTCATGCTTATTTTGACCCTACTCTCTTCGGTCTTCTGGAAAATTAATATTTATCTTTTCAACTTTTTTGCTTACAATTTTTAGTTCTTTTTTGTTTTTACTTACTAGAATATCTGGCTTATACATATCTATATAGATACCAAGTACGTATGTTAAAAAGAAAAGAATCGAAGGTGCACCTAGGGAAAAGTAAATATTCTCATACAGTTTTCAGTCCTAACCAAACGACAATAAATTCGGGTTTCCCCGATAGTAATGAAAATAAATATATTGATCTATCAATTATTCCTGTAATTAGCGGTAACCAATTATCACGTTTATACTTATCAGGATCATTGGAATATTGTGCTTTGGTTTTTTCCCAAAGGAGATTTACCACATATAGAATGGGAAGAATTGCTAAAATTACACTATATAAAAATGCAATCAAAAGCGCTAATTCAATTGTCATATTGACTCCTAATATTTGACTTCTATAACATCTTGATTACTTTAGCACGCAAATGATTACCATACAAGTCATGGTTTAAGGCTATCATAAATATTTATATCAAAAGGGGTAAAAACCGCGAAAAAATGAAAACCACTACTCTACTCATCCTAACCTCCTCCCCCCGCCGCAACGGCAACAGCAACGCCCTGGCGGAGCAGGTGGATGCCGGCGCGCGCCAGGCAGGCGCATCAGTCAAGCTTGTCAACCTCGCCGATCTCACCATCCACTCCTGCAGCGCCTGCGATGCCTGCCAGACCTGCGATGAGGTCCACTGCGACCAGGGCGACGACATGCAGCCGCTCTACCCGGCGCTGCTCGCCGCGCATGCCATCGTGCTCGCCAGCCCGATCTACTGCTTCAGCTTCTGCGCCCAGCTCAAGCTCTTCCTCGACCGGCTCTACGTCTTCTCCGGCAAGGTGCCCGCACCGCTCAAGGGCAAACGAGTGGCGCTGCTGCTGCTTGACGGCGACTCGGACGTGGAAGCATCCGGCGTGAATAACGCCATCAAGAGCCTGCGGGATGAGTTCGCTTACCTCGAAGCGCCGGTCACCGATATC
>CAWDSH010000031.1:0-41155 GCA_963804865.1 uncultured Chloroflexia bacterium
TTTTTTCGTTATTGCTCGCCGGCTTTTTATTTGCCATTGGATACCTGGTATTCAAAAATATTCACCTTTCAGCCGTTGCAACTGTCATCCTCATGCTGGTATTTTTTACTTATGGACATTTATTTCAAGCCCTGGAGGGAGTCCGGTTCCTTGGGATTAAAGCTGGCGAGGAACAGCTTTTTGATCATTTTCTACATCGCTCTTTCTTACTGCTTGATAAGACTCGCCATCAAGAACGTCTCCTCGCTGCCGAAATCCAGCTCGATTTTGAACGTGATCTCCATCGGGATGTTGATCTTTCCACTCTTCCAGCTTGGCAGGTTTTTTGTAGCCAGCAAGGAAGCGCAGCAAATGACCCTTGCAGAGATCAACCAGCCATTGTCCATAAGCATTTCTCAAACGGAAGCAAAACCCGATATTTACCTGATCGTGTTGGATGGATACAACCGGGCAGATGTTCTGCAAAGCTATTTTAACTATGACAACTCAAGTTTCATCAATCAACTGAAAGAATTGGGGTTCACGGTCGCGGATTGCAGCATGAGCAATTACAACATGACCAACCTTTCCCTCGGTTCAGAACTTAACCTCAATTACATGGATGCGTTCTTTCCCATCGAGGAAATGTCAAGTTATGAGGTCAAGGCGAATTGGATATTCAAGAACAGCCTGGTCCGCAGGTCATTGGAAGCATCGGGATACAAGACCTATACCTTCAAAAACAATGTCTATCCCTGGATGAACTGGGAAAACGTCGATCGCCAATTATCCCCGATCGAACAGAACAACTTTATTAAGGAAATCACCGCTTTTGAGAAATTATTCATCGACAGCACCATCTTCAAGATAGTCACCCTCCACTATCCAGGGATACTGGACACAGTGCATGTCGATCCAACATATCAATTCGATTCGCGATCGATCTCCAACTTCATTTTCGATACACTGCCCCAAATCGCTTCGGAGCCCGCTCCCAAATTCGTCTACGCCCATCTGATCGTCACACATACACCGTTCTATTTCACTTCCAATGGAGATCTTCTGGAACAAAAATACCGCGAAACACCATTGGAAAAAAGCGTGTTCATCGAGGGATATGGCTACCAGGTCGATTATTTAAATAAACGGATCATCGAGAACCTGAAGGCCATTCTCGCCAACTCAGAAAGCGAACCGATCATCATCCTGCAAGCGGATCACGGGTTCCTGAATCCCATCACCGGCAAACTTAACCGGCCCAACCAGATCCTGAATGCGTATTACCTGCCGGGTATCGAGAATAAGCCCTATTCAAAAATCAGCCCGGTGAATACTTTCCGGTTTATTTTCAACAATTATTTTGATGCCGATTATCCTTATTTGGAAGATACCAGCTATCACGTTGACGTGGAAAATTTTTCGTTCCAGGAAGTGCACGATGAGCAACCTGGATGCCAGTGATCTATCGCTATTTACTCAACGCTGCTTCCAACCCAGTCAAACAGCCATATCTGAAGAGAAGATCATCTTTTAATTTCGGGTCACCGCGCAGGAGCTCACCATCCGGATATTCAGCCGAATCGGTATAAGCCAATTCGATCCATTGCTGATCTTCAAAACCAATTGCATGAACTTCCAATCGATAAAGCTTATCGGTGGAAGCAGGTATTGGCGAAAATTCCATTTCCAGCCAACCCGATGATGGTATATCACTGAATCCGATGGTCTTTTCTGCAATGATGGCATCCGTTTGAACATCGATCAATTTCATGCTGAGGGGCGCGGATCCGGTTATGCTCCTGTCATTGATCCATACAGCTGCTTCTGTCAATGCGCTGCAGCGGGGAGTGATGGTCTGGCGGGCGCTGGAATTGCCGGTGAGCTTCAACGACAGGCTGGATGCAGGGTCCCAATTCCTGAAGCGCGGGAGGTAGCATAAACCCCGGGTGTAAAAGTAATTACCACATTGAAAATGGTAGACAAGAAAAAGCGACAGCGTGGCAAGGAATGCAACAAGGATTGCGCCAACCGGAGTCCACGGTTTTAATTTCAAATGCAACTCTTTCACAGGGTGCAGGGCAAGAAAAAACAGGGGAATTCGCACCGATAAAATACCTGCCCCAGGTTCCAGTGATCGTGGTTGAATCGGGCGGTGTTTGGATGATGTAAAAGATCGTTATCGTTGAACAGAACAAATAGGACTGCGACGATAACCATCCAGAGCCGCTGTTTCCATATTACTGGAAGCGGCTTGATTTTTCCCCGAGCAATCGTGAATATCAGCAGGATCGGGTAAAACCAGTAGATGATATGCCGGCATTTTCCAATACCGGTAGCCGGTGACACCCACCCATTCGGTAAAATAGCGGGGAATCTTCCTGGAATATATTGGTAAAAATGATAGTGACAAACCGGATTGGATGCAGGAATATATTCTCGAATTGGAGCAGCTTTACAGTGTTATCGGAGTGCGCGTGGATTGGGCTGCGGTACCAGCAGATTCCAACCACCATAAATCACGATCACAGATATAACCACAAAAGCTGCAAATAACCAGAAGTTCTTCCGATTTCCAAAATGGTTCCGGGGGATTACGAATAAAAGGAGCAGTAGAACAATGCAATTAGGTTTTAATGTAGCAGATACCAACGACCATTACAGCCGTTACAATCAACCGGCGGATGGAAAAGTGAGATTCCGCTTCAACACTCAGTTTCAATATCCAGGCGATGAACAAAAAACACATGCTGTTGATTACAGGATCAGGAGAAATGGTTGTTGAAAGGATCAGATTCATCGGTGCAACCGCTAAAACACCCATGACCCATTTTCCAAATGGTATAATTCGTATGGCAGCATAGATCACAAGACATACATAACCAAATAGGAAAACCGAGAAGATAATACGTGATGGCAACAGGGAAATCGAAAATCCGTTCAGTAACACCCATAATGAAAGCCTGAGGCAAATATAAGGTGGGAAAATATGCAGCGCGGGTGATATGCAGCACCTGGACTTTCGATCGAGTTGAATTGAGAATTGGCGTAACCATTCATCAAGTGAGATTGGAGTAAGGATCCTGGGATGCCGGTAGGATAGATCACGAAATGACGATGGAAAATTCTCACCCAGGCTGAGGTATTGGTTGGGAATCAGGGTTCCCCGCGACATCTCCCAGATCCTGGCGATATGCGTATCTTCATCGTTCCCGGCACCCAATGGGGTATTAAAAATATTGAATATTCCAAATATCAGGATGAGAGCAGGGAAGAAGATCTCGGGACGGATTTTTTTCATTGGATGAAATTACTATTTTATGAATATGGGTGTAATTGTAACCAGAATAAACTCGCCTGACAAACCACACCCAGGGAATTCTTTATTTTAAATATTCTTCAAGGGCATGCGCCAGATCCAGGGAAAGCTGAATCGCAGATTGTTTTTCCAGATGAGAACCATCAAAGCTGTGGTATGGCTCCGTGGGAATATCAATCCAAATCCCGCCAGCGTTTTCGAATCCTTCGGCAAAAGCAGCTTCATCAAAACCGCTGAGCTTGTTTTCCAACTCAACCATCTGTACAGATGAGGGCACTCGAAACGCAAATACGTTGATGCCTTGATCCCGCCACGATCGGGTCTGCTCGAAGAGATCCTCAATTAATCCATTATCGACTTTCGTTTTCTGGAACATATCGTTAAAGTGTGGCAATAACCGGGAGGGATCTTCGGGTATGAGCCATGAAGCAACCCAGCCATCATCATAAAACTCCACAAAGTAACCTTCGTTATCCCCGTTTTCTGCTGTTTGCGTCATGTTTGAAAGGGTATCAATCACATATTGTGGCTTAACCGGGCTAAAAAAATCCACCACGGGCAAGAAATAACGATAAAGCAGTACTTCATCATAAGGTCTGTTTAACTCTTCCGTATATTGTGCGTTTTGAGCCGAGCTCAATCTGAGTGACGCTGGGGTAACCCCCAGAATAATGGTTTTCTTCTGGCTGGCAGGATCCAATCTGCGTTCAGCCGCCTGATAAATCACATCGTTCAGCCCCCCGGCAGAATACCCGTAATTAAATATCCTGTATCCTTCGAGGACTGTTTCCATCTTTTGAGGAGACACACCCCGGTAAACCCTCGAATCACCCAGCAGGATCATGTCATAATAGCGTCTCTCCACGGGTTTTGAGAACCCAGAAACGTCTGCCCGCAATTTCCGTTTTGGCATCCATATCCTTCAAGGTCGGATTGTTCAACCCTGCGAGGATGATCAAAAAGCCACTGATCAGAAAACAAAGCAAGCTTTTTTCTTTTAGCATATGCTTCCTTAAAACTGAAAATAAATAAACTGGTTCCCTTCCCCTCTAAAGAATAAAGAAATGACGATCAACAAAGCGAAAAAGAATAACTCCAGGATCGTGTAAAAAATCTTTGATCCTTTCTCGATCCGATAAAACTGTATCAGGCTGAAAAGCTCACCGAAAATCCCCAAACCAACAACCAGCAATAAGGCTGAATTGCCACCCCAATCAAATCCTCCCTGTCCGGTAAACATGATGCGAATAATTTCAAATCCTCTCTGGAGGGAAGGAGACCTGAAAAACACCCAACCAATCCATACTTGAAGCAACACCAATCCCCCGCTTAACCATCGTCCGGGAAGCGAGCTTTTTAATTTCACCGGCCATTGTGTGATTCTTTCCAGGCTGGTATAGAATGCGTGGAGTACTCCCCAAAAAATAAAATTCAATCCTGCGCCATGCCACAGCCCGGATGCGAGCATCGTAATCAGGTTATTCAGATGTTGCTTGCCCTTGCCGAAACGGGAGCGGTTCAAAGGGAAAAAAATGTAATCCCTTAGCCATGAGGAAAGGGAAATGTGCCACCGGTTCCAAAATTCGCCCAAAGAAGTGGAGATGTAGGGATGATTAAAATTGTTAATGAGATCAAATCCCATCCATTTTCCCAATCCCCGGGCAATACTGCTGTAACCAGCAAAATCCATGTAAAGCTGGAAGGCGAATGCTGTCACCATGATCCACCAATAAAGCGTGCCCCCTTCGAGAATGGGTGAGTCAAACGCGTAATTCACAAAAGGCGCCAAATTATCAGCGATCGCCACTTTCATGAAATAGCCTGCCACGATCAACTTGGTACCTTCCCAGCGCTGCTGTTCCGTCGTGCTGATATTTTCCTTTATCAATTGAGGAAGTAAATTCTTCCCCCGCTCAATGGGTCCAGCCAGTAATTTCGGGAACATGAATATGTAGGAAAAGTAATGGGAAATGCCGCTGGCTGGTTGGATGCGCTGATAATACACATCCACCAGGTAACTGATCGTTTGCAGTGTGTAGAAACTGACCCCAAGCGGGGAATGCTGGGTCAGACCAGAGAAGATTGGGGCGATATCCTTCAAAACCTGGATGAGAAAAATATCCGGATCAAAAAGAGTTAGTATTTTTAAGAGAACACCGAGAAAATAATGACTATATCTAAAAAGAAATAGGAATACCAAGCATCCAATAATTGAGAAAATTAAGATGGTTCTTTTCCTGGGTTCGTTCTTGTTTATGAGAATTCCACCCCAAAATCCTATCGCTCCGATCGCAACCGCCACAAGCAAATAACGCCAATCTGTCCATCCATAAAAAACAAATGAGGCGGCAACCAGGAAGATCAGGCGCAATTTGACGTTCTGACGGAAAAATTTCCACAGAATGAAAAAAGCAAATATGAAAATAAAAAATACGGGTGATGTGAATTGCATGATTGCTATTAAGAATCTTTTTATGAATTATCAAACAGGTATTTATTTGGTCTCATTTACTTGCCACCTGCACCTCATACTATTTTGGCTTTTTAAATTATTACAATCACTTTCTCATTTTTCAAGGGCTACTCCGAGATCTTCGTAAATGTGGAAACACGGTAGATCACGATTGGGGGATAAAGTTCCGCGATCAAATCGAACCCAAAGAATTCCGATAATACCTTCTCGATATCATAGATATTTCGAACATGAAAATGCTGCTTGTAACCGGCAGCCCATCTTCCAAGACGGTAAAAATATGATTCGGTTGGACCAGAAACGATCACCCGACCACCAGGTTTCAATAAGCGGTGAAAGAGTATCCCAGTGGACTTAAGATCATCGACATGCTCCAGGACTTCGAGCGCGATAATGACATCAAAAGAAGCATCCGGTAGGCTTTCAAGTTCTTTGCTGTTTTCAAGAAGCCTGATCTTTTTAAAGGGAAAGTTCGCCAACGTAAATTGTGCGGGTTTTAAATTCACATCGAATGCCAAAGTTTGATTCGCATACTCTTCGCAAAACATGAACAATGGACCTGCCCCACAGCCAAAATCAAGCACTTTATCGATGGGCGCGAGTGCATGGAGATAATCCATGGCAATGTGATTCTTTTTCCAAAAAAGCCAGGCCATCAGCCGATTGGAATGCGTGTAGGAAGGGATGCCCTGTTCATCCAGCTCACCTTCTGAAAAAATGGTCGCCATTTTTTTAAAATGGGCTTCCATCTTGTTTCGATACGCTCCAAAATCGAGGGGGGTGTTTCCTGGTGTCATATTCATTTAAATTTCCCTCTCATAAGGTTACTCCCAAATACCGCCTGGAGAATAACCGCATATAGACTATTTGCATCGCAAAAGTAATTCCCGTTGCGGCAGTCGAACCAAAAAGCCCAAAGAATGGCACGAGGATCAGGTTGAGCAGGATCTCGGTAACATAAAGCCAGCCGATCAACAGTGTTTGAGTGCCGGGACGGCCAACTTGATTGAACACCATTTGAAGCGGCATGTAACCCTGGCTGGCAATCGCGCCAAGCATCAGCCCGGCGAATACAATCCAGGCTTGCATTACAAATCCCTTCTCCATGAAGAACTGGAGCAGGGGGAAAGCCAGGACAGCCATCAATCCCAGCGGCATGAGAACCATGGCAGAATACCGGCGAACCTTTCGGGTGAGCTGCTGCAAGCCCTTCGTCCCCTCCCGAGCATAGGTGGTTGTCATGATGGGATTGACCAAATTTCGGATGACGACTGACAACTGGTTATAACCCTCTACCAGCATGGCGGCAAAACTGTACACGCCGACCGCTGCGTCGGATGCAAACAGACCCAGGATGAGAATATCAATTTTATTGAAAGTATTCAGCATCAAATTGCCGCCCATGGCCTTGATACCGAATGTGAAGTGCTCCTTATACCAGGCCCGGCTCTCCTCGCTGAAATCAAATTTCAAATCGTGCCCATAAAATCCCAAAAGGAGAATAAAGAGAATCAATTCTGCCACGGTAAAGAGAAGCGGAAGATTGCGTACTGGGACAATCATCGAGACCAGTACCAGCAGGCTGACCAGCATCAGAAGGTATCGCGTCGCCTGGAAGATGGCGAAGGATTTCATTTGTCGCCGGGCATTGGCAAAAGCGAGAATGACCTTGTTCAATGAAAAAAAGAAAAGCCCCGGCAACATCACCACGATGCCATGGCCAATCTGCTCGCTTTTAAATATCGTACCTATCCAACCTGTAAGAGGGAATATCAGGAGAACCACCACCAGCGCAGTCCCCGCCGTGACGAGCACACCGCTGGTAAAAATGACACGCCGTTTGTAATCATCCTCATTAAATTGAGCCGCGTATTTTAATACGGATAGATGAACGCCGCCCACGGCGACCTGGGATAGAAAAAGGTAAAAAGCATATACCTGGTTGAACACACCCAGCCCCGCACTCCCATAGGCATTCGTTATGACCGTGTTCAGTAGAATGCCAACAACACTCATGATGGCAAAACTAACCAGGTTATAGATCAAATCAATGGAAAGCTTGGTGGAAAGTCCCAATTGCTGGAATATTCGTTTCAACATGGAATGGAATATCTCCATAGATCCATGCTGTGCTTCAAGTCACGGCATTGTCGCACCCTGGTTGATGTACGAATTTTCATGGACTATAATCAAATTTCAAATGTCAGATATGAATACCTGCCATATTATAACGGCAAGCCTCGATGTTGCTCGATGCTGATTACAATCTCCCCGGGAAGTAAGATATTATTAATGCATTGATTTTTCATGAAAAAAACACGTTTTCCTGTTTACCTTATTCTAACCGCGCTTTTCCCAGCGCTTTCCCTGGCTGGTAATAATATCAGCCAGATGGAACTGATCGATCTTTTCAGGCCATTGGTTTTTTCATTGATTTTTGCGCTGCTGGTTTTTTTGGTTATCACCCTATTAATCCGAAATACCCAGCTGGCAGGTTTGATCTCCCTGCTCATCCTTGTCCTCTTTTTCACGTATGGACACGTCTTTAATCTGCTCTACCCGGTCAGGATTTTTGGTTTCAGGTTGGCAAGAAATAGTATTCTGCTTATCCTGTATGGATTGATTTTCCTGGCTGGAACATTCGCGATTTTCAAGAACAAATCCGGCCTTACCAGATTCGTCCCGGCTTTAAACATGCTGGCAATTCTTCTTCTTGTTTTTCCCATATTTCAGATCTCAAGATTCCTGATCGAACAAAAGATCCTCACCAATCAGCAAACTAGCGGATATATCTGGTGACTACCTGTCCTTATCTCAAAATAATAGTCCGGATATCTATTTAATTGTCCTGGATGGTTACAACCGGGCGGATATCCTCGCTGATGATTTTGGCTATGACAATTCGCCCTTTCTTAATGATCTGCGTGAAATGGGTTTTTACGTGGCGGAATGCAGCAGGAGTAATTACGACCACACCAATCTCTCTCTGGCAGCCGAGCTCAACCTGGAATACGTACAAGACCTGGTAAAAGTCGACACGCTCACCGATTATGAAACAAATGTCAACGCTTTGTTTGATCAAAGCCTGGTGCGCAGGGAATTGGAGCAAGCGGGGTATAAAACATATCAATTCGCAAATGAAATTTACCCCTGGCTTAATTGGAGTAACGTAGAGCTCCTGACAATGGCGGATGAGGGTAATTTCTTAACCAGAAACGCCAACCCCTTTGAACTGATGTTCATTGATACCACCATGATGAAGGTCATCAGCCTTCATTTCCCGGAACTTTTTGATTCACCTGAGGAAATTGAGATTTCCGGGATCGAATCCCGAATGATCCATGAAAATTTCATCCTTGATACACTTCCCACCCTTGCGAGCAAACCGGGTCAAAAATTTATTTATGCACATCTCCTCATTTCCCATGCACCTTTTATTTTCACTGCCGATGGAGAGCTGATCGACGATAAATTCCGGGCATCACCGATGTCTGAAGAATTATATCGAGAGGGATATATCCATCAAATTGAATATTTGAATCAGCGATTAATCCAGGTCCTTAAAGAGATATTAGAGGAATCAAAGGAACCACCCATTATCATCCTTCAGGCAGATCATGGCAATAAAAACAATATCGGGGATAGAGTAGACCGCCCAAATCAGATCTTGAATGCGTATTATTTACCAGGACTCAGTACAAAACCCTACGCATCCATAAGCCTGGTCAATACCTTTAGATTTATCTTCAACAATTATTTCTCGGCCGATTTGGATTATTTGGAGGACCGCACTTATACCTTGGTGAATATGAAAAACCACATTTTCAAGGAAACATTCGAAGAGCAAGAAAATTGTAAATGAGGTGTTTTATTGAAAATCAAACAAATAGAAAAAAGCAACAAACCGAAACTCGAGATTTTCTTCTGGCTATTCCTGGTCGTCTGCTGCAGCATCCTGGCAACTTTTCGATTCTATTCTTTTGGAAAAAGCGATCACCTTGAGCATTTACCAATAGTCTACCGTCTGCTGGATCCCCAGTACCTGCTAAATGATTTTTATACCAATGCAAGCGCGGGGATTGGACCCAGGTTTTACTCTTCGCAAATTCTTGCCTGGCTTGCCGGCAGTCTCGAAACCATCGAAATAAACTATTTCTTCCTGACCCTTGCTCTCAATTCAGCCATCGGATTGATCACCTATCAATTTGGTCGAAAAACCCTGGGACAATCAGAAAAGGTAAGCTTTTTTGCCACGTTGCTTGTTCTATTTTTCCCTTCATTTCTGTTTGGATATTATGATCGGTCCATCATTCCTTACGCCATTCCAGCACTGCTGCTTTCGCCGGTTATTTATTTTTGTATTTCACTTTATCTGAACGGAAAATATTGGCTGATCGCGCCGATTGCTGTAATTGCTTCATTCCTTCACCCGACCCTGGGATTGGGCTCAGGTCTAATCCTGGTAAATCTTGGAATTATCAATGAAACCGTTTCATTCATGGGAAAACCAATCGAGAAATGGGTTCCCCTGTTTGTAAAATTTATTTCTCTTAATCTGCTGATGGGAATTGCCTATCTGCCATATGCCGGTAATTCAACATCAGGCGTGCTGAACAGCGATTTATTCCAGCTTTATGTTTATTACCGTGTCCCCCACCATTTACTTGCCTCGACCTTCGCTGCTGATGATTTTCTTAAAACATTCTCCTTCATCGCTGCATCACTCACTGGTTTATTCTTCCTGAGGAGCTCATTGAAGAATGTTCTGGTATTCCGCCGGACATTACTCTTATACGGTGGCTTGATCGCACTGAGCATTGCCGGATGGTTCTTCGTGGAGATCATTCCACTCAATATCTTTGCCACTCTCTTTGCCTTTCGCTACCTGATGATGCTCAAGTGGCTTGGCTTAATCCTCATTGGAACCTTGATCTTCATAGAATCTTTGGGAATTCCTGATAAATCCCCATTCGTATTTTAAGAAATCCCTTTCCGGTTTTTTTAACGGAAGATTATCGATGGTGGTCATCAAGGTGTTAGGCTTACTCGCTCTTTCCATTTGGCTCTATCTGGAATTTCAAGGCGATTGATCTCTGGATCGTAGGTCTGGTGGTGGTTTTATTCCTTATGCTGTTGATATTTGAGAAAAGTGCCTCACCCATTAAAATCCTCTCAGCTGCAATTATCACCGTTTCCCTGATTGCGCTAATATCTTTAGGCGCATTCAATTCATTCACCCAATCATTGAAATGGTTACCGGAGGGTTTGGCGGCGAAAATCACTCCGAAAATAAATATCAGGCAAAATTACAACACGGATATGCTGGCAATTTCTGATTTCCTTGCATCGAATACCCCCGAGGACGCGGTCATTCTCACCCCGCCCGGATACGAGCTCGGTTATTTACGAATCCTATCAAAACGGGCAATGGTATGCGATCTAAAAGCATTTCCATTTCAAAGTTACGCTCAAGGCGAATGGCAGCAGCGGGTATTCGATTGCTACGGGAGAACGCCGAATATAAATTACCTGAGCGAAATGGAATTAAACTACAAAAATCTCACTGATGAGACAACCGCAATCAAAACACTGCAGAAAAAATACTATTTTGATTACGCGATGCTCTACGCGGACACGGAAACAGATTTCCCAGTGGTATTTTCAAGCAAGGATTATAAGATCATTGACGTATCAAATATAAAATAACCAACAACAATCTTACTGGTGGAGGAAAAATCACTCAATATTTAATATTAAGCTGATCCTATTCCTTATTCTTGTTTTCCAATAATGAGATCTGGATCGCAGCGATCTGTTCTGAAATCAATCCCATCATGAAACCAACTACAGCCAGAACAAAGAGCACAACGCTTGAATTCGGTAAATACAATCCTCCCCGGACAAAAGAGGAATAAATAAATGAGAGGATTGCCAGAATAACAAGAACGATTGAAACCGGTGCAAAAACACGCAGTGGTTCAAACAGGAGGATGATCTTAAAGATGATGAGGATGAAACGGTAGCCATCTCTAAAAAGCTTGATCTTGCTGGTGCCTGCCTGGCGCGGCTTGATATGGATTGGAACGTACTTGAGGTAATATCCACCTTTCAGCATCACCAGGGTGCTCGTGGTTGGATAAGAAAAACGATTGGGGAAAAGCGGCGCATATTTGCGAATGGCACTGGCGCGGAACACACGATATCCTGATGTCAGATCTTCAATCTTGAAATCTGTCAGCAGTGATGCCAGCCCGTTATAGATCCGGTTGGCAAGCGTCCGAAACCACTGGGCTTCGCCCTTGAACGGTCGAGCTCCGACCACCAGATCATAACGATCCATATATGGCAGCATCTCCAGTAAATCCTGGGGATCATGCTGACCATCGGCATCCATGCAGGCAATGATCTCCCCCTTCGCGGCGAGGATGCCTGTGCGGGCGGCGGCACCGTTGCCCTTGTTATACAGGTGATGGATGATCCTCAAATTCGGTTTGTATTTATTTTCAAGAAAGGCAAGCACATCCGCGGTCGAGTCGCTGGAACCGTCATTCACCGCAAGGATCTCAAAGCGCTTATGTGTGGATTTCAAAACCGCGACCAACGAATCCATAAAACCGGATAAGGTTTTTTCTTCGTTAAAGACTGGCAGGACAACGGAAATGGAGGTATCGGGGTTCCGGGCTGATCCTTTACGACTAGTTTTTGTGTTTTCAACCATGTGTGCTCTCCATTCGTAATTATCGCAAGTTCTTTATTTTATCCCAAGCCTGGTAATGAAAAATATCCAAAGTCCTCAAGGGTCATCCCGGATTCAGAGGTTTTTGTTCGATCACATAGAATTCATATGGAATGTAATTTTTAACAGAAAACTCCAAACGGAAAATCCCGGCCGCGACACCTTCATCCAAAGCCTGCCTTACTTCTGTATCAGCTCCGCTGGGAACCAGTAAATATTTCACCTGCGGATCATTTACTGCTGCATTGAAATCCTTGATCTTGTTGTAGCGGGAATAGAGCTGGCGATCCTCGAACCCAGGCAAATACTGCACAGGGTAATTGGTCAGGATGATCCCATCCAACGGATGCGACTCAAAATATTCGTATAGCTTTTCATTAAGATTTGGATTGAAGATCTGTTTTTGTAGGTCACGCTGCGTCGAAACTAATCCTTCATTTGTCACCAGCAGAGGTAAAGCCAAAGATGAAATCGCAATGATCGTCAGGATAACCACCCAAGGAATGCGGTCAACCTTCATGCGATCCAGCCAACCAGCTACGAAATGAATGATCCCCTCAAACGCAACTCCAAAAACCAGTCCCAGGAAAGGCAGCACGAGGGTGAGATTTCGGACGCTGTAGCTGGCGTACCCCGCCCAGAGGAGCGTATAAGGAATGACGATCAGCAATCCAATCCATCGGTAAGGTTTCTTGATGATCAACAAGCCGGGAATGATGAAAAGGAAAAGATATAAATATCGGTCCAGCGATTTCAACGCTTCCGGGATGATGACCAGGAGGCTGGATGAATCGTGTGCCTGCCCGGTACGTGAGATGGGAATAAGCAAATGCGACATCTCGGTTTTTTGGAAAATTTGGATATATTTTAGGATGTACCAGGGGGCAACAATTACCAACAATCCCAGGGCAGCCACCGTAATCATCCATAGAATTTTTTTCCTGGAAATCGTTGGTGAATCCTTAATGACAAGTAAATAAGCCAGGATCGGGTAAATGATGATGATATAGAATCCCGGTTGTTTGGTAACCGCCGCGGCGCAGGCAAACAGGAAGCCCAGGACCACGGATATCCATTTATGATCTTGATCCTCATGCATCGCTTTTAAAAGAGCATAAATGCTTAGGAAACAGAAAAATGCCAGTGGAATATCCGCATACCCATCGGTGATGTAATCACCGACGAAATGCTTTACTGCCAGATATGTCACCCAAACAGAAAGGAAAAGACCAAAGCTTTTTTCCTCCAGCGCCAGGTCAAAGATCATCAACAGGATGAGCAGCAGGAAAAGAGGCATCAGTGCTTTTGCAAAGAATTGCACGGACGTCGTCCCGATCAGCAAATAGGTCAAAGACCAATTGACCGGTAGCAGCTGCGGGTAATCCTCAGTTTGCGTCGGAAAACCGTTTGCTGCCCACTCGGTCGCCCACCGGTTCCAGGATACGACTGCATCCCATGTGTTGAATACTGAAGGGATATTCTGGATAAAAATCGTAACCATGTGCCAAATCGTAGAGACAGCCAGGGCACCGAGAATGACGATGAGAACAGGCCGGATGAGACTCCAGGTTGAGGAATGATCCTTTTTTGCATCACCCGTGTGCAATAAACCGGTGATCGTTGATGTGATTGATTCCCAGGTGGATTCCCAAGTTTGTCTTACTGGAACCAGGAGGACGTTCCGTTTGAGCCATATTAAGGCAATTATTTCAAGGATAATCAAAACCAAGAGAACTGGACGCTGATAGATCCGCAAGGAAGTCAGCAAGAACACCAGAAGGTAGTTTATGGTAAAACTTGAACCAATAACAAAAACGAGTTTTTTTAGGAAAGAACCCTTGATCTTCAGGTAGACGTGCAGCAGCATCCCGGGGATAAAGAGAATCTGGATGAGGGAGAGAATTCCAAAAAAGACCATTGTTTAAAATAATTTAAACGTCGAATATTAATATAAGATTAGCAATTTCATTATAACCGATACAAAAATGGCTTTGGGTAAGTTATTGCGGCTTAATAAATGAGAGGTCATAATTGCCTGATCTACCACAATGAATTTTTCTTCAAATCATCCGTTTTTCAAATGGGATGCTCCGCTCTTTACGTAATATAATCTCGGTATTGCTTGTTGGAGAAATCTAATGACAAATGATTATTACATCCATCCCACATCCGATGTTTCACCGAAGGCGAGCATTGGTGAAAACACCAAAATCTGGCAGCATTGCCAGGTTCGCGAAGACGCGGTCATCGGAAAGAATTGCATCCTCAGCAAAGGCGTTTACATTGACTCTGGTGTTCGAATTGGAAATTGCGTAAAAATCCAGAACGGAATATCAATTTATCATGGCGTCACGCTCGAAGACGGCGTTTTTTGCGGTCCAAATTGCGTATTCACCAATGACCTTTTCCCGCGCTCGATCAACCCGGATGGAACATTGAAGAGCACAGAGGATTGGGTGGTTTCAGAAACACTTGTTAGAAAAGGTGCATCCATTGGCGCCAACGCGACCATCGTCTGCGGGGTTACCATTGGACAATGGGCGATGATCGGGGCAGGATCCGTGGTGACAAAGAATGTGCCTGACTACGGATTGGTATACGGCAATCCTGCCAGGTTGCATGGATACATTTGCCCATGCGGAGAAATGTTCAAGCTGAATGAGATAAAACAAAATCAAACCCAACTAAAATGCCCAAAATGCGGCATTACTATCGAGATCAAACCTTGACCGGAGCCAATCAATGATACCCATCTCCAAACCAATCATCGGCGAAACTGAAAAGAAAGCGGTTCTCGAAGTCCTCGAATCAGGTATGCTCGTGCAGGGCACCAAGGCAGCAGCACTGGAAGAAAAATTTAAGACACTCTGTCAGACGCGGCACGCCATCGCCACTTCATCGGGCACCACCGCGCTGCATATCGCCCTCATGGCACATGGAATTGGCAAGGATGATGAGGTTATCACCACTCCCTTCACTTTCATGGCGTCGGTGAATTGCATCCTCTACGCCGGTGCCAGGCCGGTTTTTGTGGATATCGATGCTGAAACGTTCAATATCGATACAAAATTGATCGAAAAAGCGATCACGCACAAAACCAAGGCCATCCTCCCGGTTCACTTATACGGGAATCCCTGCAATATGGATGACCTCCAAGAGCTGGCGAAAAAACATCACCTGGTGATCATTGAGGATGCCTGCCAGGCGGTTGGGGCAAAATATAACGAACAACCCATCGGCAGCTTCGGTACAGGCTGCTTCAGCCTCTATGCAACCAAGAACATCATGTCAGGTGAAGGTGGGATGATCACCACAAACGATGAAGAAGTTGCCCACCTATGTAAAATGCTGAGAAATCACGGCATGGAAAGAAGGTATTACCACGATATGCTGGGTTATAACTTCCGGATTTCCGATCTGCACGCCGCCATTGGCTTGGTGCAATTTGACCGGTTGTCGGAATGGACACAAATCCGGAGGAAAAACGCTACATTCCTGAACTCCCATATCACCAGTGTTGTGACCCCCAGGGAGCAAGTAGGTCGTGAACATGTCTGGCACCAATACACCATCCGCGTCGATAAAGGCAGAGACCGGGATGCAGCGGTCAAATCATTGAATGATTCAGGCGTAGGTACGGGAGTCTTTTATCCTTTCCCGGCTTACCGCCATAAATATATGGTGGAGATGGGATATGGAGATTTGAATCTGCCCATCACGGAACAAACATGCAGGGAGGTTATTTCCCTGCCAGTCCACCCTTCGCTCACCCAGCAGGATCTGGATGTGATTGTCTCCGAGGTGAATAAGTTATGACCATAAAAGTCGCAGTGATCGGTGTGGGGGCTATGGGGAAGAATCATGCCCGCATCTATTGGGAGCTCCCCGACCTGGATTTTGTGGGTATCGCTGATCCAGACAAGGATTTGGGCGAGTCGATCAGCAAGCGCTATGGCATTGATTATTACCAGGATTATCGAAGACTATTGGAAACCAGGAAACCAGATGCAGTAACGATCGCTGTACCCACAGTCAATCACTTCGACGTCGCATTGGAAGCCATCCAACGCGGTATTCACGTCCTGATTGAAAAACCGATTGCTCCTTCAATAGAACAGGGGGAGAAAATCATACAGGCGGCGCAACAGCACCAGGTCAAGTTAATGATTGGGCATGTGGAACGCTTCAATCCTGCAGTGGTCGCTTTGAAGGAAAAAATCCAGGCTGGAAAAATTGGTAAGGTATTTCAACTGGACGCTCGCCGCGAAGGACCTTTTCCCGCCCGGATCTCCGATGTGGGCGTAGTGATTGACCTGTCAGTGCACGATATCGATATCATGCGATCGATCACTGGCTCCGAGGTAGTGCGGGTTTATGCCGAAACGGAGCAGAGGATCCATACCAAACACGAGGATCTTCTGACCGGGTTGTTGAGGTTTGAGGATAAATCGGTGGGAACCCTGAATGTAAATTGGCTGACACCGACAAAAATTCGCGAACTCCACATTACAGGCGAGATGGGGTTGTTCAAAGTGGATTACCTCACCCAGGATCTATACTTCTTTGAGAACACTGGAGCACAAGGCTCCGATTGGGATACACTGCGCGTTTTACGTGGAGTGAATGAAGGCCCAACGATTAAATATGCGCTGGTGAAAAAAGAACCACTGAGAAGCGAGCAGGAAGCGTTCATTGCATCAGTTAGGGGTGAAAGCCCTATCGCTGTGAGCGGTGAAGACGGGTTGAAGGCTCTGAAAATCGCGGAAGCGATCGTTCTGTCCGGCCAGGAACACCGCATGGTCTCGTTAAGGTAACCAGAAATGAATTTTTCTGATTTGATGGAAAAAATCAACAACAGGCAGGCCAGGATCGGCGTGGTCGGCCTGGGTTATGTAGGACTCCCAGTCGCCTGTCTGTTCGCTGAAGCAGGTTTCGATGTCACCGGTGTTGACATCAAGCAAGACCGCGTTGAGCTGATCAATCAAGGCATTTCCCCCATTAAAGGGATTGAGCCCGGACTTGATGCCTTACTTTCACAAGTTGTAATAAACGGGAAATTCAAGGCCACAAGCAATAAAACGTTGCTATCCGGGGTGGATATCATCACGATCAACGTAGAAACGCCGGTTGAAGAAGATCACCAACCCCGTTATGAAGCATTAATTTCGGCCTGCCGGGATATTGGCGGGGAAATGAAGGACGGCACCCTGGTAATTTTGGAGTCGACCGTTGCGCCTGCCACTTCCGAGAAGGTAGCCATCCCAGAGTTGGAGAAGATCTCCGGAAAGAAAATTAATAAGGATTTCCTTTTTGGTGCTTGCCCGGAAAGAGTAATGCCGGGGAAGCTGCTCAGCAATTTACGTTCGTTAGGTCGGATTTGCGGTGGGAGCACACCGGAAGTCGCCCGAATAATGGTCGCGCTTTACAAAACTATTGTGAGCGGAGAATTGGACGAAAGTGATCTGATCACAGCTGAGATAGTTAAAACCGTGGAAAACTCCTATCGCGATGTCCAGATCGCGTTTGCGAATGAAGTGGCATTGATTTGCGAACATAATGGTGCTGATTTTTACCGTGTGCGCGAGCTGGTAAACAAATTACCCTCCCGTCAACTCCACCTGCCCGGCGCAGGTGTGGGCGGACATTGCATCCCCAAAGATCCCTGGTTGCTCGCTTATTCGGTCAAGGATAAGCTAAATCTGCAAGTCATCCCGGCAGCAAGGAAAGTCAACGACGCGATGCCCCGGCATATGCTTGACCTTACCCGACTCGCTCTGGAAAGCGTGGGGAGAACCCTTCGTGGATCCAGGATCCTTATCCTAGGGATCGCCTATCTTGAGGATAGTGATGACACACGTAACAGCCCGGGATTGGCACTCTGTGATGCCTTGAAGGAAGAAGGCGCGGAAATCTTCATCCATGATCCCTGGGTGGAGCCTTATAAAGGCGACGTCATGGGAATGATTGACGGCAGCGATGCCGTTATTCTCACCACTGCGCATTCTCATTACAAGCAGCTCGATTTGAGTGAGCTTAAAACCCGAATGCGGACACCCATCCTAGTGGATGGCAGGCACTTCTTTGATGTGGAAATGGTGAAGTCTTCGGGTTTAATATATAGATGCGTTGGTCTGGGATAAACTTGATACCCAAATTTGATTTTGGATCAAACCATGTATAAGAAAAAAACCGTCGGAGTTGTCATCCCTGCATATAACGTTGAAAACCTGGTGGGCAGGGTAATCGAGACCATGCCGGGATTCATCGATCACATGATCATCGTGGATGATGCCAGCAAGGATGGAACCTCTGCGATCATCGAAAATTACCAAAAGAAGGATAAACGCATCATCCTTATCAAGCATGCGCAAAACCAGGGAGTGGGTGGAGCGATCGCCAGCGGATATAAATGGTGCCGCGATCATGACCTGGACGTCGCTGTGGTGATGGCCGGAGACGCCCAGATGGATCCAGCTGATCTCCCCATCTTGCTGGAACCCGTCATCTCCAACCGCGTGGATTATTCCAAGGGGAACCGCCTCTTCACAGGTGATGCCTGGACAAAGATCCCCCGTATTCGATATCTAGGAAACTCCGCTCTCTCCCTTCTAACCAAGATCGCTTCGGGATACTGGCATTTGGCAGATTCTCAGTGCGGGTACACGGCAGCGAACAAGAAAATCCTACATACCATCGATTGGGATCAGATGTACAAGCGTTACGGCATGCCCAACGATCTCCTGGTAAGGCTTAATATCTTCAATTTCAGGGTTGCGGATGTTCCGGTGAAACCTGTTTATCACATAGGGGAAAAAAGTGGATTCAACGCACTTTGGATGATCCCGCGATTATCGCTTCTGCTAACCCGCCTGTTCTTCTTTCGCATGTTCCAGAAATATATCATCCGTGATTTTCATCCATTGGTGCTTTTTTACTTCATTGGCTTCGTCCTAACTCTGGTTGATATTGCCTTCCTGGTGCGTTTCTTTATCCGCTGGGATCTCACCCAGCAGGTCCCCGAGATCACCCTGTTGACCATTGTTTTTTGTACATTCAGCTCGATCCAGCTCTATCTCTTCGCCATGCTTTTCGATATGGAATCCAACAAGCATCTGAAAATCAACGATTAGAAGGATTGGTCACCCGAATATCAGGAAATTTAAGAATTCAATTAGTGTTGTGATGAGATGCTTTTCCCAATGAAAAAAAGAATCCAACCACGCTATTTCTGGCCAGGGGTGTTCCTGATAAGCATCAGCGCAACTTATCTGATCTACTTGAATTTCATCCAGACCTCGGTGATGAGCCGGCGGGAGATAATTCCATTCGGTTTGTGGTTCATCGGGATGGTTCCAATAGCTTACCTGTTTCTGGACAAGATCCTGTTGCCCTCTATTAAAAATACCCCGGTAGAAAAAATTAAGAGATACCTGATTGTCAGTGGAGCCATCGGGCTGGTTGCCATTGTTGTTCTTGGGCGTCCGCCAGCAAATATCCGTCTCCTCCCAAAAGTATCCGTTACCATCACTGCAACAGGTGAAGCCAATCCATTATCCTCCGGGCACCGCGTTGTTCTGACTGGATTCGATACCCGTGTAAAAGATGTCAGTTATTCCTCCTTTACCCTGAACGGAGAATGGCAAAGGGTGGAAAACACGCTTGTCCATGTGTCGCCGGAACCTGCAGAAATCCAATGGAACGACCGCGCAGGCAATCGTGCCGTACTTTATTTTCAGACTGGTCCTGATTGCGGGAAAATCACCATATCCTGGAACGGAGAGGAACAGGTTCTTGATCTCTATTCACCCGAAGCAGGGGATCGATCAGTACTTCACAAGTTCCAGATACCCCGGTGGAATTACATCCTTGCGGACATTTCTATATTCATACTGGCAGGTTTATTGTTTTTCACAGCCATACATTTTCTACTCACCAGGCCATTGAAGCCCTCCACACTGGTAAAACAAAAGAAATATTATTGGCTGCTTTATGCCATCCCCATGCTCGTAGTTTGGATTTTCTTTCTATTTATTTTTTGGCCTGGCATGATGACCCCGGATTTAATGGACCAGTGGGGACAGATCGTCAGCGGTATGTTCGATGATTCACACCCGGTCGCTCATACCCTGCTCCTCTGGCTGCTGACCCGCATCTGGTTCTCACCTGCCGTGATCGCCGTCTTCCAAATCATATTTCTCAGCCTGGTGACAGCATATGGTATTGGTGTTCTTAGCAGCATCGGACTGCCCCGTTGGGCAGCCTGGCTTCTGACAGCGATTTTTGCCCTCTCTCCCATCAACGGCAGCATGGTCGTCACCCTTTGGAAAGATATCCCCTATTCAACAGCTCTTTTCCTTTTTTCAATTCTAACAATCCGCATAGTCACTTCGAACGGCTCCTGGCTCGAAGGCAAACTAAGCTGGCTCTGGTTGGCGCTCAGCGGACTCTTGGTCGCCCTCTTCCGTCACAACGGTTTCCCGGTGCCGATCGTCAGTTTACTGGTCTTTTGCCTCTTTTATCAAAGATGGTGGAAGCAATTGCTTGGCAGTCTTCTACTCCTATTCGCACTTTGGGCTGGAATTCGTGGAGTACTGAATCAAAGGGTCATTCAAAAGGAAACGGGATTCTATCAATCAGTCTTCGTTCATCACCTAGCGGCATATGCTGTCCAGCCAGATAAATTGACCCCTGGTGAAATTCAAATTCTCGAAAATATCATGCCAATCGAGCAATGGAAGTATATTTGCTGCGCAATTCGAACCACCACCCAGGCAGAAGATTTTAGCTGGGATGTTGTCGCTAAAAATGGAACAGGATTACCGCAAACTCTCTTTGAATTGATCAAGAGAGATCCAAAGACAGAGGTCGACCACTTGATCTGCACCAGTTCCCTCGTCTGGGAGGTCAATTTCCGATGCGGCATCGCCGGCATGGCTCCATTCAATACCCACCGCTGGATTGTTGAAAATCCATTTGGATTGAAAGAAGCCAGCTTTTTCCCTGAAACTGCTGCTGAAATTTCACGCTTCCTGCTCACCCTTCGGGATAAATCTGATTTCCGATTCATCTGGTCGCCGGGATTATTCCTCTACCTGGGATTATTCTGCACAGGTATTTTCGCGGTCCGAAAACGATACTGGAAAACGATGCTGATCATGCTGCCAGCCCTGGTGCAATCGGGCATCCTCATGCTCGCCAATATCGCGGCCGATCAATTCAGGTATCAATATGCCATCTACTTGCTGGGATTTCTAACCCTGGGATTTTTGGTCCTCAACCCTAAGGAAGAAGAGGTTGAAAAATAAACTTGTGAGAACAAAATGGTTTTCGCCCAAGGGGATTTCTGGATGTTGTTGATCCCTTCCTTTACCCTCTCTCTTCTTACATCTCTTTTTGCGACATCCCTGGTCAAATTTCAGCACTGGATGGATTGGCTCATCGCGATTTACCTGATCCTTTTCGCAGAAACGGTGCTCGTTTTCGAGATCCTGGGATTGATATCATCGGTCGATATTATCCTGCTTTTTTTCATGATCCAGTTGCTTTTAGGAGTTGTTTTTTTATTTCTTTGGCGAAGATCAGGGAAACCACCTCTTTTATCGAATTTACCTGCGATCCGAAAGGATCTTCTGGGAGCTTGGCATAATAGGAAAAACCACACGCTCCTGTTTATCTTTACCGGGATCATCGTTATCCTTTGGATCTTCAATGCCGGACTGGTCATTACCGTTCCACCCAACACGTCGGACAGCCTCAGCACCCACCTGGCAAGAGTCATTCACTGGATCCAGAACGGCTCATTTCAACCTTGGGATACCCGCATCATCTGGCAGGTTGTGTATCCATTCAACACCCAGCTGCAATTCTTATACACAATTTTATTCACTTCATCCGATAGGTTTGTGGGATTTGCTCAATACACTGCCGGTTTGATCTGTATCCTGGCGATATACCGGTTGGGTTTGTTTTTCAAATGGCAAAGGACTCGTGCTCTTTTTGCCGCCCTGATTTGGGCGACTTTTCCCGGGATCATAATGCAGAGCACCTCAACTCAAAATGACCTGGTGCTGGCTGCATTATTTGTCTGCTGTGTTCTATTCCTATTCATCGGGATGAAAGAATTATCATATCCCTACCTGGTGATTTCCGGTTTGAGCTTGGGAATTGCCATCGGGACAAAACAAACCATTCTTTTCCTGGTCCCCGGTCTGGGTTTGACGATCCTTTTTCTTGTCCTTAAATTCAAGAAAGCGATCATCAAACCCCTGCTCGTTTGGGGAGCAACCTCATTTGCGTCTTTTCTCATCCTTGGCGCTTATATCTATATTCAAAATACTATTTATTTCAATTCTCCGGCAGGTCCATCAGATAAAGTCGAAGGACAGACAAACGAGTTTTCGCTGCAAGCCATCACAAGTGAGCTCCCGGTCAATCTTTCCCGCCTGGCATACCAATTCATAGATCCAACGGGCCTACCCGGTGAATTCCCCGGTTACCTGCAAAAATTCAAGGCAAAGATGGTTGAGTATGCCGGGTTAAAACCGTGGATGGAATCTGATATTGGAGCGCTAAAAGTATTTGAACTTAGAGATATTCCCCCAACGCATGAAGATTCTGCCTGGTTTGGACTGATGGGTTTTCTCCTGCTGGTACCCGCAGGGTTGTTTCAAATTATTGAAGGGATCAAGAAAAAGGATCCCTATGGATTGGGGATCCTCGCGTTGGTTCTGGGTTTCTATATATTTATTGCTTTGCTACGACCAGGTTGGAGTCCTTATGTAGGGAGATATTTCGCTCCGGTTGCCACTTTATCCGCGCCATTGATCGCCAGTCTCCACTTATCCACAAATTTCGGCAAGAAAATCCGGTGGGTTTTTGCATTCATTTCGGTGATGATCGCTGTCAATATCATTCTCAATAATGAATCCAAGCCACTTATTGGCGACCAGGCGATATGGGAAAAGGATCGAATTTCCCTTCAACTTATCACCAGCCCTGACCGATCCTCCGAGATTTTGAAATTCGCCGATAAGTACCTGCCCAAAGGGAGCACCTTTGGAGTGAGAAAGCTGCCATTGTTTTATGAATACGTTCTGTTAGATGATAATAGTGACCGAACAATCATCTGGGCACTGAATAGTTCGGATGTTTTCGATAAAGCCTGGCTGGAACAAGAAAATATCGGCTATTTACTTCTGGATGATAATGATTTTCCACCGCAGTCTGTACCGGGCTGGGTCACACCCTTCGAAAGTCGAAAAGACTGGACTATCTACGTAATTAGGTAGATAAATTTCGAAATAAGATGACTTCAGGCATCAATAATCGATCAAGGGCAAGCGCTTGTCCCGCTATGGTACGGGATAAAATCATTGTTTTCAGGTAAAAATGATTTGTCTTCCAGCAATGGAAGCTGCGCGCCAAAATAAGTATTGAAGATCACGCGGAATGTATTCACCGGGGAAATCGTCGGGTAAAGGGATTCAGTCCCTGCATCTGGAAAATAATAGGCGTTGAGGATGGCTGTCTGGTTTTCAGCTCCAGTACGGCTGTGATCACCTTGCAGGATAATGATGGGTTTGGGATCCGTCTTGGCGATGATCTGATCGATCGCTGCCAGTATGGTTTTATTGGTATAGATCGTCGAGTTGATGAACTCGGTCAAAGAGTTTCCGGGTTCGAATTCCCCTTCCTGGTTGAAAAGAAAAGGTCTATGCACGGACATCATATGGGCATAAACATATTTTCTTCCAGGCAAATCGGGGATCAAAGGGAGCTGCTCGAGCCCATATTTGAACAGGTCATACATATATTTCATCTCATCCAGGTTACGGGTTGCAGCGGTTAATCCCTTGTGCGGATCATCCTCCTCTTCAGCTGTCGTGGAGATCTTGATGCCAAAAAGCCTGTTTAAAATGGTGTCCCTGCGAACCAGCAGGGTCAAATCCATCAGCAGATTTTCAAATTCACTGGTTCTGCCAAATAGGTACGATGTAAAAGAAGTCTTATTGCCGGTCGTAATGTAATAATCGGGCTCTGTCACCTTCATCCAGGGAAAGGCTGTATCAAATGTGACAGTGGTATAACCCAGTTCCTTGAGGGTTTCATTGACATTGTTCACCCCAAGATAAACCCCAAAATCCCGCCAATTCAGTCTGCCTCCCAGAAAATTACTGCCGACCGGGGGTATGTAATCCATATTAAAGGTTGAACCCAGGGAAAAAGACGTCCATGGATAATTTGAGGATGAACAATCTGCAATGTAGAACCCCCTCTTTTCCAGCTCCGAAATGAAGTCGCTGTTATCAAAGCCGTATTCATCCTGTAATATATCCGCCCGGGAATACCCATCGATAAGTATGTAATAAATATCCCGCATGGAATCCTTATCGGGAACGGATAATTGGTCCACAATGGAAGCAACACCAAGATATTGATGCCTGGCGCTGGTGATTTCCGTGACCCTCTGATTATAGGCATACAAGCCTTGAACCACAGCCATGATCAGAAGGACAAGGCTGATGATATTCAGATAACGGGTCAAGGATTGGGGATTCTTTACTAGTTTTATGCTCGCCCAGGTAGCCAAAGCCATCACCAGCCCCCAGAAGGGGTACATATAGCGGTTATAGGAAAGCGGTTTTCCAAGGAATAATACATCCGGCACAAGTTGCCGGAAATATCCATAAATATAAAACAGGACGATCAAAATCCCGGTCAATAAAGCCGCCCGGTGCCAGGATTTCAGGATCAGCTTCAAAAAAACCAGGAGGATCGCAGCGCCCAGTACTGACACAATCATGGCGCGGATACCGCTGATAAAAGGCAGCTGGTGCAAATTATTGAGCAATAGGAAAAGCGGAAAATATAACGCCAATATAAAGGGATAAAAAATGTAATCTTGTATCTTTGATTTCATGCGCAACCCCAAAATATTACTGTTCGGAGGGGATTTTCATAACAATAACTGAATTTTATCCTGGATAAAATTTTCTTTGTAAATTCGCTCACAAAATAATGTCTTAAAAATTCCATCAAATTATATTCCATTTATCCTTCGTCCATTTTCTGCGTAACCAATTTCAACCTTTATGCCGAACTCGTGGAATCACAGCTCCTTAAAAATACAATGACTTGGTCGATATTCGGAGGATCAGGGGCAATTCACTGTACTGTGGTCGACAGGGCGAAGTGTATTGCCGGTTGGGGAAAACGATTTATCTTCCAGGAGAGGAAGATCTCCGCCAAAATACGTGTTAAAGATCACCCGGAATGTATTAATCGGAGAGATGCCCGGATAAAGGGGTTCTGTATCCACTTCGGGAAAATAATAGGCATTAAGAATGCCGAACATGATTTTTTGAACCTGTTCGGCTATGATCACCCTGCAGGATGATAATTGGTTTCGGATCGGTATTGGCAATGATCTGGTCAATGGCATCTAGGATGACCCGGTTGGTATATAAAGTCGCGTTTATGAAACCTTCATTACTTTGATTTGGCTCAAACTCACCTTGCTGGTTGAATAAAAACGGCTTGTGAACGGACATAATATGGGCATAAACAAATTTTTTCCCGGTTAACAAGGCAATATCATCCAGTTTGTCCAGATCATATTTAAAAATATCATACATATATTTTTGTTCACCGAGGTTTTCAGTCTTGCTATTTAACCCTTTATAAGGATCATCCACCAGAGCAAATGAATAACTGTCAATGGCGATGCCAAATATGCGGTTCAAAATGGTATCCCTGCGTACCAGCAGGGTCATATCCATAAGCAAATTTTCAAATTCGTTCGTATTACCAAACAGGTACGCATAAAAAGGGGTCTTCTTTCCGGCGGAAATATAATAGTCGGGTTCCGTCACTTTCATCCAGGGATAGGCTGTATCAAAGGTGACAGTCTTATAACCCATGTTTTTCAAAGTCTCAGAAACGCTGTTGACCCCCAGGTAGACTGCAAAATCTCTCCAATTCAACCCATTTTCCAGGAATTTCTCACCGATGGGAGGGGTATATTCCATGTTGAAAGTTGATCCCAGGGAAAGGGAAGTCCAAAAATAATTCGAGCTTGAGCATTCAGCGACGTAGAATCCCCGCTCCTTTAATGCACTGATGAATTCCTGGTTATCGAAGTTGTATTCATCCAGCAAAATATCCGCCCTTGAGTAACCATCCAACAGGATGAAATAAATATCCCGCATTGAATCACTATCAGGGACTACCAGTTGATCCGCGATGGATGCTACACCCAACTCCTTGATTTCCGCGTTTCGATATTCATCTTTCTTTAGTAAATATGAGTACACCCCTTGAACGGATGCCATGACCACCAAGGCCAAACTGATGATATTCAAAGGCTTGGTCAAGGTCCGGGGGTTTTTTATCAATTTGATACTGCCCCAAATCATCAACCCTATCATCACTCCCCATATGGTGTACATATAGCGGTGGGCATACAGTGGTGTGCCAAATACCAGGATCCCGGGGACAAGCTGGCGCACATAACCATAGATGAAGAACATCACGACTATTATTGCTGTGATCAGTGCAGATTTGTGCCAGGATTTAACGATGAATCTTAAGAAGAATTAGAAGTATCCCTGCGAACAGAACCGAAACGATCATGGCGCGGATACCGCTGATGAAAGGCAGCTGGTGCAGGTTATTTACCAGGAGATTTAGTGGGAAAATATAGCGCAATTAAAAAAGGGAAAATCGTAACCTTATTCCTTTTATGGTTCATGCCATTCCTTTTAATAAACCAGCCGTGATCATTTAATCTTAATCCGTAGATTTGATAATTTTAGAAAAAACTAAGAAACTACTTATTTTGCTTTTAATCCTTAATTTACACATTGATAAAATTTTTATGGATTTATTAATGACAGGATGATTGAGGGAATTGTTGGGTGAACGTGATGTTGTTATCAACATAAGACCAGGAATAGGATAGATCATCAAGCAGCTTAAAATGTGCGCCAAAATATATATTAAAAATCAGCCGAAAAGAATTAATTGGAGAAATATCGGAATAGAGATACTCATTTCCACCATCAGGCAAATGATAGGCATTAAGAATGCCAAATTTATTACTGGAACCCTGCCTACCATGATCCCCCTGGATGATAATAATTGGATCAGGGTTTGAGTTTTCAAGTATTTGATCTACAGCATCCAAGATCACCCCATTGGTGTATATGGTTCCATTGAGATATCCCTGAATGGATTCATCCGGGTAATAAGAACCATCTTGCGCAAAGACATATGGGGTATGGGTGGAAAAGATATGAGCATAGATAAATTTTCTTCCAGGCAGGGAACTGACTGTTGGTAGTTGCCCGATAGTGTATTTGATATAGTCATATCTCAGTGGGAAGAGGGCAGCAGGCACACCGGGCGTAATAACTCCTTGATCCTGCTCGGTTTCAGCCCTGACAAGTGTGGATCCAGTGAACCAGCGTATGACAGAATCCCTTCTTGCAAGTAAAGTTGTATCCATCAGCATATTCTCAAATTCAGTCACTCCCCCAAAAAGTGCATCGACATAAGGGGTTTCTTCTTGTGGGGAAAAAAGTAATCCGAATTATTGACAGCTGACCAACGGCTGCCTGTATCGAAGGAAACGGTTTTATATCCCAGTTCCTTCAGGGTGTTTCGGACCACGTTATAGCGCAGGTAATCCCCAAAATCCCGCCACACGTGATCTTTAAGCATATGACTGCCAACTGGCGGGATGTAGTTCAAGTTAAAGGTCGAACCCAGAGAGAAGACTGTGGAATCATAATTGGATGATGAACAATCTGCTATTTGGAATCCTCTCTCCTTCAATCCACTGATGAAATCCGAATTATCAAAACCGGTATCATTCAGAATGATGTCAGCGCGAGAATAACCATCCAGAATAATATAGTAGATATCGCGCTGCTCTTCCACTGGTGGGACTTTCAACTGATCGGTTACAGTCGAGATGCCCAATTCTTCCATTTTCTCCTGTGTTCTGGTATCCAGGTTGCCACCGAACTGGGAAAGGTAGCTCACGCCCTGCAATATGGAAGTTAGTACCAGAGCACCTACCGAGAAGGTTTAGATAAAAGCGTCAACCGTTCAGGCTGCTTAACCTTCCATCCTGCCCACCAGATGAGCAAAGTGATTAAGGCTAACCAAAAAACATACATGTAACGGTGACTGGCAATGGGCAGGCTTGCGATGCGAATATCTGGCAATAAAGCCCTTACATGCCCATAAGAGAAGAACATGATCAGAAATAATGTGGTGACGAGGGCAGCTCTCTGCCAGCTCCCGAAGATCAAGCGGCAAAACAGGAGTAGCAGAATAGAGAATAGTAACGAAACGATAATCCCGCGCAAACCGCTGATCGGATCGACCTCATGTAGATTATGTTGTAATAAAAATAGGGGAGGATAGAGAGCAAAAAGAAAAGGATGAAAGGTTAACTGCTGAAATCTTTGCTTCACATGATTCCTTTGAACTTAATGTAAATCTAGAGTGACCTGATTGCCAATTTTACCTTAAATGGTTTATCTCCAATGGATCTACCAACATCTTCTCCCTCAAGAGCCATTTATTTTGGTGACGAATTGTTTTTGGTTTGTTGTAGTTGTGTATTGGGGTAAAATCCAGTGAATGAATTATTGAATAATTTATTGCTATGCTTCCGAAAAGGATGTGATGCGAACGAAACGTTATTTTAATAACGAACATACTTCTCACGATAGCCATTGGTTAACCAGCTACAATCTCTTCTACGGAGGACCCATCACCTTTTAGATCAGTAATGGAACGATTCTATTCCAACGCCCCAGAAAGAATAGAATACAATCAAAGATGCTAGTTTGTTCCATATCAATTTATTAATAATCAAATTGATGAATGAGAAGAAAACTAATAAAAAAACTACCTGATTGGATTTATGCATTGATCTCCGCGCTGGGTTTCACTGGCCTGGTGTACTTGCATTTGATCCAAACCCCCATCATGGCCCGCCGGGAATGGATTTTTACCCTGGCTGTTTTCGTCTTATTCTTTTGTGTTTCATCCGTCATCTTTCGCTTCTATCTTTCATCCAGGATCAAGAATAGCTCTCAGAATGATATCAAGGTCTTATTCTTAATAACATTTTTAGCAAGTCTCTTCCTGATGACGATCCCGGGGTTCTCGCCTGTGATCATCCGCTTGCAGCCAAAGCACACCCTTGAAATCACCTTGCAAACATCCCCCGAGGGTAACCAGCAGGGAAACGTGATCGAAATTCAAGGTTTCAGTACATCCATGGGTGATGCAAGTTATGCGCAATTTGAGAGCTTAATTGGGAGCTGGGAGAGGGTTGACAACACTTTCATCCATGAAGGTGATGGACCTGCCTCCCTGAAATGGATGGGGAGAACAGGCAGCCAGGCAATCCTGTATTTAAACGCCAGGCCGGATGGCGGTTGGATATCAGTAAAATGGGACGGAGTGGAAGAGTTGGTCAATCTCAACTCCAAGTCTGCCATGCAGGTGCAATCATCCCGGCAGTTCCCCGCGCCAATTTATCTCCAATTTCCGAATCTTCTTTTTTTCTGGATAACTATATCTTTTCTGTGTCTTTTGATGCTGCCGTTGATCCAAAAATTTGCGTCCCCATTACCTGAATTCACTACTAACAAAACATGGTTCTGGTACGCGCTGCCCATGATACTGGTGTGGTTCATTTTCCTTCTTGCCGTCTGGCCGGGAATGATGACCCCGGATTCGATCTCGCAATGGAGTCAACTCATCTCGCTGCAATTCAACGATGCGCATCCGGTCTTTCATACATTATTACTCTGGTTGATCACCCGCATCTGGTTCTCACCCGCTGCAATCGCGATCTGCCAGATCATTTTCCTCAGCCTGACAGCTGCCTGGGGTATTGGAACCTTAAGAGGCTTGGGATTACCCAATTGGGCAGCCTGGCTGCTGGCAGGGCTTTTCGCTTTCAACCCCATCAACGGTGATATGGTCAACACGATCTGGAAAGATATCCCTTATTCCACTGCGCTTTTTCTTCTTTCCATAATTATTCCTGCGTATCATCCTTTCCAATGGCGCGTGGTTGAGCGGTAAATATAACTGGCTTTTGTTGGCTCTCACTGGACTTATTGATCACCCTTTTCCGCCACAATGGATTTCCGGTATCGGTCGTCAGCCTGCTATTTCTGATTGTTATTTATAAAAAGTGGTGGAAACAGGCTCTGGGCAGTCTGATGCTACTTCTTGCTCTCTGGGCAGGAATTCGTGGCCCCGTATACACCTTACTTAAAGTCGACCAGCAGGAAGGCACCAAACAGGATGTATTTCTGCATCATATTGCCGCGCATATCGTAACCGGTGGTTCCCTGTTGCCAGAAGAACGAAAGGTCGCAGACAAGCTCCAAGCAGTCGAGGATTGGCAATACAACTGCTGTACCATCGTCACAACGCGCGCACAACCGGGATTTTCATACAACAGGGTGGGGGAAGTAGCCAGCGAGATCCAATCACTCTTCTTTACTTTGTTGAAAAGGGAACCCTGGTTGGATATTAAGCACATGTTTTGCGCTGGTTCAATTGTGTGGGAAACTCAACCTCGATGCGGATTTGCCCCACTCATACCAAATAAAGCTGGATTTTGGATCATCAGCAACGACCTTGGCTTGAAAGAAAACGGTCAACTTCCCGAAATAATGCAGTTCATTGTTAAGGTCATGAATAAATACAACACTGAGCCAGCTTACCAAGTCTTATTATCGCCTGCATTATTCCTCTATCTTGGGCTTTTTTGCACCCTAGTATTCGCCATTAAATTTAGAAGAATATCCATGCTGCTGTTTATGCTTCCTTCAGTAATTCAATCCGGGGTTCTTCTCTTGGTGAATTTTTCAGCAACGCAATTTCGTTACCAATACGGTGTTTATCTTACGGGTTGGTTAAGTATTGGGCTATTGATCGTCGTTTGTACAAGGAATTGCTCTTCCAAAAAATGATCCGATTTTCAGGAATCTTTTAATACAATACACCGATCAATTGCACGTTATAATGCGTGGGATTGAAATCCTTGAACAATCCATTATTAATCCGAACCCCGGCATTTCAAATTCCATGATGATCATTATTTTTCAGAATGAAGAATTTTCTTTCTAGAATCCCATTTCATCCGATCCTTTTTGCAGCCTATCCCGCCCTGGCACTTATTGCCTGGAATGTCCGCGAAGTTGGTTTCCTGATTGGCTTGCGATCCTTATTGCTGAGTATTTTTTTCGTGGGTTTATTCTTTTTGATTGCAAGCTTGCTGTTCCGACATTGGCAAAGAGCAGCGCTGGTTTCCTCCCTTTTTGTGATGCTATTCTTTTCTTATGGGCGGGTGCACCAATTCCTGGCAGACCAGGGATTAACCCTGTTTGCATATCATAAAGTTACAGCCAGTTTATATTTCCTTCTATTCATAACGGGTTCTTTTTTCATCATCAGGAAAATGAAAGCTTTTTCTGACCCAACCATGATATTCAATGTGGTTTCACTCATCCTTGTCATCTTCCCATTATTCACAATTGGGGAAATGTATTTACCAGCTTATTTATCCGAAAATGAAAAAGGCCACTCCAACGATCGATTAGAAGCGCCGACTTCAATCCTTCCTCTTGATACTCAAGACCAATCATTAAAAACGGGCACGAATCCCCCTGACATCTATTTCATCATCCTGGATTCCTATACCCGGAAAGATTACCTGTTTGAAGATTACCAGCTGGATAACACCAAATTTCTCGATCAACTTCGCGGATTGGGATTCCAGGTTGCTAATTGTGGCCGCAGTAACTACGATGGGACGCGACTCTCATTAAGTGCAACTCTTAACATGGAATTCGTGGAAAATCTCAATGAGAAATTCAATCCCGCCAACCCGAATATTTATTCCATTGAACCATACATGGAACAAAACAAAGTCTTCCACATCCTGCGGAATCTTGGATATCAGATCGTGGCTGTCCAAAGTATTTTTCCGGTAACAAGCTTTAAGAATGCTGATGTGTATATACCCTTCCCCGAGAAATCCTCCTGGTGGAATAGATCTTTAAATGAATTTGAAGATATCTTTATCAACACAACCCTGTTGAAAGCCACGCGTTCTATCCCCGGGGAAGCATTTAAAAACTTTCGTGAAAAAATTCGCTTCCCCTATTACGATTACGTAAAGCAGATCAATTATGTCATTGATGAGATACCGAATATTACCTCCCTGCCGGGTCCGAAGATGGTTTTTATGCACATCACCATCCCCCATCGCCCATATATCTTTTTACCGGATGGCTCGTTCACTACAGATGAAGCTTACAGTAACATGATCGGTCTTCCCATGGACCCGCAACACGCCAATCAAGGGTATAGGAACAATGTTGAATTCATCAATCTTCGCATCCTGCCCCAGTTGGAATCAATCATCCAGCAGGCGGATGGGAACGTGGTCATCGCCCTCCAGGGAGACCACGGTTTTGGCGGCAGAAATCGCAACGCGATCTTAAATGCCATTTACCTGCCAGGAAGTTCCTCTCTCGAATTACCGGAAGAAATGACATCCATTAATACTTTCCGTGTTATTTTTAACCAGTTTTTTGAGGGGGAATACACCTACCTGGGGGATCTCAGCTTTTCATCAGAAATTGCCACGCCATTTCTATTCAACGAATTGGAGGAAAAATCCCCCTACTGCCAACCATAATTACTTGCACAATTATCTTCAGCATGCTATAATGAATTTCGCAATTTGAGGTCATCTATACTTTGAAGGGGGTTTTCCGGACTTGTACGCGTCCGGCGAACCCAAAACAAATCCCTATCTTACATGTCATTACCTCTTAGACCAGCCTGCTCAATGCAGGCAAGGGCGGCTTAGATTAACCGGTTTAATCCGAATCTCTTTCACGGACTCTGTCACCATGCTCAATATTCTCGATCTTGAAAATCAACCTCTATCAACCTTAAGGGCACAAGCCAAGGAGCTCGGCATCCCGGATGCCATGCGCCTGAAAAAGGAAAACCTCATCGTGCGCGTCTGCCAGTGGGCAGCCGAAAAGGAAGGCATTGAAATGCGCGGGGGGGTACTGGAGATCATGCCAGAAGGCATCGGTTTCCTGCGCCAGAATTACGCCATCGGACCCGATGATGTGTATGTCTCCCAGGCACAACTGCGCCGCTACGAACTCCGTAATGGTGACCTTGTGCTTGGCGTGGTCAGACCACCGCGGGAATCCGAACGCCATTACGGTTTGCTGAAGGTGGAAAGCATCAATGGTCTCGATCCCGAGGAAGCCCGAAAACGGGTCAATTTTGAGAATCTCACCCCGGTATTCCCGGATAAACGTTTTGATCTCGAGACAACCCGGGATATCCTTTCCTCGCGCCTGATTAACCTGATCGCACCCATAGGTCGCGGCCAGCGCGGCATGATCGTTTCTCCCCCAAAAGCCGGTAAGACGACCATCCTCAAGCAGATTGCTAATTCAATTTCCACAAAAAATCCTGAAGTTCACCTGATCATTGCACTCATCGGCGAACGCCCTGAAGAGGTCACAGACATGGACCGCTCAGTGGATGCCGAGGTGGTGGCTTCCACGTTCGATGAACCAGTCACATCGCATGTCCGCTCTGCCGAGATCGCGCTCGAACGTGCCAAGCGCCTGATGGAAATTGGCCGGGATGTGGTCATCCTGATGGATTCACTCACCCGTCTGGCACGCGCCTATAACCTGGTGGTCAATCCCTCCGGACGTACGCTATCTGGCGGTATGGATCCATCTGCGCTATATCCACCTAAACGCTTCTTCGGTGCTGCTCGAAATATTGAGGACGGCGGATCTCTCACCATCATTGCCACCGCACTGGTGGATACTGGTTCCCGCCTGGATGATGTTGTTTATGAAGAGTTCAAAGGTACCGGCAACATGGAGCTGCATTTATCCCGCCGGTTACAGGAGCGGCGCGTATTCCCAGCCATCGATATCGAACGCTCTTCCACCCGCCGCGAGGATCTGCTGCTTGGTCCTGATATTCTGCAGCGTGTCTGGCTGCTGCGCCGCATGTACCTGCAAATGATCGGGCAAGCCCCGCAAGGAGCCGGGATGGACCCGGCAGTGGCAACCGAGGCAATCCTGCAGCGCATGGAGCACACCAAGGACAACCAGGAATTCCTGGAAACTCTATCGGAGGCAATGTGAACCAAAACTCTTCCCCCGCCACGGAGGGAGCAAAACCAGAGTCGGTGGAAAAATCAAAACGCGACTGGCTGCCCAAAGCTGCCTGGGGAGTGGCGGGATTGATGATCATTCTCATGGTTCTGACCGTGCTGCAGGTTTTTGGAAGTCATTCCCTCAGCAGCCGCGACACCAGAACCGGTTTCAACCGATCCTTCAACCTCCAGCCTGCCAATGCCGGAATATCGACCGATTACGGTCGATGATGCCTTGAAAAAATTGGCGAACCCGATCACCGATATCCCCGATCGAGGGAATGAAATAGCCACAATCTATACCGTCGGTCAGGGCGATTCGGTTTTCAGTATCGCCACCGAATACAAACTGGAACCCAAATCCGTGCTGTGGGCAAACCAGGCAACCCTTCAGGATGATCCCCAGATGATCTCGGTTGGCCTAACCCTGAATGTTCCCCCAGTGGATGGAGTCTTATTACCAGTGGAAGGAAGGGGACACGCTGGAAGCCGTTGCCGGAAAATATGGGAGTCACCCCTGAAGATATCTTGAATTGGCCGGGGAATAAGTTCGATATGACCGATCCCAAGGTATCACCCGGGCAGTTTGTCATGATACCAGGGGGACAGGGTGAGTTCCGCCAATGGGTGGTGCCTATTGCATACCAACCAAAATCCGGCGCATCACGCGCCATCAACAACCAATGTTTGATTCCCGATGATTTCTATGCCGGATCAGGAACCTTCATCTGGCCCAGCGGAACAACCAGCATCTCAGGCAATGATTTTTGGGAAGGTCATCTGGGTATCGATATCGCAGCCTATCTAGGCGATAACGTCATGGCGTCCGATTCAGGTGTGGTGGTTTATGCGGGTGGAATGGGCGGCGGATACGGGCTGGTGGTCATCATCGAGCACGATACCACTTATTACACCTACCACACGGTTTATGCCCACTTGAGTGCATATGCTGTTTCCTGCGGACAACGTGTGGTGCAGGGGCAATCCATCGGATCGGCTGGCAGCACCGGTAATTCCACCGGTCCCCATATTCATTTCGAGATCCGCCAGAACGGTGATTTTGTCAATCCCCATTACGTACTGCCATAATTCCTGATGAATAAAATGAAAACCTTTGCGTATTTTGACCCGCAAAGGTTTTTTAATTTGAAAATATTCGTAAGTGATTATTTTTTTGATTTTCTTTTTCTTATCACGCATTTGAGAACCTTCTTTAATTACGCCTGCTTAATCAGCGTCTGATTGAGGTATTCCGGGGACAAAGGTAATTTGATTAGGACATGCTCAGGTGTCACTGTTGCCGGCCATAGATCGTGTTTATTCATGATCATTGGGAATCTAAAATTCTTCAATTCCTCTACCCAGATCGGGTATAACCTTTCAAATAATTGTTTACCAGTCAATGTTGGAGTTTCCTTCAACCAGGCTGAACATTTTTCAAGAATAAGCTCAACTGTTCTTGTTGTTATGCGTCTTATCTGAAGTCTTCCCAACCCCAAAGTTATCAAATACAGGCTGATAATGATACCTAAAACCTCAGGATTTAAGATCAAGAAATCCAGGATTACCACAAAAGGGCCAAGTAATGAACGCAGGATTTGGAAAAACATATCTAATTCATCTACCGTTTCTAATCATACTCTGCGTTAACGAATAACCCAGGCGAAAACAACCCTTGATGCGCACACCCGAAAGGTTCTTTTACCTTCAACAGCAGTGATTATTTTCCGTCTTTTTGCTTAAGGACTTCCCTGGCTGCATCAATGACCTTGGCGATCAGTTCTTTTTCACCCACCCCGGTCAACAAGGGGATCGCGCTGAACACGGGTTTGTCAAGTTTGACAGTGACCATTGTGTTGCTTACAATGATGTCATAGTTGGGTCCACGGGCAGCCAATTCATTATTGCCTGCTCCATCAATATGCACCGGTATTTTTTCCTTCTCCATCTGCTCGCGCAACTTATAGGCAGCGTGCATTGATGTTGCAACTCCGGAGCCGCACACGACCAGTATCTTTACTTTATACATTTACCACCTCACCATAATGAAAAGTTTAATGAGCGATTTGAAAATCCGACTTGCGACCGCCGCGTTTTTCAACGATTTCCTTCATGTGCTCATGTACTGCATTAAAGATTTCCACCTTGCTGTTCGCTGCTAATATTTTATCAATTTTCTCTCCATTTTCAAGGATGGAAATAATGGTAGTCAGTAAATCAACCACCTTGTTGGGATCACTGACAGCCAGCATCATCACGATTTTTACATCAATCGCGTTTTCGAGGATTATCCATCGCCTTGAAGACCACGGGGGATTTCAAAGGTTGCCACCGCCACCGCGGTTTGATTCACATGAACCGAATGGTACGGGATGGCAAATCCGCATTTCACGGTCTGCAGCCCGGTGGGGAGTACCTTTTCCCGATCAATGACCGCCTGGATATAGGTATCCTTGACATATCCCCGTGCTAACATCAAACTTCCGAGCTTTTTAATAATTTCCGTGCTATTTTCTACACCCTCATTGATCAATACCAGATCAGGGCTCAGAACGATATCTTCTGTCATGAAATGATCACCATTAAATTATGAGTTTATTTCCCTTTCATAGGGTTGAACGAAAATCCTTGACCTTCTTCATGAAATTCCGAACACGATCGATATCCACGTGATTCTCAAAAACGCCGTCGATTTTGAATGTCGTCCCGACCACAGCACCATCAGCAATGGCGAGTGTTTTTTCCACGTTCTCCATCCTGAGCCCGGTATTGGCGAAAACAGGTGTTTCCTGGTTGGCAGCTTTCACTTCCAAAACATTGAACTGTCAGTTTGCGCACCGGCTGTGATCCCGGGAAACACACAAGGCGTCGGGATGGGTATTAAAAACCGTGGTTTTGGCAATGGCAACAATATCCCGTGCAGCAAGATAAAGCAGCTGAGCCTCAGGAACAATGTTGAAAAGGAGTTTTACGCTTTCGCCGCCGATCTTGTATTGATGCCGGACTGTTGCTCCGCAGTTGGTATTCCACAGACCAAAATCGCTGGCATAGACACCTGTGAAAATCTCTGCGGACAGATTTTGCACGGGTCGCAACCGCCAGGTCCAATGATGCTTCCGGGTCCCACAGGCAATTTACCCCAAAAGGAATGTGGATATCATCGATCAGCTCACCAATGACACGCGCCATGGCAGCAACCGTGACTGTTTCCAGCCTGGTCAGGTAAGGCAGGCTGAACTCATTCGAAAACATGACCCCATCCACTCCACCGTCCTGCAGGGCTTTCAGGTCTTTAGCGCGCCCAATCGATGACCTGCTTCATACCGCCGGTCTTATCATATGCAGGATCGCCCGGTAAGGCTAAAAGATGGCACATGGCGATAAGTGGTTTCTTCGTTTTGAAAATCTCTTCTTGTCCAGATTCGATCTTTCTGAAATCCTTTTCTAAAAGGCCTATGCGGATGTGCCGCGATTCCAGGTAAACGGGATCGTCCGTCTTACGACTTCTTTCCAGCCGTATCACCAGCCTTGATATCGCGTATATCGCAAGTTTCAATTGGTGAATGGGAATAGCGCATGGGGATGGAAATATGCGCCATGGCTACCCCTTGTTTCCCAGATAAGAGCGGAAGGCATCATCGGTGATCTCACCAATAATGACCTGCCTCTGGTAGGGGTATTTAGATCCTCGATGGTCCTTTCAATGAATAACCTGAACTTTGGATGCGGATCAAGCCTGCCAAGGTGCCCCTGCCGTGAAAGTTCATTTGCAGCACTGCCTGCTCTTTCCCAGGGAAATATCATAATAACCGTTGAGATCAGGTGTATCGCAAGCACTGGTGATATCCAGGCAGATGGCAGCATCAGGCTCCAACCGGGTGAAGACAGGGGATTTCCACGAGATTCAATTCTCCTGACGGACGCAACCAGGTAGACAGTGCCACTGGCTCCGTTTTCCTTGAGGTACTCCGCGAGCGAAAGAAGCAGGTAAACGCCAACCCGATTATCCATTGTTTTACTGTGATGCGATTCTGCCTACTACATGGAAGCGCGGTTCATACGTTACGGCACTGCCAGTACGAATACCGCAATCCAACGCATCCTTTGCAGATGTAAATCCCATATCGATGTACATCTTGTCGGTTGTGGACTCAATAATATTCCTGATCCGCAGGTGTCAAATGATGAGCATGGGTACCGATGAAACCCGTGTAACATTTCTCTCTCATTTGATGGAAAAAACGTTGACGAATTGACCGCGTAAAGTTTTTTCCGGAACACCACCGATGCGATCAAAACGCAGGAAACCATTGGGATCGATCTTGGTGACCATCATCCCCACTTCATCGACGTGGGCAAAGACCAACAGCCTGGGTTCGGTATCGCTTTTACCATTAAAAGTGGCTGTCACATTACCCAATTGATCGACATCCACCGCATCTGCCAGCGGTTTGAAACGCTTCTGCATTTCCGCGATCATACTATCTTCCATTCCGGATAGTGCAGAGATTGAGTCAAATGCTCGAGTTCTTTTTGAATGCTGTTCATGATTGCTTAATCTCCCAATAAAAATATATTTCCGATCATCCCCCAACATTCTGACGCCCGCCATCCACCAGGACTATTCCACACCACAAATAAACCTGGAGAGATCAGAACATAAAAACAGGACCACCCCGGCGTATATCATCCGGGTAACCGATGCGTCCAATGGGGATTTTGGTGTGTAGTGGGCGATCATTTCCTCTTCCGATTTATAACGGGTCATGATCCATATCACTCATGATCACTGCCGGCATAACACCATTTACAAGGATGCCCAGGGGCGTAATGACGGGCAAGGTAACGGGTAATCACAAGATACTGCTTTGCATTCAACATATTCCGGAATTCCAGTTCCACCCGTAAATAAGCAAGTGGATGTGAGGTTTACAATCCGCCCACTCTTGCGTTCCGCCATGTGTGGTTTCACGGCTTCCGAACAATAAAACACGCCTTTTACATGCACCGCGTAACTGGCATCCCAATCTGCGACAACACCTGCGTTATTTATCAGGATATCGATACGCCAATTTGTCCATGGTCTTTTGAACCATGCTTTTTGCTCATTTCTCTTTGGAAATATCCTCGCGCAGGTAAAAGGGGCGCAGTCCGATTTTTTCGACCGCATCCAATTGTGGCTGGACTTTCTCTTCAGGTGCCAGGTCATCGATCACTACCTGTGCACCAGCTCTGGCAAGGTAATTGACTGTAGCTTCGCCAATGCCCTTTGCGCCACCAGTCACAACCGCCACCTGCCCGGATAGATCAATTGGATAAGACACTCGCAATACCTCGATTTTCTAATCAAAATTAATCATGCACTTAAGACTGCCTTCCCGGGATTCAGTTTGCAGGATGGCATCAGATAGTTTTTCAGTAAGTGGAAAACGGTGGGTATCACTGCCTCGCCATTCACCAACCCTCAAAAAGTATATTAAAAGCCATGCGGGTATCCAGGCTGGTGACTGGCGGAATAGCTGGAAGTGATGGTAATTTCATTAAGAATATATATATGATGGAAATAATTTCACATATTCATCCGGGTGTGGGGTGGCAAAGAACAGCACCAGACCGCCCTTGCGGACTAATTTCATCCCCAGGTCCATAGCCCTCAAGTCCTTGGCTGCAATGATCACCTTATCAGCACCATCAGTGCCAAAATGCGCTTTCACGCTCCGATTCTTCCTCAACATCATCGGAAGGGGAAAAGACTGTCTCAGCTCCAAATTCAACGGCTTTTTGTTTTCGCCATTCCAAAACTTCATAAACGATCAAGTCCCGAACCCCCAGGCACGCAGCGCCTGGATAAACATGAGTCCCATGGCGCCAGTACCGATAAGTACCACCCGGTTGCCTGGTTTGATACCAGCTTTTTCGATGGCGTTAATCATGCATGCCAGCGGTTCGATCAACGTGCCAACCTCAAACCCATCAGTTCGGAGGTAGTAAAGTATCCCGTTCGATATGAATAGAAGAAGCGATAAAGTATTCTGAAAAACCTCCGGGGAGGATATGCGTGCGCTTGAAGGTGGCACACATGGTGAAATTTCCCCAGGTAGTGTTCGCAAATTTAACAGGGTACGTGGTGGTGCACTGCTACGGCATCACCTTCCTTGAATTGGGTGACATTCGATCAGTCTTTGTGATGATGCCGGTGGGCTCATGACCCAGGATAAGAGGAGCACGCGGCTGAAGATACCATTCCATCGTATCCGCCACACAGACACCGCATGATTTCGTTTTTACCAAGATCTCTCCCTCGCCCGGTTCAGGCAAGGGTCTTTCCTCTACACGGACGTCGTGATTGTTGTAATAAACGGCAACTTTCATGATGTTATTTAGATGTCCTTCTAATGGAGA
>CAWDSH010000032.1:0-14248 GCA_963804865.1 uncultured Chloroflexia bacterium
TGGTGGTTCGTCAATCTCAACACTTAGAAATAACCCTTACCAAACTTTCAATTCTGTAAAGCAAAATTCTTTCCTTTCAGGTTAGAATTCTATCCAGTTAACCACCAAAGGGGGTTCTTGGAATTAGCATGGATGATTTTCGAGATTATATAAATAACCAATTTTTTATTCCTATCTAACCTTTAATAAACACTGGTTTTACCTGTCAGTCATTTGTAAGTCCCCTATGATAAACTTAAAGCAGGATAAGGATATTATCCCGGCATACTATTATTGGAATGGAAATTTCATAGAGAAGTAATTATCGGCTCAATATCAACCATCACCCTTTGCATCGCGACATCATAATCGGTAGTTAGTGGGGAATCACGATTCACCACATATATTCACTCTAATTTATAAGGAGAAAAGCATGAAACGTTTTACTAGTGTGATGTTTGCCTGCCTGCTTGCCTTGGGTATGGCGCTGGGCATTTTCAGCCCGGCAAGCGCAGCAGAACTGTGCGTCAATACGGACGGCTCTGGCGGCTGCTATACATCCATTCAAGCTGCGATTGCTGCAGCATCATCCGGTGACGTGATCCACGTTGCCGCGGGCACCTACAATGAAACCGGCCAGATCGTGATCGATAAAAACCTGTCGATCGTGGGTGCTGATAAAGTCACAACCATTATCACCCCAACCGGGAATACCGGCACTTCCGGTGACGCGCGCGGTTGGTTCTGGTTAATTCCGGGATCACCTTCAACCTGAGCAATGTCACCCTGGACGGCGCGGGACATCAGATATTTGCCGCCCTCTATTCTCATGGCCCCGGAACCATTGAAAACAATATCGTGAAAAACATGCGATATCAACAATACCTGGGTTTCGGTTTTATGTTCTATGACGCTGGCGATGTCACCGTCAGAAACAACACGGCTTCCAATATTGAGCGCGTTGGGTATTGCTTTCAATGGGACCACTAACGCTGCGGTCGATGGCAATACTTACACCGGCAAAGGCGACGGCGACTGGCTGGATTATGGCGTCGAAGTTGAAAAAGGTGCCGTAGCCGAGATCATGAACAACACCATCACCAACTGTTCAGGTGTGGCCGCGTCTGATGGTTCCACCTCGGGTGGCATCTTAATGACCACCTATTTTGCACCAGGCACTTCTGGTAATGTTCACGATAACACTTTCCAAGACAATTATACGGGTATCGTTGTGGCTACGATGGCACGGATTCCAGTAGCTGCACTGCCAACAATAACGTTTTCTCGGGCAACGATTTTGCCATTACATCCACCAACCCGGTGGTGAACGCAGAAGGAAACTGGTTTGGAACTACTGATGGCTTAACAGATCATGTCTTTATTGGATGGTAATGTGGAGTTCGGACCCTGGTGCAGTGATTAACCTGCACATCGACGCTTTCATTCTCGCCAGGCATGACCATCCAGGAGGCGATAAATGCTACCGTTCCCGGCGCTACGGTCAACGTGCCGGCTGGAACTTTCAATGAAGTCCTCAGCATCTACAAATCCATCACGCTTGCAGGCGCAGGCATCGGCTCTACCATCATTGATGCCAGCGCTTCCGGTGGTTACGGCATGGACGTGATGGCCAATGATGTCAACCTGAATAACTTCACCTTCATTGGTCCCAGCGAGACGACCAGTGGTCATTATGGGATCAAGGTTTCAGGACCTTCCGCACCCGCGAAAGGTACCAACTTTACAATTCATCATGTAACCATCCAGGATTCTGGGCGTACCGGCCTGGATATCAATGGCATGGATCGGAGTCACCATCACCGATGTGACTGTTTCAAACGCCAATGCCACCAATAAAGCCAATGGCGTTGCATTGACCGATGTGGATCATGCGACTTTAACGAACATCACCACCAGCGGCAACAACTGGGGTGGGATCGCCATTTATACATACGGGCGATATTACACACTCGGTTCAAGCAACCTGACTCTGACGGGGATCAATGCCGCTCGGAGAGCAATCCGGTCTACATTCAAGCGGACAACTACAGTGATCCGGCAAATCCCAGCGCGGTGGTCAATTTTAGCGCGCCGCAATTCGGATTTGAAGTGCATAACGAGACAGGAGCTCCCAATTATTCGTTCTTCCAGGAAACAAGAACGGATGCGGTCGCTTTCGCTTTGGGTTTGACCCCGGCGAGTGCATCATATATCGTAGACCTTTCTGATGACAGCCTGGTCCTGGCACCTGGGATGAGCATTCAGGCTGCGGTCGATGCCGCTGCCCTCGGTGCGACCATCAATGTTCCCGCCGGTACCTACACCGAGCAGGTCTTCATCAACAAATCCCTGCATCTGATCGGCGAGAACCGCGACACGACCATCATCCAGGCACCCGCCACCATACCGGTTGCCTCCAACCGAATTCGACGATCATCAAGATCTTCGGCGCGGGTGTGGACGTGGAACTGACCGGCTTCACCATCGCTGGCCCCGGACCCAGCGGTTGTGGATCAATCACTCGCTGGCATCGTGGTACGCGATGGCGCGCATGCCAACATTCACGATAACAAGATCCTGGATATCCGCGACGAGCCATTGAGCGGCTGCCAAAACGGTGTCGGCATCATCGTTGGCCGCCAATCCTGGGCAACCACGGGTACTGCGGATATCACCAACAATATCATCAGCGGCTTCCAGAAGAATGCCATGATGGTCGATAATGCCGGCTCGAGCGCAACCATTACCGGCAACACGATCACTGGTGCCGGACCCTTGGAATTGGGATGCCAGCCCAAAATGGCATCCAGATCAGCCGCGGTGCCGATGCAACGATCAATAACAACACCGCTTTCCAATATTTCTTACACGGGAGCAGCACAGTAGCTGCAGGTTTATTGCTCTGGGATGCCGACACGGTCAACGCGAGCAACAATACCATCACTGAAATCCAGACGGCTATTTACAGCATCATGACCGACGGAACTTTCGACAACAATACTATCACGTCAACCACAGCTGGTTTAGGCAGTCCGGCAGTTGGGTCCTTCAGGGCTGATCATCGACGGTGGCGTGGTTACAGCAACCGGCAACACGATGACAAATGATGGTACTGCTGGTGGTGCTGGTTTGATCTCTTATGGCGGTTATGAAGATGAAAACACCAATGTGACCCTTACCGGGAATAGTGTCAGCGGCTGGGAAACTGGTGTCCTGTTCGAACAGTGCACCTCCAGCTGCGGTACTGGTGTCTTCACCGGCATCGTGTTCAACAATAACCAGATCGTCGGTAACACCACGCAAATTGTAAACAGTGGTGTCACCCCGGCGATCCCCGCTTCACCCAACTGGTGGGGCAGACGCCGCCAATCCAGGATTCGACATTGATCTTTTCGGCTTCTCACCCTGGTGCGCCGATCTCGAATGCGAGACTTTCGGATATTTCTCGAGCGAAATCCAGGATCAATTAGACCTGGGAGGAACTGTTACTCTCACCCCGGGAACCTATGACGGCTTAATACTGAGCGTACCCGGCACCACCCTGGTGCTGATGGATGGCGCGGAAGTCACTCCCACCTCGGGACCCTGCTTCCTGGTCAATGCCGATAACGTCACCATCAAGGCCGAGACCCCCGGTGGAGCGCTCTGTGTTGCTCCAACCTGGTACAACGGCCTTGAAATGGCTGGTGCGGTTGATGGCCTGACCCTGATGAACATGGAGTTCGACGGCAGCGCCAATTACACCAATGACGGCGTCAACATCGGGTACGATCTCAACAATTTCCTGATGCTGAATAACCTTATCCATGATTTCGAGCGCGACGGTGTACGCTTCGCTGCAGGTGCCTCTCTAACCGGCAGCCAGGTAATCATGGGCAACCGCTTCCAACAGAATGACGGCTACGGGATCAACAACCTCACCCCGACCACCCTGACTGCATCATATAACAGCTGGGGCGATGTCAAGGGCCCCAAAGGGCTAAAGGGTGATGGTTTCTTTGGTAAGCTCACCTATAAATATTTCACCAATGCAGACCTGCTTGCCACATCGAGCGGCACACCTTACGCCAATAAAGTGGCAATCAACCTGCCCATTACCTACGCGGTGAAGGTCAGCGCGGCCAGCCTGGGCGGTGCGGAGTTCGACCTGGAATTCGATACCGACCTGCTGGAAGTCTTAACCATCACCGATAGCTATAAATTGCTGCACGACACGTCTTGTGTCATCAGCACAGTCGCAGACGCAAATGCGAACGGCGTGATCCATTACTGCGGCAAGGGCAAGACGCTCAACGGTGCGTGACGCTCTTTACGGTCAAGTTCCAGGCCAGGACGGAAACCGGCACAACTACGCTTGATTTCGTGGATGACTCGGTTTCGTTCGCTTCGATCTCGACTGGCACCAGCAACTTCGTCTATCCCGGCAACCTGTCAGATGTGAGCCTGACCATCTTCGACCCGGGTTCCGCGACATTCGATCTCGCGGGCCAGGTCCTGCTGCAAGGCAGAACCGATAACAGCGGCACACAGATGACGCTATCGGGTATCATCACTCCCTTTGGTCCGAGCGACAAATGGGGCAACCTGAACCTGACCAAGCTCTCCGCTGCCAGTTACGTGGTCAGCGTGGCGCGCGATGGTTACATCGATCTGCCGGCCTCCCTGGCTCGGACCCTGGTCGTCAACGCGGGCAAGACAACCGTCAAGCCGCTCACCTTGATTGCGGGCGATATCAACAATAACGAGAAGATCGACCTGCCCGATGTCCTCGCCGTGGTCAACGAATATGGTCACAGCGGCACTGAAATCACGAACGCCCTCACCGATATCAACGGCGACGGCTCGGTGAACCTGCTCGACCTGGTCCTCGTGGGCAAGAACTACAGCAAGACCAGCGCGGCATACTTATCCTGGAAACCTTAAACCGGTCCGTGCGATAAACAAACAGGCGCGGAGAAATTCCGCGCCTGACTTTTAACCAACAGGTATAATGCATTTCCCATGAAAAAATCTTTAACATTACTTTTGCTTGTTTTATGTCTCGCACTCACACCTCTGAGCGCTCAAGCCCAGGCAACGGCAGCACTGAGCATCAACCCGGCCACGCTCAATCTTGAGACAGGTGAAAGCGCCACGCTCGGTGTTCTGGTCGCCAATATCCAGGATCTTTACGCTTACGATATCACCTTGAAATACGATCCAGCGTGTGATCAAGGTCACCTCCATAGAAACCGGCTCGTTTCTCGATACCGGTTTCACCGCCGCGCAGCTCATTGACGATAGCGCGGGCAGCGCGCAGATCGCCTTCAGCCAGCTGCCCCCTTCCGGCGGCAAGACCGGTTCCGGCGAATTGGTGGTTTTCAAGATCAAAGCGCTGGCAGCCGGGACAACCCAGATAAAAATCGATACCGCCCAGCTGCTGAAGAAGGACGCCTCAGCGATCACGGTGACGACCTCAACCGGCTCGGTTAATGTGACGGGCGGGACCAGCAGCGGCAACCAGCCGGCATCCAGCGCGGGCGACCAGCCCGAAAGCAGCGGCAGCCAGCCGACCTCGATGCCTACCAATACCCCGCTGCCTGTTCAAGAAGAAACGGTTTCTGAGGTAGAGGAAGAACAGCCAGTGGAGGTCGAGCAACCGGTAGCCACAGAAGCACCTGCCAGCCAGCCTGTTGAGCAGGTAGAACCAAACAAAACGCTGGGCCTTGCCTGGCTGATCCCGGCAGCCATCTTGTTGATGGCGGGTGGGTATTTTGGGGGTAACCTGCTGCGCAAGATCACGACAAAAAAGAAGAAAAAGAAATAACCAAACTGCCCGGGATATCCCGGGCAGTTTCTTCTCATTTATCCCAATCCTGTAACAGTTTCGAGATGATGCATATTTGACAATTCCCACCATATATGTCGTATAATCTATTTCAAATCTATGTTTGATATTATTGGTGATTTCAATGGATAACATTCTCTGGGTTGCTTTCATCACGGGCCTGACCACTGGCGGATTGAGCTGCATGCTGGTGCAAGGCGGCCTGGTCACCAGCTCCCTTGCCAGCCGGATAGAAAGCGATTTGAAAGACCGATCGTCTCAATCCCGTCATGCCAGGGGAGCGGTCCGGCAAAAAACGACCGTCCTTGCGCAACCATTGTTGATCTTCCTGGCGGCCAAGATCGTTGCGTATACCCTGCTCGGATTTCTACTCGGCAGCCTGGGCTCGGTACTTTCCCTCACGCCGGTGAGCCGGGGCATCCTGCAGATCGTGATCGCCATCTACATGGTCGGCAATGGGCTGCGCATGCTCAACGTGCACCCCATCTTTCGCATCTTCAGCTTTGAGCCGCCATCGTTCATCACCCGTTTCATCCGCCGCAAAGCCAAAAATGGAAACTCAAATTTCACTCCCCTTTTCCTGGGTGTCCTCACCATCTTCATCCCCTGTGGCGTCACGCAGTCGATGATGGCACTGGCGATCGGCACCGGCAGCGCGCTGACCGGAGCATTGATCATGTTCTCATTCACCCTGGGAACCAGCCCCGTGTTTTTCGGGCTCACCTACCTGGCAACCCGGCTGGGCGCGCTGGCGGAAAAGCAATTTACCCGCATTGTGGCGGTAGTCCTGCTTATCCTTGGATTGATCACCTTCAATTCCGGATTGACCCTCACCGGCTCCTCTTATACTCTTTCGCGCATCCCCGCCGCCATTGGCGCCGTCCTTGCTCCCGGCAGCTCACAGGAGCAGACTAATGAACTCTCCAGCAATCCATTTGATGAACCTGCCGCTGTTAAGACTGACGGATCCAATGAAACTCCGGAATTTCTTGCAGATATCATCGATCTGCACGCCACCAATTCCGGTTACAGCCCGAAAAAGATCGACGCTCCGGCGGGAAAGGCCATCACCTTGAACCTGATCACCGACAACACCGTCTCCTGCTCGCGCGCCTTTGATATCCCCGCGCTCAATTTCTCCACGCTCCTGCCCAAAACCGGCATCCAATCGGTGGAGATCCCTCCACAGGAAGCCGGTACCACGCTGCGCTTCACCTGCTCGATGGGCATGTATACCGGGGTGATCGTTTTTCAATAATGAAATCGCAGATGACCAAAGTCACCTACAAAATCCCGGATATGCACTGCTCCTCCTGCGCCATGCGCCTGGAAGGCATCGAGGATGAGCTGGAGGGCATCCGGAAAATCAAAGCCAGCTATCTCAAACAAACGCTGGATATTGAATTCGATGAGAAGAAAGTGACCGCGGAAAAGATCCGGCAGGCGGTCATCGACCTGGGTTATACCCCTCAATAAACCTAGTGCTTAATAACACCTCACCAGGCAGCAGGCGTTCCCTGCTGCTTTATTGAGATTCCTTTACCTTACAATTAACCTCCGATTTCCCGGGGGTGGTTGCTTTTACCCTTCAAACTTGCTATTATGGTGGTTGCGAAGCATGTTTTTCGAAGGCGGGATTCCTTATCGTTAAACAACTTCATCCGCCGGTCACATAAAAAGCCAAACAGGAGGATTTCCCATGCATACCAGGCGATTATCGATACTTGCAGGATTTTTGATTTTAACCCCGGTGATGGTCGCAGCCATGCTGCTGACCACACCCGTTTTCGCGCAGGACGAGGTGCCCCCGGCGCCGGAGGAAACCCCGGCGGAGGTCGCACCCGTGGAGGAAGCCGCCCCGGTTGAAGAAGCACAGGTTGAGGAGCCTGCTCCGATGGAAGAAGCGCCTGCCGAAGAGCCTGCGCCCGAGATCGTCCCGCTGGACGGGAACGGCGAAGCGCTCAGCCTGGCCACCCAGGAAGCCGCAGATGTTTTAGCGGAACCTGATCCCTGGTTTGCCTGCACCGGAGACATCGACGGCATTTGCAGTTATGCAGGGGCGAATTCTTTGAATACCGCATTGTCGAATTACGCCGCCATGGGAGGCAGCGGACCAATCTATCTGGAAGGCGGAACACATACGGTAAGCGCCAATGTCACCATCAATGGAGCGACCCTGGCAAATCTTACCGGGATCATGGCGGAAACGGGTGAGAGCAGCGCCACCGTCAATTTGAACCTTGGCGCATTCTATCTAAATGCTACCAACCTGGCGAATGGTTTCACGCTGAAAGGGATGAATATCACCGGCAACCGAAACGGTGCCCTGCTCGATTTCGACGCCAATACCGGCGTGCTAAATCTTACTGACCTGATCGTTACCAACGCGAATGCCGGCGGAGATGGCATTGAGATCACCAACCAAACAGGCAACGTCACCCTGCACACGGTGAAGGTCGATGAGAACGGTGACCAAGGCGCAGTGATCGTCTCGGTTACTGGGAACGTGAGCGTGACCAACAGCTCGTTCGATTCCAACAGTATTTCAAGCGCCAGCCCCTACAACCTGGCGATCCAGGCTACGGGAGCTGTCACGCTCAATGGTGTTTCGGCAAGCAATTTCAACAGCGGCAACGGAGCCGTGCTGGAAATCTCAGAAAAGCATCACCGTAAAAAATAGCATCTTCAATAATAATTCCGTCGGTGGACTTATGATCCTCGATACCTCCAAAGGACCTGTTTTGCTGGATCACGTATATGCAAACACCAATGGCGGGACGGGTATCGAGATTGAAACACAGGCGGTGGCGCGGTGACTATGAACACCATCGAGGCGCTAAATAACAGCACTGGTGTGGATATCGATAACTGTTGGGAATCCGGCGGGGGGTGCACCGCCCCCAGCGCAGCGGTGACGCTTTCCAATTTCAACCTGCAAAATCCACTCGGAAATCTGCTGGTTACATCCAATGGCAACATCTCGGTGGCAACCATCACATCCTTGTATGCCAGTGATGCCTTCGCTGAATTCGCCGGGATCGAGCTGGATAACAGCGATGCCACCACTGCGCGCACGGTGACGCTGACCAACGCCGAGAGCCGCAATAACTACCTTGGTGGCATTGTTATCAACACCAGGGGCGCGGTCACGCTCAACCACGTGGTTGCTTCCAGTAATAATTATGGGACAGCATCCGGGATCAGCATCACCTCGAGCGGCAGTGCAGCGGTAAATATCCTCGGCACACTTGGGGAGAACACCACCTCAGGGAACAACGGAAATGGGACCATATCCTGACCAACGGGGCTGTTTCAATCAGCAAATTGACCGCTTCCAGTAATATCATGACCAATCTCTTCATCGATAACGACGGGCGGACAGCCGCGGTCACCCTGAACACCGGGGCATATTCGGCAGCAGCGTCACCGGCAGCGGCATCGTATATCACCTCCAAGGGCGCCATCAGCCTGACTGACGTGGATGCATCTAGCAATGCCAATCGATGGCATCGTTCTTTCAAACGAGACCGCGGCATCCAACCAGCCGGTGACGATCAAGACGACTCTCCGCAAATTACGAAAATACGCTGCAGAATAACGACGGTAACGCGATTGTTGATCACATCCAAGGGCAATATCAGCGTGACGGGTATTTACGACTACAAGCCCGGATGGCTCGCCAACGGCAGGATTTATCATCGACAATCGTTTCGGCACGGGCACGGTCAACCTGATCCAGCACGGATATCTATTACGTGAATGATCCTTCTGCGCGTCTTTCCTGCTGCCGTATCCATTTATTCTCACGGCGCAGTCACCATCACCGACCTCTAGCTCGATGAAAACTTCGACCGCGGTCTTTATATCGATAACAGCTCCTCCGCGAGCAGCCCGGGCGTGACCATCAAAGATCTTTATGCCGCAAGATAATGACCTGGCGGGCTTCGATATCCTCAGCAAGGGAGCGGTGAAGATCACCAATGTGGATGCCTACTCCATCGATGGCGGCGACGCTGCCGGCAAGATTTTCACCAGCGGCTCGGTGACCATGGATGCCATCGGTTCCGACTATAGCTATCTCTACTATGGCGCCACAAATGGGTTGTGGATCGATGCCGGCGGGGCAATCACGCTTAAGAGAATGGAGGTCTACAACAACAACCCCGGATATGGACTGTTGATCGATGATGGCACGACGGTTTCCATTACTGACAGTTACTTTAATTCTAATTCCCTGTTCGGCCTGGATGTGACCTGCAGCGGGACCATCACGCTGACCAATTCCGAGGCGTATTACAACGGCACATATGGCGCGACATTGGATAACAGCAGCAACCCGACCGCGGGGTGACGATATCCGGGAGCAGTACTAACTACTCAGATTATAATGACAATCCCACACATAACCTGAGCATCAGCACCCACGGCGCGCTCAAATTAAGTTACATCAGTATCGCAGGCTCACCGACCGCCATTTGGATTGCGCCGAATGTTGGAGATGTCACCATCACTGGGTTGGGAGTAAGAGTGCCTAGCGGAGCAACTCCCGCGCTCGATATCACCTCCCTGGGGACGGTCACCATCACGACTCTGAATACTTTTTCTGCTTCCGGCCAGCGGCGTGCAAATCAACAATTCCGGGGCAGCCAGTGCCAAGCCGGTGACCATCACGGATTTCGAGGATACCAGCACAGCGGGAAGCTACGCGTTGAGGGTGCTTTCAAAAGGCGCGATCACACTGACCAATTTCTACGTGTATAACAACGGGGGAACCCGAACGACCGGCATTTACCTGGATAACACCGCCAGCACCACCAAGGCCGCGGTATCCATCAAGACGCCAGGGTCCGCGAGGGATTACAACCACGCCGAATATTTCACCGGCAACGGCGTGGAAGTGCACAGCCACGGGCAGGTCACCCTGGACGACCTGTATCTTCGCTACAACAACGGCAATGGATTGAAGATCAATGATACGCTGGAAACCAGCCTGGGCGGGGTAACGGTGACCAATTCATACTCCGCTACAACACCAATGGCATGAATATCACCGCCGGCGGCGCGATCGTGGTCAGCAATACCCGCGCTTACGGTAACACCGGCATGGGCGTGGTGCTGGATAATTCCGGCGCAGCGAGCGCTTTCCCGGTGACAGTCGACCGAGCTGGACGCCTATGACAACGACACCGGCGGTTTGACCATCGATTCGCGTGGAACAGTGACCATCACCAACCTGGATGTTCCTACGTGGCGGATCTCAGCGGCTACGGGCTGGATATCGAAACCGACGGCGCAGTGACCATCGGTTACAGCGGCACATCCGCCTGGAATTACCTCTACGGAAACGCCGGATCGGGCGTGCTGATCAACGCGGGCGGCAACGTGACCATCAAGCGCCTATCCGCCTATGACAACCTGGGAGGGTTCGGCACGGATATCACCTCCGGCGGATCAGTCTCGATCACCGATGGCAACATTTATAATAACGCGACTTATGGCTTGAATATCGGTGGCCAATGGCGCAATCACATTGACAAACGTTGATGGATATTACAACAACGGTTCCTATGGTGCCATGCTGGATAACCATCTCGGCTCCGGCGGCGTTACCATCAAGGGAAAAGCAAGCAACTGGTCAAGTTTTCAGAATAACGTGACCGATAACCTGGCCATCATAACCAAAGGCGCGGTGACGATCGGTTTTGTTAATGCGAATGACGGAACAAGGGGAACAACGATCAACAGTTCAGGTGGCTCTGTCACTATCAGTGAGGGAAGGTTCAATAATAATGACGAGTATGACCTGGATATCCTTGCCGCTGGAACGATCTCGCTCAGCAAAATCGAATGCGAGTCCAATAATGGCACTTGGGGTGCCCGGCTGGATAACCACACCGGCAGCGGTGGGATCACCATCAACGACCTGGCGAGCGATTGGGATAATTACGACAGCAACCTGGGCACCAATCTCATTCTTAATACTGCCGGCGCGGTCACCATGAACTATGTCATCGCCGATGGTTATAATATCTCAACGCGGTCGCTGGAATTCCCCAACACGGTGGGCAACGTGGTCGTTAATAACGTGGATGTGGATAATATCCTGGGAGCTTATTACGGCATCCAACTTACATCCACTGGCACCGTATCCATTTCCAACGTGATTTCGAACAACACACCCGGTGGTGGCATATGGATCGATAATTCAGTGGCTACAACTTCAAAGAATGTCACCCTGTTGAATATCGATGCATACGATAACAGCGGGCAATATAGGCATCTACGTGCTCTCCAAGGGCGCGATCAGCGTCAAAAGTATTGACCTGGATGGAAGTAATGCCCGGCTTTACGGCATCTGGCTGGACAACCATCTCAGCACCACAAAGGCTGGGGTAACTTTGGGAGTGGGAAGCACGGTCGGAAACAACAACGAGATCACAAATTTTGTCAATAACGGGCTGTATATCTATACGAACGGAAGCGTCGCGATCGACAGGGTCGAGTTAAGCAATATCTCGGACGGGATCATGGTAAATAATACCTTCGGCGGTACGGGCACGGGTGCAGTCAGCATTACCAACTGATGACGGGATCAACATCGCCACCAACGGCAATGTGACCCTGACCAACGTGGAAGCTGAAGACAACGGCACGGATGGCACAGGCATGGGTATCTACATCAGTGTCGGCTGGACTGCAGCGGGCTACAGCGGCACGGTAACAATGACTAACATCGATACAGCTGACAATTACGGCGATGGGCTGCACGTGGAAGCGTGGAAGAACATCACGCTGAAGGATTTTTACGCTGAGTACAATTACAACGGTGGTCGCGGCGCCTTCCTGGCGACCGATGGCGGGGTCAGCGTGCTCAATCCTGGTGGAACCGCATGGAACGATATTAATTACAGCTCAGGCAGCAACCTGGTGATCGATGCCGTCGGGGATGTGATCGTGCAAAAAATGCGTGCTTATGGCAGTTCCAATGGCTACGGTGTGCAGATCAATACCCCAGGGAAGGTGACTCTCACCAGCCTAGAAGCCCAATCCAATACCCTGCACGGCTTGCAGGTAACGGCGGGAGGTAGTATCACCGCCAGCGGTTTACTGGTGCAATACAACGATCAATCCGGTGCCGAGCTGACCAACAACCTGGGCGGATCCCGGCGGGGTGACCGTCAAATCCAGCACTTTCGATAACAACAACGGCTCCGCACCTTACGGCGGCTTGATCATCCATACCAACGGCATCGTGCTGCTCGACAAGGTCAATGCATCAAGTAACTCGGCTTTCGGTGCTTATGTTAGTGTTGCAGCACCCTCCACCGCCAGCGTTACAGTGAACAAGAGCACGTTTAACTTAACACCGAAGAAGGTCTGCAAGTCTTCACCCAGGGCAACATCACCGTCAACGGGATCACTGCCAACAATAATTATAGCGGCGCGACTTACGGCGTACTCCTCGACAACACGGGCGGCTCAGGAAATGTCTCCGTGCTTGCCACCCTGGGAGCTAACACCTTCAACAATAATAATACCCACGGGCTTGGCATTCTCAGCAACGGCGCAGTGGTCATCAATAACGTGACCGCGGTGGGTAATGACAATGGTGTCGGGATTGGTGTGATCAACACCGGGGAACAAGCAACGTGACCATCACCGGTGCAGTGGTGCGGGACAATTATTTGACCGGCATCGCCATCGACGCCAACGGTACCGTCACGCTTTCCAACATGGAAGTCATCGCCAACGGTCTCGGTGGGGACCAAAACGGTATCGATGTGGACACCAATGGGCACAACATGCTCGTACAGAACAGTGTGATCAGCGGTAACGGCAAGAACGGCATCTACGCTGACCTGGGGTGGAGGTTTCACACTGACGGTGAAGAAGACCTACTACATGGGCAACAATCGCTACAATCCAATGACTGATAACGATGAAAATATCCATTTGTCTGCCTTGGACGTGCTGGTGATCGTCCCCTTAGTTAATCAAGACTCTTTTGATTACACCACCCCGGCAATGTCGGGGTGGTGATTTTTTGGGGGTTTGACGAGTTGCTTCTTCGTCACATTTTGCTTCGCATCCGTTGTTAAAATGACCTGATTTTGTGCTTTATTGTCTTATCTACGATCCCACATTTCTTTTGTAGGGGCACAGCTAGCTGTGCCCTTACCACAATTAAGATTGTCATGCTGAGCAAAGCGAAGCATCTCAAATCATTTATTGCGAGACTCTTCGCTGCGCTCAGAGTGACAAGATTTGGTTTTCAATATCTTTTCATAATCGATCATGCCCCTACCGGTGTTTTTACGGGTATAATTTCTGCCGCCATGACCAATAAACGATTCCAAATATTACTTACCAACGATGACGGCATCAAATCGCCCGGGCTCTGGGCGGCGGCGGAAGCGCTATCCACGCTGGGCTATGTCACTG
>CAWDSH010000033.1:0-21231 GCA_963804865.1 uncultured Chloroflexia bacterium
GGATCATGGCGGTACCGATGGTGACGCCGAGTGTGACGAGCTTGATGGGTTCTCTCCAGAAGTCCGCCAATGGCTCCCACGATGATGCCTAAAATGGTGCCGAGGAGAAGTGGTTCACCAAAAACGCCCAGTTTCTCCTGGATGGCGCCTTCATCCCAGTGAATATCCTTCACACCAGGGATGCGATCCAGAACCCAGTTGACCCCGTAGACAATCGGAACTGATGTGACCGCCCACCCGTGGGGAATGCTGATGCCGGGCAGGTTGTAGAATTCCTGGATGCCCTTGGCAGTTTTATCGGCAATGATCAACTCGTACACGGTGTGCACCGCGGCTCCCAATGCGGCCATAGGCCAGGCAAGCCCCGGATTATTCATTCCACCGGCTGCCAGGAAGCAGACAGATGCTGTAAAGGCCTGGTTCCAGAAGTTCCAGATATCAACATTGAGGGTCTTGGTCCATTTGAATGCCAGCATGATGATATTAACAGCCAGGCATACGAAAAGGACAATAGAGCCTGCAGGAGTGCCCCAGGCGATGCCACCTGCAACACCCCAACCAACATCCAGGATGTTGAGCTTTGAGCCTGTGCTCTCGACCATGGCTCGAGCAACCGGATCCATGGAGCTGATCAGCAGGCCGATCACCAGGTTAAGGGCAATGAAGCCCGCGCCCAGGGTAAGCCCAGCCCGCAGAGCTTTGCCGAATTTCTGCCCGAAGATCAAGCCTATGATGGTAAGGATGATGGGCAGCAGCAAGGGAATTCCCAAACTCATCATAAAATCGGAAACACTTTTTAAGAAGGTTAACATACTCATTTCTCCTATTTTTCTTTTTGAAGATTATCTAACTGACAGCGGTTCTTCTCCTTCGATATTGTTCTGTATTTCACCTCCTTCTCTTAATCACCCATATTGAACGATTTCAGGCCCCTATACGATGATAAGATCCTTCTTTATCCTGCTCCGGATCATTTCCTGCTGCTCCGGAGTAATACCCTCATCGGTAATAACACTATCAATCGCATTTAGTTCGCAAACCTTCGCGAATCCTTGAAGTATGAATTTAGTCGAATCAGCCAGAAGTATGACCTTCGTCGCTGCCTGGATCATTTCCTGCTTGATGGGTACTTCCTCGATGTTTACGTTGTATATGCAGCCATCGTCATGAACAGCATCCGCACCTAAGAAAGTCGTGTCTACCTTTAAATTACGAAAGCAATTCTCTGCCAGGTTGCCCTGCAGGGAAAAAACATTCGGACGTACATTTCCACCGGTGCAGATCGTGTTGATCTCCGGGTTTGTCGCCAGCTTTGAAGCCACATATAGATCATTGGTGACCACATAAAGGTGCCGCCTGGTAACCATGCGAGCTGCCAGTGCATAGGTGGTGGAACCCGAATCCAGGATCAGTGAATCACCGCTTTCAACAAACTGAAGGGCGGCTTCAGCGATGCGTTTCTTTACATCGGCATTCTGTACCTGCTTGATCGCGTACGGCAGCTCCATGGTGGCACTGCGGTTGCGGCTGATCGCTCCACCCCGTTTGCGGATGCAGATGCCTTCTTTCTCCAGCTCCTGAAGATCGCGCCTGACGGTAATGGGGGAAATCTCCAGCTGGCGGGATATTTCTCCAACTTGCAGGAATCCGCTGGCTGTGAGCAGGTTGATCAGCTTCGCGCGTCGCTCGGCAGGAAACATATGAGTGTTTATTTTGATCGTTTTGGATACTTTTTATGATCGTTCTTGATTATTTTAATGATTATTTAATAAAAAGTCAATATTTGAATCTTAAAAAATCAGAATCTCCCAATCAGGAACGTCTGTTGTTCGAAAGTATAAAATATTTTAAAGGAGGGATAAAGGATCTACAGAAATATGCGCATTCCCCAACGTCTTACCTTTCAGGATAAGCGCAGGATCAGGGCCTTTCAGGATGACCTGCCAGCGGAAGGAGCTTGACTGACGGGCAAAGAAACAAGGCACGGGACCAATGATCTCGGTGGCATGGTATCCGCCTTGCTCGATCCACGTTTTCACCAGGCTGGCGAATTCCTTTGCTGCTGATTCAGCTTTCTCGGATTTCTGATCGCGAAATTCCAATTTAACCAGCCGTGAGTAGGGTGGGTATCCCAGTTCCTTGCGGAACTCCAGCTCCCGGCGTATGAAACCAGTAAAATCGTGCAACGCCGCTGCCTGGATGGCATAATGCTCCGGCTGGAAAGTCTGGAAAATGACCTTTCCACCCAAAGGCGATCGCCCGGCACGCCCTGCCACCTGGCTGAGTAATTGGAAAACTCTTTCCCCGGCATGGTAATCCGGCAAACTCAAACCAACATCCGCAAGGATGACGCCCACCAGGGTGACCAGTGGTAGATCCAGTCCCTTGGCCAGCATCTGAGTACCAATAAGGATATCCGCGCGGTGATTCGCAAAATGGGAAAGGATGATCTCATGCGCACCCTTCTGCCGGGTGGTCTCCCAATCCCAGCGCAGGGTGCGCGCTTGCGGGAAGATTTCCTGAACAAGCTTTTCCACCCCTTCAGTGCCCATGCCGTATTGACGAATCTGGCTGCTGCCACATTGCGGGCATTTCTGGGGCATCTGCCTGCGGTAATTACAAGTATGACAGATCAGCGCACTCTGATCATTATGGTAGGTGAGCGTTTGATCGCAGCGCGGGCAGCGCAACACATATCCGCATTCACGGCAGAACACATATGTCGATGTCCCTCGCCGGTTGAGATATAGGATTGCCTGCTGACCTTTTTCGATAACTTCCCCTAAAGCTTCCTGAAGGGTTTTGCTTATCGCGGAGCGGTTTCCACCCTTCAGCTCTTCGCGCATATCGACCACTTTCACTTTTGGGAGCGGCAGGCTGGCGGTTTCTCCATCAGTAGGCAATTTCGGCATGGGTATGGACAGGTGCTCCATCTGACCGGCTACAGCCTGGCGATGCGCCAGCATTCGCAGGGGCAGCTCCAACCTCTCCCACCCCTCCTGGTCTGCCTGGTACAGCATTTCCACAGAGGGTGTGGCGGAGCCCATAACGATAACGGATCCTGTCATCCCGGCATATGCCAGGGCTGCATCCACAGCGTGATATGCTGGTGAGATTTCATCCTGGTAATAAGATCCATCGTGGCATTCATCTACCACGATCAGACCGAGATCCGGTAATGGTGTGAATAGCGCGCTGCGTGGACCAACAATCACTGGAAGCAGCCCGGCACGCGCCCGGCGCCAGGTATCATACCGTTCACCGGGGGATAATTGCGAATGCATCAGCCCCACTCGTCCGGGGAAACGGCTTAAGAAGCGGCGCACAGTCTGTGGCGTGAGCGCGATTTCAGGCACCAGGACGATCGCCTGTTTGCCCATCGACAATGCCTCTTCAACTGCTTTCAGATAAATTTCGGTTTTTCCTGAACCGGTGACGCCATGCAGCAGGCAAGGCTTAGGCTTTCCTCCTGCAGCTGTTATTTTCAATTCGTCGTTTATTTTCTCGAGGGCATGTTCCTGATCGCTGGTCAGGATCGGGGGTTCCTGGGATTGAAATTGAAAATCGCGCAGCGGATCGCGCCAAATCTCGGTTTCACTGAGCTGAACCAAACCACTCTCCGCCAGCTTCTCCAAGTCAGCCAGGGTGGTTCGACTGGCGGCATAGACCCATGAAACGTTGACTGGCAGGGCTTCACGGCTCAGGAAACGCAAGGCGCTGATTCGCCGGTCAAGTGCCGATCCCGAGCGGAAGGATTGAGCTGCGAGAGTTCTCAGCCTCAACGAGTGGACGGATGAGTTGCGCGGTACGAACCACGCGAGGGCGGACAGCCGGCGGAGGCAATATTGATTTCGAAACCAGGACTCCCTTTTTGACCAAGGCGAGTGCGGTTGGTTTCCATTCTAAATGTGGAAAAGCGGCATCCATCTGCCTCCCGCGCAAGCTGCCCCGTTTCTTGAGCAGCACGAGGATACGTTTCTGAAGTGGCGATAATTCGTTTTCATCAGCGGGGTTGATAATGGAAAAAAGCGTATCCGCCATCTGCGAAAGACCGGGCGGCAGCATCAACTCCATGCATGCGGAAAGCGGGGCAAGGAAATGGTCCGCTATCCAGCGTGCCAGGTGTAGCTGTTGGGCATTCAAAGCGGGTTCAGGATCGAGCAGGGTCTCAACAGGTTTGGTCTCCTGCACCTCGGGCTCATCGATGCGTGCCAGCACAATCCCCTGGACCATCTGTTTTCCAAATGGAACTTCCACCAGGCAGCCTGCCGTCACCCTGCCCTCCAATGAAACCGGCAGGTGGTAATCGAACTCCCCTTTCACCTGGGGAACATTGACCGCAACCCTTACGTATTCCGTCATGGCTCTATTAAACCGTAAAGCCGCCAGGAAAGCAAAAGACTTTCGTGGTTTCTATGATACGTTTCGATCTATATTGAAAATTTAAATGACTTACTTTTTTTCTTTAAGGACGACGGCAGCGCCATAACCCACCACGGAGCTGCGGTCACCTGTCTCATCAGCCGAGGTGCTATGATGGATCACCTGCACCTTTGTCCCCCCCAGCGCCCGGGCTGCCCAGAAGACTGCCGCCACGGCAGCCAATCCACAGGCAAATCCCTTGCCGCTCTTTTCCGCCTGGAAAACGTTCTCCGGCGAAAAAGATTCAAACTGGTGCAACATTTCCGCATCGAATTGATTGGCTGTTCGTTCGTCATAAAAATGGGAGAGGTCGGTGCTCGCGACCAGCAGGCAGGATCTTCCCCTCACCACCTCGGCAACCGCCAATCCCAGCTTTTTTACTATCTCCGGTTCCTGGCTGCGCAGCATCACCGGCAGTAATTTGAACTCACCCTTGAGGGAACGCTGTAAAAATGGCAGCTCGATCTCCAGTGAATGCTCCTGGTCAAAGGCAATACGCGCGAGGTCGGGTCCATTTGCTTTCTGAAGTGCTTCATCCAGGGATTCGACAGCATCCTCATCAATGGGAATGGTGCCCAATGGCGTGGCGTAGGCTTGATGAGCGCTGACCAGTAATTGTTCGAAATGGAATCCATGCAACGGGGAAAAGATCACCACCAGTGGGAAGGATTTACCCAACACGGCGCGAAATGCATATCCAGCGGTCCTGCCCGAATAGATGTGTCCTGCATGCGGCGCGATCACCGCCAGCACCTGACCCTTTATTTCCGGCAGGTGAGCTTCATCAAGATAAGCATCCACCACGGATGCAAGACGCTGTGGATCTCCCTCATACCAGCGCCCCGATATTGGCGAAGGACGCACTTCAGAAATTGCCGGCATCTCATCACCTCCACTTGCTATATTAAATCATTATACATCCCCGAAGAAATAGGGATAACCGTATCTTATTAAATTATTAGATTTATGGAAGGAATTGGATCGGATCCACCTTGCCGTAATCATCACTGAGCAGCTCAAAATGCAGGTGGGGACCGCTTGAGTTGCCTGTACTGCCCATCGCGCCGATCACATCGCCCTGAAAAACGCTCTGCCCACAAGTGGCATTGATCGCGCTGAGGTGAGCATAGAGTGATTGCCAGCCGCCATGGTCGACCACGATCATGTAGCCATATCCATGATCGTTCCAACCAGAATAGACCACCACACCGTTATCGACGGCATAAATGGCATTACCTTCCTGCCCGCCGACATCGACCCCAAAATGATTGGTTTCAGGGGAATATTTGAATCCGGACAGCCATTTTTGGCTGGTTGGCCAGATGAAGGTCCCTATACCCACCGCGCCGTCAGCGATCGTCCCACAATAGCCGGGACCGAGCACCCTCGCCACCGCTGGATCGGATCGGGTGATGCGCGGAGCGCTCCAGGTGATGAATTCGCGAGACCCTCCTGGCACAAACAACCATTTGCCGGCTTCGATATTCGGATGGGCATAATCGCCGATGGTACCTGCATCCAATTGGTTGCCAGGCCAGTTGATGATATCTTCGGGTGCAACCTTGAAATATTCCGAAACGCCGTTAAGACCATCAGCAGCCGTCCATTGATAATATGTTCCGTTGGCAGGCAGGATATTGAGAGTCATATCGGGTTTGAGAAAATGAGGATTATCCTGCAGGGTTAGGTAATTACCCCATAGGATGGTGGAAGGGCTGAGATTGAATTTCTCAGCGATCCCAAAGATCGTATCACCTTTCTCAACCGTGTATTCCACCACATCAAACCGCGGACGTGATGGCAGAATCGTGTGAATCTCAGCCAGCCGGCTGATTCCATATACCTCGGGAATTTTATTACGTGCGGGAACTTTCACCTCTGGTGTTGGGGTAGCAACCGCGGCAGCCTGAACTGAGGTGCTGAAGGTGGAGATTTCCCCTCCCAAGTAGAAACTACCCATGATCCAGACAACCAGGACGATCAGGATCAGGGAAGCCAGGGCCGTGCCCGCGCGTAAAGAGATCTCACCCAGTCCCAAATGAACCAGGTTTTCCCAAACCTGCGTCCACCCGTGTGATTTTTGGCTTGTTTGTTCCTGGCTGCTGGATTGTTTTTGAGTTTTACCGGCACCAGTCGATGTCGACTTCGGTGATGTCGGATCGTTTGTCATTATTCTTTCCTCGGGAAATCATCATAACATAGCGGTATATAACGGTCAAGAAATGGCCAAATTACGCTGTTTCTTCTTATACATTTATTAGATTCCGGTTGCAATTTACGTGCAGATACGATAAAGTATTTTTATTAATTCAAATTTTTGTGGAGGATAAAATGCAAAAGAAATTTGGGGCATTAAGGATCATCGGCACCATATTCAAGATCTTTGGCATCATCATCGCGGTAGTGACCGTGCTCGGAGCAGTCCTCACCCTGATCGGCTTCTCAGCCAGCGGACCCTTACTGCGCAGCATGCTGGGTCCTAACAACAATGTTGATCTTGGCGGAGCAGGATTCTTCGGCGGGTTATTAGGTGCATTGGGAGTGCTGATTGGCGGCGGTATATCCGCATTAACCACGTACGCCATGGGCGAGCTGCTTTACCTGCTGCTGGCGATCGAGGAGAACACACGCGGCACGGCCCTGCTTCCCAAAGGCTGATCGCTCAAGTCTTGTTCTCCGTATGCAAACAGAGGTATGAATTGACACCTGTGTTTTTTTAATCACAGGAGTCCGGCTTGAGGCTTTCTTGACGATTCATCCGGTCGGCGGTATATTTGAAGACCGGAATGCCCCAGTAGCGCAATTGGATAGAGCGTTTGCTTGCGGAGCAAAAGGTTGCAGATTCGAGTTCTGCCTGGGGCACCAGCGAGGATCGATCCAGGATCGATCCTCTTTTTATTCCCCTTCGGCTTACAGGTTTAGGATGATATATATTTGACATTTCCTACCATATATGTCGTATAATCTATTTCAAATCTATATTTGATGTTTATTGGTGATTTCTATGGATAACATTCTCTGGGTTGCATTCATTACGGGTCTGACCACCGGCGGATTGAGCTGCATGCTGGTGCAAGGCGGCCTGGTCACCAGCTCCCTGGCCAGCCGGATAGAAAGCGACCTGATTGACCGCTCGTCTCATTCCCGCCATGCCAGGGGAGCGATCCGGCAAAAATCGACCGTCCTTGCGCAGCCGCTGTTGATCTTCCTGGCTGCCAAGATCGTTGCCTATACCCTGCTCGGATTTCTACTCGGCAGCCTGGGCTCGGTCCTTTCCCTCACACCGGTCAGCCGGGGCATCCTGCAGATCGCGATCGCCATCTACATGGTCGGCAATGGGCTGCGCATGCTCAACGTGCACCCCATCTTTCGCATCTTCAGCTTTGAGCCGCCATCGTTCATCACCCGTTTCATCCGCCGCAAAGCCAAAAATGGAAACTCAAATTTCACTCCCCTTTTCCTGGGTGTCCTCACCATCTTCATCCCCTGCGGCGTCACGCAGTCGATGATGGCACTGGCGATCGGCACCGGCAGCGCGCTGACCGGAGCATTGATCATGTTCTCATTCACCCTGGGAACCAGCCCCGTGTTTTTCGGGCTCACCTACCTGGCAACCCGGCTGGGCGCGCTGGCGGAAAAGCAATTTACCCGCATTGTGGCGGTAGCCCTGCTTATCCTTGGGTTGATCACCTTCGATTCCGGATTGACCCTCACCGGCTCCTCTTATACTCTTTCGCGCATCCCGGCTGCCATCTCCGCCGCGTTATCACCCGCCAATTCATCCTCTGTGCGAGAGAGCACACAAACCAGCGGGGAATTTGGTGTTCAAAGTGAAGTTTTAACATCTCAAGAAGATCTAAACGCGGGCGACCTAACCAGCGTGATCGATCTGCATGCCACCAATTCCGGCTACAGCCCGAAAGAAGTCAGTGCGCCGGCGGGAAAAACGATCACCCTGAACCTGATCACCAACAACACCGTCTCCTGCTCGCGTGCCTTCGATATCCCGGCGCTCAATTTTTCCACGCTCCTGCCCAAAACCGGCATCCAATCGGTGGAGATCCCACCGCAGGAAGCCGGTACAACGCTGCGCTTCACCTGCTCGATGGGCATGTATACCGGCGTGATCGTTTTTCAATAATGAAATCGAAAATGACCAAAGTTACCTACCACATCCCGGATATGCACTGCTCCGCCTGCGCCATGCGCCTGGAAGGCATCGAGGATGAGCTGGAGGGCATCCGGAAAATCAAAGCCAGCTATCTCAAACAAACCCTGGATATTGAATTCGATGAGAAGAAAGTGACCGCGGAAAAGATCCGGCAGGCGGTCATCGACCTGGGTTATACCCCACAATAAACCAAGTGCTTAATAATTCCTCACAAAGCAACGGGCGTTCCCTGCTGCTTTATTGAGATCCCTTTACCTTACAATTAACCTCCGATTTCCCGGGGGTGGTTGCTTTTACCCTTCAAACTTGCTATTATGGTGGTTGCGAAGCATGTTTTTCGAAGGCGGGATACCTTATCGTTAAACAACTTCATCCGCCGGTCATATAAAAAGCCATACAGGAGGATTTCCCATGCATACCAGGCGATTATCGACACTTGCAGGATTTTTGATTTTAACCCTGGTGCTGGTCGCAGCCATGCTGCTGACCACACCGGTCTTCGCGCAGGACGAGGTGCCCCCGGCGCCGGAGGAAACCCCGGCGGAGGTCGCACCCGTGGAGGAGCCCGCACCGGTTGAAGAGGCACCGGTAGAGGAGCCTGCTCCTCTCGAGGAAGCGCCTGCCGAAGAGCCAGCGCCCGAGATCGTCCCGCTGGACGGGAACGGCGAAGCGCTCAGCCTGGCCACCCAGGAAGCCGCCGATGCAATGGCGGAACCCGATCCCTGGTTTGCCTGCACAGGTGATATCGATGGCATTTGCAGTTATGCGGGTGCGAATTCTTTGAATACCGCATTATCGAATTACGCCGCCATGGGAGGCAGCGGACCAATCTACCTGGAAGGCGGAACACATACGGTAAGCGCCAATGTCACCATCAACGGAGCGACCTTGGCAAATCTTACTGGGATCATGGCGGAAACGGGTGAGAGCAGCGCCACCGTCAATTTGAACCTTGGCGCATTCTATCTCAACGCCACCAACCTGGCGAATGGTTTCACGCTGAAAGGGATGAACATCACCGGCAACCGCAGCGGCGCCCTGCTCGATTTCGACGCCAACACAGGCGCGCTGAATCTTACCGACCTGAATGTAACTAACGCGAATGCCGGCGGAGATGGGATCGAGATCACCAACCACACCGGCAATGTCACCCTGCATACGGTGAAGGTTGACGAGAACGGTGACCAGGGCGCAGTGATCGTCTCGGTGACTGGGAATGTGAGCATGACCAACAGCTCGTTTGATTCGAACAGCATATCTAGCGCCAGCCCCTACAACCTGGCTATTCAGGCTACGGGAGCCATCACGCTTAATGGCGTTTCAGCGAGTAATTTCAACAGCGGCAACGGTGCTGTACTCGAATCGCAGAAAAGCATCACCGTTAAAAATAGCATCTTCAATAATAATTCCGTCGGTGGACTTATGATCCTCGATACCTCCAAAGGACCTGTCTTGATGGATCACGTATACGCAAACACCAATGGCGGGACGGGTATCGAGATTGAAACACAGGCGGGCAGCGCGGTGACGATGAACACCATCGAGGCGCTAAATAACAGCACTGGCGTGGAGATCGACAACTGTTGGGAATCAGGCGGAGTTTGTACTGCCGCCAGCGCAGCAGTGACGCTTTCCAATTTCAACCTGCAAAATCCACTCGGCAACCTTTTGGTGAAATCCAATGGGAATATCTCAGTGGCAACCATCAAAGCGTTTTACGCCAGCGATCCCGCGGCAGTATTTGCCGGAATTGAATTGGATAACCACCTGGCGACCGCCGCGAAATCGGTAACCCTGACCAACGCTGAGAGCCGGTATAACTTGTTTGGCGGGGTGGTCATCAATACCCGCGGTGTTGTCACACTTAATCATGTGAACGCATCCAGTAACTCTTATGCGTCGGCCCCCGGGATAAGCATCACCTCGAGCGGCACAGCGGCGGTGAATATTCTCAGCACTCTTGGGGAGAACGTCACATCAAATAACAATGGTAATGGGACTTATATCCTGACCAACGGGGCTGTTTCGATCAGCAAATTGACTGCAAGCAGTAATATCATGACCAATGTATTCATCGATAACGATAGCGGCACCAGCCCGGTCACCCTGAACAGCGGGGATTTTAGTTACAGCAGCACCGGTAGTGGTTTGTATGTCACCTCTCGGGGTGCCATCACCCTGACCAATGTCGTTTCAGAATACAATGCCAACGATGGCATCCTACTTTCCAATGAAACCGCGGCTTCCAACCAGGCGGTCACCATCAAGCCCTCCACGGCGGGCGCCACCACCTCGGTGGGATACAACGGCGGCAGCGCTCTGCAGATCACTTCCAAAGGCGCCGTCAGCGTAACCGGTCTTAATGATAACAATTCATCGGTTAATGGCAGGATCCTGATCGATAACACTTACGGCACGGGCACGGTCAGCCTGACCAATATGTCCGTGAACACAGTAAACGATCCCAGCAACCGGGCTGCAGTGACCGTTTATTCGCACGGCGCGATCACCGCCACGGATGTTACCAGCACGCAAAACCTGGAACGTGGGATATATCTCAATAACAGCACGGCTGCAGGCACCCCGGGGGTCACAATTAAGAATTTGTATACTCAAAATAACCTCCTGGCAGGGTTCGATATTTTGAGCAGAGGCGCGGTGAAAATAACCAACGCAGATGTTTACTCCAATGATGGCGGCGAGGCTTCCGGCAAGATTGTCACCACCGGCTCGGTGACCATGGATGCCATCGGCTCTGATTATAGCTATCTCTATTACGGCGCCACCAATGGGCTGTGGATCGATGCCGGTGGAGCCATCTCGCTCAAGAGATTGGAGATCTACAACAACAATCCCGGGTATGGCTTGCGGATTGTAAATGGCACAACGGTTTCCATTTCGGACAGCTACTTTTCTGAAAATTCCTTGTTCGGCCTGGATGTGACCTGCAGCGGTGCCATCACGCTGACCAATACCAATGTAAATAACAACGGCACCTCCGGTGCAACCCTGATCAATAGCAGTGGTACGGCCGGGGTGACGATTACAGGGAGCAGCTCAAATTACTCCAATTATGAGAATAATCCTACACACAACCTGAGCATCAGCACCCTTGGCGCGCTCAAATTGAGTTACGTCAGTATTGAAGGCTCACCGACCGCCATCTGGATTGCACCGAATGTTGGAGATGTCACCATCACTGGGTTGGGAATAAATGTGCCTAGCGGAGCAACTCCCGCGCTCGATATCACCTCCCTGGGGACGGTTACCATCACAACTCTGAATACTTATTCTGCTTCCGGCAGCGGCGTGCAGATCAACAATTCCGGAGCAACCAGCGCCAAGGCTGTGACGATCACCGATTTCTACGATACCAGTACGGCAGGAAGTTACGCGTTGAGAGTCCTCTCCAAAGGCGCGATCACTCTCACCAACTTTTACGTGAACAACAACGGTGGAGTGCGAACGACCGGCATTTACCTGGATAACACCGCCAGCACCACCAAAGCCGCGGTATCCATCAAGACGCCCGGCGCTGCGAGGGATTACAACTACGCACAGTATTTCACCGGCAACGGCGTGGAAGTACACAGCCATGGGCAGGTCACCCTGGACGACATGTATCTACGCTACAACAACGGCACCGGGTTGAAGGTCAACGACGCGCTGGAAACCAGCCTGGGCGGGGTGACGGTGACCAATTCATACATCCGCAACAACACCCATGGCATGAATATCTCCGCCGGCGGGGCGATCGTGATCGGCAACACCCGCGCTTACGGTAACAATGGAATGGGCGTGGTGCTGGATAACTCCGGCGCGACCAGCGTTTTCCCGGTGACCGTCACCGAGCTGGATGCCTATGATAACGATACCGGCGGCCTGACCATCGATTCGCGCGGAACGGTGACCATCACCAACCTGGACGCCTACACTACGGATCTCAGCGGCTACGGATTGGATATCGATACCGACGGCGCGGTGAGCATAGGGTATACCAGCACCTCCTGGAACAATCTATACGGAAACGCAGGATCGGGCGTGCTGATCAACGCGGGCGGCAACGTGACCATCAAGCGCCTTGGATCCTATGACAACCTGGGCGGATTTGGCGCGTCCATTATCTCCGGTGGGGCAGTCTCGATCACGGATGGCAATATTTATAACAACGCGACCTTTGGCTTGAATATCATCGCCAATGGCGCGATCACACTGACCAACGTTGATGGATATTCCAACAACGGCTCCTATGGTGCCATGCTGGATAATCATCTCGGCTCCGGCGGCGTTACCATCAAGGGAAAAGCGAGCGACTGGTCAAGTTTTCAGGATAATGTGACCGATAACCTGGCCATCATCACCAAAGGCGCGGTGACGATCGGTTTTGTTAATGCGAATGAAGGAACAAGGGGAGCAACGATCAACAGCTCAGGCGGCTCTGTCACCATCAGCGAGGGAAGGTTCAATTTTAACAACGAGTATGGCCTGGATATCCTCGCTGCTGGAACGATCTCGCTCAACAAGGTCGATTGCGAGTCCAATTATGGCACCTGGGGTGCCCGGCTGGATAACCACGCCGGCAGTGGTGGGATCACCATCAATGGACTGGTGACCGATTGGGCAAATTTCAACAGCAACCTGGGTACCAACCTCATCCTTAATACCGCCGGCGCGGTCACCATGAACTATATTGTTGCTGATGGCAATGGTGTTTCGACCGGTCGTGGAATTTCCCAACACGGTGGGCAACGTGGTCATCAATACCGTGGATGTGGATAATATCCTCGGAGCTTATTACGGTATCCAACTTGACGTCCAATGGCACGGTATCCATCTCTCACGTGGACTCGGATTACACACCCGGCGGCGGCATCTTGATCGATAATTCCATGGCGTCCACGGCGAAGAACGTCACCCTGCTGGATATTGACGCTAATGATAACAGCGGCCAGTACGGCATCCAGGTGATCTCGAAAGGGGTGATCAGCGTCAAAGATATCGACCTGGAAGGAAATGATGTCCGCTTATTCGGCATGGTACTGGATAATTCCGCCAGCACCACCAAGGCGGGAGTGATCCTGGGAAGCACATATATAAATGAGATCACAAATTTCGTCAATAACGGGTTGTTTATCCTCACCAACGGCAGTGTCACGATAGACCGGTTCTACCTTTCCGACACTTCTGATGGGATCATCGTGGATAACACCTCCGGCGGGACGGGTACCGGCGCGGTCAGCATCAGCAACTCCGAAGTCCATAACAGCGAGGACGATGGGATCAATATCTCGACCAATGGCAACGTTACTCTCACCAATGTCATGCTGACTATAACGGGTCGGACGGTTCGGGGATGGGGATCTACGTCCATGTCGACTGAGACAGCTTCGGATTACAGCGGGACGGTGACCATGACCAACATAGTTACATCCTATAATTATGGCGACGGGCTTTACGTGGAAGCGTGGAAAAACATCACGCTCAAGAATTTCTACGCCGAGAACAATTACAACAGCGGACGCGGCGCCTACCTGGCAACCGATGGCGGGGTCAGCCTGCTCAACCCGGGTGGAACTACATGGAACTATCTCTATAACAATGCGGGCAGCAACCTGGTGATCAATGCCCTCGGCGATGTGACCGTGCAGAAATTGTATACCTACAGCAGCGATAATGGCTACGGACTGCTGATCGATACCGCCGGCAAAGTAACGCTCACCACCGTGGAAGCCCAATCAAATATCCTGGATGGTTTACGCGTAACTGCAGGCGGCAGCATCACCGCCAGCGGACTTTTAGCGCAATATAACCAACTTCATGGCGCTGTTCTGGATAACCATTTGGGCAGCGGCGGGGTGACCGTCAAATCCAGCACGATCTACTATAACTATGCTGACTCACCCGAAGGCGGGCTGATCATCAACACGAATGGGGTAGTGCTGCTGGACAAGGTGACCGCGGACTCCAATGAAGGTTACGGCGCTGTCGTTACCATCAGCGCTCCATCGACAGCCAGCGTGACGGTGAACAAGAGCCAGTTCAGCTACAATGGTGACGACGGTTTACACGTCGTCAGCCAGGGCATCGTAACACTCAACGGCATCACCGCCAACTATAACTACAACCTCGATACCTGCGGCGTGAATATCGATAACACCGCCGGGACGGGTAACGTTAACGTGCTTGCTACGTTGGGAGCCAACATATTTCACGATAATAATACTCACGGGCTGCTCATCAACACAAGTGGCGCGGTTATCATCAATAACGCCACAGCATATCTAAATAGCAACGGGGTCGGCATCGGCGTGTTGAATAACACCGGCACCGGCAGCGTTACCATCACCGGGGCGGTGGTGAAAGATAATCGCATGCCCGGTATCGCCATCACGACCAACGGGACCGTCACGCTCTCCAATATTGAAGCCATTGCCAATGGTGTTTATGACGATTTCAGTGGCATCGATATCCAAACCAGTGGAGACGCCGTTCTGATCCAGAACAGCGTGATCAGCGCAACGGCAAGAACGGCATCTACGCCAACCTGGGCGGCTTAGGAGCCACCCTGACGGTGAAGAAGACCTTCTACATGGGCAACAACCGCTACAATCCTACCGTGGATAACGATGAGAACATCCATCTCTCCGCGGGGGACGTGCTGGTGATCATTCCGTAAGAAGACGCAGCCTATCAATTTCACACCGCCCCGGGATCCCGGGGCGGATTTTTTTCGTAACGTTCTGCAGGGGTATGGCATACTCATCGAGGTAATTGCCATCCCGAAGGGAGGATGAAATATCTCGTAACCAAAAACCAGAACTCTTTGCCAGGATCGTTTCTTCCCACCACCTTACAATTAACCTCCGATATCCAAAAGATGGTTGCAATCAGCCTTCAAACTTGCTATCATGTAGGTTGCGAAGCATGTTTTTCAAAGGCGGGATACCTTATCGTTAAACAACTTCATCCGCCGGTCATATAAAAAAGCCATACAGGAGGATTTCCCATGCATACCAGGCGATTATCGACACTTGCAGGATTTTTACTTTTAACACCTGGTGATGGTCGCAGCCATGCTGCTGACCACACCGGTTTTCGCGCAGGACGAGGTGCCCCCGGCGCCGGAGGAAACCCCGGCGGAGGTCGCACCCGTGGAGGAACTCCGCACCGGTTGAAGAAGCACCGGTGGAGGAGCCTGCTCCTCTCGAGGAAGCACCTGCCGAAGAGCCCGCGCCCGAGATCGTCCCGCTGGACGGGAACGGCGAAGCGCTCAGCCTGGCCACCCAGGAAGCCGCCGATGCCCTGGCGGAACCCGATCCCTGGTTCGCCTGCACGGGTGATATCGATGGCATTTGCAGTTATGCGGGAGCGAATTCTTTGAATACCGCATTATCGAATTACGCTGCCATGGGAGGCAGCGGACCAATCTACCTGGAAGGCGGAACACATACGGTGAGCGCGAATGTCACCATCAACGGAGCGACACTGGCAAATCTGACCGGTATCATGGCGGATACTGGCGAGAGCAGCGCCACTGTCAATTTGAACCTAGGTGCTAACTTTCTAACCGCCAGCGACCTGACCAACGGCTTTATCCTGAAGGGTATGAATATTTACGGCACGAGGCCCGGCGGAGCGCTGGTGGAATTCACCAACAACGCCGGAACTTTAACCCTGACTGATTTGATCATCACCAACTCAAACGCTGCCGGGACCGGGGACGGTTTGCTGATCAGCGACCATACCGGAAATGTCACCCTGCACACCATTAAAGCCGATAACAACACCGATGGCGGAGCGGATTTCGGGAGTATCAGCGGCAATGTAAGCGTGACCAACAGCTCATTTGATTCAAACGGGGCTGGAGCGGGAACAGCCGCCTACAGCCTGGTAATCAGCGCCCAGGGCAGCGTCACGCTCAACGGTGTTTCAGCCAGTAATTTCAGCGGCAGCTATGGTGCCCTGGTGGAATCACAGAAAAGCGTCACCATTAAAAACAGTAACTTCAATGCCAACGGTGATTCCGGGCTCTGGATCCCGACTTCTTCCTCTGGGACTATTCTGCTGGATCATGTTTATGCCAATAACAACTTCATTGGGACGGGCATCATTGCCAGCAATCACGGCGGCGCGGTCACAATGAACACAATTGAAGCCACTGGCAACCGTTTCGGCGTGGATATCGATAACTGCTTCTTTTCCGGAGGGGGGTGCCTCGCCAGCAGCAGCCCGGTGACGCTTACCAACCTCACGCTTGAGTACAACACTTACGGCGGTCTGCACGTGCTTTCCAAAGGCAACATCTCGGTGGCGAATATCCGCTCAATTTATGCCAATAATGCAAGCGCAATCTTCGCCGGTATTCAGCTGGATAACAGCAACGCCACTTCCGCTTGCACGGTGGCCGTTTCCAACGCTGAAAGCCGTAACAACTATCTTGCCGGGGTGGTCATCAACACCCGCGGCGCGGTGACCCTCAACAAGGTGACCGCCAGCGATAACTACTATGGTACTGCGGATGGGATCAACATTACCTCTACAGGCACTGGTGCCGTCAGCATCCTGGGCACCCTGGGTCAAAATTACGCAAGCGGGAATAATGGCTATGGCATTCACATCGTTACCAACGGAGCGGTCACGATCAACAAGATGGAAGCCAACTACAATATCCTGACGAACCTTTTCAGCGATAACACTGGCGGGACAGGCGCGGTCACGCTAAACACCGGTTCATACCACGTTAGCAGTACGGGAAGCGGCATCACCATCAACACGCGCGGCGCGATCAACCTGACCAATGTCAGCGCGACCAGCAATGCGGTAGATGGCATTTTCCTGGCAAACCAGACCGCACCCTCCAGCCAGCCCGTGACGATTAAAACTACCTCCTCAGGATATCAATACGTCCATTAGTTACAATGACGGCATGGCATTGTCGATCACGTCCAGGGGGAATATCAGCGTGACCGGTATTTATAACTACAATTCACCGGTTGTGAACGGCAGGATCTATATCGATAATACCTATGGCACAGGCACGGTTAACCTGCTCCGTTCACAGGTGTCTTATGTGAATGATCCTTCGGTGGGTTCTCCGGCAGCCATTTCCATCTTTTCCCATGGCGCAGTGACCATCACCGACCTGTTTAATAATGATAATAGCGACCGCGGTCTTTATATCGATAACAGCACCTCTGCAAGCAGCCCGGGCGTGACGATCAAGGATGCGAGTTTCGAAAATAATGCCCTGGCGGGATTCGATATCCTCAGCAAGGGAGCGGTTAAATTGACCGATGTGGAAGGCTACTCCAACTATGGCGGCGTCGCTGGTGGGGTTATTCATACTGCGGGATCGGTCACTCTTGATTCGACTAAAAGTTATTTCTGGGATTACCCCGAATACAGCTCAAACGCGACCAACGGTTTGCTCATCGAAGCCGGGGGCGCGGTGGTGATCAAGAAAACACGGTTTTCCTACAATGCCGGCGGTTACGGTCTTACTATTGCATCCGGCGCCACTTCGATCACCATGACGGATGTTTCTGCCGAAAGCAACGCTTCCTACGGGATGGATATCACGGGAAGCGGCGCGATCACCCTCACGGATATCTATGCCGATGATAACGGCACTTACGGTATCAGGCTGGATAACAGCAGCGGGACAGCGGGCGTGACGATCAGCGGTTTGAGCAGCGATTATTCTTCAATAACGGATAATCCATCCTACAACCTCCAGGTGAGCACCCACGGCGCGCTCAAGATGAGCTATCTCAACATCAACGGATCGCCCATCGCTGCCAATTTCCCGCTGAACGTCGGGGATGTGACCCTCTCCAACCTCAGCATCTCCAACACCAGCGGCGGTGCTCCCGCGCTCACCATCAATGCGACCGGCACCGTGACTGCGACCAATGTATCGACAGGATCCAGCTCCGGTAGCGGGCTGGTGATCGATAACCACTGGGCTGCCAGCGCCAAGGCAGTGGCCATCACCGGCTTCTCGGATAGCAGCAGCACTGGAACTTATGCACTCCAGATAACATCACGCGGCGCGGTGACGCTGACCGACCTCTACCTGGCTGGCGAGGACATCCGACCTTACGGGCTCTACTTGGATAACACCTACAGTACCGTCAAATCAGGGGTGACGATCAAAAAGCTGCCCAACGACAACAACACCTTTTATAATTTCACCAACACCGCAGCACGCATCTTGAGCCACGGCCAGGTCACACTGGATGGATTGTATATTTACAGTAACGACAGCGCGACCGGGTTGGTGGTCAGCACCGATCTTGGCGGGGTGACGGTCACCAATTCAACCGTCCAATACAACGCGGACGGAATGAATATCACCGCCGGCGGGGCGATCGTGATTAGCAACAACAATACCGCCTATAACTACGGTTATGGGGTGCATTTGGATAATTCACCCGCCGCGAGCGTTTCATCGGTGACGGTGACCAACCTGGATACCTACTACAACGATACCGGTGGATTGTCCATAAGTTCGCGGGGTGCAGTGACCATCACCAACCTGGATGCTTCCAATCAGGGTAGCGGGTTTGCGCTGGATATCGACACGGACGGGGCGGTAACCCTCGGGTACAGTGGTTCCGAATGGAACTATCTCTACTATAATACCGGTTCAAGCATCCTCATCAATGCCGGCGGAAACGTCACCCTCAAGCGCGTTCAGGCGTACACCAATACCGGTGGGGGCCATTACGGGGCGAATATCACCGCCGGGGGAACAGTAACCATCACGGACGCTGATTTTGACGATAATCCCTCCTATGGGCTCAATGTCCTGGCTGGCGGTACGATCACGCTGACCAACATCGAATGCCAGGGCAATGACGGCACTTATGGCGCCACACTGGATAACCACCTGGGCAGCGGCGGGATCACCATCAACGGGCTCTCAAATGATTGGGCGCAGTTCGATGATAACGTGGGCACGAACTTGATTCTGAACACTGCCGGGGCGGTATCCTTGAAGTACGTCAACGCCGATGGCAGCAGCGGCGTCACCACCCGGGCGCTGCAGTTCCCCAGCACGGTGGGCAATGTCACAATGTATGAAGTGGATGTGGATAATATAATCGGTGCATACTACGGTATCGAGTTAACGTCCAGCGGCACCGTATCCCTTTCACACATCGATTCGAACAACACTCCCGACGGCGGCATCTGGATCGATAACTCTGCAGCTACCTCTTCCAAGAACGTCACCTTGCTGGATATCGACGCGAATGATAATAGCGGCGGTTATGGCATTTATGTACTCTCCAAGGGTGCGATCAGTGTCAAGGATGCCAATGTGGATGGAGATAGTGTTCGACTGTATGGCATCTGGCTGGATAACACGCCCAGCACGACCAAGGCGGGGGTAACCGTCGCAGCCACGACTGGAGACACCACTTCCATTTACGATGTTGTCAATAATGGCCTGTACATTCAATCGAACGGCAGCGTATCGATTTCCAGCACCAATGTAAACACCACTTCGAATGGGATTGTTGTCGGCAACACGGTCGCCGGCACCGGCACCGGTTCGGTAACCATCACGGGCAGTTATGTGTATAGCAGCATCAACGACGGGATCTATATCGCCACGAACGGAAATGTAATCTTGACAAACGTACTATCCGAAAGCAACGGCACGGATGGCAGCGGTATGGGTATTTACATCAATGTTGGCGAGACCCCGACGGGATACAGCGGGACGGTGACAATGACCAACATAGAGACCAACTACAATTACGGCGATGGGCTGCACGTGGAAGCCTGGAGACAGATCACGCTCAAGGATCATGAAGCCAATAACAATTACAACAGCGGGCGCGGCGCCTACCTGGCGACCGATGGGGGTGTGAGCGTGCTCAACCCGGGCGGGACGGGTTGGAACTATCATCAAGACAATTCAGGTACCAACCTGTTGATCGATGCGCTTGGTGATGTGGTTGTCCAAAAAGAATATGCATATTACAGTTACACCGGTTACGGAGTCCAGATCAATGCCGGCGGCAAGGTGACCCTCACCACCATCGTGGCAGAATATAATCAATTGATCGGGCTGGATGTGACCGCCAACGGGATCATCACCGCCACTGGTCTATCCGTAGAGGAAAATGATCAAAGCGGTGCTGAGCTGGATAACCACACCGGCAGCGGTGGGGTGACCGTCAAGAGCAGTACATTCTTCGGCAACAACGGTTCCTCACCCTACGGCGGGCTGGTCATCACCACCAACGGTGCCGTGCTGCTCGACAAGGTAACCGCGGATTCCAATTCCGGTTACGGCGTCTTTACCACCATCAGCAGCCCATCAACGGCTGCGGTGACGGTGAATAAATCCGCTTTCAATTCAAACTCGCTGGATGGTCTGCGCGTGATCAGCCGGGGAAACATCATCCTCAATGGCATCACGACATTTGATAACTCCGATAATGGTGCTTACCTCGATAATCATCTCGGCACGGGCAGTGTTTCCGTGCTGGCAACTCTCGGCGCGAACAGCTTCAACGAAAACTACAACAACGGCTTATCGATCATCAGCAGCGGTGCCGTGATCATCAATAACATCACCGCGAATGGGAATAATGATGTCGGCATCGTTGTGCAAAACGCGACAG
>CAWDSH010000034.1:0-114109 GCA_963804865.1 uncultured Chloroflexia bacterium
CCTTGCTCCCGGCAGCTCACAGGAGCAGACTAATGGACTTTTCAGCAATCCATTTGATGAACCTGCCGCTGTTAAGACTGACGGATCCAATGAAATTCCGGAATTTCTTACGGATATCATCGATCTGCATGCCACCAATTCCGGTTACAGCCCGAAAAAGATCGACGCGCCGGCGGGAAAGACGATCACCCTGAACCTGATCACCAACAACACCGTCTCCTGCTCGCGTGCCTTCGATATCCCGGCGCTCAATTATTTCCACGCTCCTGCCCAAAACCGGCATCCAATCGGTGGAGATCCCACCGCAGGAAGCCGGTACCACGCTGCGCTTCACCTGCTCGATGGGCATGTATACCGGGGTGATCGTTTTTCAATAATGAAATCGCAGATGACCAAAGTCACCTACAAAATCCCGGATATGCACTGCTCCTCCTGCGCCATGCGCCTGGAAGGCATCGAGGATGAGCTGGAGGGCATCCGGAAAATCAAAGCCAGCTATCTCAAACAAACCCTGGATATTGAATTCGATGAGAAGAAAGTGACCGCGGAAAAGATCCGGCAGGCGGTCATCGACCTGGGTTATACCCCTCAATAAACCAAGTGCTTAAATAATTCCTCACAAAGCAACCGGCGTTCCCTGCTGCTTTATTGAGATCCCTTTACCTTACAATTAACCTCCGATTTCCCGGGGGTGGTTGCATTTACCCTTCAAACTTGCTATTATGGTGGTTGCGAAGCATGTTTTTCAAAGGCGGGATCCCTTTATCGTTAAACAACTTCATCCGCCGGTCACATAAAAAGCCAAACAGGAGGATTTCCCATGCATACCAGGCGATTATCGACACTTGCAGGATTTTTGATTTTAACCCCGGTGCTGGTCGCAGCCATGCTGCTGACCACGCCGGTTTTCGCGCAGGACGAGGTGCCCCCGGCGCCGGAGGAAACCCCGGCGGAGGTCGCACCCGTGGAGGAAGCCGCCCCGGTTGAAGAGGCACCGGTTGAGGAGCCTGCTCCGCTCGAGGAAGCGCCTGCCGAAGAGCCTGCGCCCGAGATCGTCCCGCTGGACGGGAACGGCGAAGCGCTCAGCCTGGCCACCCAGGAAGCCGCCGATGTTTTAGCGGAACCCGATCCCTGGTTTGCCTGCACTGGAGACATCGACGGCATTTGCAGTTATGCAGGGGCGAATTCTTTGAATACCGCATTGTCGAATTACGCCGCCATGGGAGGCAGCGGGCAATTTATCTGGAAGGCGGCACACATACGGTAACCGCCAGTGTCACCATAGACGGAGCGCTTTTGCCAGGCCTTACCGGGATCATGGCGGAAATGGGTGCAGCGGCAGCGCCACCGTCAATTTAACCCAGGCGCATTCTATCTGATGCCATACCAACCTGGCGAATGGTTTCACGCTGAAAGGGATGAACATCACCGGCAACCGCAATGGCGCATTGCTCGATTTCGACGCCAACAGCGGCGCGCTAAATCTTACCGACCTGATCGTTACCAACACGAATGCCGGCGGAGATGGGATCGAGATCACCAACCACACCGGCAACGTCACCCTGCATACGGTAAAGGTCGACGAGAACGGCGACCAGGGCGCAGTGATCGTCTCGGTGACTGGCAATGTGAGCGTGACCAACAGCTCGTTTGATTCCAACGGTATATCAGGCGCAAGCCCCTACAACCTGGCCATCCAGGCTACGGGCAGCTATCACGCTCAATGGGGTTTCGGCGAGCAATTTCAACAGCGGCGACGGCGCAACTCTCGAATCGCAGAAAAGTATTACCGTTAAAAATAGCTATCTTCAATTAATTAGATAGGGAGGCTCAACGGATCGGGTGGATTTATGATCCTCTATACATCCAAGGGAACTGTCTTGCTGGATCACGTATATGCAAACACCAATGGCGGGACGGGTATCGAGATTGAAACACAGGCGGGCGGCGCGGTGACTATGAACACCATCGAGGCGCTAAATAACAGCACTGGGTGGAGATCGACAACTGTTGGGAATCGGGCGGGGTGTGCACCGCCACCAGCGCGGCAGTGACACTTTCCAATTTCAACCTGCAAAATCCACTCGGAAACCTGCTGGTTGACATCCAATGGCAACATCTCGGTGGCAACCATCACATCCTTGTATGCCAGTGATGCCTCGGCTGAATTCGCCGGGATCGAGCTGGATAACAGCGATGCCACCGCTGCGCGAACGGTGACGCTGACCAACGCCGAGAGCCGTTATAACTACCTTGGCGGTATTGTTATCAACACCAGGGGCGCGGTCACGCTCAACCACGTGGTTGCTTCCAGTAATTAATTATGGGACAGCATCCGGGATCAGCATCACCTCGAGCGGCAGCAGCGCGGTCAATATCCTCAGCACGCTTGGGGAAAACATCACCTCGAGAACAACGGAAATGGGACCTATATCCTGACCAACGGGGCTGTTTCAATCAGCAAATTGACCGCCACCAGTAATATCATGACCAATGTCTTCATCGATAACGATGGCGGCACCAGCCCGGTCACCCTGAACACCGGGGATTTTGGCAGCAGCGGCACCGGCAGCGGCATCTATATCACTTCCAAGGGCGCCATCAGCCTGACTGACGTGGATGCATCTTACAATGCCAACGATGGCATAGTTCTTTCAAACGAGACCGCGGCATCCAACCAGCCGGTCGCGATCAAGAAAACCTCCGCAAATTACGAGAATACGCTGCAAAATAACGACGGTAACGCGCTGTTGATCACATCCAAGGGCAATATCAGCGTTACGGGTATTTACAACTACAGCCCGGGTGCCGCCAACAGCAGGATCTATCTCGACAATCGTTTCGGCACGGGGACGGTCAACCTGATCAGCACAGGTGTCTATTATGTGAACGATCCTTCTGCCGTCAATCCTGCTGCCGTATCCATTTTTTCTCACGGTGCAGTCACTGTCACCGACCTCAATAGCTCGGAAAACTTCGACCGCGGGCTGTATATCGATAACAGCTCCTCCGCGAGCAGCCCGGGGGTCACCATAAAAAATCTTTATGTTGCAAATAATGACCTGGCAGGCTTCGATATCCTCAGTAAAGGAGCAGTGAAGATCACCAACGTGGATGCCTACTCCACCGATGGCGGCGAAGCTGCCGGCAAGATTTTCACCAGCGGCTCGGTGACCATGGATGCCATCGGTTCCGACTATAGCTATCTCTACTATGGCGCCACCAATGGGTTGTGGATCGATGCCGGCGGGGCAATCACACTTAAGAGAATGGATGTCTACAACAACAACCCCGGATATGGACTGTTGATCGATGATGGCACGACGGTTTCCATTACTGACAGTTACTTTAATTCTAATTCCCTGTTCGGCCTGGATGTGACCTGCAGCGGGGCCATCACGCTGACCAATTCCGAGGCGTATTACAACGGCACATATGGCGCGACATTGGATAACAGCAGCAACCCGACCGCCGGGGTGACGATATCCGGGAGCAGTACTAACTACTCAGATTATAATGACAATCCCACACATAACCTGAGCATCAGCACCCATGGCGCGCTCAAATTGAGTTACGTCAGTATTGGAGGCTCACCGACCGCCATCTGGATTGCACCGAATGTTGGAGATGTCACTATCACTGGATTGGGAATAAATGTGCCTAGCGGAGCAACTCCCGCGCTCGATATCACCTCCCTGGGGACGGTTACCATCACGACTCTGAATACTTTTTCTGCTTCCGCCAGCGGCGTGCAAATCAACAATTCAGGCGCAGCCAGTGCCAAGGCGGTGACCATCACGGATTTCGAGGATACCAGCACAGCGGGAAGCTACGCGTTGAGGGTGCTCTCAAAAGGCGCGATCACACTGACCAATTTCTACGTGTATAACAACGGGGGAACCCGAACGACCGGCATTTACCTGGATAACACCGCCAGCACCACCAAAGCCGCGGTATCCATCAAGACGCCAGGGTCCGCGAGGGATTACAACCACGCCGAATATTTCACCGGCAACGGCGTGGAAGTGCACAGCCACGGGCAGGTCACCCTGGACGACCTGTATCTGCGCTACAACAACGGCAATGGATTGAAGATCAATGATACGCTGGAAACCAGCCTGGGCGGGGTAACGGTGACCAATTCATACATCCGCTACAACACCAATGGCATGAATATCACCGCCGGCGGCGCGATCGTGGTCAGCAATACCCGCGCTTACGGTAACAACGGCATGGGCGTGGTGCTGGATAACTCCGGCGCGACCAGCGTTTTCCCGGTGACCGTCACCGAGCTGGACGCCTATGACAACGACACCGGCGGTTTGACCATCAATTCGCGTGGAACAGTGACCATCACCAACCTGGATGCCTACAGTACGGATCTCAGCGGCTACGGGCTGGATATCGAAACCGACGGCGCAGTGACCATCGGTTACAGCGGCACATCCGCCTGGAATTACCTCTACGGAAACGCCGGATCGGGCGTGCTGATCAACGCGGGCGGCAACGTGACCATCAAGCGCCTATCCGCCTATGACAACCTGGGAGGGTTCGGCACGGATATCACCTCCGGCGGATCAGTCTCGATCACCGATGGCAACATTTATAATAACGCGACTTATGGCTTGAATATCGTGGCCAATGGCGCAATCACATTGACAAACGTTGATGGATATTACAACAACGGTTCCTATGGTGCCATGCTGGATAACCATCTCGGCTCCGGCGGCGTTACCATCAAGGGAAAAGCAAGCAACTGGTCAAGTTTTCAGAATAACGTGACCGATAACCTGGCCATCATAACCAAAGGCGCGGTGACGATCGGTTTTGTTAATGCGAATGACGGAACAAGGGGAACAACGATCAACAGTTCAGGTGGCTCTGTCACTATCAGTGAGGGAAGGTTCAATAATAATGACGAGTATGGCCTGGATATCCTTGCCGCTGGAACGATCTCGCTCAGCAAAATCGAATGCGAGTCCAATAATGGCACTTGGGGTGCCCGGCTGGATAACCACACCGGCAGCGGTGGGATCACCATCAACGGCCTGGCGAGCGATTGGGATAATTACGACAGCAACCTGGGCACCAATCTCATTCTTAATACTGCCGGCGCGGTCACCATGAACTATGTCATCGCCGATGGTTATAATATCTCAACGCGGTCGCTGGAATTCCCCAACACGGTGGGCAACGTGGTCATTAATAACGTGGATGTGGATAATATCCTGGGAGCTTATTACGGCATCCAACTTACATCCACTGGCACGGTATCCATTTCCAACGTGATTTCGAACAACACACCCGGTGGTGGCATATGGATCGATAATTCAGTGGCTACAACTTCAAAGAATGTCACCCTGTTGAATATCGACGCCTACGATAACAGCGGGCAGTACGGCATCTACGTGCGTCTCGAAAGGTGCGATCAGCGTCAAAAGTATTGACCTGGATGGAAGTAATGCCCGGCTTTACGGCATCTGGCTGGACAACCATCTCAGCACCACAAAGGCTGGGGTAACTTTGGGAGTGGGAAGCACGGTCGGAAACAACAACGAGATCACAAATTTTGTCAATAACGGGCTGTATATCTATACGAACGGAAGCGTCGCGATCGACAGGGTCGAGTTAAGCAATACCTCGGACGGGATCATCGTAGATAATACCTTCGGCGGTACGGGCACGGGTGCAGTCAGCATTACCAACGCCTGGGTCTATGAAAGCGATGATGACGGGATCAACATCGCCACCAACGGCAATGTGACCCTGACCAACGTGGAAGCTGAAGACAACGGCACGGATGGCACAGGCATGGGTATCTACATCAGTGTCGGCTGGACTGCAGCGGGCTACAGCGGCACGGTAACAATGACTAACATCGATACAGCTGACAATTACGGCGATGGGCTGCACGTGGAAGCGTGGAAGAACATCACGCTGAAGGATTTTTACGCTGAGTACAATTACAACGGTGGTCGCGGCGCCTTCCTGGCGACCGATGGCGGGGTCAGCGTGCTCAATCCTGGTGGAACCGCATGGAACGATATTAATTACAGCTCAGGCAGCAACCTGGTGATCGATGCCGTCGGGGATGTGATCGTGCAAAAAATGCGTGCTTATGGCAGTTCCAATGGCTACGGTGTGCAGATCAATACCCCAGGGAAGGTGACTCTCACCAGCCTAGAAGCCCAATCCAATACCCTGCACGGCTTGCAGGTAACGGCGGGAGGTAGTATCACCGCCAGCGGTTTACTGGTGCAATACAACGATCAATCCGGTGCCGAGCTGACCAACAACCTGGGCGGATCGACCGGCGGGGTGACCGTCAAATCCAGCACTTTCGATAACAACAACGGCTCCGCACCTTACGGCGGCTTGATCATCCATACCAACGGCATCGTGCTGCTCGACAAGGTCAATGCATCAAGTAACTCGGCTTTCGGTGCTTATGTTAGTGTTGCAGCACCCTCCACCGCCAGCGTTACAGTGAACAAGAGCACGTTTAACTTTAACACCGAAGAAGGTCTGCAAGTCTTCACCCAGGGCAACATCACCGTCAACGGGATCACTGCCAACAATAATTATAGCGGCGCGACTTACGGCGTACTCCTCGACAACACGGGCGGCTCAGGAAATGTCTCCGTGCTTGCCACCCTGGGAGCTAACACCTTCAACAATAATAATACCCACGGGCTTGGCATTCTCAGCAACGGCGCAGTGGTCATCAATAACGTGACCGCGGTGGGTAATGACAATGGTGTCGGGATTGGTGTGATCAACACCGGGGAACAAGCAACGTGACCATCACCGGTGCAGTGGTGCGGGACAATTATTTGACCGGCATCGCCATCGACGCCAACGGTACCGTCACGCTTTCCAACATGGAAGTCATCGCCAACGGTCTCGGTGGGGACCAAAACGGTATCGATGTGGACACCAATGGGCACAACATGCTCGTACAGAACAGTGTGATCAGCGGTAACGGCAAGAACGGCATCTACGCTGACCTGGGAAGTGGAGGTTTCACACTGACGGTGAAGAAGACCTACTACATGGGCAACAATCGCTACAATCCAATGACTGATAACGATGAAAATATCCATTTGTCTGCCTTGGACGTGCTGGTGATCGTCCCCGTAGTTAATCAAGACTTCTTCTGATTACACACCACCCCGGCAGTGTCGGGGTGGTGATTTTTTATGGAGTTTTCGCGATTCGAGTTGGCTCGGCTTCGTCAGCATTTGGGGATGCTTCGCATCAAGATCGTTGTAGGGGTAAAAATGAGGTACCGCCAGATTTTCGTGAATGCTTTGCCACATTCGTCTTAGAGGAGTACTCAGCGACGCTCAGCATGTCATATTGATGGTAGGGGCACAGCCAAGCTGTGCCCTTACCGCATATGTAAGATGTGTCATGCTGAGCAAAGCGAAGCACCCCCTTCCCTCTGAAAATCATGCTTCATTGCGGGTTTTACAACTCTTCGCTGCGCTCAGAGTGACAAGATTTGGTTTTCAATATCTTTTCATAATCGATCATGCCCCTACCGGTGTTTTTACGGGTATAATCTGGCGTGTCATCAAGAACAACGATGACGTCGGCATCGTCATCGCCTCGAACGGGACGGTGACGCATCAGCAATATCGAGGTCATCGCCAATGGGTTGGGCTCCGACCTTTCGGGTGTCGATATCACCAGCAATGGACACAACGTGCTGGTGCAGAACAGCGTAGTCAGCGCCAACGGGAAACACGGTATCTATGCGAATGTAGGTGTCGGTCAGACATTGACGGTCAAAAAGACATACTACATGGGCAACAATCGAACCCCACCAACCGATTCTGATGATAATCTCCACGTGGTTGGTGGAACTCTGGTGATCATTCCCTAGATTAATCCAAAACCCTTCTGATTACACACCACCTCGGCAGTGCCGGGGTGGTGAATTTTTTCAGCCCAAATAATGTCGGGGTGCGGCATCGTGGTACAGGGCGGATTGATTCGCGGATCCAAGTTCGGATGTAGGGGCACGGCGAGTCGTGTAATTAACATGGTTGCGCTTCCCATCCATCCTGAATAAATGTCTGTCTGTGGTGCCCATCTGCCGTGCCCTTACCGATGTTTTTCCGGTTATAATTCCTGCCGCCATGACCAATAAACGATTCCAAATCTTACTAACCAACGATGACGGCATCAAATCCCCCGGGCTCTGGGCGGCGGCGGAAGCGCTCTCCGCGCTGGGCTACGTAACCGTGGCGGCGCCGCGCGAGCAATCCTCCGGCGCCGGGCGCAGCCTGCCGGTGGGCTTCGACGGGCGCATCCAACCGGAGCTGCTCAAGATCGGCGACCAGGAATGGAAGACCTACGCCATCGGCGGCACCCCCGCCGCGGCGGTGATGCACGGCGTCCTTGAAGTGATGGATGAACGCCCGGACCTGATCGTCGCGGGCATCAACTACGGCGAGAACCCCGGCTCGGATATCACCATGTCCGGTACCGTAGGCGCGGCGATCGAAGGCGCCTCGCTGGGCATCCCCTCCATCGCCATCTCACTGCAGCTGGAGAACGTCAACAAGGATTACCTGAGCTACTCGGCGGAGTTCAATTTCCCGACCGCGGCGCATTTCACCCGCGTGTTCGCGGAAATGATGCTCAACAAGAAATTCCCCGGGGAAGTGGAGCTGCTCAATATCAACGTGCCGCACGACGCCACGCCCCGCAACCCCCTGGCGGCTCACCCGCCTTTCGCGCTACCGTTACTTCAATCCCTATATCGACCGCAACGGCGATTGGGACCAGCCCGCGGACGTGAAAGCGGACATTAAGGTTAAATCGGAGGACGTGGCAGCGGACAGCGATATCCGCGCGCTGATCTTCGACAAGGTCGTCTCGGTCACGCCCTTGACCCTGGATATGACTGCGCGGGTGAACCTGGCGGAGCTGGAAAAGAAGCTGAAAGCGGTGATGATCCCTGGCTTAAAACAAAAATCCTTGATGAGCAAACCCATCAAGGATTTTTTATTTAGCTAATCGATGAACAGCGCTTCGAGGAAGGTGCCCAGGTCATCACGCCCTTCGAGGATATTCAGCTCAAAGACCTCGCTGTAACCGCAATTCGGGCAGGTGACGAAGGCATAGCGATAAGGTTGGAATTCCAGCAGGCGGGAGAGCCCGGTGCCCGACATGGCCAGCCGGCGCACAGCGCCGCCCTCGTGCTTGCACTTCTCGCAGCGGAAAGCGTCCGCCAGCGCTTGATCCACACTTTGCTTTGACATGCTTACCTCCGTTTGTTAGAAATCCTGTTTACTGGCGCGCCAGGGTGGTGATGGCAGGCACCGCGTCGAACATCCAGAAGGAGACCGGCAGCAGCAGGCCGAAGGTCAGTCCGGCGAAGATCCAGGCCAGGATCAGCCAGACGAGGCTGAACCACCAGCCGATGAGGATGAAGTAGATCGCGCGCCAGACGAAATGGATCTGCTTCACGTCTGAATGGGTCATCACCGTCCTGCCGTCAATGGTGGTGACGCGGGTCACCGTGCGGATGGGCTTGAGGGTCATGATCTGCGGCAGCCGGTTGAGCAGCAGGATGCCGAAGGGCATGCCGATGATGGTGATGATCAGCAGCCAGGCTGCGATCGAGGCGATACCGCCCAGCCACAGTCCGACGCACAGGAACCACAGTCCGCGCACCAGGCAGCCGGGATTATTGTCATTGATGACGGTTGTTTCGGGTTGAGTATTTGCAGGTTGAATGGTCATTGTAAATCCTTTATTATAAAAAATACCTCTTTAGGTATACGATGGACAATCGAAAAAGGGTGCATACATGCCACTGTTCAACCCGGCAATATGCTTTTACTGGTTTTTATGACTGGAATTTGGGAGATTCGCGGTGCCAGCTGGTTTCCAGCTGGTAGGCATGCCCAACCCTGAAGAGAATCTCTTCATTAAATTGCTTTCCCATCAGCTGCATGCCGATGGGCAGGCTGCCCTGGTCAAACCCCACCGGGAAGGCCAGCCCGGGAACCCCTGCCAGGTTGGCCGGCAGGGTGAAGACGTCCTCCAGGTACATGGCCAGCGGATCGTCGGTATGCTCGCCCAGCTTGAAGGCAGTGGTGGGCGCCACCGGCGCAGCGATCATATCCACCTGCTCGAAAGCCATGCTCGAAATCGCGCTTGATCAACGTGCGCACCTTCATCGCCTGCCCGTAAAAGGCGTCATAGTACCCGGCTGAGAGCGCGTAGGTGCCCAGCATGATGCGCCGCTTCACCTCGGAGCCGAAACCCTCGCCGCGCGTCTTGAAGTACATTTCCTTCATGGTCGTGCTTTCAGCACGCGGACCGAAGCGGATGCCATCGTAGCGCGCCAGGTTGGCGGAGGCTTCCGCAGGGGCGATCAGGTAGTAGACCGGCAGGGCAAATTCGGTGTGCGGCAGGCTCACCTCGCGTATCTCTGCGCCCAGTAATCCCAGCTTGCGGATCGCCTCGCGCACGCCGTGTTCCACCGCCGGTTGGATGCCCTGGATGAAGTATTCCTGTGGAACGCCGATGCGTACACCTTTCAGGCTGGAGTTTCCATCCAGGCGGATCTCCGGCACGGGCAAATCCATCGAGGTGGCATCGCGCGGGTCATAGCCGGCCATCACCTGGAAAAGGAGGGCGCAGTCCTCCGCGGAGCGTGCCAGCGCTCCGACCGAATCCAACGAGGAGCCGTAAGCCACCAGCCCATAGCGCGAAACGCGCCCGTAACTGGTCTTGATGCCGGTCACGCCGCAGAAGGATGCCGGCTGGCGGACACTGCCGCCGGTATCGGTACCCAGTGCTGCGGGCGCCATTCGCGAAGCTACCGCGGCGGCGCTGCCGCCGCTGGAGCCGCCCGGAACGCGCGAGGTGTCCCAGGGGTTGCGGGTAAAGCCATAGGCTGAGTTCTCGGTGGAGGAGCCCATGGCGAATTCATCGGTGTTGGTCTTGCCCAAAATGACCACCCCGGCATCCAGCAGGCGCTGGACGCTGGTGGCGTTGTAGGTGGGGATGAAATCCTCGAGGATCTTCGAACCGCAGGTGGTGCGGATGCCCTTCGTGCACAAAACGTCCTTCACCGCGATGGGTAAGCCCAGCAGCGGGGGAAGATCACCGCCTTGCGCCCTGCGTTCATCGGCAGCTTTTGCCTGTTCCAGCACCAGCTCGGAAGTGCGGGTGAGAAAAGCGTGCAGAACGCGGCTCGAGGGTATCGATGCGCACCAGGCAGGCGCGGGTCAATTCAACGCTCGAGATCTCTTTTTTTGCCAGCAGATCCAGCGCCTGTCGAATGGAAAGATCAGAAAGCTCAGAAAGTTCAGCCATCCCGCTCCCCGAAAACCGGCGGCACGCGGAATTGCCCTTTTTCCTGTGATTTCGTATTGCGCAGGACTTCCTCCGGGAGAAAGGCTCTCACCGGGAACATCCTCGCGCAGGACGCTGCGCCCGGGCAGCACGCTGGAGGTTGGGGCAATACCGGTGGTATCCAGTTTCTGCAGCTGCGCGACGTGATCCAGGATGGAGGAAAGCTGCCCGCGGTAGCGTTCCAATTCCTCAGACGAGAGCTGCAGGCGTGCCAGCTCGGCGATATGTTGGACTTCTTCCAGGGTTAGCGGCATGGGGATATTATACCCGCGCAGGGAAAGTGAAAAACCAAGAGATGACACATTCTTGTTGAGAAAAATGCTATTCTTCCGGCGGCCAGTGGCTGGCGTACCACTGCATGTATTCGGCAGCGTGGGCCAGCCAGTATTCGAAATTGTGCGCACCGATATTCTGGTGCCATTCATGCGGCACGCCATACTGCATCAGGATGGCTTCCAGGTCCTTTGCGCTTTTTAAGTAGGCGTCCTGGTCGCCTGAATCCAGGTAGATCACCGGTCGGAGTCCATGCGGGTCATTCTTGAGAAGGACGGGGAGTCGCGCCAGGTCTGCACTGAATACGGCCGGGCTGTGCGCGCCGATGTAGGCAAACAGCGCGGGGTAGCTGAAGGTGATGTTGACCGCCCAGGCAGCACCGCGCGAGATGCCCCCGATCGCCCGGCATTCACGGTCAGTGCAGGTCGCATAATTTTGATCGATATGCGGTATCAGCTCCTCGGCGATGGCCTGCGGATACTGCGTATCGCCGATATCTGCCAGGAAATTTTTCTCCACCGGCATGACGATGATGAATGGCCGGCTTTCTCCTCCCAGAATAATCCCATCCACCAGGGTAACCACGCCAAGCTCGAGCCAGAAATCATTATTGGCGCTCTGCCCGTGAAGCAGGTAGAGGACGGGATAACCGGTGGAGGGGTTGGCATCGTAGCAGGGTGGTAGGTAGATGCTGTATTCCAGGTCCATGCCCAACACCTGGCTGGGGAGGCTTGAATGGAGGATCGTCCCGCCCGAATCCATGCAGGTTTCAGATTCCACGGTTGGCAGTTCGGTCGCCACGCGCTCATCGGTCGGAGTGGCCGCCGGTATGCCCTGTTCTGATATTTGAATTGGGTCTGACGTGACCGGCGCAGAACAGCCTACCAGGCAGGTTGCCAGTACAAGCATTGGTAAAAAAGTGCGCTTTCCTCTGAACATGCCGCTTCCTTGACGGGGAATACCGCTTCAGATTATACTGTAACCGCCGGGGTGTAGCGCAGTTGGCAGCGCACCGCGTTTGGGACGCGGGGGTCGGCGGTTCAAGTCCGCCCACCCCGACTCAGACCACCGCTGGATATTGATCCAGCGGTTTTTGATTCAATAACCAGCCAACGCTGCCAACAGGTTTTGAGATGAGCCCAACGTGCAATTGCCATTTAAAAATATTTAAAGCCTTGCGAATGCACCAGGCGGTCACGGAATTCATCGCGCGGTTGTATAATTTACCCAGATCTCACTTCCCGGAAAACCATTTTGGACAATCCGCTGCTTTCTATCATCATCCCCGCGCACAACGAAGAACACCGCCTGCCAGTGGCGCTTGATAAAATTGGTGCCTTTCTCTCCCACCAACCTTACAAAGCGGAAGTGATCGTGGTTGAAAACGGCAGCTCTGACAGGACGCTCGAGATCGCTCGCGATCAAGCCAAATCCATGCCCATATTGCGCATCCTCCACGAAGATCAGCGCGGCAAGGGGCTCGCCGTGCGCACCGGCATGCTGGCTGCGAAGGGCGATTACCGTTTCATCTGCGACGTCGATCTGTCCATGCCCATCGAGGAAGTTAATCGCTTCATCCCGCCGGCCATCCAGGACATGGATATCGTCATCGCCTCGCGGGAAGCGCCGGGGGCAGTGCGTTATAACGAGCCGGCTTACCGCCATTTCACCGGCCGCGTTTTTAACTTCATTGTGCGAGTGATGGCGCTGCCGGGACTGCAGGATACCCAGTGCGGCTTTAAATGCTTTCGCTCTGATGTAGCCGAGAAGGTTTTCCCGCTACAGACCATGGCTGGCTGGGCTTTCGATGTGGAAGTGCTGTTCATCGCCCGCTGCAAGGGTTACCGCATCGTCGATATCCCCATTCCCTGGTATTTCAACGCTGACAGCCGGGTGCACCTTATTCGCGATTCCTTTCGCATGTTCTTCGACCTGCTCACCATCCGCCTGAACGCCATACGTGGCAAATACGATTAAACAATCCCCCGATCTATCCTTTGAGCGCGGCCTTTGGGCAGCCGGCATTCGATACATTGCCGGTCTTGATGAAGCCGGACGCGGCGCCTGGGCGGGACCGGTGGCGGCGGGTGCCGTGATCCTCCCAGTCGATCCCGGTATCCTAAAGAAGCTCCACGGAGTCCGCGATTCCAAGCAGATGACCGCCCGTCAGCGTACCTTGTGGGCTGAAACGATCAAAACCTTTGCGGTTAGCTGGTCCGTGGGTATGGCTTCCAATATCGAGATCGACGAGCTCGGCATCCTGCCCGCCACGCGGCTGGCAATGACGCGCGCGCTCAAGAAACTCAAACCCGGTCCGGAACATCTGCTGATCGATGCTCTAAAACTGCCCGAAATCGCCATCCCCCAAGGATGCCTGATCAAAGGGGATGCGCGGGTGCTGAGCATCGCCGCGGCTTCGGTGCTGGCCAAGACTGCGCGGGATGCCTGGATGATCGAGCTCGATAGAACCTTCCCGGTTTACGGTTTCGCCCGCAACAAGGCTTACGGCACCGCCTTCCACCGCGCAGCGCTAGGTAAAGCCGGCCCCTGCCCGGAGCATCGCTTCAGCTTCGCTCCAATTCGACTGCTGGCATTATCCCCTGCATAACCTGCTGCAGGACAGACTCCTTATATGATAGATTGCCTTTGACTTTCCAAATCCTTATAATGGATTATGATGAGGGTTGAGTTGGATGGAATGAAAAAAGCCTAGCGGAGCAAATGAAATGAATCCTCTATTGGACCCAAATGTCGCTTACGTCATTCTCGTTGTGGGACTGGTACTCGCCGTCCTGGCTGTGATCGCCCCCGGGACCGGTCTGTTGGAAGTGGGAGCTTTGATCTTCATTGGCATGGCGGTATACAGCATGATCAATTTACCCGTTAATATCTGGGCACTGGTAATTCTATTCCTGGGAACAGTGCCTTTGGCATTGGCGATCAAGCATCCAACTCAAAAACGCTACATGATCATCACGCTGGCAATTCTGGTTTTAAGCACCTATTTCACTTTCAAGACTCCCCAGGGTGCTCCTGCGGCAAATATATTGCTGGCAGCGATCACATCCATCATCACCATTACCTTACTTTGGGCTGTGGGTCGAAAGAGTCTCGAAACCCTGCGCATGCAATCGAACCAGGAAAAAAGGAACCCGGTCGGGAAAACCGGAGACTCAAAAACGGATGTTTTCAAAGACGGTACAGTATATGTTGAAGGGGAGGATTGGTCCGCACGCAGCCAGGAGAAGATAGCCGCCGGTAAAAAAGTACGGGTGATCCGCCAGATAGGGTTGATCCTGGAAGTCAAAGAGATAAAACCCGGCTCCAAGTGAGCCAAAGAGTCAAGTCTTAAATATTATTTGAAAAGGAGCGCAATATGGATTTCATAATTCCTGTTTTGGTGACAATACTCATCATCGTCGTATTGACCCTTTTAGCAGGGGCGATTCGGATCGTACCGGAATTCCAGCGCCTGGTGGTGTTCCGCCTGGGCCGGTGCGTGGGTCCGAAGGGTCCCGGTGTTGTCTTCCTGTATCCTTTTCTAGATACTGCAATTCGAGTTCGATCTCCGCGAACAAGTTCGGGAGATCCCCGCCCAGACTTCGATCACCAAGGACAACGCGCCGATTTCGATCGATTTCCTCTGGTACTACAAAGTGTTCGATCCGGTGGAAAGTGTGCTCCAGGTCAGCAATTTTGAACTGGCTGCACAAGGTATCGCCACCACCACGCTGCGCTCTGTCATCGGCGGTATCATGCTGGACGGCGTGCTATCCGAGCGCGAGCAAATCAACAACGCCCTGCGAGCAAGATTGGATGAAGTGACCGAGCGCTGGGGGGTGAAAGTGACCAACGTCGAGATTCGCGAGATCATTCCGCCGAAGGAAGTCCAGGAATCGATGAACCGCCAGTTGACAGCGGAACGCACGCGCCGCGCCGTGGTAACTGAATCGACCGGAACGCGCGAGGCAGCTGTAAATGTTGCCAATGGTGATAAACAAGCCGCCATTTTAAAGGCTGAGGGAGATAAACAATCCAACATCCTTAAGGCGGAAGGTGAAAAACAGGCGCAGCTTCTGCGTGCGGAAGGGTATTCCAAGGCTCTCGAGACCATCTTTAGCGCTGCCAAGGGGATCGATAATAAAACCATGACCCTGCAATACTTTGAGACATTAAAGCAAATGGCAGCCAATCCTTCCACGAAATACATCTTCCCAATGGAATTTACCAGCTTGATCTCGGATTTCGTAAAAACAAGGCAGGATAAAAAAGCATAAGCTGTCTTTCCATGAGCGGGGTGGACTAATCCACCCCGCTCTTTCGTTTATAATGGAAACCCATGGGATCCCGAGGAAAATCCAACATCCCCTACATGATCTCTCCCGCAGGTTTTCGCGACCTGAACGCCGTCCGCCGCGTGGAACAAGTCTGCTTCGGCAAGGATGCCTGGCCTTTGATCGATATCATCGGCGTGCTGGCGCTTCCAGGGATCGTCAGGTTTAAAGCTGAAATAAAAGAGCAGATGGTGGGTTTTGTCGCCGGGGAAGCCAAGCCCTGGGAGGGCACGGGCTGGATCGCCACCATCGGCGTGGTCCCTGAATACCGCCGGCAGGGTATCGCCCTGGCTTTGATGGAAGAATGCGAGCAGAAGATGAGCCTGCCGAGCGTCAAGCTTTGCGTGCGAAAATCCAACGATGCTGCAATCGAGCTTTACCGTCGCATGGGTTACAGCCAGGTCGAGATTTGGCCAAATTACTACCAGGACAAGGAAGATGCCATCGTGATGGAGCGAAAGCGTTGACTTTTCCAGCGGCAGGGTATATCATGTAATGAGTAGTGGAGATTACCCCGTTATGCGAGTATTGAGCCACATATCACGAGTAAATTGAAGGGCACGCGTTTTTTTGCGTGCCTTTTCGATTTTTATTACGCCTAAAAGGAGAAACCTGATGGATTCCGGCTTGATCGGCAAGATTGAAAAAGGCAAGCGCTATGCGGAGGAACGCGGCAAACGCATTCACTTCAAAGAATTCAATGTTTCGGTCGATGGCGATAATAATTCCCACCTTGTCAGCTTAAAGGATGGCAAGATGCTCTGCGATTGCGATTTCTTCCGCACGCGCGGGCGCTGCAGCCACACCATTGCCCTGGAGACCCTGCTGGATGATATGATCCCGGCAGATGCCACGGCTGCCTGATCACTGCACCTTAAAGAAAAATCCCTCTCTTGCGAGAGGGATTTTTTGTTTTATTATTTTTTCTTGCGGCTGATGTAGTATTTGGTCAGCTCGGCGACAATGGAGGGGATGATCACAAGGGGCAGGATCACTTTCCACTCATTCCAGCTCATGGGGATGGTGTTGAAGATCTTGTTGAAGAAGGGCACGTAAATGACCATCATGATCAGGGCAATGGAGGAAATCACCGCGATGTTCATCCATTTATTGGTGAAAACACCAATCTTCAGGATCGGGTAGCGCTCCGAGCGGGCGGTAAAGGCGCGCAGCAATTCCGAGAGGGAGAGCGTGATAAACGCCATGGTCTCAGCATACTCAGGCTCTGCGTGGGAAAGCCCCAGTGCGAAGGCAACCAGGGTAGTGCCGGCAATGGCGATGGTTTGCATGATCACACCGAACTGCATAAACTTGTTGATGATCGGCTCTGAGGGCGGGCGCGGCGGCTGGGACATGATATCCGGATCGCCCTTCTCAGTGCCCAGGCGAGCGCTGGCGCGCCGTCGGTGACCAGGTTCAACCAGAGAAGCTGGATGGGCGTCAACGGAGAGATCACGGAAGCATTGGGGAACAACCAGCGCCCGAAGGCGGTCGGGATGAAGATGATGAAGATCTCGCCCAGGTTACAGGAGATCAGGTAATAGACAAATTTGCGAATATTGCTGTAGATGATGCGCCCCTGCTCCACGGCGGAGACGATGCTGACGTAGTTATCGTCGGTGAGCACCATGTCGGCGGTTTCCTTGGCGACATCGGTGCCGGTGATGCCCATCGCCACGCCGATATCGGCGCGCTTGATGGCTGGCGCATCGTTCACACCGTCGCCGGTCATGGCTACCACCTCGCCGTTATCGCGCAGGGCGTCCACGATGCGCATCTTGTGCTCAGGTGAAACGCGGGCGAAGACGTCCGTTTCTTCCACCTGGTCCTTGAGCTGCTTGTCATCCAGCTCATCCACCTGGGCGCCGGTGAGCACCTGGTGACCCGGACGCAGCAGACCAATCGATTCAGCCACCGCGCGGGCGGTATTGGGGTAATCGCCGGTGATCATGATGGTGCGGATGCCCGCTCCCACGGCGTGCTCGATGGCGGGTTTGACTTCGACACGCGCCGGGTCGATCATGCCGATCAAGCCAACGAAGGTGAGATCCTTCTCCAGCTCATCGGGATCCAGCTTCTCGGGTTTCTTATCCACGATCTTGAATGCCACCCCCAGCACGCGCAGCGCGTCTTTGGTCATGGCGTCATTGGCATCCAGGATGCGTTTGCGACTAGCATTCATCCAGCTTGCGGGATCCCTTGTCATCCACATGCCAGGTGGACTGCTGCAGAGCTCCAGTACCATATCCGGAGCACCTTTAACGGTCACAATATAATGCTGCCGCTTGCTTTTCTCATCGAACGGGGAAATATCACCCGCCTGCGGATCTTCCAGGGAATGGATGGTGATCATGCGCTTGCGGATGGAATCGAACGGGACTTCCTCTTCGCGCGGGTATGCCTGGTGAAGTTCCCGCGGCTGCGCGCCGGCTTTCGCAGCTGCAACCACGATGGCCCCTTCGGTGGGATCACCGGCGATGCGGTAAACTTTCTCACCTTCTTCGTTTTCAGAGGACTCCAGGCGGGCATCGTTATTCAAGGCACCCACCCACAGGGCGGTTCCAATGCCGGGATAATCCTTGATATTCACCTTCTGACCGCTTACCAGGAATTCCCCTTCCGGTTTATAGCCGGTGCCGGTCAATGCCACCTGCGCGCCGTCCACCCAAACGCGGGTGACGGTCATTTCATTCTGGGTGAGCGTGCCGGTCTTATCCGAGCAGATCACCGTGGCAGAGCCGAGCGTTTCCACAGAAGCCAGGCGGCGGATGAGCGCATGGCGGTGGATCATCTCCCGCATGCCCAGCGCCAGGCTGATGGTGACAATGGCGGGCAGACCTTCCGGTACCGCGGCGATCGCCAGGCTGACCGCCACCATGAACATTTCCAGCGGATTGCCGCCCTCCAGCCAGCCCACGGCAAAGACGATGGCGCAGATGATGAGGCAGGCGTAACCAAGTGTTTTTCCAAGTTGATCGAGGCGTTTCTGCAGCGGGGTTTCTTCCTCTTCCACGGACTGCAGCATGGAGGCGATCAAACCCAGCTGGGTGTGCATGCCGGTGCTGACCACCACACCGCTGCCGCGCCCGTAGGTGACCAGGGTGCCCATGAAGGCGGTGTTCTTGCGGTCACCCAGGGGGATATCCCCTTCCAATATCACCGCAGCGTTCTTCTGAACGGGAACCGATTCACCGGTCAGCGAGGCTTCATCGATCTGGAGGTTGACCGCTTCAAGCAGGCGCACATCGGCAGGGATGTGATTGCCGGCTTCGAGGACGACGATATCGCCCGGGACAAGCTCGCGCGCCGGCACGCGTACCAGGTGCCCATCGCGCAGCACGCTGGCTTCAGGCGCGGCCAGCTTCTTGAGCGCAGCCAGGGCTTCCTCGGCTTTGCTCTCCTGCACAACGCCCAACACGGCGTTCAACACCACGATGGTAAGAATGGCGATGGCATCGATCCATTCGCCCAGGAAAGCGGAAATGATCGCCGCGGCGATCAGCATGAGCACCACGAAGCCCTTGAGCTGGTTAAGAACCATGGTCAGGAAGCTGGTTCGCTTGGCTTCCACCAGCTGATTGAGCCCATATTTTTCCAGGCGGCTTGCAGCATCTTGAGCGCTCAAACCGGTATTGGACATGGTTTCGAATTTCTTGAGGGTTTCCTCCGCGCTTAATGCATGCCAGGTGACCGTGACTTTTTCACTGTTCTTCCCGGGTTTAATTTCTTTTTTCTCAGCCATTCAAATTCTCCTCGATCCTGAACTTATGTCATTAAAAGCACGGCATCAGATCCACTTTCTGGCAAATACCTGAGCCGTGCCTGTCCAATTCAATAGGACGATTAATCCCACGAATTATAACGCATCAAGCAAAATTTCAAGGGGCGATGACGGTTCCCGAGGGGACGACAGCGTTCTTGGGGATGATGGTGATCCCGTCGCGGACGATGTAATTCTCGGTATCGATCTCCACGTCGCGCGGGAAGGGCTTGATCACCACACCACGCCCGATGCGGGCGTTCTTATCGATGATGGCACCCTCGATCTGTGAGCCGCGCCCGATGGCGATATTCACGACATTGGGATCGGTCGGCTCGAAACCGGGATGGTCGTAGTAATCCGAGCCCATCACGATGCTATCGCGGATACACACGTCGTTGTGGATCTGGCTGCGCAGGCCGATCACCGAGTGGTAGATCTCGGCTTTGTGGATGCAGCAGCCCTCGGCCATCAGCACGTTCTGCAGGCGGCTGTCCTGCACGGTGGAGCCGGGCAGGAAGCGCGCGTGGGTGTAGATGGGTCGGTCGGGATCAAAGAAATCAAAGGGCGGGTTGGGGATGGTGAGCTCCAGGTTGGTCTCGTAGAAGGAGCGGATGGTTCCAATATCCTCCCAGTAGCCATCGAAGCCATAGCCGAAGACATTGTGGGACTTGATCGCGGCAGGGATCACCTGTCCGCCAAAATCATCGTAGGTGCTGCCTTCGAGAATTTCTCTGAGCGCGCTCATCCTGAAGAGGTAAATGCCCATCGAGCCCAGGTAGGGACGGCGGGCATCATCACGGCTGACCATCTTCTCGAGCAACGCCGGATCGGTGGGTTTCTCGGCGAAAGCCGTGATGCGGTCATCGTCGTTCTGCTTCAGGATGCCGAAGCGCCCGGTATCCTCAGTGAAGACCGGCTGGACGGCAACGGTGATATCAGCCTTGTGGTCCCAGTGGAATTGCGCCATCTTCTCGAAATCCATGCGGTAGAGGTGATCGCCCGCCAGGATGAGCACGTAATCAGCATGGGAGGCGCTGATCTCGAAGAGCTGCTTGCGCACCGCGTCGGCGGTGCCCTGGTACCAGTCGGTGGTGGCGACGGTCTGCTGGCTGGCCCAGATCTGCACCCAGCCGGTGTGGAAGGCATCAAAGTAGAAGCTGCGCGCGATGTGGCGGTGCAGCGAGACGGAGTTGAACTGGGTGAGGACAGCGATATGGTAGATGCCGGAGTTGATGCAGTTGCTGATGGGGATATCGATGAGGCGGTACTTGCCCGCCATGGGGACGGCTGGTTTGGCGCGCTGCTTGGTGAGCGGGTAGAGGCGCGCGCCGCGCCCACCCCCCAGGATCACGCCGAGGATATCGTTCGTGGAAGGCATGGCAACCTCCTGGAAAAAAAAGAATAACGATATTGATTTAAGGATACAGGAGGATGGTTCAGGAGTCAAATGGGAGGAGGATTGGGGCTGTGAACCGCAGAGAGCGCGGATGGGTTCACCACAGAGGGTACAGCTAGAGGATCATTTGGTTTTAAAGATTTTTAACGCAATGGACGCGGAGTACGCAGTGTTTTGAATGGCTTTATAGTGGGGTGAATGATTTATTGATTAAGAAAGCAGGATGAAAAGGAGCGAAATGATCTTTAAAAAATCCAAAACAATTCATTCAAATATTCACTCAGCGCCCTCTTCATTAAAAGGATAATCAGAGGTATATTAAGCATTGATCCGATTGAAATCAATGTTAATGTTGGCGGTATTCAAGCGACGGGGCAGCAAGGGGGGATGTTAAGGTGCAAAGAGAATGGAATACTATTGTAGAACTTATTTTCTATTTTGTCAAGTACCCGGGAAACCGGATTTTAGTAATACAATTCAATTAATGTAAAAAGTGATTTTTGATGTCGGTCGCACTTTCAACATTCGCTTCACTATAGAAGTGCTAGATTATAAGGGTGACCGACCTATGTGCTGTTATGAGCAATCAGGTAGGGAGGAGGATGGCGGGCATCCCTGCCCGCCCTACGAACTTTGATAATGAAAGAATATGCAGAATTACGTATTCGAGAGAATTATGCAAGAGAATTCCTTCCCAATGATATGGGAAAACCTTTGATGGATCTAGTAAGGCTTGTAAGAGTGCCTGTTGATAGCGATGAATACAGAAAAATTGGAGACATAACACGATTGGTTCGAAAAAGAGATAATAAATACCTATTCTTTGGTTGGAGCATTCAACGGATTTATTCAAAAGAAGAATTACAATCCGCAAAGCTCTTACTCTTAAAATTAAAAAAGACATTTGAACCTGCGGGGGAAGAATGCGGTACCATTTATGAATATAAAGATATATGTGAAATATGCGGATCTGGTATCCGTCAGATTTCAGACCTATATTTGGATCTACGAAAAGTACCCAGAAATACCGATATTGCACGAACAATATCGAATGAGATAATCATCGACCAAAATTTTGCTGAAATACTAAATATAAATTTGCTTGCAGGATATCAGTTAAAACCAGCCCTTCATAAAGTTGCTCAAACCCAAGCAACTAGAATATTGAAAACGACATGGTACCAATTATTCATTACCTCACAAGTTAATATTAATCCCGCAACTAAAACTGGCGAGGATCCATTCGATCCTGACGAAGCTAATAACTACAGGTGTAAAAATGGACATACGATTGGTCTGGACATCCTTTCAGAACCATTTATTAATAAAAACTCTTGGGATGGAAGTGATTTTGTTGTTACAAAAGAGCATTTCGGAGTAAACAGGGGATTGTTACGGACATATCCACTGTTATTGATTTCTCAAAAAGCTTATCAGTTTATGGAAAATGAGAAATGCAATGGATACAAGGTTGAGGTAGTGCATTTGGTTTGAAGTAAGTTGAATGCCGGGTATAGTTCGTAGATCAAGCATCATGTTCATGCCCGTAATTTTCGCCCCTCCCTCCCCTCTCCCTTCGGGAGTGCATGCCCCTCCCTGCCCTCCCCAAATGTCCGGAAAGCGGAGCATTTGGGGAGGGTGGTCGAAGACCGGGAGGGGTATGGCAGCTCGAGTACCGTGGAGATCCTATCAAGAACGGAAGGGAATTGATGATAAAGAAAACAAGTACGAACGAGATTTCAGATCAAAATCTTGACGGCGTGGCTGAAACGCTGCTCATCCCGCTCTACCACCGGGCGATGGAATTGCAGCGCCCGGATGCCATTATTAGGGACGAGAAAGCCGCGGCACTGGTGAAGCAGATGAGCTACGACTTCGACAAGGTCAGGAAGATCCGGACGACCGAGGGAAATATCGTAGCGCGGCTTATGCTCACCCGTGAAATTGACCGCTACGCCCGGGATTTCCTCAGCCGCCACCCCCATTCGGTGGTGGTCCATATCGGGTGCGGTCTCGATTCCCGTTTCGAGCGGGTGGATAACGGCCAGGTGGAGTGGTATGACCTGGATCTACCGGAGGTCATCGATCTGCGCCGCAGACTTATCGGCGGTGAAGCGGGACGTTACCACCTGCTGGGAGATTCGGTGCTCGAGGATGGCTGGCTGGAAAAGTTAAAGATGCACTCCCGCCTGCCTTTCTTATTCGTGGCGGATAACGTGCTCATTTACTTCACGGAAGAACAGGTCAAATCGCTGGTGCTCAAGCTACGCGACCATTTTCCCGGCGCGGAACTCGTCTTCGATGGCTGGTCGCCATTCTTTATCTGGCTGGGCAACCGCCAGCTATCCAGGACCAAGTTTTCCAATCTCCTGCGCTGGGGATTCTGGCAAAGCAAAACGATCGAGAATTGGGGTGAGGGTATTCACCTGCTCGACGAGTGGGGCTTCTTTGACCAGCCCGAGCCACGCATGGCACCTTATCGCTGGGCGGCTCCGCTATTTCACCTTTTCAAACCCATGCGCATTTTCCACTTCAAGCTTGGGAAGGAAGTCTAGTGAGTAGATAGTATTGAAGATAATCTGGCACGTATTATTCTATAATAAATTGGCGGGCACCGCGTGCCCGTCCTACGAACTGAAGCACAATTTGAAGCCACTGTCGATCTTGTTAAATATCTGGATTACTACCATCGAGCCATGATTACATAATTCGGTAAAAGGGAAAAATGAACCGGAGTACATATATACTTCCTAAAAGAAACTTCGAAATAAGATGCTTTGCCCCTTTATTTCTATTCGGTTTTTCGTTTTTATTCACTTTAGAAATATCACCAGCCAATATACCGATATTTCTGATATTCTTCATCATAAGTCAATTCTTGGGTTTCTCTTTACTTTTTATTATTAAGAAATCAAAAGGCGCATTCTGGAATTTTCTTATTGACGCTGGATACATGCTATGTCTAGCTTTCCCATTTGCATACGCAACCATATTTCATTACACCAAATTCAAAGCTGAAGGATCGTTTATTTGGTTTTTCGGCTTGGTCAATATTCTGGCATGGTTGTTGTCCTTTTATTTGGGGAAAAAACAATTCTCAAACCTTAGTCGCCAGGATAGTAAATCTGGTCCTCTTGATATCAAGAAAAGCTTATGGGATCTGCAAAAGGCTTATCATTCTTCTGGAGAAAGTTTTGAGAAGGATAAAGGCGAAAAATGGATGAGAATTGGCAGGATAGCCATCTACTTTGGACCGGTTATAGGATCAGCGATTTATAGAGCGCTGAACCAAGCGCAATTCTTATCCTTCATGGGGATTTTCTTTTTCTCTGCGGTGGTTTTTTTGGTTTCACTTTCCGGGAGATCCGCATCGTTTGCGATAGGCATCAAAGAGCTTGAAAAGGCATTGAAAAAGACGATAAATATTAAAGAATTAGAATGAAACTTGGAGGTAGATAGTCGTAGGTCGGGCATCGATCTTATGCCCAACAATCATCTGGTTATAATAAAATGGCGGACAGAGTTCACCCTACAACTATATGCTACAAAAACATCCATTAATTCCACTTCTCATGATCCTTTGCTTCATGGTTCAATCATGCGGTTTTAACACTCGCTACCGCTCCTCCCAAGGGGAGAGCAACCCCGCGGGGGCGCACAATTCGCGAGTTCGCGACGCTCAGGATGACAAACCGAAAATAATGGCGGGCACAGTTGGTGCCTCCGACGCTCCAGTCAAAATGGAGAGGCGGGATGAGCCCGCCTTACGAACATTTCCGGGGAAAATTCCCCCGCCAGCTCCAGCGGCAGGGTGATGGTCATGGTGCACTGGTCGTTGCCCTTCAGCAGGGTCTCGACGTGCTCGATGACCACGGGCTGCCCGAGGATGCCCTCCCAGAGGCGCCGGTACCAGCCCGCCCCGCAGTAGCAGAAGGTGAGCGGCATCGCGGAGGGGATCTCCTCCAGGAAGGGGTGCACGAACGGGCAGTGGCAGTAAGCCTTGCGCCGCTCGGCGGGAGTGGTTGCTTTCTCGTATCCTTCCGGGTTGAAGGGATTCTTGCGCATGTGGATGACGTTCCCTTTTCGCGCCGGTTTCTCGTACCAGAAATCATCGGTATACATCTCGCGCAGCACGTCATCCACTGTGCCCTTTTGGTAGATCGCGCGCAGGTGGTCGATGCGTTCCTGGGGGAAGACGTGCGCGCAGTGCGAGACCACGCGGCATTTCTGCTCTTCGCTGACCGGAAGCGCGTCCAGGCGCTGCATGGCGCCCCTGATCCAGCCCGTATAGTCCTCGAAGGAGGAATCGGGCGTGATGGTTTCGATGCCCTGCATCAAATCGCGGCGGGCTTCGGTGGTCGAGCTCGCGCTCCGCGCCTTCGGCGAGCAGCTTATCCCATTCGTGCAGGAGCACCTGCACCTCGGTGACGTTCTTTTCCGGATCAACCGGATCGAGAACGCGGTGGATCTCGCGGCGGAAGAGGGAGGTGGTCCAGGCGTGTGCTTCCAGATAAGCGTAGATCTTGAGGATCGTCTCGCGGATGGTGGCATGCGCACCATAGTGTTGCATGATGAGCGCCCGCGCGGGTTCGAGCGTGCGGGTATGCACTTCGCCCTGCTCCACGGCTTTGCTCACCGGGAAGGCGATCTCGACCAGGTAGACCCTCCTTGACCGCACCGCCGTGGAAAATAACCAGCGGGTCGCCGCAGATGGCATCCCCGCAGGTTTCCCGCAGCGTTTCGAAGAGCGGCGGGATCTCATCGCGTTTATCCACGCGCGCGGTTCGGGACGCGATCAGGACAGGCTCGAGCTTTGTATAGAGAATGGGGTTTTCGGTCATGCGGGGTTCTCCTGGATCGACAAGGATACTTTCATTATAGGGATGGCAGGCAGGTGTGCCATCCGCCAGGTGACCGATATTTGTCCTATATAAGGCACGTGCCGTGCCCCTACCTTGACTTGTTGAGAATTCTGGTGAATAGGATTATCAATCCTTATCGAGAAAACGCGCGCGGACGGCAGCCAGGTCGTCACGGGTTGCGCCGCCGCCGAGGAGATAGGCATCGATATCGAATCCATCCAGGGTTTCAGTGATGATCTTGAGCGACGAGGTGCCGATGCGCGCCAGGAACTCGTCCCGTTTGGAATCCTGGCTCAGCTCGTAATCCGCGGTGATCTCCTGCGGCGTGACCCCGGCGAGCGCGAGCAGCAAGAGCGAAATGATGCCCGTGCGGTCATAACCGCGGATGCAGTGGATAGAGCACGCCGCCGGGTTGGGCGCGCGCCACCGCGGAAACGACCGCCGCGTGCTTTTGCGGCCAGCGCAGGAGGGTGTCCTTGAAATAGAGCGGCGTCCCCCAGCGGCCGGTATCCACCCACAGGCGGACGAATTCCTCATCGGTGACATCCTCGATGGGTGCCTGGACGACGGCGATATCCGGATAGGGAGAAGAGAAATCCAGCTCGGGTTCCTCCATGCCCAGCGTGCGCAGCGAGATGATGGTGCGGATGCCGTAATCATGGAGCGCTTCCCAGCCCTTTGGCGTGAGCCGGGAGGGGGTATCCGAGCGGACCAGCACCTTCATGCGGGTCATGCGCCCGTCGCGCGTCTTCAGCCCACCCAGGTCGCGCGCGTTGATCATGCCGTCCCAGTCCAGGATTCGATTTTCAGTCATGGTTTCCCTCCTTGATTAGGTATTATTCCCCAGCCAAAATGCGCTTCGCAACCTTCTGCGCGCCGACCACCACGTTCAGGATGCCGGCGCCGCTCTCGCTCTGCGAGCCAATGAACCACAACCCGCGGATGGGGGTCTGGTTGGCGGGCGGCTGGTTGCCCATCACCGGCGGTACGCCGCCGAAGGAATGGTGGGTTTGATGCGTGCGCAAGCGGAAATCATCGGGGGTGAGGATCAGCCGCGTGAGGGTATGCGCGCGCAAGCCGGGGACGTGCTTTTCGGCTTCCGCCACCAGCTTATCCGCGAATTCCTCGCGCCGGCTGGTCCAATCACCGTTCTTCAATCTATCCGGCGCCACGGTGTAGATGGTGACGGCGTGCTTCCCCGCAGGCGCCATGGAGGGCGAATGTTTGGAGGGGACGTAGATCAGCAGCCCCTCCTTGCCCTCGTGGTAATCCCCGGCGCGCAGGCGCTGCACGGAATCATCCAGGTCGGTGGTCTCGTAGTAATAGCAGAGCGCGGCGGGTTGGTAAGGCAGCGGGGTCGAAATCGATGCCCAGCTGCACCATGAAGACCGATTCCATCAGGCGGTTCTTCTCCACCTGCGCGGTCAGCTCCGCGGGCAGGTGCTCGCGCCCGACGAGATCGAAGAACACCTCGCGCATGCCCGCCCGAAGCGAGCACACGGTCGGCAGGCTCGAAATGCCCGTCCGCCAGCTCCACACCCTTCACGGTCCCCTCCTCGATCACGATACGCTTGACGGGTGCGCTGGTGATCACCCTGCCGCCGTTGGCGGTGATCACGCCCATCACCGCGTCCACCAGGTTCTGGCAGCCATCCGCGAAATAGCAGTAGGCCACCTGCGCGCTTTCCGTATTCGGGTAGGCGGGGATGCGCTTATCAAAGGCGGTCTCGATATGCAGGGTCGGGATGCCCAGCGCCGGGAATTCGCTCGGCGCGGTGACGAAATCCGCCGCCAGCCCCAGGAAGATGGTCTTCAAAACCGGGGAATCGAAGAAGTGGTCCATCAACTGGGCGCCGTTCCACTTGACGTATTTCCTTGACGCCCTGGAAGGCAAGCAGCATGCGCAGCTTGAGCCACAGCCCTGCCAGACCCTTCGCGTTCTCGGAGCGCCTGGCGAGCGCCATCAGCGCCAGCATGCGGTCGTAGAAGCGGTAATAGCCATCCAGGTGCGCGCTTTCCTCGGGGAAGATCTGCTTCAGGCGCTCCCGGCGCCAGGTAGGGTCCCGCGTAGACCTCCGGTTTCCAGAGGGCGATATCGCGCATCACCAGCCCGCGGTCCGCGCGGATCATTTTGACCTTTTCGCTGACGCCCAGCTCCTCGAGCACGATGCGCCCCTTATCGCCGGGGGCGAAGCCATCCAGCAGCAGCGGACCGATATCCCAGGCGAAGCCATCCTGCCTGAGGGTGGCGGTGACTCCGCCGGGCGTGGGGAACTGCTCGTAAACGATGACCTCGTGACCGGCCTTGGCGAGGTAGGCGCCGGCGGTGAGGCCGGCCATGCCGGAACCGATGATGACAGTTTTCATGTCCCTCCCGATCAGACGAACGGTCGTGCTTATTCCGCGGCAGCCTGCGCGGTGCGGCTTTCCGCCAGCTCCTTCACCAGCGCGGCGTGCTTCTGGCGGGTGATGGGATACCAGATGAGGAAGGGCAGGCTGACCAGGATCAGCGCCGCGGGGACGATGGCAAAGAAGAGGCGGATGCCAAAGAGGGCGCGGGTGGTCTGCTCCACGTTGGCCACGTAGCCGTAGGAGCGCAGCGCCAACCCGCTCACCGCCACGCCCAGCGCGCCGGTGAACTTGGAGAGGAAGGCCCAGAGACCGTAGTAGATGCCCTCGCGCCGCTCGCCGGTCATCTTTTCATCGTATTCGATCACGTCCGGCAGCATGCTCCAGGGGCAGACCCACTGGGTGGAGAAGCCCATGCCGGCGACGAAGGCGACGACATAGATCAGCATGGAAGGCTGGTGCGGCATGAAGAAGCTGGAGATGACCGCCAGCGAGGCGATGAACAGCCCCAGCGCGTAGGTGGGACCCTTGTTGATGCGGTCCGAGATCATGCGCGCGGGGACGAGGAAGATGCCGATGGTGACCAGCATTACCAGCAGAACAAATGAGACCTGCATCTTTCATATTGAGCTGGTACTGAATGAAATAGGGCACCAGGGCGGTGAGCACGGTGAAGCTGAAGCTGCTCAGGATGAAGGCGATCATCAGCACGATGAAAGGCTTGTTCTTGAAGGAGGTGAGCACGGCTTTGAATGCAGGCAGCCTGGAAGGCTCGCCGGCCATCTCGGGCGTTTCCTTGATCGAGAACGCGGTGCCCAGGATGGTGAGGATGGCGATGGCGCCGAAGACCGCACCGGTGGCGCTCCAGGCGGCGCGCATATCCAGCCCGGCACCCTGGAACAGTGCCCGCCAGGATGGTGGTCAGGGCGGCGCCGAGGATGTAGCCGACCACGCTGTAGACCATGCGGATCGAGGTCAGGCTGCCGCGCTCGTTGTAATCGCGGGTCAGCTCGGGAGTGAGCGCGTAGTAGGGCACGGAGACCATGGTGTGGAAGGTATCCACCAGCCAGAAGGTGAGCAGGACCGCCAGGAAGGCGGGTACGCCTGTCAGCCCTGCAGGCAGCGAGAACATCAGCCAGGCTGCCAGCCCGAGGGGCACCACACCCAGCAGCATGAAGATGCGCCGGCGGCCAAAGCGCGAGCGGGCGCGGTCAGAGATATAGCCGAAGAGCGGATCGTTGATCGCATCCCAGGTGAGCTTGCCGGTCATCAGCGCCGCGCCCGCCAGGGCGGGATCGATCCCGGCAACATCGGTGTAGTAATACAGGAGGAAGAACTGCATGGCGGAGGTGATCAGGGCAATGCCAAGATCGGCCAGACCGTAGCGGAATTTGAAGCCGAGCGATGAGTTTTTGTAGCATCAGGGTTCCTCAATGTGTTTCATCGAAGGGATCTCCCGCACCAGGGGGAGTATGAAAATGAAGTGTGACCGGGAAGTGTTGATTGGAAATCGCATCAATACCAATATGGAAAAGTGGTCAATAAAAAAAGATTATAAATCATTTCGGAAATTAAAAAATCACAGCCGCGGTATACAATCGCGACTGTGATCCTAATATGTCACTCTATGACAAATTTTTACCGTAGCGCAGCAGGGCGTGACCGATGATCGCCTGCAGCAGTGTGTTGTAATCGATGCCGGCGGCGCGCGCCTCCAGCGGGAAGTAGGAGGTCATGGAAACCTCGGGGGGAATCATGCCGCAGGGGGAATTCACGTCCAGGACAAAAGGATTGCCATCCGGGTCGCAGCGCACGTCAATGCGGCAGAGATCCTGGATGCCGAGCGCGTGCCAGGTGCGCAGGCAGACGTCCTCGAGCATGGCCTTGGTGCGGGCATCGATCTTCGCCGGGCAGACCAGGTGATTGGGAGCCTCCTCCTCGATGATCCACTTGACTTCCATCGAATCAAGCGGCAGGTAACCTTCGGGCAGCGAGTTGTGATCGGCCTCGACGATGGGCAGGAAATAGGGCGGGTTGCCGAGCATGCCCAGCGAGAATTCGCGCCCGGTGATGAAGGGCTCGACGAAAGCCGGGGTATGGAAAAGGGTCATCACCGTGGAAAGCTGCTTGCGCAGCTGGTCATCATCATAGACAACGCTGGAATTGGTGATGCCCGCGGAGGAACCCTGGGACACCGGCTTGACGATGAGCGGGAACTTCAAGCGCTGGTCGAGCATCTCCTGCCCGGTGAAGAAGATCTGGTAGCGCAGGGTGGGGATGTCATTGGCGATCAGCACGTCTTTCATCATCGGCTTGTTTTGCACGATGGCCTGGACGAGCGGGCGCGAACCGGTATAGGGGATCCCCAGCATCTCCAGGATGGCCGGGAACTGTGCGTAACGGTCCTGGCCGGAGAGTCCCAACGAATAGTTGTAGGTGATGGCGATACGTTTGCGGTTGCGCTTCAGCTTGGCGAAAGCACGCTCATCCGCCTCGATGGGCATTACTTCGTAACCGCATTGTTTGAAATGAGTGATCATCCACTCTATGGTCGAGGGGTCATCGTAATCGACCTCGAGCTGGGTTTTGGGGTCATTCGGGTCCGGGTAATTATGCCGGACGTTATACAGGTAGGCAATGACCGGTTTTTTCATGATCGTTCCTAAAGAAGGTGCACCTCTTTTCACAAGAATAGTTTTTCCGTTTTATCCGGAAAACGTGCTGTTTATAACACATTATACGAAAAATGACCTTACAATTTGCATAACGATTTCCAATACTTTTTATTCTCCTCCCAAAGGCATGCTGCTCAAATCCAACGATGGTCAAGTAAAAATGCAACTTTCGGAATGAGGGGATCATTATCCTATATACTGTATACCACTTATCACTATCCGGGAGAAATAAAAAAGAGGTATACTGATATTTAAGATTGCCACTTGAAATTTTAGCAAAAATCACTATAATTACTCTTATCAGCTTAAAATATCATTAAAATATCGAGGAATACACCCAAATTTACCCTTTGACGCTTTCATCGCAGCCCGTTATTAGGCTATACCACTTACCACTTATGAAAAAAATCGAACGGCTGGGTAAGATTTTCAATGGGACTCCCTCCGAACGCTCGGAGCTGAGCAAGCCCATCTACGCCCAGATCCAGGAATATATTGCCGAGATGATCCTCACAGGTAAACTTCCGCCCGATTCAAAGATCCCTTCTGAGCGCGACTTGAGTGACGAATTGGAAGTGAGCCGGATGACCATTCGCAAGGCGATCACCGAGCTGGTCAACGAAGGGCTGCTCGACCGGCGGCACGGTTCGGGGACCTACGTGGCCAAACCAAAAATCACGTATGAAAGCGGCGAATTAATCAATTATATGGACGCGATGAAGGCGCGCAATCTCACACCAGGCAGCCAGCTGCTCGAATTCGGGCAGATCGTGGCAGGCCGGCGGATGGCTGAGAGACTCGAGGTCGAGATTGGGCATGCCCTTTACCGCGTGATCCTGCTCCGTTTTGCTAATCGCGTTCCGGTCATCCTGGAACGCGCTTATTTTCCCTGCTCCCGCTGCGAGGAGCTGGAAGAGTACGACCTGGAAAAGACTTCCATTTACGATCTGCTCACGTCACGCTACAAAGTTAAACTACGGAAGGTGTTGCAAACGATCGAAGCCGTGGCAGCCAGCGATGTGGTTGCCGAGCAGCTCCGCGTGGAAGAGAATTTTCCTTTATTGATGATAAGCCAGGTGATGATCGATGGTGAGACGGGCAAGCCGGTTGAATACTCACAGGATTTTCTACGCAGTGATTACGCCCGCATCCATTCGGAGGTCAATCTGGAATCATGATTCTGCCTGGGATTGGTGTGGCTCTGCATTATTGTTATATTCCAACCAAACAGGAAGAAGAAAGGAGGACGTAGAACATTACAGAAGCAAGGTTTTTATGTTTCAGTACAATTCTGTCAAATCTCTCAAGGAGGAAAGAAAATGGCTGAAAATGTAACCCCCGTGGGGGGCACAGATCGAAAACTATACGCTCGCAAGAGCTCCGGGCTGGTGCGGACCATCGGCGTGTTTGGTGCCATGGTCTTTGGTGTGCACTGCATCAGCCTTTCGTCATCCGGGTTGATCCCGTTCTCGTGGGTGGCAGGCGTCTGGCCGGGCAGCAGCATCATCGGTGTTTTGACTGTTGCCATGTTCTTCTGCCTGTTCCATGCCTACACCTATTCCGTGATCGGCGCCACCATGCCGCGCTCGGCAGCCGACTATACCCTGGGCAGCCGTGTTTTGAGCGCTCCGCTGGCCTTTGCGGCAAGCTGGACCCTGGTCATCTTCAGCGCCATGGTCGCAGGCTCGTTGATCGCCTGGATCCCCAAGACGGCGCTCCCGGTTCTGTTCCGCACGATGGGTATCGTGATGAACAATCCAGGCATGGTCGAATTCGCGGGCTGGTCGGTGACACCTGCCGGCATCGCCATCATCGGCTTGATCTGCACCGTGATCACATTCGTCACCATGATCATGCCCACCAAGACCATCCTGCGCATCCTCGAAGTCGGCTTTTTCCTGGGACTGCTCGCTTGGGCAATTCTCTACTTCCAGCTGGCCTCAGGCACCGCAGACAAATTCCAGGCAGCCTGGGATACCTTCATGGGATCCGGATCCTACGCTTCGCGCGTCCAGCTCGCCAAGGATAACGGCATGGTCACCAATCCCAATGCGGCCATGATGACCCTGGCTGGATTGATCATGGGCTTCTGGATCTTCTACGGTTATTACATCCCCACGTTCTTCGCCGGTGAGGTGAAGCAGGCGGATAATACCCTGCTGGCTGGCAGCTGGGCATCCCTGCTGGTCACCTGGGCGATCTTCGTGGTCGCCGCCCTGCTCCTGCAGCGCCTCACTCCTCTGGAGTGGATCGCGGCAGAATCCTACCTGAGCAACGCAGGCATAGCGGATGCGAATCCGATGCCATGGATCACGTTCTACGCGGCAATCCTGAAACCTAACTTCATCCTATTGTGGATCGTGGCCTTTGCCTGGGTCTTCACACTGATCAACCTGGCGCAGACCTACTTCTTCTATTGCAGCCGTATCGTCTTCGCCTGGTCGTTCGACCGCATCATCCCCGAAGGCGTCTGCTACATTCACCCGAAACTGCGCAGCCCGATCGTCGCCATCCTGATCATCACCATCATCGCCTTTGTGGGCGTGCTGGATGCATCCGGTCTGTTCTGGCCCGGCAGCGTGATGGGCGCCCAACTCAACTTCGTGTTCTTCGCAGTTTGCACGCAGCTGGTGCCAGTGCTCGCGGTGACACTGTTCCCGTATCTCAAGACGGACCTGTTTGAGAATGCGTCCGCATTCGTGCGCCGCAAATTCCTGGGCATCCCGCTCATCACCATCGTTGGTGGGATCACCATGCTGTACCTGCTATGGATGATCATCGCCTCCTTCCTGTACCCGGCTGTCGGCGGCCGAATTGGCTCTGGAACGCTCGGGACACTGGCAGGATTTGTGATCAGCGGCATCATCGTATTCTATGTTGCCCGCTGGTACCGCTTGAAGAAGGAAGGGATCGATATCAACTGGACCTTCAAGTCCATCCCGCCCGTCTAAACCTTTTTCAAGTTTCCTTAAGCCAGGGGAGCGGGAATCTGGCTCCCCTGGCTTTTATAATGGAAAAACTCGAAGCCCAAGCTTCGAGCGAGCCCCAGCGAAGGATCGACACGATGATCCGATGCTTTGCTCGGGATCGGCAGGAGTAAAACACACTTTATTGATAGAGGTATAGAACAATGAAAATGACCCGCATATTGTACGGATCAGACTTCCACGGCTCAGATACAGTTTTTCGCAAGTTCCTCAACGCCGCGAACCAATACCAGGCCAATGTGTTGATCGTTGGCGGTGACGTGACGGGGAAAGCCATGACCCCGATCGTTAACGAAGGCAATGGCGTTTATGTTGGCTATCTCTTCGGGCGCAAGGAAGAAGCACGCACCACCGACGAGATCGAGAAACTCAAGAAAACGGTCAGCAGCGTGGGCTTTTACCCCATCGTCCTCGAGAAAGACGAAGCTGATGAACTGGAAAAATCCCCGGAAAAAATGTCCAAGCGTTTTGAATACGAGATGTGTCAGCGGGTGCGCGAATGGATGGCACTCGCAGATGAGATTCTGACTCCCAAGAAAATGAAAATGTACTTCATGCCCGGCAACGACGACCTGGCATCCATTGACGATGCGATCGCCGAATATCCCAACATCATCAATCCGGATATGAGCCGGCACATGATCGATGATGACCATGAACTGGTGGGGTGTTCCTACGCAAATATGACCCCCTGGCAGTGCGCCCGTGATCTTGAAGAGCCTGAATTGCAAAAAAAGGTCGATGAACTGGTGGCGCTGGTGCAGAACCCTGCCACCGCGATAGCCGTGCTGCATGTACCGCCCATAAGCTCGGGATTGGATACCTGTCCTGAGCTGGATAAGAATATAAAAATTGTCACCTCCGGAGGACAGGTGGTGATGAAAGCCGCTGGCGCTCAAGCGACACGTAATTTTATCGAGAAGGTGCAGCCGCTGCTCGCCCTGCACGGACACATACACGAATCCCCCGGTCATATTCACATCGGGCGGACACTCTGCGTGAATGCCGGGAGCGAATATGCTGAAAGCATCCTAAAAGCCGCCATTATCAATATCGAGGGCGACAAGGTTAAAGGACACATCCTCATTTCAGGATAGAGGTGAATTATGGGTAAATATGGAGACATACGATTGGAGTTCATGGACGAGCGCACACGCATCCTGGATGCTTTGACGCAGCCCGAGAACAAGCACATGATCCTTCGCTTGATCGGTGCACTTGCATTCCGCACCCACTGCCCGCAGTACGGCTATTTCCAGGAAGCCATGGGGCGTGTTTTTACCGATATCGATTTCGCCGGATATTCCAACCAATTCAAGGATATCGTGCGCTTATTTCCAGAGTTGGGATACAAGGAAGACAAGATGGTGACGCGCCTGTTTGGCGATTTCCGCTTGATCTTCCATGACCCCGTCTATGGACGCCACATTGATATTTTCCTGAATAAGCTCGATTTCTGCCACGTTCTTCCCCTGGTGGGAAGGCTTGAAGCTGAAGCGCTTACCCTGCCCCTGGCGGAGTTGATCGTAGAGAAGATGCAGATCGTGCAGATCAACGAAAAGGATGTCATCGATACGATCATGCTGATGCGCGAGCATCCGGTGGGACCGGGCGATAAGGAGATGATCAACGGCAAGATCATCAGCACGCTGACTGCCAATGATTGGGGGCTCTGGCGCACGCTCACCGGAAACCTGGCGCTGGTGGATCAATACCTGGATAAATATCCTTCTCTTACTGAAGAAGATCGCAAGGTGGTGCGCGACCGCATCAAGGAACTGCGATCCTGGATCGATGCCGCACCGAAATCGCTCAAGTGGAAAACGCGCAACGCGATTGGCGATAAGTTGAAGTGGTACAAGGATGTAGAAGAACTCGAAAACCGTTAAGTCATTTCTCTGCTGCGATGATGCTGGATGAGATCCATCCCCCATCAACCCCAGCGGTTATTTCAGAAAGGTAATTGATAATGAAATCCATTGAAGAATTCATCGTCCCCTGGGTACGCGAAGCCGAATCTTACAGCGACAAGCACATGGACTTCGCCTGGGAACACCCGGACATCCTGAGAATGATGTCCAATGAAAACCTGCTCACCCCGTCGCCATCGGTTCTGGATGCCGTGATGGCAGCTGCAAAGATGGGTAATCTCTATCCCGGTTCCGGGAAACGCGTCCGGGAGCTGCTCGGCAAGCGCGCCGGATTGACAGCGGATAACGTGATTCTGGGCAACGGATCCACGGATGTGATCAACTTCATCATCCATACTTTTGTGGCTCCTGGCGAGGATGTGGTCATTTCTGTACCGACTTTCCCGATGTATGTGACCCGCACGCGCATTAACGGCGGCAATCCCATATTGGTGCCGATGACACCTGATTTTTATTGGGACATGGATGCCATCCTGATTGCCGTTACTCCCAAAACCAAGTTGATCTTCATTTGCAGCCCGAATAATCCCACCGGGAACATGATCAAGGACGAAGACCTGAAACGCATTCTTGACCTCGGCGTCCCCACCTTCCTGGATGAAGCATATTTTGAATTGGAGACCGAGCCAAAATCAAGGACTTATTTGTTCAAGGATTATCCCAACCTGATCATCAACCGCACCCTTTCCAAGGCATATGGCATTGCCGGCATGCGGGTGGGCTACGCCCTGGCTGATGAAAAGATCATTGCCTTTTTCAACCGCTCGCGCATCCCCTGGAACGTGAGCCTGCTGGCGCTGGCTGCTGCAGAGGCTGTGCTCCAGGACGAGGAAGATCACCAGCGGAAGCGTAAGAACACGATCGAAGGTCGCAACTATCTCATAGACCAGCTTGACGAGATCCCGGGCATTAAAGCGTATCCCTCGGAAGGCAATTTCGTCCTCTTTGACGCGAGCTGCCTGGGAAAGACCTCCCTGGAAATACGAGACGATATCATCGCCAAAGGCATATTCATCCGCCCCATGGAAGGTCACCAGACCAAAGCGGGGTTCATGCGGGTGACCGTGGGAACGCCGGAGATGAACGAACGGTTTATCAAGATCTTCCGTCAATATATTGAAGATGTGATGGCGACGAAAAAAATGGATGTGTGAGTGAGCCCAATTAAAGGTCTCTTCCATCATTGCAAACAACCAGGACTATGAACAAAAAATATATCCTCGCGCATGATACAGGCACCGGCGGTGACAAGGCAGTCCTCACCGATCTCAAGGGAAAAGTCATTCATTCCGTATACCAGGATTATGGGCTGATCTATCCACGCCCGGAATGGGCGGAACAGGATCCGGAAGAACTCTGGCAGACCGTGGCTGCCACTACCAAAAAGGTGATTGCCGAAGCCAAGATTGATCCAGGCGAGATCCTCGGAGTGGGCATCTCAGCCCAGATGTTCAACCTGCTGCCGGTGGACGAACATGGAAAACCGCTTACCCGCATGTTGAGCTGGCTGGACCTGCGTTCGGTGAAACAGGCAGACCGCATCCTCGCAGGTGATAATCCAAAATTCTTTTTCGATAAAACGGGCAACATCCCCACCGCCAAGGATATCATCCCCAAAATCCTCTGGCTCAAGGAAGAAGAGCCGGAAATCTGGGACCATACCGCCTACCTGTTGGATTGCAAAGAATACATCATTCACAAACTAACCGGTAAATTTGCCACGGACTGGCACGGTGCCTCGGTTTACTTCCTTTTTGATCCGAAGAAGAAGGAATGGTCGAAGGAAGTATGCGCACTGCTGGGTATCCCGTTGGAGAAACTACCGCCGGCATACCCCTGCACCGAAGTGATCGGCGCAGTGACCAGCGAAGCTGCCATTTTGTGTGGACTCGCGGAAGGTACTCCCGTTGTGATTTGCGCTGGAGATGTGGGCGTGGCGCAATCCGGATCGGGTGCCAACCGGGATGGCAAGGCCCATCTTTGCATTGGAACTGCCACCTGGGTGGGCGTTTCGACCAGTACTTTCCTCAACGATCCCGTGAAACCCTACTGGGGATTGAACCACATCGATCCGGGTAAATACGTGATCGCCGGCGAGATGGAAACGGGCGGCGGTGCGCTGATGTGGTTTCGCGATCTCTTCTGCCAGGAGGAAGCCCGCCAGGCGGAAGAATTGGGGATTTCAACCTATGCCCTGCTCAGCCGCATGGCGGATGAGATCGAACCCGGATCCGAACACCTGATCTTCACCCCCTGGCTTTCCGGTGAACGCGCCCCGGTGCTGGATCATTACGCTCGCGGCGGGTTTAATGGCATGACGATGAGCCATACCAAGAAACACCTGGCGCGCTCCGTCATGGAAGGTGTGGCTTATCACGTGCGTTGGATCTGCGAAGCCATGGAGCATACTGGATTAAGACTTAACGAGATCAACACCATCGGGGGCGGCGCCACCAGTAAAACCTGGACTCAGATCATCTCGGATGTGACCCAACGTGAGCTTAAGATTGTGGAACATCCCCTGGAAGCAGGTGCCATGGGGGCTGCGCTGACCGTTGCGGTGGGCATGGGCATTTACCCCAACATGGACGCTGTGGATGATTTGATCGAAATCGCCCGGGTGGTCAAGCCCAATCCAGTCAACCAAAAGCGGTATGATGATATGTATGCCGCGTATCGATCGCTTTACGACGCGCTCTCACCCATCTATCATAAATTACACGAGGTGACATGAAATCGATCCAGAACTTTCCCAGGATGAGAAAAATGGCTTCGCTCGCCCATACCGGCAGCGTGGGTGGTCTGCTGCTTTTGTTGGGGGGAGTGGTTCTCTCGCTCTTTGTCCCCAGCCTCTCGACACTCTCCCTCATACTCATGCTGGCTGGCGTGGTCATATCCGTGCTGGGAATCCACTATGCCAACCTTTGGGTGAAACGTCCCCGCCCGGAAGTGTCGCTGGATACTGAACTGAAAGGTCTCACCGACAGTTATCGCCTTTATCATTACCCCGAACTGCCGTACGACCATATCCTGTTGAGTCCATCAGGTGTATTCGTGCTCGAGACGGTAAATCTCGAAGGAGAGTTTGCCTACCAGGATGGCAAGTGGAAGGAAAAAATGACCATCGGAAGGGCGGTCCGTTACATCGTCGAGGAACACCTGGGTGATCCGATCCGGGATGCATTGGATTATGCCGCCAATCTTGAAGATCACTTTAAGGCGGAGGCTGGGGTGAAAACGGTCGTCACACCATTGGTTGTTTTCATCAACCCCAGGGCGGATATCCTGATCAAGAATGCGCCCGTGGTGGTTACCACCCCAAAGAAACTTAAATCCCTTGTAACCAGTAAAACTGCGAAATTACCTGCAGAAATCTACGGCAAAATCCAGGCATTCCTGGATGGCAGGATGCCAGAAATTGCGTTGGAACAGGGCTGATTACCAGTTTAAATACATCAACCGGGCATAGCGGACATGCCCGGTTGTTTTTTTATTTGGATTAGAGTAAACCCGAAAAGGTATCAAAAGGCGCAACCGCCAACCCGACCAATCCGGGGCCGGTATGCGCGCCAAGCACCGGCGCGATCGAGGTCAACGGTTCGAGCACCAGGTCAAAGTGTTTTTTTAGTTCTTCCACCATGAGCGCGGCACCCTCGGGATTATTGCCATGCAACGGCTGCACGCGCAGTTTGCTGCCTTCCGGGTTCCAATTGAGCACTTTATTCGCCATCTTTTGGATGGAGCGCTTGAGCGTGAAATCCTGCCCGTAAGTGACGTATGTACCCCGCTCCTTCTCCACGCCGATAATGGGCTTGATATTCAACATGGAAGCCATCAAGCCTTTAATATGGCTGATACGCCCACCATGGATCAGGTACTTTAATGTAGCGACCGTGAACATGGCTTCAGTTTTCGCACTGATCTCGGATAATTTTGAAACGATCTTATCCATAGACCAGCCAACTTTCACAGCCAGTGCAGCCGCCTGCACCTGCCAGCCCAACGGGCAGGAAAGCGTGTGGCTATCGAAGAAGGTCACCTTTGCTTCAGGAACCATGGAAGCACCCGTGCGGGCTGAATCCATCGTCCCGCTCAAACCCGAAGAAATGTGAATCGACAGGATCTCTTCACCGGATTTTGCAAGCTCGCGGTAAAGTTCGGCAAATTCCCCGCTGGATGGCTGGGATGTGGTCGGAAAACTGTCCGTGCTGCTGATCAAATCGTAGAATTCCGCCGGCTGGATATCCACGCCGCTGGTGTAAGTCTTTCCATCCAGGGTAAAGCGCAATCTTGCACAGGTGATATCCAAATCATTTAACTGCTCTTCTGCCAAATCCATGGCACTATCCGACACAATTTTCATTTCATCCTCCAAATTTATTTCTTTTTATTAATATTGACCGTGCATCTTACATCCACCGGTACTGGTTGCCTTTGATTGAGCAAAATGGGACCGATTTGATCGATCAACCAGCCAAAACCGATCTCCAGCCAGGGAGAAAGACCCAGGTAACCGGGCACATAGATAACTCTGCGGGGACGACGGATCGCAGACCAGATGGCATTGGCAACTTTCTCCGGTGAAATCGCAAATCTTTCGCCTGGAGTCCGGCGCCGACCAGTTGAAGCCTGTTGGGCTGTATCGTAGAATTCGGTGGTCACCGACCCTGGTCGAATGACCGTGGCATGAACATGAGTCCCTTTTAATTCCCTGAAAAGCGCGGTGGTAAAAGAATCCATAAAGGATTTCGTAGCAGAATAGATTGCCACGCCCTGATTGGGAAGCTTACCGACGATCGATCCGATATTGATGATATGACCCTGCCCCTGCCGCAGCATATCCTTCAGGAAAAGAAGGCTGAGATGTACAACAGCTGAAACATTCAACTGCAAAATATGTTCCGCTGTTACCCACGGCATTTCTGCGGCGAAACCGTAATAACCCATCCCGGCATTATTGACCAGAATATCCAGTGATCCGTGCTTTGCCATGATCTGATCGTAAATCCGGATCCTTTCAGATTCAAGGGAAAGGTCCGCGGTGATTATCTCCGCTTCTCCGCCATCCACCCGGATCTTTTGTGCAAGAGCCTCGAGCCGACCTGTACGGCGGGCAAGCAGGAGCAGTTTTGACCCAAAGCGGGATAATTTAAGCGCAGTAGCTTCGCCGATGCCGCTTGAAGCTCCGGTGATGAGGACTGTCTTGCCTGATAAAGGTAATAATGGATTCATTCTGAAATCGGTAAATACATCGGTAATCAGATTTTACTTTTTTACGGTCAAAATCCGTCGTTTTTTGAACAACTTCTGGTTATCCATGAACCAGCGCAGGGTATCATCCACGGTGTGTTCCAGCGACCTGGCTTTATAACCCAGCTCCGTTTGGGCTTTATTGCAGCTGAAATTGGAATTGCCCATGACCGTTTCAAGGGAATAGCGGGTGAACTTCGCCTTGATTCTGGTCATCCGGTAGAAAAAGGGAGTGAAGTTTGCGACGAACATCGCCAGGGAAAGTGGCAATTTGATCGAAGGATTCCGGCGGTTGGTTTTTTCATTGACAAGCGCTTTCAACGTTGTAAGCCGGATACGTTCCCCCGAGAGAATATATACCTCTCCGCGGCGCCCTTTTTCGCCAGCGAGTACATGCCCGCGAGCCACGTCGCGGACATCGACAAAGTCGTAGCTGCCATCAATGAGCACGGTGGGGGTGTTCTTCATGAATTCAAGCAGCAATGATCCCATTTCTGATTTTCTATAATCGTAGGGACCGATCACTCCCGTGGGGCAGACAATCACGGCGTCCAGTCCTTCCTTCGCCGCTTGCAGGACTGCCAGTGAAGCTTCAGCTTTTGTGCGATCGTAATCACCCATGTGATTCGCGGTATCAAAACCGACACATTCATCGATCACATTTCCCTCGGGAATGTGACGCAGGGCATGGATCGAGCTGGTATATACCAATTTGCGGACATGCCGTCTGCGGCAGGCTGCAATGATATTCCTGGTACCTTCCACATTGATCCTGTACATTTTGTCGTATTGACCCGGCATGATGGAGATCATCCCTGCAAGGTGATAAACCGTTCTCACGCCGTGCATCGCTTTTTCCACACTCTCTGGATCCAGGATATCGCCATCGATGATCTCGATATCCAGGTCTTTCAGCGGGGTGATATCTTCCCCGCGCAGGATAAATGCGCGCACTTTTTGTCCACGTAGCAGGAGCTCCCGGATAACAACGTTACCAATATGCCCGGTGGCCCCGGTCACTAAATTCATACATCCCTCCTCTTCAAACCATCAATAAAGAATTGCATGCTTTTAACAGTAACCTTATCCCACTCAGCGGCCTCGGGGTCCATCAAACCCTGCGCAAGGATGCCAATCGCCAATCCAATGATCGTTCTTGCAGCCACGTCTGCATCCACATCCCTGATGGATCCTTCAGTGATGCCTTTTCTTATAAAACCTGCAAATATTTCGGTGTAACGCCGGTAAGGTGTTACCGTCGTCTTCCAGATTTCCGGATCGTGAAGTGACTGATCCCAGAATTCAATGAACATGGACAGGTGACCATTTGCTGCGGTAAAAATACCGTGGGTGAGGGTGGCCATTTTCAATAATGCCTGGGGAATGTTACCCGTGCTGGCGACCATGGCGGTCATCTGCTCATCCAATTCCTGCAGCCAATCCTCCAGGATCGAAACGAATACCGCCTGCTTGGTGGGGAAGTGATGGTAAAACGCGCCCTTGCTGACCCCAGCTTCCGTGCAAATCTCAGCCACACCGGTAGCGTCATAACCCTGGCGTGAAAACAAGGCCAGCCCTGCATTGATGATATTCGTGCGAGTTTCCTGGGAACGTTCCTGCATGGAAATGTAATCCTTTATGATACCGACCAGTCGGTATCATATTATCTTAATTTTATATACGAGTCAATATGAAAATGATTACAGAATCGTTAAGAATTATTAAATGGGGATTGATTAATAAATAATATCAATCGTTTTTGTGCGTGAAGTTCTGCATACTGGCGGTGGGTTGGGTCCGCCGGGTCTCCGCCACCGCCCTGCGCTCCACAGCTTCAGAACGCAAGGGATTGACCAGGTATTTCACCAACAGAGTCGTTCGGGAAGCGCATTCCGAACCGATTTCCTCAAGGATCCCTTCCAGCCAGGCGTGGTAAGACTGGACACCAATATATAGGGAACGACCGTTCTGCGGATAATGTCCCTGCAGGGCACAGATCAATCCGCGCACATCCTCGACTGCGGGATGAAAGACCGGTCTGAGGTAGATCCCTTTGGGACCTTCAACGGCATGGACAAAGGCAAGAACATCACCTTCCCGCCGTAGAAACCAGCCGGATAACTGCCCCGACTGAATGGATTCAGCAGTGAGGATCAACGGCGGGATGACCGATTGGAGCAGGTTGCGGATGGGGATTTCGTCAATGGAGGCGGCTTCCACCCATTCATCCTTCCCGGGCTCACAATCTTTCGGCAGTTTCCATATGGACTGCCAACCGTATACAGAAAAACCCGCCTTGCGCAGGCAGGCAAAGGCCGGGTGGGATTCATCGATCTCGGCCAAAAGATTCAATGCACCCATCTCACCACTCTGGCAGACCAGTTCATCCAGCAAATAGGTCAATTGAGGAGGGCAGGCTGCACTTTCAGGCATCAGGAAAGTAAGATGTGCAGAGCGTTCGTTGACGCGATGGACAACCTGTCCAAGCAGGGGCAGTTCGCCCTTTTCCCCCGGTACAACCCCCGTGTAACTGCCCTTGGCAGGATGCAGCAGGGAAAGCAACGCTGTTGGTCCGGCTGGATTGCCCTGCGAGATATTCAGCGCTGAATCCAGGCTCAACACCTGATCCTGGTAGCGAAGCAGGGAAAGAAGGTCCTGCAGGGCAAACGAACGGACGTCTATTTTGCCATCTCCATGAAATAGCGATGAAAACGATCGTCAGAAGTCAATTCCGGGTGAAAGGACGTGGCGAGGAGCTTCCCCTGCCGGGCAGCAACGATCCTGCCATTGGACAGGGAAGCCAGCACCTCGGCTGGCGGATGAACCGATTCAATCAACGGTGCACGGATAAAAATGGCATGATACGCTGGATTTTCACGATCCAGACTCTTTAGAGCAGGGATTTCCAAGTCGATCTCGAAACTATCCACCTGGCGTCCAAAAGCATTTCGTTCAACCACAATATCCATTAATTGAAGCAGCGGTTGTTTGCGCTTGATATCCTTGGAAATAAAGATTGCCCCAGCGCAGGTACCCCAGATGGCGTGCTGTAACCCAAATTCTTTCAAGGGATCGATCAGATCATAAGCAACTGCCAGTTTACCAATGGTGGTTGATTCCCCTCCCGGGATGATCAACCCGTTCAGCCCTGCCAGATCCCTTGAAAGGCGAACTTGGACAACCTTAATACCCATTCGTTCAAGGATGTGCTGATGTTCAATAAAATCGCCCTGCAGGGCGAGGACTCCGATTTTCATTGGTTAATTATCAGGGGCACGCTTTACCGTGCCCCTTCCATTGTTTGATAATTCTACCAGCCCCGCCCGGCTATCTTTTCCTCTGCGGGCATTTTTTCGACCGAACGTCCCACCATTGGTTCGCCAAGATCCTTGCTCACTTCCGCCAGGATCCCCGCTTCCTTGAAATGGGTCGTGGCTTTGACGATGGCTGCGGCGCGTTTGGCCGGGTCACCGCTCTTGAAGATACCGGAACCAACAAAAACACCATCCACGCCAAGCTGCATCATCAAGGCAGCGTCGGCTGGCGTGGCAATGCCGCCCGCGGCAAAATTGACCACCGGCATACGGCCAAGTTTGCGCGTCTCCAGGCAAAGTTCGTAAGGCGCGCCAATCTTCTTGGCATACGCCATCACTTCCTCTTCAGGCATTGCCAGGAGCTTGCGGATATCACCCAGCACCTGGCGGGCATGGCGCACGGCTTCCACCACGTCGCCAGTTCCAGCTTCGCCCTTGGTGCGGATCATGGCTGCGCCCTCACCCACGCGGCGCAGGGCTTCACCCAGGTTGCGGCAGCCGCATACAAACGGGACTTTGAAATCGTGTTTATAGATATGGTGCGCTTCATCCGCCGGGGTCAATACTTCGGATTCGTCAATGTAATCAACACCAATGGCTTCCAGAATCTGTGCTTCCACGAAATGACCAATGCGGCATTTCGCCATCACCGGGATGGTGACCGAATCCATGATCTTGAGGATCAGGCCGGGATCGGACATGCGTGCCACACCGCCCGTGGCGCGGATATCCGCCGGGACGCGTTCCAGAGCCATCACGGCGCAGGCGCCAGCGTCTTCGGCGATCTTGGCGTGTTCGGGGGTGACCACATCCATGATCACGCCGCCCTTCAACATTTGTGCCAGCCCTTTTTTGACCGCAAAAGTGCCGGTTACTTGATCTGACATTTCAAACCTCCAAGTTTTTCTTGCTAAGTAAATTTTACCACCATGAACAATGTTTGAATGGGTGTTGATTCATCACTGGTTGAAATGCTCGTTGAAAATGGTTATAGTCTATATATTCACTGGGAAAATACCAGGAGGGCAAATGTATCGATCACCATTTCTTTGGATTACCATCATTGGATCAATCGTGCTTGCTTCCTGCAATCCTTCGCCAGGTAACGAGTTTCTACCTGAAGCAACAGCCATTTCGTCAGAAGGGGTAATCCCACCCGCGCCGACAAACATCATTCCACCAGGTGATCTACCCAAAGAACTTCTACTCCCTGATGATCTCACCTACCTGGGAGCTTTCCGTCTTCCTCCCCGAGCGGAAGGTGTGGATGATTCCCATGGTTGGGAATACAGTGGTCAGGCGCTGACCTTCTATCCGGACGGCGACCCCAATGGCGACACGGATGGATTTCCCGGCTCGCTGATCGGGACCGGACATGAAGTATGGAATTATGCCTCCGAGGTGAGTATCCCGGCGCCGGTGAAATCCAAAAACGCGGCAGACCTTCAGGTCGCGGAAACGCTGCAGGATTTCGAAGATATCAGCGGCGGCTTTTTTGATCCGCTGATCGAGATGCCGCGCGTGGCTCTCGAATACATGCCCGCACAATCCGGCGAAGAGAGCGATCATCTCTACCTGGCGTGGGGGGCTCATTTCCAGGAGGATGCCGCCCAGATGATCCCATCCCATGCGCGAAGCGGGTTGGACCTTGGCGATCCACAGGTGGAGGGCACCTGGTGGATCGATGATCACTCCCTGTACAGCGTCAACGGTTACCTCTTCGAGATCCCGGCAAATTTCGCTGATAGCTATTTAAATGGCAAGCGCCTGGCGACAGGGCGCTACCGTGACGGCGGCTGGTCGGGGAATGGGACCCGACCTGATCGCGATCGCCCCCTGGCAGGCAGGCGATCCGCCCTCAAAGGGAACGCACCTCGAAGCCAGCGCGCTGCTGCTCTATGCCAATACCCGCGGAGAAGATACAACCGCAAATACATTGAATGGCTACCAGCACTCCGATGAATGGGAGGATGGTGCCTGGCTGACCGCCGGAGATCGTTCCGCGGTCATTTTTGTTGGTTCAAAAGGTTCCGGTTACCTGTGGTATGGATTTTTCAGCCCAAAAGGTGATGGGATGCCCTGCGTGGAGCAGGACCTGACCATGGTGGGATGCTTCAATCCTGATGGGTCTCCCTGCGATGCATCGCTCAGTGGATATTGCGAAGGAAATTCACCCGACAGCCGCGGCTGGTGGAGCTCCCGGTGGGATTCACAGATCCTGTTTTATAATCCGGCGGACCTGGCAGCCGTGGCAATTGGTGAGATGCAGCCTGGCGAACCCCAACCGTATGCCGTCCTGGATATCGACGATACACTGCTCCTGGATGGCAGCGTTGAACCCATCATGCTGGGCAGCGGTGAGCAGCGCCGCTACCGGTTGGGCGAGATCGCTTACGACCGGGAAAACGGGTATTTATATATACTGGAAAAATTCGCGGATGGTGCCATGCCGGTGGTGCATGTCTGGCAGGTGAAGTAAATTCACCCATCCTTATATGTCACCGGGGCACATAGAAAAGAAAGTATATGGCAACACCCAGGACGCCGACCACCCAATAAAGAGCATAACTTATCCGCATCAGCCGCTTCCACCAGCTGATCATCAACGGTTTTGGCAGCAACCTGTTCATGCGCAGGACCAGGAAGAGACCAGTGAGGATCGCCAATGTCCCCATAACGCCATGCACAAGCGCCACCCAAATCTCCGCGCTGATGTCAGTCGCATCGATCCCCGGGACAACGATCCTGAAGAATTGCATGATCATGATGAAAATTGTCAACACCAGGTTGAAAAGAACAAAAGCGGTCTGGACATATTGGTGAAGCGCGGTCTTTTTCATGCGAATAGCGACTAAAGCCAAAATCAAACCGATTAGAAGCGCCAGCTGGGCGATCAAATCGATATCAGCAAAAAACGGTGCAAAGGTTCCCAAAAAACCGGGTTTTGTATCATAACCGCTGCGATAACCAATCACCAATAAAACTACCGTCGCGATCAACGCGAAGGTAACAATACTGGCAACAATCAAACTAATTTTTCGTTTTTGGAGACGGACATTATTGGATTTCATCCGGTTCACCTCAATAATAATTCTTTCGCCTTATATTTTACAGGATTTACCTCGTGCCGATCCTTGTCTATATCATTAGAATAATGCAATCATTTCACCAACAAAAAAGCCGCTCCCTTTAGAAGCGGCCAATAATGGACATTATTAGTCTAAAAATAGAATGGTCTAGAATTTTTCGAATTTTTCCATCGGCGCGCCACAAATTGGGCATTTAGTCGGGGCGCTGCCCTTCTCAATATAACCGCAGATCGGGCAGAGATAATAATCAAAGACCTCGCCTTTATCAAGCGCAGCCTTCATCTCACGGTACAGTATTTCATGCACCTTTTCAGCATTCAATGCCTTGTTGAAAGAGAACAGGGCAACCTTGTCCTGCTCGGCTTCGGCATCTTTAATGAAATCGGGATACATCCTGGTCGCTTCATAATGCTCTCCATCTGCAGCGGCTTCAAGATTCTCACTGGTGCTCTTGATCTCTCCCAGAGCGCGCAAGTGGGACATGGCATGAATGGTTTCTGCAGCCGCGGCAGCCCGGAAAAGCTTGGCTGCCTGGGGATAACCTTCCTTATCCGCTTTATCAGCGAAGGCAAGGTATTTGCGATTGGCCTGGGATTCACCGGCGAACGCGGCTTTTAAATCATCCTGAGATTTGGTCATTACATCACTCCTATCAATAATATCTATCAATTATAAATCAACCTCGGGATGAAACTGACAGCTCTTAGATGCATAACCGATCGCCCATCATGGCAGTATCCACCTTAAGCTCTGGTGAGTGATCTCTCATATACTCTGTAATCAAATTCGCGTGCCTTGAATCCCAGAGGTTTTCTGGTGCACGATAAAATTCATCCAAATGAGTAAGAATGATCCGATTGGCATCAAACGATGAAAAGAATCGACAAAAATCCTGAAGCAGGGGTGGATCATCCAGCACGGCCTGGCTGCGTCCCATCCAAATATGTGCAAACACAACATCCAGATGAGGGAATGGGGGGAGCAGGCTGCGGTCGTAGCAGCGGATATCGCCCGGGAAAAGCCAGTGCTTGCCACTGCATTCAACCAGGTATCCCATTTCGGGCACTCCCCTGCGCTGGGAAGCTGATCCATCCGCATGCTGGTTTGGGATTATCTCCCAATGAGCGCTTTCAAAGGGCAGGATTTGGATACCTGATAGGTCCAACGGCACCCCAACTGCGGGGATGATAATTTTTTCAAGAGACAGACCAGTTCCTTCCACGACGCGTTTCACTAAAAATTCAGGGATGACCCACCGGATGGGATGATCTTTAAGGGCTTCGATCAAGCTCAGGTCGAGGTGATCGGCATGGTTGTGGGTGAGGAGTACAAAATCCAGTTTTTCCAGATCGCATGCTACATCTACTGGCGCAGCTTCGGGAAGGCGGGTGTGCAGGACAAGGGGATCCACTGCCCAAAGGATATTGGCGGTGCGCAGTAGGTAATTGGCGGAATAGATCAGCCAGGCAGCATCCTGGTCGGATGTTTCCCGCCACTCTTGGATGATTTTCATCCATAGGTTGGGATACTCCCGGATGGCTTCCGCCTTCCTTGCTGAGAGTTCCGGATTATGCAAACGATCATTGGTCATGAATACCGGGTGTGGATAAACGCTTCCAGTTCTGAAAAATCCCGGTCGTAAGGACCAAGCTTTTCCATTTTCAGGCTGGTTAGTGCTGCAGCCCAGATGCAGGCTTCCTCCGGGGGTTTTGAAAGACGCATGGCAGTGTAAGATCCCAGGCAGGTATCTCCCCGACCGCTACGTCCATCCAATCTTTTCGGGAAAAATCCAGCTTCATGATATTTACCACCAGCATATACCAGAAGTCCGTCCTTATGAGTAAGCACGATTTCCTTTGCGCCGAGGTTCGCAAAAAACCGGGCTGCCTTTTGAATATCTGATTCACCGGTCAGGAATTGCGCTTCCACCTGATCGCTTTTCAGAATATCCACAAGAGGGAGTATGGTGGACATTTGCTCCCAGGGTTCATAAACAAGATCCTGTCCCCTGAGAACGCGCACAAAGCCCTGGACATCCAGCGAGAGCAAGAGGTTTTTTCCGCACAAAACCTGGATAGCGTCCAACTCGATCTCTCCTCGCAGCGTGGTGCCGATCACAGCTGCCCTGGTTTGGATGTCCTGCACCTCATCCACCGAAATTGTACCTGCAGTGCTGGTGACATACAAATTGCGGATATCTGGATTGAGGGTCGGATATTCCAGTTTAATACAGGTCGATTTTGGTGTGATCGTTGTCTTAACATCGATGCCAGATTCGATGAATTTGTCCGAAACGCGTTGATCCTCCCTGGCGTGGCGGGTGATCACCAGGACCTTTAAGCCAAGTCGTTTCGCAGCATGAGCTGCGTAATTCATCGCCCCGCCATCCACGTATGTGGTCCCATTGGGTGTAACGATGGTGTCTTTGGTGTAATTGCCTATGCAGGCAATATCATATGACTTTGTTGAGTTCATGCCGAAATGAGACCTTTCGAAGTTGGTTTTATACGGTTCCCGGTGGCAGGAAACGGACAATCAGCAGATAGATCCCCGCACCCAGCAGCGCAGTTGCCGGGATGGTCAGCAGCCAGGCAGTGGCAATATCTCCCGCCACGCCCCAGCGCACCTTGTTCATGCGCTCGGAGGCACCCACGCCCATGATAGTAGAGCTGACCACCTGGGTGGTACTCACCGGACCGCCAATCAGGGATGCCCCAAGGATCACAGCGGCGGATGCGATCTGAGAGCTAAAACCATCCACCGGTCGGATCTTGAAGAACTTTGCGCCCAGCGTTCGGATCAAGCGCCACCCGCCCATCGCTGTACCGAGGGCAATCATACTTGCACAGAGCGCGACCACCCAGAGCGGGACACTGAAATGAGAGAGATAACCACTGGTAACGAGTGCCATGGTGATGATGCCCATGGTCTTCTGTGCATCGTTCGTTCCGTGGCTGAGAGCCAGCGCGATGGCGGTGAGGATCTGACTACGCCTGAAGAACCAATTAATGCGGGGAGTAGCATTCCAGCAAAGAATGAAAATTACTTTTAACACAAGATAACCAATAACAAATCCGATGATGGGAGAGGTGAAAAGTGTAAGAAGGACTTTTTCCAGACCTTGAAGGCGAATGAACTGCCAACCCGCACCAGAAATGACTGCTCCGATCAAGCCGCCGATGATGGCATGCGAAGAGCTGCTTGGCAAACCCAAATACCATGTCAACAGGTTCCAGAGAATCGCTGCAACCAGGGCAGCCAGGATCACCTGGATGCTGATGGTTTCAGGGGAGACGATCTCATTGCCAATCGTCTCAGCGACCGCCACCCCAAACAGGAAGGGACCGGAGAATTCAGCCAGTGCAGTGATGCCCAATGCAACGCGCGGGGAAAAAGCGCGCGATGAGATCATGGTGGCAACGATGTTGCTCGAATCATGGATCCCGTTGAGGAAATCAAAAACAAGAGCAAGTACGATCACGGCAATCAAGATTGGAGGCATCAAATATATCTTTGCTCAGGCGAATTTGACAACAATATCCGCAATGGTATTGGCGGCTTCGTCTCCGCGATCCGCAGCATTGCTCAGATGGCGATAGATCTCGCGCATTTTCAGCATTTTAACCACATGCTTGATATCTTCCGCGCCGCGGAAAAGGTCGGCGAGCGCCTCACGGTATACATCCTCGACGCGGTTCTCGAGCGCCTTGGCGCGCTGGACATGCTCGTTCGCCACACCGGTATGATCAGCCAGTCGATCCACTCCCATGAGTAGCTCAAAGGCAGCATCCCTTAACAAAGAAGCGATTTGCTGCATGAAGGGGGTGGGGTGAACGTGCAACATCCGCATCTCACTCACGGTGCTGTAGGCATAGTCGAGGACATCGTCGATGTTGCGCGAGAGGCAGAAGATATCCTCCCTGTCGAAGGGAGTGATGAAAGTACGGTTCAGCTCATAGATCAGAATTCGCCGGGCTTCATCAGCTTCCTTTTCCTTTGATATAAGCAGGTTTGCTAATTCATCATCCTCAGCGTTCATATACGCCTTGAGCGCTTCAAGCCCTTCCAACGTCAGGGCAGCCTGATCGTGGATGAGCTTGATGAATTTGTTCTGACGTTTCCGAAACGGGTTCTTCATCTTTCACTCTCCCAAAAACTCAAGTGCATCTTAAATCAAGGTGCAAAATTCCTACCTGCTCATAATGGCTGTAGAATCCCTTTTTCTAAAAGGAATTTGATCCCAGCCCTGATCTCCAAAGATTTACTACGCGGGCTTACTTCAAAAGTACGAAACGCGGTGGCAGGTAGATACTTTGCAAACTGTTCGAAATCGACCTCCCCCTTGCCGGGTGGGTTGTGATCATCTATTCCAATGACATCATGCAGGTGTGTGCCAATAATCCTGGAACCGAAGCGTTCGAGCCAGCCGACCAGCGGCTGCAAACCCAAGCGATCGAGTGCTTGCGCATGACCGATATCACAGATAAAACCCAGTTCATCAGGACCAGCAAGACCCAGCAACTCAGCCATTTCATCCTGGAGAGGAATATCAAAATAGTGATACCTGTTTTCCAGTCCAAGCTGAATTTTTAATGGACGAGCATACGTGAGCAATTCCCCCAGACTTCTTTTGACCGATTCAACATGCGAGGCTGCAATGGCAGATCGCTCCCGGGCAATCCTGGTCAATAATTTCAAGTATTCTTCTGTATCACGCTTTCCAGACTTATATAATGCGCGCATTTCTTTCTCCATCGTGTTATCGGTAATGATCATGCCAGAATGTATCACTACAACATGCGCGCCGAGCTTTTCCGCAAGATCGATGCTGCGTTTAATGGCTTCCACACCAACCGCTCGCCGTTTTTCGTCCAGCGAGGAAATCAGCAGGTCTTTTGCATTCATTTCACCGGTGGATAACTCTGCAGGGCAAGGTTCGTGAACACTGCTAAAGGGATGGGGATCTATCTCAATCTCAGCCAGCATGCCAGGAGTGATCTGGTGGTTCAATTCCAGGCTGGAAAAACCGAGTCGCTTTGCGGCAATAAAGAAATCGTCCAGCCGCGGGAAATTACCGATCGACCACATGGTAGAAAGTGAAGCATTCACCAAATGCGCAGGGTGTTTGTTTGTTTTCTTTAGAGGAAATAGATCCAATAATTCTTTGAGATTGTGGATGGTGTAATCCGGGATCATATCTGTGTTTTCAGATAACCGGACTGGTAGATCCGGGTTTATGACCAGGATCGACCTGGCAAACCCGGCTCGCTTGGCTGAGATCATATCGCGGTGGGGTGAATTGCCAACGTAAACACAGCTTTCGGGTGGAATTTCCATTCGGACAGCAGCTTCCAAAAGCATCGCTGGATCTGGCTTCCTTCGACCAAATTCACAGGAAAGGATAACCTCCTCCACACAACCGCTCAATTTTAGATCAGATAGGGCATCGGGGGCTTCCGAACTGCTGGTGGTATTGCTGACCACGGCAAGTCTATATCCGCGCCGAAACAGCTCGATCAGGACTTCCCCGGTTTCGTCTTTTATCCTGGGTGTGCCGAGGGCTCTTCGCCAAAGCTGATTAAGTTGCTGCGCATGCTTTTTGACAAATTCGATATCAGGCCAATCGGGCAACATCCATTTCGTCCATAATTCTTCTACGTTCAAAGCCACAAGGGTTTCATCGGTCCATTCGCGATAATTTTCGGAACGCTTGGAGAGTTTATTTAATACTTCCTGTGGTGACTCCCTAGAGGAAAGCAAAGCTGTGATCTTGGTAATACCAGCAAGCTTCTGCTCCTCAGTGTGGTGAATGGTCATTCTAAGAGTGCCACTCATGTCAAAAATAATGGCATCAATACTGTTTTCCAAGCTCATAAACCCACGCTCACTTAACTCTCTCGCGGGAGAGAATCGGCAAATCTAAAAGGTCCTTGATTTCATTTAGATAATGGTCTGCCTCGGCATCCGCTTCGTAGTTATACGCGATAGTTGTCATACCCATTGCTTTGGCGCCATCCAGCTCTGATTTTTTATGACCGATAAAGATCGCCCGGTTGGCAGAAACACCCACCTGGTTAATTGCTTGCTGATACATGCGGCGAGCCGGTTTACGAACACCCATTTCACAGGAACTGATGATGGTGTCCCAAATATGCCCGATACCTGCATCCTGAAACCATTTAAGCTTAATATGAATTGGTAGCGCTGTATCCGTGATGATTCCAAGCAAGTACCCCTGGCGTTTCAATTCCAGGATGACTTCGGGAACGCCGGGAATGATCTCGACAGTGAGATCATCCCGCTTGAGAGCCTCTATCCCTGCTTCAATTACTTCCGGATCCTTGATCCCATAAAGCCGGACAACCTTTTCATAATAACTGTGCCTGTGCAGATGACCTTGAAATGCTTTCTCTTTTAGCTGTCTGGATTTTTCCTTGATCATGTCGGTCGGCTGCGACCTGTGTGCCACCAGAAAATCATTAAAATTTTTCCCTTGATTCGGCCGGTGATACAGGATATCACCAGCATCGAAAAATATTGCCCTGTAAGGACGATCATTGTCCATCGGGGGTGTAATTTGATCCTGTCTATTTGCTTCTTCAAGTAAAGGGATCAAATCCCGCATATCTCCAATCACCGCATCCGGGGTGGCTCCAATATCGTCTTCACCATGATTAAAATCATGCTCGATCTGGATCGCAAGGCAAAAACCCGCATTTTTTGCACCCATGATGTCCCGCTCGATACGATCGCCAACATATGCACATGCACTTGTTGGCATGCCTACCAGGCGGGCTGCATAATGAAATATTGAAGGGTCCGGCTTACGGCGTCCGTATTCAGATGAGAGAATAATTGGATCGAAATAATCCTTTATCCCGTATTTCTTGAGGCAATATGGCACCTGCCCACGGCTGGATACGTTGCTGATACAACCAATTTTCAAACCCAAATCGCTCAATTTTTTAAGAACCTCAGGTATCTCCGGTCGTAATTTTCGCTCATAGAAATTTACTTCATAAAGAAATGCGAGTTCCTCGCCAATGGGCACAAGATTTGTTTCGGAAATGTCAAAATCCCTTAATATGTATTGCGACCAAATCCTGGCAGGTGAGATTTCTTTTAAAGAAACCGTGTTCCACTTGTGGTAATCTGCAATACCATCGGTGATCAGCTCTGCCAGTTTCTCATCGCCAATCTTCAGATTAATACCGCCTTTTTCAAGGCATTCCCGGATAAAGTGGGCATTGCGTACCCGCAGTGCTTTATCCCAATGGAATGTCTCAATGGTTCCACCCATATCGAAAAAGACGGCCTTGAGGGTCATATCATTAAGCTCCACAAATCGAATATTCTCTTTTTTATATGCGCCGCGATATCACTCAAACTGCATGAACTAAATAATGCAGTAATAATTACATTAAGGATTTGGTTGTTATTGATGTATGGACACGGATAAAGTGCATCCGTGTCCATTAAACACTTTGTGAATACTACTTAATTAATCTTCCTCCGGTTCCGGGACAGAAAGCAAATTAATCGCCCAGAAATCGCGTACTTTACTGTTGTTTGCCCATGCAAACACATCATCGCTTGGCCAGAGAGCTACTTCTTCAATTGGAGGCATTCCTTCGACAGCAGTAAGACCTTCAACTGCAGGGTAAGTGCCCATCTGATTCCAGGGTTTGAAGCCTTCTTGCGAGAGAAGGAATTTGATGAACAGTTTGGCTGCATTCGGGTGGGGAGCATTATTGGCTATAGCCACGTAGTTGGCTTTCAAGACACCCACGACCGGCTCGAGACCCATGCAGGGTGCCATGGCCAATTCTCCATCCAGGGTCGTCTCATAGCTTGACCAACCGGTAAAGCCAAAACCGGGTTCATCTGCGGGATCCATGCCCAGGGAAGCAAAAGCCTCGTCGACCTCATCACCGCCGGGTTGAATCCCGGGTTCATTCCAGGCCAACTTCCTGAGCCAGAGATAGCCTGCATTCTCGGGTGCTGAGCCAAATGCATCAGGTCCAGCAGCTTCATCAGTGGTCCAATCACGACCGTAATATGCCTGATAAGCCGCAGCCATTTCGTCGGCGTGCTCCACAACCAAGGTTATCTTGGCTGTTGTGCTGGGATCAGCGATCGGATCCTCCATGAAAACTTTGCCTTTATATTCGGGTTCAACCAACTGCCACCAGTTCGTAATTGGGCAGCCATCCGGGTGCACTTCCTGGTTGTAACCCCACACATCCACCGCACGACGCGTTAGTGGAATCGGGCGCTCTGCTGTTACTTCCGATTCAACCACACCAGGCGGGAGATACCACCAGACCCATTGATTCGGTAAAAACTCCCCATATAAAATGTGCCCATCGCTGTTGAACCAGATATCACCGACAACATTCCCGGCTTCCTGCTCAGCGCGCATCTTGGTGGCGATACCGTCCGTATCACCTCCATCAAGCTTGATGTCAGGGTATAACTCAGCCCAGGCATCGAGCAATTTCTCGAATTTACTGGAATTGGCATAGACCATCACAGACCCTTCCAGTTTTGCAGCTGCCTCTATCGCCGCCCAGTCTTCCTCAGCAGGCTGGTATGGGCCAATCCCATTGTCCTTCGCCCATTGTTCCGCTTCAGTGAGTACGGGTTCAGCAGGAGCTGTGTCTTCAGCAGGTGCTTGAGGTTCTACGGGGGCTTCTGTTTCAGTAACAGTACCTCCACAGGCTGCCAAAAAGCTGATCAACAAGCATATTGTAAAAATCTTTGCGAACGCCTTCATTTGTAATCCTCCTTGATTATGAATATTGGATACTCCATATTTTCGCGTTCCAGATTTTTTCTCCCAGTAATACCTCCTTTTCTCTAGTACAAAGTCAGAGCAAGACTCAATAAGAAAGACGATTTTCTTATCCTGAAACCAAATTTCCCGTCTCTTTATCATACAGATTGAGTGATTTTTGATCAAAAGACAACCAGATCTTCTCATCCATCTTGATCTTACTAATCCCCATTTCTTTAATGGTGAGTTCAATATTATCAAGAACAGCGATAATCGTTAAATCAGCCCCGGAGGGTAGGACGGAATAAGCGCTAAACTCCACCGCGCCCGGGACTTGCCGGGTGGAAATGGCGATATCTTCCGGTCTTACAGCAACAACCACTTTACCAGTCGCCTCAAAAGTATCAAGAGTGATCTTAAATTTACCAAAATCGACGGAATTTTTTTCGCTCACCACACCTTCCAATAGATTGACTTTTGGGTTGCCAATGAAATCCGCAACAAATAGATTGGTGGGGAAATGGTAAATTTTATCCGGGGTATCGAACTGTTGAAGAACACCTTCCTTCATGACTGCGATTTTAGTGGACATGGTCAGAGCTTCCACCTGATCGTGGGTCACATAAATTGTGGTAGCACCGGAAATATGATGCAGTCGTTTTAGCTCTGTTCTCATATCCATGCGTAAACGAGCATCCAGGTTGGAGAGCGGCTCATCCATCAGGAATACCTTGGGACGATAAGCCAGCATGCGCGCCAGCGCGATACGCTGTTGCTGCCCGCCACTCATTTCGCGCGGGTAACGGTCTTCATAACCTTCCATTTTCACTTCGGCCAGAGCTTCTTTGACACGTTTTTGCATTTCTTCTTTGCTTAGCTTTTTAACCTCGAGAGCGAATGTGATATTCTTGTCCACTTTCATATGCGGCCACAAAGCATAATTCTGGAAAACCAGACCCAGATCGCGTTTTCCCGGAGATAGAGATATGCCCTTTTCGTATGAAAAAACCAATTTATCGCCAATGAAAATCTCACCCCCATCAGGATCCTCAAGGCCAGCAACGCAGCGCAGGAGGGTGGTCTTACCACAACCGGAAGGACCCAGTAAAGTCACAAATGTTCCAGGTTCAATGACTAGACTGACATCGTCAATTGCTACAACTTTCCCAAAACGTTTCGTGAGGTTTCTAATCGTGATGGTTGTACTCATATATTCCTCTCACTACATTCCCAGACCTTTTTTAAGACTGCCTCCCCGGAAGCGGCCAATAATCAAATTGCCAAGTGCAACAATCGTGATCAGGATCAGAATGACCGCGTTAGCCATCTGATCGTTTCCATTTTCGGTGTAGAACATGGTCTGACTGGCCAGCAGCTGCGTGGCAGGCGTAACCAGCAGGATGATCAAAGAGAGTTCACGCATGGTCGTGATGAACGTAAGCAGAAAACCTGAAACAAAACCACTGCTGGTCAAAGGAAAGATAAGGGTTCTGAACCGCTTCCACGCGTTGGCGCCCGCCACCTGGCCAGCCTCTTCCAATTCCCGGCCGACCTGCATCATAGCAGAAACCCCTGAACGGGAAGAGTATGGAAGATGTTTAGCCACCGAGACGATCACCAGCAAGGCGAAAGTACCGTATAAAGCTGGTAACGGACCCATTTTTACGGCAAACATGGCTATATAAACTGCGCCAAAGGCAATGCCAGGTATCACATATGGGATGTAGGCAAGCTGCTCAACCAACTTGGAAAGCCGGGTGCCACGACCTTTGACGATGGCGTAGCCAAGAAGAACACCCAACAGAGCTGTGAAAAAGGCAGTAAATAATGAAAGTTTGATGGAATTCCAAGCAGTTCTATATATCTTCGGATTCAACAGGACTCCTGGTTCTCCATTGTTGTAAATCGTATTACGTGCCCCAATCCAATGCTGCAAGGTGAAATTACTCAGACTATAATTCCCATCCTTCAGCATCAACGTGGAATAGATCAGCAAGCCCAACGGGAGGGCGATAACCAGGATCTGAAACAGGATCACAGCGAAGAATAGAACTCGTTTGGTCTTCCCCAGCTTGCTAACCTGCGCGACGAAACCTCTGCCACCAATTGTCTCGTAACTCTTACGCGTACCAATGATTTTCTGGTTAAGTGATATGGTGACAATGGCAAAAAGGATCAACACGATAGCCAGCACAAAAGCATCCGCCTTATCTCCTACCCCCAGGCTGCCACGAATCATGGTCGCAACCACATAGTACCTGACCGGCGTTCCCAAAATGTTCGGTGAACCGAAGGTTCCCATCACCTTGGAAAAGGTCATGATGACTCCCGAGATGATTGCCGGCATAACAAGCGGGAATGTAATCTTTCTCAAAATTCTCCACCGGCTGGCACCCATCAATTCCCCGGCTTCCTCCAGATTGGAATCTATCGACATGAGTGCCGCCGAAACAAACAGGAAAAAGAAAGTGTAGTAATGCAACGCGCAGCAGATGATGATGGGGACAGGTCCATAAGAGAGCCAATTCGGAGGGCTTTGTCCCACCAGATACTCAAATAATCCCGGCGTCCCACCAGAAAGCCGATTTTTGAACAGCACGAGCCACGCCTGAGCCAAAGTCCAGGAAGGCATGATATACGGGATCACCGCCAGTTGATTAACAAGTTTCCTTCCAGGCATATCAGTGCGAACCACAAACCAAGCCATGGATCCGCCAATCAACAGCGCTAGAAGGGTGGTTCCAATGGCGATGGTCATCGAATGCTGCAATGGTGTGTATGTATATACCCTGCTAATCACACCTGTTAACATCCTGACCCAGTGATAAATTGTTAATTCGCCTTCAACAGCTTCCGGGTGATTGGCAATATCTATCGCCTGCCAAGTTACTGTTGTCTCAACCAGGCGGAATAAAGGTATCACGACCATGATGAACATTATCAACAGCATCACCAGCCCCAGTACAACCCTGGCTGTCGTCAACCATCGGAAAAAACGACGGAAAGAGGCTTGCAAACGAAAGATAAGTGGTGCTGGTACAAGTTCCATATTGGACATGCAATTTCTCCTGTGCCTAATTACCTTCTACGTCATAGATGCAGAAGAATTTTTAAGGCGCTCGCGCAACTGATCCAGTTTGTCTAAGTTAGCCATGATCTTCTTTTGATCGACAGCAGTCAAAGCAAGAAGAAGGGTGTTGATGATCGTCATTGGAATGGTGAGAGAATGAAATGAAGATACCGGTCCCCGGCGTGCAGCAAGCGTCACATTTGCTCGTTTTCCAACGAGAGGCCCGAGAGTATCTGTCACTAATATCACCGGTGTTTTATGTGAATTTGCTTGTTCCAATACCACGTTGATGGAAGAGGTCATATTAAAAAAGCCAATGGCAATGAGCAAGTCATCTTTAGTCATCAACAATAAAGGTTCAAGTAGTTCTCTTCCAGAAGTGCGAAGTGGTATGACATGTTTACCAGAGCGCGTCAGGCGGATCTCCAGTAAATCCACCAAGGATATGGAGGGTCCGAGTCCAAAAACGAAAACGCGTTGGTGAGTGCGAAGCAACTCAACGGCATCGTTTAGAGCTTTTCGGTCAAGTGTTTGTATGGATTCCGTCATGAATGCAATCTCGGAAGCGACAAGTTTTTCGAAAATATCCCCACCCTCACGCATTTCATCCAGCCTGCCGCGTAACCGGGCAGAATGTGAAACCAGGTTCCTGAATTTTCTCTGAAGTACATCCCGCATTGAAGGGTAACTTTTAAAACCAAGTGTGCGTGCAAAACGAACCATGGTGGCTTCACTCAAATCCAATTGCCGGGCAATTTCCGCTGCAGAGAGAAAAGCCACATCATCCTGATTCTGCCCCATGAAATCGGCAATGCGCCTTTCGCTCTTGGTGAGATGGTCATAATGGTCAGCAATGATTTGGTTAAAATCAACCATCTTGCCGGTTTTTTCACTCATTTTGACCTCGTTAGATTCAACTTTCATTTTTTTATTCTTTGAAAGTTTACTTGCATTTGTTTATCATACAACAAAGATATCGCATTTGCAAGATAGCCTTCACTAAATCTTCACGATTTCAATGCCTTGATTATTTCGGGTACGACCCAAAGAGCAGCGCCGGTAGTATCAACAATCATGTCACAAACCTCCATCTGGGGTCTATATGCAATTTCAGCCATGATAAATTGGTCTTTGAAAAAGCGATTTCGGAAGTAATTGGGCTCATATTTTTTGCGGTAATCAATATCCCGCTTCCATTTCCGTTTCAGGCGAATGGGATCATCGGTGAGATAAACCACTTTGTGATCAATCAAGGCCGCAATCTCCTCTATCAGAAACGGGAAATTACCTTCGATGAAAATAATATCTGCCGACTCAATCTCGATTGGGATCCCGCCCGGTTTTAAATTTCCGTTCAGATCGTGGCTGGATGTGGCAAGAACAAAATCATAGCGCGGGATATGGATCTTTTTACCCTGCTTGATATCTTCCAAACTCTGCTTGATCAGGTCGAGATGAAACGCTTTCTTGCTCTGCGTGAAGATTCCCCTGGCTTCGCGCTGATCCCGATCGGTCAAGAAATTATCCATTTCAATGGATGTGGTTTTCCTGCCATCCTGCTCAAATTGCGCGCGCAATCGTTCGACGATTTCGGTCTTTCCCGCCGCAGTCGGTCCGGCGACAGCCAGGATGGTTGGGGTCTTGCAAACCGAAACAACCTTCCCGACAACCTTTATAAAAGCTGTATCCACTTCGGAATTTGAACGCGCGAAAGCCTTGTACCCGATATCCTGGCAACGTTCGAATTCATCCTGCTTCCGTTCGAAATGCTGATACGGTTTACCATCAAAGCGGGCTTTAATTTTCCCGGTAAAGTAGAGGGTGCGATGCAAAAAGTAGAAGCCGCGGATATCAAAATAAAAGTTCTGTTTCACCCAGGCTTCTGAAAAACCTCCCGTTACCAAACCGATGAATAGCATTCGGGAAAGCTGTGCAATATGCTCATCCAGAACGATCCGGTTTTCGACGAATGGTTTAATTTGAATACTGTCGTAGAACGCCCGGCAGGTCACCCGCTGCTCGATCTCTGCCTGGGTCTCCACTAGGATCGAAGTCCAACCCAGCTTCGGGAGAAAATTATCAAGGCAGTAACGAAACTCATATAGTTCCATTTCCCGAATACCCGGGTTGATATGGCACATGATTTCGTATAAAGCAGCTGAAAAAGCCATTGGGTTATTTAGAATTCCAGACATACGTTCTCCTAAGCCCCGAATTTAACGATGCGCCCCGCATTTGCCAGGGCAATCGGCATGACATTTTTTGCCGGTAGGGTGCCAAGACTCCCTTGGCAACAGGCGCGCTCCCCGAACTCAGCAATTCCATCTTCCCTGACATTTTTCGAATAGATCAGCAACGGGACGGGGTGCCATGAATGAGATTTGAGTACTGCAGGTGATGAATGATCTCCGCCTACCATGATTACATCCGGGTTTAGAGCCATGAGACGCGGAACCAACGCGTCCACCTCTTCAATTGCATGCACCTTACCCTCAAAATCACCTTTTTCGCCGCATGTGTCGGTTTTTTTCACATGAACGTAGAAGAAGTCGAATTCATCCCAGTGTTTTTCCAAAGTGACAATTTCATCCGATATCGTATCCCCTTCCACATCTAAAACTGTCATGCCGACCATGCGCGCCACGCCGCGATACATTCCATGGATCGCGATGGCTGCAGGATTCAGGTTGTACATTTGCTGATACGTTGGTATAACCGGTAGTTTTGCAAAACCACGCACCAGAATCATGTTCGCTGGTTGTTTGTTGGATAACAATATGCCCGCCTGATTGATGAACAGGTTCATCAATTGAGCGGAACGCCGGGAATTCAAGTTGAGCGCGCGGATGGGCAAAGGTGGAACACCATCCTTAAGAGGATCCGTCTCCGAAAGATCGCTTCCCAAACCGGGTCCCCGCATGATTAAAACAAATCGATGCTCTTTGACCTGCTCAATGAAAAATTCCACGCCATCAATTTTGATGGTCCGTAACAATTCCACAAGTAATTTGCTGACATCTGATGGCAGGCGACCAGCACGACGATCAAGAAGTACTCCTTTCGAATCCACCGTGCAAAAATTGCCGCGCGCGGCGATGTCCTCAGGCTTCATCTCAAAATCCACTCCCAAAGCTTCCATTGCACCACGCCCGATTTGATATTGAATCGGATCGTAGCCAAATATCGCAAGATGTCCCGGACCACTACCGGCTGTAATTCCCTGTCCAACCGGCACTGTCAAACCCAAAGCAGAACGTGCTGCCAAAGCGTTCAGGTTAGGCTTTCGAGCGGTTTCCAGTTCAGTTTTACCGCCAGTTTCCTTCGGTAATCCGCCGAGTCCATCCATGATCAGCATGATCATTTTTGTCGGAGCCGGCACGATCAACTCGTGTAAGAATTCCAAATCCATCGTAGCACCTCATCTATTTCATGAAACAGATCCTACCCGCGCCATGAACCAATGCCTCGAATGCAAGTTGCGTCTTATCGTAGTTGCCGTCCCGATCGAGTGCAATACCCCTCCCCATCCCCGTAACGACTTGTCCAATGCCAATCTTTTCGATCTGCCCACCCAATTTGTCCAGCAGAGCTGGGGCACTACCCGGTTGCGTGCTGCGCCCATCAAAAATGATATGGAGGTAGACCTTTTCCAGACCACGTTCTTTTGCCATTTTAAGCAATGCCAATGGGTAATTAATCGAACCATGTGAACTTTTCTCAGTCAATAAACCTATGAGATGTAAACTTGTCCCCCCTTTTTTGGCATCATCGATCTCTTTACAGAAAATCTCATTGTTATAGAAAGAACCGTCTTGCATGGCCAGATCAAGTCGTACATCGTCCTGTAGAACGACCCTTCCAGCGCCAATGTTCATATGACCTGCTTCGGAATTTCCTGCCTTGCCGTCTTGTAAACCGACTGCCAATCCAGCAGGTTGTAAACTACTATGGGGGTATCCTCTAAGAATGTTGTCCCATGCCGGCGTATCGGCAAGGAAAATGGGATTGGTGGCATCATTTTTTCCCATGCCCCAACCATCAAGGATGACCAGCAGGACGCGCCGTTTGCCACCCCAATCGTATCCTGGGGCCAGGTTCATACCTTTCATTGAATGTGGTATAGGGAGATCGAGCGCATTCAAGACCGTCGGAGCTACATCGGCCAGTTTGCCCTCCCGCAGATCTGCGCTGGAGGTAGCGCGGGGGTCAATTAACACAAAGGGCACCGGATTGGTGGTATGGGCTACATTCAATGTGCCGTCCGGATTGATCATTTCCTCAAGATTGCCATGATCTGCAGTAATTAGTACGACATAATCACATGCACACGCGCTTTTTACAAGCTTTTCCATATTGCCGTCAACGAGGGCGGCACATTGGATTTTTGAATTGTTATTTGAAGTGTGCCCAATTACATCACCGTTGGCAAAGTTCGTTACGATCAGGTCGTAGCCTTTTTTGATACCCTCCTCGACTCGTTTAACTACATCCGGTAGGCTCAATCCGGGAATTTGGTCGAAAGGAATACCTTTTAATGTAGGGACACAGATGTCATCCTCACCTTTGAAGGGTTGGTTATTACATCCATTAAAGAAAAAAGTGATATGAGAAAATTTTTCCGATTCAGAAATATGCAATTGCCGTAAACCTGCATTGCTTACAATTTCTCCGAGAGTATCCTTGATTTTTGTCGGTGCAAAAGCTACGGGTAGATTCTTAAATTTCTCGTGATAAAGCGTAAGGATAACGAAGTCCAGGTTTTGAAAATCGGGACGGCTAAAATGATCAAAACCTTTCTCGGTAAAGGCTTCGGTCAACTGGATTTCACGTTCACCCCTGCGACAGCAGAAAATGACCGCATCACCATCAGCTATGCGACCGATTGCCCTGTTGCTTTTATCAACGAGAACAATCGGCTCCATGGAATAGTCGGTCTGTCCTTGGGCATATAAATCCCGGACGGTATCCGCAAGAGCCTGGGTGCCAAGATGTTGATGGTTTTGTGCCATTCGAGCTCCCGTAAAACTACCTTCCTAATATCTTGTTTTTCTTCTAAAGAAAAATTTCGAGAAGCTGGCGAAATTCATGGATAATGATATCCGGACGATTCTCTGCTGTGATGGTTGCTTCCGCCAGATCCTCGGGTGAGATCATGATAACGACCATGCCAAAACCAGCCAGGCGGGTACCGGTTACATCCCGCTTGAGATTATCGCCCACATAAACACATTGATTTGGTTTAACACCAGCTCGTTTTGCTGCTTCAAGGTAAATGGAAGGGTCTGGTTTTCGTTTACCGAAGACAGACGAAAGGACCACTGATTTGAAAAAAGGGGTGAAACCATCAGCTTCCATCCAGTCAGGGATTTCCTGCGAAGTAATAACATTACTGATGATGCCAAGGATGTAACCGCGTTTATGAAGGGTTTCAATTACCTCCCTACCTCCCTCCACCAGCACCCGTCTTCCCATGGATTGCCGATATTGAAAAGTTAGTTCCACACCAAGGGGTGCAATTCTTTTTTCAGGAAATTCTGGAGCCAACCAGCGTGTCCAAAGTTCTGCTTCGGAAGCTTCGACAAGGTTATCGAAAGCCCATTTCCGATACTCTTTATATCGGGTATCCAGTTTTTCACAAAAACTCATTGGATCCTCATCGGTTCCTATCAGGCGCACGATTTCCTGCCTTGCCCGAGCCATGTGTTCTTCATCCTTTATTAGGATCCGTAGCGTATTGCCAAGGTCAATGAAAATTGCTTTGATCTCGGGGTGCATTTCTATCGCTGCCTGGAGGGAAAGATATCAAGAAGCTCGTGAATTTCACGGATAGTATAGTCAGCCTTGATCTCACCTTCAGGCGGCTCTTTCGCCAATGTGGCAGGTTCTAAAAAGACGATCATCATTCCAAAACCTGCCGCGCGGGTGCCCTCCACATCCCGAACGGGATTATCGCCAAGATACGCACATTTAGCGGGTTCAACACCAATCCGGCGGGCTGCTTCCCAATAGATTTCGGGATTTGGTTTCCGAACCCTGATTTTCGAGGAAAGAACAACCGCCTTGAAATATCCGGAAATCCCTTCAGCCTCCATCCAATCCGGGATCTCTGTCTCAGTGATTGTGTTGGCTATGATTCCCAGGAGGTACCCACGTCTATGAAGTTCAATGATTGTTGAAGTAGCATCCGGCCTTGGCACGCGCCTTCCATCGTGATCGCGCCAAAGGCGGGTTAATTTTCCCGCCAGATGGACCAATCTTATCGGCAGGATAATCAGGCAAAAGCCATTTTGTCCACAATTCTTTTTCGGATGCTTCCAGGAGAGTCTCTTTGGATTGCTTCCGGTAAATTTTCCAATTGGTATCCATTTTTTTAAAAAAATCTTCTTCCGATTCTGGAGCTCCCACTAAAGTTCTCAGGTCTTTCCTGGCTTGAGTCATGAAATCTTTATCTTCGACAACAATCCGCAATGTGTTCCCCACATCAAGAAAGATCGCTTCAATTTCATCCTTCATTCTTAGTGCCCTTTCCAAATAAAGAGTGTGTTCTTAAACGAATGCTTCAAATATATCTTTCATTTATCAATATTTTTGAAAGTTTACTTTCATTTCAGTTATCATACAACATAAATAATTAATTTACAAGAATATCCTCAAAAAGTATTGACTTTTTTTCTTCCCAATAGTAAACTGGGTTTGAGCTAGTGCACACGTGTGCACTAAACATATCATATGGCAATCACAATCAAGGATATTGCCAGACAAGCTGGCGTCTCACATACCACGGTTTCCCGGGCACTGCAATTCCAGCCCGCTCATTTCTGCTGGCACGTCTGATCGTATCCACAAAATAGCTGACCAACTCGGATACATGCCAAGCGTGGCGGCTCGCAGCCTGAAAACCAACCGCTCACAGGTGCTCGGGGTTATCGTCAGCAGCATTGAGGATCCCTATTTCAGCGAGGTTCTGCAGGGAATCGATGATACCGCCCGCGAAACGGGATACAGCCTATTCATGGCAGCATCCGGGCACGACCTGGAAAACGAACGATGGATCGTCCAATCGATGCGCGAGCACCGGGTTGATGGTGTGATCATATGCTCCACGCCCTTCAGTGCCGGTGAAGGGAGGCGCTTTCTGGGATACGGTACTCCCATTGTGGTGATCAACAACCAATCCGCTGAGGAATATCCCTACGCCATCTATCATGACAATATGGATGGCAGCCGCCAGCTCACCCGCCACTTAATAAAGCTTGGTCACCGGCACATCGCGTACCTTGGAAATTCATTATCCGGACGGACAACGAATGACCGCCTGGAAGGATTCCGATTGGAAATGGAAGATGCCCGGTTGAAAATCAAAGACGGTTTCATTCTACAAGTAGCCGGTGGAGGTCCGGAAGAAGGGGCAAAAGCTCTTGAGTATTTTCTCAATCTTCCCGCCCAACCTACAGCTTATCTTTGCTTCAACGATATGATGGCTATCGGCCTGCTGCAGGGATTACAGAAAGCCGGCTTCAAGGTGCCCGAGGATTGTTCAATTGCTGGTTTTGACAATATCAAATTCTCGGCATATACCAATCCACCGCTTACAACATTTGATCAACCCAAGAAAAACATTGGTGCAGAAGCGACCCGCCTGATGCTGGATCTACTCGATCCCGGGAAGGATAACCAGACTCTGCCCGATTCGATCATCCGGGTTCAAAAAGGGAGTCTGCTGGTTCGTGAATCTACAGCTCCTCCCCCGGTCATTGGATGATGGAAATCATATATCGCTCTTTAAATATATTCAAGGCAATAAAGGATGAACCATGCTGATGAATTTTGCTTCCAGAAATCTCGTGTTTTATCCCCGATCACTCCAAGTATGTGAAGGCGTAGAATTCGGGCTGGCTCGATCACCCAAGGGAAAATACCTGGTCATACTCGCTCCCCGGCAATCACCGAAGCTGCAATCGTTTTCCGGCGACTCGTCGGATCATGGGAAGCAGACTCTCCTGCTCTGCCCAGTTAATTCGCAGAATGCTGCGGCACTACGTAGTCAGCTCCCCCATCTCCAACCCAGACTGCTGGGTTTACAGACATCCGCCGGTATGGGTGACCGGATGGGTATCGCGACACCGGGTCATGTAAGAGCAGTATCTGCTTCACAAGGATCCATCGCACCCATCTTTGCACAGCAGTCAATACGCGAAATGAACCGAACGCAGCGTACGCCACAAAACGTGATGGATGATGCCACATGGGGGGTGTTCCAGGAAGGCTGGCAGGCGGGGGTTGGAGCCGATGCTGATCATTTAAAAACCACTGAAGATATCGATGCCTGCCTGGCTGCCGGATTTACCTTTTTCACCATCGATCCCGGCGCCTTTGTGGATAACCGCACAGAAACTACTGATATTGGGGAGTTGCGTGAGCTGGCTGAACAACTGCCGCGAGACGTTCGTCCAAGCGCAACCGGGTTATTGAACCACAAATTCGATCTTGAAGGAAACGTTCTGCTCCTAACCGAAAACGATCTCATAAAAGCAGCGGTGAAATACGGTCGAGCTATAGAACACGTGTCGCAAATGTACAGACACCTGGTGAAAGCTGCCGGTGAAAAATCGTTTGAGCTGGAGGTCTCTGTTGATGAAACCGAGCAACCTACCACGCATACCGAGCACATATACATTGCGACCTGCCTGAAGCAACTGGGCGTCCACTGGGTGAGCCTTGCACCGCGCTACGTGGGACATTTTGAAAAAGGCGTGGATTATATCGGTGATCTTTCAGAATTTGAGAAGGATATCGCAGGACATGCAGCCATTGCCCGCATCCTGGGACCTTACAAACTCAGCCTGCATTCCGGTTCGGATAAATTCAGTATTTACCCTGCGGCTATGCGGCAAACAAAAGGGTTGGTACATTTAAAAACCGCGGGGACCAGCTACCTTGAAGCGCTACTCACCACAGCACAATTGGAACCCGAATTGCTGCGTGAAATCTATATTTTCGCGCGCGAGCGATATGATATCGACATCGCCAGTTATCACGTCTCGGCCAAGCTGGAGAATGCACCTCTTCCCGATAAGATCAAGGATTGGCCAGCGCTGCTTGGGCAATTCGATGCCCGGGAAATCCTGCATCACACCTTTGGTTCCGTGCTTACTGCTCAAAACCCGGACGGCGATTTCATTTTCAAAGACAGGCTATTTAAGTTGATACTCGCCAACGAAGAAGCCTATTACATTAACCTCGAAAAGCATTTTAAACAACACTTAATTCATTTTGCATCTGAAACACCATCGGTAACCAGGAGAGATTGAATGGAGAAGATACAAGACCGTTTTGATCTAACCGGAAAAACCGCTGTCGTCACGGGCGGTGCGGGAGTGCTCTGCGCAGCCATATGCCGTACTCTGGCAAATGCTGGTGTCAAAATTGCCATTCTGGACATGAATCTAGAAGCTGCAGAAAAATTGTCTCAAGAGATCCGTTCGGGCGGTATGGACGCGATCGCGGTTGAATGTAATGTGCTTGAAAAAGACAGCATCGAGAAGGCGGCACAACAGGTGCTGAGAAATTTCAAAAAGATTGATATCCTGGTCAATGGCGCCGGCGGTAACAAACCACAGGCGACCACAAGTGCTGAAAATACCTTCTTTGATCTGCCTCCAGAAGCCGTCCGCTGGGTATTTGATTTGAATTTATTAGGAACCATCCTACCCAGCCAGGTGTTCGGCAGGATCATGGCTCTCCAAAAGGAAGGGGTTATTCTCAATATTTCCTCGATGAACTCCTTCCGCCCCCTGACGCGCATCCCGGCTTATTCAGCCGCCAAAGCCGGGGTGAGCAATTTTACCCAGTGGCTAGCCGTGCATATGGCGCAGGAGTATTCACCAGCCATCCGGGTAAACGCCATCGCGCCAGGTTTCTTTCTCACAGAACAAAACCGCTTTCTACTCACGGAAAAGGATTCCGGTGCACTTACACCACGAGGAAAAACCATCCTGGATCACACACCGATGAAACGCTTTGGCACACCGGATGATCTACTCGGCGCAGTGCTCTGGCTCGTCTCGCCCGCTTCAACCTTTGTCACGGGAATCATCCTGCCGGTGGATGGCGGTTTTTCCGCTTTCAGCGGTGTATAGGTTTTGGAGAGTCAATGATCATCGGTCGCGGCAATTCAGAACATATATTGAGCACCCATGAAACCAACGAGATCATAAGCGCTGGATTGGCGAATCTGCCGGCTGAAAACGAAAGTGTACTTATCATCATCCCGGACGGCACCCGCACCATGCCCATGTCAATGATGTTTAACTTATTTCAAAAGTATCTCCAGCCGCGTACAAAAAAGATGGATTTCCTTGTCGCTTTAGGGACACACCCGTTGATGACGGATATGCAATTGAGCCGATTGGTTGGACGTGAAGTAATCTTAGGCCAGGCCGGAAATATCCATATCTACAACCACGATTGGAAGGATCCAAATAATTTTAAACAAATTGGAGTCATCCCAGAAGATGAAATCCGGGAAATCACTGGCGGTCTTTTTGCGCAGGATGTACCGGTGAGGTTGAATAAAATCATTTTCGATTATGACCGGCTGATCATTTGCGGGCCGGTCTTCCCCCATGAAGTGGTAGGGTTTTCAGGCGGCAATAAATATCTTTTCCCGGGGATCGCCGGGGAGGAGATCATCAATTTCACCCACTGGTTGGGAGCCGTGATCACCAGTTATAAAGTCATCGGTTCCGGTTACACCCCGGTTCGGGCGGTGATCGACAAAGCTGCCAGCATGGTCGATCGCCCGGTGACATGCATATCGTTGGTGACATCCCATGAAGGGATTTATGGTGCGTTCATGGGGAGCGCCCAGGAATCCTGGCAGGCGGCAGCGGAATTATCAGCCCAGGTTCACATCAAGTATGTGGAACATCCTTACAAGCGGGTGATCTCGATCATGCCCGAGATGTACGACGATCTCTGGACTGCCGCCAAAGGTATGTACAAGATGGAACCCGTGGTGGCAGATGGCGGGGAGGTTATCATTTATGCACCCCATATCAATGAGGTTAGCTTCACCCATGGCAAACTGATCGATCAAGTCGGTTACCACTGCCGTGATTACTTCCTCAAACAGTGGGAGCGTTTTAGAGATTATCCCTGGGGCGTACTGGCACATTCCACCCATCTCAGCGGATTAGGTAGTTATGATCCTGCCACCGGCATCGAAACTCCCCGCATCCATGTAAGACTGGCAACCGGCATCCCCGAGGAACGCTGCCAGAGAATCAACCTGGGATATCTCAATCCCAATGATCTGCATCCCAAAGAATGGCAAGGTCGTGAAAGTGAAGGCATCCTGGTGATTCCCCGGGCAGGTGAGATGCTTTACCGCATTAAAGAGAACTGAAAGTCATGAATATCTGGAGGGAACTATGAAATACAAGATTGGCGTTGTGGGGTTGGGCGTGATGGGGCGTAACCTGGCTTTGAATATGGAGCGTAATGGATTCCCGATAGCAGGTTATGACCTGGATGGCGAGAAAATGAGGACATTTCTGGATGGCCCAGCTGCCGGAAAATCTGTGATCGGGGTAGTTTCCCCCGCAGAACTGATATCTGCCCTGGAAAAACCGCGACGCATTCTTATGATGGTTCCAGCAGGAAAGCCGGTGGATGATGCCATCGATCACCTGAAACCACACCTTGAACCAGGCGACATCCTGATGGATGGCGGCAATTCGTACTTCCTGGATACAGACAGAAGGAATAAAACGCTGGAACGTGAAGGATTTAATTTCATCGGCACCGGGGTTTCAGGTGGTGAGGAAGGAGCTCTCTGGGGACCCAGCATCATGCCCGGAGGGCAGCGGGAAGCCTGGGAAGCCACCGCTCCAATTTTCCGCGCCATAGCAGCGAAGGCGGAGGACGGTGAACCCTGCGTGGATTACATGGGACCGCGCGGCGCGGGTCATTACGTCAAGATGATCCACAACGGTATTGAATATGGTGATATGCAGCTGATCGCAGAGACCTACGACGTTCTGCATCGCGGGGCTGGATTATCAGCCCATGAGCTGAGCGCGATTTTCGCGGAATGGAATCACGGTGTGCTGAAATCATACTTGATCGAGATCACTGCCGAAATCCTGACCCGGCTGGATGAGGAAACCAGCGCTCCGTTGGTCGACCTTATCCTGGATGAAGCCCAACAAAAAGGTACAGGGAAATGGGCGAGCCAGAACGCGCTGGATATCGGCGCGCCTATTCCCACCATTAATGCCGCGGTGGAAAGCCGGATTATTTCGAGTCTGAAATCGCAGCGCATGGCAGCAAGTCAATTGATCAAGGGACCAACCGGGAAATACAAGGGTGAACTGCAAGCGCTGGTGGACGCCGCCAGGGACGCGCTCTATGCCAGCAAGATCACTTCCTATGCGCAAGGCATGGGATTATTGAAGATCGCTTCGGATGAATATGGCTACGATCTGAAACCTGGAACCATTGCGAGGATCTGGCGGGCGGGTTGCATCATCCGGGCAGAATTACTCGCAGATATCACATCTGCCTTCCAACGCGACCCAGCACTGGTTAACCTGCTGCTGAGCGATGAATTTCGAACAGCAGTGGAAAGCCGGCAGGAAGCCTGGCGATTCTTCATTCAAACTGCGGTGGGTTTGGGGATACCGGTACTTGCCAGCGGGGCATCATTGGCTTATTTTGACGCCTACCGCAGCGAGAGACTGCCCGCGAACTTGACACAAGCGCAGCGCGATTATTTTGGTGCACATACCTACCGACGGATCGATCGTGAAGGAACATTCCACACGGAGTGGTCAAAGAAATGATGCCGAAAATTGAAATCATTCAAAACACCTGCCGGCAAGGAGGAAATCATGGAAAATGGATTGAATATCAAAAAAGAGGCTGGACTGGATTTCATCGCGCTGGGCGCACTTAACCACCGGGTGGATCCAGGCATCGTACCATTCCGCAAGGCGACCACCTGGCAGGTGCATCCCAGCGGCGGTGAATACAATGTAGCAGCTAACCTATCGGATTGCTTCCGATTGCGCACCGGAATCGTTTCCGCCATGGTCGATTATCCCATCGGCGATTTGATCGCCGAACGGGTGAGGTCGATGGGTATCAAACCTTTTTACAAGTATTTCAAACACAATGGGGTGAATGGTCCCAATATGGCCACGGTCTATAGCGACCGCGGGCAGGGCGTACGCGCACCGGTGGTCTTTTATAACCGCGCCAATGAAGCTGCAGCGCTACTCAAGCCTGGTGATTTCGACTGGAAAATGATTTTTTCTGAAGGAGTACGCTGGTTGCACAGCGGCGGCATCTTCGCATCGCTTTCCGAAACCACCGGTGAGGTGATCATAGAGGGCATGCGGGCAGCCAGGGAAGCGGGTGCGGTGGTTTCCTTTGATCTCAACTACCGAGCTAAACTCTGGAATATCTGGGGAGGAGAAGCCCGCGCGCAGTCTGCTTTAAACCAAATCATGGAATACGTGGACGTGCTGGTCGGCAATGAAGAAGATCTGCAAATGGGTCTCGGTATTCCCGGTCCGGAGGCAGCAGCCAGCTCCAAGCTGGATCCGGCTGCCTTTATCTCAATGATCGATAAAGTGATCCGGAAATATCCCCGGTTAAAGGCTATTGCAACCACGCTGCGCGAGGTGCACTCCGCCAACCGGCACAGCTGGAGCGCGGTGGCCTGGGTGGATGGTAAAACATATACCGCACCAACCTGCGAGCTGGATATCTATGACCGCATTGGAGGCGGAGATGGATTTGCTGCCGGTTTCTTTTATGGACTGATCAGCGGTGCATCACCGGAAGAATCTGTGCGGCTGGGCTGGGCACATGGTGCACTGATCACAACTTTTCCGGGGGATACCACTATGGCGACCCTGGAGCAGGTACAATCTTTTGCCAAAGGAGGATCAGCGCGCGTTCAGAGATGATGGAAAACTTTCTTGCGTATCGTCGAAGTTAGGATTTATCGAGCAATTACTTTAATGAGTTATGCACACGTGTGCACGAGATTTTAAATCGAGTATCCAGGGAGAAAATCATGGACAAAATGAAAGCGTTTGTTTTTAGAGAAGTGGGCAAATTGGAACCAACGGAGATACCCATTCCAAAGATCACCCAACCGGATGATATATTGATGAAAGTGCATGCCGTGGGCATCTGCGGCACGGATATCAAAATTATCGAAGGCAAACACCATTTCAGACCCAATACCGTTCTTGGACATGAGTTCTGCGGCGAAGTGATCGAGATCGGCTCACATGTCCATCACGTCAAAGTGGGTGATCGGGTGGCGGTTGACAATAATATCCGCTGCGGCTTCTGCACCTTCTGCCGTATGGGACTCAGCAGTCAATGCGTCGAGATCAAAACCAGCGCGCTGGGCGTGATGCGCGACGGCGGTTATGCGGAATACTGCCTGGTGCCGGAAAAGCAGTGCTACGTGCTGCCTGATGAAATCAACGATATCCTGGGAACACAAGTGGAAACTCTGGCAACGGTGGTCAATGGAATGAACACCCTGATGATGCTGCCATATGATTACGTGATGATCCTCGGTTTCGGGCCGATCGGCTATCTCTTTGCCCAGTTCGCCAAGAACATCGCTGCCAAAGTGGCGGTGACCGAAATTGATCCCTTTCGCATCAGCATTGCCAAGGAATGCGGCTTGACTGTCTGGAATCCCAACGAAGTGGACGTTGAGAAAAAGATCACCGAATTCACCTACGGGCGTAAAGCGGATATCGTCATTGAAGCAACAGGTAACGCGCTCGAGACTGCATTAAGATGCGTGACACCCGGTGGCAAGGTGCTGCCCTTCGGAATGGATTCAAGTATCACGGCTTCGGTGGTACCTAATGAGATCACCCGCTGGGCAACAAAGATCCTCGGCTTATACCTGGGGCAGAACACCATGGTGCCTTCGATCCGCATATACCAGGAAAATCGGCTCAATATGAAACCTTTCTTCACCAAGGTCATCCCTTTCTCTGAAGGTATGGGTGCTTTTGAACTCCTCGGGTTGGATATGAAGACATTACAGCACAAGCCAAAAAGTGCGATGAAGATCGTGATGCAAATGCCATGAGCACTATATCGTTTCTTATAGTGAGGTCAATATGAGTAGAAAGGTCAATATTGCTGTCATCGGGACCGGCCGCATGGGCAGCGTGCACTGCCGCAACCTGGCGCGCCTGATCCCTGAGGCAAACCTGACCGCGCTCTGTGATATCCGTTTCGAGGTTGCACAGGATGTCGGTGAAGAGATCGGGGTCACGCGCATCGTGAAGGATTATCACGAACTGCTCGCGGATAAGAACATCGAAGCCATCCTGATAGCAACCAGCACGGATACTCACGCAGCAATCGTCAAGGACGTGGCGACAGCGGGAAAACACATTTTTTGCGAAAAACCTTTGGCGCTCGACCTGGCGAGCATCGATGACGCTCTTGAAGTTGTTCGAAAAGCCGGGATCAAGCTTCAGGTGGGATTTAACCGCCGGTATGATAAAAGCTTCCGCCATGTAAAGGAAATCGTATCCTCGGGTGAGATCGGCAGACCATGCATCCTGCGCATCACCAACCGGGACCCTCAACTGCCAGCGATGGAATTCTTAAAGGTTTCGGGAGGCATCTTCCTTGATCTGGTCATTCATGATTTCGATATGATCCGTTACCAGATCGGTGATGTTGAGGAGATCTATGCCATCGGCGGTGTACTGGTCGCGCCGCAGCTGAAAGAAATCAACGATATCGATACCGATATCATCACCCTTAAATTCAAAGACGGCACGCTCGGGGTGATCGATAACAGCCGCCAGGCGGTATATGGTTACGATCAGCAGTTGGAAGTATTTTGTTCCAACGGCACAGCGATTGCCGCCAATGAAGCCGAGACAACCGTCACCAAGGGGAACCAGGCAGGATTACTATCCGCCAAACCGCCCTACTTTTTCATGCAACGTTATGCACCGTGCTATGTGGATGAGGTTCGCGAATTCCTGGAATGCGTTCGCGATGACAAACCAGTGAAGGTCACCGGTGAAGATGGACGGGCTGCTGTCGTACTCGGGCACGCTGCATGGAAATCGCTGCGCGAAAACCGCCCGGTGAAATGAGTGAAATTTCGTCGGAAAAGAAATAATCGATCATTTAAAAAATATTTAATGGAGAAAGCCATGACAAACACACCCAAAGGATTACTTACCAACTAACCAGCCTGACCTGTTTTTTGAAGATAATTCGGTCGGCAGGTTGAAGAAAGAGATCTGGGATGCCAGTGATGCGCAGATCGATGCCATCCTGGCGGATTACGGCATTCCCTCGCCGGTGGAATGGGGTAAACCGGGATCCTATATCCAGACCACCACGCGCTGGAAGGTGGAAGCCAACCGCAAGGTGAACGATGTCGTTTTTATCCCGGTAGGCTGTAGCGAGCTGCATGGTCAGCACCTGCCCAGCGCAGCTGATACACTCTACGTGAGCGCGATTTGCGAGGGCGTGCGACGGTTCACTGCAAAACGCGGTGCGCCGGTGAACCTGGCGCTGCCCCCGCTAAATTACGGCGGTCACCCCTACCACCACCTGGGCATGCCAGGCACGGTGATCGTACGCGAGCACGTGGTCCGTGAAATGATGATCGACGTGATGCTGGGCTTGTGGAACGACGGTTTTCGAAAACAGCTCATCGTCAACAACCACGGCCAGCTCTGGATGCTTGAATCAGCTGTGCAGGAATTTATGAAGCGTTATCAGCTACCAGGTATTTTCCGGGTGATCGACTGGCATCGCGGCGTGCGTGAGTTCTTCCGTCCAGTAGAGCGCGGCGGTCAGATGAGCACCCACTTCGTCCACGCTGATGAATCTGAAACATCGCTCAGCCTGCTGCTGCACCCGGAGATGGTCGACATGAATTACGCAGTTGATACTGAAGGTAAAAATTATCTTCCCGATGGGCATTACGATAAATCCGTCGATCCTTTCGGGCGGCCTAGCCGTTGGTCGGAAGGCGAAGGTCATTTTGCCATCGAGATTGCAGCAACCCCGGAAGGGGTCGTCGGCAAGGCAAAATCCGGCGCGGCTCAAAAAGCCAAGCGTCCCATGGCGGCTATTTTAAAATACTTAACTTTGTGGAATGACCAGATCCTGGAAGCCTTCCCGGCAGGCAAGGTGCCTCCGGTCGAAGAAGTCACACTTCGCAGCGCGAAGGACATGGAACCCTATTTGCGCGAACCTCTTAGCCCGGGATGGAAATCGGTGTATTCCCTCCCTCGCATCGGCCAGGGCACGGAAGTCTAATTTTATTGAGGAGATGATCATGACAGGAAAAATGCAAGGGGTCACGCTGGTGGCAGATTGGCAGCCCAAGCCAGGTTTCAAATTGGGAGCAAAAGACATTGAAGGCAGGCAGACCTATTTGGGCAGCCAGGTCTGGAGAAATCCACGGTTGGAGATCCGGGAATATGATATCCCCACACCGGGTCCTGAAGAAGTCTTATTGGAGGTTAAAGCCTGCGGCATTTGCGGATCAGACGTGCACATGGCACAGGCAGACAAGGACGGCTATATCTTTTATCCGGGCCTGACCGGATTTCCATGCATCCTGGGACATGAGTTCGCGGGCGTGGTTGTGGAAGCCGGTAAAAAGGCCTTCGATAAACGCACGAACAAACCCTTCAAGGGCGGTGAACGGGTGACCTCAGAGGAAATGTTGTGGTGTGCAACCTGCCGTCCTTGCGCTGATGGCCAGCCCAATCACTGCGAACGGCTGGACGAGGTGGGTTTCAATGTCAATGGCGCCTATGCCAAATACATGGTGCTTCCCGCTCGTACTATCTGGAGCCTGGAACCCATGGCGCATACCTATAAAGGCAATGACATTTTCATCGCGGGCAGCCTGATCGAACCCACCAGCGTTGCCTATAACGCGGTCATCGAACGCGGCGGTGGCATCCGCCCGGGCGACCGGGTTGTCATCCTGGGCGGAGGACCAATCGGCATAGCTGCGTGCGCCATCCTCAAGAGGGCTGGTGCTTCCAAGGTTATCATTTCAGAGACACAGGAAGAGCGTTCCAAAATGGCGCTGGCATTGGGCGCAGATGTTGCCATCAATCCAAGCAAGGAGGACTTCGCCGAACGTGTCCTTGAAATCACAGATGGGATGGGTGCGGATATGTTCATGGAAGCCACCGGGTTGCCTGCTGTTGTCTATCCCGGAATCGAGAAAGTGATCTGGGAAGGTCGTACCCTGAACAGCACAGTCGTGGTCACAGCACGGGCCGAAGCCAAGATGCCTGTCACCGGTGAGGTTCTTCAAGTCAGGCGGGCAAGGATCATTGGCGCCCAGGGGCATTCCGGACACGGAAACTTTCCGCGCGTGATCGAGTGCATGGCGGACGGGATGGACATGACCCACATGAGCACCAAGAAGATAAGCCTGGAGGAGCTGCCGGAAAATATCATTAAGCTGCAGACCGAGCGCAAGGAATGCAAGATCACTTATATTGCAAAATAAGAGATGAAACTATCCTTGGTTCTTTCCACCCACGCCGCGAAATTCGAGGCAGTAGCGCTTAAGGGTGATTTCGAAGAGAATATTGCGAAAATCGCCAGCTGGGGCTACGATGGTGTCGAACTCGCCATCCGCGATCCGCGCCTTGTGGACGCGAACGAGTTGGAGAAGGTGATTCATTCCCATGGACTGATTGTGCCGGCGATCGGCACTGGCCAAGCTTGGGGCGAAGAACAGCTGTCCTTTACCAGTGCTGATCCTGCCATCCGAAAAACTGCTATTGAGCGCGTTCTTTCGCATATCCCGCTCGCAGCGAAATTAAAAGCCATGATCATTATTGGTTTGATCCGTGGAGTTACCCCGGTAGGGCAAACACACGCGCGCTCCATTGATTACCTGGTGGGAGGTCTCCAGGAAATAACTCAAGCGGCTTCCATTGAAAATGTCAACCTGGTCCTCGAGCCAATCAACCGTTATGAAACGGATCTGATCAACACAGCACGGGAAGCGCTGGAATTGTTTGAACGCGTTGGCGCGGATAACCTCGGATTACTCCTGGACACTTTTCACATGAACATAGAAGAGAAAAATATTGAAGATTGTATAAAAACCTGTGGTGAGCGGATCCATCATTTCCACGTGGCGGATTCCAACCGTCAGTATCCCGGAGCTGGCCACCTCGATTTTAAGACAATTCTTGGGACGCTTTTTGAAACCGGCTATGAAGGATTTGTTTCCGGCGAGTTCATGCCTTTCCCGGATGCTGACACCGCGGCGCAAAACAGCATCGCATATCTGCGTCAACTTTAATCCTGTTTTGAGCGTTCATGGAACAGCCGGGAGGATCCCGGCTGTTCTTTTTTTGCCCCTTGACAAAATCTCAAAACGGTATACAATGATACAATAATACAATGCTACAATCATACATTGATACAATTTTCTGGGAGGTGCGAATGTGGCAACCGACTTAAATCTTAATATCGATTTTCGCTCGGGGATCCCGATCTATGTGCAGATCATCGAGCAGATCCAGCAACTGGCTGGGGCGGGTCGACTAAAAGTAGGCGATCAGCTCCCCACTGTGCGACAGATGGCCGCAGAACTCAGGGTTAATTTCAACACTGTTGCAAGAGCCTACCGCATGCTGGATGATGCAGGGATCATTTCCACGCAACACGGCCGGGGAACCTACATCCTGGAGCAGCCCTCGGCAGAAACCCGGCAGGAACTCAGGCACGAAGTGCTGGAGAATTTTACCAGTGCTTACCTCAGTAAAATGAGCCGCATGAATTTCAAGCCCGAAGAAATAAGCAAGGAATTTGAAAGTCAGCTGGCTGCCTGGAAGAAAGGCCAGGCACCCGGTGAAAACGACGACGAGAACCTCATCGAGGTGTGACAAGTAACAAGTACAAGGAGAAAGAATGAAAAATCTAAGTTTTACCATGCCCACAACGCAATTATCATCCACCCGGAGTGGAAGTTCCACCATCAGCGGAATGGGCGTCGCGTTATTCAACATCTTCCTGATCACTGGCATCCTGGGAGTGATCTGGATGGACAGCAACCATATTGGAACCGTTGCGATGATCATTTGGCTGATCGTTACCATAGGACTGGCGATCTTCTTCCTATATTCATTGAGAGTTGCCAACCAGTGGGAAAAAGCCGTAGTATTGCGCCTCGGTAAATTCAAAGGACTGCGCGGACCCGGGGTTTTCTGGATGATACCGATCATTGACAGTATCGCCAATGTGATCGACCAGCGCGTGATGGTGACACCCTTCAGCGCCGAAAAGACACTGACCAAGGATACCGTGCCGGTCAATGTGGACGCGGTCCTCTTCTGGGTCGTCTGGGATGCCGAAAAGGCAGCGCTGGAGGTGGAGAATTACCGCAGCGCGATCGCCTGGGCATCACAGACCGCACTGCGCGAGATCATCGGGCAGATGGCCCTGGCGGATATCCTGCTGGGACGCGCCAAGATGGACGCAGACCTGCAGAAGATCATCGACCAGCGCACCACGCCCTGGGGCATCACGGTTCAGTCGGTGGAGATCCGCGACGTGGTCATTCCCACTGACCTCGAGGATGCCATGAGCCGCCAGGCACAGGCTGAACGCGAAAGGCAAGCCCGGGTGATCCTGGGCGAATCCGAAAAGCAGATCGCTGAGAATTTTGCCAAAGCGTCCGAATCTTATATCAATAATCCGACCGCACTGCACCTGCGTGCGATGAACATGCTCTATGAAGGATTAAAGGAAAAGGGCGCTCTGGTCATCGTTCCTTCGAGCGCGGTAGAATCGATGAGCCTGGGCGGCCTCACCGGCACCATCGCCATGGCACAGAACGCACCCAAGGCGATAGCCGATAACGAAAAACCAAAGGCTAAATAATTGTTCCGCTCATGCCTGGCGGAGATTTGATCATCCCGCCAGGCTTTAAATTTTTTTAAAAGGACACAGAATGAAAACAATATCCAAAATCATCACCCCGCTTTTACTTTTTTGCTTGCTGGCTGGATGCGGCAAGGCGACCGCGACCGTTGAAACACCAGCTTCCACCAACCTGCCAACCGAACCTCAGCCCACGACCAACGTGGTTGTTGCCATATCCCTCGAGGAGCAGCGCGCCATTACCGAACAGGTGCTGGATGACCTGATGACTGGCAAAGTGGATGCCACCTACGCGATGTTTGACGAAACCATGAAGAAGGCGATCACCGCAGAGCAGCTCAAGGGGCTCTGGCCGCAGATCGAATTGCAGTTCGGGGCATTTGATCGCCTGCAAGGGATCGAACAGAGCACCGTGCAGGGATACAGCGTCAACACCGCCACCTGCGTGTTTGAGAATGGGACACTGCTGATCAATGTTACCTTCAATGATTCTGGCAATATTGCCGGTTTGACCATGGCACCGGGCGAAACCCCCGAAACCGATTACCAGGTGCCCGAGTACGTTGATGAGAACAGTTTCACCGAAAGCGAGGTCACCGTGGGCAGCGGCCAGTGGGCGCTGCCCGGCACGCTGACCCTGCCCAAAGGACAGGGTCCTTTTCCGGCCGTGGTGCTGGTGCATGGCTCGGGACCCAACGACCGGGACGAGACTGTCGGTCCCAACCGTCCATTCAAGGATATCGCCTGGGGACTCGCCAGCCGGGGCATCGCCGTGCTGCGCTATGACAAACGAACCAAGGCGCATGCCAACCTTTTTACCGAGGAAGTTCTCAAGAATTTGACCCTGCAGGATGAAACCAGCACCGACGCGCTGCTGGCGGTGGATCTTCTGCGGCAGCAAACGGAAGTCGATCACGAACGCATCTTCGTTCTCGGGCACAGCCAGGGCGGATTGGCGGCTCCGCGCATTGGCGAGCAGGATGCAGAGATCGCCGGCTTGATCATCCTCGCGGGTCCGACGCGCCGATTTGAGGATGTGATCCTCGATCAGATCACCTACATCACCAACCTGGATGGTGAGTTATCGCAGAGCGACAAGGATACGATCAGGATGGCGGAGGATGGCGCGGCGCTGGTGAAGAGCGATGAACTGAATATCGATACACCCGCCGATCAACTTCCGCTGGGCATCCCGGCAGGCTTCTGGCTGGACATCCGCGATTATAAACCGGCGGATGTGGCAGCCGGACTGTCCATGCCCATGCTCATCCTGCAGGGAGGCAGGGATTACCAGGTCACCAGGGTCGATTATGAAGGCTGGCAAACTGCGCTCGCCGGGAATGAAAACGTCACGCTCAAGTTCTACCCAGATCTCTCCCATCTGTTCATGACCGGGCGTAGGCATGGCTACTCCAAGCGAATATAGCCAGCCCGGGACCGTATCGCCGGACGTCATCAACGATATCGCTGCCTGGATCTTAAGCATCGAATAATTTTGTTTCACGTGAAACAATTCGCGATCCTTTTTTAACGGTCGTTGAAATGTTTCACGTGAAACGTTTCAAGCCCCACCGCGAGTGGGGTTTTTGTTTTTCCGGTTTTATTCGTGAGTGAAATAGGCAGCAGCCTTGCCCTGATCGTCATCCATTACCAGGTCCAGATGGGCAGTTTTATGCAGATCGGTGACCTTGATCAGGCGCAGGCTGGACCGCAGCTCATTCGGGACTTCGATCCAATCGCCGGCATGGTCCGGTGATTTTTCAAAAGTCTGCTGATCGATAATAGCTGGCTGGATCATCCAGCGGTATCGCCAGGGGGTAGATCTGTGCCTCGAGCAGGTCCTGGAAGAAATGCGTGCCGAGGGATGGTTCGGGCGGCAATCCGAAACCCTGCCCGGCGAGCTCGACCAGTGCCCGCGTGTGGTAGATATCCCCATAATTAATCGGTACGCCCAGATCCGAGTTGGAGCTGCCCCATCGACCCGGGCCTACGCATATGAAACACTCGTTTTTAAGTGCATTGTTCAGCTTGCCAATCGTGCGTGCCAGCCGGGAACGCAGTTCCTGGGAAGGCAGGGCAAAATATCCCTTTTGGGATACATAAAGAATGAAATGGATGTCTTCCACCTTGCCCTGGGGGATCATGAACTCGGTCTTGAACAGGGTGTCCTCCCTGCGCAGGTCGGGGGGCAGTTGGACAGGACCGGAGGAGCTTAAGTGGCTCTGCGGACGGCACTGCAGCAGGGTGAGATCAATATCGGGAGATCCGGAGGTGGATTCCCTGATATTCAGGCAAAACTCCACGTCCACCGGAGAGCGGTATCCATTCTCAAGCTCGGTCAGGATGGCGCGCATCCTCTCGGCAAAGGGGGTGCGGCGTAAAAACTCATCAAAGGTCAGAACCAGGTGCGATTTATCACCTTCGATCACGCGACTCTTGAGGGTGATGAAGTATCCATCTTCGTCCAGTTGGGCGAGATAGCGCAGGGGCGGGTAATTGCCGTCTAAAATATCATGAATGGGTAGCGTGGCAAACTTGTTCTTTTTAAGATCAATCAGATCGACATACTGCTGCGAGAAGCGGCGGATGTTCTTGGGATCGGTTGAAGGGCGCAGCAGGGGGTGACTGAGCGCGATCAGGCGGGGGTAATCATTCCCCACCCGTTCCACTGCCCGTGTACCCAGCCCCCATACCAGACGCACGAAGCCATCCTCGCGCCGGATCTGCGGCGCCCAGCGGTAAAGGTTACGACTGAAAGCCACCCCGGCAGCTTGAGGTAGATAATACCGTCCATACTTCTCACCCTGCACCACTTGAAGCAGGATGGCCATGCGTTCATCGTAATCCTGCAGTCCCTTGCTGCGCCGGTAGAGCAGCGCGTCCGGGTTTAGCGTGCTGGCATAGACCAGGGCGATGGCGCGGGTCAATTCCTTGAGATTCTGCTTGCGAGTGCCCTGGTTGGGGACAAAGATGCTGTCGTACTTGCCTGCGAACGAAGTGCCGAAATTATCCTCCAGCAGGCTGGATGAACGCACGATCAGCGGCGCTCCATCCACTTTTAACAGCAGGGTGTGCAGTTTTTCCAGTATATCGGGAGAAAAATCCCCTTTCAGGTAATCCTCCTGGATAAGGGGGTATTCCAGGCGCATTTCCTCTTCTGCCTTGTATTTCTGGTCGTTCCAGTGCACCAGATTGTTGATCGCCATGAAGTTGTACATCTCGTCCGAACCCAGGAAATACGACTCGGCAGGTTTCAGGCAGCTCAGGATGCTTTCAACTGCATCAGCCTTCAGCACGCGATGTGCCAGCAGCATGCCTGCCGCCTTGCCACCGATTTTGCCGCGCCCGATCTTTCGATTTTGGATCTCGGCGAGGTCGGCGATCGAAAAATACTCCTTGGCAATATTGATGTAGGGCAGCTGATCGCTGATCAGGCTGCGGATCAGCACCACCTTTAATTCCTGCAGTCTTGCAAGATAGCGCATCCGTTCGTTTTCTGGCAAGTGCTCGATGGCAAGCGCTTGCTCGAATACCAGCTCGATGGGTGAAAGCTCGGGATTGATCGCCAGCACGCGCTCCCGGTCGGTCACACCGTGCTCACTCAGGACTTCCTGAACCAATTTCTGAAACTGATCGAAGGAAAAATGTTGGCTGAAATACAAATCGGTGAGCTGATCGCGGACGCGGGTCATGCGCTGATCCCATATCTCACTGGGTTCTTCGTACAAAGGATTTCGCAACCCTTCCTGCTCCTGGGAGTGGATGGCCTTCTCGCGAACTTCCGCTTCGAAGGTGCCCGGCAGGATCACGCCGTGACTGAAGAGCTCACTGCGCATGCGGGCACGAATGGCCGGGCTGAGGATGGGATATTGTCCCAGCGCCAGGTAAATGCTGAGCAGGCAATCAGAGGATGCGGGTGTGAAATTCATGTTCAGTCATTATATATACAAATCCGCCCCCGATGAGAGGGCGGATTGAATCGTGTTTTCCGATTTTATCCCAGGTGCATGGGCATGATCACATGCAGGAAATCATCATTTCCAACCGGTTTGATCAGGCCTGGGGTGTTGTTGGCATTGGTTTCCAGCGATACGTTCGGTGTGTGGATCACATCCAGCACTTCACGTAAATATTTCACGTTAAAAGCGATGACCAGCTCGCTGCCTTCGATGGTGGCATCCACCTTAACCTCGCTGACGCCGGTTTCCTCGGTTTGCGCTTTCAACTCCAATGTGCCGGGTCCACCTTCGGCAGGGATCAGGCTCAAGCGCACCACGTTGTTCCCCTCGCGGGCGATGATCTCAACCTGTTTGCAGGCTTCGAGAAAATGGCTGCTGTTCAGAATGGTGCGCGTCTTGAAAGCTCGCGGGATGATCACCTTGTAATCGGGGAAGTTGCCTTCGATCAGCTGTGAGACCAGCTCGGCATCCTTGAGGTGGAAAATGACCTGCCCCCGACCCTGGGGGATGACCATACTGACCGCCTGTTCGCCATCCGCGGCAATGCGCGCCAGCTCGGAAAGCGCCCGCGCGGGGATGATCGCGGCAACCGGCTGGGAGACCGGACTGGTGAGAGCTGCCTTACGCACGGAGATGCGGAAGCCATCGGTGGCTGCCAGGGTGACCTCACCTTCGGTTATATTGAGCATCACGCCTTGCAGCACCGGCCTGGCCTCATCCGTTGACGCGGCAAAAGCAACCTGCTGGATCATTTCCTTGAAATCCGCTACATTCAATTCCACGGCACCCGAGAGCTCGGGTACGGGTATGGGCGGGAATTCCTGGGCATCGATGCCCTTGATATCGGTCACCGATGTACCGCATTTGACGTTTAGAGTTTGTGTTTTTTCATTCAGTTCGAGATTGACAGCTTCAGCGGGAAGAATGTTCACCAGGTCCTGGAAGGTGCGTGCCGGGACCGTTGTCAAACCTTCTTCGCCAATGGTCGCCGGTATCCAGGTTGTGATGCCCAACTCCAGGTTGGTGGCGGAAAGACGCAGGCGTCCGCCTTCATCAGTCGCAACCAGGATATTTGCCAGGACAGGGAGAGTGCTGCGGGGAGAAACGGCGCGCGAAACGATGCTCAAGCCGTGCGCCAGATGTTGTTGATTTACCACCACTTTCATGAGCGCCACCTCGGTTTTCTGAATTGATTAAAAAGTATACAATACGAACGGGAATTGCGCCAGACTATTCCCGATTTGCCTTGTTTTTTGAATCGAGAGAGTGAGGTGGATATGGAAGCATCGAATATTACTTTTCAACCGGTAACGCCTGAAAACTGGGGGGATTTTGAAGCCCTGTTTGGTCCGCGGGGCGCTTGCGCCGGGTGCTGGTGCATGTACTGGCGCACGCCGCGCAAGGAATTCTCCAAAAACCAGGGCGAGCCTTTCAGGTTGGCCATGAAAAAACTGGTAGATGGCGGCACTGTGCCCGGGCTGCTTGCTTATGATGGTGAAAAATCCATTGGATGGATCTCCATCGCGCCGCGCGAGGAATTCATTCTACTCGAGACCTCAAAGGTCCTGGCACCCGTGGATGATCAGCCAGTATGGTCGATCGTGTGCTTCTTCATCGCGCACAAATACCGCAAGCAGGGTTTGATGCTGCCCCTGATCAAGGCTGCCGTGGATTACGCAAGATCAAAGGGCGCGATGATCGTCGAAGGATATCCAATGGATCCCTATAAGCGGCTGGGCGGGATCAGCGCATACGTGGGCATCACGCCGGTGTTTCTCAAGGCAGGATTCTTCGAGGCTGCCCGGCGCAGCGAGAACCATCCGGTGATGCGATATACAATATGATTACTAGAACATATATTCTAATTTATTGTAGCTAAGGAACCGCCCACCGCTTGGGTGGGCATGATGTTTCAGAGAATGTTTGTTAAAAGAAAACGGGGCTCTTGGGTTTCCCTGATGGTTTTATGCGGGAAAAAATGAAAGGCTTACCGGTTTAATAGATAGTCAATGATGAGCTGCTTTTCTTCCTCGTTGATCTTGGCGCCATAACCGATCATGCGATCAAGTGTGACACTCCATTCTTCGCGCGTGTGATTGGCATTGAACACCCTGCTGATACTGTGGTGATTTTGCAGTTTTTCTAAGATCAGCGCCTCGCCATCCACACTGGCAGCAAGAGCTTCTGTCGCTGGATCCGCTGGGAGGGAGGCAGCGGTTTCGACCAGAGCTTGCTCTTCAGCTATCGTTTTTGTCACTACCGGCGGCAATGATTCAGCTGTCTCCTGGATCCTGGGGGCACAGGCAGCCACGAAGAGGACCATCAGAATTTCAAAGGTTAATATTGCGTGTTTACTGGTCATTTTATTTCCTTTATAAATCTTATTGAAACATTTATATCTGATATTGAAGTGTCTGTCTATTAAAGTATTTCATGGTTTTTAAAAAGGTCAACCAAATCTTTATAATTACCACACCTAATTCTTAATTAAAAAAAGCAGGCATGCTTGCTGCTTTAAATGGTTCTTTTTCGCGTGTTATAATTTTTGTGTAACAAAAAGTGCCGAAGGTGGGAATCGAACCCACATACCCGAAGGTACACGATTTTGAGTCGTGCGCGTCTGCCAATTCCGCCACTCCGGCGATCGTTCGTGAGTATATCCAATTTACAAGGAAGGGTCAAGGTATCCCCCCATGCGCCTTGGAATCATCGGCCTCCCCCAGAGCGGTAAGACAACCCTGTTCAACGCCCTCACCCGCGGCAGCGCGCCGACGGGTACATCTGCTGGAAAGATCGAGATGCACACCGCCGTGGTGGACGTGCCGGATGCACGCGTCGACCAGCTCTCCGCGATGTTCAAACCCAAGAAGACCATCTACGCCAAGGTGACCTACGTGGATATCGCCGGGCTGGATGGCTCCACCGGCAAGGGCGAGATCTCCGGCGCGCTGCTCAACCAGCTCACCCAGATGGACGGCTTTATCCACGTGGTGCGCTGCTTTGAAGATGACAGCGTCCCGCATATCCACGGCAGCATCGATCCGGCACGCGACCTGGCAGCGATGGACAGCGAGTTCATCCTCAACGACCTGATCGCCGTGGAACGCAAGCTCGAGCGGCTGGCAGAGGAGCACAAGAAAGGCGGCGGGCGCGAGAAATCCGTGATCGAAACGGAGATCGAGGTTTTCACCCGCTTCCAGAAAGCGCTCAGCGAAGAAAAACCGCTGCGTGATATCCAGATCACCCAGGAAGACGAGAAATCCTTATCCGGTTACGGTTTCCTCAGCCGAAAGCCGGTGTTGGTTGTATTGAACCTTGCTGAAGGGCAGGCTGCCCCAAGCATCGAATACACCCACCAGCACAGCATGCTGGTGCCGCTGCAGGCCAAGCTGGAGATGGATATCGCCCAGCTGCCTCAAAACGAAATGGCGGATTTCCTCAAGGAATACGGCATCGAGGAGCCCAGCCTTAACCGCATGATCCGCCTCTCCTACGACCTGCTCGGCTTGCAGTCCTTCTTCACGGTGGGCGAGGACGAGTGCCGCGCCTGGACAGTCCGCATCGGCGCGACCGCCCCGGAAGCCGCCGGCGAGATCCACACTGACCTGCAGAAGGGCTTTATCCGCGCCGAGGTGGTGCCTTACGACGAATTGATGGCCTGCGGCGGGATGACCGAGGCCAAGGCCAAAGGTAAATTGCGCCTGGAAGGCAAGGAATATATCGTCAAGGAAGGCGATATCGTCCATATCCGGTTTAACTTATAATCCCAACTCTTATTGGAGAATGAAATGCTCTTAAAATCCCTACGCGAACAAATCGTCGAAACCTGCCTGCTGATGCTGGAGAATGACCTAGCCTATACATCCCAGGGCAATATCAGCGCGCGCGATGCCGAGACGGGCTACGTTGCCATCACCCCCTCGGCGATCCCCTACCGCAAGATGAAAGCGGAGGATATCAATATCGTCAAGCCGGATGGCACCGTGGTGGAAGCCAAATGGAAGTCCACCTCCGAAACCCCGCTGCACCTGATCTTCTTCCGCGAGCGCAGCGACGTCGGCGCGGTGGTGCACGCGCATGCCCCGTACGCATCGGTCTTTGCCGTGGCGAATGAACCCATCCCGGTGGTACTCACCGAAGCTGCCGCCTTCGTGGGCGGCAGGGTGCCGGTGGCGCGCTACGGCCGTCCCGGCAGCGAGGAGCTGGCGCGCGTCACTTATGAGGGCATTGGGGAAGGCTCTGCGGTGCTCATGTACCAGCACGGGTTGCTCTGCACCGGTCCCGACCTGAACATGGCATACGAGACGACGCTGAGCGTGGAGATGACCGCCCGCGTGCTGCTCCTCTCCCGTTTGCTGCGTGCCAATGTCAGCGAGGTGGATGCCGATGAGGTCAAGCTCATCCGCGAAAGAGTTTTAAAGACCTATCATCCCACTGCTGCAGAATAATATGACCATCGCCGGGGAATTTTCCCTGCGAAATGTTTGAAAATCTATCCAGAAAAGGAAACTATATGCCCTCCCTTCCCAAAACGACAGAAGAACTACTACAAAGCGAATGGCAGGTATACGCGCCTTTTTATGCCGATCTTTCGAACCGCGAGCTGAACGCCAGCAACGTGGATGCCTGGCTCAAGGAATGGTCCGATGTCTCGCAATGCGTGATTGAGCTGAGAGAAAGACTCTATGTCAACAAGACCTGTCACGCGGCCGATCAGAAGATCGCCGAACAGTTCGAGCACTTCATGGACGCCATCAACCCCGAGTATCTCATCGCGGAGCAGAAACTGAAGGAAAAGCTGCTGGCGAGCAAGCTTTCCCCCAAAGGATACGATATCCAGATGCGCAACATGAAAGCCGAAGCCGACCTTTACCGGGATGCCAACGTGCCCCTGCTTTCCCAGGAACAAAAGATGATCTCGGAATACGAGAAGGTCATTGGTTCGCAGACCGTGCAGTGGGAGGGCGAGGAAAAAACCATCACGCAGCTGAAGCCGGTCTATATGGATCTCGATCGCTCAAAACGAGAGAAAGCCTGGCGCCTATCCATGGAACGGCAGCTGGCGGACCGGGAGGCGATCAATGCCCTCTGGAAAAGGTTCCTTGACCTGCGCTTGAAGCTGGCTGCGAATGCCGGTAAACCGGATTACCGTACCTACCGCTGGCAGTTCTGGCTGCGCTTTGATTACACCCCCGAAGACGGCAAGAGTTTTCACAAGGCAATCGAGGAGACGGTAGTTCCAGCCGCGGTGCGTATTTACGAAAAACGCCGCAAAACGTTGAAATTGGATACGCTGCGCCCCTGGGACTTGGACGTGGATCCGCTGGGCAGGAAACCACTGCAGCCCTTCAAGGATGTTTCCGAACTGATCTCAAAAACTTCGACCATCTTTCACCACGTCGATACGCAGCTGGGAGAATATTTCGATACCCTCATCCGCGAGAACCTGGTTGACCTGGAAAACCGTAAAAACAAAGCGCCGGGAGCCTACTGCATCGCCTACACCAATATCCGCAAACCATTCGTCTTCCACAACGCGGTGGGCATCCACGACGACGTGATGACCCTGCTGCATGAGAGCGGGCATGCCTTTCACGTGTTTGAAGCCGGCAAGCTTCCCTACATGGAGCAGCTGAATTACCCCATGGAGTTTGCCGAGGTGGCATCCATGAGCATGGAGCTGCTGGCAGCACCTTATCTGAAAGCCGAGCTGGGTGGTTTTTACCCGCCAGCGGAATACACCCGCGCGCGCATCGAGCACCTGGAATCCAACATCCTCTTCTGGCCCTACATGGCGGTGGTGGATTCCTTCCAGCACTGGGTCTACGAGAATCCACAACAAGCCGCGGATCCTGCCAATTGCGATGCCGCCTGGAGCGAGCGCTGGGACCGGTACATGCTGGGCATAGATTGGAGCGGGTTGGATGAAGTCAAGCGAACCGGCTGGCACCGAAAGCTGCATATCTTCGAGCAGTCCTTTCTATTACATCGAATACGGGTTCGCACAGATGGCAGCCACGATGATCTGGCGTAATGCGCTCAAGGACCAGGCCGGCGCCGTGGCCAGCTACCGCAAGGCACTGGCGCTGGGCAATACCGCCACCCTGCCCGAGCTATACCGTACAGCAGGAGCCAGGCTGGCATTCGATGCCGGCACGCTTGGCGAGCTGGTCGAGCTCTGCGAAGCGCAGATCAGTCAGCTGGAAACGGGAGGCTGATCTATCCAGTGGACTGATGCCCGGGTTTGAAACTGGATACTTATATAATAATATTTGGGAGGGAGCAAGGTCATGACCTACACACCTGAGCCATCCGTTGTTAATTGGCTTCTGGAATCCGAAAATCCAGGCGCCCGGTATCTCGCGCTGCGCGACCTGGTCAAAACGGCACCGGAAGATCAAGCTCTCCAGGAAGCGCGGAAAGCCGCGTATGCCGACTCCGAACCAATCGGCGCGATCCTCTCCAAGATGGATCCCAAGGGATTCTGGCTTGAACCGGGAGCAGGCTATTATCCGAAATACCAGGGCACCCTCTGGTCATTGATCTCGCTGGCCCAGCTCGGTGCTTCCACCAGGTACGATCAACGCATCCAAACAGCGTGTAATTATTATCTTGACAACGCGCTGACTGAAGGCGGGCAGGTATCGGTGAACGGAGCTCCATCAGGAAACGCCGACTGCATGCAGGGTAACATGTGCGCTGCCATGCTAGACCTGGAGTTCAGTGACCCCCGTCTCGATACTGCTTTCGAGTGGATGGCGCGCAGCGTCACCGGGGAAGGCATAGCGCCGATGTCCGAGAAACAGGCTGCTGTCCGTTACTATGCGGGGAAGTGTGGTCCCAATTTCGCGTGCGGTTCCAATAACAAGCTGCCCTGCGCCTGGGGAGCGGCAAAAGTGATGCTTGCCTTTGGCAAGCTGCCTGCCAATAAACGCACACCCCTTATCGAGCGAGCCATCCAGCAGGGCATCGATTTCCTGTTCAGTGTCGATCCTGCAACCGCCGGCTACCCCAATGGCTGGACGCCAAAACCCAGTCGCAATTGGTGGCTGTTCGGTTTCCCCGTTTTTTACATCACCGACCTGCTGCAAATTGTGGAAGCGCTGGTGCTTCTCGGATATGGCAACGACCCCCGTCTCAAAAATGCACTTGAATTGATCCGCAATAAGCAGGACGCCGAGGGACGCTGGGTACTTGAGTATGACTATGCCGGCAAGATCTGGTTTGATGCCGGGGGAAAGAAAAAGCCCAATAAATGGGTGACCCTGCGCGCGCTTCGTGTGCTTACTGCCACATCTTGAAAGGGCTGTTTTGCGCCTATTTTAGGGAGGAAATACTCTTAACTCGATTTCAGCTTGGTGTAGAATGACAAGAGCACTTACTATCACCAGGAGGAGACCCTGAGCGAATCGATGAAGATCGCCATCCCCATGGCCGGTTATGGCAGCCGGATGCGGCCCCATACCTGGAGCAAGGCCAAACCGTTGATCCACCTGGCGGGAAAAACCGTGCTGGATTACGCCCTGGCGCAATACGACACACTGCCGGGTGTCGAAAACGCCGAATGGGTGTTCATCGTGGGTTCCTACCAGCTGGCGCAGGTGCAGGAATATATGCAGGCGGTCCACCCGACAAAAAATGTCCATTTCGTTGTGCAAGAAGAGATGCGCGGGCAATCCGATGCCCTCTACCTGGCACGCGAGCACCTCAAGGGTCCAATGTTGATGTCCTTTTCGGATACGCTCATCGAGACCGATCTCTCTGATCTCAAAAATGAGACCGCAGATGGCATAGCATGGGTCAAACGCGTGGAAGATCCGCGTCGCTTTGGAGCCGCGAAGATCGATCAGGAAGGTCGCGTGGTGAAGCTCATCGAAAAACCTCAGGACATGCACGACAACCTGGTCCTGGTGGGTTTTTATTATTTCCGGCAGGGCGAATCCCTGATGGCTGCCATCGAGGAGCAGTTTGAGCGCAAGATCGACCTTAAGGGTGAATATTTCCTGGTGGACGCGGTGAATCTTATGCTGGAGAAGGGCGCGCATTTTCGTACGCGCATGGTTAAAACCTGGCTGGATGCGGGCACGCGCGAAGCCACGTTGGAAACCAACCGTTACCTGCTCGACAATGGACATGATAATAGTGCGGAAGCGGTGCGGCGTTCAGGCGTCAAGATCATCCCCCCAGTTTTCATTCCCGCCGATGCGAAGATCACGAATTCGACCATCGGTCCGCATGTTTCCCTGGGAAGCAACGTGGAGCTGGATGGCGTCACTATCACAGATGCCATCATTGAAGACCGCGCCAAAGTCACTTTAAGCGAGCTTAATCATTCACACCTCGGCCGTGATGTGGTGGTCAGGGGCGCAAAAGGCAAGTTGAATATCGGGGATAACTGTATTGTAGAACTATGAAAGTAAAGGTTGATTGCCATTCCGGGTACGCCTATCCGGAAAGGCCTGTAGCTGTCCAGTTTGATGATGATAAGTTTGAGATTTTGGAAGTCATTTCTGAGTGGAGGACGCCAAGGGGAAAGCATTTTCTGGTCAGGTTACCTGATAAGCGGGATATCGAGCTGGTATTCGACGAAGAATCGAACGTTTGGCAAGCTGTTGGGACTGTTTAATTTATTTTAAATAACTCTGGATCAAGGAGAATCATGCGCGAACAATATATTTCACGCCGTATCGCCGGGCTCAAACCCTCCGGCATCCGTAAATTTTTTGATATTGCCGCCACGATGAAGGATGTGATATCGCTGGGCATCGGCGAGCCGGATTTCACCACGCCCGAGCCGATCCTGGAAGCGGGCATCCGTTCGCTGCAGCGCGGCGAGACGCATTACACCTCCAACTTCGGCATCCTTCCGCTGCGCGAAGCGCTCTCCGCGCATATCGAGAAGTTATACGGCGTGCATTATGATCCCGCCACCGAGATCGTCATCACCGTGGGGGGCTCGGAAGCGCTCAACCTTTCCGCCATCGCGCTGCTCGACCCCGGCGATGAGCTGATCATCCCCACGCCCTGCTTTGTCACCTACCAGGCATCAGCCATCATGGCGGGCGGGGTGGCAGTGGAAGTGCCCTGCCGGATGGAGAATGATTTCGATATCGATCCGAAAGATATCGCCAGGGCCATCACCCCGCATAGCAAGGCCATCCTGCTGGGATTTCCCAACAACCCCACCGGCGCGGTGGCCAGCCGCGAGAACCTGCTGGAAGTGGCAAAGCTGGCGCAGGAGCATGACCTGATCGTGCTTTCCGACGAGATCTACGACCGGCTGGTTTACGGCGTTTCACACGTATGCTTCCCGTCCCTGCCCGGGATGCGCGAGCGCACCATCCTGCTGGGTGGCTTTTCCAAGGACTACGCCATGACCGGCTGGCGCATCGGTTACGCTGCCGCGCCGGCAGAGCTGATCAAGGGTCTGCTGCGCGTGCACCAGTACATGGTCATGTCCGCGCCGACCATGTCCCAGTATCGCGGCGCTGGAAGCCCTGCTGAGCGGCGAACCGCACGTTGAGCAGATGAGGAACGAATACGACCGGCGCCGACGGTTGATCGTAGATGGATTGAACCGCATCGGACTGCCCACGGTCGAACCCAAGGGGGCGTTCTACGCCTTCCCCAAGGTGACCATCACCGGCTTGAACGACGAGGACTTCGCGCACCGCCTGCTGCAGGAAGAACACGTGGCGGTTGTGCCGGGGAATTCGTTTGGATTGGGTGGTGAGGGATTCGTGCGCTGCTCCTACGCCACGGCATATGAGAAGATCGAGGAAGCACTCAAGCGAATTGAAAGGTTCTGCAAGAAATTGGATTAGGAAATCATTTTTTTATTCACGCGTCAATATAACAAAAGCGGGCACAGTACTATGCCCGCTTTTAATTTATCATACTTGAAAATTAAAAGTTCTCCACGACCTCAATCTGATCGCGATATTTACCCAGCGCGTTCCTGATGATCAGCACTTCTTCCACTTTCAGGCATTTATACAGATAAATGATATTCTTATTGGGCGAAAAATCCGCCACGTCCTTGGTCTCCACGCCGTACCCGGTTTTCCGTTGAATGCGGGTTTTCTCATCATTAACGCGAAAATCGCTGCCCGTCAGGGTGATCGAAAGGTAATTGATGATCTGCTCGTCCATTTTTATGCCGGAAGAAATTATACCTTCGTCGGTGTACAACCCCCGATTCGATAAGAATGGCAATATTTGGTAGAATAAAGAAGATCAAGTCAACCTGAGTATCCCCCTCTCACCCTACAACTGAGATCAGTAACACTCAGGATGACCAGCATCCGAAAAATTGGTATCGCATATTCAGGAGGATTAGTCTTTGGCAGGAATGGAACGTTTCACCCAGCGAGCCCGCCGCGTACTCAGCCTGGCGCACCAGGAAGCCGAACGCTTCCGCCAGGCCACCATCAGCACCGAGCATGTCCTGCTGGGTTTGATCGCAGAAGAAGAGGGTATCGCTGCGCGCGTACTGCGCGACCTGGGTCTTGAAGCTGACCGGTTGCGTGAAATGGTCGAGCGGCTGAGCGGCTACGGCGATTCCCGTGAAGGCAAGATCGATTTATCCCCCGGCACGCAGGATCTGCTTGAACTGGCCATAGAGGAAGCCCGCCGCATGGGTAACACTTATATTTCCACCGAGCACCTGCTGCTGGCTTTTACGCATTCAGACAAGGATTCCGGCATGGAGGTTCTGCGCAAGCTGGGTGTCACCACCGAGCAGATCCGCCGCCAGACATACCGCGTGTTGAACGAGAACTCCCTGGCTGGCGCAGCTGCCACCTCCAGTGGCGAACGTACCGCCCAGCAGAAACCAGATACAGCCAAGAAGGATAAGACCCCGCTTGTCGACCAGCTGGCTACTGACCTGACCAGCAAGGCAGAGGAAGGCAAGCTTGACCCGGTGATCGGGCGCCAGATGGAGATCGAACGCGTCATCCAGATCCTGGCGCGCCGCACCAAGAACAACCCCGCCCTGATCGGCGAACCCGGCGTTGGCAAGACCGCCATCGTCGAAGGATTGGCGCAGCGCATCATCACCGGTGACGTGCCTGCCCCGCTGCTGAACAAACGCGTCCTGCAACTTGACGTGGGATCGCTGGTGGCCGGAACCATGTACCGCGGTCAATTTGAAGAGCGTTTGAAGCGCGTGATTGACGAGCTGAAAGCCAACGGTGCCATTCTCTTTATTGACGAAGTCCACATGCTGGTGGGCGCTGGGGCTGCCGGATCATCGGTGGATGCCGCCAATATTCTCAAGCCCGCCCTCTCACGCGGGGAGCTGCAGGTGATCGGTGCCACCACATTGGATGAATACCGCAAACACATCGAGAGCGATGCCGCCCTCGAACGCCGTTTTCAACCCATCGTGGTCAATGAGCCCACCGTGGATGAGACCATCCAGATCCTGCGCGGGATCCGCACGCCCTACGAAGAACACCACCGCCTGATCATCTCTGATGAAGCCCTTGAAGCCGCTGCAAGATTATCAGCGCGCTATGTATCAGATCGTTTCCTGCCGGATAAAGCCATCGACCTGATCGATGAATCCGCCTCGCGGGTGCGCATGTATAAAAGCCCGCAGGCCAAGGCGCAGAAAGATTTGATGAATCAGCTGCGTGAAGCGAAACAGAATCACACCACCGCGGTCGAAGATGGGCGATTGGACGATGCCCAGGCACTGCTGGACAAGGAGAATTCCATCCAGAAGCAGCTTGAAAAGATGCGCACCTCCTGGGAACGATCCACCAGCCCTGTAGTCAGCGCTGACGATATTGCCGAAGTAGTCTCCATGTGGACCGGTGTTCCAGTCATGCAGATGGCTACTGAAGAATCGGAACGCCTGCTGCACATGGAAGAAGAGCTGCATAAGGCCATTGTCGGGCAGGAGGAGGCCATTGAAGCCATCTCCAAGGCCGTCCGCCGTGGTCGCGCCGGGTTGAAAGATCCCAAGCGCCCCATTGGTTCATTCATCTTCCTGGGTCCCACGGGCGTGGGAAAGACCGAACTGACCAAGGCGCTGGCGCGCTTCCTCTTTGGCAGCGAAGAAGCCCTGATCCAGCTGGATATGTCCGAATTCATGGAACGCCACACGGTCAGCCGCCTGGTTGGCGCGCCGCCCGGGTATGTTGGTTTCGAAGAAGCCGGGCAGCTCACGGAAGCCATCCGACGCCGGCCGTATTCGATCGTGGTGTTCGACGAGGTCGAGAAAGCCCATCCTGAAGCGCATAACATGCTGCTGCAAATCATGGAGGAAGGTCATCTTTCAGACGCCAAGGGTCACAAAGTTGATTTCCGCAACGCGATCATCGTGATGACCACCAACATCGGCGCGGAGATGATCAAACGCCAGGGCGGGCTGGGTTTCCAGTTGACTGCTGATGAGAACGTCGAAGAGGCGCAAAAATACGATGAGATGCGCAAGACGCTGCTTGATTCGCTCAAGCGCGTTTTCCGCCCGGAATTCATCAACCGCCTCGATTCGGTGATCGTTTTCCACGCGCTCAACAAGCTTCACATACGCCAGATCGTCAATCTCGAGCTGGACAAGGTAAGAGAACGGCTCAAGGAGCACAACCTGAACCTGGTCGCCACGGATGTGGCTTTGGACAAACTGGCTGAGGAAGGCTACGATCCCGAGATGGGCGCGCGCCCGCTGCGGCGGGTGATCCAGCAGAAGATCGAGGACGTCCTTTCCGACCGCGTGCTCGCGAGCGAGTTCGCCGATGGGGATACCATCCGCATCGACCTGGATACCGAAGGTGAGATCACCCTGCTGCGTGAAGAACAGAAAAAGGAAAAAGAAAAAGCTGCGGTCTAACCAACCCCTCGTCAACGGACAGATAGATCACTAAAAAAGATGAAACCGGGTCAGGCAAGAATCCTGATCCGGTTTTTCTTTGCTGGAACAACCAGGTTTATGAATACAAATATTTCTTTGTCGAATTGATAAGCTCAAGATCTTCCAGAAGGTCGACGCTATCGCTCCATTGGTCAACACTGCCAATGAGTGTTTTGGTTGCGAACCGCTTTACATCCGCATCTTTGATCTCCTTCAGGATGGATGCGGCGATTTTCTCCCCCCAGATCACCCGGAGCGGACGTTCATAAAAATTCGTCGTTTTACTGGGAATCGCAGCGACTACTTTCAATGCATTGAATCGATTTGCCATTAATTCATAAGCCGTGCCCAGCCGTTCGTCACGCGTTTGCCAGGATTTCGCAGCCAATGCCTGCTCGAGGATCGGCCCCAGTTCAAAGGCACATTCAAGTTCCTTGAAAGCCGTGCCGAACCACTTGGCGTAAGGCGCATACCGTTTTTCCAGCAGAAACCCCAGGCGCATGAGGTCGCGTGCAAGGCGCGAGGCAATGATCTTGGAACCAAGCTCATCCCCCACCATCCCGGCGCGGCCCATCAGGTGCTCCTCCTGCCCGATGCGCTTCCAGGCAGCAGCCAGCAGGTAAAGCCAGATATCCCTGGGGTACCAGCTCAATAGCTTCCGTAAATCGGTCAACCCAATTTTGTCCCAGAACACTGCGCCGCTGGTCATGGAGAGAAGATGCTGCTGCGGAAAAGCCAGCCAGTCTGCCGGCTTGAGCTTGTTTTTCGGATCATATCCAAGATACTCCAGGGAATATGCGCGAAGCGTGGTGATTTCCACCCGGTGATTGATCCGGCTTGGTTCAGCTTTTGTCAATGCCCAGGAACCGTCTTCCTGTGGCAAGCTCCAGCTTGTTGAATACCCGCGGAAAGAAGTGGGGAGTTTCGCGCGCAAGGCTCTATCAAGATCACGGTTGTTGTGCTTGAAATCCTTTTCAGGTAGAAAAATGGTCAGACGAGGTCCCCAATCATGATCGCGGGAAATCTCCGTGTCGTAACCCAGAACATCCGAACCCGGACCAATTCGCGCTGCCCCATAAATAACCTGCGGAAGCACAGATTTTACAATTGGTCTGACTGCCTCCTGATAAAACAAACGGCTCAGTTCAAGCCCGGGAAGGAATTCTGGCATGGTGTATTATCCTCAATTGATAGATCATCCTTCTTTATTTGCCTGCCCGATATGGCCGCGTAATTCCCCGGTGAAAGCCTCGTAATCACTGTCGGGTGCCAGCCGCTCACGCGGAACCACGAGGCAGGTACCGTCATCGAATGACATGAATGTCCGCTTGTCATCAATGCTGACCACGTCCAGGTCAGTCCATGGGAACTCGTAATGCCCGCTGCTGGTCACCGTCTCGAGCTGCTTTTTGGAAAGGATCATGGTGCGTCCAAGCAGGGTTTCCGCCTTGGAAGGATCCTTGTAGATCTTATTGACCATGCGCTTGATCTGCCATTCCTCGTTTTTGGGGAAAAAGATAAAAAAGATGACCGAGATCACAGCAAGCATAAAGACCATTGAAGTACTGACACCGAAAATATATGCTGCCGCGACAATAAGCAGGGTCACAACAAGGTATCCCCAGCGCATCAAGATCTGCCTTTTATGCAGGGAAGGGACGTGCGCCAGGCGAAAGAGATTAAGTTCAAGAATATCTTCCACGTTCAGATCATATTTTATTTCCATTCATCCTCCATTATTCGCTACCGGCAAGGTCATCGGCACGCCCTTCCAGGGAGCCAGCTCAAGCACCAGCGCTTCGTTGGGGCAGTGAGTGGCACACACCCCGCAGCCCATGCAAAGCGAGTCATCCACAACCGCCATGCCATCATCCAAGTGGATGGCTTTAAACTGGCAGACATCCACGCAATCGCCACAGCCCACGCAGTTTGCCTGGTCTACACGACTGAGATAACCGGAGGATGCCAGCATGGGCGTGCCCGTTTGGTGACTATGCATGGCAGCGCAGCAGCAGGCGCAGCAGTTGCAGATGGCATAGAAAGCGCCCCAGCATGGCGTCCTTGAAGAACGCGTGGTGAACGTGACCGCGCTGTTCCTCGGCTTCCAGGATCCGGGCAGCTTCCGCCTGGTCGATCCAGCGGGAATGTTTCGGGTGATGCTCCACCACCATGCTGGCAAAGGGCTCCCCGATGACCAGGCAAACATCCAGCGGACGGCATGGGTCTGGTTTGTACGAACGGCAGGGGCAGTCAATGACAACAATGTGGGTGGGATCATGCAACAGCAGATCGCGGGCAAGTTTATACGGGATGACCTGCTCGGGATAGGAGACTTGCAAATCCTGCTGGATGGAAACCAGCTGCCTGGCGGTCGAAAGGGGCACAACTTTACCGTGATAGGTATCTGCAAAAGTAACGGCTCCCGGTTTTTTGGGACCGGGCGGTAAGACCTTCTGCCAGGCGTTGATCAATTTTCCGGCGACTTTCCCCGGCCAAAGCACACCCGTCCCAATGCCAATGTATAGATAAATGTAAGCAGCGTAAATATAACCGTGCAGAAAATCGAATAAGGTAAAACCTTGTGTCTTTCGTGCTTCGTCGCGATAAGCTTTTACGGAAGGTTTGAATAAGGGCATTGATATGACACTTTATGATCAGTATCCTGAATGAAATCTAATATAACAGAATTTGCTGCCCGCGCAAATTCCTCAAAGGAGTTTCCTTTCCTGGTGAGGAAAGCTATTGAGATCAGGTCTTTGACTTCGGTTTAAGGGGAGGCTTGATCAATGAAAACACCAGCGCAGCCAGCAGCATCCAGAAGGTGATCGATACCACCCAACCCCAGGTCCGGTTGATACCAAATGCGATGGCAATATTTCCGAACAGCACAATATAAAACAGGACGATGTAGGGAATATGCAGCAGTGGTTTCTTGCGAAAATCGACCTTCAAAAGATAATCCCATAGCAATTCGAGAAACATGTAAAGGAATATGGCAGGAAAGACTAACAGGATCTTTAGTTCTTTACCCGCGAACAAATAAGCGATAAAAACGACAAGAAAGGGTATCGTCAGAGCCAGAACGCAAATGCCAAGCGCGCGAACAAGCTTCATCTTTCCAAGTTTTTCTGAAAGATAGATTGCTATGACGAACAGGTTTAACAGCGTAGCGCTGATGACAAAGACCAGATCAAAGCCGTTCATTTTCCCTCCCCGGGCGAACTTTTCTTAACCCTATTCTAGCACGGCACCCGGGAAAGTGTGCCCATCAATATAAAATCATTTTTTTGAGCAACACCAATATTCTCTTTGAACCATCGATCGCCCGGTTTTCTGGATAGTCAAGCTGAGCATTGCTGGATGTTACTTGGTTGCCACCTCATCCATATACTGCTTGATCTGGGGCAGGGCGGATAATTTTTCGTAAAAGAAGTTATTAACAATATTGATCACTTCCGCCCGGGCAGCTTCGGCGCGTGGGGATAATCCCTGGCCGCGTTTCTCCGTGGTAAGGATATCACGCAGCTGCAGCAGCTGGCGTACGATCTCCACTTCCTGCTCGCCTTCCATCTGCTTGACCACGGAGGTGACCAGCTCATCAGTCTGCCCGAGCAGCTCCTTCATTGATATGCTGCCGTTGGGCTTGAAGCAGTCATCTATGGTGCGGATCAGCGACCAGACCTGGTATAGCACGGTGGTGGGCTCATCAAAAAGCTCCCTCAGGAAGGCGGCTTCGTTGTACCGCCCGGTCAGGCGGAAGATGTTGTACATGCGCTTGGCTACCTTGCCATAATTGATGTCTTTGGTCAGGTACTTTTTGACCTCTTTTTCAAGCTGATAAACATAATTATCCATCGCGTCACTGGAAACGTGCTTAACCAGCTTGCTGAAAACAGGCAGGGATTCGGCTTCCAGGTAGACTTCCTGGAAATAGGGATCCATGTAACCGTCCAAAGGCTGGATGCTGCCATCCGGCGTCTCAAGGGTCACATCCAGCATGTTGCTGGCATTGACCAGGGTGTGGTGGACAGGATCAGCCACCACCCAATCCAGCTTGCACCAGCCCGGATCGAGCATCACGTCTTCCCATTTGATCGTGACTGGGCGTTCCATCCGGCAGGGCGGCTTTGAACTTCCCGGCTTTGACCTCTTCAGCCGTCCAGGCGATGGGCGCGCCAGCCTTGCATTCCTTTTCGCCGCGTTTCATGTCCTTCGGGTAATTGCCAAACTTGACCTCGATCAGCTGGTAGATCTCACCCTTGAAGGTGGAGAGCGCCTTCTCGCGCATGATCTTCGCCAGGATACGGCAGCCTTCCTCGCGGCTGGCAGCCTTGATATTGACCCGCTCGAAATAATCCGCGTCGCCAGGGTAGCTCTGGATCTTGGATTGCGCCGCAGAGCCGGAGATCGCCAGCGCGGTCTCCACCACGCCGGGCTGATCGGGAAATCCTACGATCTCGCCGATGCGTTTGAAGTGTGCCAGCTCCTGGGGGCTGAAATCCAGCATGGTGATGCGGTGACCGAACACGCCGCTATCCTTATCGATGGTGAGGTCGTCCTGTTCCTTGACCGCGCTGATGGCGGTCAGCCACTGGATGGCTTCGGCTTCATCCAGCTCAACGCCAAGGCGTTTGGCGGATTCGATGATCTGCTGCAAAGCCTGATCGGAATCAGGAGGGGTTGGGGTTTTGTTCATCGTTTTCTCCATTTTCAGTTCGGGATGCCTGCTCTTCGAGTAGTTTCAAAAAAAGATCAGCCTGATCAATTGCGTCCTGCAGGGCATGATGGCTGAGCAGCCTGTTTTCCAAATAATGATGAGATACATCTTTCAGGGAGGCATCACTCCAGCGGGAGCCGGTGAGTCCCATGAAGTAAGCGCGGATATCCAGCGCGTTATGCCCAAAAGGATTATCTCCCAGAAAGCGTAAAAAGTAATCGTTGACAAACATCCAGTCGAAGGGCGCATTGAACCCAACGAAGATCGGCGCGCTGCCCTCCGGGACGGCAGCCCTGGCCCAATCTGAAAATTGGCGCATCGCCTCCCGCGGATCCACGCCGCGCTCTTCCAGATCGGAAAGGGTCATCTGGCTGACCTCGAGCGCTTCAGGGATGTAATTGGCAGTGACGGGTTTAAGCTCGATATAGAATTCCTTGCGCGGCGGGAAGACGGTGCACGCCCCGATGGATAGTAGAGAGTACGTCCCCGGGTTGGGGCCGGCGGTCTCCACATCAACGGAAATATAGCGATCCTGCTCGGGATGATGCATTCGTTTTTTCCTCGGCTCTAATTGTAGCATGCTGAAAGTATTGATTAGCAAAGTTGCTCGAAAAGGCGAGGATATAATTGGTTTATGAGATACGGGATCAGCTGCGGGGCGATCATCATGAATGCCAACAGGGTCCTGCTCGTTCATCACAGGGAAGAGGGCAAGTACGATTTCTGGGTGACGCCGGGCGGGAGGCTGGAAGGCAGATGAATCCATCCTGGATTGCATTCGGCGCGAGGTTTGGGAGGAGACCAACCTGGAAATCAAGACCGGGAAAAATCCTTTATATGGCGGAATTTATTGAAGCGGATATTCATTTCATCAAGCCCTTGCTGCTCTGCGAGATCACCGGCGGCGAGCTCTCCTTAAAAAACAATGTGGCGGATAAAGATTTCCTGGTGGAAGCACGTTTCTTCAGCCAGGAAGAATTGGCAGGGATGCTTGTTTACCCCGAAATCCTGAATGACATATTCTGGCAGGATCTTGCCGCCAATTTTCCCGAAGTGCGATACCTGGGATTGAAATACATCCAGGAAGATTAACACGTTTTTTTCACGACCTGCCAACCTGCCTTATAATAATCCCATGCCCAAACTCAGAACCCAATACGTCTGTCAGCAGTGCGGTAAAACCTCACCCCGCATGCTCGGGCGCTGCCCCGGTTGCGGCGGTTGGAGCACCATGGTCGAGGAGGTGGTCGCCGCGCCGTCCGCCAACCCGCGGGCTGCGTTGAGCGGCGGCATGTCCGCCGGAAAACCGCTGCGCCTGGATGAGATCACCGGCGACGTGGAAGCCCGCATGGCGCTTTCCATCGGTGAATTCGCCCGCGTGCTGGGCGGTGGCATCGTGCCCGGCTCGATCGTGCTGGTGGGCGGCGACCCCGGCATTGGCAAATCCACCCTGCTTCTGCAGATGGCACTCGAGATGGCACCGCAGGGCAAGGTTCTGTACGTTTCAGGGGAAGAATCCGTGCGCCAGATCAAGATGCGCGCCCTGCGCCTGCTGCGTAACAATAACGGAAAATCAAGTGAAGCGCCTGCGGACCTGCTGCTGGTGACCGAGACCAACCTTGAAACCATCATCGAGCATATCAACCAGGCTGAGCCTGGCATCGTGATCATCGATTCGATACAGACCGTCTACCTGCCGGAAATGGAAACCACACCCGGGTCAATCGGGCAGGTGCGGGAAAGTGCTTCCCGGCTGCGCGAGCTGGCCAAAGCCAGCGGGATGGCCATTTTCCTCATTGGTCACGTCACCAAGGAAGGCATGATCGCCGGCCCGCGCGTGCTGGAGCACATCGTCGATACCGTGCTCTACCTCGAAGGCGACCGCTTTCAATCCTACCGCCTGCTGCGCTCGGTAAAAAATCGTTTTGGCGCGACCGCCGAGGTGGGTGTCTTCGAGATGCGTGAAAACGGCATGATCGAAGTGACCAATCCCTCGGAGGCTTTTCTCGCGGAACGCATGGTGAACGCTCCAGGCAGTGCCATTGCCGTGACCATGGAAGGCACCCGCCCTTTGCTGGTGGAGCTGCAGGGCCTGACCAGTCCATCCAACCTGGGCAATCCCCGGCGCACCCCCAACGGGGTGGATATCAACCGCCTGCTGCTGGTGACCGCCGTGCTCACCCGCCGCGTCGGTATCCGCCTGGCGGACGCGGACGTGTTCCTCAACGTCGTTGGCGGACTGCGCATCAGCGAGCCGGCCGCCGACCTGGCAATTGCTGCTGCCATCGCCTCCTCGGTCAAGGACGCGCCGGTTAAAGCGGAAGCCGTGCTCATCGGCGAAATCGGTCTTTCAGGCGAGCTGCGCTGGGTGAGCCAGATGCCCGCGCGGCTGAATGAAGCCGTTAAACTGGGTTTCAAAACAGCCATCATCCCCAAGCGCATCCGCCACGGGGAGAAATTGCCCGATGGTATCCAAATCCTCGAGGCTCGATCTCTGCGCGAAGCACTTCAATTGGCTCTCAAGGGAGAATGAAATGAATGAGAATATTTTAACCAGCATGACAGAACCTGTTTTTCTCGCCCGGCGTAACCATGCCTTGGAGCACGCCACATTTAATATCCTCGCCCACCGTGGTTTTACCAATCCGCTGGCGGGCTATTCGGATTCTCACGGTTTTTGGGTTCTCGGCGATATCAAAACTGAAACCCTGAAGGAAGCCGTCGTGATCGCCCATCAGCGCCTGCTGAAGGGTGAGAGAGGACTGGCGATCCACACTCATTGCGGCACCAATTACGCTGCAGCCGGGGCGCTGGCAGGGCTGGCTGCCTGGCTGGGGATGCTCGGCACGGAGTCCGGTTGGCGGCGCAAGGTGGATCGCCTGCCGTTGGTGATGGCTCTGGCAACCTTTGCTTTTATGATCAGTGAACCGCTGGGACCCTATTTGCAACGCCGCGTGACAACCGATTCTGAGCTGGGTAATCTTGAAGTGAAATCCATCACCCGCTATCAACGCGGAAAGTTGATTTTCCACCAGGTCCAGACCTATCCAAGGACCAATTTGCGAGAAATTGCGTGAGCGAAAATCCAGAAAAGATCAATCCCGTGATCCATATTCTCCAAAGCCAGGATACCCTCGCGCTTGAACGGAAGCTGCGTGCAGTGGGTTACCGGCATCAGCAGCGATCCTGGTACGGTGGAAATGAACCTTTCACGGTTGGATGGATTCAGCACCAGCGAAGACCAGCTGCGTACCACCGCTTATTCCATGCCCTTCCTTGCCGATCACCGCGTCGTCATTCTGAATCGCCCGTTGGCGCGCATCAGCAGCGATGCTTCGAGGGAGAAATTCATTCGCTTCCTGGAGAGCATGCCGGACTCAACGCTTTTTGTATTGGTCCTTGAGGATGAATATATCCCCTGGGGAAAACGAAAAGGCTGGCAGGAATTCAACGACAAGCACTGGCTGCGGCAATGGGCCAAAAAAGCGGAAAGCCGCGCTGAATGGATCGAGCTGCGGCTGCCGGATGACCGCGAAATGCCGACATGGATCAAAGCTGAAGTCGAAAAACAGGGTGGAACGATCAGCCAGGCCGCGGCTGTTGAGCTGGCCAATCACAGCGGCAACAATACACTCGCGGTTGCCAGCGAGATCGAAAAACTACTCACCTACGTCGATCGCAAACGCCCGGTGGAGGTGGAGGATGTCCGCCTGCTCTGCGCGCCCGGAGGCGAGACCGATATCTTTACCTTGATCGATGCCATCACCCGCGGGGATGGCAGCCGCGCCATCCACTTGCTGCACCTGCTGCTGGAAGTCGAAGAGCCGGCCGCAGTATTTGGTATGATCGTCCGCCAATCCAGGCTGATGATCCAGGCACGCGAGATCCTGGATGCGGGCGGCACCATGGCGATGGTCATGAGCGAGCTGGTGATGGGGGAATATGCCGCTCAAAAACTGGTCGAGCAGACCAGGCGCTTTAATATGGAGCAGCTGGAAACCATCCACCACAGGCTGCTGCAGATGGATGTGGATTCCAAGACCAGCGCTGTTCCGCTCGAAATCGCCCTGGATACCTTCATTGCCGGGTTGGCTCGTTAATCCAGAGCCGTTTCCGGTAACCGGAAAACCAACCGGCCCAATCCTTGCATCCAAGCCACTTAACAAAACCATTAACGCGCTTGCGCGTTGAATTTGCTATCATGAAACAAGGGTAAACCCAGGCTTTACCACGATGAAACGATATTTCCCAAACCCGATCCTCTCGCTTTTCCTTGGACTGCTGTTGATATTCAGCACTGCTTGCCGGCTGCCCAACCGGTTGTCCTGGCGCAGAACCCGGAACCATCCGCGGATGACCAGGCGATCCAGGCGGCACTTGATGAAGCCATCCGTGCCAACCAGGATGCGGTGTTGGGATATGTTATTTTCAATATCACCATTGACCATATCAATTATTCGGAAGACGGGGATCTTGCCCTTGTCTGGCTGGCCTTTGCAGACAAGGAGAGCGGCGAGGTGGTAGCCACCGAACCCGGCCTGGCGGTGGCGCAGCGCACGGAAAACGGCTGGCAGATCACGCTGCAGTCGGATGATGAATGGCTGCCAGCCCTGCAATCAGTGCCGGAAAGCATGCTCTCTCCGGAAATGCGCTCGCTGCTCGAGCCAGAGGAGCAGGCGATGGCATTGGATGGACCTCCTTTCACCGGCTACAAACTGCCCTGGGAAGGCAAGAAAGCCAAGTGGATGGTGGGCAGCATTGGGCATTTCCTGATCTACAACTCCTGCTCAAAAACTGCCTGCCGCTACGCCTACGATTTTGCTGACGGCACCATGTTCGAGCTGCTGGCATCCAAGAGCGGCACGGTGAAATATGCACACTGGCAGTGCTCCAACGGGGATCCGGATTGCTCGAACTATATCGTCCTCGAGGATAAAAGCACATCCCCCACCACATATGTGCTTTATCTGCACCTGGCGCATGACAGCATCCCGGTCGAGCTGCGTTCTGCGGGTGCCCAGGTCTACCAGGGTCAGTTCATTGGGCTTGCCGATGATACCGGTTACAGCAGTGGTCACCACCTGCACTTTCACGTCCATACCAGTCCCTACGCGTATTGGGGCAATTCGGTCGATATCATCTTCAGCGACGTGACTGTGAACGGCGGCCGCCCGCGCACCTGTCACGAAGCTGAGGAATGGCCTGAATATGGTGACGAGTGCATGCCAGGCAACCTTTACACATCCGGAAATGCTTACGATGATATCCCGCCTTACGGCAACCTGCTGGCTCCGGCGGACGGGCAGGCTTTCAGCGACCCGGTGATGACCGTGCAGGGATGGGCAAATGATAACGTCCGCATCGGGCAAATGCAGGTGATCCTCAAGCGCAATGGGGAATGGCAGAATCTTGGTCCTGCACAGACCAGCGTTCCTTTCACGCTTGATATCAACCTCTGCGAGGCGGGCGTCCCCGCTGGACCTTTTGAGATCGCGCTGAAGATCTCCGATCGCGCCGGCAACCTGATGCCCGGTCTTCCCGGCTTGCGCAGGCTGATCAACAACGCGCAATGCCCGCCAGCTCCACCAGCATGCCAGCCAGGCTCCAACCAGGTAGCGCTTTTCAATTCAGTGAACTACAACATCGGCCTGGATAACGGGGAGGTCTGTTTCATCTACCCCATTGGCGAGTATTCTGCGGCCACGAATTTCTTGGGGATGCCGGATGACGATGCCGAATCCCTCTCGGTGGGCAGCGACGTGCAAGCCATTTTGCACGATTTGACAGATTTTTCAGGCCGGAAAGACAGGTTTCCTGGCATCCGATGCCAATATCGTCGATGATTTCCTCCGCAGAGGATCGCCCAGCGGATTGCGAGTATCCGCACGCGCGGTGCCTTCTGCTCCGCAGATCACACTCCCTGCCAATCGGGTGGGCTCACCGCCCACCGACCAGGAATTCATTAGTACTCGCCTGGCAGGCAGCGGAAGGGGCGGTCGATTACCGTGCCGAGCTGCGCGGTGCCCGCAACTTGGATCTGGATTGGCAAAAGGGTCTGACCTGGTCGGTCGGCAATTTGCCCTCCGGAGATTACACCCTGACCGTATGGGCGCGCAATCCATCAGGAGCAAGCCAGGCAGCGCTGAATTTCACGGTCACCGCACTAGACCCCCCGGTACAGACCGCGGTTAGCGCTCCCCTGACCCTTGACTTTGAATTATCAGATGAAAGTTGGTCGCCAGGTACAGGCTCACTCTGGCATTACACATCCCTCATTATCGGCGGCAGGGATTCCCATCTCTGGGTCTATAACAATGGCACGAACTACAGCGATCCGGTCAATCGCGCCGGTGATCTTACCTCCCCTCCCATCACCATCCCGGATACCAATTACTTCCTGCGTTTCTCCTATTATGCGGATACCGAATATTACAACCTGAAGGCAAATAACGGGAACTGGGATCAGCGCCGGGTGCAGATTGCGGTGGATGGTGGATCTTTCGAAGATATCTACCTCATCACTGACGACCCGATGAAAAAGTGGTTGGAAAGCCCCGTGTTTGATCTCTCGCCGTACGCGGGACATACCATCGAGGTACGTTTCCATTTTGATGCGGTCGATGAGTATTACAACACCTTCGCCGGCTGGGCGGTGGATGATGTTCGCATCAGCATGGATCCCCCGCCCGACTGCCTGGAAGCCATCGATAACAACTCACCGGATACCGCCATCGCGCTCACCATGAACAGCGGCATTGCGGAAAGCATCTGCCCGGCGGGAGATATTGATTACTATTCTTTCGCAGCTCTTGCAGGTGATCCCGTCATTGCATGGATCGATGCTCTCAACCAGGGATCATCACTCGGAGCGCTGTTGTCCCTATATGACGCCGATGGCACCAGCCTTCTGGCGCTCGAGCCCATGACATCTCCGGGGACCACAGATCCCAGGATGGCTTATCTCATTCCACGCGATGGCACCTACTACCTCAAGATAAAATCTCCCGATCATCCCGGCGCAGGTGGATTGAATTATTCCTACACTCTCAACCTAGGGGGGAATTCACCCCCGGAAGCAGACTGGATATATCCGCAAGGGATCGTTTCAGGTCAAACGCCTTTTGATCTGGAAGTTGATGCATCAGATTCAGATGGTTGGATCAAACAGGTGGGCTTTTACTATCATGCGCCGGATTGGAACAGCGGAGAGTGGGTTCTGCTGGGAATTGATACGAACGGGAGCGATGGCTGGAGTTGGTCGATCGACCCCGTCAGCCTGGCTTTAACCAATGGCGCATCGTTCGTTGCGATGGTGGAGGATGACGGGGGTGTGATAACCACCATAGGTAAGTGGGATCTCGAAGTGGACAGCTCCACGCCCGAGACACAAATGGCCGTACTGCCATCAACCACTGAAACCACCTTGCTTTTGCTCCAATGGCAGGTGTTGAGCGATCCCTCTGACCTTGATCATTTTGAGATGCAGTTCAATATTGATGGCTCCAAGCTGGACTGACCTGGATACTGCGATTTCATCCTCCGCCCGCCAGCTCTGGTTCTGGGGCGAACCCGGCCATTCATATGCATTCCGTATGCGTGGGATCGATAAACAGGGAAATGCCGAGAGCTATCCATCAACTGCAGAAACGACCACGCAGATCCCGGCAATCTGCACGCCGGACTCATATGAAGACGCCGATGATGATCCAGGATCCGCAGCCCCCATACTACCGGGTGAGACTCAGACGCATAATTCATGCAGTACCAACGATGCCGATTGGGTGATCTTGAACGCAGAGGCGGGAAAAACCTACCTGGTCACCGCCCGGCCATCGAGCAGCCATGTTGCTGGAAAATTGAGTATTTATGGCCCTGGAAATTCCATCGACCTGGTTGCTGAGAATGCCGCCGTTGGTCCTGATACGATCAGCGGGGTGGTCTTCACTGCAACTGTGGATGGTGATTATTACCTTCTGCTGCAGCCTTTTGATGACCGGTTAAATGGCACGCAGACTGAGCTGCTTCTAAATGTTGTTGATGCAGAGCAGCAATTCTTCCCCATTGTTCGATAAACTAGGATTTTTTGAGCTTCTTGCGGAAAACCAGCTCGGGTGAATCGAGCTCGCCTGTCGCGCGACGGATGGCTGTTATCAGCATCACCAGCGCAGCCGCAAGGATAACCTGAAGCGGTTCCTGGAAATAGAACAGCAACACCAACATCAGTGGAAAGGAAATTATCCCGATGGCAAGCCCGGGTTTATCACGGAAGATCGCACCCGGGATGAAACCGATCACAAAGGCAATGATCGTCTCAAACCATGCCAGCGCCAGGAGGGCACCACCGGTGGCAGCCATTCCCCAACCACCGTATTTCCAGCGCAAGAACGGCCAATTGTGCGCCACGACAGGCGCGGCAGCGATCGCTGGAAGCCAATTCAAATCCACTTTCCAATGAAACGCCAGCCAGACAGGCAGGAAGCCCTTCCCGACATCATAAATCAGGACCAGTGCGGCAGGGATGGTTCCAATCTGGCGCAGTACAGCGCGCGTGCTGGGTTTTTCGCCAAATTCATAAGGTCTTTTATGTTTTAGCAAACGAAAAGCCAGGTCGGCAGCCAGGACGGAACCGCCGAGGTATCCACCGAAAACGAGGATGAATTCCAAAGGTATTGCCATTTTATGCCGGCTCTATTTCGCTGAGAGGACTTTCTTCCTGAGTTCTCCCCATTTGAGCGCGTCCGAGATGCCCTGTTCGATAGTCAGCTCTGTTCTCCAATTGAGAAGGTTCAGGGCTGTGTCCGCGTTGGTGTAGGCACCGGTGATATCCCCCGGGCGTCGGGCTGCCTCGCGCTTGGCGATGGTCTTGCCATATACTTTCTCGAACGCCACCACCATTTCCCGGACGGTTATGCCCTGCCCTGTCCCCAAATTGATGACCAGGTAACCATCCTGGGGATCACCAGCGCGTTCAAATACCTTTTCGAAATCCACCACCGCATTCACGTGAGCCTGTGCCAGGTCCCAGACGTGAATGTAATCGCGGATACCGGTGCCATCCCGGGTGGGGTAATCCGTGCCGGTGATCTCGAAATACGGCAGCTCACCCAACGCCACCTGCACCAGCTTGCCCAGGATATGGGTGGGAGTGGGCGTATGCAGCCCGGAGCGCATTTTTGGATCAGCCCCGATCAGATTAAAGTACCGTAAGGCAATACCTTTCATCCCGTAAGCGGAACAGAAATCTTTAAGGATCATTTCCATCATGTACTTGGTGCGCGCGTAGGGGCTGATGGGATTCAATGGCGATTGCTCGGTGACCATGAAACCGGGTACCACATCATAGAGTGATGCGGATGAGCTGAAAACCACCCGTTTATGGTCCAGGTCGACCAGCGTCTTGAAAAACTCAAGGGATTTGCTGACGTTATCGAGGTAATACTCATATGGATTGGTGACCGAATCCGGTACGACGATAAGAGCAGCGCAGTGCACCGTTGCCCGGATATCGGGGTGATCGCTAAACACCTTACCCACGGCGGCAGCGTCGGCAATATCCGCCTGGTAGAAGATCCGTCCCCGGGTAAATTCCACCCGCCCGGTGATAAGCGAGTCGAGGATGATGGGTGTATGACCTGCATCCTCAAGAGCAGAACATATCGTGCTTCCGATGTAACCAGCACCGCCGGTGATGAGATATTTCATTATCCCCTCCAGGGAGTATTTAAGAAATTATAAATCATACGCAGGGAAACCACGCTTATTTGTGAATTTGCGCTGAATTTGCCACCAGGCGATAGATGAAGAAAAGGACCGCTGCCCAAATCAAAATGATGAATACCGCGCCTGCCCATCCCAGGGGTTTCGATTCCTGGATATGGTTTTCTGATGAAATCCGTGCGTCTGCCATGACGTTTGTCGGGATCATCTTTAATGCCAGGGCAATACCAGCAGGAATGATCACCAGGTCATCGAGATACCCCAGGACGGGAACGAAATCCGGAATGAGGTCGATTGGGCTGAAAGCATAAGCGAGGACCAGGGCACTGAACGCCTTGGCGTACCAGGGTGTGCGTTTGTCTTTAAGAGCAAAATAGAGGGCAAAAACCTCTTTTTTTAATTCCCTGGTTTTTTGCTTGAGATTTTCAATGAAGTCGGGCATCTTTTCATTATTCCTGATTGATGATCATTTCCCAAGCATCGTGCGCTGCTTTCTTTTCAGGGCTGGTCGGTGTGTGCTCATCAATGAATTTCCAGAGACCTTCATAAGTGGGTATATATATCTCCTTGTTTCTCTCAAGTGAAATCCGGGCAGCCTCTTCCAATAGGTCAATCGCCCGATTCCAGTTTCCGTTAATTGCGTTGGCTTCTATAAAGGGGAATAGTTCGCGATCTTCACCCTTTCCGAATAGGGTAATCCCTACCTCGCCCAGACTGGCAACTTCCTGCCAGTCGCCCCGCTGGCGTGCCAGGTCAGCTTTGATGGCGTAATAGCACCAATCCTGGGAGGAATCAGTCGAAAAGATCCTTTCCTCCAACACCGCTCCGTTACTCTCTTCAAGTTGGATCATATCAATATTGGAAAAGGCTGGCATACCGATCAGCCGTGGTTCGAGGAAAGGATATTCAAAGTCGTATTGCGGGGACAGCACCTGAAGACATCGATTGTTGTAATTTACAAATAGGATTTTCCGGTAATCAATGTTGAATTTCCCGCTGAGATAATCGAGCTTGGTTAATTGACCGTTCAGCAAACCAGGCTTCTCGGTTCCATAGACGAACGCGTAACTCATCTGCGCTGAACTATTATCGGGTGCATAGAGCCAATTAATCGCCGAGGTATAAGCGGAGGCCCCACCCAGGCTGCTGGGAAAATCATTGGCAACAATCAGTGTGCCCGGCTCCAGCTGAGGGATCCGCCAGGTCAGCTGCCGGTAGAACCTGTTTTGTAAATACCAATCCAGCCGGTACTGGTTGGAAATCACAAATTGCTGCCCGATGCAGAAACCGATAAAGATGCTGAAGATCAAAACCCGCATCCATGATTTCAACGGGATGGAAAAGATAATCGTGACGAGAACCAGGCAGGCACCCAACATGAAGGGCAGGTTGAAGCGCGAGCTGAAAGTCCAAAGATCGGGCACCAACCCGGTGACCAGAAATGGGATGCCTGCCAGGGCAAGGCACACCAATCCCAAAACACCCGGTTCAAGACCGGCTTTAAATTTTTCGGTCCGATCGTTTAGTGAGGAGTATCCGAATAAGAACACAAGGACGGTCGATGCGGGAACCAGGACAAGGTATGCCAGGGTAGCCGTGCGCCCGATACCAGCCAGGGTATGAAAAGCAAAAGGTCTTGCCCAGGCTGCGATGCTTGAAATCCAGATATTTTTTAAGAACGCACCAGGCAGCTGAATCAATGCCTGGATGGGATCGGCCTTAAGCAGGGTCATCAATACAGCCGGATGATTGAAATCCTGGTAACCAAAAAAGAATGCCCTCCATATGCTTACTCCTAAGAAGAGGATAAGGTAGGGGGCAAAATAATATAATATTCGTTTTATGGTGTACCAAAATGGGTGCTTCTTATCATTAAGCACCATCAATATGATCAGAGGTCTCAGCAGCTCAAGCATATAGAAATATTCAAGGGTGAGGAGATTTACCGCACTGGCTGCAAGGGCAAGCAAAGTGAGCGGCAGGAATTTCTTTGGCTGCCGGATGGCAAGGATATTTAATGCAAACGAGGAAAAGAGCAGTGCCAGTACAAGATAGAGGTGACTCCCGGTAAGCGCCACCGGTTGGCTCACTAATGCCGGGTAAACACAGATCAAGAGAGCCGTCCAGGCAGCGATCGATTGTTTCTTTGGCCATATCAACCGGATGAGCCACCACGCCGAAAGGCCAGTCAACCAGCGGGTGATCAATGCAAATATCTGCCAGCGCCAGGGCGCAATTCCCACCAGGGGCATGGTGAGTTGGAACAGCCAATTTAGAAATGGGCGGTTGGTGGAAAAATAACGTGTCAATCCTTCGCTGCCCATTTTGCTGAAGGACCAGATGAATATCCAATCATCCGAATAATATCCAAGCCAAGGGATCAGCAATCCATAGGAAAGGACGCATACCATCAAAAGCAAAAGTGGGATCGCGAATGTTGCAGTGCTTCTATTTCTT
>CAWDSH010000035.1:0-6035 GCA_963804865.1 uncultured Chloroflexia bacterium
GGATGGTTCAGGAGTCAAATAGCGAGGAAGAAAATCATGGGGATGGAATTTTATTGATCTCAATGAAAAAATAAATTTACAGCCTGGTCATCTCGATAAAGATCGGACTTGACAAGCGACCAATGGTCGGTATACAATGAAAGCGAACATCAGTCGCTTCTAAGGAACTTATTATGCCAAAAGGTATCCCTCTCACCGACGAAGAACTAAACCGGCGACGTCATGAAATCTTTGCCAGTTCTGTAAGCTTATTTATCAAAAAAGGATTCCATGAGACCAGCATGCGCGAAATCGCTGAGTCTGCCGGTATGGGTAAATCTTCCCTGTATGATTATTTCAAGACAAAAGATGAAATCCTGCTCTGGGAAGTTGAAGATGAGCTGTTTGATCTCACCATGGCTGCACGCCAGATCGTCGACCAACCGATCCCTGCGATCAAACGGCTGAGGAAAGTGATGCAACTTCATCTTGACCTTCTCATCTCCAAAAAAGAGTTTTATCTCAAACTCACCTTTGAAGTGCAGCGTCTCGCCATCGAAAGCCAGCAACGCATCCAGGACAAACGCCATGCCTATCAGGACATGATCGGGCAACTGATCGATGAAGGCATCCGAGAAGGTTCCTTTCGGCAAGTCGATTCATTACTTGTGACGCGTACCCTGATCACCATCCTCACGCCATCCGTCTTCACCTCCCGCCCAACAGGAACACCCGAAGAGATGCTCAACGCCGCCATTGATATCATATTGAACGGGATCAAAACATGATTTTCTTATCTTAAGATCAACCATCATTCGCTCTTTATGAGGTAAATATGATGAAATCCTACACCTTGCCCCTCTCCGATCCTCATGCCGATATTGAAACCGTTGGAGGAAAAGGTATGTCGCTGGCAAAACTTGCCAATGCAGGATTACCCGTTCCAGCCGGCTTTCATGTCACAACCGAAGCCTATGGTCAATTCGTGGCGGAGCACAAGCTGCAAGGGCAGATCCTGGAGGCTGCCTCTAATACCATTTCCGATCAGCCAGCAGCGCTCGAAGAAGCATCCAGCAGGATTGAAAAAATTTTCACGAAGAACGAGATGCCCGATGACATTGGTCGGGCAATCCGACAAGCGTATGCCAAACTCGGTGAAGGTGATATTCCCGTCGCCGTGCGCTCTTCTGCCACTGCCGAAGACTTGCCGGAGATGTCGTTTGCCGGTCAACAGGAAACCTATCTCAATATGCGCGGGGAAGCGATGGTACTCGATGCCGTCAAACGCTGTTGGGCTTCTCTTTGGACCGCACGGGCGATCAGCTATCGTTCACGTCACAAGATCGCGCACCAGCATGTGAGCATTGCGGTGGTCGTGCAAACCCTGGTGCCTGCCGATGCTGCAGGCATCCTCTTCACCGCCAACCCGCTCACCGGGGCGCCGAACCAGATGATGATCAATGCTGCCTGGGGGTTGGGTGAGGCGATTGTTGGCGGACATGTCACGCCTGATACTTTAGTGGTTGATAAATCCAACGGAAAAGTATTGGAAAATAAAATCAGCAAGAAGGATGTCATGACCATCCGAACTGCTGAAGGCACACGCGAGGAGCAAGTACCGGGAAATCTACGAAATAAGGCGGTGCTTAGCTTGGCACAGACTGCTGAGCTTGCCCGGTTTGGTATACAAATTGAGACTCTTTATAAACTGCCAATGGATATCGAATGGGCAATTCACAAAGACAGCATTTTCATTTTACAAGCCCGCCCGATCACCGCTCTTCCCGAACCACCCCTGGAATGGAAGACACCATATCCCAACCCTCTGCTGGTACGTGGCAGCTCCATTGACCTGGTACCGGACGCGGTCTCGCCTCTATTTATCACGCTAGGATTGCCCATCCTCTCAAAGGTGTTCGATGATATGTACGAAGTGGTGATGGGTCTTCGCCAAGGAGACAGACCCATTTTCCAGGTGATCAACAATTACATCTTCATTTGTTTTCCCCGGCGCAGTAAATTCTGGAAATATATGAAAGCGCATGTTTCCACCGCGGGCAAATTATTTGAATACGGCAGGGAAAAAGCGAAAGAAGCGCACATCAAATGTGAGGAAATCGTAACCCGGTGGCGACAACAGGATCTGACTGCGATGAAAGCAGCTAACCTGCTGGCCGGGGCGCGCGAACTTTTCGGAATCGCGGCGGAATATCTCAATATCTCGGTGGATGAACCGATCCCCCAATCCAATTTCAGCTATTATTCTTTCCAAATTTTTTACACGATTTTCGTCAAACGCAAGGCAGACCCGCCAGTGGAGGCTTTCCTATTGGGTCTTGAAACCATCCCGATGCGCGCGGAAAAATCGTTGTTCAATCTGGCAAAGCTGCTATTTGCTCGCCTGGAGCTGGTAGATTACCTTAAGCGGACACCCTCGCGGGAGATATGGAAAGCGCTTCAAACTGATCCCATCCCGGCTCCGCTTTCGGGTGAGTTTGCCGCTGGCTTTCATGCCCATCTTGCTGAATTTGGCCATCTCACCTACGATCTCGATTTTAGGAATCCGGTGCCGGCGGACCAACCAGAAACCCTGTTGGACGCCCTGAAGATCTATCTATCCGGGAAGGGCAGCGATCCTCACGCCCGCCAGGCAGCGCAGGCACAAATCCGCCAGCAGGCTGAACAAGCCATCCTTCAACGCAGCGGGCTATTGCAGAAAAAATGGTTCAAAAAGTTGCTCGCTTCAGCCCAGCAATGGGCCATTCATAGGGAGAACGCCATAGCAAATATTGGGCTCCCGTACCCGCAGATCCGGCGTGTGCTTCACGAACTGGGCAGGCGCATTGCATCAGGAGGTGCCATCACCCTGGCTGAGGATATTTACTGGCTCGAAGCGGATGAGCTGGGTGAGTTGGTTGGATGCATGGATGAGAATAAAACGCTAAGGAATCTTGATGCAGAAGTTGAAGCGCGAAAAAGGTTCATGAATCGCGCATGCAAGGCTGAGCCTCCCGTCGTCCTGCCGGAAAATCACCTGATGGCAAAAATGTACTCACCCAAGAAACCTGAAAAGCACCTGTTGAGAGGGAAAGGGACCTCTGCTGGCCAGGTCACCGCTCCGGCCTGCGTTCTGCGCGGTCCAGATGATTTTAATCAAATGCACCCTGGGGATGTACTGGTCGCCGTAGCGACCACACCCGCCTGGACGCCGCTTTTTGCGATGGCATCCGCAGTCGTCACGGATATCGGCGGACCGTTGAGCCATAGCTCGATCGTGGCACGCGAATATGGCATTCCCGCCGTGATGGCAACCGGCGTGGCAACCCGGCGCATCCATACCGGGCAAATGATCACCGTGGATGGCAGCTCGGGTACTGTGAAGCTGCTGGATTAGAACTTTCGAGGTGTCATGATGTCCACTTTCCCAAAATTCGGTTATAACCCCATCACGGGTGAATGGAATGACAGCCTGAGGGGTGATTACTGCTGGTCGGGTGTCAACTTCATGGAAGCTGCGCCGGACGTGATGACACCCATGACCTGGTCCTTGTTTTGGATCTATCTTTTCAGGACAACTCCCACGAAATTCCCCGGTGGGCATCCCATTGGCGGGAATATCGCGGGGCGGCTGTATTTCAACGTGAGCCTCATGGCATCTCTTTACAACTCAGTTGGCATGGATGCGCGTGAACAGATGCTGGGAGACCTGATGGGTTCCACGCCCGAAGACCTGGATATCCCCTACCTGTCGTTCTCGCCCATTGTTGTGATCGGAACTGTCCTGCCGGGGATGATTAAAGACAGGCTGTCGATCCTGCGTGATATCTGGCAGTTCAAGAGTTACATATCCTCCGTCCCTGCATGGTGCCAGTCGATGCAGACCAGCATTCAACAGTGCACCGATGCCGCAGGGCTGCTCTCCCTTTGGAATGAAAGCATTTTTCCCAGGATTTTACGCGACCTGCGCATGCTGCGGAGCACGGTCATCCATCTTTCAACGCTTGCCACCCGGCTCAACTTGGATCTAAACAAGCTGGTTGGCGAAGCCGAGGCGAACACACTGCTTTCCAATCTTTCCGGCGCTTCCAGCAGGTTGGAGAGCCTCGGTCCCATGATCGGACTCGCGAGGGTAAAGGATGGAAGGATGAGCCGCGAGGAATACATCCAACAATACGGTCACCGCGGTCCGCATGAAGCCGAGTTTTCCTTTCCTGCTCCAGATGAAGATCCGGGCTGGCTCAATAAAGCTCTCGCTGATTTCATAGGTTCGAGCAGGGATCTGGAAGCCCAGCTGGAAAAACAGCGCGTCTCGGTCAATTCAAGCTGGCAGCGTTTTGATACCCGCTTTCCCGGAAAATACAGGTCGTTCCACCGCAGGTTGGAACAGGTGGTCGAGGCGGCCCACAGGCGCGAATCTTACCGATCCGAGTGGATCCGCTCCACGCGCATCACCCGGAAGTACCTGCTACAGGTGGGCAAGGTGACAGGCATCGGAGAGGATATCTTTTTTATTACCATGGAAGAGATGATCGGCTTCCTCTCGGGGAACAGGCAGCCGCTCAGCCTGGTCCCTGCCCGCCGTGAAATGTATCAAAGATATTCAGCACTACCGCGCTACCCCGCTATCATCTACGGGCGTTTCGATCCCTTCAAATGGGCAACTGACCCCCACCGGCGCAATGATTTTTTCGATTCGCGGAAAACCGGAACCGGGCCTTTTTCCACCACCATCAAGGGATTAGCCGGTGCGGCAGGCTGTGTTGAGGGTATCGTCCGGCGCATCGACCGGGCGGAGGATGGATACCAGCTGCAACACGGCGAGATCCTCGTCACGACCATCACCAATATCGGGTGGACACCCTTATTTCCCCGTCTGGCTGCCGTCGTCACAGACGTGGGTGCGCCGCTCTCGCATGCTGCCATCGTGGCGCGCGAGATGGGCATTCCTGCCGTGGTTGGCTGCGGCAACGCCACCATGCTGCTCAATACAGGCGATAAAGTTCGAGTGGATGGCGGTCTCGGGACGGTTGAGATCCTGGCAAAAATGGATGAAAAATAATGAAAAAAGAAACTGGCAAGAAAAAGAGTTTGAATCAAGACCTGAGCGGCGTGGCTGAAACGCTGCTCATCCCGCTCTACCACCGGGCGATGGAATTGCAGCGCCCGGATGCCATTATCAGGGACGAGAAAGCCGCGGCACTGGTGAAGCGGATGAACTACGACTTCGACAAGGTCAGGAAGATCCGGACGACCGAGGGAAATATCGTAGCGCGGCTTATGCTCACCCGTGAAATTGACCGCTACGCCCGGGATTTCCTCAGCCGCCACCCCCATTCGGTGGTGGTCCATATCGGGTGCGGTCTCGATTCCCGCTTCGAGCGGGTGGATAACGGCCAGGTGGAATGGTATGACCTGGATCTGCCGGAGGTCATCGATCTGCGCCGCAAACTCATCGGCGGCGAAGCGGGACGTTACCACCTGCTGGGAGGCTCGGTGCTCGAGGATGACTGGCTGGAAAAGTTAAAGATGCACTCCCGCCTGCCTTTCTTATTCGTGGCGGATAACGTTCTCATTTACTTCACGGAAGAACAGGTCAAATCGCTGGTGCTCACGCTGCGCGACCATTTTCCCGGCGCGGAACTCGTCTTCGATGGCTGGTCACCATTCTTCATCTGGCTGGGCAACCGCCAGCTTTCCAGGACTAAGTTTTCCAATCTCCTGCGCTGGGGATTCTGGCAAAGCAAAACGATCGAGAATTGGGGTGAAGGCATTCGCCTGCTCGACGAGTGGGGCTTCTTTGACCAGCCCGAGCCGCGCATGGCACCTTATCGCTGGGCGGCTCCGCTCTTTCACCTTTTCAAACCCATGCGCATTTTCCACTTCAAGCTTGGGAAGTTGTAGTTGGGCATCGATAGAATGCCCGACATTCATCAACAAGGATTTGATGGTGGTAACAAGCACCCCAGCCCAGCCCCTCACTACCCTCTCCCCAATTGTCCAAAAAGCGGAGCATTTGGAGAGGGGTTTACTGATCCGGGGAAAAATCCCCCGCCAAT
>CAWDSH010000036.1:0-39537 GCA_963804865.1 uncultured Chloroflexia bacterium
TAACGTTTGTCGGGATCATCTTTAATGCCAGGGCAATACCAGCAGGAATGATCACCAGGTCATCGAGATACCCCAGGACGGGAACGAAATCCGGAATGAGATCGATTGGGCTGAAAGCATAAGCGAGGACCAGGGCACTGAACGCCTTGGCGTACCAGGGTGTGCGTTTGTCTTTAAGAGCAAAATAGAGGGCAAAAACCTCTTTTTTTTAATTCCCTGGTTTTTTGCTTGAGATTTTCAATAAAGTCGGGCATCTTTTCATTATTCCTGATTGATGATCATTTCCCAAGCATCGTGCGCTGCTTGCTTTTCAGGGCTGGTCGGTGTGTGCTCATCAATGAATTTCCAGAGACCTTCATAAGTGGGTATATATATCTCCTTGTTTCTCTCAAGTGAAATCCGGGCAGCCTCTTCCAATAGGTCAATCGCCCGATCCCAGTTTCCGATAATTGCGTTGGCTTCTATAAAGGGGAATAGTTCGCGATCTTCACCCTTTCCGAAAAGGGTAATCCCTACCTCGCCCAGACTGGCAACTTCCTGCCAGTCGCCCCGCTGGCGTGCCAGGTCAGCTTTGATGGCGTAATAGCACCAATCCTGGGAGGAATCAGTCGAAAAGATCCTTTCCTCCAACACCGCTCCGTTACTCTCTTCAAGTTGGATCATATCAATATTGGAAAAGGCTGGCATACCGATCAGCCGTGGTTCGAGGATAAGGATACTCAAAATCGTATTGCGGGGACAGCACCTGAAGACATCGATTGTTGTAATTCACAAATAAGATTTTCCGGTAATCAATGTTGAATTTCCCGCTGAGATAATCCAGCTTGGTCAATTGACTGTTCAGTAAACCTGGTTTCTCAGTTCCATAGACGAACGCGTAACTCATCTGCGCTGAACTGTTATTCGGTGCGTAGAGCCAATTAATCGCCGAGGTATAAGCGGAGGCCCCACCCAGGCTGCTGGGAAAATCATTGGCAACAATCAGTGTGCCCGGCTCCAGCTGGGGATCCGCCAGGTCAGCTGCCGGTAGAACCTGTTTTGTAAATACCAATCCAGCCTGTACTGGTTGGAAATCACAAATTGCTGCCCGATGCAGAAACCGATAAAGATGCTGAAGATCATTACCCGCAGCCATGATTTCAACGGGATGGAAAAAACAATCGTGACGAGAACCAGGCAGGCACCCAGCATGAAGGGCAGGTTGAAGCGCGAACTGAAAGTCCAAAGATCGGGCACCAACCCGGTGACCAGAAATGGGATGCCTGCCAGGGCAAGGCACACCAATCCCAAAACACCCGGTTCAAGACCGGCTTTAAATTTTTCGGTCCGGTCGTTTAGTGAGGAGTATCCGAATAAGAACACAAGGACGGTCGATGCGGGAACCAGGACAAGGTATGCCAGGGTAGCCGTGCGCCCGATACCAGCCAGGGTATGAAAAGCAAAAGGTCTTGCCCAGGCTGCGATGCTTGAAATCCAGATATTTTTTAAGAACGCACCAGGCAGCTGAATCAATGCCTGGATGGGATCGGCCTTAAGCAGGGTCATCAATACAGCCGGATGATTGAAATCCTGGTAACCAAAAAAGAATGCCCTCCATATGCTTACTCCTAAAAAGAGGATAAGGTAGGGGGCAAAATAATAGAAAATTCGTTTTATGTTGTACCAAAATGGGTGCTTCTTATCATTAAGCACCATCAATATGATCAGAGGTCTCAGCAGCTCAAGCATGTAGAAATATTCAAGGGTGAGGAGATTCACCGCGCTGGCTGCAAGGGCAAGCAAAGTGAGCGGCAGGAATTTCTTTGGCTGCCGGATGGCAAGGATATTTAATGCAAACGAGGAAAAGAGCAGTGCCAGTACAAGATAGAGGTGACTCCCGGTAAGCGCCACCGGTTGGCTCACTAATGCCGGGTAAACACAGATCAAGAGAGCCGTCCAGGCAGCGATCGATTGTTTCTTTGGCCAAATCAAACGGATGAGCCACCACGCCGAAAGGCCAGTCAACCAGCGGGTGATCAATGCAAATATCTGCCAGCGCCAGGGCGCAATTCCCACCAGGGGCATGGTGAGTTGGAACAGCCAATTTAGGAATGGGCGGTTGGTGGAAAAATAGCGGGTCAATCCTTGGCTGCCCATTTTACTGAAGGACCAGATGAATATCCAATCATCCGAATAGTAACCAAGCCACGGGATCAGCAATCCATAGGAAAGGACGCATACCATCAAAAGCAGAAAGCGGGATCGCGAATGCTGAATGTGATAATTTTTCCAACCAACGAATGACCCGGGTCATGATCGGTTATCCATTTGATTTGCTGACCTGATTCGCGCCTGGTTTACGGCAGCGAATGGCTTGATTGATCATGATCCTGCCCCATAAGCTTTCAGCAAATTGATGATCGATCTTCCTGGATAGATCTTGAAGGAATCGAATTTGGAATGGCCAGGGGTGGAAACCGGTGTGTTTTTCGATCACCAAATCTGCGGAAGTGGCAAAACTTTCCAACTGACTGAATGAAGGAAAATCTTCGTGCCCGTGAAATGGGCGGATTTTCAGGAAATTCGCCAGATGGACCGCCCATAGCCAGATGCGGTTGGGGCAGGTGACCACGAGAATCCCTCCAGGTTTCAGCACACGGGCCATTTCATGAATAGCTTTTTCAGGACTCTCGGTATGCTCAATGACTTCGGAGCTGATAACAATATCAAGCTCATCGGTTTGAAAAGGCAGGTGTAACGTGTTGCCAACGATTTCACGAACCGGAGCTTTTTTTCGTACTTCCATCAAGAGTTCAAGTCCAACATCGAGACTATACACTTGCGCATCCCGTTTATATGCATACCGCGTGAACCATCCGGTCCCCGCACCTATATCGAGAACTTTTTTTCCTTTGATGGTTTCAGGTAACAATTCTTCAAATACGATCTCCAACCTTCGATTGATATCGTAGACATTCATCAAACTATCAAATTGATCGGCGATGGTTAGGAAGAAGCGAAATTTCTCGGCGGAGATCTTTGTCATTTTATGAATTCATTTCCAATATCAGTGCATCCCCTATTTTATACTAACTGACCGCCCATTTCGGGTGTCGAAAGAGTGTGATTACTGAGATACCAATCGCAGCCACTCCTTATATGCTGCGTCCTTGTCCGGGCTGGCAGGAGTATTATCATCAATGAAATTCCATAATTCAGCATAACGCTGCTCTTGCAAGGGATGATTCAGATTGGTCTCAAACTGGATACCGATCTTTAGTAGGACCAATGCATTTGACCAATCCCCTGTAATCGCATATGCCTGGATGAATGGGAAGAGCTCATAATCAAAATCAATGGTATATCCAAATTTGGAAAAGGCTTCCTCGCCCAGTTCCTTGACTTCCTCCCAATTTCCAAACTGGCGGGCAAGATCAGCTTTGGAATAAAAATAACACCAGTCATGTTCCGGCTCGGGCGTGAATGGGACACCGGTGATCAGTGAATGAGCAGTGGTCGCGGGTGAAATTACCGCTGGGTTTGAAAGCGCGGACATTCCCTCAATGCGGCTGTGCAGGTACGGGAATTCAAAATCGAATTCCGGATCCAACACCTGCAGGCAGCGGTTGGTGTAATTCACCATCAGGATCCTGCCGGGATCAACCCGGAATACTCCGCTGAGATAATCGATGCTGGTTAATTCATGGGTCAGCAAACCGGGGCGCTCTGTGCCATAAACGAAGGCATAACTCATATCTTTTGAGTCATTCTCCGGCGCGTAGATCCAATTGAGGGCAGAGGTGTAAGCCGATGCGCCACCCAGGCTGCTGGGAAAGTCATTGGCAACGATGAGGGTGCCCGGCTCCAGCTGCGGTGCACGCCAGGCAAGCTGCCAGTAGAAACGATTTTGAAGCTCCCAATCCAATCTGTATTGGTTGGCAGTGATAAATTGCTGACCGATGCAAAAACCGATCAGGATGCTAAACGCCGTTGTGTTCACCCACCGGGGTAACGGGATCGACAGGAGGATGAAAATAAAAAGCAGGCACGCCCCGAACATGAACGGGATGTTGAAACGCGAGCTGAAACTCCACAGATCCGGGACCAGAGCCGTGACCAGGAAGGGGATTCCCGCCAGTGCCAGGCATGCCAGCGCCAGGAGCAATGGTTCCAGGTTTTTCCTTTTCTTTTCTAATGCATCCTTGATTGCAGAATACCTGGATATGAACGTGAACGCCAGGACAAAGCCTACAGGCACAAGGATGGCATATCCCAGGATCGCCATGCGGCCGCTGCCCGCGAGCATCTGGAATGCAAAAGGCCTGGCCCAGGCTGCGATGCTGGAAATCCAGATATTGTGCCAGAAAGCACCCGGCAAAGACAGGAACGCCTGAAGCGGTTCTGTCTTTAATTGGGAAATCAAAACAGTCGGGTGATTGAGATCCTGGTAGGGGAAGAAGAAGGCGCGCCAGATGCCGACGCCCAGGAATAACGCAAGGTAAGGGCTCCAGGTTGCCAGCGAACGAATAAATTGCGCCCAGAAACTTTTCTTTTCCCTTTTACCAACAAACCAGATCAGCAGGAAACGCAGCGGTTCGAGCATGAAAAAGAATTCCATGGTCAGCAGGTTAACCAGGCAGGTGAAAAGAGCCAGAAAAGCGAACAACCAGCGCCGGGAAGATTCCTGCAACGCCTTAACCGTTAATGTTAAAGAGGTAAGGAAAATACTCAAGATGATGTAAATATGACTGCCGGTGAGCGCCACCGGTTGGACGACCAGACCGGGGTAAACAGCGACCAGGATCGCCGTCCAGGCAGCCAATTTTTCCTTCTGCGGCCAGATGGACCTGATCAGCCACCAGGACGTGACGCCGGTCAACCAGCGGGTGATCAGTGCAAAGACCTGCCATTTCCAGGGCGCTGCGCCTACCAGGCTGGTGGTGACCTGGTATAGCAAACCCCAGAAAGGGCGGTTTGTAGAGAAGTAACGTGTAAGACCAGCCGCTCCAAGTTTCTGGGCAGTCCAGACGAAAATCCAATCGTCAGAATAAAATCCGAGCCAGGGGATCAGCACCCCGTAAGCCAGGATGCAGATTGCCAGCAGGAACCACGGCAAAGTGGCAGGTTTAAAGACTAGCGATTGGACGAATTTCTTGAGCTGGTTCATTACCGGAGATTCGAGCGCTACTTTTTCGCCGATACGATCTTTCGGATCAGGTAGACCGGTCTGCGCTTGACTTCCTGGAAAATATAGCCGATATAGATACCGATGATGCCCAGCGAGGAAAGCACGCTCCCTCCGAGGATGAGGATCATGAACATCAACGAAGCCCAGCCGGGAGTAAGTTCTGCCTGGCGCCCGCCAATCCAGAAGCTGATGACGTAGATGCCCTCGATGACCGCCAGGGCGAAGAACAGCACCCCGATGGACAGGCTGACATAGAGCGGAACGAGTGAAAAGGAGAAGATGGCATTCATGGCCATATTGACCATTTTCCGGTTGGAATATTTCGATTCGCCTGCCAGCCGCTCCTGGGGTTTATATTCCAGAACGGTGGAACGATACCCTGCCCAGGCGACCATGCCGCGCAGGAAACGGTGGTATTCACCCATCTTCTGCAGCGAGATCACTGCCGGCCTGGAAAGCAGCCTGAAATCCGCGCCTCCCGGAAGGATATAGGTATCGCCAATTCTATTCACCGCCCAATAGAAAAGCTTCGATGTGATCTTCTTGAAAAATGGCAGCTCTTTTTGATCTTCGCGCTGGGTGAGGACGATATCAAAACCACCAGCAGCCAGCTCCAGCATTTGGGGGATCAGCTCGGGCGGGTGCTGCCCGTCGCCATCCAGCGAGATCAGGTAATCCGCGGTGGAAGCATCCAGACCGGCGGTGAGCGCCGCCTGGTGACCGAAATTGCGGCTCAGCTCGATGATCTCCACGCGGTCATCCCCGGCAGCGATGCGCTCCAGGTCCGATTGGGTTTGATCCACCGAGCCATCATTTACGTAAATGAAATGAAAAGTGTAGGGTAATTTCGCGATCACCCGCGCGAGCCGGGTATGGAATTCACCCACCACACCCTGCTCGTTATAAACTGGAATGACCAGATCGACGCTTGTTTTCTTCCCCGGTTTCACTTTTGTGACCATGGCGGTCCTCGATTCTGAAGCAGCTAATATAAATTGATTATACCAATGGCATCATAATCAAATGATGATCAGCGAGTCCCGAGAAAGTTGATTCTTTCGCCATCGGTAATGACTTCAACATCTCCGGATTGATTTGTGCTGATCCACTCGGGATTGCGAGGAAGTACATTCACATCAATCCAAATAACGGCCATGGGGTTCAAGAATTTCCATTCCTCAAAATTCTCCTCGACCTGGTCCTGTGCACCGAGAATAACCAGCGTTACTCCTGAAGAAAGATCAACCTCCCCTCGTAGATCATCTTCAGAAATCCCACCGGGGATTAACGCCTTGAAATTACCGTATCGTAGAAGAAGAGCTGTCCCATCTTTCGAGTTCTCAAGAACGTGCAATACGATCCCTTTTTCAAGCTCAAATTCCTGCCCTTCCTCTAAAAGCAGACTGTCAGCGCCGGTACTTCTTAAAGTACTTTCCAATCGCCTCGCGGTTCGGCTGGAAGGAACCGCTGCTCCCCAAAATACCTGGTGGACAGGTATATTCTCTACCATTGAAATCAATCCCGTTATCGTGGTTGCTTTTTCGTCAGTAATGAATAATCCATCCAGTTCACGATCGAATACGGATAAATGTTGTTCCAGTGCGCTGGTTAATTCGCTCGAAGAAACGGCACCGTTGATCATGATCATTTTCCCGCCTGGTGTTTGCAGCATCATCGCGCTGCTGTTTTCCAATTCGGGCAGTATGAGATGCAAGTTCCCATCCGGTCTTGCCAGCACTCCTTTCCATAGAATAGCTGTGACCAGGCTGGTTCCGATGAGGATCACGGCGGGAGTGAGGTGATTTTTTAATTTCCCGCGCAAAGTAATCAGTGCAAAGCCCAGCAGGTACAAACCGATGATCAGCCACGGAGGGATCGAACCGATCTGTAATTCACCCGGCAGCCTGGCAAGCCATTCGACCGTATTTATCGTATAGGAAGCTAATGGCAGGACAAGAAGCGCCATTAACTTGCCCAAAGGAAGAAAGATCATTCCAATAAGGTTTGCAAGCGCACCCAAAACCATCAACAAGGGCTGGACCGGCAGGATCAAGGGATTGGCAATCAAAGCTATCAGGGAAATCCTTTGGAATTGAAATGCGATAACGGGCAGGGTGGCAATCTGAGCTGCCAGGGTGAGAAGAAAATATTCGCCCACTGGTTGCGCAATCAATTTTGCCTTTTCAGTTGGGAGTCTCTTTTCAAGCAGGGAGGAGAACCAACGCTGAAGGGGATCTCCCAACAGAACAAGTCCCATGGTCGCAGTGAAAGAAAGTTGAAAACTGATATTCCAGGGCAGATAAGGATCAAAAAAACACATCACGGCAGCAGTGATAGCCAGCGTATTGAGACCCGCGCCTTTCCTGCCTATCTGGTTGCCGAGAATCGCCATGCTGCCCATGATGGCCGCGCGAACAACAGAAGGCTGCCAACCTACCAGTAGCGAATAGAGAAACAGGAAAACAATGGTCAGCACGGCAGCGTTCCACCGCAATGCGATCCTGCGAAAAATCCAATAAAAGAAAACCGCGACAATGGCAATATTGAAACCTGAAATGGCTATGATATGAGCAGTTCCGGTTTCACGGAAAGCCGCTTCCACATCCACCGGGATGTCATTATCGAGTCCCAATAAAATACCGGAGAGCAAGGCTGCTTCCGGTTGGGGCAGGATATGATATATGACATCCTGCGCTCGCAGGCGAAATGAAAATAAAGCAGCAACAATCGGGTTACCCGCTCCCGATTCAATGAAATCAACAAATGGATACGAAAAAAGTGAGTGCACACCCTGGTAAGCCAGGTATTCGCGATAAGAGAAAGTCTCATCTTCCGGTGGTGTTTCCGGAACACCTGTAATCCGTATCAGATCACCATATTGCCAGTTAACTCCCGCTGCCGTTTCAATCAGTGCCTTTCCATCAAGAGGTTGCAGAATGCCATCAGCGGTAATCCGAGATTCCGCCTGCAAATAGAATCGGGAAGTGCGATCCCCTTCCTCCGGCATGGTAATGATTTTTCCAACCAGGGTGATTTCCTCAGAATCATTGAAAAATGCAAGATCAGAAGATCCCCATTTTTCGGGCAGCGGGTATCGCCAGGCACCCAGCATGGCCACTGCAAGTATGACAGCCAGCGGTAACGGGCTGATTCTGCGCCATCGTTTTTCCAGTAATAACCGCTTGCCAAACCGGGATTCAACCCACCCCAGAAATCCAAATATGAAAAAGCCAGTTATCCAAAATCCGGCGGGGAATTGAAGTGTCCGACCCAGCAGGATTCCGGTTAAAAATGCGAGCGAAAGCCACAATAAAGGCATGAAGATTATTATAGCGATTCTGATGATAAATCAAAGATGCTCATGACCATTTTTTCTTATAATCCTTTGGAGTTGGTATCTGGGTATAATAATCAGACCAAGCCAAGGAAGATCGAGCAATATGCCGGCGAAACTGAATTCCAATTCATTAAAACAGTCCCCTGGTCAGCTTCCCCTCACTGTTGGCGGAGTGCTGATCTGCATCGCGGTCTTTTTCTTGATCCTCTTCCTGCAGCCGCCGGTGGAGATCGGCAAATTCGCCTACCGGCAGCGGGAATGGCTGCTGCTCATCGCCTTCGTCCCGCTCTATTTCGCCTTCCGCGCACGCAGCCTGCCCGGTCAACTGCTCAGCTTCCTCATCGCGCTGGTGCTTTTCGCGCTGCCGCTTTCCTATCTCTGGTCGGGGGGCGTCACCACGCAGGGCATCATCGGCGGGCTGATGCCGCTGCACGATTTCTTCCGCTACTACACCCAGGCGCGTAACCTGCTGGCGGGTGATTTAATCCACGGCGCATCCGCTTGGCGCCCAATCTTCTCATCTTTCCTTGCGGTGATCCTGGCGATCACCCAGCGCAACCTGCAGTGGACGGTGGCTTTCCTGCAGCTGCTGTTGGCTTCATCCTCATTCCTCGCTGCGCGCGAGCTGCGCCGCACCCACAGCCCGCTGGCTGCCACGCTCTTTTTCGCGCTGCTCTTCTTCTTTTTCCGCCGCTTTGTGGACAGCCTGGGCTCCGAGATCCCCGGCTTCATCCTCGGCTGCCTGGCATTCGCGCTCCTCTGGCGGGGAGCGGATCAAAAGAAATTGTGGCTGGTGCTGTTCGGCATCTTCTGCGCGGGGCTTTCCCAGAATGCCCGCTCCGCCGCGCTGGTCATCCTGCCTTTCCTCGTCCTCTGGGCAGGCTGGACCTTTCGCAAGACCAGGAGGTTCTCCTTCAAGATTGCTCTCCTGGCGCTTGGGGCTGTGGTTTTGGCTTTTATTTATAATACCCTGGCGCACAGGCTTTATACTGCCCCGGGAAGCTCATCCTTCTATAATTTTGCCCCGGCGCTCTACGGGCAGGCCGTGGGTGGAGCAGGGATGAACCAGTTCTACGCGGATTACCCCGGCGTGAAGGATCCCGCCCTGGTGATGGAATTCACCCTGGACACGATCAAGCGCAACCCAATGGGCCTGGTCATCGGCACGATTAAAGCCTACCGGGATTGGTTCATGCCCGGGATGCTGGGTAATTTCAGTTTCATCGCCGGGAACGGCAAAACTATCCTGGATATCGTTTTCTGGCTGATCCTGAATGCCCTTTTGGTTGTTGCTGTCGTGCATTCCATACGGAAATTTCATGACCCGCTGCCATCCTTGCTGCTGGCCATATTCCTGGGCATCCTGTTCTCACTCCCCTTCGCGCCGCCGATCGATTCCGAATATATGGAAAAATACGCGGCGTCCATCCCCCTGTTCGCGAGCCTGGCGCCAATAGGGTTGACTGTGCTTCTTCAAAAACAGCTGCGCTGGCAGCAATGGGAAAAGCCGGATGCCATTCATTCCACTTTCCTTCCCACGTTGATCTTCATGGCTGCCTTTCTCGCCTTGTTGATGATCGGTCCCCTCTTCTTCCGCCTATTCCCAAGCAGACCCGAGATACAGTCCGTGACCTGCCCGGTTGACCAGGTTCCCTTCGCTATGCAGCTCGACCGCGGCTCAATCCTGAGACTCATCCCGGATGGCTCTGCCCCTTGCGTCGGTATCCCCAATCTCTGTGCCTCGCGCTTTAGCGAGAATGGCATGCCGCAGGGTATCGTGGAAGCTTATGACAAGTTCGGGGGGTATCTCGCTGATTTGAATGAGCCGCTTCTCATCACGGAAGTCAATGATCTAAAAACCCGGGAGGCGTTTTTCATGATGGGCAAAGCGGAAGATATGGAAAAACTGGAGCTGAATGGGAAAGCTGCCAGCGGATGCATGACCTGGTTGGGAAAATTTTCCGTCCACGATACCTATTGGTACGGTTCTGTTCCTCAAGACTAAGCAACCTCATTCCAAGTGAAACCAATGTCCTCCTTGCCTGCACAGAAACCAACCTTTCGCCATTTCTTTATTACCTCCTTAGGTGTGCTGCTTGCCGTTGCGATATTCTTCCTGATCATTTTCAGCGGTTTGCCCCCAACGATTGGCAAGTTCGCCACCTTCCAGCGCGAGTGGCTGCTGCTCGTCGCCTTCGTCCCGCTCTATTTCGCCTTCCGCGCGCGCAGCCTGCCCGGTCAACTGCTCAGCTTCCTCATCGCGCTGGTGCTCTTCGCCCTGCCGCTTTCCTATCTCTGGTCGGGCGGCGTCACCACGCAGGGCATCATCGGCGGGCTGATGCCGCTGCACGATTTCTTCCGCTACTACACCCAGGCGCGCAACCTGCTGGCGGGTGACTTGATCCACGGCGCCTCCGCCTGGCGTCCCATCTTCTCTTCATTCCTGGCTGCCGTCCTCGCCATCTTCCAACGCAACCTGCAGTGGACTGTGGGTTTCCTCCTGCTGCTCGTGGCTTCCTCCGCATACCTCGCTGCCCGCGAGCTGCGCCGCTCCCACGGTCCGCTGGCAGCCACCTTCTTCTTCGCCCTTCTGTTCTTTTTCTTCCGCCGTTTAACCGACAGCCTCGGCACTGAGATCCCCGGTTTCATCCTCGGCTGCCTGGCATTTGCCCTGCTCTGGCGCGGAGCGGATCAGAAAAAGCTGTGGATGGTCCTCCTTGGAATCTTCTGCGCCTCGCTCGCCCAGAACGCACGCACCGCCGCACTGGTGATCCTGCCTTTCCTCGTCCTCTGGGCGGGTTGGACCTTTCGCAAGAGCCGCAAGTTCTCCTTTCCGGTTACCCTCCTGGCTTTAGGAGCTGTGCTCGCGGGTTTCCTTTACAATTCCATCGCGGACAAGCTTTACACGGTCCCCGGTACAACCAGCTTCTCCAATTTCTTCCCCGCACTCTACGGGCAGGCCGTGGGCGGGGCGGGCATGGACTATTTCTATGTAGATAATCCGGGCGTGAAAGATCCCGCGCTGATGATGCAACTGACCTTGGATAAGATCAAGAGCTATCCCATTGGCATCGTCATTGGCACGATCAAAGCCTACCGGGACTGGTTGCTGCCGGGAAATATGGGTAATTACAGTTTTATTGCAGGGACACGCAAAACCGTTGGGGATATTCTTTTTTGGTTCGTGCTCAATCTCCTTTTATTTGTTGCCCTCTGGCAGTTCATCAAGAAGAACAAAGAACCACTCCCTTCCTTGATGCTTGCCATTTTCCTGGGTATCCTGCTTTCCCTGCCTTTTGCGCCACCGGTTGATTCAAAATTCATGGAAAAATACGCGGCTTCAATACCGCTATTCTCCGCCCTCGCGCCCCTGGGGCTGATGGCTTTGCTGCAGAGATTCCCCAAATGGCAGCAATGGGAAAAACCGGATGCCGCGGAAACCCCTTTCAGCCCCGTCTTGATCTTCACCGGTTCTTTTCTTGCCCTGCTGATGATCGGTCCCCTCTTCGTCCGCTTGTTCCCAAATGAACCCAAAATACAAGCGATGACCTGCCCGGCTGACCAGGTGCCATTTTCCATCCAGCTCGATCGAGGATCTTACTTAACTATAATTCCTGATGGAATTGCACCTTGCCGCGGGATCACCGATCTTTGTGCCTCGCGCTTTCGCGCCAACAGCGTGACGCCGGGAATCGATAAAGCTTACGACATGGTGGAAGGGTACCTGACCCTGGTGAACGAGCCACTCATCCTGACAGAAGTCAATGATCTTACGGAGCGCAATACCTTTTTCCTGCTGGGTCGGGCCGCTGATATGGAGAAACTGGATCTGAATGGGAAAGCTGCCAGCGGGTGCATGACTTCGCTGGGCAATTATTCAACGCACGCAGCATACTGGTTCGGGACACTGCCCTGATCGCCGATCTGGGTCTTCCCCCCTAAAAATAAATCGTCAGTTGGGTTTCTGTTCCTTGAGCAGTTCCTTCAAACGCGGGTGGTCCGCATAAGCGCCCCAATACGATTCGGGCAACAGCACAGCGATTCGGCACATCAGCTCGTCGGTCCATTTCTGCATTTGGGCTGCACGGTTCTCGCGATCCAGCGGCGGGACGGTGAACGCCGGGCCGAAGATTGCCTTCATACGCGGTTTGCGAAAATGGAGCAGGTCGCTGACGCCCTTGTCGGTGCCGACCAAGCCAACGGGCACGATCGGCGCACCAGAACGCATCGCCAACAGGATTGTGCCCGGCTTGCCCGGCAGCAGTTTACCAGTCGTGCTGCGGGTGCCTTCGGGAGAGATGCCCAGTGCAATGCCTTTTTTCAATGCTTCCGCCGAAACGCGAAAGGCTTCGAAATCCGCCTCCTCACGCTCAAGCCAGATGGCATCCGCCATCCAGACCAATGGCACGATGAAGATGAATTTCTTGTATTTCGTGGCGATCAAGCCGTTGATATCCTTCCGGCGGGGATTATCAAACAGCAGGGGGATATCCAGCCGGCTGAGATGATTGATGGCGACCAAAACCGGTCCGCTCTCTGGCAAATACTCTGTGTGCACATATTCAGTGTGGGTCAAAGTCTTCAACAAAAAGTGGACGGCTTTTTGCAGGAATTCTCGTTTAGTCATGATTCAAACCTTATCCTCACTATAATGTCAACGCCAAACCATTAAAGTATATAACACAACTTCCTTGACTAGTTTCGCCATCAGGAATTGTGCCTGATCGATCGCGCGGGAAGATCAGGTTGCTGGCGTTAAAGGTACCGGGGGCTGCGGTTCAACGGCATGCGGCTCATTGATCAATTGAGATCGTATTTTCCTGTTAATAGACAGGAGCATGAAGAGCATGACGATACTTTCAATGATCAGCATGTACGGCGCAACGCTGCCCAATCCGGAAGCGATCGGCAGTTGGGCGGTGAATTCCTCACCCAGGAAGGGCGTGAAGCCCATTAACAAGCCAAATACATTCCAAATGGAATGAAGCAGGACCGCCGTTATGAAGCAGCCTGCCAGCCGCAGGTACTTTTTTTCGCTCCATGCGGAAGCCAGGCCCCAGCCGGTCAAACCGGTGGCGGTGATGTGCAGCAACCCGGTCCCGAAACGCTGGATAACGGTGGAGAGCCAGTCGGCACCGGCGAAATTGGTGGATATTCCCAGGCTCTCAACCAGCGCAAAGGTGGCGCCGCAGATCATCCCGGCGACAAAACCCTGGGAAGGCGTGATCCGCTTACCCGCCAGGAACCACATCCCCAGGGATTTGAGGATTTCTTCGATCACCGGTACCAACCCGGCAATGAAGATGAGCATGAGGGTTATCGCCCCCGGCTGCAGCAGCGCTTGCCGGGTGAGGTCATCCACCACCTGGGCATCCGCCGGGCTGCCGCTGAACTGACCGGTGAGCTGGTTAAGCTGCTCGATGAAATCCGGCTGAGCGCCAACCACGAACAAGGCACCGGTGAGCACAACGATCAAAAGGATTGCCTCGATGGTGGTGATTAAAATAGGGGACAGCGTGATCCCCACGCCCACCAGGCCGGAAATCCTTTGAGGACTGCCGGATGGCAACCTCCATCGTCCAAACTCGAAAATAAACCAGATCGGCAGTCCCACTGCCAGGATCTGCAACGGGGGCACCACCAGCCACGCGTTGGGGCTCCCCGCGAGCCTGAAACCCAGGAAGAGGATCACTGGCCAGAATACCATGCACGCCGAGGCCATGCCCAGGGAGCGCGTCGCTGGACGTGAACCGGCCGGGTTTCCCAGTAAGCCGAAGTGATGTAAATATGATGGATGGGACCAACAGCGCCGCTACCAGGACTGATACCCATGCGTAAGATACGATCGGCAGCGAAGAGAGGTCCGAAAGACCTGCCCCTGAGGAATTGATCGTTACAGTTAAAAGAAGCAGCGCGCCGATAACCAGGGCGGCCAAAAAGGCCAGCACGCTCATCGCAAGCTGCAGCACGCTGAGCGGATCGGTGCGCTGCCGTTTATCCATGATTGACTACTGGACAGTGACGGTGATGGACAGGATCTTGTCCGGTTCCGGCAGCTCCGGCATGGTGGATGGATCACGCAGAGTCAGGCTCTGCACAACATCCAGACCGGATGTTACCCTGCCAAAGATCGTATAGTTGTTATCCAGGTCCGGCTGGGCAGCCAAAGTGATGAAGAACTGCGAACCGTTGGTCCCAGCACCAGCGTTGGCCATGCCCAATACTCCGGCATCATCGAACTTCAGGTCGGAGATCTCATCACCGTATTCATATCCCGGACCGCCGATGCCTGTACCGGAAGGGTCGCCAGCCTGGGCAACAAAACCTTCAACAACGCGATGGAAAGGCACATCGTTGTACCAACCCTGTCCCGCGAGGAAGACAAAGCTGTTGACCGTGAGAGGGGCTTTATCGGGATAGAGCTCAACGGTGATATCGCCCTTGGTGGTCGTGATCACCGCGGAGTACTTTTTGGCAGCATCCACGGTTACCGCAGGGCATTCACTGAATTGTGAGCCCTGATTCTGCCAGAGCTTGAGGATGGCTTCCAAATTCTCAAAGCTGGGAGATAGCCCATCGTTCGGATCCCAGAGTAATTTACCACCCAGCAATATATAAAGGGAGGGGGTGGCACTGACGCCAGCCTGCGTGGCAGCAGCCTGGGCGTCGGTAGTTCTCTGCACCACGGCATCGCTGGTCAGATCCGCAGTGAATTGCTCCACGTCCAGCCCGATCTTGCCAGCTTGATCGATGATCCAGATCTGGAAGGCTGCCACGTCCATCTGGATCCATGTGTTCCAGGTGGCTGAATCGAAAAGCACGTCGTGCATCTCCCAGAACTTGCCCTGCAGGTTGGCGGCTTCAGAAGCCTGGACGGCGATATCGGAAGTTTCGTGACCGATGGGGAAATTGCGGTAAACAATGCGGACGTCATTTGGATACGACTCATGTAGACGCTCCAACACGGGAGCGACCTGGGCGCAGTACGGTCAGGTAAAGTCCGAATATTCGATGATCGTCAGGGTCGCGTTTTCAGGACCTTTGACATAATCACTTGCGCTGATGGGGGCGTACGTTTGAAATTCCACACCCTTGGGATCAGGGAAAAGTGACTGGGTAACCTGGCATTCGCCGGGCTGCGCACCCACGATCTGTGGTTCAGCGGTGGGTACCGCGGTAGGTTCGCCGGCAGTGGGGGTCGGCTCAACAGTGGGGGTGGCATTCCCACAGGCTGCCAATACCAGTAAAGTAAGCAAAGCCAACGTGAGCATGAATTTTCGCATGCGATAGTTCATCCTTTCGTGTTAAATTAAAATCAGGTTTGGGATGCGATGCGATCGATAATGACCTGACGTAGAGCCGATTGTACCACGTCGGGAGGTTGACTCGCATCGATCAGCACCCAGCGCTGCGGCTCGGCTTTCGCCATCTCCAGGTAACCGGCGCGCACACGCTGGTGCAGCTCGAGCTCGTAGGCATCCAGGCGGTTCCATTCCCCGCCGCCCGTTTTCCTGCGGCGCAAGCCGATCTCGGAATCGACATCCAACAGCAGGGTCAGGTCCGGCACAAGTCCCCCGGTGGCAAAGAAAAGCACCTTGCGCAGCAGGTCCAGGTCATTGCCGTGCCCGTAGCCCTGGTACGCCAGGGTGGAATCAGCATAGCGATCGCAGAGCACGATATCCCCGTGCTCCAAATGCGGACGGATGACCTCGTTGACCAGCTGGGCACGGGCGGAGCAGAAGAGCAGCGTTTCCGTGCTGGGATGCATGCTGGTGTTTTTCAACGACATAAGGATCTCGCGCACCTGGTCGCCAATGACCGTGCCGCCCGGCTCGCGGGTGGTGAAGATGGGGTAACCCTGCGCGCGGAGATATTCCGCCAGGGGCTGCACCTGGCTGGTCTTGCCGCTTCCATCGGGGCCTTCGAGTGTGATGAACATGGTTGTTTTATCCGGGCAGAGCATGCTCTGCCCCTACAGATCAATCCTTGAATATCCTGACACGGCGGTTGGGATCCTTGCCGTAGGAATGCGAGACGAGCTCCGCCTGGCGCGCCATATCGTGCTGCAGGCGGCGGATGACGGAATTGGCGGGGGGCAGATCCACGAAGCGCTGCCCGTTCATCACCGCGTCGATGGCGGCCTGGGTCTGCAGCGTGGCGGATTCATTATCCGTCGATTCACTGCGCGTCGCAGGCAGATTGAAGAGCTCGGTGAGCGCCTGTTCCATCTGGGTGACCGTGTTGGCGCGCAGGACGTAGATCGAAACCCCGCGCGCTTCGGCATCCAGGATGGCCTGCTGGCGACTGCGGTAATAGGTGCGCAGGGTGATCAGCACTTTGGCTTCCTCGGGTGTGCGCGATATGACCGCGGGCACGCCCAGGCGCTTGGCAGCCTGGATCAGGCGGTTGCGCGCCACGCCGTAGGGATAGATATGGATGGGCTGCAGGCTGATGGGCTGGAACTTCATGCGGTTCGCCGTTGGTGATCTCAGGGCTGCGGCGGGTATCATTCAAAGGGGAAAAAGCGTTTTCACCATTGGCGGCGAAGGTGCGCCGCTGACCCTGGCGGGACTGGCGGGGAACAGCCGGGGACGAAGCCTTCTGGCTGTGGATCTCGCCCTTCTCATCGCGGTAGCGGATCTCGGGGTGCAGGGGGTAACCGCGCACCAGCTCGTCCACGGCTTCGGCGACGTCCTTGTGCACCACCAGCCGGTCGCGCTCCTGGATCTCGATCAGCACGTCGAAGGTGGGCGGGGCGCGCCGTTCGAGCACGGTCTTCTGCGTGCCGCGGCGGCGGGCTTCTTCATCGGAAAGGGTGACCGATTCGATGCCGCCGACCAGGTCGGAAAGGGTGGGGTTGAGCAGCAGGTTTTCGAGGGTGCGCCCGTGGGCGGTGGCGACCAGCTGCACGCCGCGCTCGGCGATGGTGCGGGCGGCGAGGGCTTCCAGCTCGCGCCCGATCTCATCGATGACGATCACCTCGGGGTTGTGGTTTTCAACCGCCTCGATCATCACCTCGTGCTGCAGGGTGGGGGTGCGCACCTGCATGCGGCGGGCGCGTCCCACGGCGGGATGGGGCACGTCGCCATCGCCGCCGATCTCGTTGGAGGTATCCACGATGACCACGCGCTTGCCCTCGGCGAGGATGCGCGCGGATTCGCGCAGCATGGTGGTCTTGCCAATGCCGGGTTTGCCGAGCAGGAGCAGGCTCTTGCCGGATTCGACCAGGTCCTGGATGATATCGATGGTGCCGTAGACGGCGCGACCCACGCGGCAGGTGAGCCCGACGATATGCCCGCGGCGGTTGCGGATGGCGGAGATGCGGTGCAGGGTGCGCTCCAGGCCGGCGCGGTTATCGGCATCGAATTCGCCGATGCGGGAAACGACGTAGTCGATCTCCTCGTGGGAGATCTCTTTTTCGGAGAGGACGACCTCGCCATCCATGAAGAGCGCCACCGGGACGCGGCCGAGATCGAGGATGATCTCGAGGAGATTATCGGAATTATCGGCGCGGGTGACGGCTTCAGCGAGGACAGAAGGCAGGACGCCGAGCAGCGCCTGCAGGTCGTCGGTGATGTGTTTTTGGGTCATATAGGGTGATTGTACCACTGCCCCACCCGGTCTTCGACCACCCTTACCCTTCGGGTATGCAAAATGCGCGACCCCAAAATAAAACCAATTTTGGAGAGGGGGAAGATTGAATTGATCCTTCTTAAAAAATCCAAAACAAATAAAACAATTCGGGAGAGGGAGGGAATTAATAACATTTCTTTGAAGATCAATGGCTCCCATTTTCGATTTCCGAGAGGGATAAAAGGGTGGTTTCAAAATCAGCCGCGGAGAAATCTGAGGAGAAATTCTTCTCGCGCAGACGGAGGAAGCGGATGAGGGCGATGGAAGCGAGGGTATAGGTATTGAGCAGGCGAAGAGACTGGTCGAGATCGGTGGAACGCATGCCGACAATGAAGATATGCTGCATGAAATCGCGGATATAGGTGATGTGAGCATCGATATCCTCAAACCTGGCGCGAGGCACGGGGGCGGGCTTACGGGCGCGGGCTTCGCGGGTATAACGACCGTGCTTGAGAGCATTGAGGTTGCCCGGCGGTGCTCCTCTCTTCCTCTTAGATCTTTTTTGTTTCTCGACTAATCCAGGTTGAACCTGCATATCTTCTCCAAGAAAAGATAGATGGATAAAATATTTGCAGATACATTATAGAACAAATGTTCTCAAAATACAACCTGTCAATATATGTAAGTTTTTTGGGGGTTTATAGGGGAAAAGAAGGCAGTAATATGAAATAGAAAAGGCGGCGAGACCCATTTAGAACAGATGGAATATTATTGACAAAGCTAATTTCTCGTGCTATAAAGAATGTGAGGTCTGGTCCCAGCATTTATGTCTGGAGTATCGGTCCTCGATTGGCCCCGAAAGGGGCTTTTTTTATGGTCGGAGGACGATCCCTTTTGGACCTTTTCTAATTCTGTTCACATCTTCAAGGCGCGTTTCCCCTAAATAATCCCAGTATTCTGCCCCAAACCATGATTCAGGAAAAATGTGGCGATGTGCTGCATACGCATTTAAATCTGCCATCTGAATGAAATAAGATTCGTGAGATTTTCGAAAACTTGGATCTTCAACTAAATTTATTAATTCTCTTTTAATGTCAGATTCTTATTGAACGCAGATTTAGGGTTACTAAATCTTCTCATCTCTCGCAATAAACCCCTTACATAAACCTCATTCCCTTGATCCGGAAACACCATGCACATCTCATTATTCTTTGTGGTGAAACGCTCCAATCGTTCAAACATAGTGCGCCAAACAGCTTCAAGCATGCTCATTTTATAATTCTTTGCTTCCCATTTTGACTTATCAATTACGACCGCCCAATTTATTATTCCCCCAATTTTTGTTTGCAATCTTAGCGCCATTTTGAATATTTTCATTCTTGCTTCATCGGAGGTCTTTAATTTCTCGAAGGGTCCATTCCCATGTATTAAGAATGATGCTTTTAACTCTGAGCTCTGTTTTAATTTAAATCGTTGATATAAAAACCGGCGAAATTTGATAATCTGATCTAACGTTGATAACCAATTAATATCCTTAATTAACATAGCAGAAAGGACATATCCTTTTGTGATTGTTTTCGTTTGGGAAGGTAACCCTATATCACCAGAATCATCAATATATACCAGATACATGAAAGTTCCTTATAAAATATATTCGTGATAAGCACGACAATTGGGTAATACCTTTTTGTTTAGTTAAATTTCCCGAAATTTGAATATGAGACGTGACGAATTATAAAATGAAGTGCATTATCTTCTGAAAATTGCCCTCAAAAATGGGGCGCATGGGATTAAAGCCAGATATACCTTTAATCTCTAAATAATTAGATCTCTTACTTCGGAAATCGTCGAGATCATACAATCTCATTGTATACCTAAAAGGTTAAAGTTTAAATGCCCGCTTGGTCTCCGACTCCGATTAACCTAAAATCATCTCATGACCGATCTGCTGCCCTGCGTATAGTTCGAACGATCAGACACAAGAATGTTCTTTTCTTGTTCTTACACAGTACGGCACTTGCGCCGGTAAATCTGCAAATCCACCTGCGCCAGGAGATGCGGCCAATTTTGAATAATTTGCCTGGTTTTCTCCCGCGCCGCCTCCTTCAATCTCGGATCGTACCAATCAAATAAAAGATCGTGAATCTTGCGGTCGTTATTACGTTCTGTACCCGGTTTCCAACCCTGAATGATTCTTTCTTTCATCCAGACCTCATGCTCCTGCCGAGCCAACGTTTCCAGCTCCGTTTCCATTCGATCATTTTCTTTACATAAGACGGGGGTGTCATTATCAAATTTAAAACAGGAATTCTTTACACAATCCAATGGTTCAATCCCGTACCCCTGGCTCCACAGACGCCGGCCAATAGAACGAGCTTGACGCCGGTTGTCTTCCTTGTATTTTTCGGACAACCCAGCCAACCCTGTCTGCGGGTACCAGGCCGCAAGCGCCGGATCCTCCGGATTACGCCCACGAGCCATTTCGCCTGCGCAAAATGCTTGATGGATGGCAATTGCCAGATCTTCATATATGCCTTCATTCAAAGCTTCCGTCCAGCAGGTCTGTTCCAACAAACCAAACACCGCCAGATCAAGCTCATCGGACAAATCCCCGCCAGCTTCTCCCTCACGCTGCCAGCCAATGCTCTTCGCCAGGCCATCGTATTGATCCAACGCAACCACTATGGGAATACCAAATGCACGGGAACGCTGCTGGAGTAGAAAAGCCACTGTCAATGCTGTGGTATCGTCTTCCAGGCATACATAATATTTACCGATATCTTTCAGCTCGTTACGTTCAAACGGCGGCCAATTTTCCAGAAAACCCGGGGAGCGAACGTCCAGATCATACGCCAGCATCTCGCAAGTCTCTGCCAGAAAGGGATATTCCAGTTTCAACATTGCCATCCGTTCCGCCGCATGCGAATCCAGGAGGGTGAATTGAAGCTTTTTCCCTTCCCCGGCTGTAAAAGGCCGCCATAATCGCTCAGACCGCACCACCAGGCTTTCCCCCAAAGGTCCCAACCCGATAATAACCAGGTGAGGAGAGCGACCCTCCAGCGTTTCCCGCCCGTATGTATTTCGGCTCAAAAGCAAACGGGCGCCACTATCATAGATATTGAAAAACTCCAATTGAAAACATTCATTGGTTTGGGTAGTGATTGCCTGCCCCATTAAAAAATGACATAAATAGCGGTTCATGATATGTGCATAACATTTCAGCATCCTGCCAGGTCGCGCCAACCTGCCCACCTGATAGGCAATATCCGAATTTAATCCATCCGTCTCACAAACCGCAATTACCCTCTCCGCCAGAGCAACCCTCGCCCGCTGCAATACTGCAGGATCGGCGGGATTGCCGATCAATACCACCGCCCCCCGATCTCTCGCGAGACCTATATTTTCGTTTTCTGAATTCGACTCAATTATTATCACCCGTTTGCTGGATTCCTGCAGAGGTTGGAGGAGAAGAGAACCGATTTTCCCAAGCCCGCAAATCACAATATGATTTCGGTATGTCAACCGCGCCCAGATGAGCCGGTATTGTTCGTAAAAAACCAACATCAATGCACCGACTGCGGCATAGGCTGTTACCAAAGGAGCCAGGAAGCGTGCCACTTCCAGCTGCCAGGATACCGGCATTGCCACATACCCGGATTCCGCCACAAACAGCTGAAAAGTCAAATAGATACGATCCCAAACAGAGGGTATGCTGCCATTGACGGATGGAAGTAGTGAAAAACCGGCATATCCCAATGCCATGGTGACCATTGTCCCCACCACCAACAGCACAACCCCAAATCGCCGGATCATCCAATTGCTTATCTGTCGCATCATCTTTCATTTCCTAACTGCTCTGCAGGCACCAATCGGAAACCCAGAGCCACGATCGTTTTGATCGTCTCGATGGCGATCGCCCGGTCATAGTCTTTTTCTGATTCGGGTAGTTTCTCATATGGGATCAGGCAGGGATGCTCCTTACGTTCATCGTTACGCTGCGGACCCCAGCGCCAGCCATCCAACAGCCGACTTTGCGCCCATACCTCATGTGCATTGCGTGCCAGCAGTTCTGTCAACGCGTCCACAGCTTCCGGTAATTCCACATTAGATGTATTAATAGGTTGGGGATGAAATTCCTTTGGTTTATTCATGAGTACACCATATTGAAACAAAATGTAAATACTCGTTCAAATATTCTTTTACCTATATCAAGCCGTAACATGCTCCTGCCCGTATTCTAAATCCTCTAATGTGGAATTAACTAGAACTTTATCGGAGTAATTCATGGAAATTGAGGGCATGTTTTCCGGTAAGGCTCAAAGGGCAAATATAAATTCCATTCATCCCGGCTCATATTACGGCCAGCGCGAATGCAGGACCGTTCGACCCAGATGTTCACATCCAATTCCCAGATTCTGATATTATCATCGCCGTCAACACTGATCAACTTCGTTCCATCCGGGGAAAGAGCAATATCATATATTGAGCCAATATGACCTGAATAGCCTAGCAGAGGATTGATGTGCGGCAGGTCGACAAATAATTGACGGGCATTACTACCAGTAATTGGCTGGCCAATTGGTTGATGGGATTCGACATCCCATAATCGGATTGATCCATCCTGTCCGGCACTTATCAGCATCATCCCATTTTTACTAAAGACCACCTCTTTAATGGGAGACATATGGCCTTTCAATGGATCTCCTATTTGGGTTTTGCTTTCAATATCCCATAAAAGAATGACCTCATCCTCTCCCGAGCTGGCAAGTATTTTACCATCCGGGCTGAAGGCAACGCTGTTAACCAGGTTGGTATGCCCCAGGAGTGGTTCGCCGATTTGTTTCCCTGTATTTACATCCCATAATCGGATAGTAGTGTCATTCCCCCCACTGATCAGGATGGCACCATCCGGGCTGAATGCCAAAGCTTTAACATAATTCGGGACTCCCCGGTTATGAACACCACTTGGATCAGGCACATCATATTGGCTCACATCATGCCCAATCAGTGGAGAGCCAATCTGGGTTTGGGTTGCGGTATTGGTCAGGATGATCGTCCCGTCCTGGTCAGAACTAGCGAATATTTTTCCATCAGGACTAAGAACCGGTCCCTTAATGTAAACCTTTTCTCTAGTAATAGGTATGCCAATCTCCTCATAAGTCGAAAGATCATAAAAATGAATAGTGTGATCATTTTCTCCGCCGTAGATGAGCTTGTTTTCTGGAAGAAATTCCAATGAAAGATGGGAAACGAAAGATGAACTTAGGTCGATCGGGATTGTGCTTCTAAGAGACAGGCTTTCGGAATCCCAGAGAGTGATCGCATAATCATCGTGTGCCAATTTAGTAGCGATGGCTATAAGGGAATCATAAGGGGAAAACGCAATACCTCTTCCGGTGCTCTTATATCCCTGAAATGGACCATCTGTTGAAGCTGTAGTATAGATCGATAGAATGAATATTTTACCGTTTTCATCGACACAAATCATGTATTGTCCATTTGGACTAATATCAACATCGGAAAAATTGTTTGAAAAACTTAAGAGAATCCCCTCCAACGCGCCATTTTTGGTATTCCAATAATGGATGCTGTTATTATCCACAGTAAAGAAATACTTGCCATCTTGTGAGAATTCCAGATCAAAGATATCTCCTTTTTGAGTAGTTTTAATTTTTGAGATCAAAAGATCTTCGGAATAATTATATAAGTAGATATTATTCGAATTATCTACTACTGCCAGGGTATCGCCTTTAGGATTGATATCGACAGCTCTTAAAGCCAAATGAACCATCCCCTCATACAGGTTAGTAGGTTCTCTGATTTCTTTTCCGCTAATCGCATCCAAGATTTTTATGTCATAATAGATACCATCAAAAACCAAGATTTTCGATCCGTCAGGTGAATACGATATTGAAACATTCCATGAAGACTCGAATTTATTTTCCGCAACCAGTTTGGATGTTGCTATGTCCCAAATTATTAATCCCTCATCTTCCTGGATTGTTGCGATGAATTTTCCATCTGGGTTGAAGGCAGCATCATTACCCGAGAAATCCGGTATAAGCGTCAGGATCTCTTCCCTTTTCTCAATATCCCAGAGTTGGGTCGCGCGCGTGTTTGTACTGACCAACAGTTTGCCATCCTGGCTGATGGAAAATTGTTTGATTTCTCCACCCTTATAGGTGGTTATGGGGGGGTTGATTTCTTCACCTGTCGATGAGTCCCAAAAGCGGATCATGCCATTGATGTCACCTGTGGCGAAAATTCCACCTTCGGGGAGAAACTTAACCGCTGAAATTATTAAATTAGCTGGCGAAGGATTCGTTGTGGAGGTGTGATAAACCCGGGAAATATTAGAACGTGTTTGCAGTGATTGCAGTAAACTGCCAATTGAGAGAAAATTTTCCTGTTTTTTGAAGCTCTCAATGGCCAATAACGATCCCAGATCCGGCTCCTGCTCCATAATTTTGATAGCAAAAGCGGCAAGTTCTCTGGATTGGGCTATTTTGGTTTGTGTTTCAGCGATCGCTTGCTGGGTGGCTCGATAGTCCGCCTCCTGTTCAGCGGTCGCTTCTGCGTTTTTAGCGACAACCACTTGGGTCGACAGGCTGACGGCAGTACTAGCGGCACGCTGCCCATTAATCACTGCGATCACACCCAGTACAATGGTAACCAAAAGCGCCGCTCCCACTGCCGCGAGTAAATTGCGCTGTCTTTTTACAGACTCCTGACGGCTGGTCTGCAAATAACGTGTTTGCAAGAGGGTGGGTTCAGGAGATTTTTCAGCTGCTGCGGCAATCCAATTTTCAGCCTGATCAAGATCTGCACCTCGCAGCAAGTAGCTCTTGTCATTATTTGCACGTTCCCACTCCAGGGCTCTCATCTGCAAGCGGGTGTGTGCTTTTGCCCATTCATAATCGGTCTTGATGGCGGCGATCAGGTCTTCAATGGCAGGCTGAAACTCGTCTTTCGTTCTGGAAAAAATCCAGTTGATGGCAGCCAATGCTGGGTGCACACTGGATGGGTCCACATCCTTTACTGCAATGGGAATCAGTCGCTTGTTGTTCTTCCTGGCATGTTCAATTTCCAGTTTACAAATATCTGAAATCGTGGAGGAAGAACTCAGAATAAATATGAATGTGTCTGCTTCCTCTATGGCTGTATACACTTCGTGCAGCCAATCCGTGCTGGGCGGGATATCCTGCCAGTCAATCCAGGTATCAAATCCATTCTTTTTTAATGCTTCATGCAGAAGCCTGGCAAATGCGATATCTTTTCTGGAATAAGAGATAAATATATCAGTCAACTTTTTTCTCCCATTATTGTGACAAAATACGAGAACCGACCATATAATAATCGCGAAAAAAAGCGAGTTGGGCATATACATATTGCAGCTAAAGCAATGCTGGGATCGTGATGACTCGCTAAATTAATTATACAGTGGCATAAGAAAGTATATTTCTTATGACTTACACACTAATTGCACCAATATCCCATTGAGATAACCTGAATGGGATTTTTCTAATTGTTGTGAATGAAAAAAAGGTGGTGATGGTGATTCAAGCGGAGAATCAAAACCTTGAGGGTGAAGATGGATAACATCACAATGACTCCCTCTTCCTTGCCCCGAGACTCCGATTAACCTATAATCCTCTTATGCCCGAACTGCCGTTCGACCAGGTGCTCGCCGGGGACTGCATCAAGATCATGGGTGAACTCCCCGGAGAGAGCATCGACCTGGTGTTTGCCGACCCGCCCTACAACCTGCAGCTCAGCCAGGAGCTCTGGCGCCCCAACCGCACCAAGGTGGACGCGGTGAACCAGGACTGGGACCGGTTCACCAGCTTCAAGGCTTACGACGATTTCACCGCCGCCTGGCTTTCCGCCTGCCGGCGGGTGCTCAAGCCGACGGGGACCCTCTGGGTGATCGGTACTTACCACAACATCTTCCGCATCGGGCGCATCCTTCAAGACTTGGATTTCTGGATCCTCAACGACGTGATCTGGATCAAGGACAACCCGATGCCCAATTTCCGCGGCGTGCGCCTGACCAACGCGCACGAGACGCTGATCTGGGCGCAGAAGGAGCGCGGCGCAAAATATACCTTCAACCACCACGCGCTGAAATCATTGAACGACGAAAAGCAGATGCGCAGCGACTGGTACCTGCCCACCTGCCGCGGCAGGGAAAGGCTGCGCGAGAACGGCAGCAAGGCGCACCCCACGCAGAAACCCGAGGGGCTGCTCTACCGCGTGCTCACCGCCTGCAGCAACCCGGGAGACGTGGTGCTGGATCCCTTTTTTGGCAGCGGCACGAGCGGCGTGGTCGCCAAAAAGCTGCACCGGCATTTCATCGGCATCGAAAAGGACAAGACCTACCTGCGCGCGGCGCGCAGACGGATCAGCGCCACCCAGCCCGCCCCCGAGGATGCCATCCAGGCGGCGCGCAACCCGCGCAAGGAGAAGCGCATCCCGATCGGCGCGCTGCTGGAAAACGGGCTGCTCGAGCCGGGGCAGAGCCTCCGCTTCGGCGGTGAAGGTGGCGAAGAGGCGCGGCTGATGGCGGACGGCAGGCTGGAGTATAATGACCGCTGCGGCTCGATCCACGCCATCGCCCGCCAGCTGCAGCCCGGCGCGGTGAATGGCTGGACAGCATGGCACTATCGCGACACCGAAACAGGAAGTTACCAACCTCTGGATATCCTGCGCCAGCAATACCGGGCGCAATTCATTTCATCTGACAAGGATTCCCCCCATGAGTAAAAACCAAACTTACAAACCGGTCCGCTGGAGCCTGAACGATCTTTTCGCTTCTCCAACCGACCCCAAGCTCGAGAAAGCCTTCAAGACGATCGAAAAAGGCATCAAATCATTCGAAGCCAAGCGCCCGAAGCTGAGCGAGAAGATCAGCAGCACCGATTTCATGGCGCTGATCAAGGAAATGGAAGCCATCGACAGGCTGGGCGCGCACCTGCAGGGATACGCGGAACTTCTTTTCAACGCGGATACGCAGAGCCAGGCGGCGCAGGCTTTGATGGCGCGGGTGGAACAGTTCGTGGCGGAGATGGGCAACAGGGAGCTCTTCTTCAGCCTGTGGTGGAAGGATCTGAGCGAGAAGAACGCGCAGCGCCTGATGAAGGGTTCGGGCGACTACCGCTACTGGCTGCACCAGATCCGTCTTTTCAAGCCGCACACGCTGAGCGAGCCCGAGGAAAAGATCCTCAACATCAAGAACGTGACCGGCTTCCAGGCGCTCAACACGCTCTACAGCGCGATCACCAACCGCTACGTGTTCAAGCTCAAGGTTGGCGGCAAGGAAAAAGAGATGACCCGCGGCGAGCTGATGATGCACGTGCGCGGAGCGGATGCCAGCCTGCGCGAGCAGGCTTACAAGGAGATGTACCGCGTTTACAGCGCGGACGGACCCATCCTGGGGCAGATGTACCAGACGCTGGCGCGCGACTGGCGCAACGAGAACATATCGCTGCGCTCCTATAAAACACCAATCGCCACCCGCAACCTCTCAAACGACATCCCGGACAAGGTGGTGGATACGCTGCTGGACGTGGCGGCGAAGAACTCCGGCGTATTCCAGCGCTATTTCAAACTAAAGGCAAAACACCTTGGAATGAAAAAGCTGCGCCGTTACGACCTGTATGCCCCGTTATCCAAATCGGACAAGAAGTACGCTTACGATAAAGCCACGAGCATGGTCTTCGATTCCTTCAAGCAATTCGATCCCCATTTCGCCGAGCTGGCGGAAGGCTTCTTCAAGGACAACCACGTGGACAGTGAGGTCCGCAAGGGCAAGCGGGATGGCGCCTTCTGCCTGACCGTGGAAAACAAGCTGATGCCGTGGGTACTGCTGAATTACCAGGGCAAGGTGGATGACGTTTCCACCATGGCGCATGAACTGGGGCACGGCATCCATTCCCTGCTGGCATCGCACCACACACTCTATACCCAGCATGCCTGCCTGCCGCTGGCGGAGACCGCTTCGACATTTTCCGAAATACTGCTGGTGGATAAGATGCTCAATGAAGAACCGGATGAAGCCGTGAAGCGCGACATCCTTTTCAGCCAGGTGGACGACAACTACGCCACCATCCAGCGCCAGATCTTCTTCGCGCTCTTCGAACGCAAGGCGCACGAGATGATCGCCAATAACGCTTCGATCGATGAGCTCTGCGCGGCTTACAAGGAAAACCTGAAGACGCAGTTCGGCGATGCGGTGGATATTTCCGATGAATTCAAGTGGGAATGGGTGGCGATCCCGCATATCTACAACGTGCCGTTCTACGTGTATGCCTACGCCTTCGGGCAGCTGCTGGTGCTCGCGCTTTACAAGCAATTCCAGAAAGAGGGCGAGGTATTCAAGCCGCGCTTCCGCAAGATCCTTTCCACCGGCGGCTCACAGGCGCCCGTGGAGCTGCTCAAGGATGCCGGCGTTGATGTGACGAAGGCTGCCTTCTGGCAGGGTGGGTACGACGTCCTGAACGACATGGTCAAACGGCTGGAAGCGATACCGGTAAAGAAAGTAAAGTAGCGACCTTTGAAACAAACGATTTGAAGAAAAACCTCCCCATTTCACGGGGAGGTTCTTTTACTTGGTCAACAATTCTGTCACCCTGAGCGGAGCGAAGGGTCTCGAGTTGAAAAATAGAGATTCTTCGCTTTGCTCAGAATGACAAGAAAAATGGATTCTTATTCGAACCAGCCCAAACGGCGGAAAATATACAATTCCCCCAGGAAAATGAGAACCATGACACCCATCAGGATCAGGAAGCCCTCGGTGCGGGAGGCAAAGGGCAGCCAGGTGAGGTTCATGCCGTAGATGCCGGTGATGAGCATCAACGGGAGGTTGATGGCGGAGAGGATGGTGAGGATGCGCAGGCGTTTTTCGCTATCCTCGCTGCGCAGCATCTGGAAATGGGTGAAGAGGTCATTGAGCCGCGATTCAAGCCGGTAGGCGGTCTGCTCGGCGATATCGGCGCTGGACTTGAGGTCGCGGATATAGGCGCGGCGGTCCTCCTTGCGCAGGATATCGATATCGGTGGTGTAGAGCCCACCCACGCAGAAGAGCTGACCTTCCGCCAACGTTACCATGCGGTCCACCTGCCAGCGCAGCTGCGCCAGGTCATTGGCTGAAACATCACGCGGATCATCGGAAAGTTTGCGCGCCAACTGCAGGATCTGGTCGCGGGCAGTGATCTGAAGGTGAACCTGTTTATCCATGATCTGATCGACGATCAGGTAAAGAATATGGAGGGCATGTTTGAGATGATCGGTATCATGTCCCACAAGGTTTTTGATCGTATCCTCGAAATAAGGGAAGGGGTGGATGGTGATGAGCAGCCCTTCGCGCCAAATGATGGTGATATAGCCCATATCCTGGACGGAGTGGTTGACAAGCACGGGGATCTCCATGAGGAAATCATGCCCGTAATGGACGGCATTGGGAGCATTCTCAGGGCGCAGCGCCAGGTCCAGGATGAGCGGATGGAGGTGAAGGGGTTCAAGGAACTTGTCGAGCTGGTCGAGATTGGGATCATAGATATCGAACCAATCATCCCCGCGGGTTGCGTGGTGGACGCGGGACTTCCCGACCTCGTCATCAGCCTGCAGCCTGCCGCGATTAAGTACATAATGTCCAATTTGCATATTCTTCCCTTTTGAATTCAATTTCCTGATAATTATACCTGCCCGGGATTAAACGAAAACAGGATGCTGCCTTACGCATCCTGCCTAAACAACGGATCAATGGGCGGCTGAGCGACCGTGCTTTGGACGCAGAGCGACCAGGTAAAGCTCGGCGGAATTCCGCACGTTCTCGTTGGAATCCTCTTTGGAGAGGCGCGTCAGGCGGGCACGCGCCTGGCTATTCCCAGCTCTCACCAGCCCGGCAAGCACCGCCAGGAAAGCTTCCCTGCGGACGACATCCTCGGTATCCACGAGGACCATCATGGGGATGATGTATTCCTCGCGACCGGTGAGCAGCATCACGCTGCTTGCAGCCAGGCAGACGCGGATATCCTTATCCTCGAGGGAATTGAGCTGCATGGCATCCACTTCCTGGTTGAGCAGGTCAGCCAGCACCACCAAGCCCTCAAAGGCAAGCGTGCGCACCGCCCAATCGCGATCACGGCGCAGGGTTTCCAGGGAGGGCAGCACGGAGCGATTGCCCATCTGTGCCATGGCCAGCGCAATGACGACCTGCTCCAGGGTATTGCTGCGGTTGGTGAGTTCCATGAGCAGGATGGCCTGGTTGGAGACAGCGATCTTTTTCAGCGCCGCTACGTAACAATGATAGGCGATCATCATCTGCGTCTGACCGTGATACTTGCAGAATCGCTCTTCCTCGATCATCTCGGGGATGACTTCCAGGATGGCAGCACTCTTCATCGTGCTCTTGGTGCCCTTGCCGCCGAGACCTCCGGGAGGGGAAATCGGTCCACGCCGGGCGGCTTCCGCGACCAGGGGTGCTAGCGGATCTTCGTTGAAAAGGGTCTCGCGGGAACCGAAGCCGGGATTCCAGAACTTTTTCTCGTTCATCAGGTTCGTGCAGAGCAGGTCGGCCATCTTGGGTGAGACGACATCACCGGCAGAGAAGACGAACTGCAGGTGGTCGTCACGGGTTTCATCGGCATAGCTTTCAGGATTGATGTGGCGCTCGATGCACTGGATGGCAAGATCGTATTTGCCGAGTTTATTCAAGGTCTGGGCGATATGCAGCACGTCCTGGCGCTCGAACATGGGAAAGCGGCGCAGCTCATAGATCTGATCGGCCGAATCCTTGCCGCCAACTTCAGCCAGGGTATCGATGAGGAAAGTCCGTTCTTCGGGAGAGAGCTCAATGCTCTGCGTAGGTTTTTTCGCCAGGAAGACCAGGGCGGGCATTGCCTTCTTTAATCCCATTTGACGGATTTCCTGCATGGCTGCCATGCGTTCTTCAGGCATCACGCTGAGCAGTGACTGGCTAAGCTCGTCGCTCAGGTCTAAAGGCATATCACTTTCGATCAGCTCGTTGGTCAGCGATTTGACCAGCTCGGATTGCAGCTCGGGGTCCATGTCCTCGGAGAAAATGCTGGTGCCGGGCGTAAAGGGAGGAGGTTTACCGGTTTTGGACTTTTTACCAGTCAGCAGATAGACGCGGTCGGGATAGTATTTTTGGGCAAAATTGGATTGGAAGGACGCCAGGTCGCCTGATCCGCCAACCAACTGGTACATGCGTTCCCAGGCGTAGGAGTTGGTGAAATCCTGCTGCAGGATCTGGTCGCAGAGAATGGTTGCCGTGCGCATATCGCCGGCATCTATAGTCTTTTCAATACGAATCACCAGGTCGGTGATGGTTTCAGCCATGCATCCCTCATTAAATAACCAAATTCGGTCATTTAAGATTGTAGTCCGCCGGGATACGGCGGACAAGGTTTATTCGTTTTCAATTTTGTAAGGTTAGAGAATTAAAATGAGCAGAGTGATCAACCCAGGCTTATTCTTCGGCTGCGGGTTCGTCCTCGACCGGTATGACCACCGAGGCGTCTTCCTCCGCGTGCTTGCGATCCAGCACCTGGACGTTGCTGGCGATGACCTTGGTGAAATACTTGGTCTCGCCTTTTTCCTCGTAACGGTCGGTCTTTAAGCGCCCTTCCAGGAAAATCAGCCTGCCCTTGCCGAGCAGCTTTTTCAGGGTTTCGCCGTACTTTCCCCAGACTTCAATAAAGAACCAGTCGGTGTTCTTTTTCGTCTCACCGGCTGTTGTTTTCCAGATATGATCCACTGCCATGGTGAAGGTGATGAGCTTGGTGCCCTTGGGGGTGGTGCGCTCCTCCGGATCCTTACCCAGGCGGCCAATCAATTGGATGTGGTTCAAAGATGCCATTCGTTCCTCCCATTCGCAGATGTGGAACTGCGATGTATGGTATATTAATTAAAGTTTAGACCCAAACCCCACCCTGTCAAGCCGGATAGGCAACGACTTCACGGAGAATTCATGTATTTTGCCATCGAAGGCGTCATTGGAGTAGGCAAGACCACCCTTGCCCGCCTGTTGCAGACCACTTTCGATGCCGAGCTGCAGCTGGAAGTATTCGAAGAGAATCCTTTCCTGCGCGATTTTTATTCTGACCGGGCACGGTATGCCTTCCAGACACAAATATTCTTCCTGCTCAGCCGCTATCACCAGCAGCGGCGCAATATTCCCCAGGCACTGGCCGAGAACCACAGCCTGATCAGTGATTACACCTTCGAAAAAGATTCGCTTTTCGCACGCATCAACCTGGCAGGCGACGAGCTGGAAATGTATTACCGGGTGCACGAGGCGCTGGCGGAAAAGATCCCCATGCCGGACCTGATCGTCTACCTGCGCGCCACAACAGAAACGCTCATGCAGCGCATTGCATTCCGCGACCGGCAGTACGAGCGGCAGATGGAACGCGCGTATATCGATGAGCTAAACCAGACTTATGATGACGTTTTCAGCAAAGGCAAGCACGCGGTGCCCGTGCTGGTGATTGATACCGACAACCTGGATTTCGTGCGCGATGCAAGCGATCTCAAGAAAGTGGAAGAGATGATCCGCGAAGCGCTGCTGCACCCACCACTGCAACCTGCCCTTCCCCTGGTCGAGGAATCCTGATGCGCATCACCCGTGAAGCCCTGCTCAAGATCGCCAAGGACAACGCAGCTTTCAAAGCCGTGCAGGATAAGACATTGATGTGCATCTACCTGACCGGATCGCTGGCAACCGACCTCCCCCTTCTGGGCGGGGCAGCGGATATCGACCTGATCTTCGTGCATGACCGCCAGCCAGCGCGGGAACGGGAGCTGGTGCGCATCACCGACGAAGTGCACCTGGATATCGCCCATTACGTACACCTGATCTACGACCAGCCGCGCAAGCTGCGCTTGAATCCCTGGATCGGCTCCTACCTGATCGCCGACCCACGCCTGCTTTATGAAACACAGCACTGGTTTGAATTCACCCAAGCCAGCACGGCGGCGCAATTCTACCAGCCGGATAACATCCTCGCGCGGGTCCGCCCGCTGGTGGATGCCGCCCGCCGCACCTGGATGGAGATGAGTTCTTCATCCAAGGATATCGGACTGGAAGGTCTGCTGGCATATCTAAAAGCACTTGAAAACGTTGGTAATGCCGTTGCCTGCCTGAGCGGTCCACCGCTTCCGGAACGGCGGTTTTTCCTTCTTTTTCCAAATAGAGCAGAAAAAATCGGACATCCGGAGCTGACCGCCGGGTTGATTAACCTTTTCATGAAATCGCCGCCCACCGAGGAACTCTGGAAGGGCTGGCTGATCGATTGGGAGAACGCCTATTTAACCGTCTCGGGACAACCCAGCTGCCCCGTAAAGCTGCACACTTACCGCAAGGCTTATTACCAGCGTGCCATCGATGCACTCAGCCTGGATAACGCCCCGGCAGCGCTGTGGATCCTGCTGCGTACCTGGGCACTGGCAGCCAGCAATTTCAGGGTAAATGCCGCCGCGCACCATCCCTTCAAGGTGTTCCGCCAGACGATCGGAGTGGATGATGCCGCGCTTCCCGCGCGCTTGAATGAGCTGGATGCTTTCCTGGACAAAGTGGAAGATGCGATCGATGGGTTTGCCCGGCAGAACGGCTTGAGCTGAGTTTTCCCCACCAACCTGTGGATAAATCGAATATTTCTGTGGATAACTTCCCTCAAATGTGGACAAATGTTCAATAACTCAAGGGAAAAACACGATAATTTCTCTCATAAAAGAGAATTAACACGCCAATCCTCACTGATTAAAAATGCATGTTGAATAAGGGCAGGTTATCCACAAAGGGTTGTTGATAAGTCTATATGACCAAACCACCACCTGTACGTTTGATCATCCAAAACTTGACCTCTACCTGGTGGTATTTCGTCATTTTGGTTTTCTATCCACTTCTCCCCCATGCCTACTAATACTACGAATCCATTAAAACCTAATAAGTTAAGATATGGATAACTCCATGTTAACCACTTGTATATGTTCAATGAATCTTGTATATTATATTAAAAGAGACTAAGAATTTGCCCTCCTGGCATAACGCCGCTGAACAATTGTTGCCATTGCATGGGAGAAAGAGAGAAGCACTATGGATCTCATCAAGGTGAAGGCAAATTCCCGCACTGCAGCAGTAGCTGGAGCAATTGCTGGGGTGATGCGAGAATTCAAACATGCCGATGTACAGGCGATCGGCGCCGGGGCCGTCAATCAGGCGGTAAAAGCGTGTGTGCTGGCCAAGGGATACTTGGCGGAAGACGGCATAGCAATCGTTTGCATGCCGGAATTCGTGGATGTTGAAATCGAAGGCAAGGTGAGAACCGCGATCAAGATCGTGGTCGAACCACGCTGATCGATCTGAATGAATTAATTCGCCAGCTTCAATCTGCGGGCTGATCGAGCTCTTCCTGGGCAAAGATAACCTCATCTTTGCCCGTTAATTTTTCCTCAACTTTTTCGACTATCAGATCAAAATGCTTGTGGTGCGCCACGTAATCCAGGTTGTCCGCCGGGATGGTGAGCACCGGGCATATATTGAAATGCTCGATCCATTCTTGGTAGAGATGGTTTAAATTTCCCAGGTATTCAGGAGCGATGCGCCGCTCGTAATCCCGGTCGCGCAGGTCGATGCGCTTGGAAAGCGTATCCACCGAGGCGCGCAGGTAGATCATCAGGTTGGGGGCGGGCAGGAATTCCTGGATGGTGTGATAGAGGGCGTGATAGGTGTTGTAATCCCGTTCAGAGAGGAAACCCTGCAGAAAAAGGTTGCGGGCGAAGATCTCGGCATCTTCGTAGATGGAGCGATCCTGAACGACCGATCCTGGAAAATGGATCAAGTCCTTTTGCAGGCGCAGGCGGTGGGTGAGGAAGAATATCTGCGATTGAAAACTGAAGGCGTGCATATCGCGGTAGAAATCCGCCAGGTAGGGATTCTCGGTGACCGGCTCGTAGAAGGGCTGCCAATCGAGCCGCTCGCAGAGCATCTCGACCAGGGTGGATTTGCCCACACCGATATTGCCCGCAACCGCGATATATTTTTTCATGACAGCCTCCGGAAGAATGGGAAAGCGGGCGACCCGCTTGAGGGAATTATACAGGATAAATTTTTGGCAACAAGAAAATGAGGATAAAAAAAAGGAGGCAGCCAGATTGGGGCTGCCTCCTGTAAGGTGATCAGATCAGCTTACTTTGGTGATGGCATCGACCGGGCAGACTTCAACGCACTTGGCGTCATCGGAGCACTTGGGCTCGTCGATCACGTAGGTGCCGTTCTGCTCGGAAATGGCGCTCTCGGGGCACTCTGGCTCGCAGGCGCCGCAGGCGATGCAGACATCGGGATCAATTCTATGGGGCATGTTCCTATTCCTTTCTGGTTTCAGGCAGCTTGCCTGATTTCTGAAGTGTAGAATAGCATAAAATGCGTGATTTTGTCAATACAATTGAGAGTACTTTTGTCCTATTTTGAGAATGATAATGTCATCATTGACCATGGACGATGGACCATTGACCATCGTCGATCGTCCGTGGTCGTAACTTGACAGCGCGGGGTGCATTCTTTATAATAATCAACGCCTTCCTCGATAGCTCAATTCGGCAGAGCGGGCGGCTGTTAACCGCTAGGTTCCTGGTTCGAGTCCAGGTCGAGGAGCTTTTTATTTAACTAACTAGGTTCCTGGTCCCCTCAGGGGGGATGGTATTCGAGCCCAGGTCGAGGAGCTTTTTATTTAAAATAATTATAAGAGGGGTATGTGAAAAAAGATTCCCTTAAGTCCATCCTGGTTCCCCTGATCGTCGTCCCGATTGGAGGGTTGGTGATCCTGGCGGCATGCTACCTGCTCTACGGCGTCATTTACAATCTCGTGGAAACCGCGTTTTTCCCGCAGAATCCCACGCTGGTGCCGGCGGGAATTATCCGCAATTCTTACGTTGTAACACTCCTCGCCCTCTACCTGGCGTTACTGCGTACGAAAGTATCCGGTCTTCTCAAGGCAACCATTCTGATCGGCCCCGTCACCATGCTGATCATCGCTGCCATCCTGGTCTTTTACGAACAACCAGCCCTGGCGATTGCAGCCACCGTCGTAATTGCCGCCATCACTATTTACCTGCTCTACAGGTACAAGAAACCCTGGCATTATTACTATGCCACCGCGATCACGGTCCTGGCGGGAATCGCATACGCCTGGCCGAGAGCTTGAACGCCTGGCTGGCAGCTCGAACGCACCGAACTGATCGCGACTGGACAATTAGCGAGCATGCGTTTTCGCGTTCTACCGAGGAAATGAGTCTGAAGCAAAGTATACGCTAGGGGTGCTGAAAAACTGTTTTCTATAGAGTACATTGTCGCGGCTGTGTCTTTTCCAGACGGTATTGAAAAGCGAGAGGGGAAAAGCCTGAATCAAGAGCTTCACAGATAATCGATTTTTAATAGGAAATACGAATTAAGTTGTATATTATTATTATTTGATTTAGCCGATGTTATTCAGGGAAAGGAAGGTATCTATGGGAAAAGCGACGCAAGATCTACGCAACGAGCATGATTCGATCCTGCACGTTCTTGAAATTCTCGACCAAGCGCTTTCCAGCAAGGATAATGATGTGGGAGAAATGCTTCGATTCGGTCGCGAGCTGATCCGCTTCCTGAGGACCTTTGCTGATAAATGCCACCATGGTAAGGAGGAGGATTACCTCTTCGAAGAGATGGTTCAGAAAGGTGCGCCGAAGGAAGGTGGACCCATCGGGGTTATGCTGCAGGAACACAAACTGGGCAGGGAGTATATCGCCCTGATGGCCAGCTCGGTCGATTCAAACGATCTGCCGAATTTCATCCAAGCTGCCGAAAAGTACCGTGATCTGCTGCGCCCACACATCGAGAAGGAAAATACAATACTGTTCGTCATCGCCGACCAGCTGCTGGATGATGCAACTCAGGAAACACTTTTTGAGAAATTCGAGCAGCATGAGGAAAATGTGATCGGCCATGGCGTACACGAGGAGCTGCACGCCATGATCCACCAGTGGGAGGTGGAATTCAGCAAACCGTAAATAAATTTGTGTTTGGAAACTAGACCCCAGGTCGCGAAGCACACCCTTGGGGTGTCGAGGAGCTTTTGACCTCTAAGCAGTATGTGATTCTAAGAGGTTATTTTTTAAACAATAAGCTTATTCTTTAAAAAACATTTATAGTGAATCCGTAGAACCAACCAATTGGTTGGATATACTTCATCTATGCAGTATATTTAATAGATGGGTAGCAAATAAAAAGTTCACGGAGAGTATGATCGGATGAAATCCAATATTGAGATAATCCAAGATACCATTGAGCAGATCGTTAATCAAAAGAAAATCGATCTATGGGACCAGTACTTCAGCACGGATTACATCGCGCGGGGAGCTCCATTTCTCGGTATGGGTTTTTCTAGAGACACCTCGGGGCATAAGCACATCATTGACATGATTGTCCCGGGCAGTCCTGCTGATGGAAAACTCCAGGTGGGAGACGAACTGATCTGGGTAGAGGATGAACACCAGCGCTGGGCTACCTATGAGGAGATAGAACAGGGTATTCAGGGCAGAAAATACAAGGTGGGAGTACATCGAGGTAATCAGACCCTCGAATATGAATTAACCAGAGAATTACTCAAGGGCTTCGATACCCACACAGATCAGGCAAAGTCGGAGATGCGGGAATTCATGACGGAAGGATTTCCAGATTTAAAGGCCAGCATCAAGCTAATTCTCGCAGATGGGGATATGGTGGTTAGTTTGTTGGAGTATCGCGGCATTCACGCTGGCTTCGGGCGAGAAGCAGTTTGGAGAGAGGCCTGGTTCGTACGCATGTCTGAAGGGAAGATCGTCGAGGGCTGGCCTGTTACCGACTTAGATGCCTACTTCAGGCAGCTTGGCTACCAACTCATTCCGCCCAGTTCCTGAGGCATCCGGGTGGGAATGCATTTTGGTTTGTTGTGGGAAGAATGGGAAAATAGGATTTAGAAATAATCCTAAATGCAGCCCAACACCGGCTCCACCGGATGCTTCGCCTGCGGCTCCGTGCCAGTGAGCCAAGCCGTTAGGCCACCGAAGGAATGACTCATGGACATATGGAAGTTCTACGACATTACTCACCGTGAACATGTGATATGCAATCCTACGAGCGAGGAGAAACTGACGCGTCTCGTGGAGCTTCTGCGCCTTCCGACCGACTCGCAGGTGGTCGACATTGCGTGTGGAAAGGGCGAGTTCCTGATTCGCCTGGCCGAAGCCTATCGCGTGCGCGGCGCAGGGATCGATATTTCTCCTTTCCATATCGCCGATGCAAAGCGACAGGCTTGCGACGCGGGCATCGGACGCGGGCATCACTTTCACCCAGATGAATGGTGCGGACTTCAGACCAGACGAGCCGCACAGCCTGGACCTGGCGTCATGTATCGGAGCCAGCTGGATCTTCGGGGGGCACGCCGGTACTCTCGACGCGCTGATCGGCATGGTGAAGCCCGGCGGCTGGGTGATCGTGGGAGAGCCATACTGGCTGCAGGAGCCGTCCGAGGACTACCTGGAGGCATCCGGGGTTGCGAGAGAGGACTTCGGGAGCCACTCTTCGAATGCGGAATGCGGAGAGCGGCGAGGATTGGACCTCGTTCACACCATCGTGAGCAGCCAGGACGACTGGGACAGATACGAAGGCCTGCAGTGGTACGCGACCAACGAGTACGCTCGCAACCATCCGGACGATCCGGACCTGGCGGAGTTGGTCGAGCGAGTGGGCAAGGCAAGGGCGGCATACCTGCGTTGGGGGCGCGACACGATTGGTTGGGCGATCTACATGTTCAGACTGCGCCCTGGATCTTGATTAACACCGGATTTCAAAAATGACACTCGGAACGCGCATTAAATCCATTCTCACCCAGCCCAGTTCTCATTCTCAATTCGATTTTATTGATTAGTTTTCTCCGCAACCTGGATACGCGAATTCCTCTATTGGCTCCCAAAGGATGCATTCGGGAAAAGCCTGAATTATTGGGCTTATACCGACTGGTTGATCGATTATTCCCAGGGATTCATCCGCCGCGGGCTGTCGGGCGAAATTTGGCGTCTGGTTCCGACCATCGGTCTCGCCATTGGAATTTATCGCGGTGTTTTCCTGGATCCTGATCCTGGTCGTGGTCTGCGGTTACATCCGACTGGTGATGAAGTCTTGGAAATCAATTCATCCATTGACTTTATTCGGGCTGCTCTTCCTTCCTTCGCTATTCTTTTTTTACCTCCATGACCACAACGCCATCGCCCGAAAGGAAATCCTCGGTTACGTCACCGTGCTTCTGCATCTGCTCATTGTTGAAAAATCGTTTCCCCTCCGAAATGGACATGCAGCAACAGATGGCAACTTACAGCGCTACATGCGTTGGCTGATACCCCTCACCGTGATTCTCCTTCC
>CAWDSH010000037.1:0-12869 GCA_963804865.1 uncultured Chloroflexia bacterium
CCTAGCTATTAAATATACTGCATAGTTGTAGTATATTCCGCCAATTGTTTGATTTCAAGGATTTACGAATAACTTTCTAATGAAGGGAATTAGCTCGTTGTTAAAAAAATAACCTCTCACCACGCAAACTGCTGAGAGGTTAAAATTTCCTCGACACCCCCAGGGTGTGCTTCGCGACCTGGACTCGAAATCATGCCTGGGGGGTGGGTGTTTTTTTGTGATGGAGTGTTTCGTAGATCATGCCCGCCATCTGTTCAGCGGTGTAGCTGTTGGGGGTATTCAGCCACCAACTGATCATGCGGGTGATCAAGCCGGTCATCATCTGGGCAACGATCTCCAACGGCACATCTGAGTTCGGATCGCGCAGGGCTGGTTGGTTCTGAAGGTCGTACAGGATGATGTCCGCCAGCAAATCCGACACCCGTTCGGTCAGTGCTGCCGATCCCCGCGCGCTGAAGCATACCCGGAACAGGTCGCGGTTCTTGTCGACCTGGCGGAAAATGTATAGCAGGCCGTAATACTCCTGCTGGTCCGGGATGTTGTCTTTGTATTGTTGGTGGGCTGCCTGTTCCAATTCCAGGCACAGGCCCTGGATCGCAGTCCAGACGACCTCCTCCTTGTCCTTAAAGTGAATGTAAAAAGTTCCGCGGCCGAAGTCGGCCCGGTCGGTGATGTCCTGGACCGTGACGGTCTCGTAGCCTTTTTCGAGCACCAGTTCCACTGCGGCCTGGATGAGCCCTTTGCGCGTCTGCAGGCGGTGACGCTGGTGACGAGTGAGGGGGGGATTGTTCATTATTGTACACCTCTACAATACTGAAGGGGGTAGGAAACTGGCTCTGGATGATCACTTGACAATAAACTCTGAACAGCATATATTAATTATGACATAGTGTCAATATTATGACAAGTTGTTTAATAACAAATACCTGAGTTTATGCATTCTTCCCTGAGAGGGAACGACAGTCCATTCTTAATGATCTGTTCGCTTACAGTCAGCACGAAAGGAGATTACAAGATGTCAAAACAAGCTAATGGAAAAACCACAAACCCGTTTTAAATTTCACTATGGTTTCTATGATGATCTGCATCCTGATTCCGGCGTCAACTTTCAGATGAACCGTTGGATCAACTATCTGGGCAAGGACGCGCTGGAGGATATGCGCGAGATCGCCCCGAAACTCAAAGATTACCCATCCTATGTTCAAGCATTCTTGGCCCTGGGCGACAAAGCTTTAGAACAAGGCCGCAAACTCCATGCGGCGTACTATTATCGCTCGGCTGAGTTTTTTATGTGGTCGAACGATCCGCGGAAGAAGCCGACCCGCAATAAATTCCTGCAGCTTGCACTGGAATGGTGGGGGATCAAAGACAGCGATCGCTTCGCAATTTCCTACGAGCAGGATTCCAGGAAGGTTATCATGCCAGCTTACCGCTTCACACCCGACCAGCCCAAAGGAAGCATTGTCATCTTTGGCGGTTCCGATAGCTGCATCGAGGAGTTCTTTCCTGTCCTGATGGTCCTGGTCGAACGGGGATATGATATTGTCTTGTTTGAAGGCCCCGGACAGGGCAGAGTGTTGGCAGAGCAGCAAATACCGCTGACGCCCGACTGGCACAAACCTGTCAAGGCAGTCCTGGATTATTTCAAGCTGGATGATGTTACGTTGATTGGAGTCTCTATGGGAGGCTTCATGGTTCTGAAGGCTGCTGCTTTTGAACCGCGTGTCAAGCGCGCGATCGCCTGGGATGTACTGTTCGATGGGTACGATATCTGGCTCGGAAAACTCGAGCCGGCCGAACGCGCTCTCGTAAAAATCCTGTTTCGCCTGAAGGCAGCCCCGGTCATGAATGCACTGTTGGGACAGGCGATGAAAACGAACATGGTCGCTGACTGGGGCATACGCCAGTCCATGTACATTCTGGGAGCCAAGACACCTTACGAATATCTCTCAAAACTCAAAGCATTTAGGAGCAAGACCGCTCATCTGGTCAAGCAGGATGTGCTGCTCATGGCCGGCACCGAGGATTTCGGGATACCGGTGGAGCAGTTTTACCAACAGATCGAGGCGCTCAAGAATGTGCGGTCGCTTACAGCGCGACTGTTTACACGGGCCGAGCAAGCCCAGAACCACTGCCAGGTAGGCAATCTGGAGTTGGCCTTGGACGTGATCGTGAACTGGATCGAGTTCGTCTCTCGGCATTCGTAGTGCTCCCGGGAAAGATCGTCTATAATTGTGAGAAAGAGGCTGTCCGAAAATTACCGGGCAGCCTTCACTGAATAAAAAAGCTTCGTCAACCCGGGTGTGCTTCGCGACTGGACTGATATCATCCCCTCCAGGGGACCAGGAACCTAGTTAGTTAAATACAAAAAGCTCCTCGACCTGGACTCGAACCAGGAACCTAGCGGTTAACAGCCGCCCGCTCTGCCGAATTGAGCTATCGAGGAAGGCGTTGATTATTATAAAGAATGCACCCCGCGCTGTCAAGTTGCGACCACGGACGATCGACATGGTCAATCGTCCATCGTCCATGGTCAATGATGACATTATCATTCTCAAAATAGGACAAAAGTACTCTCAATTGTATTGACAAAATCACGCATTTTATGCTATTCTACACTTCAGAAATCAGGCAAGTTGCCTGAAACCAGAAAGGAATAGGAACATGCCCCATAGAATTGATCCCGATGTCTGCATCGCCTGCGGCGCCTGCGAGCCTGAGTGCCCCGAGAGCGCCATTTCCGAGCAGAACGGCACCTACGTGATCGACGAGCCCAAGTGCTCCGATGACGCCAAGTGCGTTGAAGTCTGCCCGGTCGATGCCATCACCAAAGTAAGCTGATCTGATCACCTTACAGGAGGCAGCCCCAATCTGGCTGCCTCCTTTTTTTAATCCTCTTTTTCTTGTTGCCAAAAATTTATCCTGTATAATTCCCTCAAGCGGGTCGCCCGCTTTCCCATTCTTCCGGAGGCTGCCATGAAAAAATATATCGCGGTTGCGGGCAATATCGGTGTGGGCAAATCCACCCTGGTCGAGATGCTCTGCGAGCGGCTCGATTGGCAGCCCTTCTACGAGCCGGTCACCGAGAATCCCTACCTGGCGGATTTCTACCGCGATATGCACGCCTTCAGCTTCCAATCGCAGATCTTCTTCCTCACCCACCGCCTGCGCCTGCAAAAGGACTTGATCCATTTTCCCGGGTCGGTCGTCCAGGACCGCTCCATCTACGAAGATGCCGAGATCTTCGCCCGCAACCTGTTCCTGCAGGGTTTCCTCTCTGAACGTGACTACAACACCTATCACGCCCTCTATCACACCATCCAGGAATTCCTGCCCGCCCCCAACCTGATGATCTACCTGCGCGCCTCGGTGGATACGCTCTCCAAGCGCATCGACCTGCGCGATCGGGATTACGAGCGGCGCATTGCCCCAGAATACCTGGGAAATCTAAACCAGCTCTACAATGAGTGGATCGAGCATTTCAATATCTGTCCCGTGCTCACCATCCCGGCGGACAACCTGGATTACGTGGCGCACCACAAGCATTTCGATCTGATCGTGGAAAAAGTTGAGGAAAAATTAACGGGCAAAGATGAGGTCATCTTTGCCCAGGAAGAGCTCGATCAGCCCGCAGATTGAAGCTGGCGAATTAATTCATACAGATCGATCAGCGTGGTTCGACCACGATCTTGATCGCGGTTCTCACCTTGCCTTCGATTTCAACATCCACGAATTCCGGCATGCAAACGATGGCAATGCCGTCTTCCGCCAGGTATCCCTTGGCCAGCACACACGCTTTTACCGCCTGATTGACGGCACCCGCGCCGATCGCCTGCACATCGGCGTGTTTGAATTCTCGCATCACCCCAGCAATCGCTCCAGCTACTGCCGCAGTGCGGGAATTTGCCTTCACCTTGATGAGATCCATAGCGATTCTCTCTTTCTCCCATGCAATGGCAACAATGGTTCAGCGGCGTTATGCCAGGAGGGCAAATTCTTAGTCTCTTTTAATATAATATACAAGATTCATTGAACATATACAAGTGGTTAACATGGAGTTATCCATATCTTAATTTATTAGGTTTTAATGGATTCGTAGTATTAGTAGGCATGGGGGAGAAGTGGATAGAAAACCAAAATGACGAAATACCACCAGGTGGAGGTCAAGTTTTGGATGATCAAACGTACAGGTGGTGGTTTGGTCATATAGACTTATCAACAACCCTTTGTGGATAACCTGCCCGTATTCAACATGCATTTTTAATCAGTGAGGATTGGCGTGTTAATTCTCTTTTAGGAGTGAAATAATGGTGTTTTTCCCTCAAGTTATTGAACATTTGTCCACATTTGAGGGAAGTTATCCACAGAAATATTCGATTTATCCACAGGCTGGTGGGGAAAACTCAGCTCAAGCCGTTCTGACGGGCATACCCATCGATCGCGTCTTCCACTTTATCCAGGAACGCATCCAGCTCATTCAACCGCGCGGGAAGCGCAGCATCATCCACGCCGATCGTCTGGCGGAACACCTTGAAGGGATGGTGCGCGGCGGCATTTACCCTGAAATTGCTGGCTGCCAGTGCCCAGGTGCGCAGCAGGATCCACAGCGCTGCCGGGGCGTTATCCAGGCTGAGCGCATCGATGGCACGCTGGTAATAAGCCTTGCGGTAAGCGTGCAGCTTTACGGGGCAGCTGGGTTGTCCCGAGACGGTTAAATAGGCGTTCTCCCAATCGATCAGCCAGCCCCTCCAGAGTTCCTCGGTGGGCGGCGATTTCATGAAAAGATTGATCAACCCGGCGGTCAGCTCGGCATGTCCGATCTTTTCTGCTCTATTTGGAAAAAGAAGGAAAAACCGCCGTTCCGGAAGCGGTGGACCGCTCAGGCAGGCAACGGCATTACCAACGTTTTCGAGCGCTTTTAGATATGCCAGCAGACCTTCCAGACCGATATCCTTGGATGAAGAACTCATCTCCATCCAGGTGCGGCGGGCGGCATCCACCAGCGGGCGGACCCGCGCGAGGATGTTATCCGGCTGGTAGAAATGCGCCGCCGCGCTGGCCTGGGTGAATTCAAACCAGTGCTGTGTTTCATAAAGCAGGCGCGGGTCGGCGATCAGGTAGGAGCCGATCCAGGGATTCAAGCGCAGCTTGCGCGGCTGGTCGTAGATCAGGTGTACGTAATGGGCGATATCCAGGTGCACTTCGTCGGTGATGCGCACCAGCTCCCGTTCCCGCGCTGGCTGGCGGTCATGGACGAAGATCAGGTCGATATCCGCTGCCCCGCCAAGCAGGGGCAGGTCGGTTGCCAGCGATCCGGTCAGGTAGATGCACATCAATGTCTTATCCTGCACGGCTTTGAAGGCCGCGTTGTCCTTGGCGATCTTGAGCAGGGCGTCACGGGTGATGCGCATCAGGATTCCTCGACCAGGGGAAGGGCGGGTTGCAGTGGCGGGTGCAGCAGCGCTTCGCGGATCATCTCTTCCACTTTCTTGAGATCGCTTGCATCGCGCACGAAATCCAGGTTGTCGGAATCAATCACCAGCACGGGCACCGCGTGCTTGCCTTTGCTGAAAACGTCATCATAAGTCTGGTTTAGCTCATCGATATACGCGCGTTCCATCTGCCGCTCGTACTGCCGGTCGCGGAATGCGATGCGCTGCATGAGCGTTTCTGTTGTGGCGCGCAGGTAGACGATCAGGTCCGGCATGGGGATCTTTTCCGCCAGCGCTTCGTGCACCCGGTAATACATTTCCAGCTCGTCGCCTGCCAGGTTGATGCGTGCGAAAAGCGAATCTTTTTCGAAGGTGTAATCACTGATCAGGCTGTGGTTCTCGGCCAGTGCCTGGGGAATATTGCGCCGCTGCTGGTGATAGCGGCTGAGCAGGAAGAATATTTGTGTCTGGAAGGCATACCGTGCCCGGTCGGAATAAAAATCGCGCAGGAAAGGATTCTCTTCGAATACTTCCAGCTGCAGCTCGGCATCGAAAGTGGTCTGCAACAGGCGGGCAAGGGTGGTCTTGCCTACTCCAATGACGCCTTCGATGGCAAAATACATGAATTCTCCGTGAAGTCGTTGCCTATCCGGCTTGACAGGGTGGGGTTTGGGTCTAAACTTTAATTAATATACCATACATCGCAGTTCCACATCTGCGAATGGGAGGAACGAATGGCATCTTTGAACCACATCCAATTGATTGGCCGCCTGGGCAAGGATCCGGAGGAGCGCACCACCCCCAAGGGCACCAAGCTCATCACCTTCACCATGGCAGTGGATCATATCTGGAAAACAACAGCCGGTGAGACGAAAAAGAACACCGACTGGTTCTTTATTGAAGTCTGGGGAAAATACGGCGAAACTTTGAAAAAGCTGCTCGGCAAGGGCAGGCTGATTTTCCTGGAAGGGCGCTTAAAGACCGACCGTTACGAGGAAAAAGGCGAGACCAAGTATTTCACCAAGGTCATCGCCAGCAACGTCCAGGTGCTGGATCGCAAGCACGCGGAGGAAGACGCCTCGGTGGTCATACCGGTCGAGGACGAACCCGCAGCCGAAGAATAAGCCTGGGTTGATCACTCTGCTCATTTTAATTCTCTAACCTTACAAAATTGAAAACGAATAGACCTTGTCCGCCGTATCCCGGCGGACTACAATCTTAAATGACCGAATTTGGTTATTTAATGAGGGATGCATGGCTGAAACCATCACCGACCTGGTGATCCGTATTGAAAAGACCATCGATGCCGGCGATATGCGCACGGCAACCATTCTCTGCGACCAGATCCTGCAGCAGGATTTCACCAACTCCTACGCCTGGGAACGCATGTACCAGCTGGTTGGCGGATCAGGCGACCTGGCGTCCTTCCAGTCCAATTTTGCCCAAAAATACTATCCCGACCGCGTCTACCTGCTGACTGGTAAAAAATCCAAAACCGGTAAACCTCCACCCTTTACGCCCGGCACCAGCATTTTCTCCGAGGACATGGACCCCGAGCTGCAATCCGAGCTGGTCAAATCGCTGACCAACGAGCTGATCGAAAGTGATATGCCTTTAGACCTGAGCGACGAGCTGAGCCAGTCACTGCTCAGCGTGATGCCTGAAGAGCGCATGGCAGCCATGCAGGAAATCCGCCAGATGGGATTAAAGAAGGCAATGCCCGCCCTTGTCTTCCTGGCGAAAAAACCTACGCAGAGCATTGAGCTCTCTCCCGAAGAGCGGACTTTCCTCATCGATACCCTGGCTGAAGTTGGCGGCAAGGATGCGGCCGATCAGATCTATGAGCTGCGCCGCTTTCCCATGTTCGAGCGCCAGGACGTGCTGCATATCGCCCAGACCTTGAATAAACTCGGCAAATACGATCTTGCCATCCAGTGCATCGAGCGCCACATCAATCCTGAAAGCTATGCTGATGAAACCCGTGACGACCACCTGCAGTTCGTCTTCTCTGCCGGTGATGTCGTCTCACCCAAGATGGCCGACCTGCTCTGCACGAACCTGATGAACGAGAAAAAGTTCTGGAATCCCGGCTTCGGTTCCCGCGAGACCCTTTTTAATGAAGACCCACTCGCTCCCTTGGTGGCGGAAGCTGCCCGGCGTGGACCGATTTCCCCTCCCGGAGGGCTTAGTGGCAAGGGCACCAAGAGCACGATGAAGAGCGCTGCCATCCTGGAAGTCATCCCCGAGATGATCGAGGAAGAGCGATTCTGCAAGTATCACGGGCAGACGCAGATGATGATCGCCTATCATTGTTACGTGGCGGCGCTGAAAAAGATCGCCGTCTCCAACCAGGCCATCCTGCTCATGGAACTCACCAACCGCAGCAATACCCTGGAGCAGGTCGTCATTGCGCTGGCCATGGCACAGATGGGCAATCGCTCCGTGCTGCCCTCCCTGGAAACCCTGCGCCGTGATCGCGATTGGGCGGTGCGCACGCTTGCCTTTGAGGGCTTGGTGGTGCTGGCTGACCTGCTCAACCAGGAAGTGGATGCCATGCAGCTCAATTCCCTCGAGGATAAGGATATCCGCGTCTGCCTGGCTGCCAGCAGCGTGATGCTGCTCACCGGTCGCGAGGAATACGTCATCCCCATGATGGTCCTCGTGGATACCGAGGATGTTGTCCGCAGGGAAGCTTTCCTGGCGGTGCTTGCCGGGCTGGTGAGAGCCGGGAATAGCCAGGCACGTGCCCGCCTGACGCGCCTCTCCAAAGAGGATTCCAACGAGAATGTGCGGAATTCCGCCGAGCTTTACCTGGTCGCTCTGCGTCCAAAGCACGGTCGCTCAGCCGCCCATTGATCCGTTGTTTAGGCAGGATGCGTAAGGCAGCATCCTGTTTTCGTTTAATCCCGGGCAGGTATAATTATCAGGAAATTGAATTCAAAAGGGAAGAATATGCAAATTGGACATTATGTACTTAATCGCGGCAGGCTGCAGGCTGATGACGAGGTCGGGAAGTCCCGCGTCCACCACGCAACCCGCGGGGATGATTGGTTCGATATCTTTGATCCAAATCTCGATCAGCTCGACAAGTTCCTTGAACCCCTTCACCTCCATCCGCTCATCCTGGACCTGGCGCTGCACCCTGAGAATGCCCCCAATGCCGTCCATTACGGGCATGATTTCCTCATGGAGATCCCCGTGCTCGTCAACCACTCCGTCCAGGATATGGGCTATATCACCATCATTTGGCGCGAAGGTCTGCTCATCACCATCCACCCCTTCCCCTATTTCGAGGATACGATCAAAAACCTCCTGGGGCATGATACCGATCATCTCAAACATGCCCTCCATATTCTTTACCTGATCGTCGACCAGATCATGGATAAACAGGTCCACCTTCAGATCACCGCCCGCGACCAGATCCTGCAGTTGGCGCGCAAACTTTCCGATGATCCGCGTGATGTTTCAGCCAACGACCTGGCGCAGCTGCGCTGGCAGGTGGACCGCATGGTAACTTTGGCGGAAGGTCAGCTCTTCTGCGTGGGTGGGCTCTACACCACCGATATCGATATCCTGCGCAAGGAGGACCGCCGCGCCTATATCCGCGATCTCAAGTCCAGCGCCGATATCGCCGAGCAGACCGCCTACCGGCTTGAATCGCGGCTCAATGACCTCTTCACCCATTTCCAGATGATCCGCAGCGAGGATAGCGAAAAACGCCTGCGCATCCTCACCATCCTCTCCGCCATCAACCTGCCGTTGATGCTCATCACCGGCATCTACGGCATGAACCTCTCCTGGCTGCCCTTTGCCTCCCGCACGGAAGGCTTCCTGATCCTGATGGGAATGATGGTCGCCATTTTCCTGGGTGAATTGTATATTTTCCGCCGTTTGGGCTGGTTCGAATAACAAAAAAGAGCGCACTCCGGTGCGCTCTTTTTATTTCGATCGGCTATTTCTTTTTTACCGGTATCGCTTCCAGCCGTTTGACCATGTCGTCCAGTACGTCGTATCCGCCCTGCCAGAAGGCAGCCTTCGTCACGTCAACGCCGGCATCCTTGAGCAGCTCCACGGGCGCCTGTGAGCCGCCGGTGGAGAGGATCTTGCGGTAGCGCGGCTTGAAGGCCTCGCCCTCTTTCTGGAATTGCTTGTAGAGCGCGAGCACCAGCAGCTGCCCGAAGGCGTAGGCATACACGTAGAACGGCACGTTGTAGATATGCGGGATGCACACCCATTCCCACTTGAATTCATCGGAAATATCCACCGCATCGCCGAATTGCGTCTTCAGGTTTTCCATGTAAGCCGCGCAGAGCTCATCGATCGATGCGTTGTTGGCGATCATCTCGTGCGCCTTGCGTTCGAAGAGCGCGAAGAAGATCTGGCGCTGGATGGTGGCGTAGTTGTCGTCCACCTGGCTGAAAAGGATGTCGCGCCTCACGGCTTCATCCGGTTCTTCATTGAGCATCTTATCCACCAGCAGTATTTCGGAAAATGTCGAAGCGGTCTCCGCCAGCGGCAGGCAGGCATGCTGGGTGTAGAGTGTGTGGTGCGATGCCAGCAGGGAATGGATGCCGTGCCCCAGCTCGTGCGCCATGGTGGAAACGTCATCCGCCTTGCCCTGGTAATTCAGCAGCACCCACGGCATCAGCTTGGTTTCCACGGTCAGGCAGAAGGCGCCATCCCGCTTGCCCTTGCGGACCTCGCTGTCCACGTGGTTGTCCTTGAAGAAGCCTTCCGCCAGCTCGGCGAAATGGGGATCGAATTGCTTGAAGGAATCGAAGACCATGCTCGTGGCTTTATCGTAAGCGTACTTCTTGTCCGATTTGGATAACGGGGCATACAGGTCGTAACGGCGCAGCTTCTTCATTCCAAGGTGTTTTGCCTTTAGTTTGAAATAGCGCTGGAATACGCCGGAGTTCTTCGCCGCCACGTCCAGCAGCGTATCCACCACCTTGTCCGGGATGTCGTTTGAGAGGTTGCGGGTGGCGATCGGTGTTTTATAGGAGCGCAGCGATATGTTCTCGTTGCGCCAGTCGCGCGCCAGCGTCTGGTACATCTGCCCCAGGATGGGTCCGTCCGCGCTGTAAACGCGGTACATCTCCTTGTAAGCCTGCTCGCGCAGGCTGGCGTCCGCTCCGCGCACGTGCATCATCAATTCGCCGCGGGTCATCTCTTTTTCCTTGCCGCCCACTTTGAGCTTGAACACGTAGCGGTTGGTGATCGCGCTGTAGAGCGTGTTGAGCGCCTGGAAGCCGGTCACGTTCTTGATGTTGAGGATCTTTTCCTCGGGCTCGCTCAGCGTGTGCGGTTTGAAAAGGCGGATCTGGTGCAGCCAGTAGCGGTAGTCACCCGAACCCTTCATCAGGCGCTGCGCGTTCTTCTCGCTCAGATCCTTCCACCACAGGCTGAAGAAGAGCTGGCGGTTGCCCATCTCCGCCACGAACTGTTCCACCCGCGCCATCAAAGCCTGCGCCGCCTGGCTCTGCGTATCCGCGTTGAAAAGAAGTTCCGCGTATCCCTGCAGGTGCGCGCCCAGCCTGTCGATGGTTTCCATTTCCTTGATCAGCGCCATGAAATCGGCGCTGCTGATCTTCTCGCTCAGTTTCGGGCGCTTGGCTTCGAACGATTTGATGCCTTTTTCGATCGTCTTGAAGGCTTTCTCGAGCTTGGGGTCGGTTGGAGAAGCGAAAAGATCGTTCAGGCTCCAGCGGACCGGTTTATAAGTTTGGTTTTTACTCATGGGGGGAATCCTTGTCAGATGAAATGAATTGCGCCCGGTATTGCTGGCGCAGGGTATCCAAAGGTTGGTAACTTCCTGTTTTAGTGTCGCGGTAGTGCCATGCCGTCCAGCCGTTCACCGCGCCGGCTTGCAATTGGCGGGCGATGGCGTGGATCGAGCCGCAGCGGTCATTATACTCCAGCCTGCCGTCAGCCATCAGCCGCGCCTCTTCGCCGCCTTCACCGCCAAAGCGGAGGCTCTGCCCCGGCTCGAGCAGCCCGTTTTCCAGCAGCGCGCCAATCGGGATGCGCTTCTCCTTGCGCGGGTTGCGCGCCGCCTGGATGGCATCCTCGGGGGCGGGCTGGGTGGCGCTGATCCGTCTGCGCGCCGCGCGCAGGTAGGTCTTGTCCTTTTCGATGCCGATGAAATGCCGGTGCAGCTTCTTGGCGACCACGCCGCTCGTGCCGCTGCCGAAAAAGGGGTCCAGCACCAGGTCTCCCGGGTTGCTGCAGGCGGTGAGCACGCGGTAGAGCAGCCCCTCGGGTTTCTGCGTGGGGTGCGCCTTGCTGCCGTTCTCCCGCAGCCGTTCCTTCCCGCGGCAGGTGGGCAGGTACCAGTCGCTGCGCATCTGCTTTTCGTCGTTCAGCGATTTGAGCGCGTGGTGGTTGAAGGTGTAAGCCGCGCCGCGCTCCTTCTGCGCCCAGATCAGCGTCTCGTGCGCGTTGGTCAGCCGCACGCCGCGGAAATTGGGCATCGGGTTGTCCTTGATCCAGATCACGTCGTTGAGGATCCAGAAATCCAGGTCTTGAAGGATGCGCCCGATGCGGAAGATGTTGTGGTAGGTGCCGATCACCCACAGCGTCCCCGTGCGCTTGAGCACCCGCCGGCAGGCGGTGAGCCAGGCGGCGGTGAAGTCGTCGTAAGCCTTGAAGCTGGAAAACTGGTCCCAGTCCTGGTTCACCGCGTCCACCTTGGTGCGGTTGGGGCGCCAGAGCTCCTGGCTGAGCTGCAGGTTGTAGGGCGGGTCGGCAAAGACCAGGTCGATGCTCTCTTCGGGGAGTTCATCCATGATCTTGATGCAGTCCCCGGCGAGCACCTGGTCGAGCGGCAGATCGGGCATGCGTTGATTATAGGTTAATCGGAGTCGAGGGGCAAGGAAGCGGGAGTCATTATGATGTTATACCTCTTCACCCGCAAGGTTTTGATTCTCCACTTGAATTACCATCACCACAGTTTATTTCATTCACAACAATTTGAAAAACCCCATTCAGGTTACCGCAAAGAAAGATTGGTGCAATTAGCTTGTAAGTTATAAAAAATATATATTCTTGTGCCAATGTATAATTATTTTAGCGAGTCATCACGATCCCAGCATTGCTTTAGCTGCATTATGTATCTGCCCGACTTGCATTTTTTTTAGATTCGCGATTTTTGTCTGGTAGCTTCTCATATTTTGGCACAAAAATGGGAGAAAAAAGTTGACCGATATATTCATCTCATATTCCAGAAAAGATATAGCATTTGCGAGATTGCTGACAGAAGTTGCACAGCGAAGCAAGTTTGACACTTGGATCGATTGGGAGCGCATTCCTATTGGAGAGCGTTGGTGGGAGGAAATTTGCCAGGCAATTGAGAACGCAAAAATGTGTTCATGTTTATCATCAGTAATAACTCGATTGGATCGGCTGTCTGCAAGGATGAAATCAATCACGCCCTCA
>CAWDSH010000038.1:0-10416 GCA_963804865.1 uncultured Chloroflexia bacterium
CTGGTCTACACCGCCTTCCTCGCCACGGCGATCAGCTGGTTTTTCCGCAGGGGTTTCCCGCCGGGCAGTCGCTGGCAGCTGGCGAATTGGCGCCAATTCTCGGCGCGATCTTTGATTACCTGGAAAATATCTCCGCCGCGCTGGTGATGGGGCGTTACCCGCGTGATTCCCGTGGTGGATTTGCTCGCCCCTGTATTCAGCATCATCAAGTGGATCTTCGTTGGCGGCAGCTTCGTGCTGCTGTTGTTCGGGTTGTCAGCTTTCCTTGGGAAGCAGATCAAGGATCGATCAAGCAATACAGGTTAGTGCGCTGAAGGGTCTTTGCAAAGATCGTCTGGGTGCATCAAAAAACTTACCCGCGGCATAACACCCGCGGGGATTTTTTTACCGAACGTTCTATTCTATTTCAATCCAAAGGTGACCGAGACCTGCGCCTGGACCGAGATGTGCCCCGGGCTGACCGGACCCTCAGCCAGCGACTCGCTGCCGCCCCCGGCGGGGGTCACGTTCTGCACGACGTTCTGCGCCCAGAGCGCCTGGTTGCTCGCCCGCCACCAGCCGTTGTAAGAGTGACCAGCTGTTCTCGCTGATGCGCAGCACGCAGCCGGTCTCCGCGCCGACCGCGCCCGCCAGGGCCTGGGCTTTCTGGTCAGCGGCTTCCATCGCCAGCGCGCGCGCCTGGTCGCGGTGGTTGCGCAGCTCGCTGGTGTAGAACTCCACGTTGACCACCTGGTTGGCGCCCGCCTCGAAAGCCGCCGCGATCACGTCGCTGGCCCTGGTCACTTCCTTGAGCGTGACCGCCAGCACGTTGTTGATGCGGTAGCCCTTGATATACAGCGCGTCGTAATCTTCGTAGATCGGCTCGATGATGTAATTATCGCTGGTGATATCGGTGGCCTCCACGCCCAGCTTCTGGATGGCCGCCCGCACCCGGCTGATGGCTGCCGCGTTCCTGCGCTGGACCTCCTTGGGCGAGATGCCGTTGGACTGCACGCCCAGCTGGATCAGCACGCGGTCCGGGGCGACGTTGATCACCGCCGTCCCGCTGACATCCACGGTGCGCGAGGCATCGCAGACCGGCGCTTGCGGCTGCTGCTCCACCGGCTCGGGGGTGGGTGTCGCGGCGCTGACGCTGAGCCGCGGCAGCCCGATGGCAGCCAGTGCGGCGATCAGCGCAAAGGATAAGGCGACATTCAAAAAAGTATTGATCGATCTCATGGGAACCTCCTGTGGGTTGGTATTTCCACCAGCATAGCCAACCGCGTGGTCAGGAGGATGTCAGGATGCGGTCAGTTGGATGGCAATCCGGCTGAGCGGCAGCCGGAAAGTCATCTCGGTGCCCCTGCCGGGTTCGCTCACCGCCTGGATATCGCCGCCCTGCGCGGTCGAGCAGCGCACGCGCGATGGCCAGCCCCAGCCCGCTCCCGCCGCTGGCGCGATCTCGCGCGGATTGCACCCGGTAGAAGCGCTCAAAGATATGCGGCAGGTGCTCGGGCGGGATGCCCGCTCCGTGATCCGTAACCGATACCAGCGCCTTTTCCCCCTCGCGGCGGATGGCAACAGTGACCTCGCCGCCCTTTGGGGAATAGCGCATGGCGTTATCCAGCAGGTTATCCAGCACCTGCGCCAGCCGGTCGGCATCCGCCCGCACCCTGATCGCCGTTGATCCCCCCGTTTCCTCCACGCGCAGGGTCACTTTGTTTTTCGCTGCCAGGGGCACCAGCCGCTCGCAGCGCTGGCGTGCCAGTTCCGCCAAATCTACCGGTTTGAGATCCAATGGAAGCGCGCCGGCATCGGCGCGGGTCAGCACCAGCAGGTCGTTCACCAGGCGGATCAGGCGTTCCGTCTCATGCTGCATGCCGTCCAGCAGCCCCGCCCTGCCCTTGCGGTCGTCCAGCGCGCCGTCCTGCAGCGTTTCGATGGTGCCCTGGATGACGGTCAGCGGCGTGCGCAGCTCGTGGGTCACGTCCGCCAGGAAGGCATCCCGCACCTGTTTTTCGTTTTCCAGATCGGCTGCCATGCGGTTGAAGGACCTGCCCAGCTCGTCCAGCTCGCGCACCCGGCTGCCGGAGGGGAGGCGCTGCTTCAGGTCTCCCGAGCCAAGCGCTGCGGCTGCCTGGGATAAGCTGCTCCAGCGGTTGCGCCAGGCGGCGCGCGAGATATAGACCCGCCAGCCCGGCCAGCAGCCCGGCTGCCAGCACCGCGCCGCCCAGCTTTAAGCAGAGTTTCAAATGGCAACCCACCCGCGGGAAGCGGCATGGCCAGGTAGACGATCCCGGAAAGCTCACCGGATGGAACCGTAGACCGGCGCAGCGGCATACAGCACCCTGCCCCCCTCACCGGCCTGCACCCGGCGCACCGCCGTTGTGGGCAGCCCGGTCAGGGCTTCCTGGATCTCCTCGCGGGCGAGCAGCTCGGCGGGAGAAACGCTGGCAGTTTGTTCAGCAAACGGCACAGGCACTTCCTCCCCGCCGGGCAGCAGCGGCAGGCTGAAAGCCACCCCGCCGCCCTCGGTGAGCAGGCGGGTATGGATGCCGGGCTGGATGTTGGTGGTCTGGGAATAGGGTTCGCTGCCTGGAGCGGCAATTCGGCATCCTGCAGCGCGGCGGCGATCAGCTTTGCCTGCGCCAGCAGGTTCTCCGATTGGCTCCTGAGATACAGCCGCTCCACCGAGATCCAGGTGAGCAGCCCGGCTAACAGCATGCCGGTGAGCACCACCAGCAGGTGGCTGAGGATCAGGCGGCGGCGCAGCGTGACGCTCACGGCTCAGCCTTTCACCCGGTAGCCGACGCCGCGCACGGCTTCGATCATTTCGGGATCGCCGCCGGCTTCGCGCAGCTTGGCGCGCAGGCGCTTGATGGCGCTATCCACGGCGCGGGTATCGCCGGCGAAATCGTAGCCCCAGACCTGCTCGAGCAGGCGCTCGCGGGTGAGCACGCGCCCGGGGTTGTCCAGCAGGCGCTGCAGCAGGTCGAATTCCAGGCGGGTCAGTGCGAGGGTGTCCCGTCACCGACACGCTGCGCGAAACCGGATCGAGCGCCAGCCCGCCGGGACCTTGCATTTGAGCAGCTCCACCTTCGGAAACTGAAGCCTCCCGCGGCGCAGCACGGCCTTGATGCGCGCCATCAGCTCGCGCACGCTGAACGGCTTGCAGACGTAATCGTCCGCGCCCAGCTCCAGGCCCACCACCCGGTCGATCTCCTCGCCGCGCGCGGTGATCATGATGATCGGCACCTGGGAGCTGCGGCGCAGCTCGCGGCAGACGTCCAGGCCATCGATCTCGGGCAGCATCAGGTCGAGCAGGATCAGGTCGGGCTCGGCTTCGCGCGCCAGGCGCAGCGCTTCGCGCCCATCGGAGGCGGTCAGCACGCGGTAATGCGCCTTGCGCAGGTTGTACTCCAGCAGGTCGGTCACGGCGGGCTCATCATCCACGACGAGGATGCAGGCGGTCATCGCTCAGAGGATAACATACAATTGTGGCAGGATGGTGTCAGGAAGCAGCAGCCGGGAACCAAGTAAGAAAATACCTTTCGAGTGAATGGGAAAGGTAATTTCATGTTTTTCAGACAATTATGCTGAACGAGGTCATTTCTTCGGCAGGATGAGGATCACCCCCACGGCGATCACCAGCAACCCCAGCACACGCGGCAGGGTGATGGGAATGACCCCCGCACCGCCAAGACCTTTCGCATCCACGATCATCGAGAGCACCAGCTGCCCCAGGATCACCGTCGCCAGCCCCGCCGCTACTCCTGTAACGCGCAGCGAATAGGCGATGCCGGTGACAATGAAAATCCCGATCGCTCCAGCGATGAGCAGCATGACCGCCGCCTGCGATGGCACCTGCCAGAACGCCTTCCCTTGCGGCGCGGTGACGGCGAGCGCGATTAGCCCAGCGATCAACCCGCCGGCGACGTTCATGAAGATGCCAGTGCGGAAATTACCGATCAGCGCGCCGATGCGGCTGGTGAGCGTGGACTGCGCGCCGATGGCGAAGCCGGTGACCAGCGCCGCCAGGATGCCGAGCAGGATGGTGGTTTTCATGGGAGGTCTCCTGAGGAAGGAATATTTAAGTATGATTTACCATTTAGATTATTCATTTCGAAGAAATTAAAATGAAAAAAACTTATCGTCTCCATTCAATTAGCAATATCGAGATCAAGTCGCGAACCTTTCTACAGTGTGCATTACCAAATCGTGAAATTCGTAGGGTGCAATAGTTTAATGTTAAGATTTAGAGAGGTTAACTAGTGTGCAAGAAGCCAATTAACAACACCTATCTTGGTTGCACCCCATGCAGCCAACGTTGTTATATATCCCTGATCTGAAAGGGTCATGAAAGGTTCATCAACTTCATAATTCCACCCGCCATGAACGAGCTTGCTTCGTGCACTATATATAGCCTCATATATATGCCTGACTTCAGCGGAAGGCGCTACATATTCATCGAGAAAGTGTCTGAATGATTTAGTGATTCCGATGGTGGATCCGCAAGAGGAGCAATGTTCAGGTTTTTCTAAAAGGGGTTCCAATGCTGACACAAGAGACACCAATCTTTGAGATTGATTAACTCCGGGTTGAAAAGCAGACCAAAGAGCAGCAGCCGCCCTAAGAAATTTGACTTTTTTTTCTTTGCTTAGATTATTAAATCGGTCAAATAGGTTTTTCAAGTCAGGAACTCGCAAATTATGCTCATTTATGCCCATTTGGTTGTAATAAGCATCCGTGGGAATAGGTTGAAGCTCCTGAAGATTGCCTGGGGATGAGAAGTCGTCCTCGGTTTCATCCTCAAGTCCTGTCCCCATACCGAAGCTTACTAATTGATAGGAACCATCGAGAATGGCCCACGATTCACCACCAGAAAAGCCGAAGATTGGCGTATCAATGAAAGCGGATAAGAGCCATTGTGTTTCTTGAATGGAGCGGTATCGACGATAGCTTTGTAATTTATACAATCCTGATCGGCGATATTTGACCTCCATAACTATTGGGAAGGGAGCCATTTTGGTATTAAAACTTGAAAAATCAGTACCAAACCTTGCATCCTTCAACTCGAATGCAACAGGCCGCAATTGAAGCCATGCAGGAACTCGAGCGAAACCTGTGATTGGACGAGAACTAAAAACAATGCTCCGTGCTATGTCATACTCCTTCGTTGCAAGATCCACCTTAATTCTTGGATAGATTAGTTTCCAGATATTAGATAAGACTTCTATAGAATAGATACGACCATTAACATTAAAACGTACTGTTGCTTTTGGATTATCACCAGAGAGGAGTTCGTAAACACGCTTTTCAACAAGGTGTATGTTTCCAATATCAGCTGAGGATTGGATAGCAGCGACAGCTTCATGATCAGTAAGGCCAAGTTCCTTCAGAATTGGAAGGACTTTGCAGGCTTCCGTCATTGAGAACCCTGGTGGGACACTGGTTCGTAAAAGCCGGGAAACCAAAAACCTCCTAGATATACTTCAATTCTTCTGGTTATCATATCAAATAGTATTATTATATGATTCAAGCGATTTAAAAAGAACTGAAATGCGCTACCCAAGGGGTTGCTTCGCGGTCCCAAGGAAGAATTGTTGTCGAGTTTTGGTTTTGAACCACTCAACAGCTGGCTTAATCCGGTCACATTGAGCATCGGATTGGTGGGAGTCAGCATCATCAAATGTTTGTTCCGCCAGTAGGTTCTGTACTCCTTACATCATGAACGCCACTGCCCCAAGTGCATTACTTAGACTATGAGCTATCCAACTTGGGAGAATGCTCTTAGATTTCATACAACAGTAATCCAAAAATCCAACCTGAAATGAACTGCGGTATAAGGATCGGCCATAAAGTTGTACTTACGGTCAATATGAGGAGATGAGGCAGAAGGAAAATTATCGCCTGCAGCAAATTACCGATTTGAAATCCAAACTTCCGAATCAACAAACCACCCAGAAAACCGCGGAAAAATGCCTCCTCGCCGAGGGCAACGAAGATCCCCTCCCGAAATAATGCTATAAGAAATGATAAGAGGGAAAGGGTTAAACCTGCATATTGTGATGTTGCGATATTGGGATTTTCTAGGATCTCTGGTGGAATGTTGGAAGAAAAAATCGACACGAAGACACCCGCAAGAACACCTGTCAATAATCCAATCAGAAGATATCGGCGCGAGGTTGGTTGCCATCCCACCGCGCCAAATGAATACTGCCAGGTCTGCCTCTTTTCCTTGATACACCTATGTAAATAAGGCTTGGGATGATGAAGATCAGATTCTGGATAGGTATTGTCATTTCCAACCTGTACGCTTCTGCGGAAAAACTACGAAAAACTTCAACTTTATTTAAAACTTTTCCATCTAATACTATTATACTGATGCAATCAAATGGTCAAAAATAGAAATTCTCTCCCCATGGGGGTACATCGCGATCCCAAAGAGGAGATGATATCGTGTTAATCGCGAGCCGCCCAATAACTGGCATAATCCTCGCGTTGACGTGTTGTAAACACATTCCATTGCGCAATGCCTACGGGGGCTGGAGCCTATGTTAGGCAGCCTTGCTTCCTAATTTCTCTCCATACTCTAGTGATGAAGGTCTCTCAGGTTCCAGCACCATGATCGGAGTGCGTCGCTCTCCGGCAAGTCGTTTATAAAGGGGGAAACCCGTGAATGTGTCCAGGGCGCTTTGCCAGAACCTTGCGTATTCCTCTCCCTCAGCCTCATGCGCAATACATTTATTGACCTGACCGTTGATTGATACCGTGGCGCTCGGTTCCGCTTTAAGGTTGTAATACCAGGCAGGGTGATGGTCCTGCCCCCAATTCGAGGCGATGACCGCAAATTTGGTCGGATCACTCGTATCGCTTATGTAAAGAACCGGTGAGATGCGTGGCTGTCCGCTCTTCGCACCCTTGGTGGTTAATACAACCACCGGCAATCCGGTCAGGATGCTGGTAAGTGTCGTTCGTCCCTTGGTCATCTTGAGAAAGAATTTGTCGAAATGATGGAGATTGCGGGATAAGTATTCAGCCCCTGAAGATGAAGCAGCATAATCTTGAATATATGTATGAAAAATCGAGTATTGCCTTTTTCTCATTTTCCCTCCAATTCTTAGCTGATGAGAAAAAAATAACCATATTACTACTTATGCCGTGAATTTTCCTCGAAATCTTTTTAATTAGATTATCCCTCCGATTCCGAGAAATTTAATAAAAAGGATTTCAATACTTGGGACACGCAGCTTCAATTCGTTTCTAGTTCTGGATTATTTCATGCCCCTATAATCTTTAACTCAATCAATCGAATCATGATGAAGATCAGCGATGCCGCCAATCCGTTCAGTCCTCCTCACATCATGAATGCCACTGCCCCAAGTGCATTACTTAGACTATGAGCTATCCAGCCTGGGAGAATGCTCTTGGATTTATATGACAGTAATCCAAAAATCCAACCCGAAATGAACTGCGGTATGAGGATCGGCCATAAAGTTGTATTTACGGTCAATATTAGGAGATGAGGAAGAAGGAAAATTATCGCCTGCAGCAAATTACCGATTTGAAATCCAAACTTCCGAATCAAACAAACCACCCAGAAAACCGCGGAAAAATGCCTCCTCGCCGAGGGCAACGAAGATCCCCTCCCGAAATAATGCTATAAGAAATGATAAGAGGGAAAGGGTTAAACCTGCATATTGTGATGTTGCGATATTGGGATTTTCTAGGATCTCTGGTGGAATGTTGGAAGAAAAATCGACACGAAGACACCCGCAAGAACACCTGTCAATAATCCAATCGTAGAAGATATCGGCGCGAGGTTGGTTGCCATCCCACCGCGCCAAATGAATACTGCCAGGTGAGCCTTCTTTTCCTTGATACACCTATGTAAATAAGGCTAGGGATGATGAAGATCAGATTCTCGGATAGGTATTGTCATTTCCAACCTGTGCGCTTCCGCGGAATAACTTGACGAAATACTTCAAACTTCTTCACTGTAAATCTTTTCCATCTAATACTATTATACTGATGCAATCAAATGGTCAAACATAGAAAGTCTATCCCCATGGGGGGTACATCGCAATCCCGAAAGAGGTTGATGATATCGAGTTCTGGTCGCGAACCACGCATTTGCTGGCACAATCCGCCTGCCGAACAGGATGGTAGTTTTCAATGATCAGGCTTGTGCGATTAATAAGAAAACGATGTGTTATGGCTCATAAACGCTGCCAATGACACTTTTCACCAATGTCATCAATTCCGTATCGTTCATTTTACGGATGGTTGAACCCAGGATGGGGGCATGCACGATTACTTCCGGTTCGGCATTCGGATCCAGATAAAATCTTTTCACCGGTTTGAGCTGGTAGAAACCATTAAGGGTAATGGGCAATAGATCAAAGGAAGTCTGCCGTAGGATATAAACAAAACCGAGCCGGAATCGATGGATTTCCCCATCCGGGGTTCTTGCTCCCTCCGGGAGGATGATCATGCTCGTATTCGCAGCGGGCGCACTCAGATGAAGATCGATCGCTCTTTTTCCGCGCCCGGATATTCCCGGTTGGACGAAGATGGCACCCATGCGGCTTAGCACCTGGCCAACCAGAGGAACTTTTTTTACGAATGCGTGCGCTACAACAGAAGCTCGTGGGAAAACTCCTATCAAAGCGATGCCAGCATAGAAGCTGGGATAGTTCGAGATGATCACATGGTCGTGATCCGGATTACGTTTTCATAGCCCGAAACCTTCAATTTTCTCCCGACGATCGCGAAGAGGGCTTTCACAAACCATTGTTTTAATGCAGGGATTTTCTCTTTGTCAATATAAGAGATCAGAATCGCGAATGGGAGTGTTACAAAAACGAACAGATGTGTAACGATGTACATGAAGAACGTGAACACAATGATCCGAACGATCTTAAGCATTGATTTTGATGTGTTTGAGAGCTTGACGTGAAGATTAGAAAATTTATGAATGGATCAAACTTTAATTAATATTATTACACGAATTGTAAACAATACATAGAGGTGATAATTGTCCCCGGGAAATTGCTTGGCAACCCCAATGCGGGGAAGATTTTGAGTTCTAGTCGCGAGCCGACCTATTATCTTCTGCTGTAACGTGGGTTAATCCGCACCTTGATTACGAGTCCCTCATGTTGTTTCTTTTTTATGGCTCTCTTCTCAGCCCGCACCTTTTCCTCTTCCACCCTGAATTTCACGATCCTGCCAATAAGCTCCAACGGAAGGGACTGATCGAGGGGATTGGATGGTGCCTTTCTCAGCCTTGTATCCTTCCAGTTCGCGTTCAAATACCCGCGTGCCGCTGGAGGAAATTGAGTCAGGGCGATGTTTTTTTCCACGCGCCGAAATGGATCAAATGACGCCCGTTCAGGTCGAAGGTGGGGATCTGGTAGCTTGATCGTTTCAGTCACGCCCAGCGCGGCAGCCTTTTGATAGCCGCCCGCAGCTCCTGCAGCTTCTTTTGCACGTTCTGTCAGGGAAGAGGGCGATGTATTCGTCGATATTGGAAAATTTCGCGGCTTTGCTGTTCATGGGATCTCCTTTATGGAAAAACACATTCTACTGCTGGTATAAAGTCTCCGCCGCGATCTTGTATGACCTTTTATTACGATAAGATAATTGAGATCCTAATAAACCTGTTAACGTTAATGAACTGGCTGCATCTCAAACCGCTCCTCCATCGCCTGCATGTCCGCATCTGATGGCGGTCCTGAATATCGAGCCCGCTTCCAGTATGCTGCGGATAAATTGCACATCTCCTGCGGTGATCACAAAGCTGTGCTCCAGCCCCATCGCCCAGTGCACCGCCTTTTCAATGGCATCCTGATCCCATAAGGGTTCATAAAAATAAGTGTTATAAGTCCGCCGGGTGTTTCCCCATGGCCGGCGGGCAATCGATTGAATGGTCTGCAAAGCAACATTGCGCCTTTTACAAAACTTTTCCAGGTTCTCAAAGGGGGCAGCATACTTCTGATCCTGCATCTGGCAAAAGGAATAGGGCAGCATGACCGCATCAAAGCCAAAGCGCTCCAGGCTTTGCAGGTGCATGGCCGGTGTCAGCCTGCCATGACCCGTGACGCCCAGGAAACGCACCAATCCTTTCTCCCGCGCTTCCAGCATGGCCTCCAGCGCCCCGCCTGGTGACATCACCCGCTCCCAGCCGCCGGGGTTGGTCAGCCCATGCAGCTGCCAGAGGTCGATCGTGTTCGTGTGCAGCACATCAAGTGAGCGTTGCAGCTGTTCCCAGGCTTCCTGGCGGGTCCGCTTGCGCGTTTTGGTGGCGAGGAAGAAATCACCGCGGTGGTTTTCCATCCACCCGCCAACGCATTTCTCAGCATTCCCATACATGGGCGCAACGTCAATATGGTTGACACCATATTGCAGCAAGAGCTCCAGCACCTGATCTGCCTC
>CAWDSH010000039.1:0-7984 GCA_963804865.1 uncultured Chloroflexia bacterium
ACACATTTAAAAAGAAACAATTCACTGATTTATTTACTCGAGAACTCTTTTCATAAAAAATTATCATCATAATCACCTCCCGAATTGTTTCGCGCAAAAACAATAGAAACAATGCTTAACTTGAACGCAAGCGCCCATATGCCGGGAAAGGCTGAGGGCAGCTATATTATAGAACATTAGTTCTGGTTTGTCAAGAAAGTAAGGGGAGTCGGATTTTTCATTTCATTATTGAAATCAGTTCCAATACTCTGCTAGTATTTATTACACACATGACTAGCAGGTAGTCTTGTAGGTAAAACCCTTAACAATACGATAACATTTCAATGACCATTCTTTAATTCTCACTCGTTATCATAGTATCAGATGAAAATGAAAGGTATGAAGAATGAACATATTAATAACAAATGATGACGGGGTCGATTCCCCGGGTTTACTGGCACTTGCAAGAGGTATGAGACCTTATGGAAAAGTTTTCGTCCTAGCGCCGGATCGCAACTGGTCGGCGTCCGGTCATGTCCGCACCTTGGATCGCCCGCTGCGGGTAAAACGGCTCCAACTGGAAGACGGCTTACCGGCATATGCCACCGATGGAAGCCCATCCGATTGCGTGGCGCTGGCTGTCGCCGGTTTTTTGCCTGAAAGAATTAACCTGGTAATCAGCGGGATCAACACCTCAGCCAATCTCGGGCAGGACGTGGCATATTCCGGTACTGTTGCTGCGGCAATGGAGGCAACCATCTGGGGAATTCCGGCGATCGCCATTTCCCAGGAGACTTCCGGTAATCACCTAACGGAGCAGGATTTTGAACCCACAGTGGAATTTGCTCAAAAGATCGTCGAGGCTGCCATGGTGCACGGCTTGAATCCCGGGATCGTACTGAACGTGAACGTGCCCAATCTTCCCATGAGCAGGATCCTGGGGGTTCAAATAACCCGTCAAGGCCAGCGGATCTACCACGACCACCTGGAACGGCGCGCTGATCCGCGCGGTAAACCATATTTCTGGGTGATCGGTGAAAGCCCAAGCGGTGTGACTGAAAGCGGAACGGATATTGGTGCGCTCGCGGAAGGGTATGTTTCGATCACCCCGCTTCAGCTTGATCTAACCGCCTATCAATGGATGGCTGAGATCGAAAAGTGGGAATGGTCAGACCGGATCGCAATCGAACTGCCAAAGAAAATCACCGAGTTTGTTTCCAAATAATAATTTAATATGAACATGTGATTTTAGCTCGCAGTAGTGTGTAAGGCGGGCTGCACCGACAAATATCGATCGGGGAATTTCAGCTAATCCGGGTAAATGGCGATGCCCAGCGTTCCGGGACCGACGTGGGTACCGATGGCGGGGCTGAGATCGAGGATCTCGAATTCCACGCCGTTGAGCTCGCGGGTGAGCACCTCGCGGGCAGCTTGCGCCGCTTCCCTGGCGGCGGCATGCATCACCACGATATGGCTGTTAATGAGCAAATAATTATTTTTGCCGCCACCTTTGCGCCATTTTCTGCCCGGATCTTCTTTCCCAACTCAATTGCGGAAGCTTTGATCTCTCCAGTCAGAACGAAATTTATCGCGTCCGATAGTTTTTCTGCGGTCAATCGCTTAATCGGAATGGATCTTGCGCCTACACCCAACTCGAAAATCCGCCGACCCCAGGCGAACTGATCGTTGGTGTAGGGAACGATGATACCCGGCACGCCTGCTTTCAGCCCGGCCGCGGTGGTGCCCGCGCCGCCGTGATGAACTACGGCAGCCATGCGCGGAAACAGCCAGGAGTGCGGGGCACTTTCCAGGAAGAAAATTTCGTCAGAAGCCCCGTGATCTTTTGTCATACCGCCCCAGCCCGTCGCCAGGATGCCGCGCTGACCGGAAAGCCTGAGAGCATCGATGACGATTTGCGTTGTCCGGGTTTCAAAATCCGTGCTGCGCATACTTCCAAAGCCAACGTAGACAGGCGGAGCGCCCTTTTTCAGGAAATTGAGCAACGCATCTGGTGGCTGCCAGCCTGCATCATCCTCCAGGAACCAGAAGCCGGTATTATGCACGTGTTCCGGCCAATCCGTTGGCCTTGGGAAAACATGATCGCTGCAGGAGACCAGGGTGGGTAGATCACGGGTTACTTGTTTTGGATAAGGGCAGGCAAAATTCGTGGGGGCACGACCAAATTTCTTCTTCCAGAATTGTTTGATCGGAGCGCTGGTGGCAGACCACATGATCTGCTCGAAGATCTTATGGGTGAGCATATTGAATCCCTTACTTGTGCGAACGGAATTGTAAAAGATGAGGGCTGGATATTCGCGGGTTGGAGTCATGGGGAACGGGGTGGCGAGCACGCTGCGCATTCCAAATTGCTGCGCAGCAAAATAGCCGATGGCTGCGCCGGGATGGTATACGATCACATCTGAGCCCAGACAGGCTTTGAAAAGCTGCTGCTGGAGCTCGAACACATATGCTTTCATTTTATTGAAGCTCAACAGGATCTTGAAGGGATTATCAGCCTGCATGGCGCCCTGAAGATCTTCGCTCGACGCGACCCTGGCAACATCCCCCGTGATGGGATAAAACTCCAGCCCGAAAGGCTTTACAAAGTCTCTATAATTTTCAAAGGTAACAAAGCGAACACGGTGCCCCAGTTTTATTAGTTCCACGCCCAAAGCCAGGAAGGGCTGGGTATCACCCCGCGAGCCCATAGTTAAAATGGTGATCAGCATGCGAACTCTCCCCAATCCTTTTCAGAATGGTTTATTTTATCAGGTTGGGAAAATTAAGAATTGAAACAGCGGGCATGTAATGAATTAGCACAAGTAAGGACGACCTTACAGGTCGCCCCTACAAGAACAATCGATGTTTTTGACAGACTAATCCGGGTAAATGGCGATGCCCAGCGTGCCGGGACCGACGTGCGCACCGATGGCGGGGCTGAGATCGAGGATCTCGAATTCCACGCAGTTGAGCTCGCGGGTGAGCGTTTGGCGGGCAATTTCGGCTTCCTCAAGATCAGAGGCGTGCATCACCACGACATGGCTGGGTCTGCCGGCAGCTTTCTCGAGGATGATATCGATCAGGCGCTTGAGGGCTTTCTTGCTGGTGCGCACGCGCTCAGAGGCATCGATCTTGCCCTGGTTGATGAAAAGGATGGGCTTGATGCCCAGCGCAGTGCCCAGGAATCGGGCAGCGCCGCCGATGCGCCCGCCGCGATGCAGGTATTTCAGCGTGTCCACCTTGAAATAGGTGTGCATGAGTGTCGCTCGGCTTGATGAGCCACGCGGGAGACCATCTCCAGGCTGCCGTCGGCATAGGCCACCTGGGCAGCGGCCAGGGCGACCAGCGCCAATCCCCCGGCTGCCTGGTGGGTATCGTAGACCTCGAGCGGGCATTTGGTGAACTCCTTCGCGGCGGTGACGGCCGAATCCACCGTGCCGCTGACGCCGGAAGAGATCAAGCGGGGCGAAGATGGCATCGTAATCGGCAGCCAGCTTCTCAAACACCTGGCTGAATTCCGCCACGGTGGCTTGCGAGGTGGTGGGGGATGCCGATTCCTTCCCGAGGCGTGTATAGAACTCATCCGGGGTGATATCGACACCATCGCGGAGAACCTCCTCCTTCCAGAGGATCTTGAGCGGGATGACATGGATGTTGTTTTTCTGAACCAGCCCGGGGGTCAGGTTGGCGGTACTATCGGTCAGAATGGCGATCCTGGGCATGCTTCACCTCCTGGTGGGAAGAAGACGTATCAAATCAATCCAAACCCCAATTTTAACCCTTAATCATCATAAAACTAAGATGCGTCTAACAGAAAACCGGGGGAACTCCCCTTGCTGAAAATTCGTCAATTCTCTATACTCTGTAGTGCACACAGGAAAGGAAGTCCTTATGAAAAAGATAACCCCGCCCATTATCGCAGGTTTCGTATTGCTGCTCAGCCTGGCTTGCTCTACGATCGAGATCAGCCTTGATGGAAAACCTGCGTTTCAAACTTTTGAAGCAACCAAGGAAAGAACATTAAATCCACAGGAAAAGGCAGAGCAATATGCAGCTGGAACTGCAACCGCTGTAGCCATGCTGCCAACAATAGCTTTGCCCACAGTCGAGCCACCCAAGCAGCTCATCCATGTTGCCGGGGATACCGTCAAGTTCGCGCTGATCGCGCTGGAGGACAACGGGGTGAGCGGCGAGATGATCGGCTGCGGGGACAGTGTGGTGCTGGCGGATGTGCATTACGATCCAAGCTATGACCCGCTTGAGGTCGCCTTTATGGGGCTATTGAACGTGGGGGAGAAGTATTACGGGCAGTCGGGGCTCTACAATGCCCTCTACCCATCCAGTTTGATGATCGAAAGCCTGAGCTATGAAGGCGGGACGGTGTTCATCCACCTGACCGGTACCCTGATGGTGGGCGGCACCTGCGACATACCGCGCATCGAGGCGCAATTCATGAAGACCGCGCTGCAATTCCCCGAGCTGAGCGGCGCACAGATTTTCATCAACGGGACTCCGCTGGCGGAGCTTTTATCCCTGAAATAATCCCCATCGGGAACGGGATTTGCAACTGATATTCCTGCAGGGCTGCCGGATGGCAGAGTACCCTCTGGCATTATTTTTAATCCTTATACCCCTGCAGAGGTGACCATGGACGGCCTGACCGAAATCATTAGCGTGCTGATCAAGGTGTTCAAAAACCTGGTGGGTGACGTGGACCAGGATAACGAGGAGCGCCCGGCGGAAGTACCAGCGGCTGAGACAGCCTCCGAGCAGCCCGCGGATCAAAGCATGCCGGATGAAAGTGTTTTCGCCGGGGAAGCCACGCCGGAAGAAGCAGCACCATCCGGAGCGGAGCTAACTGCTGAAGGAACGATGCCGGATGAAGGAGTTTTTGAAGGTGAGACCCCATCGACAGAGGAACCCGATGTGGATGCCGAACGCCCGGTGGAAGTTCCGCAGGTCAGCAGCGAGCCGGCAGCGGAAACCACCAGTGACCCCGGAGATGATGAGGACGCGCTCAACCGACCGGCGGAATCACCAGAGGGGGAAGCGGGTGGGCAGGCTGTTGAAACGAGCGGCGCAGACACCGTGGAAAGCGCAGCGGGCAGCGCGGGGTTGCCCAAGCCGGTGACGCGCAAAGTGCTGGCAGTGATCTACGACCCGCTGGTGCCCTCCGCGCGAGGGCACAAGCTGAGCAACGTGATGGGCGGTCACGATCCCGAGGAACTGATCAACGACTTCATCAACGATATCAAGGAGGTCAGCGCGGGTTACGCCAACTACGTGGTCACCGAGAAGGTGCATGCCAACCACCTGCCCGTGCTGGCGGACGGCTTCCAGTATTCGCCGGACGGGCTGCTGCTCTGCTGGCAGAACCGCGGCGGGTATCACCAACCGGATTTAGCCGATTACGGCAAGATCATCGAGGAATTCAAGATGGCGGAAAGGGTGAATTCGGGCGAGTTCGATGAGGTCTGGCTCTTTGGTCCGCCCTATGCTGGTTTCTATGAATCGCGCATGGTTGGCTCAGGCGCATTTTATTTGAATTCCACCCCGCACCGGGTGCCTAAAGCGCTTGAGAGGCGTTTTGTGATCATGGGCTTCAATTACGAGCGCGGCGTGGGGGAAATGCTGGAGAGCTACGGCCACCGCGCCGAGGACACGATGAAGCAGGTTTACCGCAAGCTGTCGGCGGCTGCCAACCTCTGGGAGCGCTTCACCCGGCACGAGCGCAGCACATCCGGCATGGCGGAGGTGGGCACGATCCACTTCGCGCCTAACAGCGAGCGCGATTATGACTGGGGCAACCTCAAACCGGTGATGAGCCGCTGCGAGAACTGGCTGAAGTTCCCCGACCTCTCCGCGGATGCCAAACTGGTGGAATGCAGCCTGTGGGGCGGCGGGGATATGCGCGCGCACCACCGCTGGTGGTTCCAGCGCCTGCCGCACGTTTCGGGGAAAGCCAACGGGATCGACTGCAACTGGTGGAAATACATCATCGATCCGAACGAAGTCAAGTAGAATCCGATTCCTGAAGCAGCTTTGAGTCCCGGCTTGAAGCTGGGATTATCGCCATGAACCGGTTCGTCAGGATCTCCCTGGCAGCGCTGATCCCGCGTTGCTGCGGGTTGGGCATTAATATCACTTCTGATCGGCGAAGGCGCAGATAAAATTCATCATGAATACAAAACTGATCATCGTTGATGGGCACTCATCTGTAGGAAAATCCAGTATTTCAAAAAGTGTATATAAACAAATCAGCCTGGAGCATGATGCATATTGGTTGCATGAAGAGTGTGAAAATCATCCAATACGGCATCATGAATTCAGCTTTGGACCATTGGATACTGCTGAAGGGATGGAATTAAATAGAATTGGGATGTTGAAGAAATGGATGGCATTTAGAGATTCAATATACTCATCCGGGAAAGTATGTATTACAGAAGGATGTTTATTGCATGCCTATGACCGGTATTTTATCCATAGTCTCTGGGATGATAAGGATATTGATACCTATTATTCGCAGGTATTGGAGGTCATTAACGAATTAAATCCCATTATTGTCTTTCTATATCGTCCCGATCTACGGAAAAGCCTGGAAAAAGCATTCATCACGCGGGGAAAATGGTGGAGAGATCTGATTCTGAGAAGAGATGATCTGCATGTGTATTTTAAGAATCATGTTTATGTAAATGAAAATAGCATGTTTGCCGCCATTGAATATGAACAAATAAAGATGATGGAGATATTTGATAGATTACAGTGCTTAAAGATCAAGATAGACACAAGCGAAGAGAAATGGGATCAGTATGTCCGGGAAATACTATTTTTTGTTGGTTCAAATTATAAGAAAATTGATCCTTATCCGTGTGACGTGAAATCATATCTTGGCACATATCGATGGCAGAATGGAACAGGGAACGATGAATGGATTATAAATTATGACGATAGGAATCAATGTCTGTATACGTCCTTGTTTTGGCCTTATATGCCCATGAGATGTATGGCAGAAAATGTGTTTGAGTTGATATCATTTCCCGTGGAATTACATTTCCAAAAGAATAAGCATGGATTGCAGTTTATCGTCCACGGAAATTACGATTGGGAATATAACAATCAGATTTTTATCAAGGTCTAAAAGGCACATATCAGCATTGATCGTTCCAACGCCTGTCGCATCTTTCCGGCAAGGCCAACGGGATCGATTGCAACTAGTGGAAACACATCATCGATCCGTACGAAGTCAAGTAGAATCCCTGGAGAGTCACCGTTCATGATGATCTGCAGCGCTTGATCGCCTGCTCTTTGGACGACCGGGCTGTGGAACACCGTTTATAAATGAGCACCGCAACTACTGCTCAGGACTGGGTGAGCATTCAAGCACAAGGAGAATGAAATGAGCATGGTAAATGAAACCCAAGATAACAAGAATGGAAATCCGTCCGCGAATAATTCCGAGGGACATTATGATGTGGTTCTGCGTAAAACAGATGAGCCACCAATTGTGGTCAACCCGGAATCTATCGTCGCTGCATTCGTCGCGGTGACGCTTGCTGATGTAAAGTTTCTTAAAACAGCCGAAAATTCAGTGGCTAATATGAACAAGTACTGCCAGCCGCGACTGTGGAGTGTCCGTTTTACCGCCAAGTTCGGTGCTTTCGCCTGCAGCGCGGACGAGCGCGGGCTGCCGGATGTGAGAGGCATCGCCCCCGCACTGGTGAAGCTGGGCATCACCCAGCCGTTTTCACTTGTGATAAACACCATGGAAGTTTCTTTTGATGGAGGAAAGACAAAATCCAAGATTCTCGCTGGATTCGCTTTTCGCGAAAAATCACATCGCATCCTTTTCCCCGGAAACGATGGGTGCATTCCAGGTTAAGGATTACCTGGCACTGGCTAAAATGAGTATTCCGGCTGCAGCGCCAGGCTTCCAAGCTGTACCGTAAGATCGATCATCATACCTTATGAAACGATTCATAGCCCTGGCATTGATGTTCGCGGTTCC
>CAWDSH010000040.1:0-10076 GCA_963804865.1 uncultured Chloroflexia bacterium
GAAGAGACGATCGCCATGGGAGCAAATTGAAAATAAAAAGAAATAATTCTTAATTAATTCCCTCGAGAACTCTTTTCATAAAAAATTGTCATCACAATCACCTCCCGTATTGTTTCGCGCAAAAACAATTGAAACAATACTTAACTTAACACAATCGCCCAATTGCCGGAAAGGCTGAGGGCATCTTATTATAGAACATTCGTTCTGTTTTGTCAAGTTGCAAAATCCCCAAAAGTAGGGGCAATTCGATGAATTGCCCCTACAGCAGGTGCTCTGCCTGTCCTTAATAAATCAATAAAGATTTGCGATCAAAAGTTGGAATTGGCCTGACCACCGAGGACATCGTCGCCAAAATAGACCGTACCGGTCAGAACGGGCATCGGGCCAGTTGTTGCTTTGGCGATATAGATGCCATGTTTGGCATTGCCCATTGACACGCTGTTTATAACGGTCACCAGACCAGCCGTGTTATGGCTTTCGATGAAGATGCCTGAATAGCCTTCCGGTTCGGGATCATCATCCATGCCATTCATCATCGCAACCACCCCGGTCAACTTGACAAGCGCAGCGTTGGTGGCGATCTTCACACCGCCCAGCATGTTGTTGCGGGCAGTGATACCGGTCAGGGTCACGTTGCCGCTCGCGGTGCAGGCACCGAGATCCAGGGCGCAGTTATCGATCTGGATGCCTTCCTGATCAATACTGTCATTGGCTACCACGCCGGTCAGGCTGACGGCGCCCTTCGTGATGATGTACAACCCGCCCGCGTTGCCTGAAAAATCGCTTGCAGCCAGGCTGCTCAATACGGTTACCGCCGGCTTGACCACCGAATTGGCAGCCTGGTTATCCAGATAGGCACCCTCACTGCCATTCCCCTTGCCGCTGACACCATTCAGGGTGATGGCGCCGTTGGACTGGATATTCAATCCATATCCACCGTTATCGTTGAACTTGGATTTATTGACGACCACGGTCTTTGGTATTAGACAAGAGCCATATCTGAAATACTCAAGCCAGAGCCTGCATTGTCACTTGCGACCAGGTTATTGATCAGAACCTTACCTTTGGTCGTGATGCTTAAGCCATTGCCAAGATTACCGTTGCCGTTCATCTCGCAGTTGTTGATGGTCACCCCAGCGCCTGTGCTGCTATTCTGGTTGATGATGGTGACACCATACTCTGCGTTATTCAGAACACTTGTTTGGTTTAAAACCACAGCACTGTTGGTATTTACATGCAATCCATACCCACCATTATCCGAAAACTGGTTCTTTTTACCACTGGTCACCAGCAGGTTGATCCCGCCAATCCCGGTTTGGTTGTTCAGGGTGGCACCATTGCCGTTATTCCCATTGGCGGAGAGATTTTTGGCGGTAATCAGTCCATTGGAGAGGGCAATCAATCCATAATCGCCATTATCATCGAAGTTGAAGTTGCTGATAGATATGGGTCTGGTCACTAAACTCTGAGAATTATAATTATCCAGCCTGGCTCCCTCCTGGAAATTTCCGCTGGCACTGCCCTTGTTAAGCAAGATGTTACCCAGCGTGGTGATGTGCAATCCGTAACCAACAGTGCTATCATCCCAATTGTTGTCATCGAAATAACAGTTATTAATATTGACATCATAAGCACCAGCCGCAAGATTTTCGATTGTCGCACCATTGTTGTGATTATTACTGACTTCCACATTGGTAAGCGTAACCACGCCACGAGATATGATATTCAACCCTCCGCCGATGTTTTCCTTAAACCCGTTTGTCCAACTACCGGTATTGGCAATATCATTGATAATGGAAATTGGAGGTGTACCGGTTGAACCTGTATGGTTATAGACCAATCCGCCATACCCCACATTCTGGCTCGATCGGATATTGATTAAAGTTATCGGACCTTGAGATTCTATCATCAAACCGATACCGCGATTATTGTTTGAAGTACAATCCATGCAAGTTACCTTTCCACCACCCGACACGGCATTGTTGACCTGAATACCAATCCCCTTATTGGTAAGGGCACTGATACCACTCAGATTAACTGAACCTTTTGTTTCTAGCCATAATCCACTGCCCAGGTTGAAATTAAAATTATAAATATCGGGATTGGAATTATTGACGGTAACTCCCGCACCTTCCCCGTTGAATATTTCTACACCGTTTATGTTGTTGTTAATCTCATAATAAACACCCGGATCCGTGCCCTCCCAGAATTTAAGGCTGTAAAAACCGCCCATGTTGCTGTAATAGCTGGAGATGCCCATCTGAACCAATCCATCTTGAGCCAGGGTGATCTGATAGGTGATCTGATCGCCATCCACATTGACCGAATCCCAATCGAGAGTGATCCAATCCGTACCGATCTCTTGATAGAGCTCAGTGCGCGGATCCCAGGCAGGCGATCCTTCCAGACGGGATAGGACGAATGTCAGCGTATCCCCAGTCTGTCCATTTTCATAGTTCCAGTAATCCGAGTAAGCCCCTGATACAACCTCTTCGGTGATGAAATCCCCAAATTCGATGTACTCCCAATTTTTGGAATTGTTGGCAGCGCGAACATTGGTTAATTTGATCGCGCCTTTTGAATTGATACTTAGTCCCGCGGCAAGGTTATTGCCATCAAAAAAAGATGAAGTCACTGAAACCGGCTTGGCGACGGTAGCGCCAGAATTATTCAGGATCACACCAACTGTTCGGTTAAGGTTTGCCGATACTTTCTTAAGCACGATGCTGCCGTATGTGATCACATTTAAACCAGTATTGCCATTCAAGCTGAAATCAGAATTTGTGATTGAAATTACCCCGATGGTATCTGGATAAGGGTATACATAACTCGAGTAATCATTCTCAATGAGGGCGCCCTCCCCAAAGATTCCAGTCGACAATGACATTATTAAGTGACACTGCACCCATCGCATAGATCCGAAAACCTGCTTCGTGGTTGTAGTTGAAATCGCTGCTTGAAATGGACACTTGATTTAAGGAATTAGAAAAAGTATAAGTCTGTAGATCCATGCCCGATTTAATATTTTCGGAAGCAATCACATTCTTCAAGGTGATAGCACCTTTGGATTCTATTAATAATCCATATTCAGTGTTACCACTAAAGCTGCTGTTGCTGATCGTGACTGGACGTCGTGTGCCCTCCCAATTTTCTAATTGCGCCCCGTCCAGTAGATTATTATCGGCGTTCACGTAATTAAGCACAATGGCACCATATGTATATATACGAAGCCCTAATTTACCGTTGCCGGAAAAAATGTTGTCACCATATTCTGTGCCGCTGATGGTAACGCTTTTCGTTTCATATTCATAGTTTTCTATGTGGGCACCATTTCCGTTTATATTATCCTCCGCATGTACCTTGCTGATGGAAACCTGCCCATGAGTAGATATTCTTAGTCCAGTATATTTATTCCGTGAGAACTGGCAGTTGGTTACGTTTACATTAAAAACACCTGGTATATAATCAGGAATAATTGGACCAGTGTTATCTAGGCGCGCACCACCATCAAAGATATTATCGTTAGCTTCGACATTTAACAGGGTAATCATCCCTCTAGCCCATACATGTAAGACCACCCCAAGAATTATTAGTTTTATTATTATTAAACTCACTATTGGTGATGATTACGTTTCCTACACCTGGATTTGCACAAATATCTCCTCCGAATAAGCAAGTATCAAAATAGGCACCAGCATTTCCATTTCCATTAGCCTGTATGTGGTTGGCGGTAATATTCCCCTTTGACATCAGGGAAATTCCATCCCAGCCGTTATCTGAAGCTGTGATGTTATCCAGCGTCACTGTTGTGGATAACTGGAAATTGTTTATGCCAGTACTGTTTACATTTTGATTGACAATGCTGTTCTTGATGTTGAGTGTATTGTTTGAGGAAAGCCATAGAGCTGGTGCAGTGCCATTATTCCACCTGGCAGTTACGCCAATTATTAAGACCGGGCCCTTTGTTTCGATATAAATACCATTTACGAAAGTATTTCCACTATTATGGTCAAAGCTGCTGTTCTTGATGGTTACTGACTTATTGTAGGGAATTGAGATCACCATTCCACCACCGGCATTGTCCGAGCTATCCACGTTCGTCAAAGTCACCGCGCCGTTATGCTCGATAATAACAATGCCTTCCCCGGCAACATTACTGTTGGTCACGTCCAGGTTGCTCAAAATCAATGTTCCAGCAGTCTCAGTGAAATCCAGCACGCCCAGGGGGTAATCCGGCAGGAGATCAAGATCCTCGTCCGGAGCGGCTTCGTCGCCCTGGATATTAAATCCATTCAGAGTGAATCCAGAGGAGGTATTCCGCACCCAGAGATGCCCGTTGATGGTTACATTAGGTAGATTATCCATGGGATTGACAGCGCCGATCATGCCTTTTAATCCCGCCACCCCATCGATCAGAACATCTTCTGTGAAATCTGTACCAGAGTCAAAATAGATCTTGCCATCGGATGGGATCTTCCCACCGGCGATGAAATCCACAGCTGCCTGGATGGGAGTTGCTGATACATGGCAATTGAGATCGCCAGGATATGCGGAGCAATCCTCCATGAAGCGATGCGTGACTGTGCCGACCTTGAAGTATGGATCACCACCCGTAAGCAGCTCCCCAGCCAGCTCGGATGCCAGGGGCAGTGACTCACCCTGCTCATCCACGATCACCACCCCAATCTCTTCCAGTGCTTCCACCGGAGATTCTTCAACCGGTTCGGTCTCCGTGGGGGACACTTCAGGCTCCGGCGGCACCTCATCCTGGGCAGAGACAGGTGAGACGAAAACAAATGAAGCCAGGATGATGAATAGAACCACCAGTGGCAGTACTGACAAACGCATGGATTTAGACATGGCTTCCCTCCACGAGAGTATGGAATTGATGTGGTTATTCAGCGATGAAACCGCGATTACGAAATGATCCCCTACCGGCAATCTTTTATGGATAATGGTTTACTCCGTCATTATAAGGTGATTTCAGCTGTAGGGGCAATTCATGAATTGCCTCTACAGCTGGTGCTCTGCCTGTCTCTTAAAAATATCAATAAAGATTCTCGATCAGGAGATTAGGGTTGAAAACACCTCCAAGCGTATTGTTGCCGAAATAGACCGTACCGGTGAGGACGGGCATGGGAGACAGGGTGGCTTTACCAATATATATTCCATGCTTGGAATTGCCCATCGCCACACATGTGCTGATGGTGATCAAGCCTGCTGCGTTGTGACTTTGGATGTAAATTCCAGATGAACCCTCTAGATCGTAACCTGTATAAGGGCCGTTGAGCATGGCCACCACACCTGTGAGCTTGATCGTCAAACCATTGGTGCTGATCTTCACACCATCCCGGTAGTTATCGCGCACAGTGATGCTCGATAGTGTCACATTGCCACTGCCGGTGCATACCCCAACGGACCATACACAGTTATCAATCTCGACGCCTGCCTGGATCGGGCTGCCATTGGCTATCAGACCATTCAGAGATACTGCACCTTTCGAGACGATGCGAATGCCTCCTGAATTCCCGGAAAGGTTATTGAGCCTCAAGCTGCTCAGCATAGTGACCGCAGGTTTGATTGTAGAATCTGCCGCCTGATTATTGAGATAAACAGCCTCATTATCGTTCCCGGTGCCAGTTATACCGTTCAATGTGATCGGTCCGTTGGAATAGACAACCAAACCTGTTCCGCCGTTATCGTTGAAAGTGGATTTATTGACCACAACCGTTTTGGTATTCGAGATAAAAGCTGGGGCTGATATGCTCACCCCCCAACCTTCGTTATCGCAAGCAGTCACACTATTGAGCAGTACAGCGCCTCTGGTGGTGATAGTCAAGCCGTTGTTCATGTTCCCATTCCAGCTCATCTCGCCACCCGTGACCGTCACACTTGCGCTGGTTACATACTGGTTGAAGATGGTGACACCGTATTCGCCGTTAGTCAAAGCATCGACCTGATTGAGAACAACAGCGCCGGTGGAATTCACATTCAGCCCATACCCGCCGTTATCCGAGAACTGATTCTTTTTACCACTGCTCACCAGCAGGCTGATCCCGCCAACCCCGGTTTGGTTGTTCAGGGTGGCGCCATTGCCGCTGTTATTGCTGGCGCTGATGCTGGTGACCTTGATTGCCCCGTTGGATAAGACTTCTACACCGTATCCGCGGTTGTCATCAAAGGTAAAGCTCGTGATGGTGATTGGTTTTTGCGGGAATGTGCCGCCGAGCTGATTATTAAGGCTGGCACCTTCAAGGAAATTGTGACTTGAGCTGCCTTTCGTAAGGATAATGCTTCCAAAGGATATCACGTGCAGTCCATATCCCCCGCCACTGCCATCATCCTCATTCCAATCAAAGAATGAATTGTTGATCTTGACATCAGACATCCCAGTATTATTGACGATCAATGCGCCGTTGCCAGTATTTCCGTAGGCTTCCACATTGGTCAGCGTCACCGCACCACGGCTGGCAATATTCAAGCCACCAGCGCCATTCTCGCTAAAACCGTTATAACGATAACCCATCTTTGATAGGTCATTGTTGATGGTCAGAGCCATTGGCGAGTAAGGAGCTGCATCATTATGGAGCCACGCGCCGAGATTCCCGTTACCGCTAGCGCCTGTTTTGGTGAGCGTAATGACGCCGCGGGTGTCGATCATAAGCCCATTCAAGTGGTTCAAATCAAAGCGGCTGCTGGAAATCGTTACGCCTGCTGATCCTGCAAGATTGTTGATCACCGCACCGTTGGAAACCAGGCTGCCTTCTGAATTGACTGATGTGAGGGAGATCAGGCCCTTGCTCAAAAGAATCAACCCTTCGCTGGCATTATCGTAGAACGCATACTTATTCCGGATCGAGAGAATTATTGATCGTAATCCCGGCAGTGCCCTCGGAATTATCCAGCACGGCACCCGGATCGGCTCTGCCGGGGAGGGGAGAATTGGTGGATTTACCCAATTGGGCGGGGTCCGTGTAAATCGAAAGCGAATAGGTACCGTGCCCACCCAGAACAGAGGCGTAAACATGATAGAGTCCGTCAGCCGGTATGACGAAATCCTTGATCAGCGCGTTGTAACCCGAACCACTGTCATTATCTGAGACCAACAGCGCTCCCATGCCATCATACAGTTCGAGGTAAGGATCCATGATGCTGCCGGTCATGGTAATGGTGATAATATCACCCTCGGTCGCCTCAAAGCGCCAATGGTCCAGCGCGCCTGGTCCGATACCCTCCAGTACCGTATCGCCATATTCAAATTCACCAAACGTCGAGTTATAACTGGCGCTAACATTGGTAAGCTTGATCGCGCCTTTCGTCAGCACGTTCAATCCTCCCGCTCCATTGCCATCAAATACGCTCTTGGTGATGGTGACCGCTTTGGCAGCGGGTGCGTCGAAGTTATCAAGATCGGCGCCCCAACCGGAATTACCTGTGGCGTTGGTCGTGCCAATTGTTATGGTCCCATTAGTGATAATCCAAAGACCATCCTGCGCGTTTCCGTTGATAGTGGAGCCATTAACAACCACATTCCCGGTACCAGAGCCATCGAGAACATTATCCAGATACAATCCATAGCCGTCGTTATAACTGGAATTGATCTTGTTGATGGAAATATTCCCCTTCGAAAAGACACTTAATCCATCGACATACGAGTATCCAAAATTCCCGCCTGTCACGGTCACTGTTTTTGGCGTTTCGGCGTCTCGATTATCCAGGGTCGTGCCCATGTAACCGCGCAGTCGACCTCTTTCAGCGTGATATTCCCTTTAGCGATCACATATAATCCCGCATTGTTCATGGCATAAAACTGTGAATTATTGATGGTGACGTTACCAGCCGGAGTGTGAGTCTCAATTGCATTATTATCAGCAGCGGATGACCTGACATAATTCATCATCACCGGTCCATTTGTGTTGACGAAGATTCCAAGGTAATTTGAAAATTCATTATCATTAGCGGTGGTTCCAGAAAAATTGACGCCAGTGGTGGTTCCAGAGGTGTTATTCGATGTATACCGCCTGCCCCCAAGAATCATCCCCGATGGCTTTGACCTTGTTCAAGGTCACAACTCCCTTCGAGAATACCTCCAGACCATTCTCGCTATTGCCGTCAAATCTGCTCTGGAATTGACCATCACCGCATATACACCGGTATTTGCGAAATCATTATCCAATTTGGCTCCATCCGCGCTAGGCAGCATCGTATCGAGGATCCTCGCCCCGATTGCGGCTGGCTTCAACATGAGTAAGTGTGATGCTTCCTTTTGCCCTTACCCATACCCCCCCACTCATCGAGGTGTTATCACTGAACTCACTGTTGGTGATCAGGACATTTCCAATCCCGGTGTTCAAGCATGTATCGGTATCGAAATCATGCCCGCATGTATCGATATATGAAAACTGACCATTTTGATTTGCATGAACTTTATTGGCACTGAAATTCAAGGTGGATGAGAGGGATACTCCCGCACTGCGAATTCCCGTTGGCAAGGATGTTATCCAGGGTGATTTTTCCAATCGCCAGGTCATTTGCCAACGCCCAACTCAAATTATTGTTGAAAACGCTATTCTTGACGGTCACAGGGCCTGTATAACCAAGATACATGGCCGGAAGGGGGCTGCCGTCATCTTCATAGATGCTTTGATTCCCGGAAATGCGGAACCGCCATCCATAAGCATCGACCCGGGATGTGACGAATAACCGTTGGCATAGGGATGATCGCCATCATTATTATCAAAACTGCTGTTTTTATGGCCGACCCCCGCAATTCCATCGAGTTATCGATCAGTGCGTCACCGCCTGGATTATTGCTGGAATCGACATTGGTTAGATCGACCGCTCAGTATGCCAGGCAATCGTCAGACCTGTGCCATTCTTGTTCGCGTTCATGATCACGATATTGGACAGGGTATCGATCCGGCGTCGCTAAAAAATTCCAATGAATGGTAAAGCGTATCAACGGTACCATCATCATCGCCGCTATTTCCGTTGACTAAAAATTGCTCACCTTGAAACTGCCTGTCGTTTCAAAAACAGCGACATTGGCATTGATGGTCACGACCGGAAGATCGGCGAATGGATCGAGGACCGGCCCGATTAATCCTTTAACAGCAGCAGGATTGGGAAGATATCCATTAGTACGTAAGAACTGAAGGTCTTCCCATGGTTCAGCGGTGGAAGATCCAGAATCGGCATCGACGTAGAAAAGACGATCCGTGGAGACATCGCCGGCATAGATTGCCATGCGTGCATCGGTTATGGTCAAAAAATTGTGCCGCACCGTTCCCAGCTGAACCAGACAGAATCGAGAGTTAACGCCGTTGATAGTCTCCGAGTGGCAAGCGAGAGCGGCTCACCCAAATGAGACGCGAGGACCACCCGTAATTTGAGAGGCTGTCTGCGATCTCGGCAAGCTGGGTGTTTCCGATGGCTGATCACGATCCGGAATGCTTGAAGAAGGTTCCTCTTCAGGAATTGCGAGGATGGAGCAGGTGCAGTTTCATCGGGCGTTTCTTCCACCGTAACAGTCTCCGTTGGAACAATTTCCGGCGGTACTTCCACAGGCGGGGTTCATCCTGTGCACGCGCTGGTGAAACGATCACGAATGCCAAGAGGATGCAAGAAGAAAAGTAGCGGCAGAGAGCGCAACCATGGGATTAGACATGGTTTCCCTCCAATAGAATATGGTATTTATGTGGTTATTCGGTGATGAAACTGTGATTACGAAAGATCCCCTCACGAATAATTTTTCATGGATAATGGGTTACGCCATTATTATAAGAATATTCTCGGGAAATTCAATGGTCGAATGTCATGGAAAATGAATACCGAGGGGAAGTCGAATGCAGGGTCGCGGGTCTTTTCAACTCTCTATACGTCGAGAGAAGCAAAATAACAGCAAGTGGATTGTAAATGGCGGGCACGCATGCTCCCAAGGGGAGTGCAAACCTCGCGACCCGCCCTGCGAACTAAAGAATTGGCACAAATTTCACAAGAACATACCCGAGGCAGGATTGCTTCGCCTTCGCGATCGCTGTCGCGAAGGCTCGCAATGACATTCAACGACCTGGTGA
>CAWDSH010000041.1:0-10439 GCA_963804865.1 uncultured Chloroflexia bacterium
ATCCCACAAACCGGACCGGTTCCCGAAGAAGCCCCTGTTGCGGAAACACCGGCTCAGGACGGTACCCCGTCCGAGGAAACCCCGGTAGAGGTTCCACCAGAATCCTCGCAGCCACCGGCTGCAGGTGTTGTGAGTGACCTTGCCCCGGTGCTCGAGGCGGTTGCAGATGCCGGGCTGGTCCTGGTAGATGGCTCGGGGGAGCCGCTCACCCTGGCTTCAGAAGAAACAGCTCAAACCCTTGCCGGCACCGACCCTTATTTCAAAGTCGGAACGGTAACCTATAATTTCACTTTGCTGGACTGCTACCCAGCAATACCTGGCGACCAATCCTGTCCCAACCCCCTCCAGGCTGCAGTGGATTACATCGCCATATACAGCACAATTCCCAGCGACGGCTTCATCCACCTGGATGCTGATACCACCTTGCCCAACCAGAAGGTTGAAATTGACGGCAATGACGTCAACCTGGCCAAACTCAAAGGCATTATGGGACATGTGGACCCGGATACACTTACCCCGGATGTATTGCTCACATATACAGGCGTCATTGGCGACAGCGGCAGCTTTATTCATGTATTTGACAAACTCAATGGTTTCACCCTTTCTGGACTGAATATCGCAGGCAACACTTACAATTCGGATTACATTGGAATTGTAGAATTCGATGAATGTTCCGGCTCCATCCTGCTCCAGGACCTGGTGGTGAATGACACGCTGACCAGGGGGGCAGGGATCGTCGTTCTAAACCATAATGGCAGCGTGACCCTCACCAATGTGGATTCCAGTCATAACGCTGGCGGCGGTGCTTATATCGATAATTCAGCCGGGACTGCCGGGGTGACCATCACCAATTCCAGCTTCGATGATAACGACGGCTACGCGATTGGATCTTATCAGTCGAATGGGCTGCGCATTAACACCAGGGGAGCGGTTTCCATGACAGCCGTCACCCTCAGTCGTAATGTTGGTACTTTGCCTGGTCTAAGAATCAGCCAGGCCAGTTCAGTGACCATTAAGAACAGCGTGTTCGACAATAATTCTGCTAGCTACGGCCTGGAAGCATATGGCCTTACCGGCACAGGCGCCATCACGCTCCAAAACGTGTATGTCGATCAGAATAAATTCGGATTAAACCTCATACACACCGGGAAATATCACCCTCACCAACGTAAGTGCCAGCCGGAATACCGGTGTGGCGGCAAGGCTGGACACCTGTTACGAAACAGGGGGCGGCATTTGCACATACCTGGGCACCGGCAAGGTGACCATCAATGGCGGGACTTTCAACGACAATCCAGGTTTTGCCGGGGATATGTATGCACTGGATATTTACGCACATGGCGCGATCTCGCTGGCAAACGTATCCGTCGATGGGAATGGGACGGACATTGCTACGGGTGGTGCCAAGCTGGATACTCATTTTTCCCAATTGGCCAGCACGGTGACGATCACCAACAGCACCTTCAACGACAACGACGCATCCATAATAATGAACCTGAATGGTTTTGGCCAAAGGCGCCATCACCCTGACCAGCGTGCAGGCCAGTAATAACCCCACCGGTCCCGGCGCGTACCTGGATAACACCTCCGGCACCACGTTCGCCGGGGTGACCCTCAAAGGCAGCTTCAGCGCCTGGAATAAGTTCAATATTAACCTCAACGGTTCTGGATTGGTGGTTCACACCAAAGGATCGATTTCACTCAGCTACGTGGAAGCCATGGCTAATGATGGAGTGGGTGTTGACCTGGATAATAGCGGGGGCACAGGAAACGTCACTTTCCTGCAAGGGGTTATGAATTCAAATTACGAAAGTGGTCTTAATATCGTCACTCACGGCGCCATCACGCTCACATCCATCTTCTCCGACTTCAGCCAAACCGGCAGGGGAATATCCCTGGATAATTCCGGAGCCTCCACACCGAAACCGGTCAGCTTCACTCATGGAACTGCATCCTACAATGACCTGACCGGCGTTTTCATGTGGGCCAGGGGAGCGGTCACGATCACGGACGTCAGCGCATCCGGTAACACCGGCGGCTATGGCATGCAAATCGATAATTCATACCTGGCCGGGTTAAGCGCGACGTTCAAAGATTGCAGCTTCAAAGAGAACACAATGTATGGTCTGTACCTGACTTCCCAAGGCGCCGTCAAGCTCAGCAACGTGAATGCCACCGGTAATTATTCTGACGGCATCTTTATCAGCAACGGGATGGCAGCACCCCAGCCCGTGACGATCAACGGGATGGTCGCGAGCAGTAACTACGGCTCCGGCCTGATATTATGGACCGACGGCGCTGTCAGTCTCTCCAACATAACCGCGGAATCGAATCACAATTACGGATTAAAGCTTGGCGATACAGTTTTTGGGCATACGCCCAAGTCTGTGACCATCAACCACGCTGAAATCAACTCCAATGGTGCAACAATCGGTGGGTATGACAACTTACGGGTTCTCAGCAACAGTTTTGTCACCCTATCCTATGTCAATGCCACTGGCTGCGCGATCAGTGGATGCTACGGAGCGTTGGTGGGAGATCCCGGCCTGGGCATTTCCATTCCCGGAGCGGTGACAATCAGCCACAGCGATTTTGGGAATAACAGGCTGGATGGCTTGTTGGTTTTCACAAAAAACAAAATCACCCTATCCTATGTGACCGCCAACGAAAATGGTCGATACGGCGCCTGGCTCGATAATACACCGGGCGCGCCCCTCTTCCCGACCTCCTCGATCTCCAACAGTGAATTCAACGAAAACGACAATGGCCATGGTCTGTACCTTCATTCCCGAGGCGGGATCACCCTTACCAATATCAAAGCCAGAAGTAACATTGGTGGGTACGGCGCATATATCCGCAACGAATCCGGCAACGTCTCCCTGCTGACCACCGGTACAAACTACAATGAGTTTGGTAATAACGCTCCCGGGTATGGTGGTCTCTCCGTGGACACAGCTGGTTCGATCACCTTGAACAATATTTTTGCCATGGGAAATTCCAGCGCTTACGGTGTGTATGTTCACAACTCCACCGGTATCGTAGGGAATGTGACCGTCACGGGGGGAACATACAGTGCCAATAGCTACGGATTGTTTATACCGAATTCCAGTGGCGTCATTACGATAAACGGCATGACCGCCAGCTATAACACAAACACCGGCGCCGTGCTCAACAACACCGGTGACCATAGCGGCTTAAAGGGGATCACCATTAACAAGAGCGTGTTCGATCATAATGCCACGGGCGTGGATGCGCAAAGCTGGGGTCAGATCACGCTCAACAAGGTGGGCGCCTCCAGTTCGACCGCAGGATCAGGCGCCATCCTGGATAATTCCGCCAGCACCCTGGCTGCCCCGAAAGGCGTCTCCGTGCTGGGTACACTGGGCAGCAATACCTTTAATTCAAATGTCGGAGGATATGGGCTCTATATAAGAAGCAAGGGCGCGGTGATCGTCACCAAGGTGACCGCCAACGATAACGCGCATTCTGGAATTTCCATAGATAATTACCAGAGCGCGAATGGAATCGGCACGGTGACTCTCTCCTACCTGACCATCAACAGAAGCGGTTGGGATGCTATCAATGTCTCCTCGAATAATGCTGTCACATTATCCTATTCAACGGTCATGTTCTCATCTGCCAGTTGGAATGCTATCAATATCCAGACGCACAACCACAACCTGACAGTATCGAGCAGCCTGATCACGGCCAATGGTTTTCGCGGTCTCTATGCAATGATGGGGGGTACAACCGGGATCTTCAAATTGACCAGCACCTACTATTTCGGCAACTGTACGGGGACTGCGGGCACAAACATATCAGTCACACATTAACCATCCAATAAATTAATAATCAAAACCAGGCACCTTAAAGGTGCCTGGTGATTTTTTATCAATGGGGGCAATTCGTGAATTGCCCCTACAGCCGGTTCTATCTTAAACCTCCCTCTTGTATTTCCAAAATCCCGACCTATAATGAACGTAGCTACAAATTGATACTTTTCAATGCCCTGTAGACTGGGGGTGATCGAACGCGACATTTGCTTTTCCCTTTTCGATTAACAATTCAATATTCTTCCGGAGGGACTTATCATGAACAAACCGCATTTATTCCTGTTTTCCCGTTCGCTATTATCTTTTCACTTCTAGCAGCTTTTCTTATCTTCACACCCGTCTTCGCGCAGGACGAGACACCGCCAACCGAGCCGGCGCCTGAAGAGACGCCGGTCGAAGAAGCCGCGCCCCTGGGGGAAACGCTGGCTGAAAGCGGCGTGGAGGTGGTGGATGAAAGCGGGGAAGCCATCCCGCTGGCAGCGGAAGCGCTCAACGCGGGCGATCCCTGGTTCAAGGTGGGCACAACGGTCTATACGTTCCTGTATACCGGCGGTGACTGCACCGGCATTCCCAACTGCACCATCTCTGCCACCCCGCTGCAGGACGCGGTAGTTTATATCCGCGACCACGGCACGATCCCCACGCGATGGGTTGATCCACGTGGATGCCGGCACCTTGCACAACCAGGCTGGTGAACATCGATGGCAGCAATGTCAATCTTGCCAAGCTCAAAGGCATCGTGGGGCACGTCAACCCGGATACGCTCTTACCGGATGCGATCCTCGATAATACGATCAATCCGGGCAGTATATTCTACATGCGCAACAAACTCACCGGGTTTACCCTGAGCGGGTTGAATATCCGCGGTAATTCCAGTCCCTCCACGATCAACCACGGCGGGGTGGTGGATATCCGCGACGGTGCGGGAACCCTCCTGCTCCAGGACCTCGTGGTATATGACGCCAACAGTATTACAGATGCCATTTGGATCATATCATAACGGCACAGTCACGCTCAAGAACATCGATTCCAGCGGCAATCCCGGAGCTGGCGCGTTTATCAGCAACTCGGCCGGGACTGCGGGAATTACCGTGACCAATTCCAGCTTTGACGAGAACTTTTATTCCGGGCTGGAGATCAACTCGAACGGCGCAGTGGTCCTATCGGGAGTCAGTGCCAGCCGAAATACAGGAAGCTATGGCGGAATGCTGGTCGATCACGCCGGCTCGGTGACGATCACCAACGGCGTGTTCAACGACAACACCGCTGGGGAAGGCCTGACCATCACGGATCTCACCGGGAACATCACCCTGACGAACGTCTACGCCGATGGCAACAAGGGCGGGATGACCCTGACCACGAAGGGCAATATCACCCTCACCGATGTGAGCGCCAGCGGTAACGCTCAGTACGGCGCTGATCTGAATACCTGCCACGGCACGCCCTGCGAATGGCTGGGCACGGGCAAGGTGACCATCACCAACGGCACTTTCGATGACAACCCCAACAACTCCATCAGCACCTACCTTCGGCCTCAGGGTGCAGGCGCGCGGCGCGATCTCGCTGACCAATCGTTACCGCCAGCAGAAATGGCGATATCGGTCTCGATTACCTGGCATGGGGCGCGTACCTGGATACCAGCCAATCGCAACTGGTCAGCCCGGTGACAGTCACAAACGGAATTTTCGATGAAAACTATACATCAGATGGAAGCTTAGTAGTCTACGCCAAAGGTGCGATCACCCTAACCAAGGTGCATGCAAACTTTAATCATGCTCCAGGGGATTTGGGAATCGGTGTCTTGCTGGATAACACCTTCGGAACGAACGCGGGCGTGGTGATCAAGGGCACCGCAGCCGGCGACAACACGTTCAATGAAAATCGTAAGAATGGACTGACCATCAACACGAAGGGCACGGTCAACATCCAGTATCTAGAGGCGAATTACATTCAAAATGATTCTGCAATTGTCATCACCAATACCGGGGGTACTGGATCAGTGACCGTTGCTCATGCCTATTTTAGATTCACTGGATACGGCGCTGGATGTTTGGACATCGATACCAAGGGCAGCGTCACGCTGACAGATATCGAAGGCAACGAGTGTTATGGCGTCCCTGGATACGGCGGTATACAAATCGATGTGCATGATACAACAGCGGCTGTCACGGTCACCGGGGTAAAACTGGATGATACTGCCGATGGGGGATTGATCATCACCAACCGCGGGAACGTGACCCTGACCGATGTTTCAATTGTACAAAGCTATAGAGGCTTGGTGGTCGATAACAGTCTTGGATCCGGCAACGTGACACTCAAAAACGCGACCATTGAAACCGAGTGGGGTTATTGGGGAATTAACATCAAGAGCAGTGGAGCCATCAGCCTGACCAATGTCACTTCTTTCAATAACGATGGTTATGGAGCCAAACTCGATAACACAACCGCGAGCAGCGCAAAGGCTGTGACCATCACCACCGGTAATTTTTACGAAAATGAAAATACCGGTCTTTACGTGCGCTCCAAGGGACAGATCACCTTAAAAGATGTTTCTGCCATTGGCAACACAAAAAACAACAACCACATTGCTTATGATCAGATGACCAATGACGTGATCACCGCAGGAATGCATGAAAAGTGGCATCAATTCGATGGAACTGCCGGCGACGTGATCACCATCTACGCCAATTCTTTGGAGGTCAATTTACATGCCTCTTTACGGCAAGAATATCCCAATCCGGCTTTGGAATATGATGCCAATCCAGGTGGATATGTTAATATCATCAATTACACCCTTCCCGCGACTGGTCAGTATGCGATCGTCCTTTCGGATAAAGAAGGAGATGATGTGGGCGGTTATCACCTGGAATTGATCAAGGACGGCGGTCCACTGACCGATGTCAGTAATCTTATTTACGGGGCTGACCTGGACAACACACTCGGCACCGCGGGGGTCACCATCACAGGATCAGCACTCCCGGCGGATGGGACAACGCCACTCACCCAGGGTTTTACCAACAACACCCTGGACGGTTTGCTGATCAACACCCACGGGGCAGTGACCATCACCAACCTTTACGCAGGAAAGAATGGTCATTACGGGGCTAGGATCGCCAATGAGATCGCCGTCGGGCACACCAGCGGTGACGATCAGCAACATGCGCATATTCGATAACCTCTACACCGGCCTCTATGTCACTTCAAAAGGTGCCATCACGTTGAAGAACGCAGCTTCCTTTGGACAGAATTCCATGACTGATGCGGATGGGGCATACCTGGATAACCGCTTCGGGAATGCAGCCATCAGTATCATCAACCTGGCGTCCACTTCAACCTTGATCCGACCCGGGTTCGAAAATAATATGGGAAACGGCGTTGAAGCATACAGCAATGGAAGCCTGATTATGACCAATGTGAATGCGTTTGGAGCGGGGATAACTGGCAAGCCAACGGGCTGGTCCTGAAATAACAATTACGGCGCAAGCACAGCAGGGAGTTACCCTTACCAACTGCCGTGTAACCCATAATTTTGGTGCTGCGGTCGTGGTTTCATACGGCACCATCCTGATCAACGGTGGTATCGTGAAGGAAAATGATCGCTCATTAGTGTTACACAATGACACGGTCGCTGGATTCATCTCCCAAAAGCGTTACGGTGAACAATGTCCAAATGGATGGAACACTGGCTCGGGTTGGAAATCCGATCCAAAGGTGCGGTTACGCTCAGCAATGTTGTCGTCAAAACCACCAGCGGCGGGTCTCCCGCAATCGATATCGATAATTCAGCATTGACCGGAGCCGTGACTCTTACAAAAGTCAGCTCGAATGACAACGAGAATACCGGCATTTCCATTACGTCCAAAGGCGTGGTGAAGATCACCTCAAGTGAGGCGATGAACAATACCAGCAATGGTATTCGTGTTATCACGACCGGTCCATTGGGTATGGTGACCGTCACTTCGGTCAAGACATCAGGTAATGACGATTTTGGGCTGCATGTCAATTCACAGGGAGCGGTAAAGATCACATCCTGTGAAGCAAACGACAATGATGATATTGGATTCGAAGTAAGTACCTCTGGCGCGATCACACTCACCAATATCATTGGAAATGGAAATCTTGGAGGAGCTGAACTTGATAACAATAGTTCGACCACTCATGCCGGCGTCACGATCAACGGTGTGAATTCTTTAAGTGGCAACTCTGGCGGAATAGTGATTTTCTCGAAAGGACCAATAACCTTAAGCGGTATCACGGTTGATAACAATACCAGCTGGGGGGTCCATATCTCTGGATTTCATGACGGTACCATCGAGCAGAAAGTCAGCCTGAGCAAACTAAATATTCGCAATAACGGTGGCGACGGACTCTATATCGATCCAAATGGAAGTGTTTCAATCTCGGGTGTGGTCAGCATGCTGAATGAAGGGAATGGTATCTACATAATCTATTCTCATGAATATAAAGTATCCATCCTTAACTCTGTTGTTGCTGCAAATAACCTAGTTGGTGTGTACGCCAATGTCGGAAGCAGCACCTTGACGCTCACTAATACGCTGATCTTTGGCAACACTCCGAACTTAACCGTCGTGCATTAGCCGAAAGATGGCAGTGCGATAAGCACAATGAATAACACCAGGCACCCCTTGGGTGCCTGGTGAGTTTTCACCCTCTTGTATTTTTAAAATCGCGACCTATAATGAACGTAGCTACAAATTGATACTTTTCAATGCCCTGTAGACTGGGGGTGAACGAAACGACATTTGCTTTTCCCTTTTCGATTAACAATTCAATATTCTTCCGGAGGGACTGAACATGAACAAACGCCTTTTATTCCACGTTTTCCCGTACGCTATTATCTTTTCGCTTCTAGCAGCTTTTCTTTTCATCACTCCCGTCTTCGCGCAGGACGAGATCGCCGCCTGCCGAACCGGCGCCTGAAGAAACACCAGCTGAAGAACCAGCTCCTTTGGGGGAAACACTGGCTGAAAGCGGCGTGGAGGTGGTGGATGCGAGCAGCGAAACCATCCCGCTGGCAGCGGAAGCGCTCAACGCGGGCGATCCCTGGTTCAAGGTGGGCACAACGGTCTATACGTTCCTGTATACCGGCGGTGACTGCACTGGCATTCCAAACTGCACCGCAACGGCCACACCACTGCAGGACGCGGTAGTTTATATCCGCGACCATGGCACGATCCCCACGGATGGGCTGATCCACGTGGATGCCGGCACGCTGCATAATCAGGCTGTAAATATCGATGGCAGCAATGTCAATCTTGCCAAACTCAAAGGCATCGCGGGACACGTCAACCCGGATACGCTCTTACCGGATGCGATCCTCGATAATACGATAAATCCGGGCAGTATATTCTACATGCGCAACAAACTCACCGGGTTTATCCTGAGCGGGTTGAAAATCAGCGGTAATTCCAGCCCCTCCAATATATTGCATGGCGGGGTGGTGGATATCCGCGGCGGTGCGGGAACCCTCCTGCTCCAGGACCTGGTGACCTATGACGCCAACAGTAATACAGATGCCATTTGGATCAATCATAACGGCACAGTCACGCTCAAGAATGTAGATTCCAGCGGCAATCCCGGAGCCGGCGCCTTTATCACTAACCTGGCTGGGACTGCGGGAATTACCGTGACCAATTCCAGTTTTGACGAGAACTTTTATTCCGGGCTGGAGATCAATTCGAATGGCGCAGTGGTCCTATCCGGAGTCAGTGCCAGCCGAAATACAGGAAGCTATGGCGGCCTTTTAGTCGATCACGCCGGGTCGGTGACGATCACCAACGGCGTATTCAACGGCAACAGCGCCGGTACAGGGGTGGATATCCAGGAACTCACCGGGAACATCACCTTGCAGAACGTCTACGCCGACGAAAATCTCGCCGGGATGATCCTGACAACAAAGGGAAACATCACCCTCAAGGACGTGGGCGCAAACTTCAATCATGAATACGGCGCCGACCTGGATACCTGCAATGGCACGCCCTGCAGCTGGACAGGCACGGGCAAGGTAACCATTACGGGCGGCACCTTTAATAGAGAATGCCACCTACACAACCACCCGGCCTTTTGGTCTCAGGGTGCGAGCTCGAGGCGCCATTTCCCTCACCAATGTCTCTGCCAACGGAAACGGTGCTATGCCAGTTAACACGGCATGGGGCGCTTACCTGGATACCAGCCAATCCCAGCTGGTCAGCCCGGTGACGATCACGAATGGCATCTTTCGAATAACAATTTCACAGAGGATGACCGGTTGGTGTCAGCCAAAGGCAGTTATCACCCTCAATAAGAGTGCGCGTCTCAAAGCTGGAACAATGGTGATAGGCGATCCGGCGCAATATTGGATAACACGGCCGGGACGAACGCGGGGGTGATCATCAAAGGCACAGCATCCGGCGATAACCAGTTCTCTTAAGTGGAGTGAAGGACTGACCGTTCAATCGAACGGCGCGGTGAGCATCCAGTATTTGGAGTCAATCAGCCAACCCTTTTGGGGTGATGCCCTGGTGATCGATAACACTGGCGGCAGCGGGTCGGTGACTGTTTCCCCATTTCCTGGTTACCGAAAGCTTCTTTGGAGGGATCGGAATG
>CAWDSH010000042.1:0-664114 GCA_963804865.1 uncultured Chloroflexia bacterium
CATGGTAATGCTCGTGGAATGGATCTAAAAAACGTACACCACACATCACAAGGAGAAATCTAAATGTTAAAAAAAGGTTCGACCATCCTCTCGAAGAAGCTGTTCATACTAACTATTGGGGGCGGAGTAGTATTCTGGGTAACTACCATCGCAATTTCCCTGCTTCCCATCGCAGCGGAGTATAGATCTGTCTTTTCAAAAGCGAGTATTCAAACGGTTTGGGTTGCTTCTTTGCCCGCCGGTTTGATTATCGGATGCTGCGTCAGTTATTCTTTGCTTCGTTTTTTTGACAAGATTCTAACAAAGGATCCAATTCTAAAATCCGTGATAATAAGCCTCATCGCCCTAGTCATTATGACAATCCTAAACCTAGTTCCCCAAAGTTTTCTTGGGCAGCGTGATGTCTTGCATTACTTTCTCATCGGCATAATGCTTGACGCACCAAGGTTTCTCTTTCTTGGAATAGTTATTGGCTATCTATATAGACGGCTGTGCAAAGGATCCGATCCATCCGCAAATGCTTCCAAGTCTGCTCAGGCGGAATAGGTGGACAACCATGGAAACCCAGGCCACAGCTCGAACCAAGCGGCAGACATCACGTGAGTTCTACAAGAAACTGCTTAAGTTAGCAGGAGCAGGAGGCGCAGCATTCTGGATCACTGATTTCGTGATTTCAGTGTCTCCCATTGCCGCAGCGTATAGAGCCGCCTTCTCGATCTCTTCGCTGCCTGTGGCTCTTGTTGAAGCGTTTGTTGGTGGCTGGTTATCGCGATGCTGCGTCAGCTTTTTCCTGCTTCGTTTCTTTGATAGGCTTCCCAGCCCAAAATCCCATCTTCAAGGCATTGATCCTTAGCATTGTTGCCATGATTATGATCGAAGTCCTTTCAGCTCTTGGTAATCCAAGCCCATGCCTCTGTCTACCTTTTGATTGACACAGGGATGAACGTGCCAAGGTTTCTCGCTCTTGGAATAGTTATTGGCCTATCTTTACGATAAAGCTCAATGGAAAGCGCGTGATAATGAAAGCGATTATCTGTACAAGATACGGTTCACCGGATGTTCTTCAGCTCCGGGAGGTGGAGAAACCTTCCCCGCAAGAGGATGAGATACTGATCCAAATTCACGCAGCCTCTCTCAATTCGCGTGACTTACGCATGCTGCGGGCAAATCCGTTTTTTATGCGGCTGATGCCTGGAGGTCTTTTCCGTCCAAAAAACAGGATACTCGGGGCTGATTTTGCCGGGCGGTGTTGAGGCTATTGGCTGTAACGTCAAGCAGTTTAAGCCAGGCGATGAAGTCTTTGGGTACTTACCGAGTGCAACCGGGTGCGGTACTTTCGCGGAATACGTGTGCGCGAGTGAAAAACTGGTCGCCCTGAAACCAGCCAATCTAACGTTCGAGCAGGCGGCAGCTGTCCCGTTGGCGGCGATGACTGCCTTGCAGGGATTACGCGACAATGGAAACATTCAACCCGGGCAAAAGGTGTTGATTCAAGGAGCGTCTGGCGGTGTAGGGACCTTCGCTGTGCAGATTGCCAAAGCTTTTGGGGCTGAAGTTACCGCGGTGTGCAGCACGCGTAACATAGAAATGGCGCGTGCCCTTGGGTCAGACTATGTCATCGATTACAAAGTGGAAGACTTCACCCAAAGCGGGGTCCAGTACGACTTGATCCTGGCTGTAAACGGATATCATCCAATTTCGGATTATCTAAATGCATTAAAACCTGAAGGAACCTATGTCGTTACTGGAGGCTCGATGTTGCAACTCATCCAGGCGGGAAGCAATGCGAAAAGAGTTTCCAAGAGCGGGGGCCAAAAAATAGTTGTTGTATCGCTGAAACAAAACCAGGAGGACTTGATCTTTATAAAAGAACTGCTTGAATCTGGAAGAATCAAACCGGTGATTGATGGATGTTACTCGCTGAGCAACACTCCTGAAGCTTTCTATTATTTTGAGAAAGAACATCCCAGGGGAAAAGTTGTCATTAGCGTGCCCCCATCCTCTGTTTAATTCAACATCCTGTTTACAGGAACAAATCCGTTGTTACGTCCGTCATATAAATAGGTGATAAGGATAAAAGACAAATAGTCATCTCCATCCCCTTTTATACACAGATGAAATAGAAAAATCTAGCAACAAAGAGTGACGAAATGAAAAGTGTAATTCCATTCACGATCGTTTTAGTGACACTGGCTGCCTGTACTGCGCTCAAGCCCCGGACGCCTGAACCTGCCGCGACGGATATACCTGAGGTGAATATGCCAAATCCTGCCTCGGTCTATTGCGAGCAGCAAGGCAACAAACTCGAAATTCGCACTGCTGCCGATGGCAGCCAATCCGGCATCTGTGTATTTCCGGATGGCACGTCATGTGACGAATGGGCTTATTTCCGTGGGGAGTGCGGTATGGAAACCCTGGAAAATCCCAAACTTAACCAAACCGCAGAACCGACATCCAATGCCAGTGGTGGTTATATGCAGCCAGGTACTTCAGAACCAATAGAAGATTGGTGGGGGGTCATCAAGAGTACGGAGACCGGCTCACAATATGATGATTGCTTTGAGCGGCAGGACTTCGGGCAATCGATCTATTTTGGCGTCGATTCAATGGACCCGGATGTACAAGCGCAGATCGAGTCGTTGCGCGACAGCGGCAAGATCGTTCACCTCTATGGCACATTATTCAGTAATGTTCCTGACTACAATGGCTCGCAGGTCCAGGTGGATCGCATCGAGGTTCAAAAGTAAAGATCCCTTACTGGCTGTTTCCAGGCAAATCCATATGGATTAGCCGGGCTTGCCTGAGGTCATCTGGCAACAAGGTTATTTCGAGCACATCATCCGATATGACAGAGACTAATCGGATATTCATTAATTCATCCTCTCAAATCCGATACAATTAGCGTATGGAAAATTATCGTAAGGAGGGACAATGTTCAAGGAATATCGCGTTAAACCGGATAGTAAATTCAAGTTGACGGATATCGACCCGGACGACCTGGGCGAATGGAAGGATAAAAAGGACGCCGCCCAGGAGCGTCTGGATGAACTGTGCTCCGAGCTGGATAAACTGCAGGAAATTCTGTACGCTGAAGGAAAACACAAGGTATTGATCGTGATCCAGGCGATGGACACCGGCGGCAAGGACGGCACCATCCGCAGCGTTTTCGAGCACGTCAATCCCCAGGGTGTGCGCGTTGCCAGCTTCAAGGTGCCCACTTCGACCGAGCTGGCGCACGATTACCTCTGGCGGGTGCATTCCCAGGTGCCCGGCAAGGGTGAGTTGGTGATCTTCAACCGTTCCCATTATGAAGATGTGCTGGTGGTGCGTGTCCACAACCTGGTGGATACGGAAACCTGCAAACGCCGTTACCGCCATATGGCCGAATTTGAGCGCCTGCTCGCCGAGGAGGGTACCACCATCCTCAAGTTCTTCCTGCATATCTCGAAGGACGAGCAAAAGGAACGCCTGCTGGAACGCATTGATACCCCCGAAAAGAATTGGAAATTCAACCCCGGCGATCTCAAGGAAAGGGCGCTCTGGGGAGATTATATGAACGCCTACGAGGATGCCATCCGTGAGACCAGCACGGATCACGCGCCCTGGTATGTTGTTCCTGCCAACCGCAACTGGTACCGCAACCTGGTCGTCGCGGGCGTGATCGTCGATGCCCTGAAAGACCTGAATATGGCTTATCCAAAACCAGAAGAAGATTTCCAGCCTTACCGACAGCAGCTGGTGGTGGATTAGCTTTTATTGGCTTTATAAAATTAAGGGTGATTATTGTGAATTTCGTCTTTTTTTAGAAGACAAAGGATCAAATTAATGGAGAGAGCTCCTGTCAGGATGATGTATTGAGGTGTTACCGTTAATACAAACCAATTTGGTGGTGAAGAAAAAATGAGTTCATTGACCGTAAGAAAGGACAGGAGTAAGAAGGGAATGGCTCCAAAAACCACCATAAGGATGAGATGATAGGGATCGCGAGTTCTTAATTTAAAGGTGAAAAGGTATTTAATTAACAACCCCTCCATACGCGCAGCTTCGGCTTGTGAATCCAGGGGATCATAACCAGTGCGACCATTTCGGGTTCTATAACCAGGCAAGCCCCTTATTTGGGGAACCTCAATAACCATTGTTTCAATTAACGTGGTTGGGTCTTCTGCTTCGATTTTCCCTTCGGCATGTATATTTTCTAAATCAGTTTCAATTTCATTGGTTTCTTGGAGTTCATCCTGTGGAGGTACGGTCCCCAACCGTTCTTCAAGAATTTCTCTGATCACTTCGAAAGCTTCTTCGGACCATTCAAATCGATCGTTTGCCGACCAAATTTTAAGCAGATTATTGGAATCCCAAAAATCTAGATTTGCCCGTATTTGTTTCTTAAGATCATCCTTCATTTTTACTCCTGGTGATCTTCTCCGGTATTTTTGGTTGATTTTTATTCCAGCAATTCTTATACCAAATTTGAATTGTTGAATGGTCCATTATCAGAATGCTGATCATAATAATTACCAAAATGGTATTCTAGAAAAGTTGTTAATTTCTTATGACATCAAAATACAATCCTTTAAGGAAATCAATAATCGCTTTTCTCTCCATAATGAATTCGATAATACTAAACAACGACCACATTAGAAAAAATAAAGCAAATATCAGCGTGACATTTGCCAATTTGGGGAGCAACCAGGTGATAAAGTATATTATCAAAAAACATACCAAGGAAAGAATGATAAAAGGCAAACCGAAATGACCTCTAATGATTGATCCAGCCTCGTCGTCAAACACTCTTCCATAAAAAGAGGGGGATGTCTCAATTCTTATTGGAAAACTAAAAATCGCAAACCGCACTTCTCCTTCATTCGGGAATGCATCTGTACCATCGGGATTCATTTGATGTCCTTGGATCTTGAAATAATTACCCCAATAGGATCCGTAAAAAATATAATATTCCCCATCCTGCTTTTTTTTAAGCATCGGTTTTAAGGCATACTCCAGGCGTTCAATCACAGCCAGGCTATTAATTGATGTTTTTAGGACTACTTCGGATATGGTTATTTTCGCAAAAAACAGATCGATTTTATTCATTAAAGCTGCGTCTGCCCGTATGCTTAGTTGGAAAATATTTTTCTTGTGTTAATTATACTTTTTTGATGATTTGTTGTTAGCCACACCACATTTCCCATTAAAAATCGTAAATGACAATTTCTATTCAATCATTCGTTTACAGTTTTTAGTTTTTTACTTTATTTCCATTACAACCTACTGACGACGGGTATCGTTTATTTTAGTAACAAGAGACAGATATTATGCACGTTTTTCGAACCCTGTCATTTCTGTGCAATCTTGATATGCTAAAATGAACTCGAGTACCTGCCGTGAGAATTCGCCATGCGATCTCTCTTGTTATTGTATGCCTGCTTGCAGCCGGGTTTAATCCTTCCGGTTCGCATTCCGTTCAAGCATCTCCCGATCATCAAGTCGCTGCCTTCGCACCCGGCGAGCTGATCCTTGGCCTGGCAGAGGGCGTCCTGGTTACCGAGTTTGAGCTGCCTGCGGGTGCCGCCCTCGCTGAAACCCCCTCCGAGATCGCTGACCAGCTGAACACTTTTCTCATCACCGTTCCTGCCGGGCAGGAGGGTTCGATCCGCAGCGCACTGCTTGCCAGCCCGCAGGTGCTTTTCGTCGAATATAACACCCGCGTTCGCGCGCTGCTCACCCCCGACGATCCGCTCTGGCTTCCGGGCACTGTTCCACCCGCGACCATGCTTGGGCAGTACGGTCCCGTGCACGTCAACGCGCCGGATGCCTGGGACATCACCACCGGCTCCACCGCTATCACCATTGCCATCGTCGATTCGGGTATCGATGCAACCCACCCGGAATTCTCCGGACGCCTCCAAACCGGTTACGATTTCGTTGATGGTGACAGCAACCCCCGCGATAATTGCGGTCACGGCACGCACGTCGCCGGTATCGCCGCTGCCAGCGGTAATAATGCGCAGGGCATCGCCGGCATCAACTGGGGCGCGCGCATCATGCCGGTTCGCGTGCTCAGCTACCAGTCCGGCAGCTGCTCCGGCGATCTGAGCGACGTTGCAGCCGGCATCGTCTGGGCGGTCGATCACGGCGCGGACGTGATCAATCTCAGCCTGGGTGTCACCTCGCCCTCCATGCTGCTGGAGAACGCCACGTATTACGCCTACTCGAACGGTGTGACCGTGGTGGCAGCCGCGGGCAATTCCGGTGCCGCCGGGCTTACCTACCCGGCGCGTTATTCCTGGGTGCTCTCGGTGGGTTCCACCAATGAGTCTGACCTGCGCAATTCCAATTCCTCCACCGGCGCCGAGCTGGACTTGATGGCGCCCGGTTCGAATATTCTCTCCACGCTGCCCACCTACACCCTCACCGGCTCGGGGCGTAATTACGGCACGTTGAGCGGCACGTCCATGTCCGCACCGCACGCCTCCGCTGCTGCCGCGCTCCTCCTCGGGTATGACCCTGCCCGCTTCGATCACCCGCTCAAGGTCTACGAAGCGCTCACCGCCACCGCCCGGGACCTGGGTGCCGCCGGTTGGGACAACCAGACCGGTTTCGGTCTGCTCGATATCCGCCTGGCGCTGGATTACCTGCCCACCGTCATCCCGCCGGATCCGCCTGAAGCCGATGTGCGCTACGAATGGCTCAGCTCGCGCCAGTGCCAGAACATCGCCTTCTCCTGGGTGGACGCCACTTCGGGCACCGTGCAGTTCATCACCGAGAACGACGGCATCTCCCCGGCGCCGGTCAACATTCCCTTCACCTTCACCTTTGGCGGGGTGGATTACACCCAGCTCTACATTTCCGCCAACGGCTTTCTCACCTTCGATCCTGCCATTCTCTCCCTGCCAGTCGCGCGCCGCTACGAGACCGCCTACAACATGCCCATCCCGGGCATCGCGCTGCCCAACCAGGCCGCTGCGCCTTTCTGGGACGATCTCAATCCCTCCGCCAACCCCTCCAGCCGCATCTATACCCGCACCATAGGCAGTACTCCAAATCGCCGTTTCGTCATTGAGTGGTACCGGGTCCCGCTGCAGGCTTACACGGGCAGTGAGCTCACCTTTGAAGTCATTTTATATGAAGGAACCGACCAGCTGCGCTTCCAGTATCTCACCCTGGATGGCACCGGTTCGAGCGGCGCTTCTGCCACCATCGGGCTGGAGTTCCTGGATGGCGAGGCGGGCACCCAGGTGGCTTATAACCAGTCCGGCGCGGTGCACGAGAACGAGGCCATCCATTTCTATCCCGGCGGCGCGGAGGATGACCAGCTCTTCCCGGGCTGCGTCTATTCCACGCCCACCGGCACGGACGGCGGCAGCTACATCATGCCGCCCTTCTGCCTGGAGATCCCTTCCGGCACCCTGGATGGCGACAGCCTGCTGCGCCTGGAGCTGCTGCGCCGCGTGCCCGCCCTGCCCGACCGCTACGTGGACCTGGGCAGCTACATCGATATCACCCTGGATCCTGCGCCGGTCCCGCCCCTCGACCCCCAGCCGCAGGTCTGCTACAACTACTCGGGCGAGGACGTGATCGCCGCCGGCGGGCACCCCGAGAACCTGTTCATCGCCGTTTATTCCGCCGGGCGCTGGGAGTCGCTTCCCACCGACCTGGATGCTTCCGCGGCGCAGATCTGGGCGGACGCCAATCATTTCTCCATCTATGGCGCCTTCGCCACGCGCCCCGCGCAGCTCCCCGTAACCGGCGCAGCCGATCCCCATTACGAGGTCTGGTATTTCTTCCTCATCCTCCTGGGCATGGCGTTCGTTACCCGATTGGTTCTGAAGCCTGCGCGTTGAAACGCATTTCCTTTCTCCCGCTCCTGCTGCTTGTCACCGCCTGCGCCGTTCAGCCGGCGGAACCGGTGCCGGCTGCCACGCTCGCCCCACCGGCTGTGGAGACCATGATCCCCAGCGAAGCCAGTGCCATCGAACTGCCAGCACCTGCCACACCTTTCCCCGAAAATATCGCTGCTCTCGCAGAAGCCCAGTTCGGCGAACGCCTGATCGAATACGTCACCATCCCCGCCATCGACGTGCTCGCCCCGGTCACCCCCGTCGGCTGGCAGACAGATTGGGTGGAGGGTGATCTCCCCGGCTGGGATTCCCCCGCGGCTGCCGTGGGCTGGGCGCTCACCAGCGCGCTGCCGGGCGATGCGGGCAACATCATCCTCTACGGGCATAACAATATCGATTCCTCGGTCTTCAAGGATCTCTACCAGCTGCAACCCGGGGATGCGGTCACACTGCAGACGGGCGAGGGGCAGGTTGTCTATAACGTGGCGGAGGTAAAGATCTTCCCCGCATCGGATGCCGCCGCCGACCGCGAGATCTTCAACACCTGGCTGAAGCCCACCCGTGCCCCTCGGCTGACCCTCATCTCCTGCTGGCCGCCGGATAACAACACCCATCGCGTGATCGTTGTTGCCTACCCGGTCCTGCCCTGAGCATCCCATCAGATCGTTTTTGATGGCTGCACCCTCCTTGCTGATTTGTTAACCGCCAAACCGTTGACTTTTCCAAAATTTACAGCTATCTTAGGATTACCACCTTGCAGGAGGTATTTCGTATGAAACCCAGTCTGGGCGACAGGCTCAAAGAAAAGATTTTCATCACTCCCAATAAAACCCCCGACCAGCAGCGGACGATCTTTTTCCGCCGCATCCTCACCGCGTTGATCGTGATCGTGCTGAGCGTTGCCGTGGTCCACCTGGTGATGTACCTTATCTACCAGGATTTGGAATTCGCATTTTTCCTGGTGGGCGACCTGATCACCCTGCTGGTCTGCCTGGCGGTCTGGGAATTCCAGCTCAACCGGCGCTCCCGGCTTGCCAGCATCATCCTGCTGGTGGCCACCACCATCCTGATCACGGTTTCCTTCCCCATCGATATCCTCGACCGGGTGCTGCTGCTCTATTCCGTCCCCATCATCCTTGCCAGCTTCATCATCACCCCGGCCAGCTCCTTTATCTTTGCCCTTCTCGCCACCTTTGGTTATTCGCTTTTCTTCTTCCTGCGACCGTTGGGAATGGATTACAACTATATCGCCGTCCTGTTCCTTTTCTTCATGGCGATGATGAGCTGGCTGGTGGCACGCATGATGGACCGCAGCTACCGCGCGCTCAGCGTGGCTTACGATGAGACCATCCAGAACTGGCGCAAGACCCTCGACCAGCGCACCCAGCCCGAGGAAGGTCATCTGCAGGAACCCCTCGACCTGACCCTCAAGCTGGCGAGAGTGATGAAGATCCCTGAGAAGGAATTCGATTTCCTGCGCCGCGGCGTGCTGCTGCACGACATTGGCAAGATGTCCATCCCCGATCGGATCTTGCTTAAAAAAGGCAAGCTCACCGATTGGGAATGGGAAGTGATGCGCATGTATCCCACCTATGCCTACCAGTGGATGAGCTCCATCGATTACCTCAAACCCGCCCTGGATATCCCCCATTACCACCGCGAGCGCTGGGATGGCACCGGCTACCCCGAGGGGCTCAAGGGTGAGAAGATCCCGCTTGCCGCGCGCATCTTCGCCGTGATCAACGTGTGGACCGCACTGCGCTCGGAGCGCCCCTACCGTCCGGCGTGGACGGATGAAGAAGCCAAAAAGTATATCCAGCAGCAGGCGGGCAAGGAGTTCGACCCGCAGGTTGTTGAGGAATTCATGAAATTGGTTTGAAGTTCTATTGTGAAAGAGATGATGATGAGAAAAGTTTTTGTTACAGCTTGTTTGATCGCGTTGTTGGTTCCCCTTGGCGGCTGCCAGTCCACCGGCAATGATGCTGAAATGGCGGCGCTGGTCGCCACCAATGAAGCCCTGCAGGCACAGCTCAGCGAGCAGTCCATCTCGCTGGCCGCCTGCCTGACCGTGCCCACCGCGCAGCCCACCCCCGAGCCGACCTTTGCGCCGTTCGAGGCCACCGAGCCGCCCGCCACGGATACGCCCGTTGCCGAGCCGACCGCCACGCTGCAATCCTGGCGGCTGGATATCTACCCCGAATCCAAGAGGGTGATCGATGACAGCGCCGCCAGCGAATCCTGGGAAGTATACGTGGCGGATTTTGCCAAGAACCTGGCGTTCCCCGCCGGGTATTACTGGGAGGATCTCGAACCCCCCGCCGGCACCCGTTTCACCGATCTTGAGCTCTATTATTACGAGCTGTTGCGCGCCCGCGGGTATAAACTGGCCAGCAGCGCGGAGAAACCAGCCAGCACGGGTGGTTACATGTATTTGATCACCTATTTCAAGGGGCTGAATTCCACCAATTCGCGCATCGCGATCCATTTCTGGCCGAAGTACAAAGATAATCCAGCCGAGATACTGATCATCTATTCCAATCCGCAATAAAATAAATCCGGGAGGTCCCCCATGCCCAACCCGATCCTGATCCAACATGCCGGCATCCTCACCATGGATGCCGGTCGTCGACTGTTCACCGACGGCGCGATGCTCATCGAAAATGACCGCATCACCCGCGTCGGGCGCACCGCCGACCTGCTTCCCACCATCCCGCCGGGTACCGAAATCATCGACCTGACCGGCAAATGGGTGCTGCCCGGTTTCGTCAACACCCACGTGCACACCTCCCAGCAGCTTGGGCGCGGGCTGGGCGATGACGTGCCGCTTCTGATCTGGCTGCGCGAGCGCATCTGGCCATACGAGAGCTGCCTGACCGGGGACGACAGCTACCTCAGCACGCTGCTTTGCGGGCTGGAGCAGATCCGCAACGGCACCACCTGTTTCGTGGAAGCCGGCGGGCAGCACGTCACATCCATGGCGCACGCGGTGACCGAGCTGGGGCTGCGCGCCGCGCTGACCAAATCGACCATGGATACCGGCGAAGGACTGCCCATCGCCTGGCAGCGCACCACGCGCCAGGAGCTGGAGGCCCAGGTGGAGAATTTCGAGCGCCTGCACGGCACCGCCAGCGGTCGCATCCGCATCTGGTTCGGGCTGCGCACCATTTTCAACAACACCGACGAGCTGATCAAGGGCACCGTCATGCTGGCGGAGAAAGTACCAGACCGGCTACACCATGCACGTCGAGGAGGTGCGCGAGGAGGTCGAATTCGCCATCCAGACCCGCGGCGCGAGCACCGTGCGCCACCTGGAGAAGCTGGGCGCGCTGCAGCCCAACCTGCTCGCCGTGCACTGCGTCTGGCTGGACGAAGCCGAGATCGCGCTCTTCGCCAAACACGGCGTGAAGGTCTCCTACAACCCCGCCTCCGCGATGCGCGTGCTGGGCATGGCGAAGATCCCCGAGATGATCGCCGCGGGGGTGTGCGTTTCGCTGGGCACGGACGGCGCGCCCTCCAACAACCGCATGAGCATGGTGGACGAGATGTGGGCGGCGGCGCTGCTGCAGAAGGTGCGCCTGCTGGATCCCACCGCGCTGCCCGCGCAGACCGTGCTCGAAATGGCAACCATCAAAGGCGCGCAGGCCGCGCTCTGGGAGGACGAGATCGGCTCGCTGGAGGAGGGCAAGAAGGCGGATCTGACCATCATCGACCCGCGCACGCCCAACATGCTGCCGCTGCACGACCCGATCGCTAACATGGTCTCCGCGATGCAGACCCACAATATCGAATCTACGATGTGCGACGGCAAGTGGCTGATGCGCGAGCGCAAGGTGCTCGCGGCGAAGGAGGAGGATATCCTGAAGGAAGCCACCGAGCGCGCGGCGAAGATCGCTGAAAGGGCGGGGATCAAGCTGCCGGAGCGATTCAAAAAGGTGGATCAGGAAGCGAAGTGACCCACATTTAAAAAATCCAAAACAAATAAAACAATTCGAGACAGGGAGGGAAACTGACCGTTTAATCCCCTGCCTAGACGTGCTCATCTCCCATCACCGAGAGAAGCTGAAGGAAATCGGTGCCCGGATCATTCCCGGAGCGCGGGGAAGGCGGGGGGAGATCGCGGAGCTTGATGAGGCGGATGAGGGCAATGGAAGCCAGGGAAATGGACGTGAGCATATGCAGGGTTTGATCGAGACTGGTGGACTGCATGCCGAGATCATACACATGACGGATGAAAGAGCGGACGTAGAGGATATGGTCATCGATATCCTCGAAGCGGGAGCGTGGGACGGGCTTGGGCTTGCGCGCGCGGGCTTCGCGGGTGTAACGGCCGTGCTTGAGGGCATTGAGGTTGCCGGGAGGAGCGCCCCGTGATCTTCGGACTTGCACCTCACTCACGGGGTGCTCACCATCCTGCCTGGTTGAAGAAATGGCTTGCAGGCAGGATGCTTCGCGACCCCTCGATCTTCGGACTTGCGCCTCACTCACGCTCCCTTTTTCCTTTGATAAAGCAACAGATCCACCGGGAGTGCTTCGCTGCGCTTCGCGAGGATGCTCAGCATCCTGCTGAATCGAAGAAACAGCTTGGAAAACAGGATGCTTCGCGACCCCTTTTTCTTTTTGAACCATGCGACAGGCAGCGACAAATCGGAATCCGTCATTCAATCATTATAGAACATAAATTCTATTTTGTCAATCAGCAAAAATCATTTTCCCGCTATTGACCCATGCAAAAGAAGCTACTCACTCAGGATAAGTGAATGCAGGGTATACAAACGATACTCCCAAGAGGTGTGCAGCCCCATTGCGCTTCGCTCCTCCCAAGGGGAGCGCAAAAACCGCGGAGGGGCGCAAAATTCGCGAAGCGTGACCCGACCTACTACTACCCGTGTTACAAGTTTTATTGATGCTCTTTGATCAAAGCCTGACAAAATATGTAATATCCTAAAATGGGTGCTACTGTCGAAACAGCTATACCGCCCAACGGCTTCCAGCCTTGTTTTATCAGGTCTGCCACTTTCAAGACGAGTTCAGCGCGATTATGTTCTTCAACCACTGTGTATTCCATGTCTCCTCCTAGAACCTTGTAATTACCTGGGGAAAGATCCGATTTCGAGGACTATCAATGCCTTTTCACCATACCGGGATTCAACGTTTTATTCATCTTACTCCCATTTTCCTTCAAACAGCCTGAAAACTTTATTGTGCCAGGCAGGATGCCATGCTATAGTTTTATTTACTGGAAAATTTGCGATAAGGTGAAGAAAATTCAGTACAAAGGAGCGTAGAGATGAGATTCAAGAATCTGATCCAAACCATACTTGTATTGATTTTGTTCTCGCTAACCATTTTCGGCTGCACTGCACCTCAAGTTACCCCTGAAAATACGAGAGCGCCTCAACCCACCGATTTGCCAGAGCCAACAGAAACCCAGCCTGATCAAAAAAGCAGCATGGCGGCAAAGGTCGACCAGCTCGTCACGCTGGAGGAGATCGCCACTTTCTCAGAAGACTCTTGGCATAATCGGAGTGGAATCTGGATGATGAACAAATCGGCGAATACCGGATATGCCGGGTGTTCCGCGGCCAAAGCTGGAGCGCCAGCTCGAACCTGGCAGCGAATTGCATCTGGCAGATGAACCCGGGATAACTTTCCAGGAGCTGATCGATTGGTTGATCAAGAATAAAATATTAACCGCTTCAGCAAAGACCGTTGCCTCTGGCTACGAATATGATGGCGATTTTGGGTTGTATGCCTGGCTGGGTTCCAACGGTCATTCTGTCTACGACGCCTTCTTGTTGAAAGATGATCTCCTTTATTGGGCGGAAGTGGATGTCGGGACACCGGGTGGTCTGTCGCCCGTAACCCTGTTCGAAAGTGAATACGGACCACCGATCGATGCGTTTCTGAACGAAGTATTGACAACGAACCTGGCAAGAGAAAAATAAAAGGCGCAACAACGAACGCTGCCAGCGCGGCAAAAGATATTGGAAAAGTTCAACCGGCAATAGACCATGGACGATTGACCCCCAATTCATGTTGATAACCGTTTGCCTGATCATCAATCTCGTGGCGCTCTATATGCTGATCAAATTTCCGAGCATATTGGCGATCAGGATCGTGTTCATCAGCGGCGGGGTGGTGATCGTATTGGCACTTTACAAGATCATAAACCGCATCCTCTACGGGGTTGAGCAGAAACCAAAATGAAGAAATATGCATATGGTGCGGGTAGAGACTGTGGACGATTTGACGATCGCCCTCTCCAAAATCGGTTGTAATTTGAGGTCGCGAACTTTGCACTCCTGGAAAGAGAGGGAAGGGGAGGGCGCGAATTGTGCGCCGAGGCTGAGATTCAACAGGATGAACAGGATGGGACGGATGGAAGGACGATAACAGATGACGAAAAAATATCCTCAAGCACCTCCTTTTGCCAATCAACAGGAAATTAAAACCTTCCTGGCGAAGCCTTTGCTGGCGAGATTATGCAGCCATAACAAAGACGGGACGATTCACATCGCGCCGGTTTATTTCCTCTTTGAAAATGGCGAATTTCTGCTGGGGACCCAGGTGGCATCCCGAAAAGCAAAGAACATCCAGCGGGATAAGCGCGTCAGCGTGCTGATCGATGCTTACGAGCCGGAATTGCAGGCAGTCCTGGTGTATGGAGAAGCGGCGCTGGATTATGAGGATGTCGTTTCAAAACGGATCAGGATACTGGAAAGGTATTACGACTCACGAACACAAGCCGAAGCGTTTGTCAGGAAGCTTACCAACGCCTGGAAAACGGTCATCATTCATGTGCGCCCCACCCAGATGGTCACTTTCGATTACAGCAAGCCATTTTCAATTGATTAATTCTTAACTGGTTCAGTACAGTAGGGGATGGACAATCGGAGGGAATAGACCATGACCGATTCACAGGAAGTCATCCAGTCATTACTGGATGGGGAGCCGTTGCGCGAACCCCTCTTTCGCAGGCTGATCCCGGAATTGAAGCTGCCACCCGGCAGCCGCGGGCTGGATATCGGCTGCGGCATCGGGCTGCACACCCTGCTGCTCGCGGAAGCGGTCGGGGCGGACGGGCACGTCACCGGGATGGACATCGATCCCGAGCTGCTGGCATACGGCGAAAAGCTGGCAGCGGAATGCCGGCCTGGCGGAGCGCATCACCTTCCGCGAGGGGGACATGAACAAGCTGCCCTTCGAGGACAACACCTTCGATTGGGCGTGGAGCGTGGACTGCGTGGGCTATCCCGCCGGGGATGCCCTGCCCGCGCTGCGCGAGATCCGGCGCGTGCTCAAGCCGGGCGGGATGATCGCCATCCTCGCCTGGACTTCGCAGCAGGTGCTGCCCGGCTATCCCCTGCTGGAAGCGCGCCTGAACGCGGCTTCATCCGCCTATCTGCCCTATTTAAAAAATATTGACCCAGATCAGCATTTCATGCGCCTGCCCATCTGGATGGAGAAAGCCGGGTTCGGGGATATCCAGGCGCGCAGCTTTCTGGGCGAGGTGCAGGCGCCGCTCAGCGAAGGCGAGCGCAAGGCGCTGGTCTCGCTCTTCGAGATGCTCTGGGGGCAGCCCCAGCCGGGCGAATCGCCCGAGGATCGGGAGGATTATGAAAGATTGTGCCTTCCGGGATCGGCGGAGTTCATCCTGGATCAGCCGGGATATTACGCGTTTTTCACGTATACGATGTTTAGCGGGAAGGTTTCAAAAGGTAAAAAGAGAACGGCATCTAGATCACCAGAAAAAAAGATGTAGGGCATGAAAACGATGCTCCCAAGGGGAGTGTAACCCCTCAAGGGGCGCAAAATTCGCGACCCGCGACCGTTCTTACGACTGGGATTAGACTGCTGATGAGAGGTTAATTTAATAAAATCAGAATAGGAGATGGTATATCAGGTTTTATTTTTTGCTTTAATAGGTTCTTTTAATTTGTGGGCAATTGTTCTTCGACCGAGTGATAAATACTGTCTGGATAAATAAAAGATATACCTCCCCCTGGAATATACTTTCCATTCGAATCAAAAGAGCGAGATTTATATTTCGAGCATTATTTTATTTGTCGAATTTAAAATAAAATCATATTCACATGTACCCAAAAACGTACTAAAACACCATCAGTATTTGAATTATTCTCAGGAATGGGGATATCAATTGCATTGAAAGAAAATTTGAAATCAATCACTAAGATATTAGGTTGCTCTGTTATAAAAGGGAAGATATCTGAACCAAATAAATCACCTCTATCATACCCAATATCTTGCACGTGACGAGTTAAGACCTCTGATAGCGAACTAATGATGCTTTTTTCTATCATATTTTTATCTAATGGCGGAAGAGTTTGTTCTATTTGATTCATAAATTGAATCAATTCGGAATAAACTTTTATTGGATGTGATGTTTTTAGAGTTTCATCAGCCAAATTATCCGCCAAACCCATGATTGGTTCTCTATCTTTAAAAAATCCTTTATCTTCCGTGATAAAGTATATTTCGCCAAGATCTGATAAGCGAATGATTGATTTCCAAATAGCAGAATCTTTGAATTGTTGATTCTTTATTCCATTAGGTGGAAGTCCATTTATCACTTTTAATAATGCATTTTTTGCATCATCGAATGTAAATTTAATTTTATGAATTGATAACTGCAATTCATTTAATCGTTCATCAACTCTATCATCGATTTCTGTTTGACTTGGAACCATGTAATCATCACGGATTCCCATTACCATCTCAATATCGGCGTAACCTTCATGAATCGTCTTAATAGCTTTTAAAATAAGGTCACGCGAGTTCTTTCTTATTTCGCGTTCAATTACTTCAGGAATGGCAAGCTTTATTCCAGTTCTCTTTAATGAAAATAGGAATGCGGGGCCTAATCCTGATGTAAGTAATTTTGTTGAAATCCAAATATTTGTATCCAAAATCACAAAGGCGTCCATTTTTCCTCAACAAATAAAGTTAGAAGCGATCATCATTAACAAAGGACATTATTTTAGAACGTCAAGAATTTCCTTTTTTGCATTTTCCATCATCGGAATATATCGTTTCGCTAGTGTCTTAATCGGCCATTGCTTGATATGTAAAACCGGAATAACGGGTATTCCTTTATGATGGAACCGTTTACCGCAAACATCCAGAAAAGGCGCAGGTTTTTCGGTCACATAAATTCCTTTTTCTGCCTTTTTTTGTTTTGGCGATGCTCTATTGATAAAATCCTTGACTAATTCACTTTGATCATCAATGAACTCGAATTTGCACAGGTAATAGAATGGCTGGACGGCCATGCAGATTATCACCTTAAAATTCCCAATATCTATAATCTCACTAATCTGACCGATTCCTATTTCTGCTTTTTCGGGAGGGATGAAAACCGTTCCTGAACCGGGTTCGTGCTCCAGGAATTCATTGCAGATATTCGTCGCATAGATCTCGCTCAGATCTACTTTCGTCCGGCGAGTTCAGATACATAATCCCAAACAGCATGAGCTAATTCAGTATTTCCTTTGTTCCGGGGCCATAGGAAGGTTTAATCTGGTATTTTTCAAGCAAGTCCATAAAGAATGCAGTTTCTGCTTCCGCAAAGCTTGTCTGTAATCTTGGGTCATGTCCAATGACGAGGATGGTTGCTTTCTTTGGATCTCCGAAGGGTTTTACTGATTTCATATTAGTTCCCAAATATAAGTGTTAGTTTATTATGCACTTTCATTATATACAATATATATTAATGATATGAAGCTCTTGAAAAGGAGAAGAAATGCCAAACCATGCACGTGTAATCGAATCAGTATTTGAGCAGTTATTAATTGACAATAAAGAGAATGCTTCGATTCTTTTAGATTAGAGAATATAAATTTCAACCACCAATAACTCATTTGAGAGCTTTCAATGATGAGGATAAATTACGAATTTTTAAACGAGATGGATTTATTGATAGATATTCAGGCGAGAAACTAGTATTTCCACCGGTTTTGAGGATCATCTCGCTGATATGTGGAGATGCATTTCCGTACCAGAAGAACTGGAAGATGACCGAAACACATATCGCCTATTGGGAACTCGCACCCGACAGTGGATCATAAAGTCCCAATTGCTCGAGGTGGGAAGGATAAAAAAAGCAATATTGTTACTACTTCGATGTTGCGGAATAGCGCAAAGTCTAATTGGACTTTAAAAGAATTAGGTTGGAAATGCTTGAAATTAGGGGAATATAAGCCATGGAATGGTATGACGGATTTATTTAGGGAGTATATGGAGAAATATGTAAATGGAAATCTCCGACCCTTATAGCAATCATTGGTATAAAATCCTCATAAAGTGCGACAATTAGTTTGTAGGGCGGGCACCGTCGCGATCTTTGCATCCCCAGCGGTTTTTGCGCTCCTGCAGGGAGTAGCGAAGCGAGAGGGAGGTGCCCGCCTTTTCGTTTCTTCAGATTATTTTCTCATCCCCCGATATATATCTCCGCCGTTGAATACAAGGATTATCTAGTTCTATAAAGAAGGAACAAAGCACACCAAAAATGGTGCGAGGAAGGAAATCAAAAGTCCCAGGTTATTCTTCAAATTTGTTTCTCGCATCATTCTTTCAGCACCAATCCCCCTATAATTTTCTACTTTTATTAATAAGCAAATTCAGCCATGGTGGTATTAAATGCCCTTGTACTCAACTCTTTCAATGGCAATATTGCCAGTTTTTCCGATATGACTTCAACCCCCCAGGGACCGGTATAACCCATATTATTCACGCAATTGATGAAACCCTTTATGTCGTACTCACCTTCTCCGCAGAATCTTCTGTTGGATGGATCATGATGAGGGCTTCCGGGCAGAGTTCCGTCGTTTAGCTCGACATTGGTCAAATACTTCAGGGGAATACGGCTGATTTCCTCATAAGTCATTCCAAGATTGGCTACCTGGTAGATGTCAATGATTAATCCGCCATTTTTAGCTCCTGCTGTTTCTACCATTGTTAGAGCGTCCTTGATATTGTCAATCATGGCGCAGCCCATGATTTCAAAACCGATTGTCGCGCCGTAATTCTCCGCCTCCGCGCATAATTTCGAAAATGATTCAATAATGCGGGGCATGGGACATGTTGAGTTGTAAAAGTCTCCCACCTTGATATGTTTTGCGTGGAGTGTTTCAGACGCCTCAAACAATCTTTTCTTGCGACTATCCGATTCTGCCTTCCTTGCACCGTCGAGAAACCAGTCGGTGATAAATTCAAGCTCGACGTGTTTTATGCCATTGTCATCAAGTATCTTTTTCATTTCCTTTAGAGGTTCTATGCTGGACTATATGCTCCAGATCGGTATGCCAAATTCCAATACCTTTAAAACCAGCTCTGGCAGCAGCTTGTACCCTGTCCTTAAAATCAAATCGGCTTATTTCGCCACGACCCGGGAATACCCCTGCGGTTGTCCAAAATAAACTCATCAGTTCTACATTATTCTGCATATTGACCTTTCAATACCTTCGCCAAAATTGACTGACTTTTCATCGGTTTATTGCTTCCGCATTGTGCATTATAGTACGTAGGTCGGGTCGTGGTTCGCGACTTAGCGAATCCCGGCAATGATGTGCCAGGTTCGCATCCACAAGGGGATGCAAAGAGAGCTGCCCGTCTTATGTTCTTATCTGGGAAAAAACCTTCCCGTCTTTTTCATGTATTGCCTGTATTCATCCCCAAATTCCTTGATCATCATCTCCTCCTCCCTGGGGACTCGCGCGAACATCCCGGCGAAGACGATCACTGCCAGGATGATAAAAACAATGTTTGCCGTGACCAGGGCAAGGCTGGCTCCATAACCGAACATGGCTGTGTAAAGCGGATGGCGGATGCGGGCGTAGGGACCCGTGGTTACGAGGTGGTGTTCCTCACGCAGTTGCAGCTGCGGCGACCAATGCTTGCCGAGTGCCACCTGTGTCCACGTCCAAAACCCCAGGCTGGCCAGCCCGAGGGCAAATCCCAGCCAGCGCAGCCACGCCGGAAACGGTACGGAAAGGCTTTTCATCCAAGGAGGATTGATCGCGTACATCGCCAGCCATCCGATCATGATGAAAAACAGGATGACCCGAACAGCGAACATTCCCTTGCCTTCCTGCTGGATGGCTTTTTTATCGGGCATCACCCGTTCGCCTGAACGGCGAACCTTGAGGGAAAAGAAAACCCGCATCACCAAAACGCCGGCGAAAAGGATCCAAAAAGCAATTCGAAAGATGGTTTCTGTGGTCATGGGTAGCTCCTCCGTCGTACCGTGGAATCGGCAGCTGCGTAGGTCGGGCACCTCGCGCTCTCGCTTGCGCTCGGGGGTGCGAAGACCGCGAGGTGCCCGACTTTTTTTGCAGTTAACTCACGCTTCCTGTTTGGGCCACTTCCATGCGTACCAGGTGATCAGTACCGTCGCCACCACGGCTGTGCCCAGCAGCAGGAGTGATAAAGCGTCGGCTCCTGGAAGAGGATCGGCTGCACGATGGGCACGCCGCACATGAAGAAATGGTAGATGTTGAGGAGCGTGCCGATGATGCCCAGGACGAAGTTCGACCAGCGATTGAACGGGCGTTTCGCGATGATGGTCACGAAGAGCATCCAGAATGGGATCAGCCACCAAATAATCCCGATCAACCACCCTGTCGCATCGATGGTCGCGCCCCAATCCATCATTTTCTTCATCGGGACCGGGTCGATCATCACCATGATCATGTGCGCCGAAAATGCTTCGGCAGAAATGAGCCACAGCACCGCAATTCTTAACTTCCATTTCAAGTCTTCCATGATGGATTCCTTCCTCTTTGATTATGATTAGAAAATCATTGGCACCCTGGGAGTAGCGAGGCGTCTCTCTTTCAACTATCGAGATGCTTCGCTCTCGCTTCTTGAGTGCTGCGCGACACTCAGCATGACAACTTAAGGTGCCGATCGTCTCAGGTCAATGGTCTAAGGTTTTTCCTCTTATGCTTTACGCATCCGCAAGAGGATGTAACCTCCCACCAGGACCAGCACGGCGATCGCCGCGCCTTTGACCAGCGGCGTGAGCGGCATCATGGCCGCCCCCACCACGAGCGTGATCACCGATACGATGGCCAGCGTCAGGCGGGCATCCTTGCGCTGCAGCACCCAGGAGATGATGGCCGCCCCGGCGCCGAGCACCAGCACGTTGAGCCAGTCATTCTTCACGCTTGTCCCGGTCAGCACGTCCGTCAGCCCGGCCGCGACCAAGGTAAAAAGCGCCAGTCCCGGGATGATCGCCCACCAGCGCTTGACCTTGTCCGTGAGATAAGCCCAGCAGAACGCCGCGCCGAGTGCGCCAAGCGAAAGCATCAACACCAGCGCTTCATGCGCGGGCAGAAAGCGGTCCGCGTACAGCATCGCTGCCGTGGCCAGCACGCCCACCACAACCACCACAACCAACCAGGTATTCTGCGATTGTTTCTTCGCCATTTTGATTTCCTCCAGCATGAATATATCAATTGAATGACCCGCCCGGCAGTGAAAATGTCGATCGTTTACTGGCTCAGTGAAGGTTGAACGGCTGCGCTGCATCCCCTCCGGCAAGAACTGTCCCTCTGCCCTCCGTGCGTTGTTTAAAGATTAAAGAGAAAAGCGAACGTGCTATTAAGAAATAATAGCACGTTGATTTACAGTCTACAACAGGCAGTTTTTTGCTATAGGGAAACAGCGACCACAGTCCACCGACCATAGACCATGGTCCATCGTCCAAGGTCCATCGTCTGATCTCCATCGTCAATGGTCGCTAATAACTACCATATCCCCGGAAACAGGCGGTATTTCACCTTTTGCGCATACTCACGGTAACCGGGCAGCTCCTCCTGCAGCGTCTTATCCTCCAGGCGCGTGCGCACGATGGTGACCACAAACAGGATCGCCACGGCGATGAAGCCCCAGGCGGAATCGAGGATCAGCGGCATGGCGAGGTAGGACCAGAAGCTGCTCGAGTAGCCGGGATGCCGCATAAACTTGTAGGGTCCGCTGGAGCAGACGGTGTGACCGCGCTCTTTCTGGATGCGCACGACGCCCGAGAAGTAGGCGTTCTCGATCATCGCCCACGAGGCGAAGGCATAAGCCACCACGAGCACGACGATGGCGGCGATCTTGATCGCCAGGCTGTAGGGTTCGGGTGTCCAGTGGTAGCGTTCCTCCAACCCGGCGATGATGGGGATCACCATCCCGCCGAAGGCCATGGCCGGCGCCAGGACCCTGTCCCAGGGCTTGGCGTCCTTTTTATCGAAAGAGTCCGATCGCTCTTTGAGGATGCCGGGGTGCGCGCGCCCCGCCAGCGCCCGGCTGAGGACGAATCCCAGGAAGCAGATCAACGCGAAGACCCACGCTTCCCACCAGTCCCAGCGCCCGGAGATGATCATGGGCAGCAGGGGAAGAATGACAACGACGATGATGAGCTGAATGATGGTCTTTGCTGTTAGTTTCATGGTTCACCTCCCGGGATGATTATACGCCTCGAGCGCGGGGTGACGACGGACCACAGACGATGGACCTATTCGTCCATCGTCCGCGGTTCATCGTGCATCGTCGATGGTCCAATAGTCCATGGTCCACTGTCCATTATCCTCCCGCGATCAGCCTGTCCAGGTACAGGAACAGGCAGCACGGCACAAAGAATACCAGCCCCATCAGCAGGGCGAGGAAGAAAATGATCTCAAGTGGTTTGGCTTTGACCTCGGGTTCGTCGTCACCGCGGTATATGGATGGAACGGGCATAAATGATCCTTAAACGTTATCGTTATATTTAGTGAGAAATGCTGGCAGTGGTTCCCGACCGTATTATCCCCTCAATTTTCCAGTACAGAAACGGTGGATGCATCCTATCCCGCGGTCTTGCGCTCCCTCCGCGGTTTTTGCGCTCCTGTTAAGGAAGGAGGGAGTAGCGCGCGAGATGGGATTGATGCGCCCTACACTTGCTTGAAACGGCGGGAGGTCGCCCCGCGGTTCATTTGCTCCCGAAGGGAGGAGGGAGTAGCGCAGCGAGAGGGGTTGACCGCCCTACACCTGCTTGAAAGGGTGGGAGGTCGCCCCGCTCATCGCCACTTGCGCAGGGAACGGAAAACCCCGCGCACCAGCAAGCCGAAAAGCGGGATGATCCCCAGCAGGCGCAGGCCTTCCAGGAAGCGCGAGGTGTAATAGTTCGTCACGGCCAGGGTCAGCTTCTGCATTTCCTCTGTTGAATGACGGACACCGGATTCCATCCATTCCTTCTTGTTGGGATCACGCATATAGGCAAAAACCTCGCCGATATTTCCCCCGAATACATAGCGCAGGGTGAGGCTCAGGCAGTAAGCCAGGCGGATATCCCGCGGGCTGCCGCGCCAGCCGGTGCTGCGCAGCCCTTGCAGGTAGCCTTCGAAGGTGATCCGGTCGAGCGGCTCGATCTGGTCGGGGGGCAGCTCGAAGAACGCGACAGTGCCGCCAACCAGCGCCACCAGCTCCGTACCCAGCGGCGCGAGTCCCATGTAGGTCCAGTCGATCGCCACCAGCTGCCCGCGCCTTGCGAAAAGATTGCGCTTGAAGGCGTCCTGGTGGCAGAATACCTGCGGCATGCCGTCCAGGATGGTTAACAAGCGTTGGCGTTCATTCCAAACGGTCAGGATCAGCCAGCGGGCGATCCCGGTGTACATTTTTTTCACCAGGGGGTCGTTGGGAAAATCGCGGATATATTCGACCTGGGGTGCTGCTTTTTCGGTGTACTGGCGCACCCAGTCCTTTGGCAGCCAGGGTTTCTCGGGCAGGGGTGTGCCGTGCCAGGTAGGCGCCGTTCATTTGCCCGAGGAGGCGCGCAGCCTCGCGGTATTGCTCCAGCGGCCATTTCGTGCCCACCTCGTCCTGGACTTCTTCCAGCCAGATCCAGATCCCCTTCCCGGGACGTTCGGTCACCGCGTAACAGCGCGGCGCTGTCACCCCGCCGGGCAGTTTCTCGATCAAGCCGCTCTGGTAACCCAGAGCCTCGCGTTTCCAGTAATGTGTCCCACCCGGGTCATCATGCTCTGCCGAGTAGGCAATGGACTTTTGGATCAGCGACCAGGGCGTCACCTGATCTTTGGTTCGCGCTTTGCCCTGGTAGCGGATGACCTGCGAACCGGCTTCGAGACCTCCCAGGATGGTTTGGCAGTTGAATTCCAATACTTCAGCGGAGTCATCTTTTAATGCGTTTCGAACGATGGGCGTCAGAAAATCCTTGTCGATATCCCCCGCTTCCAAATCCCGGCAATCTGGCAGCGACATATCTCCCTCCCGATGCAGAAGAAATCACACCAGATTATTGTAGCACGCTGGATGTGCACTGGTTCAGCGATCCTGTTCCATCCCCAGCTCACTATTCAATAAATGCCTGCGGTCATCCCCGCGGTCTTTGCATCCCCCGCAGTTTATGCGCTCCCGTCGCGGTTTTTGCACTCCCGAAGGGAGGAGGGAGTAGCGCAGCGAGAGGGGTTGACCGCCCTACGCCTGGCTGGTCAGGCGACGTATGCATAAAAGCAAAGGCTCCGGGCAATTTCAGTTTGTCCCGGAACCTCTTCAAGTTGAGAGCGACGATGGTCGTAAATGACCTGCCAAATAACTTACTTCTTGTCCTTCTTCTTGTCTTTCTTCTTATCTTTCTTTTTCTTCTTCTTGTCCTTATCCTTATCTTTATCCTTGGCCATCTGATCCTCCTCTCTCGTTGATCGTCCTGTTAACATTCTTTAATTACTATAGCATTTATTGATGTGAAATACCAGAAAAAAATTGATGAAAGGGATGGATTTCAGCCCCATAAAAACAACTATAATATGCCCAATTATTCACGGAGGGATGACCATGAAACGCGTTTCACTCTTCGAACAGGGGACTTACGCTCCCGGCTGGATCCGGGACTTCTACTCGCAGGCTGCCATCTGGTGGGGGGATGATCCCAACGAGCCGGGCGTGCACCAATCCCGCCTGGCGATCGTGCAGCGCCTGGCTGGCTTGCCGCCCAAACGCATGCTCGACCTGGGCGCGGGCGCCTTCGCCACCGCCGGCGTGATGGCGGACGCGGGTTACGACGTGACCGGCATCGAGCTGAGCACGGCGCGCTGCGAGCTGGCGCGCAAGGTGGCATACCGCGCCGCACAAAGGGAAAATCACCCTGGTGGAAGGCAACTTCCTCAAGGCGGACGTGGGCGGGGATTACGACGTCATCTGCGCCTGGGAAGTCTTCGGTCTGGGCTCGGACGCGGAGCAGCGGCAGCTGCTCAAGCGCATGAGCAGCGAGTGGCTGGCTCCCGGCGGGCTGGCCATCGTGGAGGTCTACACCCCCGTCACGCCGATGCGCAACGCGGGCAGCGAGGTGCATCTCAAAGCGCTGGAAGGCGTGCCAGGCTCGGTGGACATGATCGAGCGCTGCCATTTCGACCCGGTCTATTCGCGCTGGATCGACGAGTGGGTGCCGGAGAAGGATCCCGGGAACGCGCTGGCGCAGGCCATCCGCTGTTACACCCCCGCCGACCTGCTGCTACTGCTGGAGGGCACCGGCATGCAGCTGGAGCGCATCGAGGCGGGCGGGGAGGAGATCGATTTCCGCTCCGGCAGGGTCACCACCGGCGGTCCGCTGATGGGTAAGGAGAACAACTACAATTACCTGACCGTGCTCAAAGCCTCCGCCTGAGGCATACCATCGATTAAACAAACCGGACACTCACTGAGTGTCCGGTTATCGTTTAAATTATTTTTTACATCGGCTTGGTGAAGGTGATCGAGTAGAAATACCCCGACCAGAGCGATTCGTACTTCTTATCCAGCATGTCCAGCGGGATCAGCTCCAGCGGAGCGCTGACCTTCTCGCGCTTGCCCTCGAATGAGCTCGAAAAACCGGGCAGCGTGCCCTCGTAGAACCTGGCGCCTTTCTCGTTCTCGTCGCCGATCAGCAGGCGAGTGCCAGGTTTGGCGACGCGGATCATCTCGTTCACCGCGGCAGCCTTGTCACTGAAGAAGTTGATCCCGCCCATGTGGAAGACGGAATCGAAGGCGTTGTCCTTGAATGGCAGCTCCTCGGCGGTGGCGAGGAAGAGATCCACTTCCCAGCCGCCGTGACGGGCAAAGGACTGGCAGCGCTTGAGCTGCCCGGGCGAGATATCCAATCCGAAGACCATACCTGCCTTACCAGTCTCATAGAGAAAGGGCAGGTTGGGTCCAGGACCAATGGAGACCTCGAGGATGTTGCCGCCGTGCAGCTGCATGCGTTCCACCAGGTCACGGCGATTCTTTTTCTCGCCTCCGAAGAAGAGGAACGCTGCCCTGGACCAGGGAATATAGATATACGAGAACAGGTCGTAGAGATGGGAGAAGCGCCGGTTGAGCCCGCTCAGCTCCTCAACCTGGATGAAATGGACGATGCCCTCATGGATGGGATAGCACTTTGAACAGCGACTGCAGGTGAGCTCACCCTCCTGGATGATCTCACCCGATTCCTGGCTGCGTAGAGCCAGGTCTGCGCGGCAAGCCGGGCAGCACAGCAGGTCAAGCGATTTGCGTTTCATGGGAAAACCCCCGGGTACAGACCCCGAAATGGCCTTGCGGCCGGATATTTAATATCTTATGCCATCGGGGATCGATTGCAAGGGGGTTTGGGGGAATTTGAAGGAAATCATCCGGGAAGATGATGTTTGTCGTAATGATTAGAGTAGGGGCAATTCATAAAATACCCTTGTGTTACGAATTACCCCTACCAATCTTTGGATTATTTCTCGAAATTGACCTGCACGGTCATGGTCAGCTTGCCGTCTGTGATCGCTGCGGATTTGTAGAGCACTTCGCCCTGCGATTCGCGGACCGATTTGGTGAGCGCGTCGGCGATCTTCTGGTTGGCTTCAGCCAGGCGCTCGTCACTCATGTCAATACCGGCGATATCCGCGTCGATGATCTTGACCGAGAGCAGGTCGTTCTGCGTGCTGAGCTCCACGTCGTAGCTGCCCTTGACCTCGGTACCGTCGGGAGTGACCGCGGTGCCGTAGAGACGCATGTAGCCGTCGTACATTTCGACGCGGTCTATCTTGCGCAGGATGTCGTTGGGATTGTCGTTGGTGAACGTGGTGTTCGCCAGCATCGAGTTCACCTGGTCCTCGTTGAGCGAGATATTGACCGTGGCACTGTCGCGGTTGAGGCTGACACCACCGAAAGCGCAGGCGAGCATGGTGACCATCAGGACGGAGAGGATGGAAATAATGGTTATCTTGGAATTTCTGGTTTTCATGATCTTGTCCTTGATTGAAAGGGTTATCTATCTCTTACATACGGAAAATCATAAGAACTGGTTTCTATTTTACCGTTGAAGTATCAGGAGTAAAAAAATCCGTATAATCATTGTAAGAAGGTATGAAATGAAAATCAAGGCTTTTGTCTGCTTGTTAATTCCAATCATATTTCTTCTGACCGCCTGCGAGGCTGGGACCAAGTATCCTGTACCTTGTCCTGCCCCGCCCATCCTAGCAGACGAAGCAGGGGAAGATACCGTTGTTTTTACCATCCGGAATCGAACCTGCTCGAGTATCAACGCGGTCAATATCGTGGCTAAAGAATGCAATGATTACGGCGTTGATCAGCTGGATGGACAGAATATCCCTTCCGGTTGGGAAATGTCCATTGATGTCCTGCCGGGAGTATACGATGCGATGATTGAAGAGTGCACTGGAGAATCTTTTGAGATAACCAATATTGATATTCGTGATTCCTATACACTGACTTATAGCGATCCAAAAGTGGAAGATCCTACCAATTGCAAAGCTTCGGTAACCGTGGTCAACAATTCCGATAAACCCATTTGTCACATGTGGATTGCTTCACCCAGGAGTGATCGCTTTGGTATGAACTGGCTGAGCGATGGCGATCAGATCGCGCCGGGGGAATCGCGAGTTTTTGTTGTGGATGAGACCACATATGATATCAAAGCTGAGAGCTGCGATTGGGACCAGCTGCGGCTTCAGCTCGATGTGCCTGTCTCAAGCCAAATCACCTGGGAAGTTCCTGAAGAATAGCCCAGCCTAGAGATCCTGTTTGGTCGTAACCACGAGCGATATGGGCTTATGATCGCTGGTCTGCGCGCTGGCGGGGAGCCCGGCGTTGACAAGGGCATGTATTTCATGCTCAACCATGCCAGCGTTTGGCTCGATATACCAGGGTAGAGAGGCATCCCCCAGGCCGCGGGTGTAAAGGATGTGATCCAGCAGAATGTGCGGGTCACGAGGTGGCATATCCTCCTCGATGACGAAATCTTTGAAATTGACGCTCCAGCGCAGGTGGTCGGGGGTATTGTAAAGGGCGTGTTCCAGATAACGCGAGGCAGCGAAAATATCTCCCTGTATGTTGGAGATCAGGTCGAAGAACAGGTAGCGCTCCTCGAAATACTCCTTTCCGGGACCGTCGTTAAGATCTCCCATGACGAAAATGGCGGGGTTGGCGACTTGGTTGAACTTGGCGTCGATGTAGGCACGTAAATTTGTAGCTTCCGTGGTCAACTTGATGCGTGCGGTGAGCGCGCCAAGCACGAATTCGCGACGCTTATCAGTACCGCCCTCCCATAGGCTCTTGCCTTTATTGATAAATTTGCTTTTAAGGTGCAATCCAACGAATTCGATTCGAAAATCACCCCAATTGAAAACCAATACCTGCGGGTGGCGGTAATGTGCATGTGGATGATCCTCGAATTCACCCCAATAGTGCACCTTCCAGGATTTCCCAGCCAGCGCGTCCCAGGTGTGCACGGGCAGCAGGGAGGCCTTTGGCGCATAGCTGGCGCGCACAAGGAACCAGATCCACTGTGTGCCCTTTTCATCGTAGATGCCATCCGCGGCTTTGACCGGCAGCCATGCGCCATCCAGCATTTCATCGCATACCCTCTGAATGTTCGCTTCACCCGCAGGCCCTTCCAGCAGGCAGAAGATATCCGGATCCAGCTGGCGGATCTCGGAGAGAATGGCTTCCTTGCGGCGCAGCTCATTGGCGCTAAGGTCCGGTTTGAGCAAGCGCTCAAGGTGTTCGATGTTCCAGGAAACGATCTTTAATTTACCCATTGGTCACCTTCCTTACCTTGACGAGTGAAAGAAATCTTAAAATCATTATAGAAATGGATTAAACTAAAATCAACTACGCTCACCTTACAGTTGAGGTGTATTTGGGTATAGAATCAGCCTGCATATGACCGCCATAGATGAGATCAAACAGCGTATCGATATCGTCGAGCTGGTTTCGCAATCTGTAAAATTGCGCCGGACGGGGAAGAATTATTCCGGTTTTTGCCCGTTCCATCCCAATTCACGAACACCGGCTTTCGCCGTGTTCCCTGAGTCAGGAACCTGGCGCTGTTTTGGTCAGTGCAACGAAGGCGGGGATATCTTCAAGTACGTAATGAAGAAAGAGGGCTGGGATTTCACCGCGGCACTGCGTTACCTGGCTGAAAAGGCCGGGGTGCGGCTGGAAGCACCCAGCCCTGAAAAGGAAGCCCAGGAGGAGGAATATGCCCGGCTGCGTTCCCTGCTGGAAGACTCGGTCACCTATTTCCGCCACCACCTCACCCAGAATCCAGCCGGTAAGCCCGCATTAGATTACCTGCTCCAGCGTGGTCTCAAAATGGAGACCATCGAAATATTCGGGCTGGGTTACGCCCTGCCGGGTTGGGAAAATACCCTCTCGTATTTTTCAGCGAAAGGTTTCTCGAATGAGGAGCTGCTTCAGGCGGGGCTGGTCACCGAGCGGGATGGCGGGGGAGTGCGCGACCGGTTTCATAACCGCATCATGTTCCCCATCCGGGATGCCATGGGCAAGATGACGGGTTTCGGGGCACGCATCCTGGATCCCAACGATATCCCCAAATTCCTGAATTCCCCACAAACCCCGCTGTTCGATAAAGGCAGAATACTTTATGGGCTGGACCAAGCGCGAAAAGCCATCCGCGACCAGGGGCAGGCAGTGATCGTGGAAGGTTACCTGGATGTGATCGCCCTGCACCAGTCGGGATTCACCAACGCGGTCTCACCGATGGGCACTGCCCTGACGGAAGACCAGCTCCGCCTTCTGAAACGATATACCAAGCGCATGACCCTCGCGCTGGATGCGGATGCCGCAGGCGAGAAAGCCACATTACGCGGCCTGGAGCTGGCACGCGAAACTCTCGATCACAGCGATGAAGTCGTTTTTGATGCGAGGGGTCTGCTGCGGCACGAGGCTCGTCTTCAAGCGGACGTGTTGGTGGCAACCCTGCCTGAAGGCAAAGACCCGGACGACGTCGTACTGGCAAGCCCTGAAGCATGGCAAAAGGTGGTGACTTCAGCAAAACCCATCGTGGTGCACGTGATGGATACCCTGGCGGCAAGCCGAAACCTTGACGATCCGAAGGAAAAGCGCGAGATAGCCAAGCAGATCCTGCCTTTGATCGAAGATGTGCCCAGCGCGATTGAGCGCGAAGATTACCGCCAGAAGCTGGCGCGTTTATTGAAAGTGGATGAGCGCGCGCTAATGGGAGCGCGCCCACCGGTGATCCGCTCCAGGCGACGCGGAGCAGCCTTCGCGACTTCGAGAGGCAGTGCTGATAGGCAGGGACCGATGGACATTGCTCCCGACCAACAGGCGATTGCGATGGAAAGGCATATTCTGCGTTTATTAATCCGCCTGCCGGAGGAAATCTACACCCTGGACCGCGCCCTGCAATCCGCGGGTCTCAGTCGTTTCGGCGCCGAGGATTTTGAGCATTCAGCGCATCGCGAGATGGCGGGGATCATCGAGCAATCCATTAACCAGGATCAGATGGACCCGCTGCAATTCATCGATACCCAGGTGCCTGCCGATCTCGCCGGATTGGCTCAGGAATTGGGGACAGCGCTTACAAAAGGTGAGCCCAATCCCAGCAAACGCCTGGAAGACCTGATCCGGACGGTGATCCTGCTGCGCCAGTTGCGCATCAACCAGGGCATCAACCAGCTGCGTTTTCTGCAGGAGGAGGCAGGTCAGCAGGAGGGGGAAGTCCAGATTAATCCTTTCCATGAATTAATCCTGCAATACTCCCAGGTCCGCGCCCGCCTCGACCAGGCACTTTCCAAGCCGATCCAGGCGGAATGAAAATTTTCTGATATGGTATAGTTAATCGCATGAAGAAGAAGCCGCCAGCAGAGAATCCCCCTGCTTCTATTGACGACCCTGAATTGAAATCCTTCGACGCGGATTTTCCGATTCCGCCCTTACCCCAGCGTTCCGCCAAAAAGAGATCCAAGGCCATCGATATCAATGGTCTCGAGGAAGAGCTGCTCACCAAGGAGGAACCGGACGAACCTTCGCTTGGCAAGGTAAGCGCGGATTACGAAGAGCTGGTTGCAGAAGACCCGCTGGAAATCCTTGAAGATCCAAGGCTGGCAGTTGAACTCTCGGAAGACCCCGTTCGCTTGTATTTAAAAGAGATCGGGCAGATTCGCCTTTTGGATGCGGATTCAGAATTCCGCCTGGCAGCCCGGATCGATGCTGAACGGCGCATGCTTTCCTTCCAGAAATATTCAACCAAGAGTTCCAATGAGGGGGAGCGCTTCAAGGCGCTCTATCATGGCTACACCCAGGAACTGCTGGTTTCCTGGACTCGACTCCAGGAAGACATCCAACGCTTAAACCATAATGGCACGCCTGACCTGCCCCTGGTGCTCTCCGAGGCTCAACTGCTTCGCCAGCAATGGCAAATGGAATTGCCTTCCTACCTGCGCAATTTCATGGACGGTGGTCTCTGGGGCAAGGATCCACTCTGGGATGGTCTTGTGCGATATGCCTTTTCCATGTTTCTCTGCATGTATATGCTGCCTGCTGAGGTTGCCTCTGATCTACTGAAGCAGCTTCAAAAAAGCGGGCAGATGCCCAAAGCTCGTTTTTTCTCCCAGAAGATGCCGCCTGCCAGCCGTATGCTGGAGGAAGTTCGTGAGATAGGGCGCCTGGCCGAGGAAGCCAACCAATCACTTATCCGTGCCAACTTGAGGCTGGTGGTCTCGATCGCCAAGCGATATCTCGGGCGCGGCATATCCTTCCTCGATCTGATCCAGGAAGGCAACCTGGGATTACTGAGGGCAGTGAATAAATTCGATCCCACCCGGGGATTTAAATTCAGCACCTATGCCACCTGGTGGATACGCCAATCCATCAGCCGGTATATTGCTGAACAGGCGCGCACCATCCGCATACCAGTGCATCTTTTTGAAGCCATTACCCGGATCCTTCGTGTTCAGCGCAGACTTGTCCAGGAATTGGGGCGCGACCCAACCATCGAGGAACTGGCGCTGGAATCAGGATTTGTCGCCGAGGCGGATGTACGTGCAATCCGCCAGGCTGCGTTGGAGAACCGTCCTTTGGAAGCGGATCTTCAGAGACGATGGACGGTGGCAACCATGAAGGTGCAGCGCATACTCCAATCGGCTGATGAACCCGTTTCCCTGGAACGACCGGTGGGAGATGAGGAAAGCAGCCAGTTGGGGGATTTCATTGAAGACGATGAAGCTCTCGAACCCATGGATGCCGCGGCTCGCGAGATGTTGCGTGAACAGGTGCAGAGCGCATTGGCAGCCCTCTCCGAGAGGGAAAGGCAAGTGCTGGAACTCCGCTTTGGTTTGATCGATGGCAAGGACCACACCTTGGAAGAAGTCAGCCGGTATTTTAATGTCACGCGCGAGCGGATCCGTCAAATAGAAGCCAAGGCATTGCGCAAGCTGCGCCATCCAACCCGCAGCAGGCATTTGCGGGAATATCTTGGATAGTCGTTGATCATGCCTTGGGCTGTCACATTTCCTGACAGCCCATATTTATTTAAATAGTAAAATCACTTTTACTGCATGAATTCATCAATTCTCATTACCTCATTGCGCGATTTCCTGGCTGCCCTGGCTGTTCTATTTCTACCGGGGATGACCGTCCTTCTTTGGGCTAGACCCAAAGTTCGAGATCCGATCGAGAATATTGCGCTGGCATCCGGCATAAGCCTGGCCATCAATGGCATTTTTGGAACCTTGATGAACGCCATGAGCTGGAAATTGGGTTCCAGGCAATGGCTGCTTGTAGAATTCTTTCTCCTGTTTTGTTCCTTTGTCGCCATCCTCGTTCATCTCGTACGCAGTACATTGATTATCAAGAAGAGATCGAAAACGGTTCCCGATCTGCGATCGGGTATGCAGACCACCTTGATCACCTTTGCGGGGTTGGCGTTTTTTGCTCTCATCATCGCTTTCCGCCTTTTGCAAAGCAACGACCTGATCCTGCCCTCCTGGGTCGAATCGGTCAACCAGGTCTTCCTGGTAAACAAAATGGTCAATGCGACAGGCGTCCCCCAGTACCTGATGCCGGAATTGCCCGGTGTGTTCGCGCCATTCCTGGTATTCCCGTTTTCTGTTTCGATCTTTGTGCATTTGACTGGCTGGGAAGCGGCGGGAGCTGTCCTTTTTATGGGTCAGCTGGTGAATGCATTGATCTCGCTTTCGATCTATCGATTGGGAATGGCATTGTTCGGCGATTGGAAACGCGCAGGCCTGGCAGCCCTGCTGGCCGGCTTTGCGTTCACGCTTCCCGGTTATTTCCTGTTCTGGGGACGGTACGCGCTTCTCTCGGGGTTGGTTCTGGTGCCGCTTGCCATGGCGGAAATCATCCAGGAAGGATCATCCAAAGAAAAAAATCCGATCATTTTTCTTGTGATATTGACCGCCGGGATCCTGCTGGCGGATTCTTTTACTCCCATTCCATTTTTCCTGTTTGTCCTCACCTGGTATGGCAATGAGATTTACCAATCCAGGAAATTGCGAAAGGGAAAGCATATCAATTGGCTGCCTGCCTTGGCGATAGGCCTGGGATTCCTCATAGCCTTGAATTGGCTGGTACGGATGAAGGAGGCAAACGCGGCGAATCCACTCGTTAGCGCCCTCGATTCTCCACCCGGTATCACATCGATATTCATTTTTCCTCGTGACATCCTGTTATACCTGCTTGCGGTTGGCGGACTTCTATGGTTGATCCTGGAAAGACGAAAAACGGTTTGGATATTGTGGTCAAGCCTGCTGCTCTTCCTCTCCGTGGTTCGAGGTTTGCCTGAAGGATGGATGGCTGAAGATTTCGCGGTCAGCCTGTTTTTGACAGCCACCATTTTAAGCGCACATTTGCTTATCTCAAGCGGTGAATATTTAATGCGATATTTGAAAGCGGCGGTCATCTGGATCGTTTTAGGGGTTGGGGTGCTATCCCTGTTCCTGTGGGGAGTGCGGGATACACACGCGATCTTCGATCCGGCAATCACCTTTGCAAGCGAAGCAGATATAAGTGCATTCGAATGGATCAAAATGAACACGCCTCAAACCGCCAAATTTTTTATTAACACCGAAGAATGGCTGCCGGGGATGTATCGCGGTGTGGATGGGGGTTACTGGATCCAAACTCTAACGGGCAGGGGACAGCTGGTTCCACCGCTGGAATATACTCGCACAGCCAAAGTTTATTATGAACGGGTTAATCACTGGTCAGAAGTAGCCAGCCATATCACGACCTGCACAACAGGTTTCAGGAAATTGCTGGATTCCTCCGGCGCACAGTATCTCTACCTGACGGATGACCGCGGGAGCCTGCAAGCCGCAGAACTTGAAAATTGTGCCAGTTTCTTAAAAGTGTACGACCGGAACGGGATAACCCTTTTTGAAGTTATACCAGCACAGGAGGAAGAATTATTACCCGATAACACGGTAATCCAATAGACCGGATCACCATCGCATATCTTCCGGAAATTAGTACTAAAAATTGTGATATTGAATACAACAATTCTTATGAAAAATAATGGGAAAAGGAGCTAAAGTGTCCGAAAAAACCATTCCACAGAAATTATACTTAAAGGAAGATCATCGCTTTCTCCTGATCAATCCTCCTCGAGGTTACCTGGAGTTAATGAGCACTCTTCCGAAGGGGGTTACCTTGCTTCATGAATTCCTTGTACCTGTGGATCTTATCCAGGTATTTGTAAAAAATCGCAAGGAATTGGAAGAACTGCTCGCAAAAATCGTTCCTCTTTTATCGCCCAAAGTAATTCTATGGATCACTTATCTCAAAGGCACGTCGAAGATCGAAACGGATATTAACCGCGATATTATCGCCCAGTATGCAGCCACCCTGGGTCTGCAGGCAGTGGCTATTGTTGCAATTGACCAGGATTGGGCTGCTTTGAGAGTAAAGGTGCAGGCTTAAACAGGGAGCTTGAAGTTTCTATCATATAATCACGGGAGCAAAGGACTGCGTTCACCATGAAACTGGGAGAGACCAAGAATTCCACCATCCTGCTCTGGTTCCTAACCGCGTTAGCCGGATTGACCTGTGGTTATTCCCTTTACCTGACCCTTTTCCAGACACCACTGCTCAGCAGGCGCGAGCTATTATTTGCATTCTTAAGCCTCGCTGCATCCTTTGGTGCTTCATACTTCATCCTCAAATATCACCTCATCCCTGTTTTTCAAAAAATGAAAGCATCCAGCCGCCGTGGATGGCTGGCTGCAGGCGCAGCTTTCGGGCTATTCGTCCTGGTGATCACCGGGAAACCGGCGGTCAGCATCTGGACACTCCCTGAAAATTCACTGGAAATTGAGTTGAGCGGAGAACCAAATCCTCTTTCCTCCGGGAATGTCATCCAGATCGACTGGTTGAAAACGGATCTTTCCGAGATCAGTTTCTCACAGTTGGATATGCATGGCGACTGGCAGAGAGAAGGCGGATCCCTGTTCCATCGGGAGGGCAATTCGGCCTCCCTGGATTGGCAAGGCAGGACAGGCGGGAAGGCAGTGGTGCTTTTCAATGCCCGTGCCGATGGCGGGAAGGTGATCCTAAAATGGGATGGAGTACGAGAGGTGATCGATTTATATTCACCCCAGCCCACACCGATCCTGGTTGAGCATGTTTTCACGGTGCCGGTATACAACCGCTGGCTCGGCGCGATCGCCATCTGGGGAATGGCGGCATTTCTTTTCCTCACCATCACCCTCTATTTACTCAAACATGATCCGGATGGACTATCGCAGAAACCCGGACGAAAATATGCCTGGCTGCAATTTGCAGTCCCGATGATCCTGACCTGGGGCATATTTCTTATGACCTTCTGGCCGGGGATGATGAGCCGCGATTCGATCGACCAATGGGGACAGATTTTGACCGGACATTTCACGGACGGTCACCCAGCCTTTCACACCATGCTGCTCTGGCTGATCACCCGTTTATGGAATTCACCCGCTGCCGTTGCCATCGTCCAGATCATTGCCCTGAGCCTGACGGCAAGCTGGGGCATCAACGCATTGATCGAGCTGGGACTCTCCCGGAAATCGGCATGGGGATTGGCAGTGATGTTTGCCATTTCTCCAGTAAACGCCGTTTTTTCGATCACGATCTGGAAAGACGTGGCTTATGCCACCGCCATCTTCCTTTTTTCCATCCAGATCCTGAAGATCATATCCAGTAAGGGGAGCTGGCTGGAGCATAAGACCAATTGGATCTGGCTTGGATTGACGGCTGCCCTGGCGAGCCTGTTCCGACACAACGGCATGCCGGTGGTGGCTGTCAGCCTGGCGGGATTGATCATCTTCTATCGAGCCCATTGGCGGAAGATCGTCCTTGGAATGGGTCTCTTCGTGGCACTCTATTTTGCGGTGAAGGGACCCTTATACGATTTGGTCAAGGTGGATCCCATGACCGAGACCAAGCAGGTGATCTTCCTGCACCATATTGCCGCCCATATCACAAAGGGGACCGACCTTCTGCCTGCAGAAAGAGCGCTGCTGGATCAAATCGAACCGGTGGGGAAGTGGAAATACAACTGCTGTGCGATCACCGCCACTTATTACGATCCCGGCTTCAAACCTGAGATGGTCGATCAAAATGCAGGAGAGCTGCTCGATATTTTTCTCGCCCTCCTGGCACGAGATCCAATGGTGGATTTCAATCACTGGATGTGCACCAGCTCGCTGGTTTGGAAAGTGCAGACGGTCTGCCCGGTGACGGCAGGGCTTCTTTCCCCGGATGGAGCATCCCTGACCTGGATCATTCCCAATGACCTGGCAATAGCGCAGCAAAGCCGGATTCCTGCGCTGGTGCCGGTGCTTTCCAAAATCTACATGCTGCGCACCGGAACACCACTCTTTCTGCTCTTATGGTCTCCAGCGCTGTATTTCTATCTGAGTATCTTCTGCGCCTCCATTCTTGCAAGGCGCAGGCATTCCTGGAGATATTTGCTCTACCTGCTTCCGGCTGTGCTGCAATCGGCTGTGCTTTTCCTGGTGAATATCTCGTTCCAATTCCGCTACCAGTACCCGGTTTACCTGATCGGGATATTCAGTATCGGTTTTCTGTTCTTATCAAAGCCCAGCTTATCAAAAAAACATACGAATACCGGGAAAGAATAGCTCCAATTCCCGCCATTTTTCTGATAGGTTTTGATAGCCTTTCGGGAATAGACTTATCCTCGAAATACTGAGAAAGTCTTACTTTAATTGGAGTTGTAAAATGGAAATACCTCGCCATTGGCGATTAAAACAACAACGTTATGCACTGGTGGGCGAAACCTGCCCCCACTGCCAGACTAAATTATTCCCCCCCCGCGACGTTTGCCCCTCCTGCGGCGGGGAAGCCAAGACCCCATACACCTTTAGCGGCAAGGGAAAAGTATATTCATATACGGTGATGACCGATGCCCCCGCCGGATACCAGGAGCAGGCTCCTTATACGGTGGCTTTAGTGCAATTAGATGAAGGACCGATGATCACCGCGCAGCTCACCGACCTGGGCGAGCAGCCGGTTGAGATCGGTATGCCGGTGGAGATGGTCACGCGCAAGATCCGCTCGGATGGCGATGAGCGCGGCATGCTGGTTTACGGGTACAAGTTCCGCCCGGTGTTTGCCGGTGCTCAATAAACGCTAATAATTACGACAAAACGCCTTCCAGAGATGGAAGGCGGTTGTTTATTCGCAGGCGATACTAACTTTAATTTGCACCATCACGAACTTCCCATTGCAGCAATCACATATAGGAGTAAATGCCATGTCCAATATGCCCCCAAAAATCAAGAATGCAGAAAGAATATATCGAATGGCTTTTGGAAAAGTCTATCCAATGTATATTCAAAAGGCGGAAAAAAAGGGGCGCACCAAGGACGAGGTGGATGAGATCATCTGTTGGCTGACTGGTTACGATAAAAAGGCATTAAACCAGCAGATTGAGAATGGAAGCGATTTTCAAACCTTTTTTGCCCAGGCTCCAAGGATCAACCCGAATGCATCCAAGATCACAGGCTTGATTTGCGGTTATCGCGTGGAGGAAATCGAGGATGACGTTATCCAAAAAGTCCGATATTTGGATAAATTAATCGATGAATTGGCAAAAGGCAAAACCATGGAGAAAATACTCAGGAAGTAAAGTCCGATCCAGTGATGGCTGGTATGTGGTGGAAATATGATCATCTAGAGAAATTGATGCGCCTTCCAGAGATGGAAGGCGCTTTTGATTCTTGTGGCATAATTGCAGCGTATCAATATTTCGTATAATTAATAGTTGGGCAGCTTCAATGTTATCTTAAGTAAATAATCACGAAGGATATGATTATGGGAATAGTCAGGATGACAGAAGAGATTACAAAGGAATGGGAAGATGTAGGTGGCATCCATCCATGTGCCACAGCCACACTGTATGTCTATTGTGACAAATGCGGCTCTTTTAGCATCAAATCACGTATAGGTAATAAAAAAACATTTTTAATTATCGTGGCTTGTATGCTAATTATGACGGGGGTATTTGCTGCACTTCAACTAAGGGACGGAATATACTGGCTTTGTCTTTGCATAGTTATTTGCATTCTTGTTTTCAGGTATCTCTGGGGAGATGTCAACTATGTATGCAGGAAATGTGGGAGTGTACCGACAACAGACTACAATACTTTAGGTTATCCATCCGACATGGGAATCCTAGATATACCCAACCAATTGACCAAAAAGCGCTATCAAGATTATTTCCCCGAGTGGTACAACTTAGATAATGCGCTGATTTCATCTGAAGTACAAGTCAATAATAAGGACAACATAATCTCTTTAATATCACAAGATATTGAGAGAATAACAACATTCTTAGGTATTTATATTCTTTCTCCATTCTTGTTGATAATTCTCACAATTATCTATCCTATCATAGTGGTAGTCGATTTGTTATGGACTGCTATTTCTTCTAAAAAGGACGCTTGATTACATAAAAGAGTCTTATCAGGATTGCCTAAATTATGCTATTTAATCCAGCCGCCCAACACAGCATGCAGTGGATTGGCGGGATTCGTCGCCATTTTCGAGCCTTGTCCGCATCCCGCACACACGCAGCTAACGCAAGCCGTTAGGCGGAAACACAGAAGAGTGTATTAGCGATGAGTGATCCTAATTGGCTTGATAGCCTTCGCAAAAAGAGGGATTACTTGGTGGAGTGGCTTGCGCGCTTCAAGTCAGCGAGTCGTGTCGCACCTGAGGTTCAGAAAAATCTTGATTTCACTGAATGGCAGATTAGGGCAATTGAAACTCGACCGGATGAGGGAAGCGAAATACCCTTTCCTAATCTTGGTGGCACAATCAGCCGTGATCTTTCTTACGTACAGACTGCATATCCTTGGTTGCCTCAATTCAATGACCAAGACCTGAACGTGGCATCCGCCTTTTCATCTACTAGCACATCACAGGTATCGATTTACATAGGCAGAGTGGGGGATATCGATTCTCAGGAAACCAATGACTATGCTGAGCGTTTTATGGCGGAGTTCGAGGGTCTTCAAGATAAGTATGACAGACCAATGGAATTAAGGATGGCGATCGAACGACTACGGAGTCCCAGGTTACTTCAACGCCTCGATAATGCTATCCGATCATATGAGTCCTATCAGACCGGAAACGGTAGTCGAACTTCCGCCGCTGGCGACATGAGAACGCTCCTTGATGGCCTTAAAGGGGATTTATACAATTTTGCAAAACAACACCCCGGTGAAAACATGACATGGAAGAAGATGGCATCTCGTCTCGCTCTCGGCGGTTCCCCAGGTTCTCAATACGACGAACTCGTCCAGCTCGAACAGTCGCGCTCTTCTTTCGTCTCCCGGCTTTCCACCATTTTGAAGGACAGAGAGGCAGGTTCGCTAACTGACCTAGATCAGTTATGGCTGGAACTACAGAATCACTTGCTGGCAGTCTTGGGATTGATTCAAGTCCAATCAGAGTGAGGGTACCAAGACCTGCCAGTTTCCGCCTAACACTGGCCCTGCCGCTGATGGGACGCACACCGTTTTACGTGAGTGTGCGATAATGGCAAGAGTGTAAGCCGCTGCCGCTGAGCCAATCCGTTGAGCAACAGCGTTCACTTGAAGGAGAAAGAGAACTCGCTTTGACGAAGGTTAGTAAGACAGATTCCTACAGAATACCAGGCGTCTACGAACCGATAGAATACGTTGTTGAGGCGCACACAATCTGTGATAAATGCGGCTCCGCCGACATTAGTTATAAGAGAAATGCCCACCTACCTGCATCGGTTAATGGGGGGTTCACACTAGTCATCATATTATCTTTTTATGGAGGCGTTGTATTAAGTTTCGGAGAGATGTTATTAGGATTTTTCAATTATAACCTTATAATTTTTGGATTGTGGATAATATCTATAATTGCCTTTATAGTATTTTGTTTTTTGACAGCATATGTTGAGCGTGACAATGGTAAAAATCCGAAGTGTAATAAATGCGGAAATGAACGTATAACTTGAAATGGGCTGAACTGACACCAGCCACTACCGGTGACCCATTCCATCAGGCTGCCCAAATTTCACAAAGGATTTTTTAATGAAAGCTCTTCTAGTAATTGATATGCAGGTAGGGTTGTTTGAAGGAGAACCACCGCGCTTCGACGCAGATGGCGTTATCCGGAGAATAAATAAAATCGCCAGAGTAGTTCGCGCAACAGGAGGCATTGTGGTATTCATTCAGCATGAAGACAATGGCGTTTTGAAGCGAGGAACAGAAGATTGGGAAATCCTGCCGGCACTTGAACGAATGAATTCAGACCTAACGGTGCACAAACAAGCCTGTGACTCATTCTATGAATCAGATTTATCTGATCTTCTCGATAAGCTCAGCGTCCAGCAAATTATTATTGTAGGCTGTGCAACTGATTTTTGTGTAGATACAACCATTCGGGCAGCAGCAAGTAGAAATTATGAAGTAGTGGTTGCAGCAGATGCGCACACAACGAAGGATAGACAGCACCTAGATGCCGCAGCGATCATAAATCACCATAATTGGATGTGGATAAACCTGATTCTGCCAAGAAGTGAGGTCAAGGTTCTCCCTACGAAAAGTATCGTAAAGTGGTTACAATCATAAGTTATGCAAGGCCGCCCAATAAAGCGTGCAGTTGACAGTGGGTACGCGCCGCGTTTTTCAAGCCTTTTCCTGGCTTGGAGTTTTCCGGCTCCTCAGCCGAGTCCACGCTTCACCCACTTGCGGCTATCGCAAACCGTTGGGCGTTTGTCTTGCAAAAGGAAGCCTACAAATAGTCATTTGGCGAATAAAACATAGGGAATTGAATATGAACAATGAAAGATTGAGCGTAAGAAAATTCAATCAATATTTTTTACTTGGACTACTTATTAGCATTGGTCTATTAATTCTCGGATTTATTTTTATAAATGAAAAGCAAGACAAGATTTTACAATCAGCAGGTTGGTTATTCGTTGCGATGGGAAGTGTTTTTATTTTTATCCTTATTCAGCGCAAACAACGTCTTTTATGGATTTATAAAAACACATCCCCAGTTTCAATGCACATGAACCTTGAAAAGGTGGATGATACAGATTCTACGAATTATGTTGCATATTTGACACGGGAGGATAAGAACATCTCTGAAAGTTGGAAAGCCAAGTTATATCCGCCTTCTTACAATGTTCAACCATTCCTCAACACCGAAAATCAAGTACAGGTTTATGTTGATCCTCAAAATAATAATCCAGCAGTAATTAGAACTGCAAATGGTCTTTTATGGGTTACAGCTGGCTCTGGCGATGTTCAAAATTTACAAAAGCTGCAGTAAGCAATGATACCTTTTTTAACCAGCGAGTCTTGCACAACAAAAAAAAGTCTAAAAAAGCTTGCAACCGTCTTGTGGGATTCGTCCTGACTTACAGGCATTTCTCTGGTTTCGGACTTTTTCCTGCAAAATTCCCCCCTTACCGCTGGCGCCTGCTGTTGGGCAGTTCCTTGCAAAGCATAGGAATCATGAAAAAAACCATTATTGCATTTCTCCTCGTAACCATTCTGACTTCATGTGCACCAGCAGTTCAAACTACTTTGCAAGCAGAAACGTCTACGCTTACCCCAACTGCGGTTTTGACATTGACACCATTTCCCTCGCCATCAGCCGCTCCGCCTATGCTCACCCCGCTCCCCTCGGCTACGCCAACAGCCGCACCGCCTACACCCACGCCACTCGCGACATTCCAGGATCCGGAAGCGGAGATCCGGAGCCTCATCCGCAATCACGGTGGGTGCCAACTTCCCTGCTGGTGGGGGATTACTCCGGGTGTCACTTCATGGCTTGATGCATCCCGGTTCTTTGCCCGTTTCTCTGATCACGTCACCATTGAAGAGTCCCGTCGCGGTCAGATCGACTCCCGCCCTTACCAACAATTCATCGTTTACTACAGGTCAGGCTTGTCAATCGACTACGCGGTAAGCACAACGATCGAGGTAACTGAAGGCACTGTGCGCTTACTGTTGATAGATCTCGAGGCCTCCATCGCAAGCGGCTATTCCCCAAAGAGGATCCTCAGTGATCTGGGCGAACCCGACGAAGTACTCGTTAACGATATGGACACGAGTTTATCGAACTTGACGCTGTGGTATGAGTCGCGTGGCGTCGCTGCCACGTTCTTGGTCGACGAAGATGAATCTTCACAGGAACTGTGTCTCATCGCCTTCCAGGGCACAGCAACGTGGGATTCCTTTGATCCATCCTTCAGAGCTCTCATGGACGACGCCTCGGCGGTGCCCCTGCAAGAGCGGTTCTCGATATCCGCACCAGAGTTCCTTTCCGTCATCGCAATGACCGAACTGCCCGTCTGTGTGCCTCTGGCAGCTGCTCAATGAACCGTCAGGCCGCCTAACAACTCACTGAAGATGACTCAGCGGGATGGGGTTCGATTGGAGCTTGCCTAGCCCCTCGACATGCCGTAGAGTAGGTGAGAGTTGCATGCTTCCATCGGGTAGCTACTCGAGGGCATTGGACGACAAAGTCAGAGTGTTTTATGAAGAAATAGTAAACGTGCTATATCAAAAGTTATAAGGAACAAATATGGCTACTTTTCAACCTGTTTGGGTAAGCACGGACGAACATCTAAATACTTTTTATTCGATTCATAAAAATGCATCATTACTAGAGAAATTATTCGGGGCATATAGATTTCTGCCGAACTTTCCTTACATACACATGTTTTGGGGAATGTTACCCTTCAACAAAGTCCCTATTGTTCTTGTCGCTAGTGGAATTACTGAAATTGAAAAGGCTAATTTTTCATTTAAACCAAAAACCTTCAATACGTTTGGGTCAATTACAAAAAATTTGTTGAATTTGGAGTTTGTCATATCTGCCAATGAAATGAACTCGTGTGTCTCCTGCGAAAGCAGAATCTCCGGTACTTCAATATTACAACATACCTTTTATTCGAGTACAAACTCAAAGAGATGGTTTATTGAATAATTTCTTGATTTGCGTAGGTGGTTCAGGACCTTCAATGAACAAAGTAAACTCTCAAAGTGCTGAACTTCTGCAAGTCTTAGAAAAACTGATAATGGCGAAGTAAATGTCGGTAGTTTTGTCAGATTGTCGTTGTGCTTTTATACAGTCAGCGAGTCGTGAGCTTGTAGCGCCGCCCAACAAAGCATGCCCTGGATGCTGGAGATCCTATTGTATTTTCTGACTCCAGGTTTTCCTGCTCCCAAGCTGAGGCCACCCCCGCCAGCAGGTAATGCCAGCCGTTGTGCAGCTTCCGCCAGTAATTGCTAGTACAAATCTGTTTATCAGATTTAAATGGCAACAGTATTGTAGATTATCAATAAATTATTTCAATAAATCCCCTTGCAAAAAAGAAAAGTTGGCCGATGCGTTAAAAGGATCGGCTAGTGGTTTTTTTGTATAATATTTAGGCATTCATACGATTGACACGCCTATTTAACAGTAATACTATGATAATAATATGAAACCATGAATAACATAAATAGCATTAAAAAAGAGTTGTCACCGAACAACGCCAAGAACTTCTCGGGGCATTGAAAGCCCGTTTTGAGAAAAACATGAACCGCCACGTAGGTCTTGAATGGGTCTAAAGTTCAAGCAAAGCTGGAAGCCAATCCTGAAAAACTGTGGTCACTCAAGGAAATGGAAAGAACTGGCGGCGAACCGGACGTTGTTGGTCAGGATCAAATGACAGGCGAATATATCTTCTATGATTGTTCGGCGGAAACCCCTAAAGAACGCAGAAATGTGTGTTACGACCGTGAAGCGCTGGAGGCGAGGAAGGAATTTAAACCAAAAGACACCGCCATGGATATGGCAGCAGCCATTGGCATTGAACTTCTAACAGAAGATCAATATCGTGAGCTGCAGAAACTTGGAAATTTTGATACGAAAACATCGAGCTGGTTGAAAACACCTTCTGAAATTAGAAAACTCGGCGGCGCCATTTTTGCCGATCGCCGCTATGATCATGTCTTCGTGTATCACAACGGTGCGGACTCTTACTATGGCGTCAGAGGATTCCGGGGCTTGCTGAGGGTTTAAATTCTGCACAATCAACGAAGTAGGGTTTTCTTTGCACCACGTCTCAGAAAAGAATAGTCGTGGTTTCAGTGATGTGTCCATAAAAACCAAATAGATCAGGACAAATCCATGATTACAGGCAACTTCTCAACACCTGTCATTGGCTGGATGGCAATCGTGACAGGAGTATCAGCCATTCTGGCAGTGATAACCATCACGCTGATGGCAACGGTGAAACCGTCCTTCGGCAAAGTCAACGATGTTTTCAACAGCATTATCGGAATTTCAAGCGCATTTCTGGCGTGGATGTTATTCGCCGGACATCATGCGACATCACCGGTGATGAGTCAAATTGCTCTTGCCCTTGCGGTGGTTGGTGCGATCTTTACCATTGTCGGATCGGTCCTGGTCATTTATGGCTTTACAGACTTTGTTCTGGCCGGGTGGTATTCTGGCATCGGGAATGCGCTGATCGGCTTGTGGCTGGTGGCATTTTGTATTTCCCTGCAAAACGGCGACATACTGCCTCACAACTTGATCGTATTCGGGATTGTCGCAGGAGCATGCATGTCAGTTGGGTTGATTGGTATCCCAGGGATATTCGCAAAAATCGACAGCATAAAGTCCATGCCACGGTATCTCTATATTGCGTTTTTTGGATGGTTGGGAACATATATCCTGTATCCAATCTGGGCGATTTGGCTGGGACGAAATCTTCTGCTCAAATGAAGCGCTCTCCATTTCAGGGAAGCGCTTTTCATTTTATAATGGCGAAATGAACCATGTCCATGATTAAATGTTATTTAGTGACCTGTCATAAAAATTCACAAGAAAATATGACAGCTTGAAGGAGGACTATCGTGACATTCATTAAGACAATTCCTGAAGAACAAGCGGAAGGTTTAGTGCAGGAAGTTTATCAGGCTGCTCAAAAAACTTGGGGTTATGTGCCTAACCACGCCAAAGCGTTTAGTTTACACCCTGAAGTATATGACGCCTGGATGAAACTCAATGGCGCAATACGAAAGAAAATGAGAATGCGTCGATATGAGCTGGTGACTTTTGCGGCAGCCATGTCGCTTGAATGTACGTATTGAATGCTGGCACACGGAGCGTTGCTCCGCAAAAATTTCTTCAGTGCAGAACAAATCGTGGCGATCGTAAAGGATTTTCGCAATGCAGATCTTACACCCGAGGAAGTTGCGATAATGTCATTTTCTCAAAAAATTACCACCCAGGCAAATAAAATCGATGAACATGATATGGATGAATTGCGTGGTTTTGGGCTTTCTGATGAAGATATCCTCGATGTGGTTCTTGCCAGTGCAGCCCGCAATTTCTTTAGCAAGACACTCGACGGATTGGGCACAACGCCCGATAATGAATATCTTGATCTTGAACCTGAGCTTCGTCAAGCACTAACTCTGGGTCGCCCATTTCCCTAGAGGATTGTGCAGGAATCGATAATGCTTCGAAAACATTTTATAAAGTCCAAAAACGCAAGAGGAGACTGAAGATGATCAGCAGAATCTGGCATGGATGGACCACACTCGAGAATGCGGATAAATATGAGGCACTGCTAAAAGAAGAGATCTTCATCGGGATCCGCAACCGCAATATCAGCGGTTTCAAAGATATCCAGCTGCTGCGTCGTGAAATTAATGACGAGGTTGAATTTGTCACCATCATGGTGTTTGATTCCCTGGATGCTGTTCGAGAATTTGCTGGTGATGATTACGAGATCGCGGTCGTCCCCGAAAAAGCGAGGGCAGTACTTTCCCATTTCGATCAGCGATCCCAGCATTACGAGATCAGGGTGGCTGGGATTTGAAGAGTTAAATATCGGTAAAAGGTAGTTCCATGAAACTAACCACAAAATGGAAGACAGTATTTCCGGGAGCGATGATCGGGATCATTGAAATGACCGATGTAATCAATACTGACCCCGACTCAACCCTTCAAAAGAGAGCATCGGAAGTTGAAGCCCTGATCAAGAGCAATTATGCCGGGTATGACCGGAAGCAGCTGCTTACCCTGCCTGCCCTGCATGTCTATGCTGATTATTACAAACGATTTGACAAAACCTATCACGTTTTGCTGCAGCTGGAATCAGTCCTCTTGAAGGGCAAGACCATCCAGGGACCCAGTCCCATCGTCCTGACCATGTTCCTCGCCGAGATGAAGGGCTTGCTGCTCACCGCTGTGCACGATCTTGAAAAAGTAAAGGGAGAGCTGGTCGTGGATGTGGCCGTCGGAAACGAGAAATACATTACCATGGCTGGTACTGACCAAATTCTCAAAGCCGGCGATATGTTTATCCGCGATGATGAGGGCATTCTGTCCAGCATCATTTACGGACCGGACCAACGGACGATGATCAGGCAGGATAGTCGCAAGATCCTATTCACAGTCTATGCGCCCGCCGGGATCAGGAAAGAGGACCTGGAGGATCACCTTCAGGACCTTGAGAAGCAATATTCATCTTTTTTCACCAGACGCCGAGGTTGCGGATCACGCGATCCTCGCAGCAGGTTGAATCCCATCCTCGGGATTGATGAAACAAACCATTTTTTATAGAGAGGTTTCCATGGAAATAACGCTTTACCACGTTGATGCATTCACCAGTGAGCTCTTCAAGGGTAATCCCGCCGCGGTATGCCCCCTCGATCATTGGCTGCCGGATGAGCTGATGCTGAAGATCGCGTTGGAAAATTCGGTCTCCGAAACCGCCTTTTTCATCCCAGCCAGCGAGGGATTTGAGATTCGCTGGTTCACTCCGGAGCTCGAGATGGATCTCTGCGGGCATGCCACCCTGGCCACCGCCCATGTGATCGCGCGGCATTTGCATTACCCGAAAGAGGTGATCAAGCTGCAATCGAAAAGCGGTGATTTATCGGTCAAAGTGGGTGAAAAGCTGATCACGCTGGATTTCCCGTCGCGCAAAGCGCTACCAAGCCAGGCGCCGCAGATCATCCTGGATGCGATAAAAGAAAAACCCATTGAAATCTTGAAAGCCAGGGACTACCTGTTGGTTTTTGAATCCGAGGAAATCATCAGGAACATGAAACCCGAAAAAAGCCTGATGGATCAAATCAACCTGGCTCCGGGGGGGATCATCGTGACGGCTCCCGGCCGGGAGGTTGATTTTGTTTCGCGTTTCTTTTCCACCCAGGCGAGCATTTTCGAAGACCCGGTGACTGGCTCCGCGCACTGCACCCTTATCCCATACTGGAGCGAAAAATTGGGGAAGATGACCATGATCGCCCGGCAATTATCCGCGAGAGGTGGGACGCTGCACTGCGAAGACCTGGGCGATAGAGTGCATATTTCAGGGGAGGCGGTCACCTATTTGGTGGGAAAAATCACCCTCTAATCGTGCGCCTGGTCTTATGAGGACAGGGTCTTTCAATCTAATAAATTCAAATTACTAGACGGATCAAGCGCGATCCGTCCAGTTTTCTCCTTAAAGAGGATAACCGTTACCTGATGAACGCCTTATTTCTCAGGTTATGGGATAATTTATCGGAGCAAATTGACTGATCTGGAGGAAGACATGCAATATCGAGAATTGGGACGAACCAGCTGGAAAGTATCCGCGTTAAGTTTTGGCGCCTGGGCGATCGGCGGCACCTGGGGACCAACGGATGAGTCCGAATCCCTGGCCGCCCTACATCGCGCAATCGAAATGGGCGTCAATTTCATTGATACCGCGGATGTGTATGGTGATGGCATCAGTGAGCGGCTGATCGCGAAACTTCGCCGCGAAACCCGTGAACCTTTCCAGGTTGCGACGAAAGCCGGGAGGCGCTTGGATCCCCACGTCGCTTCCGGTTACAACCAGGAAAACCTGACCGCTTTTATCGAACGCAGCTTGAAAAACCTTGAAATGGAAACACTCGACCTCGTTCAGCTGCATTGCCCGCCCACACAGGTTTTTTACGAGCCCGAGGTTTTTGGCGTTCTCGATGACCTGGTGAAAGCCGGGAAGATCCGTTATTACGGCGTCAGCGTGGAAAAGGTCGAGGAGGCGCTCAAAGCCATCGAGTATCCCAATGTCCAGACCGTGCAGATCATCTTCAACATGTTCCGGCAGCGGCCTGCCGACCTGTTTTTTGAGCTGGCGAAGAAACGCAAGGTGGGTATCCTCGCCCGGGTACCTTTATCATCCGGGATGCTCACCGGCAAGATGAAACCAGATTCCAAATTCTCGTCTGATGATCACCGCGCATTCAACCGGCAGGGGGAATCCTTTGACCGCGGTGAAACCTTCTCAGGCGTTGACTACAATGTTGGACTGCAAGCTGTCGAAGAACTGAAAGCAATCTGCCCGAAAGGGATGAGCCTGACTCAATTTGCCCTGCGCTGGATATTGATGTTCGATGCCGTGACCTGCGCCATCCCGGGTGCCAAGCGCCCGGCGCAGGCTGAAGAGAACTTCAGCGCTGCTGATCTCCCCCCACTCAGCGAAGAGACCATGAAAGCGGTGCGAGCCATCTATGACCGTTCCATCCGCGAGCTGGTCCATCATTATTGGTAGATCAACATCATTAAAGACAAGGAAGAAAATCTAATTAACCATTAAATTTCTTGGAAAGGCATAAGGTTGTAAAGTATTTCATGAGAGGGATTAGAAAATGAATATCGGGATTATTGTCTATTCCTTGAGCGGGCACAGCCTGTCCGTTGCATCGGAACTAAAGGATAAACTTTCAGCGTCAGGTCATAGCGTGGTAATGGCGCGAATCGAAACCGTGGGACCGGCGAGCGCCGCCAATGAGCAGGCTGATCTCAAAACCAAACCGGCGGTTGAAAAATATGACACGCTGGTCTTTGGTTTCCCGGTGCGTGGAGGTGCAATTCCACCCCCGATGATGAGCTATCTCGAGGGCATCCCTTCTTTGCGAAATAAGAAAGTGCACTCTTTTGTTACCCACTTTTTCCGAAAAGAATGGGGCGCCAATCAAACAAACGCTGCGCTTAAGGCGATTTGCGAATCAAAAGGCGCGCATATCTGCTATATGGGCGAGATAAATTGGTTCAGCCTCAACCGTAGAAAATTGGTGATACAAGTTATCGATCAAATAAAGGAGTCAATAACTAAATGCTAATGTTTTTGCATTAATCACGATCGAAAACCCATCCATAAAAAAGATGATGTTGGACCGCATAAATCCTTAAAAAAGCGATGCTTCCCGGGAAGCATCGCTAAATCTTTTATAAACAGGTCGGGTCTATTGGAAAGCGTCGAAGTGAAACTCGAGCTGACATTTTCTTATGAGAATTCGAAGGTTATTGGAAACGATTTTTCCTTTCTTCCAATTGACCAATCGGTAGACGAAAGTTCTCTATAATGACTGCGATAACATGCCGTGAATCTCGCGTTCCACCTGGTCGCGCGGCATTGATAATGCAAATCCCCACTCTCCACACAGCGAACTCCAGGCGCGATTCATAATAGTTTGATCGTCGTCATTCAAGGACTTCTTCTTCGCAAAGGATGATAGATCCCGGATCACCCGGCAGGTGGTCTCTGCCTTCCCATCCGCCAGTGCCTGGCGTAATTGCGTTTTCCGGTCGAAGCGATCTTCCATCAATGATTCTCCCGATCCGCTTAATATTTTTACCAGTTTCTTGAAATCATTCCTGGGGGTTGGCACCCGCAGTCGATTCGAAACCTCGCCATCGGCCGGAACGAAAACGGTTAAATTCTGGATCTTGACAACGTAATAGAGTGTCTTTTCACCCGACAACATCCGTTCTTCGATGCCAACGATCTCCCCGAGACCGTGAGCCCAGTGAACGATTGGGTCGCCTACATTGAAGTTCATCTTTACCTCCTATCACGAAATACCGAAAAAAGGTGTAAAAATACCAATCCATATGGAAGGATTGGCATTTATTAAGTTTATCCTTGAATGGGCTCCTTCATTATAACACCAAAACAGTGCAGCAGATCGCGACTGTATGCTGTCCGACGCCCCTGTTTTCAACAGGCATTGATCTTTTTCATTTGATCTCAATCTTCGCGTCCGCTCACTGAGTATAGTTTGTACAGCTTGACCTTTGTGGAGCGGGAGAGCCAAGTTCAAGTGTTATATCCATTTCATTTGCGTCATTAATAAGAATTGTCCAACGTTATTCAAAAATAGGACAATAATTATCCTATAAGTTTATAATATAAAAAAATTCATGCAAAAAAGGAGCTAAAATGGCGACGAAAATATTTGTCAATTTACCGGTGAAGGACCTCAACAAATCAGTTGAGTTTTTCACCAAGTTGGGTTTTTCATTCAATCCTCAATTCACCGACGAGAATGCCACGTGCATGATCGTGGGAGAAGATAGCTATGTTATGTTGCTGGTCGAAAAATTCTTCAAGACCTTCACCTCAAAGGAAATCGCTGACAGCACGAAAAGCATTGAGGTCATCACCAGCCTGAACGTTGAGAGCCGCGCCAAGGTGGATGAGATGGTGGATAAAGCGATTCAGGCAGGCGCAGGCACTGCCAGGGAACCTGAGGAATATCCCTTTATGTATGACCGCAGCTTCCACGACCTGGATGGTCATCTCTGGGAAATCGGATATATGGACCTGGAGGCAATTGCCAAAAAACCTTGAGCGGGAAGCGCAATTGTTGAAAAAAAGGATGTTTTTAGACAGCGATAAAATGATGAAAATTACATATTTGACAGAAATTTGGAAAGATTCCGAAAAGAACGCCACCGGGATTCAAGTCCCCGGAGAGGTGGTGGAGAAGCTCGGTTCCGGCAAGAGACCCCCAGTGAAGGTGACCCTGAACGGGTACACCTACCGGACTACCATGGCGGTTATGGGCGGAGTTTTTATGCTGCCTTTGAGCGCGGAGAATAGGACGGCATCCGGGGTCAAGGCAGGAGACCATCTGGAAATTACGCTCGAGCTGGATACAGAACCTCGCACTGTTGAAGTGCCTGCGGATCTTAGGTCAGCCTTACTTAATAAGAGCGGGGCATCCAGCAAGTTTGACGCCCTATCCTTTTCCGTTCGCAAGGAATATGTGCGCCAGGTGGAATCCGCGAAAGCCCGGGAAACACGTGACCGCAGGATAGCAATCATCGTTGAAAAACTGGGAGGCTCTTAAGACGGAATCCATGGAGATAAGTCGCTCATTAAATCAAAAACCGGCAGAGGGAACTTTCCTCTGCCGGTAAGCTTGCTTCGATGATTACATCCAACCCTGCTGCTTGCAGAATTCGGTGATCACCGGGATATCCACTTTTTCGCCCTTGTTGGCTTTGACGCCCCAAACAATATTTACAATATAAACCAGGGGTGTAAAGCAGCCGACAATTGGGATCAAGGCGAGAAGTCCCAAAACGACGGCTTCAACGATACCGAAGACCAGGGTCGGTACGGCATGGTACTTCAAAAACGGGCGGGCTTTCTTGTCCTCCATCAGCATGACAATCAATGGGACTAACGGGGTGAGCAGGAAGCTCAACAGTGCCCAAAGGCGATCGTCACTGGTAACTTCAGGAGCGGCGGGGGTTACGGGTTTTTCAGTCATTGAATTCCTCCACTAGAGATTTTAATTCCTGCGTACATTATAGCTTGAATTGTGAATAAAAGATTAAAAAATCGATCAATGTCCAATGTTTCTTGAGGGTGTTAAGAATTGAATTGGAAATAGGCTTGGGCTTCAGCAGGGTGATGATCAGCATGGTACAATCGAGCCTGATTTAAATTCCCAAATAAGAATTGGCTTCATGAAGCTGACACTGCAGAAAAAAATTAAGGGCGGCGCTGGATTGGTCCTGCTGGCTTATATTGCCTTTATCGCTCTCGGCATGCCGGATGGCCTGCTTGGGGTGGGATGGCCGTCCATGCGCACCGATTTTTCCATACCCCTGGATGCGATGGGCATGCTGCTCATCGCGGGCATGGTGGGGTATCTGACCTCGAGTTTCCTGAATGGGAAATTACTCGCCCACCTGGGGGTTGGGAAACTGCTGGCTGCCAGCTGCGCGCTCACCGGGAGCGCACTGATCGGGTACACCCTGGTGCCCAGCTGGTGGATGATGGTCGCGCTGGGCGTATTTTCCGGCCTGGGGGCGGGCGGGATCGATGCCGGGCTTAATACCTACGTCGCGTCCAATTTTGGCGAGGGATTGATGCAATGGCTGCACGCCAGTTATGGCATCGGCGTGACCCTGGGTCCGATCATCATGACGACTGCCCTGGCGGCGGGGAGATCCTGGCGTGTTGGATATGCCATTGTCGGCATATTCCAGATCATCCTCGCGCTCATATTTGCATTAACACTGGCAAGGTGGAAACAAAAAGCACAACCTTCCCAGGATGGATCCAGGAAATTGACCGATTACAAGACACCGCTGCTTGAAACGCTGCAGCAGCCGAGGGTGTGGTTGAGTCAATCCTTGTTCCTGATATACACGGGCGTGGAGATCTCCATTGGCACCTGGGCTTACACGCTTCTGACCGAATCGCGCGGTATTGCACCGGAGATCGCAGGTCTATGGGCGGGGAGTTATTACGCAACGTTCACCATCGGGCGCATCCTGGCTGGTATCTACACAAAAAAGGTGGGAGGTCATGCCCTTGTCCTCGGCAGCCTTGCGGGAGCGTTACTGGGGATCATCCTGCTGTGGTTGAACCCTTCGGCTACCATCAGCCTGATCGGTGTGGCGCTGACCGGCTTCGCCGTTGCGCCGATCTTCCCGGCGATGGTTTCCGGGACCAGCGGTCGGGTGGGCGCACGCTTTGCGGCCAACACCATCGGCATGCAGATGGCGGCGGCTGGATTGGGAGGCTCCTTGATCCCGGGACTGGTCGGCGTCCTTGCGAAGCGCATCTCGCTCGAAATCATCCCGGTCTGCCTGTTTATCCTGGTGATTAGCGTTGATGGGGTTATTTGCGCTGTCAATCCTGAAGCAACCGTCAATCACGCGAAAAGGATCAAGCGAGCTGATCAGCATTTCGAGTTTTGTCGTTTTCCATTCGATTTTATAAAAAAAATTCAACATCAGAATAGTGTTTTCAATTCAGTTCTTTTCTTATCGAACAGGAAAGATCAGGATTGGACAAGGATTGTTTTGTTGCTGTTAATATGACTATAATTACCTTATAAGTTATAAATAGTTTCTTGTTGGTATTGGATCACTTAATAATTGAAATATTAGGACAACAGCATGAAGAACAAATTCCCATTAATGGCTTCTTTGATCGGTTTTGTCGTGATGATCGCAGCTTGCGCTCCAGCACCATCCACCCTGGAAATCACTAATCCTCCTTCTCCCACAGAAACACAAGTTCCAGCCGTGGATCCCATGCCGACCTTACCCCCCGCGTCTCAGGAACCTGCACCTCCTGAAAATAAGGACATTACCAATGTCGTTGAATTTCCTGATGCGGATGGATATTCATGGGAGCTGGTAACTGATGGATTCAACCGTCCGATCAACCTGGCGAAAGCCGGCGATGGATCAGGACGCCTGTTCGTGATCGAGCAGCAGGGGGTGATACGCACTTTTCTGGGCGACCAGATCCTCTCCGAGCCCTTCCTGGATATCAGGGACAGGGTGGGCAGCCGCGCGAATGAACAGGGATTACTGGGCGCGGCATTCCATCCAGATTTCACGGAAAATGGATACATGTTTGTCAACTATACCGATCGCTCGGGTAACACGGTGATCGCACGCTTCACAACCTCTCCGGCTACAGAGCCTGCGGCTCAAGCAGCCGATCCATCCAGCGAAAAGATCATCCTGCGGGTGGATCAGCCGTATGCAAATCACAACGGCGGTCACCTGTTATTTGGTCCGGATGGCATGTTATGGATCGGGCTGGGGGATGGCGGCAGCGGTGGCGATCCCAAGAATAACGGGCAATCACTGCAAACACTGCTTGGGAAGATCCTGCGCATTGACGTCGATAATGGTGATCCTTATGCCATCCCGCCCGACAATCCCTTCGCAAATGAGGGCGGTCTGCCGGAGATCTGGGCTTATGGATTACGGAATCCCTGGGGGCTGACCTTTGATCCCAGTACACGCGACCTTTTCATCGCCGACGTTGGGCAGAACGCCTGGGAAGAGATCGATCATGTGCCGGGCGGTTACCAGGGACCTGCGCTGAATTTTGGGTGGAGAATCATGGAAGGCAGTCATTCCTTCAATCAGGGAAACGCGGATCCATCGGCGGCATTGACCGCCCCTGTGTTTGAGTACGGCCATGACCAGGGCTGCTCGGTGACTGGAGGTGCAGTTTACCGGGGAGAGTCCCTTCCAGAATTTGCCGGTATATACCTTTTTGGTGATTTCTGTTCCGGGACCATCTGGGGATTACTCCGCGATAATTCACAGAATTGGCAGGGGAAGGTGTTGTTCAGCACACCTTACAAGATCTCAGCCTTTGGCAGCGATGAAAATGGTGAAATATATCTCCTGGATCTGCAGGGAGGTTTGTATCGATTAACGATGAAATGATTGCCGAGCGCAAACGCCATCATTTTGCATGAATCATTTGTTGACTGGAAATTAATCCAATCTTCCCGGAAACACTCATTCGCTTTTAGAAACTGAAGGCAATTAATCGGAGAAAATCCTGTTGATGTCCTCAAAAGAAAAATAGCTATTTAAAATTCTTTAAATAGCCATCATGCACTCCGCTAACAGTGGATTGATCAAAAACACGATCATCCACGTTCCATTTTTTATTGTATAGTATTGGATAGAAGTAAAAAATTTCTTTGGGGCGGTGAAGTATGAATGAGATAAGCCATCCACATGGAAATCTGCCGGTCAGATATAGCCTAACGTTATATTATTTCTTTTCCACCATCATCGCAATCCTGATGGTTGTCGTTTCAGCCGGAGGGATCATTAACCGTACAGAAATTTATCCGACTGAAGAGCTACTGCGAACGTTTGCAGCCAATGATGTGGTTAACCTCTTCATAGGTGTACCGATCCTGCTTGGCTCCATGTGGCTGGCATGGCGAGGGAAATGGCTTGGCTTACTCTGCTGGCCGGGCGCATTATTCTTTTCTTTTTACAATTACCTGGCTTATGTCTTTGCCCTGCCATTCGATTGGCGGTTTCCCATCCATCTCACCCTGACCGTGCTTGGCGTGTATACCCTTACCGGTTTAATGGCAGCCATGGATGGCGATGCCATAAAGCAAAAGCTAGAAGGGAAGGTTCATGAGAAACTGGCAGGCGGGATCCTGGCAGGATTCGGGATCTTATTCCTGCTGCGATCCCTGGGCGTCATGCTGGGTGCTCTTACTGGCGGAAACACGATCGCGAGCGGAGACCTCGCGGTGAATCTTGCCGATATTTCCATTTCACCCGCGCTGGCTATTGGCGGCATCCTACTCTGGCGGAGGAAAGCATTCGGTTATGCCGCAGGATTGGGACTGCTCTTTCAAGCCAGCATGTTATTCATCGCGCTGATCGCCTTTTTTGTCCTGCAGCCAATCCTGACCTCGGCTCCATTCAAGTTGGTGGATACGCTCGTGATCCTCATTATGGGAATGATCTGTTTCATACCTTTCGGGCTATTCATGCGCGGGGCGATCACGAAAGTATGACTTTTAAAAAGAAAAATAAGGGCGGGATGATACCACAAGTAAAAGTTCAGCCAATTCAGCTGCTCAACTGTGCTTCCATGTCCCCCTGGTGGCCACGCTGGCACGTTGCCGGGATTGTCCTGTTGGTGACCACGGATCAGGGACCTGTGCTGGTCGATACAGGGCTTGGGCTGCACGATCATGAATCTCCTTCCGGCAAGGTTAAATTTTTTATATTTGATTTTGGTATCCATAACGCACCGGAGGAAACTGCCGTGCGTCAGGTTGAACGATTGGGTTACCAGCCGGAGGAAATCCGCCACATCATCCTCACTCATTTACATTTCGACCATGCTGGTGGGTTACCGGATTTCCCCTGGGCGCAGGTGCATATTCACCGCATGGAGTATGAAGCCCATCTTCATCCAAAAACCTGGATCGAGCGTTACGCCTACGACCGGAAGGATTTTACTCACCAGCCAAAATGGGTGCTTTACGACCAGCCGGATGAGAAATGGTACGATTTCGATGCCATCCGTCTGCCTTTCAAGCTGGATATGTTCCTCGTCCCACTCTTCGGGCATACCAGTGGGCACTGCGGGGTGGCGATCCGGGAGGGCAAGGGATGGCATTTCCACTGCGCTGATGCGCTGCCGATCAACGCGGAATTCGATATTACCCCAAACTGGTTGAACCGGTTGATTATCGGTGATCATGTCAGACGGTTGAAAGCTTTTTCGCTGGCTCACCCGGAAGTCAGGATGACCGCCGGGCATACCTGGCGGACCATCACCAATCCATAAATCTATCGAATAGAATAACTGTGATTAAATCCGGCATCCCTGGCTGATTTATGCTTTAGAATCAAGGGTGGATGATTCAATCACAAGGATCTGATCAATGAAACCGGACTTAAAGATGTTCGCTGCCAAATATCACCAATTGGTGCTGATTGTTGCCGCGCTGCTCGCGGTTGCGATCGTCCTCATTGCCACCAGCACCTATGGAAGCGGTATTTCACGCGATTCGGTGGGTTATATTGCCGCTGCCCGCAGCATTGCCGCTGGAGAAGGCGTCCTTTCTTATAATGGCAAACCGCTGGTGATCCAGCCACCGCTGTTTCCGGCAGTCCTGGCTGCAGCCAGCGCGATCTCCGGTGCGGACGCGGTTCCAGCTGCCCGGATCCTCAATGCGCTGCTTTTCGGCTTGATCGTGTATCTTTCCGGCAGGCTTTTCTTCGATCATTTCCACAATCTCCGCTTTACGCAATCCTTGGGTTGGTGTTCATATTAATTTCAACCCCGCTGATCAGTGTTTCGGTGATGACCTGGTCGGAGCCCCTGTTCATCGCGCTGGTGCTCCTCTTCCTGTTAGGCGCGCGATCCTACCTGGAAGGAAAAAGTTTGGCTCCGCTCATACCGCTGGCGCTGTGGGCAGGGCTGGCATGCCTGACGCGCTACATCGGTGTTGTCTTCATCGTTTCCGGGTTGATCACCATCCTGTTCATCAAGCAGGGATCGACCAAAGATCGCATCCGGGCTGCGCTCATTTTCCTGGTCATCTCTGGGTTGCCGGTCGTTACCTGGCTTGCCAGGAATTACGCGCTCACCGGTACGCTTTGGGGTCCGCGCACACCGTCCCTCTTCCAGTTATCGGATAATTTCTCGTACACATTCGACACCCTGGTGCGCTGGTATCTGCCCGGTTTTATCGCCGGCAGCCGGCCGCTGCTGCTCATCCTGGGCCTGGGAATGGGCTTTCTTTGGGGATCGCAGTTTTCGAGGAAAGATCTGGAACATGGAAACAAGCAGGAAAATGATTTCAACCTGATTTGCCTGGTGCTGGTACTGGCATACATTGGATTCCTGATCGTTTCCTCCACGACCACCGCCTTCGATAAGATCGGGAACAGGCTTCTCTCCCCTGTGCTCGTACCGCTTACTTTGCTGCTCTTTGTTTTTTTCGCAATGATCCTGAAACCGATCGAAAAGGCTAAAAAATACTTGCCCTATTTATTTGGCCTGGCTGCAGCTGTTCTTTTAGGAACTCAACTCTTTTCATCATGGGCAGTGGTATCCAGGCATCTCGGGGAAGGCAGCGGTTTCAGCGGTGAAGCCTGGCAGGATAGCGGCATCATCCAATATCTTAATGAAAATTCGGATTTGGGAAAGGACTGCGTTATCTACAGCAACGGTCCGGATGCGATCTACCTGTTTTCGGGATTGAAGGTTGAAGAACTCCCATCACGGGGAACGGGAGGGGATATGATCGTTGAGCTCTCATCCTTGGCGGGGAATTGGCCGCCGGGAGATCGGGGCTGCCTGGTCTGGTTCGATCGCCTGGAGTGGATCACTTTTTATTACACACCGGACGAGCTGCTGCCTATTACGGATCTTGTACAGGAAGTTGACCTGAATGACGGAAAAGTTTATTATCTTAAAAACAAGTAGCAAACGATAACCAGTGGAGATAAGTTATGGCAGAGCTGAAAACAAAACCTACTGATAAGAGTGTTGAGGGTTTCCTCAATACGGTCACTGATGTAGGGAAAAAGCAGGACAGTTTTGCGATCCTGGAGATGATGAAGAAGATCACGGGTGAAGAACCCAAGGATGTGGGGTGATTCCATGATTGGATTTGGCACTCTGAGCCTTAAATACGCATCCGGCAGGGATGTGGATTGGTTCCCTGTCGGTTTCTCGCCACGCAAACAGAACTTGACCTTGTATTTTTCCTACGATATTGCGAAGCAGGCTGATCTATTAAAAAAACTTGGGAAACACAAAACAGGTAAAGGTTGTTTGTATATCAATCATCTTAAGGATGTGGATCAAGATGTCCTGGAGCAAATGATAAGGCGTGGGCTCGAAGATTGGAAAACTTTCAAGAAGGAGAGGGAGGAGCGGTTTAAATCCCGATCAGCGGTTGTTTCTTAAAACGATCTTGTCGATCGTCATCTGATGCCTTGTAGTTAATTCATTATTCATCATTTGAATTTGCTTGCGGGGGGAATAAAAAACCTCGCTCCAGCCGTAACCGGCGCAGGCGGTATCGGCGATATGGTTCCCTTCACTATCATTACCCCACCACTGGCGGTAAGCTTCCTCCATTTCCGGGCGGATATGCAGCTCCGGGTCCGGGAGATGAGCTGAATAATAGAAATCCGGGGGAAGTGCATTCAGCAGCGTCTCAAACACATGCACCCGCACGTTAACCTGCTTTGAATATTCGGATGCCGCGAGGCGGCAAAGACCGCGAATGGTTGCCAGCGGTGCAATGACCTCGACCTGCTCCAGTTGGGTGAACCGTTCGTTGATGCGGGCGATGACTTCCTTCATTACAAGCCCGCTGGCGATGCTATCGGCAATAAATGCCGCAGTGATATTTTCGTGTTCTTCCTTATCCAGGTCTTTATCCTTGAATAAACCCAGCTCAACTTTACGATTGTAGACTGGCACGGACGTATCAAAAACATGATGGGCATCCAGAAGGATCTCATCACAGTAATAGCCGAAGATTTCAAAGATCGCTTCAGCCACCTGGTATTTCAAACCTTCCCGGGCGATGGGAAAGATGGCCATGTTCTGTTGGGCGCGACCGGTGATGGTTGGCCTCAGGATGGGGGCGGCAATGATATCCATGAGAGCTTGCCCGATCATTTTTGTTCTGTCTGATCCCATGCAGAGCTGACCCGGAAGAGTCATGCGCTGGATGCCGGGGAAATCATCCGCGGATAATCCGATCAAATGCAGGAGGTTTGGATCGACATCACCATCATGTAAATAGATGAATTTGGAGATGGGAGCGCTGTCGTAAAGAACCAGGTCGAGGCGGGGGCCACTATCGAGAAGGATTCTCGCGGACCTATAAAAACCGCCCCCCTGTGATTTCGAGTTGTAGGGAAGCGGTTCGTCCAGTTCGAGGGTGCCTTTAACCTGGTTGGCTGGATCCTCGGTGAAATTAAAAGGATATTTGAATTTGGTCATTCGCTCTCCATAAGCATTTCGGTTTGATCATCAACATTCATCTTGAACCAGCTTTCACTCTATTTACAGCTTGAAAGTACCACGCATCATTGTAACTCAGAAGCAAAAAAATGAGTAAAGCATTTGAAATTCCAAAGATCTAGGGACCGTATTCGCGCTCCTGGACGTTATCCATGTGGATCATCTCTTCGAGAATTGCCGAGGTCAACGCTTTTGGTTTTTCGATCGGCAAGTTGAGCGCGCGTGACCAAACCACATTTGCGGTCAATCCAAGGATGCGGCTCATACCAAGCAGCACCGGATGAAATTCCACCTTCTCCAATCCAAAACTTCGGAGGATCAATCCTTCGATGGGTCCGATATTTGGATATGAGCTTTTAATCCTACCTGTGGGTAACACCATGGAAGGCAGCACGTCGAAGATCATCCTGGTGAGGCGGATCAATTCATCATCCGGGAGGTGCTTTTCTGCGAATTCAAGCTGGGTGGTAAAACGGGGATCCGGAATGCGCAGGCTGCCGCTACCATTTCCGGGCAGCTTCGTGCCCGATTCAATTTGGGATGAAAGATATATCGCAAGAGAATCTTTTTTTGGCAGCCCCTTGAAGTGATCACGGACAGATTGCAGCCATTGCAGAAATTCCTGGTTTCCTTGCAAGTGAACGGAGAGGCCAGCCAGGGCAGCTGCGCAGCAGGAATAAATATCCGCGCGGGCAGAAGCGGCCAAGCGGCTGATATTCGCGCTGATCTCATCCCCTTCCTCGCCTGCATGCAGCATAAAGAACAACCTGCAGTAGTCCTCGAAAGCGGAATCGTTTGTATTTGCCAATCAGATGGGCGAAGGAACTGTTCCAGTCCTGCCAGGTCTCTGTGGAAAAATCGCCTTCCTCGTTTTGTGAATGTTTGTAGATACTGGCTGCGATACCAGGCAACTTTGCAATGAGGTTGATGCCATCATCCAGGTATGGCTCCCAATTTTTTTCACTAGGAATTCGTTTGGTTTCTTCGGAAGCCAGTACTGATTCATGCTGCATGGCCAGGATGGCAGCCGAGAAAATAACCATCGGTTTTGAATCTGTGGGAAATGCTTTTATGATATTTTGAACATGGTCCGGTACCGCGGCATTTAGCGACCATTCTTTTTCCACGGCGAGAGCTTCTTCATCGTCTGGGATCTCACCAGTTAATAGGAGGAAGAAAAGACCTCCCGCGAGGGGAAATTCGGAACCCTGAAGTTTTGGCAACCGGGCGATCAGATCGGGAAGGGAGAATCCCCTGATACGGATGCCTTTTTCCGGGTCCAGGTATGACACATCATTGATGTGAATCATCACCCCGCGCAGCCCGTTGTAGAGCTGGTCTACGGTGACATCACATACCTTGAGCGAACCATGATCCCTCCTGATCTGGTTCATCCTCTCGCGGAGCCCGGGAAGCTTTTGTTGGATCTTCTCTTTAATTAGGTTCATGGCGCGTTCACTTAATCGCTGGAATATACCGAGTACTGATCTCAAGTAATCTGAAAACCCGCTCGATTTAATAGATTTCCATAATTCATTAAAACACCAGTCATGAAATTTGATACGGTTAAAGACTGTATTTAAAAAATTGCTCATATTTAAAAGTACAGTGCGTTTCGGTTGAAATGCACCGTACTTGGGAAACCTTATAAATGAAATTATGCAAAATCAACTTGCTGCTTGCACAGCCTTGCTTTCAGGTTTGACTGGTAATTTAAATTTATACCAGACGATTGGCAGGATGGCGAGAGATGCTACTGCTGTTACCGCAAATGGTGTCTTGGGTGTGAAATGCGCCCAGAGCTGGGTTCCCAGCCATGGCGCAGGGAGCGAGATCAGGCCAAGGCTGCCGCGGAAAACACCCTGGAAAGTGCCCAGCAGCCTGGATGGCACAGCCTTCGAGATCAGGGATTGATAGGCTGGATCCAGCAAACCAATGGCAATACCAAATATCACCCAGCTGACGGCAAAAATTACGAAGGTTTTTGCCTGCAGAAAGACCAGCAGCGCAGCAAAGATCATCGCGAATCCGGTCGCGATGGGCACACGTTCACCATATTTATCGGACATTTTTCCGGAGAATAGGGGGATGAACATCACGGCGAGCGCGTTTATTGAACCAAGAAAGCCAATTTGCTCGATGGAAATCCCGGCCACTTTTTCAAGATAGAGCGGTTGGATCTCGCCCGAAAGACGGAAAGCGATATCACCGATCCCATCGGCTATGAAAATCCAGGTGAGAAGCCCCCCGGCGGCGATCATCCCGGCCATCGTGCCAATGCTCTTCTTGAAGTTCTGGATCGAAAGGCTGGCTTTTCCACGTTCTTCGGGTGAACGCATGGTGGTTGCCATCCAGATGCGCAGCCCGGCTGCCAGGCTGTAGAAAATGGCAGCCACGAAAAGCATCCATTTGAATCCGTATGCACCCGCCAGCAAACCACCCAGCGGCGGACCGATCACCCCGGTGACCTGGTAAATCGTTGTGGTGATGCCATAGACCCGGCCACGGTTTTCTTCAGCAGAATTCTCTGCTATGAAAGCCCCGAAGCTTGGGCCAACCAGGGCAAAGGGGAACTGGTAGACCATCAACGCGATGACCATCCACTGCCAGGTTGGCGCTACCAGCAGGGCGATGAAACCGAATATACCCCCAATGCTTCCAATGGCGATGGTGCGCAGCCTGCCAATCGAATCGGAGATCCAGCCTCCCATCACCTGCAATCCCAGAATGGCGATGGAGGTGAGCGTATAAACCAGCCCAACCTGTGTGACACTGGCACCTAATTTGGTCAGGTAGATGGGCATTAGCAATGGCGACATGGACCCGGCGATATTGGCCAGGACCATCGCCAGCATGAACCAGCGTAATATGGGTGTCAACAGGGGAGGTTTCTTCGGTTCGATCATTTGTCCCATCATAAAAACCTAAAGCACTTCAATTTTCAGTTGTTTCACAGAGAAGTGGAAAGTAAGCCTTTTTTATAAATAACCAGGCACCACCATCCAGTTTCCCCAACCGGAGGGGAATTATACGCCATACTGAAGGGTCATCAATTGGACAGATGGATAATATTAAGATAGATCACGAGGAGAAAAATTTTTCCCAAGGGATGGGTGCAGGGTTGTTGGTTTCGATGAGATTTGATAGATGGCGCAATAGTGGAAATGAATTTAAAGGGATCCTTCCCGCTTTTTCCAGGGCTGGTAATGCACGGATAACCTGCCTTGCGATCTCCACGCTTTCGAGCGTTTCACCGGCAAGATCCTGCAGAGCCTGCTGGTAGGGAATGCCGCGACCAAGCAGTTTTCCCAGGCGGGCACTGCGCCCACCGAAAACCGTGACGTAGAGATCACCGGATCCGGGCAACCCGATGACTGACTTCGGATTTCCACCGAGTATTTCGATGAGCAGCTCCATCTCGCGCATACCCTGCGCAAAGAGCGCTGCCTGGGGGTTGTAGTAATTGGCGTTTCCATCCACGCCAGCCACCTCGAATTCACCAACCGCCAGGTTGATGGCGACCGCATACGCATTCTTCATTGCAGCACAAATCTCCAGGCTGGTTATGTCCAGCGAGGTGGCTACCTGGTAATAAGAGGTCTGTAACATGGAGCGGATCTTTTCAAGGGTGCCAGCATTTTCCCCGCAAAAGACGACGCAGGTATGTCTCCTGGCAGCCAGCTCCTGGGCGATGCACGGCCCGGTGATGGCGTTTATGCGCACCTGTTTATTTGCAATTTGCTGGATGCGATCTGAAAGGTAAACCGGAAGCGTTATGATCTCGCCGTTGGAGCGACTTATAAGACCCTTGGTAACAGCAATGAAAGGAATGGCAGGATCAAGCAGGGATCCAGCAGTTTCCGCGATCCAATCCACGCCCAGGCTGCTGACCCCACTGATCACCAGATCGGTGCTTTTTAGCGCCTCTGATAGATCGGTATGCTTGAAAGGGTTTACGTTCTTGGGCACAGCACGCTTAAGCTTGGGGTGCAGGCCATTTTTCTTGATGGAGTCGATGATGGCTTCATCCAGGTGTGTCCCGACCAGGTTGACCGTGTGCCCGTTATCCGCTGCAGGCCAAGCCATGGCTGTGCCCATGGCTCCCGCGCCTATGATGGTTATGGTTCCCATGTTTCCTCCAAATCCGCGACTCGTATAATTCTATTCGATTTGGCCGGTTCTTGAAATAAACGATTAAGTTGTCTCACAACCGTTATGGTGTATAAATTGAGTGTAAGCGTGAAGAAACTATCCGGCAGTATGGTTATTGGAAATTACTGCCGGGTGGGGTGGACTTTATATGGATCAACCACAAATAACCCATAGTGCAACGCGGCTTTCATTACTCTACCGCCTTGTGCAGGCATTCAATTCGTCTTTAAGCATGGAACAAATGCTTGACCAGGTGATGGATGAAGTTATTCAAAACCTGCATGCCGAGCGCGGTTTCCTGATGCTATACGACAGCAAGGGCGAGCTTAATTTTCAAACCGCCAGAGGGATGGACCGCTCCACCATACAGGATCCCGAGTTCCAAATTTCACAGAGCATCGTCCAGCGCGTGGCAAGTGAAGGAGAGCCCATCCTAACCAGCAATGCACAGACCGATGGAGATCTCGCCGATCAGCGCAGCATCCTGCGACTTGGATTGCGTTCAGTGCTTTGTGTGCCTCTCAAACTCAAGGAGCGCATCATTGGGTTGATCTATGTCGATAACCGGTTGAAAACCGGGATCTTCAATGTCAATGATCGCGAAATGCTCACTGCGCTGGCATCCAATGCGGCAGTCGCGATCGAGAACGCACGCTTATATATCGAACTCAGCAAGGCTTACGACACGACCCTGGAGGGGTGGGCGCTGGCGCTGGAGCTTCGCGATAAAGAGACACAGGGTCACAGCAAACGGGTGGTGGAGCTTACCCTACAGGTTGGTCAGACTATGGGATTGTCCGCTGCCGAGCTGCTGCAGATGAAGCGGGGTGCCTTGTTGCATGATATCGGCAAGATGGGTATTCCCGACAGTATTTTGTTGAAAGCAGGACCACTGACAGATGAAGAATGGGTGGTGATGAAGAAGCATCCCGAATATGCCTACCGGCTGTTATGCGGGATTGAATATCTGCTCCCCACCCTGGATATCCCTTACTGTCACCATGAAAAGTGGGATGGCAGCGGGTATCCAAGGGGATTGAAGGGGGAGGAAATTCCGCTGGCAGCACGCATCTTTTCCGTGGTTGACGTCTGGGATGCGCTGACTTCGGAGAACCGGCCTTATCGAAAAGCCTGGAGCCGAATGAAAACCATCAAGCATCTCCAGGAGAAAGCTGGTCGTGATTTTGATCCGGAAGTCGTAAAGGTTTTTTTGACAGTCATGGAGAACGATAATGGAAAACCTGGATAAAAAATTATTCAGCCGGTATGTCATTACAGAGATCATCAGCCTGGCAGGTATGGGGGTGGCGCTATTCTGGTCAGCCGGGAAGATCGACTGGTGGCCGGCCTGGGCATCTCTGGCGGTGATGCTGGGTTGGTTGGCTGCAACGGCATACATCATTTTCAAGTTCAATCCGGGTTTGCTGAAGGACAGGCTGGAATCCCGGAAAGATGCCAAGACATGGGATGCGGCAATAGTCAGCTGCATGGGCCTGATCACGCTCATTCGATACATCGTTGCAGGATTGGATGAACGCCATGGCTGGTCAGGAGAATTCCCAATATTCATACAAATCATCGCCTTTTTCATTTGCGCTTTGGGATACGCATTATTCACCTGGGCAACGGCATCCAATGCTTTTTTCTCAAGAGTCCTGCGCATTCAATCTGAGCGTGGACACCAGGTCGTATCCAGCGGTCCTTACCACTATGTCCGCCACCCGGCATATCTTGGGGCGATTCTCTATGAGCTCGCTGTATCTTTCCTGTATGCATCCTGGTGGGCACTGATCGTCAGCGCGGTAAGCGCGATCCTGCTGATCATTCGAACCGGGCTGGAAGATCGCACCTTGCGGAAAGAACTTTTGGGGTATGGCGATTACGCTCAAAAGGTGAAATATCGTTTGATCCCCGGAATTTGGTAAGCGAATAATACAACTTATTAAAGGAAACCCATGGCCGAAATCCATCTCATCCCAAAACCCGTGAAAATGCATGCCATGCCGGGGGAATTCATATTTTCTGCTGCCTGCAGGGTGGCTGCAAAAGGTGAGGCAGCCGGAATTGCAAGGCGATGGGTGGAATCTCTTTTACCTTCGTTTAATTTCAATCTTGATGATTACTTTAATGAAGAAACTGAGCCTGGGATGCTCCACTTCAAGCTGGATCCAAGATCTGTCACTGCTGGGCAGTGAAGGCTACCGGCTGGAGGTATCACCGGAGAAGATCATCATTTCAGCTTTTGAACCCGCCGGGCTTTTTTATGGCTGGTCAAACCTTGAAGCAATTGATGCCCGATGGGATTTTTGGTGCTACAAATATCGGACTAGACCAATTTGAGATCCCCTGCGTGGAGATCGAGGATCGACCGCGGTTTGCCTGGCGCGGCGCCATGCTGGATGTCTGCCGGCATTTTATGCCCAAGCAGTTTGTCCTGAAATACATCGATCTGCTTGCAATGCATAAGATGAATTCGTTTCACTGGCACCTGACGGAGGACCAGGGCTGGCGCATCGAGATCAAAAAATACCCGCGTTTGACGGAGGTTGGTGCCTGGCGCAAGGAAACGGTGATTGGCGCAGTCGGTGAGGATACAACCGATTTAAAATTCGACGGTATCCGTCACGGCGGATTCTACTCACAGGAAGATATCCGCGAAGTGGTTGAATATGCCCGCCAGCGTTTCATCAATGTTGTCCCCGAGATCGAGATGCCCGGTCACAGCCAGGCTGCCATCGCGGCATATCCTGAATTGGGCAATACCAGTGAAAAGCTGGATGTTTGGCCTCTTTGGGGGGTCAACAAGCACATTTTCAATGTAAAAGAAAGCACTTTCATATTCATACAGGATGTGCTGGACGAAGTCCTGCAGCTCTTCCCGAGCCAATTCATCCATGTTGGCGGCGATGAAGCCCCCAAGGAGGAATGGCAGCAAAGCAAGGATGCCCAGGCGCGCATCCGTGAATTGGGTTTGAAGAATGAAGAGGAATTACAGAGCTACTTTATCCAGCGCATTTCGGAATACCTGGCGTCCAAAGGCCGGAGACTGGTCGGCTGGGATGAGATACTAGAGGGTGGGCTGGCACATGGCGCCACGGTCATGTCCTGGCGGGGAGAGCAGGGTGGGACGATCGCCGCCAACGCTGGGCATGATGTGGTCATGGCGCCCCTGGATTATACCTATTTCAACTTCACCCAAAAGACGGGTGATGCGCATGATGTCAGCAGTTTTGGGATCGAGCTGCCTTTGAAAAAAGTTTACCAATACGAACCTCTTCCTATTAACCTGGACCCGGATAAAGCGCACCACGTTCTGGGCGCTCAGGCGCAACTCTGGACGGAATATATTCCCAGCGAGGATTGGGCGGAATACCAGGCGTTCCCGCGCCTTTGCGCGTTTTCCGAAGTGGTCTGGTCACCGAAAGAGGGGAAGGATTTTGATGATCTCAAGAAAAGATTGAAAACGCATCTCCACAGGTTGGATGCGATGCAGGTGAAATACAATCCTTCGCTGGAATAGTTGTGAGCCGTAAGATTATCGTCCGGATCAACCTGGAGCTTTTTTATTCCACGGCTTCCTGTGCCATTCCAAATTGCTGCTGGATGGTGGCTAATCGGCGATATAAACCCTTTTGCGCCATTAGTTCTTGATGTGTCCCGCTCTCGACCACGTGCTTTCCTTCCAGGACGATGATCTTATCCGCATTGCGAATGGTGGACAGGCGGTGGGCGATAATGATCGTGGTACGACCCACCATTAACCGTTCAAGAGCTTGCTGGATCAAAATCTCGGTCTCGGTATCCACTGAAGATGTGGCTTCGTCGAGGATAAGGATGGGTGCATCTTTAAGGAGGGCACGGGCAATCGAAAGTCGCTGCTTCTGCCCCCCTGAGAGTTTCACTCCACGCTCGCCGATTAATGTGTCATAACCCTCTGGCAGGCGTTCAATGAATTCTTGGGCATTAGCTGATCTGGCTGCGGCAATGATCTCGGCATCCCTGGCGCCGGGTTTGCCGAACAGGATATTCTCCCTCACTGTTCCATGAAAAAGGAAGACGTCCTGCAGGACAAAACTGATCTGCTGACGCAGGCTGTCGAGCCGAAGATCGCGGATATCCTTGCCATCCAGCGTGATCCTTCCATTGGTGACGTCATAAAAACGTGGGATCAATCCGACCATGGTTGTTTTACCAACTCCGGTTGGTCCCACCAGCGCCACCATGCTGTGGGCTGGGATCTCCACCTGAACGTTTTCCAGGATGATGTCACCAGCGTTGTAATGGAAACCAACGTCCTCAAAGCAGATCCTGCCTTGAATCTTGTTGGCGATCTCTTCTGCGCCTGGAAAATCCACCGGTTCCGGCTCCTCGGCGAGCAATTCAGATATGCGATCTGCTCCCGCCAGTGAATTCTGAACTGCTTCCCAGGCACTGCTGAGGTTTCGCACCGGTTGATAAAACAAGTCCAGGTAAAGAAAGAAAGCGACCAGGTCAGCCACAGAAAGGTTGCCCTGCAGGGCCAATCTTCCGCCAAAGTAGATCACCACCAGGGTGCCAAGAGAGGAGCTGAACTCAATAAATGGCTGGAAAGTAGCCATTAGCTTAAGAGCGCTCAGGAGGGAGGTGCGGTAGCGATCTATTCCACGTCCGACCTGCTCCAGGGCTTCTTCTTCGCGGGTGAAGGCCTTGATCTCGCGGATACCGGAAATATTGTCGTTTAGGATGGCATTAAGTTCGCCAAGTTCTTTTTGACGAAAAACAAATGCTGGGCCGCACCCTCCTGGCGTACAGCCGCAATGAGATCAAGATCAGAGGAATCGGCAGCATCGAGAAGAGGGTCAATTTCCAGTTGATGGTCATGAGCACCAACCCGACTCCCAGGAAAGTAAGGACATTCACCATGATATCCGGTATGGCATGAGCGATCAGCTGCTCGAAAAGATCAGTATCGTTGACCACCCGCGACATCATTTGCCCGGTCTGTTTGTCTTCATAGAAACGTAAGGTCAGTCGCTGGAGATGATCATAGACAAATTTGCGTACGTCAGAAACAACCCCCCAGCCTGCGATATGCGCCAGGTACGATCGCAGGTATTGAAGTCCGGCTTTGGCGATCAGCACGAGCAGCACGATCAATGCCAAGCGGTCGATATTGGCAAGGTTTTCCAGAGAGAGCGAGGGGGAGGTGATACTTGAGATCAGCTGCCGGATGATCCATGGGATCACCAGTTGAGCCCCCACGAGGAGCAGCATGCTGAAAACGGTTATGATGAGCGGCAGTTTGTATCTGCGGGCAAAAGCAAGCACGAATTTAAGAGTTTTCATTGTCAGGCAATCATTTTTTGGGAATAAACCGAAGTGATTATACACCCCACTAAATTTGAAAAAGCAAAATAGGTGTTACCATCCGGGAAAGGATGTACAGTATTAAATTTGACAACCCGGTAAAATTCTGATATATAGATAATTAAGATAGATAATAACATAATTTATGAATTGAGCTGAGATGAAACCAGAGGAATTTCTTACACTGCATCGCAAGTCACGCGAGAATTGGGATGACGCAATTAGTAAGATCCCAGTTGAAAAACTTACCAGGTCTCTCCCGGGTAGAGATTGGACTCTGAAGGATGTCATCGCCCACCTGACCTGGCATGAGCGAGGAGATGGTGGGCATGCTGCGCTCGAAGACCGTGGCTGGTTCGCCCCTGTGGCAGAAGTCAACGGATGACCGCAACCATCAAATATATCTCCAAAACAAGGATCGTAACCTCGGCAGTATTCTAAAGGCTGATAAGCAAGTTCATGCTGAGTTGATGGAAGAAATAGCCCAGCTGACTGAGGAGGAATTGAATGATCCCTCCAATTGGAAGGATTGGCCTGCTGAATGGACTGGTGAATGGACACCCTGGAAGGTGATCGCCAGCAATACTTACGAGCATTTCGATGACCATCTCCCTGATCTTTTACAATCATCCTGATTGATCAGCTCTTTTGGCCATAATTTGATACAATCGACCAACGTTTACATAAACCCATGCTAAGAAAATTACGCGAACCTGTCAATGGATTGACCCACCTGGGAGCAGCGGTTGCAGCCGCCATCGGGTTGGTAATCCTGCTCATCCTTGGTCGAGGCAACCTGCTGAAAGAGATTTCCCTTTTGATTTATGGTGTCAGCCTGGTGTTTATGTTTACTGCCAGTGCAGCATATCATTCGGTGAGCGCGAATCCGGTTATGCTGCAGCGCTTGCGGAAATTTGACCATACTTCCATCTATTTACTGATAGCGGGGACTTATACGCCTATTTGCGTCCATTTCTTCGATGGCTTCTGGCGCTGGGGGATGCTGGGAATTATCTGGTTAATGGCATTGGTAGGAATCATAACCAAGATCTTTATCATCAAAACACCACGCTGGCTGACGGCCGGGATCTACCTGGTGATGGGATGGACAGCCCTTGCGGGTATCGGTGAAATCCTGGCGACGATGCCTTCCGCAGCCCTGATCTGGCTTGTCGCCGGTGGGTTGTTTTTCACCATCGGCGCGATCATTTATGTCACGAAAAAGTTCGATTTCCTTCCCGGTGTATTTGGTTTCCATGAAATCTGGCATATATTTGTGATCCTGGGATGCTTGAGCCATTATATTTTGATTGCCTTTTACGTGGCTGCAGGGAATGGGCAGCTGTCAATCCCGCTTATTGACGCCCTATGGTTTATTTGAAGCTCTGATCATAAGTTGTGAGCAGATAAAATACTCATTTCGAGGCAAAAAATGAAAAAATTCTCCAATCCAAAAATTCAAATCGTTGTGCTGGCGATGGTTGCGCTCATCGTCATGGCTTGCGCGATCACCATCAACCCTTCAACGACCGTTGAGCCGACCCTGCAGCAGGAACTGCCTACGCTGGAACCGACCGTTCCCGATGCCGCGGCGGATCCTACTGCTGCCTGCCTTACGCCAGGCGGAGATACGCAGCAATATATCAATCGTGAGGATGGCTATTGTTTTCTCTACCCGGATGGCTTCTCCATTCGGATGAGTGATTTTCCTCCGTATCCCTCGCTCAACATCACCGGAACGCAGGTGGTCACCCCGGCGCCGAGTCAGATGGAGGGTTTTTTGTACGCGGGGATTAACATTTATCGCAACGGTCCGCCGGAAGGGATGGACGGTGCCAGTTACGCGACCCGCTGGCTGGAACTTTTTAACCAGATGGACCTTGTCCCGGAGCCGCTGCCGATGGATGGAATATCATCGGTCATGGTCCGGCATGTGGCCTCCTTCGGCTCTCAGCGCAGCGCATTCATCGTATCCCCCTGGGCACGCTACACCATTGACCTTTTCCCGGAGCCGGAATTCTCAGATCCCCTCATTGCAGCGCAGGCGAACCTCGTTTGGGATACTGTGATTAATTCCATAAAATTTTTTGAACCGGAATCTCCCGGTGATTACGTGAGAGCAGATGATATTTGCCCGGCTGCCGGGAGCGGTCAAAGAGCGTACCGCCACCTGGTGGATGGCTATTGTTATCTCTACCCGGATGATTTTAGCGAGGATCCCACCTTCCCGGGAAGGATCCTCGGTGGACCGATTTGGGGCGATATTGGTGATTTTCAAGACATACAAACCAACCTGGTGGTTGGCACTTTTGGCAAGGCCAACGGACAGACTCCGCGCGACCTGCTTTACGCCCGACCTTCGGACATGTATGACACCTCCTCGCTGCTGGATACTACGATGGGCGGAAACCCGGCAGTGGTATTTACCAACATCGCCGGTCCCTGGGATGCAAGGGATGCAATCATTGTGACTTCGAGCGATGCTGTTTACACCATTGTCTCCCAACCCCTTGAACCGGTTCAATTCCCGGATGGGATTCCTTACCTGGATCGTCTATGGAGCACGATCACTTCCAGTTTGCAATTCTTCTCGCCCTGGCGCTGAGTTCCGATTCCAGATAATCCATCCGGTGATTTTTCCGCCGGATGGATGTTTTTAAGCTGTACAATAATTAATGATTGGGTGCGTTTATAAAAAGGAGTTGAAAATGCGCTGGGAAGAATTATCAGGTGATGTATTCTCTCAAGCTGTACATGACGTGAAAGGGGTCTGCTTGCTACCGCTTTCCTGCATCGAGCGGCATGCCCACCACCTGCCTTTGGCAACGGACATGTTCATCGCCAGGGAACTCTGCAGACGGGCTACCGAATTGGAACCAGCCATAATCTACCCGGATTTCATTTACACTCAGATCCTGGAAGCTCGTCATTTCCCGGGTTGCATTGGCATCCAGCCGGATGTCTTTATCAAATTATTGGATAATGTCTTTTCGGAAATCGCCCGTAATGGGTTGAAGAAAATCGTCATTGTCAACGCACATGGCGGTAATGACAGCTTGATTCACTTCATCACCCAGATCCAGCTAGCCAGCCCGCGGGATTACGTGGTCTATGTTGCTGAACCACCACTTTCTGCTGCCGACGAGAAAGAGATTGCAAAAAGGATGGAAACGAAAGTGGATGGTCACGCTGGCGAGCGGGAAACCTCCATGATCCTTGCCATTCGTCCTGACCTTGTCCGCAAGGAAGCCTTGAATTCAGATAACGAGGGCATGCCGCTCGAACGGTTGAAGGACCTGCGCGAACACGGGGTCGACACAGGCATTTGGTGGTACGCTGATCATCCCAGTCATTACTGTGGCGATGGGAGCTACGGCAGCGCGGAAAAAGGTGAACTCCTCTTTGCCGCTCGCGCTCGCGCCCTGGCAAAAGCCATCAAGATCATCAAGGAAGATACGGAAGCCGGCCGCCTGCAGGATGAGTTCTTCCAGCGGATCGACTCGCATTCATAAAGAGGATTGGGGTGAATAGAATATGAAAACCAAATCGGAGATCGTCGCCAACTGGCTGCCACGATATACAGGCAGGGGATTGAAGGAATTCGGCAAATACATCCTTTTGGTCAATTTCAGCAATTACCTGGAGCTGTTCTCGCAGTGGAACAACGTGGAGATCTGCGGCAGGGATAAAACCATGCCCAGTGCCACGGCAGGCGAAATCACCATGATCAATTTCGGCATGGGAAGTGCCAACGCCGCCACCGCAATGGATCTGCTAAGCGCCATTCGTCCGAAAGCCTGCCTTTTCCTGGGAAAGTGCGGTGGCTTAAAGAAAAAAAACAGGTTGGGTGATTTGATCCTGCCCATCGCAGCCATTCGCGGCGAGGGAACGTCGAATGATTATTACCCACCCGAGGTACCAGCCCTGCCCGCATTTGCATTGCAGAAAGCCATCTCGACCACCATTCGCAACCACGACAAGGATTATTGGACCGGAACGGTCTATTCCACCAACCGGCGCGTCTGGGAACACGATGAAAATTTTAAGACCTACCTGCACCGCATCCGCTGCATGGCGATCGACATGGAAACCGCCACCATTTTCACAGTGGGTTTCTATAATGAAATCCCTTCCGGCGCGCTGTTGCTGGTCTCGGATCAACCCATGACACCCGAGGGCATCAAAACTGCTGACAGCGATAGAAAGGTGACCAGCAAGTTTGTGGAAACGCATCTGCAAATAGGGATCGATTCGCTAAAGGAGATAATAAACAACGGGTTGACGGTCAAGCACCTGCGTTTTGAATTTGAGTGAAACCTGGAGGGGAAATGGATGCTTTAGCACAATGGCTGCTGCAAGGGGATGCATATATCTCTTACCGGGCCTGCCTTGACCTGCTGGGTCAGGAACCCAATCATCCGGAGGTGATTTCAGCCCGTGAAAACATGCTGGAAGATCCAAGGATCAGAGACCTCATCGCAGGTCTGCAGGATTGGCCGGGAATGGTCGTCAGCAACCATAAATCAGCAGGTCTTCCACATCACATTTTGAATTTCCTGGTGGATATCGGGGTAAGGATCGATGATCCCGGCATGCATGTCGTGGCGGATCGCATCCTGGAGCATATCTCCGGTGATGGCGTCATTCAATCCTTCATCAATATCCCCAAGGCATTTGGAGGAAGCGGTGAGGGCGGTTGGTCCTGGATGCTTTGTGACGCTCCCCTTCTTCTCCGGGGATTGATCTGCCTCGGGTTGCACGATCATCCCCGTATCCAGAAGGCAGTGGATCACCTGACAGGCTTGGTGCGGGATAATGGCTGGCCATGCGCAGCTGCGAGTGAGCTGTCAAATTTCCGGGGACCGGGACGCAAGGACGATGCCTGCCCCTATGCCACGTTGATCATGGTCAAGCTTCTTGCAGAAATCCCGGGGATGATGGATAACCCCCTTTCCCGAACAGGTTGTGAAAGCCTGTTGAATTCCTGGGAAAAGCGCAGTGAAAAACACGCATATTTGTTTTACATGGGTACCGACTTCTGTAAACTAAAGGCGCCACTGGTCTGGTTCGATATATTGCATGCGACTGACGTGTTATGTCGATTTCCGGAATTCAGAAATGATGCCCGCCTTATGGAAATGTTCCAGATCATAAAAAACAAAGCAGACGCGGAAGGGCGGTATACTCCGGAATCAATCTGGACTTACTGGAAGGATTGGGAGTTTGGGCAAAAGAAAGTCCCCTCGCGGTGGGTAACTTTACTCGTTGAATCGATATCCAAGAGAAATATTTCCTTCAATAAAGAATGACACTGCGAACAGATCGCCTGGTTAACCGTATCCTCACAATTCTTGCCATCTATGGAATTCTGGCTTACTTGTTTATCGTTACTTTTATCCTGGTTGGATCCAAATCATTCGATGAAAAAGCAATCATCCTGGAGGCGGGTGGATTGATCCTTTGCTGGATCATCGTGGGCGGGTTGTTCATGCGGGCATGGCGTGATCCATTGGTGACCGCTTTTCGATCCTGGCGCATCCCCTGGGAGGTACGTTTTGTCCTGCTCGCCACTTTCCTGGCAATGATGGAAGAAGTCGTGACCACCGGGCTCAGCTTCCTGGCACGGTCATTGGGTGCCAGCAGCAAGGGTATCATCACGGCATCCACCAATTATTTGGAGGTCATTGGTCTGAATAGCGTGGTGGTATTTATTCCACTTTTCATGGTTTGGGCATTGATGCTTCGCTGGTGGGATTTCAAACCGGTTGCGGTAATGCTGCTGTTTGGACTGACCGGTACACTCGCTGAAACAATCAGCTTTGGCGCTCAGAATTTGCTCATGGTCGGTTTCTGGGTTTTTGTTTACGGATTGATGGTATGGCTGCCTGCCTGGACTGTTCCCAAGGATCGGGGCGCCGGATCGCTGCGCTGGTGGCATTGGCCGCTGGCTGTTTTTCTACCGTTTCTGGGAAATATCCCGGTTGCTTTGGCTGTCATCCTGGTGAGGAAGATATTCTTCGGAGGGTGAATTGCGTACACTACTTTTCCTCGTAACCGGTATCTCTTTATATTTTTGCTTTCTGACATTATTCCGTTTCCCTTCCGCGTGGGTTGGATCATTAAAGGGATTATCGAGAGATAGTCCGGTTACCTGGTATTTCGGTCAACTTGCCGCCAACTTCCTTTCATTCCTGGTAGCCATGCCCAAATGGGTCGCTGGAAACCTGATGCTCCTCACCAGCATCATTGGAGTATCAGCCGTAGTAATCAGCGCTGCTCGAAAAGAATATTCTTTACTCACCATGGGCTTGATGATCATGGTGATCTCCCTGCGTCATATCCTGAAGATCCTGCGATTGGGAAGGCAGGCGAAACCCGCAACCCCTTCGCCAATTAATCTTGGGAGCCAGGATATCGTCACATTAAAGGATATCAAAATCGGCAACTGGGGAACACAGGCGCATCCCTTGCTCTGTGATATTTGGTTTCCCCGGGAAGGGGCTCAGCGGAGCGGTATCGGGATCATTTTTCTACACAGCGGTGGTTGGGGGGCATTTGATAAAGGTATGACCATGCAGTGGCTGTTTCGGAAATTGGTCAGGCATGGACATCTCATCCTCGACCTTGGTTATCCCCTGGCACCGGAAGCGGATATGCAGGAAATCCTTAAGGCGGTGAAGAATTCAGTTACATGGCTAAAAACGCACGCTAAAATTTATGGCATTTATCCAGAAAAAGTCATACTCTGGGGTATTTCAGGCGGAGGACAGCTTGCCCTGCAAGTTGCCTATACCTTGAAAGAGCGCGATCAAAATGCAGTCAAGGCGGTCATCTCTTGTTATGGACCCACTGACATGGCAGCGCATTTTAAGGAATATGGAATGATGGAACCTTTCCAACCGCGTTCCAGAGATCAGATCAAACCCGAAATGCAACCGCGTCATTTCAATCGAACCTGGGTGGACCGGTTGATCACCAGGATGCATATCATGCCTGAATACCGCTATCAGAATATGCCCGCTGGAGCACTGCTCGTGGTCAACCTGATGGGTGGAACGTTGAGTGATGTTCCGAATATTTACCATGATTATTCACCCATCAATCATGTTTCGCGGAATTCCCCACCGACCCTTCAGATCTGGCCTGCGCATGATTTCTATTTCAGCGCGATTCTTCATGGGCGCCCGCTCCACAACAAATTGAGCAAGCTCGGGGTGCAATCGATCTATTTTGAAATTCCGGATACCGAGCACGGATTCGATCATTTCCTTACCGGGATTTCTCCCGCAGCCTGGCTGGAGGAGAAAGCGATAGAGCGATTCCTGGCTGAGGTTTAAGGCAAACGACATATAATCATGTGATGGATCATACGGTGATGCGGTCACCAAAGAGCAGGGCTTAATTTATGGATCAGCGTACGGTCATCCGAAGCATCCTGATCGGTTTCGGTTTTATGATATTGGTGTTATTTGGACTCTGGCAGACCTCTGCGCTGTTTTTAAGTACCACGGGGGAAGTGGGATCCAGTTCAGATTCGCCGCTTGTCGCCCTGATGCAGGTTCCAAGCCCTACCGTAGGAATTCCCAATTCAGTTTATGTTGGCTGGGAATATCCACCACTACCCGATGGGCTGCGTCAATCAGCATTTTCAAGTGTCGCTACTGTGGGTGGGAACAAGATCAGCATCAGCCAGGTGATTTCCATGGACACCAAAATGCTCTGGATGCTGCGCTCTGAATATGATGAAGATGGCAGCGAGCGCTGGGTGATCATGGATGTGCTGGATATGAACCAGCTGGAAGAGGGGGAAGGCGTACTTTGGAATTCCTGCCGGTTCCAGGATAGGTTGATTAAAAATGTGGTTGTTATCGGACCAATGGTTAATAATCGCATATCACAGCCCCGCGTGGCATGGCTGGCGGATGCAGCCAGCGGCAAATTCAAACCAATGCAGCCCGTAGGCTTCACCTGTGACCTCGTGGAAATGGGCAGATGACCATTATTCTAATGAGACAAGTCAAGAATCAAGTTGATATGGATTCTGGAATTTCCCCGCACAGCTTGCTATAATGATTTATGGAGGTGTGACATGAACATCGTCCGCCATATTCTTGAGGTGAAAGGTAAAGACGTTTGGTCAGTGCACCCCGATAATACGGTGTTTGAGGCGCTGGAATTGATGGCAAAGCACGATATCGGCGCGGTGCTGGTAATGGATTGCGATAAACTCGTGGGGGTGCTTTCGGAACGGGATTATGCCCGCAAGGTCATCCTCAAAGGGCGTGCTTCCAAGGATACAAAAGTCAGTGACATCATGTCAACCACACCGTTCGAGATCCATCCAGATCAGACCATAGATGAAGCCGGTTCGTTGATGGGTGCAAAGGGTGTCCGGCATCTGCCGGTGGTTGAGGATGGAAAAGTTCTGGGTGTGCTTTCCATCATGGATGTGGTACGAGCCATCATCAAACGCCAGCGCGATACCATCAAGTTTTATGAAGATCTGGAGCTTGATCGCTGATCGATAGCGCACATTACTTAGATAGAAAATCCAATTTTATAAAGGAGGAGTTATGAAGGGTAATGAGAAGGCTTTAATAAAACTAAATGATCTGCTTTCTGATGAATTGACCGCTGTGAGCCAGTACATGGTGCATGCCGCCATGTGTGCCAATTGGGGTTATGAAAAGCTGCATGACGCGGTCGAAAAGCGTGCTATCGATGAAATGAAACATGCTGAAAGGTTGATCGACCGTATCCTGTTTTTGGAAGGTATACCGGTAGTCAGTAATCTAAAAAAGATGTTTATCGGTGGCGATGTCAAGGTCCAATTTGAATATGATCACGAGGCGGAAGCAGGAGCGGTCAAATCCTATAATGACGGGATCAAGCTGACCGTAGAGCTGGGCGATAATGGATCCCGCGAATTGATGGAATCCATTCTCAAAGACGAGGAAGTTCATATAGACTGGCTGGAAGCACAACTCGATCAAATCTCCCAGATGGGCATCCAAACGTATCTCTCGGAGCAGGTTGGATAAATATTTATTGATCATAGAAGCCCCTTCGCAGGAAGGGGCTTTTTTCTATTTGAAGATTTGATGGGAAAATATTAAGGTTCGGATGAGCGCTTTAATTGATGACACGATTTTATGCTAAACTTTTGTGAGAGAAGCGTATGGTAGCCAAAGAACCCAAATCCAATCAACCAGCCCCCATCTATCTTCAAATGCGTCAGCGTGTTCTTGAAACCGATCCAGGAACAGTCGGCATTCACTCAAGCGATGCTGCACCGCAGGTCTGGGGGGTTTTGATGGAATTCATGACCGGCGGAACCCACGTTACCCTCGTTTCACTGGTGGATGGCACGACCAGCCTGTACTTTGGCAATGGTGGGGGCATTATCGGTGGCGGTGGGGAAGCGGACGTAGCCCAGGCTTCGCGCGATTTAAATGTACTGGCGGAATCGTATTTGGACGATTTCGTACTTGAAGAAGATCTGCGATTGCCGGCAAGGGGTGAGACCCGGTTCATCATCCTGACCTATGATGGCGCATACGCTTCAGGAATTCAACAATCCCGTCTTTTTAAAGGGAATCACCTCCTGACGCCGCTCTTCAACCAGTCCAATCGCGTGATCAGTATGCTGAGGTTTTTACAGGAGAGTTCTGAGAAAAAAGCGACTCAAGAAAAATGAGGTAGGGCTCGCACAGATCAAGAAAGCCTGATTTGTTTGAGTGTTTTTTTCTAACCACGAGCTAAAAATATTGGCAAATAATCAGGGAGGATTAGTATCAAAAATTGATTTCCAAGAGAACTTTTAATCTACGGATACTTCCAGGTCGCCAGCCATGAACTACAGCGATCCATATTGTTCAAGAATTGCTCGATCCAAGGGAACCGTCCACAAAAACTTCAGCCTATTTTCTTAATGAAAGTCAAGGTGAGTTACAGAAACTGTCGGATCGACTTCTATATCAAGCGAAGAAAGCCGTTTTAAAAAGTATCAACAGTGAGCCGGTTGTATAATAAAACCATCCGCAAACAGAAAAATTACTTTGAGATCCTACGAGTTTGATATCACTTCAATAATATTTTTTACCGGGACCATGCTGAGCGTGCTGGTGGTGCTAATTATGTGGTCCCGGCGCCGTATGCGCGGAGGAATGGCTTTAATTCTTTTATCACTGGCTTTTGCAGAATGGAATTTTTGCCTGGGATTTGAATATGCCTCGGTCACACGGGAGTTGGATATCTTTTGGTCGAAATTGGCATATATTGGCACGGTCAGCGCCCCGGTCCTATTCCTGATTTTCTCCATTCAATATACTGATGAATCGATGGGGATCTCTCCCATGTTGATGGGGATCTTGTGGCTTATCCCTTTGATCACGTTCGGGATGGCAATTACCAACGATTATCACGGTTTACTCTGGAGCGCTGTTTTACCGAATCCAGATCGATACCCTGTGCGCTATTTGTATTACCATGGGATCTGGTTTTGGATTGCGATCATATATTTTTATTTATGCCTGGTCACAGGCACGGTTTTACTTATTTTCGATGCCATTCGCCAACAGCACGTTTACCGTCAGCAGGCGATCGCCATCCTGATCGGTGTTCCCATTCCCTGGATCACCAACATTCTTTATATTTCAGGCAATAGCCCTTTACCCGGTGTTGACCTTTCCCCAATCTTCTTTTCGGTCACCGGTCTGGTCCTGGCAGTGGGAATATACCGCTTCCAGCTTTTTAATCTATTACCGATCGCCCGCAACCGCATCATTGAGGAATTGCAGGATGGATTAATTGTCCTGGATCCGCGTGGGAGGATCGTCGATATGAATCCCATGGCAAGCAAGATGCTGCATCAGGACGCGCAGACATCCATCGGTAAATTAGCCCGGGATGTTTTTCCGGATCTGGTTAAGTATCTTGAACAACCAGCGGATCAGGCGGATGTTTTAATTCAAGGTGAAACGCAAAATTGGTTGGAGCTGCGCATCTCATCCATTTTCGATTCAACGGGACTCATGACAGGGAGAATGCTCATCCTGAGGGATATTTCAAGCCGCAAGAAAGTTGAAGAGGAGCTCAAGGCAAAATCCAGGGAATTGGAGAAACTTGCCATTACAGATGTGCTCACAGGGTTAAATAACCGCCGCTATTCAAACCAGGTTTTTGAGCTGGAACTGGAACGGGCTCATCAATCCGGTCTGCCGCTTTCGATCGGACTACTGGATATTGACCATTTTAAAAAGGTCAATGACAAGTACGGACACCATACCGGTGATGAAATATTGAAGGAGATCGCAAGCGAGCTTTTTTCAGCCACACGTTACATGGATATGGTCGGTCGCCTGGGGGGTGATGAATTCTTCCTGCTTTTTAAGAATACGGAGCTTTCTTCTGCCACCCATGCAATGGAACGATTACGACAACACGTGGAAGCCAAGAAATTCGCAGCGTTACCGAACCCCATCACTTTTAGCGCGGGTGTGATCCTCTGCAGGATGGATGAAACGGCTGACGAAGCAATGCACCGGGTGGATAAGTTACTTTATCAAGCCAAACGTTCCGGGCGCAACCGCGTGTTGAGTGATAAATCATCATAAACATGCATCTCAAGAAAATCATTCATTGGCAAGGAAAAAAATAGCTGAGCCGGCGAAAAATTATCTCCCAGACGAGGAGTAAAAATAATGAGTTCGATCATCCCAACCCCGGATTTATTCAAAGCCAAACGTGTTCTCGCCATCCAGCCTCATTACGACGATAATGATATTGGCGCAGGGGGAACTCTTTGCACGCTTGCCAAATCAGGAACCGAGATCATTTATTTGACTGTCACGGATGATCTGATGGGTGTCCTTGATCCCAGTATCCCGGATGCAGAAGCAAAGGTGAATTTGGAAAAGGAACAGGATGAAGCCGGAGCAATCATTGGGGTGAGTCGTCAGGTCCGCTTGGGTTACCCGGATGCCGGTAATTGGGATCCGTTCAATCTCAGGGCTGATCTTCTAAAATATATACGGATGATCAAGCCGGATTTCGTTTTCACACCGGATCCCTGGTTGCCTTACGAAGCACACCGCGACCATATCGAGACCGGATTGGCAGCCGCATCCGCGGCAAATTTATACGCATTGCCACGGCTGCCCAGCAGTGATCCACGCGTTGATGAGACTTACCAACCCCATGAAGTTGTTGGAGTGGTGTTTTATTACACGCGCGAACCAAATACAGCAGTGGATATCAGTGGCACCAGGAAGCAAAAGGAAGAAGCCATTCGCTGTTATCGCTCGCAATTTTCATCCCAGGATACGGAAATGGTGTTACAGGTCCTGGATTTCAAAGAGAGGGAATTCGCAGAGGGCAAACCCTACAGCCATGCAGAATCCTTCAAGGTGATGGCGCCGGTTCAACTTCATTGCGGAATATGAGCGGAGTGATTATATGGCAGAACATTTCCTGGTCGTCCAACTGAAATTCGTGCGCAGTGAATTTGTTCGCTGCCTAAATGGAGTGACGGATGAGGAGGCAAGGAGGCGGTTCGAGCCGATGAATTGCATCAGCTGGATGGTGGCTCATTTGGCTGACCAGGAGAATCGCTATTGGAACCTCAGAGCCCGCGGGATCGAAATTCATCCTGAGCTGAATGAGCTGGCTGGATTTAAGAAACCGGCCAGCGCACCGCCGCTGGAAGATATGTGGAAAGCCTGGAAAGACGTCACGAAAACGGCTGATGCCTTTCTTGAAACATTAACGCCTGACAGGATGCAAACCAAATTTATCTTGGAAGGAAAACCTGTTCGTGAGAATATCGGTACCATGCTGCTGCGCAATATGCATCATTATTGGTTCCATTGCGGTGAGGCATACGCCATCCGGCAGCTGCTTGGTCATCGTGATCTGCCGACTTTCGTAGGGGACATGACAAAGGCGAAGTATTTCAAAGAACAATAAAGTCTTGACACAAAATTTGACTCTGTCACATGGTTATGGTAAAAACAACGCGGAATGAGGTTTTCAATGTCGAATAAAAGCAAAGTAGCGGTTCTATATACCCGTCCTGAAAGCGTGCTTGAGGATTATGTGCACCTATTTGAGCTGGCTGAAGTAAAAAATGCGCTCGATCCAAAAGCCACAACGATCTTAAAAGATAATATTTCATGGCATTATCCTATGCCCAGCGCCAATACAACCCCCTGGCAGCTTGAAGGCTCGATCCTTGCGCTGCGAAAAGCCGGTTTTAAGGACCTGGTTTGTGTTCAAAACCAAACGGTTGTGACCGATGCCTTCAAGGGCGAAGACTTAAATGGGTATGTGCCCATCTTTAAACATTACGATATCGCCGTTCGCTATAATTTTGAACCAAAGGACATGACTTGGGTGCCTTACCAACCTAAAGCTGAATTACTAGCTCTGAACCATGTTTATGGTGACGGTTTAAAGATCCCGGATTATTTTTTTGGCAAGAATATTGTTCACCTGCCCACGGTTAAATGCCATATGTATACTCAGACAACAGGTGCCATGAAAAATGCATTCGGCGGTTTATTGACAAAGAATCGCCATTACACCCATACTTGGATCCATGAAACACTGGTTGATTTACTGGCGATACAGAAGGAAATCCATCCAGGGATTTTCGCGGTGATGGATGGTACCACGGCGGGTGATGGTCCCGGCCCTCGATTGATGCGCCCGGTGGAGAAGAATGTGATCCTGGCTTCAGCAGACCAGGTGGCGATTGATGCCATCGCGGCAAAGATGATGGGTTTTGATCCCCTGAGCATCAAGTACATTCGCCTTGCTCACGAACGTGGTTTGGGTGTCGGTGATCCGCGCGAGATCGAAATTGTAGGTGACGATATTTCCAGTGTCAACTGGCAATTCAAGGTTGGGAGAAATTTCCACGGATTTCTGGCCTGGTTGGCCTGGTATGGTCCGACAAAATTCTTGCAACCCCTTTTACATACACCACTGGTGGTTTTTGCTAATTTCATGTCAGAGTTGAATCACGACATCATCGGCTGGCCATTCAAATATCGCAAAGTTTATGAGACCTGGCGTGAAACGACAGCCTGGGGAAAATTATTTCAGAAGTATCAGGCAGAGGGATTTCTTAAGAAGTAAACCAGCAGTCTTACTTGATCTCTTCTTCAAAAACGTGTAGAAAAGCATCCACCACCCGTGGATCGAATTGCGTTCCTGCGAGTGATTTGATTTCTTCGGCTGTCTTTTTCTTCGGCCAGCTCTTTCGGTAAGGGCGGTTGGAGCGCATTGCATCCCAGGTATCAACCACGGTGAATATCCGTGCACTGAGGGGTATTTGGGTCCCGTGCAAGCCGCGCGGATATCCGGTGCCATTCCATTTTTCATGATGGCAGTAGGGAATATCAAGTGCGTGTTTTAAATAGCTGATGGGTGACAGCATGTCATAAGCATATTGGGGATGTTTTCGCATCAACCGCCATTCTTTTTCTGTCAATGGTCCGGGCTTCAGGAGGATGTTATCAGGAATACCCAGTTTCCCGATGTCATGCAGCAGTGCCCCCCAGCGAATCTGGAGCAGTTCATCCTGGTGAACCCCCATTTCCCGGGCGAGACGCTCGCTCATTTGCGCCACGCGCTGTGTGTGACCTTCAGTTTCCTTGTCTCGTAAATCAAGCGCCCTGGACCAGCCTTCAATGGTCGCATCGTACGCTTCTCGAAGTTCTGTATGCGATCTTTGCCTTGCCAGATCCGCTTCTTTGATCGCGGTAATATCCCGGGAGATGATACCAAAATGAATGCTGTTGGAAGTACGAATGGGGAATCCGGTTTGCTGGACCATGAATTTTTTACCGACAGGATTGTGAAAGATCATTTCAAGCGGGGGAGCTACTGTCGTACTCGGACTGCCTTTGTATACCGTATCAAGGTAATTGCTCATTCTCGAGGCAAACGAACGGTCGTATTCATTCTTGGCTGCTAATTCCTTTTGAATCTCGATAAACGGTAAACCAATGACATCACTCCTTCTCAATCCAGTCATATTCTCGTTGGCTTTATTCCATTCGATGATTTCACCCTTTTCATCCAGGATGCATATGCCCTCAAAAGATTGAGCCACAAATTCCCTGAATTTTTCTTCACTCTCCAAATAAGCTTCTTTAATCACAATGGATTCATGGCTCCGGGCTGAGAGCGTATACATCATCAGGATGACCAGCGCTAAATAGCTGTATTCGATCAGGTAGACGAATTCATACCAACCATTGGAAACCGCGGTGTCATTAAGCACCCCCACAGAAAAAATAATCTCCGCGATTATCAATGGAAGCGCGCGCTTTTTCTCACCCCTGCGGTAGTAAACGATCGACATATAAAACGCATAGACGGTTACAGGTACGGAGATCACGCTTTCCAGCATAGAGATGATCCCAGGCGTGACCTCGTTATATACAATCTGACCGCCCCATGGGAAGTGAATGATTTTAATTGCCGGTTGATTGACCAACCAGGTCAGTTCTGAACGATCAAAAAGCTGGAACACTACAGCAATGAAATACATTGCCGTCAAAATACCCAATATCCGATATGAAAAAATCTTGGTGTAATGTGCCACGAAGAAAATGAAGGCAATCCCGACGATCGGAAGAATGAGTAATTGCAACCGCTGGATCCCGGCACCTTCTGCTGGGCTGGAAGCGCTATAAAGCGCGGCGCATAAAAGATCGTATATGCCAACGGCAAAACAGAATAATGAGAAATAAAACTCCTCAATATTTTTCCGAGCACGTAAATAGGTCAAAAAGGAAGTTAATGCAATGTAAAATGAAACGCCAGCGATCGCGATCAATGGAATAGAAGCATACAAGATGGTATTTCTTAGTGTATAACATCTCAAGCTACTTATGTGTTCGAGCCAACAAAAATTATGTGTAACTATTATTTTACAATGAGAATCGCGGATTGACATAAAATGTAAAGAAAGTGCAAGGTTGTCTGGACCATAAAAAATGAAAAAAATATTCGAGGAATTGGGGTATGGTGATAGACGATCCATTGGAAAATCAAATGAGATCGTTAGAGTAGTGCTGGATAAACCCATACTGATCGGGGACCTCATAGATGGAATGACCTCTGAAAATCCAGTGCTGCGCATGCGCTGCGCGGATGCTGCAGAAAAAGTGAGCGCTGTTAGGCCGGAATTGCTGCAACCCTTTCTAAATACATTAATTGAAAAGATCTCATCGATTGATCAACAAGAGGTTCGGTGGCATTTTGCACAAATCATCCCAAGATTGAGTCTGACAGCGGCGGAGCGAAATAGGGTTGTAAAAATTCTATTAGGATACCTGGATGATCCCAGCCGGATCGTTCAAACTTTTTCTTATCAGGCGCTGGCCGATCTTTCGGAGAAGGATGAGGTTTTGCGCGAGGAATTCCTTCCCTTGTTGCAAGCGGCACAAAATTCACCGGTACCATCCATCCGGGCAAGAGGTAAAAAGATACTTTCGAAGTTAACACTGGTTAAAAAATCATAAAAAGTTACGTCTGATTTATTATTTGTCAGAAAACTAAAAAGATAAAGGGAAATCATTATGAGCCACTTAATATTTTCATGGAGGGATCAATGAAACGAATGATCGTCGAGACAGAAGTCATTGCTGGTGTGCCTCTGATTACCTGGGCCCAGGAAGATGCAACGCATTGCCCCCTTGTGATTTACATCCATGGATTGGGAGGGGACAAACGCGGAGGAATGGAGCTGGGCTACAATCTCACCAGCCGGGGTTTCTTCTTTGTGAGCCTGGATGCCGATATGCACGGCGAGCGCCTGGACGATCGAATTGCGCATACCTGGGATCGACCTTTGCCCGGTGCCATTTTTCCATTTGAGACTGGATTGGATCGCTTCCATTTGATGTGCGAAATAGTGGATAAAACAGCGCGGGATATTACCCGATTGATCGATCATTTTTCGAGTGATCCGCGAATTGATAAAAACAGGATCGGTGTTGCCGGTGCATCCATGGGTGGTTTTATCGCCTATCGTACAGCTGCCATCGAAGCGCGCATTCAGGCGCTGGTGGCATTGATTAGCTTTCCAAGCATTGCACAGCGCTGGCAGGACATGGTGCTTGAAGCGAATCTTAAGGCAGAATGGGCTGTTGATTTGAAGAATGTTGAAACGGAAACCAAAAAGAAATCTGAATATATCAAGAGCCTGGACCCGGTTGAAGGTTTGAAGAAATTTGCACCCAGGCCATTACTGATGATTTGCGGGGAATTGGATACAGATACACCCAAGCATTATTCACTTCAAGCGTATGAAACGCTCGCCCCATTCTACCGGGAAGAGCCTGAAAGGCTGCAGATAAAGATCCATGAACGCGGCATTCACAGGGTCAGCTCGGAGATGATCGCGGATACAACCGCCTGGTTTGACCGGTATCTAAATAATCCTGGTCAATCAAGCTGAAGATTATCGGAAAAGGTTTTATGGTAGAATTCATGCGCCAAGTCAGGAGGGATGGCCGAGCGGTTTAAGGCGCCTGTCTTGAAAACAGGTATGGTGAAAGCCATCGTGGGTTCGAATCCCTCTCCCTCCGCCTGTTCCCAGAATTTGCATGGGAGCATGTACGTCTCGGGGAGGTGCCGGAGTGGCTGAACGGGATCGCCTGCTAAGTGATTGTCGGGGCTTAAACCTCGACCGGGGGTTCGAATCCCCCCCTCCCCGCTGATGATTCTTCAAGACTTTTTGGTGGAAATTGCCGTAAAGGCATTTTTTAATTGATGAACAAAAAATGAAATGGTATAAAGCCACGCTGAATATCACAACCCGCGGCAAGGGATTATATGACATCACCAACCAGGTAAAAGAGCTAATTAACAGGATGGGATGTTGGGGAAGGCGTTTGTTACCTCTTTATTCCACACACGAGCGCATCACTGGTGATCAGCGAGAATTATGACGACACGGTGAAAGAAGACCTGGCTGTGTTCATGGAGAAACTTGTTCCGGAATCGCAGTCATGGATGCGGCATAGATTTGAAGGTCCGGACAATTCGTCCAGCCACTTAAGAAGCGCACTGCTGCCTACCAGCTTGACGATCCCCGTAGAAAGCGGCACGCTTGCACTCGGCACCTGGCAGGGCATTTATCTTTTTGAGCACAGGAGTCATGCGCGTCAACGTTCGGTGCTGATCAGGATGATGGAAATAAAGGATGCGTAAGATACGGTTTAAGGCAAATCGTTAAGCATTTGCGAACAAGAACGATGCTTTCTAATGGGTTAAAGCAAAAAAACACATATATAGGAAGGTTGCGAGTTAAGAAATGCGAAAAACAAAAGCGGTATTGGCTTGCATCATTGCGATGATTTCAATGATTTCCTGCTCAAAAACCAATTACCCTGTAGATCTCGATACTCCTTTCTCCGAATTACAGATCACCGGCGTTCAGGTCTCATCGTCTTATCCAGAAGGTTGTGATATCTCAATGGTTGATGATTGTTTTCAGGCTGAATCCGGCGAAAAAGTGGTCATGATATGGATCGTCCCAAAAGGCGAATATGATGAGGGAAAGGTGCGGAACGGGATTTTTGATAACAGCCCATCCGCCACTTTAAGATCACGCTCGGGTGATGGTATTCCTGCTTCGATGGGAGGGCGCATGCCAGATGGTCGCTTTTACCTCCAATTCTATGTTCCTGAGGACATAAAAAATATTGAATTAAAGTGGTTTGAAAAAGCAAGGATCAAACTTTCCCAGTAAGATGTGTTCCTGATGAAGATCTTTCTTTCCATTAAATATTTTCAAGATCAACGGAATAGGGATTTGATCGAGATGATGGAAACGATCATAAACGCGCTGGGTCATCAAATGATCTGCGTATGTAAGCATATTGAATTGTGGGGAAGGAATAAACTGGGATCAGAAGAGTTGATGAAAAAAACATTTGCAGAGATTGATGCGAGTGATCTTATTTTGGTTGAATTTTCGGTAAAGGGGGTGGGGATTGGTATTGAGTCCGGTTACGCGCATGCTCGAGGAAAAACTCTTGTTGCCATCGGTAAATCAAATGCAGATCTTTCGTCCACGTTGGAGGGCATCGCAGAATCAGGTCATTCGATATCGCGACATTCAGCAACTACACCAGCCTTTGTCGCAGTTACTGATGAGAATCGACCAGAAAAAATTACCCAGAAAATGAAACGTTGATCAGCTTTCGCCGTATGTAAAATATCGATTCAATTAAAAGGAGTGTCATATGGCAACAGAACCTGTTCAAAAAGATCAATCGACCAACGAGCCTCAAGCATTCTTCAAAGAAAGAATATCCTTGGGGATGGGGTCTGATCCTCATTCTATTGGGAGTGTTTTTTATGTTACGTGAGACCGGGCTGATCGGTCGGCAATTCCATTGGTGGGCGTTTTTTATTTTCCTTCCAGCCATTGGATCATTTACAGCCGCCTGGAATGCAATACACCAATCAGGTCGATTTAATGCCGCAGCACGCAGTGCTCTGGGGAGTGGATTGGTTATTTCCACGGTGGCATTCATTTTCCTTTTTGGTCTGGATTGGGGCATCTGGTGGCCATTGATGGTCATTGCAGCGGGGATCGCGTTCATTCTTGGCGGTCTGCCGGATGAAGCGTCTCGGATTTAAGACCGGGAAATTTCTCTCTCTGGGTCTCTGGATTGGGATTGCCATGGTTGGGCTTGGATTGGGTTTCCTTCTTGAAAACCTCGATATTGTCATCATGAGCCAGGTTTTTGGAAGGATGAATTGGTGGGCAATATTTATTCTTCTTCCCGGTATTGGTGCTCTGATCAATGCCTGGTTGGTCTATCATCATGAGGAAAAACTGGTGCCAGCTGCCATTGGTCTGTTGGGCTTGGGCGTTGCAGTATTGGCTGTGGGAGTCCTGGCTTTGTTAGGCTTAAGCTGGAGTTTACTCAGTCCTGTCATACTGATTGCTGTAGGATTAACCTTCCTGCTCAGCACACTGCTAAAATAATCACTTACGATCAACCAGCTGCCCTAAAAAGCAGCTGGTTTTTGCATTTCAAGTGCGAAATTATCTAAAGAATTTGTAAAGTATTCGTTAAGAGATCAGAATGCTTTGTTTGTTATAATTACTGGTACAACAACACAGGATTGGTGTTTAGCCCATCCACCGCTGACGTTACCTTTTTTATTAGTTGGCATCATTCATTATTGCGTTGAAGCGCCGTCAGGGTTGTGCGGAAGGGTGTGCTGTATTTCCAATCCTGTTTGCGTTAGTTTAATGCGAGATGATTAATGCGCACAAAGGTACCGTTTTTATATGATGATGAGTGACCTACCTCCTGAAGAGTTATTGCCCGTAGACCCAGCCGACAGGCTGCGGGGTAAAACGGACACGCCTTTCAGTCTGCCCGGTGATGATGAACCACCAGCAGCTGGACTGGAACAGGTGTTGGTTCAAGCCGAGGTGGATGCTCATATCTTTGATTTGAAGTCACTCGAAAAAAGCCAACAAAAGAAATCAATCCAAAATATGGTTGATCTGGGAGCCCCGGCAGTCGAGCCCTTGGTCATATATCTCAAGCATCCTGATCGCTGGGCGAGGATGATGGCTGCAGAAGTATTGGGAAAGATGAATGATCCGAGGGCCATCCCTCCTCTTAAAGAAGCATTAAATGACACTCATCAGGGTGTGAGATATATGGCGGAACTGGCGCTCAAGGAAATTTCCGCTCTGGAAAGCGCTGCCGAATCAAAACATGAGTCACGCAAGCAAGTATCGGTCCCCCAACCTGCCAAAGTAACCGCCCCGCTTCACCCTCCTTCCGAACGTCCAAAACGTGCTCCAGCGCGCGATGAAGAACCGGATACTGAATCCAAGCCGGAGAAACCTACCGCCAAAGGGGATACCGAACCTCCCCGCCGGGTAAAGCAATCCACCAAAGTTCGGGATCTTTTAAACCAGGATCTGGAGAATTTACCGGATAAAACTCCAGAGCCAATTCCTGCTTCCTCAAGAACGCTGGAGAATGATCTGGAGAATGTCAACGTTGCCGGTATCGAGCCTATTGAAGCAAAACCAGCGGTTGTCGGGGAATCTTACAGCACCAAGGAAGAAACCACCAATTGTCCTGTTTGCAGGGAGGAGATCAAAGCCGATTCCCGGATTTGCCCGCATTGCCGTGCACGTTTTGATATTTCTTTAAGGGGGTATTGTCCGAACTGCCACACTGCGGTTGAAGTCGATCCATTCAATAAAGTGTGCCCGCGATGTGGCGAAGAAGTCATCGATCAGCATTTTGAAGCCGTCCTGGTCTCTCTGGGAGATATCAAGCCAGTTACCGAAAAAATACAAGGCGAAGAGGAAGAAGTACCCCCTCTCCCATTGGAATTCAAATCCGAAATTGAACCGGATCGTTCGATCAGGAGTGGTGGTGAAAGAAAAACCAAATCCTCAGCGCAGGAAGAATTTCCTCCGATAGATGTGCCTGATTTACAGTCATTTACCGATAAACCTCTACCTCCAACGGAAGAAAAGAAACAGCCGGTGGCTGAGGATGATTCGGGCAAGGAAGGACCCTATCCGGTAGTTGATTTCAAGTTCAAGCCTTTTGACGAACCGGAAGAGACCGCTCCAGAGGAAATAAAACCCGAAGTAGTCGAAAAGCCTGAACCCGTGCAACCAGAGAAACCTCAAGTTAAACTTGAGTCTTCGTTACCTGCAGAAGAACCCAGGCAGATACGATCCATGTTTTCTTCAACAGTCAGTGAACCGGAAGAAAAACCTTCAAAATCCGCCCCGGTTGATGAGCCAGTTTTTCCTCCCGTCCGCCGCTTTGCCCAAGATGGCGGGACCCCCATGTATATTCCTGAAGGCTATAATTCGACTGTAAAAACGCAGGAAGAACCGGAGGAAGAAGACCAAGAAGAATCGCAACCGAAAATAAAATCAAAATCGACTTCAAAGAAAAAGGCAGTTCAATCATCCGAGCAGCCAGGAAAGAAACCCTCCAAGAGGCAACCAGCATTTAAGGTTGATGAAGAAGAACCTGAGCCTGAACCAGTAAAAAAGGTCGAATCCGTTTTCACGGTACGCGAATATACACCCACTCCGGAAGAGGAAATAAGCCCTCTGGCACAGGCGGAAGTACAGGCAAAAGAGAAGATAAAGCGCGAAGAATCCAGGCGCGGGATCAACCCCTGGCTCATTGCAGCACCCTTATTCCTGATATCCGGCGTCCTTGCGGTCTTGATATATTTCCGCACTACAGGCAGACAAATCCCACAATTGAACATCCCAGGTGTGGGTCCTGGACTGTTTGCAGAACCAACAGCTACAGTGACTCCAACACCCGAGCCGACCCCTACCCAAACCCCAAGGCCGACATGGGTCAGCGGTTTTATTGACCCCGTGATGACAACTGTGGAAAACGAGGATCCAGATTTCTTTGATAATTTCTCCATCCCCGATGCCAACTGGGGTTTCCGCGACGGCAACCGGCCAGCTCTAAGTCCCATAACCATTGAAAATGAGATGCTGGTTATGGCGATCTCAAGAGATTACGGTTTTGCACGTGAACGGAAGATAAGCATCAACAATTTTGTTGAAAAACTGGATTTTGCCTTTGCCCAGGATGATCAAAGCATCTTTGAGTTGGTTTTGGTTGGCAGTTATGGCTCCTTGAGCGTGCATTTGATCAATACCGGTGAAGCCTGGGAAGGCACGATAAAAGTTCAGGATCCAAAAACAGGCGATTGGAAACCAGTGCAAAATGGCGTGGTCAATGCTGAAGACCCAATGAAAATGAATCTGACTGTGATCAAGAATGGAACACAGTTGGCTGTCCTGGTGGATGGCCATCCCATGTTAACTTACCAGGACCGAGGCTTGCCAAAAACGATGTTTCATGATTATTATTTTTACCGCGGCACAAACGACGGGATAGTCACAATGACATTGGATAACATCCGTATTTGGGACCTGGATAATTACCCCAATTTACCCAAGTGATTTATTTTTAAATAGTTTGATAAATAACGCTCTACCGGGCGTTTTTTAATTGCAAATGAGATATGGTGAGTAGAAGCATTGACATTATTCAAATGTTATTCGGTTGGGGTAAAATTATCGGGCATTGAGTAAAATGCTGGCTCCTTCGCATTTGTTGTCACAATGAGACCTGCTTTGACACATAATTCCCACCTTAAGAACTCGCAGGAAGAATCAAATAATAACGGAATGGGTGAATCAAAACACCGGTCAATCTACCCATTCCTGATCTCTGTCCTTATCTTTTTTGCGATCGTTTTTTTCATTACTCGATTTACAGAGCTGGAGCAAATTGCCATCCTGCTCACTTCAATTTACTGGGGTTATCTTTGGCTGGCACTTGCTGCTGAAGTTTTGTGGTTAGTATCTGCCTCATTTATCTATAAGCGGATTTTCAATATTGTAGGTATTCAGGAAACCTTTCGGCATACTTTCTTGTTAATGACATCAGCCAATTTCGCCAATATCATAACGCCTTCCGCAGGTATGGCAGGACTGGCAATTTTCTGGACTGATGCCCGCAGGCGCGGTTATTCCCGCGCTCATGCAACGATTGTCTGCATGATTTACCTCTTAATTGAATATGTTTCACTCCTCTTTATCGTGATCCTCGGGCTGATCGTCCTTTTACGCAGAAATATACTGGATTGGACGGTAATCTCCGCAGCGATACTATTTTCCATTTTCACATTTTTATTGATCATGATCCTTTACCTGGGTGTAAGAATTCCGGATCAATTAACCCGGTTTTTGACCTGGATCACCGGAAAACTGAACAGTATTATGAAAAGAATTATTCATAGGGAATATATCCCTGTTGAGAAGGTCGCCACTTTTTCAGGTGCCGCAACAGAAGCGATCGCAGTGATAAGAACCGAATGGAGAAAATTACTGCTTCCACTAGAATTGGGATTTCTGAATAAATGCATTTTGATTGGTATATTGACTTTGATGTTCATTGCATTTCAAGTACCTTTTTCAATTGGTACCTTGGTGGCAGGGTTCAGTCTTAGTTATCTCTTTTATTACATGTCACCCACACCTGCGGGCATCGGTATCGTTGAAGGTGTGATGACCCTGGCTTTGAAATCGCTGGGCGTGCCTTTGGCTGCTGCAACAGTCCTGACTGTCAGCTTTCGCGGTTTCACCTTCTGGCTGCCTCTGTTATTCGGATTTATTTCATTCAGGTTCCTTATCATGGAAGGGAAAAAAGATAATCATTCAGATATAAAAGTGGACGAGGTTCAAGAATAATGATCGATCCCAAGTTACCGTTGATCGATTTACATCATCACCTTGATGGGAGCGTGAGAGTCGAAACCATACTCGATCTGGCTCACCAGCATAATATTGAGTTACCCGCCAGTGACGTTCCGGGCATGCGGCCATTTGCGCAGGTGTTGGAACCACGGCCTTCCATCCTTTCATTTTTTGAAAAGTTCCATTGGCAGACGCTGGTTATGGTTAATGAGGATGCCTGCCAGCGAATTGCGTATGAAAATGTTCAAGATGCCTTTGATGAAGGACTTGACTATATCGAACTCCGCTTCAGCCCCTGGTTTATGGCAGAGACCCATCACTTGAAGCCGGAAGCCGTCACTGAAGCTGTTGTCGATGGCGTTCAGTCCGGGTCTCGGGACTTCAATATTAAAGTCAACCTGATTGGTATACTCAGCCGAACCTATGGCCCGGAAACATGCTCCAAAGAATTGGACGCGTTATTATCCCAGAAGGATCATATCGTGGGGATTGACCTGGCTGGTGATGAAGTGCATTATCCCGGGGATCTTTATGTCGCGCATTTCAAACGTGCCAGGCTTGCGGGTTGGCATGTAACCATACATGCCGGTGAAGCTGCGGGTCCTGAAAGCATCTGGCAGGCACTGAATGCGCTTGGCGCTGAAAGGATCGGGCATGCTGTCTCCGCGCCGCAGGACGCCGGATTAATTGATTATTTGCGGGAAAATCGAATTGCCATCGAATCCAACCTGACCAGCAATGTGCAGACAAGCACTGTGAAGGATTATGCCAGCCATCCCTTGAAATTCTTCCTTGAGCAGGGATTAATTGCTACCATCAATACGGATGATCCGGGGATCAGTGCCATCGACCTGCATCATGAATATGAATGCGCTCAGAAGGAAGTCGGATTATCTGAGACGCAATTACACCAGGCTCAGGAAAATGCGTTAACAGCCGCTTTCCTTTCAGATGAAGAGAAACGCTTGCTAAAAGATAAATGCGGGAACAGGCGAGTGCTCCCATAACCTTTAGATCTGGAAACTTTTTTCTTACCGAGATGGATGGACTGGAGCTGAGATGAGCATGCAAATACCCGTGCAGGCATGGACACGCAGGTTGGATCAAATATTAGATGTGCCCGGGAAGCCTTCAAGGAACCTCTCCTTAAAAATCCTCTTAAAAATGCTTCCGGCGATCATCCGTATTCAGAGAAATGCAAAAAAGGAGAAAGAAGCCGGTTTTGATCCAATGAACGTGATGGATTCCAAGGGACCGGGTCCGGGGCAGGGAGTTCCACTTGGTGGGTTGGGTTGCGGCAGCATCGGGCGGGGTTGGAGGGGTGATTTTTCCCGCTGGCAATTACGCCCGGGTTATATCCATCATCAAACGGTATTTGCCGATCAATTCTCACTTTTTGTAAAACGCGACGGGCAAGATCCCGAATCAACGACACTATCGCCGGTCAAGCCCGATGGAGATCTTTTGAGCGGATGGAACTGGACTTTGAATCCTGCATCTGCCACCTATCATGCGCTTTTCCCGCGCGCCTGGACGGTATATGAAAACCCGCTGCCTGGTATCCGCCTTACTTCCCGCCAGGTATCACCTTTCATACCAGGTGATTACCGGGCCAGCAGTTTTCCCCAGAGTGTTTTCATCTGGGAAGTGGAAAACAAAGGAAAGGAAGACGCGGAAATCAGCTTGATGTTTTCTTTCCAGAATGGCACCGGTATCGCGAATGATTCAGCGGGGGGGCATTCCAATCAATCTTTCAAGTTGCCAATGGCAACCGGTGTTGAATTGAGACATATTCACCGCCAGTTGAAATCACGAAACCCCGCAGATAAAAGTAAAACCACCTTGGAAACCGTGGAAGACCCCCTGAATTTTGCCATCGCGATAAAAAAAGCTCCCAGGCTAAAAATCTCGACGCTAACCAGGTTAAAAGCAAATGGAGATGGAAAGGATCTCTGGGAGGAATTCTCAAGGACCGGAATATTGAAAGATAACGCGGATATAACACCTTCTGCGAAAGGTGAAGTCATTGGAGGTGCAGTTGCCGGTTGGGTGAAAGTGAAAGCGGGACAAACCACAGAAATTGTGTTCGCTTTGAGCTGGGATATGCCGCGGATTCATTTTGGCCTGGGAAGAACGCATCTCCGCCGATATACCGTTTTCTATGAAGAGAATGGAATCGCAGCTCCCATGATGGCGCGCGATGCCTTGATGCATTACCCCGAATGGGAACGCAAGATCGAGAATTGGCAAAACCCGGTAATAAATGATCTTGAACTTCCCAATTGGTATAAATGTGCGCTTTTTAATGAACTTTATTATCTGGTCGATGGTGGAACCATTTGGGCATATCCCGATGGTGTTAAGCCAAACGAGAAGGAAATGGGGCACTTTGCATATCTTGAGTCGCACGACTACCGCATGTACAACACTTATGATGTGCACTTCTATTCATCAATCGCTCTTGCGATTCTTTTCCCCAAGATTGAATTGAGCCTTCAAAGAGATTTTGCGAAAGCTGTGGACATTGAGAATCCCCAGCTTCAACCAACAATGTTGGATGGAACCATGGCTCCCAGAAAGGTGCGGGGTGCCATACCGCATGATCTGGGTTTGCCTTATGAAGATCCCTGGTTTTTGATCAATGGATACAATTTCCATGACAGCAGCCGTTGGAAGGATCTTAACCCAAAATTTGTTCTGCAAATTTACCGGGATTATGCCTTGATGGGTGATAGAGGTTTCATTAAAGAAACCTGGCCAGCAGTGCAGCAGGCAATGGAATATATGATGCGCTACGATTGGGATGGTGATGGTTTAATTGAGAACGAGAATATTCCGGATCAAACTTACGATGCCTGGTCGGTTGATGGCCCCAGCGCATACACCGGGAGTCTCTGGTTGGCCAGCCTGTTGGCCATGGCTGCAATGGCGAAAATATTGGGCTATAAAAAGCAAGCAGCATTTTACGAGGACCTTTATATCAGCGGGCATGCAGCCTATGAGGAGAGGCTGTGGAACGGGGAATATTACGAATACGATGGAAGCGATAACCGCCAGCATGACAGTATCATGGCAGATGCAATGGCAGGTCATTGGTTCGCTCGCAGCGCCGGACTTTCACCCGTTTTACAACCTGAACGCGTTCGCTCCATGCTGGAGACGATTTATAAGAAGAATGTGATGGGAATCGAGAAAGGCAGCATTGGCGCGATGAATGGCGTACGCCCGGATGGACGGATTGATAGAACCAGCCTGCAATCCCAAGAAGTTTGGACAGGTACAACCTATGCCCTGGCAGCTTGCATGATCCAGGAAGGAATGATCAGGGAGGCTTTCAAGACTGCCTGGGGTATATATCACATGACCTATGAAAAGATGGGCTATTGGTTTCAAACCCCTGAAGCCTGGAAGGTGGATGGAAATTACCGCGCTATTGCCTATATGCGCCCCCTGGCGATCTGGGCAATGCAATTTGCGTGGGAGAAGCATCTTGGCAACATTAAGAGAGAATCTTCACGGAAGAAACGTTAAAAATAGAATGTTTTAGAATTATTAATAATGGCAGGAGGTTTATATGGCTCAAACTTTAAACCGGCGCGGGTATTTTGTGGTTCTTTTCTTCATCATTGCTTTTTGCACGGCATGCATCTTGACCCCGGATTGGAGTCAGATAGGGGAAAATATTAGCGGAACCGCTGAGGCGCTCTCCACCAAAGCTGTTGGTGCTGTTGAGGGAACCGTTGAAGCGTATGTTGATGAAATAAGCCCGGTGATCGAAGCCACTTTGGCTGCCATCCCACCGGGGGTCAAGATAGGGGAAGGTCCGGAAGATATACCCGTCATTCCGGATACTTATGGATTCTATGGGAATAAAGAGCAGGTTGTTTTTCTAACAACTCTGAGCCTGGAAGATGCGGTTTATTTTTACAAGGAGATGATGCCCTCATATGATTGGAAAGAGGGTATTCCCAGCGTGGCATTAAAGAAAGCAGCTTATCTGACTTATGATAAAGGTGACCGTCGCGCCATAGTCGTGATGACGATCAGCGGCGAAAAGGTCGCAGTCCGTGTGACCGTATCTGAGAAGTGATCTTGAGATAAGGAATAGTAATGAAATCAAAACATTTGCCTGGAATCATCCTTGTATTAACTTCATTGGCTTGTACACTTCCAATTTCAATCACCTTAGGCTCCCCAGAGGCAACATCGGTGATTGAAACGCCCCAATTAACGGCGGAAACACCCTTGGAATTACCGGAGATTGCTGTGACTGAAATGATCAATCAACCTCTGGATGATTTGCCGGCGCCGGTTGCCTTGTTGACAGATCCCGGGGATCTCAAAAGTGTTAGTCTATATCGTATCGACGGTACATTCATCACCGAGCTTGTCCTTGGTCAGGATTTATGGCTTGACCTGGATACGACTGTTGTCGGTTCCGATCTTGCTCCCGAACCCTCCGACACAATGGTGATTTTTTATGAATTTGGACCATCGAATCTAAAAAAATATTCGGGACCGGGCAACATCACCAGTCTTGCGAACATCCCCAACCTGTTGCGAATGATATCCGAGCCTTATCAAAATATATATGTCTACAGCACGATCAATATGCAGCAAAACGGTGTGCAAAACGATCTATATTGGACTGATAGCTATTCTTTCGATGCTCCCATCCACGAGATCTCTGAATTTGAAAGCCGCGGCAATGGCATTTTCCCGCTTGGTGTCCGGTCTGGTGAAGGAAATGTTGATATCTGGTACACCCATATGCCCTATGGAATTGGTGGCGATATTGTCTTTCCACCTTATAGTGGTTTGCATCATTTCCGGACGGGTGGGGACTACAATGATGTGATCCTTGGTGATGATGCGCGTCCTTCAGGATTATCGGCATCTAAACATTGGCTAGCCTATACCGCTCCTCTTTCAGAAGCGACCACGTTGTATATACAAAACCTTGAGAGTGACGAGAACCACCTGATAGCTTTAAGGGGCGATAGCAACCGGGGTGCCGGATACGTTGAATTTTCTCCCGGAGATTTATATATTGCCTGGATGGAAGGCAGCGGCTGGATGATGTCCGAAACACCTGATTTTTATAGTACGGTCCGGGTGGCCAGAATTGATGGCGAGATCCTGGTTGAAAAGAAGGCTTCCGAACTCGGCGCTGCTATTGGAAAGGAATCTAATTGGGCACGACCTGTTGCATGGTTGGATGATCAAACATTACTCGTTCAGGTTCATGGAATGGAATGGTCGGATACAGCGATCCTCAAATGGGATGTTACTTCGAACGCGATCCAATATTTCGTTACAGGCGCTTTTATTGACTTTGTCTATCCTCCACAATAAGAGAAGGAGACCGTCACTGGAAACTCTCGTGTTTGACAATGAAATTGCAATACAAGCGTAGCCGAAAATTAATGTAATTTTAATCTTCCGATGTTAATATCCATCTTGTCAAACGCTTGGATGCCCCCCTCATCCAGGCGTTTGGCACTTTAATATCTCAAATTCAAATGGAATATTCGCAGATTATAATAAAATTGAGATTGGGAGAATAGCCATTGGAAAAACCACTTGAAGTGCTTGTTGGAGAAATGCTTCGCAGCAGGAATTTAAAACTTGTCGTGGCTGAATCCTGCACGGGTGGATTGATCGGTCATCGATTGACCAATATCCCTGGATCATCGGATTATTACCTGGGCAGCATCACGGCATATGCTTATGAAGCCAAGCGCGCACTTTTGGGAGTACACGCGAAGACCCTGGAAAAATATGGCGCCGTAAGCCGGCAGACTGTACTGGAAATGGCGCTGGGCGTGCGTAAATCCCTGGCTGGCGAGTTTCCGCTTGAACAATTGGTAGGAATATCCGTAAGTGGCATTGCGGGACCCGGCGGCGCGACCCCCGATAAACCAGTGGGATTGATCTGGGTGGGCATGAGCTCAGCCGAGGGGGATCGGGCGTGGAAACTTCAATGGCATGGCACCAGAATCGAAAATAAGGAACTTACCGCCCAGGAAGCCCTTCAATTGCTCATTGAGTTCCTCGAGGGTAATCCTCGCCCGGAAACTTTACCCTGACGGCAAATGCAAACAAAAAAAAAGGTCTTGATCCTCACGCTCGACGCGGGTTTTGGGCACCGCAGCGCAGCCAATGCGGTTGCAGCAGCACTGCATGATAAATACCCGGATTGCTGTAATGTAAAGGTGGTGAATCCACTCGATGAACAGGATTCTCCATTATTCAAACGGTTAAGCCAGGATGAATACGACCGTTTTGTCCGCATCCTACCGCCCGAGCTTTATAAACTGGGGTACGAAACTACTGACAACCTCATCCCGGCGTTGATCGCAGAGACATCGCTCGTAGTGATCCTTTACGATATCATGCGGGAAATGGTCAAGAAATACAAGCCAGATGCCATCCTCACCACCAATCCGGTTTATCAGAGCCCAACACTCCAATACTTCGATTTAACCGGCATACGAATCCCGTTTTTTACTGCGGTCACGGATATGGTCACTGCCCATCGTTTATGGTTTAACCGCCATGTTGATGGCATCATGGTGCCCAATCAGCAAACTTATGACCTGGCAGTCTCATATAAATTTCCGCCGCGAAAAGTACATGTGACGGGGATCCCGGTCAATCCAAAGATAGGTAATGAGAAACGCAGCAAATCCAGTATTAGAAAAGTCCTGGGCTTGGATCAGGGACGTTTTACGATCCTTGCAGTGGGTTCAAAACGGGTGACCAATTTGATACCAGCGTTGAACGCGCTCAATCATTTTGGTGGAGCACTGCAATTGATCGTAGTTTCAGGCAAGGATGATGATCTTTTTACCGAGCTGCAAAGGACTGAATGGCACGTTCCAGTAAAAATCTACAATTTTGCCACGAATATGGCGGAATTGTTGAACGCGTCCGATTGTGTCATGACCAAGGCGGGTGGTTTGATTGTTACCGAAACCATGGCTGCCGGGTTGCCTATGATCCTCATCGATGTTATCCAGGGGCAGGAGATTGGCAATGCGGATTATGTGATCTCCAGCGGTGCTGCTGACCTGGCTGTCGAACCGATTAATGTTCTCGAAGTGATGACACACTGGTTGGAAAATGGCAGGAAGCTCTATCAGGAACGCAAGATTTGCGCCCGTCGGATTGGGAAACCCGATTCAGCGTATCTCGTTGCCGAATTACTGATGCGCGCTGCTGAACGCGGCCCAGTGATCCGTAAAAATACGGCTGAGCGCATTCGCAGGGGAGTTGTGCGTGCACTCACAGATCCGGATTTGGGAGGATGGAAAAAAGATGGATCTGAAGGTTGATACTGTCATCCTGATTTCGGCAGATGCTGAGTGGGCGGTAATAAGAAAATTGTTTACCGATGAAAAAATCCAGCACACACCCTACGGTGCATGGTTTTTATCAGAAATCGATGGGGTGAATTCGATTCTAATGCATGGGGGTTGGGGAAAAGTGGCCGCGGCAGGATCAGCGCAATATGCCATTGACCGCTGGCATCCAGAGCTATTGGTAAATTTGGGAACCTGTGGCGGATTCTCAGGACGCATAAAAAGGGGACAACTCATCCTTGCGGAGCGCACAATCATATACGACATTATCGAGCAAATGGGTGATGGTGAACAAGCCATTCAGGATCGCTCGGTTGAATTGGATCTCTCTTGGCTTAAACCTCACTTACCTAAAAACTTATTGATGACAACTCTGATATCTGCCGACCGGGATATCCAGCCTGCTGATTTATCCAGGTTGATCGAAAAATATGGAGCTGTGGCAGCTGATTGGGAATCGGGTGCCATTGCCTGGGTTGCTCACCGTAATAAAACCAAATGTCTGATCCTGCGAGGGGTTACTGATCTCGTCGGTGAAAATGGGGGCGAGGTATATGGGGATTATCAAACGTTTGTTGAAAAGACGAATGACGTGATGCGCGAATTAATTGACATGCTGGGCTGGTGGGAAGGGTAATAATTTAAGCAAGCCCCTTCTCATATTCTCCATTATTTGCCTGTTGAAAATAAAAAAAGACGAGGAATTCCTCGTCTTTTTATAATGCTTTTGGATATCAGACGCCCAGATATGCAGCTTTGACTTTTGGATTCTCAGCGATCTCCTTGGCGGTACCGGATAGAACAATATTCCCGGTCTCAAGAACATATGAGCGATGGGCAACCGAAAGCGCAATCTGTGCATTTTGCTCGACCAGGAGGATACTGGTTCCCTGGGCATTGATTTCCTTGATGATACTGAAGATCTCCTGCACCAGGATGGGGCTTAGTCCCATGGAAGGTTCATCAAGAAGCAACAGAGTAGGTTTACTCATCATTCCCCGACCTGTTGCGAGCATTTGTTGCTCACCACCGGAAAGCGTACCGCCGAGTTGACTGATACGCTCTTTCAAACGTGGAAAGCTCTTGAAGACTCGTTCCATCCGGTTCGCAACTTCTGCCTTATCCTTTTCAATGTAGGCACCCATTTCCAGGTTTTCTTTTACGGTTAACGGAGCGAATATCTTCCGTCCTTCCGGGACGTGACTGATCCCTTTGCGAACAATAGCCTCAGCGGGTATCAAAGTTATATCTTCCCCTTTAAACGTGATCTTCCCGCTCCTTGGGCGGATGATACCTGAGATGGTGCGCAGGGTTGTAGACTTACCGGCTCCATTGGCACCAATCAGGGTAACTATTTCTCCTTCTTCAATATTGAAGGATATGCCTTGCAGCGCGTGGATTGCTCCATAATATACATTGAGGTTTTCAACTTCAAGCAACATGTCAGGCTCCCTTTCCGAGATAGGCTTCAATGACCTTGGGATTATTCTGGATCTCTTTGGGGTTGCCGCGCGCAATAATTTCGCCAAAATCCAACACGGTTATCCGTTCGCAAATTCCCATCACCAGGCGCATCTGGTGTTCGATAAGGAGGATGGTCAATTTAAATTTGTCACGTATGAAATGGATCAAGCTCATCAACTGTTTGATCTCGTTGGGATTCATGCCTGCAGCTGGTTCATCCAGCAGCAGTAGTCGAGGTTGACACGCCAGCGCACGGGCGATTTCTACGCGACGCTGCTCTCCATAAGGGAGGTTCTTGGAGATCTCGTTCTGTACTTGGGAGAGACCCATTATTTCCAAAAGATCCTGTGCCTGTTCGACAATCTCAGCTTCCTTCTTTTCGAATTTTTTTGAAGAAAGAATGCTATCAGCCATGCTGTAACCGCAATTGGCGTGGAAAGCGATGCGCACATTATCAAGTACGGAGAGATTGTTGAACAGCCGGATATTCTGGAAAGTGCGCCCAATACCGGTGCGGGTAACCTCATGCGGCTCGAATCCAACCAGGTTGATGCCATAAAACTTGATACTGCCATTGGTGGGCAGGTAGATCCCGGTGATCTGGTTGAAAATGGTCGTTTTTCCGGCCCCATTGGGTCCAATTAACCCAACGAGTTCACCTTCATTGATCTTTACTGAGAAATCATTGACGGCTCGAAGACCGCCAAAGTATTTGGTTAACCCATCAATTTCAAGCACAGGAAGGCTGTTATTCTTGATCGCGTTCATGATGCCTTCTCGCTTTCTTTTTTGGATTTGCGCAGCGGTATTTTTGGTAATTTTAGGAAACCCCATTCCATATTGCCCATTAGACCCTGCGGTCTCACAAGCATTAAAAGAAGCAGAACGATAGGATAAAGTACATACCGCCAGCTGGGTGCTTCCGTGCTGATTTGGCCTAACAAGACCCGGAGAATACCTTCAAGAAAGAAAATCCAACCAAAGGATGCCACCACAGCACCAGTCATGCTGCCCAATCCACCAAAGACAACGATGATCAATGGATTGAAACCAGCCAGGAAGGTGAAGGCAGCCGGGCTAAGGAACCCCATGTAATGGGCATAGATGCCGCCACCAAGACCGGCGAAAAGGGATCCGATCACAAATGAGAGCAGCTTCGTTTCAGCTGCGTCGATACCCATGGAACGGGCAGCGGTTTCATCTTCGCGAATTGAAATGATTGATCGTCCATGCGATGACCGGATAATGTTACGCATGATGATGATCACCATTATCAAAAAGAGGAATGCCCAGAACCAGTTGGTCAATAAAGGTACCCCGATCATACCGCGCCCTCCTTTCATCTCCGGGAAGGGGAGGATGGTATCGGTATTGACCATGAGGGTGTAAACAACGATCGAGAATCCGAGGGTCGCGATACCGAAATAATCCGACCCCAGGGAAAACACGGGTAGTCCGAAAAGAAAACTGACAATCGCCGAAAAGATACCGGCGAAAATCACTGCCAGGAAGAAAACAACCTGGAGAGGAAATCCCTGCGCCAGGGGTCCCGGCTGAAGATTGGTGCCAAGGTAAGGATTGATCGAAGGTGCGATTAATCGTCCTGCCATGACTGCAATAAAGGCAGCAATGATGGTGCCTACCAGGTAGATGGTGAACGAGGAAAGCACCGGCATGCGGCGTAAATTGGACAAAAGTCTACGGATAAGTAGGATGGCAACGCCAGCCAGGATGACCCCGAATCCCAGGACGATCAAACCTTTCGCGTCACCATTGGTCCAACGGTAGGTGACATCAGCAGCTGCGTAGGCGCCAATTCCGAAAAATCCCCATTGACCGAGTGAGAACTGACCATTAAAACCATAAATGAGATTTAAACCCAATGCCACCATGGTCATGGTGCACGCCTGGTAGAGCAAGCCAATATCGAAATTATTCAATAATTGGAATGATCCAAATCTCGTCATGGCAAGCTGGATGATCCCAAAGGCAACCACGATGCCAAGAATGTTGACCACACGACTGAGATTAACTTCTTTCGCTCCAATTTTGATCTTTTTTACCTTCACGCCCATGACCCAGAACAGGCCAAAGAGGTAAGCGATGACGACGATGAGTTTTACAAATGAGAGAAGGATTGATATATCCATGGCTGCTTTATGCCTTTTCTCTTTCAGGTTCACCAAAGATGCCTGTGGGTCGTACCAATAAAACAACAATCAAAATGCTGAATGCTATTGCGTCCCGCATGGGTGTAGATATATAGGCGGCTGCCATTTGTTCTGCTTCTCCCATGATCAACGCCCCCACAAAAGCTCCAGGGATGCTGCCGATCCCACCAAGCACAGCAGCAACAAATGCCTTCAAACCGGGATAAACACCCATCAATGTTTTAATGGATGGATAAGCAATCGCGTATAAAACGCCTCCCAGCGCAGCAAATGCAGCACCGACCGCGAATGTAAATGTAATGACCTTATCCACCTCAATTCCCATCAAGCGCGCTGTGGGTTTATCGAAAGACGTGGCGCGCATCGCGATGCCAATTTTTGTCTTTTTAACCAGGAACTGCAGAAATACAAGAACGAATAAAGTTGCCAGGACGATGATGATAAAAATATTGGAAAAAGTGACACTTCCATCAGGTGGGCTTTCACCAGGTTGAAGCATATGAATCCCGTTTGCGATATACCATGTCACAACAGTGAAGGGTCTTTCGTATGGGATGAAACGGGCTGAAAATACAAAATTTAGCAGCCCGAAATATTCAAGGAAGAAGGAAACCCCAATGGCAGTGATCAGGGCGGCAATGCGGGGGGCATCACGCAGGGGTTTATAAGCCACCTTTTCAATCGTTATGGCCACCAGGATACAGACCACCATACTTAGCAGGATGGTTGTACCGGTGCCAATCACTGTGGCAAGAAATGCATCCATACCAGGGAAAAATTTAAGCGGCCATTGATGGAGTCGAAAACGCTCGATGGCGAAGAAGCTGACGAATGCGCCTATCATGAAAACATCGCCATGTGCGAAATTGATCAGCTTGACGATGCCGTAAACCATGGTATAGCCGAGGGCAATCAGGGCGTAAACAAATCCCAACTGCAAACCATCGATCACATTCGTGAGAAAAAATATGGGTTTTTGGAGCAGGTTACTTACCAAAATGTAAATAATTAGAATAGCTAATAGGCTAAGAAATGATTTGCCTATCCATGCAAGAAAAGATTTAGGAGAAACAATGATCGGTGGCTTTTTAATGCTGGTTTGAGTCTGCACTGGAAATGACCTCCCCGTACTGATTAAAAAAAATGATAAGGGGCAGCCGAAAGCGGCCGCCCCTTTTCCTCGTAATTTTTATGGATTAACTAGCGCTTCGAACTTCACACCGTCGGCTGTAACTTTCAAAATGGTGGCCGATTTGATCGGGTTATGCTGTGGGTCAAAGGTGATCAGTCCTGATACGGCATTGAACTCAATGCTGTTCAGCGCTGCGACGACCTTCGCGGTATCATCCGCACCCGCTTTTTCGATTGCAGCAAAGAGCAGGTTGGTCGCGTCGTAAGCAAGGGCTGCCAGAGCATCCGGCGTTTTACCATACTTTTCCTCAAAATCTGCTCGGAAGGTCTGCACCTCTGCGCGGGGATCTTCCGGGGAATAGTGGTTGGTGAAGAAACCACCGGCTGCAGAAGCCAGATTCAAATCTGCTGAATCCCAACCATCACCGCCCATGAACGGGACATTGATGCCCTTGTCCTTGGCCTGTTGCGTGACCAGGTTGATAATGTTGTAATAGTCAGGCAGGTAGACGACATCAGGATCGGCTTCGGCAACCTGAGCCAGGATGGCTGAGAAATCGGTATCGTTGGCAGTATAGGAGGCTTCGCCAACGATTTCACCACCCAGTTCCTTGAAGGATGCTGTGAAGAATTCAGCCAGACCCTTTACATAGTCATTGGCCTGATCGGACATGACGAAGGCTTTCTTTGCGCCAAGGTTTTCAACGGCGAATTTTGCGCCAACCTGACCCTGGAATGGGTCAATGAAGCAAGCGCGGTAAATGAATTCTTTGGTTACGCCATTGGCATCCACGGTCACATTCGGATTTGTTGAGGTGGGGCTGATTTGAACAACTTTTGCCGCGTTGGCAAGTTCCGAAATCGGAATGGATGCTGAAGAGCAGACTTCGCCGATGATATAGTGAACCTGGTCCTGGTTGATAACTTTATTGCCTGCATTTCGCGCAGGATCAGGCGAGCATTGACTGTCTTCCACAATGGGGGTAATGGTCATGCCCAGAACGCCACCCTTGGCATTCCATTCTTCGATTGCCATCAGGGCGCCGTCACGGGTCATTTCACCAAAGGTTGGTACAGCACCGGATAATGGTGCGAGCACTGCGACTTTCAATTCGCTGGCTTTACCACCACCGCATGCGGTAAGCAGCACGATGCCAACAAGTAAAATACTTAATACTTTCATCTTCATGATTTCATTCTCCTCCGAACGATTTTTTCAATATGGCTATCTGGTCGAGTGACCAAATATTTCCCTGTAAGCACAGGGTGGGGTATAACATTGTAATGTATTGTGAATAGTCACCTCCCGCTACTATTAAGTTTAATTAAATACTATATAGACCTGACGCTGATTTGTCAAGTAGGAATATTCATTACTTATTTTCAGGATGATGTTCTTAAATTTTAAAATCACTATTAAACAAGTGGCAAAATGTATTATTAAGATTAAGCTTGACAGAAAAAAGAATGTGGATAAAATCCTTGTATTCGCGAGACTGGATCAAGCAGAACTGTATCTGAAGAATGGAGATGAGTGATGAATCAAACTATCTTTGGTAACAGAAAATTTCTTTATGTTTTGCTCATCTTACAGGTAATTCCCCTCCTATTGTTTCCACCTTCGACCTTTGTGCCGACTTCACAAACCTGGTGGCTTCCGGCATTATTGGTTATTTTTGCTATGGTTGGCTCGGTACAGATTTTTCGAAAATCGAGGGTTCTGTGGTCTTTATATTTGATCTCGTTTGCGCATGGTTTCAATATCATTAGCAGGTTGATGATGCTGCTGCCACAAAGTACTTCCGGATCCACCACGGATATCCTTTATTTTATTTTTTCGATTATCGCTTTAGCAGGCTCTGCATTAATGCTTTGGATCATGGAGCTTCCCCGTGTTCGACAAGTCCTGGTGGGTTGAAAAATCCAAATTTAGAAAAAGCAGATGCATCGCATCTGCTTTTTTTTATTTATTGAGCGTGATTCTTATTCTGACGGACGACCCAATCTCGACCTTTCTTCTTCAATGATGGAAATATCCAATTTTCTAAAGAGCGGTTGAGGTTGGTTAAATACATCTCCAGGTTTAATTTCCGATGGCTTCCATGAACCGCTGGCAATCGAAGGGTCATAGCGAAGGACAATATGGGCGGCAAGGTCATCTTCCACGACCTCCGTGTATTGCTTTCCAAAAATTGGCTTTGGATTGGCAAAGAATGAATGAAGTCGTTCGCAGGTAAATGGAAGGACAGGCGCTAAAAGGATCTTGAGTGAATCGATGGCTTTCAAAGCCACGTAGACGGCACGCGCAGCAGCCTGCCTGTCTGTTTTAATGATCAGCCATGGAGCTGTGGTATCCAGGTATTTATTTACCTCTCCCGCAAGACGCATGGCTTCTGCGAGCGCGGCACGCAGGTGTACTGCGTCGTATTCCGCAGCAACAGTCTCAAATCCTTTATCGATTTCAGATAACAACTCCTGATCGAGCTGTGTCAACTCGCCAGGATCCGGAACCACGCCTTCCCAATGCTTGTAGGCAAAGCTTAGAACACGGTTGGCGAGGTTGCCCCAGGTGGCTACCAGCTCATCGTTGTTCTTATGATAAAAATCCTCCCAATCCCAATCACTATCCTTGTTTTCAGGCATATTGACCGTCAGGTAATAGCGCAGGGGATCGGGATCGTAGCGGGAGAGAAAATCAGCACCCCAAACTGCCCAATTCCTCGAGCCGGAGATCTTCTGCCCTTCAAGGTTCATAAACTCATTGGCAGGCACATCGTATGGAAGGACCAGGTTGGCCTTCGTTTTAGAGCCCATCAGCTCGTCAAACTTTTTATCAACGCCGATCAATTCCGCGGGCCAGATGATGGCATGAAATGGGATATTATCCTTGCCGATGAAATACACGGTATGGGATTCGGGCACCTGCCACCAATTTCGCCAGGCTTCAGGATCACCGCTTAATTTTGCCCATTCGATGGCTGCAGAGAGATACCCAATGACAGCCTCAAACCACACGTAGAGGCATTTTCCTTCCCAGCCGGGGATTGGCACTGGGATACCCCAATCCAGATCGCGCGTGATCGGTCTTCCGTGAAGCGCATCAGCCTGCATCTGTCCCAGTGATTGACGTAAAACATTTGGACGCCAGTAGGATTCCCGCTCTTTTAAAAAGGTTTCCACCCGGCTTTGCAATTTCCCCAAAGCGAGAAAAAAATGCTCTGTTTCCCTCAGCTCCGGAATTGATCCATCCACTTTGCAGCGGGGATCGATCAATTGAGCCGGTTCTAGCAGGCTGCCACATTTGTCACATTGGTCACTCCGCGCGCCGGTATACCCGCAGATATAGCAGGTGCCTTCGACGTATCGGTCAGGCAGGAAACGTTTGAGGCTTGGGGAATACCATTGTTTTTGCTTTTCGGTATAAAGGAAGCCATTTTCTTTAAGCGCAAGGAAGATATTCTGAGATATTCTAAAATGATTCTCCGTGTGTGTGCTGGTAAAAAGATCATAAGTGATGCCAACCTTTTGTAATAGATCGATGAATCCCTCATGATAACGCTGGTAAACCTCAAGTGTGGTTTTCTTTTCCGCATCCGCTTTTATGGTAACTGGCGTGCCGTGAGAATCTGATCCGGAAACCATGGCAACTTTCCTGCCACGCAAGCGGTTGTATCTTGCAAAGATATCACCGGGAAGATGGGAACCGGTGAGATTCCCGACATGGATTTCAGCGTTTGCATATGGCCAGGCAATGGCAACCAGGACATGTTCAGTCATAAGGCACCTCAATCGATCGAATGCGGAAATTCTAACATGGTTGATCCGGTAGAGCCAAATTGCCGATATTTAGATATTTTCGCTCGGAGTGGAAACGTAAATGCTGAACGCATCGCCATGGTCCTGTGCGAAACTACTGGCAGGCGTGCTTAGCAGCCATCCGGCAACTGCCATGTCACCCGTCGCACCCGCAGCGTTAAGCGTCAGGACAAATATGACCGGCATCAACCAGTTGACCGGTGCAACCATAAGCAGCAGAATTCCCAATAAAGAGATGAGTACCAGTGGAGCCAGGCAGGTGACCAGGTAAGGATTGCGTGGAATAAACCATCCCGGCAGGGCGGCATAGGCATACAATCCCTTGAATGCATAAACTGGGCGGGCGCGGGTAAATAGCCAGAAGAATAAACCGTGAACACCCTCGTGAAGCACGATCATCACTGCCTGCGCCAACAATAATACGATTAGGATCGAAACCAGATCGGATAATCCGCCTACCTCTACCACCGATAGCATGGCAGGTGCACCGGGTCGCAATATGGCAGTCAGTCCAATGAAAACCCAGGCAAAGAAGAAAAAGAGCAGGGTACCAATAATATTCATGATGATCATGGCACGCATGTTCTTGGAAAGATCCAATGTGCCCAATAAAAGATAACCGTCAGGTAGAGCTTGAGTGGGTTTCATTACAAAACATTATAATTCAGGGCAAAGAAGAAAGATGAAGCAGGAGGTGTGAAATGCACGCCAGACGGGCTTTGTTGTACGTTCCGGGTGATGATTTGCATAAAATTGAAAAAGCTGCAGGGTTGAGCGTGGATGCGATCATCCTGGATATCGAAGATGGGGTGGCGCAGAACCAGAAAGATGCCGCCCGTGCGACAATCTCCAGAGTGCTCAAAGAAATGGATTTTGGAGAAAAAGAGAAATTAGTCCGTATTAATCCATTTGGCTTGAGCAGCGGAGAAAAGGATTTGCGTGAAATACTGCCATCCTGCCCGGATGGAATTGTTTTACCCAAGATACACTCGACTGATGAACTTTCACACGTTGAGCGCATCATCGCTGAAGAGGAAGCAAGACAAGGTTGGCAGGGGAACAAGATCAGACTGATCCTGATTATCGAGACCGCGCAGGCTTTTTTAAACCTTCAAAGCATTTGTGGATTCACTGACAGGCTTGATGCCCTAATTTTTGGTGGAGAAGACCTGGCTGCGGAACTCGGCGCAACGCGGACACCTGAAGCCCTGGAACTCCTGCATGCCCGTAGTTCCCTGGTCATGTATGCAGCCGCATTTGGATTGCAAGCTGTGGATATGGTGACCGTTGAATTTCGTGATCTTGAAGTATTAAAGAGAAAATCCGAGTTTGGTGCGCAGCTGGGATATACGGGGAAACAGATCATCCATCCTGCTCAAGTTGAACCTGTGCAGAATGCTTTTACCCCTTCGCTCCTGGAACTTAAGAGAGCGCAGGAACTGGTAGAAGCATTCGATGAATATCAAAAGCAGGGGAAAGGTGCTTTTGCTTTTGAGGGAAAAATGGTGGATATGCCTGTTATCCGGCGGGCTCAAAATATCCTGGCCAGGGGCAATTTATCGAGATAAATTTTGGCTAGTTGGATGATTTTAATTGAGAATCCAGATCAACCAAAAAAGAGCAATGACAACCGCCAGGCCGATAGCAGAAAGGAATATGAACGCGGGGATGGAGGCTAATAATCCGGACCTTGTGATGATGGGTTGATCCGTAACTTCAATTCCAATCACGGTGATATTGTCATGACCACCGCGTTTATTCGCTAGATCGATCAATACCTGCATGGATTTGGACAATGTGTCCTTATTCAACTTTACCTGGATTTCCTCATCACGAACCAGGTCGGTTAGGCCGTCTGTACAAATCAAAATCCTATCGCCGGGTTCAAGCTCCATTCCCTGATTCTGCTCAGAGCGGTAATCGCTTTCGGTATCTGACTGGCGGAGGCGGAAATCAACTTCGGGAGCTTTCGGCCCACCCAGGAACCGGCGGATAACATGCTGGTTGGGATGTCCTGGAACCTGGTGGGGACGTATGATGCCGCTATCCAGAGCTTCTCGAATCCAGGTATGGTCGACGGAGAGTTGGTATAAGGAATCATTGTGGACGCGGTAGATGCGAGAATCACCGACTGAGGCGGTATAAAGCCGGTCCCCGATAACGAGCGCACAAGCTGTCGTAGCACCCATTCCAACCTGATCTTCATTTTTACTAGATTGGTTGAAAATTTCCTTGCTGGCAGATACGATCGCATTCTTCAATGCTTTAACCGGGTGACGCCCATCGCTCTTGGAAATGTGCTTGACAATCGAATCTATGGCTATTTGGGCAGCTATTTCACCGGCGCGATGACCTCCTATTCCGTCAGCAAGAACAGCAAGGATCACGGGTGTTCGATCAAAATTTGCCAGTTGGAAAGTTGCAATGGCATACCGATCCTCATTATTTTTCCCCTTCATGCCAGGGTCAGTGAGCGCTAGAGATGGGTAATGAGCGGTTGTGGTTTTTATCATTGCCGGGGCAGCCTGGTGATGACGGGTTTTCGGGAAGGGGGTGGCTGGGTGAGCTCAAAACGGAATGAAATCTTCCCAACATGAATCAAGTCGCCATGTTCAAGGTGGATTCCGCTGGAGGAAATGGGCGCAAAATTTACCCAAGTACCGGCTACCGAGCCCAGATCCGAAATATGAAATTCCCCGGCTTCTGAACGAATAATCCTTGCATGCAGGGAGTCCACCGAAGGAGAATCTAGCACGATGGTTGCGGTACGGCGGTCGCTGCCGAGTATATATTCTTCCTTTTCAAGTGGAATGATTCCTCCCCCGGAAAGTGGTTTGGAATCTTCGCCCACTTGAACCAGCCTGGCGGGATATCGCGGTTTACTACCCGGTTCAGTACCTGCTGGACTTTGGGTTAATCGATCTTCCTGTCGAATGACCACCGGCTGGGTTACCGGATCCTGGAATTCCTTGCGTTTGGAACGATTGCGTGAGAAGAAATTTCTCCTCCCTGCAAAAATCAGCATCATGACCAGCGCCGCGCCTGCAATGAGCACAGCAAAAAGTATGGCCAGGCGATCTGTAAGAGCTGCAGCTGCAGCTTTTGATTTACCTGAAACAGTCAGAGTTACCGGTGTATCCAGAGTAGAACTTGTCAATCCCAGCGAATCCTCGACTTCAATTCTGAAAGTATGTGTAGCGGAAATATCAAAATCTTCAAGATCCCACGTAAGCTGTTCGAATGGTGGAACGCGGTTTTCTGCCATTAATACTGAGTCGACGTAGAGCCGAGTGGCCGAAAGCTGGCGCGGATGTCCATCAGGGAATTCGATAACAACTTGTATGACCTGGTTCAATGGCAGAAGGCGAATCTCGCCTTGATCGGTAATCCTTTTTTCTTCCCTGTAAATTTCCTGGGGAGGATTCAGAAGGATAAGATTTGGAACGGAAATGGAGATCTCGAAAGCCATTTCATTTGAAGTGATAGGCAGATCAGATTGTTTTAGTGTGACAGCCAGGAGGTGGCTGCCGCTCTGATTAATTCCCGATGTGTATTGAAGGCGATAAATCCCTCTCAGGGGTTGAAAATAGTTTTCAGGATCCGGGAGTTGCTCCGCCCCTGAAAAGACAAAAAAGCTGCCACCGGTCTGTTCGGCCAACTGTCGCAATCCGGCCGCTTCAACGGTATCACCCGCAAAACTAGGACCAATCAGCCATACGAAGACCCGGGCTCCGAGCTGGGCTGCGCGGCTGGTGAGATCTGGTAATGCATTTAATTGACCTGCCAGCGGGAGCGGTGTGATGAAAAGGATCGCCCTTTTCATATACTCGCGTGGATTGATATCCGATGCAAGATCAAGTGCCTGATTGAGACTGGCGAATGAGGGTGTTGAGGATACAAACGCAGGCTTGAATTGTTGAAATAACTCCACCCAGGATTCAATGCTGGAAAGCCGCGTCGCCAGGATACCGTTGGTTGTGACCAGGCTAAAATCATCATGCGCCGTATTTAGATTACCAGCCCATTTTGTCAACGCAATTCGAATTTGCTCGTAACGGGTAACGCCTCCATAAAACAGAGCCATGGATGGAGCAGGATTGATTGCCACGATAATCTGCAAACCTGGATCTTCAAATGCGATCGACCTCGAGGAACTGGGTATGCCATCCTCGAGGATCTGGATTTCCTGGGTGATCAGATCATTCATCACGTTGCCAGATGAATCTCTGGCTTCGAAAAATAAGGTCATTTCAGGAAAAGCTGAGCTGTCGATACCTCCCAGGTTAAGTGAGCCGGTTTCCTGTGCGCTGGCAGTCATGGCAGGTCTGAATTGCATACCAGCAGCAAGTACAAAAGAAATGATTAACCGTATACTGGCAGAAGATAGCCTGCGGGAAATTGGCAACATCGTCACATTATTGTAATGCATTCCAGAAAGCGGCATCAATTCATGTCAAGGGATGTTATTCCCATTCGATCGTGGCGGGCGGTTTACTGGTGATATCGTAAACGACACGATTGACGCCTGGTACTTCATTGACGATCCGGTTTGATACCCTCGCGAGCAATTTGCCGGGGAGGTCTGCCCAATCCGCTGTCATGAAATCGGAAGTGGTGACAGCCCTTAAAGCGATTGTCTCCATATAAGTTCTTTGGTCACCCATCACGCCTACTGTCTGGACGGGTAATAGAACCGCGAATGCCTGGCTGACTTTCTGCTTGCCAGTATCTTTGGGTTTTCCCAGCAAACCTGCAAGCGTTAATTCCTCGATAAAAATCCCATCTGCTTCGCGTAAAACAGAAATCCGTCCCGGCGTCACCTCACCCAGGCAGCGTACTGCCAGACCCGGACCGGGGAAAGGCTGCCGCCAGACGATATCAGCATGGAGATCGAGTGCTTCACCGACCAGGCGGACTTCATCTTTGAATAAAAAGCGCAGAGGCTCGATCAATTTGAAGGAAAGGTCAGAAGGCAAACCTCCAACATTATGATGCGTTTTTATGCGAGCGGCATTCGCGCTATCAGGTGCGCGCGACTCAATCACATCCGGATAAATTGTCCCTTGCACAAGATAAGGAAAATTACCCAATTTGGATGCTTCCCTTTCAAATGTGCGGATGAACAGTTCACCGATGATGCGCCTCTTCTTCTCAGGATCCACCACACCTTTTAATGCAGACATGAATATATGAAGCGCATCAACTGTCACCAGGCTGGAACCGAGGAATTCTCGTAAGGTATTTTCCACCTGCTCCCTTTCATTCTTGCGGAGCAAACCATGATCAACGAAGATGGCGGACAAACGGTTTCCCAATGCGCGGTGTGCAAGCACGGCTGCCACGCTGGAATCAACACCGCCACTGACAGCCACCAGTGCATGTGCATCGCCTGCGTGATCGCGGATTTGCGCGATTGACCTGGAAATCATGGATTCTGGCACCCAATCGGGTTTGAGCCCGCATATATCGAGCACGAAACGTTGCAGGATTTCCCTACCAAGCGGAGTATGTTTCACTTCGGGGTGGAATTGAACACCATAACGGTTTGAGTGTAAATTCCCCATCGCTGCGATGGGGCTATTTCGGCTGCGAGCCAGGGGGATGAATCCTGTGGGTAGGCTTTCTATCCGGTCTCCGTGTGACATCCATACCTTAAATTTTGTTGCCGGCAGAAGTGGATTATTTTCAAACACATCGATTTCAGCCTGGCCGTATTCCCGCTGTTGCGCTGCAGCAACGAGACCGCCCAGACTTTGCGTAAGTGCCTGCATGCCATAACAAATACCCAGGATCGGAAGGGATGAATTCAAAACAAAATCCGGGATTTTGGGGGCATTGGGTTCGTAAACTGAAGCCGGTCCGCCGGAGAGGATGTAACCTTTGGGGCGAATTCTCAACACTTCGTCCGGGGACGCATTAAAGGGGAAAAGCTCACAATAGACGTGAATCTCACGAATACTGCGGGCGATCAGTTGTGAGTATTGTGAGCCAAAATCCAGGATTGCTATGGACATAAAAGATAACCGCTCAAATTCTAATAATGGCTATTCTCTGAAGATTATCCTGTCATTATCCATGCTGGTGATGCAGACCAGGGATTCCACAGGGATTCCAAGAATTTCCAAGGCTGCTCGGCCCCCCTCAAATGACTTTTCGATCAGTGTCCCAATCCCAACCACCTGGGTGCCGGCTGCCTCTGCAAGTCGGACCAATCCCAGGATGGTGGCGCCTGAAGCTAGAAAATCGTCTATGATCACCAATCGCTCACCGCGGACGAGATTTTCGGGTGAGAGAATTAATTCAACCATTCGTCCCTTGGTGTGAGAGGGTGCCACGGTAAGAAATACCTGGTCTGGCATGGTGATCGGCTTTGTCTTGCGAGCGTAAACGACCGGCACACCCAGGTGAAGTCCGGTCATCAAGGCAGGTGCAATACCGGATATTTCTGCTGTAAGGATATGTGCAATCTTCAGATCTCGAAAACGATTTGCCAGTTCCCTGCCGCATTGATCCATCAATTGAGGATCGACCTGGTGGTTGATAAAGCTATCCACTTTCAGGATCCCATTGCCGAGATTTTTACCCTCTTTCAGGATCCGCTGTTTCAACGCTTCCATTTTTTCCTCCCCATGGTAATGTATGGACATTTTACATTGATTATGCCGCTACTGCCAGTATGACTGAAAAACGAATATGTTAGAATCTTTTCCGATGAGTCATCCACCCTTCATCCTTGCATCCAATTCTCCCCGGCGCCGCGAATTATTAACGCTGACCGACCAGGAATTTGAAATTTTCCCGGTGATGATCGATGAAACACCTTGGACTGACGAGCTGCCAGAATCATATGTTATCCGTATCTCCCAAGAAAAAGCTGTTGCAGCAGTAGAAAAATTAAAGAAGAATGGCATTCTGATTTCAGCAGATACAATCGTTGTTGACCAGGGCAGGATCATTGGAAAGCCGCTGGATGAAAATCATGCCCGCCAGATCCTTCGAGGGCTGCGCGATCATAGCCATGTTGTTTATACTGCACTCATCGTTTATAATCTTTCCACCGCGGGCATGGAAAAGGATTTATGCAGCTCCCGGGTCCCCATGAGAAACTACAGCGATAATGAAATTGATGACTATATTTCCAGTGGAGACCCAATGGATAAAGCGGGGGCTTATGCTGTCCAGCATCCAGGTTTCCACCCGGTGGAGAATTTCAAGGGTTGTTTTGCGAGCGTAATGGGTTTCCCTTTATGCCATCTTACCCGCACCCTTCGAAGAATGAATATCAGCATCAGGAACGATATTGCAGTGATCTGCCAGAAACATTTGAATTACACCTGCCCAATCTTTTCAGAAGTATTGGATGGGAACATCATTGGTTGAGGTTGGATCGCTGCCTGGAGGACGAATGAAAGTGTTTTACTGGATTGTCATCATCGGATTGCTGCTGAGTGCCTGCAATGGGAACAGCTACTACTCCGGGTACTCCGACCCTGGCTCCTTCGCCAACATCGTACCTTCCCACCCCGGTTGGCCAGGTGACCAGGGTTCCAAGCGCGCAGGATGCTGCGATGGCATTCTTTGAGGCATGGAAGGCGAGTAATTACGATGCGATGTACGATTTATTGAGCGGCGCAAGTAAAGATGCCATCACGCGCGAAGATTTCACCACCTTTTATCAGGATATTGCGCATAACTTGACACTTCAATCGCTCGATATTCAAGTTCTATCATCGTTAACCAATCCTGCGTCAGCCCAGGTGGGATACCGCACAACATTCGCTACGGCTCTCATTGGACAATTAACCCGTGATCTTGTGATGAACCTGGCCCTTGAGGGCGGCGTTTGGAAAGTTCAATGGGGCACGAATCTGGTCATGCCTGAATTGGAAGGCGGAAATCACCTGGCCCTTGATGTTCAGTGGCCTTCCCGTGGGAATATTTACGATAGGAACGGGAATGTTTTAGCTGCCAACGCGGAAGCATATGCCCTGGGTGTTGTCCCTGCGGAAGTGGGCGAAGGGCAGATGTCGGAGATCATTGCCCAGCTTTCCCTGTTGACAGGACGCACCGGACAATCCATCAATGCCGATATCCAGGCATCTGATCCGCAATGGTATGTGCCTGTGGGCGAGGCTTCCCGCCAGAATGTGGATCGCCGATTTGAATATCTGACTTCATTGTCAGGGCTAAAGGTATCGCTGTATTCAGGCAGGTATTATCCCGACAGCCTTGCTTCCCAGGTGGTGGGGTATGAACTTTCCATTTCGCCTGAACAAATAGATCAGTACAAACGCGAGGGATACGCCGGTGATGAAAAAGTGGGACAGGATGGACTTGAACTCTGGGGTGAAGAATACCTGGCTGGTAAACCCAGCGCTTCATTGTATATCATCCGCCCGGATGGCTCTGTATCCACCCGGCTGGTCCAGGTTGATGCTGTGCCCTCGAAAAACATCTATACCACCCTGGATGCGGATGTCCAGGAGGTCACGCAAAAATCATTAATGGGCTTTACCGGCGCAGCCATTGTCATGGAACGGGATACCGGCCGCATCCTGGCGATGGCCTCTTCCCCGTGGATAGATTCAAACCTGTTCACTCCGGATAATGTCAATAACAGTGCACTGGGTAGTGCGCTTGAAAATTCAAATCAGCCATTATTGAATCGCGCCACGCTGGGTATCTACCCGCCGGGTTCAGTATTTAAAGTAATCATGCTGGCTTCGGCGTTGGAAAGTGGCGTATTCTCGACTGTATCCACCTACGAATGTGGACATCAATTTTTAGAGCTCCCTGGCCAGATCTTTTACGATTGGACCTATTACAAACAGGTGCCGCCGAGCGGAAACTTGACTTTGCTGGATGCCTTGATGCGTTCGTGCGACCCCTGGTTTTATCATATCGGGCTGGAACTGTACCGTCAAAAAGGGGCATATTACGTGTCCAATATGGCGACTGGTTTTGGTCTCGGTGAAAAAACCGGATTGGAAGTGTTAACAGAGGAAGCTGGTTCAATCCCCGTTTCACAGACCGAGGGTGACTCGATCCAGCAATCCATCGGACAGGGAGCGATGTTGGTCACGCCACTCCAGGTTGTGAATTACATGGCGGCAGTCGGCAACGGTGGAACGCTCTACCAACCTCAGATCATTGAAAAGATCGCCAGCGCTGATGGCGAAGGAACACAGATATATGAACCCATCGAGCGCGGTGAACTGCCTGTTTCAAATAAGAACCTGGGGCTCATCCAGAACGCCATGCGTGAGGTGATTAAAAACCAGCGCGGAACTGCGCACAAACCTTTCCTCGGATTTGATATCCCCATCTACGGAAAAACCGGTTCCGCGCAGCACCCGGGAGAAGACCCACATTCCTGGTTTGCAGGTTATTCCAATACAGGTCGCGAAGACCTCCCGGATATTGCCGTGGTGGTGGTTGCCGAAAATGTAGGCGAAGGTTCGGAGATCGCTGCTCCCATTTTCCGAAGGATCGTGGAGGGTTATTTCCAGCTCTCATTATCACTATATCCCTGGGAATCGACCTATTATGTGACCCGCACTGCCACCCCGGAAACAACCGCGGGTCCGGATGAAACCCCTTCTCCATAAAGCTGATTTGCATGCCTGAAGCAAAACTTCCCGGAAGAGTCGTTCGATTGCAATCAGGTTTTTATACTATTGATACCGATCAGGGGCAGTATGTTTGCAGCCTGCGCGGTAAATTAAAACGCCGTACAGAGCAGGTGGATGTTGTCGCTGTTGGGGATAAGGTTGGCATCACTGCATTCCCCGATGGCAGCGGGGCGATTGAATCGGTTGAACCGCGCGGTCATTCTCTGTTTCGGTTGGATCCCAGGCCCAGGGGTGCCTTCAAACAAATACTCCTGGCAAACGTGGATCAGGCAGTATTTGTTTTCTCCTGCACGCAGCCCGAACCGCATTTACGCATGCTCGATCGATTTCTGGTCATTGCCGAGAAGAACGAGTTACCTGTATTGATTGTGGTAAACAAAACCGACTTAATGGATATTGAAACAGCCCGTGAAATCTTCAATATATATCCACGGTTGGGATACCGATTACTCTTTACCTCAGCGCAAAGCGGTCTTGGCATCCAGGAATTGCAGCTGCAATTGAATGGGAAAATCTCAGCACTTGCTGGACCTTCCGGAGTGGGGAAATCAAGCTTGCTGAATGCCGTTCAGCCAGGCTTGGGACTGGCGGTAAGCGAGGTGAATCAACAGCGCGACCGGGGACGCCACACGACCAATGTGCGCGAGATGTTCCCCCTCGCTGATGGTGGCTATGTGGCTGATCTCCCGGGTCTGCGCAGCCTTGCACTTTGGGATACCCAACCGGAGGAGCTGGATGGATATTTTCCCGAATTGCGTGACCTGGTTTCATCGTGCCAGTTCAATAACTGCACGCATAGGAACGAGCCGGGTTGTGCAGTTATTGAAGCCATCAAATCAGGAAACGTCTCTCCTGAGCGTTACGAATCCTACCTGCGCATCCGCTACGGTGAAGGGTAAGATATAATCGGTGCACGGAGCCATCATGCCTTTTCGATATTATTCCAAAACCATTCTCCCCATTTTTATCTTATTACTGCTTGCTGGCTGCCAGGGACAATCCAGTGTCAACAGCACAGCCACTCCCGAAATTTTCGCCACCCCAACCCCAGAGACTCCAAAATTATTGACCATCTGCCTTGGACAGGAGCCATCCTCCCTGTATATCTACAAAGGAAATAGCCAGGGTATGTGGTCGGTGCTTGAAGCCATTTACGATGGTCCCATTGATACCCGTGAATATCAATCCATTCCCGTGATCCTGGAAAAGATACCCAGCATTGCCGATGGGGATGCGGTTCTTCAGCCAATCCCGGTACAAGCGGGCGACCTGGTGATCGATGCGAACGGGAATCTCATTTCGCTCGCTGCCGGTTCAAGCGTTTTATCTTCCGGCTGCACCAGCAGTGATTGCGCCATCACCTGGGATGGAATAACATCCTTGACCATGGATCGCATGGTCGTCACGTACCGCATTAAAACCGGAATAACCTGGTCGGATGGACAGCCAGCTGAAGGCTTCTGATTCTGTCTATTCCTATACCCTCGCTGCCGATCCAGCCACGCCGGTCAATAAACGCGCGGTCGATGCCACCACAAGTTACCAGGCTCTCGATGACCGTACCATTCAATGGATAGGTAAACCTGGGCGGCTGAGCCGCGATTTGGGATCATTCTTCTGGATACCGCTGCCCGAGCACAGCTGGAAAACACTCAATGCGTCGTATCTTCAGACTGCCGTGGAATCCAACCAGAAACCATTGGGATGGGGTCCATACGTTATCGACGAGTGGGTGCAGGGGGATCATATCCGCCTGGTAAAGAATTCGAATTATTATCGTGCCTCCGAAGGGCTGCCGAAATTTGATACCCTGGTTTTTCGTTTCCTGGGGGAGGAGGCCGATAGCAACCTGGCAGCATTGGTGAATGGTGTATGTGATATCGTCGATCAGACCGCGAAGTTGGAAGAGGATGTGGAAGTTGTGCGCCACGCGGAATTGATCGGGAAAATGCGCAGTTATTTTGGATTGGGACCGGAGTGGGAGCACCTTGAATTTGGCATTCTGCCGGCGAGCTACGATGATGGCTACTATGCCGAGATGGGTGACCGCCCGGATTATTTTGGCGACAAACGCACCCGCCAGGCGGTGGCTTACTGCCTGGATAGGAATCGGATTAATACGGAAGTGTTCCACAGCCTGTCTGTAATCGCGAAAAGTTATCTTCCGCCGTTGCATCCCCTCTACACGGAAGACCTGGCGGATTATGATTTCAATCCTGAAAAAGGAAGTGAATTATTGGAAGCGGTCGGCTGGCTCGACCCGGATAACGATCCGGCAACCGCACGTATTGGTCAGAGTATCCCCAATGTTCCGGACGGCACAGCATTCGTCGTCGATTACGCGACCACGGACGCTGAAGTCCGCCAGGATTTCGCAGCGATATTCAAGGAATCGCTGGCACAATGCGGTATCCAGATCAATATCAGCACTTTTTCCGCTGCTGATCTCTACGCGGCGGGTCCGGACGGCTTTATGTTTGGGCGGAAATTCGACCTGGCAGAATTTGCCTGGGGGGTGGGCAATTCACCTCCCTGCTTCCTTTACCTGAGCGCGGAAATCCCATCAGCTCAAAACAGCTGGCTGGGCTCCGGGAGGGGCGGTGCCAATATCAGTGGATGGTCCAATGCTGATTTCAATGCCGCCTGCGAAGCCGCACTTAAGGCAGGTTTGGACTCTGGCGGATACGCGGAAAATCAAAAGAAGGCGGTTCAGATCCTGGCAGATGAGCTGCCAGTGGTTCCCTTGTTTTTCCAACAGAAACTGGCGGTGAGCCGACCGGATCTGTGCGGAATGACCCTGGATATCAGCTCGCGCTCGGAATTCTGGAACCTCGAGGCCTATGAGATAGGACCTCAGTGTCCGCAAACCAATGAGACAAAGTAAACGATTTGAATCACTCTAATTTTCGTAGCTTGACTTTAGAAATGTATTATGCTAAACTTTTTTACAACTCTTTAGAGGTCATTTTTGGTGGGAAATAAAAAATAACCTAAATTATCACAGCAAAGGAGGTGGTATCCTAAGGCTAGTTTTTTGCGTACCTAAGTAAGTAGTAACTAAGACTATCTTTAAAAATTTGATGGAGGAGATTGATCATGAAGAAACTGACTATAGTTTTGGGACTCCTGGTGATCGCCAGCATGCTCCTTTCTGCATGCGGTAAAGCGACACCCGAAGTTCCCGCGGAACCGGAACCTGTCGAAGAACCTGTTGCAGAACCGGAACCGACCGAAGTCCCCGCCAGCACCCGTGTGGGCGGCTGGTTGGATGAAATCATATTCACGGCTATCCCCGAAGAAGAACAGGCTGTTGCACAGCTGCAGGCCGGCGCGAACGATATCGATGCGCGCGGCATTGCCAACCCTGAGCTCTTCGCATCCGTGAGCGCGGATCCCAACCTGAAATACACGACCTCAAGTGGTGTTTTCAACCAGCTCATGGTTGGTGTGGTTGACTGCCGCGAAGCAGGCTTCCGGGACGCTGAATCCGTTCAGCAATATGAAGATTCGCGAAGCCATCAACTGGATGATCGACCGCGAATACATCGCCCAGGAGCTCTATGGTGGCCTGGCGACCCCTCGTTACACCATGCTGGATACCTATGTTCCGGATTATGCCCGCTATGCCCCCGAAGTTGGCAAGATCATCGCCAATTACGGCTACAACCTCGACCGCGCCAAGGCTGTGGTTGATGTTGAAATGCCCGCCATGGGTGCTGAAAAAGGCGCCGACGGCAAGTGGATGTATAAAGGCAAACCGGTTGTGGTCATCGGCATCATCCGCACCGAGGACACCCGTAAACTGATCGGCGATTATTTCGCCAACCAGCTCGAGCAGGTCGGCTTCACCGTCGATCGCCAGTTCAAGACCCGCTCCGAAGCCTCCCCGATCTGGATTGGCTCAGTCCCACAGGACTGCCTCTGGAACTATTACACCGGCGGATGGATTTCCACAGTCATTGACCTCGATGAAGGCGACATGTTCGCCCAGTATTCCACCAACCGCATCCAGGGCATCCCCATGTTCGAGGAATACAAAGCATCCCCTGAATATGATGTGGTTCTGACCAAACTGCAGACCAACGATTTCAAGGATATGGCCGAGCGCGACGAACTCTTCGCACAGGCTCTGCCGATGTCCATGACCGAATCCTGGCACGGTGCCTGGGTTGAAACTGAATCCAGCTTCTTCCCCATGAAGAAAGACCTCACCGTCGCTTCCGACCTTGCAGCCGGCGTCCCGGGCAATGCATTCTGGCCCTACACCATGCGCTGGGTTGGCCAGGAAGGCGGCACAGTTAAAGTTTCGCAATCCGGTATCATGGTCGAACCCTGGAACCCGATCAACGGCTCCAACTGGATCGACGATGCCATGCCGCAGCGTGCAACGACCGACTGGGCAATTATGTACGATCCCTACACCGGTCTGCCAGTGCCCCAGCGACTTGAAAACGCGGTCGTTGATGTTGTCGCTGGTACCCCCGTCAAAAAGACGCTTGATTGGGTGACCGTTAATGAGGTCGCCGAGATCACAGTCCCCGGCGATGCCTGGGTCGATTGGGACGCCACCACGCAGAAATTCATCACCGCTGCCGAGAAATTCCCCGAGGGTGTCACCGCCAAATCCAAGATCACCGTTACCTATCCATCCAGCCTGTGGGAGAGCAAGTGGCACGATGGCAGCAACCTCTCCATGGGTGACTTTGTTATGGGCATGATCTTGACCTTTGATCCCTACAAACCCGAATCCAAGATCTTCGATGAACCCTATCTTTCCACGCTGGAAACCTACCTCACCCACTTCAAGGGTGTGCGCGTCGTTTCCACTGACCCGTTGGTTATCGAGACTTTTGAAGACAATGTTTCCCTCGATGCCGAAGTTACCGTTGATTGGGGCGATTGGTTCCCGTCCTATCTCTATGGCCCAGGCACCTGGACCAGCCTGACCCCCGCCATCCTTGGCGAGGAAAATGGCGAGATCGCCTTCAGTGTTGATAAAGCCGGCACTCTGGAAATCGAACGCACCGGTATGCTCGCCGGACCGTCGCTCGAAGTCCAGAAGAAATACCTGGATCAGTGCGTCGCCGAAAATTACATCCCCTACGCTCCCACCATGGGCGAGTACGTGACGGCTGAAGAAGCCACCGCCCGCTGGGCAGCCCTCGCTGCGTTCTACGAAGCCAAGGGTCACCTCTGGATTGGATCCGGTCCCTACTACGTGGACCAGGTCTACCCGGTGGAAGGCACGCTCGTGTTGAAGCACTTCGACGAGTTCCCGGATCTGGCCAGCAAGTGGTCAGGCCTGGCTGTCGCCAAGGTCGCAGAAGCCGTTGTTGAAGGCCCTGCATCCGTGAAGATCGGCGAAGCCGCCGAATTCGATGTGTTCGTCACCTTCGAAGGCGAACCCTATGCCGCAGCAGATGTTCAGAGTGTTACCTACCTGGTGAAAGACGCCACGGGTCTGGTCGCGCTCACCGGCACTGCTGAAGAAGTCGCCGAAGGTCAGTACAAGGTTACCCTCAGCGCGGATGATACGGCTAGTTTGGCCGCTGGAGCGAACATGCTCACAGCAACAGTCGCATCCAAGGTTGTGGCTCTGCCCACCTTCTCATCGCTCGAATTCGTAACCGTAGCTCCATAATAGTTATTTAGTTGAAACGCCCGATAGGAGTGGGGAAACCCACTTCTATCGGGCAAGCATTCTTAGCGGAAAGAGAGGGATCATGGCACAAGCGAATCCTCCCATCGAAAGTGGTGCAGTCACACCCAAGGATAAAACCGCCAGGGGAACCAGCACTTTCAACCGGGTTGCACGCTATACGGCTGTCCGCGTGCTGACCATGGTGTTCACGGTCACCATTGGCGTTTATTTAACCATCTTGATCGCCAACATGGGTGGTTATGTGGACCAGATACGCCGGGCGCAGATCCGCGAAGATGTGAACATGCGCATTGCCAACAGCCCGGCAACCCGTAATCTTTCCACTGAAGAAAGACAAAAACTGATCGAAGATAATATCGCTGCCCAGGAAAAGCGCTACGGCATGGATAAACCCTTCATCACCCGCAGCTTCGCTTTCCTCTGGGATGGCTTGAGCTTGAATCTGGGCAGGGCTCTCCAGTTGACAAGTAACACCGGCTCAAACCAGGTGCGCTTGATCATCCTGGAACGCCTGCCACCTACATTATTATTATTTGGCACGGCAGATATCCTGCTATTTTTCATGGCATTATTCGTTGCCCTTGTTTTATCCAGGCAATATGGAAGTTTCTTCGATAAAGTACTGATCGGGTTGACACCGCTTTCTTCCGCGCCCGGCTGGTTCTATGGCATTTTCCTGATACTCATATTTGCATCGGTTCTGAAGATCCTTCCCTTTGGCGGGATGGTGGATGCACCGCCGCCAGCCAATCCCTTTGCATATTTTCTCAGCCTGTTGAAGCACATGGTACTGCCGGTGCTGGCCATCACCCTCAGCCAATCCTTCTTGAGCATCTTCACCTGGCGCACCTTTTTCCTGATCTACTCCAGCGAAGATTACGTGGATATGGCCAAAGCCAAGGGATTGACCTCCAGGGAGATCGAGCGCAAATACATCATGCGCCCCACCCTGCCAACCATTATCACCAGCTTTGCTTTACTGATGGTCGGTGTCTGGGTGGGTGCACCCATCCTGGAGACGATCTTCAGCTGGCCTGGCCTGGGGCGCCAGCTATTTATCGCGGTGGGATTTTTCGATACCCCGGTGATCGTTGGTGAAACGGTCATCTTTTCCTATTTGCTTGCCATAACCGTGTTCCTGCTGGACTTCATCTACGCGCTGGTTGATCCACGGGTGAAGATTGGTGGAGGGGAGAGTAAAGCATGAAAGCCATCAAAAGGACTTTCCAGGATCTCCTGCATTACCCTTCCGCCGTTATCGGCTTGATCATGGTCTTAATTCTGGTCATCGTGGCGATATATGCCATGGTGACCATTTCATATAATAAAGCTGTCGAGCTTTGGCGCGGGAGTGAGGCAGATTGGTACATGAATCCCAAGTATGCCGCTCCTGCCTGGACCAATCTCTTCAGGGGAGAGAAACTGGCTGAAAGCATCGATATTAAATCCACCGACCACCCTGAGTATAAAGTCACGGAATTGAATTCGGATGGTTCGGCGATGATCAATTTCACCATTCCCTTTCAATATGACTACGATACTTTCCCTTCTGACCTGATCGTTTTCTTTGAAAGCGAATATTCAGAAAAAGCCCCTTTTACTTCAGTTTCTCTCACCACGCCAGATGGCCGCCTGATCCGCATGAAAAACCTGACCGTACCTGCGCACGGCAGCTACCGCATCGATCAGGACACAACCCTGAAGACCAAGTTGAAAGGGCTGACGCCCAGGATCGGGCTGCTGGCGGTTCCGGATTCAGACCCGCCCGCGGTGCTGAAAGGTGAATATGTCCTTAAAATAGAGGCGGTCACCTTCGAACCTGATTCGGATATCGAGGCGGAATTCATCGCTTTCGGTCAGGTGAGCGGGCTGGCAGGCACCGATCACCTCAGGCGTGATATCCTCATAGCACTGCTCTGGGGTACGCCTGTGGCGCTTTCTTTTGGCCTCCTCGCTGCAGTTGGAACAACCCTGGCGCAGATGATCATCGCCGCCACCAGCACCTGGTTCGGCGGTTGGGTGGATACCATCATCCAGCGCGTTGTTGAGATCAACCTGGTGCTGCCTTTCCTTCCCATCCTGATCATGATTGGAACATTCTATTCGCGCAGCATCCTGACGATCCTTGGATCGGTGGTTGTCCTGAGTATTTTTGGCCAGGGTATTAAAACCTTCCGCGCCGTTTTCATGCAGACCAAAGAATCACCTTATATTGAAGCTGCCAGGTCCTACGGTGCCAGCAGCAGCCGCATCATTTTCTCGTATATGATCCCGCGCATCATTCCCATGTTGATCCCGCAGTTCATCACCCAGATCCCGGCTTACGTTTTCCTGGAAGCCTCGCTGGCAGTTCTTGGCCTGGGTGATCCTTCCCTGCCGACCTGGGGCAAGGTCATTAATGATGCCCGTGAAAATGGTGCTTTATACCAGGGTTGGTACTACTGGGTGATCGAACCATCCGTCCTGCTCATGTTTACCGGTCTTGCTTTCAGCATGCTCGGGTTTGCCCTTGACCGTGTCTTCAATCCCAGATTGCGAGGTCAGTAGCCATGACAGACCGAAAAGTCCTTCAAATTGAAGATCTTATTCTTCATTTCCGGGTTGGCAAGGGCACCGTCCGCGCCGTGGACGGCATCAACTTTGACCTGGGTTACAAGGAAGCAGTCGTAGTCCTGGGAGAATCCGGCTGCGGGAAAACGTCTCTAGCAAAAGCCATCCTGCGCCTGCTGCCTAGGAATGTTGAGAAATATTCAGGGAAAGTTTTTCTGAATGGCGTCGACGTGATGCCCTTTGATGAGGAAAAGTTCCGCAAAACGGTGCGCTGGACCAAGATGTCGATGGTACCGCAGGCAGCCATGAATTCGCTGAATCCGGTCCTAAAAGTTGGAGAGCAGGTTGCCGAGCCGGTGATGGTGCACAGCGGAGTCGGCAAGACGGAAGCGCTTATGCAGGCAAAAAAGATGTTCCAACATGTAGGTGTTCCCGAGCAGTTCATTGACCGATATGCTTTCGAGCTGAGCGGGGGGATGCGCCAGAGGGCTGCCATTGCCATGGCGCTGGTCACCGCCCCGGATCTGATCGTCCTGGATGAGCCCACCTCCGCCCTGGATGTTCTGACGCAGGCGAATATTTTTAACGTTCTCAAACGCATCAAGCACGAGCTGGAAACCAGCTTCATTTTGATCACGCATGATATCGCCACCTCCAGTGAACTGGCAGACAAGGTGGCGGTGATGTATGCCGGTCAGATCGTTGAAGTCGGTGATGCCGAACGGTTTTTCAAGGAACCGCTGCATCCATATTCGAAAAAATTGATGGCAAGTGTTCCCAAGCTGCGTGCCACGGTGGAACCGGAATTCATCATCGGACAACCTCCCAGCCTGCTGGATCCGCCAAAAGGCTGCCGCTTCGCAGAACGCTGTCCAAAAAAATTCGATCTCTGCAACCAGGATCCACCCACTGTTGAAAATAAAGGTCGCATCGTAAAATGCTGGCTTTACAACTAACGGCAGGAGTATATTCATGGTAAAAAGTCAAATGAAAGAAAAACCGATGGATAAACAGGCTGAGAAAGCATCAACCAAAAAAGAAGCGCTCCTGTCCATTAAAGATCTGCGTGTCTGGTTTGAGCTGAGAAAATTTGGATTTGGCCATGCCGGTTATGTGCACGCGGTGGACGGCGTTAATTTCGATCTCAGTAATGGTGAAGCCATAGCAGTGGTTGGCGAGAGCGGTTGCGGGAAATCCAGCTTGATGAAAACCATCCTGGGTCTTTATCAACCGACCGCGGGGAATGTTACTTTCACCGGCAAGGATATCAGCCGCATGTCCCGGGAAGACCTTAAATGGTACCGGTCTCAGGTGGGGTATATCCAGCAGGATCCCTACGGCGCCATGGCGCCTTTCATGACCGTTGAGAAGATCCTCAATGAACCGATGATCATCAACGACGGCAAGACACCGGAAGAACGAACCAGGCGCATCAAGAAAGTGCTTGAGGAAGTTAAAGTCTTCCCCATCGAGGACTTCCTGCCAAAATTCCCGCATATGCTCAGCGGTGGTCAGCAGCAGCGCATCGTCATCGCACGCGCCATGGTGCTCGAGCCCAAGCTGATCGTGGCGGATGAACCGGTTTCCATGCTGGATGCTTCCGTACGCGTGGAGATATTAGGTCTGCTGCGCGGATTACAGGAATCGCACAACCTGGCAGTCATTTACATCACCCATGACCTCTCCACGGTGCGTTATTTCTCGCGCCGCATCTTCGTCATGTACGCTGGCAACCTCGTGGAAAAAGCGAAGGTCCACGACCTGCTTAACAATCCCTGTCACCCGTATACGCATGCCCTCCTGGCTGCCACTTCCGATCCGGATGCCGCCAATGCGAAAACCTTCAAGGTCGTCCCTCCCGGTGAGCCGCCCAGCCTGATAAAACCTCCCACGGGCTGCCGCTTCCACCCTCGCTGCCCCAAGAAGATTGATGGCTTATGTGACAAGGAAGTGCCCCCGGAATTCGAACCGGAAGCTGAGCACCTGGTGGCTTGCTGGTTGTTCAAATGAGAAACTGGGATCCTAAAACCTTTATCTGGCTGGGTTTTCTGCTCCTTCTTATCGGAGTTGCATTGCCCATGTTGATGGTCATGCAGATCCTTGAATCGACATTTTTTCTCAATTTCTTTTCATATGCGTGTTCTTTTGTTGGATTGATGTTTGGCCTGATCGGTACTGCCTGGTATACCCGCAAGCACCGGCGAAAATAATCCAGCAAGATTGGTTGCCGCGCCAGAAATCAATAATTGCTCATCTAAAGACATTGGGCTTTGATGCTTGACACAAGCACTAAAGCCCATTTTTGTTTATAATAAGGTTATGATGAGTCCGATTTATGTTTTGATCGTGGAAGATGCTGCTGACCTTGGAAAGATGTTGAAATCCAGCATCCAGGCATTATCCGAAGATCTATCAATAAATGTAGTACCTTCTGCTGAGGAAGGATTGATTGAAGCTGGGAGGCATGAGATCCATCTGCTGGTGACGGATTTCCGGCTGCCCGGTATTTCTGGTTTGGAAATGGTGCGCAGGGTCCGAAAACGCCATTCCAACGTGAAAGTGATTCTCACCTCAAGTGTTGTGGATGCTCAATTTAAACAAGAAGCAGATGATCTAAAAGTTGACCAATACCTGCAAAAACCGGTCGATCTCCCGCTTTTTGTTTCCGCGGTAAAAAATGCACTCAATATTACTTCTACGGAACCGCTCATTCCTGTTGAAAGCGCCAAACCTGCCGAGAAACCCGCGAAACCGGTCAAGGAAGAACCAAGCGAGGATATTGGGAAGGTTCTTTCCTCCTTGCATGATGATCTTCATGCCGTGTCCGTGCTGCTGGTGGATGAAAGGGGTCACATCACTGCCCGCTCGGGTGAACTCCCATCGCCGACTTTTGAGACTGACATGCTGCCCCAATTGATGGGTGCGATCGCTTCGGGAGAGAAGGCGGCACGGCTGCTTGAATCTCCAAGGCAGGAGAGCGTGCAGGCTTATTCTGGACGAACTTTCGATCTACTCGTTTCCCCCCTGGCGGATAACTGCCTGCTGGCAGCTACAAGACCGAGCAAAACCACCGGTGCTTTATTCGAAGCCGCTGAAAAAGTAATGATCGCGAGGAATCATCTTTTTGATTTACTGGGAACACCTTTGACGATGCCATCAGAATCAAAATCAGCTTCCAATCCTGCGAACACCCCCGGTGAGCTGAATGGTGAACCGGGACCATCCGATAAAGAACTCGAATCTCTTCTCAAAAATGCCGGCAAGGTGAAGAAGGAAGAAGCGGATGAATTCTGGGAGAAACCGGAAGTCGAGCCCGAGGTCGATCTGGGAAATCCGAATGTGATCACCTACGAGCAGGCTAAAAAGATGGGCCTGGATATTAAAAAAGCGGGAAAAGAGTAAGCTCATCGCCTTCAATGCGCGGGGTTGAATTTTATGATAGAATTTAGCGCGCATATTGGGGCGTAGTGCAATGGCAGCACACCAGACTTTGAATCTGTGGATCTTGGTTCGAATCCGAGCGCCCCAGCCTGAAAATTGGATCAAAGCTATTCTACCGGCTGCTGATCCTGATGCTTGTGAGCTTTACATCCACTTGATGGGGTAAAGCTCTTTTATTAGGAATTCTGGTATCGGAGTGGTTAACTATGAAAATATCTGCAATCATCCTGGCGGCTGGACAGGGAACGCGTATGCGCTCCAAAATCCCAAAAGTATTACACCCCCTGGCAGGACGAGCCATGATAGATTATTCAGTCATGGCAGTTTCCGGCATATGCACAGATTTACCAGTCGTGGTTGTAGGTCACGGGGCGGAGGCCGTCAAAGAACATGTCGGCAATGCTGCCCGTTTTGTCATCCAGGAGTCGCAATTGGGCACTGCGCATGCTGTCCAGCAGGCTGAGAATCTACTTTCCGGGAAAAGCGATCTTGTCCTGATCTTCTATGGCGATATGCCCCTTTTGCGGCACGAAACATTAAAAAAGTTGGTGGAGGTGCAGAAGAGTAATACCGGAGCACTATCGTTGATCACCGTAATCGCTGATGATCCCAAGGGATTTGGACGGATCACCCGCGCGGAAGATGGTTCTGTAAATGCCATCGTGGAAGAGGCATCCGCTAGTAAAGAACAGCTGTCAATCCGCGAATTGAATGCCGGCATTTATTGTTGCCGGTCCGAATGGCTTTGGAAAGCTTTGAAAAGGATCAAGAAATCACCCAAGGGAGAGTTTTACCTCACCGACCTGGTGGAGATCGCGGTGAAAGATGGTCTGACAGTGAATGCCATCCCGGCAGCCGATTCTGAAGAAGCCATTGGCATCAATACCCGCATTCACCTGGCGGAAGCTGAATCAATTTTAAGGCGCAGGATCAATGAAAGATGGATGCTGGCGGGTGTGACCATGATGCAACCTTCAACTGTGTTCATCGATGATCAGGTGCAACTCGGGGAAGATACCGTGTTATGGCCTAATACATATTTACGCGGATCGACGGTCATTGGATCAGAATGTACCCTTGGACCGGACGTGATCGTGGAGGATACCAGGATCGGAAATGGCTGCCGCGTACAGATGGCAGTCCTGGAAGGCGCTGTGCTTGAAGACCATGTCTCGATGGGACCTTATGCCCACCTGAGGAAAGGTGCTCATCTGGCTTCCGGAGTACATATGGGAAATTTTGGTGAAGTCAAGAATTCCTATCTTGGACCGGAAACCAAGATGGGTCACTTCTCCTATATTGGAGATGCAACCATTGGTACGGATGTGAATATCGGTGCGGGAACCATCACCTGCAACTTCGATGGGGTCAGGAAAAATAAAACCGTGATCGAGGATGGCGCGTTTATAGGCAGCGATACCATGTTGGTGGCACCGGTAAAAATTGGAAAGAAGGCAAAAACCGGGGCTGGTGCGGTTGTCAATCGTGACGTTCCACCCGGCAGCGTGGTTGTTGGGGTACCAGCGCGTGAAATTCAGAAACGGAAGACCAAGGAAAAGGCAGATGATTGACGAGGAGATGAAGCAAAAACTGGTTCAAACGGCTCTACAGGCGCGTCGATGGGCCTATGCGCCCTATTCTCATTACAAAGTCGGTGCCGCCCTTTTGACCAGTTCCGGCAGGATCTATGACGGGGTCAATGTTGAGAACGCCGCCTTCCCGACCACGATCTGCGCGGAAAGGGTGGCGGTTTTCAAAGCAGTTTCCGAAGGGGAACACCAATTCGAAGCCATAGCAGTTGTGACTGAAAATGGAGGCTCACCCTGCGGTTCCTGCCGCCAGGTACTGGCAGAGTTTGGCTTGAATACCCTGGTACTCATTGCCGATCATGAGGGTGTGATCAAATACGAGATGACCTTGAATGATCTGCTGCCGGATGCTTTCACCCCTTCCAAGCTGGTGCCGGGCAGCGATTCCTAGCATATTTGCTTGTTTCTCTCTTAATATTATTAAATGATATCTCGAGAAAGGTCGATCAGGGTTTCAGCAGTCATCCTGCGGCATTCCAATTATGGGGAAGCTGACAGGCTGCTCTGGCTCTTCACCCGCGAGCGCGGCAAGCTGCGTGCAATCGCCAAGGGGGTGCGAAAAATGCGCTCCCGCAAGGCAGGGCACCTCGAACCGTTCACCCATGCATCCTTGCAGCTGGCAAAGGGTCGCGATCTTTGGATCGTCACCCAGGCAGAGACTATTGAAGCTTTTCTTTCCATCCGTGAGAACCTGGAATTGACTGCCTACGCATTATATGTATTGGAGCTTCTCGACCGGTTCACGTATGAAGAAGGTGAATATGTATCCCTGTTTCAACTCCTTCTGGATACACTTAAGCGCGTTCATGTTGAGGAAGATGTCTTCCTCGCGATTCGATACTACGAACTGCGCATCCTGGATCTTGTTGGATTCCGCCCGCAGCTATTTATATGTGTTGAGTGCGGCGAAACGATCCAGGCGGAGGATCAGTACTTCTCGGCGGAAAAGGGCGGAGTGCTTTGTCCGAAATGCGGTCCGGGTGCGCCTGCCACCAGGCCGGTTGCCATTGAAACGTTAAAATATTTGCGTCACCTGCAGCGCAGCACATATAAGGAAGCAAAGCGCGCGCATCTCTCCATATCTACTCAAAGGGAGATGGAAAATTTGCTGCAGTATTACCTTACTTATTTACTCGAGCGTAACCTCAATTCACCGGAGTTCCTGAAAAGAGTTCGCCAATCATTGTAAAAAATTAATTGCTGACCGTCGTGGTGATATTGAATTGGGGTGGAGCCTGTAAATGTTTCTTCACAGCGCATAATTCAGCCGTTTTGATCAAAGCCGCATGATATTGGGCCGGGAATGAGGATGGCACTTGGATTTCCAGGTCAATATTCTCCACCATTCCGGATGCTGCGCCACGATGGATACGCTGGATGATTCGAATGCCATCGGTGGGGAGGTTGCGCTGTTTGCAGAACCCCAGGACGTAGATACCCGCGCAGGTACCGATGGACGCGAGGAAAAGTGCGAAGGGAGTCGGTGCCGATCCTTCACCTCCACCCTGGGCAGGTTGATCCGTCGCCACGGTAAAGCCTTCGAAGTGTGCATCCACCCTGGCACCGCCGGGGAAATCTATGATCATTTCCATTTTTTATCGCTCCTATGTTGTGGTAATGATTTTATCTGGTTTTTGAATTCCGATTCTTTGGCCATCATTCCAAAAGAATTTCCAATAAAAATAGATCGAAAGGCAATAAAGGACGATCGTCAGGCCAAATGCTGGTTGAAAGCCATAATTGACTTGAATCCATCCACTGATGCTGGGACTGAATGCCCAGCCAAAATTACTGGCCATGCTTACCAGGCTGGCAACCGTTGCTCGCGCGCTGTCCTCCACGTGCTCCATGACGAACGTCTGGTAGATGGGTCCGCTCATATTCATTAAAGCCAAACGGACATAGTAAGCAGAGGCGCTCATCGCGAACCAGGGTGCAAAACCGAGCATGAAAAGAAAAGGAATGGAGAGTGCCTGGGTGATGACCACCAGCTGGATTTTTCCCCATCGTTCAGCAAGCGGTGGGGCGATCATCAAACCGATCCCCATCGCCAGTGAACCCCAGGCGAACAATGCCCCGATCACCGGGTCAGGCTGGTGATGGACCTGGCGAAAGAAAATATTCATGAACGGCATGATCAAGCCAGCCCCGATTGATGTTACCAACATGGGCAGGATCAGTTTTCCCAGTAATGCCGGTTTTTGCCGGAAGTAGCTGATCGGCGCAAATGCTGAGCGTTGAGCTTGTGTAAATTTCTTCATCTTCATCACCATCAACGGGATGGCACCCAGCGCAGATACAGCAGCGATCGCGATCAAAGACCAACCATACGCGTTGGTATCAGTCGGTTGAAATCCAAGGTTAATCGCGAACCAGGTGGGCAAATATCCGCCGATCCAGTTTCCAAGAAAGGCAGATCCTGTTTGAAAACCTGAACTGAAACTGAAGAGATAAATGCGCTCTTTGGATGAGCTGTTCTCCATGAGAAAGGGACCCATGGTCACGCCGGCAAGGCTTTGCCCTACGCCGATCAACATATTCATCGCGTAGAAAACTGGTGATGAGCGGATTAAGGCGATCGACATTACTGCCAGGCTGACCAAAAGATTCCCGATCAAGAGGGAACGTTTGCGTCCCAACCGGTCAGCCAGGTAACCCATGGGGAGAGCGCATAGCAGGGCTGTGAGGCTGCTTATGGTGAGCATGGTACCAAGTTCGGCTTCGTTATACCCCTGGCTGAGAATATAGAAATTAAAAAGCAATCGGAAAACGCCCAGCGATGCACCAATGATCACCTGGGATATCAGGTAATAACGCGCATTTGGTTGGAAAGCTTGCAGATTGGCTGCGTAGGTGTGGAGTAAACGTAAGATTTTATTCAAGGATGTCTTCTCATGCAAACGGGTCAATTTTATTCCATTCTTTGTTTTCGCAGTAATGTCAAAGGTAATGTTTAGTCAGATATCCACAATGAGTAATGTCCCTGATTAAGGGAAATTTGCCACTTCAAAGTTCGAGCAGCCTGGATTAATATGCTTTTAATGTTCAGACAAGACTTGATGACTCTGGAAATATTTAAGGGATTGCGCCAGGAGCAAATTGAGCTGCTTAGCCCACTGGTCGATCTCACGAGTTTCACTGATAACCAGGTCATTTTTGATCAAGGACAGAACGCTGATTACTTGTATATTTTAAAAGACGGTGAGGTTGAGATTCGTTATAAACCTTATGATGGACCTCACCTTACTGTCGCTCGGATCCTTGCGGGGGGTGTTTTTGGATGGTCAGCTGCCTTGCATCATGAATGTTACACATCAGCAGCAGTTTCCACGTGTAAATGTTCGGCGTTACGGATTACTGGAGAAAAGCTGCAACAGCTTTGTGAAGCACATCCTGAAACTGGTGTTATCATATTGGAAAGATTGGCAGAAGTAATCTCTGAAAGATTACATGCGACACACGAGCAGGTGCTGAAATTGCTTAGCGGCAGGTTGGGTCCTGATCTGCCCAACCAGAAGGGAATTATTGAAAATGATTGCACAAAGTAGCCAGTTCTCGACCATCGAACAAATCAAAGGTCTGATCGAACAGCTGAATGCTTATATTGAAAACTACCACGGCGGCTCTGTTGAATTCATTTCATTTGATGGGAATGTTGTCAAAGTTCGCTTGGGAGGAGCCTGCCTTGGGTGCCCGCTTTCGCCCACCACTTTAAAGGGATGGGTGGAAGGCACCATTCGGCAATTCTTTCCCGAAATTGAGGTCGAAGAAGGTTAACGCTCCATGCCCCAATCATCACGAGGCAGCCTATGTGGTTGCCTCTGATTATTTCTGGTGGTAAACTTACCAGACCGATTTTAAAAATAACAAGGAAATTCCAAATATGCCTGTGATTTATCCTTTTACCGCCATCGTTGGTCAGGATCGTATGCGACGGGCGTTGGTTCTGAATGCAGTCGATCCCCGCATCGGTGGTGTACTCATTCGCGGTGAGCGCGGAACGGCCAAATCCACAGCAGCGCGTGCCCTTGCAGCACTTTTGCCCAATGTCAAAGTGGTAAGTGATTGCCGTTTTGGCTGTGATCCCGATACGCCTTCCACTTGGTGCACCGAATGCCGCGAAAGGGTTGCGCAAGGAGAGAAATTACCGGTTTCCAGCAAGCATACTTCCTTCATTAACTTACCAGTTTCAGCAACAGAAGATCGGGTGGTCGGCACCCTGGATATTGAAAAAGCGATCCAAAAAGGAGAACGGCATTTTGAGCCTGGTGTGCTGGCGGCTGCCAACCGTGGTTTGCTTTATATCGACGAAGTGAACTTGTTGGACGATCACGTGGTGGATATCCTGCTTGATTCGGCAGCCATGGGCATGAACATCGTTGAGCGTGAAGGCATCAGTTTCACTCACCCTGCCCGATTCATTTTGGTTGGTACGATGAACCCCGAAGAGGGAGATCTTCGACCGCAGCTTTTGGATCGATTCGCGCTTTCAGTTGATATTCAAGGTATCCGCAATCCCCGCGAACGCATGCAGATCATGGAGAGAAACGTAGCATTTGAACGCGATGCAGAGAATTTCCGTCAAAGCTGGATCGATAAGGAAAGCGAGATCTCCGAGAAGATCGAGAAAGCCCGCCTGTTGGTGGATAAGGTTACCTATTCCAAGCGAGACATGCTTTCAATCGCATCTCTCACCGCATCCCTGAACGTGGAAGGTCATCGCGCGGACCTGGTGATCCTGAAGACTGCCCGGGCGCATGCAGCGTTTGAGGGTCGGCAGGAGATCAATGATCGCGATATTGCCATTGCTGCAGAGCTGGCATTACCGCACCGCATCAAGCGGGGACCCTTCCAGGATTCCGAAGTCAGTCTCGAAGAACTCGCTGAGCGAATCGATGCCCTGCAGGGTGCCACTGAGGGTGAGGATGCCGAGTGTACTTCCGAGCCTTCAGAATCGGCAGAGGAAAAACCCTCCCCAAAAGTATGACCCCGGGCGGGGAAGGCGAACCTCAGCCCGAACAAGATCGCGTGGATGTTGACCCCAAAAATGTGTTCAACCAGCAGAGTGCCAACTGGTGGGATGGGGGTCAGAAAGTGCATGCCGGTCAGGAATTCTCCCCCCGCAGGTTGGATACCCCATTGGATAAGATCATGCGCTCTCAATCCGGGCGCCGTTCACGCACCCGGACTGAGCTAAAACGCGGCCGCTATATCCAGGCTCGACCATCTGCAGGTGATCCTTATGACCTTGCATTGGATGCCACCCTGCGTGCGGCAGCCCCATTTCAAAAAGAACGCCACCGAAAACAAGTCAAAACTGCTTTTGTCGTACGATCTGGCGATTACATGCGGAAGGTACGTGTAAGGAAGGCAGCCAATTTAATCCTTTTTCTCGTGGACGCTTCCTGGTCGATGGCAGTGGCAGAACGCATGGCAGCCACCAAGGGTGCCATTCTTTCTCTTCTTACGGATGCTTATCAAAGGCGCGACAGGGTTGGCCTGATCGTCTTCCAAAAAGATCGTGCCACTCTAGTATTGCGACCGACCAATTCTGTCCTCCTTGCGAAAACTGCGTTATCCGATATACCGGTTGGTGGTAAAACACCGCTATCGGGTGGATTACAGATGGCTTATGAAATCCTGCGGCGTGAACGTATGCTGCATCCGGATGTGATGCCGCTTTTGATCGTGCTGACGGATGGTGCAGGCAATGTCTCCATGGGCCAAAAGGCACCCCAGGAGGAAGCGCACGAAATCGCAGATAAGATTGCAGAGGAACACATTCACAGCGTGGTCATTAATATGGAGCATGCCGCTTTTGATCAAGGACTGGCACAAGCGTTGGCAGAGCATTTAAATTGTCCCTGTTACACCATCACCGATTTACGAGCTGAAAATTTGTATCTTACCGTGCGCAAAGAAATGCAGCAGGCACATCCATCCCCCTTCGAGCTCAAGCGCTGATTTCGAGTTGGGTTTTATGATAAACTAAACGGGATGAACTTCCAGGCAGTATGGTCGACCCGGCGGGGGAGGATACGCATTATTCTCATGGGAATCATCCTGGCCACGATACCATTCTATTGCCTGGGATTTGCGATCATTATTTCCAGGGAAAATGCCCAGGAAAAAACAACCTTCACACCTGAATGGTCAGCAACCCCCACAAAATTTTTTACCGTCACATCAACTCCACCTACTTTGGTTTACTTTCCTTCCTCCACCATTACTCGAACACCCACAATTACTATTTCTCCGTCGGTGACCCGTACTTTTGTTTTGCCACCGACTTCCACTCCGACAATTACACCGACATCAACCGATATTCCGACTCTTGAACCAACCATTACGGATACGATTACTATGGCACCAACCGATACAGAAACGATGATACCTACTGTGGAATTTACTCCAACACCTTAAGGATGAATAAATTTCGATGATCGATATCAAAGCGCATTTGAAGGAGCTTGTCAGTCAGCCCGGCCTTTCCGGAAACGAGGAACCCGTTCGCAGGGTGATCGCGGGAACCTGGCGACCATTGGTCGATGAATTATCCACCAGCAGGGTGGGAAGCCTGCATGGCTTACGCAGGGGTAAAGGCAAGGAACCACGACACCGCATTCTCCTGGCTGCCCATATGGACGCCATCGGGATGATGGTCACGACCATTGTGGATGGATTTTTACGCATCACAGAGGTGGGTGGTGTTGATCCACGCATCCTTCCGGGCCAGCAGGTGATCATTCATGGTCAGGCGCGACCTGCCGGGTGTGATCAACCAGGTGCCGGATCGCTTGATGCCTGCCAATCGCAGTGGCGAGCCGCCACGCCTGGGAGATCTGTTGGTGGATACCGGTTTACTGGAAAATGACGTTACAAAATTGGTGAGACCCGGTGACCTTGTATCCTTTGCCCAGCATCCCATCGAGCTTTCCAACGACATGCTTTCGGGGCATACACTGGATAATCGAGCATCTGTGGCGGCTTTGACCGCCTGCCTTCAGGAATTGCAGCATATTGAGCACGATTGGGATGTGTGGGCAGTGGCGACCACCCAGGAGGAGGAAAGTTACGCAGGGGCTTATACCTCACCGTTTGTGATCAAGCCTGATATTGCCATTGCCATCGATGTGACCTTTGCCAGGGGTCCAGGGGCGTCGGATTTCCGGACGCATCAACCAGATAAAGGACCAACCATCGGCCTGGGACCCAACGTTCACACTGCACTGCACAAGCACATGAAGACCCTGGCTGATGACCTGGATATCCCATCCCAATTGGAAGTCATGCCGCGTCATTCCGGGACAGATGCATTTGCCATGCAGGTTGTCGCTGAAGGCATTCCAACGCTGGTAATTGGTATTCCGTTGCGCTATATGCACACACCTGTGGAATCTGTGGTGGTTAAGGATATCGACCGCACCGGGCACCTGCTTGCCGAGTTCATCGCCAGGTTGGATCCGGACTATATGAATAAAATTCAATGGGATCAGCCATCATGAGCGAATCCAGGAATTCCTCTACCAAAAAAATTACGATCGGTAAATCCCAACTTGCCTTATTGGAAAGACTATCAAACGCGGTTGCGGTATCAGGTGATGAAGGTGAAGTGCGCTCAATAATCCTGGAACAAGTAAAACCTGTCGCCGATGAGGTTAAAGTCGATTCCATTGGGAATGTACTGGCAATTCGTAAATCCGCGCGGAAGAATGCGTTGAAGGTTATGATCGCTTCACACATGGACGAGGTAGGGTTCATGCTTGTCCAAAGTGATGACGACAATTTATACCAATTTGCCGTTGTTGGAGGGATCGATATCCGGCAGCTGCCCGCCAAACCAGTACTTATTGGAAAAGATCATCTACCCGGCGTGATCGGAGCAAAACCCATCCATCTTCAGGAGGAAGACGAAGGCAAGCGGAAGATCGCCCTGGAAGCGATGCGCATTGACTTCGGCCTCGAAAAACCTTCATTAAAAATAGGTGACCGGGGGAGTTTTGCGACAACCTTTAAACAAGTAGGACCCAGCCTGGTGGGCAAGGCGCTGGATAACCGCATGGGTGTTGCGTTGTTGATCGAGATTTTAAAGAATGCACCCGCTCATATTGAGCTTCAGGCTGCCTTCACCGTACAGGAGGAGGTCGGATTACGGGGAGCCAGGGTGGCGGCATATGCTTTCAACCCGGACCTGGCGATAGCACTAGATTCAACGCCCGCATTTGATTTTCCTGCCTGGGATGGAGAGGAAAATGTGGTTTTCAATACCCGCCTGGGCATGGGTCCGGCAATTTATCTTTCTGATTCGGGCACGTTATCCGATCCCCGCCTCGTACGCTATCTTATCGGAATTGGCGAGAAGCATAAAATCCCGTTCCAGTTCAGGCAGCCGGGAGGTGGAGGGACTGATGCGGGCGCCATTCATAAGCAGCATGCTGGGATCCCGAGCATTTCCATTAGTATTCCACACCGCTATACCCATTCGGCGGTCTCAATTGCAAGATTCTCTGATTGGCAAAATACATACGCGTTAATCATGAGTGCCTTGAATGACATTCATCCATCCATTTTAAAGAATGATCGACAATGAAATTAATTTCTCAAGATATTTTTACAGGGAGTATTTCATGAAAGCATTGATAAAAAAGCTGGTCGAGACGAACAGCCCGTCAGGTTTTGAATCAGCGGTAAGGGAAGTGATAAGAAATGAAATAAAACCACAAAAGGGTGACGTGGATGCGCTAGGCAACCTGATCATTCGCATGGGGAATAAAACCAGGGATGGATCGCGGGTGATGCTGGCTGCCCATATGGATGAGATTGGCGTCATGGTCAGCCACGTGGACGAGAATGGTTTCGCGCGCTTTTCACCATTGGGGGGAGGCGTGCGTCCTCATACATGTTTTGGCGGGCGGGTGCAATTTCTCAATGGCGCTCATGGCGTGATCAATGGCGAATTAATGGAGAGCCCGGAAAAAGTAGTCCCTATTGATAAACTATTCATTGATACGGGAGCCAAAAGCAAAAAAGATTGTCCCGTGCAAGTTGGTGACGTTGGCGTCTTCGAGCGCCCTTTCCTTGACCTTGGCGATCGCCTGGTATCAAAGGCGATGGATGACCGTATTGGTTGTGCGGTTTTAATCGAAGTCATGAGACAAATTAAGAAAACTCCTCATGAATTGATCTGTGTATTCAGCACGCAGGAGGAAGTGGGTTTACGCGGCGCAACTGGAGCGGCATACGGGATCGATCCGGATATCGGCATTTCCCTGGATGTCACTGCCTGGGGTGATACCCCCAAGGGTTTGAAGATGGCCGTGGCCTTGGGAAAAGGTCCAGCGATAAAAGTGCGGGATGGCGGCATGATCGCTGATCCCCGCCTGGTGGACCTTATGGTCAGCACTGCGAAAAAAGGCCGCATCCCCTATCAACTTGAAATTCTTGAAGGAGGCACAACCGATGCGCGCGTGATGCAGATCACCCGGGCAGGTGTGCCTTCGGGATGCATTTCCATCCCCTGCCGGTATGTGCATTCGCCATCCGAAATGGTTGATTACCAGGATGTCCAAAATGCGGTGAAATTACTGATCGGGATTCTAAGCCAGCCCATCCATTTAGAGGTATGATTTTATTGAAAAGGTAAAATGGTGAAAAAAGAAGCGCCTGGATCTTCCAAAAAGAATAGTCCTTTACGATTTCCTAAATGGCTTAACCTTCAATCCGGTGTCATCCTGGTGGTGATCACCCTCTTTGTGGTCATGCTGTTTTGGAGTGAAGGCCTGGCGCGCTTATTATTCCCGGGGATTATTGGGTCCTTTCCGCCCACCCCAACCCCTTCGGCATTGCTTGATGTTACCAGCGCTGTTCCTGCAGAATTGCTTGAGACCGGCTCCCAAACCAATGCCATCGTCATCGGCGGCGGTATCCTGGTATTAATTGTTGTGATCGGTATAGTGACCCATCTGCGCAGCCAGCGTTGAAACTTTTTCTTTGCATGAGACGTAAATAGAGTGGCGGCATACGCCATTCTATTTTTCTAACGGAGGTTAATCATGAAAGCTTTTTCTTCGAACGTATGGGGGCGTATAGGTTTGGTTGTTCTGATGACAACCATCCTGGTGTTTGGGGGAACAAGAGCTGTATATGCAGCTGAAGTTGAAACAGATGGGATCATTTCTGCGAACGAAACCATCGACGATGATGTTCTCCTGACTGCAGAAACCATCCGCATGGATGGAACAGTCAACGGAATCCTGTTGGCAGCTGGTAGTTCTGTGACCATCAACGGCACGATCAACGGTGACGCATTTCTCTTTGGGGATAAAATCACTCTCAATGAGGGATCGGTGATCACCGGCAACCTGTTCGTGGGTGCCTCAAGCATCACCATGGATGCCACCGTGCTGGGCAGCGTATTCACCGGCGGAAACTCGCTGGTGTTTGGAGATATGGCATCGGTAGCACGGAATGTGTATTTCGGTGGGTATTCCCTGGAGACTGCTACGGGTTCATCCATTGGTACGGATCTTCTCGCGGGCGGTTACCAGCTAATCTTGAATGGGATCATTGGCCGGGATCTGCAGGCGGGAGCCGGTGCCATTGAGTTGAATGGCACTGTCGGCAGAAATGCCAGGCTCGAAGTCGCCAGTCCTGGCGCGGAACAATGGACGATGCGCGGTGTTTACGGCGTACCTCAAAATATCGAACCCGGATTAAGAATCTCGGAAGATGCTGTCATCAACGGGAAATTGGTTTACACAAGCCCGGTTGAGCAGGGGAGCACCATCAAAGGCAATATCGCGGAGTCCCTGGTGTACCAGACTCCCATCCCTGAAAGATCAGGGACCGATCAAATTCCCTATAGACATCAACCCGGCGTTAAAGTTGAACCTACCGGTGTCCTGGCCATTCATTGGATTTGGCAGGTCTTACGCGATCTGATCACTCTCTTTGCACTTGGTGCACTGGCACTCTGGCTGATCCCAGGGTTTTTCCGCAGGATTTCAGCCCAATTACGGGCACAACCCGTGCAATCCCTTGGGTATGGTTTCCTTGTGATCCTCCTTGGATTCACTGCCATTGCCATCCTCCCGTGGTTCTTCGTCCTCATTGGTCTGCTGGTCTCCGCCCTTTCGCTGGGTGGGCTGGTACTTACCTGGTTTGTGGTGTTAGGTCTGGCCTTGACCCTGATCGTGGCGCTCTTCCTGTTCATGGTATTTACAGGCAGTGTGATATTCGCAGCCTATGCAGCCGGGGAAGCCATCCTGAGTAAAACTGACGAGATCACTGGCGGCAGGCGTTACGTGGCATTGCTGCTGGGTGTATTCCTTTATGTACTGGCGAGTTCTGTACCTTTGATCGGTTGGTTGATCAGCATCCTCGCCTCATTGATAGGCTTGGGAGCCATGTGGAATGCTTACCGTGCTTTTCGTGGCGATAAAAAATTAGCTAAAGTTTGAAGCTAATACATATAGATATAAAAATCGCGGAGAGGATTATCTCCGCGATTTTTGTTATATGGGTATCGCCATGAAAGGAATCAGCATTTCCTCCGAACTTAATCCCCCGTGCCGGCTGACCTGCCTGCTTTCTTTTTTATTCCACCACCAGTACGCATTTCTATGTGCCAGGACGGTCAGATCACCCACCCTTTCCATCAGCCTGGGATGTTTTTGACCTTTGCCAAATAGACCAGCATCAACTGCCTGCACTGAGGGTAATACCTGAAAATCATCCCCCCAGTTTTTCTTGATATACGCTTTCAGGGTTTTCTCAGTCCCCGATCGGGTGTAAAGGAATGCCAGCCGGTTTTCGCAGGTCGGCATGATGGTCAGCATATCGGTCAGCTTTGCGTGATCCACCAGGTTGTATCTGGGCTGATAAGGTGTTGAGATCTGACCGTGATCGGCGCAGATGAGCAAGAGATTATCACCCTTGCTGTTCGCGGTGATGACCCCCAGAATACTTTCAAGCTGGCGGCTGAATTGCATGAATTCCAGCAGCGTCCGCCGGTCCTGCGGGCTGAAACGATGCTCCAGGAGATCCAGGTCTGGCCAGTAAACATTAATATACATTTTCTGATCCGGCTTTTTAGAGATGAGGTCACTGAGCGTTACCCACATGTCACTCATCGTGAGGTAGGCATGGTTTTCCACATCCGGCATGAGCATCATGGATAAACCGGAGCGGGCAATCGAATAATGCTGAAAAGCGTGCGCTTCCACGCCATTTTTGGTTAAATGTGATCCCAAAGTAGGCAAGGGGAGGAATGTTTCCGGCAGGAATCCGGCGCGGCGCAATCCACCCGGATCGCCACCCAAGGCTGAAGCAGAGTGATTGATCATATTGGCGGTCACGCCAAATTCTTTCAGCCACATCTCGTAACCGATGACGCCATGCGACGCAGGAGGCTGCCCCGTCCACAAGCTGGTGATCGCGGTGGAGGTGGTGCTGGGAGCGGTGCTGGTGAGTGCGAAAAGCTCACCTTTTTCCACCAGGCGGCTCCAGATGGGTGATAGCGTCGCGCAATCTCCACCCGGTAGAAAACGCTCGAAAAAGCGATAAGCCCAATCCGTCCACCACGATGAGGATGACTTTTTTATAGGAAGACGCGAGAGGTTTGAAGTATTCCGCTGCCAGCGGCTGCTGACCCATGGCAGGGATTTCCAGCCAGCGGCAGATGCTTGCGGGCAGGTTCACCAGGGAATGACCGTCATAGGCCGGTACCACCATGCCTTTGCCGAGGGTGATTCCCTCCAATTTACCTTTCAGTAATTTAGGAAGTTGCGATTCAATTCGATTTGTCATAGAAATCAGCTTAAAAAACGAAATGAGGAAAACTTAATAATCAACCATGAAATCTAAATATTGATCTACCATGTACTCAACATCGAACATGGATTCAGCCTGGAGGCGGGCAGATTTCCTGAAACCAGCTTGATCATCCAGGATTTTCGCTGCGGCGACAGCCAATTCTTCAGGATCTGCTGATTCGAGTTTTGAAAAATCTGCCCCATAGGGTTTTATGGCTCCAGCTTTCTCACCAACCATCTCTATTAACGCACCGGTATCATAACTGATCACAGGCAGCCCGCATGCCAGGGCTTCGATGACTGAATTGGGGCAGGCAGCTTTGATATCTGCAGAAAAGAGCAGGTGGGCGGAGCGGCAGAAGCCGGGGATCTGGTCGCGGGTCACTATCCCTTGCCAGGAAATCCATCCGAGCGATTCATATTTGCTGCGTAATTCTGCGGAGGCGTCACCGATCACTACCAATTCAACTTGCCGGTCAGTTTCATTTTTGAATGCTTTTGAAAACTGAATTGCGTTATCCAAACCGACGTGGTAGCCGCCTTCGAAACGACCTTCAATAACTAAAAGGCGGATGCAATCAGAGGGCGTTTTTTCGCCACCTTCAGGGGAGTAAGCGGCCAGGTCAACGCCATTGTAGATCACGCTGGATGGAGCATTCACTTTTCCATAAACATCATTCCACCACTTTTCGGTGAAATGACTTTGATAGATGATTCCATCTGCCAGAGAATGCCGGATGGTAGCCAATACCCAATTGTTGAACTCAGCTCTCAGGTAGTGACGCATCCCGGTATTCGTCTTTCGATGCACCCAGTTCATACCATTAAGTCGTTGAACGATGCGAATGCCCTTTTTTTTCGCCCGCCACAACAAATCCAGTCTTCGCGTTCCACCAATGACCAGGATGCAATGCGTTCCCATTTTCAACGGATCTGAATGCGCGGTCATACCGCGGGCTTCCAGGCCTTTCGTGATCCGCGCCCGGAAGGATGCGGGCCCGCCGATGCCTTTGTGCTCAGGCAGGATGCAAATGGAGCTGCCGGGAGGTAGCTGTCTTGTGGAATTCAATTGTTTGCTAAGGTCGCTGTTTGTCATCAAAATTCAGAAGAGCCCGGACGATCTTTTTTGCAGCATGACCATCACCGAAGGGATTGGCTGCGTGCGCCATGGCTGCCCAGGCGTGTTCGTCATCAAGCAGCAGACTCGCCTGGGTGAAGATCTCTTTGAAATTGGTACCCACCAGCTTTAAAACCCCGGCTTCCAACCCTTCTGGTCGCTCGGTGACTTGCCGTAAGACCAAAGTTGGCTTGCCCAAACCAGTGGCCTCCTCCTGGATTCCGCCCGAGTCGGTGAGCACCAGTTTTGCAGCTTTAAGTAAATGCACCAGGCTCAGGTACTCCAATGGCGGGAGCAGGGTAATATTGGGTATCCCCTTGAGTAACCTCCGTACCGGATCCTGGATGTTTGGATTGAGATGCACCGGGTAAAGCAATTCAATGCGCTGCCGGTATTTTTCCGCAAGCTGTTGAAGTGCTTTGCAGATATCTTCGATGGGTTTGCCGAAGTTCTCCCGACGATGAGCCGTGATGAGGATGAGCTCTTTGCCACCAGGCCGGATATCCAATTTCCTGAGCAGGTCAACGACTTCCTTTGGTGCAGGCCTGGAACCAATAAAATTGAGCGCATCGATCACGGGATTGCCTGTAACAGAGATACGCCAGTCCGGGACACCTTCATGGAGCAGGTTCTGACGGGCATGCGCGGTTGGCGCAAAATGCAGGTCGGTGGTCACTCCCGCGATACGACGGTTTATCTCCTCGGGGAAAGGCTGCCAGCGGTCACCGGTGCGCAAGCCTGCTTCCACGTGACCAACGCGGATATGGCGGTAAAATGCCGCCAAAGATGCTGCCATCACCGTGGTCGTATCGCCTTGCACAAGGACCCAATCCGGATCGACCTTCTCCAACACCGGATCAATATGCGTCATAAGCTCAGCGGTCAACCGGGAGAGGTTTTGATTTGGGCGCATCAAATTTAGATCGATATCAGGCTTGATCTTGAAGAGATCCAGAACCTGGTCCAGCATTTCACGATGCTGGGCAGTGACGCAGACAAGCGACTCAATACCTTTTGTCGCTTCCAACTCCTTTAATACCGGGGCCATCTTAACTGCTTCGGGGCGGGTACCAAAAATGGAAAGAACACGCAATTTTTTAGTCATAGGTGGATAGGCACAATTCGAATCCGCTGAGAGATGTGTGACGGGAGAAAACTATTTTCGACCCCCCAGTTTTAATAATCTGAAACCGGCATTTTCCCAGCTCACTTTTTCCCAGCCATTTACGGTATCAATGGCAGTACGGGCGGTCGTTAAACTGCTGATCTGGGAGGGATTCAATGTTATCAATTCGGTATGACCGACCAACAGAAGCAGCAAATCGGCATCAGCAATTGAATCGTTGAATACTGCGCTGCTTATTCCAGCTGGTGGTTCACCTTTGAGAAATGGATCGTAGGCAGTTACCTTAGCACCAGCTTCCTGTAATAATCGGATGATTTCGATCGCCGGGCTCTCCCGCATGTCGTCCACATCGGGTTTGTATGATAATCCAAGGGCTGCGATCTTTTTACCGCCAAGACTGCCGATCGCTTGTCCAACCAGTTTGACCACAAATTCAGGCTGAGAATCGTTGACCTTTCTGGCCGTGCTGATCAACGGGGTGATATCGGGCGCTGCTTCCACCAGGAACCATGGATCCACACTGATACAGTGACCACCCACGCCAGGCCCCGGAGAAAGGATTTTCACCCGTGGATGGCGATTGGCGATGCTGATTGCTTCCCAAATATCCACACCAAACCTGTCAGCCAGGCGGGCAAATTCATTGGCTATGGCAATATTCACATCCCTGTAGGTGTTTTCCATTAATTTAACCATCTCGGCGGTGGTCGCGTGGGTGAGAATGATCTCACCACGCACAAAAATTGCATAGAGATCGCGCCCTGCTTCAGCGGAAGCCCGGTCGATGCCACCGATGACCCGTGCATTTTCGATCAATTCGCGCAGGATCTGACCGGGGAGGACTCTTTCGGGGGAATACGCCAACAGAAAATCCTCCCCAGCTTTTAATCCAGAGCTTTCAAGGATGGGTTTTACCAAATTTATTGTCGTTTGGGGTGGGGAGGTCGACTCAAGGATTACCAGGTTGCCCTTTTTTAGATGAGGAACGATGGATTGCGTCGCTGCTTTTACGAAGCTGAGGTCAGCTTTTTTTTCTTCATAAAATGGTGTTGGTACGGCAATGATGAAGGCGTCCGCGGATTCAGGTTCCTGGCTGATCCGCAAATTATCGGAGTGGATGGCGGCTTCGACGAGTGTCCGGAGTCCCGGCTCATAGAGATGCAGTTCTCCGTTTCGCAAGCCTCTCACGATCTGTGGATTGGTATCCACACCGATGACCTTTATACCATGCGTGGCAAATGTGCTTGCAGTCGGTAAACCGATATACCCCAATCCCAGGACGCAAATTTTATTAAATTTCAACTTATCCCTCAATCGAAAAGGTTATCTGGGATTATATCTCATTCATGAAGGGGGAGTTTGGGTGAGAAAGTTGATTCTTATCGAAAAATCAACCTTGCTTGTCCATCTCACTTGCCTGCATATCAGCCACGTGATACACTTTTATTATGTCGAAATCGATCCTGGTGGCATCCCCCGATATGGCTTTCGGGGAATTATTACGCTCCAGTTTGATGGAAGCCGGGGAATACAATGTCCAGTACGTAAAAACTGGGACAGATGTATTGGCTTCCATTTCCAGCCTGATCTTTGACCTCGCATTTTTGGATGGGGAGATCCAGGATCAACCCCTGGGATTATTGATCGATGCGATGAGGATCAAACTGCCGGATATCAAAGTTGTGGTCGTTCCTTTGGCTGAAGAAGAGAATTTTCCGTCTGCCCAGGAATTGGGTGCAGATGCATTCATCAAGAAACCCCCATATTTGCCGGATCTGATTACCATCACCGTTGGTCTTCTAAGTGGGGGATCTATCAAATCCTCCGCTGAACCAAAACCAGATTTGCCCTTTGATGATATTGTCCTCCCGGTCACAGAGCTGGCCGCCCAGGAGAATCTCCAGGAAAAGGACGAATTGGTCAAATGGTTTTCGGAATCATCAGCGTTGGCAGCCGTGATCATCAAAGGAAAACAGTTGATCGCTTCTGCTGGCGAGATAACCGATGCTGCGCTCCACAATCTCATTGATGAGTTGCAGGGTTATATTACGCCCGGCAGCCGCGAAGAATTGATCCGCTTTTCCAGCCTGGGATCCAGCGAACAGGATCGCCTGGTCTACGCTGCCCACCTGACACCGGAACTCACCGGTGTGCTTGTTTATGAAGTTTCCACCCTCTTCTCATCCGCACGCTCCGAATCAGCAACTCTGGCACAGGCATTGGCAAAAGCTTCCACTCCCGTTATTCCCGGTGAACAGCTCGGGAGTACCTGGACACCTGAAGCCCAGGAAGCCCTGAGCGAGGACGCCAACTTAAAAATGGAAGAAAAACCTTCTTCCGAAGCCAAACCTGATGATATTGTCGAGAAAATTCCTGAGGGAGCCCAACAACCCAAAATAGTTAAGGAAGAATTTCCCTCAACCGGACCCTTACCGGAGGACTCCGAGAAAGAAAAAACCGATATGGCTGAGGAAACACCATTTCCCTGGCAGGCATCAGAAAAACACATTGAAGAAACGAAAATCGAAACCGGTGGTGAGCCTGAGCTTCCATCGGAGTCCGCGCAAGAGATTGGGTGGAGTATTGACAGTGTCCCTGGGTCGATACCCTCATCCATACCGGTCGGGATTGAATCGAAAATCCCTGCTGAAGTGGAATTGCCAATTAAATCAGAACCAGCGGAAGCTCCTTCGCTGGAAAAAGCCATTTCCTCAAGCGCTGATGACCTGATCGCTGCGATCGCTCCTGAAAGACCCGACCTTGCCAAAACAGCCGAACTTGAGCCATTAAAAAGCCATCCACCACAGGATGTCATTCAACAGACCTTCGTTCTGGTTCCTGGTGATCCAAAAACATTTCTGGTGGGTGAATTGGCTGACGATATGACAAAGTGGATACCGGAGATATGTGCCGCGCACCGCTGGCAGCTGAATGCCATTGCCATCCGTCCGGTCTATATGCAGCTGACTCTTGAGGTCCCCAATTCGCTCCCTTCCGCTGAAACCGTAAAGATCCTTAGAAATGACACGTCGAATTATGTCTTTCTTAAAAATCCCTCCCAGCGCCCTGCAGAAGCAGAACGAGATTTTTGGGCTGAAGAGCATTTGGAGGTCGATCCCGAAAAACCAATCAGCCAACACGATCTGCGAATTTTTATCAACCGTATGCACGGTTAAGACCCAGCTTATTTTGGAAAAAGAAAAATCATGCCCCCAACCCTCTATCTTATCGACGGTCATGCCCTGGCATACCGCACATATTTTGCACTGACCTCTGCTGGTGGTAGATTTCAAACCGCCAGCGGTGAACCCACGGCGGGAATCTTTGGATTTGCCAGTGTGCTTTTGCGCGTCTTGGAACAGGAGAAACCGGATTATTTGGCGGTTGCTTTTGATACCGGCAAAACGTTTCGTAATGAGCTTTTCCCGGAATATAAAGCCACCCGGGCGAAAATGCCTGATGATCTCCGCACCCAGATCGAACGCATTCGCAAAATGGTGGATGCCTTTGATATCCCCCGACTGGAAAAAGAAGGCATGGAAGCTGATGATGTCATCGGCAGCATAGCCAGGCAGGCAGTTGAGAAGGGATTAGGGGTGAAGATCATCACCGGGGACAAAGACCTCCTTCAGCTGGTTGAGGATCGGGTGATTGTCAGTCTGCCGGGCAGCCGCTTATCTGAATCTAAGGATTTTTCCGAAAAAGATGTCGTTGAATTGTTGGGTGTTCGCCCTGACCAGGTGGTGGATTACAAGGCGTTGGTAGGCGACACATCCGATAACTATCCGGGAGTTAGAGGTGTCGGTGAAAAGACTGCCGTCAAATTACTCCAGGAATATCCCACTCTTGATGAAGTCTATGCTCACCTGGATAAACTTGCGCCGCGGGTTAAGGAGTTGCTTGAAAAAGGAAAATCAGATGCTTATCTCAGCCAGGACCTTGCGACCATTCGGCGGGACGTGGCTGTTACCCTCGACCTGGATAAAGCCCGCACAGATCAGCTTGGTATAAATGCAGTTGAAGCTTTGTTCCGCGAGTTGGAATTCCGCACCTTGATCCCACGGTTGAAGGCGTTGGGGGGAACAGCCCAGGGAATTGAAGGTTCCCAGCTGGATCTATTTGGGAAAGAGGTCACCCGTGTGGGTCAACCCGCGAAATATGAATTGAGCACGATCATCGTCAACGATCAGGCTGGTTTGGATGAGCTCCAGCGCAGCCTATCATCAGCGACCTCCATTTCTTTTGACACCGAGACCACATCCATCGACCCCATGCGCGCAGATCTGGTTGGGATCTCCTTGAGTGTCCGGGAGGGTGAGGGGTATTACATACCCCTGGGTCACCATGACGGAACACCGCAATTATCCATATCAAATGTAATTTCAGCCTTAACCCCCGCCCTGACTGATCCAGGAAAACAAAAGATCGGTCACAACCTTAAATATGACGCATTAATGCTTGCCCGCAATGGCTTGATGCCTGCTCCTTTGACTTTTGACACCATGATCGCTGAATGGTTGACCGACCCTGATTCGCACAATCTTGGGTTGAAAGACATGGCGGATGCCTATCTTAATATTGCCATGACCCATATTGAAGAGTTGATCGGGAAAGGCAAGAACCAGCTTTCCATGGCGGATATCCCTGTGGAAAAGGTGGCACCGTACGCTGCTGCGGATGCCGAGGTGACCTTGAAACTGGTGCCTGTTCTTCAGAAGAAACTCGAAAAACGAAGTGTAGAGAAAGTATTCAAAGAGATTGAAATGCCCCTCATACCGGTATTGGTTGAGATGGAAATGACCGGTATTCGCCTCGATCCTACCTTCCTGCAGCAAATGTCTGGTGAATTACGTCAAAGAATTACCACCATTGAAGACGAGGTTTATAAGCTGGCAGGCAGCCCGTTCAATCTCAATTCCACGCAGCAGCTTTCTAAAGTTCTCTTTGAAACATTGAAACTTCCAACCGATCCCACGAAAAAGACGGCCAGTGGGCATTATTCAACTTCTGCGGACGTGCTTGAGGAATTGCGCGGAAAGCATCCTGTGGTGGATTTGCTTCTGGAGTATCGAGAACTATCCAAGCTCCAGTCAACGTATGTGGAGGCATTGCCTCTTTCCATCAATCCCCAAACAAACCGCGTGCATACCTCTTACAGCCAGATCGGGGCTGTCACGGGCAGGTTGTCGTCGGTAAATCCCAATTTGCAGAATATCCCCACCCGCACCGAGCTGGGCCGCAAAGTGCGCTGCGCTTTTGTCAGCGATCCCGGCAGCCTGCTGCTTTCGGTGGATTATTCCCAGATCGAGCTGCGCATTGTGGCGGATATGGCAAAAGATGAAGCCATGCTGAACGCCTTCCGTGCCGGTCAGGATATACATGCAGCCACTGCCGCAGCGATCCACGATATTCCCCTTGAGAAAGTGGACAAAGATCAGCGCCGGCATGCCAAGGCGATCAACTTCGGTTTGATCTACGGCATGAGCGCATTTGGATTGACCCGCACGACAGGATTGACGCTCGCCGAAGCGGAAGATTTCGTAAAAGAATATTTCCACGATTTCCCGGGCGTAAAAAACTACCTGGATGGTATCCGCAGGACTGCTGCGCAGCAGGGATATGTTGAAACCAAGCTTGGCCGGCGGCGATATTTCCCGGAATTGCAGGGTGGTGGGAATATGAATATCAAGGCGCGCGCTGAGCGGGAAGCTATCAATGCGCCCATCCAGGGTACCGCGGCGGATATTATGAAGATTGCCATGATTCACTTGCCGGGAGCCTTGAAAAAAGCCGGTCTTCACGCACGCCTGATGCTCCAGGTGCACGATGAGCTCGTGCTGGAATGCCCGCGCGCAGAATTATTAAAGGCCGCTGATGTGGTCCGGACGACCATGGAGGGAGCCTACCAGTTAAGCATCCCATTGGTGACCGATGCCCGATGGGGAGAAAACTGGGGATCCATGCAACCCATCACTGAATTCAAGGATTGAAGTAAAATACTCTTTCTAGAGGGTAACATTGGTCGGTAACCAGGAAAAATTTCAACGCACAATGAATCAGGGGCATACTGCTGCCTGGGACCAGAACTGGGAACAGGCTGTTACCTATTACCAGCAGGCTCTTGATGAGATTCCAGATCACCCCCAGGCACTGGCCAGTCTTGGATTGGCGTTATACGAACAGAAGAGATACGATGAAGCGCTGACGTATTACCAGCGCGCCGCGGAGCTTAATCCAAATGATGCTGTCTCTTTTGAAAAGATGGCACGCATTTATGAAAAAACCGGGCAGTTTAAGAAGGCGGTAGAGAATTCAATGGAAGCCGCCGAGCTGTATCTAAAAGCCCGTGATGTTGATAAAACAATCGATAACTGGAGACGGGTGGCTTTTCTTGAGCCGGAGAACCTGACATCTCGATCCCGTTTGGCGACCATCTATGATCGTTTGGGACGCAAGGCGGAAGCGGTTGCGGAATATATGGCGTCCGCTGCCATCATGCAGGCACAGGGGGACATGGTCAAGGCATTTCAGGTTGTCCAGTATGTGCAGAAGATGGTTCCTGAGTACGAAGATGCCAAGACTGCGCTGGAAAAATTAAATAACAATGAACCGCTCCCTATGCCGGAATCAGAACAGGCGAATGCCGGTGATGAGCCCCCGACCGGGAAGAAGCTGCTTGCGCAGCCAAAATCAACCGCTCCCCTTGCAGTCGATCCTGTCTTGGAAGCGCGCCAGAAATCACTCACTCGTCTGGCAGCCCAGCTTTTTGAACTTGGTGAAGAAACCTCACCGGAAGGTTCGATAAGTCGTCGCGGACTTAATGCACTCACGCGCGGAACGGGTGGTCTTAAGCAGGAGGAAGCAGACAGGGCCAGGATGGAGTTGTTCTTGAGCCAGGCCATCCAATTTCAATCTTCAGGTGACAATGAACAGGCGTTAGGCCAGCTCGAACAGGCGGTGGAAATCGGGTTAACCGTGCCGGAAGCATATTATTCCCTGGGCTTGCTCTATAGCGAAAAAGATGGTCAAAAAGCATATAAATTTCTCCAGGAATCGGTTAAACATCCGGATTTTGCCCTTGGTTCCTATTTATTGATCGCTCAGCTTTATGAATCATCTGGTCAGTTTGCGGAAGCAGCCATGTCATATTTACAAGCGCTGCGCCTTGGCGATATCGAAATGGTTCCCGCGGACCAGGCGGATGAATTGAGCCAACTCTACGAACCCCTCCTGGAAGAACAAACCAATAGCGCTGATGAGGAAGCGCAGAAAAAATTATGTGATGTCATTCGCGGGCAGTTGTTGCGTCCGGATTGGCGGCAATATATGACCATGGCCCGCCAGCAGCTCCCGCAACAATCCGATGGCGGTACTCCCATGCCGCTGGCAGGCATGCTACTCCAAACCAGTGGGAGTCAAATCGTTGAAGCCATGGCCCTGGTGCGGCAGTACACCGCTCAAGGGCATTATCGGTCTGCCATGGAAGAGGCTTTTGACGCATTGCGTTACGCTCCCACATACCTGCCCTTGCATATGCAAATGGGCGAGATATTAATCAAAGAAGGCCGTATTCAGGACGCAACAGATAAATTTCTCATTACCTCCCGGGTCTATACGTTACGAGGTGAGGTGGGTCAGGCTGTCCGGCTTCTATCCCGTGTCACCCAGATGGCGCCCATGGACCTTTCTGTGCGCAGCCATCTCATCGATCTCCTGGCAGCCCAGGGACGCACGGATGAAGCCATGCAGCAATACTCTGAGCTGGCAAATATTTATTACCAGCTGGCTGAATTCGATATGGCCCGCCAAACATACATGGCAGCTTCCAAGCTTGCCCAACAGGCGGGAGCTGATCAAAAGTGGACCCTCGAGATCCTGACCAAGGTTGCAGATATCGACATGCAGCGCCTGGATTGGAAGGCTGCCATCAAGATATATGAACAGTTGCGGACGATGCAGCCGGAAGCGGAGACGCCGAGAGCCAGGTTGATCGACCTGAATCTCAAACTGGGGAACCTGCCGGATGCGACTGCGGAATTGGATGGCTATGTTGCAATACTTGAGAATTCCAATCAGCGACCCAAGGCGATTGGCTTCATTAAAGATCTTCTCCAGGAGCATGTGACCACGCCCGAGCTATATAATCGCCTGGCTGACCTTTTGATCCGTCACGGACAATCCGCCAAGGCGATCGAGGTTTTGGATGCCGGCGGTGAGGCATTATTGGATGCTGGCAACAAACAGGCTGCCATTGATATGATCAAAAAGATCATCTCGCTCAATCCACCCAACCTGGCTGATTTCCAGAACGCACTTCGCAAGCTTCAACTCTGACCTACCCGAATACTAAACAAACGAAGGTCTCTGAAGAGACCTTCGAATTTTTTTATTGTTCCCTGGATATTGAGAATGCTATCGAATGATAGCGGAAACCACTTTTTTCTTTGAACTGGTGGAGTGTTTTAAAAGAATGAACCCGATTGCGGTCAGATACATCATATAGCTTGCCACAACGGTCAGCGATGGTGTTGAGCGGTATCCAAACAAGGTCTTCAATAATTGCCCAACGAAGGACTCTTCACTCAATAAACCATTCAGGTTGTACAAAGGATCGAGAATGGAAGGCACCAATCCCAATTCGTTCAGTGCATGCATTGCATGAGCGATCAAGCCTGCCGCAAATAGAACGAGCAATACATTGGTGACTTTAAAAAAGGAGGAAAGGGAAAGTCCACCTGAGCTACGATACCAGAGTAGCCCGATGGTAACGGCGGCAGCGAGTCCCAATATTCCTCCAGCTAAAATCAAATTCTGATTTCCTGAAAATGTTGTTGCAATGAGGAATAGCGCCAACTCAACGCCTTCCCTCCAAACCGCGAGAAACGTCAGGCTAAAGATCTGCCATTTTCCACCAGTACTGCTATTTTGAAGCACTTTCTTCTCGATATCCTTATGCATGCTCCCGGATTGCGCTTGAACCCAAATGATCATCCAGGTGAGTATCCCTGCTGCCAACAGCATGCTGATGGCTTCGAATATTTCTTCAGCTTCACCTTCCAACTGTGCGCCGGCGAAAAATAATGCTGCAGCGACCAGCAGGCTGGCAAAGATTCCTGCTGCCACTCCCCACCAGGCAGGCTGGTTAAGATCTTTTCTATGTAGAATGCGAAACACCCCAAATACGATGCCGATCACCAGAGCGGCTTCTAATCCCTCACGCAAGGACAATAAAAATCCGGATAACATATTTCACCTTTTATGGAATGAACTGCCCTAAAAGGGCAGTTCAATAATATCAATTATGCTAATATTTGTCAAATTTATCTAATTTATTTGTTTAATGTCTTTTTTGAGGTTCGTATGGAACCGCCCCGATAAGTGGGAGCCAGGATGGCGTAGATGGTGCAGCGCCTGGTGTCCATCATGCGGCTGCGAATGCGGGCATCGATCTCTTCCAGCGAGGACGAGGTGGTGATCACCGTGGGCAGCATGGCCTCATAGCGGAAATTGAGCAGTTGGAATAATTTTTCCTTTGCCCAGGGTGTCGCGGATTGAGTACCCAGGTCATCGAGAACAAGAAGTTTGCAGGATCGCACCTGCTCGAACAGGTGATCATATGAGATATTGCTGTTTGGCCCAAAGGTGGATCGCAGGTGATCGAGCAGATCTGGTACCACGATGAAGATGGGTTCATCCCCTTCCGCAGCCCGGTAATTGCCGATGGCTGCCGCCAGGTGAGTTTTGCCGCATCCATAGGTGCCTTGCAGCATCAACCAACCTTTGGGCGATTCGGCGTACTGCTGTGCTGCGCGGAATGCTTTTTCCAGGCTTTTTTGTTCTTCCGGGGGTAATTTCTCATTCTCGCGCAGGCTGAAATTTCCAAACGTGTGATCGCTGACCAGCGACAGGGTGGAAATATTGGCCTGCCCAAGGTCGCGCACTGGTGAGCGGTAATCCGGTGCAGCAATTCTTATTTGGGCGACCAGGTCTGGATCCTGCAAACGCGAACGAATGCGGCCATCCAGCTCCATCAATTCGAGATTGGTGGTGAGTACGGTGGAAAGCTTATTGGTATAGCGGTGATTGATGATCTGGTAGAGTTTTTCCTCAGCCCAGGGCGTGGCATTCTGTGTTCCCAGGTCGTCCAGCACTAAAAGACGGATATTGCGGATCTCTTCGAAACGATCCTCGAAGGACGTTTCGGTACTGTCGTAGGAGAAGCGCAGCCAATCGAGCAAATCCGGCACGGTGAGAAATAGGGTTGGCACACCATAACTGACTGCGTGATTCGCGATGGCTGCAGCCAGGTGGGTTTTTCCGCAGCCATAACCACCCATGAGCAGCGCCCAGCCTTTCAAATCGCGGGCATATTGCTGTGCCTGGTTGAAAGCCAGGGATAGTGAATTCACCTGCTGGTCCGCCAATCCCATTCGTCCTTTTGAACTGAAATTTTCAAAGGTCATTTCCTTGAAAGCCTGCAAGTTACTTAGGTGATAGAGCCTTTCGATGGCAGACTTATCATCGTGCTTTTGACGGCAGGTGCATATTTGTAGTTTACCGAAGTTCGGATCACTGGATGGCAGATCAAGGCGCACGAAACCAACCCCGCCACAATGCGGGCAGTTGGGATCAGCGGAGAAATTAGTATCCTTCCGGTTAATGTTTGATGATGTCGCCATATTTTCCTGAGACATATTTTCGCCGATCTTCTTGGTCACCTGTTTGATCCGCGTCATCGCGCCCATGCTCCTTCCAGCGTTTCAGGATGGTTTCGATATACCGCCATGACCTAGCGTTGCGTTGTACTGCCAGCCGGAAAGCTTCCTCCACCCAACTCTGCGGGTAATCCTGCTCGGCTGCTTTTAGATCTTCTGCAATCAGCGGGGTAAGTGTCCCGATGTTCTCTTCATATAATTTAAAGATATTTGGTTTTTCCTGGGAGAGGGTCGCCTGGGAGCGTTGTGCATTTGAAGGCGACCAGGTGCCTTTTTTTACTGCTTGCAAGGCCGCTTTTCCACTGGGGGAATTCATAACAAATACGGTATCTTCACCCATCGGTTTGATTTCCAAGAAGATCTCATGCGTGAGAGTTTTTTGAAGCGCGGAGACCAATTTTATATGAGCTTGCTCTGGATTCTGGTCCAGGCTGCCCATAAATCGTAGATCGGCGGAAAAATCACCCTCCTTGATGAATCGAAAAGTCCCCTCCTGCTTTTCCAGGAACCAAAATGCATATAGCAGGAGTCTTAATTCATCTGGATCGCCGGTCATGGGAAGAATCTCGGTGAAAAATTCCACCGGCATTGGGATGGAACGGGATCTACCTTCCTGGAAACCTTTGAAGGGTGACATGAGGATGTTCTTAGATTTTCAGGGATTCACGATTAATCGTGGCCGCGTTTTCGAACCGTGCCAGGTTGTTGAAGAAGACCAGCTCGATACCCGGGTGGGTGGGTCCATTGCGGTGTTTGGCGACGATGAGTTCGATGATCTCAGTTTGAGTTATGGTGCGTGGTACTTCCTTCTCGGCAGCGTTTGGCCTGTGGATGAACATGACAATATCCGCATCCTGTTCCAGGCTGCCCGATTCGCGCAAATCTGAGAGCATCGGTCGCTTGTCTGCCCGCTGTTCCACCGCGCGGGAAAGCTGCGCCGCAGCCAAAACGGGCACATTGAGTTCGCGCGCCAGGACTTTTAAGTTGCGGGTGATATAGGATACTTCCTGCACGCGGTTTTCATTGCGCGTGTCGCTGGACATGAGCTGGATATAATCGATGCAAACCAGATCCAGCTGCTTTTCAAGATGCAGCCGGCGGCATTTGGTGCGCAGCTGGATGGGCGTCAGGGCCGGCGTATCATCCAGATAAATATCGGTATCACCCATTACTTCAATGGCGCGGGTGAATAGAGGCCATTCATCCTCTGCCAGTTTTCCGCTGCGCAATTTCTGGGAATCGATCTTGGTTTCCTGGGCGATCAAACGCTGCACCAGCTGCTCGTTGGACATTTCCAGGGAAAAGAACGCCACATGTTTTTTGTGCTTCTGAGCGGCACTTTTCGCAGCCGAAAGGAGGAAACCGGTTTTCCCAGATGCCGGCCGTCCCGCCACGATGATCAGGTCGGACTTTTGCATACCCCCCAACAAGCGGTCCAGGTCCGTAAGGCCTGTGGGTACACCATAGATCTCCTCGGCGCGCTGTGCGAGCTGGTCCACCCGGTCATAGTAATCGCTGAGCACCTCCTGGATGGTCTGCACGTCGTGGTGGATACGTTTGTCACTGAGGCCGAATATTGTTTTTTCGGCTTCATCAATAATGCCGTCAACTGTGCGTTCACGGTCATAAGCCAGCTGTGCGAGAGAATTTGCAGAGCCCAGCATGCGCCTGCGGATCGATTCCTGCTCGACTGTCCGGGCATAGGCTTCAGCGTGCAGTGAGGTTGGCGTCTGACTGATCAGCGCAGTGAGATAGGAAGGACCGCCGATCTCAGCCAGCTGACCTTTGTCTTCCAGTTCCTGGCTGATGGTTAAGTAATCGAGCGGGATGCGCCGTTCGTGGAGATGAACGAACGCTTCCCAAATCCAGCGGTTGCGGACGATGAAGAAATCTTCGGGCTGGAGGAATTGGGCGATATCGAAATAGACTTCAGGATTGATCAGCACTGCGCCAAGCACGGCTTCTTCGGCTTCGCGGCTGTGCGGTTGAGCTTGAATTTCGGGTGTCGAGGTTTCTTCGGGGGGAGGAAGATCGCTCATTTGGTTTTGCCTTTCGGTTTGGGTTGATCTTCATCCGGCTGGTCTTTATTCTTTTTGGAATCGGGCAGATCGTCGACATCCAGCTTCTCGAGAAAATCTTCAAACACCGACAATCGGTTCTTGCTTTCCGGGGTTTCTTCCAGCTGCCCGGCAGCGCTTTCGCCGGTGGATTCATGCGCGGTTTTTTGAATATCTTTTTCCGGCTGGATACCCGCGCTTTCCATCACTTCTTTTGAAACCATGATCGGCACATGAAAGCGTACTGCCAGGGCGAGCGCATCTGAAGGCCGCGAATCGATGTTGACCTGTTTTCCATCCGTTTCGATCACCAGGTTGCCATAAAAGACATCTTCGCTTAACGAACTGACCTCAACCCGCGTAAGGCGGGCATTCAACGCTGAAAGAATACTCTTAAGCAGATCGTGGGTTTGCGGGCGTGCCACTTCGATCTCTTGAAGGGCGATCGTGATGGCTTCAGCTTCATAAGGGCCGATCCAAATGACCAAATACTGCTCGCTGTGGGTATCCTTCAACACCACGATGCGTTGCTGATTGGTCAGACTGACCCGGACGCTATCGATAACAACTTCGATCATTTCAGGCATGGTTGCCTCGTTTGCAACTGGATAAAATGATTCTAACACATGCAGGAAGTGGGGTGCAACTTATCGCATCATGTAAGTTTTCGGGGGAAAGGTATAATCTAAAAGATGGGTTTCAAACGGACATTTTTCATCACTGGATTGTTGTTATCCCTGCTCCTGGCTGCCTGCCAGGCAATGCCTGATCAACCAACTGCGGATTTGGATTCTGAAGTCACTTTGGTCATTTATCAATCCAGGACACCGACTTCTTCGCGCACACCGCCCGGATTGGGAACGCCGACATCGCTGCCTTCATCAACCCCCACATCGCGCTTCCATACCATCGGACGGGGTGACACCTTCTCAGGGATTGCGTTCAAATACGGGGTCAGCATCCAGGCATTGCAGACCGCCAATCCACTGGTGGATCCATATGTTCTCTCGGTGGGAACCGTTGTGGCGGTTCCTCCCGCCGAACCACAGGTTTACGGCACGCCGGTCATCCCATCCCCCACACCGATTGGCATGAAACTCGGCCAGCCGCGTTGTTATGCTGATGCAGGAGGAGGATTGTGGTGTTTCGCGCTGGTTACCAACACGCAGGAGATCATGGTTGAAAATATCACCGGTTCCATCCGCCTGGCGGATGTATCCGGCCAGGTTTATGATATGCAGGCCTATTTGCCCCTGGATAGCCTTCCTGCAGGTGCCAGCCTGCCGCTGGCGGCTTTCCTGCCCGAACCGGGGGTCAAACCTGCACAGGTGGAAGCCGCGATCAATATCGCTTTGCCGGTGAGTCAGGCAGAGAATCGCTTTTTGGCCGTTATTATTGATGAACAGGATATCCGCATCTCACCGGATGGGAATTCGGCGTTTATCAGTGGCGAGGTAAAGTTGAATGAACCGTCCCTCGAAGCAAAACAGGTGAGAGTGGCAGCGGTTGCCTTTGATTCTGAGGGAGCTTTGACCGGTGTCCGGGTTTGGGAGAGCAAGATACCGCTGATCCCAGGTCAAATGCTGCCGTTCTCTTTTCGGGTGTATCGCTCGGGTGGCGAAATTTCCCGTGTGGAGCTGGTGATCGAGGCTCGACCCTGATCAGTAATTTTAGTCAACCTTTGGAGGAACAAATGAAAGAAGCTGTCATCATCGATGCCATCCGCACGCCAATTGGAGCCCTGGGAGGCGCATTGGCGGCGGTTCGCCCCGATGACCTCGCGGCGCACATCCTTCGCGCCTTGCTGGAGCGCACCCACCTGGATGGCAAACTGATCGATGAAGTCTATCTGGGTTGCGTGAACCAGGCCGGGGAGGATAACCGTAATGTTGCGCGCATGTCGCTGCTCCTGGCTGGATTGCCGTTCTCGGTTCCAGGCATGACCATAAACCGCTTATGTGCATCAGGCCTGGCAGCAGTCAATGCCGCTGCCAGGGCAATCAAGACGGGTGAAGCTTCGATCTGCATCGCCGGGGGCGTGGAGAGCATGTCCCGCGCCCCGTATTCACTGCCCAAGGCAGAACAGCCTTTTTCGTTTGGTAATTTGACCGCCTGGGATACCGCGCTGGGTTGGCGTTATCCCAACCCCAGGATGATTGAGCTTTATGGCACCGAATCCATGGGCGAGACCGCGGAAAATATCGCCGCCATGACCGGCATCACCCGTGAAGAGCAGGATGCTTTCGCCCTGGCCAGCCATCAGCGCGCCGTAGCTGCAATAGATTCCGGAAAATTCTCTGAGGAAATCGCACCGGTGAGTATTCCTCAAAAGAAGGGTGATCCATTGCTGGTCAGCCAGGATGAGCGTCCCAGGCGGGATACCAGCCTGGAATCACTCGCCCGACTTAAACCTGCCTTTCGCAAGGAAGGGGGCACGGTGACCGCGGGAAATTCCTCCGGCATGAACGATGGCGCCGCGGCGATGCTCCTGATGGAAGCCGGACGAGCCCGTGAGCTGGGATTGATGCCGCTGGCCCGCGTGGTCGCTTCAGCATCCGCAGGCGTGGAGCCACGCATCATGGGCATGGGACCAGTACCCGCGACAAACAAGGCTCTCAAGCTGGCCAACCTGAAAGTGGAAGACCTGGGATTGGTGGAATTAAATGAAGCCTTTGCCGTGCAATCATTGGCGGTCATGCGCGAACTGGGATTGAGCCACGAGATCACCAACGTGAACGGCGGCGCGATCGCGCTTGGGCACCCCTTGGGCTGCTCGGGAGCGCGCATCCTCACCACGCTGCTGCACGAGATGCGCCGCAGAGCTCCCAAATCGAAGAAACCATACTTTGGACTGGCGACACTCTGCGTGGGGGTGGGACAGGGTGAGTCAACCATCATTGAATGGATCAATAGCTGACCGGTGAAAAAAGCGATCAAGACCAGCGCGTAGCTGGTCTTTTTGCGTCTTACATCTTGCATATAGAACAAATGTTCAGTATAATATAAATATGAACATTTCACCCATTTCATCCCGGGCATTCTCCGGGCTCAACCAGGCGCTCTCGCAGCCGCTTTCCAATCGCCTCATGCTGGTGGTCGCGCCGCATGCCGCCGGTTCCCTGATGCTCGAATTGGCCGCGCGTCTCTCGCTGGGTGGGGCGGTGCGCGTGCTGGATGGCGGCAACCGTTTCAACGTCTACCCGGTGGCGAGCGCACTGCGCCGCCTGACGGGCGAGATCTACACCTGCCTGGGGCGCATCACACTTTGCCGTGCCTTCACCTGCTACCAGATGCTTACCCTGCTGGAGGAGACTCCTGCCATCGAAGCGCCCACCCTGCTGCTTGATTTTCTGGGCACTTTTTATGATGAGAGCGTCAAGCTGGAGGAGAGCCTGCGCCTGCTGGATGCCTGCCTGCCGCACATGCGCCGGCTGGGCAGCCTGGCGCCCCTGGTGATCAGCACCAAGCCCGCGCCACCGGTCTGCTTGGATCGGAGTGTGCTGGTGGACAGGCTGCGGGAGCATGTGGATCAGAGCTGGGTGATGGAGCCGGTGCCGGTGCGTGCCCAGCCCACTTTGTGGGATTTAACTTCAGTGTCTCTTTTTCAATGAACTCGGAAGGAGTAAACAAGCAGTAGTAATTCATGATCACGTATTTCATCAATGGAGCAAGCGCGGGAATTCTGAAGGTGATTCGAACCAATGATATGGAGTTTTGGGAATTGCTATTCGGGTATAAGCCCTCTTTTTCTCATGTAGAAAATGATGCTTGAATCGGATGGATTTTTAAGATATGATTATGGTTGGTTAAAGATACTTCCCCCTTTATTAATTGTAGCGTAGCTAGAGTTCTGTAGAATTTAACGTTGAGTAAGGTTGCAAGGCAAGAACAAGCCTTATCCATATCGTGATAAAGGTGGCGCCGTGCCTAATATTCTGCACCAGACTCGTTCAATCAATACCAGGAAATTCGAGGAACAATTCGAGATCATCTTCGGTATTCGCGACTCCGTTCTGTTCATTGAATGGTTGGCTTGAAGACCTTGCTCAAATGCGCCTGAGATTGATATCCATACCTGAAATGGTTACAAAATTAACTTCTATTCAACCTTATAAAGTTGGAAAATATAAATGACACAATGAGAGGGGAATAATAATGGATATGGAGGTAACAAATCAATTGGAGGAGGAGGTGACCTGGGAGGGTTTTTCGAGAGGGTACAGATTTGAAATCTCAAATTTGATTACATGAAAAGAGAGGATTAGATATGAAGAAGAACCGGATATTTTCGACAATCCTAACGATTGTATTTCTATTTTCACTGTTAGGATCTAATGCGACTATGGTGAGCGCTGCCGAGACTAAGGACATCGTCATCCTCGGCACCAGCGACATTCACGGCAATGTCGACAACTATGATTACTTCACGGATAGCGTCCCCACGGGTTCGTCACAGCGTGGCCTGACGAAGATCTACACCTACGTGAAGAGTGTGCTCGCCACCAATCCCAATACCATCCTTATCGACAACGGCGACACCATCCAGGGCACCCCGCTGGCCTACTACTTTGAGGTGATCGACACCAGCATGACGAACCCCCTGGCTGCTGGCCATGAATACCATGGGATATACCGCCTCCACGGTCGGTAACCATGAGTTCAATTATGGCCCAGCTGTCTTCAACAAGTTTCAGAGCGAGGCGAACTTCCCCCTGCTCTCGGCCAATGTCACCGGATGCCGGGATTACACCTTCGCAGCCCTATGTCGATAAAAGATGTGGGCGGGGTACAGGTGGGCATCCTGGGTTTGACCCCTCCAGCAGTTGTGCATTGGGAGAGGCCTGAGAATATCGTCGACTGCGTCTTTGGCGACGCGATGGCGGCTGCCCACCACTATGTGCCCGAGATGCGCGCAGCAGGCGCGGATGTTATCGTCGTGGCTGCCCACAGCGGTCTCGATGAGACCTACGGTTATGGCCGCGAGGAGAACTTCGTCAAGTTCCTTGCCAATGAAGTCCCGGGCATCGATGTGATCCTGGCCGGGCACGCCCATGCGAATGTCGCGAGCCAGGTCATCAACGGCGTCCTGGTCACCGAGCCGAACTACCATACCCGCAACATCTCCGATATCCGCATCACGGTCACCGGCTCAGGAACTGATTGGACGGTCACAACAAAGTCGAGCACTGACCCCGGCGATGGGCAGCACTGTAGAAGATGCTGGTCTAAAAGCTCTCATGCAGCCCTATCATGATGCGACTGTCGCCTACATCAACACGCCGATCGGCACGGCGACCGCTGCCTTCCCCGGCGGATTTGCTGCCCGTATCCAGGACGGCCCGATGGCCGACCTGATCAACCAGGTGCAGACGGATGCAGCTGCTGCTGCCGGGTTCCCGGTGGAAGCCTCCCTGGCTGCCCTCTTCACCAACGAGGCCAAATTGAACGCTGGTCCGATCAAGCTCAAGGACGCCTACGCGGTCTACATCTACGACAACACCCTCTACGTCATCGAGGCCACCGGCCAGATGATCAAGGACGAGCTGGAGTGGACTGCCAACTACTTCAACCAGTACTACTACGATCCGGCTGGCGTGACGGTGAATTCCGCCGTTCGCGACTACAACTACGACCTGTGGTCGGGCATCGAGTACAAGCTGGATGTGACCAAACCGGTCGGCCAGCGCGTGGTCGAATTAAAGCTCAATGGTGAGCCCCTGGCCATGGATCAGCTTGTCCGCGTGGCACTCAACAACTACCGGGCCACCGGCAAGTTCCCCGACCGCCACCAAGCTCTACCAATCCACCGTCGAGGTGCGCGAGCTCATCACCAACTGGATCATGGAGCGCGGCACCATCTCCCCAAGCGACGTCTTCGTGCAGAACTGGACGCTGCTGCCGCCGGTCAACACCTGGCTAAGCACGACCACTGCCAACCCCGTAACCCGCTCCGATTACGCCGACCTGCTCTGGACGGCTTTCGACGGAAACCGGGATGATTATCTGGACTTCCCTGGCGACAAAGGACCTCACGGTGCAAGATCTCAATCGCGAGGAAAGTTTCTTCCTCTTGGGCAGCAAAGCCATGGAAGGTTTACAGGACATTGAAACAGACAGGTCCATGCTCAAAGGATATTCAGATAAGAACCGCCTGCAAGGCTGGGCCAAGGATGCTACGGCCTATTCGATCCAGGCTGGGATTTTCGTCCCGACTGGCAACAAGCTGCTGCCCGAAGCAGCTGGTGACCAACGCCGAAGCCCTGGCCTGGGTGCGCGAAGCACGCTACCCGCTCTACACTTTCCTCTCCACCAATGACTTCCACGGGCAACTGGAGACCGGAAAGCTGGTCAGCAGCAAACTGGTCGGTGGCGCAGCCTTCAACATGACCTACATCAACACTTACAAGGCTCTCAACCCGCTCGGCACCTTGCTGCTGGATGGCGGCGATATGATGCAGGGCACGCCCATCTCGAACCTGCTCTGGGGCGCATCCGTGATTGATGTATACAACCACATGGGCTACAAGGCAGCCGTCATGGGCAACCACGAGTTCGACTGGGGTCAGACCAGGCTGCAGGAACGCATGGCACAGGCTGAGTTCCCCATCCTGCTGGCAAATGTCTTCAACGAAGGCACCGACACCCGCCCTGATTGGCTGGTTCCCACCGTGATGTTCACGGTCAAGGGGCAGCAGGTCGGCGTGATCGGCGTCACCAGCAAGGATACACCCTCCATCGTCATGGCTGGCACCACGGCCGGGACTCGAGTTCCGCGACGCGGGTCCGATCGTGGAGCAACTCGCTGAATGAGCTGCGAGCATGCGGGTGCGGACATCGTGGTCGTGCTGGCGCACATGCCGGATGTGTATGGCGGCGTGGTCAGCGGCGAGATGGTCGAGGGTCGCCGTTCCCGGTGTGGATCTGATCATTTCTGGACACTCGCACAGCGGCTACTCCGGTAAGATCAACAACATCCCGATCATCCAGCAGTACTCTTCGGGCACAGCCATCGGGGTCTCCGACCTGCGCTACGACCGGCTGTTCCGTAATGTGGCAACTTCCAAGCTGCAGGTTGTGACTACCTATAATGCGGGCGTTACACCCGATGCAGGGATCGCAGCGCTGGTGGCCGAATACCAGGCGGAAATCGCGCCGATCGTGAATGCGGTCAAGGCTTCAACAAAGGGCATAATCTCCAGAGGACCTGATCGGTACACCATGGAAGTACCCATGGGTGATCTCATTGCTGATGCACAACGGTGGAAGGGCGGCACGCAGATCGCCTTTATGAACCCGGGCGGAATACGAGCTGATATTGCCTACGCCACCTATCCTCACGACATCACCTTTGGTGACTTCTTTACCGTCCAGCCGTTTGACAACAAGCTGGTCACCATGACCCTGACCGGCAGCCAGATCTATGCCCTGCTGGAGCAGCAGTTCAGCCCCCCGCAGAGCTCTATGAAGCTACTGCAAGAATCGGGGCTCAATATACTCGTTCAACCTGGCTCTCCCGGTTGGCTCGCGCATCACCTCACTGACTTTGACCGATGGCACACCGATCCTCCCTGACGCAACTCCTTACACGGTAACCTGCAATGAATTTATTGCCACCGGTGGTGACAATTTCAGCGTGTTCCTCGGCGGAACTAACGTCACCCGCATCGGGGTCAGCGACCTGGATGCCCTGATCGAGTACGTCCAGTTTCTCTATGGTGTACCACCTGCCAACACACCCATCGATCCCACAATCTATCCCGATGGGCGTATCATAAACATCACACCGTAAAAGAAAAGAATTGGTATCGGGAGGGAGCCTCATGGCTCCCTCCATCACATAGGAGAATGATGGTTGATGAACGTAAGACTGTATTTGTCAATGACATGCCCATCTCAATTTTTCTTTGGGCTGAAGTGCAGCACTGCGTCAATGCCTACGACAGCAAGTTGTACTTAAAAGTTTTCAAAGGTAAGGCGGAGATCGTTGACGAAAAAGGAGGTCGGATCGGATGGGGTGGATTTGCCTCTGATGGTCAGCATATCTATGTGCGCCGAATAAGGAAAAAAAAGAGCATCTAGTTCCCTGTCCTGGATTGATTGCGGATCTTTCTCCGAATGGGATCAGGTTGTATATATAGAATTAAATTTTCAAACGATAATGCGAGCAAGAAGTAAAGGGAAAGTTAACAGCGCTCTCACACTAAAGGAGAGGGCGTTTTGTTTTATGGCAAAATCATATCAAAGTGATTGATTGTGTTTCGATCTTTCCAGAAATTGATTCAGAACAGGGATTTTATCTCAAAAAATGAATGTTAAAAAAAACACTATCTTGATATAAAATTAATTTCCCCACGCAAACATCAACCAAAGGACTAATTAAAAACACCCGTGACGGGTGTTTTTTGTGAGCGCGAAGGGGCTCGAACCCTTAACCAATGGCTTAAAAGGCCACTGCTCTACCATTGAGCTACGCGCCCAAGCGGGTGTTATTTTATCACGCCCATAAGGGGACGTCAAACATGGCTTGCTTGTGAAGCGACGTGAAAATTGTTAAGCAATTGTCAACTGCAAAACGAGGTAATTTTTCATCGCGTGAGTATAATTTGTTAGAAGTATTGCGATACAACTTTGGAGAAACAGTATGGATCTCGCGCCTGATTACATTTTAAAAGATCGCTATCAGATCATTCGTCAACTTGGCAAAGGCGGCATGGGAGCGGTTTACCTGGCCAAGGATAATGTGCTTGATCATGTTGTTGCTGTAAAGGCCAATCACAGCCCTGCCAAGGAGGGGGAAACCCAATTCCTGCGCGAGGCGCGTTTGTTGGCCAGCTTGCGCCATCCCAATCTGCCGCGAGTTACAGATCATTTCCTCATGGGAAGCGAACAATACCTGGTGATGGATTACATACCCGGTGATGACCTTGCCACGATTTTGAAAGAAGACGGCAAACAACCGGTGGAGATGGTCATGGAATGGGCCAAGCAGCTGGGGTCAGCCATCAGCCACCTGCACCATCAAAAACCTCCCGTCATTCACCGCGATATTAAACCGGCCAACATCAAGCTGAATCCCAGCGGCGAGGTGACCCTCGTCGATTTCGGGATTGCCAAGGTCGCGGATCCCACGGCAGCGACGACAACCGGCGCCTTGGGTTTTTCGCCCGGTTATTCACCCCCCGAGCAGTATGGTGGTGGGCGTACCGGTCCCTACTCGGATCAATATTCTCTCGCCGCGACCTTGTATCAGCTGCTCACCAACCACCAGCCTGAAGACGGCTTGCAGCGTCTGATGGGCACTGCTGTGCTCGAACCAGCAAATAAAATAAACAAGTCGGTACCCGCTTATTCCTCGGCAGCACTCGACAAGGCCATGGCTGCGCATCCCGAGGAGCGTTTCCCGGATGTCGACTCTTTCATCAAGGCATTTCTTGAACCGGGTGCAATCCCGCTGGAGGTGGCTGAACCGACAGTTAAAGGTGCTGGAAAATTGGTATCACCCGCTCCTCCAGAGACAGTTCACAAACCAGGTCTTCCAAAGTGGATCTTTGCTGCTGGCGGTGGAGGGATCATCCTCCTGGCATTGATCGGATATTTGATATTTTTCAATGGGAAAGGTACTGGCGGCAAAAATGATCCTGTCACGCCTACCGTTGATAATTCCCAGATTGGGCTTTCCGTGGCTGCCACGCTGACCAGCCAGGCGGAATTGGCCAGCCAACCCAGCGCGACACCAGAAATCCCCACCGCGACCATAACACCCGAACCCAGCCCCACGCCGTCACCCACGCCTCCCCTCCTTGGTAAGGGTGGGTACATTGCCTATATCAGTGATAAAGGTGACGGAAAAGCAATGCAGGTCTGGTTGATGCGGGTTTCTTTGAACGACATCGGTGAAGTATACGTCATTGAAGACCGCCAGCTGACCACCGATGCGGGCAATAAATCCGACCCGGCCTGGTCGCAGGATGGAAAAAAATTACTCTATGCCGGACCCAGTGGAGGGCAGGCGTTGGGGATAGATATCTGGGTGATCGATCCTGAAAAGCCCGAAGAAGGCGCGGTCAATTTATCACAGCACCGCGGGGATGATTTTGAGCCAGCCTGGTCACCGGATGGTTCCCTGATCGCTTTTACCAACAAGGGTGCGTTTGGTACGGAGATCAAGCAGTTGTATTTCATGAATCGGGATGGCAGTGATATCCGCCGCGTCAGCTATGATTACGAGGAATATTCATCCACCTGGTCTGCAGACCAAACTTACCTGGCGTACGTGATATCTGCCAGTGGCCGCAAGATCCTGTATATCCGACAGGCAACGGATGGTTACAGCTCCCCGATCAATTTCGATACCCGTGAAATCCTCGGCAGATTGGGAGATGTTGCCAATCCAGCCTGGTCACCGGATAATGAATTGCTGGCTTACACCCGCCTTGAGGGTTACAGTAAACGGATCTTCCTGACCAGGTTCTCGGATCGCGGTAATCGCATCACCGGGTTGACAGATGGCGGCAAGGATTATGATCCTGCCTGGTCGCCGGATACTCAATGGATCCTTTTCACCTCGGAACGGGATGGCAACCCGGAAATCTATATCATGAATGCTTCAGGTGCGCTTCAATCCAATCTCACCCTTTCGGGTGGCAAGGACATGATGCCTGCCTGGCAGCCTGTTCCATGAAAATAAAAAGAACCCGCTTGGCGGGTTCTTTTTTTGCTAGGAGATTATTCGCTGCGATCCAGCCGGGTTGATTTCCCGCTGATATCCTTTTTGCTTGGGAGCAGACGCTTTCGCAGCGTGGTGGTACCGGCTGTCGGGCTGAGGATGAGGGATAACCGGTTCAACGCGTTTGGATCGTATTCCCTCCTGCCGCAAACATCGCACACCCAGGCGGGGAAATCCGGCACGGAGATCAATTCTTCACCAAGATAAGTGTAATACGTCACGTACTGGCGGTGCATTTGACCAGCCTGGCATTCAGTGCAGGGTAGCGGGACTTCAGGTTTATTGTTTTTTGCCGCAGTTTTTTGTTTGCTCATGGTTGGCCGTCTCCTTTAGGGGGCGGCAGTCGGGATGGCTGCTGCATTCACGGTGTGTGGCAGGGTCAGGATCTTGGCCTGGTTGAAAGGCCAATAGACAAAAAGGGCTTTACCGAGGATGAAATCGTCAGGTACAAAACCCCAATCCCGGGAATCCGATGATTCATTGCGATTATCGCCCATCACAAACACTGCGTTTTGAGGGACGATCCATTCACCACCCCTCGCAGGCGGTGCAGCGATATAGGGTTCGTCAAGCAGGTACCCATTTACAGATACCTTCCCGTCGACGATAGTGATCGCATCGCCGGGCAGCCCTATCACTCGCTTGATATAGTCCTCATCCGGGTTGAGCGGGTAATGGAAAACGATGATATCACCATGTTTGATCTCGCTGGTTTTGTACGCAAGCTTGTTCACTACCAGGAATTCACCCGGAACAAGGGTGGGTTCCATGCTCACATTCTCAACCCTCACCCTGGCAATGAATGCATCGATGAGAAAATAAAGTACCACTGCGAGCAGCAGGGTCTGCATGATTTCCAGCAGGATGGACCTGAAGGCTGATTTTCGGGGTGCGGTATTATCCGTTGGTTTCGTTTCGATGGTATTCATTGGGCGCAGGTTATTTCGAATCATTATAAGACCGACTTCTCTCACAAGCAAGCCTTATATAAACTTATATCCAATATATGAAAGTGGATTTACAGATATGTAATTAATGAAGCAGCTTTATTTACCTGCGCGCTTTAAAAACCAGGGTGATCGGGGTGCCGGTGTAGGAGTATTCTTTACGAATCTGGTTTTCCAGGTAACGCTGGTAAGTGAAATGCGCCAGTCTTGGATCATTAACGTGGATCAGGAATGTCGGAGGATCGCTTCGCACCTGGGTGCCGTAATACAACTTGATCGCGGCACCGCCTTTGCGCGTTGGTGCATGCATATCCTGTGCATGCTGTAAAATGCGGTTCAGGGCACCGGTGGAGATACGCGCCAATCGTTCCTCCTGTACTTTCAATGCCAGGGGCAGCACTTGATCGACTCGTTGACCGGTTTTTGCGGATATGAAGAGCATTGGGACGTAATCCATGAAATTTAATTCACTTCTTATCCGCTGGCTGAATGCCTCCATCGTAAATCCATCTTTTTCAATTGCATCCCATTTGTTCACCAATACAACCGCGCTTTTCCGTGCTTCGAGGATGAAACCGGCGATATGTGTATCCTGGGCGCTGATGCCGCTGCCGGCATCGATCATCAATAATGAGACATCTGCTTGTTCGATGGCACGCAGGGAACGGATGACGCTGTATTTTTCCACGCCCGGGATGATCTTTCCCCGCCGGCGGATGCCAGCTGTATCAATGAGAGTGAGGGGAAGGTCCTGGAAGACCAGATGGGTATCCACGGCGTCCCGCGTGGTGCCGGCAATGGGGCTGACGATGGCACGTTCCTCGCCAACAAGGCGGTTCAGTAGGCTGGATTTTCCCACGTTAGGCTTACCAACGATGGCTATCTTCACCGCGTCATCATCAGCGTCGTCCTGCATGGGTGGAAATGATTTGACCACGTCGTCCATCAAATCACCCGTTCCGATGCCGTGCACGGCGGAAATGGGGTAGGGCTCACCCATTCCCAGTTCGTAGAAAGCTGCTGCCTGCTCCTGCAAATTCTTGTTGTCGGATTTGTTGACCACCAGGAAAACGGGCGGGAGAGTTTTCCCTCCGATTTTCTTCTGATTCTTGCGAAGCAACAGTGCAACTTCCAGGTCAGCAGGAGTTACACCTGCAGCAGCATCCACAAGGAAGAGGACCACATCAGCTTCCTGGACTGCGATTTGTGCCTGTGCGCGGATTTGCTGAATGTAATCTGCAGAACCAATGGATAAAGGATCCTTACCCCCGGTGGATGGATCGATCCCCCCGGTATCGATGATATCGAAATTGATACCATTCCAGTCGCTTTCCGCAAAAAGCCGGTCACGAGTGGTTCCAGGGGTATCATCCACGATCGCCAGCCGTTCGCCAGCCAGGCGGTTAAAAAGAGTGCTTTTCCCGACATTAGGTCTTCCGACCAGGGCAACAACAGGTTTTGGCATTTTTTCCTAAGGCTTCGGGGTTGGGGTACCGGCGACACTGATCACCACATCAAGTGTATCAGGCAGGATCGAATCTGCAGTGAGGGAAGGGATGCTGATCGTCACGCTGGGCTGTTTTTGATATGTTCCAATTCCTTCACCACTCAAATCCATGATCACATGCACGTCACTGGAAGTCAATTTGTTAAGCATCGGCAGTGGCCCCGAGATGATCACGTCCACGAATGCCGGAGAAACGCGACCTGTCAATCCTTGTTCGAGACCAATGATTTCAACCTTCTGGCTGGCCAGCGTAAGACTGCCTTCCAGGGGAGAGACACCGACATGGACCATGACTGTCGGTTCACCATCAAGAGAAATACCCTGGGGCATATTTAAAGCCAGGTTAAGATCCAGGTCCGAATCTACGCCATCCAGGTTCAATGGCACAGTCTCGATATAACCCTGTAAATTCTCAACCAATGCGGGGTCTTCTGAATATACCGTGATGATCGGGGGATTGACCGTGATGTTCGTTAGCCGGTAGCCAGTGGATACATGCCCTGAAAAAGCAACTTTAATTACAACCGAGCGATATCCGCCCCGCTGCGTGATCTCCTGGTAGATGGTGATATTTGCAGGTGCGATACTGACACCGGTGATTACATTACCATCTTCATCAATGGCAACCAGGGAGGTATCTCTTTCAATCGATTCATTGGAGTTTCCCAGGATGAAAGTGGCGCGCACAGATTGCACTGCATTCACTTTTGATTCCGGACCACTTACCACTACGCTTTCCTGGCTGAGGGTTGATAACCCCAATTCATAACCACTGGCAGGAGAACCAAATGTTACAAGTTCGACATTAAAATCCTTGCTCACCAACTCTTCCAGCACCAAATCCACCGAAGCCACTTCGTTTGATACAACGGATGAAGGTTGGTATGCAACCTGGATCTTGACAGGTACAGTATGAGATCCTGCTTCAATGCCTGATAGATCCATGAAAGCCCTGACCGCGCTTGCATCTGCATAGATCTTTTCCCACACCGAGAGAGGCGCCCGAAGCACCACGGAAGTCTGTTCGGGGATTTCATTCGTGATCAGTAGGCTTGGATCCTGGCTTTTTATTTCGATCGTCACGGGTTGTTGGTAAGCTCTCTCTTCGGCAGGATCTGTCGATGTTACGGCAAGTACCCATACGACCATGGCAAGAATGAAGGCTGCTCCAAGAGTAGGCAGTGTTTTAACCCATCGCCGAAAGAGTTCCATGATTTACTTTTCCTTCTTTCGGCTTGGAATCCACCTGTCGAGCAGAGTGGAAATGGTATTGGATTGTTTGATTTGATTTTCCATTTGGTAAAAGGCTATGAGTACATTTTCCAGGCGGTCGGTATCCAGCCTGCGAATCATCCTGCCTCCATGCGCGACCGAGATGGCACCTGTCTGTTCAGATACAACCACGGCAATGGCGTCCGTTGCTTCTGAAATACCGAGCGCAGCCCTATGGCGAAGTCCCATTTGCCTTTCGGGATTCGGGTTCAATATGCCGCTGGCTGAAAGGGGCATAACACATGCTGCTGCCATTATCCGATTTCCGGAAATGAGTACAGCTCCATCATGAAGTGGCGTATTGGGATAAAAGATCTGTATCAGCGTCTCTGGTGTGATGATGGAGTTTAGCTGCACCCCTGTTCGGGCATATTCCCAGAGATCATCTCTACGCTGGAGGATGATCAATGCACCATGCTGCCTGGCGCTCAATCGTGCTGCTGCCTCCACCACTGCTCTAATGCTGACTTTCATACTCTCAGCAGGTGGTGGTGCAAAGACGCCAAATGCCGGGGTGCCTGCGCGCCCTAATCTTTCCAGGCCACGGCGGATCTCCGGTGCAAAGATCACTGGGATTGCCAATAATAGCGCCGGGAGGGTGGTTGTGATCAACCAGGAAAATGCAGGGAGGCTAATGACAGTCGTCATGAGGGCGATGATCAATAAGAGAAAAATGACCCCCCTCAGCAATAAAAGCGCCTGGGTATCGCGGAGCATTAAAAGAATGACGTAGAAAACCAAAGTCACCAGGCAGAGATCAAGGATGCTCAACCAGTTTAATCTTTGCAGAAGAAAAAGGACTTCGTCGATAAAATTTTGCACAGTTGCTATTTAGATGGGCCGGAGCACACGATCAATCCTTAATTGTTTAAATAAAAGTGCTGTGGATGGCGGCATGGATTCGATCGCGGCTTCCTGCCAGGCGAGTACTCCCAAAGTTTGGGGTGTGCGCCTCTCATAGCCCAAATTGCGCCAGAGTTCTTCCTGTTTTGCCAGCTCTGGTTTAATAAAGACAAGTGAAGCTTCGCATTGCAGGTCTTTTGAAGCGTTTTCCATTTCCTTGATCAACAAGGGGAGGGCTTTATCCTGAGGAATGGTTGGATCCAGAAGAACCTCGGTTGTACGCGCAATAAGGTTTTCAACCTGCCAGCCTACCATTCCAACCACTGAATCGCCCAGGGAAAGCAGCATAAAGGCTTTTTCGCCGAAAGCCGCCATGATGTCTTCTTCGGTGAATTTCCTCCCATCGCTTCCCAGGCGATTGAAGAGATTGGCGATCTCCGCACAATGCGTCGGCCTGCCTCGCATCACGCTGATCTCTCCCTGTGGTACTGCAACTCGCGTAACGGGTACGGTAGGTGGTAGAGGCGCCGTGGCGGTTCGCGGGATATATTTTTTCCATGCAGCCACCACCTGCCGCCAGGTATCATCAAATGAAGCGATATTCTTGATAACCACCGTGGCAGCCGCAATTTTATCTTCCTGCGGACTCTGCACGGCAATTCTCTGGTGAGCTTCCGCTTCAGCCATATGTCGCTGTTGTAACAAGCGCGTGAGCTGCTGCTCTGGAAAGGCATATGAGACCCAGACGGCATCGCATGATTTAGCCAGGTTACTCTCAAGTAGTTTAATGGCTTCTATAACGATAACTCTCTGGCTGGAGCGCTGCGCGATCATATCGACTGCGCCTTCCACCAGTGGATGGACTATCTTTTCCAGATCAGCCATTGCAGTTGGGTCATTGAAAGTCATTTTCCCAAGCTTGCTCCGGTCGATCTGACCATCGGGTCCGAGGATCCATTTTCCAAAAGTTTCAATAACAGGCTGGTACCCGGGTGCACCTTTTGCTATCGCTCGATGCGCCAACTGGTCCGCATCGATGCCATAAGCGCCTAAGTGCTCAAGCATCCTGCGGACAACACTTTTCCCGGTGCCAATGTTCCCGGTTAAGCCGATCACGTATTTTCCCGGCCACTTACTCACAATCACACCTCAAAAAAATAAAGAATCAGTACTTTCCATAAGATTCTAGTCGCGCATGATGAGAATGTCAAAGGATTCCCATCGTTTTGGGACTTTCGAAAACCAATTGATTCTTGTTCTTGCTGTTATGAGCGAATCTCTTGGTATATCAAATGCTGCCCCCAACAAATTATTAGTCTCATAAGGATCAGCGAAGTCTCCGGACGTGTAAATCACCGGATTCCTTGACTCTCCATTCGATTCTTGGTAAACTCCACGCTCTTGCGAGCGATTCTCGGTCGTTTGACCTTGCCTGAGTCTTTAGGCTTTGGTATAATCGACCACGCTCGGTTTGTACCTTAAAAATCGTGCCGATGTAGCTCAGATGGCAGAGCAGCCGCCTTGTAAGCGGCGGGTCAAGGGTTCGATTCCCTTCATCGGCTCTGTTGCAGGTTGGTGAGTGAAAGTGATGGCATCATCACTTCACTCCCGAGCCGGCAACGGTTCGACCTGGGCGGTTACCCAAGTGGCCAACGGGGACTGACTGTAAATCAGTTGGCGTCACGCCTTCGGAGGTTCGAATCCTTCACCGCCCACTGGTCGCAAGACCAGATGTGACCCGCGTTGAGCGGGTCATCATGAAGAACGGCAAGCCCTCATAGCTCAGTTGGTAGAGCACGCCCTTGGTAAGGGCGGGGTCATGGGTTCAACTCCCATTGAGGGCTCACGATGCCGAAAATATGAAATTATTTTGCAGCATGTAAAGGAGAGAGCAGGCATGGCGAAGCAGAAATTTGAGCGCAACAAACCGCATTTGAACGTAGGGACCATGGGTCACATTGATCATGGGAAGACCACGTTAACGGCGGCGATCACGAAATACTGCCAGTTCTTGGGGAAGGCAGAATTCCGGGCGTATGACAGCATTGACAATGCGCCGGAAGAGAAAGCGCGCGGGATCACGATCAACATAGCGCACGTGGAATATGAGACCGAGAAGCGGCACTATGCGCACGTGGACATGCCGGGGCACCGCGACTACATCAAGAACATGATCACCGGGGCGGCGCAGGTGGATGGAGCCATCCTGGTGGTGGCAGCGCCGGATGGGCCGATGCCGCAGACGAAGGAACACGTGCTGTTGGCGCGTCAGGTGGAAGTGCCGAGCATCGTGGTCTTTTTGAACAAAGTGGACATGATGGACGATCCGGAGCTGTTGGAGCTGGTGGAGATGGAGCTGCGGGAAATGCTGACGGGATACAAATTCCCGGGCGAGACGACGCCGATCGTGCGGGGCAGCGCGTTGAAGGCGCTGGAGAGCACCTCGACGGATCCGAACGCGCCGGAATACGCCTGCATCAAGGAACTGCTGCGGGTGGTGGATGAATACATCCCGGAGCCGAAGCGCGAGATGGACAAGCCGTTCATGATGCCGATCGAGGACGTGTTCTCGATCAAGGGACGCGGCACGGTGGTGACGGGGAAAGTAGACCGCGGGCACATCAAGGTCGGCGAGCCGGTGGAGATCGTGGGCTTGCAGGAGAAGACGCGCTCGAGCGTGGTGACGGGCGTTGAGATGTTCCACAAGCTGCTGGACGAAGGCATGGCCGGGGATAACCTGGGACTCCTGCTGCGCGGCATTGAGCGCACGGATGTGGAACGCGGGCAGGTGGTGGCAAAGCCTGGCTCGATCACCCCGCACACGAAATTCAACGCGCAGGTGTACGTGCTGAAGCGTGAAGAAGGTGGGCGGCACAAGCCGTTCTTCCCGGGATACCGGCCGCAGTTCTACATACGGACGATGGACGTGACCGGGTCGATCACCCTGCCGGAAGGCGTGGAGATGGTGATGCCTGGGGATGATGTGAACATGGTGGTGGAGCTGATCGTGCCGGTGGCATTGGAGCAGGGCTCGAAATTCGCCATTCGCGAAGGCGGCCTGACGGTCGGCGCTGGCGTCATTACCAAGATTATCGAATAAGTTAAGAAGTGTCGGCCCCGTTGAAACGGGCTGCGTAAGGAAATAATATGGCATCGAAAAAGAAAGATGTTCGCCCGGTGATCACGCTGATCTGCGATGATTGCAAGGAGCGCAACTATACAACTGAAAAGAATCGGCGCAATGACCCCGGACGCATGGAGATACAAAAGTATTGCCCACGCTGCCGCAAGCATACGCTTCATCGGGAGTCGAAGTAATGATTTTTTGGTTGGAGGGTTTGCGACAGGAATAAGAACCGCAACCACCAACTTTACAGGCCAGTAGCTCAATTTGGCAGAGCGCCTGTCTCCAAAACAGGAGGTTGTGGGTTCAATTCCTGCCTGGCCTGCTCAAAGAAAAACAGCGCCGTCCTTCCTAATCCAAACCAACGTCTGGAAGGCGGCGTTTTAGACCAGAAAAAGGAGCGTTAAATGGCTGATAAGAAAGATATCGAAAAGAAGCCAAATGCCATCCGGCGCTGGTACCGCGAAACAACCGGTGAGCTGCACAAGGTGTCCTGGCCAACGACTGCAGAGGCCTTCCGCATGACCCAACTTGTGTTGTTGGTCATGATCCTGATGGGCACCATGCTTAGTATTGTTGATTTTTTGTTTTCACGGCTGGTCGCTATTTTGGTCAGCTGATCCACAGCACTCGAAAGGCTGGTAAGGAGAACGAATGGCTGAGCAGGACGATTTATATAACGACGGACCTTGGGAAGAACCTGAGCAGGAGGAAGAAAAATCCGCTCCGGCACGTCCCAGCGCGCCTCCGCCTTTAACTCCTCCCGGCCCGGATGCTTCCCAGCTGCCGGTGGATATTATCAGTGACGAGCGTTCCTGGTATGTGATCCATTGCTATTCCGGTTATGAAAACAAAGTACGGCACAACCTGGAACAGCGCATTGAAACCATGGGCATGAAAGAGAAGATCTTTGATGTTGTCATCCCGACCCAGGAAGAGATCGAGGTTCGGGAGGGAAAACGCCGCACCGTGGAACGCCATGTATTTCCAGGCTATGTTCTGGTCAATATGATCCTCACCGAGGAATCCTGGTATGTGGTACGAAATACACCGGGTGTTACAGGTTTCGTTGGCATGGGCAATCAGCCCACGCCGCTGCGTACCGAGGAAGTTGCCCAGATCCTGCGGCGCATGGAAGCGGAAGCGCCCCATGTGAAGGTGTCCTTCAAAGTTGGCGAACGTGTGCGCATCATCGATGGTCCCTTCAACGATTTTCGTGGCACTGTGGACGATATCGATATTGAGCGTACCAAGGTGCGTGTCATGGTTAATTTCTTTGGCCGCGAAACACCGGTCGAATTGGACTTTCTGCAGGTTGAGAAATCGTAATCATTGGCTCCGTAACAGGGGTCTTAATGTGGGAGGGTGCTCCCCTATCACCCGCTAAAACCACCAAGGAGTAAAGAATGGCAAAAAAAATCAAGAGTGTGTTACGTCTGCAGGTTCAAGCTGGTAAAGCCAACCCTGCACCCCCCATTGGCCCTGCTCTGGCAGGCTATGGGATCAATATTATGGCCTTCTGCAAGGAATATAACGCCCGTACGCAAAGTATGGCTGGCGATATCATTCCCGCAGAAATCACCGTTTACACGGATGGTTCCTTTACCTTCGTCCTAAAATCATCTCCGGCTTCAGTATTGTTGAAAAAAGCTGCTGGTGTGGAGAAGGGATCGGATGCTCCCAACCGCAATAAAGTTGGAAAGGTAACCCGTGCCCAGCTCCGCCAGATTGCGGAACAAAAAATGAAGGATATGAATGCCAACGATGTTGAAAGCGCTATGCGCCAGATCGAAGGCACAGCCCGCAATATGGGAATCACAATTGAGGATTAGATAGTGGGAGGGCGTCAGCGCCCGTTAACACCACCAAGGAGAAATCATGGCTAAACACGGAAAAAAATATTTGGCAGCATTTGCCAAGATAGAAGAAAACAAATCTTACGAACCGCTCGAAGCGTTAACCCTCGTAAAGGAAACTGCTTACTCGAAATTTGATGGCACGGTTGAGCTGCACATGCGCATGGGTCTGGATCCGCGTCAGGCGGATCAGCAATTGCGTGATGTGGTGGTCCTGCCTCACGGTCTGGGAAAAACTGTGCGCGTCCTGGTCTTTGCTCAGGGCGAAGGTGCAACCAAAGCCCAGGAAGGTGGGGCGGATGTGGTCGCGGATAGCGACGAGTGGATCACCAAGATCCAGAATGGCTGGACGGATTTTGATGTGGCTATTGCCACTCCAGATATGATGGGTAAAGCTGGCAAGCTCGGTCGTGTTCTTGGACCGCGCGGGTTGATGCCCAATCCCAAGGCTGGAACCGTGGTTGAACCAGGCGACCTGCCGCGTGTGATCAAGGAAGCGAAAGCCGGTCGCGTGGAATTCCGCCTGGATAAAACTTCAAACTTGCATGTTGCGATCGGTAAAGTCTCATTTGAAGCGCAAAAGTTGTATGATAATCTGGCTGCACTCATGGAAGCTATTCAGAAAGCGCGACCTTCTGCAGCTAAAGGCACCTATATCAAGCGTATGACTCTGACATCCACCATGGGTCCTGCTGTTCGCGTTGATGCACTCGCCGCCCAATCGATGAATGAGAAGGAATAACTAGCAAAGCGCCGGATTTTCTTTAATTTTCCGGTGAATAAGTCCTGGCGAACTCTTGTCAGGATAAGGGATTAACAGTAAAATAGTAACCTGTCCGGATTATGCCGGATCATCACCCAAGACAGCCGGTGCTCCACGAGGAGCTTAATAACCTGCTCAGGTGAAGACAGTAAGACCTCAATATTTGGAGGATTTTAAGTCTTTGCCTTTTCTTGCGGCAAAGACTTTTATTTTGAAAGGAAGGAGGTGTTTCTTAATTGGCATTTACTAAAAAGGAAAAAATCGAGATCCAGGCTCAATATCAGAAATGGCTTGAAGGCAGCCAGGCGGTCTTTGTGGTTTCTTATAACAAAATGACCCAGAAAGATATTGATGCGATGCGCGCAAAAGCGAGAGAAGCTGGTGGTGAGATTCATATTGTCAAGAACACGTTGATCAATCGCGTAGTTGAACAGGTGGGTCTTCCCCAGTCTGGATATTTTGATGGATCTTCAATGGTCGGTTTTGCATTCACGGATCCCCCGTCGATTGCCAAAATCTTCAATGAAGCTGCCACGAAACAATCCGAAATTTTCTCATTGAAGGGTGGTTATCTTGGTAAAGAGTTGCTGGATGCCAGGCAGGTGAAAGCATTGGCTGAACTGCCTTCTCTCCCAGTAATCCGTGCGCAATTCATGGGCTTGCTTGTCACGCCTGCCACCAAGCTGGTTCGTACTTTGGCAGAACCCGCCCGCAGGATGGCGTTTTTGGTCAAAGCCCGGTCGGAGCAGGCACAGGCTGCTTAAAGGTTGCTTATTTCAGGTTTGCAATAATAACCTGAGCCTGGCAACATGGATATCATAACTAATTATTAGAAGGAGAATTAAAATGTCTGATTTGGATAAATTGGTAGAGGAACTGAGCAAGCTTTCCGTTTTGGATGCTGCTGACCTGGTCAAAAAACTCGAAGAAAAATGGGGCGTCTCCGCAGCCGCTGCTGTGGCTGTTGCCGCTCCTGCCGCTGGTGGCGCTGCTGGTGGTGCTGCTGAAGCTGCCGAGGAACAGACAGAATTTGATGTCGTCATCAAAGATGCTGGTCCCAAGAAGATCGAGGTCATCAAAGTCATCCGTCAGCTCACCAACCTGGGTTTGGTCGAAGCCAAGACCATGGCTGAAACCGCTGGCTCGAAGGTGTTGACCGCGGTAGCGAAAGCTGCTGCAGCGGATGCCAAGAGCAAGCTCGAAGCCGCAGGCGCAGTCGTCGATGTCGCGTAAGCGATTTTATCGACTTCTGATAGTATTACAAACAAAAAGGGCAACCCGCAAGGGAATGCCCTTTTTTTGTTAATTTGATCCTTGTGACTTAAACTGCCAGGGAAACAGGTTTGACTTGCCTTACAACCATGACCACCTTGCCCATGATCTTGAGAGGCCGGTCCTTTTCAATATAAATGGGTGACATTGTCGGATTGGCAGGCTGCAAGCGGTAGCGCTCGCCTTCCTTGTAGAAATATTTTAAAGTTGTCTCATCCCGGTCGGGAAGCCAGACTGCTACCATCTCGCCATTCTCAGCAACTTGTGCTGGTTTCATGATGACGATGTCTCCATCGTTGATCATTGCGTCGATCATCGAATCGCCTTCAACCTCAAGGGCGAAGAGCCTGCTGCCTTTTTCCTTGGCAGGCAGGAAGCTGCCCGCGATTTCCACGCTGTCCTCAGTGTTGAAATAATCAAGGTCGGATGCGGGGACAGGAATGGGTTTGCCTGCCACGATCCTGCCCATCACCGGGATTCGAAATACTTCTTTGAGTGAGTTGGATAACACCCGAATGCTCCGTGAAATGTGTTTATCACGAACGATCATACTGCGGTTCTCGAGCTTATCAAGGTAAAAATCAACCAGAGATGTTGATTTGACGCCGATCTTATCCCCAATTTCGCGGATGGAAGGAGAATAGCCGGATTTCTCCTGGAAACTTGAAAGGAATTCCAGGATCTTTCGTAGCCTTTCTTCCATCTCCTTATCTCGCGTCATCTTACCCTCCTTCAATACATTAATCGTAATCGATTATTTGTTCTATTATATATAAGAACATACGTTCTGTCAATAGGTCGTTACTCTATTAAATTATCCACAGGATTGGGAAAAAGCAAAACGGAATCTTGTACCAATTTCAATGTTTGCCGGCTGTATTTTCTATTGGATCGCCGATATTGAATTGCAGATTCCACAAATGGTGGTAGAGCCCTTTTTTCTTGAGCAGTTGTTTGTGGTTCCCGTCTTCAATGATGCTGCCATCTTTTAATACTAATATACGGTCTGCGCGTTGGATGGTGGATAGACGGTGCGCGATGATAAAAGATGTTCTTCCCTGCATCAAACGCTCCAGGGCTGCCTGCACCAGGCGCTCGGATTCGGTATCAAGCGCGGAGGTTGCCTCATCCAGTATCAGGATGCGCGGATCTTTGAGAAGTGCCCGTGCGATCGCCAGCCGCTGACGCTGACCCGCGGAAAGCTTGGCCCCGCGCTCTCCGATCAGCGAATTGTATTTTTCTGACAGTTCTTCAATGAAATCATGCGCATATGAAGCTTTTGCAGCTTCGATGATCTCCTCCTTGGAGGCATTGGATCGTCCATAGGCAATATTTTCTCGAACAGTTCCCCCAAAAAGAAATGTTTCCTGGGGCACCAATCCAACTTGTAGCCTCAGGCTGTGCAGATCTACCTTGTCGATCTCATGTCCATCAATGGTAATTCTGCCGCTGGTTGGATCAAAGAATCGCGGGATGAGGTTGACCAGGGTTGTTTTTCCCACGCCACTGGGTCCTACCAGCGCCACCATCTGGGCGGGAGGAACCTCCAGGTTGATATTGCACAGCACGTTGTTATCCGCCTCATAGCCGAAATTCACCTGATCGAAGTTGACCTGCCCCTTGATGGTCGGTAACCTTGGGGCATTTTTCATGGTAAGAGGTTCTGTGGGAGTTTCCAGTATTTCAATGATCCGCTGGGAAGCACCCATGGCTTCCCGGGTTTGCGAATACAATCCTGCAAATTCCCCCAGCGGAGCCCCCACCATGATGGCGTAGATCAGGAAAGCGATCAAATCCCCGGGGGATGTCTCCCCGGCAATCACCGCTCTTCCACCGAACCACAGCATGATCGTAATTCCTCCGAACGCCAGGAAATTGATCATTGGGATGAAAACTGAACGCAGCTTGATGCGGCGCATGGTGACAGCGAGCGTATCTTCGATGCGCTGCCGGAAACGTTTTTTCTCTCCCGCTTCCTGGGTGAAGGATTTCACCACGCGGATTCCGGAGATCAATTCTTCGAGGACCGAGGTGGCATCCGCCAGGCGGTCCTGGACGGTTGTGGAAAGTCTCTCCAGGCGCTTTCCAAAAAAGAACGCCAATCCCAGGATGGGCGGCAGGATGATAAAGACAAGGATGGTAAGCTGCCAGTTGATCAGGATCATCAACGTTAAACCACCAGCAAACGTGACCACCTGCCTGAACAAATTAATGGGTGCTTCGGTCAGCGTGCTCTGGATGGTGGTGACATCGTTGGATAGTCGCGAGACCAGCTCACCGACGCGCTGTTCGTTGAAAAAGCGCATGGGCAGATCCATGAGATGGCGTTGAAGTGCCAGCCGCAAATCGGCAACCACCCGTTGAGCAACCTGGGCGAGCAGGAAGTATTGGGTGAAAGAGAAACCGGCCTGCAGGATGAATAGAAATAGCAGTCCCAAACCGATCCGGTTGAGTTGTCCAAGATCGCTTGTAACAAAAACCGAATCCACCAGCTGTCTTAAAACCCATGGCAATGCCAGTCCGATCAGGGTCGCAATGATCAGCGCCGTGGCTGCAATCGACATTTTTCCCAGGTAAGGTTTTACGTAGACGAAAAGACTCTGTAATTTCTTCATCCAGCCTCCGTGCTAATCTTACCTCAACCCACTCAATTCTGCATTTTCCCAGGTCTTGACAAAAATATTAATAATGCTATACTCCAGTATAGTATATTGATAACGGAGAAACAAATGCCAATTTATGAATTTGAGTGTCGATCCTGCGGTGAAGAATTCGAGAAGCTGGTTCGTTTCTCAGACAATGCACAAGGCATTGAATGCCCCCATTGCCAAAGCAGGGATACTCAGAAGCGGTTGTCGATGGTTGCCTCCACCCATCTCAATGGCGGGATGAGCAGCAGCACAGCTTCATTTGGCTCCTGCGGTGACCATGGAGGTTTTACCTGAGCTGGATGATGATGACCAGTCGTTGACTGGTAAAGGAGCAGAATGGAAAACCATCCATTTCTTTCAGACCAACATAAATTGATCGGTCGTTTGCGGAGGATAGAGGGGCAGGTGCACGGTGTCCAGAAAATGGTGGATACGAATCGTGACTGCCGTGAAATTATCCAGCAGTTGGTGGCTGCCCGTTCTGCCATGGACAGCGCCATCCTTGTTTTCACCGAGGATTATCTCACCACTTGTATGCGGGTATCGCAAAAAGATGATCCACTCAAACGTGAAAAAATGGTCAAGGATCTGATGACAGTCATGGGAAAAGCTTTATAGGAGGTTCTTGATGGCGAATGCAACTGTTCAGTGGCTGAGCGGCAAGAAATTTCTGGGGGTGGATTCCACCAACCATTCCGTCATACTTTCCACACCCGCTGAAGGTGTTGGTATGAAACCTTCGGAAATGCTGCTGGTTGCACTCGCTTCCTGCACTGCGGTGGACGTGGTTGAGATCCTTGAAAAGAAAAAGGTCGGGTTGCAGGGATTGGAGATTCGCGTGTCTGCTGAGCAGGATGCTGAACCGCCTTGGACTTTCAGAAAAATTCACTTGAAATACTCTCTAAAAGGGGAAAAACTTGATATGAAAGCCGCAGAACAGGCTGTCAGGCTTTCCGAGGAAAAGTATTGTTCCGTTGCAGCGACTGTGCGTGGGATTGCGGAGATCAGCTGGGAAATCGAGCTGGTGAAATAAATATCCTAGCGAATGTAATTTTATAAAGGGATGCGGTACTTGATGATCAAGTGCCGCTATTTGTTTATCATCTTGATGATGATATTTAATACAACTGTCAAAACAACACTGAGGATAATGGTTAGGAGCAGCGGGAAAAAGCAGGTTACCCCGCCGCTCTGGAGCTTGATCGTTCCGGGGAAATTCTCCATTCCGGGTATGCGGCTGATCAACCAGAGGATGCCACCCAGCACCACCAGCCCGATCCCGGCGAAGAACACCCAACGAGCCAGCATTTCCAGATTTGGCATGCAATAATTCTAGCACTACTTGTTACGGAGTAGACATTCTAAAGAATTTATGCGCTTAAGTGAAATCTGATCTTGAGCGAGTCTGGCAGCAATTCCCGGTTTTAAGAATATCAATCCAAGCTATAATTTCTCCAATCGTGGGATGATTCTGCATGGCAATTAAACAAGAAAAAATGGTATCCAGTAGAAGAACTCATTCGAAAATCGATTTGCATCTCCATCCTGGCGAATTGGTGGATATCCAGATTAAGGTGCAGGGAGCGGAAGAGACTGCCGCCAGGTCATCAAAATCCGTCGTCTGGCTGAAAAACGAATGGGCACGAATTGATCGTTTTCTGATGCGTAGTCCCATTATCGCCAGGTTTGGCTCTGCAGTCTCCCTTGTATTTCTCTTAGCCCTTGGCATATTTTTATTCACCCGTCTTTACCAGCTTGAAAAATTTCCAATCTATTTTTATAGTGATGAAGCCACACCGGTTCTGCGGGCATATGACCTGCTGAATAATGCCATTAAAGATGCGGATCAGGAGCTTTTACCGACCTTTTTTTGGAATGACCGCAAGTTTTCACTGGGTACGACTGTTTATTTCCAGGCTTTGACTCTTTTATTTTTCCCAAGGAGTGTTTTTCTTGCGCGGTTGGTCACCGTTCTGTTCGGTGTATTGGGGATGCTGTGGTTTGCGCTGATCCTGCAGGATTGTTTCCGCATCCGTCATGGATGGATTGGATTCTTCCTCCTCGTATCCACCCCGGCATGGTTCCTGTTTTCCCGCCTGGCGGTTGAAACCCCTGTTTTTACGGTTTTTTATACGGGTTCTCTTTATTACTACCTTCGATACCGGCAGGGAAATCCTCGTGCTCTCATTCCATCCGTATTGCTGGGTGCCTTGGCATTCTATACCTATTTCCCCGGGCAGATCATAATCGCGCTCACCTCTTTTTTCCTCCTGATATCGGATTGGCGATATCACTGGCAAAACCGGAAAATATTCCTATTTTCTTTTGGTCTGCAACTACTCTGCGCTGTTCCTCTTGTCCGTTTCATCATATCCCATCCCGACTATTATCAATCGCAGATGCTTCAATACGGAATTCTCGGGAACACAGACGCTACGTTGTTAACCAATATTGCCAATTATCTCTCAAGGTATATCTATGGGTTATCGCCGATATATTGGTTCAACCCGATCGTGCACGATCCTATCTGGTGGGTAATGAAGGGATACAGTCATGTTTCATGGCTGCTGCTGCCGTTCTTCATCTGGGGATTGGTGCTGGCAATCAAAGGGTGGCGAAGACCGGAGATGCGCGTGATCCTGGCAGCATTCCTGGCCGGCCCTTCGGGTTCAGCTTTAATTTCGATCGAGATCACCCGCGTTCTGGTAATGATCATTCCCAGTCTGATATTCATCACACTCGGGATCTCATCGGCATTCACCTGGCTTGAACGGCGGAAATGGTTCCACCAATCGCTGCTGGTTTTCAGTGGTCTCATCCTGTCAATTGTTCCATTTGCGATGCTTTACGATGTCCTAATCAACGGACCCACCTGGTTCACCAATTATGGATTGGACGGACTTCAATGGGGATCCAGGGAAGTGTATCAGGCAGCCCTGGAGATCTATCAGCGTGACCCGGCGACGAAGGTCTATGTTTCCGGAGATTGGAACTGGCAGCCGGATATCATGCATCGATTTTTTATCGGCGAAAATGAAAATATTATCGGCGGTAACGCCGACTCATTCATGGCGGAATTCAAAGATGGTCTGGATACTTCCCGTTTTATTCTCACCGCTTCGGAATATGAAGAGGTGGTAAACAGTGATAAATTCGCGGAGGTAAATGTCGAACGAATTCTAAATTATCCTGATGGAGATCCCGGTTTTTACGTTTTACGATTGCGATATCGGGATGATGTTCAGGAAATCTTCACTGCGGAATGGTTTAAACGCGCTGAGCTTGTCCCGGGTGAAATCGAAATCGAAGGGATGACCATTTCCACAATGCATACCGTATTGGATGGCATGCCACTTCAAAAGGTATTTGATGGGGATTCTGAAAGCTTAATAAAATCCGATCGTATAAATCCTCTTGTCATCGAGCTTAATTTTCCAGAACCCCGCTCACTCAATGGAGTGGATTTACTGGTCGGCTCGGAGAGGGTCAATATCCTGGTAGAAGCCTGGTTGGAGGATGGTACGTCGAAAGATTTTTCGATCCAGGCGGAAAAAGGCGATCAAAACAAAACGGTATCCATACCCTTTGAGGATTTGCTGATGATTTCCCGCCTTCATATTGAATTGCACGATGTGGATGCCACTAACGACTCTTTCGTTCATTTGTGGGAAGTCCTGTTGAAATAAGGAATCCATAAGGCTGTGCAGCACCCGGGTTGAATACTCCTTGCATATTTGTATGGGATAGGCAATTGACACTGACCCTGTCAAGCGCATAAAATTGATGCAACAAAATCATAGAATGGCGATATTAATTATGGAATGGTAGCGCCTTCTTTGAATTCCATTTCCCAAGGAGTTGGTGATGAAGCAGTGGCGTTTGGTGTTGGTTCTCGGTATGATTGCATTGATGATCACAGCGTGTGGTGGAAATTTGGGTACCGTGCAGGAGGCTGAGTCTAATGGATTACCAAAAGTAACAGTAACTTGTGATTCGCGGTCAACATCCATGGATTTGAATACATCCCAAAATCTGAATTTAAAGATGACTGGCGATGGCACGTTCCCTGGTAATTGCGCTCATTTTTGTCTGGCTGTCCCGGATGGTGCTTCAGATTTGGAGATCGGGATTTCGAATTTCGCGACTGATTTGGACCTTTATGTGGCAGCCGCCTCCCTGGACAAATTGATGGATAGCTCGACGGATGCTTCAGAATTTACATCCAACGTGACCGGCCTTGATCCTGAAAATGTGTCCGTATCAGACCCAGCTAGCGGCGCCTGGTATGCTCAAGTTTGTTCTTACGATAGTGTTGACTCTGATTTCACTTTAACAACCAGTGTGAAATAATCTTCCATGTTTAGAAAAAACGGCTGCTTAAAAGGCAGCCGTTTTATTTTTAACGATGGAGAATGAGGTGATTAAATGAAAAAGATTCGCATCCCGCCCGCTTTGTGTTTGTTCCTGCTGGCTCCTGCCTGCGGAGAACTATTAAGTGGATCCGCTCCCCCGGCAGAATATTTTAATCCAATAACATTTATCATGTTATCTGTCCTGTATGGGGGCGGTGCGCTGCTCACCCGTGAATTGATGCTGCGTTGGGAAAAAGGTTGGCCATCATTGCTCGTCCTGGGGGCAGCCTACGGTATCATCGAGGAAGGATTGATGGTGCAGAGCTTTTTCAATCCATTTTGGGTGGACCTAGGGAATCTGTCCACATACGGTCGCTGGTTGGGGGTGAACTGGATCTGGACGGTGGAATTGACCATTTTCCATGCCGTGGTGAGTATTGCCATCCCGATCACCCTGACCCATTTACTTTACCCGGATCAAAAGGAACGCATCTGGTTGAACAAAAAATGGTTCAATGCAGTTCTTGTGCTGTTCTGTCTGGTAGTGAGTATCGGTCTCATTCTTTTTGGCGCATTGAATCCCCAATATCCTTTACCTTTACTTCATCTAATTGTGACTGCATTGTTGGTTGTTTTGCTGATTCTCATTGCGCGGAAGATAGGAACCGGCCTTGTGAAAGATGATGTTGCTCCAGCAAAAAAATCCACATTTTTCCTGGCCGGGTTCACCGGGATCTTTCTGCTCTTCTTTTTCAGCTGGTTCCTCCCTGAGATCGATACGCCCGTTATTCTCACCTTCATGCTTCTGTTGTTCCTGCCAGCGTTGATGGTGTTCTGGATCCATCACCTCACTCATGGCTCCCTTTTACCTCTCCGTCACCAGCTTGCGTTGATCGCAGGTGTCATCTTCCTGATGGCGATATTGGATCAAATATTAATGTTGGATCCCAATCCACCGGATAACCGTACCGGCATGTGGCTGGTTGGGTTGTGTTTTTTGGGTTTTCTTGTCTGGCTCGATCGCAAGTTGGTCCGTTCACAAAATAAGATTTCATTGGGGCAGGAGGGTAAAACAAGTTAAAATTAGCCATCATTTCATTCAGGAATTGACATGGAAGAAAAAAAGCCGCATATACTGGTCACCAACGATGATGGCATTAATGCTCCAGGTTTGCTCGCCCTGGCAAGAGAATTTAGAAAACTGGGTAAAGTTAGTGTTTTGGCACCTGATCACAACTGGTCCGCTTCCGGGCACGTTAAGACATTGCATCGACCCCTGCGGGTGAAATCCACCACCCTGCCGGATGGCTCGCAGGCGTTCGCCAGTGATGGCGCACCTTCCGATTGCGTGGCCGTGGCGCTGCTTGGATTCATCGAAGAGCCGATCGATCTCGTCGTTTCGGGGATCAATCCCAACGCGAATATTGGTCATGATGTTACCTATTCGGGCACGGTCACTGCTGCCATGGAAGCGGCCATCGCTGGCTTACCCGCAATTGCGGTGTCCCTGGATAGCCCTGAAAACCATTCCGGTGCATTGGATTACCAGCCTGCAGCTCATCTGGCTCGCAGGTTGGCTTCCCTGTTGTTAAAAAATGGGCTGCCTACCGGTGTGCTGTTGAATTTGAACGTGCCTTATTTGCCCCTGAAGGAAATGAAGGGCTGGCGCATCACGCGTCAGGGTCTGCGAATCTACCGGGACGAGCTCATCCGTCGCGAGGACCCGCGGGGAAAACCTTATTACTGGATCGGGGGCGAGGTGCCGACTGGTGTTCTGGAAGAAGACACGGATTTTGGCGCGATCCACGAGGGATTCATTTCAGTCACTCCCTTGAAACTTGACCTGACTGCCCAGGATGCCCTGCTTGACCTGCGTAAATGGAAGTGGATGCTCTAACCCGGCTTGCCCTAAGACCTCCGGTTAAGCTATACTAAGCTCAAGATCACATTTCAAGGAGAGGACATGAAATCCACTGTTCGCGATTGGATGATCAATCTGATTCTATATATCGATCCCGAAGCCACCGTCACCGAGGCGTTGAGCCTGATGCGACGCCGGTACGTGGATAGCCTCATCGTTCAAAAAACCGCGGATAATCCCGAGTCCGGTATCGTCACTGCCATCGATATTTGTGACAAGATCGTTGCCCACAAACAGAATCCATCCACCACGAAAGTCAAAGCCGTCATGAGCAGTCCCTTGATAACAGTTCCGCAAACCCTGACCGTGGTGGAATGCGCGGCAAAAATGAAGGAATTGCGCATCCACCATTTACCCGTTGTCGATGAGAAAGGCAACCTCGTAGGCATGATCGCTGCCACGGATTTCCTGGTTGTGGCGGAAGCCTTGGGGCACGGCGGCGAGGAACGCTCATTATCATAGTTTGTCTAGCTAATCAACCAGGGGCACGCCTTATCGGGTGCCCTTTTTAAATCGGAATCTACATTTGAAATATCGTGATACTCAATTTGGTATAATCCTTTCCATGATCCGAAAAGTTGCACGCTTTTCTACTCTTCTTATTTTTGTCCTGGCTATACTGGGGATGAATGCCAGCCACGCATCATCTGATTCAATAACCGCAGCGGATTTGATCTCGGCGGTAAATGGCATTCGTACCAGTTATGGGCTGCCCGCGCTGGTTGAAGATGCCATCCTGGATGGCACTGCTCAATGGACGGCGCAGTACATGGCGGATAATCAACTCTCGGATCATATCGGAAACGTAAAAGGGCGGGTGGCTGCAGCCGGCTATGGCAACGGCGCTACCATCTTCGCCACCGAAAACTGGGCGCGTTTTCGTACCGGCTCCATTAATAGCATCATGGTTGCATGGTCGGATGAAGCGCACATGATTCCCATGACCAATCCGGCTTATCAGAGTATTGGCGCAGGTGTGGCGGACAGCCCGATCGGCACAGTCTATATTGTTCACGCAGCATATGTCGCTGGCGGCACCAGCAGCTCAAGCGTGGCATCGGGTGCAACGCTCGCCCCCACCATTTCGCAGGTCATGAAACCCGTGGTCACATCCACTCCGATGAATGACGGCGCCATTGTTCATATTGTTGAGTCCGGTCAGACGCTCTGGAGTATCGCCGTAGCATACGAAACTCATATCAAGGATATTCAGGATCTGAATGGTTTGGGGGAGAACAGCACAATTTATGTAGGAATGAAGCTGATCATTCGTTTCGCTCCCACTCCCACCATTTCCTCAACGCCCACAGTAACGCCGATCCGTCCTTCACGAACACCTACTCCGAAGGTAAAACCAAAGACCGCCACGCCAAATTACACTCCCACATCCACACCAACGCCGACGTTGGAGCCGCTGATCAAAGGATTGCCGAAATTGGACCGCCGCAACCTGGGGATTATCATCATCGCTGTCTGTGGATTGGGTTTGGGCGTCGTTCTGATCGGGACGATGCGGAAAAAATAGATTCAAAAAATTGCCGGAAAATAAAGAGCAGGCTTATTCTAACCTGCTCTTTTTATTTTGAAAGCGCGTTGGCATTATTCCTTTCTTAAAAAAACCATCAACAGGGTGTTCTGGGCAATAAGGCAAAATTCAACATATTAATCGGTTTGATTTATTGTGTATAAGGTGGTGCTTGTAAAAGGTGGATATGAATTTATAATGAAAAAGGTTCAAGTGTGCAACCAAAGTTCAATAATTGCGTTATATAGATATTCAAATTCATTTCACGGAGTGACTATGGACGCACGTAAAAAATCAACTCTTGCTGTGGGGGTGGTGTTGATCCTTCTGGGGGTCTTTTTTGCAGTGATCAATATCATACCCGGTCTCAATTTGACCATCGGTTCGTTATGGCCGTTCATCATTATCGCAGTTGGACTGGCTCTCTTTGTCCTCGGGCTGGCTCTGGGTGCGCCGGATCTTTCCGTTCCTGCTTGCATCGTGGCAGGCATCGGCTGCATCCTTTATTACCAGGATTCGATAGCGCATGATTACAGCAGCTGGTCCTATATTTGGGCGCTGATCCCGGGTTTTGTGGGATTGGGCATCATCCTCGCCTCTCTAACCGGTGGTGGTAATCGCTATTCCATCCGAGAAGGGTTAAGCGTCATCCTGACAAGCGCCGTGCTCTTTATCATATTTGGTGCTTTCTTTGGAGCATTTGGTGCTTTGGGTGTCTACTGGCCGCTTTTGCTGGTGGCTGCTGGGCTGTTGATCATCTTCCGCCCACTTCTCAAACATAAATAATCTTTCATCAGGAGAAAATCTCATGAAAATGCGTCAACTCTATTGGGGCATTGCGTTGATCCTATTTGGTTTCATCGCTCTTGCCTCCACGCTTGGATGGCTGCGGGGGATCAATGTTTGGGCATTGATTGGCCCGTATTTCCTGATTGTCCTGGGCGTCTGGTTTTTACTGCGCCCTGCCATTTCCAGGAATGAGAAATTGGAAGCTCAGGATCTGTCGATACCGCTTGAAGGTGCGACGGAAGCAGAGATTAAGCTTGTACATGGTGCTGGAAAGCTCGAAGTTCATGCGGGTGCCGAATCTGATAAACTGCTGAGCGGCACTTTTGTCGGCGGGGTGGTCCCAACCACGCACCGTGAAGGATCAAAGGTCAAAGTAGGGCTTAAAAGCGATTTCGATATCGTTGTCGCACTACCACCCATTCCGTCGGTCTCAGGATTTGAATGGGCTATGGCATTTAATAAAAACATCCCGTTGAGCCTTGAGCTGGAATCGGGTGCCAGCGAGTCCGTTCTTGATCTCAAAGACCTGTTGGTAAAGAATCTGTCGATTGAAACCGGCGCAAGCTCCACCACTGTCACCTTGCCGGCAAACGCTGGTTTCACGAAAGTAAAAGTTGAATCTGGTGCAGCATCTGTTGATCTGAAAGTGCCGGATGGAGTGGCTGCAAGGATAAAAGTTGAGTCAGCCATTGCCAGCAGCGATATCGATACCCAGCGATTCCCACGCAAAGGGAAGGGGTATCAATCAGCTGATTATGATACCGCAGCAAATAAAGTTGACATTGCAATCGAAACCGGTGTCGGCTCAATTTCCATAAAATAAAATTGAAAGGAGAAGAAAAATGAACAAAGTTAATTGGCGAATTCTGGTGGGGGTAATTCTACTTGTCATGGGGGGCCTTACCCTGTTACAGAGCTTGAATGTGCTCAAGCTTGAAGGATCGATTTGGGGTGTGGTCTTTGCCGCTCTTTTTGCTGCTGGAGGGGCAGCCTTCCTATATGTGTACCTTGCTGATCGTCAGCAGTGGTGGGCGCTTATCCCCGGCTGCAGCCTGATCGGCCTGGGCGGCGTGATAGCACTGCCAATGATACCCGGTTTCCCGGATGTCCTCGCCCCCGTGTTTTTACTCGCAATGATCGGCTTGAGCTTCCTGATCATCTATTTGATCGATCACAAGAGCTGGTGGGGCATCATTCCCGCAGGTGCGCTTTTATCGGTAGCCGCGCTGATTGGTTTAAGTACTTATTATCCGATGATCGGTGTAGGCGTTATGTTCCTTGGCCTGGCAGCCACTTTTGCCGCCCTGGCAGTTCTGCCAACCGGTGAAGAGCACATGACCTGGCCCTGGATCCCGGCCCTGATCCTGCTGGTGATGGGGATCATTTTCACCTTCATGCAGGGAACAGCCGGGAAATATGTCTGGCCGGCGATGTTGATCGTTGGCGGGCTCTTCCTGATCGTTCGCACGATCATGGCGAAGAAATCATCGTAATGAGGTAAGCATGAGTAAGAAACTGTATCGTTCAAACACAAATAGAATGCTGGGGGGCGTGTGCGCAGGTTTGGGTGTCTATTTGGATATTGATCCCACCTGGATCCGCATATTCTTCGTCCTTCTCGTGCTCACAAGCGGCATCGGTTTCCCGATATATTTGATCCTTTGGATCGTGATGCCGCGGGAGGACCGCATGTCAATTCAAAGCAGCGGCGGCACGCCCCAGCCAGATGAACTGGCTGATCGTGCCAGGCTGATGGGTGAAGAAATCCGCGAGGCAGCCAGCCAGCGAAATCCCAATTTAACCACGTTCCTGGGAATCGGCCTGCTTTTGTTGGGTGCTTCTGCCCTGCTGGATGCCCTGAATTTCCATTGGTGGAATTGGTTTAATAATGCCATCATCTGGCCCGGGATTCTGATCCTGGCAGGTGTCGTTTTGTTGATTCGTGCTATGAAAGGAGAATAATTATGGAAAATAAACATCGTGAATTTAGTATTTTTTGGCCGGTGTTGTTGATTGCGATAGGTACCGTGCTATTCCTGAACAACATTGGTTCGATCTCTGGGACTACTTTCGAAACGCTGGTCAAGCTCTGGCCGCTGCTGTTCATCATTGGTGGAATTGATGGTTTGATCAATCGCCATGGTTTTGTCGGCCCGGTTTTGGGTATTGGATTGGGGATCATCTTCCTTCTTGGAAATTTTGGTTATCTCACCATTTCCGCGTGGGAGATCATCTTACGCTTCTGGCCTGTTTTCCTGATTGCCTGGGGACTTGACTTGATCATTGGTCGAAAGTCACTGTTTTCATCCCTGGCGGGCTTACTGGTGGGTGCTGCGCTCGTGGCGGGCATTTATTATCTATCCACACAAAGTCCGGTGTACAAGGAAAATTTTGAAACAAACTCAATGAAAGTGAGTTTGGAAGGAGCGACCAGCGCTGAGGGTTCCATCTCGTTACCTGCGGGTGAAGTATCCCTCCAGGGTGGCGCAGACCCCTTGAATTTACTGGAGGGGCAGGTAAGCACCACTGATGAATCCCACGTCTCATCGGATATTGTCGGTGAAAAAGCGACGTTTGATATTGAAGATAATACCAGCGGCGTTTTCACTCCTTTTGTCGGTTCCGCAACGAATTTGACCTGGGATTATCGATTGAATTCCAGTATTCCCTTCGATCTGGATATGTCCATCGGCGCGGGTGATTACCTGCTGGATCTCACCAAGGTGAATGTTGACGATCTGAACGTGGATGCAGGTGTGGGTCGCATCAAGCTGATCCTTCCATCAGGTGATGCACTTAAAGCTGATCTTTCAGTGGCGGTTGGTGAAGTCATTGTCATGGTGCCAAAAGGCACGCCCATTCGAATCCATTTTGACACTGCCTTGACCGTTCGCGATCTTCCGGAAGGATTCAACGTGGTCGATGATGTTGTCTCAACACCCGGCGCTGCTTCCGCTGATGACCTGGTCGAGCTGGAGATCTCGGTCCCGGTAGGACACATCACTGTTCAATACCTGCCTTGATTTGTTTCGTAAGTAGAAAACAGCGGCAGCAACCCTGCCGCTGTTGATTTAAAAGACATCCCCCCGACCGGTTGAGGGGGGCAACCGGTTGGAGGGACAAATAAATAATAGCATAATCCCAACCATTTTTCAATATTTCCGGGAAGAATTTAAGGTTTTCTAATGAATTGGAAAGAATTAGCCTTCAATATATAAGGTTTTGGGAACTTTTTTCTGGAAAAAGCGTCATATAGCTGGTAAAGTATATTCAAAAAGGAGTTAAGAATGAAAAACAAAATTCTTGTTGTTATGGCTGCGGCTGTGATGGTTGTTGGACTAGCGGGTTGTTTTACGATCCAGGCTGGCACCGCACCTCAAATTCGCACAGTATATGTTTCTGGTACCGGTCAGGTATACGTGACCCCTGATGTGGCCTATATCAATATCGGTGTGCAGACCAAGGGTGATACTGTTACCCAGGCTTTGGATGCCAACACCGCTGCTGCGCAGTCCATCCGAGACACACTAAAGGAACAGGGCGTGGAAGAAAAGGATATTCAGACTTCCGGTTTTAGCATCTACCCGATGCAGGATTATGGACCTGACGGGTCCATTACCCGGGAATACTTCACCGCCAACAACACGGTTTATGTGACCGTGCGCGAATTGAGCAAGATGGGCGGTATTCTGGATGTCGTGGCACGCAATGGCGCGAATACCATCAACGGTATCACATTTGATGTTCTGGATAAGGAACAAGCACTCGCTGAAGCACGCCAGATAGCCATGGAAGACGCCAAGAAACAGGCGATTGAATTGGCAAATACCACCGGTGATGCACTGGGTGAAGTTCAAAACATCAGCGTCTATACTTCAACCGGCACAACCTCCGTCTATGAAGGTAAAGGTGGCGGGATGGCTTATGATGCTTCCATGCCGGTTCCCATTGCTACCGGGCAGATGGTTGTCATCGCCAATGTCAGCATCACTTATGAATTAAAGTAAACCCGGAATACCATTGATTGCAAATATCCGTTCCTCTTGGAACGGATATTTATTTTAATATTGAATGCTGCTGATCTTGGCGAGCTTGCTTAATCGATGCGTGGCGGTGATATGGCGCACCGTCCCGGTTAATCCTCTCATCACCAGGCTGTCCGTTTCTGCTCCATCCGCAAAATAGTCGACTCCGCGCAGGAGGTCACCGTTGGTGATCCCGGTGGCAGCGAAGAAAACATCATCCGAATGAACCAGGTCGTCCATCGTCAGCACCTGGTCCAGGTTATAACCCATCCTCCTGCCTTTTTCTGCTTCCTCCGGCGTTCGTGGATAAAGCTTTCCCTGGATTCCTCCGCCCATGCAGCGCAGGGCAGCCGCTGCCAGCACACCTTCGGGTGTTCCACCTATTCCCATGAGGACATCGATGTGGGAATTCTTCCAGCAGGTCATGATCGCACCTGCCACGTCCCCATCTGGAATCAGGCTGATCCTGGCACCGCAAGCCCTGATCTCATCGATCAACTCTGCGTGGCGCGGCCTGTCCAATACGACGACGGTGAGATCGTCCACGTCCTCGCCCCGGGCTTTGGCGATTTTATTTAAATTATCTCTGATTGGGGCGTTGATATCGATCACGTCTTTTGCTTCGGGGCCTACTGCGATTTTGTTCATATAAACGATTGGGCCGGGATTATACATGGTCCCGCGCGGCGCCAGTGCCACTACGCCGATGGCGTTCCAGATGCCGTTTGCAAGCGGTCGCGTACCGTCCACCGGGTCTACAGCAATATCCACTTCCGGGGGATCGCCGGTACCTAATTTTTCTCCGTTAAAAAGCATGGGGGCTTTATCTTTTTCACCCTCACCGATGACAATAACGCCATCCATCTGGATGGAATTCATCACCAGGCGCATGGCATCCACGGCTGCTTTATCTGCTGCTTCTTTCTGTCCTCTCCCCATGAATCTGCCTGCGGACAAAGCCGCTGCTTCTGTCACGCGTACCAGTTCGAGCGCCAGATTGCGGGTTGGTTCAAAAGTGCCCATCTTACCTCCGCTTTAAATATATTTAAATAACTGGGTGATCAGATAATAACCGATGATTCCCGCCCAAAAAAATGAATCCAGCCTGTCCAGAAAACCGCCATGACCCGGGATGAGATTGCTGGAATCCTTTACCCCAAAAGCTCGTTTGAGCATACTCTCACCGAAATCTCCCAGGGGAGCCAGGGTGCCCAATACCAGTCCGAGCAGGATCCCATGCAGGGTGCTGATGGACGGAGCATAATTATGAAAAATCGCCGCTACAGCCCCATTTAAGATCATTGTGATGACTATACCGCCGAGATAACCCTCCCATGATTTTTTTGGGCTGACCTTGTCCATCATTTTGTGTTTCCCCACACCCCGTCCAACGAAATACGCCCCGGCATCTGCAAATGCTATTCCCAGAACGACTAGGAACACCCACCATACGCCATCGGGAAGATTACGAATTGAAATAAAATATGCGATCGTCCAACCCAGATATAACACCCCGCTCAGAGAAATGCAGAAGTCAAGAGCCGAAGACTCGTGTCCTCTCTGGTACTGCAGGGTATGCCATGCCATTAAAACCAGGATGAGACAGGCGATCAGGAGATCGGCGTATTCAAACCCGTAACCCTGTCGTAAAACGACGAACAGGATGCTCCCCAATATGATGCCTGGGATGAATGTAGCATAGCCCCCATTATTGAACATGTGGCCGTACTCCCAGGCAGCTAGTGCAATGAGCAAGGCGATAAAAAGGGTTAACCACCAACCCCCGACAATAAGCGCTGCGATGGTTATCGGCGCGAGGATGGCAATGCTGAGCAAGCGTTTACCCAACATAGCTTCCCTCCTGGTCATCGTTTCCCGTTCTCCCCCCAAACCTGCGTTCTCTTAAGCTGTATTCTTCAATGGCTTTACGGAGTTCTTCGCGGTCAAAGTCAGGCCAAAGCGTTGGAGTGAAATACCATTCCGAATAAGCTGATTGCCAGGGCAGGAAATTACTGGTGCGGAATTCACCGGAGGTCCTTACCACCAGGTCGGGATCGGGGATCCCACTGGTAAACAAGTGCTGGCTGAAGAGTTCTTCGGTGACATTTTCTGCGGGGATCTTCTCTTTGATCAGCTGCTGGGCAGCGTGGATGATTTCATCCCTTCCGCCGTAATTCCAGGCAATGCACAATACCAGCTTCTGGTTATTCTTGGTTAATTCGATGGCTTTTCCTACTTTTTTCCTGAGAAGGATGTTCAAACCATCCAAGCGTCCCAAATGTTTGAGCTGTACTCCCTGGTTGTTAAGTTCGTCCAGTTCGCGGTCAATGACAGTTTCGAGGATCTGCATTAATCCCTGAACTTCATCTTTAGGGCGGATCCAATTTTCGGTGGAAAAAGCATAAATTGTCAGGTATTTCACCCCAAATTCGACACAAGCCTTGATGACACGGCGTAAATTTTCGGTTCCGGATCGATGACCCTCAATATGCGGCAATCCATGCGCCTTTGCCCACCTGCCATTGCCGTCCATGATGATAGCAATATGATTGGGGACTTTCCCAGTAACCGGTAATTTTTCTTCCACCGTGATCGAGCTGCCTTATACTTCCATGATCTCTTTTTCTTTATGCTGACCGACATGATCGATTTCCTCGATCATAGTATCGGTTAATTTCTGCAATTCTTCTTCTGCTGTCTCCAGGTCATCTTCGGAGATCATTTTTTCGTGTTCAAATTCCCTGAGGTCTTTCAGCAAGTCTCGCCTTACATTGCGTACAGCGATGCGCGATTCCTCCAGTCGGGTATGAACAACTTTTACGAGTTCATGACGTCGTTCTTCTGTTAAAGGAGGGATATTGAGGCGGATGACCTTGCCATCGTTGTTGGGAGTGAGGCCAAGTTCGGAAGCCTGTATGGCACGTTCAATGTTTTTAAGTGATGTGGCGTCGAATGGTCGGATAAGCAATTGCCTGGGTTCTGGCGCGCTGATCGTCGCCAGCTGCAGCAGTGGTGTGGGCGTTCCGTAATACTCAACATGGAGACGTTCAACAAGTGCAGGACTGGCGCGCCCTGTACGTATCCCGCCCAGATCACCTTCAAGGCTTTGAATGGCGCTTCTCATTTTTGTTTCTGCTTCTTTAATGGTTTCTTTGATCACATTGGCCTCCCGCAGGATGATTTAGAGAATTTTTCACAAACTGTCTAAATTGGCATGATCTATGCTAGGTATTAATCAGTGTGCTTAAGCATACCAAATTATATATGAATTGGCTACAAAATGATTGAAATTGGGACTTGACAATAGAATAGAAATTCTATATAATAGAAATAAAGTTCTAGCTATTTGAAGAGGAATACATGAACACTGGAATGCTATGGTTCGATAATGACCCCCGAAAAGATCTCGTTACGAAGATAACCCTGGCCGCAGATTATTATGCCCAGAAATATGGTTGCAAACCGGATCTATGTTTTGTCAATCCTGCCACTGCTGGCCAAATGCTACCAAAAACCCCGGGTATCGAAGTGCGCTCGCATCAGATGATTCTTCCCAATCACTTTTGGCTTGGATTGCAGAACGCTTGATTTAAATTAATTCTCTTCAGGAATAAAAAAGGGCTCTGGAATTGTCTCCAGAGCTTTTTATTTCTTTTTTCGGAACCATTTGTTTATTTTGGACTGTACTTGTTGTAAACGATGATGAACCGGGCGTTGTGTAAATTGATCCACAAAGTGCCTTGCCGCTGCCTCAAGACTGACTTCGTGTTGGTATTCCTCCTGGAGATACCAGCGGTGCTCGATGATCCACAGGTAAAGGTCAGCCTCGGTGCGATCAGGGAATTCATCCAGAATCTTCTTCTTACGGATTATTCTAGCCAGGGGTTCATAGATCAAATCGTACCAATCAAGAACTGCTTCATCAATAGAAATTTCACGGCCGGATTCTTCTCCCAAAAACCAGCGGTGAACTTGAATATGCTCCATCAGTTTCTGGTATTGGCAGCAGATCGATAATTGAATCCTGGCTCGAGGACGAAACTCCGAAAGCCGCGTTTGTTCAAGGAATTCACTCTCTTCCTGCAGCATGACCATTTTTTCAACATCCATATCGGGAGTCACTGAAACGGGGATATCCAATTCAATGACCAGTGCGTCGATAAAAGCAGCTCCTTTTTGCCTTGCCACCGATACGCGGTGATTTCCATCTTTCACGAAATACAACTCGCCAATTTTAAATACTTCAATGGGAGGGAGGATCACATCTTGCAGGTGGGCTACATCAATATTTTCCCATCGATCCCGGGTGTGTGTTTGGCGCGGGAGAAAAGCGCGGTCAAAATCATGATAACGATTCACACTTCCCACGATCTGATTTACAGGTACTTCCTTCACGCCTATGTAATGTTGTCCTTTAATGGGAAGAACTTTTCGGATTTCGTCGAATGGAAGTAATTCATTCTTGTTTTTCGTAATCCAACTTAACACAGAGCGCCAGAATCCTTTTTGGTACGCATCGTTAAATTCTTCGTGCGCCTGGATACGGATTTCGTGAGATTCTCTATTTTCCATGACTCTAATAACCCTTGATTGTATTTAGCAGATACGTTCACCGGGAAGCGTGATCACACGGTAACCATAAGTATTCATGACTATTGTTTTCCCGATCTGAGTTTCTATGGTTGCATCATGCCTGTAAACATGTATGTGACCATGCAGATGATAAAGAGGTTGGAAGACTTTATCCAGCCAGAGGAATGCCTTGATTCCCATGTGCGGTCTATCGCTACAATCATGGATTTTCCATGGGGGTGAGTGGGACACAAAAATATCCAGGTACCGGCCGTATCGAATTTTATTGATCAATAATCCAGGAATTAGACCAATGACGTTTAACCACATGTCACCCTGTGAATATTGATGTGGGCCGAAATTATAGAGAATGCTGCCCTCTATACCGGCGAGAAGTATCCCGGAGCAATCGTGAATTACATTTCGGTGCAGGTTGGTTGCCCCCCATATTGAGGTCTGCCTGGCACCATCCGCACGATCTAGCCGGAAAGCATGATTGCCCAGCACATAGTACATGGGAACATCCAGAGCGTTGATGATGTATTCCAGGTAATTGAATTGCAGATCGCCGCAGCTGATGATGAGATCTACGTCTTTAAACCGTGAACGCACGCCTGGGCTATGGATTAATCCCACCTCTGTATCACTGACAGCCAGGATCTTCATCTTACTCGGTACTTTCTTGTTTTACTGCATTATTCATTTACTGGTGATTTCAGATCCGATGGCAACCGCCACAGCTGCAGCCAGGTCGCCGCTGTCTGTGATGCTTATTGACCATTCTTTTAGACCGAGCAGATCTGCAAATTGCTGTGCTTTCCCATAAAGGTGTAATATCGGTTCTCCCCAGGCACCCGAGATAGTCTCCACGTCTTTCCAATTGACTTTTCCGATGCCGGTACCAAGCGCTTTGACCACTGCCTCTTTTACTGCAAATCGCCCCGAAAGCGCTTGATCTGAGTCACCGCATTCTAGTATTTCCTGTTTGGTGAAAACTCTTTCTAGAAAACGCCCCCTGATTTTCGGATTGATCTCTTTAAGCCGGTGTATCTCAACCAGGTCTATGCCTGTCCTCACGATCATTTTACTTTTCCTTTGGATGGATGCTGTTTGACCAGGGGCGGTCCGGAACTGACAATAACCAGTTTTTCAGTGTCCAGGTATCTTCGGGCAATTGCCAGGATTGCTTCCGGCGTAACTGCGTGGACCTTGTCAGGGTATTCACGGTAGTAATCCAAACCCAGCTGATACCTCTCCAAGTTAAGTAATGCAGAAGCAACCCCGGCGTTGGATTCCATCGAAAGTGGCAGCCGGCCAATAAAATTCGCTTTGCTGTCTCCCAACTCTTCTTTTGTGACCTTCTCGGAGATGAAGCGGTTGAGTTCCTGTTCGATCAGCTTGATGGCACGATATAGGTTTTTTGGATTGACTCCTGCTGTCACTTCCCAGGTTCCAATCTCGATGCCGCAGTTAAGGCTTGTCGAAGCATGATACGCAAGACCGGATTGTTCCCGGACAACATCACCAATACGTCCCATCATGCCAAATTGACCCAGGATGTTATTTCCTAATGAGGCAGGCAGAAAGTCTTCTGATGTCCGTTTGGGTCCCAGTGTCCCCAGGATCAGGTCAGTCTGCGTTTTTCCCGGAAGGGATAGGTGTTTGCGGTTTCTTCGCGCAGGTGGTTTGATTGCAGGCAACCTGGGTTGATCGGGCTGGCTTGGGATTAACCCAATCTCCCAGCACTTTTGAAATTTGGTCAAACGCTTCAGGCGCGCTGATGGCTCCAACCGCGATCATCACCATGCCCTTGGGACCAAAATGCGACGTATGAAAATCCTGTAGATCTGCCCGGGAAATATACTGGATCGTTTCCGGGTGACCATCCTCAGGTCGGGCAAAAGGATGTCCTTTAAACAGGATTTCATCGAATTTCAAGGCAACCAGTTCCGCGGTATCCTGGGCGCGGATTGCCAATCCGGTCATTAATTGAGCACGCAGCTTCTCAATCTGGGCGGACGGAAATATTGGATTTCGCAGGCATTCGGAGAGGAGGGTAAGCAGCAATGGCAGGTCTTCCACCAGGGATCTCCCGCTGAAGGCAGTGGTCAACGCGCTGGCGCTGAATCCAAGGCTGGCCCCGACAGTTTCAAGTGAATCGTATATTTCCTGAAAGGACTTTTGGTGCGTCCCGCGCATCAATCCGACCGAAGTGAAATAAGCCAATCCCAGTTTTTCATCGCTGTCAAACACACTACCGGCATTCAAGTATCCTGTGACGACAACGGAAGGACTGTTGTAATTACTCCGCACCAGGATGGTGATGCCGTTATCCAGTACCATTCGGCTGATATCATCCGCGCCGGGAAGTGACTTGAGATTCTCAACCTGCAAGGCTCTCATGCCCTCGCCTTCCTTTTCCCGGGGTGGTAAATACCGATCACGCGCCGTTCAGGTTGTAAATAATCCTGAGCCACCTTCTGAATCTTTTCCGGCGTGGTTTTTTGAAGAGATTCGACGAAATTCAGGAACCAATCATAGGATGCAAACATTTCTGCATATCCCAACCAGAAAGCCTGGTTGGTAATATTTTCACTTCCATAGGCAAAGAGCGCCTTCGCCTGTTTGACTGCGCGATGAATATCTTCTTCTGATACCACGTGCTCCTGCAGGCGCAGGATTTCATCATCGATGACTCGCAGGACGTCCGCGGGCTTTTTCTTAGGATTTACAGTGACGGTTATTTCATATAAGAAGGGATCTATGGTGGCCTGCAATCCACCGTTCATCCCTGTTGCGATTTCACGTTCAACCAATGACCGGTAAAGGCGACTGGTTTTATTTGAGATCCCAGCGCCGCCAAACATATTCAAGCTGCTGGGACCCGTCAGTAGGGAATCAAGGACCGAGAAGGTGAAGAAATCTTGCGACGATCCCTGTGGAGCTCGGTAGGCGATGATCATAAAGGTTGTATCGCCATGTCCTTCGATGATTTCCCGTTTTTCCCCATTTGTAGAAAGAGCACCTGAAACCGGGTGGGGTGGTGGCTCACCCGCTGGGATTTCTCCATATAATTCTTCAACCCTCTCCAACATCTTTCCCGCATGAAAATCTCCCGCCAGGGTGACAACGGCGTTATTGGGAATGTAGTAACGACAATAATGCTGGTAAAGGTCATCGCGGGTGATCGTTCTTAGATCGGCCAGGTCTCCGATCACCTCATAATGGTAGGGATGGTTGACAAATGATGATGACTGGACAGCCTCACTCAGCTTGAACAGCGGTTCGTTTTCACTTCCCTCTCTCTCGGAAATGATAACCGTCCGTTCAGATTCCACCTCTTCGGACTTAAAAAGACTGTTGCGCATCCGGTCAGCTTCCAATCGCATACCAAGATCGATTTTGTCAGCCGGCATGGTTTCAAAATAGGTGGTCCAATCCAGGTAGGTGAAAGCGTTCCAAACTCCACCTTCGCGCGAGATGGCTTTATCCATTTTGCTCGCCGGGAAATCCGGTGTCCCCTTGAACTGCATGTGCTCCACCCAGTGCGAAAGGCCGGTTTTACCGGGCAATTCATCCCGTGAACCAACCCGGTACCAGACCCAGTGGCTGATGATTGGCGCTGTGTGGATTTCTTTCAGCCTGATGGTCAGGCCGTTGGATAGCTTTTTTTCGATGAGTGGTGCAGTTTCAATCATTGAATTTTAAAAACCTTTAAATCACCTTTTTGTAGAAATAACGCTCCAGTATACCTGTTCAAATAGTTGGTTGGCATCCATAAGTATGGTATTGAATATAGCATAGAGTGTCCCAAATGCAATTTGATGGACAGCCTTGAAATTGATATGCAGCTGTGTTGATTCTTGGGTAAACTTAATAAAATATGTGCTGAAGGAGCCCAAAAAATGCCAAAAGCAGATGATTATTTTGTTGCAGTAATTGGTGCCGGTCCGGCAGGATTATTTGGCGCCTTTGAATTGGCCAGCCAGGGTGCCCAGGTGGTGCTTTTCAATCGCGATATCAAACCGGGTGGATTGGCGGAGTATGGCGTTTATCCAACAAAATATCGTCTCAAGCAGGGGCTGCGGGCGCAGTTCCGCACCATCCTTTCCATGCAGGGTATTGAATATTGCGGGAACGTGACCATTGGCGAGCAAGGCGATATCCGCCTGGCAGAGCTGAATGATTTAGGCTTTCACGCGGTCCTTGTGACCACCGGGGCACAGGGGATCAAATGGCTCGGACTACCGGGTGAGGACCTGGAAGGGGTCATCCATGCCAAGGACCTGGTGTACTACTACAATATGCTGCCGCCATTCAGTGGAAGAAAATTTCCCTTCGGGCGCCGGGTTGCGATTATCGGTGTGGGAAACGTAATGGTGGATATTGCCCGCTTCCTGATCGAAGAAGGCATCGCGGATGAGATCACTGCCATCGCGCGGCGCGGACCTGCAGAGATTAAATTCGATAAAAAAGAACTTGCCTCCGTTATTTCCAACCTGGATGTAACATCATATCAGAAGGAGGTCGAATCCGCGTCGGAATTGATGATTTCCATGGGTGAGGATCCGAAATCTGCCATGCAGTATATCCAAGAAAGCATAGCCCTTTCTGAACCTGGACCGCGAAAAGCCCATATGACTTTCCGTTTTCTTCGATCTCACAAAAAAATACTGGGCAACGGAAATGGGAGGGTGTCTGGATTACTGCTGGAGGAAAATACCCTGGTAAAGGAGAATGGCGAGATCAGGGCGAAGGGTACTGGCAAGCAGGAAGAACTGGCTGTGGATACCGTTATTTATGCCATCGGCGATAAGGTTGATGAGAACTTTGGGCTTCCGGTGGCGGGATTGGAATTTCACAAGAACCCCAATCCCCGCTTCCCGATCGATAACACATCCTTTGAACTATTGGATCCGATGAAAGGTCAACCCATCGAAAACACATTTGTGGCTGGCTGGGCACGCATCGTCAGCAAGGGTCAAGTGGGTATCGCGCATAAAGATGGAGTTAATGCCGCACGTTCAGTCCTGGAGTATCTGGATTCCCGCAAGGACTGGCCGGCATGGTCATTTGCCGCTTTCCATAAACGCCTGGCTGAAATTGATAAACCCGTGGTGGGTGCCAGGGATTTGATCAAATTATCGAATTTGGAAGAGAAGCTGGCTGAGGAAAAGGGATTGCCGGAGTATAAATTCAGCACCAATGATGAGATGCTGAGAGCGGCAGGATATCAGGTTTAGTTTTTCCTGGCAGGAGGATTTTTTAGCTCGGAATCCATCGAATACGGGATCAGCATTAGCAGCCCGATGGCGATCATCAGTTCACCGAACAGCACACCGATGGACTGCCATTTTCCGAAATAGGGAATGCCCGGTAGCGGGTGACTTCCAAATCCGAATACATCCGCCATTCCGGTAAAGACGCAGATAACGTAACCGGTCGCAACAAACCGCAGCCCAAAATCGGCCGAAATACTGGGTGGTCGGTTTTTCCATAACGCCATCAATCCAATGTAACCCCCAATGCAGATGAGTGCCAATCCCACCAGGAAAACCGCTATCTGCACAAAGCCGATCACCGGGCTTCGATCCAGAGAAAATATGCCCGGTTTTGCTCCTAAAAGAAAAAGCACGAATCCAACCAATGTGGCGGTAAGTCCGTATCGGACACGTCTTTTGGAATATCTCAGGTGGGGAGAGGTCTCTTGTTCCAAACCTGCGGAAAGTTGACCCTTGGTATTGGCTGTCATTCTGGTAATGCGGTTTCCAGGAATCGTTTCCAGTTCAAACCTAGTATAGCAGCAATATCCGCATCGCGGTAGCCGTGCACTGACGAGCAGGGCGTCGATCTTTTGCAGATCCGCGATGGTATCGATTTCCGGGGGCGTGGATTGCAGACCAAATCCCCCGTCGAAATCCGATCCGATACCGGTGTGGGCTGCACTGCCGGTGAGCTGGCAGATATGATCGATCTGCGCGATGACCAGCTCCAGGGGAGCCAGGTCGCGCGATTGTATTGGGGTCCAGCCATTGACCAGGAAACGGTTGTAGGGCACCACGCCTACCACGCCGCCGCGCTCCGCAAGCCGGAGGATGGTCTCATCGGTGAAATGACGCGGGCTGCTGGCACCCTTGACCATGCTCAGGGCATTGCCGTGCGTTGCGATCACCTTTCCCTGGTAGAGATCGAGCGCTTCCAGCGCGGAATCGGGGGACATGTGCGAGATATCCAGGATGAATCCCGATCCCGCCATGTGCTCCAGGAGCTGCCGACCTTCCGGTGTGAATCTTCCCGGTTGCTTGGTGCCGCCGCAGAAACGCGTCCCCGCCCATACCGGTCCAACAATGCGCACTCCGGCTTCCCACCAGTCTTCTATCTCCGCGGGATCATCCAGTCCTTCAGCGCCTTCCATGAGTGGGATGATACCCACCGGGTGTGTGCGATCGGGATAATCCGCCGCTTCATTTTCCCAGGGACCCAGTACTTGCTTCAGGTCGCTGCGGGTTGAGATCAAGCGGAACATATCCGGGTTTGAGTCACAAAGCTCGCGGTAGAGATCCATCTGCTTGTGATAGATCAGCCCTGGCTTCGGAAGCGTTGTCATAGGACGTTTTATCCCAGCCGCCGAGCTGGTACTGCCTGGGTGATGCGAACAATGTCCCGCAGATGACCGCGATCTGCCCCTTCTGGTATTCCGGCCAGCCGATCAGGGTGTCCTCGTTCAGAACAGGTATTTGCGTCCCGGCTTCCAATTTGCGCGTTTCAGCCACCGACCGGCGGTAATCCCGCTGGAAGGTCATCATATTGGTCGCCAGGTCTTCGTGGGCATCAATGATGAAATGCATAAGGGTTTCTCGTTAAAAAGCGCACCGGAAGCGGTGCGCTTTATTTTTTAGTGATCCAGCCTATTTTTCTTCGGTATCTGGTGTACTGGGAGCTTCCCCGGTTGGTTCAGATGGTTTAACATCTGTTTCTGTTGCTGTCTTTTTCTCAACCGTCTCAGCCTTTTTTTCGGCTTTGGGTTTCTTTTTCTTCTCTGCTGCCACCACTACTGGTTTAGCGGGTTTGTTTTCAGCGACAGGTTTTTCTTCAACCACCGAAACTTTAAGCTCTTCAGGTTTATTTTCAATTTCAGGTTTGGCGATCGCTTCAGGAACTTCTAGCGCAGCAGGCTTGACTTCATCAACAGGTTTTACTTCAGCTACGGGAACCTCGGGTTCGGCTGGTTTGGCTTCCTCAACGGTTTTTTCCACAGTCGCGGGAACTACAGTTTCGATGGGTTTCACTTCCTCCGCTGGTTTATCAACAGCTTTGGGAGCCTCAACCTTTTGTTCTGATTCGCCTTCGCTCATTACTTCTTCAAGCGTCTGCCAGTCCATATCGGCGTAGGCCATCGATTCCACCTTGCGCATGCTCAATCCGATGCGGTGGTTCTCGGGATCGATCTTGATCACCCGCAGGGTGACGGAATCACCTTCGTGCAGTATCTCCTTGGGGTGCTCGATGCGTTTCTCGCTGATCTCGGAGATATGGATCAGGCCTTCAACGTCGTCTCCCAGCATGGCGAAAGCGCCAAATTTGGTCAGACGGGTGATGGTACCTTCCACAAGCTGCCCGATCTGGTATTTTGCTGATTTATCGCCCCAGGGATCCTCAGTCAGCTGCCGGATCGAGAGGCCGATGCGTTTCTTTTCACGGTCGATGCTGATGACCTTTACTTTGACTTCCTGCCCCACCTTCAGCACTTCATTCGGGTGCTGGATGCGGTCCCAGGAAACCTCGGAAAGGTGCACCAGGCCATCCGCGCCGTTGATATTCACGAAGGCGCCAAATTCTGCCAGGCTGGTCACACGCCCGCTGCGCGTTTCGCCTTCCTTGAGCTCGTTGATCACCAGGTCCTTGATCTGCTCGCGGGTTTCGGTGCTCGCGGCGCGCTCGGAAAGGATCAACCGGCGTCGTTCGCGATCGACCTCGATCACGCACACGTCGATTTCCTGGCCGATCATCTTGCCCCAGCGCTGTTCGGGGGTATCGCCGGAAACGGTCGCTCGGCGGGTGAGGCTGATCTGGGATGCGGGGATGAAGCCGCGCAGACTGCCCACCGGGGCGATCAAGCCGCCCTTGTTATATCCAATGATCGAGCTGTGAACTGCCGCCTTGGATGCCAGCAGGTCTTCAACTTCCTTCCAGCCGACCTCTTCGCGTGCGCGGACATAAGAGAGAACGGTGTTGCCGTTCGAATCTTCGGGATTGATAACGTAGACCGGGATATCCTGACCGGTCTTCAGCTGCGCCAGCTCCTCGGAGGGGATCAGCTCGAATTCGCGACCGCTGATGATTCCTTCCGATTTACTGCCGATTCCGACCAGGATCTGGCCGGGGGTAATGCTGGCGATGGTACCCTGTTTGATCTCGCCGGCTTTGGGAAAATCAATGCCCAGGCCTTCCGACTCCAGCAGTGAAGCCATGTTATTGGTGTTGCTATTATTCTGGTTCTCGTTCGGGTTGGTTTCGGGCGTGAGCCCTAGGGCATCGTTCTGATCCATAGATGAAAAGTTCTCCAATGGTTTTTAGATTGGGTGATTATATCTGTAAATGAAGGGATTGACAAGCAGGGTGCCTGCCGAGCCCATTTTTATACCACTAAAAGGGTGGACCTGCCTTGCGGGCAGGTCATGCCGACCTTCGAGCCGCGCTAATGCCGATGGCGTTTGCGTTTTTTCCCGGAACCGTCTGAATGTCCCTGAGGTTGCGCCTGCTGACTGGCTTGCTGCGCCGGCTGAGCCTGCTGCGGGAGCTGGGCTGCGGTGCCCTCAGCCACCTGCGTGGCGCGCCTCGGCTGCAGCAGGAACATGCGGCTGATCACCGCCATGCGGATATCCGCCAGCAGGTTCTGGAAAAGCTCGGTGGCACGGCTCTTATACGCCACCAGCGGGTCGCGCTGGGCGTAGGATTCCATGCCGATCGAGATGCGCAGCGATTCCACGCGCGTCAGGTAATCGATCCACAGCTCGGAGATGGCACCCAGCAGGATCTGGCGGTAGATCGAATTCTGCACGCGCGTCCCCAGCACCGGGTGGATCGCTTCGCGCCTGGCGCTCTCCAGCTCGAACAGCGTGCGCGTCCGGTTGGCATCGAAGTATTCCTGACCCAGGGCTTCAACGAATTGAGCTTGCATCTTTTCGTCAAATTGGTCAAGGCGGATATTCTGCTGCGCCAGGCGTTCGAACTCCGTCCTGCCCCAGAGTGACTGCAGCCGCTCGCGGATGGTCTCCAGGTGTTCCAGGATCTGCTTGAGGATATCATCCGGGCGGAAATCACCCAGCTTCTTGGCTGCCAGGTAGAAGTAGTTGAGCAGGGTTATCTTGCGCACCAGGCGGCGCTTGGTCCGCGGATCGATCTCCAGGCGGCTGCCCTGCGTCATGGCGATCAATAGGCGCAGCAGGGCGTTCTCGTCGTAGCCGCCACTGCCCATCTTCGCCAGGCTAGAATCCAGCGTGGGCGCCACCAGACCGTTCGTGCCGATCAGGCGCTGCTGCCGCCGTTCGAAGGCTGCATCCACCTGGTCGAGCAGCGTACCCGAGATGCTATTCCAATCGGAGGATTGCAGCTCGCCGGTGTTGACGCCCAGCGTATCGCCCAGGCGGCGTTCGAAGGCCATCACCACCCGGTTGAGGTTGGTGCCCACCAGGCTGGCTTCGATCTGCTCCCTCAGCGCGTCCTTTACTTCCTCATCGCCCTCGGGCAGTTTTCTGAAAAGCTCGCCGGACAGCTTCAATGGCACGTGCACCAGCGCGCTCAGCTCGTCCAGCAGTTCCTGTGGACGGCGCAGCGGCTGACCTTCCTCCACCACGCCGATGCCCTCGAACCACACGTCCAGCGTGTCCATGCGTTCGTCGCGGGCGGCGGCAATGGCTTCCTCGGTCTTCTCCAGCAGGCTGCGCGCGCTGCGCAGCATGTGTTCCTTCTCGTTTTCCAGCGCTTCCCGCACCGTATCGAGCAGCGCGGTGCGCACCTCATCCCGGTTCGCCTTCTGCCCATTCAGCTTGGCAACCAGGTCATCAACCACCAGCTTCAGCGAGAACGAGGGCGCCAGCACGCCTTCCGGCTCGAAGCTCATCGTCGGTTGGATCTCCTCCAGGTAGGCGAGCAGCTTCCAGGGACCTTCCTCGTCCTGCAGCGCCTCGGGCACGCGTTTCTGCAGCTCGGTGCGCAGCATCTCCAGCACGTCCTCCTGCAGGTCTTCCTTCTCGAAGACATGGTCGCGCTCACCGTAGATCGTCTTGCGCTGCATGTTGAGCACGTCGTCGTATTCCAGCAGGTGCTTGCGGATATCGAAGTTATTGCCTTCCACGCGCTCCTGTGCCTGTTCCACCAGCTTGCCGAGCATGCCGCTCTCGATGGGGATGGAGGGATCCAGGTTGAAGGCTTTCATCAGGTTCTCCGCCTGCCCGCCGCCGAAGAGGCGCATCAGCTCGTCTTCCAGTGAAAGGTAGAAGCGTGAGGAACCCGGGTCGCCCTGGCGGGCAGAACGCCCGCGCAGCTGGTTATCGATACGGCGCGCCTCGTGGCGCTCGGAGCCGATCACATGCAATCCACCCCGCTGGCGCACTCTGACCTGTCATCCAGGAATTGGATAAAGGCTTTCACCGCCTCCTCGTAGATGCCGTATTCCTCCGCCGGGATCTTCTCCAGCTCGGCGCGCATCTGCGCGTAGGTCATGTCGTAGGGATCGATGCCGGCCTTGTTGAGCACGTGCACCACGTCCGCCAGGATGTCGTCGCGCAGCTCACCGCCCAGCTTGATATCCACGCCGCGCCCCGCCATGTTGGTGGCGATGGTCACCGCCGCCGAAGGCGCCGGCGCGCGCGATGATCATGGCTTCCTCGTCGTGCTTGCGCGCGTTGAGCACCTGGTGCGGGACTCCGCCCTGCAGCGCGCGCACCAGTCGCTCGCTTGCATCCGCTGAGAGCTGCAGGTGATTCAGCAGGCGCTCGATGTTGGCGGGATCCTCGGGGTTCAATGAATTGCTCCCCAGGTTCCGCGCCGCGGCGCGCATCTCGCCCACGTTCAGGTCGTTCAGCGGCTTGTTGGCGAATGCCAGCTCGGCGATCTCCTTCTCGCCGCCGGAATCGGGGTGCTGCTCCAGCCAGAGCTCGCGCAGGATGATCGCCTGCGCCAGCTTGCGGATGGGTTCCGCGCCAAGGCGATCCGAAAGGCGCTCGGAATGCTCCACCGAGGTGGTGCCCACCAGCTGCGGGCGCCCAAACGCGTGGAAACGGATGATCTCCTCGGTGATGGCGCGCAGCTTGGCTTCCTCGCTGCGGTAGACCACGTCCGGGTAATCCTTGCGCTTCCAGAAGACCGGCGCTTTCTCCGCGTCCTCACTGCGCGCGTAGTATTTGTACTTGTAACCTTCCTCGTCTTTATCCTCCAGCTCCTCGAGCTCGGAACCGGACTGCATGGCAACGTATTCCAGGTTGGTGGGGATGGGCAGCACTTCCAGCTTGTAGATCTTGTGGAATTCCTCGGCTTCGGTGAGCGCCGTGCCGGTCATGCCCGCCAGCTTTTCGTACATGCGGAAGTAGTTCTGCAGGGTGATGGTGGCGTAAGTGATATTCTCCGGCTCCACCTTCACGCCTTCCTTGGCTTCCACCGCCTGGTGCAGACCCTCGGACCAGCGCCGCCCGGGCATCAGCCGCCCGGTGAATTCATCCACGATGACCACCTTGCCGCCCTGCACGAGGTAATCCTTGTTGCGGCGGAAGAGGAACTGCGCGCGCAGCCCCTGTTCCAGGTAACCCAGCAGGCGCGCCTGTTCGGGGGTGATATCCTCGGGGCGCTCGGGATCGCGCAGCGGGAGTACCCAATATTTCCTCCACGTGCGCCTCGCCCATCTCGGTCATCGTCACCGTGCGGTCCTTTTCGCTCACCTCGTAATCCTCGGGTCGCAGCTGGCGCACGACCTGCGCCATCTTGACGTACCACTCCGCCTCGTCCTGCGCGGGACCGCAGATGATCAGCGGGGTGCGCGCTTCATCGATCAGGATGTTATCCACCTCGTCCACGATGGCGTAATAATGCCCGCGCTGCGAGCGGTCCGCCAGGCGCATGGTGAGGTTGTCGCGCAGGTAATCGAAGCCGAATTCGGTGTTGGTGCCGTAGGTGATATCCGCGCGGTAGGCTTCCACGCGGTCCTCCAGGCGCAGCTGGTGCTGGTCCTCGTGGGGCGAGACCTTCTCGATATCGACGATGAAGGCCTTCTTGCCGTTCTCGGTGCGGGATGCCATCTGCAGCACGCCCACGCTCATGCCCAGCGCGTGGTAGATGGGCGCCATCCAGCGCGCGTCGCGGCGCGCCAGGTAATCGTTGACCGTGATCAGGTGCACCCCGCGCCCGGTGAGCGCGTTGAGGTAGAGCGGCAGGGTGGCGACGAGCGTCTTGCCCTCGCCGGTGCGCATCTCGGCGATCTGCCCGGAGTGCAGCGTCATCCCGCCGATCAGCTGGATGTCGTAATGGCGCAATCCGATGGTGCGCTTGGATGCCTCGCGCACCGCGGCGAAGACCTCCGGGAGGATGTCATCCAGGGTCTTGCCATCTTCGAGCTGCGCCTTGAATTCGTCCGTTTTGGCGCGCAGCGCCTCATCGGAGAGGGCTTCGTAACCGGTTTCGAGCGCGTTGATCTGCGCCACGGTTTCGGATAGTTTTTGGATCTCGCGTTTATGCGGGTCGCCGCCCAGCACCTGCACGAATTTATTGAGCATAAGGGTACCTTTCGGCAGGAATTATAACGCACTCAAAATGCGAATGTCAGCCCCCATAAAATGATGTTTTTCGGGTGATATACCAGAGGTATGAGTGAGGAAATTAAATTTCCTAAAAATCCGATTAGGATCATGATAATTATTATAAAGTTACATTTTAGGATTATGAATGAAAATTAAAGATCTAGTTATTGATTTTTAAATGCGGATCGTTTTTTACTCATGACATTTACACAATAAAATATCGTATAATTATTTGTGCTTGTATTGATAGGGTGTTTTAATATATGTACAAAGAATTAGCACAAGAGGTCGATCGATTCCTTAAAGGGTTAACTCCACAGTATCTGGAAAATGAAATCATGAAATTGCTACAGACTTCTCCAGATATGGATGGTGGTATTGGCGCATACCGGCTTGTACAACATTTCTTAAATAGACCTGATCTAAATGATGTACAAACAGTATGGGCGTATCAAAAGATACGGCCGGTTTTTAAAACCCTCTTTGAACAGATCCCTTCATTGTATTATTTTACCGGTGACTGATGAGCTAGTGACTTTGTCTTCCCGGCGGGAAGAACTAAGAAACAAAAATGATAACAATAGGGACTTTCATGTTCCTATTGTTTTTAAATATACAATACTCATTGATCTTAATTACCAATATACACGACGATAATATAAAATTCCGAGTGTATTCATAATTACACGAGCCTGGTTCTTGACCACAATAAACACATTCGAAGCGAATGGCATTTCATTAAATCTCATATCAAATTGATATATAAAACGTTTTAATTCTTTGTTCTTCCCTTTCGAAAAGTCTTGACCCAATTAAACAAACACGATATACTTCAACCACGGTTGAAGTATATTTCAAGGAGAAGAATGGCAAAACAGGTTTTCTCAAACGAGCAGTTGGGTGTTTTTTACAAGTGGCTTAAAGTAATTAACGAACCCAATCGGTTGCTGCTCCTGGAAAAGATCATTGAGGGTGTGCAGTGCAACTGCCAGCTGGGCGATGACTTGCAGATGGCGCCGAACCTGATCTCTCACCACTTATCCGTATTACGTGAGGCAGGTCTGGTCGATGCCGAACGCGATCCCATAGATAACCGTTGGGTATATTACTCCATCAATGCTCGAGCGATGGAGGAGCTCAGATCTCTTTTTGGCGATTTCTTTGATCCGTACCGCATTCAACCACGCCGGTTAACGTGCGGCCCCCAGTCGACAGAAGAGCAAAAGCTGAGTCTAATGAGAATGACCAGGTAAATTTTTTATTGGAATATTTCAATGGAGGTTGAAGCATAATGAATGAGTTGAACCTTAATGAAAACGGTCTACCTTCAAAATCAGGCAGCATGATGGATGTGGAAATATTTGACCCGCCAATGTGCTGTCCTACAGGGATGTGTGGACCCACCATCGATCAAACATTATTGGATGTGAGCGAAATGATCGCTAACCTGCAATCGGATGGCTTCCGGGTTGATCGTTATCAAATGACGACTCATCCGCAAGCTTTTTTGGATAATGCCGCGGTGATGAAGCTGATCCGCGAGAAGCAAATGGCAGCCCTGCCGATTGTTGTGGTGCGCGGGAAGGTCATCGCTGAGGGTAAATACCCGGGGCTGGCTGAAGTACAAGTAAACCTTAATGGAAACAAATAGTATGACAACACAGTTTATTTTCTTTTCTGGCAAGGGTGGCGTGGGGAAAACCTCGATGGCCTGCACCCATGCTGTGCGTTACGCGGACGAGGGCAAGCGTACGCTTATCGTCACCACCGATCCGGCATCGAACCTGAGGGATGTCTTCGAGCAGGAAATTGGACACCAGATCACTCCCATCCGGGGTATCTCCAATTTGTGGGCCATGGAAATTGATCCGGACAAAGCAACCCAGGAATATATCGACCGCGCCATGGCGCCCATCCGCGCCGCCTTCCCGCCTCAGATAGTACAGGTAATGGAAGAACAGATGAGTGGCCCCTGTACAGCGGAAGTGGCGGCTTTCGATCGCTTCACGGATTTTTTGGAAGCGCCTGCCAAAAATGATATTGCATTCGATGTCATCATTTTCGATACCGCACCGACCGGTCACACGATACGCTTGCTTGAACTTCCCTCTGAGTGGAGTCAGTCTATTGACGCTGCCACCGCCGGTAACGGGCAGACCTGCCTCGGACCGGCCGCTGCCATTCAAGATGCCAAGCACAAGTACGAGCGTGCGCTGGCTGCCATGCGGGAGAGTGATCAGACCACCTTTATCTTTGTCCTTCATCCCGAAGCCATTTCCATAAAAGAAACCCGCCGCGCCATTGGCGAGTTAAGCAAGCTGGATATTCACAATTACCGCCTGATTATCAACAGCATTATCCCGCCTGAAGCTGCGCAGAACGCACTTTTTGCTGCCCGGGCTGAGATGCAGAAGCGCTACCTGGTACAAATCGAAGCAGAGCTGCCGTACGCGAAACAACGCATGACGCTGTTAACCGGTGAAATAAAAGGTGTGCAGCGGTTACGCCAGGTGGCAAAAGTTTTCTTTGATGGAAGCCCTGCTTCCGGGACATTCATAGCAGAGGGCGTTGAGCCTCAGGCAGCGACCCTGGCAACTCCCCTTGAAGATCTCCGGGCACGGATTCAACCGAATGGTCACCGACGCACAGTGTTTTTTGCCGGAAAAGGTGGAGTGGGAAAGACGATTGCCTCATGTATCACCGCTGTTTGGCTGGCACGACAGGGATTTAAAACTTTGTTGCTGACTACCGATCCGGCGGCTCATTTGGGCGATGTGCTCGATAGCCCGGTGGGAGACGAGATCGCTCCGGTAGGCGGACAGCCAAACCTTTGGGCGGTTAAAATTGATCCAAAAGCAGCAGCCGAAACTTACAAAGAGCGGATACTCGATGATGCCCGCCAGCGCGGTCGACCGGAAAGTGCTATCGCAACGATGGAGGAAGAACTCAACTCGCCCTGCACTGAAGAAATGGCTGCGTTCGACAAATTCATCGAATATGCCTCACAGGACGAATGGCAGGCGGTGATTTTCGATACCGCACCGACCGGGCACACCCTGCGCCTGCTCGAGCTGCCGGTGGATTGGAGCAAACAGATCGACGTAAAAATATTTGCTTCGGTGGATACCTCGGCTGCTGATGATGTCGCCAAGCAGCGTTTTGGGAAAGTCATCGATATGATGCGCGACCCCGGGCAAAGTACATTTGCATTTGTCATGTACCCGGAAGCAACACCTATCATTGAGGCTTACCGGGCTGCTACCGAACTAAGCACCGTTGGTATTCACCCCGGGCTAGTGGTTGCCAACATGGTTATCCCGCTTCAGGATGCGAATACCGAATTCAGTCATGCACGCCGCGCCATGCAGGAGAAGTACCTGGTTGAAATCACCGAGCGATTTGGTCTTCCGGTTGCACAAATTCCACTACTGCCGCAAGAGATCAAGGGATTGGATATGCTGGCCAAACTGGGTGATCAAATTTATCAGAACGATCCAACTATTATGGAAGATGCGAAACATTCACTGAAATACTCAACGAAAGGAATCAAAGAATGAGTGATACAAATTGGAATGACCTTGAAATTGCCCCAAGATCCACTGTCATTCAGGCCGCCAGGCAGTTTGCAGAAGCAATGGGAAGCACCCCGCAATTCAAGGAATTCGAACAATCTTATTTTAAATTCCGGCAGGATGAAGTCGCACAAGGTGCCCTTCAGGAGTTCCAGAAGAAACAAGCCTCGTTAAAAGCATTGCTGATGTTGAATGCTTTGAGCGATGAAGATCGCAATGAATTGCAAAGACTGCAGGATAAGTTCTACCAGCAGCCTGCCGTGGCGCAATACACAAAGGCGCAGGAAGATTTGATCGCAATTTGCCAGGAAATTGGCGACCAGTTATCGGCGTCCATCGGCCTGGATTATGGAACTTCATGCCGGCAGGGAGGTTGCTGTGGATAAAGAGATTGAAGTGAAATCCGTGATTAAGGCGATACCTGCATCGCTGCTGGAAGCAACAACTGCTCTGGCAGAAAACCTTGCACAGTCCGAACCCTTTATGCGTTTCCAGGAGTCCGATCGCAAGCTCCAGGCGGATGGGGAAGCCATGCAAATTTTAACTGAATTTATGGAGCTGCGCCAAAAGATCAATGCCCAGCGAAATTCAGGCACCATCCCTGAAAGTGATTTCAACCGGCTGCGGGAGTTGCAGGCCATAATCAGCACTAGTGAGGTAATCCAGGAACAGAGCATGGCACAAAGGGCTGCCATGGATTTCTTAAGAGACGTCAATATGGAGATCAGCAACTTGTTGGGAGTCGATTTTGCTTCTCTAACCCGGCGCAGCAGCGGGTGCTGTTGAGTTTGGAAATCTAAGGGAGTCTTATGCCTTTATACGATTATCAGTGTAACCTTTGCCACACAACCTTCGAAGTCCGGGCATCCTTTCAGGAAAAAGAAAGAGGTCTGGAGCCATTGTGTCCAAATTGCCACAGCGCAGAAACACGCCAGGTTCTGGCTGCCGGTTTGTTTTTGCGCAAGGGGAGCAGTGACGGTGGATCCATTCCGCCGCCATATTGCGGCCCAAATTCCGGGGCAGGATGCTGTGGTTGATGGCTGATATTATCCAGGTAAAGGTTGTTGCTGCGCCAATCGCCTGCAAGGATGGAATTAAAGAAAGTTGGCGGGGAGTGGCAGATTGGGCAGCCAAACAGTTATGGGTGCACTATGGGGATCAGGTGAGCGTGAAGTATTTCGATCTGTTCGATCCAGACTGCCCACCGATCCCCCCCGATAGTCAATTGCCTGTGATTTTTGTCAATGAGGAAGTGATCAGCAGCGGCGGGAAAATATCCATCCCGCTCATTCGACGAAAAATAGAAGAAAAAGGATAACTTCTCTGCTACCGGAAATAACTCGACCGAAATTAATTAGGAGGAGTTATGGCGAATGAACTCTTGAGCCAGGAATCACCCATTACGATGTTGGTTATTTTGGCTCACCCGGATGATGAAAGTTTTGCGGTGGGTGGAACCCTGGCAAAATTCGCAAAGCAAGGCGTGCGGGTCATTCTGATATGTGCGACTCGCGGGGAAGCTGGGATTTCCGGGATGAAACCCGAGGAGGTTGGGAAGATTCGAGAAGGGGAGCTGCGGGAAGCAGCCAAACACCTGGGGATCGAGGTTTATTTCCTTGGCTATCGGGATGGCGAGCCTTTCGGAAACGGATCAATTCACTCTGCTGGAACATGTCAGCTCATGGATGTATCTGACGCAGCCCAAGGTGATCATCACTTTTGGTCCGGATGGGGTTTCAGGACACGCTGATCACGTGACCATTTCCCGTGTTGTCACCCAGGCATACGATCAATATTATCGCAAGGGAATATTGTTGTATATCAGCCCATCTGAAGCCACGGCTCTGGGATGTGGCGTCACTTCCGTGGCCACGGAAGATGAAAACCCTCGGATCAAAATTGATATATCCGAGTATAAATCGAATAAAGTACAGGCAATTCGATGTCATGCCAGCCAGGAACCAGGTTTGAATGGGAGTTTGGCACAAGAAGTCGAAAAAATACCTTGCTTCGAGATCTATGTTATTGCTCGTACAATGACCGTGGGGGAGTGGCTCATTGGAATGGTTTATCGTTGAAACAGAAAAAATGTAAAGAAAGAAATCACAAAAAGGGTTAACTTCAGAAAACACCATTGGGGAAGAGGCAACGAGTGTTTTTTTATTTTTGAAATGAAAGCCCGGGAAACACCAACTAAATTAGTGACATTTATCATATTCTAAAATCTGAATATGATAGTATAATATATTCGAAACTCTGAATATGTATTTTACAGGAATGAAAATGAATATCGAAAAAATCAGTGCCCTGATGCAAGTCATAAGTCCTGAGCCTCGCCTGGCGATCATCATGGAGATTGGTAAGGGTGAGACTTGTGTTTGCCATCTTGAGTTGGTCCTTGGTTTTCGGCAGGCTTATATCTCCCAGCAATTGATGGCACTCCGCGAGGCAGGTTTGTTGCGCACGCGCCGGGAAGGAAAATTCGTTCTTTATAGTCTTGAAAAGCCAGAGATTTTAGAGATTGTGCGTCAAGCTGCCCACCTGGTAGGTGTTGACAGCTCTCTACTCAACGCCACTTCCCTCATGCAGGAACCCTGCGGTTGTGCCCGTTGCGCCATATCCGGGTAAAAAAAGCAGACTGAAATTATTTAAGGAAATGCGATTAATTCAAAAATCTTGAGGAGTATGAATGGATATTATTGGTTTTCTCTCGAAACTACTTTACGGCGGATTGGGCAACCTGGCGGCCTACTTGGCGGCTCACGTTTTGCTCTGCCTGGTTCCGGCTTTTTACATCGCTGGCGCGATGACCGCACTGATCCCCAAGGAATCGGTCACCCGCTTCCTGGGGCGGAATACGCCCAAATGGATTTCTTACCCGGCCGCTGCGCTGGCAGGTTCGGTCCTGGCGGTGTGTTCCTGTACCATTGTTCCTTTGTTTGCCGGTATCTATAAGAAAGGCGCCGGTTTAGGACCAGCCATAACGTTTTTATTCTTTGCCCCGGCTGCCAATATCCTCGCGCTGGTCTATACAGGTGGTGTGATTGGCGTCGATCTGGCATTTGCACGCTTATTCCTTTCCCTGTCATTTGGTATTGGCATTGGCCTGATCATGGCTCTGATCTTTCGAAAGGATGATGCTGCCCACGATAAGGCCACCGATGAAATGTTCGCTGGTCAAAGACGGAAAGGCATGCCGCGCGCTGCACTGGCTTTCTTACTCATCCTGGTCGGATTGCTCCTCTTCGGTACGCTCAAAGTGGGCTTGTTGACCGATACATATGGACAGGCTACTCTGCCAATATCAGGCATGGATAAATTCCAGGATTTCCTTTACAGCCTCGTCCCATATGATGCCAGTAAAGGGGAAGAGGGCGTCACTGCCCAGGGGGCCATCCTGATCGGTCTGCTGGTGCTCATTGGACTGACATCCTGGAAGGGGATGGAACAAATCCACGAAAAGTTCACCTCCTGGACATGGATCGCGATGGGCGTGGTGAGCTTCACTTTGCTGATAGCTTCTCTGGGCATGCGCCCGCATTCCGGAGGCCTGGATATCCTGTTCACCGGTAAGTTCTTCGGTGTACTGCTGGCGCTGCTTGCTCTTTACTTGCTGGCATGGAAAGGTCTGAGTAAGGATGAATTGAGAGACTGGCTCTGGGAATCCTGGCGGTTCATCAAGCAGATCTTTCCACTACTGGTCGTGGGTGTATTCACCGTTGGCATTATCCGGGTTTTGATCAAGCCTGAATGGATCGAGACCCTCGCCGGGCAGAATACCCTGCTGGGGAACCTGGCTGGAGTGATCTTTGGCGTATTCATGTATTTCCCAACACTGGTGGAAGTGCCGATCGCCAACATGTTCCTCAGTCTTGGGATGCACCGCGGTCCTCTGCTTGCCTACCTGATGGCTGATCCTGAGCTCAGCCTGCAGAGCATCCTGATTGTTTCCACGATCATTGGCAAACTGAAATCCTGGGTCTATGTATTCTGGGTCGCGCTTTTCAGCACCCTGGCAGGTCTGATCTATGGTACCTGGGTGGATGGCACCAGTCTGGGACTTGTGGTGCTTTATTTGATTTCGTTCTTGGCCATCCTGGCTTTTGTGCTCTGGATGGTCAACCGGCGAAATGTCGCAAAAGCGGCTTTCGCAAAATCATCTTAAATTTTTGGAGGAAACCATGATTAGTATCAAAGTTTTAGGACCCGGCTGCTCTAACTGCAAGAAGCTGGAGGCAATTGCCCAACAAGCTGTAGATCAATTGGGCATTGAGGCGGAGGTTACCAAGGTAACCAACTATACGGATATTATGGCGTATGACATCCTGTCCACGCCCGGTCTGGTCATCAACGAGGAAGTCGCTTCTTATGGGCGTATTCCTTCCGTGGATGAAGTGAGCGGCTGGTTGAAATCCGCCCTTGAAAAAAACTGAATCATGCTGCGGAACTGAACGCTAAATCCATGCCGTTTTCATAAGTGTGGCTATGGATCTGCATTGCGGAATTTTTGTGATGCCGATCACGAGTGGAAAGGATAATAAGGATGACAGGACCAGAATCCCTTAAGGATTTCCTGGGTATCCCTCGAAAATTGATACCCTGGTTTCCAACCATCGACGATGAAATTTGTACCAATTGCGGTTTGTGCGTTACCGCATGCAAGCATGGTACTTATGCGTTCAAGGATGACACGGCGAAAGTGGTAGTTGAAAATCCTTATCACTGTGAAGTGTACTGTGAAAGCTGCCGCTTCCAGTGCCCGGTGGGCGCAATCTCCTTCCCGGACCGAAAGGAGATAAAAGCGATCTTTAAAGAGCTGCGTTTGCAGTATCCACCGGCTGCGTGAAATTCAATCTAAAGGAGTAACCATGTCAGTAGAAAATAAACCTCGTTTTATCCAGTGCATGTGCCGGGGTGATTGCCCGGGTTTTACCCAGTTGAATGTTTGGAGCCTGCTCAATTATGTCCGCAATGAATTGGATGTGGAATACACTATTGTCCACCCGCAGTTATGCGTGGATGATGGCGACAGGTTCTGGCAGGATATTGCCAAGCCCGGTGTGACCTATATCGTTGGCGGCTGCGATCCTAAAATGCAGCGCAAGATGTATAAAGACGCACTGGCTGCGGTGGGTGCGGATTTTGACAAACAGATTGTTCCGCTTGACTTGCGAAATATGCCTACTGAAGAGGCTATGAAGAAAGTTACCGAGGTGTTCGAAAATCTTGGCGCATCTAAGACTTGATCATAAAACTTGGCTGGATATCGGCTATTTACCGGTATCCAGCTTTATTATTTTATGGCATTTTGTTATATCCATTAATGACTAATTGGGGATCGACAAGTACTCTATTGAAGCGGATCCTGATATTATCATTATCACTCGATAAGTCGCTATTGAATATATGAAAACAATAAGCGTAAAAATCTTGAGTTATCGCTCGCCACAGCGATATGCTATCAGGCGGACCGTTGATTCTGCTTTTCAAATGCTCCTTAAGACTCATCCGGAAGTAAACATTGATTTTCATGAAGTCAATGAGGTGTCTGAAATATTAAAAATCACCCCTGTTCTAATATTACCCAGCCTGGTGGTTGAAAACGAATTAGTATGTAACGGACGCTTCCCCAAGAAAGAAGAAGTTCTAAAGTGGTTGGAAGCAGCAATGTGACCAGGCAACTATTCCCATCTTTTCAAACCTGCATCTAAAAATATCTTACTTTAAAGTGAGCCATCCATTGAAGGGGAGTCGGTTGTAGATCGGTTCGCAGTCTTTGTATTCTCTATTCATGATTTTTGTAATCATAAAGGGTTCGGGAGTGGAAAGAGGTGATTCAGATTTACCCTCACTTGACAAAATAGAAAAAATGTTCTATAATATATTTCCTTTCTCTCTGCACCTTAACATCCATATCACCCAAGCCGCTGCCCGTATATCGCCAACATTAAGATTGATTTCAATAGGATCAATTCTTAATATACCTCTGGTAAGATACTTATATGTAGGAAATTCCGAGTGAAACATTGAATGAATTGTTTTATATTTTTTTGAGGATCAATTCAATTCCAATGAGTTTCTTTAGGTTTATTACTTCCGGTATTCACCCCCTCTGCTCCACCTGTCGTATAATTTAAAGGTTCATCCAACATTTCCGGAGGTCCCATGTCCCCAGCCCGCACCGTCCGCGCGCCGCGCGGCACCACGCTCACCTGCAAGAACTGGCAGATCGAAGCCCCCTACCGCATGATCCAGAACAACCTCGATCCCGAGGTCGCCGAGCGCCCCCAGGACCTGGTGGTCTACGGCGGGCGCGGGCAGGCTGCCCGCTCCTGGGAAGCCTTCGATGCCATCCTTGATTCGCTCAAGAACCTCGAGCCGGATGAGACCCTCCTGGTTCAGTCCGGCAAGCCGGTGGCGGTCTTTAAATCGCACACCGACGCGCCCCGCGTGCTGATCGCCAACTCCAACCTGGTGCCGCACTGGGCGACGCAGGAGCATTTCGACAAACTCGCCGCGCAGGGGCTGATCATGTACGGGCAAATGACCGCCGGTTCGTGGATCTACATCGGCACCCAGGGCATCCTGCAGGGCACCTACGAGACGCTGGCAGCGCTGGCGAAGCTGAAAGGCTGGCCTTCGCTCAAGGGCAAGTTCGTGCTCACCGCCGGGCTGGGTGGAATGGGCGGCGCGCAGCCCCTGGCGATCACCATGAACGAGGGCGTGGGTCTCATCGTCGAGGTGGACCCGGCGCGCGCCCGCCGCCGCAAGGAGATCGGCTACGTGGACGTGGTGGTCGATTCGCTCGAAGAAGCCATGACGCTCGTCGAGGAAGCCAAGAACAGGGGCGAGCCGAAATCGATCGGGCTGGTGGGCAACGCTGCCCAGATCTACCCCGAGCTGGTGCTGCGCGGCGTGATCCCCGACGTGGTCACCGACCAGACCCCCGCGCACGATATTTCAATGTATGTGCCGCAGGGCTTGTCCGTGGAACAGGCGGACGCGCTGCGCAAGTCCGATCCCGCGGATTACGCCAAACGCAGCGTGGCATCCATGGTCGCGCACGTCAAAGCCATGCTGGAATTCAAGAAGCAGGGCGCCGAGGTCTTCGATTACGGCAACAACCTGCGCCAGCGCGCCTACGATGGCGGTGTTTCCGACGCTTTCGAATTCCCGGGCTTCGTGCCCGCCTATATCCGCCCGCTCTTCTGCGAGGGCAAGGGTCCCTTCCGCTGGGTTGCTCTATCCGGCGATCCCGAGGATATCTACCGCACGGATGAAGCCGTGGCGGCGCTCTTCCCCGAAGACGACCACCTGCAGCGCTGGCTGAAGATGGCGCGCGAGAAGGTGCCCTTCCAGGGGCTGCCCTCGCGCATCTGCTGGCTGGGTTACGGCGAACGCGCCAGGGCTGGCTTGAAATTCAACCAGATGGTCGCTGAAGGCACGCTCAAAGCGCCCATCGTCATCGGTCGCGACCACCTCGATTCCGGCTCGGTCGCCAGTCCCCAACCGCGAGACCGAGGGCATGCGCGACGGCACCGACGCGGTCAGCGATTGGCCGATCCTCAACGCGCTGATCAACACCGCCAACGGCGCCACCTGGGTCTCCTTCCATCACGGCGGGGGTGTGGGCATCGGTTACTCGCAGCACGCCGGCATGGTCATCGTCGCCGATGGCACCCCCGAGGCTGCCAAACGCCTGGAGCGCGTGCTCACCTCCGACCCCGGCATGGGCGTGGTGCGTCATGCCGACGCGGGTTATCCCGAGGCGATCGCCGCGGCGAAAAAGATGGGGGTGAAGATCCCCATGCTGAAGGGAGATTGACTTGCGCCAGACGCGTATCTTCTGGTTCGTTACCTGCATTTTCGCCGGTTTCATCGGCGGTTTGATCTACGGTTGGTTCATCAATCCCACCCTGCCGCAGGAAACCTCCCTGCCCGAGTTGCGCGCCGATTTCAAGACCGATTACGTGCTGATGACCGCCGAGATCTTCCGCGCTGAGGGCAATCCCGCCAACGCCGCCGTGCGCCTGCTGCAGCTCGACCCGGCTGACCCGCTGCTCCCGGTGCAGGAGGCCATCCTCACCGCGCAGGAGCGCGGCTACAACGGCACCGATATCACCCTGCTGGCGGACCTGGCATCCGCCATGCTTGCCTGGCAGTCGCAGCCCTCGGAGGAAACGAAATGAGCAAGCGTTTCCCCTGGTACCTGGTCACCGGGCTGATCCTTGGGCTGATCCTGGCGCTGGTCTACACCTGGATCATTGCCCCGATGCGCTACACGGACGTGGCGCCTTCCAGCTTGAGGCTCGCCGAGCGCGATCGCTATCGCGCGATGATCGCCATGTCCTACGCCGCCAACGGTGACCTGGGGCGCGCGCTCGCCCGTCTGGAGATGCTGGGCGATACCGTGCCCGCTGCGTCACTGGCGGAACAGGCGCAGCGTTACCAGGTGGCGGGTGAGTCCTATGATGAGGTGAAGGCCATCGCGCAGCTTTCCTCGGCGATATCCGCGCAGGGCGAGAACTTCCTGATGACCGCCGTGGCTGCCACGATGACCGCCGATGTCCCCGGTTACCGCGAGACGATGACCGCCACCTACGCGATCAACGCCAAAACCGCCACCGAGATCGCTGCCAACAAGCCTTCGCCGACCCCGCTGCGCACCTTCACGCCGCGCGCCAGCGGCACACCCGAGCCCACCCTGGGTGCGCCCTTCACGCTGCAGGAAAAGGAGCAGGTTTGCGATCCAACCGAGGAGCTCGTGCTGCGCGTGCTGGTGCGGGACGCTTCCGGGAAGGAAGTGCCGGGCGTGCGCATCACCGTCACCTGGGCGGACGGGCAGGACACGTTCTATACCGGGCTCTTCCCGCATATCGGGGCAGGATACGCCGATTTCGATATGACCGCCGATACGGTCTACGCCGTGCAGGTGGGCGAGGGCGGCGAAGTCATCCCGGATGTCAGCGCGCCGCGCTGCGCCTACCCGGACGGCACCGAGTACTGGGGCGGCTGGCGTCTCTTTATCCACCAGCCCTGATAATCCAGCCTGTTTAAATTTATTTAAATTTGGGGATCCAGAACGGGACACGATTCGCATATTGCGTCCATTCTGTTTTGAATTCTTCAGCAAGCACGATTTCCTCGCGCTTTGCCCTGAAAATCAATCCCAGGAAACCAACAGCCAGGAACAGGGTTGCCCAGTTGCGGTAGAGCAGCAGCGATCCAAAGCAGGCGATCTGCAGGCTGAGGTACATGGGATGGCGCACGATGGCGAAGGGTCCCGATTGGATCAACTTATGGTCGATGTAGAGTTGAGCACCCATACTGGTGCTGCCGCCGAACATCTTGCCCAGGTGGAAATGACCCCATTGATACCCCGCCAGCCCGGTTAGCAGGATGAGCGAGCCGGCGATATTAAATATCCAGCGCATTGTATCCAGAAGATGAAGGGGAATAGGCTGCCACAGCCACCAGACAAAAACCGTGAAAATGAGCGATGCCAGGATGTAGAAGAAGCCGGTGCGTTGGATGCGCGTCGTATGCCCGGACTGCCTGCCGACCAGGCGGTTCAGGCTGAAGAGCAAGCGGGCGATGGCGAAAAGGAAGGATGCTACCGCGATGATCCCGCAGCCCCAACGAAGCCAACTTTCGATCGTGATCATTTTACAACTCCGTTCCTAATTGCCTGGTTACTTCATCAAGCGAAGCCTGGACTCCGCATAGGCTTTAATCCGCGGGTGCATGACATAATACTGCCTGCCTTCAGCGGGTTCCTGCGGGTGAGGTTTCAGCGTGCGATCGCGCAGCCCGCGCAAGCCGCGCAGCACCAGGTCGACCATCAGCGGTTCGATACGGGAACGCAGGCTTTTGAAGGTATCCCCTTCGCGTACGTCCAGCTTTTGCTGAAGAAGGATGGGTCCGCTATCCACCCCCGCGTCCATGAGATGCAGGCTGGCACCCAGCGCATCAAACTTGCCCTCCACCACCGGCCATTCCACTACGTCCATGCCGCGGTAGGCAGGCAGGATGCCGGCGTGGCAGTTGAGCACCCCCAGGCGCGGGATGGCGAGGATGTTGCTGCGGATCAGCCCGCCGCCGGTGAAAACGATCGCGTCCGGGGAAGCTTCCTGCAGCGCGCGTTCTGCCTTCGCTTCATTGTGATCCCGCACGGTGATCACGCGGATGCCGTGGATGAAACCCACATCATCCAGCGTCTTGGCGACCAGGTGCTCCCTTTCAGCCATGGCGGTCAAAGTATCGCCCTCGACGAAGTGGGATTCCCTTTCCCGCCAAGCAGCAGCTTATCGCGCACCTTGCCGAGCAGGCGGGTACCGTCGCGGTTCAGCTCGGAGCGGATGCGCGTCAGCGACCAGGGCGTGCGCACCACTGATGAGCGCCACATCGATGCCATTCTCCATGGCGGCGAGATGGGTGACCAGGCGCGAATACAGGCTGTTCTGGATGGGCGCGAGCACAGCGATGCGCATCACGTCAGCAGCTCCCGGGCAGCGGTCTCCTGCTCTTCGAGCGCTTGCAGAAAAGCGCTGAGAAGCGCAGGGGATGACTTGCTCTGCGGATCGGTGAATGCCCAATCGTTCAGCTTGAAGGCGGCATTGAGGAAGCGCAGGTCGTGGTGGCGGCGTGCAACGCGGCAGAAGAGGGCTGCGATGGCATGCCGTTCAAGCCATAGCTGATCGGCAAAGACAGACGCAGTCAGAACCGGCAGGCAGGATTTGCGCCGGACTTCCACGTGGCGCAGCAGCTTCTCCAGCCAGAGGGCGGCAAACGCCTTTTGATCGGCGGAGCCGTGCGCATCCATCCAGTCCAGCGCACTAGCCAGGCCGGGTACAAAGGCATCCCTTGTGAAAGGGTTTGCCATCGGGAAGGGAATGCTGCCAGTCTGCCGCCTTCCCAGTATCCATTTCCGAAAACGCCGGATTCACTTTCACGGCTTCAGCATGCGCGGAAAGGAATGCCTGGATGCGCTCCACGGGAACGCTCTCATCCACCCAGCGCAGGGGGAGTGCCAGGATTCCATCCACGATGGACCGTTTCACGATTGGCTGCCTTTCCGCGTGATGCTCACGTGCAGGCTGGTGCCATCCATTCCGATCAATCCTTCTCCCGATAGCCATGCATCCTCAGCGCGCCATTCGCCGGAGGGGCAGGAGATCACCCCGTATTTGAAAAGCTGCACCGGCTTCCAGGCATCCTTTTTAAATGAAGAGACTTCCTGCCAGTGAAAGGCGTCATCACTGACCAGCACCGAGGATTCCTGCCTGAGGATGGCAGGTCCGCGCTCGACGGTGGTGAAGGCCAGATGCAATCCGTCCGTGGTGCTGGCGCCGTACCAACCGGAGCAGTCGATGGACTGACCCTTCTCCAGCATGCCGGACTTGCGTTCCATGCGGCAGGCGAAATTGGGCTCCAGGTTGCTGTCGGTCAGCCAGCAGATATGGGTCCGGGTGAAAAAGAGATTCACCGCCCGCCAGGTCTGCGAGCCATCCCCGAAGGTTTCGATAGGTCGCGAATCGGTCGCGGGTTCGTATCAGGTGGCATTCACCGTGTGCGTCGCCCAGCGATGCCCACAGCGCGCTGGGATCAAACGGATCGCGGAAAATGCCGTGCACGTGGCGAATGGTATTGGCGGGGAAGGTGTAGGCGGTTTCCCATCGATCGAGGTCGGCATCCAGTCGATAAATACGCACCTCGCCCCGCGCCGGGTTCATGAAATACTCGCCGAAATAGGTCCAGCCTTGATCGTCCTCGCTAATGCCGCGGTGCAGCACGCAGTCCCCCTGGATGGGGAAGAGCGGCGTCAGCCGGGTGCCATCCAGGCGATAGACTGTGCCTGCGCGGATGGCGAGCACCCGTCCATTGTGGTTGACATACAGGTTGCATTTATCCGAGCGCATCGCGCGCGCGGTCGGGCGGCTGAATCCGAACAGGTCGCGCGGGAAATGGAAGGGGAAGCGGGCAATTTTCTCCCAGTGACCCGGCTTGCCCTTCAGGATGGTGCGCCCGCTGGTTGCCCAGAGGGTGCCATTCGGCTCAACGTGATGCACAATGGTGAGCCCCGGATGCGCGGAGAGGATCGAAAAAGAATAATTTTTCATGAATGCCGGTTCTATGATTTGGGCAGATCCTTGAAGAGGTCACGTTTTGAAAAAGGCGCGGTGATGAAGCGCAGCATGGTCTTGCCGGAATTCATGAAGCGGAAACGTGCCCCGTTCTTCGTGTTGGCAAGCACTTTTTGTGCGATCCAGGGGGTCACCTCCTGCACGGAATTGCCGATGATGTTGGTGATCCATTTGACCTGCTCGCGCTGCCTGGCATCGCCCGCGGTCTGACCGGTGATCAGTTCTGTGACCACCATGCCGGGTTGGATGGCACCGGCGATGACGGGTTTGCCTTTCAGCTCCTGGAAGAGCGAATCATCGTAGTAGCGCAGCGCGGCCTTGGTCATGGCGTAAAGCGACATGCCGTCGATATGGCGGTTTTTCTCACTGCCCAGTCCTTCCATATTGTATATGGCGCCGGATCCTTGCGCCAGCATGGCTTCGATGGCGACGGAAGAACCGTTTATCGCGCCGATGATGTTGGTGTCCACCACGGGATCGATCTCATCGGCTTGCATGCCCCAGGCTGGTGCCATGACGTTGGATATGCCGGCGTTGTTGATCCAGATATCCACCTGCCCGAAGCGTTTCGCGGCTTGATCCCATAACGCTTGCACCTGGCTTCGGTCGCGGACGTCGCAGGGGAATCCGGCAATCCTTTCAGCGGGATATTTCTCCATGAGCTGCTGAACAGCCTGGCTCACGGCTTCTATTTTTCTGCCGCTGATGACCACGTTGCAGCCCAGCACCAGGAATGATTCTGCCAAACCTAAGCCGATCCCGCGGGTGCTGCCGGTGATGACGATGGTTTTCATTCAGTCTCCATTCAATAAGTATAGATTCTATCCTCTGCAATTCAAAATGGGAATGCCCGCTGGATTAATCCGCAACTTTGCGATAAAATGGGGAGGTTAAATTTATCGGTGAGGGATCTTATGGTCGAATTGTGGCTTATCAGGCATGGACAGACAGACTGGAACCGCCAGGTGCGTTACCAGGGTCAGATGGATATCCCGCTCAACCGGGAGGGCATCGCGCAGGCTAAGGTGGTGGCAAAGCATCTCAATGGAAGTAAATTCGATGCCCTCTATTCCAGTGACCTGGTGCGCGCCAGCAGGACCGCCGGCATCATCGCCGATAAGGTCGGATTGAGCGTGATTCTGGATCCCCGGCTGCGCGAGATCTGCCAGGGTATCCTGCAAGGATTGAAGCCCTCAGAGGTCCCTGATAAATATCCGGAATTGATCGAAATGGCGAAAAAGGATTACCAGAACTGGCACGCTCCGGGCGGCGAATCCGTTCGGCAGGTGGCTGAGCGCATGGCAGCCGCAGCGAACGATATCGCCCGCGCACATCCCGGTGGGAAGGTGCTGGTGGTCTCGCACGGGTTTGCGCTGGCCACCCTCGTTGTCCAGGCAGCCAAACTGCCGCTCGAGGAAAGCTATGCCTGGATACCGGAAAATGCCGAACCGTTCAAGCTGGCGTGGCAGGGGGAAGCCTGATCGTTTTTTGATCTAGGGCATCCAGCGCGGGTGGAATGGGTTGGGGGGAATATTGGGAATGGGCTGTTCGTTTTCGCCATCCGCATCCATGATGAAGATCTCACCGGTAGATACAGTGCGCTGAGAAATAAAGATGACTTGGGAGCCATCCTTCGACCAGCTTGGACAGGATTCCATGGCAGTATTGGTGAGTTGGGTGGTTGGATAACTAAATCCAGAATCGACTGAAATAATATCGCCAAAGTACTCATATACCATCAATGATCCATCCGCTGAAAAATCAGGATTGATGGATGCGGTGGAAAGCATAGTTTCGCTGCCTCCTAGGATGGGCACACTTAATAATCCAACACCGCTGATCGAGTAATACACGGTTGAATTTGTTGGTGAGATCGAGGGATTTTGCTCCACAAGGAGGTTGGTGGTCAACCAGGCGAAATCAGTCCCATCCGGGTGAATTCGGGCGAGGTTTATTTGTCCACTATCATCGTTCGCAAAAACGATCCATTGACCATCCGGGGACCAGGCGGCTTGAGCATCACCCGATGAGCCAAGGTTGATGATCAAGCGTTGATCCCATCCTCCTGCGCGGATGCGGTAAAGGTGGTCTGCTTGTTGTATGAGCAGCCATTCGCCATCCGGCGACCAATCCCAGAATCGTGAATTTGTAGATTCCTGAAGCACTGTTACCAGTTCGGAACCATCAATCCCGATGGTATAAACGCCAAGCGTCCCACTTTCATCAGAATCAGCGGAAAATGCGATGCGCTCAGGGCGTGGCGTGGGTGTCACCGTGAATGTGACTGTTGGTGTGGGGGTATAACTGATCTCGGAGTCAGGGTCAAGGTATGGGTAACCGTGGGCGTGAGCGTTTCTGTGCGCGTGTTGGTGATCGTACGGGTGAGCGTGATGGTGCGCGTCAGGGTGATGGTGCGGGTGCGGGTGGCTGTGCGAGTCCAGGTAGACCATTTGACCTTTGTGCGGGTGGGGTAGATGCGGATGAACCAGGTGGCAGTGCGGGTCCTGGTGCGGGTGGGGGTGGGAGTGCTCGGTCCAACGGTATAGGTCCCGGCCGTGGCGATCAGCGTTTCATCCAGGGTGGCTTCCGGCTGCGGGGTCAGGGTGACCGGGTAGGTGCCGAGGGCGGATGTGGCTGTCACAGTTGAAGTGATCGTAGCAGCCGGTGCAGCCGTATCAACGGATTGGGGGATGGAGCTGAAGAGAAAATATAAGAACAGGATCGCAAGGATCAGCACGGCGAGCGCCGCCAGGATAAGCTGGACCTGGGTGCGCCGGTCGAGGGCACGGAAGCGGGCGATCAACTTATTGGATTTACTCATGGTCCTTCTTATCGATGATTATATCTGATAGCGGGAAGATTGAATTTAAGCGGGAAAGCGTCAATCCTTACAATCTCCATACGATTCCAGGTGCGGGTTGATTGCGGGTGCTGAATATGTTAGCATATTTATTGCACGGATTAAATCAATAGCCCTGCAAAGGGTGGATTCCATTTGCCAGCATGACCCTTAGGAGGTAATGATGAAATACCTGCGTGTTTTGAATATCCTGGCGGTTGGAGCCTTGATCCTGGGATTGACTGTCATCCCACAACCAGCCACTGCACAAGCCCCGGTCTACGATTACGACCGCACGACTCCCTATGTGCCCGGCGAGCTGGTGGTTTATTTCACCCCGGGTTCCTCGTCGAGCGTGTATGCCGCCCAGGCAACCGCGATGGCAAACGAGGTGGGCGCGATGGTGGAAAGCCGCAGCGGGAATATGGTGCTGCTCAAGACCTCCCCTGAAGCCGATATTTTGACGCTCGCCGAAGGCATCGCCCAGAGCGCGGGCGTTCAAATGGCGCAACCTAATTACATCCATTGGATCCCGGAAACTGCAGGGATGGTCGGTGGCGTGGCTTACGAGCCGGAGGAATTCGAATTTACCCGTGAGGACGGCTCGTCGTTTGCGCTCAACCGACAGCAGATCGTTTCGCTGCGCATGAAGAAGCCCGGCAGTCGGACTGCAACCCTGCCCAATTACCCCAAGGAATTCAACAGCAGCTCATTCTGGGGCTGGGACCAGATCCAGGCGGATATCATCTGGAATAACTCCACCGCCGCAAAGTACGTTTGCGTGCTGGATACCGGGGTGGATTATTATCATCCCGATCTGAAGGGGTACGTGGTTAACGGCAAGGACTTTGTCAATAACGACAGCCTGCCCAATGACGATAACGGTCACGGCACAGCCGTGGCGGGCGTGATCAGTGCGAAATCCAATAACAGCACCACCAGCGTGCTGGGAGTCTCCAACGGAAAAGTGCTTGCGGTAAAAGTGCTGGGCGCGCAGGGCTGGGGCACCAGTTACAATATCGCGCAGGGTATCATCTACTGTGCCAATAACAGCTATGTGAAGGTGATCAATATCAGCTTCGGTTCTTATGAATCGGATATTCTTGAATATTTGGCTTTGTTTTATGCCATCCAGACCAAGGGCAAGTTGGTGGTGGCAGCCGCGGGCAACGATTCGGTCAGCGATCCGTTCTTCCCGGCTGCCTGGGCGGACCCCAAAGTTGGAGCGTACTACAACGAGCCCATTTCAGGATACAACACCGGAGGACAAAATGACATCCATCAAGGTTTGATCTCGGTGGGAGCTGCCACCTGGCAGACCGCCTGGGTGGATAATAACGGCGATGATATCCTGGATGATGATGAATACTTCGAAAATTGCGCCACCTATTTCACCAATTACGGTCAATGGGTGGAGATGGTGGCACCGGGAGAATCCATCCTGACCACCACCCCTTATTCCTACCCCTTCTGGATGAACATGTTCGATGGGGTGGCGGCGAGTTACGATTATTTCAATGGCACTTCGATGGCTGCGGCATACGTTGCCGGGGCAGCCGTGCGTACTCTGACCGTAGCATTCAACTCTGATAACCGGTTCTCTTTTACATGATCGATTACTGGACGAAGATCACAGTGAGATTTTGATTGACTTGATCGAGATTATGGATTGGTTGTGGATGCTGATGATCTGATGTATACCCAGAATATCTTTGACCCACGAGATGGTACGGGATTGATTGATCGTGATGAGCCACTTCCGGCGAAACTCTGGATACTTAAACCTGGAAGCAGATAGGTGCCAGAATTTTCTGAAGACCTGGATTTCGATGGTTTTAATGAGTCCACCCCCCGAATGCCATTCTGCTGGCCAACTGATACAGGCCCGCTCGATACGTCTGACGATATCAATGAAATGACCAACACGCGCTACCTCAATGTCGCCAAGGCGATGGAGCGCGGGGCGTTGATGGCGGAAGCCACCGATGCCCACACAGGGTTACCGTTGGTCGGCGCTACTATTTCGGCAGTATTTACGATAAACGGGACAACGGTTTCGGCGAAGAAATCCGCGGTGGTCACAAAGGAAACTGGCTGGGTGATGTTAAACAACCTTCCGATTACAGTTAATTATGGGCTCACGGTTACCAAATCCGGCTATACCAGCGGAGCGGTTATCTTTGATCGCGATATCCCCATCAATGCCTGGGGAGATCAATAACGATCTTTATAACATGGTTTCCGTACCGCCCTACACAACAACCAACCTGACTGTGGTGGCAAACTGGCATGTACCAGATGAGGCTGAATATGCCAACCTTGATTTGTATCTCTGGTTACCGGAAAATGTGGCAGACAATGCGGAACGGTCAATAGCGGACATTTGGCTGATTATGTTCCAGTTTATCCTCAGGATTAGGATTTCGGGAAAAGGTAATTTCACCCCCTGTCGTCCTACCGACACCTGGCAGGCATGCCTGCAATTACACCAGAACCTCAAAGGAAATTGGCATACGCTTTCCACAATCGCGATGGCGGGCGCGATCCACTCGATATGGGCAGCGGAGATAGCTTCCCGATGGAATCGATCACCATTGCCGGAAAAGTCTCTTCGGTAAAACCCTATGTCGTTCCGTGGTATGGCTCAGGTCAATCCACCACCCTATTTTGTTTTATTGACAGATTATTCAAGTGATTATGGTGGCACCATTTCAGATCGAACCCGACCTTCTCGGTGATGATAGTTTACCACAAATGTTTTTCCCATCATTCGAGTATGGGCAAAAGGAAAATTGGTCAATGATGGGTATCGGACTTGCAGATATGATCCTGAAAATGGAATTCAGCACCTGTGGCACGTGAGGATCCCAGCTTTATTCGATTGGGTGAAACCATTCACAATTTTCGGAACTACCTACACGCAGAACTTGAGAGTGCTGATCTTTGTGGCACATCCGATCCAACCGGTGGGCCGCCAGCAGATGATTTTGGCATTCTTCCATACCCACCCCTTCCTTAAGTGAAATCGAAGTTCAAGACAAGAGCGGCGGAAAGCCGCTCTTGATTTTTTATGATTAGTGAACGAGTTGCGATAAAATAATATGGGGAACGTATAAGGTCTTCATGTTCCGGGTGATTGATAATCCCACATATTAATGGGAAAATGAACAAAGAGAGGAATAATTCAATGAGCTTTCCGCAGTGGTCACAACCCCCGGCAATGGCACTGGAACCCGGGAAATCGTATTCCGCGACATTCAAGACGGATAAAGGCGATATCATCGTCAAACTGTTCGCCGATAAAACCCCGCGCACGGTGAACAATTTTGTGTTTCTCGCCCGGCAGGGTTTCTATAACGGCACCATCTTCCATCGCGTGATCACCAATTTCATGGCGCAGGCCGGGGATCCCACCGGTACCGGCACGGGGGGACCTGGGTATCGTTTTGCAGATGAGTTCAATCCCACGCTCAAACACGACAAGCCGGGTATCCTTTCCATGGCGAACGCCGGAATGAACACCAATGGCTCGCAATTCTTCATTACCCACATTCCCACTCCGTGGCTGGATAACAAGCACAGCGTCTTTGGGGAGGTCGTCAAGGGTTTGGATGTGCTGATGGCGATCCCTGAAAGGGATCCACAGCAGCGCAACAGCCCGGCGGTGAAATTGATCTCGGTTGAGATTGAAGAGGCATAAACCTTGATTCGCCAGGTAATACATTTGACAACTATGCGATAATATTGTCATCGAAATCCATGTGGAATATTTTCAGGAGGTGAAAGAATGAAGACATTAGCTGCTCATCGATGGTTATTGGCACTCATGGTGCTGCCGCTGATCGCGGGTTGTGCTTTTCCGATCACGATCAGCCAGGCAACCCAGCCTCCCGCGGCAACCGATTCTTCACAACCCATCGATCAAAACGCGATCTATACTGCTGTTGCACAGACAGTGGCTGCCATTTCTGCCGCTGAGACTGCTGCTGCACCGGCAGCTACTCAGGAACCACCAAAGCCCGCCGATACTGTGGCTCCGCCCACAGCAACCCTGGAGCCGACTGCCACCCTGGAGCCAACGCCTTCCAAGCCGATGATCAAGGCCAATGTCGATACCAACTGTCGTTACGGCCCTGACCCCAATTATGGTGTGATCGGCTACTTGATGGTATCTGATCTCAAACAGGAGGTCCGGGGGCGCAATGGGAACAACACCTGGTGGTATATTGCCAACCCGGATTATCCGACCGCTTCCTGCTGGGCATGGGGCGATTCAACTTCCGTGGTGGGTGATATCTCCACGGTACCGATCGTCAATCCTCCTGTACCCGGGCTCGAAGCAGGGGCATCCCCCTCCAACTATGTCGGTGCCTGCCCGAAAACGATCACATTTATCGCCAATATTTCCAGTGGTGGACCCGCTACATACACTTACCGCTTCGAAGCTGCCAGTGGTGGTTCAACAGCCAACGCAACTGTGACGATTTCCAACGCAGGTGGCGGTACCGTAACAGTGACAACGACCAAGGATTACAATTCGGATCAAGATGACAAGATCCGCATCCATATCGTTTCACCGGTAAATGTCTCCTCGGGATGGGGAAATTACAAGGTGGATTGCCCGTAAACAACAGCCAATAAATAATTGACCCTTGATTCCTGAAAAAACAATCGGGATCAAGGGTCTTTTTTGTAAGCGCTATTCTTAATCACGTTCCCCAGTCGCGCAGGTAGAGGAAATCGTATCCCACTGTGCGGTTGCTCAATTTGGCGATGGGGGGCATGACCCGTTTGAACTGGTTCTTGCGAATCTTTTCGACCACCGTGCGGACGAATGAGTCTTCGAAACCAGCTTCAACACATTCTTCCGGTTTGTAGCGCTGGTCCACCAGCAGGAAGAGCAGTTTATCCACTTCCGCGTAAGTAAAACCCAGCTCCCCTTCATCAGTCTGACCTTTCCAAAGATCGGCAGTGGGTGGTTTTTGGAGGATCACCTCGGGGATTTTGATAGCGCGTGCCAGCTGGCGAACCTGGGTCTTATAGAGATCTCCCAGTGGATTCAAGGCGCAGGCGGAATCACCGTAAAGGGTTGTATAACCCAACAGGATCTCAGTCTTGTTGCCCGTCCCGATGGCAAGCCCTTTGAATTCGACCGTTTGATCGTAAAGCACGATCATCCGTTCGCGCGCCATGATGTTTCCCTTGCGGCTGGCATCGATATCCCCCAGTAATGAAAAAAGTGGATCAACCATGGATGTGATCTCGATGGTCCTGGATTGAACCCCGGTCATATCGATGATCAGCTGGGCATGTTCGAGCGAATCCTTTGAGGACGTTTTATACGGGAGGCGAATGGCAAGCACATTTTCAACCCCCAATGCCTCTGCTGCCAGGCAGCACGAAACCGCCGAATCAAGACCACCTGAGAGATTCACAACCCCGCGGGAGAAACCGGTGCGGGTGATCTCGGTGCGTATGAAATCGCAGAGGATTTGACGGGTGAGATCGGTATTAATAGTGAGATCCTGCATCATGCACCTTCCAAGTGTTTGATCACCGGTCACAGCCCAGGATGCGGTCCAGCTCGTGGGAAACAAGACCGGTGCGCTCATCGCGCAGCAGAGGTAATCTCGCGCGTGATCGATGAAGCTGGTTCAGATCGAGATCTACAAAAGTGAGAGCTTCGGTGTGCAGCGCTGCGTGAACAAGTTCCTCGCCATCAGGATCATAGACCGCAGCCCCTCCCCAGAAATTCAAGCCATCCTCAAAACCAACCCGGTTGGTATGCGCGACAAAAGAAGTGAAAACACTGGCGTACCCGCGAATGATATGGTCCACCCAGCGTGAGGAAGCCAGCTGGGGAGCAGCAGTCAAGCCGCGCCCTGGCGAGGCGGAGGTGAAAAGGAAAATATCTGCGCCATCCAGCCAGAGCAAATAAGGTGGGGAGGCATGCCAGAAATCTTCGCAAATGAGGATGCCCATCCGACCGAAACGGGTATCAAAAGCCTGGATAGCATCACCCCAGGCGAAGAAACGCCCTTCATCAAAAAGTCCATAGGTCGGCAAATAGACCTTGTGATGGACATGCACCAGCTCGCCCTGTGAAAGGTATGCCGAGGAAATGAAGAAGCGGTTGCGTTTATCCTCTTCAACAAATCCGACCACCAGGTCGAGACTTCGGCTGGCTTCAAAAAGGGGGGCAAAAATCGGATCCTCTTTATGGGGACTATGCGCCACAGTTGGGACAAGATCCTGGAGAACATATCCGGTCAATGAGAGTTCGGGAAAAACCAGCAGCTCAGCGCCGCCCTTTTCAGCCTGGGCGATGACCTCGAGATGCTTTTCGAGGTTGGCTTCGACCTTTCCAAGGCGGGTGTTGATCTGGCTGAGTGCGAGTTTCAATTTCATAACGATACTCTACCTGCAGAGCAATGAATAATATCTTACCTTACTTGCCTGTCTTTGTCAGCAGGTTGTCGAAAGGATAGTCCAAGGGCGAACAAGCTGGCAGCTAGCATGATTACGGAGATCCAGGCTTCGACTGGCCATTCATGCCACATTTGCTGCGGGTCGGCTCGAAAAATGGATGTCGCCAGGAGCAGGCTCGTCAGTAAAACCATTTCAGCGCAGGCGAATTGTCCCGGCATCTTATTCTTCCAGGTATGCTCGATCCAGGCGGAGAACACGAGCATCAATAAGGTCATGAACAGCTGCAATGGGAAGCGGAGACTGAATTCGCCATAGGCATCCACCGATGACAAACCATACCAGGCTCCATCGGGGAGCTGGGGACCATAAGCCACACCGGCGAACCATCCCCCCAGCCATATGGATGCGGACACCGGCAGGATCAAAACAGCGAGCTGGTCAGCCAGTGTGGTGATTTCTTGCGCGCGGAAATATGAAATGAGGAAGAACGCGAACGCTGCCCCAATGATGGCACCAGGCCAGGCAAGGCCTCCCTTCCAAAAACTCAACATATCTTGAACATGATCATGAAAATACGATGCATGCGCTACCACGAAAGCCAGACGGGATCCCAACAAGGCTGCCAGGAGAATCCATAGAGAATCGATCACTCTCGACTCCCGTTCGGATTTATCGGCACCTTGATATAGCCGCCAGAGCCCCAGGCTTGCCCCGGCGACTAATAGGATGGTAAAGGTATTCACAAGGTATCACCTGGTGGAGGTTTTTCCATGCTGCCAACTCTTTATCTACGATTTCGGTTTACTGGTTTTAGGTAATTTACCGAGGACTTTATTGAGGAAGGTATCGACGATCTTGGGATCGAAGCGTTTGCCGGCAGCCCGCGCTATATGAGCCCGGACCTTTTCCTCGCGCCAGGCGCCGCGGTATGGCCGATCGGAGCGCAGCGCATCCCACACATCCACGATCATGAAAATCCTTGCATAGAGAGGGATCTCCTCGCCCTTCAATCCCTGTGGGTAACCTTTTCCATCCCATCTTTCGTGATGACAGAAAGGGATATCCACGGCAGGCCTGAGGTAGGCAATCGGGTAGAGCAGCTGTTTTGCGAAAACCGGATGCATTTTCATGATCTCGATTTCCTTGATCGTCAGTGGACCTTTTTTGAAGAGGATGCTATCAGGGATAGCCATCTTGCCGATATCGTGCAGGAGTGCACCCCGGCGGACGTGCACCAGGTCTTCGTCCTGGATCCCGCAAGCTTTGGCGAGTTTCAACGTAAGTTCCACCACGCGCTGGGCATGACCTTCGATTTCCTGGTCGCGGAGCTCAAGCGCTTTGGACCAGCCTTCAATGGTCGCATCATAAGCAGTGGTCAGTTCGATATTGGAAATATTGAGCTTCTCGAATAGCTCCACGTTGTCCAGGGTGACTGCCACCTGGGTGGCCACGCTTGAAAGGAAATCCACCCATTCGGGATCAGCAGTGGGAGGCGTTAGATAGAAGAGCTCCATGATACCCTTGGGCTTTCCCTTGGAGATCAGGGGAATGGCTTCGTAATGATGGAAACCTTTGAGAGATGCTTTCCAGCCACGGTCAAAGCCTTCTTTGAAATCCGAAGCGCGGGTGATATTGATGATCTGTTGGCTCTGAATGGCACGCCCGGCGAAATCATTCTGCAAATCAACTGGCGAACCAAATGCGGGGCGGGGCTCCAAACCGCGCCCGGCTGCAAATTCAAGGCTTTTGGCATCCTCGTTATATAAGAGAATGGATGCCGCCGCCACGTCCAGTTTGCTGGTCACGTGCTTGATGAGTTTATCCAGTACAGCCTGGACATTGAGGCTGGTACTGATCGTCAAATTAATATCTCTTTGTGCGCTCAACCGATTGGCACGTGTTTGTGTCTGGGATAGGAGGATGGCACGCTGCATGGCTCCGGCTGCAATATCCGCTGCTGCCATCAATAGCCGGACCTCTTCCCCGGTTGGATTGAATGTTTGCGCACTGGTTGTATGGTTCTTGCCCAGCCATACTGCACCAATGGTCTGCTCGTGTGTGATCAACGGCAGGCAAATGATCGTCTGTACTCCTTCGATGAGATCCGGAAACGCCAGGTTGGGGTCTTCCTGTGCCCGCAGGCTGAGATAAGGCTTGGCAGTATCCAAAACACGCATGCTGACTTCATTCAGCGAAGGATGGGACAAGTACTCCCAATCGTCCCAAAGACCCCGACCAATCTCGAATTCTATCTCGTTGGTGATTATGTTGCGGACAGCCAGCGCTGCTGCCTGCCCCTTGAAGAAGCTCATCATGGTATCCAGCATGATGCGGATAACGTCTTCGCGGGTAATTGCATCCCGCAAGGCATTGGCCATGCGGGTGATGGCTTCGAGCTCCCTTTCCTTGAGGCGCCGGGCAGTGATATCAGAGACGATGGCAAGCACGCCCATCCAATTCCCCTTTTCATCCAACAAGGGCGCGGTGTGAATGGAAGTGATCACCAACCTGCCTTCCCGATGGATAAATTCCACGTCCAATTCCATTGGGTTTCCCTGGCGCAAACGCGGGACGTCTTTTCTAAAACTCTCCTTCTGGCTTTCTGTCATGAACTCATAGATGGATTTACCCTGTAATTCATTGATCTTATAACCCAGCATTTCAGCAATATATTGATTTCCGAAAGTGGTGGCGAAGGTTGAATCAAACATCCAGATGCCATCATGAATGGTCTCCACCAGTTGGCGGTAACGTTTTTCGCTATCACTCAGTGCCAATTCGGATGTTTTATTGAAGGTGATATCTTCCAGGGTGAGGATCACTGCCTCAACCTCACCATCAGAATCCAGCAGAGGCGCACCGTTTGTAAAAATCCAGCGCAATTCACCGCTGCTTGTTTCCAGGCGAAATTGATAATTTAATAGAGGTTCCTTGGACCTGACGATCCGGGCGTAAGGTAGTTCAGCCGCTGGTATGGGGTAGTTCTTTTCATCAAGAGCACGCCAGAGGTTAATGTATTGGGAATATTCAGATGCGGCATCCGCGGTAACCCCCAATATTTCCTTTGCCCTGGCGTTGGAGAAAATGATACGGTTGCCGCGATCTGCCACCAACACCCCTGAAGGGCTGGTTTCCATCAAGCGGCTGAAGAGATCGCGTTCCCTGCGCAGCGCATTTTCAGCAGTTTGTTTCGCAAGGCGCGTGCGCACAGCGATCAGGCCAAATGCCAGGTCATTTGCGAGGTTGTTTAGGAAATTCTGTTGGTCCGGGGAGAATTTTTCCAAACGGTCATCATGAATAACAAGCACTCCAAAAGGTTTGGCTGAATCTAATAATGGCAGAACAAGGGCACTCTTGTATTTCGCGAGATCTTCATTTTCTTTCCATGTCTTGAAAAGGTCGGAGTCTCTGATATCGCGTAGTAACAATGATTTTTCAGAAGTTAGTGCATTGAAATCTTCTGCTTGTAATTCAGTATCCGCACCTTTGATCTCGAGCGAAGGGATTTCAAGCGTCGTGTTTCTCCCTCCCGCCACAGACTTGGGAATGATCAGATTCGGATATCGTTCATCCATCAAACCGACCCATACCATCTGGTAATGTCCCAACTTATGGACGTTTTGGCAGATATTATCCAGAAGATCATCTTCGGATTGAGCGCGGACGAGGATCTCATTACACTGGCTAAGCATCAACGCTGACTGATTGACCAGGGTCAGCTCCCTGGTGCGATCATGAACAGCGCGAGTCAGTTTTTGACTCTGGCTGAGAACACTGAAGACCAATACTGCAATGAGGGCAGCACATACCAGGCTGATAATCCGGACCAAATTGTAGTTTGCCTGAGATGCTGCCCCCCATCCATCAACTGGCAGAACAGCCATCTTCCATCCCTCAGCGGGAGCTGAGAAATTGAAGATCATGGCATCCTTATCGAGGATGATGCTGTCGCCAAAAACCACCTGGTTCTTGGGGGTAACCAGGGCTACCTGCTCAACCTGCAGTGTCTTTTCTGTAAGGCCTGCATTCTCCAAAAGAGTATTGAGGTCAAACAGGATGGTCGCCAAACCCCAGAATTTGTCATTAAGGTATATTGCCTGGTGTATGGCCATCGTTTTATCGCTGGCGTTGATCAAGGCAGGGTGACTCAGGCTGGCATCCCCGGAAGCCAATGTTTTCAATACATCCAAATCAATCGAAGTTACTGAGGTGAACCAGTCATAACCTTTTGAGAATGGCTGGATTTCACGGGGATATGTGAGCTGGACTATTCCATCGGGAGCAAGGATGAAAGCATCAATACCTGAGATGTTTTGCGTCAGGCTATTGGCATAATTATTGAATTCGGCAGAGCTTACCTCGCCGCTGCTGATCAACCTGGTGATGGCGAATGCTGAAAGGCTCTCGGTAAGAGCTTCACCTGTTTTTATACCCGTTTCAAATCCATATTGAATGGGTTTGAACTCCTGGATGATGCGTGTCCGTTCTTCGACCAGCTGTTCCCGGTAGTAATTACTGGTCAGGCGCTCAACCAGAATTACCAGGAGCACTAGACTGACAAAAGCAATGACCAATGCTGGCAACTGCGACCGGCTGAACAGCTCATGAAAAGCTGCAATGATCCGGTCGCGAAAAGTAGATTTGTGGGACGACTTGCTCTTAGTTTTCCCCATCGCAGTTATATCTTACGCTTTTATCCCGGTGAATTCGCGCATAATGTAAAAATAACTTTAGATGTTTTTCAATCATATGTCAATAGCCCTACTCTGACCTTAAGAAAGTGTTAACTTGAAATCGATGAAAATGCTATAGAATGATAAATAGGTCTCGCGGAAATTATCGGGAAGGCCTGGTTAAGTATCGATAATTTTATATGAAAACCAATCTGACCAAGTTAACCCATCAGGAGAAGGCACCTAAAACGATCGCCAGTGATCCGGCTTTTCGTAAGATCTTTGATTTATCGTCAGATGGGATCCTTGTTATTGACCCAAATGAAAAAATAGTTTTCGCAAATTCGGCTGCGAAATCACACCTGGGATACGAACAGAAGGATCTGACCGGGGAAACCATCCATTTACCTCCCCACGGCAGCGAGTTGTTACCGTTGGAATTTGGCAAGAATCACTCCATTTATGGGATCGGCAGCCTCAGCGTTTCAATTGATGAAATTGTGTGGGAAGGAAAACCCGCCAAGCTGGTATTTATCAGCAAGGTAACTGCCGATGATCAAATCGCGGTTGCCTTAAAAGAAAGTTTGCGTTTATTTCTGACATTAACTAGTAATCTCCCCGGTATGGTTTACCGCTGCAAGAATGATCAGTACAATGGACCATGGAGTATTTAAGCGATTACTGCTTCGAGCTAACGGGTTATGAAAAAGATGATCTCCTGATAACCAGGAAGATCACTTATGGTGATTTGATCCACCCGGATGATAGGGATTTTGTTTGGAGCACAGTGGAGCAGGCACTGCATAAGAAGCGTCCGTTCCAAATGAATTACAGGATCCGTACTGCTCAAGATAAAGAAAAATGGGTATGGGAGCAAGGTCGAGGTATTTACTCGCCCCAGGGGGAGATACTCGCGCTTGAGGGATTCATCACCGATATCACGGAACGTAAATCTGCAGAAGAGGCATTGCGCAGTAATGAGGCTCTTTTCCGGGCGGTATTCGAAAAGGCGGAAGTAGGTATCGCGCTTTTTGACTTGGAGCAGAAATTTATCCAATCAAATCTTGCGTTGCAGAAAATGCTGGGATACTCCGAAGATGAATTGAGGCATTTTTCATTATTTGATATTTGGGATCCGAGTGACATTACCAATGAAAGGGAAAAGCTTAATGATGCCGCCGTGAATCTCGAGGATGTGATCCTTAAAGCAGAAAAGAGATTGATCAGAAAGGACAAGCAAATCCTCATTGCGCGGATGAATGCGACTTTAATCCGCGATGAAAATGGCGCGCCATTATTCGGAATGGTAATGGTTGAAGATGTCACTGAACAAAAAATATCCGAACGTGTTCAATCTGCCATCTATGAGATTTCCCAGGCCACCAATGCTGCATCGAATCTTGATGAGGTTTATGGGATCATTCACGGCATTTTACGGAACCTTATGCCCGCAGAGAATTTCTTCATCGCCTTATATGATCGTGAAACTGACCATATCGAATTTCCTTATTTCATAGATGAGTACGATGAGCGCCCCAAGCCGAAGTCCCCGGGTCGTGGATTAACTGAATATGTGTTAAGAACTGGCGAACCGATCCTGGTTTCTCCCGAGGTATTTCATCAATTGATCATCGAAGGCGAAGTGGAGAATGTTGGAGCACCTTCCATTGACTGGGCTGGCGTTCCGTTAAAACTGGGCAACAAGATCATCGGGGTGATGGTTGCCCAGAGTTACACGGAAGGGATCAGGTTCAGCTATCGGAACCTGCGAATGATGGAGTTTGTTTCCACGCAGGTGGCGATGGCGATCGAGCGGAAAAGAGCTGAGGATGCCCTTATATCCGAAAAAGAACGCCTATTGGCTCTCTTCAAGGCATCCACAGATTCCATTGTGCTTATCAGTCCCGAAGGTCGCATCCTTGAATGCAACGATGTAACCCCCAAATTATTCCGCTACACTTTGAACGAGCTTAAATCGTTAAAGATCGATGAGCTGATCCCGAGGGAGATCGTGACGATGATCACGGATCTTGTCCAGGTGAACCTGGGCGATGAAAGCCTTGTGATCGAAGGAGAGGGGAGAAGGAAAGATCAAACCTGCTTCCCGATGGAAGTATCCACAAAGCTCACCAAACTTGGGAATGAGCGTGTGATCGTCGCCTATTTCCGCGATATCACCGAACGTAAACGTGCTGAACTGGCCATCCGTGAAAGCGAGGTGAAATTCCGCGCTGTGGCGGAGTCCACTTCTGCCATGATATGCATCCACCGGGGTGAGAAATTCCTTTATGCAAATCCTGCTTATGCCAGGGTATCAGGATACTCGCAGGAAGAGATGTTGAAATTGGATTATTTCTTCGATCTTACCAAAGAGGATCGCGCGATCATCAGTCAGCGGGTGGAAGCCAGGTTGAGAGGGGAAAATGTTCAAACCCGGTATGAAGTAAAAATACACGATCGAAAAGGCAGGGAATACTGGCTGGATGTGACGGGCGGTATGATCATGTTCGAAGGCGCACCTGCATTATTAAATACTGCAATTGATATCACTGATAGAAAACAGGCAGAAGCGAATTTAAGATTACAAAGCACCGCCCTTGAAGCAGCTGCAAATGCAATCGTGATCACGGATCAAAGCGGAGAGATAAGTTGGGTCAATAAAGCGTTCACGGACCTGACTGGTTTTACGTTTAATGAATCCCTTGGCAAGGACCTTCATATCCTTTATTCGGGCGAACAGGATCAAAAATTTTATGACGAAATGCTGGAGACCATAAAATCCAATCAATCCTGGCAGGGTGAGCTGATCAATAAACGCAAAGATGGCTCTTTGTATTTGGAGGAAATGTTCATCACACCTGTGGTGAATGAAAAAGGCTCCTTGACCAATTACGTAGCCATCAAGCAGGATATAACGGAACGCCGTCACCGCCAGCAGGAACTGGAGACTATCAGCCGGGTATCAGCAGCGCTCCGAACTACCAATAACAGGACAGAAATTTGTAATGTATTGGTTAATCAGCTTAGCGAGATTCTAGCGGCGGAAGGTATCACCATTGCCTGGACGGATCTGAAAACCGGTGGATCCGTTTATCTTGCTGCTAATGGTCAATGGGAAACTCTCACCGGGAAGAAACTTGCAAAGGACAAAGGTTTGATTGGAAAAGTGATTTCAAGCGGTGAGTTCTATGTTAATTCTGATGCCCGCAATGATCCCAAATTCCCATCAAAAGATCTGATCAAAAAAATTAATGTGATCGCATCCTCGCCATTGATCGTGCAGGGGAAGACGCTTGGAGCTTTATCCGTGGGGCGCAACACCCTTTTTGGCGATGAAGAGTTAAGATTGCTCCGCTCGATCAGCGATATGGCAGCCAGCGCACTCAACCGCGCAGAATTGATCGAACAGCTACAGAGGCAGACCACTGATCTCGAGGAAGCATATGATGGTACCATCGCCGGGTGGGCAAAGGCCATGGAGCTCCGCGACAAGGAGACCCAGGGTCATTCAGAAAGAGTGACCGAAATGACTCTGCAGGTTGCCCGTGAATTGGGTCTTGAATCATCAGATCTTGAACAAATCCGGCGTGGTGTTCTGCTGCACGACATCGGCAAGATGGGCATCCCCGACCACATTTTATTGAAACCCGGTTCCTTGACAGAGGATGAATGGCAGATCATGCGCAAGCATCCGCAATATGCTTACGACATGCTTTCAGCTGTACCTTACCTGAGATCTGCCATCGATATTCCATATTGCCATCATGAGCGCTGGGATGGGAAGGGGTATCCTCGCGGGCTTAAAGCTGATAAAATCCCGCTCTATGCGAGGATATTTGCCGTGGTGGACGTCTGGGATGCGTTAACATCCGAGCGACCCTATCGACCGGCATGGACTGAAGCGGATGCATTGAAACACATAAAAAATCAGGCAGGAAAGCATTTCGATCCCAAGGTGGTTAAAGTTTTTCTCCGACTTCTAATGGAACAGGAAAACAAATAACGCTGCGCCATCATTGATGAAAAAACGCATCCTCCTTACTGGAATAGTACTACTTTTCCTTCTAATAACCATAACCAGCAGATCCATTTCACAGGCATTTGGATTCATACAATATTTCCCTGTAGTCGTTCACCGACAGGTGGCGACATTGACCCCAACGCCTACGCTGACGCCACGCCCCACCTATACGCCAACCGCAACCCCCACACCATCCTTCCAGTATTCCACCAGTTATTATTTGGATACAACTTCCACCAGCGCCCTATATGCGTTGGGATGCCAAAAAGGTGCAGCCGACCTGAATTCTCCCGGTATACAGGACAGCATCGTAATCCTCGATTTCGGCCAACCCTGGGGACTTGATGGTGCTTATGGGACATGCGTCTTTGGTTAGGTGATAATGAAGAACTCTTCAGAAGTATAAGTCAGATCGCGGCTGCTGTACAACAGTATGGAAAAGGATACTATGTTTGTTCCGGTGATGATAATCTTTCAAAAGTTACTATTGGAATTGGTACTTCAAATTATGGAGAAGTTTGGTTTCGCACAGGATCGAATTCAGCCGATCATGGGCGTGAGTGGGCACTGATGGTGGCGGATGTCTCAGATTGGATGAAAACACAGGGATATTCCAGCCAGGTCGCGGTTGCTGGAGCCATCGACATTGAGTTAAGCTGGAACACGTACGAGATCACCTGGCCCTGGGTGCATGCGTTTGATCAAAACGACCAGGGAAAATACGTTTACTACGATTATGGTGACTGTGCCGGTTGCCCCACACGCCTTAACACAACCCCATATATGCCGGCTGGATGGACACAGTTCTATGTGTGGAAGATCGCTTGGGGGAATGGCGCAGTTTGGCCTCTGCCTTTGATCTACGCGGAAAGCGGGGTCAATGCCAGGCAGTGGGCATGGTTGTCGAAATATTCTTTTGACACTTTTTATGTACCGATGATCTTCCCGGGATTGATGACCCAGCATCAGGCCTGCATGCAATACCCGGGTGAATGTGACTTGATTGATAATACCCCCGAGGAAGGTTACGATCAATTGCTCTATGAGATCAACTATTTTCCTGAGACCGCGCAGGAATCCATTCGCTGGACAACGGATATCAAATGGCACCTGGTAAGGTAAGGATGAACCGATCTGATAAAAAACGATTACGATGGGTAGTCTTGATTATCGCTATATCGATCGTGGTCTTCGGTATTACATCTTTGGCAATACCGGGAAGAAGCCATGCGCTCAATCAGAACTCCCCCCTTGAAAATGACCAGATCGAGGCGCTGCAGCGCATGCTGCAGACTCCCATGAGTCCCGAGATGCACGAGATCCTTACCGAGAAGCTGAATGCACTGCAATCCATGAGCGAGGAGCAGGTCAGCGCACTGGAAAGCGCAGCAGAGAAGCCTTATGATCCCTGCAGCGAAATGCCGGTTTCTGAAGCGACAAGCGAATCCCTGCCGCCAACGGGATTACTTGAAGATATTCAGCCGCCGTTTTCCCCGATGAAATACACCATAACCAGCACCTGGCAGGATTTTGTGGATGGAAATCTGACGCGCGTTTATTCGGGTACGCTAGGCGAAGACCCACTTCAAGGTGTGTTGATCGTCACGCAGCGCAACAGTGCGGGTGGAGGTGTATTTATAACTTTGGAGAAGTTGGGAACACTGACCATAACATCAGCGGATGGAACACGGCTCCTGATTCACGCCGAAAGCGGGGAACCGCTTATCTTTGATGTTGCTGCCATGCAATTCATTTCAACCCTGGAAGAATTCCCACCTACGGTAACCCCCGCTGCCACCTTCACCCCTATCCCCCCATTGTGCCCGTAAACAGAATCAACAAAAATCCACAACAACAAAACCGATTATAAATATTCCTCCGCGAAATGGCAGGCCGCGGTATGCCCGGGGCGCAGCTCGCGCAGCTCGGGTTCATCCTGTGAGCATATCTTCTTTGCGATCGGGCAGCGCGGGTGGAACCTGCAGCCGGAAGGGGGATTCAACGGGCTGGGAACGTCACCGGTAAGAATGGTACGCTCTTTCTTTAAATCCGGTTCTGCAGCGGGAATGGCTGAAAGAAGCGCCTGGGTGTAGGGGTGAAGAGGCTTCTTATAGAGCTCTTCACGATCGGTTATCTCCACGATCTTGCCGACGTACATGACAGCCACCCGATCGGAAATATGCTCCACGACACCGAGGTTATGCGCAACAAATAAATAGGTCAGGTTGAATTCTTTTTGGAGGTCCTTGAGGAGATTTAGCACCTGTGCCTGCACACTTACATCCAGGGCAGAGACTGGCTCATCCAGGGCAAGGAATTTGGGTTGGAGCACCAAGGCGCGAGCGATGCCGATCCTTTGCCTTTGACCCCCGGAAAACTCGTGCGGGTAGCGCATGGCATGATAATCCTCGAGACCCACTTTACCCATGATCGACATCACCATATCGAATCGATCCTGTTTACTGCCGATATTGTGGATCGATAAACCCTCGGCAATGGATTCACCGATAGGTAAGCGCGGATCGAGCGATGCAAAAGGATCCTGGAAAACGATCTGCATATTCCTGCGCATTTTCTTAAGCTCTTCGCCTTTCAGATCGAATACGTTGGTATCTTCGAAAAAAACTGATCCGCGGGTATGCGGTATCAGTCGAATGATCGTATGACTCACCGTTGATTTTCCACAGCCGGATTCGCCCACCAGGCCGAGTGTCTCACCTTTTTTAATATTGAATGTGACCCCATCCACGGCCTTGACATGGGCAATCACCCTTTTTAACACGCCCCCATAGACCGGGAAATAGGTGACCAGGTCTTTTATTCTTATAAGAGAATCGTTGGTTCTTGCGTTCTTGGCGGTCAACGGTAAATCTCCTGTCTATTATTCCTTGAGGGGTGCATGATGCCCTTTACCATCCTGGTATAACCAGCAGCGGATTTTGTGCTCCCCGTTTTTGAGCGAGATGAGATCCGGTTCCTGAACGGAGCAGATTTCCAATCCATACTTTTCGCAGGCTTCACAGCGGGACGAGAACCGGCAGCCTGGTGGAAGGTTGATCAGGTTGGGAACGTTACCCGGGATGGTATCAAGTGAATCTTTTATTTCGCCCAACACAGGAACGGAGGCAATTAAACCGTGAGTGTAGGGATGTAGAGGATTTTTGAAGAGAGAGCGAACGTTCGTTTCTTCAACGATCTTACCTGCGTACATGATGGCAACCCGGTCAGCCATTTCTGCGATCACGCCTAGATCGTGGGTGATAAGGATGATGGATGTCTTGAATTTTCTGCGCAGATCAGCCAGCAGGTTGAGGATCTGTGCCTGGATGGTCACGTCCAGAGCGGTGGTTGGCTCATCTGCGATCAGCAGCTTGGGATTCAATGCCAGGGCCATGGCGATCATGACTCGCTGCGCTTGCCCACCCGAGAGCTCGTGAGGAAAAGCATTTGCTTTTTCTTCCGGATCGGGGATGCCGACCACTCGTAGAAGGTCGATTGCTTTTTTCCAGCCTTCTTTTTTCTCAATTCTTTCGTGAATCTGGAATACTTCAACGATCTGGGAACCGATGTTGAAGACCGGGTTGAGGCAGCTATGGGGTTGTTGAAAGATCATTGAGATGTGGTTTCCGCGCACATTCTGCATCTCGCTATCGGAAAGCTCAAGCAGGTTCTTCCCTTCGTAAATGATCCTGCCCTGAATGATCTTTCCGGGTTCATCCACAAGTCCCATGATCGAAAAGGAAGTGACGCTTTTTCCGCAACCGGATTCGCCCACCAGTCCGATGATCTCTCCTGGTTCGACCTTGAAATCAACACCATCGACAGCTTTAACCACGCCATCATCCGTATAGAAATAGGTCACCAGGTCCTGAACATCCAATAATGGTTGTGCGGTTGTCATGAGATCACTCCGCAGACCGTAATCTTGGATCGATGGCATCCCGCAAGCCATCACCCAGTAAATTGAAAGCCAGAACGGTGATCATGATCGCGATGCCGGGGAAAATCACCAGGTAAGGTGCAGTAAATACTTGGTTTCTCTCGGAACCCAGCATGTTACCCCATTCAGCCAGGGGCGGCTGCGCACCGAGACCGATGAAAGACAGCGCTGCTGCATCCAGGATGGCGGTGCCAATACCCAGCGTGCCGCGCACGATGAGTGGAGGGATGGCATTCGGTAATATCCTTCGAAACAGGATGTGGGCATGGCTTCCACCCAGAGCCCGGGAAGCTGAAACGTAGGCATTTTCTTTAACAGAGAGGACACTTGAGCGCACGACACGGGCGTATGATGGAATCGAGACAATGGCAATTGCCAAAAGCGCATTTTCGAGCCCCGGTCCTAGAACAGAAACAATGGTGATTGCGAGGAGCAGGGAAGGAAATGCCAAAAGTACATCCAGGAAACGCATGATCACATTGTCCAACCAACCGCCGATAAAACCGGCGATCGCTCCCAGCAGGGTACCGATGATGATGGCAAAAACAACCGTGGTAAAACCTACGTAAAGAGAGATCCTTGACCCATAGATGACCCGGCTAAATACATCCCGGACATTGCCGTCAATACCCATGAGATGTTGGGGTTGATCTACCGGGCAGCCTAATAGATGGATACAAGGTGCTTGCCTTTTCTTTACATTTTCAACGCCAATCAAAACCTGTTCTGAGTCATAAGGCGCAATAATCGGAGCGAAAATCGCGATGATGATGAGAAAACCGAGAAGGATCATGCCGATGATCGCCGATCTTTGCTTGAAGATGCGCCGCAAGGTTAAACGCCAGAGGCTGTTGGCGCGGTAATCTTTAATGGGCGTAGATTTTCCGGTGTCGGTTATTTCCATGCATTCACTCCAGCTTGATCCTTGGATCAATAAAGACGTACGAGATATCCACGATCAAATTAATGATCACATAACCTGCTGCAATGACCACTGTGAAACCCTGGATGATCGGAAAATCCCTTGCCGTGATGGCTTCGTAGAGCATGCGGCCGACGCCGGCAAGTCCGAAGATCGTTTCGGTAAGGAGCGCACCGGCAAAGATCAAACCGAATTCGAGACCGATAATGGTCACAATTGGCAGCAGGGCATTTCGCAGCGCATGTTTGAGCACAACCAGCCTGTTCTGAAGCCCCTTGGCGCGCGCGGTGCGGATATAGTCCTGTTTCAAGACTTCCAGCATGGATGAGCGAGTCATGCGCGCGATGATGGCCAGGGGAATGGTGCCCAGCGCTATCGCTGGCAGGATGAGATGCTTGATGGCATCGCCCAGCACTTTCCAATCCCCCGTGATGATGGAATTGAAGATATATAAATTAGAGAAAAATTCCAGGAAATAAAATTTAGCAGTCTCCGGTTCAGCGACGATCCCCCAAATTTCGTAAAAAGGAATAGGGGCAACCCCGGCAGTCAACCGTCCGGAGGGGGGAAGCCAGAACGGAGTGCCTTTTAAAAGGAAAAATGCATATGCCAGCATTAACCCCAGCCAGTAGACCGGCATGGAAACCCCAATATTTGCCACGATCATGGTGAAAACATCGATTGGAGAATTGCGTTTTACTGAAGATAGAATACCCAAAGGGATGCCAATCAGGGTGGAAAACAGGATCGCCAGCGCACCTAATTCAATGGTTGTTGGCAGGCGCTCAATGAGGATCAATGCAACCGGGCGGCTGAAGCGGATCGAATCTCCGAAATCCCCTTTGAGGATATTGCCCATATAGATAAAGAATTGTACGGGGATAGGCTTGTCCAATCCAAACCGCACTGTGAATCTTGCACATACCTCGGCAGTTGCCTTCTCGCCAAGCATGGCGCGGCAAGGATCTCCGGGGATCATGCGGCCCAGGGCAAACGTGACAATCAAAATCCCCAGGAGGACTGGGAGGGCCAGCAGGATACGGCGAATAATATATTTGATCATTGATTTGAGCCTGATAATCTGGCGCGGGAAGCAGTTTTATTAATCATTCTCTTCCCGCGCCAGATAAATACATATAGCTAGAGTTTTCTAAATTACTCTGCGTTCAAAAGGGCTCCCCAAAGTGTGGCAAAGTATTCAAAGGAGCCAGTGTTGCCAATGTGCAATGGATTGGCAGCATCCCAGCCAACAATCCAGGACATGACAACGTCATTTGCATCGAGGGTCGAACCATCATGGAACTTGACGCCCTCGCGGAGGGTGCAGGTCCAGACAGTCAAATCTTCATTGGGTTCGCAAACTTCTGCTAATGCGGGTTTGACTGCAGTTCCACCGATCTCGTATGAGTACAGCGCTTCAACAACCTGCTCGCAAGCGCGCAGTGATTCGCCATCCGTCTCATCCGCGCAGTACATCGAGATGGGTTCGGCGTTCTGCATCCAGACGAAGGTGTCACGACCATCAGGTTTGACAACGCTGAAGTTCTCATTGGTCAGCGGGCTGGCATGTGCGCCTTCAACATCGGCCAGGTAAGCAGTGGCCGAACCACCATGTGCGATCGGTACCATGGGTACTTCAGCCTTGATGGCATTATTGGCGGCTACATAATATTGTTCGGCTTCCGCGGGATCAGCAATGGAAGCTCCGATCACCAGGTTGTCATAGATATCAGCATAGGCTGTGCCGAACTGTTTCTGGCTTTGACCGAAGTGGTAATCCAGGAAGTTGGTCACGTGCGGGTAATCCGCGCCCCATCCCAACAGGTGGATGCCGTTCAAGTTACCCTGGGATGATTCATCGATGAAAGCACCGGATTCCATGACCACGATCTCGGCATCGATATTCAGGTTCGCTTTCAGTTGAGCCTGGAGGTCGGTCGCTACCACACCGGGTTCCGGCAGGTAACCACGCACAACATCGCGGTAGTAAAGCTTGGTCTTGAATCCATCCGGGAAACCAGCTTCAGCCAGCAGGGCTTTCGCTGCCACAGGATCGAATTCATACCATTCTTCCCCGACGCATGCATTCGGAATGGCGCAGGGTGTGAAGTGGGTGGCTACTTCGGATCCTTCGACATAGAAGTTATCGACGATGCGCTGGCGGTCGATCCCCATGCCTATCGCCTGTCGGACTTTGACATTATCAAACGGCGGGTAAGTATTGGTTACGCCAACGTAGAAAATATTCAATGCTTCCCGTTCTTTCAGCTGCAGATTGGCGTCATTCATGATGGTTTCAAAATCATCCGGGGTGGGATTATCGATACCATCCACTGTGCCGGATTGGAGTTCCAGCAATCTGGCAGCGCCTTCAGAAGCCCACTTGAAGACCAGGGTATCAACAAATGCTTTATCTCCCCAGTAATCCGCGAACTTTTTGAAAACGATGCTGTCACCACGGTTCCAGGATTCGACGTAGAAAGGTCCTGTGCCGATGGGTTTTTCCAGGATTTGCTTGGATTCCATGGCTGCTTCGATCCATTCCTTCGGTTGAATGGCGAAGGGTGAGAAAGCAGCTTTCGATAGGAAGGCAGGATCAGAAACACACATGGTGAACCGCACGGTGAATTCATCCAACGCGGCGATTTCCTTGATCATGCCGCCATATTCGCAGTCCGGGGCAGCCAGCGACATGCCTTCATAGGGAGGTGCCGCGGGCTCTTCTTCCACTGGGGCTGGTTCTTCAACAGGTGCCGGTTCTTCAACAGGGGCAGGTGCTTCGGTTGCTTTACCGCAGGATGCCAGAAGCAGGCTGGCCATGATTAGAACTGTCAACAAAATAAAAACATTCTTCGATTTCATTACGAATCTCCTCCTCAAAATTGTTTATACAGATTTAACTTCTCTCCAGAACGTCATCAAAATTGATGCTCAAACCACCTCCTTATTATTTTTTATTTTGTTGGAATTTATACTCACACGGCGTTCTTAAATTGTGAATACAATCGAAAAAATTCACCAATAAATTGGTATCTAAATATTATAGAAGGAAAAATCAAAAAGTCAATCACTAAAAAAATTCCCCATGATCAATTTTCATGGGGAAAAAATATTGGATGGTTCAATTTATGGCATTGGATTGCTGTTCGCCCAATCGTTGCCGACGATCACCACGATATCCTGCTGGGAATTGGGGTCATAACTATTCCAGATGCGGTTGCTGTCCACACCCAGCAGACCGGATAAGAAATTGAGTGTGTATGGTTTAGGTCCATATAAATAGAGAACGGATTGATCGTACACCTGGCCGGCGTTGCCTTCTGAGACAACATTCAGACCTTGCGAACGAAAATATTCCGCAGTCTTTGAAGCCAGCCCTTCCACCATGGTACCGTTTTGGACGGATACGCGGGCGGTTTCGGTGGTGATGCTGCCAGCCGGATCGGTCGCTTGTGCCAGCGGTGCGGCGGATCCACCGGTGGTGAAGATCTGATCACGGACAACGCGGATTTCATCAGGGATGGGAATCAGGATCTCAAGCCCATCCGCAGACCAGGCATCCACCGTTTGACTTGGGCCAATTGAGGCCTGGGAGATATTTTCCATCCGGATCTGAAGTGCCAGCTGCGCCAGCTCGATGATCTGTTGTAAATTGAAATTTGTGTGAATTCCAGCTGACAACTGCTGGTAAAGGGATGGAGCTTTAGCGATCAAGGTGGGGAGCATATCCAGCTTGAGGATCCTATCCCTGATTGCCATGATGACCTGCTGTTGCCGGCGGGAGCGGTCGAAATCCCCGCCTTCCGTGTAACGATTACGGGCGTAGGAAAGCAGGAGCGCCCCATCAAGGGTGACGGTTTCACCCGCTTTCAAGTGTTCCTCGTAACCCGTTGTTCCGATGCGCTCGAGTTTGATGTCCACTTCTGGAGTGATGGGCACACCACCGATGAGATCGATCATCTCTGTGAATGTGTTGAAGTCAACCTGTGCATAATAATTGACCGGAACGCCCAAAAATTCCGAAACAGTTTTCATCGCCAATTCGGGACCACCACCGGGCAGGTGATAGGCTTCACCGAGGTAGTATGCGGTATTGATCTTTCCGTAATCGAAATCCGGGATATTTACCCACATATCGCGCGGTATGGTCAGCGTGCCAGCTGTACGGGTTACCGGATCGATGGTGAAGAGGATCATGGTGTCTGAACGCGGGATATCTCCAACCTGCCAATCGCGGAAATCCAGTCCCATGAAGAGGACGTTGACCCTGCTCTTACCATCCCAGGGCTTGGCTTCAACTTCCTCCACCGGCATCATGGGGGCTGAGAGGATATCTTCGGTTGAGTTGCCTGAATTTGAAATCACCGGCGATCCCGGAAGATCACTGATCGTCCATCCCATGATGGTGTTGCGAATGAGAATGAACGCCAGAGTCCCGGTTATCCCTGCAAGGATGATGAACGCGACAAGAATGCCAACAGCGACACCATCCGGACGTTTCTTTAGTTTTTTTGTTGCTAGTGTTGTTCGTGCCATGAAATATTTAACCTGTTAAAAAGAGATTTAACTGGAAATGCTTTTCCAATGTTGCATTTAATATACCAGATGACTCGCTTGTCGGATTAGGTCGGCCGAGGTGGAGGAATGGGTAGGTCTTCTTTTTTCGAAGCTTGCCATTTATCCCCTTCATCGATGAGCATCACAGGGATATCTTCGACGATGGGGTATTTTCTTCCGCAATCCCGGCATATCAGCCAGGTTTCCTTATAAAAATCCAGCAAACCGGCTTTTTCTCTAACGCAAGCCGGGCAGCGCAGTATTTCCAGCAATTCAGGATGTACCATTGAGTTTCCTCCAGGAAATCCACATCATCAGATTTTACCATATCGATTTAATGCAATTTTCATTCCACCATAGGACGCCGGTAAATCTATTCTGGTTCCGGGGTGGGCAATTCAGTACCCGGTCCGTATTCATAAACTGCCTGCCATTGCAGGAAATGGGTTGAAAAACTGTCCTGGAAATAGACCTGCCCATCTTTGTTTACCGTCCGGCGTACGGTTACATCCGCGCCATCCGCTTTCCATTCAACCTGCTTGATCTCGTCCAAAGCCAGATCGGGATTCTCCCGGTAGAGATCCTCGGGTGCTTCAATAACGTTTTGAGGCCCGGTGGTCGTCCAATCTACGGTGCGCCCGTCGGGGGTGGAATAGAATTTCCAGATGATCGTCCCATACGTGGGATTCACGTAAGTTTCCATCAGCAGCCAATAGGGGGTATCGTTGACGAATTTAAAATCCACCAGGGGGACAAACACCGTTGCGTCCAACCCTGCCAGGTTTGCACTGTGACCTGAGGCAGTTTGTTCATAATAACCAACCCGGTAGGCATGCGCATGGCGTTCGACAATGGGAAATCCTGCGAAGAACGCGGTGCGGAAGAGTGTGGTGCTGACCTGGCAGACGCCACCGCCGACACCTTTGATCGTCTGGTTTCCCAGGATGATCAACGCCTCGGCGTAACCGTTATCCAGGCTGATATCACCCAGCGCGGAAGCCATGGAGAAAGTCTGCCCGGGAGCCACAAGCAATCCATAGAAACTTTTGGCAGCCATCTTGATGTTTTGAATCCGGTCAGAACTTGAACCGCGGAAATAGGAAGTTTCTTCGTGGATCAAACCTGTAATGCCAAGCTGCTCACCCGTCATTTCATCCGTAACCGGGGGTTTGGTAAAAATGAATTCTAGTGGGATGGCATGACTGCCAGTCGGAAGCTGTTCTGCAATGGCTGCGGCGCTCTTTTCAATATCCAGCCTGCGCCCAATGACCGCCGGTTCAATCACCTCAAGTTTGTGGGTACTGTCATTGAAAGTAAACCTTGTGTTTTGAGGGGTGAGTTCGAGGGGTGATACAAGTTGGCTGAGGTAGGCGCGCAATTTATCTTTATCCAGCGCAACGTGATAAGTTGCGCCATTCGAGTTCGAAACAAGCTCAAATTTCAACATCTGTGCAAGCAGGTTGGCTGGAATCACCAGCAAAATGCTTTGTGCCGTTTGACCTTCCGGCAACAGCAGGGTCAAAGGTTGGGAAAGGATGGACCTGGCCTGTTCGGCCTGGGAACCTGCTTCCAATACCAATGGCCGGACCTCTTTTACCTGGATGGGAACGATCCCATCTTGAAATGACCTCAGCTGATCGGATATTGCGGTGAGGGTGCTGTAGATATCCACCTTGCGTCCGATATGTCCATCCGAAACTAAAACCTCTGTGCCCCGGACTTCGATGGTTGCTTCTGAGGCAGGGTCATCAATTTCTGAGGCGATTTTATTCAGATAGCTGAAGGCGATGCGCTCGTCCTGGATCAGGGCGAGGGATGCCGAACGCTGATAATATGCAGCCCCAAATTGCTCAGCCAGGCGCTGCGCGATACTCCCTGTGCGGCCCAATCGATAGGCATTTTCAGCTGAACCCTGAAGATCGAGAAAAAGACCCAATTCGGCTGGATTGGCATGCCAGTTCCGACCTTCATATTGAAGGATGATGTTGCCGGTTAACGGGTAGGTAATATTTGCGGAAATTTTCTCAGCAGCCTCTGTGACGGTCAGGCCGCTCAGGTCGAACCCTGCCATTGAGGTGCCCGGGAATATTCGCCCCATGTAAACCAGCTGAAAGCCAAGAATAAGAATCAGTAAAAGCACTGCAAATCCTGCAATTCCCAGCAGGATCCCGCGAAGGGCATGCTGCCAATTTGTCAAAGGCTTCACTGGATTGATGATGGCTGTCTGCACAGAATTACCTCGTTCGGTTTATTATAATGAATGCCGTCGCTCGCTGCAGGCGCTATTAATGATTTCTAACCTTGCCTGACATTTAATCCTTCCAAAAGTGTATCTTGACATGTTGTGTGGATGAAGTATAATCCAGCCGCTATCTAAGAAGCACAGCACTGTAAAAACCACATAACTTGTCAGGTTGCAACTTGGCTGGGATGGAGTGAAGCCGATGTCCTGAATAGGCATCGGTATTTTAATGCAAATTCACTCTTGACAGGCGCGCCCAAAGCGCTTAAAATATCCTTCCCAAGTTGGAAAACGGGGATCTCGCTACAACAGCAGATCGCTAACAACTGAACATGGGTGGCTTGAAGCACCGGCCCCGAGGACATCGCTGAGAAACGCCGATGTTAACCGGAAAGACAGCAAGAGAGGTAAACATCGGTTCATTTTGTCAGTTGCCCTTGACAGGGTATGAGAGCGTGGTAGAATCGTGCCCTCGGATAGAAGCTGAACCTTGACAATTGAATAGTGATAGGAAGCATTAATCTGGTAGATCCAGTCAATTCATCCGTACTGTACACCTGAAAAGGTGTTCTTTTTGCGGAGAGTTTGATCCTGGCTCAGGATGAACGCTGGCGGCGTGCCTAATACATGCAAGTCGAACGGGGTTGTTGTAGCAATACGACAACTTAGTGGCGAACGGGTGAGTAACGCGTTGGTGACCTGCCCCGAAGAGGGGGATAACAGTCCGAAAGGATTGCTAATACCCCATGTGGTTATCGGGATCAGAATCTGATAACTAAAGTCGTAAGACACTTTGGGAGGGACCTGCGTCCCATCAGCTAGTTGGTAAGGTAACGGCCTACCAAGGCTATGACGGGTAGGGGACCTGAGAGGGTGGACCCCCACAATGGCACTGAAACACGGGCCATACACCTACGGGTGGCAGCAGTAGGGAATATTGCTTAATGTGCGAAAGCGCGAAGCAGCAACGCCGCGTGTGCGATGACGGCCTTCGGGTTGTAAAGCACTTTTTGGAGGGATGAGTAAGGACAGTACCTCCAGAATAAGCCTCGGCTAACTACGTGCCAGCAGCCGCGGTAAAACGTAGGAGGCGAGCGTTATCCGGATTTACTGGGCGTAAAGCGCGTGCAGGCGGTTCGGCGAGTTGGATGTGAAAGCTCCTGGCTTAACTGGGAGAGGTCGTTCAATACTGCCGAACTAGAGAGTGGTAGAGGGAGGTGGAATTCCGCATGTAGTGGTGAAATGCGTAGATATGCGGAGGAACACCAGTGGCGAAAGCGGCCTCCTGGCCCATTTCTGACGCTCAGACGCGAAAGCTAGGGTAGCAAACGGGATTAGAGACCCCGGTAGTCCTAGCTGTAAACGATGTGAACTTGGCGTCGGCGGCTTCAAAACCGTCGGTGCCGTAGCTAACGCGATAAGTTCACCGCCTGGGGACTACGGCCGCAAGGTTAAAACTCAAAGGAATTGACGGGTCCCCGCACAAGCAGCGGAGCGTGTGGTTTAATTCGATGTTACACGAAGAACCTTACCAAGGCTTGACATGCAAGTGGTAGGAAACCGAAAGGCGACCGACCCTTCGGGGAGCTTGCACAGGTGCTGCATGGCTGTCGTCAGCTCGTGTCGTGAGATGTTCGGTTAAGTCCGCTAACGAGCGCAACCCTCACTGTGTGTTACATGTGTCACATGGGACTGCCTGTCTTAAACAGGAGGAAGGTGGGGATGACGTCAAGTCAGCATGGCCTTTATACCTTGGGCTACACACACGCTACAATGGCCAACACAATAGGTAGCCAACCCGCGAGGGGGAGCCAATCCTAAAAGTTGGTCTCAGTTCAGATTGCAGGCTGCAACTCGCCTGCATGAAGACGGAGTTGCTAGTAACCGCAGGTCAGCTATACTGCGGTGAATACGTTCCCGGGGATTGTACACACCGCCCGTCACGTCATGGAAGCTGGCAACACCTGAAGCCGGTATCCTAACCGCAAGGAAGGAGCTGTCGAAGGTGGGGTCGGTAACTGGGACGAAGTCGTAACAAGGTAGGCGTACCGGAAGGTGCACCTGGATCACCTCCTTTCTAAAGAGATTCGAGCAAATGCCCTCGGGCAGGCGCTCTACTTTTCGAAAACCGCTCTGACGCGGTGTCAGAGCAGCTGGGTTTACCAGAAAGTTTCCTGTCACTACTCAATTGTCAAGCTGAAGCGGGCCTTTAGCTCAGTTGGTTAGAGCGCGCCTCTGATAAGGGCGAGGTCTCAGGTTCGAGCCCTGAAAGGCCCACCTGCCTGAAAAGACGGGGATGTAGCTCAGTTGGGAGAGCGCCGCCTTTGCAAGGCGGATGCCACGGGTTCGAGTCCCGTCATCTCCACCTGAGTACCCGATTTTGACTGGAGAGTTAGTGAAGGATAAAGAACTAACGTAAGCCAAAACATAAAGCTTGACCGCACGGATCCTTGATCGACCCGGCGGAGAGCCGGGTCGATATGTGTCTTAAAAAATGAATAGGTTGATCCGGGCTGAGCGTCCCTGATGGCAGCATGAGAGACGCCCAGCGCTGATCAACCAGCGCCGATCTGATGAAGATCGAAGTACCTTACCAATCGAATAGCATGTAGGCCAAGCATCAAAAATGTAAGAACTTTAGAAAGAATACGATCGCTTAGAAAGAGAATCGTGTTCTCCGCATCACGCGAAGATACTAAGGGCTTATGGTGGATGCCTTGGCGTCAAGTGCCGATGAAGGACGTGGGTCACTGCGATAAGCCTCGGAGAGCCGTGAACAGGCTTCGATCCGGGGATTTCCGAATGGAGAAATCCACTGGCGTAAACCGCCAGTATCACCAGTTGAATACATAGGCTGGTTGAAGGGCACCTGGAGAACTGAAACATCTAAGTATCCAGAGGAAAAGAGAGTATTCCCCGAGTAGTGGCGAGCGAAAGGGGAAAAGCCTAAACCATTGCGGCTTGCCGTAATGGGGTTGTAGGGCCTGGCACATAGGAGTTACCAAGTTGTTCGCTAGCAGAATGGTGTGGGAAAGCCAACCAAAGAGGGTAATAGTCCCGTAAGCGAAAGTGAGCAGCCTCCTGTCAGGTACCTGAGTACTGCCGTGCACGCTAATACGGCAGGAATCTGGGAGGTCCACCTTCCAAGGCTAAATACACTTGACGACCGATAGTGCACAAGTACCGCGAGGGAAAGGTGAAAAGTACCCCGATGAGGGGAGTGAAATAGAACCTGAAACCGTAAGCCTACAAGCAGTTGGAGGGCTAATGGCGGGTCGGTGCTCCGGTGAAAGCCGGGTGCGCGCCGCTATGCCTAACAGCGTGCCTCTTGGAGAATGAGCCTGCGAGTTAATCTTTGTGGCAAGGTTAAGGGAGTTATACCTGGAGCCGTAGCGAAAGCGAGTCTGAATAGGGCGCTTAGTCGCAAGGATTAGACCCGAAACCGGGTGAGCTACCCATGACCAGGGTGAAGCGAGTCTAACCGCTCGTGGAGGCCCGAACTTACTAATGTTGCAAAATTAGGAGATGAGTTGTGGGTAGAGGTGATATGCCAACCGAACTCGGATATAGCTGGTTCTCCCCGAAGTAGCTTTCGGGCTAGCGCAATGCGTTTAGTAACGGAGGTAGAGCACTGAATGAGCTAGGGGGCTTAATGCTTACCGAACTCAATCAAACTCCGAATGCCGTTACTCCAGAGCATTGCAGTCGGACTACGGGAGATGAGTTTCGTGGTCGAGAGGGAAACAGCCCAGATCATCGGCTAAGGTCCCCAAATTTAAGCTAAGTGGGAAACGATGTGGGGTTACTGTAACAACCAGGAGGTTGGCTCAGAAGCAGCCACCCTTTAAAGAGTGCGTAACAGCTCACTGGTCAAGTGATCCTGCGCGGAAAACTTAACGGGGCTAAGCTTAATACCGAAGCCATGGGTCTCTGCGCAAGCAGGGGCGGTAGGGGAGCGTTCTGTCAGCGGTGAAGGTTGACCGTGAGGACAACTGGAGCGGACAGAAGTGAGAATGCAGGCATGAGTAGCGTGAAACACGTGAGAACCGTGTTCGCCGTAAGTCTAAGGTTTCCGACGCCAGGTCATTCCGCGTCGGGTTAGTCGGGCCCTTAGCCGAGGCCGAAAGGCGTAGGTGATGGACAGCCGGTCAACATTCCGGCACCACTTTGGTGGAGCGATGTGGGGACGCAGCGAGGTAGACCAGCCTGCGATTGGTTGTGCAGGTGCATGCGATGTCAGGCGTTGAGGTTCGTAGGAAAATCCGCGAGCTGAGCTGAGATCGCGTGACGCGTCTTTAAGGCATAAGTGAGTTAAGCCTTGCTGCCGAGAAAAGCCACTAAGCATTGAAGCCAGAGTGCCCGTACCGCAAACCGACACTGGTAGACGGGTAGAGTATACCAAGGCGAACGGGGAAACCCTCGTTAAGGAACTAGGCAATTTGACCCCGTAACTTCGGGAGAAGGGGTGCCTCTTGACGTGAATGTATAATGAGCGTTGAGGGGTCGCAGTGAAATGGTTGTAGTGACTGTTTAACAAAAACACAGGTCTCTGCTAAGCCGCAAGGCGAAGTATAGGGGCTGACACCTGCCCAGTGCCGGAAGGTTAAAGGGAGAGGTTAGCGTAAGCGAAGCTTTGAACTGAAGCCCCGGTGAACGGCGGCCGTAACTATAACGGTCCTAAGGTAGCGAAATTCCTTGTCGGGCAAGTTCCGACCCGCACGAACGGTGTAACAACTACAACTGTGTCTCAACGAGGGACCCGGCGAAATTGAAATGGCTGTGAAGATGCGGCCTACCCGCAGCAGGACAAAAAGACCCCGTGGAGCTTTACTGCATCCTGGCATTGAATTTGGGCATGATCTGTGTAGCATAGGTGGGAGGCTGTGAAACTGGAGCGCTAGCTTCGGTGGAGCCGTCAGTGAAATACCACCCTGATTATGTTTAGATCCTAACCCCATACCGTCATCCGGGTGGGGAACCGTGCCAGGTGGGCAGTTTGACTGGGGCGGTCGCCTCCCAAAAAGTAACGGAGGCGCCCAAAGGTTCCCTCAGGCAGAATGGAAACCTGCCAAAGAGTGTAAAAGCATAAGGGAGCTTGACTGCAAGACCAACGCGTCGAGCAGAGACGAAAGTCGGGTTTAGTGATCCCACGGTACTGAGTGGAAAGGCCGTGGCTTACCGGACAAAAGCTACCCCGGGGATAACAGGCTGGTGAAGTCCAAGAGTCCATATCGACGACTTCGCTCGGCACCTCGATGTCGGCTCATCGCATCCTGGGGCTGTACAAGGTCCCAAGGGTCGGGCTGTTCGCCCGTTAAAGCGGTACGCGAGCTGGGTTCAGACCGTCGTGAGACAGGTCGGTCTCTATCCGCTGTGGGCGTAAGGGATTTGAGAGGAGCTGCCCCTAGTACGAGAGGACCGGGGTGGACCGACCTCTGGTGTGCCAGTTGTCGTGCCAACGGCATCGCTGGGTAGCCAAGTCGGGCAGAGATAACCGCTGAAAGCATCTAAGCGGGAAACTTGCCTCAAGATTAGATCCCTTCCCGCAAGGGTGAGGTCGCAGGTAGACTACCTGCTAGATAGGCGGCCGGTGTAAGTGCAGCAATGCATTAAGCTTAGCCGTACTAATGACCAATCTCTTCGCGTGGTGTGGAGAACACGGTACTTTTTCAACCTGCATGCTATTCGATTGTGTAAGCTTAACAATTGTATAAAAATCCTCTTGGTGATCTGAGCGACGGTGGTACACCCGGTCACATCTCGAACCCGGAAGTTAAGGCCGTCAGCGCCGATGGTACTTGGGGGGCGACCCCCTGGGAGAGTAGGTCGTTGCCAAGGGGATTTTTTATTTAAATCCTGGCGCGAACTCCATCAATCTATTCTCATCGATCCAGATTGACATTTTCACGTTTTTTACGATATAATTCAACCCGGTTTTCATTTGCGCGAAACTTTCTTCGTTGACGTTTAAAATGGAGGACCAGAGACAGCTGCGACAATTTCTCAATCGCAACAAAATGCATTTTCCCGGCTGTCTGCGCAAATTACAGCCGGATTTTTATTCTTGAAGGACCCTCTATAAAGAGGGGAGGTGAGAGTCTTGGCAACAGTGGTATTACGCCAGAATGAATCGCAGGACATGCTGCTAAAACGATTCCGCAAGAAAGTCGTGAAGAGCGGGATCCTCAGCACCTTGCGCGGAAAGCGCTGGTTCATCTCAAAAAGTGAGCGACGCCGCGTGGAGAAGAAAAAATCCATCCGCCGGATAAAACGCCGCCAATATACAAACACGCACATGGAGTGAATCCCTGAGGGATTTAGGTTCCACGTTGGGAGGTAAGAATGGCAAAAGAAGAAGATAAAATTGAGGTTGAGGGTCGGATTATAGAAGCCCTCCCTGGAACCCAATTCAAGGTAAAACTTGAAAATGGGCACGAAGTGCTGGCATATCTTTCCGGACGAATGCGCCGGTATTATATCCGCATTTTATTGGGCGATCATGTTCGCGTTGAAATGTCACCTTATGATTTGACCCGCGGGCGAATCGTATACCGTGCCAAGAAACCGATGGGACCCGTTGTTGAACAGCCCCAGAAATAATTTTCTCCCCGCGAAAGCGGGGATTTGTTTTATATCAGGTATTTGCTACTTGATGGTCAATTGCTTATACTAGGAAGAGCTTCTTGTTGATTAACGCGGATAAAAAAGTCTGAAGAGGTGATGAAATGGAAAAAGAAACCCGGAAAACCAATGAAGACGCCATGGCTCAAAAATCTGATTTGATGAATTCAACTCCATCGACTGGCATGAAGAGGGATTCGCTGTTACGCAAGATCATGATCTGGGTGGCTCTTGAGGCTGGTGTACTCCTGATTGGTGCCGCGATGGTGTTTTTCTGGCTTTATCAACCCGCAATCGGGAAACTTAACACGACGCAACAGGATCTGGAGCGAGCCGACCGCGAATTATCCACCACCCAATCCGATTTGGACGCAGCTCAAGCCGAGATTCTCGATAAACAAAATGAAATTACCACGCTAGAGGCTACCCTTACAGAGAATGAACAGCTTCTGCAGCAGAAGGCACAGAATGAATTGGTATTGAAATCACTTGCCGAGGCAAATATCGCGCAGAACGCCTTTGCATCTGCAGACTTCACCACGGTACGAATTGCTCTTGCAAACGTCAAGGAATACCTGGGTCAACTTAAGGCTGGCAATTTGGATCCTGCAATGCTGGAAGGCATTCTTCAGAGAACCATTCAGGCACAGGCTGCTGTCGAAAACCAGTCCGAATTTACCGGGAGCGAGCTGGATTCACTGGTACTCAATCTTAACCAGCTTCTGAACCTGATTTCCAGCGGTCAATAATTCGAATCTAAATATCGAAATACCACACAATCTCTGCTTGACTCTCAAATCGAGAGCTCCGATGATGGATTCACAGGATACCTTCTGAATAGGCAGGCGTTCCAATCAATGCTTAAATCAGGCGGTTAAATCATTCAGTAATTGGCGAACCCCAAAAACCATTTTGAGGACGCCGCAACCAACAGAATGTAACGAATTTATTTTATGGACGGCGATCTAGTTCCACGGATACGTCCATCTGCTCGCCATCGCGGAGGATGGTCATGACGATGGTATCACCCGGGCGTTTGTTCATGATCAGGTAGGTCAGGAATTCATCGAAATTCCTTATGCGCATGCCGTCCACGGCAATGATCCAATCACCACCACTGTATAATCCCTCGATACTCGTTGCCTGGTCACCGGCACGCAACCCTGCCCGCTCGGCTGGTCCGTTGGAGACGATTGAGGTGATATAAGCCCCATAAGAATCCTGTAATCCGAGCTCTTCCATGACCATCAGGGAGATATTATCCAGGCTGGAAAGGCCCAGGTAAGGGTAATCATAAGATCCTGATGAGATCAATTCGGGGACAACTCTCTTGACAATATTGATCGGGATCGCAAAGCCAATTCCAATATTGCCCGCCTCTACGCCGATCACTGTGGAATTGGTTTGAATGGCACGGTTAATGCCAATGACATTGCCCTGGAGATCCAGTAACGGTCCCCCGGAGTTGCCCGGGTTGATCGGCGCGTCCGTCTGGATGAGGCCGGCAGCCGTGAAATAGTTGCCCGTCGGTGATTGGCGCATTGATTCCATGGTTCTGCCTTTGGCAGAAACGATCCCCGAGGTCATGGTGCTGCTCAAACCGAAGGGGTTGCCGATGGCGACCACCGGATCGCCAACCAGGAGGGCATCAGAATCACCCAATGGCAATGGCAGCAATTGGTCGGCAGAAACTGATATTTTAATCACCGCGATATCCGAATCGGTATCGGTGGCGATCACTTCGCCGCGGACTTTTAACCCGGAGGGGAAATCCACTTCCAGGTCCGTGGCACCTTCAACAACATGATAATTGGTAATGATATGACCTTGCTTGTCATAAACAAAACCTGATCCCAATCCGCCGCCTTCTGCCGTTAAAGTCTGGATGGCGACAACGCCGGGATTTACCTGTTCAAAAAGCTCTGCCAGGTCTCCCTGCTGCGTGATCACGACACTTCGCTCACTGACTTCAGTGGTCGGCCATGCGAGCGTGGATGGCTCTTCAATTATGCTATCTCCCGTCTGTGATTGAAGCAATGAACTAACGGTCTGGCAGGCAAGAGTGGAGAGAAGCAGGGTACTTATAATCAGAACGATATGGATTCTTTTCATTTTTACACCTCAAGATCAATAAGTTAGAGATTCCTGAAATTATCCGGCTTTTCGCAGTTGTTCAAATAACTTGCGCTGCGGATCGGTAAGTTGTTTTGGCAGCGCGATTTTCAATTTTACATAAAGTTCCCCATACTTTTGAGGATTGCGAAGCATTGGCATACCCCGCCCTGCGAGGCGGAATACCTGTCCGGGCTGTGTTCCAGGTGGGATGGTTAGCGAGACATTCCCTGCGGGTGTGGTTACGTTGGCTTTACCACCCAGGACCGCTGTATAAAGGTCGGTCGTGGTTTCACTGTGAAGATCATTCCCCTTGCGTTCGAAGCGGGAATCGGGAGCAACCTCGATCACCAGGTAGATATCCGAGGTCTGTCCATTCACGCCTGCCGGGCCCGCTCCACGTACGCGCACCTTGGTCCCGGATTGCGCGCCGGCAGGGATGCGAACTTCGATGCGGCGATTACCTATTTGAAAGAGGCGTGTTGTGCCGTGATAGGCTTCCATTAAGTTAATGGACACTCCCTGCTGAAGAGCAGCAGGGCGGGATGCCCGCCGGCTGGTGGTATAAGTCCCCGGGCGACCGCCGAAAATGGTGGCGAAAAACTCTGAAAAATCACCGAATATATCATTGAGATCCCCCATATCCACTGGTGTGCCGCCCTGCTGCTGCGCCCAGGTGTCCCAGTTGTATTGACCGGGAGCTCCTCGCTGTTGCCAGTTGGTATAAGATTCACCGACCTGGTCATAACGGCTTCGCTTTTGGGGATCTTTCAAGACCTCATAAGCCTCGTTGATCTCTTTGAATTTCTGCTCTGCCGATTTATTGCCCGGATTTTTATCAGGGTGATGCTTTTTAGCCAGGGAGCGGTAGGCTTTTTTGATCTCGTCATCGCTTGCCTTGCGGTCCACGCCCAGGATTTTATAATAATCTTTATATTCCATAACTACTAATTGTAAGGCGTTGGGAGTTCCAAATCAAGAGATGCATAAGGAATTTTATAAAACTCTAACAAAGTATTATGAAATCTTTAATATGTTCACTTAACTAAACCGTAAGTTGTGTTAAATTGCGTTTTTCAAGATAACCGTGCTATATTTAAGCTGCTATGGCAGCCCGCGAGCGTATCCTGATTGTTGAAAGCGACCAGGTGATAAGTGACCTTGTCGCCCGCCAGGCGTTGCAGATGGCTGGATTTCAGACGCTTGTGGTTTCAGATGCCAATGGTGCCATCGGCAAGGCAATGCAATTCGCGCCGGATGTGATCATCGTGGACGAAAAATTGGAGGGATTGAGCGGCAAGGATCTTTTGGTCGCGCTCACTTCCCAGGGGATCGAAACGCCCGTGATCATGCTGGCTTCCAAAGGCAGTGAGGTTGAAATCATCCAGGCTTTCCGGTTGGGAGCCACCGATTACCTGCTCTGGCCGGTTCGCGAGGCAGAAGTCATCAATGCGGTCGAGAGGGTGCTCAAGCAGGTTCGCGATAGGCGGGAAAGAGAAAGGCTTGCGCACCAGCTCCAACAGATCAATCTTGAGCTGCAGCAGCGTGCCAAAGAACTGACCACCATCTTCGCGGTGGGCAAGGCAGTCATCTCGATCACCGATCAAGCCATCTTATTCAAGAATATCCTGGATGGTGCAGCCAAAGTTTCCCAGGCAGACCTGGGATGGTTGATGTTGCGCGATGAATCCAACAAGACGTTTAACTTGACGGCCATGTTGAATTTACCCGCGTCACTCCCGGTTGAGATCAATAAACCGTGGGATGATGGCATCAGTTCATTGGTGGCGATGTCGGGTGAATCACTCACCATGTACGGTGAACCCATCCGCAGATTCAAGATCGCCAGCCTGGGTCAATCCGTCCTGATCGTGCCGATCAAAGTCCAGAAGAAAGTCATCGGTTTGATGGTGGTGATGCGCAAGCAATCATTACCTTTCAAGGGTACCGAGCAAAACATGCTCGAAGCGGTGGCGGATTATCTTTCCATTTACCTGGTTAATGCGAGGCTTTTCCGCGTGGTTGAGGAAAGGGCGCGTTTCCTGCAGGTGATGGTTGAAAATGCCCAGGCGGGAGAGAAGGTCACCAATGGGATCCTGCAATCGGTGAAAAAAGAGATCGCCCGACCCATCGAGCAATCCCAATTGGCATTGGAAGCACTCCAGCAGGCTGAGGATGTTCGCTGGAATCCCGAGCAGCGGGAATTACTGATGAAACTTCAGGACCAGCTCAGGCTGCTCGAGCAAATCGCGGATGCCATCCATACCATTGAGAGTTTTAAAGCCATACCGGAAGCCACCACAGCCAATATCAATGAATTGATCCGCCAATCCATCAAGCGGTTCCAGCCGTTTGCCAGACAGAATAACCTGATGCTGGTGGCTGAACTTCCCGATGATCCATTAAATGCGCAGGCTGATCCAAGCCAATTAACGCCTGCCATTGATGGGATTTTAAATGCAGCCATTCGATTTTCCAACGCGGGGGGCGAGATCAACATTCGCCTGGAAAAAGGAAAAGACCGGCAGATCCTGGTGACCATTCGCGATACGGGAGACGGTTTCTCATCCGAGCAGGTCAAACGCATCCTGGAGGAGGATATTCCCCCTGATCCTACCAAGCCCAGGAGGTTTGGCGGGTTGGCGATATCACTACCCCAGGTCAACGAACTGATTCTCAAGCAGAATGGATCAATCTGGGTTGAAAGCGTTCAAGGAAAAGGTTCACAATATCACGTTTCCCTCCCGGCGGGGAGTTAGATCAAATTTGACATCAAAGCCAGAAAAGAAATGACAACACACAAAGAAAAAATCCTTGTGATTACTTCCAACCCCCAGATGGATTATCTCCTGGAGCGAGTGCTTAAATCGGTAGGATACTTGGTCACGCTTTGCCCGGACAAGGACTCCGTGTTAAAGACGCTGGATGCCAATATTCACGACCTGGTGGTGGTCAGTGAAGAAATGAAGGATGGCGCCTGGCACGAAACAGGGCTTGAGATGAATGCACGATTCCCTGCCACACCCATCCTCCTGCTGGCGAAGGAACGCACCCCGGAGCTTCTCAACAAGGCGCTGACGATTGGCATCATTGGAACTCTCTGCCTTCCCCTTAAAGCCGAAGAGATCCTTGATGCCGTAGAAAAAGGACTGGAAAAATCGAAGCAGCGCAAAAATTGGGTGCTCATGGAGGCCAAGAGAGCCACCGCTGGATTGCAGCAGAAGATCGATGAGCTTGAAACGATCACACACTTAGGACAATCCATAACCAGTAAGTTGGAGTTGAACGCTGTGCTTTCTTCTGTTGTCGAAGCTGCCGTCGAACTCACGGGAGCAGAAGAAGGCAGCTTGCTCTTATTGGATGAAGTTACGGGCGATCTCTATATGCGCGCAGCGCGTAATTTTCAGGAAGAATTCGTGCGCACCTTTCGCCTCCCGGTTAAGGATACCCTCGCCGGTTCGGTGCTCAGCAGCGGTAAACCTGTTCTTCTGGATGAAAATACACCCAAGAAGATCAAAACTGCCTATCTTGTCCACAGTCTTGTCTATGTGCCCCTGACGATTAACAATCGCACCATTGGTGTGTTAGGTGTGGATAATCGAAATACGGGGGTGGGTGCATTCAAACCCCGTGACATAAAAGTATTAAGCGCTTTGGCCGAATTTGCCGTGATTGCCATTGAAAATGCACGGTTATTTGCAGAGACGAATTCCGAGCGAAATAAGCTGAGCACCATCCTGAAGAAAATTCAAGATGGTGTCCTTGTTTTGGACCAGGATCAGCGTGTCATGTTGGTCAACCAGACGGCACAATCCATCTTGAACATGGTGGAACCATTCGTCAATCGTCAGATCAAGGATGTCATCAGTCAGCCGGAAATCCTTGAGCTGGTTGAAAACACCGGAAAAACCATTCAAGCTCAAAAGGAAATGTCCACCCAGGATGGCTTGATCTATATCGCCCAGCTGACCCAGATCCCTGAAGTTGGACAGGCCATCACACTACATGACATCACCCATCTAAAAAAACTGGATCGTTTGAAGAGCGAATTCGTAAGTACGGTATCTCACGACCTGCGCTCACCGCTCACGGCGATCCTGGGATATGTTGATCTCATCGAACGGGCCGGTCCGATCAGCGATGTGCAGCGTGATTTTATCCACCGCGTTCAGACAAGCATTCATAACATCACCCACCTGGTGGATGATCTGCTCGACCTCGGCAGAATAGAAGCCGGCTTCGATACTCACAAAGAGAGCCTGCGCATGGATCAATTGATCCGTTATTCAGCGGACGGATTCAATATGCGTTTGAATGAGAAGGACCACCATTTCCAGTTATCCATGCCGGATAATTTCCCCAATATCCTCGGCAACCCCACTGAGCTGCGCCAAATGGTGGATAACATGCTGGATAATTGCATCAAATATACTCCGCCCGGCGGGAATATCTCGATAACATGCAAGCAGGAGGATCACTCGTTGATCATCCAATTCACTGATAACGGAGTTGGCATCCCGGCGGTGGATATCCCGTTCATATTCGATAAATTTTTCCGTGCCGGGAATATCAATAACGATATTTCGGGTACCGGCTTGGGATTGGCGATCGTGAAATCCATCGTGGAGAACCACCAGGGAAGAATATGGGCTGAATCTAAGGTGGGCGAGGGCAGCACGTTCACCATTGTTCTCCCCGTTCTCGAATCATAAAATTACTATAAAAAAATAGAGGTTCCCGCGGGAGCCTCTATTTTTTTAATTCATCCAGGAATTGACCCAGTTGCAGAATGATTTCATCAGCATCTGCGTAGGCTGCCAACCTGAAGCCGGGATGCGTATTGCCAGTGAGCATTTTGGATACTCTCCGACCTTTTTGATGGCAGCAGAGAACCGGTTTATTTAATGTAAGAGCCAGAGCTATCTCGTAACCAACCCCATGTGAAGGCGTACTGACCTCGGCAACCAGTGCATCGCACTCATTCACCCATTTGACATCCCGATGGTATACATCCACCGGTTCGACCACGGATTCGACGGACAGGATATCCTCATTGGATAGGTGCGCTGTGGGAACTTCATGACCTTGCTGGAGCAGGTAATCCACGATGATCTGGTAGATCTTCTGATCGTTGCGACCCCCGGTGATCGAACAGGAAAAGTATATGTTCATGGCAACTCTCGAATGCGCTTCATTCTATCATGCCCTGCAAGCTGAAAATCAATCATTGTGGCATGGTCCATGCAACAAGAAAGACAGAATAACCAGGGCTTGAGCCCCGAACGGGGTAAATTTTCATCTCCAAAGCAATGGGAAGCCCGGGGAAGGAGTTTTATATGAAACAAATCAAGATAATTTTGATGGCAGGTGTCATGGTCAGTATTATCCTTGCCGCCTGCAATCTACCAGCTTCCAAATCGCCGACCACGATCCCAACGAACGCTGCCGCCAAGCCGGCTACCACCAATGCCACGTTGCATGATATCGTCAGCAGCACGCAGACCGCCATGGCAAAAGTGGCGTCGCCCATTCCAACGCAGCCCCTGCCGACTGTTGGGACCACGGAGGATGCGGTTGTGGATGTGGATGGAACCGTTGAGCCAACCGTGCAGCCCACGGGGTATGGGATTTCGGTTGCCACCCAGGTCCCCACGAAGATACCCTCACAGGCGCCGACAGTGCTCGTCCCAACTGCCACTCCCGGGCTGCCAACCACCTACAGCCTCCAGGAAGGTGAATGGTGTTACTGCCTTGCCCGCCGCTTTAATATCCTGGCAGGGACGTTGATTGGAGCAAATCCAGCCTGCGCAACGGGGAGTATCCCGCCCGGATCCGTGCTGACAATTCCGCAGGGAGCAGCACCATGGGATGGCGTGAGGGCACTTGTGACTCACCCGGCATCCTATACCGTGCGTGCTGGAGACACCATTTACACGATCGCATGCTATTATGGCGACGTGGATCCGAATGCCATCATTTACGCGAATTCTTTAAAAAGTCCGTTCACACTGATTGCAGGACAGGTATTGAACATCCCATAAATCGAATTATTGGGTAATTTAATCCAGAGTATACTTACGGGCGGGGAGTTTCCCCGCCCGATCCATTTAACCAGGAAAACTCAATGGAATATCATATCAAGGATAAGCGAAGTATTTACGTTGGAAAAGTGTTCAAGGTGGAGCAGGTCGATGTCACTCTTCCAGATGGTAAACCTGCGGTTTATGACCTGGTCGTGCATCCTGGATCGGTGACCATAATCCCGGTTGATGACCAGGGTTTAATGTATTTCGTGCGGCAGTACCGCATCGGTGCAGGCAGAATGCTGCTTGAATTGCCTGCGGGTACCATGGAGGAAAATGAGGATCCGTTGGAATGCGCGAAACGGGAAGTCCGCGAGGAAACCGGCATGAGCGGTGATCTCATTGAGGTTGGTGACCTCTACCTGGCACCCGGTTATACCAGCGAGCACATGACCCTCTACCTGGCGACCGGTCTCTACCCGGCAAAACTGGAAGGCGACGAGGATGAATTCTTGAAGGTGGTCACCATTCCGGTCAAAGAAGTCTATAAAATGGTCGAAGAGAAACAGGTTAATGATGGGAAAACACTGGCAGCATTGATGCTGGCGTTGCCATTTTTAAAGAAGCATATGGATTAGGTTAAGACTTGGATTTTCATGACAGATTAAATTGGAAATGATGATCAAAAGTACTGTATCAATGTCATAAAAAGAGATAAACTTTTCCACTTGAATGTTTGGTTGGATGCCTTATAATCATGAATTGGATATTAACCTGCCTGCATCGCTGCAGGGGGCTTAGATCGAACGAATTATTTCTTTGAGGAGTATTTCCCATGCCAAGAACAAAAGTAACCCTTGATGCCAATGAAGCCGTAGCATATATTGCTTATCGATTGAATGAGGTGATCGCCATTTACCCGATCACACCCTCGTCCACGATGGGTGAATTTGCTGATTCATGGGCTGCCAGCCGTATCCCGAATATTTGGGGCACAGTACCGCACGTGATGGAAATGCAATCTGAAGGCGGAGCTGCTGGCGCTGTTCACGGCGCCCTGCAGGCAGGCTCGATGACCACCACCTTTACTGCCTCCCAGGGCTTGCTGTTGATGATCCCGAATATGTACAAGATTGCCGGGGAATTGACGCCCACGGTTTTCCATGTCTCTGCGCGTACCGTGGCGACGCATGCGCTTTCGATCTTTGGCGATCATTCGGACGTCATGGCTGCCCGCCAGACCGGCTTTGCACTGTTGGCCTCCAATTCGGTCCAGGAAGCCCACGATATGGCATTGGTGGCTGAAGCCGCCACTCTGGATTCACGGGTGCCTTTCGTGCATTTCTTTGATGGTTTCCGCACCTCGGCTGAAGTTAATAAGTTCGAGCAGCTCACTGAGGACGACATGCGCGCCATGATCTCCGATGCGAAGGTTGCTGAAATGCGCACCCGCGCCTTGAATCCTGAACGCCCTGTCTTGCGCGGAACAGCGCAGAATCCGGATGTCTTTTTCCAGGCGCGTGAAGCCTGCAACCAGTTCTATCTTGACTGCCCCGCGATAGTTCAAAAACAGATGGATAATTTTGCCAAACTGACCGGCAGAAGCTACCATCTTTTCGACTATGAAGGTGCACCGGACGCGGATCGCATCCTTGTGGCGATGGGTTCCGGCGTGGAAACCGCAGAAGAAACTGCAAAATACCTGCTCAGTAAAGGCGAAAAAGTTGGTGTGGTGACCGTTCGGTTATACCGGCCCTTCTCCATGGAGCATTTGCTTAAGGTGCTTCCAAAGACCACCAAACGTATTGCCGTTTTGGATCGCACCAAGGAACCTGGAGCCGTTGGCGATCCTTTGTACGAAGATATTGTCACGGCGATCAGCGAAGGCTTGGCATCTGGGAAAGCTCCCTTTACAACCATGCCGTTGATCTTCTCCGGTCGCTATGGCTTGTCCTCCAAGGAATTCACCCCGGGTATGGTCAAGTCCGTGTTCGATGAGTTGAAGAAGGATGCTCCGAAAAATCATTTCACCGTCGGCATCCATGACGATGTGACAAATCTCAGCCTGGAATACGATCCGAGCTTCTCCATCCTGGGTGAGGAAACCCGCCAATGTGTTTTCTTCGGGCTTGGCTCGGATGGCACGGTTGGCGCAAATAAGAACTCGATCAAGATCATCGGGGAAGAGACCAACAATTATGCCCAGGGATACTTCGTCTACGATTCGAAGAAATCCGGCACAGTCACCATCTCCCACCTGCGGTTTGGGTCCAAGCCGATCCGCGCCCCCTACCTGATCGGTCCTGGCTCTGCTCAATTCGTAGCCTGCCACCAATTCTCATTCCTCGAACGTGTGGACATGCTGAAATATGCTGCTCCCGGCGCTGTTTTCCTTTTGAACAGCATTTTCGGACCGGATGAGGTCTGGGATCAATTACCCGTCGAAGTTCAAAAAGACATCATCGAGAAGAAGCTGAAATTCTATCTTGATTGATGCTTATGATGTTGCCCGGAAGACCAATATGGGTGGGCGCGTCAATACCATCATGCAGACCTGTTTCTTTGCCATCAGCGGCGTTTTGCCCAAGGATGAAGCCATAGCCGAGATCAAGAAGAGCATCAAGAAAACCTACGGTAAACGTGGCGAAGCGGTGGTGAAACAGAATTATGCGGCTGTGGATGGAACCCTGGCGCAGCTGGTTGAAGTAAAAGTCCCGGCCAATATTTCGAGCAAGATCACCCGCCGCTCGGCGGTCAGCGCGAAGGCGACAGATTTTGCCAAGAAAGTGATCGGTCCGATCCTATCCTTCAATGGCGACGATCTGCCTGTCAGTGCATTGCCCATTGACGGCACTTTCCCAACCGCCACCAGCCAGTGGGAAAAACGCAATATTGCGCTCGAGATCCCCGTTTGGGAGCCTGATCTCTGCATCCAATGCGGCAAGTGTGCCTTTGTCTGCCCGCATGCTGTCATCCGGCAGAAGGTCTATGATCCAAAATTCCTTGAAAAAGCACCCAAAACATTCAAGTCCCTGGATGCCAAATTCAAGGAGTTGCCGGGCTTGAAATTCACCGTGCAGGTATCACCGGAAGATTGCACGGGATGCGCGTTGTGCGTGGAAGCCTGCCCAGCAAAGGATAAGACTCAACCCAGCCGCAAGGCAATCAATATGGCTGAACAGCTTCCACTGCGCGAGCCTGAAAGTGCGAATTGGGAGTTCTTCCTTAACCTGCCGGATCCGGATCGATCCGCATTTGAGCCAACCACGGTGAAGAACTCGCAATTGCTGGTTCCGCTCTTTGAATTCTCCGGTGCATGTGCCGGCTGCGGCGAGACCCCCTATATCAAGCTGCTCAGCCAGCTCTTTGGTGATCGCATGTTTGTTGCCAACGCCACCGGATGCACTTCGATCTTTGGCGGCAACCTGCCGACCACACCCTGGTCACAGAATCGTGATGGGCGTGGACCAGCCTGGTCAAACTCGCTCTTTGAGGATAACGCTGAATTCGGCCTGGGCATGCGCTTGACCATCGACAAACAAAATGAATTTGCGAAGGAACTACTCCAACAGCTTTCCAGCAAAATCGGTACCGCGCTGGTAAATGAGATTCTCTCTGCCGATCAAAGTACTGAAAGTGTGATTAAAGAGCAGCGTGGACGTGTAGAAAAATTAAAGGAAAAACTGGCTTCCATCAATGAACCCAAAGCCGTTCAATTGGCAGCGGTGGCGGATTTCCTGGTTCGGAAGAGTGTCTGGATCATGGGCGGTGACGGGTGGGCCTACGATATCGGTTATGGCGGTCTCGACCATGTCCTCGCCAGCGGCAGGAATGTTAAAGTACTGGTCCTGGACACGGAAGTGTATTCCAATACCGGCGGTCAATCCTCCAAAGCCACGCCCCGCGCCGCGGTGGCAAAATTCGCTGCCAACGGCAAGAACCTGCCCAAGAAGGACCTGGGAATGATCGCCATGTCCTACGGATATATTTATGTCGCCCGTGTGGCCATGGGCGCCAGCGATAATCAAACCCTGCGGGCTCTGCTCGAGGCGGACGCCTACGATGGTCCCGCCCTGATCATAGCCTACAGCCACTGCATTAACCACGGTATTGTCATGGAAAAAGGACTCGAGCAGCAGAAGCTGGCAGTGCAATCCGGCATCTGGCCGCTATACCGCTACAACCCGGCACTGGTTGATGAAGGCAAGAATCCCCTGCAGCTCGATTCCAAGGATCCCACGATTGCCGTGAAAGATTATGCCTACAACGAGACCAGATACCGCATGTTGGTGCAGAGTGATGAGAAACGGGCTGAAATGCTGATGGCAGCCGCGAACACGGATGTTGCCAAGCGCTGGAGCCTCTACAAGCAAATGGCGTCCATGCAATATGGCGCTGAAAAAAGCACCGAAGAGCCCAAGAGCGAGTGATGGCTTAAGAAGTATTCTGAAAAGGAGTGATGCAAATGGTTGATCTGAGTACGACCTATCTGGGATTGAAATTAAAGAATCCCCTGGTTGCTTCAGCTTCCCCCCTCTCACGCAAGGTGGAAACTGTGCAGGAGCTTGAAGCTGCGGGCGCAAGTGCCGTGGTGATGTATTCACTCTTTGAGGAACAGATCGAGCATGAAAGCCGCGAGCTGGACTATTTCCTGAATCTCGGTACTGAAACTTATGCTGAAGCGTTGACTTATTTTCCAGAAATGGAATCCTACAACATCGGTCCTGAAAAGTATCTTGGTCTGATAAGTGCGCTAAAAAAATCCGTCAAGATCCCGGTCATCGCCAGCCTGAATGGCATTTCGAGCGGCGGCTGGGTGGATTATGCCCACCGCATGCAGGAAGCCGGTGCGGATGCGCTTGAATTGAATATCTACTTCTTGCCCACGGATCCAAAATTAAGTGCTGAGGAGCTGGAAAAGGCATACGTTACCCTGGTTAAGGATGTGCGTGGAAAGGTGAAAATTCCCCTGGCGGTTAAATTGAATCCGTATTTCACCAGCCTGCCCAATTTCGCGCAAAACCTGGTGTCAGCCGGTGCGAATGGTCTGGTGCTCTTTAACCGATTTTATCAACCCGACCTGGATATTGAAAACCTGGAAGTCGTTTCTGATCTCAAGCTGAGCACGTCTGATGACCTGCGTCTGCCTCTGCGTTGGACAGCCATCCTCCATGATCGCATCAAGGCTGACCTGGCGTTGACGGGTGGCGTGCATAACTCGGTGGATGTCTTGAAATCCATGATGGCAGGCGCAAATGTTGCCATGCTGGCTTCGGAGCTGCTTGAGAACGGGATTGAAAGGATATCCGAAATTCTCTCAGGGATGTCCGCCTGGATGGAAGAACATGACTATCAATCCGTCCAGCAAATGCGCGGCAGCCTGAGCCAGAAATCGGTTGCCAACCCGGCTGCTTTCGAGCGGGCAAACTATATGAAAGTGCTTTCCAGTTTCGACCGTAGAATAAAGTAACCTGTTAATTAAGCGAACAGCGAGGACATTGTCCTCGCTGTTTTTTATATCCCCAATAGATCATTGGCCAATTCCGGCCAGGACCTTATCGGCGATGGCGGGAGTTGAAGTGATCAACCAGGTGATCTCGTTCCCGTTGCGAATGATCCTGATGTAACCGTCAGCGGTGTTTGTCCACACCTGATTGGTGGATTTATTCTCTGCGGGTGAATTCCAGCGCAGGCGGCCATATTCTTTCATGGCGTCCCAGAATTCGTTGGCATCCGTGGATGTTTCCCATTGACTGACCATGACAAAGGCTTGTTCCTGGGTGGATTCATTCCAGTAAACCAGGTAACTATCACCTCCCCAACCGGTACCGGCGGTTTTCGCGGTCTCTTCATCCAGGCGGATCGCGGGATCGTATCCGGCGAAAAGGACCAGGTCGAGATACCATTCGCCCATCACGTTGCGAGTGACTTCCTCCCAACCGCTGCCAAGTTTGGACGTCAGGTCGGGCAGGGGAATATCCACCGGGATGTCCTGCGGATATCTATCCGGGTGCAGGATCTGCTCGGTGGTTTGAGGGGGATTCTTATAGGCACGATCGACCGCCGACCATCCTCCCTCTCCATAGAGTGATTCTACGAACACCATGCCCTGGCTATACGGGAACAGGAAATCCTGCTGCAAAAAATAAGGCGCTGTATCGTAAACGGGACTTGAATAGGTTTCGTAAAAATCGTACACATCCTGCTGGTCCTGCTGCGTGGCGTATGAGAAGAACCAGTACTGTTCTGTAAGAGAGGCATCCCCTTCCACCAGGGAATCGACCCCGGCGCAATATTCGGTATGATCCTCGCAGTATTCATCGTTCGATTTAAGGCCGTTCTGCAGGTCCCAGGTCTGATCCTGGAGGGCATGCACGTATTCGTGCGCGTAGGTCATTTTTTCAGGACCTTTGAATGCCTCACCCTGGACGACGTACATTTCCTTGGTCTCAGGATCGTAATAACCGGCGATCTGCTCTGAATAAAGATCGATATAGAGTTTGTAGATATCATAGCCCTTGGGCAGCAATCCCAATGCAGCCAGTTCGCGCACATCCGATTTAGCTTCCTCTTCGGTGTAGTCTGCGAAGAATTCATTGGTTACTTTATCTTTAAGCTGTTCATCAGTTAGTGTTGCCTGGGTGAACTCGCCGTTGGGTTGCAGCCCGCGAATGGCAATGACCTCTGTTTGGATCTGGCTCATGACCGAGCCTGTTTGTAATTCCAATTCCTCAGGTGATAATGTTGTTGTAGGTACAGGTGTTGCGATTTGCAGAGACGGCAGGGTGGCTACCGTCGCCGGTTCATTTTGAGGAGTTGCCTGCCGGTTGGATATCGCTTCCCTGATCAGTTCGGGAATATTGCAGGAGCAGGCGATCATGGAGATCATCACTACAGCGATCAGTAATTTATTTTTCATTGGTTCTCCTTGAAGCTTTAACGGATGATGGCAGCCAGGAGAACACTGATCATACAGGTCATCAGGCAGCCCAAAACGAGCAGGATCAAACAGGAAATGAGAATGGGTCTTTGCATTTCTTGGACTCAGATTTGCCAATTATGCCAGCGAAGAGGGGATTTGTCGAATGGAATTAATTTCTGAATTCCATGTTCACGAACATTCTAGCATTTTATGATATCGAAAATTGATTAATTGGTCGACTGTAAAGATAACTGTAAACAGACTAGTCAACCAATAAAACGGACGATTCTCCTCCGAATACTTGTTATAATGCTGCCCATGAAATACCATATCTGGACCGAAGGCTGCCAGATGAACGTGGCTGATTCGCAGCGCCTGGCTTCCGCCCTCGAACACCTGGGATACGAACCCGGTGAGCGGGCTGAGGACGCTGACCTGATCATCCTGAATACATGCGTGGTGAGGCAAAGCGCGGAAGATAAAGCCTATGGTCGTTTGAGTTCCCTGAAGCCTCTGAAAAAGCAAAAACCGCATCTCATCATTGGTTTGATGGGCTGCCTGGTGGGGATGAAGGACAATCCCAAATTGCGCGAGCGATTCCCTTTCGTGGATGTTTTCGCGCCTCCCTCTAATCCCATCCCACTGGTCAATTTCATAGCGGAAAGAGATGGAAAGGTGCTGGGCGAAGCTGAGCAGGCGATCCGTTATGCCCAAATGGATGAAGAGGTGGTGATCCCTGCCAGCCAGGTGGGAAAAGCGATTTCTGTGAATGTCCCCATTGTGCTGGGCTGCTCACATGCCTGCACCTACTGTATTATTCCCTACCGCAGGGGGGTGGAGCGCAGTCGACCACCCGGGGAGATCCTGAGTGAAGTGAAGAGCCTGGTTAAAAAGGGAGTCCGCGAGGTGACCCTGTTGGGGCAGATCGTGGACCGTTACGGCAAGGACCATCCCGAATGGCCGAATCTCAGCGGTTTGATCCACCAATTGCATGAGATTGAAGGCTTGCAGCGTATCCGTTTTCTCACCTCGCATCCCAACTGGATGACCAGTGAACTGCTGGATACGGTCGCGGAGCTGCCCAAGGTCATGCCGCACATCGAAGTGCCCGTGCAGGCTGGGGATGACGAGGTGCTGCGGAACATGCGCCGCGGGTATACGGTTGATGAATTCAGGAAGCTGATCAACACTATCCGGGCGCGCATTCCCGGTGTTTCGATCGGAACGGATGTGATTGTTGGTTTTCCCGGGGAAACGACAGAGCAATTCCAGAATACCTTTGACTTGCTTGAAGAGCTGAGAATGGACGTGGCACACCTCGCCCGCTACTCTCCCCGGCCGGAAACATGGGCGGCGCGCAACTTGCAGGATGATGTCCCCTCTGACGAAAAATGGGACAGGTTCCGCCGGCTCGAGGTACTCCAGGAGCAGATCGCAACAGAGATACACGCATCCCACCTTGGAAAGGAAGTGGAGATCCTCTTCGAAGAGAAGACGAAAAATCGCTGGCGGGGGCGGACTCCCACCAACAAGCTGACTTTTATAGAAAGCGATACCGATCTTCACGGGCAGCTGTGCAAGGTGCGCATTACCCGCGCCGGTGCCTGGTCGATGAGCGGGGAGATTGCTGGATGCGGTTGAAATGAAGAAAACGACCTGGCTGGTCCTGCTGGCAGGCTTGGCGATCGGTGCGCTGATCTTTTATATCGTGGTCAAAAAACCCGCCAATCTCAAACGCATCATGAATGTTACTTCCTGGCTCCGCGATCCGGATGCCCACCCGGAATGGGCCATGAAGGCGGGTGAGCGCTGCGGTGATGCACCCTTCATATTCCCAACAGATGGTTTCATCGGTTTTCTCTGGGATGATTCATTTCGACCGGGTCACCACCACCAGGGGATCGATGTATTCGGAGGGCGGCAGCCCGGGATCACGCCGGTCTACACGGCTTATGATGGTTACCTGACCCGCCAGTCTGATTGGAAATCGACCGTGATCGTCCGCATCCCTGGTGATCCATTGCAGCCCGACCGGCAGATCTGGACATATTACACTCACATGGCGGATGGCCGGGGCAATTCATTCATCGTCGATGCATTCCCGCCCGGCACCAACGACGTATTTGTCCCTGCCGGAACCCTGGTCGGCTACCAGGGAGATTATTCCGGCACGCCTGATAATCCCGTGGGGGTTCATCTTCATTTTTCGATCGTTAAAGATGATGGCAGTGGAAATTACCTCAACGAATTGAAGATCGGCAATACGCTTGATCCTTCACCTTATTTCGGTCTTGAGCTCAATGCGAAAAGCGGACACGCCGGGACTAGTCTCTGCCCGTGATGATGGCGTAATTTGATTCAGTAAAGTTTTTACTGAATCATCACACAATCCCTTCTTCAATTATGCTATACTGATTTGGATAATTTAAAGCATTTATGTCATTTTTTTATCGGCGATTTCTCCAGCCATCGATCCAGGAGGGAGAATGGCTATAGACCGGACGCGGTCTTCCCTTGAATTATTGTTAAATATAAGCCGCCAGCTGGCGACTTCTCTTGATCTTAATACCGTCCTGGATAAGGTTCTTTCACTTTCCATTGATAACGTCGATGCCGAACGCGGCACGCTCATTGTCCTGGATGACAGTCAGCTGCCGGTGAACGCTGCCATCGTCTACAACGGCGAGGTTCATAAATACACCATCGAGCAGTTAAAAGAAGTCCTGGAGCACGGGCTGGCAGGTTGGGTGCTAACGCACAAGAAAGCGGTCTTGATCAAAGATACCAGCCAGGATGAGCGCTGGATCCAGCGCCCGGACGATGCCATCGATCGCACCGGGCCAAAATCCGCAATCTGCGTCCCGATGCTTACCCGGGAACGGCTGGTGGGCGTTCTGACCATTGTCCACCCAACACCAGGCTACTTTAATGAAGAGAACGTGATACTGCTCCAGGCAATAGCTGATACTGCCGCCCTGGCGATCAATAACGCGCAATTATTCGAATCCCTGCAGCTCGTGCACCAGCGCTATTACCAGTTGTTTGAAGACAGCATCTACCCCATCCTGATCACCAACTGGGAAGGACGCATCCTTGAAGCCAACCGCCAGGCGAGTGATTCGAGCGGATATTCGATAGACCAGCTTTTGAGAAAATCCTTTCTCGAGATGCACACCATTTCGAAGGAAGATTTACGTGAGCATTTTGAATTATTGAAAGAAAACCAGATCGTTACCTACGAATCCGAGCTTTTAACGAAAAAAGAAGAAAAGCTGCCGGTCGAAGTTTATGTGCGCAATATCAGCTTCCAGGGCTCGGAATCGCTCCAGTGGATTCTGCGGGATATCAAGGAAAAAAAGGACCTGGATTCACTCCGCGAAGATCTAGCCGCCACCATCTACCATGACCTGCGCTCCCCCCTTGCAAATATTATTTCCAGCCTGGATATTCTGAACAGCATGCTGCCCCTGGAGACTTCCACGTCGCTGCGCTCCGTTTTCGAGATCACCTCGCGCTCCGCGGATCGCATGCAGCGCCTGATCAGCACGCTCCTGGATATCAACCGTCTGGAAACCGGGCAGCCCATCACCAATCAAAAGACCGTTGATTTGCTCGAGTTGATGGACGAATTTATTGAGATCGTCAAACCCAATATTGAAACCAAGGAACAGCTGCTGCTGAGAAATTACCCCAAGTCCCTGCCGGCAGTCTTCGTGGATGTGGATATGATCAAGCGGGTGGTGATCAATCTACTGGAGAATGCGGCTAAATTTACACCCATCGGCGGCAAGATAGAAGTGGGTGGTAAATTTGATGAAAATTGGGTTACACTTTGGATCCGTGATAGCGGGCCGGGTATTCCCAAGGATTTTTCCGAGTATATTTTTGAGAAGTTCACACGTATTAAAGTTGATAATGCTCCCAAGGGAGTGGGACTGGGACTGGCTTTCTGCCGCCTGGCGATCATCGCTCATGGTGGACGCATTTGGGTTGAGAGCGAAAAATCCAATGGGAGTTGTTTTTACTTCACCCTGCCGGTAAAACCGGAATCTTCCTAATCGTTTTGGAGTTCAGATGCAGGAAATAACATCGCATGTATACATCGATACGAATTATCCTGGTGTGACGCTGGGAGCGATCAACTGGAATCATGGATTAGTCCTCGTGGATGCGCCGTTACGCCTGGAAGATGCGCGTTCATGGCGTTCTGCGCAGATCAACATGGGCGGTGGGGTAGACCGGTTGCTGGTGAACCTGGATGCTCATTTGGACCGTACCCTTGGTGCGCGCGCCATGGATTGCACGGTGATCAGCCACGAAAAATTGGTCGATGTTTTTCATGCACGACCGATGAGTTTCAAACCACAGAACTCGGAGACCGGGTCGGAATGGGAACAGCACGAAAACCTAGGCACGATCCGCTGGGCTACCCCTGAGATCACCTTTAGCGATGAATTGCAGATCCACTGGGAAGACCACCCCATCTGCCTCGAAAACCACCCGGGCTGCGCGCCTGGCGCGATCTGGCTGGTATTGCCGCAGCAGGGCGTTGTATTCCTGGGCGATGCCGTCGTTCCAGATCAACCTCCGTTTCTTGCGAATGCGGATGTTTCCCTCTGGATCGATCAGCTTCACCTGCTGCTTTCATCCCAATATCGTGATTACCTGCTCGTAAGCGGGCGCGGTGGATTGATCGCGCTGGAACATGTGCGCTCGCAGATCAAGTTCCTTGAAAAGGTGGAAGAGCATCTGATATCGCTGGCGGAACAAAAGAATCCCATGGCGGAGCTTGAAAAATTCACCGGGCACCTGTATAAGGGATTTAAAGTTCCCTTGGGTCGCGAGAAACAATATCATGACCGTCTGAAATGGGGATTGACTCAGTACTTCATGCGGCATCATCAGGATGGATTCGGCCTGCCTGAAGCCTAGTCTGCCCAAATCATATTTCCCAATTTTGATGAGGTTTGATTCTTGGAAAAGACCACGATTCGTGAAGTACGGGTTACCGATTCAAACACCCTGGTAGCTTTATGCCTTCAATTGGGGTATCAAACCGATGCGGCCGGCCTGGATAAGCGGTTGGTGGTCATGCTCGATGATCCGGATCAACGAATTATGGTTGCGTTGGATCCCGATGATAAGATCGTAGGCTGGATCCACATTTTTATCGCCCGGCGTTTGGAAGTCGGGATTTTCGTGGAAATTGGCGGCTTGGTTGTCGATGAAAAATGCAGGCGGATGGGGGTAGGGAAGGCATTGATGAGGGCGGCAGAAGATTGGGCAAAGGCTCACGATATCCGGGTAATCCGCCTGAGATCGAATATGATCCGCAAGGAAGCGCACCAGTTTTACCTCGACCTGGGTTTCAGTCGTGAAAAACAGCAGCAGGTTTTTACTAAACTACTGATGGGATAAAGGAATGACAACCTCCCCGGTTACCCGTGAGCTCAAAAAAAAAGCCCTTGCCGTCCACCAGCGGCTCCTGGAATATTATGGGATCCCGGAATGGCGGCAGCCGCTCTCCCCGTTGGACGAGCTGGTTTCCACGATCCTTTCCCAAAATACAAATGACCACAACCGGGATCTGGCATTCAACTCCCTGCGGGGACGTTTCCCGCATTGGGAAGACGTGCGGGATGCCCCGGCTGAAGAAGTCATCTCAGCCATCCGCATCGCAGGGCTTGCCAATCAAAAAGGTCCGCGCATCCAAGCTGTTTTGAAGAAGATCACGGATGAAAGGGGCGATCTGGATCTATCCTTTCTTAAGGGATTGTCTCTTGAAGAGGCAAAGGCGTGGTTGCTGCGCTTCAAAGGCGTGGGTCCCAAGACGGCTGCCATCGTACTTCAATTTGCCCTGGATAAGCCGGCTTTCCCGGTCGACACGCATATTCATCGTGTGTCCGGCAGGCTTGGTCTCCGGCCGGAAAAAATGACAGCTGAGCAGGCACACATGCATCTTGGGCAGTTATTTCCACCGGACGAGTATGGACCTGCGCACCTCAACCTCATACGGCTGGGGAGGGAGATCTGCAAGGCGCGAAAACCGGATTGCCCCAACTGCCCGGTCAATCGCTGGTGTGATTACTATAAAAACACTTAAACAGAATGATTATTTAGCCAGGGATACAACTGCCTGGAAGGATTGGTAGGCAGCCAGCATATCCTGGGCCTTGAAACCCACGCGGCGCGCATCCATGCGGGCCGCGCCGGGGAGTCTCACCGCGCCATCCGCGAGAGAGCTGTTCTGGAATTCAACAATGATCGTCACCGGCGTGGTAGTCTGGAGTGGCTTTAGATCTTCTGAATTATTCATCTGCGCCACGATGCGCTGAACGGTCTCTTGGATCTTTGCCTGCGCGTCCAGCGGCTGCAGGCATTCGGCAGCAAAACGACTGACCGCTCGCTTCACTTCCACGGTTTGGACCCCGTTGATCCATTCCACTGCTTCAGCACAGGCAGCCCGGTCACCGGAAAGCATTGCCACCGGGACATTGAAATGACCGCAGACTGCCGCGTTCAAACCGATTTCCCCAACCAGCTTTCCATTCAACCAGACGTTGGTCACGAATCCAGCCCAGGTATGATCGCAGATGGCTTCTTTGGTGCCAGCGCGCGCGTGATAACCGATAAAAATGCAGGTATCCACTCCCTGGTCAATGCCATCCAGCATGCCCAGGGGTGAATTACCGCCGCAAAAAAGGCGAACGCCCTGCGGCAAGTCTTCGATCATGATATTGTGGCCGGAATCATGCCCATCACACACGATGATTTCCTGGATCCCTGCCCCGCGCGCACCTTGAATGGCGGCATTGACTTCGTCGGTCATGATCTTGCGGAAACGGGAGTAATCGGGTTTCTCGGAATCCACATGGTCCCAGGAAACGACCCCGGAGATGCCTTCCATGTCGGTCGCGATGAGCAGTTTCATTTTAAACTCCTAGAGAGAGAATCGGGGCTGGTAAATCGGATATCATTATAGCATGCAGGTAAATCTCCCTTAGGGTAAGGTATTGATATGGAACGAATCCGCTATCCAAACGAAACGATCATATTCATGGTCACCTTCCTGCTGCTGGCAGCCATCCTAATCATCACGGCGATCCCTACATTATTTATTGGTCCGATATTGGCTGTCGCAGCCATTGTCTTCTCTTATATCCAGAGCTCTTCCATGCACCAGCAGCTCATCCACACTGCTTATCCGGTCAATGAGCAGACCAGTCCAGAGTTGTTGCGCATCCTGCGGGAAACCCAGCAGCGATTAAAGGTAAAAGATGTGTCTTTGTATGTAGTACCAAGCAGGGTGCGAAACGCCTATACCTTCGGATTGAACAAACCGCAGGCGGTGGTACTTTACAGCCCGCTGCTTGAGATCCTGGATGCGGATGAGCTGCGCTTTGTCATCGGACACGAGCTGGGTCATGTCGCGCTGGATCATACCTGGTTGAATACCCTGCTGGGCGGCATGTCTGGAATTCCCACCAGTTTTGGTCTGGCAATGCTGATCACTTTGGTCTTCAGGAGCTGGAACCGGGCATGTGAATATTCGGTTGACCGGGCGGGATTGATCGCCTGTGGAAATCTGAATAAAGCCATAACAGCATTGGTCCAGATTGCGGTGGGTGATATTCGCTCCCAGTCAGAATTCCAGCGCGCGCTGGCGATGATCGACAGTCAGGACAATTCATGGGTAAATATTCTAGGCGAGGGATTATCCACCCACCCGATGATCATCCGCCGAATTCAGAAATTAAAGGAATTTGCTTCCAGCAGCATCTACCGGGAGATGACTGCCTGAGCATTATTTCAAAAGAGCGGACCATAGGTCCGCTCTTTTATTCTTTAACTTATTTTTGAACGACAGGCGCTCTGAAGGCCACCGCCCAGTGCCCGGATCCGGGTGTTTCGTTATTCAACATCTGGATGATATTCTCCGAATCCAAAGTTTCATAATAGCGGGTATAACTGGGCACCACCATGACCCATGTCTGGCCGGGTTTCAAGGGGAAGGGATTCCCATTCTTATCAGTAAAGCGGGGTGGGCGCCGTTTGCCTGTGGTCTGTTCATACTCCCCATTCACAGTGGTCCACTGGATCTCGTACATCTTCCCGTCGCGGAAGAGCAGCGCGGGGCGGGTGACACCCACGAAATCGATCTCAATATAACCCACGTCCAGCGCGCGGTGATCGGCGAACATGATGATCACGTTTTCGTAGGTCAAGGGATTACTGTTTAGACGATCGGTGGCTTCGGTGAACGCTGCCCCCGTTTGTGTGTCGTTGTTGAATCGATGGTACGCTCCAGTATCCGGACGATACCGCCAGAGGACCTGGTTGAGCAGCGCGTACCGGATCCAGACGCTCTCCCCGGTGACACCGCCAGCGGGGGGATTCTCATCGAAAATATTACCGCTCAGGTCGAATTTCCCCAGTCTGACCTGGATTTTCTTGGCGATCTCATTCAGCCTGGTAACGTCGATCAGCGCGCTGTTGATGTTGCCTTCGTCGGAGCCGAAGATGTTGGCGTAATCACTGAGATTAACTGCCACCCCGCTCCAGGCGGAAGCCATGATGATAAAGCCGTTCATCAGCTGTCGGATATCTTCATACCAGATTCGCCCCGAGCGTACTGGTCCAATGGCGGCATTCTTGACCAGGGCGGAATGATCGATTGAATTTTCTTGAGGATAGTCGCAGTAGAATATCGCGAGGAACCGGGTATCACCCTGCCCGATCCAGGCTTCAAAAACAATACTGGCGTAATCCAGCCCCGCCTGAGGACGGGCGGATGCCGGAAAGTTGGTAATGGAGATGACCGCGGGAGGATAATCCAGGCAATTCGGGTCCTGCACCGGCATACCGGTGAGTGGATTGATCACCACCGGCACCAGGGTTGGCGTCGGAGTATCAACTTTTTCCTCTTCGACTGGTGTCGGTGTGCTGGTTGGATTCTCCTTCAGGTGCAGGATCTTCAAATGGTTCTTCCTCAACAAGAGTGGCTGTGGCAATCACCTTTTCTGCCGGAAGAGGTTTGGCAGGAAAAGCAAAGCTGAATTGGCAGGCACTCAATAGAAGGGATAGACAATCAATAAGGACGATAATGCGGCGCATGGTTCACCTGTAAAGAATTGGATAGTTCCATTTTAACCACTCGGAACGGTTTTGAAACCTACGATGACTTTGCAAAATTGTCAGGTTGATCTTAGAACACGTGAGTGATGATGACGCGAATGCCGATCCCGATCAGGATCAGACCGCCAATGATCTCCATTTTCTTTCCAAAACGGACTCCCAGGTCATTGCCGGTCAATCCCCCAATGATGGAAAGTCCAAAAGTGATGATGGCGATCAGGACACATGCCAGCAGGATGCTGCCCTCGAGCATGGAAAAACTGATCCCGATGGCAAGGGCATCCAGGCTGGTAGCCAGGCAGAGGACGATGAGCAGGCTGCCCCGTGATGGATCCTGGCATTGGATTTCATTCTTTGGATCCAAGCCGCTGCGGATCATGCGGATGCCCACCCAAAGCAGCAGACCCAGGATGATCCAGTGGTCTATGCCTTCGATCCAGCGTGCGATCAGGCTGCCGGCAAGCCATCCAATGAAAGTCATCAATCCCTGGAAAAGACCGAAATGGAATCCCATGCGGAAAATCGCGCGCTTATCGATACCCGGCATGGTTCCAGCTCCCAGGGAGACAGCGAACGCGTCCATGGCCAGGCCAATCGAAATGAAAATGATAGTGATGAGATCCATCTAAGTCACTGGTTTTAGCCGGTAGATTATAATGCAAATTTGTAGTCAAAAAGTGTGTCATAGATCACTGGCTTGCTGTGACCTGTTGTCCAAGTTATAATCAAACAAATGTTCGATGAAGGGTGAGGGGAATGCCCGTTGATTATCAGCAAATCCGCAACCAGGTAAAGCAGCTTGGGGAAAAGTACCCTCAGCGCATGGCGCAGCTGGCGGAAAAACGCAGCAGGGCGATGGAATTATTTGAAATTCATCATGCGGACCTGGATGCGATCACGGATCGTGTCGAAAAAATAACCTCCAAAAATCCTGATTTTCGATGTGCCTTTCCCTCTGGTGAGGCTCTCGATTTCACCGGGAAACTACCCCTGGCTGCACCGGATGCCACGCTGCTGGCAGCGGATGGCTCCCAGATTGCACCCAGCCACCATGATGCTGCGGATTTTGGCGTTGTCAACATGGGTGCGATTCAATTTGTTAAAGGCGAAATCCCTGTCGAGATCACCCGCAGTGAATTGCTTTATGATGACAAGCTTGAGACTCCCGGGGGACTATTAAGTGAAGAAATGGTATCCGTCATACGGGATGTGGAGGAACGCAACTTGCTGGCGGAACTGGCAGAGAAGGCAATCCCTCCAGTTGTGGCGCTTACGGATGGCATCCTGGAGATATACGGGGAACCACGCAAGGACGCAGAATTTAAGCATCAGTTCGAAAAATACCTTGATTCACTGCGCAGGTTGGCCGAATTACACACAGCAGTTGCCGGGTATGTGGATAAACCCCGCGCGGATCTGATCGTGCGCATGCTCGAATTGATGGCAGGTGATGAAGATAGTATCGAGGAACGCATCCGCGAGCGGCCTTTTCGCGGGATAACGGATGCCAGTCTCATCCAGGATAAGCTCGCGCCAGGTGAACGCTCCGCCATTTTCGGCATCCAATCGCGATCGAGCCGGGAATTCACCGGTGAGCTTGCCCTGCACTTTTTTTATCTCAATGTGGGGACGGATGACCGTTCCGTGCTTGCCAGGGTGGAAATACCCAAATGGGTGAGGGATTCAAAGGAACTCCTGGATCTTGTTCATAAGACCCTGGTTGACCAGTGCCGCATGGTGGGAAGCAAGCCATATCCATATGTCCTGCATCGCGCTCATGAGATCGCGGTTGTCGGCTTGGCGGAAAAAGAACAGATCACGAACATGATCAACGTTGAGGTGATGAGGCAGGGTTTCGCAGCGGGAGAGAAATCACAAAAACAGGGATTGAAGGACCTGGAGGGTAGGAAATGGAAGGAAAAATGAATTCGATTGAAATTGGCAGGCTTCTGCGTGCCAGCACCACCGGGTGTGTGGTGGGTTGCCGGGTGTCGCAGCTGGATGCACCTGTTTTTGGCGGTATGGTCAGCATTCCCCTGGAGGGCGACCGCAAGGTTTACGGTTTGATCTACGATATTCAGATCGCTGATGATGGACTGGTTCGGCAGCTGGTCACCGCTGAAGGCATTGCCAGCGAGGTTATCGAGGATAACCGCCGCAATCGCAATGTCCCAGTGGAGATCAGTGTGCTTTTCATCGGATATACCGACGGGGGAAAATATTTTCATATGCTTCCACCCCGCCCACCGCTCTCTTTGGATGCGATTTATCCCTGTGGCGAAAATGAGATCTGCGAATTCACCAGCCATGGGCGGTTTGGATATTTGCGCCATATCTTGCGTGATATTGAACTGCCCACAGCGGAAATTCTTTCCTCTCATATTCAGCAGGTGGGCAGAATCCAGCTCAAGACCGGTAACAAGGCTTGGGCACGGGATATCACCCAGGAGCTGATCACCCTGCTTCGCGATGATTATGCCACGCTCAACACGGTCTTGAATGCTTTATCCGATCTTGATGTTTTTCCAGTATAGGTGATTGAAATGACCGATCTTTCTCTACGACAAACTCCAATTACAGCCATCGGTTATATCGTGGGCGGTGGATTGAAGGAAAACCTGCGCGTCCGTCTCACGGTCCCGCCGCAATCCGTCCAGGAAGGTGCTTTTGTTGTCATCGAATCAGGCGAATGGTCGTTCTACGGCCTGGTCACCGACCTTGCCCTGGGCGCCACCGATCCGCGTTTTGCTGATGAACAAAGCGAGCAGCGACTGCCGGCGGAACTGGCGCACCTGCTGCATGGGCAGACCCTGTTTACCAACCTGGAAGTGCTGCCGGCACTGATGCTCGAACGCGGTCCCGAGCCGGGTTCACCGGGTTATGCTGAATGGGCTCGCAATATGGAAGATAAAAAGCTGGAGCCGATCTCGATCAAGACCATTCCTTCCCATCACGCTCCCGTGCGCATGGCCCATGCCGGCGATGTGGCGACGATCTTTGGGGACCCTCAATCGGAAGGGAATTTCGTCATCGGCAATACCCGCGAGCAGAATCTTCCCATTGCGCTTAATCTTGGAAAGTTCATCCAGAGATCCGCAGGCATCTTTGGCGCCACCGGCACAGGCAAATCCTTCCTCACCCGCATTATCCTGGCGGGCTTGATCAAATACGACCAGGCATCGGTGTTGATCTTCGATATGCACAATGAATACGGGCTGGATGATACCGCGTCGGACACCAACCAGAAGGTGGTGGGTCTTAAAACGAGGTTTCCTTCCAAGGTGCGCATTGTCGGATTGGGCAGGAACAGCAGCATCCGCGGGCAGAGCCCGGACTTCAACCTGGAAATCGCGGAAAGTGATATTCAACCTGAAGATATCGAGATGCTTACCCGGGAGTTGAACCTGAAGGAAACCACCCCAACCACTTTAGAGGCATTAAAGCATTCTTTTGCTGACGGCTGGTTTAAAAAATTTAAAATGATGAAGAATGGCGCAACAGTTGAAACAGATGAGGGAAAAAAAGTCCCGGCACCTGACAGTGTAGCCTATTGGGCAAACGAAGTGGGTGTGAACGTGGCGGCTGCAGAAGGTCTGCGCAGCAAGATGGATCGCGTCTTTAATTTGCCCTATATTGTCGAAAAACCGATGGCGGACAGCCTGGGTGAGATCATCAACCACCTCGAAAAAGGGATCAACATCGTGCTTTCGTTCGGCAGGCAGGAGACGGACCTGGATTACCTGCTGGTCACCAACCTGATCACGCGGCGCATCCGCGAAGCCTGGGAGAAGCGCACCAACGCTTTCCGCGCTGAGCCGGGTAAAAATACTGAGCCGAGACCGCTGGTGGTCGCAGTGGAGGAAGCTCACAAATTGCTCAACCGCGAGATGGCATCCCAGACTACCTTCAGCACCATTGCGCGTGAAATGCGTAAATACTACGTTACCCTGTTGATCATTGACCAACGCCCTTCCCAGATCTATGATGAGGTCATGTCGCAGCTCGGCACGCGCGTCTCCGGCTGGCTGGGGGATGAGGATGATATCCATGCCGTACTCTCCGGGCTTGCCGGGCGGGATGCCCTGCGCGGTATGCTGGCGCGCCTGCAGCCCAAGGAGGAAGTGCTGATGCTGGGATGGGGGGTGCCAATGCCCATCCTGCTGCGTACGCGGCGGTATGATGACACGTTTTGGAAAGAGCTGTTGGGAAATAAATCCGGTGCTCAACGCAGTGCGGAGCAGAACATCAAGGAATTGGGTTTTTAGTCGTTCATCAATTAAACAAATAATCGGGTGGATTTTCTTATCGGTCCACCCGATTTTTTCGTTTGATCATGGATTATTTTGGCCAGAGCAGCCAGGTCACCAGTGCGCAAACCCAGCCGCATCCCACACCGGCTATGACCTCGAAGGGGGTGTGACCAAGGACTTCCTTGAGGTCATCCTCGGTGATGGCACGGCCTTTAAAAAGTTCGTCGATGATCATGTTGATCCGCTCGGCGTGAATTCCAGCCTGCCGGCGGACACCCGCCGCATCGTAGATCACGACGGCAGCCAGGGCGAATGCCACGGCAAATGCGGGCGTATCAAATCCTGAAAACAGACCCACGGCCAGCGCCGTGGCGCTGACCAGGGCGGAATGGGAGCTGGGCATGCCGCCGGTCGAAAAGAACAACCCCCAATCCCATTCTTTATGCGTGATTCTATGGATCGGATATTTGAGCAATCCTGCGATGGTCCAGCCAATCAATCCCGCCACGAGCATCCCGTAACCCATTTATCGATACTCTATTCTTTCCGGTTCTTTTTCCCACCAACCAGGGTACGAACCTTGAGATCAGCGTTTTCCAATAGCTGCTGACAGTGTTGCGCGAGAGCCTGGCCGCGTTCGAAGAGTTTTACGGCTTCATCCAGGTCGATCTGCCCGGATTCGAGCCTGCCAACCAGCTCTTCCAATTCGGCAAAAGCCTGTTCATAAGTCAATTGATCGATATCTGAAATCTCTTTTTTTACCATGAAAATCTCCCGCTCATTCACGGATTTTTTGATTATACAAGGTATTGCTGTCTTCTTCTGCAGGTTTTTGTTGATCGCTGACTGTGGCACCAAATGCACCATCCGAAACCTGGATGTTGATTTGCGTTTTGGGTGGCGTTTGATTAACACTGCGGATCAACATTCCATCCGCCTTTCTTACAATGGCGTACCCGCGGCGTACAACCTCGAGGGGATTTAGCGAATCAAGCCTGGCTGCGGTGCTGCGCAGCTGTGAAATCGAGAGGGTTGTGCGATGATCCATGGCGGTTGAAATGCGATTGGTGATTTCGTCCAACCGCTGGCGGCTGTTATCGATCAACCAGAGTGGAGAGCCTTGCTGCAGCCTGGCCTTCAGGGTTTCGTAATTCTGTTTGAATGATGATGAGAGTGATTCAAATGAGCTTTCGAGACGATCGTGCAGATCCTGGAGATCGATCTTAAGATCAGTAATATCTGGTGTTGCCATCTCGGCTGCTGCGGTGGGTGTGGGAGCGCGCAGGTCAGCCGCGAAATCGGAGAGCGTGAAATCTGTTTCGTGGCCGACGCCGCTGATGACCGGGACTTTCGAAGCAGCCACTGCCCGGACGACATTTTCGTCGTTAAAAGCCCAGAGGTCCTCGAGTGAACCTCCACCGCGTGCCAGCAGGATCACATCTGGTTTATCACCTTGGTTAAGATGTTCAAGCGCTGAGATGATCTCGCCGGGTGCCTGGTCTCCCTGGACCGCGGCAGGGGAAATGACCACTTCCGCGAGCGGATAGCGTCTGCGCAGGGTGTTAAGCATATCCTGCAGTGCGGCACCGGTGGGCGATGTGATGATCCCGATCACGGCAGGTCGCTGCGGGATGGAGCGTTTGCGCTCTTCATCGAATAATCCTTCAGCTTCCAGACGTGATTTGAGCCTCAGGAACTCCTGGTATAAGAATCCTTCCCCTGCCAGGCGGAGCGCGTCCACGTAGAGCTGGTATTCTCCCCGCGGTTCGTAGATGCTGATGTAACCGTGCGCTTCAACTGCCATCCCATCGCCAAGCGCCATGCGCAATCGCATGGCATTGACTTTCCAGATCACACATTTCAGCGCAGCGTTCTCATCTTTGAGGGTGAAATAAATATGCCCTGAGCTGGGGTGACTGAAATTGGAGATCTCACCGGAAACCCAGATATCCTGCAATATCTCGTCGCTCTCCATGAGCTGGCGAAGATAACGGGTTAATTCGGATACTTTAAGCGAATTATTGGGAAACAGCGGAAGCTGATCCATGGCACTAATCTTATCTTAAAATTTTGGGGGAATGGGTCTAAAACTGATTGACCTTCAGGAAATAAATCCGCTTGCTTTCTTCTGAAAATCGGCGTAAGCTCCGTGATACTTATCCGGCAACAGGGCAGCGATTCGTTGCATGATCTCATCAGCCATCTGTTGACGGGTTTCTTTATCCAGGGTGACGCCTTCGGTCTTTAGGTGGAAAGGCTCTCCAACCCGGATGTGGAAATCCGTGCGGCGCAGGTGCTTGACATTGTCCCAGAAGTTTTCATGCCCGTAGACGACCAGGGGGATGATCGGGACATCGGTGCGCGCAGCGATAAGCACGATACCCGGTAATCCTTTTTGAAGGACGCCATTGCCGCTTCGAGTTCCTTCTGGGGATATCGCGAGGATCTTCCCTGATCGGAGGGCTTCCTTGGCTGCCTGGAAGGCGGCAAGATCGGCTTCCCCCCGACGGATGGGAATGCCACCCCAAAGCGTGAAAAGCGGTCCGAGGACAGGACTATCCCAGGTTTCGATCTTCACCAGCGCGGTGATGGGTCGGGGAATACCCTGTGTGAAAACCACTGGAGCATCCAGGAAATTGACATGGTTGACGGCTAAAATGTAAGGACCCTTGTCCGGAATCTTCTCAATTTCCTGAGAATCGATGCGGCAAAGAATGCCTAATACACCCTTTATCGCTCCAGTGACGAGATTGTAAATGATTGCCATTAGCTTGCCGGGGTGATCAGTTCGAATTGACCAGGGAGCAGCTCTATATCCAGGTGATGCCCTTCCGTGCAAAGGGTTTCGCCATCCGCATGGGCGGGCAGGGTGCCTTCAACTGCGGAAGCCACCAGTTTTCTGGTGCGGACAAATTGCACAGCAGGGTGACCAGCCTGAGTGCCCTTCATAAAACGTGGGATCAGCTTGAATATCTCGCTGCGGCTCACCTGGCTGACCACGCAAAGATCGAATTGACCATCATCCGATCGGGATTCTGGCGCCATGAAGAAGGCACCGCCCATGCGCCTGCCATTCATGATCGAGACCATCAGGGCTTTAACGGTGATGGTTTTATCATCCAATTCCAGTTTGACCGTGGGGGCTTTGTAATATATGTAGATGGTCTTAAGAGCCGCCATCAGGTAGGCCATCATTCCGGTTAATTTCGTTTTGGCTGCCACGAAACCCACCACCGCATCAAACCCAATGCCAATTCCATTGCCAAAATAGCGACCATCCGGGTAAAGCTCACCGACCACAAACCCGATGTCCAACGGCTGCCGGGGATCATTTACCAGGAGATCTGCCGCTTGTTTCCAGTCGGTGGGAATCCGCATGCTGTAGGCAAAATCATTACCGCGCCCGATGGGCAGGACAGCCATAGCAGCTTTACCGACACCTGCGCGTTTTGCCAGCATCAAACCGTTGATGACCTCATTGGAAGTGCCGTCGCCGCCTACCGCAACGACCACATCATATTTCTCGGCAACTGCCTGCCCGGCCAGCTCGATGCCGTGTCCGGGGTAATCCGTCTGGACGATGGTAAAATCCAACCCTAGTTTTTTTAGCTTTGCTTCGATCTCAGCGCGTAAACGTTTTCCAGCACCCTTGCCTGCAATAGGGTTGAGTATGATGCGGTATTTGGTCAAGTTAATTCTCTTTTCAATGGGGGATTCTTTATAAAGAATGGATGCATTCTAGCAAAAACCATCGGGGTGGTCAAGCATCAGGAAAATGGATTTATGCATCGAAAACCCTTTTCGCGAATGGAATCTGCGTTAAAATCAATCCAATGATAAGAACACGGATATTCGATTTTAGTTTCAATTACACACTGATATGAAACATCTTTGGTCACCCTGGCGAATGAAATATATCCGCAGGCAGGAGCGGGAAACCGGTTGCATATTCTGCAGCGCTGCAGCCATGCCGGATGGAATCGAAAACCTCGTTGTCCATCGCGGGCAGCTGGGATTTGTGATCCTCAATCGTTTTCCATACACCAGTGGGCATGTAATGGTCGTGCCCTTCGACCATCAATCCACATATGAGGATCTCAACCCGCAGATCCGCTCTGAGATGATGGAATTGATCAATTTATCCACGCGCGTCCTGCGTGGGACATGCTGCCCGGAGGGTTTTAATGTCGGATCCAATATCGGTTCGGCTGCCGGTGCGGGAGTGGTAAATCATGTGCATTTTCACGTCGTTCCCCGTTGGATTGGCGATGCAAATTACATGTCCACCGTCGCAGAAATACGGGTGATCCCGGAAGATCTCGGAGAATCTTATATGCGATTGAAGGCGGAATTCGAGAGGTTAACAAAAAAAAGACCGGCTTGAAAAAGCCGGTCTTTTTTTTGTTATTTTACCGTAGGGGCGGGGGGTGTGGCATTGGGTTCCTCAGGTATGAGCACCCACATCACAATATAGACCCAGAAAGCTGCCGTGCCAAGGAAAAATCCGAGGACAAAGAGCAGGCGGACAACGGTAGGATCGATATTGAAATATTCAGCAACACCGCCGCAAACACCAGCTATCATTTTATTGGTGAACGAACGGTATAGACGTTTGGGTTCAGTAGCCATTTTTTTCTCCTGTAATGTGATCTTACTCAATCTACGAACTTTCTGACTTTAAGTTGCAGAAAGCAGGATTTGTATGGATTTTGGTACAAAAGGGTTATACGTTCTTCTTTTTCCTATTGTTATCATGTGTTTAATATGCTAAATTAGATAAATAATATCATAATAAATAATCCTGACATGATTTAGGAGAAAAATGCACAACAAAAACATCATCTTATCAATCGGTTTATTGGTTATTTTAACCGCGGCAGGGTGTGGCCAGGTAATGGCTGCCACCCCGGTAGGAGATCAAGCTCCTCCAGAAGTGCCCGTTGTTGAGGAACCTCAACCGGCTGAGCTTGTTTTGGAAGAGCCTACGTCTGCAGCGACACTTGCTGATGAAACATCAGCGGATGAAAATGGCGAATTGCCAGCTTTAGTGGAGATCAAGATCGAAAATTTCGCCTATTCACCACAGTCGATCACGGTGCCTGTAGGAACTGAGATCAAATGGACGAATATGGATTCCATTCAGCACAATGTGGTCAGTGATGAAGGCAGCGAACTTGGATCCGCGCTTCTATCAAAAGGAGAATCCTTTTCGCACGTATTTACCGCTCCGGGAACATATGCGTATCATTGCGGTCCGCATCCACGCATGACCGCAGTGGTGATCGTCACACCGTGAAATGGAAAATATAAAAGACTCGCATGTTAGATGCGAGTCTTCTTTAAGTTTAATTGCTTATTCAATTTGCCTTAAAATAAAAACTTCGTCTTTCTGATTTTTACGTTGATACGTCTGTAATTGTTTTGGGCGGCATGCAGGCGGTACCGATTTTCCGGATCAGGTCAGGAAATCGGCTCATCCAGACGACCACGTGACCGTCACGGATATCAAATTTGGAAACATTCCTGGGGCAACTCACAACAAAGCCCTCCAGGTTACCTTTGGATAGATCACCGCCCATATGAGCGCAAAAGGATTGCGCCGCGTAATACTTGCCATCAACCTTTGCCAGAAGGATCTTCAAACTTTCCATCTTCAAAAGTTGCATTTCCCCTTCCTGCAGACCGGGATCATTCCCAAAACTGATCCAACCTTCTGACATTTTTTCTCCTTCAAGCAGAATATACGATTTTCACTGCATCGGCAATGTAACCCTCAAATTGATGGTCGATCTCGGTGATTTCCTCGAAGGGAGTGCTGTTATGCGTTCTGGCGATCAGGAGGTTGTACCATTTGTGTTTCTCTGCAGAGATCTTTTTGACTGTATCCAGGAGGTGCTTGATATCCGCGGATGTGTTCTCAAGACCGATACTGGCTCGGACTAATCCGGGGATCACATTATTGGTGAACCGGAAAAGCACCACAAATCCTGCGTCTGCCAGGAAAGCCCTAAAGGGGTTGATGTGAAGGATATGTTTGACCAGCAGGTGGGAGCAGAAACACCCGCTGCGAACTCCTATCCCGCCGATTTCCGCAAGCCTCTTGGAAGCCAGGTTAAAGGGCACATCCTTCAAACTGAAAACCACCACGCTGCCTTTGTTTTTGAAATTCCTACTATCCGGATCCTTGACCCCATATACCTCCACATCCGGCAATACATTCAGCCCTTCAAGCAGTTGCCTGGTAAGTACCCTTTCGTCCTTTTCAATGTGTTCCATACCGATTTGGGAAAGCAGGGAGAAAATCTTTGCCAGCGCAGCGATCCCACAGACATTTTCCTCTCCCGATGAGCAGATGGCATTAAATTCTCCTGGAGAAAAATGGAGCGCATCCCTGCGGAAAATGAGCCCACCAGAGCCGAAAGGAGCGTATACCTTATGCCCGGAGAAAACAAAAGCATCTATCCCTGAGCCGGCGAGATCCACCTTGCGGTGCGCAACCAGTTGGGCTGCATCCACAAGCAGGAGCGCACCATACCGGTGCGTGATTTCACTGATGGCTGCCAGGTCATTGAATGACGCCAGGACATTGGATGCGCCGCTGATCGTGACCCATGAAACCCGTAATGCGCCGTGGGCACCGTCGTGGTTATATTCTTTCAAAGTGGCTTCAAGATCTTCAAGACTGATGAAGCCTTCATCATTGACGTTCAGGCGGATGGATCGCAATCCAGGGATGTAGCGCCAGGGGAGCTCATTGGAATTGTGCTCCAGGAGTGTATTGATCACCACCGATCCATTTTTGAGAGCCGGTTCTTTCTGAAGCTGGCGCGCAAAAATATTCAGCGCTTCCGTGGTGTTTGACGTAAAAATGGTGCAGTATTGATCCTCCGGGGCGCCAAGAAATTCTTCACAAATCTTCTTCGCTCTGGCAATGATGACGGGGTATTGTGCGATGGGTGCTTGCCATACCTGCCTGACCACTTCCCAAACGGGTTCGAAAGTGGGTGTGCTGGCGCCATTATCGAGATTGGTATAACGCCGCATGCCTTCTTCCGTGGGCACCTGGATTTGACTGCCGATATGCGTTTTTCGAAGTGCGGAAATTCGCTGTGAATCTTTGAGCTTTCCAAAATCATTTTTTAGCAACATACTGACGATCGATTTGAGATCTGTGTTGCCTTATTTCTAAATATCCTGGGATTCGATCGGCTGATGATCTGCAAAGCCCTGGCAAAAGTGACGATATTCACTATCGAGGGTGTGCCCGCTTCGTACCTGTCAGGAGCAGGTGCCCAGAGCGCATAACCCTTCGATACGATCTTCACGGTACCACCACCGGTCTCAAAAGGTGTTCCTTTTGGCAGGCTTGAGTTCTTGATGGCGAGAGCTTCGATGCCCAGGGGGAGTCCAATCTCACGACTGGTGACCTTCTTGAAATTGCCGGTTCCAATTCGAACTCCAAGGATCTTTGCGCGGAGTTGGGTGCAAAAAACGACCGTATACTTTTCCGTCGCCAGTTTTAAATATTCCAAAACGATAAGACGGGCATGCTCAAATAAATGGGTTGAAACGAGCGAATTTTGACCTGTGCCGCGGTGAACATTGGAATACATTTCCAAGGCATGATGGATGCTCTTTTCCAACTCGGTATATGCAGCCTTTGGCTGTACTCCCTTGAAGGGTTTCACTTGAACCGGGATCCTGTAACGGGATGGTGGCATTAATTCTCCATTATTGATTCAGATCAGGTGTTTCGCAAAGTATTTCGCCAGTGCGACAATGGTCAGAATGGGTGGTAACCCGGGTGGTACCGGGAGCACGCTGGCATCGCACACAAACAGGTTTCGGATGCTTGTTTCCAGGTTGAGATCCACGATTTTTCCAATCGCTGCTGTTCCACCGGGATGCGCCCCTTGCGGGTGCGAAACATAAAGTCTATCGGGATCAGCACCCGCCTTAAGTAGGATTCGTTTTGACAGGTTCGCTCCACTATCCAATCGTTCCCGGTCGCGGGGCGTTACCGCCTTGGAAACCGAACCATCCGGGTAGACTTTTCCGCTGGGCTCGTCAATGATCTTGGTCATCAATCCAAGTAAACGATCAGTAGGCAGCATGGCGCCTTCGGGACCCAATTCGATCAGCCGTCCCAATTTCGAATTCGTTACAAAAGGAGAGATCAGAAACCCTTCTTTTTCATGGAATTCCAGGTCCACCAGCATCATACTGGGTTCTCCCATCAGGTTGAGATTATCCGTAACGCCATACGTGTTGACAAATAGATCCAGGAAAAGACCTTCTCCTGCGTTAGTGATACCGGAATGCTGCAGGATCACGGGTGTACCGAGTCCGCCGGCTGACAGGACGATTGATTGGGCGCGATATTCAACCTCTCCTTTGCGATTTACACCACGAACACCCACAGCCTTGCCATTTTCAACGATCACTTCGCTCACCCGCGTCTGATAAGCAGCCTCGGCGCCTTGCTGGTAAGCTTCAAATAGGTAACTTGTTGCCGCCCATTTGGCTCCATAAGGGCAGCCCAAAACGCATTTTCCACAATTCCGGCAGGATTTGGGATCAATGAACTTGGGCATGATCTCCATCTTTAATCCCAGCTCCTGGCAGGCTTTCAGGATTGCGCGTGAGCCATCGGAGAGGAGGGCTTCGCTCTGGTAGGGCATGCCTATATCAATTTCAGCTTCGTCGAATTCTCTCTTTAGATCCAATCCCATCTCTGCCAATTCTTTTTCCAGGGCGCGTACCCCGTTTCCACATGAGACTTCCGTGGAGCCGCCAGCCATGAAAGCCCGCCAGATCATTACGCCTTCGCGGGTTTCAATTGGCATCTGGGTTATCTTGTTGACGTCATAATAGCGCAGCGAGTCCAGCGTCGTCCCCATGCTTTGCTCCGCCTTGCCGCGGTCCACGATCAGCACGCTTTTACCGCGCAGGGTGAGTTCCCTTGCCAGGGTGCCGCCGCCTGCGCCAGAACCAACAATTATAAAATCGTATATGTGATCATTCATTCAGACCTCGATCATAAACTTCCCAGGATCATTGCCAGGCACATTAACGAACCCGAGCCGACCATGAATACCAGGGTCAGCTGCCATGCCAGGCGGGGAGTGGGGCGGGTGGCAAAAAGTACGGCGCAAATCAATCCGATGAAGATGAATAATATATCCAGGTAGAGATAGATCCGGCTGAATTCACCTGTGAAATACGCAGCCAGGCTGAGCGCAAAGGCGATGATCAAACAGACCAGGGTGAAGAGAGCGGTCTTTTGCACGCCGTATTTCTTGGGTAGGGTACTCACCCGCGTTTCCATATCCAGCGGATAATCGCGGATATCGATCATCCCGCGCCCGCCGAACATGGCAAAGAAAAACATGCCTGCCAGCAGCCAGTGCCCGGGATGCATCTGTCCTGCGGTGGCACCCATGATCAGGTAAAGCGCTTGCAAAGCACCCAGCGTAAACGCCCGCATCAGGGGTGCTTCGAACGTATGCCTTGCCAGGCCGATGATGATCAGGAGAATGATGGTCCAGGAGACCAATCCAAGGGGATTGATGAAGATCATCAGGAGCAGGCTGAAGATGATGAATGTGATCGAAAAAGCCAATCCAGTTCTCAGAGAAATGGTACCGGATGTGATGGGATTCTGTCGCAATTTTGCTCTCACACCGTCTGTATCCAAATCCCGATCGGCGTAGAGATCCAGCGAAAATCCACCCACCGCCAGACACCAGCCCGCCAGGGTCATCAGGATGGACATGCCCACACCGGCACCAGCCGCGAAGGCTGCCGCGCCAGTGATCATGGCGACCATGATGCTGCGGTTCAGGCGGAGTAGATGTACGAAGGATTTCATTGCTATTCGCTCTTGAGAATTTTTCTCTGGCAAATCCCACGAATAATAATACAGAATCTGGTTTTGAACGACTTCAAAATGAGATCGAAAATTATGCTGTTTTGATCATGACCAGCATTCTACTGGGCAGGAGATGCACAGCCTGTAGAATGTTTGCCAAGATCCTTAAGATTCGAAAATAGGCGGTCATTTGCGCCCATCCTGCGATCTTGAATCCAAAATTCTCATAGAACGATCCCAATTTTTCCCTGCAGGTGAGGAAAACAGGCATCGTTGTCTCTGCAAGCAAGTGCGCAATGATGGCGCTGGCAATACCCTGTTTCCGTCTCGATACCTCCACGGCAATGGATGCCAGCTCACGCGATCCATCCCGGTGTGTTTTTATCTGCCCGCAGCCGAGAAGCATTCCCTGTTCATCGACAGCAATGATAAATCGCGGCCAGGCAAGAGCCATGGGATTGATATGCGACCGCCGGATCAAATCCCGGATGGCATATTGATCCTCTGGTTTTGCTTTCCGTAGAGAAAATGGGAAGCCGGGGTCGGTCATCAGATCTTCTTATTTGATCGAACCGGACGCCACCAGGATGGTGAAGCAGGTGACGAACATATGGATTAAAAATGGGTAAAGAAAGGATTTGGTCCGCCAGGCTACCCAGCCGAAAGCAAATCCACCAAAGATGGTCGAAACTGTCTCCACCGCAGGTTTTCCAATATGCGCGAGTGCGAATGGCACGGCTTGAAGCCAGAGAGCATTCGCTCCGAATTCCTTTTCATATCCAAATAGGATCCATCCCCTGAAAAGGAATTCCCAACCGAAAAGATCGAGAAACGCAATCCAGAGAATATTGCCTGTGTATATGCTTCCAAAGAAATCCTGCATATTGGGATCGATCTTTACGACGAAGTAAATGATGGGAGCAATCAACAGTATACCCATGACTGTGATCACCAATCCGGCGCGCCAGTCCCCCCATTGAAAACCGTACCTGGAAGGGGATTCCCGGAAGAACAGGGTGATCACGATGATGGGAACAAAAAAGTATAGGATAAGGCGGTCGATATAAATGGAGCTGGTGATCCTGAAGTAGGAGTTGAAAATCAACAGTAACGTGCTGATGATGGTTATGACCGTGATCTTGCGATCAAAAACAGGGAGGGTGCCAATAAGGTAGCGGATGCGATTTTTCATGGGCAAATAACTGGAATAGGTAATATCGAAGAATGCTTCAATGGAAAACTCCAATGATTAATTGCTTGATGCTATTATTCTTTACTGTAATAATTCTTCCAGCACTTTACGGGTGAGCTGCGGATCAGCTTTCCCGCGCATCTTTTTCATTACCTGCCCCACGAACCAGCCCATCAAGGTCACTTTTCCACCTTTGAACGCGGTCACCTCAGCCGGGCTCTCTGCGAGGACCTCCTGGCAGGCAGTGCGGATGGCTGAATCATCGCTGACCAGTCCCAGTCCTTCTGCATCCACGATCGCCGATGGCGATTTTCCACTGGATTCGATCTTATCCAGCAGTGATTTCCCCGTTGAAATATTTATCTTGCCTGAATCCACCAGCTTGATCAAATCCGCCAGGTAAACCGGGATCAATTTGAGCTGGTCGGCGGTGGTGTTTTTGTCATTGATCATGCGTAATACGTCGTTCATCAACCAGTTGGAAACCTTTTTGGGGTCACCCTGGTAGGCTTTTACAGCGGCTTCGAAGTAATCGGATAGATTGCGCTCATTTGTGAGAATGTCCGCATCGTATTCGGGCAGTTTGTATTCTTTAACAAATCGCTCCCGTCTCGCCAGAGGAAGTTCAGGCAGATTCTTGAGGATCTCTTTCTTCCACTCCTCATCCAGTTGAACGGGCAGCAGGTCAGGCTCGCGGAAGTAGCGGTAATCAGCCTCGGTTTCCTTGGAGCGCATCTTTTTCAAGCGCTGGCTGTCCTCGTCCCATTCCAGTGTCCAGGCTTCGATCTTGTTGCCCGCTTCCACCTCGCGGATCTGGCGTTCGATCTCTTTTTCGATCGCATCCCTGACTGCATCGATGGAATTGACATTCTTGATCTCCGTTTTTGGATTCAGGTAATCGGCGCCTTTGGGGCGGATGGAAACATTGGCATCGCAGCGCAGGTGCCCTTTTTCCATGTCGGCTTCGGAGATGCCCAGCCAGCGTAGCAGCTGGCGCAGGCGGATCAGGTACTGGGCGGCTTCATCCGCGGTGCGCAGATCCGGACCGGTGACCATTTCCACCAGCGGCACCCCGCAGCGGTTGAAGTCGATTAACCTGCGCCCGCCTTCGTTCTTGGTTTTCCCGGCATCCTCTTCGATGTGCAGCTTGTGGATGCTGATATCCCGGGTATATCCTTCAGGCATGGGGAGGGCAAGGTGACCACCCCTGGCGAGCGATTTGTCGAACTGGGAGATTTGGTAACCCTTGGGAAGATCGGGATAGAAATAATTCTTGCGGTCGAAAAAGGACATCGGCTGGATCTCGGAACCCATGGCTGCTGCCAGCAGGACAGCCTTCTCGACGACAGCCTTGTTGAGCACTGGGAGAACCCCCGGCAGGCCGCAGCACACGGGGCAAATATTGGTGTTAGGCGGATCGAACCACGAATCCGCTTTGCAGCTGCAGAAGATCTTGGCTGTGGTATTGAGTTGAATGTGGGTCTCCAACCCGATGATGGCTTCATATTCTGGCATATCTACTCCGGCTTTGCTTCAAGATATCTATCTTCTTTAAATCACCTGTAAATCAGCTTGATTCTAATCCAACCTGGGCAACAATATATTTTGCCTTTACCTGGGCACACCGAAAACCAGGGTGAAGTAACCACGCCCTGTTTCCGGGTTCAGGTAATATCCGACACCAGCGTCTTTGTAATAAACGCCAAGAATGTTATCCCGGTGAGCCTGGCTGTTCATCCACCAGGTGAATACATTGTTGGGATCACCATAAGAACCCCAGCCGCCGTAAATATTCTCGCCCACCCATTGGAAGCTGTAACCTTCGTCACTCACCCGATCTGATGCGCGGCTGCCATCCGAACCGGTATGGCTTACAAAACTGTTGCAGGCCATATCCAGGCTGTGCCTGACGGCAGCAGCCGCCAGCCGGCTGTCCCAATTCAACTCGGGCAGGCTGTTATCCGCCCGTGCCTGGTTCACCAGGCTGAAGATCAGCGCCGTGTAATCCGGATTGGGTGTCATCCCGCTGCAATTGGGTCGTGGGGTATTCGTGCTGGATGGATTTGTGGTCGAAGTGGGTGAAGATGTTCCGATGGGTGTGGATGTGATCCCGGTCGGCGTGAGTGTTGATGTGGTGATGGGTGAATTGGTTGAGGTGCCAGGTGGAATGGAGGTGGTTGGCGCAGTTCTTGTGAGGGTCCTGGTACGCGTGGGGGTCGAGCTCCGGTACGGGATCGAAGTCAGTGAGGACGCGATCATAAAGGTTGATGTTGCCGATGGTTGAAGCGTGGGTGTTTCGGTTGGAACAACCGTCAATGTTCCCGTGGGGGTAACTGTGAGGGTTGGAGTGGGCGATGAAGTATTGGTGATGGTTGGGGTTGTTGTAGGTAGCGGGGTATAGGTATGGGTTTCCGGTTGAAAAGGGGTCAGGCTGGGTGCGAAGGTGTTAGTTATAGATGGAACGAGTGAAGGGGTGGGGGTGAAGAGATACTGAGAGATTTCCTGGGGGATTATGCAGGATACAGTGACTATCAAAATGAATAATGCAATGATTGACTTGCTGTGAGCCTTCAACCAAGCACCCTGGGTTTGATTTTCCGCCAACTCTCGTGCTGTGTCGCCTGCTCGTAAGCCTGCCCGATACGCAGCAGCATGCCCTCGTTGAAGTCCGAACCAAGAAGCTGGATGCCGATCGGCAAGCCTTTGTCATCCAGTCCGGCTGGCAGGGACAGTCCCGGGGTGCCGGCGTGATTGGCAGTCACCGTGAGCTGATCGGCATACTGCATCAGCACCGAATCGCCATAGACTGCGCCCATCTCAAACGCGGTGGTTGGCGTGGTGGGGGTGAGTAACGCATCCAGCCGGTATTTCCCCTGGGGATCAAAAACCTGCTCGAAATCACGGCGGATGAGCGTGCGCACGCGCAGCGCCCGGTTGTAATATTGCTGGCTGTACTGGGCGGCGCTCACATACATACCCATCAGGATGCGCAGCTTGGGCTGCGGTCCGAAGCCCTCACTGCGTGATTTCCGATAGAGTGTTTTCAAGTCTGGTGTGGCTGCCTTTGTCCGGTAGCCGTATTTGACGCCATCGAAGCGGTGCAAATTGGATGCGGCTTCCACCCGGCTGATCACGAAATAGGTCGGGATGCCGTAACGCGTGTTGGGCATGGGGACTTCATCCACGATCTCAGCTCCCAGGTCTGCCAGGATTTTGGCAGCCTCCCTGACCGTCTTCTGTATTTCCACCGGCAGGGATTGTTCTTCGTATTCACCCGACGTTGGATTCGGGTAGGTGATGCGGTAATAATCCGGCGAGAGTCCAATTCGCAGGCCCTTGACGCCCTTTTCAAGCTCAGCCAGGTAATCCTGGACCGGTACATTTGCCGCGGTCGCGTCATGGGGATCAGCGCCTGCGATCACCTTCAGCATCAGGGCGGCATCTTTCACCGTGCGCGCCACCGGGCCGGGGCAATCCAGTGAAGATCCGAAAGCGATCAATCCATAGCGCGAGACCCTTCCATAAGTTGGCTTCATCCCGACCGTGCCGCAAAAAGCTGCCGGCTGGCGGATCGATCCCGCGGTATCCGTTCCCAGGGAAAGGACAGCCTCTCCAGCAGCAACGGAAGCTGCGCTCCCGCCTGATGAGCCGCCTGGAACCCGGCTGGTATCCCAGGGATTACGCGGGCTGGGTTGAAATGCGGATGATTCGTTGGATGAACCGTAGGTGAATTCATCCAGGTTTACTTTGCCGATCATCAACGCGCCTGCTTTCAGCAGCCTGTCTGCTGGTGTGGCGGAATAGGGTGCTGTGAAATTCGCCAGGATGCGGGAAGCGGCTGTGGATGGCGTGCCTTTCACGCAAAAGATATCCTTGATCGAGATTGGAACACCCGCCAGGATGCCGGGATCTTCACCTGCGGCGATTTTGCGATCCACTTCCCTTGCTTGAGCGCGTGCCATTTCCTCAGTGAGGGTGATAAAGGCATGCACGTGTTGCTTGTCCTCCGGGGTGATCTCACCTGCGTCCAGTTGTCCGCAGCGTCCTTCAACCTGGTTGATGCGCGTGTATGTGGAATCAAGTATCTCGCTGGCAGAGATTTTTCGCTGGCGCAATAATGCAACCAGCTCATGAGCGGAAAGGTCGCAGGGTTCCATGTTATTCCAATGTCTGGTGGGGGATATCGGGCACGATCACGTACCCGTCTTCGAATTGCGGGAACTGCCCGGTCAGGTCATCCCGGTCGGGGAAAGCATCGGTTTTATCCTCCCGTATGGGGGGACAGTTCTGAGCAGGATAAGGTATCCCGTGACGGGCGGGGGGGATGTCGTCATCCAGCGGGATGGCGACCAGTTCATTGATCGATTTCAGCTGTTTATTCAGCTGATCTCGCAAATACTCGGCTTGAGAGGGTTCGAATTCAAAGGAAGCGAGTTCCACCAGATGGGCGAAACTCTCTGTGTCGATAGGATCACTCATATGTGAAAAACCACCTTTATGGAGTTGCGGTTGGTGCGTCCGTATAAGTCGGCAGCAGGGTATAGGTAGGTACGGGTGTTTCTGTCCGTGTATTTGTCGGTTTGGGTGTGTTGGTAATGGTGCGTGTATTGGTGGGTGTGGGTGTATTAGTTGGCGTCGAAGTAAAAGTTGCCAATACCCATCCGGTGGAAGTGGCGGGCATGGTTTGGGTCGCAGCGATCACCGATGTACTCACCCCACCCATGGGTGTTGCGGTCCAGGTCGGGGGTAAAGACTTCAGGGTAGGCGTGTTTGAAGGCAGCACGATCAAAGCCGGCATGGTGGGGGGAGGAAAAGGATTAAGAGAGGAATTGGGGTTCACGCCGATCTGGATGAAAACCACAACCAGAACCAGCAACGCTGCCAATCCAAGAACGGATAGAATATCCCAAATGGAAATCTTCATCACGCCCTCCCGGAAATCCTCTCAAAATTGCTTATTCTGTCAGTATATCCGACTTTTATCAACTGTCAAGAACCCCCTTTTCTTGGTAGTTGCAAGCGTTGAAGGACGACATGCCTGAAAGGTTTTCAGAATATAATCATGCATATTGACCCATCATGCCTAATCGAAAAGTAATTGCGGACTCATCTCCTGAATCTGAATCCTCGCCTTCTCTAAAGAAGTCCAGGGTTAATATTCATCTTACCCTTGCTCCCGGTACAAACCTGGAAGTGTCTCTGGATGCGACGAATGAGCGCGGGGAACCCATCGAGAGCAAGGTTGTCAGATTTCATAATGATGAAATTCCCATTTCCACGGATCAGGACACTCAAGAAACACTAATAAAAAAAGCAAAGGATGCAATCTCAAGCTGGAAAACCGCCGGAATGGCTGGCAATTTCCCTGGCATGGCTGAAAAGGACTTGGGAGCAGGTTACACACTCACTGGAATTTTGGTACGATACCAAGTCGTATTGGCTTTTCATTGGCGCATTATTGATCTACCTCTTGACCCGCTTGATCGCACTCGAATCATTCCCGATCTATTTTTTCACGGATGAAGCCGTACAGACTGTCCTGGCGCAGGATTTCATTCGCGATAGCTTCACAAATTATGACCATGAGGTCTTCCCGACATATTTTGTGAACGGCAATCAGTACAACCTGGGAACGTCCGTTTATTTCCAGGTCATTCCCTTATTGATTTTTGGCAAGTCGATTTTTGTAACCCGCGGCACATCCGTCCTGATAACCTTGTTGGCGGCTGTTTCCGTTGGTTTGATCATGAAGCGGATGGTAAAAAGCGATTTTCCCTGGTTGGCGATCCTGGTGCTTTCGATAACCCCTGCCTGGTTCCTGCATTCAAGAACCGCATTTGAGACAGCTCTTGCGGTTACTTTTTATGCGCTCTTCCTGTTTTGTTACCTGCAATACCGGCAGGGCTCTGTCCGTTTTCTTTATGCGGCTGTTGCAGCCGGGGCGTTGTGTTTCTATAGTTATAGCCCGGCGCAAATGGTGATGGCAGTCTCAGCTATCCTCCTGCTTATATCCGATGCCAGGTACCATTGGCAGCAGCGTAAATACATCCTTCGTGCCTTTGGAATTGCAGTTCTGCTTGCGCTGCCGTATATCCGCTTTCTGATCGCGCATGGCAGCGAGAACATCAAGCATCTGCAGATACTCCAGTCCTACTGGCTGGCGGATCTCACGCCGCTGGAGAAACTACAGCGCTATCTCACCCAGTACATCCGCGGGCTGAATCCTGTCTACTGGTTCCTTCCCAATGAAGTTGATTTTTCCCGACACGTAATGGATGGGTACGGTCACCTGCTGAAATACAGCCTGCCATTCTTCGGGATCGGATTGTTGGTGGCGATCCGGAATTTCCGCTCCTTTACACATCGCGCTCTGCTGATCGCGTTGTTGGCAGCGCCTTCTGGTGCTGCGCTGGTGGAATTGGGCATCACCCGTGCGCTGTTCATGGTTATCCCCGCATCATTGATCACTGCCCTGGGATTGGATGCCGTTTTGCGCTGGCTGATGAAAATCAGGATCTCGAAAGCGCTGTTGTCCGGCGTCGTTTTCGCTGGCTTGGCTGGTTTCAATTTCTATTTACTCAATGATGCCGTGGTCAATGGACCGATGTGGTCAACGGATTATGGCTTGGGAGGGATGCAATACGGCGCGCGCCAACTCTATGCGGAAGTCGGCAATTATCTTACTGAAGATCCTACGGTTCACCTGGTAATTTCTCCTTCGTGGGCGAATGGCGCTGATGTGGTCGCCCGCTTCTTTTATGATGATCCGCAGCCTTTTCAACTGGGCAGCATCGATGGTTATATGATAGAGAAGAAGGAGCTCAAGTCAAATACAGTCTTCATCATGACCCCTGATGAGCTTGCCAGGGTTATGCCCAGTCCCAAGTTCAAGGACATTCATTTGATTAAAACTCTCCCTTATCCCAACGGGGAGCCGGGTTTCTACTTCGTCACCCTGGATTATTCGGATGATATCGATTCCATCCTTGAAGCAGAAATCTCCGCGCGCTCAGTATTGAATGAAACCTCCCTGATTCTCTCCGACGGCACCCGAGTTCAGGCATTTATCTCCACCCTGGATATGGGATCCCCGGAAAACCTGGTAGATGCCAACCTGGAATCGGTGGCGCGAACGGCGCAAGCCAACCCGATGAAGATCCAGATCATTTTTCCGGAACCGCGCAGGATCTCTGGGGTCACGGTACGGGTGGGCGGCACACCCAGCGATGTCTCAGTGTATCCTTATGTGGTAGACGATGCAGACCCGTACTATTATTCGATGATCAAGGATGAAACCCCTGATCCACGAAATGTGAATGTGGTATTTGATGAGCCATTGGAGGTTGTGCGCGTGGATATCGAGGTGAAGAGTATCCGCGATGGCGAACCGGCGCATGTGCACGTCTGGGAGATTCAGTTCAACCAACCATGATACCTGGAATAGAAGCGCCCGCGAATAACCGGAAAAGACCTGCGACTTTAAAACTCCTTTGTGCTGCGGTGTTGGTTTTTTCGATCATCAGTACTTTGCGGTTTGTGTCTGCAATATCCAATTGGACCTTTTTGCAGCAGGTCGGGCCTGATGTCCTTCCCCTCTACCAGGCGATCCGGGGATTAACATGGGCGGTGGTGGGATTTTCCAGCTTGATCGGTCTTTGGTATCATAAATTATGGGCTTACTGGCTGACGTTACTGGGTACCCTGCTTTGTGCATTCTGGTATTGGTTTGACCGGTTATTCCTGGCGGGGTCCGGCAGCGCCAATAACAACTGGTTGTTTGCTTTAGTGATTACATTATTAGTCCTGGCCATATTCTTAAGCCTGATCTTCCTTGTCAGGGAGGATGTTTATAAAGGAAAGGTTGCGCTCTGAAATGAAATTCGAAGAGATGGAGGTCAAATTCTTACTGCGTGATCCATCTGCTTTCGAATCACGCCTTAGGGATCTTGGGGCGATTCTTGTGCATGCCCGGGTGCTTGAAACGAACTTGCGTTTCGATCGACCGGATCGGCTGTTGACCAATACCCACCAGGTGCTCCGCTTGCGCCAGGATGAAAAAGTCAGGCTCACCTACAAGGGAGCTGCGCGCATGGATCAGCCGGTCAGTGTCCGCGAAGAGATTGAATTTGAAGTCAGTGATTTTGAAGCCGCCAGACATTTCCTGCTTGCCCTGGGCTATGAAATCAGCATCGCATATGAAAAATACCGGACGACTTACGAATACCAGGGAGCAGAAATCGTCATCGACGAATTACCCATGGGGCATTTTACTGAGATCGAAGTCGAGGACGTTGAAACCATCCATACCCTCTCGCAGACCTTGGGTTTGAAATGGGAAAACCGCATCCTGGAAAGCTACCTGGCGTTATTCCAGCGTTTCAACCAGAAGCATCAATTGAATTTAACCAATCTCTGTTTTCAGGAATTCGAAGGTTTGAGGATATCCGCGGAAGATCTGGATACCGTTTACGCTGATGAATGACCCATACGGATGCAAATCCGATTGAATTCAGCGAATGCTTCCTGATTTTATCTCAAATGATTTTCTGATATTTCCTTGTTATAACTATATATTGAGAATATAATCGTAAGGTTGTTAAAGGAATAAGGGATCAGTATGCCATTGTATACATATCACTGCGCGAATTGCGGGATTGAATTCGACAAGCAGCAAAAATTCTCAGATCAAGCACTCACCCGCTGCCCGGAATGCGGGAAGAAATCCTTGCATAAGGTCTATTCGCCTGTTGGGATTGTATTCAAGGGTGCTGGTTTCTATGCCACGGACCATCGTTCTCCTTCTGGCATGGCGCACACACCAAAATCCGAAGAAAAGAATGACACAGCCAAACCGGGTAATGAATCACCCAAATCAGAGAAATCTACGGAAACCAAGACCGCAGCTGAGTCCGCCCCGGTAAAAGAGACGACATCCTCAGGGAAAACCTAGTCCTTTGATGATTTCAATCGTTTGAAATTTGAATTGACGATAATCCGGGACAACCCGGATTTCTTATTGTGGGAGGTTATGATGACTGAAGTAGATGCAGATCTTCTCAAAGAACCAATCCCATTGCGTGATGGATTGATCCTCCGCCGCAGCAATATCGATGACACTGATCAACTGGCTGAATTCAACGGTCGCATCCATGGCGAAAATGAAGCTGACTTGAAGCGGGTCGCTTCCTGGACAAAAGACCTGATGAGCGGTTCGCATCCCACTCACCACCCGGATGATTTCACCGTGGTGGAGGAAAAAGCCACGGGGAAAATTTTATCTGCCATGAATCTCATATCCCAGGTCTGGAGTTACGATGGTATTGCTTTTGGCGTCGGGCGGCCAGAGCTGGTGGGTACCGATCCGGCGTTCCGCAATCGCGGACTGGTCCGCAGGCAATTCGAGATTATCCACGAATGGAGCCGCTCGCGTGGAGAGCTGCTGCAGGCCATCACTGGCATCCCGTATTATTACCGGCAGTTTGGTTATGAGATGGCGGTTGAATTATCCGGCCGCAGGGTTGGGTATGAATCCAACCTGCCTGTCCTTAAAGAGAATGAAAAAGAGAATTTTATTGTCCGCCCCGCCAATCCTGCTGATCTCAATGGGATCATGCGGATATACGATGAAAGCGCTGCGGGTGTTCGGCTGCATTGCCTGCGGGATGCGGCGGAGTGGCGTTATGAGCTGGATGGTCGCCGGGAAGATGACGTCAATCGCTCGGTGATTCAAGTGATCGATAGTAAAAATGGTGAAATGGCGGGGTATTTACTCCATCCCCCCTATCTCTGGAACGATAGTATGAACCTGACAGGAATCGAGCTGGCGGGTGGCACTTCATGGCAGGCTGTGATCCCGGACGTTCTCCGCTTTCTCTGGACAACAGGGGCAGACTTACGCAAAGGTTGAAGGGAAAACCTGCTGTGCATTTGGACTGCAGCTCGGCAGCGACCATCCGGCTTACCAGGTTGCCCTGGAAAGGCTGCCCACTTACAAGGATCCATACGCATGGTATGTGAGGGTCGCTGACCTGCCCGGCTTTTTACGCAAAATCACCCCCGCCTTGGAATCGCATTTACGGGAGTCAAATTGCAGCGGGTTCGATGGTGTCGTCAAACTCGGATTCTACACTTCGGAGATCGATCTTACTTTTCAAAAGGGAAAGCTGCTCAAGATCGAGGAATCCAGGCTTGAACATTGGGATAAGGTGGATGCTGCCTTCCCTGAATTCACCTTTCTCCAGCTGCTGTTTGGCTATCGCAGCCGCGAAGAATTGGAATACGCATTCCCCGATTGCTGGGTCAACCCGGATTTTCGCCCGCTCATCGATGCCCTGTTTACCAGGAAGATCTCGCACATCTGGCCGATCCATTGATCGGGAGATCTTGATTTGGTTTTTGGATCCAAATAATTGTTACAGGGATCGAATAACCGCTTGAGGGATGAAATTGCATTGAATTTCATAAAATTTAGAAAATTCATGTAAAAACCTATCCCCAGCCTTCAAAAACTATCAAATGCTCGCAGGAATGGGGTATGATTATTGATTATTTACCCCCAGTTCTGTAGAATGACGATATCTTCCGGAAGAGGATTGTATGGCCAAGCAAAAAACTCAAAAAGGTAAACCGGTGCTTTCAAGGGAACAACGAAAAATCCGGACTTACCAGATCATCATGGCGATCATTGGTGTGGTTATCATTCTCTCGATGATCATAGCAGCGGTCACCAGCTACTAAGGAGAAAAAATGCCTCGTAAAACCGGGTTGTTCTGGCTGGCGGCTTTGGCCGCCGGTTGGGCAGCTGATTTGCTCTTCTGGGGAAAAACCCCGGGGATATCGTTTGTAATTTGGATCGCTCTGATCCTCGTTCTTGGGATCACTCTCGGCTGGCAGGAAGGTGTCAAGCCGGCCCGCAGGAACCTCATTCCTATCCTGGCAGTTTTGGGGATGGCGTTGGTGACATTCATCCGCCGTGAGCCCTTCACTGCCATCATCGGGCTGTTGCTTTCCTTCCTGGCGCTGTTTGTACTCGCTTTTTCCTACCGGGAAGGCCACTGGGTCTGGTACCGCGTGCGGGATCACCTGTTTGCGGGCCTAAGGTTGATCGGTTCCATGTTCGTTGGAGCTCTATCATTGCGTCGTAAGCCGCTTGAGAATGGCAAGGATCAGGCGGTAAAGAAACCTTCCCGCCATATCTGGTCGATACTTTTGGGATTGCTGCTGGCTCTGCCCATTGTTGGGGTGCTGGCCTCGCTGCTTTCTTCAGCCGATCCCATTTTTGGCGAGCGCTTGGCTGACTTCCTTGAAATTTTCAATATTGAAAAGCTGCCGGAGTATATTTTTCGTCTATGCTACATTCTGATCCTGGCGTACTTCATTGCTGGCAGTCTTGTGCATGCGTTCTATAACAAGTATGAGGAGAAGCCCGACCTCAGCCAGGATTATTTCAAGCCATTCCTTGGATGGATTGAAGCCCTGGTCATCCTGATCGCAGTCGACCTGCTCTTCGCTGCCTTTGTGATCATCCAGTTCCAGTACTTTTTTGGTGGTGGAGTCAATATCACTGCCGAGGGATTTACCTATGCCGAGTATGCGCGGCGGGGATTTTTCGAGCTGGTGGGCGTAGCTGTGCTCAGCCTGCTCCTCTACCTGGGATTGGGTGCCATCACCCGGCGGGAGGAAAAGGTCCATCGCCAGTTGTTCACCGGATTAGCGATCCTTTTATTTGCACTGGTGCTGGTGATGCTGGTTTCCTCCTGGATGCGCCTTTCGATGTATGAGGCTGCTTACGGGTTCTCCCGCCTGCGCACCTATACCCATGTGTTCATCCCCTGGCTCGCTGCCCTTCTGGTAGCCACGGCGACCCTGGAGATCATCCGCAAGCAGCACCGTTTTGCACTGGTCCTGCTGACGGTGATATTCGGATTTGGCATCTCGCTGGCGATCCTGAACGTGGATACGTTCATTGTCGATCAAAATGTCCGCCGGGCGCAGCGCGGTGAACAATTCGATGCGACTTATCTTCTCTCTCTTTCCCAGGATGCGGTTCCGGCCATGTTTGATGCCTACCATCAAGCCGATTTGTCCAGCAAGGACCACAACGCCCTGGGCGGCATGCTCGCTTGTATGGAAAAAGATTACCTGCCCGCAGAAAAAACGCCCTGGCAGTCATTTCATCTTTCAACGGATCGGGCGGAACGACTTTTTGAGCAAAATGGCAGCGAACTGGACGCATACCCAATGAAAAATGATGATTGGGGTTGGGAAGTTCAGATTGACGGCGAATTCGTGCCGTGCTACCCGCTCTATATGGATTAGGAGAAAAAGTCCCAAGGCAGCCGCTTTGGGACTTTTTGATTCCTTATCCCCATTTCAGAATATCGATCTACATAAAAAAATCACATTTTGCTTGCATGGTAGAATTTAACGCATGAAGAAGATCGCGATCATTGGGGCTGGGGTGGGCGGCATGGCAGCCGCCTGGGACCTGGTCCGCGCAGGTCACCAGGTGACGATTTTTGAAGGATCGGATTCGGTGGGCGGGCTTGCCTCCGGCTTCAAGGATCCCTCCTGGGACTGGTCGGTTGAAAAATATTACCATCACTGGTTCCAGAGTGATAAAGATATGCTCGGCTTGATCAACGAGCTTGGCTGGTCGGATGAAGTTTTCTTTCCGCGTCCGAAAACGGTGGCTTATGCCAACGGCAAGTTCTCACCGCTCGATTCACCCCTGGCAGCCCTGACATACCCCGGTTTTACACTGCTCGATATGGCGCGATTTGGGTTTGTGAGCGTTTACCTGCGTTACCTCTCATCCTGGCAGCCGCTGGAAAAGTTCACCGCTGATGCCTGGATGCGCAAGTATTACGGACCGCGTCTCTACGCCACACTCTTCGAGCCTCTATTGATCGGCAAGTTCGGGCCGCATTACCAGGATGTGAATATGGCCTGGTTTTGGGCGCGGTTCAAAACACGCACCACGCGCCTGGGCTCTTTTCAGGGCGGATTCCAGGCATTTTGTGACCGCTTTGCCGCCCGGTTGGGTGAGCTGGGCGTGACGATCAAATTACAGGCACCGGTGGAAAAGATCACCCATACAAACGACAATCGGTTGGAATTGACTTCCAGTGGAAAAGCCACTCAATTTGATCAGGTCCTGGTGACCACGTCGCCATCGCTCCTGGCGCGTATCGCCCCCGACCTGCCCGAATCCTACCTGAAAGGGCTGCTGGATCTGAAAAGCATGGGTGCGGTCGTGCTCGTGTTTTCACTCAAGCATCAGCTATCGAAGGAAGGTTTTTACTGGTATAACCTCCCCAAATCTGAAGGCTTTCCTTTCCTGGCATTGGTGGAACACACCAATTTCATTTCTGAAAAGCATTTCAACAACGAGCACATCGTATATTGCGGGGATTACCTCGATCCTTCGCACGAATACTTTAAATTATCCAAGGAAGAATTGGCACAGCGCTTCCAACCCAGCCTCAAGCGCATAAATCCGGAATTCTCAGCCGATTGGGTGCGCAACATATGGCTGTGGAAAACTAATTATGCGCAGCCGGTACCCCTCATCAATCATTCTCGCAATATTCCGGCATTGAATACTCCCATCGGGGGTTTGTACTTCGCGAGTATGAGCCAGGTGTATCCATGGGATCGCGGCACCAATTTCGCGGTGCAGGTTGGGCGCAAGGCGGCGCGCATGATGTTGATGGAAAATAATGGATGACCATCCGGGAAATTATTTAATAGCAAATTCTGTGGATTAAGATTCTTTAAGATTCAAAAACCCTATAAAAGGGAATTAGGGTAAATCCAGTTCTTTTCTTCACATTAGCGCTAATTTAGTCTCCGCTATGATTGATTGAAGTTGTTTTTGTTATAAAACGATCTATTTCGCAGTTATTAGGCTAAATCGCACCTTTCAAAGATATATTATCCATTTGCGTGAGATTCCAATTTTGGTACGATAACTGATCTTGGAACTCATGTAATCAAACCGGAAAGTTTTTACGAATAGTTGTCTGACCACCTTACTTGACGGCTAACTTCATTTGCCATTGGCGTCTATGGGGGTCGGATGATCCTCATGACACCACAGGTGGGAAAGTGGATCAGAAATTTCACCGGATAGTCATTATGTTCTACTTAAGAATTCGTTAACATTTCGAACCTTAAAAGATTGCTTTTCTTTAGCCGGGCGTAGGGTAATCGGCTTGTCCAACGAACCATTGTTTGCTAGAATGTCATCACTTCGGCATAAGGTATTCGCCGGGTGTAATCAACATCGTTATACCAACCAAAACCAAATATTTTGATCAGCCGCTCTCGGCAGCCAGCGGGATGGCGTTGCCGTATCCAAAAGTTGTAAAACACGGAGGATTTAATGATCAGGAGATACAGGGGAAGATGAATTCGCAGCATGCCTGGCAGGCCACTTTGGGACAATTGCAGATGCAGATGCCCAAATCGGCATATGATACCTGGGTACGAAGCGCTGAGCTCGTTTCGTACGACCAGGATCTTTTCACCATCGGGGTGCATAATGCGTATGCCCGCGATTGGCTTGAGACCAGGCTTAGGTTCGACTGTCCAGAACGTTCTGACTGGCTTGATGAACCGCCCCCAATCGGTGCAGTTTGTCGTCTGGCATAAAGAGAACGAAATGCTGGAGAATGCCGCCGCCCAGGAAACACCGGAAGTTGAACCGGAAGAAACCGATACTCCCCTCCCTCTCAATCCTCGCTATTCATTTGAAAACTTCGTGGTTGGTGCCAGCAACCGGCTGGCTCACGCCGCCAGCCTGGCGGTGGCTGAAAATCCCGCCAAGTCCTACAATCCCTTGTTCCTCTACGGCGGCGTTGGCCTGGGGAAGACTCACCTGCTTTACGCCATAGGAAATGCATCGCTGCAGAAAGGTCTGCAGGTGCTTTACGTTTCCTCAGAAGAATTCACCAATGACCTGATCAATTCGATCCGCACGCATACCACCACCGCTTTCCGCGAACGTTACCGCCGCATCGATGTTCTTTTGGTGGATGATATTCAATTCATTGCCGGCAAGGAATCCACCCAGGAGGAATTCTTCCACACCTTCAATACCCTGCATGGTTTGAACAAACAGATCGTGCTCTCCTCAGACCGCCCTCCGCGCGCCATGAACACCCTGGAAGAAAGATTGCGCTCGCGTTTTGAATGGGGTCTTACAGCTGATATCCAGCCGCCTGATTTCGAAACCCGTGTCGCCATCCTGCGCTCGAAAGCGGAGCGCGCCGGGCGCAGGGTGCCGGCGGATATCCTGGAAACCATCGCACGCCAGATCCAATCCAATATCCGCGAGCTGGAAGGCGCGCTCACTCGCGTGCTGGCTTACGCGGATCTTACCAACCAATCCCTGGATCTCAACCTGGTGCAGAGCGCGCTGGCGGATATGCTCCCCCAGCATTCTGAGTTGAAACCGCGCCAGATCATCGATACGGTTGCCGGTGCCTTTGGCGTGACCAGTGAAAAATTACTCAGCCGGGAGCGCACAGCCGAGATCGCCCTGCCACGCCAGGTGGCGATGTACCTGATGCGCGAGGAAGCCTGCCTCTCCCTGCCTCAGATCGGCCAGGCGCTGGGAGGGCGCGATCATACCACGGTGATGTACGCCTGTTCGAAGATGGGCTCGCAGATCGAATCCGATGATACCCTGCGCCGGCAGGTGGTGCAGATCAGGGAGAAGCTTTACGGGAGATAAACCTTCATCTCGAAGCATTTCCATACTTTGACACCCGCTTGGCATCGTGTTACAATGGTTTGGATGTTAGTGGCACGTAGCAAGCGCGAGTAAGTTGAATTTATTTCACCTCGGCCGGGTTGCCCTGCCGGGGTGTTTGTTTTATATGGAGAAAAATGAAAAATAAGGTTTTGAAAATAATACCGCTCGGCGGCCTCGGCGAGGTCGGGCGGAACATGATGGTTTATGAATACGACAACCAGATCCTGGTGGTGGATGCCGGTGTCATGTTCCCTGAGAACGATATGCTGGGCATCGATTACATCATCCCCGATATGCATTATCTCATCCAGAACCGGGACAAGGTGAAAGGGATCGTCATCACCCATGGTCACGAGGACCATACCGGTGCCATCCATCATTTGATGGAGCAGGTTTCTGCCCCGGTCTACGCCACACCGCTCACGCGCGGTTTATTGGAAGTAAAGCTGGGGCGTAATGGTTTATCCTCGAAAGTTGAGCTGAACACGGTGCATGCCGGCGAAAGTTCGCAGATCGGTCCCTTCAAGGTGGAGTATTACCACGTTTGCCATTCCATCCCGGATGGGGTGGGGTTGGGTATCGATTCTCCTGCCGGGCTTGTGGTACATTCCGGTGATTACAAGTTCGATCACACGCCAGTCGATAACTGGCCCAGTGATTACGCCAAGCTGGCTGAGTTTTCAGAGCGCGGCGTGCTGGCGCTGCTGGCGGATTCCACCAACGCGGAGCGCGCCGGATGGACACCTTCGGAGAGGGTGGTGGATTCTGCGCTCGACCAGGTATTTCGCGAGGCAAAAGGGCGCATTATCATGGCGAGCTTCGCTTCATTAATAAGCCGTATTCAGCAAGTAGGCAACGCTGCCTTGCGTTATAACCGTAAATTTGCCCTGATGGGCACCAGCATGGTGGATAATGCCAAGATCGCCCGCAAGCTGGGCTACCTGGATTTGCCGGATGAGCTGCTGGTCAATATTGATGAAGCCCTGGGAATGAAAGCCCAGGAAGTGGTCATCATGTGTACTGGCTCCCAGGGCGAGCCCACTTCGATCCTTGGTAAGCTTTCCGTCGGGAATGCACGCGGCCTGGAGATCAGGGAGGGCGATACCGTGGTGCTCTCATCTCATCCCATCCCCGGCAACGAGGAGAGCGTCTACCGCGTGATCAACCGGCTTTTTGAGCGGGGTGCGAACGTAATCTATGAATCGATCGCCCCGGTGCATGTCTCCGGTCATGCCAGCCAGGAAGAGATGAAGCTGCTGCTGCACCTCACCCGGCCGAAGTATTTCATCCCGATGCACGGCGAGCTGCGGCACCTCAAACTGCATGCTCTCCTGGGCAGGCAGGTGGGCGTTCCGGAGGAGAACATTGCGGTGATCGAAAACGGTCAGGCTTTGATCTTCGAGGATGGCAAAATGCGCCTGGGCGAGAAGGTGCCTGCGGCTTATATCTTCGTGGATGGTTCCGGTGTCGGTGATGTGAATCCAGAGGTGATGCGCGAGCGGGAAGCCCTTTCACAGGACGGCATCGTCATCGTTAATGTGCGTTTGAACCGCTTGAATGGTCGCCTTCAGGATCAGCCTGAGATTATCACCAAGGGTTTCGTCCTTGTGAGGGATTCTGTCGAGCTGATAAATGAAGCCAGGAAAATGGTCACCGCTGCGATTAAGAACTCGCGCGGCGAATTAAAAAAGGAACTTGAGGAAACGGTCAGTAACTTTTTCTACAGCGAGACTCACCGTCGACCCATGGTTTTTATCAACCTGACGCAGTGATCCTTTAAAAAGGCAGGGTAAAATCCGTCACTTCGAGGCACCCGTCAATGGTACAGGTGCGGATCAATCCAAGACCGTAGACGTAGTATCGCACTGAGCCGTTGTCGCAATCCACGCGGAGCGCGTCATAGGTGCCAATATCAGTAACCAGCGGGACCGAGGCTGTCACGCGGCAGGATGTCTCGCATTGTTTCCAGGTCTGCTTTTTCAGCAGATCCGCCTCCGAAGGTAACATCGTCATCGTCTCACACTTCCCTTCGGTGATTTCTGCAATTGACTGTAGATTAATTTCGTTCCCCTCCTCATCCTGTTCTCCAATTGACACCAGGTCCAGCCTGCCTTGGTCACAGGAATAGTGCAAAAAGGTGATCTTCCCGTCCGCCCCGGTATTTTCCACCAGGGCGGTGGCTTTTAATGCGTCGCCTTCAGATTTCGCAATCGAATAAACACTGCCATCAGAAATCTCCCACCATGATCCCGGGGCATGCGGATAATAGGGGTTGTCGCAGGCATTAATGGGATCATAAGACTCTCCCCACAGGAACAACTGTAGTGGGACTGATCTCGGTTGCCTCAAGAGAGGGTTGTTCCGTCGGGGATGCAATTGCCTGGGTGCAGGCAGACATGAACAATAAAAGGGTGAGACCTGCAGCGATTTGGGTTTTGATGGTCATTACTCCGGCTCCAATCAAGGGGATAAAAACAACTGTCCCATTATACCCACCATTTACAAAGCCTTTTCTGAATATTTAAATGATTATTAGGTCGGTCATTTCCAAGGAGCAATGATGAGGTTCGTTTCAGGGTCAGCTGCATGTCCCAGCAATGGCAAATTCCAGGCCGTGGATATGGTTTTAAGGATTGAGTAATGCGTATACGGAGTCTCATCCTCAAACCCAGAATTAACATGCTGTGAGATCAATATTGTGGCGATCCTCCCCCCGCCGGTTGGAAGATTGCAGCAGCTGTGATCGCCTTGTCCTTCATCCCAGGTGATGATGATGAGACCATTTTCCGCCATATCAGGATTGGCAATTAATTTCTCCACCCATATCCCCAGCCAACTGTCTGCGGTTTTCAAGTCGCAGTCATGGGCTGAATTGCAGATATCCGGGACGATGAATAGAAAATCCGGTAACTGCTGTGCCGCCAAGTCAAGTTCGAGTTGATCGAGTGGTACCACCGATCGTACGCAGCGCGTTTGATCCAGTCGGATGGCATCGAAATACAGAAAGGGGTTATGTTTCTGGAAATATCTTAATGTCTCACCTTTGAAACAGGGTTCAGGCATGTGCTCCTGGTAGGTCTTCCAACTCATTCCAGCCGCTTCGATCAAGTCGGGCAGGCTGGGAGCATCAATAAAGCAATCTACGCAGGTGTGGTCAATTCCAAATGTATCGCCGCTGATCAGGGCAATGTAGTTTGGCAAACTGGGATGCCGGATGGCATAATGTTGGGTGAGCAGGGCATGGTCGCGGGCATACCGGTTGAAATTCGGCATATCCGGGTTACCAATGACCGTCGTGAACTCCTTGTTTTCAAAGATCAGGATGGCAATCGGATCCAGGTATGGAACCAGCGGGGTGGGTGTCGGGCTTGGTGTGTTCGTGGGTGTGAGCGAAGTTGTTACCGTAGCCATGCTTAAATGCGTTGGCGTGATTGATGCTGGCACAGGTGTTTGTGCCTGGCAGGCGGTAAGAACTGAAACGATTATCAAGAAGTAAAATTTATTTACCATTCGTCTGCCTTCCAGCCATGCGCGCCGCGCAGCGGGACGAATACGACCGGCAGGATATCTTCAAAATCAAAATGTGCACCGCTGCGCTCCCATTTTTGGAGCGTTTGTCCCCATCTGCCTCCGACCGGTATCACCAGTCTGCCGCCATTGCCCAGTTGTTCCAGGAGAGGTTTGGGAACCTCGGGTGCTGCGGCGGTGACGATGATGCCATCATAAGGTGCAGCATCCGGCCATCCCAAAGTTCCATCACCCTGGTGAACATCCACGTTGGTGAATTTCAAGCTGGATAGATTGTTGCGGGCAGTATCAGCCAGTAAAGGGATGAATTCGATGGTGTGCACATGTTTAGCGAGTGTGGCGAGGATGGCTGCCTGGTATCCGCTGCCGGTGCCGATTTCGAGGACGTTTTCCTTACCTTCCAGCTGCAGCAATGAGGTCATCAGGGCAACGATATAGGGCTGCGAGATGGTCTGGGACGAACCAATGGGAAGCGGACCATCCATGAAGGCAAACGGCGCCTGGCTTTTGGGCACAAAGTGCTGGCGCGGTACGCGCAGCATCGCATCCAGAACGCGTGAATTGCTGATCCCACGCCGTTTGATCTGCTCCTCCACCATTCGTTCAAGTTCTTCGGATTGATCTTCCATCTCTGATTCATATTGTACGGCAAACAGGAAGGTTGATAAATAGCCTGATCATATTGGCGATTTTTATTTTTCACGAATGAAATAAAGGAGAAATTGATCTACTGTTTTTCAATGACCTGGCTGATCAAACGGTCGACCTTGCCCATCGGATAGTTTTTAAGTTCGCTGCGCAGGCACCATTTGAATTCATCAACCTGAAACGTCTGTAATCTGCCAGCCGTGTGGGTGCAATGGAAAGCATGCAAGGTGATGCGAAAATGGGTATAGGCGTGCTTGAATTGACCGATCTCGCTGCCGACTTTGATCTTCACCCCCAGCTCTTCCTTGATCTCGCGAGCCAGCGCCTGTTCCAGGCTTTCTCCAGGCTCGACTTTTCCACCTGGAAATTCCCACATTCCGCCAAGTAATCCTTTTGCAGGTCTCCGGGTGATCAATACTTTTTCCCCATCCCTGATCACGGCGGCAGTGACGATATAGTGCGGGATTTCAGGTTTGGTTTCCTTGATAGGGCGCTGCTTTTGGGTACCCCGGGCATAAGAGTTACAGAATTCTTTGATCGGGCATTGATCGCATTTGGGTTCTCCCGGCAGGCAGATCAGCGAGCCCAGGTCCATCAACGCCTGGTTGAAATCGGCGGCTCTGCCTGTGGGCAGGTTGGCTCTAAGCAATTCAAAGATGCGGGATTCTCCATCTTGTGATTTTGCCGGCAGGGTCAGATCATCCAGCCTTGCCATGACTCGGCGGATATTTCCATCCAGGGCGGGGATATCCTCGCCAAATGCAATGCTGGCGATCGCCGCCGCGGTATATTTTCCAATCCCTGGCAATTCTTGCAGGGTTGATGAATCATCCGGAAGCTGGCCATCAAATTTTTCCATGATGAGCCTGGCAGCTCGAAGCATGTTCCTGGCTCGGCTGTAATACCCCAATCCCTCCCATGTCTTGAGCACGTCCTGTTCTTCCGCACCCGCCAATGTCAGCAAATCCGGGAAGCACTTTTGCCATTGCTCGAAATAGGGTTTGACCGTTTCGACCTGTGTTTGCTGGAGCATGATCTCGGAGACCCAGATCAGGTAGGGATCCTTCACGCCGCGCCAGGGCATTTCCCTGCCATTGCGCTTGTACCATGCCAGCAATTGTCTCGCGAGCCCGGTTTTCACTTGGTGGAATTCTAAATTTTAAAATAAACGGAGATTATGAACTAAAATTGGAAACCGCTCTTGGCTTCCACGATCTTCATTGAATAATTCTGCACGAATTCGAGAAGCTGCTCATGAAGCGTGGTCCATTCGGGGGTGCGCGTGATCTGGCGCGCTTTCGCAATGGATGGCAGGGTGGCGCCTACCTGGATTTGAGGACGTTCACCGTAAACGGTTGCCCAGGCATCATTTAAGTCAAAACCCAACCGCTGTACCCCCGGGATGAATTCCCTGACCACGAATTCGAAATATTCCTGTTCTTTATCAGGGGCAATATCCCAGGTGAGGATGAGCTTGATCGGCACGTTCTATTCCTTGTTATGGGCGTAATCAAGCACGGTGACCCGCGTCTCGTCCGGGAGTCCGCTGATCCCGCCGACTTTCAGAGATGGTAAAGTATCGACTTTTTCCTGGCCCATTTCTTTCAAGAACTTGTTTAACGAATCAAGTTTCAAATTGCAGGCCGGGGTTGCGTAATGCATTGGGATGACAATGTTCGGCTCAAATAAGCTGATGACTTCAGCTGCCTTGGCTGCATTCAGGCAACCCACACCGCCAACCGGGACCAATGCAATATAAATAGGTCCGAGATCTTCCACCTCGGTCTGGCTTGGCACTCGGTTCAGATCACCCAGATGCAGGATGGTTATACCGTTGTAATCAAAGAGGTAAAGCGTGTTGATGGGTTCATCTTCACCCTTTTTGGAATGACCATTGGTTTGGATGCCGGTAATGAACACGCCGCCAATTTCATATTCCCCCGGCCCTTTGATGATCCGGGGATCCGATTTCACCGCTGGAAGGAAGCTGTGGCTGGGTGACTCATGGCTGACGGTAACGATATCTGCCTTTAATTTCAACGGGTCATAACCTACATGCCGGTGATCATATGGATCGCAAACTACCGAAGCCATGCCGCGCTCGGAGAGTCGAAAACAGGAATGTCCGTACCAGGTGATTTCCATAATCCTCCAAAATCCGCATTGATTATACTTTAGAAGAGATAAAATTTCCCGCGCTGATGGCATCCTTCGTCCCCCAGGTTCCCCGGGAAAAAGAACTCTCGAGATTATCGCCATAATCGATTAAAATTTGTCCATCATGGATGCCATCGAGCTGTTTCTCAAGCGCCGTAGTATTCGAAGATTTACCGCTGATCCAGTCTCTGAAGATTTAATTCAACAAATGTTAAGAGCCGCCATGGCAGCGCCCAGCGCGGTCAATAACCGCCCCTGGGAATTCGTGGTCGTTACCGAGCTCTCCGCCCTGCAGAGTCTAAAAAGGCAATTGCCGTTGGGCCAATACAACGCTCCACTGGCAGTGGTGGTCATTGGTAATCCGGGGAATTCAGTTGGTGAGAGATTCTGGGTGCAGGATTGCAGCGCGGCAATGGAGAATCTGCTCCTGGCAGCCGTCAACCTGGGGCTTGGAGGGGTTTGGATCGGCATTCATCCCATCGGGACCCTGGTCAAACGCGTGCGGAGCGAATTGGGCATTCCGGAGAAGGCAACCCCTTTAGGTATCGCGCTGATTGGTTTTCCCGCCGAAAAGAAAAAGTCACGCGATCAGTATGATGCGAAGCGAATTCACTGGCAGCGTTATTGATCTGCCTGACAATGTCTCTTTATAATTATTTATCGTATGTGAAAGGTTGGTGGAAATGAAAGCTACGGTTATTCTTGAAGATGCCAAAGTTCATGCGAGAATGGATCTTGCCAGCGAAACGTTCGCAGTACTGAAACCCGGCACAGAGTTGGAGATTGGCAGGGTTCTGAAGAACGGCAGGGTTCGCTGGGTGGAGGTGGTATTGTCCAATGGTCGCAAAGGTTACATCATTGGCACGACAAAAATATACCCGGTCACGCCGATAACAATAGTTTCCAGGACCGCCACGGTTTACAAGGAAAAGGATTTTACTTCTGAGGTGAAGGCTGAATTGAAAAAGGGGGATGTTGTCGATCTTTTGAATGTTTTGAAGATTGAGAAAACCTATTGGTATTTAGTCCGTGTCAAACCGGGCATGGAAGGCTACCTTTCCAGGGATGTAAAGGTCAAACCTGTGGATCAGAATCCTCGCGGCTCGGCCCGCAAGCATATATTTCTGGGTCTCTTCTGGCTTCTCGGCGCCGTGGTCATTGTGCGCCTGGCGTCAACAGGCGCGGGCTACTCACAACAAATACTCTCAGCAATCCTGCTCCTCGCAGTAGGGGTGATCGAGATCATTTACGGCGCTGTCCGTTACCTCCAGGCCATGGGCGTAAAGAAATTGACTGCCAGGGATCCTGATCGCAAGAAGGCAGCGTCAGCGAAGAAGCGTTCGAAACAAAAATAGGGCGATTTTAGGTAAAAAGGCATAACAATTCTGCAAGTTATTCTCTGCGGGCATTTCTTTTCTTGACACTTTAAAATGCCTGTGCTAAAGTATTTGCAGAAACAAAAAGGGATGGATAAAAAAATCATTCTCTTTTACTTAATTTTGGAGAATTACCTTGGCTAAAACTCGCAACCAACGAATTGTGGACCGCCTGCTGGTCCTTCACTCTTCTTCACCGGATATCGTTGCATCCGCCGTGGTCAGCGTGGATGGGCTGGCAATCGCTTCAGCCCTGCCGGATGGTGTTGAAGAAGACCGCGTAGCTGCCATGTCGGCTGCCATGCTTTCGCTGGGTGAGCGCATTGCTGTTGAACTCGGACGCGGCAGTCTGGAACAGGTTTATATCAAAGGATTGCAGGGTTACGTGATCCTGATGTCGGTGGGTGATGAAGCCGTGCTCACCGGTTTGGCGCAGGAGCAGGCGAAATTGGGGCTTATCTTCCTGGATATGCGCCGCGCAGCCGAGGACCTCAAAAAACTTATAGCTGAATAAAGGTATAAATGGACCGCATCGAGAAGAGCGGCTTTTTTCTCCCCAATCATGTCGTCCTGCTTGCGCTGAATGCGTTGGAGGATGTCACCGGGAGGAATGCGGTCAAGGCAGTGCTCAACCTGGTGGGATTATCAGGGTTGATCGATCACTATCCTCCTACAACTCTTGAGAAGGAATTTGATTTTGCCGATTTCTCCACCATATTTGGCGGACTGACGGATCTCTATGGACCACGCGGCAGCCATGCGCTCTCGGTAAGGGCTGGGAAGCAGATCTTCATGGAAGGACTGGGAACATTTGAAGGTATAGAAGGACTCGCCAGTTTCAACCCCGAAAGGCTGAACCAGATGCAGCGGATGGTGGCCGGGATCAATCTCGTCGCTGATTTTTTCAATGCTGTCAGCGATCAGGTAACCGTGGTAACGGACCGGGGAGATGATCTGATATTCAGCGTTCACCGCTGCCCCGTCTGCTGGGGCAGGCAGCTTGCCCAGACGGAATGTTACCTGATTCGTGGATTGCTGCTGGAAGCATCCCGCTGGTTTACGAACGGCGGTGTTTATTCGGTTGTCGAAACAGAATGCGCGGCAAGGGGTGATCGGCTCTGCGAATTCACCATCTCGAAGACCCCGGTTGAATGACCGATTTTTTCAAGAGCGTAAATATTGAAAACCTGGATAATCATCCCAACTTACAACGAGATCGAAAACCTTCCGAAACTCGTTTCAGTACTCTTCAAGCTGCCGATTGAAGATCTCACCTTGCTGGTGGTGGATGATAACAGCCCGGATGGCACTGGGCAGCTTGCAGACCAGCTCGGAACGGAGATGCATTCCAGGGTCAGGTGCCTGCACCGCCCGGGGAAGATGGGGCTGGGTTCGGCATACATCCAGGGATTTCAATATGCCCTTGCTGAAGGCGCTGAAGCACTCTGCCAGATGGACGCGGATTTTTCACATCCCCCTGAGAAAGTACTCGAATTGATCGAAGCTTTGAAATCATGCGACCTGGCGATCGGATCCCGCTATGTGCCTGGTGGTGGACTCGATAAGGATTGGCCTTTTTGGCGTAAAGCTCTCTCCGGATTTGGCAATTTCTACGCGCGTACCATCCTGGGGATGCCGATTCGGGATGTGACCGGGGGATTCCGCATGTGGCGTAACAGCACCCTGCAGAAAATGCCCCTGGAAAGGGTCAAATCCAACGGTTATATTTTCCAGGTGGAAATGGCGTATATTGCCAGGAAGCTGGGATATTCATTCAAGGAAATACCGATCTATTTTGCTGACCGGCGTTGGGGTAAATCCAAGATGTCCTTCCGCATCCAGGTCGAGGCGGCCATACGAACCTGGCAGCTGCCGGGTGTGTACCGCGACCTGAAACGCATCAAGACCTGATCAATTCTTCCGGAATTCCAAATATCGGTCTGTTAATATGCCCCATTCTTCAAGGGTGAGTGTTTCTGCGCGCCGCATGGGATCAATGGAAGCTGCGGTCAATAATGGTCCGCTTTCACTTGTTTTCAATCCGCTGGAACCCGCCAGGGAATTACGCAGGGTTTTTCGCTTTTGTGAGAAAGCAGTCTTTGCCAGTCTGAAGAAAGTATCTAGTTTACTCGTTTCGATGAGAGGCTTGGAATGAAGGTCCACCCGGATGACGGAGGAATCAACGTCCGGTTCGGGGGTAAATGCCGCTGATGGAATATTGAACATGATCTCCGGATGGCCAAAAACCTGAACACTCAAAGCCAGCAAATTCATCTTTCCGGGTAAAGCACAAATACGTTCACCGACTTCTGTTTGTACAGTGAGAACGATCCTCCGGGGTTTTATCTTCGCCTCGAGCAGGTGGCGGATGATGGCTGAGGTGATGTAATAGGGGATATTTGCCACAACCAGGTAATCCCTGGTCAGCCCGAGATCTTCCGGTTGGAGTTTGAGTATATCCCCTTCGATGATTTCAACATTTTCATGTCCTGCCAGGACCTGCTCAAGCAGGGGGATCATACGGCTGTCGATTTCGATGGCGCAGACCCGATTGGCTTTCAGTGCCAGGTGACGGGTGAGACTGCCCAGCCCGGCGCCGACCTCCATCACTTCATCTCCGGGTTCGATACCCGCTGTTTCCACAATTTTCTTTAAAGCATTTTCATCGCGCAGGAAATTCTGACCCAAACCCTTCTTGGCTCGGAATCCAGTCGCGCGCAGCAGATTTTGAATATCCAGTCGCGGGAGACTCATGGCAGGATCCAGGGGATGCTGGGGGGGACAGGGGTTAGGAAGTAGATGGTCAAATACTGAGACCAGGGCACATAAGCGTCATCAGTATAAGCAAGGTCGATCCAGTAACGGTCCGGGAAACCCCCGCCGATGTCGCCAACCGCTCCCACGCCGTATCCGGGAACGTAAAGTTTTTGTCCGACCATCCAGCTGTACCAGGCACGCGTCACGCCGATTGTTCCCTGCGAGACGGGCATGCCCGACGAAGTACCGTTAAGACACTGGCTGACCCCTGACCGGCAGGGCGAATAGGAGGTCACATATACGTTGACCGCGCGCCAGTATTCGATCGGTCCGTTGGGGGTATCCATGGTGCGGATCTCCACCTTGGTGCCGTAACCCAATTGCTCGGCAACAGGTTCCTGGACAGTCCATTCAGCATCTTTCGCCTGGGAAACTTCCTCGCCGTCTTCATAGCGGATACGCGTACGTTCGGCTTTGATACCGTATTGCCCTGCTGTAACCACGCTGCGGCGATCGAGCTCGGTCTCCGGGTCCTCGATAAATTTTGTGGTGTAGGGGATGAATGACTCAGATAGTGCGACTTTTTCAGTCACCCGCACAATGCGAATACTGCCGTCAACGGGTAATAATTCATTTTCACCAGGGATGCTGTAATCCAGGTTTTGCAGCGGATACCCGGCTTGAGCCAGGGCTTCACCGATGGTCGGACCGGCAGCGCTGATTTTGATCTGCTGATCTTGGTGCTGATCACGATATCCCTGGCGCGCAATAGGTCAATGGTCAGGGCACCTGTAATGGGCGTATCCCACGGCAGGGAAGGCTGGTCTGCCTTCGTTAGCGCGTACCCTTGTTCAAGCAGGGCTTCGATCAGGGTCGGAGCACTGGAATAAAAAGTGGTGGATATGCCTTGCTCGTTGATGGTGATCGGGAATGCTTTGCGGATTTGCAGCGTGATGCTATCGCCGGCGGTGATCGGCGTTTTGGCATTGATCACCAGTCCATTCTGCAAGGATGCTGTCCTTAGGGAAAAGCAGGATCCCGGCTGCGAGGGCAAGGTTTCCTGGTATGCGCTCTGTGCTCTTAACTTTGAGCTGTGTGCTGCCAGGGTTGATGATCAGGTCGATGTCCCGCAAATGATCCAGTTTGATCAGAGTGCGCGAATTTGCCAACGAGAATGCTGCCGGTTGCAGGCGGTCATCTACCGAATATTCGACTCCCGCTGAGCGCAGCACGCTGCCGGTGGTTATTGCGCTGGACTGTACCTGCATGGGCGAACCATCCACCTGCAGGTTAAAAGTACGGCGATTACCCAGCAGGAAGAGAAGAGATCCTGTCACGATCAGCCCAATGGAGATCCAGGGCCACCATTTCTTGAACATGTCACAATAATTCTAACAGACAAGGCTCTTGCATGGGAGCGGGGAGAAATCAAGAGTATGAGTTGGAATCATAGGTGTATTTACATTTACGGGTTAATAATTGGTGGTTGTATTTTAATTAAAACGACGTATACTGAAATTACCTGAAGTGTTCCTGCTATTGGAGCGCAACAGGGTAAGGTAAGTCACGGCGCGGCGAAAATGGTGTTATGCCGTGAATAAAACTCCTGAGATCCTTCAGGAGTTTTATTTTAAAAGAAAACCACCTCCGGTGTGGAGGTGGAGTGCCGAGAGTCAGAATCGAACTGACGACACCGCAATTTTCAGTCGCGTGCTCTACCAACTGAGCTATCTCGGCCTGTGCGCATGATTTTAACCGCTCGCCCCAACCGTGTCAAGGCAATCGCTCGCCGGGGAAGAAATCCTAAGTTTTCGCTTCCGTGGTCTTAATGAATCTTAGAAGCAGCAAGCTCAACAGGGTGCAGACTGCGGCGAAGATGAAGATTGCCTTATAGCCGTTAAACATCCCTGGCGCAGCGTTGTTGAGCAGGTCGATCACCGGACCTTCCAACCTGGCAAGGGCACCCGAACCCGCGGTGGCGATGTTGGTCAAGCCCAGGAACTTTCCGCTTTCTTCGGGCGGGGCGAGTTTATTTGCCAGTGCCCAATTGGCGGTTAAAAAAATGCCCATCCCGGCTCCCACAATGCCGCCGAAAATGGTCAGCATGTTCATGTTTTTTACCAGCAGGATCAGCAGGCAGCCCGCTGCCGTCAGGATACCGGCGATGATGGTCATGATCTTTGAGCCGAATTTATCCGTCAACCATCCTCCCGCCAGCGCGCAGAGCACCAATCCGACCGCCAGGGTTGCCATCAGGTCACCGGTCGCCTTGACTGGGTTGGGCACTTGCAGTACGTCGCGGATATAATACTGCGCGAAAGTTTGCACGCCGAAGATCCCGATCAGGAAGAGGAAACGCTGGGCAATCATCCAAACGTACGAACGGTTTGCTTTCAGATCGATCTTGAGGAGCTCGCGCAGAGGGGTTGTCGTGGCTCTTCTATCAGTTGAGATGGAGGATTTTTCCCGCGAACCAATTAAAGTGATCAACCCTGAAAGGATCAATCCACCGATCACCACCAGCATCACCAGCGAAAGATTCTCATTTTGCGGTCCGAGAAGGTTGCCTGCCACCAGCGAGGCAATGATTAACCCGCTCATATCCAGGAAGGTCTTCAATCCGCTCGCGGAACCCACTTGATCTTCGGGGACAAGATCGGGAAGCAATCCCTGCAGGGGACCATGCGCAATGTTCGAGCTGAGCTGTAGCCCCAGATAACCGATAAACACCCAGACCAATCCACCCGCCCAACCCAGAATGACCAGGAAAACCAGGTCGAAAAGTGACCCAAACAGGATCAAGGGACGCCGCTTTCCCCAGCGGGAGCGCCATCCGTCACTGATCGCGCCGCTGATCGGTTGGATGATCATGGCCAGGATCAGCCCCACAAAGGTAAGCAGCCCGAGATAGGTGTTCTTCTGGGTTTCAGGCACCAGTTTGATCAGGATGGCAGGTAGGATAAGTGGGTGCAGCGCGTTCCACATGAACGATAGTCCCACCCAGTAAGCGTTGATGACGATCAGTTTGCCAAATGAAGCTTTTCGCATCTCATTCTCCTCCAGTGAACTCATATTCTCCCCGAAGATGGGGAGGTAGCAAACGGGCAATGGCGGTCATGATTTTGAGATTGACCTTTTCGTCAAGATGATGTTTCTCGATATTCTTTTCTTTTTTGAGCGCGAACGGTTCCCCGATATTCAAGATCAGGGTGCCTTTCTCTTCAAAAACACCAACCGGTAAAACAAGAAATCCCAGGCGGCTAAACTCGAGAATGAACCTGCCAAAACCTTCAGCAGGCTCTCCCAGCACACCTCCTGGAAAGTCACGGCCTTCAGGGGCAAAAGCAAAGGACATGTCTGGATTGGCGCGCGCGAGTTGGAATATTTCACGTAGCGACAGGGAGCGGTTCAACGAATCCGCTTCCTCTTTGGGCATGGGTGGCATCAGGGTGAAATCATACACCTCCGCGATCATGGCAAGGATTCTCTCGCTTAAAAAGCGCAATATCCTTCGCAAGGGATGCCCTGAAAAAGTCCATGCGCTTGTCATGGTCCAATGGATTTGCTGTGGGATAGCTGCACTGAGCGTAATTGCTATCCATAATGCCGAGAATCCGGGAGCGGAAAAATGGTTGACACAATACAAGTATCTCCCCGGAGATTGGCAGCGCTCAGAATGGATGACATGTAACCTGAATTTTGGTCTGTAAACCAGGTTACAGGCATCCAGGCGGAAGGATCGTTTCTGGTGTGTGAGGCCGGAGAATAAAACCTTAAAGATATAACTTACAGGGAGCGGGTATCTTTGATTTAACATGGCAAGAATGTCTTTATCCTATCCGGGAATTTAAAAGAGTCAAGCGAGGTTAAAATCCGATGTGATATACTAAAATCACTTTTTTCGCCTTTTGGAGGATGAACTTATGAAGACCTTGATCCTGTTGCGGCATGCAAAATCCAGCTGGAAGTTTCCTGAGTTATCTGATCGTGACCGCCCGTTGACGAAACGCGGGGAAAAGGCTGCGCCCCGCATCGGGAAATGGTTGAAGAAAAAAGATATCATCCCGCAGAGTATTCTCTGCTCCACTGCCTTGCGTGCGTGTTCCACTGCGGAGGCAATCGCTGAAAAGCTCGGGTACAAGGAAGAGATCACTTATCTTGAATCACTCTACATGGCTGAACCAGCCGCCATCATCGAAGCGTTGCATGCCGTCCCGGATAAGGTGAAGAGAGTGCTGGTGGTGGGGCATAATCCCGGATTGGAAGGGCTGGTGCAGATCCTCAGTAGAAAGGTCGAATCGCTGCCCACTGCTTCCATCGCGGTGATTAAATTGCCCATCGAAACCTGGAGCGAGTTGAATTTTGGCGTGGAGGGGAAACTGGTTGAGATCGTCCGTCCACGTGATTTGAAATAAAATACAAAACCGGCACTCGAAGTGCCGGTTTTTTGTTTTAAATCAAAGCCGTCTAATATTTTTTTCGAATAATCACGGATGCGATCAACCCGCCTATGGCGATCAGCGCCAATCCCACATAAGCCAGGGGTTTGTAATCGAATGGTTCTTGGGGAGTGCGCAGCGCTTCCTCAGCCATTGGCGCGGCCATATTGCCCTGCTCCTCGCTGGGAGGGATACCCAGGATTGGACCGCTTGAAGAATCAGAAGGGGATGAGTATGCTTCTGCGGATAAGGTGGCTTCAGGTACTGGAGTGGGTGTCGGCAGCAGTGTGCTTTCTTCGGCTTGTACTTCCATCGGTACTTCTGCTGCGGGTTGAGCCGTGGTCGATGGCACCAGAGCTGATTCAGCTGCAGGTTCCTCGACTGGCATGGAGGCTTGGGGGGCACCCTCCATTGGTCCGGGTGGCGCGCCTCCGCCTTTTCCCATCAATGCATAATCCGGGGTGGGTGATCCCCAGAAAATGATCTGTGGGGCTGCTTCTTCGGCGGCTTGATCGGCTGCTGATCGGACTTCCATGGCTGGCGCCATTGGCGCGGAAGCGCCGAGTGACATTTTTGAGAAACTAAGTCCAAAATCGAGTAGGAACAGTACCACCAACCCCAGCGAGGCCAGTGCTGATGCAAATCTGAAAACTGGCAGCAGTTTCAATGCCTTGTTCGGTTTGACCATCTCGGCTGTCAGCGTGAAATTGTGCCTTACCCGATGCATGGGAATAGCTTTAAGCATGGATTGAGTTTGACGGAGCTGTTCCAATGCCTGGCGCAGCTCCTTGGATTCATCCAGCCTCTTGCCCATTGCCTGCGTGTCATTGATGGAAAGCTGTCCATCCATGTAGGCAGAGAGCTGTTCCCAATCGCGGGGGGATAGCTGCGTTGTCATTCAATTTCCTCTTTGACAAGACGGAATTGCGCAGGCAATAGTTCCCCAAATCCCTGCAGGCAGTCGCGCAGCTTCAACCGGGCTCGTGCCAGGCGGCTTTTGATCGTTCCCAGCGGCGTTTTGACAGCATGGGATACTTCATCGTAATCCAGTCCTTCGATATCCACCATCACCACCACGGCGCGGAAATCATCCGGTAGACGCTCGAGACAATGCTGGATGGCATGTTCCAGCTCGGCAACTTCCAGAGCCTGCTGGGGATCTTTCGCATTTGGATCCGCTGTCCAGGCAGGGGATTCGATTTCCTCCTGGTCTTCGCTGCTCACCGGTTCCAGTGATTGGCTGGGGTGGCGCTTCAACCGGCGCAGCTCGTCGTAGCAGGTGTTGGTCACCATGCGCATCACCCAGGCGCGGAAGGATCCTCCGCGATAATCCCGCAGGTGCCGGAAGGCGGAGAGAAAGGCGTTCTGGGTGGCATCTTCAGCCGCTGAGTCATCCCCCAGCATGCGCAGCGCCAGGTTGAAAGCCAGCTCCTGGTAGGCAAGTACCAGGCGATTGAATGCATCCAGGTCGCCTTTGATGGCAGATTTGACAAGAGCTTGTTCATCCATTATTCGAAGATTATAACGCAACCAGTCAACCAGATAGATCAGCAAATAATCCAGATCCACTTATCTGAGACAAATTTCGTATATTACCGACAAATTTAAAATTGGTGCTTGAAATTTTTCACAAATTCCCTATAATGATAATAAAACGAGCATAAATGAACAATAATTTCTCTGAAACAAGCATAAACACGCAATATTTGAAAGAGGAAAGGCAGGCACAGATCCGTCATCTGGTTGAAGAACGCGGGCAGGTGACTGTTTTGGAACTGAGTGATCTTTTTAAGGTCAGTGAAGCAACCATTCGTCGCGACTTGGAGGAAATGGATGGCCAATGGGTTCGGCGCGCGCACGGCGGAGCAGTGCGACTTGAGCGTGCCGGCAAGGAACCTCCTGTTATCCAGCGTATCGTGGAACAGGTGGACGAGAAAATGCGCATCGGTATGACTGCCGCTGCCATGATTCTGGAAGGCGAGACCATTTTCCTCGGCAGCGGTACAACGGTCAGGGAGATAGCGCGGCATATCCCTGAAGACATGCATTTAACGGTGATTACAAACTCCCTCCCGGTGGTGAATGAACTGGCAGGTCGTTCTTCGATTGAGCTGATCGTCATCGGCGGATTGCTTCGCTCCACTGAGTTATCCATGGTTGGTCATATCGCCGAACAGGCGATCCGGGAATTCCGTGCCGATAAGGTTTTTATGGGCATGCGCGCAATCGATGCTCAGCAGGGTTTCACCAATGATTTTCTACCAGAGACGATGACCGACCGTGCCATTCTGGCAATTGCCCCTCAGGTAATCATCGTTTCCGATCATACCAAGTTTGGACGGGTTAGCTCGGTGCTGGTTGCACCGGTTAGCGCAGTTCAGAAGATTATCACCGACAATGGTACATCACAGGATTGCATTGAAGAATTGCGAACCATGGGTGTCGAGGTAATCGTGGTATGAAAATGGAAAAAGAAGATATCTTTCTTCATGAGTTCAAACCGAAATCGCAGCCTGAAGGTAAAGGTTACCCAGCTACAAAAACCTAGATTCCCGGTCATCGATGCGCACAATCACTTGGCGGCACCCTTTGGCGGCGGTTGGGACCAGAAACCGATCAAGCAACTCCTCGATCTCCTGGATGAAGCCGGTGTGATCGGCTTCGTTGATCTGGATGGCGGCTTCGATGAATCACTCCTGTACGAGCACCTTGATCTATTCAAAGCCAAGACACCCGATCGATTCCGTGTATTCGGCGGGGTGGATTGGTTCGCCTGGAAACAAAAAGGGGATGGATTCCCTGATTGGGCTGCTAAAAAAGATACGGGAGCAGGCGCAGCGGGGTGCAGATGGATTGAAGATCTGGAAACCCTTTGGTCTCGAAATGCGCGATCATCATGACCAGTTGCTCCGGGTCAATGATCCCCGCCTGGATGCCATTTGGCAGACGGCTGGTGAATTGGATCTCCCGGTCTTGATCCATGTTGCGGATCCGGTTGCGTTCTTTGATCCCCTCGATGAGACCAACGAGCGCTGGGAGGAGCTGCATGCCCATCCGGATTGGCAATTCCCCAGTCCGCCTTTTCCATCATTTCTCTCGATCATGGAAGATCTTGCTGACCTGGTTTCAAGACACCCGAAAACCACCTTTATTGGCGCGCATGTCGGTTGTTATGCCGAGAACCTCGCATGGGTAGGCGAGCTTCTGAGGAAATGTTCCAATTTCAACGTGGATATCTCCGGGCGCATCGGTGAGCTGGGACGCCAGCCTTTTACTGCCCGGAAATTCTTCCTCGATTTTGCCGATCGTATCCTTTTTGGTCTCGACCTGGGACCGGACCTGGAAAGCTATCGCATTCATTATCGATTTCTGGAAACCGACGATGAATACTTCAACTATGGTGTGGATGAGGTTCCCACGCAGGGACGCTGGTTCATCTACGGCCTGGCGCTTCCAGATGATGTGCTGCGCAAAGTCTATCACCTGAATGCGCAAAGACTGATTTTCAACCGGAAGGTACATAATGACTGATCGTGGTGCGTTTACTCTTAAGGAAATTCTCAGCCAGCCCCAGGCATGGAAGGGAGCCCTGGAGATGCTGGATGCTCAAACCGATGACCTGCGGGATTTCTTTCACAAAGGTGCGTTTGAGATGGTTCTTTTTAGTGGATGTGGTTCCACGTATTATTTGTCCCTTGCAGCCTCCGCGCTATTCCAGCAGCTGGTCGGGAGATGGTCAATTGGCATCCCGGCTTCAGAGATCTGGTTGTATCCGCGGGTGTTCCCGGGTAAGGGCAACACCCTTTTGGTCATGGTCAGCCGCTCGGGAGAGACCAGCGAAAGTATTCGCGCCTGTGAGAAATTTCGTTCGGAAAAGGGCGGCAGCATCCTCACATTATCCTGTTATTCAGATACACCCCTAACCCGGCTGGGTGATCGCAATCTGATCTTGCCTTCGGGGCAGGAACAGAGCATTGCGCAGACCCGCGCCTTTTCAACCCTTTACTTGGTCACTACTTATCTAAGCGCGCTATGGGCGGGTGAAGACTGACCTTATCAAGGCCACACGTAAACTTCCTGCTGTGGCAGAGAAGATGATGGCAACATATCGCCCGATGACGATTGATCTAGGCAGGGAAGGATCCATCGAGAGGATCTATTTCCTGGGTTCAGGTGCGCGTTATGGGCTGGCTTGCGAGCTGAATTTGAAGATGAAGGAAATGTCATTAAGCCATAGTGAAGCATTTCACTTCATGGAATTCAGGCACGGTCCACAATCCATGGTTAATGACCACACGCTGGTCGTCGGCTTATTGTCCGATGAAAATCGCAAGCATGAAGATAAGGTGCTGGATGAAATGAGATCGCGCGGGGCGTGGGTACTGGGAATCGCGGATAAGGATGCGGATATCAATTTCAAATCAGGCGTGCCTTCGCCAATCCGCAATGTTCTCTACCTGCCGCTGGGACAGCTGCTTGCCTATGAACGTGCCCTGGATCGCGGCAGGGATCCGGATCACCCCAACAATCTCCACGCAGTCGTAAAACTGGATTAATCAAAATCAATAACCAAAATTCTTGAGAGGAGGCAACTTGAGGAAAGAATATACATGCGAAATCCATAAATCCAAACCGATTTGAAAAGGAGAGAGAAAATGAAAAAGATTGTATTTGCTGTATTGTTGATCGCTGCCCTGGGATTATCCGCCTGCGGGGGGAAAACCGCAGCCACCCCGGAAACCTCCACCGCGCCTGCGGAGATCACTTACATGATGTGGGGGTCACCGGAAGAGCTGGCGGTCTGGCAGCAGGTTGTGACAGATTTCGAAGCTGCCAACCCGAATATCAAGGTATCCGTGGATGTCAGCGATTGGGATTCCTACTGGGAGAAGGTCCAGACCATGATTGCCGGTGGTAATCCGCCGGATGTGTTCGCCATAGATGCTCCCCTGTACCTGGATTGGAAGTCCCGTGGTGCCTTGAAGAACCTTCAGCCTTACATCGACGCGAATCCCCAGGTGCTGGATGGGGTCTACCCGGTCACCCTCGAAGTTTATAAACTGGATGACGGTTATTATGGCTTACCCCGCGATTTCCAGACCATTGTCCTTTTCTACAACAAGGATATGTTCGATGCAGCCAGTTTACCCTATCCGGATGAAACCTGGACAATGGACAAGCTGCGCGAAGTTGCCAAAACCCTCACCCTTGACGCCAATTCTGACGGCACCGCAGAGCAATGGGGTTTCTGCACGGATCTCTGGGATATGGAGCTCTTCTGGAGCGAAGCCATTTGGGCGTTTGGCGGTGAGGTCATCAATGCGGATCATACCCAAACCTTGCTGACCGAAGGCAAGGCTCGCGATGCTTGGCACTTCATCAGCAGCATGGCAGTGGATGATAAATCCATGCCTGATCCCGATACCGCTGGTCAATTTGGCGGGGATGCTTTCGATGCCGGGGTGTGCGCCATGACCACCATCGGTCATTGGGCGGTACCGCAATATGCCAGCCGGGGATTCAACTTTGATGTCGCTCCCTTGCCCGAAGGTCCGGCAGGCCGTGCCACCAGCGTGAATAGCGCCGGATTCGTGATCTCAGAAGGCAGTAAGAATCCTGATGCTGCCTGGAAATTCATCGAGTATGCGATGAGTCCTGCAGGTCAAACGCGCCTGACGGAGCTGGGTTTTGCAATTCCTGTCCAGAAATCCATCGCAGAAAGTGATGTTTTCCTGAAGCAGAAAGGCTCGCTCAACCAGCAGGTATTCCTGGATGCACTCCAGTATGCGCATGTCAAACCCAGCTTCAAGGGATATGACGAGTGGTCAACCGTGGTTGGCGATGGGCTCTATCCGGCATGGATTTTCGAAACGAGCATAGACGATGTGCTGGATGCCATTAAACCAGGGGCCGATGAGGTTCTTGCAAAGCAGTAGATAGTAATAAGATAATATTATCCGGTGGGGTATTCCCTGACTTGAAAATGATCGGATACCCCTCCGGGATCATGGAATCATTCATTTATTTTTCTTTGGGATGAAAAGATGACAATTCAGCAGGGTCTGCGTCCGCTGGGAAAAGAAAAATTCTGGGTTTTCCTTTTATTGCTGCCGACTCTGATCGGTCTGGTTTTTGGTACGCTCGGTTCGATCATCGCCACCCTGGGGATCAGCCTGACGAAATGGGATCTGATTTCCGCCCCTCAGTTTAATGGATTCGGTAATTATCTGGATTTGGTTACGAATGACGCCTTTTTAAAAGCGCTCGGGAACACGATTCGGTTCAGCGCGATGTATGTTCCCGGCGTCATTATCACTTCCATGCTTGTTGCGCTCTTATTGAATCGCAAGATCCGCGGCGTGGGTATCTTCCGGACGATATATTTCCTCCCGTCAATTACGTCAGCCGTGGCAGTAAGCCTGATCTTCTTCTGGCTCTATGCAAAGGATAATGGGCTCTTGAATTACATCATCACTTCGATGGGAGGAAAACCGGTCAACTGGTTGGGACAGGACATGGCGATGACCTCCGTGGTCATTGCCAACGTGTGGGGGGCAATCGGGGAGGGGATGGTGATCTTTCTCGCCGGGTTGCAGGCCATTTCAAAGGACTATTATGAAGCCGCGGAGGTGGACGGCGCAGGCGGGTGGCAGAAATTCAAGAGCATCACCCTGCCGCTGATCACCCCCAGCATTTTCTTTCAAACCATCATCTCTACCATTAATGCTTTTCAGGCTTTCGAATATATCTACATGCTCACCCGCAGGGGGAATGGGGATTCCTCCATACCCGTGGTGGTGTTTTCCATATACCGCAATGGCTTTCGCTGGTTCAACATGGGTGGTGCCAGCGCGCAGGCGCTGATCCTGGCTGCCGTTATCGTGATTCTCATGCTGATCTATTTCCAGCTTGAAAAACGGTTCGTGGTTTACGAATGAAGAGTGACCCGAAATGAACATGAAACTTCAAAAATCGATCTTGGATCTTGTAACGTATATCATTATCATCGCTGGCGCTGTCTTGATGGTGGGTCCATTCTTCTGGATGGTTTCTACCGCATTTAAGCTGCCGGCGGATCAATACACGCGGTCTTTCGTTCCACCAACCTTCACCTTGAATAATTTCAAAAGCCTGCTTGACACTCTACCATCCTTCCCCCGCGAGATGTGGAACAGCTTTATGATCTCCACGGTGACGACCATTGGTCAGTTATTGACCTGCTCGATGGCAGCCTTTGTTTTTGCAGCCGTCCGTTTCAAAGGCCGCGATTTTCTTTTTACTTTGTTGTTGATCACTTTTGTTATCCCACCTCAGGTCACTTTGATCCCCAATTTCATCATTTTCCGTATCCTTCATTTGGTCGGTACCCAGTGGCCCCTCCTGTTGCCGGCCTTCTGGGGGGGCGCATTCGGCACTTTTCTTATCCGGCAATATTTCCTGACCATTCCCCGCGATTTTGCCGAAGCTGCCCGTATGGATGGCGCATCACTTTTCCGCATTTTCTGGGACATCTATCTTCCACTTGCCAAACCGGCGCTGGCTGCCCTTGCTTTGTTTATATTCTTAGGATCCTGGAATGATCTACTGCACCCGTTGATCTATTTGCCGGGTGATCTTGAGCAAACGACCATCCAGGTGGGATTGTCGCTGTTCCAGGTGCAACAGGGCGGTCGTTGGACGATCATGATGGCGGGTACCCTGGTCAGTGTGCTGCCTATTATCATCGTTTTCTTCTTTGCTCAGAAACAGTTCATTGAAGGCATCGCCCTTTCCGGGGTTAGACGCTGAAAAAATGGATTTTTGATTGCTGCTGATAAAATTGGATTTGATCATTCGTCTGGATAAGGAGCCATTATGACCAAGATCGCTTTCATCGGTGCGGGTAGCTTTGAGTTTACCAACGAGCTTGCCAGGGATATCCTCACCTTTCCTTTGCTTGAAGATTCAACAATTGCTCTAATGGATATCAATGCCGAGCGTCTGGAATTTGCACGAAAGGCAGTGACTGCCCTGGTGGAGGCTGGAAAACGCCCTGCGAAAGTCATTGCCACCCTCGATCGAGCCGAGGCTCTCATGGATGCTGATGCTGTGCTGACCACCATTCTTTCAGGCAGCACCGCGATCTGGAAACACGATATCGAGATCCCCAAGAAGTACGGTATTGATATCAATGTTGGGGATACCCGTGGTCCCAGCGGCATATTCCGTTTCTTGAGAACGCTGCCTCCGATGATAGATATCGTCCGCGATATGGAAAAATTCTGTCCTAAAGCAGTGTTGCTTAATTACACCAATCCCATGGCGATGTTATGTGGCGCGCTGCAACGCTTGTCACATATCACTGTCACTGGCTTGTGTCATTCGGTGCAGGGAACCGCCATGATGCTGGCAAATTGGATCGAAGCGCCCTTCGATGAGATCACCTATACCTGTGCTGGGATCAATCACCAGGCTTGGTACCTGGATTATCGCTGGAAAGGCGAGGATGCCTACCCGCTGATCCAAAAGGCTATCACTGAGAAGCCGTATATTTATCATGAAGAGATCGTGCGTAATGAGATGTATTTGCATCTTGGTTACTATGTAACCGAGTCCAGTGGGCACAATTCCGAGTACAACTGGTGGTTCCGCAAGCGCCCGGATTTAATTGAAAAATACTGCACTCACGGTACAGGTTGGAATCCGGGTGAATATGCCTATATCTTAAAAGAATACCAGGGACGCGAAAGCACCTGGAAGGATGATATCCAGGCCCGGCTGGATATGACCCTCGAACCGGCGGACCTGGAACGCGGTCAGGAATACGCTGCCTATATCATCAACGCTTTACAGGGCGGTGATATGTTTAAATTCAATGGCAATGTTCCCAATACAGATCTGGTTACCAATTTGCCTGCCGGTGCTTGTGTTGAAGTGCCTGTCGTTGTGGATAAAGCCGGTTTTCATCCCATTCATGTGGGAGCGCTGCCCCCACAGTGCGCACTTATTACCCAGCTCAACTCGGGGATCGAAGAACTGGCGATTACCGGTTCGTTGACTGGGGATCCCCTGATGATTTACCGGGCTATAGCCCATGATCCATTAACTGCTTCGGTTCTTTCTCTGGCAGAGATCAAAAACATGGTCAACGAGATGTTTGAGCAACACAAGGACTATTTACCGCAGTTCAAACATCACAAGGTCTGATTTTGCGTTAGAATTATTTGTTGCTTCCGTTTATTGGTAATGGTTGTTCTTTAATGGATTGTGATCCAATACCTCAATTCTGACCTGGAGTGATTATGAGAAAGTTGACCATAGGAAAATTCCGCGGCCTTCAGCAAACCGCCACAAAACGAGGTGCGATTTCGGTGCTGGCGCTGGATCATCGCAACAATCTTCGCGCTTCGCTCGCCCCGCACGATCCCAAGTCCGTGACCGATGCGGATATGTACAAGTTTAAGAATGAGGTTGTCGGATCGATCGCCAAAGCATCCTCTGCGGTTCTCCTTGATCCGGAATACGGCCTGGCAAATTGCATCAGCAGCGGCTCATTACCGGGACATGTGGGTTTGATCGCAACTCTGGATCAGACCGGGTACGCGGGTAATGTCCATGCCCGTTTATCGCAGGTCTTGCCTGATTGGGGGGTGGCTAAAGCCCGCAGGATGGGAGCAAACGCGGTTAAGCTGCTGGTTTATTATCATCCTGATGCTAGCACTGCCGGTGAAATTGAAAAGCTTGTAGCGAAAGTCGCTGAAGAGTGCAGGAAAGAGGATATAACCTTCTATCTTGAAACCCTCTCATATTCCCTCTCGTCATCCACCAACAAGCTGCTCCCCGATGAGCGCAAGCGGGTGGTCATCGAAACAGCCAAACGGCTCACCCCGCTTGGAGCGGATGTATTGAAAGCCGAATTTCCAATGGATATTGCAAGCGAGGTCAATGAGGTTTCATGGGGAAAAGCTTGCGCAGAATTATCACTGGCAAGCTGCATACCATGGGTGCTGCTTTCCGCATCGGTCGGATTTGAGATTTTTCTCCGCCAGACGACGATTGCCTGCCAGGAGGGTGCAACCGGTGTGGCGGTGGGGAGGGGTGTCTGGCAGGAAGCTGCCACGATGGCGGGGGAAGCTCGGGAAAATTATCTCCAATCAAAAGCGCTTGAGCGCATGGAACGGGTGACGGCTGTTTGTAATGCGCTGGCGAAACCCTGGACAGATTTTTATGCCCTCCCCAAGCCAACAGCTGATTGGTACAAAGAATATACTGAGTGAGATGAACCACACTCGGGAATTTGATGTGATCGTGGTCGGCGAATTGAACGCCGACCTTATTTTAAATGGAGATATTGAACCGCGTTTTAACCAGGTGGAGAAGTTGATTGGCGATGCCACTTTGGCATTGGGGAGTTCGTCCGCCATCTTTGCCTGCGGGGCATCCACGTTGGGTTTAAAAACCGCGTTTATTGGGAAAGTGGGGGATGATATCTTTGGCCAGTTCGTGATCGATCAACTTGAAACCCGGGATGTTTTTACTGCTGGAATAGTTCGGGATAAGAATGTAAAAACCGGGTTATCCGTGATCCTGAACCGCGAATCCGATCGTGCCATACTTACTTATTCGGGTTCAATAGGCGCGTTGAAATTGGATGAGATAGACCTTAAATTGCTATCAAGCGCAGCTCACCTTCATCTCGGTGGTTATTTCTTGTTGGATGAACTCAGGCCAAATCTCCTTGGATTATTCAGGAGGCTCGTGAGTCCGATTTGACAATATCATTGGATACAAATTTCGATCCACGTGAGAAATGGAACGGGGGATTGGATTCGATCTTGAAATTTACGGATATATTTCTGCCAAATGAAAGGGAAATTTGTGCCATCACCCGCAAGGATGATTATCTTAGCGCTGCAAATCTGCTTGTTGAAACTACCCCAACAGTAGTGGTTAAGATGGGCACCAAAGGTGGTCAGGTATTCCAAAAGGGTAAAAGCTTTTCCAGTGATATTTTGAAAGTTGCTGTCGTTGATACCGTTGGCGCCGGCGATTCATTCGATGCCGGGTACATTTTTGCTTTTCTTAATTCCATGGATTTGCAGCAAAGCATCCGCCTGGCTTGCGTCTGCGGTTCATTATCTACGCGTGCTTCGGGTGGGATTGCCGGACAGCCTACCTGGGAGGAAGCCAAAAAATATTTGTGATGTTTGCAGGATTAATAATTTCACTATTAATATTCCCGGATAATGATTATGAAACCACTTTTTGACTATATCCGTCAGCTCATTGAGCTGCGTCAATCTGGGCAGGCTCAAATGACCCTTTTAGCGGTCTGCCCGAATTCTGAAGCTGTGTTGCAGGCGGCGGTGAAAGCTGCGAGAAAATTCAATACACCCATGTTGCTCGCTGCCACCCTCAACCAGGTTGATCGCGATGGCGGCTACACTGGATGGACCCCTCGGGATTTCACGGAGAAAGTAAAAGAATTCAGAAAACTTTATGCCTGGGAGGGTCCCATTTATCCATGCCTGGATCATGGTGGTCCCTGGTTGAAAGACCTGCATACCTTCAATAAACTCAGCCTGGAAGAGACCATGGCTGAATTGAAAGCGAGCATCTCCACATTCCTGGAAGCAGGATATCAACTCCTTCATATTGACCCCACTGTTGACCGAACACTCATGGCAAGGGAAACCTTGCCGGTGGACGTGGTTGTCCAGCGCACGGTGGAATTGATCCTCCACTCCGAAAACGAGCTGAAAAGGATGCACCTGCCCAGGATCTCGTATGAAGTCGGCTCTGAGGAAGTGCATGGCGGGCTTGTGGATCTGGATCATTTCAAGGCATATCTGGTACAGGTTTGCGTACAGCGCTCGATGAAGTCGGGTTGGGTGATATCTGGCCTTGCTTTGTCGTAGCCCAGGTGGGCACCAACCTGCATACGACGTCGTTTGACCCTGTTGCCGCCCGAAGACTTTATGAGATTGTTGCACCGACTGGCGCCTTGATCAAGGGGCATTACTCGGATTTCGTCGAGAATCCGCAAGCCTACCCGGAAACGGGAATGGGTGGGGCAAATGTTGGGCCTGAATTCACCGCGGTGGAATACCTGGCGTTAAAAGAGCTGGAAGAAAGGGAAATCGATCTGGGTATCCCGGGGAGAAGTATCAAACCCTCGCAATTCATGTGCACCCTGGAAAAAGCTGTGGTGGAATCAAACCGCTGGAAGAAATGGCTGCAGCCTGGTGAACAGGCTTTGGATTTTTCACAGCTTGCGCCAGAACGCAGGGATTGGCTTGTGCAAACCGGTGCACGCTATGTCTGGACCGATCCTCGTGTGCTCACATCACGGCAGGTGCTCTATCAAAATCTTAAACGATATTCTTCCGGATCCAAATGAAATAGTTGTGGACCGAATCGTTGATTCAATTGAAAAGTATATCGTCGCATTCAACCTGGTCAATGCGTTAAGTATTATTAATTGATCGGGTGTTTTAATCCTGTTTATTCTCAAGAATTGTCCATTAACTGGTCAATTGACTGATTGATTTATTTAGATTCCGTAGTAACTTACAGCATGATGGTTTATTTGGATTGATAAAATCTGGTTTTTTCAATCGAGGAGGTAAAAATGGAAAATCAAACCATGCCGGCAGGAAAACTCCTGCTGCTCGTCCTTTCAAGATTTATCCCTATTTTGGGTATTATATGTGCGCTGTTCTTTTTAGGTGCAGGCACATTTGATTACTGGCAGGCTTGGACTTATTTAGGCTTGCTATTCACCATCATGATCTGCTTTTTGATCTATCTTCTTTAGAATGATCGCGCGTTGTTGGAACGACGCATGCGAATGAAGGAGAAGGAAGGGGAGCAAAAGAAATTCCTCTTAATTGCAGTGCTGTATTTCATACTGCTTTTCCTGCTGCCGCCCCTTGGCATCCGATTCGACTGGCCGCAGGCACCCGTTTGGGCGGTGATCCTGGCCGATGTTCTTGTCGTCATTGGATATAGTATCGTCATCTGGACGATGGTGACGAACAGCTATGCATCGAGGGTCGTCGAAGTTGAGAAAGGGCAAAAAGTGATCAGCACAGGACCTTACGCGATCGTGCGTCACCCGATGTATCTCGGTAATTGTTTGATGTACCTCATGACCCCGCTTGCCCTCGGCTCCTTTTGGGTTATGCTGTTAGGATTATTATTTCCCCTGGTGCTTTCGCTGCGCATCCGCAATGAGGAGGAAGTCTTGACCAGGGATCTGGAAGGCTATGCTGACTATAAAAAGAAAGTGAAATACCGCATCATTCCGGGCATCTGGTAAAAATACGAATGTTTGGAATTAAAAGAACATGATCGCATGATCATGTTCTTTTCTTAAGTATATTAACATCAAGGCTGTAAGGTGAGCGCTATGCTGTTCAAAGCAATGATCCCGGGTAGCCTGCTGTCGCTCACTTGGTGGATTGTGAGCCGCACCTTGGTCGAATTGGACACCTGGTATGGGATATCGACTTCGAACGGTGTATGGCTCAATTCCCCGGTGGGGAAGTCTACCTGTAGAATTTTCGAAGCGATCGCGCCGCCGGTTTCGTTTATTAACTCGATGATGAGCGGGTTGTTATTCAGCGGTCTGGCAACCGCTGATAGGTGCAGCACCCCTCCTGAGATGATATCATCCGCTTTTGGACTGCGGATCAGGAAGGGCTCCTGGGCGAATGCTTCGGGATTGATGATGTTATCGCCCATTTGGACGAGTACAAGGTCCACGGATGATAATGCGATTGTCCTTCCGTAGCGGTCCCGTACACTCAGAATCAGGCGGGCGGTTTCCGCTGCACCGGGGATCTCAAAAGGCACCTCGTGGGCTGTATAAATTTGCTTGTTAATGAAATTGCGGTAATCTGCGACTTCCCTTGTGATATAACGCCCATCCTCCCCGATCAGATCGACATACAGCATGCCATCATCACCAGGGGTGAGTCCCATTTCGATGCGGATGGGTGACCCGACTTTTGAGAGTGGACCAGGTTTGGCAATCCGTAAATATGCCTGCGGGGGTACGGGAGTTAACGTGATGGTCGGTGTCTTGCTTGGGCGGCGTGTCCTTGTTGGCGGGTAGGTCTTGGTGGGGTATCTTGTCTTTGTCGGGGTGAGCGTGATGGTGGGCTCGATTGTTTCGGTGGGCGAAGTGGTCACGCTGGCGGTGATGCTTGGCGTTTTTCGTTTGGTTGGGGTGATTTGATCGCTGCTGGTTGTTCCAGCGTCAAATGTTTGTGCGCTGGTGGGCGGGGTTGCGGTTAAAGTTGCACGTTGATCCACCGGTGTAAGCAGCATCGATCCGGGAATGCCGCGTGCGCTGCATGCCGAGAGAAAGGTGGTCGCAAAGATTATCCCGGCAAGGAAAACAGAAACATGTCCCCTGCTTTTAAAAAGGGATGCCATGGTTTTTCTAAATGAATGTCAAACTTTTTATCATCAAGGGGAAATCATCCTCCTATCAGCGACGATAGGAGGATGTATTGAATCAGATGCCGTAGATTTCTTTATATTTCTTCTCAAGGTAACGCAGGTATGGTTGAGGATCGATCTTTGATCCGGTGACCTTTAGAACCAATTCCTGTGGCTCGTACTTCGCACCGTGCCGGTGAACCTTTTCGCGCAGCCATCCCAGCAGGTTGCTGAATTCACCCCTGGTGATTTGTTCTTCAAGATCCGGGATATCCTGCATGATCTTTTCCCATATCTGCACGGAAATCAGGTTGCCCAGGGCATAGGTCGGGAAGTATCCAAAATAACCATTTGACCAGTGCACATCCTGCAGCACGCCTTTGGAATGATTGGGCGGCGTTAATCCCATGTATTCCATGAATTTGGTGTTCCAGTAATCAGGCAGATCTTTTACCTTAAGACTTCCTTCCATCAAGGCAATTTCAATTTCCAATCGCAGCATGATATGCAGGTTATAGGTGGCTTCATCGGCTTCCACTCGGATCAAGGAAGGCTCTACTTTATTGATGCCTTTATAAAAGGTCATCAAATCAAGATTTCCTAATTGGCTGGGAAAGCGTTTCTGCACGATGGGGAAGAAATGCTTCCAGAAATTTAACGATCTCCCAACCAGGTTTTCCCACATCCGTGATTGCGATTCATGCAATGCCAGGGATACGGTCATCCCCAGCAGGGACCGATCATATTTTCGGGAAATTCCCATTTCATAAAGGGCATGCCCGCATTCATGCATTGTCCCGAAAAGTGCTGTTTGCATCATGTTCTCGTTGACCCGGGTGGTGATGCGCACGTCGCCGGGATTCATTCCCTGTGTGAAGGGATGCACGGATTTGTCCTGCCTTCCGGATTTCCAGTCATATCCGAATTTGCTGATCACCTCCACGCCAAATTCCCATTGATCTTTTTCCGGGTATTTGAGATGCATGAAGGCATCATTAACCTGCGGCTTGGACGCGATTACCTTGAGCAGCTCCACCTGCCGCGGGCGTAATATCGCAAATATTTCCTGAACCTCCCTGGTTTTCAGGTTGGGTTCAAACTCATCCAGCAGGGGATCATAAACATGATCATAAGGTTTAAAGAAATCAGAGAATTGTTTTCTTAAATCCACGATTTTCTCAAGGTAGGGTTGGAACATATCAAAATCGTTTTTCTCTTTGGCTTCCTCCCACTTGCTGTTGCCAACCACCACCATTTTATAGAACTCAGCCACCCAGTCGGAGCTGACCTTCTTGCTTCGATCCACCCACCTTCGAAATGATTTGACCAACCTTGCATCGTCCGATTCGGGGTCCCAGTCCTTGGCCTCTTTTTCAACATCTTCAAGAACTCTTTGGGTTTCTTCGCTGACAAAAGCATCATGGGCGTGTTGCTCCAGCGAAGCGATGACCGCCCCTCTTCCTTCAGCGCCGTTTGGCGGCATGTTTACCTGCTGATCCCATCCGAGAACAGCAATGGCTTGTTTGTAATCTGCGATATCCGTGCTGATTTTTTTGAGTTGTTCAAATTTTGGTGTCATGAAAATTTCCTCAATGAAAAGATGATATTAAACGATCTTCCAGCGCAACGGTTCGCCCTTGAGCGCTGCCACCACCTCGGATGCGATGTCCAGGGCTGCACGTGCCTGCGCCTCGACTGTTTCCGCACCGATATGCGGTGTGCACACTACTTTGGGATGGCTGGCGAGATCAATTTTTCCTGGTGGCTCGGTGGTGAAAACGTCCAGGGCAGCTCCGGCAACCTTCCCGGAATTGAGGGCTTCCAATAATGCTGCTTCATCGATCACCCCTCCGCGGGCGGCGCATATGACGCGCACTCCCGGTTTCATTTTCGCGAACGCGTCCGCATTGAGCAGACTGCGCGATTCTGCAGTCAATGGCAGGTGCATGGTGATGAAATCCGCCTTCGCCAGGAGCTCGTCCAGCGTAACCGGGCTTCCTCCGCGTTTTTGGATTTCACTGGCGTCCAGGAGAGGATCAAACGCGATCACTTCCATGCCAAACGCTTTGGCTCTTTCCGCAACGCTGGCACCGATGCGGCCAAATCCGATCACACCCAGCGTCTTTTTGAAGAGTTCGGTCCCTTTGAGCTCCTTTTTTAACCAGTTTCCTTCCTTCATGCCTGCATCTGCACGGGGGATATCCCGTATCAGCGATAGCATCAATCCCAGCGTCAACTCGGCTACCGCGACGGTGGTCGCCATGGGTGAATTGACCACGGTGACGCCATGCGCTTTGGCAGCATCCAGGTTGATGTTATCCACCCCTACACCTGCACGCCCGGCTACTTTGAGCTTCGTGGCGGCATTGAAAACTTCGGGGGTTAATTTTGTCCGTCCACGTACAATGACAGCATCGTATTCGCCAATGACTTTCAGGACTTCCTCGGGGGTGATATCTTTCTTATTGTCCACCTGGGCGACAGCGCCAAGTATTTCCTGCCCTCCCTTCTCAAGTCCGTCAGTTAACAGCACTTTCCATGCAGTCATTTCCATCTCCTTTTATTTATGATAGTTGGGGGATTATTCCCTGATAGAATTTTACACCGTTTTCCGGGATGGTTGTCCGACATCAATGGTGTTAATACCCATATAGGCAGCGGGATCATATCCTTCGATGGATGGTGAGCATGATACAATCCGAGCCAATGGTTGAGAATATTGCCCCCCGCATGTACGAATCTGCGCCCATCAAGCGCTGTGCTTTTCCTGCCTGTAAAGCAGCCTGCTGCTTGCATGGGGTGTGGCTCGATCAGATCGAAGCAGGTGATATCATGGAAAATACCAGCTTGATCAAGCCTTATATGCCAAAAGGCATGGATGATCCACTTCAATGGCTGGATGGTCGCACTGATGACGATCCATTCAGCGCCAGTAAAAAAGTGGTGCATCGTACCGTACTTGAACTCTCCTGAGCATTACGGGGGAACGGCTTGTGTTTTCTTGCGTGAAGATTACAAGTGCGCGCTTCAGGTTGCAGGCGAGGCTGCTGGTGAACATCCCTGGCGGTTCAAGCCATTCTATTGCATTCTCCATCCACTCGACCTGGATGAAAAGGGACGCATTACCCTCGATGAATCCGGATTGCTTGTTTCGGAACCTGCCAGCTGTTTACGGGAAGCAGAAATTTCAACGTCTCTACTGAAGCTCTTTGAAGCCGAGCTGCGTTACCTGCTGGGTGAAAAAACCTACGAGAAGATAATTCGCGAGTGATGAAGGATGTGTTAACAAAAACCGCCGGTAGTAAACCAGCGGATTTTGTTTAATTTATTTTAAATAACCTATCATTATTCGTATCTAAGCGCTTCGACCGGTTCGAGGTTGGCAGCCCGGTTTGCAGGGTAGATCCCAAAAAAGAGACCTACCGCCGTGGAGAATATGGTCGCCAGCAGGATGGCGCTCAGGCTGATTGCGGGCGTGAATGGCGAACCGGATGCTTCTGCCACCTTTCCCACGATGAAACCGATCAACCAGCCCAAACCAATCCCCACGATCCCTCCAAACAGGCTGAGCAGCGAGGATTCTGTCAGGAACTGGATCAGGATATCCCGTTTCCGTGCACCGATGGCTTTGCGAAGGCCGATCTCTTTCGTTCGTTCCGTAACGGATACCAGCATGATGTTCATGATGCCGATACCGCCAACCAGCAGCGAGATGGCAGCGATCCCTCCCAGGAATATGGTCAGCACCCCGGTGATGGTCTGTGCTGTGGCGACGAAGTCCTGCTGGGTAAAGATGGTGAAATCATCCAGCCCGATCTGGGTGCGATGCCGGATGCGCAGGATTTGGGCAGCCTGATCGCTGGCATTGGTGACTTCATCGGGAGAAACCGCCTGGAGGTAAATGACATCATACTGGTTGTTTTGGTTGCGGATCAACCGCGCCTGGGCGGTGGTCAACGGGATGAGAATGACATCATCCTCGCTCCTCATCGGTCCACCCCCCTTTGATTCCAGCACTCCGATGATGCGAAATGGCTGTCCCTCGATGCGGATGGTTTCCCCAACCAGGCCGTCGTGTCTTCCAAAGAGCTTGTCAGCAGTCTGGGGTCCGATGATGGCGACTGAGGCACGACCGAGGACATTCTCATCAGAGATGAAGTCGCCTTCTGTCAGCACCTGGTTGCGCACCGATTGATAATTGGGTGTGACGCCGCTCACTTGCGTGCTGGTTTGTTCACCGGAATAACTGACCACCAGCATTTTTTGCACAACGGGTGCTACCGCTGCGATGGAAGGTGCCTGTAACGGATCGCCCAGGGCTTGGGCATCACCTTGAGTTAATGGTTCAATGTTATTGACATCTTCCTGGAAATTACCGGAAAACACGAAAAGCAGATTGGTCCCTATCCCGGAAATGGAGCCTGTGATCGTATTCTGGGCACCTTCTCCTACGGACAGCATGGCAATCACTGCTCCCACGCCGATCACAATTCCCAGCATGGTCAAGCCTGTGCGCACTTTGTTCGCATACAGGCTTTCGAGTGCTTCAATAATGGCAGATCTTAGATTCATTTCCCGTTCTCCACCAGACCGTCACGCAAACGAATGATCCGCTGCGTCTTTTCAGCCACATTCGGGTCGTGCGTGACAATGATGACTGTAGTGCCCTGTTCCTTATTAAGACGCAGGATGAGATCGATGATCTCTTTACCGGATTTCGAATCGAGGTTACCGGTCGGTTCATCCGCCATGATGATCGCGGGGTCATTCACCAGGGCGCGGGCGATTGCCACGCGCTGCTGCTGACCTCCGGATAGTTCCATGGGTCTGTGATCCACCCGGTCGCCAAGACCGACGATATCCAGGGATTCCCTGGCACGCTTCAATCTCCCTGTTTGCATTCCCGCATAGCGCAGTGGAAGTTCAACATTTGAAAGCGCGGTTGCGCGCGGTAAAAGATTGAAGTTCTGAAATACGAATCCAACCTTGCGATTACGGATACTGGCAAGCTGATCGTCGCTGAGATCAGATACATGCTCACCGTCCAGGTAGTATTCCCCGGAGGTTGGACGGTCCAGGCAGCCCAGGATGTTCATCAGGGTGGATTTACCTGAACCTGATGGTCCCATGATGGATAAGATCTCGCCCTTCATGATTTTTACAGAAACGCCGGCTAGGGCATTAACTTCATTCTTGCCCATCAGGTACGTCTTGACAAGATTGGAGGCTACAATAACTGGTTTTGTCATATTAATCGCCGAAAGATCTCCCCATGCCGCCACCTTGAAAATCCTGGAAGTTGATTGTTGGATTCAGAATGATCAGATCCCCTTCTTTCAAATCGCCATCCACCAACTCGCTGAAGGATTCCGAGCTAAGCCCGATCGTGATTTTAACTTCTTCAGTTGCGCCATTTTTGAGTACGTACACAACACGTTCTCCATCCACCAGTCTAACAGCGCGATTTGGGATCAGTATTGCATTATCCAATTTATCGACGACAATATTTACGGCGGCTGTCATGCCTGGAAGTACATTTGCATCCGTATCGGTCAATTCAACAGTTACCGTGAAATTCGAGACGCCCTGGGTTATATTCGCCACCCTGGCGACCTCGGTCACTTTTCCATTGTATGTTTTACCCAGGATGGCATCGAAGGTGATCGTTGCATTTTGTCCGATTCTCACCCGGTTGATATCAATCTCTGAAACGGCCACATCCACCAGCAGGTGACTCAGATCATCGATTCGGAATGAAATCGTTCCTGGTGAAACAAGATCGCCTGATTTGGAATTTATCTCTGTGATAGTCCCATTGAAGGGGGCATTCAGGAGTGCCATCTCCAGGGTCGCTTTTAGACCGTCCACTCTTGCCTGGGCTGCAGCTATATCTTTTTCGGTGGGTCCGTCTTTCAAACGATCGTATTCCCTCTGCGCGTCTTCCAATTGTGCCAGTGCAATTGCGTAATTGGCATCGTTCTTGGCAACCTCGACATTGCTGGGTTTCCCGGTCACGTAATTCAAGTTGGCCTTGGCAGTTTCGTACGCATTCCTGGCAGCGGTTACCATGGTTAATGCTTGGATGTAATTGGGGTCGTCCTTGGGTTTATTCTTAAAGAGTTCAAAAGTTTCTTCGGCATTGTCCAAATTTCCTTTGGCAATGGTGAATTGTGAGTCGGCTGTGTCAATCATATCGTCACTCCCGCGATGAGTGACATACGTGAGCACGCGATTCTTGGCTTTGTCAACCGCATCCTGGGCATTGGCCAGGGTGAGCTGCGCCTGTGCGGCTGCCAGGTTGGAATTTTTTACATTTTCAAGGTTGCGTTCGGCTGTGATCAGGTCTGCCTGTGCCAGGATCACGGATTGTGAAACTGTCGACATATCCAATTCAGCAAGATTTTCACCTTTGGCTGCTATCTCACCCACCTCGACACTGATAGTCTTGATGGTGCCGGAGGCTTCCCAGGCCAGCTTCGCCATTTGGTTGGAATGGACTGTACCGGTAGCACCTACTTGGGCAACCAGGGATCCTCTTGAAAGCTTCACGGTTTCAATGCTGGCTGCTGCATTATTTGCCCCATTGATTCTGGGTATAACCACGAATGCAATAATTGCCACGGCAATAATAACCAGGATGACCATGGTCCTTTTACTGATTTTTGATTTTCCGTTCTCATCCACAAACAGGTTCTTGATCTTTTTAAACATATTCTCTCCAATATAAATTCTGAAAAATTCCTTATCAGTGAACGTTCTTAAAATGACATTGTCGGAAAGTGTCCATCGGTGAACATGGAATCAATCAACTTTCCCAACAAAATGATCAATTGCTCGCGCTCTTGTTTTTTCAGTCCTCCAGCAAGTTTGTTCAATCCACTAAACCTTTTTGGGCTGATCTTTTTGGTCAGGGTACGGCCTTTTTCAGTCAGGCGAATGCGGAAGAATCTGCGGTCATTTTTATCAAGATTGCGTTCGATGAGTCCCTGTTCTTCAAGACCGCGCAGCAGGGAGCTGGTGGTGTTCTTGCTGACGTTCCGGGCTTGACTGAGCATGGTGGGGGTGATCCCGTCAAAATTCCCTCTGTTTTCTTCATCCAGCAATCCCATCAGCAACATCCAGCGCGGTCCGGTAATATTACCGTGTTCATCCATTTGCGAGGCATAAGTATCATAAAAATTCGCCAGGATCGCGATGGTTGAAGCGATCTCCAACCCGGAAATATCCTCGGATCCGGAGAGCGTTTTGATCCGTTCTTCAAAAAGGTGCCGGTCTCTCCAGGGCGGGGGGTGAATTTCTTGAGTATTTGTCATGCTGCTCCAAATAATAGTTCTATATCGAATAATACGAGAGCGAACTATAATCCCATAGAACTATGTATGTCAAGGGTTCCTATCATATTTGTAAAGGGTATAATCATTTTTATTTCCTGTTCTTAATCATGCGCAACCTGAAATCCATTTTTCTCGTGATTTTTCTGACCATGCTCATCCTGGTCAGAAGTGGTTTTAAGGAATCCAATTTCACTGATCGCGTGAGAAGGTATACCCGGCCTGTCGAATTTGAATATGTATCCTGGACGATCGCTGCCCTGGAACAGAAGTTTATCCAATTCACGCTCGCGGGTCCTCGTTATCTCAATCAAACAGAACAAAGGGACGTGGTCCAGACTTATCTTGAGCTCGTCCATCGCTTGAATCTGGTCAGGGATGAAATCCGCCGGATATATTCCGATCCGCAAGTGGACGATCCTGCGCTAAATGCAGCCAGTCTACAGGCGGAAGAAAAAAGGTTGATGGCAATTCAGGACAAGTTGGGACCTTTAGCCGAGGCCGTCCTGCAGCAGCAGATAAGTGCAACCGTCGATGAATTGGATCTGGCTTTTCTGGGACAGCCTTTTCCACCCATTCTGTATCAGGTAACGCCCTTGCCTCTCGCCTTGATCGTATCGCCCAGGGATGTCATCCGGCAGGATGACAATATCTCACTTCTGCCAACGCTCACTATGGATCAAATTGTCGATCTCGAGCAGACCGTTGAATTTGGTTTAAATGTTTCCGCGCTTGTGGTCGAGGTGGGCGGGATTGGCATGTATCCAACCATGGTGATGAGCACCACCGATCTGAGTTACCTTAATCGAGGTTGTTGCGCACGAATGGATTCACAATTACCTGACTTTGCGTCCCCTGGGGATGAATTACGAAACGAATCCTGAGCTGCGGACGATGAACGAAACCTCTGCGTCGATCGCGGGCAGGGAGGTCGCGGATGCCGTGATCGCGAAATTCTACCCTGAGCTGATTCCTGAAATCCAGCCTGTGATACAACAGCCAGCCCCGCAATCTGAAGAAGTGCCTTCGCAGCCTCCGCCTTTTGATTTTAGGGCAGAGATGCATACCACCCGGGTGGTGGCAGATGAATTGTTGCAGAAAGGGGAAATATTAAAAGCCGAAGCATACATGGAATCAAGGCGTGAATTCTTTTGGCAGAATGGATATCAAATCCGCCGCCTGAACCAGGCATATTTCGCATTTCACGGCGCTTATGCCGATCAACCCGGTGGAGCAGCAGGGGAGGACCCGGTCGGACCGGCAGTGCGGTTGCTGCGAGCAAACAGCAGTACACTGCGATCTTTCCTGGATGCCATTTCTACGATGGTCTCTTTTTCTGAATTACTTGCTGTTGTGGAATGATTTAGAAGTCCAGATCGTCCGCAGCTGGCAAGTCCGAATTATCAATCACTGGATTTGCTATATCTGGCAGGTCTTTTCCGATCTGCGCAGGTGATTGGCCGCTTTCTAGCCGGTCTACCATTTCATCGAATTCAGGCGCGATTTCCTCGCCCATTTGATTTTTCATTTTTTTGAGCATTTTTCCCATTGCTTCTGGGTTGTTCTCAATACCGTCCAGGGAGGAAGCATCTGAAAATTCCTCAAGTCGTGCTTCTTCAGTGTGAGTCACCCGGATCCTTCCAATTCGTCGTTTGATTTGAGCCCCTTGGCAGTTTGGGCAATGCACTGGTTTCTTCCCATACTCATCGTAGGAAATCTGGATCACGAAAGATTTTTTGCAATCTTCACAAAAAAAATCATATTTGGGCATTTCCTGCTCCCGTAAGGAATTCTCCAAAGTCTATTATAATCAATTGGGTATTTGAGCCAAACTTTATTGTATTAAGGCGAATATGGATCTAAAACCTGTCGATTTTAATCTTCTCCACCCTCAACCATTGCTTATTGTGATCTCCGGACCCTCCGGGGTTGGCAAGGACGCGGTCCTCAGAGAATTAAAAAAACGCCGCAACGACCTTCATTTTGTCGTCACTGCAACCAGCCGGCCAATGCGAAATGATGAGGTTGAGGGTGTCGATTATATATTCTTTTCGCGTGCTGAATTTGAAGAGCGAATCGCCAGGGGTGAATTCATCGAATATGCCAACGTCTACGAAGATTACAAGGGCGCTTTAAAATCCCAGGTGCGGGATGCCATGGCGAGCGGAAAGGATGTTGTCATTCGCGTGGACGTACAGGGTGCCGCCAGGTACCGCGAGCTCTGCCCCGATTCATTATTGATCTTCATTGCGCCATCCAACCAGGAAGAATGGTTTCAACGGTTGAATAACCGTCATTCCGAAACCCCTGAAAGTCTGAAGATAAGAGTTCAGACGGTTCATCAAGAATTGAAATCGATTGATAAATTTGATTATGTAGTGCTTAACGAACATAACCGGCTTGCGCAAGCGGTGGATTTTATTGAGGATATCATAAGGGTGGAGCATCATCGGGTTATTCCTCGGAAAATTACCTTATGACTTCAAATGAATTGCCCCCAACACAGCCAGAGCCTCCGCAGGAACAGGCACCGGCATCTCAAGCGCGTCCAATTCAAATCCCGTTCCGCTGGGTGTTGCCTGCGAAAAAACCTTGGGCAACCTATGCTCTGATTGGCATTACCCTGGCTGTATATGTTGCTCAGCTGATCTCTCAAAACATGACCGGGGTAGACTTGGTTGCTGCGCTTGGCATGAAGATCAATGATGCCATTGCCAATGGTCAATACTGGCGATTTATCACCCCCGTATTTCTCCATGGATCGATCATTCATATTGCCTTCAATATGTATGCGCTCTATGCCCTAGGGCCTGGACTGGAATTGCATTACGGGCATGAGCGATTTCTAATTCTTTATTTCGTGGGTGGACTGGCCGGTGTTGTGTTTTCATTTCTCTTTAGTAAAACTGCTTCCCTTGGTGCATCGACAGCCATTTTTGGATTGCTGGGCGCACAGGGCGTTTTCATTTACCAGAATCGCAAACTTTACCGCAACGCGCGCTCCATGCTGATGAATCTGCTCATGATTCTAGCCATCAACCTGGTGATGGGTTTCTCGGGTATTTTTGATAACTGGGGGCACCTCGGCGGGCTGCTGGGTGGATTGGCTTACAGCTGGCTTGCCGGTCCTCTTTGGGAAGCGCAGCGCTCTGCGGATGGTATTGACGTCCTGGATAAAAGGTCTCCCCGGAATGCACGCATTATCGGGATTGGCTTGCTGCTGTATTTTATTTTGATGGGTGTGATTGGCATCATAAGATATTAAAAATGGCTTGGTTTATGCAAGGAAGTATTCTGAATGGATAGGATATCCTGAGAAGGCAGCCATGGGTGACAAACCAGTCAAGGTTCTCTTGATCGATGATGCCGAAGAAATATTGATCGGTTTGAAAGCCTTGCTTCAGCGGGGGGGATATGACGTCCTGACTTCCAATAATGGTACGGATGGGTTGTCGCTGGCGTTATCTGAACGTCCAGACGTGATTGTCTGCGATGTGATGATGCCTCCACCCGATGGTTTTGAATTACGGAAAATTATTTCCGCGAGCCCGGATGTTGCTGATATTCCTTTCATCTTCCTGACAGCCCGTGCCAGCCAAATGGACAGACTCATCGGCCTGGATACCGGTGCTGATGATTACATGACCAAGCCTTTCGATGTTCGTGAGCTGATCGCCCGCATCGAATCCATATTGAAGCGCCAGGAGTTAGGCCGGAAGACAGGTTTAAAGGAAAGCCAGCTGCAGATGGAAATGCTTCGTAAAACGATCACTCAGAATGTCAGTCACGAATTGCGCACGCCCATCACCGTGATGATCACAGCGCTTGAGCTGGCGCTTCGCGAAAAAACCGGGACCGATCAGGCATCGGTCGATGAATTCATTCAGACCGCACTTTCGAACGCCCAGCGGCTTCGCGACTTGACCGATGACCTCCTGCTCCTCTATGAAATTGACCAGGATAAGATAAATACTTTTCGTACACCAATCAATCTCGAATATGATTTTTCCATTGTCGTTCGGGATACATTGGAAAAATGGCAGGAAAAGAATTTAACACCAGAGATCATGATGGGTGAGAGCATGGTGATCAATGCGCCTCGTGCGGGTTTTAAGCGCATTGTTGCTCACCTGGTGGATAATGCCTGTAAATTCAGCCCTGTTGGTGGGTTCATTAAAATTGATTTGCAGAAAAATGGTATTGGCGGATGCCTGCTTGAAGTTTCCGATCAAGGTCCCGGAATACCAGGAGACCAGAAGGAAAGGATTTTTGAGCGTTATTATCAGGTCAGCCAGGGAGATAATCGGAAATATTCGGGGATCGGCGTGGGACTTTTCATTTCACGGGCAATTGCCAGGGCGCTCGGTGGGAATGTGGAAGTAATTGATTCAGCGTCAGGATGTAAAATGAGGTTGATTTTGCCGGAAGGCGAAGCTGATTGGAAAGTAGGGGGCGACCAATGAATTTGATCGAGGTATCTGAATGACAAAAACAGGTAAGCGTCAAGCAACATCAACAACAAATGATTGTGATGCACTTATTCTGCTCGATAAATTCGGGGTAATACAATCGATAAGCAGGAAAGCACTGAAAAAACTCGGATATACCAGTAAAGAGATTATCCGTAGATCAGTAAATGAAGTCATCCCTGAAATATCTGGATTGGATGATAGTGGCAATCCTTTGACTCTTCAAATTCACGATAAAAAAGGTGTTCCCATTTTCGTGGAATGCAAAAAAATTAAGATCACGCTGGATTCTGCCGTCCACTATCTTGTTTTACTGTCTGAAAAACTAAAAACAAGCTCACAGGGTGATGTGAGCTACTGGCTGGATTTTTCTCAATTGATCCTGTCGTTATCCACTCGATTGATGCGTAACAACGGCGATTCGATTGACGATATCATCCGGTTGGCATTAAAACGCATGGGAGAATTTACGGGGGTGGATCGATGCATTCTGCTGTATCTGAATCCTGAAAATACTGAAGTTCATGACATATTTGAGTGGCATTCCCCCAGCGTTGAATCGCACGAGAAATTACTTCAGAATCTCTCGGTGGAAATATTCCCATGGTGGGATTCGCATCTTCAGAAACTCTCTCCCTATTATGTTCGCAAGGTTGCTGATTTATCCAAGGAAGCTGAATTTGAACATGAAGTATTGCACACCCAATCGATCCAATCAACGGTCGTGCTGCCGCTTTCTCTAAATCATAAACTGAGGGGATTTCTTGAATTCGATTCCGAAACCAGCGAGATCAATTGGACACCTGAAAATATTACCATGATGCAGGTCGTAGTTGACCTTCTCGCGGGGGCGATTGAGCGTAAACGGGCAAGGGATAACCTGCGTTTGAGTCAGGCGCAAAACTTGGCCTTGGTGAGCGCCATGCCGGATATGATTTTCAGGATAACCCGGGAGGGAATCCTCCAGGATTTCACTATTGGTGATGAGCAGGTTTTATTTGTAAGTGATGAGTTTATTGGGAAGAGCATCAGCCAGATATTCCCGCCCGAGATCTTCAAGAAGTACCTGGATTGTATCGACCGCGCCCTCACGGACAAGAGAGTACAGACGATTGAATACAAACACCCGCTTCCTGAGGGGATTCAATTTTATGAGGCGCGCTTTGTGATCGGCGGCGCCAATGAAGTCTTGGCGATTGTTCGCAATACAAGCGACCGCGCTCATTTTGAGCAGATGAAAACAGACTTTGTCAACCGTGCCACCCATGAACTCAGGACGCCCCTGACTACCTCCATGTTGATGGCGACCTTGCTTGAAGAAGGTGTGGTTGACAACGAATCGCATGAATACTGGCAGATCCTTCAGGACCAATTGAAGCGATTGCAGAACCTGACCGATGATCTTCTTGCTGTAAGTCGTTTTGAAAGCCATAGCTTTGCGGGCGAAAGGGAACCGCTATCCACAGGAAAAATATTAAAGGTTGCCCTGGGCGATATTGTCCACCAGGCTGAGGCAAAGAACATCACGGTGGAAAAGGATATTGATACCGACCTTCCGCAGGTCCTTGGAAACGAGAAGGATCTATACCAGGCATTCACCAACCTTTTTGTGAATGCGATCAAATTCACCCTGGAGGGTGGCCGCGTCATTATCGATGCGCAGGTGCGTGATGGAAATATTTGTATCCGTGTTGGGGATTCGGGAATTGGGATTCCGCCCGATGATGTGAAGAATCTGTTTTCCCGTTTTTATCGCGCGTCCAACGCCATTCAGAACGAGATCCCCGGCACTGGTATTGGTCTTTTCCTGGTTAAATCGATCGTTGAAGGCATGGGTGGTTCAATATCTGTCGAAAGCGAACTTGGGGTGGGAACAACATTTACTCTCACAATTCCACCGGCAAAAGTTGAAAACGTATAAAATAAAACACCCGGTCTCAACCGGGTGTTTTTCTTTCACGCAATAACTTCGGCTGGTGCGGTTTTCTTCACCGTGGTTTCTTCATCCTCTATGTGAATAATCTTTTTGTTCATAAATGCTGCGGATCCCATCAGGATGGTTGCCCCTCCGCCGATCAGGAACCACGCGCGCACACCAAGCCACTCTGCGATGGGAGCAGCCACCAGCATGCTGATCGGCATCATGGCAGCGCATGCGCTGCCGATCAGGGTAAATACCCGTCCCTGCATTTCCGGTGGCACCCTGGCTTGCATGATGGCATGCAGCGGACCATTGGCGATCGGGCTCATGAATCCCATCAATGCCACACCTCCCACGGCAAGATAGAAGAGGTTGTTCGGAACCAGGCCGGTGAGCAGGACACCCAATCCAATACCGACCACGCCGCTCAACGAGGTGATGATCCGTTTCTTGAACCCTCCCCATGCGCCTAATATGAGCCCTCCGATCACGATGCCGATCCCAACGGCAGCTTCAAGCGCGCTGAGATGCCAGGCGGTGCCATTAAAGTGATTTTTAACCAGAAGGGGCATTAAGGTACCTGAAGGTGCCAGCATGAAATTTAGAAAAGATGCCAGCAGCACCAGGGAGAGGGCTCCCGGCCAGGTCGCCAGGAAACGCGCGCCTTGCACGATATCCTGCCAGAGACGCTTCGGGGTGAGGATTTCCTGTGATATCGCTGCTTTGGGTTGAGGGATGGTTACGATCAAAAGCGGGACGATTGCGATGATGGCAGTCAGGATATCCACGGAGAGCACGCCATAAATGGGAAGCAATTCCATCAGCAGGGCACCCAGGGGAGGCGCGATGATGGCCATCCCGCCGCGCAGCGCCTGGTTCAAGCCGGATATCTTTGCCAGCTGATCGTCCGGCACCATGAGTGAGGTGGAGGCTTGCATCGCCGGCCAGTGGAATGAGCTCCCCAGTGACCGGACAAATAACGCCACGTAGATATGCCAGACCTGGACGACGCCCTGCCAGAACAGCACGGCCAGTCCAAGGGTGACCAGTGCAATCGCGGCATCGGCGAAGATCATCACCCGCCGCCTGTTCCAGCGATCGACCAGTGCACCGGCAAATGGTCCCAGGAAGACTTCCGGGAGCAGTGCAACCAGGGTCGCCGCTGCCAGCACCGTGGCTGAGCCGGTGGTTCGCGTCAGCCACCAGACGAGCGCGAATTGTACCAGGCTGCTGCCTAATAATGAAAACGCCTGGCCAGCCCAGATCAGGAAAAAGGGTTTCTTCCAGTTTGTATTTGCTTCAATGTTAGATGCCATGCTGTCCTTGGTTATTAATCCACAAAAACTTCAACGTGTTCGCCATCTTCCTCGTCGACCACGTCCACGATTTGCCCCATTTCTCCGCTCTGGATCACTTCCATGAGCTGGTTGACGTCCAATCCTTCGACCTGTGGGGAGAATTTCATCCCCATCTTGATGCCGGAGCTGACCACGCTCAGCGGTAATCGCACGTTGACGCGCACTTTACCCGTGTTGGTATCCGTCACGCGCACCCGCAGCCAGCGGCCAGCCAGGTTGAGATTGGAGGATTTCGGTGGGTTGACCGAATCGCTTTTATCCAGCATTTCGAGCAGCTCGACAGCCTGGTCGGCGGAAAGCTTGCCTTCCTGGACCATTTTAAGGATCTTGAGTCTTTCATCTGTGGATACCATTAGGCACCGCCTTTCGCGGCGGGGGTTTCCACCGTTTCATCTTTCTTGCCGCTCAAACGGATCTGTGCTTCAGCCCAGGTGATCTTGCCTTTATCCAGCTCCTCCAGGATCGCCCGCCGTTCTTCCAGTGATAATTTCGTTGATTCTTCCCTGCCGGGCTCGTATCCCATCGCCCGCAGGATATCGTTGAAACGGCTGCGCAGGGTGGGGTAGGATAATTTCATTTCCTCTTCCATGCGGTTGAACTTCCCCTCGCAGCGCACGAAAGTGACCACGAATTCCATCTGTTCGGGGGTCAGCTGCGTAAAGGGATTGTGAATGGCGTTGAACCGGCCTTCAATGTTGATGTCACAGCTTGGGCAGTGCAGCCCGGTGACGGTGAGTTCGCCATTGCATACCGGGCAGCGGGGTAATCGATTAGGCATATAAGCTCCTTTATGCTAGTGGTACGGGGCGGTCGTTCATGCTCCCGCGCATGGAATTAATTCGGTCATGAACCCGGCAGGTATGGTGCAATCGTGCACCCACCAGGATCAATATTTCAGCGATCCAATCCATTACCTTCCACCACAGCGAGGTCTTTTTATTTTGTGGTGCTTCTTCGGGTGATGGACCGCCCACCTTGTCCGGGTGGTAATAATAAATGATGCTGAATGGATTTATGTTCATTTCAATCTCTCTTGAATGTTATTCAAACCAAATTCATAATTATGAAATAATAATACCACAATATTTCATAATGTCAATAGGTAAATCAATAATATTTATATATTAAGCAAAGAGATTCAATAAGATGTAAAGTATTGTTGAATCTCCCTGTACTTATCGCTGCTATTGGGATACCCGGCTTAGCTTCTCTGGGTGGCATCTGTCTCGCGCTCCGAGAGCAGCACCCAATGCCCTTTGCGGTCAGTGACCGACTCGGGCGCACGGTCATAGTAAATATCGAAGATCCTGCCGTCTTCGACTGAAACTCGGAAGAAGAAGCGACCCACTCCCCAGGAGCCCTTGATCGCTGCCCGGCTGGCGTGTGCCGGCTGCATGTTGGCTTCCATGCGTCCCCGCCGCTCAAAATTGACCCATTCGGATAGCACGCTGCTCACCCGGTACGCTTTTCCCCGCCAGGTGAATCCATCCGGGCAGGGCGGTGATTTCTCCCGCGCCGGAGGTTGATCGAATTCAACCTGGATCTCCTCATCGTAAAAGTGAGCAGGTACTGTATCCATACGGGTATCTTATCATAAGCGCTCTCCGGTTTGGTCATGCTCTGGAAGCTGGCCGGGAAAATCGGATATAATTTTTATAGGTCGATCCTATGCCCCGCCAGAAATCCATTGATCAGCTCACTACCGATGAATTGCGTTCCCTTCTCATGGAAAAAACCCCTGTTATGGTCGAACATATTTTCACCATGAAAATGTAGTTAAAAATCTTCAGCCGTTAGTTTTCTAATAATTCCTAATTCTATTGTTCTGACTTCACATGAATTCAATTCCAATTTTTAGTCTTGTATAATGTCTTTAAAGAAAGGCGAGATGAATTATGGCTAGCTCAAGTCAAACATCAGAATGCAGGATTAACCACTTCTATATCATTGCTGCTATCTTTATCATTCTATGCGCCACTATTGGTTGTGCGAGCAGGGGAGAAACGGTTGCATCAAGCGAGGTGCCTACTGAACCATCACCCACAGCAACTCAATCCCATCAAACTTCACCATCCTATCGCTCCCAGATTCGGATCACCACCACCTCTGATTGGACCACCCTTCGCTTGACTAACGGTGGGCATTGGCACACCGTCAGCGTGACATCGGTCAGCGACCAGGCACAGTCTGCGGGATTCGAAGGCGAATCCTTCTCACTCAGCCAGTCGTTGGACCGGGCCCAGGCAGCAAAAAGTGTGGAACTGGTCGCCGAGGTTCTTCTCAGTGAGCTTGAATTATCAAGTCCGCTCCTGTTTGAGATCGAGCGAGGTCACATTGGCTCAACCCGGGTCGAGATCTCCAGCTACTCGGAGGAGACTCCGGCTGTCGTTTCCGTTCTCACCTGGGACGGCATCAAAGCTGGCGAGAGTAACTCCCAATCCTACGAGGTCCCTACTGAGCCGTTCCTGGACGTGGCACCAAACGAATTCATCGTTATAGGACAGCTCAATTTATGGTACTACGGTCCAGGTTTTTGGGGCGGTTTTGAAAATGAAAATCATGAGCGGAATACCGCGCTTACCCCGCTACTAGGTTCGACATATTTGTCCAGCAACCCTGCCGTCGTATTCCAGCAAATCGAGTGGGCCGTTGAATACGGTGTCGACGCCTTCTCCATCGAGTGGACAACACCCCGTGGCGTTGGAAAAGGCAATGATTTGGAAGTAAATTTGGATGATGTGTTTCTTAAATCGCCCAACATCAATAAAATTCGTTGGGTGATCTTTTATGACTTTCCCCTTCGCCTGGATCAAACACCGAACCTGGATGTAGATGTGGTGCCGAACATCAATTTCGATCAGCCGGATGTGTACAACACCTTCGTATCGGATTTTGTCCACTTTGCAAAAAAGTACTTCAGTCATCCCCAATATCTCACCATTGATGGCCGGCCCGTGGTCTACATCTGGGCAACGAACAGCTTCGTCGGGAAGCTGGCAGATGCGATACAGGAGGCTCGCGAAAGGGTGGCAGAGCTCGGCTATGATGTGTTCATCGTCGGAGACGAGGTTTGCGTCGGATGCTTCAACAAGGATCATGCCGCGTTATTCGATGGCAGTAGTACCTTCATCATGCTCATCCCTGGAATCGACGGACATACGCTGGATGATGTGAGTGAAGCCGCAGCTGCGGTTGATAGCGCGTTTACGTGGTGGCGTTACCGGATCGACGGATTGAAGGTGACCGGAAGAGAGGATATCGTGAATTTTCAGCCTGCTTGGGCACCGCAATTTGACAACCGGTATTTCGATTTAAACAATCCCATTTACGTGCCGGCTGAAAGCAAGGATCAGGTCATCGAGATGGCGATGGTGGCTCGTAAACATGCCGAGCCAGTAGGCAGCAGCGGCATGAAGCTGATCTGGCTTAACACCTGGAATTGTTGGGCGGAAACGACCACGGTCGAGCCCACGGCCAACCTTGGGCCTAAGTACCCGGCCGGGAACTACCAGTTCGATATGCTTGAAGTGGTGCGCGAAGTGTTTGGCAAAGAAACGTTTTACACAAATCCGGTGCCGTGATACTTTCTGACCGGAGCTATCGTCAAACCTCCTGAAACATTGCACGGGTCGAGGTTATGTGAACCCGCGACCACCGCGATTGTTGTTACCGATGCCATTTCAATGTCCAAGAGTGGGCATTAAAATCGGATATAATTTTTATAGGTCGATCCTATGCCCCGCCAGAAATCCATTGATCAGCTCACCACCAGTGAATTGCGTCGGCTCCTGATGGAGAAAAGCCGCGCTGAACGCAAATCCCGCCTGGACCGCTTTCGCCGCACCGGTCGCGTGATGAAGGTGGAGACGCCTGTCTCCGTCATCCCGCTCGCCGAGCCGGCTCCCCACGCCGATTCTCCCGAGGAAGCCCCGCGCCAATCACGCCGCCGCCGCAATCGCATCGTCATGGACCGCTTTCTCTTCGCAGTCGAGATCCTCGCTGTGATCGGACTGGTCTTCATCCTGCTCAACGGTGCCAACCTCCTCCGCACGCTCAACACGGAGGTCGTCTCTGCGCTCAACCAACCCGAGCCCACGCCCACGCCGATCATCATGGCAGTCGTGCTGCCCTCCGGTCACACGCCGCCCCTCTCCGGGCAGGAAGCGCGCTTCAACGAGGCCGAGATCCCCGAGCATCTTCGCCCGCTGGTGCAGACCATGGCCAGCGTGCCGGTGCCCACCGCCGGACCGGAGACGGCACGCAACATCCGCATCCCTGCCATCGATGTCGACCAGATCGTGGTGCAGGGGGATGGCTGGGAACAGCTCAAGAAGGGCGTCGGTCAGCACATCGGCTCTGCCAACCCGGGGCAGGATGGCAACATGGTCGTTTCCGCCCATAACGACATCTACGGTGAGACCTTCCGCAGCCTGGATAAACTCGCCCCCGGCGACGAAGTGATCATCGCCACCAGCCAGCGCGAGTATGTCTATATCGTCGACCAAATCCAGATCGTGTCTTCCTCGCGCGTGGACCTCATGGATTCCACCCGTGAAGCTGTGGTAACATTAATATCCTGCTATCCCTATCTCGTGGATGACCAGCGCATCGTGGTCACCGCGTATCTGCGGAAAGAGCAATAATCAAACTCAAGGAGTACCTGCATGTCGAAAAAACATAAACGCCAGAGCCGCAACGTCTCCGCCAGCACCAAGCCGGCGGCAGCCATCGCCTCCACGGCTCCGGCAGCCATCAAGCCCGCTTCATCGTACGAATTCAACCCCGATTACTCTTACGTTAAACGCGATCTGAAACGCATCGCCATCCTGGCGGTTTCCTTCATCATCATCCTCGTGGTGATATCTTTCTACCTTCGATAACGATCACCTGGGCATGCATTCAATAATGCGTGCCAGAACAATCATATTCAAAGGAGAGTGACATGTCACGAATGTTTGTTCCGGGTCCGGTGGACGTAGACCCAGCCGTGCTGGCAGCACAGGCCAAGCCGATGATGCCGCACCGCAGCAAGGATTTCGAAGAGATCTTCCAGCGCACTGCAGCCAAGCTGCAGCAGATCTTCTACACCCAGTACCGCGTCTTCCAGGGCACGCACTCGGGTTCCGGCATGCAGGAAATGGGCATCCGCAACCTGGTGCAAAATGACGTGCTTACCTGCGTCAACGGCGCCTTTGCCCAGCGCTGGAACGATGTTGCCGTCGCCAACGGCAAGACCGCTGACAAGCTCGAGGCGGAATGGGGCGGGGTGATCATGCCCGACGCCCTCCGCGATGCCCTCAAGAAGAAGCATTACGAAGCCGTCACCATCGTCCACAACGAGACCTCCACGGGCGCCGAGAACCCCCTGGCGGAGCTCTGCAAAGCCGCCCAGGAGACCAGCCCGGATACGCTCATCCTGGTGGACGCCGTCTCCTCGCTGGCGGGCGTCAAGATCGAGATGGACAAGCTGGGCATCGATTTCCTGCTCACTTCCTCGCAGAAATGCTTTGCCCTGCCGCCCGGACTTTCCTTCGCCGGTGTTTCCGACCGCGCCATGAAGAAAGCCGAAACGGTCACCAACCGCGGCTGGTACTTCGATGTCCTCCTGATGGAGAAGCACCGCCTGAAGGATTCCACCCCCATGACGCCGGTCATGCCGCTCATCTACGCCCTCGACCTGCAGCTCGACCGCATGCTCGCCGAGGGGCTCGAGAACCGCTACGCGCGCCACGCCGCCATGGCGGAACGCACGCAGTCCTGGGCGGAAGCCCACGGGATGATGCCGCTCTCCCCCAAGCCCTACCGCTCCAAGACGGTCTCCACCTGCAGCAACAGCAAGGGTTGGGTGATCGGCGATCTCAACAAGTTCCTCCTGCAGCACGACATGCGCATCGCCAACGGCTACGGCAAGCTCAAGGAGATCACCTTCCGCATCGCGCACATGGGTGAGATCAACATGGCGGACGTGGAAAAGCTGCTCGGCTTGATGGAAGAATTCGACAAGCTTCCCAATTAGTCTCATTTTCTAATCCAGACCGCATCACCCGGCATGCAAATTGCACCGGGTGATGTGTTATTTAACTGCATTTTGCGGAAAGCAGGTCTCATGCCATACCAGAAACAGTCCACACCACCTTTCACCGGCGGCGAGCCCAAAAAAGGCACGCGCGTCTTCGAGTACACCACCACGCACCGTGCCACCACGCGTTCCTCGCGCGGTGAACCCGCGGCGCGCAAGCCCCGCGCGAAGTCGATCAAGATCCTCAACTTCAAGGCGAAGATGAAGCCCATCTCCACCGACCGCAAGCTGGATATCGTCGGGGCGATGATCTCGCTCGGCGGACTGCTGGCCTTCCTCAGCCTGGTCTCGCCCAATAGAAGCCAGATCACCGCGCCGCTCATCTTCTTCTTCCAGGAGCTGGCGGGATACGGCTCGTTCCTCATCCCGGCGAGCTTCTTCCTGGTGGGTCTTTGGGTGCTCTTCCGCAATTCGGACCGCCTGCCGGAGCTTTCCTCTGCCCGCCTGCTGGGCTGGGCGCTGCTCCTGATGAATATCTTCACCCTGGCGTATTTCACCGCCGGTCCCACCGCCAGCGGCGTGCTGGGCGTGCTCTTCGGCGCGGTGATGCTCGAGGGACTGGGCGTGCTGGGCAGCATGATCATCTGGTTCGCCTGGCTGGTCATCGCGCTGGCGCTCACCCTGGATCTCTCGCTGCCCGATCTCTTCCGCGCCGCGAGTAACCTGGTGCAGACCCTCTCGCAGCGTTTCGCGGACCGCAACCTGCCGCGCTCTGACCAGATGCGCGGTGCTGCTCCGCAGCGCGCGGTGACCCCGCTGGCTGCCTCGCCTTTCACCGAGCTGCCCGATGATTTCACCCCCATCGCCGGCAAACAGCAAACCCGTTCAAACCCGCCTTCACCCATCCGCTCCAGCGCTTCCACGGCGCTTCCGCCGATCTGCCTACGGCGACCATCGCCCCGCCCAAATCGGCGCTCTCCGCGCTCACCCATCCGGAGCCTTCGACCAAAACCGCCTGGAGCCTGCCTTCCATCGAAGCCATCCTCGATCCCGCCACGCCCGTGCATATCCGCGCCGGGGCGGACCAGGAGCGCGCCAGGGTCATCGAGCAGACGCTGCTCTCCTTCGGCGTGCCCTCCCGCGTGGTCGAGATCCACCGCGGTCCCACGGTCACCCAGTTCGGCGTGGAGCCCGAGTTCATCGAGACCCGCCAGGGGCGCACCCGCGTGCGCGTCTCGCAGATCACCCGCCTGGCGGACGACCTCGCCCTGGCGCTGGCCGCGCCGCGCATCCGCATCCAGGCACCCGTGCCGGGACGCATGTACGTGGGCATCGAGGTGCCCAACCAGGAGATCAGCCTGGTCGCGCTTCGCGAATTAATGGAATCCGAATCCTTCAAGAAGATGCGCTCGCCGCTGCGCTTCGCGCTCGGCAAGGACGTTTCCGGCAAGCCCGCCGCCTGCGACCTGGACGGCATGCCCCATTTGCTCATCGCCGGCACCACCGGCTCGGGTAAATCGGTGTGCGTCAACGCCATCCTCTCCTGCCTGTTATTGAATAACACGCCCAGCGAGCTGCGCCTGGTGCTGGTGGATCCCAAGCGCGTGGAGCTCACCGGCTACAACGGCATCCCGCACCTGCTCGCCCCGGTGATCGTGGATACCGAGAAGGTGATCGGCGCGCTGCAGTGGGTGATCCGCGAGATGGATTCGCGCTTCCGCAAGTTCGCCGGGGAGGGCGTGCGCGATATCAAGGCGTACAACGCCAAGAACCCCGAGCACCTGCCGTATCTCGTGGTGGTGATCGACGAGCTGGCTGACCTGATGATGCTGGCGGCGGAGGAGACCGAGCGCTCGCTCACCCGCCTGGCGCAGCTGGCACGCGCCACCGGCATCCACCTGATCATCGCCACTCAAAGACCCTCGGTGGACGTGATCACCGGTTTGATCAAGGCCAATTTCCCGGCGCGCATCGCCTTCGCCGTGGCTTCCAACACCGATTCGCGCGTCATCCTCGACCAGCCCGGCGCCGAAAGGCTGCTGGGGCGCGGCGACATGCTCTTCCAGGCGCCGGATGCCCCCGCGCCGGTGCGCCTGCAGGGCGCCTTCGTCTCGGACCAGGAGATCCAGCGCCTGGTGGAGACCTGGCGGCTGATGGCTTCCACGCTGGGCAGCGACGCCCAGACGGCCGGCACCGCCGAGCCGGTGAGCCTGATCCCCGAGGGCGTGCCGCTCAAGCAGTCGCCGCTCTGGGATTCGGGCGAGATTTCCGATGAGGACCCGCTCTTCAAGGACGCGGTGGCGCTGGTGCGCCGCGAAGGGCGCGCCTCGATCAGCATGCTGCAGCGCAGGATGCGGATTGGCTACACCCGCTCCGCGCGCATCATCGACGCGATGGAGGAGCAGCATATCATCTCGGGATCGCTGCCCAATTCGCAGGTGAGGGAAATCTTGGATTTTGGCGCCGGCGCCCCGCCGGCGGATAACTAGGCGAAGCCCCCCCGCTCGGATCACCCCCAGATCCGGCGGGGGGCTTACGAATGAAAGCCCCACCCCCAATACTGCGCCTTCGAGCTTTGCTCTCACGCTTGCTCTCAAGAGAGTGCTTCGCGACATGCTCACCATCCCGTTTCTTTGAAAGAAAATGACGGAAAACGGGATGGTTCGCGACCCTCCCCATGTTACTCATCGACATGGAGAGGGAAGGATTTTGTATGAAAAAAAGAAACAATTCGAGGGGGGAAATGCCTCGGGGAGTTCTTCATAATATAAGCGATATGAGGAACGAAAAATAATTGTTTCGCTTAAAATCAATTCATTCATCAGAATTCACTCACGGGGTCAAAATCTATATTATCCAACAAGCCGAAATAATCCAGCAAAGGCTTGGGATGATCGGGATTGCACCAATCGCTATCGCAAGAAAAATAATGCGGCTCGAAATAATAAGCCGGATGGCAGCCGGGGATGGGGGTCTCGATCGGCCCGGGAAGGGGAAAGACGGGTAAAGGAAAACCCGTCTTGGGATCTTTCGGGACCGGATCAGGTTCGGGTTTTTTGACCGGGGCTGGTTTCACCTCCGGCTCCGGCTCTGCTTTTTCGACAAATTCAGGTTCTTCCTCTTCGAATTCATCTTCCAATTCCGGAATCCCGGCGAGGGAACGGGGGATGGGGGGCGTCTTGCGACCCAGCAGGCGATCAGAGACCTGCTTGAACTTTTCGAGGACATCCATCTGCATGCCAACCACGTAGGGATTGGTATCGTTAAGGGGCATGAAATGATCGTGGGTCTGGACAAGGCGGCAGAGGGCGAGGGAAGCCCAGGAGATGGCGCGCAGGCAGGAGGCGGTGAGAGCCACATCCTCGGAGGAAAAGCCCTGCTTATAAAGACGGAAGATCAAATCTTTTATGACGACGACCTCGCCGCGGAAATCCATGACGACGGCGCGGGGGACGCCCATTGGACCCTTGATTTTTCAGATTTAAGGGAATAGAAGCCGTGCTTGAGGGCGTTAGTATTGCCCCTGGCGCTCCTACAGATTTTTTCGTTTTTGCGGATAAATCATGTTTGGCTGGCATTCGCTCTCCTTAAAAAAGAAACATTTTCCCAAGATATTATAGAACAAACGTTCACCCAAAAAACAACCTGTCAATATATGCAACTTTTGGGCTTAAAAAGGGGAAAACTTACATATTCAGATGGAAAACGACGAGAAATATGGAAGAAGAAATTGTCAATCGGTGATCGGCTAGCCGATTTTTGGATTAAAATCATGAGAGGATCACCCCCAGATCCGGCGGGGGGCTTACGAATTAAAATTCACTAAAAGAATAATTTAGTAAAGGAAAATTGATAGTTGTTTGTAAACTTGAAAATGTTTACAAAACTAATATAATATTTAATATAGCAATGTATCTTTCTGAGATTAATTTACCTCCCATAATTGAAACGTCAAGCTCAGACATAATAAAAGCATTTTATACGCCTGCTCTATCTGCATCTAAGAAGTATGATAGAGGAGTTGGATATTTTAGTTCTGGTTGGTTTAGAGCCGCAGCGAAGGGGATGGCAGCATTTTCTCAGAATGGTGGAAAAGCTCGTTGGATAATTAGCCCAATAATTAGCAAAAAAGATCTAGATTCATTATTGCTTGGTGAACACGCAAAAAATGATGCTTTATTATTAAATGCCATTCTTAGGAATTTAGAAGAACTTGAGAAGAATCTTGAGACAGAAACGCTCTCCACAATTGCATGGATGATTGCGGATAATATCCTTGAAATAAGAATGGCACTTCCAAAAAATAAATTACTTAATGGCGAATTCCATGATAAATTTGGAATCTTTACTGACGAAATAGGAAATCAAATTAGTTTTAATGGATCTATAAATGATAGTATGCAAGGAATAATAAATTATGAGTCTATTTCAATTTTTTGTTCATGGAATGAGTGGTCACTTCCTTACATTAATACAAATATAAATAGGTTTAATAATTTATGGACTAACAATGAGCCGAATGTAAAGGTTTTTGAAATTGAAGATGCTGTAAAAAATAAGATTATCAAACTAAGAAAACCTATAAAATCCTACCAGATAAGAAATAAGGATTTGAAGTTGAATAAACCTACTCCTTTGATTCCAGAAAATTTGCATTTAAGAGATTATCAACTTGAAGCCATTGACTCTTGGTTTAAGAATAATAACCATGGCATTCTTGAAATGGCAACTGGAACGGGAAAAACGATCACTGCACTATCAGCAGTAATACGATTACTTGAGAACGAAAAACGATTAATCCTTCTTATTCTTGTGCCTTACAAACATCTAGTTGAGCAATGGTCAGAAGAAGCATTAAAATTTAATTTTCGACCAATCCACGTTGCAGAATCTTCACATGATTGGGAGCCGGAGTTGGTTCGGCAAATTCAAGTATTTGAGAAGACATATCAAATATCGTATGCATTATTGCTACTAATTCCTCATTGGTATCAGGAAATCTAAGTAATATTTTAGGTAATACTTGGAAATATACTCTAATGATTACTGATGAAGTTCATCATGCAGGAGCACCTGGAATGCTTAAACGTCTTCCAGAAGAAATCCCATGGCGGCTTGGATTAAGTGCAACTCCAATCCGGAATTATGATCAAATGGGATCAGATGCGCTTCTCAGTTATTTTGGACAAGTAATATATGAATTTGGGCTAGATAAAGCAATAGGAAAATATCTAACACCTTATTATTATTATCCAATCCCAATTGAACTCACCGATGATGAATTCGAGAAATATTGTGAACTTACAAGGCAATTAGGAAAATATGCCCATTCTTCTGAAGATGAAATGACAGAAATTGCGAAGAGGATAGCTATTAAAGTTCTAGCATTCAAAACAACTCTATCTCTAAGTTATTTTGGGTTGAAACGAATTTTCAATCTTATCAAAAAATTACTTACACATTATTCTATGTAGGAAAATCATTATTTGATCCCGTTAAGAAAACACTTGGAATTGACAAGAAATTTAGAATTCATGAATTTACTCAAAGACAAAATATTGCTGAGCGCAAAGAAATACTCGAGCAATTCGGTCACGGTAATTTACAAGCACTTATTGCCATGAAATGTCTTGATGAAGGTGTGGATGTACCGCCAACAAGGGAAGCATTTTTTTTGGCAAGTTCGGGTAATCCTAGAGAATTTGTCCAAAGAAGAGGTCGCGTTCTCCGTAAATTTCCTGGAAAAGAAAATGCAATAATTACAGATTTAATTTCAATTCCGCCAATGGAATTCATAGAAATTGGAGATCTAAATCCTGAATATTCTGCTGTAAGATCTGCTTTTAAAAGAGAATACAAACGCATTAATGAATTTGCGAGCCTAGCTATCAATAAATATCAATCGCTTAAAGAATTTTTTATAATAGCAGAAAAACTTAAACTTCTTGATCAGTAGGAGGAAATATGCACCATCAGCACCTTACAAAAAACCAGGAACGATTGCTTAGGCTTTTTCAAAACATTGATGATAATAATGTAAAAGAAATTATTATCGAGACAATAAATATCGAAGTTACGATTTATGCGGGTCATAACTTTCCGATTAGGGAGGTTCGTAACAAAATCGATAGTGTCGCCAGACTTCAGGAAATGAATCGAGACACGAAGGTGGATCAATGATATTTACAAGACTTGAATTGAAGAATTTTGCATGTTTTTATGGAGATCAAATAATTGATCTCGATGTCACGCCTGAAAAACCGGTCATTATTATTCTAGGTGGAACAGGAAATGGAAAAACAACAATCTTCGACGCGATTAATTGGGCTCTATATGGAGAAGTTTATGAACAAGATTTGATTGCGCGACGACATAGAAAAATCGAAGATTATGTGGCACAGAAAGCGTTAATCGAAGCATTAAAGAATAATGAATCTGTTCTAATGAGTTGTACTTTATATTTTGAACATAATAATATTGATTATTACATTACACAAGAGCTTACTGTGAAACCGAGCAAAAAGGCAAATGAAGATTTATTAATAACCAGGTTAGATCGAACAACCTCACTTTACCAAATTACTTCCTGCGGTGATCATAATAAAAAAGAATATAGTACGATTTTCCTTAACGATACGTTACCTTCCAATGTAAAAGATTATTTTTTGTTTGATGGTGATAGGATTCATCAATTATCAAGCCCGGGGTCTAGTAAAGAAGTTCAAGATGCTATCTATCGCGTTGTGGATTTGGAATTAATTAAGAACGCAAAAATCCATCTAGCTGAAGTTGCGACTCAATATAGAAAAGAAGCAAATAAACAATCATCTGGTGATCTGGCAGAAATTGATGCAAATTATCTTTCGCAATATGAAGATCTGGAAAAAATCAATAAAGAAATAGAGAACCTACGAAATGAGGAACGATCAGTTAAAGATGGGAAATAGATGTCTTAGAGAATAATTTAAGTGGTTTACCAGACACAAGTGCAATGCAAGCTAAGAGAGATGCTCTTAAGATTGGATTAGTTCAAATTGAAGAATCTTTGGAAAAGAGAGATTCTAGATATTCGAAAATACTGTTCTATATCCGCATTATGTATTAGTAGGGACGCATTGATATCTTTATATACAGATTTGAATTCGAAAGACAGAAAAAGGTGTAATCCCAAGGAATATTTCAAAATCATTATTAACTGATCTACTACAAATGGAGACATGCATTTGTGGCGCGAAGTTCAATAAAGGCGACCAATTATTCAAAATCTCCATAAAAAAACTTGCGCGAGGAAAAGAAATCTTCAGGGCAAGAATTATTAGAACCAATCCTTGAATCAATTCGACTTCTAATTTTACTAGAGGTAATATCTCAAGATTAAAGGAAGCCTATAAGGATCCAAAAAATGTTAAAGAAGATCAACTTGAATGAGTATAGGTATCGAACAAATTGATGCGGATTCAGCGAAGCTACCTAAAGCGAATCGTAGAAATTGCGAACAAATTATGCCACCTGCCGAGATGCCCTCATCTCAATTACTTCGAATTGCTACGTCTAGCATCTTCAGGAAATAGGGAATTGTGACCAAAGAATAGAAGCTGCATAACTTGCGCAATGCATTAGGAAACAAAAAGTTGGTCAGAGGGTCATGAGAAATTACGCCGACGTGAGGATTTGGCTCAAAAAGCCTCAAATGAATTAGAAAAGATTTATGATTATTCGCTGAAGATAGTAGAAGAGTAGTGGAATACACCTCAAAACAGGAATTCCACCATCTGCTGAAACTGATCCTCACATTCGGTGTGAAGTTAGCAAACCATTAAGAATTGCAGGTCTTACATTCTAAAGGAATACGCTTTCAAGCGATTATCATGGGACAATCTCAGAGGTTAAGGGTTTCGTTTATTCTGCAATATCAAGAGTATCGGAAAAATATCCACCATTAGTAATTGATATGCCGTTTGGGAGATTAGATAAAATTGTTCACAACGCTGTTTCAAAACGATTGCCTGAGCTTTCGAAACCAATGGATTTAATTTCTAATTCCTGAAGCTAATGGAATGAAATAACTTCTGAAATCTACAACCCAAGGCAAATCATGTTTATAATTTAGAATTTCATCCTAATGATCAAACGGACGGAATCCTTAATTAGACCGGAAGAAAATGTGAAACATTGACTTTGAGACTCCAATTATTGTTGATGGAGCTGATCATGAAATTTATTCGGAACTAACATCAAAATCAACAAAAAAATCGCAGATTTTCCTTTTGAGACTGTGAAAGATTATTCATCACAGCAGCTTGCGTTGGCGCAAAAAAGGGACGTATCTCGAGATAAAAAAGGGTAGAAAAATTTTTGATGGTCCAATATTAAATCAAAAAATCGACATCCCCATGGGAATGAGCTCAGCTACAAATATGATAAAAATTTAGGGCTCCTAATGGATAGTGAAAAGGGTATTAGAAATTGCTGAGTGTTGGGCAACTGGCGGTACAGGAACTATTGAAGCTCAAATCTTGGCAAATTCAGGTACCCCTTCGTCAAATTTTGGGATTTTTTATCGGGTGAATTTAATTAGGAAACCATCACTCATTTACGGTTTTGAGACTTGTCCTAAATAGGATAAGGATTTATTCGATGATTTAGAGCATCGATTCCACGTTATAGTGGGCTTTGAATAAATCCTCGAATTGGTTGTCTAGATCTAAACCATCTTCGATCATTCTTTCGATAAGTAATGATGTAAATAAAATATCATATTGTCCTGTGAGGGTGTATTTATTAAACTCCGAAATTGATCATCCCCATATAGAGATAGATCGGGTATCCCTGGTTCTTCCAATGAAAGACAAAATCCCAACCTGCATAAAATGTTTGGTGTAAGGCCTGTTCGTCCCTTAAGTGATCTCATTTTATTATCCAGATCAGCACTGATATAGACTTTATTTAGTGGCATATATTTGTTCTACTATCTTTGGATAATAACTGATGCAATTGTCCCAATAATCTGGTTTATTAAAATCTAACAAATAGATTCGGTTAATTCTTTTATTATTACAACAAAATCCTTAATGTCATAGAATTCTTCATCAGTCAAGAATAGTATTTGTTGCTCGGGTAACAGATAAAGAAAGGTGTCAACTATTTGCTTTTTATGAATAGAATCCAGCCTTGCAAATGGAGTATCAATGATAATTGGAAAATCTCTTTTTGTAGCTTTGCTGATTGCTTTAAGAATAGACAATCCCAATAGTTCTTGTTCTCCAGCGGATAAAAAATTTTGATTATCGATGCTAACCCCCTCAATATTTTTGAATTTATATTAAGGGATTTAGGATTAATTTCAATTGAGTTAAAAAGATTTTTTTTGTTCAATAGATTTGAAAAAACATCTTGGATCTCCATTAGCAAAAATTTCTAAACGATTTTTGATAACCTCATTTTTATAACTACGTAGAATGTTTATGCTCTTTCTTGCTAATTCAATTTTTCGATTTTCGCTATTAGTTTTTTGAATTAAATCTATGAGGCGATTAAACATAGAGATGATCTCATCTTTTTTATACTCTAAAATTCCAATAGCTTTTTGAATATTCATTTGATGAGCTGTATTTTCTTCAAGGAAATCTTTATTCTTTTCTAATTTTGCTAATTGAGGTTGTAGAGTTTCAAGATCAGGAGCAAAATTTAATTCTGTTTTTAATTTTGTGCGCTCGTTTATTAACTCGTCAAATCGATTATTAAATAATATTAACATCTTTTTTAGTTTCATTATGCGAATTATCGATCCAAATTTTTATCCTTTCGCGATCTTGATCTGAAATATTATGATAAATTCTTAGCTTTTTAGGTGTGGTCTCTAAAGGCATTATTTCTTTGAGGATTTTGATAATTTTTGTTTTTGAGCTGTTATCTATGCCGTAATTGCTAAGAACTATCTTGTTATCATTGATTTTTGATATTGTTTGGTTGACTTTCTGATTCCATGATTCTGCCAGTAGGTTATCGTATATAATCTTTTTCTCGTTTTCAAGACGATCTAGTAATTTCTTTGAGAGATTTGGGGATAACGCGAACGGAATCAGGTTTGAACAAGATATAAAGATCTCTTCTTGAATTGATTTAATATTTTCTTCTACTTGCGATAATTGATTCGACAGTATAGGGTATCTACTGATGTATTGACCACCTTCAGATATTATTTGTTGTTCGAGCAACTCAATGTTCTGTTTTTGTTCAATTTGCTTGAATCGCAATAATTCTAAGTTGTTCTGCTGTTGGACAATCTCTTTTTCAACTTTAGTTTTTTCTTTACAGTAATTCTCATATTCATTTTGAACTCCAGATGAAATCTTTTGCTTATTCTGGAACACTATTATGTGACCAAGATCATTTTCGAGCCGGTCAATGAGATTGAGTCCCATAAGATTCCATAAGTATTCACGGACGATCTTTCTTTGACTATCTTTGCTAGAAAAATCCCCAATTTTTTCAGCATCGAAAAAAATAAAACTATAAAAATTTGGTGGAAAAATTTCGTTCACCCATAATTGAAGGTCTTCGTCTCTAATATGTATAGGAAAATTATTCTCTCTAATTATTATTGTCTCATGAAGTTTTTTGTTTTCAAAAAACCATTCTCTTTTTATCTCTATCCGCTTTTCTGCATTGTTATGAAATACTGAAAAATCAATCTCAATGGAGCTCTTCTGAGACGTATCATGAGATACCGCCATTTTGGTGTATCTTTGCTTAAGAGAAATTTTTCATAATCAGTTTTACTTAATTTTCCTCCGCACAAGTATTGCCCATGAATAGCAAAATCAATTGCTTGGAATAATGTGGTTTTTCCTGCTCCATTCAATCCATAAATTATGGATAATATTTCGTTCATTTTCCGGATGAGTAAATTCAAATTGTTGAAATCCAGAAAAAACGCCATAATTATTTATTTTTAGAGAAGAAATCCTCATTAGACTAATCTCTTTTGTTCAAAATACTCATGATCCTCTAAAATTTTGTCTTCTTCACGCCATTCAAAACCGAGAATTCTTAGTATCTCTTTACGCGCATTGGCTCTTTGATTCATCTTCGAATTTTGTTTTTCTACTTCCAGAAGTTTTGCAATTAATAGAAATGACATCTCATTTTCAACACAAATTCGTTTTAATGTAATCTTATTTTCTTTATTAAATTCAATATCATCCTCTTTTCGCAATTGGAGACTTTCTCCATAAACTTCAGAAAATATCATCGGTAATGAATCTTCCCAATCTTGTCTTTCACTTATCCAAATCCTTCTAATTTCTAATAATTCATCCCTTGAAATCAATTCAATAGTAGGGTCATGCAAATTCAAGCGTATCGTTTTTTCAGCATTCAATAATTGAGTTAATATATTTCTGCTGACATCAAATTTAAACGTCCTCGCAGCGAATTGCCCATCGCTTTTAATTATTACTCTTCCATCTCTTCCCCGTGTGTCGCGATACTTTAATTTGTTCTCGGGGATACCAGTATCTGATAAATAATTCCTAATTTCGAGAAGTGGTTTCATCCACTCTTCACCGCTACTAACAAGCGATTCCATTGAGGTGTCTCGATTGGCAACTGTGCAAACCCAACATCCAAAACGACTACTCCCGCAAGTTGGTGTGGAATCATCAAAAACTAAAGGGCATTCCCCTGCATTTGCATTCCGATATAGTTTATATAAGGCTTCATTATTTCCACCCCAAGGCGATTTATTATCTAATAAAAAACCCCATATATCTTCAGTTGAAAAATCTGAGACTGGTGCGTAAATATAAGCTCCAGATAATGATTTGTGTCGCCGTAGAATATGCCCATTTACTTGATAGGCATTCATTAATTGCATCCGAGTCGTACTTTCTGCTTTTCTCACCCCAAGCACCATAATCACTTCCCCATATTGAGACACCTTATCTTCAATGTATCTGTTCGTTGGTAGGATCTTCATTCTCTCTGTACACCAACGAAAACGCGTAGTGGGAGCTGGATATCCTTTACCGATTAGATTAACCCAAAAGCTTTCTTCAAGTTTAGGTGAGACAATTTCTGCATGAAAAGGCAATTTCTCAATCAATGCCTGAGCATTGATTAATTCGATGGATTTTTCAATTTGCTTAATGATTATTGGATTTTCAACCTTTGTATCTGAAGCAATAATAAAGACAGGTTTGATTAATTTTGATCTTTTTAGAGATGATAGAGCATTCCATACTAGCTGTACCACTGCAGTGGAATCTTTTCCCCGCTATATCCAATTACCCATGGTTGAGGATATTCAAGATAGACCTTTCTGATTTCATCGTAGATATTCTCCAATGATCTAGTTTTGAAAACCGAAGGTTCATTTGAGATACCTAAATCCACGTCAACCTCTTTTAAAAACTAAATAGAACTAAAATTCAACAATTATTATAATTGATTTTACTATTATATTTTTTATTGTGGCGGTTAACCATCATTCTTGGTATTTATTTTGCTTCATGAGATGTTTAACTCGATATAAAGCTATATTTCATCTTCGTGAGGCGTTTTAAAGAAAGGTTAAAAATCAAAGCAATCTATTCCTTACTTCATCCTCTCCCCATACTTCTCCCTCAGCTTGCCCAGCTTGGGCGAGATGATCAGGCTGCAGTAGGGCTGGCCTTTGTTCTCGTTGTAGTAATTCATGTGGTAATCTTCGGCGGGGTAAAATTCGCCCAGCTTCTCCACCTGGGTCACGATCAGGTCGCGGTATTCGGGCTGCAGTTTGGCGATCATCTTCTCCGCCGCCGCCTGCTGCGCTGCGTCCGCGGCGAGCACGATCGAGCGGTACTGCGTCCCGCGGTCGTTGCCCTGCCGGTCCGGCGTGGTGGGATCGTGCGTGGCGAAGAAAACCTCCAGCAGCGCTTCGTAGGGGATCTGCGCCGGGTCGAATTCCACCTGGATCACCTCGGCGTGCCCGGTCAGGCCTGAGGAGACCGATTCATAGGATGGGCCGGTTTTGCCCACGCCGGATGAAGTTTCCGGCGTACCATAATTCTCGTTGCCGCCGGCGTAGCCGGGGGTCACGCTCTTCACGCCCTTCAGCCTCTGGAACACGGCCTCGGTGCACCAGAAGCACCCGCCGCCGAAAACAGCGATCTGTGTTTTATTCATTCTTTTTAGCCTCGAATTTCAGCGAAATGGAATTGACGCAGTGGCGCGTATTGAGCGGGGTGAAGCCCTCGCCCTCGAAGACGTGCCCCAAATGCGCGCCGCAGGCGGCGCAGGTGATCTCGGTGCGCGAGCCGTCCGCGTCGGTCGTGCGCGTCACCGCGCCGGGGATCTCCTGGTCGAAGCTCGGCCAGCCGCATCCTGAATGGAACTTGGCATCCGAAACATACAGCGGCGCGTTGCAGCGCCGGCAGTGGTAGGTGCCCTCCAGGAAGAAATCGTCGTATTCACCGGTGCCCGGGCGCTCGGTGCCCTTATGCACGATGACGCGCTCTTCCTCGGGGGTGAGCGGGTTGAGTTTCATGGTGACCTCGTTTCTGAATCATGATTATAAGGAGGGTACACGAGGAGATGAAATTCTTGTCGAATGTTTTTCTGCAGGGGCACCAAGAATAAAAAAACCTCCCTGCTGATTGCAGCGGAGGTTCTCGAGATTTTTTATTGCGCGAACATGCCTGGAATGGCGATGCAGAGCACGAGGATCACCCCCAGGTTGATCAGCATCCCGGCAATGGCAACAGCGCGCTTTTTTGAACTGCGCGCGAGGAATCCGAGGATCAATGCCCGCGAAGGGGAACAGCAGCGATAAATTTAGCAGGAAACTGAAAATGGTGAAAAAGAATCCGGTCATCCCTGTAGGATTGACCGGCGAGCCGAGCCAGCGCTCACCCAGCCAGAGCAGCGCGGTGATCATCCCCAGGACCAGGGATACGATCGCAAGCGGGCTTCTATCTTTTTTTCAGTCCGCATCCATCCGGTGTCAGAAGATCAGGCACCGGATATTTAGCTCGTTCTCTTCTGCCATGTTTCCCTCCAGGTTCATCATACGGTTTTCGCGAAAGGAATGCAATCCTCTTCCACCCGGAAATAAAAACCCCCTGCCTTTTGGGGCAGGAGGTTCTTTTGGTCATTTCTGGTAAGTGGCTTAGAGGCCTTTTACAAAAACAGCCACCAGCATCAGCGCAGCGGCGAAGAACGCCAGCCAGAAGGCATACGGTGCCGCGAAGGCAAGTACGCCCAGGTGTCCGAGCAAGCCGAGGGCTGCGAGGACCACTGCGACCCAGAAGGTTACGACCTTGGGGGGTGTGAGTTTCATTTTTTCCTCCGTGAAAGATTAATTAGACATGAAATATCCATGTCTAAACAAGTACAACACCACGATCACCGGGATAGTTACTGTGAATTATCCTGAGCCAAATCTGGAACCAATCTGCGCGTCCTGGCAATTCCGTCCCCCGCGCCAGCAATCAACGGCATAAAAAAACCTCCTGTCAGGAATGACAGGAGGCTCTTCGGAATAATTCCCGCGATCGGCTTACAGGCCTTTGACGAGCAGTGCCACGACGAGCAGGGCGCCGCCAGCCAGGACCAGCCAGAAGGCGAACGGCGCGAGGAACGCGACGCCGACCTGTCCGAGCAGGCCGAGTACCATCAGGGCTAATGAGATCCAGAACGTGATCTGCTTTGGGGGGGTTAGTTTCATTTTATCTCTCCGTGAAAGTTGATTTGACATGAAAAATTCATATCTAAGAAATTATAACACGAAAATAACCAGGAAAATACTGACATCTATCTTAATCAAATTTTAATGCAGAGTGCCCCAATTGAATTATTCAAACCATAACAAAAAGGGCGACCAAGTACTCGGGTCGCCCCTACTCAATAGAAATATTTCTTTGCGGAACTTACCGGTCTATGGTCACCATATCTGTAGGTGCGGATGCCACCTCAGATGGACTTTGGAGCACCGTTCTTAAGTGCTTCGGTAAATATCTAAACTCCCACCGCCGACTTGAGATCATCCACCTTGTTGGTCTTCTCCCAGGTCAGGTCCAGGTCGTCGCGGCCGAAATGCCCGTAGGCCGCCGTCTGGCGGTAGATCGGGCGGCGCAGGTTCAGGTCGCGGATGATCGCGCCCGGGCGCAGGTCGAAGACTTGCGCGATGGCTTTAACGATCTTGTCATCGTCCACCTTGCCCGTGCCGAAGGTCTCCACGTTGATGCTCAAGGGATGCGCCACGCCGATGGCGTAAGCCAGCTGCAGCTCGCAGCGCGAGGCCAGCCCGGCAGCCACCACGTTCTTCGCCACCCAGCGCGCGGCGTAGGCAGCCGAGCGGTCCACCTTCGTCGGGTCCTTGCCCGAGAAAGCGCCGCCGCCGTGGCGTCCCATGCCGCCGTAGGTATCCACGATGATCTTGCGCCCGGTGACTCCCGCATCGCCCATCGGTCCGCCGATCACGAAGCGCCCCGTGGGGTTCACGAAAACTTTCAGCTTGTCATCGCGCAGCTCCTCCGGGATGATCGGCGAGATGATGCTTTCCATCACGCCTTCCTCGATCTCGGAATGGGAGACCTCCGGTGAATGCTGCGTGCTGATCAGCACGGTATCCACCCGCTTGGGCTTGTCCCTTGTGGTATTCGATCGTCACCTGCGATTTGCCGTCGGGGCGCAGCCAGGGCAGGGTGCCCGCGCGGCGCGCCACCGCCAGCTGGCGGGTGAGCTTGTGCGCGTAGTAGATGGGCATCGGCATCAGCGTGGGCGTCTCGTCGCAGGCGTAGCCGAACATCATCCCCTGGTCGCCGGCGCCGATCTTCTCGATCAGCTCCTCGGTCATCTCGCCGGCCTTGGCTTCCATCGCGTTGTCCACGCCCAGGGCGATATCCCCGGACTGGTTGGCGATCGCCACCTGCACCGCGCAGGTGTTGCCGTCGAAGCCCTTCTCGGAGCTGTCGTAGCCGATATCATTGACCACGCGGCGCACCAGCCGGTCGAAATCGACGAAGGCGTGCGTGGTGATCTCGCCCAGCACCATCACGAAACCGGTCTTGGTCGCCGTTTCGCAGGCCACGCGCGAGCTGGGATCCTGCTCGATGCAGGCATCCAGCACGGCATCGCTCACCTGGTCGCAGATCTTGTCCGGGTGACCTTCGGTGACCGATTCCGAGGTGAAGAGGTATTTTTCTGAACGCATGAAAGTGTTTGTCATTGATCTCCTTCGCTATAAAAAAGATTGCCCCATCCTGAGCGAGGGGCAATCTTCACGGTTGTGTTGTGCTGCCCTCTCATCTTCCAGATGTCCACTGCCGGATTTGGCACCTTGGGGGAATGTATTATCCCTCAGGTTGTCGAGGCTTCATCGGGCCGGTCCCTCCGCCTCTCTGGATAAGAGCGCCTTTGTGGGGCTATTGAATTGACGGGGATGGTTATAACACAGGCTTTTTATCTTGTCAAACAGCAGGGTGAAATCCATCGCGGGTTGCTGGGGTTATCACATATGAGGGGTGGGGAAAGGTGAAAGTGGACGATGGTGGAGCTCGTCGCGATCTTTTTCTCGTATCTATTGGGCTCGTTCCCGACCGCCCTGGTCGTTTCGCGCCGCATGGTTGGCGTCGATATCCGCACCCTGGGGGATGGCAACATGGGGGCGCGCAACACCTTCCGCACGCTGGGCATGCTGCCGGGGACGATCGTCGCGCTGGGGGACTCACTCAAGGGCATCATTGCTGTTCTTTTTGCCCAGCGACTGGGGCTGGACCCGCTCTGGCAGTGCGCTGCCGGTGGAGCAGCCATCGCCGGGCATGATTTTCCCATTTTTGCTGATTTCAAAGGCGGGCAGGGATTTGCCGTCACCATGGGTACCCTGTTCGTGCTCTTCCCTGAACAGGCTGCGCCGGGGTTGCTGCTTTACGGCATGCTGTACCTGGTGACGCGCAATTCCGATCTGGGTGCCGGGACAGGCTGCGCGGCGATGCTCTGGCTGCTCTGGCGGACGGGTCAACCGGTGGTTTTCATGGTCTACATGGTCACCGCGCTGCTCTTCATCCCGGTTAAAAAAGCACTGGATGCGCACCGCATCCAGTCGGTTGAAACCTTACAGCACCGGCATAATCATCCCTGATCTAGATCAGCCGTGCTTCACCTGGAACTGGTCCAGGTCGTGCGCCAGCACGGCCTCCGGGAACACCGATTGTGCCTCGGCGGTGATCTCCTTGTCGCGGTAGCGCCGCGAGACGTGCGTTAAAAAGAGCTTCTTTACACCGGCTTTAATTGCCAGCTCGCCCGCCTGGCGCGCGGTGAGATGCGAAAACTGCTTCGCCATCTCGGCTTCCTCATCCAGGTAAGTGGCTTCGATCACCAGCCCGTCGGCGTCCTTGCAGACCTCCTGAAGGCGGTCGGTTTCACCGGTATCGCCCACCACCACCAGGCGCGTGCCGGGGCGGTATTCGCCCAGCACCTCTTCCGGCTTGACCTCGCGGCCGTCCGGCAGCGTCACTGCTTTACCGCTGACCAGGTCGCGCCGCCAGGGTCCCTGCGGGATCTGCAATGCTTCGGCTTTTTCAGCCAGGAATGGGCGCCGTCCTTCCTCTTCGAATAGAAAACCGAAGCAATCGGGTCCGCGGTGCTGCACCGGGAAAGCGGTGATGGTGAAATCCTCACCCTTGAAGAACGTCCCAGGTTTCACCGGTATCAGGTCCACTGGCATGGGCGGCGTCACGCCGCGCAGTACCACCCCGAAGAGCAGGTCGCTGATACGATCGAGCGCAGCCTTGCCGCCGTAGATCTCCATCTTGTCCATGGCTTCCCAGCGCAGGTAGGTGGAGAGCAGCCCAGCCAGCCCCAGGATGTGATCCAGGTGACCGTGCGTGATCAGCACTCGGTTGAGCCGCTTGAAGCCGATCCCCGAATGCAGGATCTGGCGCTGCGTGCCCTCGCCGCAATCCACCAGGAAGCGGTATTCGTCGTGCATCACCACCAATGCGGGCAGGTTGCGCCGGGCGGATGGGGCGGATGCCGATGTGCCGAGGAAAACGATTTCAAACAAGGTTGGGGGGATCCTTTAAGCGAATGTGGATGAATTTTACCCCATTATGCACTTGCGGGTATCCGCAAAACTTCCCAGCCTCCTGGTGGATGCCTTTCCAGCCGAAACTGGCACTGATATTGCATGGTTTTAAAGGACATTTTTCTATCGGGAAGGAGCTAGCCATGGAAATCGAAGTCGTTCTGATCAAGAAACCGGATGATATCAACTTCATTCTCGGGCAAACGCACTTCATCAAGACCGTCGAGGACATGCACGAAGCCTTGGTGAGCGCCGTGCCGGGGATCAAGTTCGGGCTGGCTTTCTGCGAGGCTTCCGGCAAGCGCCTGGTGCGCTGGTCGGGCACCGATGACGCCATGATCAAGCTTGCCATCAAGCACGCCATGGCCATCAGCGCCGGTCACTGCTTCATCCTTTTCCTGGGCGAAGGCTTTTTCCCGATCAATGTACTGAATACCGTGAAATCCCTGCACGAGGTCTGCCGCGTCTTCTGCGCCACGTCCAATCCCACCGAGGTCATCGTGGCTGAAACGGCGCAGGGCAGGGGCATTCTTGGCGTCGTGGACGGCGAGAAGCCGAAGGGCGTCGAGGGCGATGAGGATATTGCCTGGCGCAAGGGATTTCTCCGCAAGATTGGTTATAAAGCCGCTTAATCCTGGAGGTGCAGCTTGATGAAACGAATTCTTCCCATACTAATACTGACAGCCCTGCTGGCTGCCGGATGCCAGTCGCCCAGCGCGTCGGATACCGACGTGCAGACTCGCGTGGCAGCCATTCTGACCGACATCCCGACCTACACGGCCATGCCGCCCACGGTCACTGCCACCGTCCGCCTGCCAACCGTGGCGCTCCCGACTCCCACCGAGGAGCCCACCGAGAACTCCCACCGCGGAGCCGGTGCTCGAGACAGCCACCAACACACCCGAGCCGGGAGTCACGTTCACCCCGGCACTCCCCACCAACACCCTGCTGCCTTCGCCCACCTCACCGGCGGGTGATCCGCGCGCCGCGCTCGGTAATCCCACCTGGAAAGATCCGCATGGATAACGGTAATTACTGGCCGGTTGGAGCCGATGAATTCACCAGCCTCACGGTCTCGGGCGGCGAAATGACCTTCACCGCGCTTTCCACCACCAACGGCTGGCGCCTGGCGAGCACGCCTGCATTGACGAATTTCTATCTTGAATTCTCAGGGCGCATGACCAACTGCAAGGATTTCGACAGCATGGGCCTGATCTTCCGCGTTCCGAATCTGAATGAAGCCAATCGCGGTTACCTCTTCGGCGTCACCTGCGACGGGAAGTATTATCTCAAAGCCTGGGACGGCATCGCCTTCCCCGAACCGACCATGACCCAGCTCGTCTTCCCGCACAGCAGCAATGCCATCGTCAAGGGAGCCGACCGTACCAATCGCATCGGCGTCATGGTAGCGGGCACCAGCCTGAAGCTCTACGTGAATGGCGTCCAGGTCCATGAGATCGTTGATGAAACATACAACAAGGGCTATTTCGGCATTTTCATCAATCCGGATAAGACATCCAACCTGACTGCCAAGATCGACGAGGTCAGCTACTGGCAGCAGCGCTAGTTCTACTTAATCAATAAAAAGAAATCCGAAAGGTGACCACCTTCCGGATTTTTTCTTAAATATTTGATGTTATTTCCGCTGGAGCAGCGCGATGTTCTGCTGGTCATCAAACTGGATCGTGTATGCGCTTGTGAGCGAGCTGTAGAGTGAATTGTTTTCTTTCACCCGTTCCCAGTCCTCCGCCGTGATGATGGCGTAATCGTAGTTCATCGCCGGCAGTGTTTCGAGCGGATCCTGGTAGATCAGCACACCTTTGGATTTATCGTAAATGATCGGGTAAATGAAATTGCTTATCTGGGAATTTTCCTTGAAATAGATATTGAATATGCTCCGAACCTCATCAACCCTGCGCAGCAGCATCAGCTGATCCCGGTTGATGCTGGATGAGATATACATCTTCATTTCCGGAGAATAATCGATCTTCTCTGAAAAAGCGGAGAATGGGTAAAAGATCTGCCCCGTCCGTTGGGTGATGGGCTGCTGGATGACGATGGAATCAAAATTGTTGTAAATTGGCAAATAGAGCGCTGCTGCCAGGCACATCACCGGGACGACGATCTTCCTGGCACCCTGTGCATCCAACCAGATCAAGCTGGCGAGCAGGAGGGAAACGAGGATCGGTGCTGCCACATTATTCACAATGTCTGCCAATTGATAATTCGTCACAGACTGCGTGCTCAGAACCAGCACCTGGATCGCGATGCCGATCGCGATACCCATGATGAAATACAGGATCAATCGCTTCCATTTCACTGAACGGATGATCTCTTCAAAATCAAATATCCTCGAACCAAAAACGCAAAGCACGGGGATCGCCGGAAAGAAAAACCGGTCCGTGACGCTGAACCCGGAGGAGATGATCATGATCAGGGTCAGGAAAACGACCAGGATGAATGGGTATAAGTAGAGGAGTTTTTGTTGGATCTTTAATTTTTGGTGGTGCAGTTGAATCCCGCTGAATAAGAATAACAGGAATAGCAGCATCAAGGAACGAAATATCTCATCGGCGAAAAAGTTCTTTTTTATAGCCGGCCAATGGAGCGCGTTGCCAGTGACCCCCTGGCTAAAATAAGCGGCAAGATCGCTGAACCTCATTCCCCACAAGGGGTCATGGACGATCAAAGTATTGAGGATGATGAAAACGAGCGCACCCCCCAGAAAGCCAGCCAGGAGAAACGGCAATCGTTTCAAAAGTATTTTTGAGTTAAACCTGTCATCTTCCTGGAATCCACTCCCCAAAAGGACGAAACCTGCCAGGATACTGGTTTCTTTGGTCTTGAAAGTCAGGAAGAACAAAAAGCCGAGAACAACCAGGGTCCAGCGTGGGAAACCTCTCTTTTGAGCCACCAGGTAAAAGAAGAAGAACACCGCCACCAGCATCATCGCGGTGAGATCGTTTTTCGTCACACCGGAATACCGGGAGATGAATTCCAGGGATAGAAAGAGAGCCACAGCCAGGCTGGCATTGAGAAAGTGATTGCGCCATGAAAGCAAACGGGTCGATAAGTAAATTGAAATACCCGTGGCTGAGATCAGGAAAGCCCAGTAGAATTTTGCGCCAGCCAGCGGTGAGGGTGCTATTTCCATGAAAACCCGCTGTAAATAAATATGGAAATAATAGAAGAGGATCATTGGATCCTTGATCCCGTTCAACCCGGCATCCATGTAATAGAGCTCATCAGATGTCAGCGGACCGCCGGCCTTCTTTGCCAGGAGCAACCCGAGCGCCGTAAAGAATGCCAGGACGGCGATCCATTCCAGCAACGGGATATCAAGAAACTTCCGCTTGAAAATAGATGATGATCGCTCTTTGGATTTTTTCATTATATATTTGAGGATGGTTTATCGGGTCACGGCTTTTTCACCAGTAATACCAGTTTACCGGAGTTTTCCGTCTTTGCCTCGTACATTTTTTCGAGGAGCGCTTTGACTTCAGGATTCTCCTGGTAGGCTGCCCAATCATCGGCAGTCAAAAAGGCATACGCGTAATTGGCTTCCATCAGGTAAGGTGTTTGATCATCATACGCCAGGGTTCCGCTTTTCCGGTCGACTTTTGCATTGAAAATGAAGTTCCCTTTGGATGAAGAATCTTCCTTGAAGTACACATTAAATAGACTGAAGATTTCGGATATATCCGGTCCCAGCATGTTGTAGTTCTGAGGGATGGATGGTGAGATGTAGATCTTCATCTCGTTCGAGAATTCGATCTCATCGCTGAATAGCTTCGAATGGATAATAGATCTGGTTCACCCGTTCTGCATTCGATCGCGATCTCACCAAGGATAGAATAACTGACATAGAAGGGCAAGGCGAGCATCAGGATGAGACGATGGTTGGAATGCTGATCGATCGAAGGTGAAATTTATCAATGTAAAACAGGGCAGCAAAAAGGCACAAAAGCCCGAGGGGATTTAGATACATACTGGCTCATACGGGTGATATTCATATTTTCAGGCAGCCATGCGGCGTGGGAATTCTCCTGAGTAGCAGGTAAAATCCGATCCCGATCAACGCATAGACGATCGGGAGGAAGTTGTTGATCGGGTTGACGGCGTTCTTCATAATGAAATGCTTGCACTCCCAAAATGATGAGCAGCGGTACCGCGGGCAGAAAATTGCGGGCAACGACCCCCCAACCGGTTGTAAAAACGAGGGTCAGGATGAGCAAAACCAGCAGCAGCAACGGATAGATCCACAGAACCCGCATCGTGGGATGGATATCGATCTTGTTCGCCTTGACTCCGCTCATTAAATACAGGAAGAATGGCAAGGGAAGGGTTTTCACCAGTACGGAGCTGAACCAATCCCCCAGCTTCGCATCTTCAAAGGACTTGCTGAAGGTCTGGTAATACGCTGCCAGGTCGGATGGACGAATACCGAAGAGAGCGTCCTTGAGCACAATGGCATTGAGCAGGATCATGATAGCCATCCCGACCAGGAAACCCAGGAAAACAGGCACCAGATTTCGAAGTGCCTGCCGGATGCTGTAGGAGCCATCAGCCTGGAAACCAATTCCAAGGACAAGATAGATTGCGAGCGCGGCTGTCTCCTTGCTTCTCAGGGTGAAGAAAAGCAGCATGCCCAATAATCCCAGCAGGATGGGCTCGGTGAAGGAGCTGCGGGCAGCGAAAATATACACCGTGAAGATCCCGGTCAGCAGCGCCATGGCCGTGATATCGATGATTGTCCTGCCTGAAAATTCCGCCAGGTAGGGGATCGAAATAAACATCACGGACGCGAGTACGCTGTGGAAAATGCTGTTCTGTGACCGTAACGCGCGGCTGGAAATGTAGATCAGGAATCCGGTGAGTGTGATCATCACCGACCAGAAAATCCGGGCTCCGACCAGGGGTGTGGGTGCCAGCTCGAGGAATGGCTTCTGCAGGAAGATATGGAAATAATAATTCATCACCAGCATGACTTTCCGGTTATTGAGCCCGATCTCCATGTATTGCAGCTCGTCCGAAAAGATCGGTCCACCGGCAGCGTTGGCCAGCACCACTCCCAAAGTGATAAAAACAACCAGCACGACCAGGAATTCCCATAATGGCAGTGAAAGGATTTTTTTATTCAAGGTATTATTCAACTTAAATGGATCCTCAATTATTTGAAATTTTATTTGTCATTTACCAACACAATCCAGAAGCATCAATCGATCACTCTCGAGATCTGCTATCTACGATAGGCAGGCAGTTCACTCTACCTTCAATTAATACCGCGACCCTCATTATAGCCAGCATAAAAGCGCATCGTCAAGGAAGGATTTTCACCCGCAGGCGGTGTAGAATCAAGCGCAGGAGCATTTATGAACATCTTTCAAGCAATTCTGGATCGCCGGAGCATCCGGGAATTTAAACCGGATCCCATTCCTGAAGACGTTCTAGAGCGCTTACTGGAAGCGATGCACCAGGCACCTTCCGGGAAGAATGCCCAACCCTGGAAATTCATTGTCGTGAAAGACAAAATCTTGAAGGAAAAGATCGCTTCAGCCTGCACCTTCTTCACCAGTTCAGGCCGGGAGATCAACCAGGCATGGATTGCGCAGGCTCCAGTGATCATCGTAGCCTGCGGCGATCAAAAGGATGCTTTTGTAAAAATAGTCAAGGATGGACAGGTTCATATCGTGAATTGGGATTCCCTGCAGCAGGAGCTTGAAAAAGGTCCTGTTGAATGGGAAAGCGGGCTGCGTCGTGGATCTCACCATCCCGCTGGCGCATCTCAGCCTGGCAGCCGTGGGCGAGGGATTGGGCGCATGTTGGGTGGCCGGGTTGAACGAGGACAAGCTGAAAGCGATCCTGGGCATCCCTGCTGATTGGCGTGCTCCAGCGCTCATGCCGGTGGGTTACCCGCTTTCCCAGCCGGAACCCCGCCGCAGAAAAGAACGGGAGGACGTGGTCAGCTTCGACCATTTTTGATCACCATGATCCGGCGCATTCTCTTTGGCGAAAACCTGACCCTGTTAAAAGCAATCAAGGATGAGAGCATTGACCTGATCTATATCGACCCGCCTTTCAATACCGGGCATGCCCAGGCGCGTACCCAGATCCGCACCATTCGTTCTCAAAATGGCGATCGCACCGGATATCAGGGTCAGCGCTACGAGACCATTAAACTGCAATCACGCGCTTACCGGGATAGTTTCGACGATTACCTGGCATTCCTGGAGCCGCGGCTGCTTGAAGCCCATCGTGTACTGAAAGTCAATGGCAGCCTCTACTTTCACATCGATTTTCGAGAGGTTCATTACTGCAAGATCCTCCTCGACCAGATCTTCGGACGGGAATGTTTCCTCAACGAGATCATCTGGGCCTATGATTATGGCGGCAGGACCAAGAAAAAATGGCCGCCCAAGCACGACAATATTCTCTGGTATGCCAGGGATCCCGGGAATTACATCTTCAATTCCGAAGCTGTTGACCGCATCCCTTACATGGCACCAGGATTGGTTGGGGAGGTAAAAGCTGCACGTGGTAAGCTCCCCACGGATACCTGGTGGCATACCATTGTTCCTACCAACAGCAAGGAAAAAATGGGTTACCCCACCCAGAAGCCGCTGGGCATCCTGCGTCGTATCATCCAGGCATCCTCGAATCCCGGGGACCTGGTGTTGGATTTCTTTGCCGGCAGTGGCACCACCGCGAGCGCCTGCCTCGAGCTGGGCAGGCAGTTCATCATGATGGACGATAATATCCAGGCGATGCAGGTCATGGCAAAACGTTTCTCCGATCAAAAAAATATTGAATGGGTGGGTTATGACCCCGATTCCTAGCGCTGATGCATTAATTCATCAATTGAAAGCCATCGCGGATTCCGAAACCCTGGCAATGCAAGGTCGCTATGGCATCGCAATCGGAAATTCGCTGGGGGTGAGCCTCTACGATGTTCGCAGGATCTGTAAAGGGATCCATGATCACGCGCTGGCCCGCGATCTCTGGAATTCCGGGATTCATGAGGCGCGCATCATGGCTGCCATCGTGGATGTTCCCGCCGAGGTCACCCGCGGGCAGATGGATGCCTGGGTGGCTGATTTTGATTCCTGGGATGTCTGCGACCAGGTGACCACGGGTCTCTTCGATCAAACCCCGTTTGCCGTGGATGCTGTTTTTGACTGGGCAAAACGGGAAGAGGAATTTGTCCGCCGGGCAGCTTTTTCCACGATCGCCGGGTTGAGCGTTCACAACAAGTCCATGACGGATAAGGATTTTGAACGATTCTTTCCCCTCATTATTGAATATTCCACCGACCCTCGCAATTTTGTCAAAAAAGCGGTCAATTGGGCACTGCGCAATATTGGCAAGAGAAACGCTGCGCTCTGCCGTAAAGCCATCGCGATCGCCAGCCAGATGAAAGAATCGGGTGACCGGACAGCCCGGTGGATCGCCAGCGACGCGTTGCGTGAGCTCAATGCAAGGATCACGAAAGGATTTAAATGACAACCGATTACCCCATCTTGGAATTCGATCCAGATCCGCAAGCCATTCTCAATCCCAACCGGGATTCGATCCTGAAAGCCATGGGTGGCATGCAGGAACCTCTCCCAACCAATGGCGTGCTTTGCTTTTTTTAGGATGTGCTGGAGGAAATGCTTCGGACCGGGAAGATCAAACGCATCGGGCATTTGATCTCCGAGATGGGCGAGAATCCACTTTACGAAACTGAATTCATGGGGAAGCGGTTATTTGTCCTCCATCCCGGGGTGGGAGCTTCGGTAGCCGTAGCCTTTCTTGAAGAATTGATCGCCCTGGGTGCCACCAAAGTGATTGCCTGCGGTGGCTGTGGCGTGCTTCAAAAAGAGATCGCTGTTGGGCATCCGGTGATCCTTACTTCCGCGGTCCGCGACGAGGGCACTTCATATCATTACCTGCCGCCATCCAGGGAAGTCACTGCGGATGATAAAGGGGTGGAGGTTCTGGGGAAAGTCTTAAAGGATCATCAAGTCGATTTTCTCCTTGGCAAGACCTGGACCACGGATGCCTTCTACAGGGAGACGATCAACCAGCGCAAGAAACGCCTTGACGAAGGGTGTATCGTGGTCGAGATGGAAGCGGCGGCTTTTTTTGCAGTTGCCCGTTTCCGCGGGATTACCTTTGGGCAGGTCGTTTATGGCGGCGATGCCGTTGTCCCGGAAGGCTGGGATGGACGCGCCTGGGGAAAACGAGCCGGGATCCGCGAAGCGCTGTTTTGGCTTGCGGTGGAAGCGGCAGCTAGATTTATAAATTTAACCTATTTGATCTTTTTCAACCGTATAACTTGTGATGCACAGCGCTCAATGCGCGCACCTGCTCAGCCGCGTGATAAGAGGAGCGCACCAGCGGGCTGCTCTCCACCCATTTGAAACCGATCCCCAGCCCATATTCCTTTAGATCCGCGAATTCCTCCAGCGTGTAATAACGGCTGATTGGCAGGTGCTTGCGGCTGGGCTGCAGGTACTGCCCGATGGTGAGGATTTCCACTCCCCATTCTCTCAGGTCGCGCATCACTTCCTTCACCTCATCCATTGTTTCACCAAGCCCGACCATGATGCCAGATTTGGTCAGTACCTCGGGGTCCATTTTTCGCGCGTGGCTGAGGATGGTTCGCGACCACTCGTAATGATCCTGCGGCTGCACTTTCTTGAACAGGCGCGGGACAGTCTCCACGTTGTGATTGAGGATCTCGGGGCGGGCCTCCATCACGATCTTGAGTGCTTCCAGGCTGCCCTTGAAATCCGGGATCAGCACTTCCACCGAGCAGCCCGCTGCCAGCTCGCGGATGCGCCGGATGACCAGCGCGAAGATCGGCGCTCCGCCATCCCTGCGCTCGTCTCGGTTGACACTGGTGATCACCGCGTGTTTCAATCCCATGGCTTTTACAGCCTGCGCCACGCGCTCCGGCTCCAGCCAATCCATGGCTTCGGGTTTGCCGTGCTGGATGTCGCAAAATCCGCAGGTCCGGGTGCAGATATCTCCCAGCATCAGGAAGGTGGCTGTACCGCTGCCCCAGCATTCGCCCATATTCGGGCAGTTGGCTTCCTCGCAGACCGTATGCAGCTCTTTACTGCGCATCAGCTCCTGGAGCTGTTCGTAGGTCTCACCGCTGGGGGCACGCACGCGTATCCAGTCCGGTCTGCGCAGGGGTGCGGGACTGAGCGGTTCTGGTTTGATGCGATCGCGGGTGGGTGTGTTGCTCATGATATCTCACCGCTATTATAAACGGACATGCTGAGGATGCGTCCAACCTTTTACAACCATGCTATACTGATTCCATGCTCTACCTGGTCTCAACACCCATCGGTAACCTGGGGGACATATCCCAGCGCGCCCTCAAAACGCTGCGCGATGCAGACGTGATCATCAGCGAGGATACCCGCAAGACTGGATTCCTGCTGCGCCATTTTGAGATTTCCAAGCCGCAGCTGTCCTTTCGGGAAGACAACGAAAAACGTACCCTGCCACGCATCATGACCCTGCTTGCCGAAGGGAAGAACATCGCCATGGTCACCGATGCCGGCACACCCGCCATCTCCGACCCGGGTTTCATCCTGGTGCGCGAAGCCATCCGGGAAGGATTAACGATTAGCGCTATTCCGGGTGCGAGCGCTTTTATCATGGCTTTGATCCTTTCCGGCTTGCCGGTGCACAGCTTCACCTTCCGCGGTTTTCCACCTCATAAAGGTGGTCCCCGCCTGCACTTTTTAGAAGCGGACAAGGATTCTCCTTATACCCTGATCTATTACGAGAGCCCTTACCGGCTGAAAGCATTCCTCGATGACGCGCTGGCAGTCTTCGGTGACCGCCGGGCAGCCATCGCCAATGACCTCACCAAGATGTTTGAGACCATGGATCGCGGTCTGCTCAGCGAGCTGATCGAAAAATACAAGGAAATATATCCCAAGGGGGAATATTCTGTTGTTATTGAAGGCAAGCTGGATTAGTTAATTAACCGACTACCCTGAATTTTGTTTCCACATCATAATAATCTTCGTTCTCGGCCTTTTTGAGGGCGTTCACCACCCGGTAGGTGAGGGGCGTCATCAGGGTTTCCACGCCACACTTAAAGATGTAATTGGTGAGCACCAGGCTGGTGAACAGGCTCCAGGGGAAAACCTTCGCGAGGGTGGCGATGAAGATGAAGATCACCGTGTCCACCCCTTCGCCGACCAGCGTGCTGCCGATGGTGCGCATCCAGAGCCATTTCCCCTTGGTCGCCACTTTCATTTTTGCCAGGACCACGGAATTGGTGAATTCACCCGCCAGGTAAGCCAGCAGGCTGGCAACAACGATGCCGCCCGTGCTCATCCCACCCAGGATGCTCTCATAAGCCTGCTGACCGGCATAAGATTGCCAGGCTGATTCACCCGGCATGATTCTGACCAGCCAGAGAATCACCGAGCTCAAAGCCAGGCAGGCAAATCCAGTCCAGATCACCCGCCTTGAGCGCTTGAAGCCATAAACTTCAGTGAGCACGTCCCCGAAAATGTAGCTGACCGGGAAAAGGATCGTACCGGCATCGAATGCCATGCGCACCCCGATGATCGAGAACCCCCAATCGACGATCTTGGCCGAGGAGGCGATATTGCTGACGATCAGCACGGTCACAAAAATCGCCATCACCAGGTCGAAATAGCGGTGCTGGGGCTGATTTTTGACCGGATTTTCTTCTTTCTTGTTCATGTTGGATAAGTATAATCATATTATTGTGAAGATTCATAAGGATTTAACATGCATCATTTCTTTATTCCACCCTCATCCATAAAATCCGGCAAAGTAAAATTTGCCTCCGAAACCTCGCGCCAGATGAGCCGCGTATTGCGTCTGAAACGCGGTGCCCACGTTATCGCCCTGGATAACAGCGGCCGGGAATGGGAAATACAGCTTGAAATTGTTTCCCCGCAGGTCTGCGAAGGGATCGTTATTGAAGAACGGCAATCCAAAGGAGAACCCAAGGTGCAGTTGACTTTATACCTGGGTCTCACCCATCGTGAGAAATTCGAATGGGTGCTGCAGAAATGCACAGAGGTGGGTGTGACAGCCTTCGTCCCTGTGGTCACCAGCCGCTCACTGGTGCAGGATATACGCATGGTTCAGAAGAAGCGCGGGCGCTGGCAGGCGATCATCCGTGAAGCCGCCGAGCAGAGCGGCAGGGGCATCCTGCCGCAATTGGAGGAACCCCTGCTTTATCCGCAGGCACTGGATGTGATCCGCCATCACGATCTGGGTGTGGTAGCCTGGGAAGGGGAGAAGACGGTTAATCTGCGTTCGTTGATCAAAAAAAGGAAAACCCACTCGGTCGGGATTTTGATTGGACCGGAAGGTGGATTGACCGTCGAGGAAGCAGCACTGGCCAGCCAGGGTGGCATCCCTTGCATCTCGCTGGGTCGACGCATATTACGTATGGAAACTGCTGCAGTGGTAGCTTCCGCGCTGGTCTTGCACGCTCTGGGGGATTTGGGTTAGAGCAATCGCCGGGGAAGCAGGTTCTTAATTCGATCTCTTTGAACTCGCCCGCAACCGAGATGCCTGCTGCGGGTATCCCGGATAACGATTACTTTGCCAATGAGTGATTCTTTGGGCTGGTATGGATGAATATCATTGCCCTGCAGCCAGCTTGGCAGTGTTTCTTCCGGGAGGGTGAGGTATCCATTCATAAAGCTGCGCCCGAAACGGGATGCGAAATCGTGGGAAGGTTCGAATCCGGTCCCGTTGAGCTCCCCGATCACCAGCCCGAGGTATCTCACTGGTAATTCGGAGAATTCCTGGATAAAAAGCTCCGGGAGAGCCAGCACCCTGCTGCTGTGCTGCCAGAGCACCAGCTTTTGCTTTTCGAGCCAGGCATCCAATTCAAACCCGTAATCATCCAGGATCCAGGCACTCACTTTTTTCCTCGAATGTGCTTCAACTGGCGTAAAGCCGGTGTGTGCAAGGGACCGGGCGGGAGGATCCTGTTTCTTCAAAGGCAGTACACCAAGCTTGATGATCTTCGCCGCAAAGAATCCCGCGGTGTGGAAAATGTGCGGCCAGAGCCGGGCAGCGTGTTTTACTTGCGCATCGAAGCGCGAAATCTCGTCCTGCTCGAGCCCGGGAGCCGGGCGGGTCAGGCGGGAGCGGATTTCCTGGATCTCAAATGTGCCGGGATGCTCCTTCAGCAGGCTATCCAGAACGCCTTCATTCTCCTCGGGGGCGAGGGTGCAGGTGGAATAAACCACCTGTCCACCGGGCTTTGCCGCCTGGAGGGCACTGCGCAGGAGATTCCCCTGGCGCCTGGCTAGCCCGGCGCGTTCCTTGATGGTGATCGGGCGCAGGGGATGCGCTTCCGTGGCTCTCAGCCCGTCCATGCTGCAGGGGGCATCCAGCAGGACCGCATCGAAGGTTTCCGGGAACCAGCTCCCAAACCGCTCCCCTGGGAAGCAGGTGATGGCGCAGCTGGCCGTACTCCAGGTTTGCAGCACGATGCGCAGCGCTGTCAGGCGATCCTGGCTGGAATCATTGGCGATCACCGTGCCGCGGTCCATCGCGCGATCAACCAGGTGAGTGGTCTTGCCACCGGGGGAGGCAGCCAGGTCGAGAACCAGCGGCTCTTTTAAGTGAGAAAAATCAAATAACTCGGCCGGGAGCATCGAAGCAGCATCCTGGATGTAATAATTCCCCAGGCGGTGCTCGATGGTTTGGCTTGGGGGTGTAACCGCATGCAAAACGCGGTAGCCCTGGCTGCAAAATGGGACTGCTTCCAGCTCCCAGCCGTACCGCTGGATGCAATCTTCAAGATCCTGGTGGCTGGTCTTGAGGGAATTCAACCGGATGGCAGAGACCAGCGGTTGCTTGAGTTCTTCCAGCAGGATGGCGAATTCCTCCGCCGGTAAGAGCTCAGCGTAACGTTTTAATGAAGATTCCAGTGGTGAGACGGATTCGCTAGACTTAATACGATGTTTCTTGCGGGTCATGCGGTCCCCTTATCGATGCAGAAAACGATCTCATTGGTGAACATGATCTCATGGATGGTCCAGGATTGCCCGCTGCAGGTTTGCTCCACCAGGCGGCGATGTTTACCGAGAAGATCGTGTTTACCACTCAGGCTGCTGGTGGGCAGCGAAACGAGTAACCAGCGGACCTGCAGCGCTTGCCATAACGCGCGGTTGCATCCACGTTGCCGCTGTTCCAGGCGATGCGCTTCCTTAAAAAGAAAAGCAACATCTGCATCGAATATCGGGGGATTAATGAGGATATCCTGGTGCGCTGCCAGCGGTGCCAATCCCTCGAGGTTGAAAAAGTGGTTGATCAGCTCGATGCGTGGCAGGTTAAGATCGTAAGCGTGATAACTGACCGAATTTGGCAGTCCCATCCAGGGAAATGCGAAAGGATTCAAGCCGCACGCCAGATCGAGGATCGATTGTGGCTTGCCGGTCACAGGAGAATATCTGCGAATAGAAAGTCTCCATGATACCCAGCCGTTCCCGGGTGGAAGCGTGCGATTCTAGGATCCTTGTGCAAACGCTTTTTATCTCGTTTTCATCGCCTTCCTTGAATGCTGCATCAAGGTCAACCGCGGCTTCTTCGAAATTTGCATCCCCCAGGTAAGGGGCGACGATATTATGCAGTTTTTGCCGAACCGATTTGAGCGCCTCGCGGGGTGCATTGCCATTAAGAAGGGCTTGCCGGTAGAGACTCTCCGCCGTTTCCCCCGGGATGGCCAGGTCGCGGTATTTGCGTGAATCCAGGATCGCCTGAAGCTGTTCCTTTTCAGATTCAGAAAGCGGTTGATCGATCATGCGCTGTTATCACGGGTGAGCAGGAACGCCAGCTCGGAATAAAATTCGAAGCGCTGCAATGATCCAGGCCAGCTGGCGGTCAAATCCAGGAAATGCTTCTCATAATTATCGCGCATCCCCTTGCCCTTGCCCCCCAGGCTTGCCACCGGGAACGAAACGAGGATGTGTTTGGCATTGATTTCACGCAACAGCTTTTGTGGAAGATTTTTATCCAGCTGTTCCAGGCAGGGGATGATTTTTAGCATCAACGCCAGGTCAAATTCACCCGGAGGGGTTTCCTCGGAAAGATCGCAGATCTCGGCATTCCCCTGGATGCGGAAGTGATCGAAATAACAATCGAGGAAGCCGTTCATATCCTCGTAAATATCGCAAGCCTGGTAACTGAAGCCTGGCTCAAGCGGCATCCAGGGAAGCGCCAGTGGATTGAATCCACACGCCAGGTCCACCACCGAACGGATCGGCTGAATGGGTGCCAGGATTTCCTGGAAAAAGGTTGTCATGATCGCAAGCCGTTCACGGGTGGATGCGTGCAGCTCCATCGTTTTCAAGCACCAGGCTTGCGCAGCAGGATCACTGAGATCCCGGGGCAGGGCATCCAGCTCCGTGAACAATCGTCCGTAGGGGATGGGTTTTTCTTGAAAGGACGCGGCGATCTGGTGCAGCTTGGCTCGCGTATGCTTGATGGCTTCCTTGTAACTGCCGCGCTTTTCCAATTCGTTTTTGCCGATCTTGCGGATGAGCTCGCAGCAGATGCGCGCATATTTTGAATTGCTGCACACATCGGATACCAGCTGGTCGAGGTTTCCCTGTGCCATTAAAGCCTCAATCTCTTCATCCGTTCGGTCAATTGGGTCATGAACCGCAGGTTATGCATCGTAGCCAGGCGGAAATAGAGATGATCGCCCAGCTTGTAAAGGTGGTGAAGGTAACCCAGGGAGTATTTTACGCACGTGGGGCAGTCGCAGTAAGAAGAGATCGGCTTATCCGTTTTGATGTGTTTTTCATCTTCAATGTACAAATATTCAAGCCAGGTCCCATTTAATCCACCGCCCTCTTCGCTGCCATCATTCGTGAAACGGTACAGGCGCGAATGGCGCGCGTCACGGGTGGGCATGGCGCTGTCAAACAGGTCATAGCCCAACCGGTGACAGGCGAGCACATTCTCGGGGTGACCCACGCCAAGCGCATGCATCGGGTATTCTGCCGGGATGAGGGACCGTGTGTATGACAGAATGTCGGCAAGCAAATTCCCTTTCCCGTCCAACGGCCAGCCGCCAAAGCCGTATCCATCGAATCCGATTTCGAGCAGGGCTTCCGCGCACTCCCTGCGCAGTGATTCGATTCCGCCACCCTGGATGACGGCAAATATCAGAGGTCTCTGGGCAGAACCGTACTTCTTTTGTTCGAGAAGGCGGGTGTATTCCTTTTTACATCGTTTTGCCCAGGCGATGGTGCGCCGGACCGATGTTTTTTGTTCAGCCAGGCCTGCGTCCACGTGCGTGCAGTCATCCAGGCAGATGACGATATCCGCATCGTAGCCGATCTGCAGCTGGATCGTTTTTTCGGGAGTCAGCTGGAATTTCCGCGTGCTCCCCTGCGGCTTGAAATGGATCCCGCGATCGCTCAGGTTGCCGTTCTGCGGATTTTGATGGATCAACGAATAAGCCTGGAATCCACCCGAGTCCGTGACGATGGGTCCATCCCAGCCGCTCATACGGTGCAATCCACCCAGGGATTGGATCGTGGAGCTGCCCGGTTTTTGCATCAGGTGGAACGTGTTCATCACCACTGCTTCCACACCGCAGCTCGGATAGATCCTTGGCATCCACGGAGCGCACAACGCCAAAAGTGGCATCCGGGAGGAAGACCGGCAGTGGTAGTTCACAGGTGCGAAGAGTCAGTTTTCGAGAATACTTTTTCATAACAAATCTGTTAATTCGATTTGATGCTTTTTGGATTATCATGCAATCAGAAGGAACACGCAAGCTTAACAGCGGTTTATGTAATTCATTCAGAACGGAGTCGGAATATGATGACAGATCCAGCACGTTTCGTGGGACGGGCGTTTTTTGCCGGATGCGCGGGAGCGATCGGCGCCAGCCTGGCCATGGTGGTGATGTTCGTTTTGGTCCTTGTTTTCGCCAGTAATGTTCTGGGAGTGGCTTTTATTCAAAGTCTGCCAGAACCTCTGCAATTCATTCCAGTTTATTTTCATCTTGGCGGCACCACTGCTCTCATGCCCAGTGGTGAGGTCCCCACCATGGAAATATTCATGACTCTGGGCGATAACCCGGACTTGCAGCATCTCACTTCGATTTCCACCGGATCCTCTACCAGTGTTGTGTTCTGGGCGAGGGCACCCAGGGATATCAAGGCCAATTTCCAGTTATGGATGACCTTCCCTGATGGGCACAAGGTGAGATTTGGCGATCAATTCTTTTCCGATGGTCGCGGTGAAGCCATCAACCTGGGGAGCTTTCAAACGCCAGCAGTCTCAGGGACATTCAATCTGGAAGCCTGGATCGAGGGAATCCCGGTAGGTGGATTCGCATTTCAAGTGACCGAATAACGCACCATTGTATTAATTTCAAACCACCGGACATCCGGTGGTTTTTGTTTCTTGACAATAAGAACAAAAGTTCTATAATGGTAATATGGAACAGATCGATAAGCTGCGCATTCTCAGCGGCGATATGGACATTGAACCGGGCGAGGAGCACGAAGGTGGCTGCCAGGCAGGGCGCAAGGTCGATGGCGTGGTCGTTTATCCGGCCAAGATGCCCGGCGGGAAGCGGATACGTCTTTTAAAGACGCTGCTCACCTCGGTATGCGAGCGTGACTGCTATTACTGCGCGTTTCGTGCCAGCCGGGATATACCCCGCTTGACGTTCCAGCCCGAGGAATTTGCCAGGTTGTTCATGAATATGCACGCTGGCGGGATCCTGGATGGGTTGTTCATCAGCTCTGGCTCCGCGGGTGGAGGCATCCGCACCCAGGATCGCTTGATTGACGTTGCGGAGATTTTGCGATTCAAATTAAATTTTCAAGGTTATATCCATCTCAAGGTCATGCCCGGCGCGGAAAAATCGCAGGTTGAGCGTGCCATGCAGCTCGCCAACCGCGTTTCCATCAACCTGGAAGGTCCCAATGAGCAGCGATTGCGCGTACTCACCCCCAGCAAGGTTTTCTCGAATGAATTACTGCAGCCTTTGAAATGGATCCAGGATATCCGCGACTCCCAACCCGCGTGGCTGGGATGGAATCATCGTTGGCCGTCTTCCACCACCCAGTTCGTTGTTGGGGGCGCCGGCGAATCCGATGTTGAGCTGCTTCATACCACCGATTATCTCTACCGTAAGCTGCATCTCCAGCGCGCCTATTACTCAGCCTTCAAACCCCAACCGGGTACGCCACTTTCGCATCACCCGGCTGCCTCCCTACAACGCCAGCATCGCCTGTATCAGGCTTCATTTCTGCTTCGTGATTACGGATTTTCACTGGAGGAATTGTGTTTTCAGCAGGACGGCAATCTCAGTCTTCATCGCGATCCAAAATTCGCCTGGGCGGAGCAGAACCTTGCGCATCATCCACTCGATCTGAATTCTGCCACCAGGGAAGAGCTGCTGCGTGTCCCCGGCATTGGTCCCCTTGGAATGCAGCGCATCCTGGCCGCCCGCCGCGAGCATCGCCTGACCTCGATCTCAGAGCTGACAGCCATGGGAATCCGAAGCAGCACGGGCGGCCCCCTTCATCCTCCTGAATGGCAGGCGTCCGGCTGTCCAGCTGGCTTTATGCTGAAATTGCTTTAAGGTGAACAGGTCATACTGAAGCTGGCACCCGGCTGGAAGAGCTGGTGGTTGGGACTATCAATATAGATCCGTGCGTTGCCGGTCATGCTGGAATTGACTACCCAGGAAGTGGACACGTTCTTCGTCTCCGGTCCGGTGAATTCCAGCGAACTTAATGCGCTTTGCGTTCCATCGCTGAACACCCAGTAATAAGTCACCCTCCCGAGCGCTGAGGTGGTGATTTTTCCTTTGAATGTGAAGGAGTGACCTGGCGGGCAGGCACCCGAGAACGAAGTCTCTTCCGCCGAGACTTTTACCGAGGTCACCCTGAAGCCGGTCGGCTCAACAATGATGCGTGTATAGAAGGGGATGTTCTGATCTCCAACGCCAAATAAATCACCCTTGGGAGATTTGAAACGCCAGCTGCTCTGGTACGTGCCGGGTTCTTCCGGCGCTTTCATCGCCAGCGAGATGTTGGTCATCTCCCCGCTGGGCACAGCCTTGTCCAGGTAATATTCCTTGGCTTTTGACATGAGCGTCCCGTTATCGAAAAAGATCAGCATGTCGGTGTCCCAATTGCAATAGCCTGTGTTCCATATTCTCCAGGTCTTGATGAAATCCATGCCTGGCGGTATTTTGGTATCGTCCGGGATGCTGATATCCGCGATGAATTTCGCCTGGTAGCAGGGTATGGTTGTCGCGGAGGGGATCGGCGGGTTCGTACTGGTGGGCGGGGGGGTTCCGGTTGGAATGACGGTCGATGATGGCAGCAGTGTGGGGGTATCAGCAAACGGTGAAGTTGGCGCGAGGGTATTCACCGTGCGTTCATCCGTTGGCACTTGTGCGGTCAGTGTCAATGCACGGTTGGTCTCCTGGACGGTTGGATTTGAGAAGGGCAGACTGCAGCCGCTGATCATCCAACCAGCCAGCAGGATCAAGGAGGGAATCACTCGAAATATTCGTTTGGGTGTGTTCAATTTCGCATCTCCTTTCCCATTTTATACCACATAAAAACATGACCCTGGATGTATCCTTTCCAGGGTCATCTTAATTTTATTCTCGCGATTTATTATGGTGTGCAGGTAAGATGGAAATCGTATTTATCGAAATATTGGTGATTGGGATCGTCGATGTAAATTCTTGCCCAATGATCGCCTTCCACGTCCGTGCTGTAGTTGTAACTGAAATCCTTTGTCCCCGCTCCTGTATAGGTATAAGATTTCACCGCGGACGTCGTTCCGTCATCGAATTCCCAAATGAAGGTCATATTCCCGGGTGCGCTCGATTTGATATGCGCCATGAGATGGAATTCAAGCGGTGACGCGCAGTCCGCTTCGATATTCGAATGCTCGAATTCGATGCTCGCATTCAGGATGGCAAAGGCTGTCGATTCCACGATGATCTTGACGTAGAACGCCGCGTTGCCGGCTCCCAATCCAAACTTTTGCCCGGAGGCGTTCTGGAGTTTCCAGTTGCCCTGGAAAGTACCCGAAGATGTTGGGGCTTTCAGATCCACGGCGATATCGATGGATTGTCCCGGTCGCCACGCTGGTTGGCAGGGAAAAGGAAGCCGGACCGCTCATGCCATCGCCGCTGTCAAAAACCACCTTGTAAGAAGTCGACCAGGTGCATGATCCGGTATTGAAGATGCGCCATTTCTTGGTGAAGGTCGCTCCCGGCGCAAATTTTGTGTTATCCGGGATGGTGAGATCCGCGCCCCATCCAGCCTGGTCGCAGGGTTTCACCGTTGGTGCCGGATAGGGTGTATAGGTCGGGTAGGGGGTGGCAGTGTTTGATATCGTTGGCTGTGCCTGCTCCTGGGTTGGCGGTACCTGCGTATTGATCGTCATCGGCGTTGGCAGTGCCGCCAGCGTGAGTGCGACTAATGTCTCAACCGTCATCGGCTCTGGTGTGGGCTCCGTTGGCCCTGAAAAGGGCAGATTGCATGCCGCCAGCAGCAGCGCTGTGATCACGATCAGTATGGGAGCTTTTTTAAGTTTCTTCATCTTGTTCTCCTTTCCCATGTCTCTAAATAAGTCCATTCAAATCCACAGTCTAGAACAACTATTATACAATTAACGAGTACACTAATTAATTGACTTGTATACATGTGGATTCCGGTTGTATCTCTGCTTGCCGGATGGGCACGCGAGGGCTATAATCGAGCAGTGTTTTTTAAGGAAGGTTATTATGGTAATAAAGAACTATTTGATCGATATGGATGGGGTATTGGTGGCGGGGAAGAATCTTCTTCCTGGCGCGGACCTGTTCATTCAGCGTTTGCATGAGAAAAAACGCAAATTTCTCATCCTCACCAATAATCCGCTCTACACTCCCGGCGACCTGGCACACCGCCTGCAAACCACCGGCCTGCCAATTGAAAAGGAGCAGATTTTCACCTCGGCCATGGCTACTGCCATGTTTCTTAAAGCTCAGAATCCGGAAGGGACTGCTTTTGTTATTGGTGAAAGCGGGTTGACCGAAGCCATCCATGACGCGGGTTATGTGATCACATCCTCCGATCCGGAATATGTGGTGGTGGGTGAAACCAATTCCTACAGCATGGAGCAGGTTACCAAAGCCATTCGTTTGATCCACAAGGGAGCGCATTTTATCGCCACCAACCCAGATCCCAGCGGACCTTCTCCATATGGTCTGGTGCCCGCTTGCGGTGCAATGGCGGCGTTGATCGAGAAAGCCAGCGGGTTCTCACCATTTTTTGTTGGAAAACCAAATCCGATCATGATGCGCCTGGCGTTGAATTACCTGGGCGGTCATTCAGAAGAGACTGCCATGGTGGGTGACCGCATGGATACCGATATCATTTCTGGCCTGGAAGCCGGTTTGATCACCATCCTGGTGCTCTCCGGCATCACTCATCGCGAGCAGGTGAGCTCCTACCCGTTCCAACCGAATTTCATTCTCGACTCGGTTGCGGATATCAACGTGTAAGCAGCCCTATGGAAGTGAAAATCGAATCGATGAAAAAAACCATCCTGGTATTCTTTACCCTGCTTGTTCTTTTTTCCCTGGCTGCCTGCGGGAAAAGGAAGGATATGGGCGACCCCGTGCTCACCGTCACCGGCCTGATCGGTGAAACCAACAAGGGGGATGCCTATATCGTCTACCAGGCGATCTTCGACGAATATTCCTCCAGCATGACGGTTTACGATCCCTGGGTGGGCGACACCCTGAAATTCAAAGGGCTGCTGCTGAATGAGATCCTCACGCTGGTCAAGCCGCAAGAGACCGCGAAGATGATCGTCTTGAAAAACACCAGCGGGCAGACTTACGAGATCAAGATCAAGGATGCCCGCCAGTACGAGATCATGCTGGCGCGCTGGGAGCAGGGCGAGCTGCTCACCGAAGCCACCGGGGCTCCCATCCGGGTGATCTTCCCGGATAAAGCCGAGGATGAATACACACAGGATGCCTGGGCATGGTGGGTCGAGTCGATCGAAATAAAATAATTATGATAACAGGAAAATAAAAAGCAGGAGGTTATCCTCCTGCTTTTTTCATTATATAGTGAATAGATTAAGGTGTTGCAGCCAGGGCTGCATCAGCAGTTGCCAGGCCAGCGCCAGTGGCATCAGCACCCCAGCAACACTGCTGTCAGGTCCACTTCGGATCATAAATGTTGCGACAGCCAGCTGGCAATGGGATGGCAGCTCCCTCAAGAATTGACTTCAGCTTGAGCAGCGGTCAATGCAGGATTCTTTTGCGCCATCAGCGCAACAATGCCTGCCACATGCGGGCTTGCCATGGATGTTCCACCCAGGAAATAGTAGGATATCTGCCCGCTATTCACCTGGTAAGGTCCGACCACCCACGATCCGGGTGCTGCCACATCCAGGTCCTGCCCGGCAAGCTGGCGACTGGAGAAATCGGTGATATAGAAATCTGCGGGATTTGTGGGATCAGGAACATTTCTAGTCCACCAACCTGATCCCGACAGTACCATTCACCAACCCACCCGGAAGCAGCCACGGAGATGACCGGTGCATACGCACCCGGGTAGCCCATGCCTGCTTCACCTTCATTACCGGCGGAAGCCACGATGATGACACCCTTGCTGACAGCGTAATCAATGGCAGCCTTCTCCATCGCATCCAGTTCGGGTCCACCCAGGCTCATGTTGATCACCACGGGATGATCTGCCAACGGTCCTGCTTTGAGATCAGCCACATAAACGATCCCGCGGGCGATCACGGATGACCAGCCGGAGCCGTTCTGGTTCAGAACCTTCACCGGGATGACCGTCGCCATCGGGGCAACACCATTGATCGGCGTTCCGCGCATGTTGTAGCCCAGGATGGTGCTGGTCACGTGCGTGCCGTGGGAGTTCTGGTCATGCTCCCACTTGTTGGGCTGCTCGGAAACATTGCCGTTCTCCCCGCCGCCGCCGCCAAAGGACTTGGCGTATTCCTCGGCGATGCGTTCCTGCGGGAAATACTGCCGCCAGGAATCGAGCAGTCCGGTATCCAGCACGGCAACGTAGACACCTGTGCCGTCATAATGCAACCTGGCGATTAGTCGAAGCCAAAATCGGTCACATTGACGGCGTCCAGGTCCCAGGTGCTTAATCCATCCATGAAATCGGTGGCCAGCAACCGTGTCCACCGGTGCGCCTGTCCGCTCGGCATCCGGTGACGCATACAGCACGTAGGGCAGTGCCTGGATGGCAGGCAGCTCGGTCTTGTATGCCTGCAGGGTCACGGCGTCGATCTCATAGACCACGTCTCTTACTTTACCGTGCGTCCCCAGGTCAGCCAGGATGGCATCCGTGATATCCGTGTTCAATACCACGTTGACGCCGATCTTTGGTGAAGCCGCCTCCACCTTGATGGCGCTGAAATTGACGCACAGCATGACGAACACAACAAGAATGCTAAACACACCCTTCTTCATTTTTCCTCCTCATTTGGATTTATTCCTGCTTGTTGGTTATTCCATTATACGGTTGGAATTCTAAAATTCAACCCCCATTAAGAAATTTTAAGAAACACTTTACTCCCCTCTCCTGTTAGGAGAGGGGGATGGGGGTGAGGTGAACTCTTTGCGTAATTCCATTCGGATTATGTACCTAGATGCAACCTTACTTGTTTTTTAGTGATCAAATACTGGCGGATATCCAGGTCACCGGGTGAGTGACCGTATGAAGTCAGATCTGCCGCGATGATGCTGCGGTGCTCGGTTCCATGATTGACCACGTGTACCAGCAGCTGCCAGAGCATGTTTTCCTGCGCTTCACCATTGATCCTTTTATATTGGATCTTGCCATCCAGGTCTTGCGACGTCAGTTGACCGAGATAGCTGCGCATCGATTTTTCTTCTCGCTGCCACGCTTGAACGATGGATTCGAGGTCGGGATAATCATCAAAAGGCAGTAAATGACCTGGGGAAATATGCTCCTGGCATCGGACGCGCCAGACCCATTCTGCGCCGAGGATATGGACGAGATTATTGCGGATGCTTCCATGCGGGTAGCTCTTTGGCTCCAGGAGCTGATCCGGGTGTAATTTCGCGGCATTTTCCAGGATCCGGTCCCGAGCCCAATAGTTGTACTCAAATAAAAATTGGATTTCTTCTATTCTCATGTATGACCACCTCCTGGAAGACAACGTCGCGCTCAACACTTTAAATGTAGTGCCCCTCGCGGAGCACACCCTTGGTGTCGCGAAGCATCCCCGAGCGTTTTTAGCGAGGGGACGGAGAGGCTCGAATGTTAAAATCTCTTTGAAAATTATATATTGAGTGCCCCCGGAGAGGCTCGAACTCTCAACCTCTGGATTCGAAGTCCATCACTCTATCCAATTGAGCTACGGGGGCGAACGAAGGGGATTATACCCTTATTCGTTTATTGTTTTACGTAGGCCTCGCCCTCCGCTGCCGGCGGTAAAGCCCTGCCTACCACCCCTGCCAGGACGATGATGGTGATGATATAAGGCGTCATTTGCAGGAATTCGGTTGCGATCGGCACGGAGAGGATCTGCAGCTTTACCTGCAGTGAATCAGCAAAGCCGAAGATCAGCGAGGATAAGAACGAGCCAATGGGCGTCCATTTACCAAAGATCATCGCTGCCAGTCCGATGAAGCCTTTGCCTGCCGTCATGATCTCATCGAACCGGCCAACAGCCCCGATGGTGAAGTAAGCCCCGCCCAAACCGGCGATCATGCCGCCCAGGATCACGTTCACGTATTGGACCAGGTAGACGTTGATGCCCAACGTGTCTGCGGCTTTGGGATGCTCGCCCACTGCGCGCGTCCTCAAACCCCAGGGAGTATAAAAGAGCAAAAAGGTTAGACCGATGACTACCAGGATCATCAGGTAGACGATCAGGTTATTTTCGAAGAGGATGGGTCCAATGATGGGGATCTTGGAAAGCAGGGGAATTTGGATGATCTGGAAGGTGCCGGAATTATTGATCAGGTCGCCCATGGGTTCGAGGAATTTCTGCTGGGTATAACTTGTAAGTCCCTGGCCTAGAATATTGATCGCAACCCCACTGACAACTTGATTCACCCGGAATTTGATGCAGAGCACGCCATGAATGGCGGCAAAGACCCCACCGGTAAGGATCGCGACGATCAATCCAACATAAAGGTTCTTGCTCAATGTGGCCGTGATCACCGCAGTCTGAGCCGAAAACAGCATGATCCCTTCGATACCGATATTGATAACGCCAGCACGTTCACTGATCACACCGCACATCGCTGCCAACGCAATCGGTGTGGCACGAACCAGGGAGCTGCTGAGCATTCCTTCAAGATTGAATGATTTCCCTGCGGAACCCCAGATAAGGAATCCGGCGATAAATGAGAACGAGAGAACGGCTACAAGTATTCCAATTGATTTGATACCATGTGCGAGTTGATACCCTCCGAAGAATACAAGCACCGCAACCAGGAAATAAATCGAGGTATTCGAGGGTATCACGAGGCTTGGGATCTTAATCGCATTTGATTGAGCCAGGTTCATATTAAAAGTGGAAGTCAACCCGGATTCAATGGAGCGGCCAAATACGAACAACATGAATAATCCAACAAAAACCAGGAGTAATCCGGAAATGATCCGGGGTTGATTTGAATTCGGTGTTGATATTGTTTCTTTTGGTTTGATTGACATAGTTTCCTCAGCTATATCTTCCCTGGATGAAAAAACTCAACAGGTTCATTTTCCCCAGCCCCGGGTAAGAACGACTTCTTCTTTTGCGATTATTTTAATTCGGTAGATCGCGCGAATGATCACAGGGGCGGCGATAAAAATAATGATCAGCCCTTGGATGACCGAAATGATATCAATGGGGATACCAGCCAGTGATTGCATACTGGTGGCGCCACCTCGCAGGATTCCGAAGAGAATTCCAGCCAGTACAACGCCGAGAGGGTGGCTGTTTCCAATGAGCGCCAGGGCGATGGCATCAAAACCATAACCAGCTGAATACCCCTGGCCAATCCAGTGGTCAGTTCCCAGCACCTGCACCGCACCTCCAATTCCTGCTAGTGCGCCGCTTAACACCATGATGAGGATGAAATTGTTCGCGACATTCATGCCCGCATATTTTGCAGCATTCGGATTTGATCCGACAGCACGGATTTCATATCCCACTTTTGTTTTAAAGAGAAGCCAAAAAATAAAAGCTGCTACCGCCAGGGTTAAAAAGAATCCCAGGTTGAAACGTAATGGATCCGGGAAGAATCGGGGCAGCCATGCGGTTTCCTCGATCATGGGTGTGACAGGCCGGTAACCGGGCGCTTGCATCGGACCATTCAGCAGCCAGTCGCTTAAACGGAAGGCGATCCAGTTCATCATGATGGTTATGACAACTTCATGAGCACCCGTTTTAGCTTTCAGTAAACCGGGAAGGAAAGCCCATAATCCACCAGCAACAGCCCCTCCCAGAATGGAAAGGGGCAGATGGATATAGGCGGGTAATCCGACCAGGGAATACCCAACAAAGGCAGAACCAAGGGCACCAATAAAGAATTGACCTTCAGCGCCGATGTTGAAAAGTCCTCCCCGAAACCCTACTGCCACTGCCAATCCGGTTAATATATAGGGCGAAGCGGTTACAAGGCTTTCAGTAAAGGGATAGATCGATTTATAAAACAGGGCAGGATCGCCAGTTTCTGAGAGGGATTTAATCCCTTCAATAAATTTGGCAGGGCTTCCCAGTGAACCGGCGAAAAGGGCACCATAAGCTTTGATAACGATATCCCAACTTGCTTTTAATGCCGTTCCGGGATCGCTGAAAAAGTTTTTCCAGAGGGCAAGTACAGGCAGATCGGTGAGGATGATGAAAAACGCTCCAATTACCAGGCCGGTGAAAACTGAAAGCGCCGGGACCAATAGGATTTGGAATTTTGATGATCTGGAGGAGTGTTTATCGATCAGCACATCCGCTGTAATGGTTTTCTTCTCAGGTTGTGAGGGGGATTTCTTTTTTGTATTCAATGTCATTCCTCCTAAAAGACCCGTTCCACTTCAACTTCTTCAGTCGTTTTGGGAGTGGATTCAAGCGCTTCATCTGGTTTGCAACCAGCCATTAATAGTCCGAGGTATTTCCTATTCACCCCGCGCGCAGGAACGACATCCACGATCTGACCCTTGTACATGACCGCAATTCGGTCTGAAAGCGCAATGATTTCGTCGAGTTCAGGGGAGACTAGCAGAACCGCTGTTCCCTCATCCCTCTTCTTGATGATCTGGCTGTGAATGTATTCAATGGAACCCACATCCAGGCCGCGTGTAGGCTGAGAGGCGATTAATAATTTGATCGGACGGGATAACTCGCGTGCAATGATCACTTTCTGCTGATTGCCGCCAGATAAAGATGAAACATTAACGGATACGTTTGGGGTGCGTATGCTGTATTGGTCGACCAATTCTTCAGCAGTTTTGATGATGGTTTTTTGTTGGAGGGTGATCCCTTTCGAAAAAGGTGGTAAATAATAGGTACATAAAACCAGGTTGTCAAAAACTGGAAAAGTTAAAATCAAACCATGTTTTTGCCGGTCCTCGGGCACGTGTGCCACCCCGGATTCCAGGATTTTTCTGGGTGTCGGGTGGTGGAAAGGTTTACCAAGGATCTTGATTTCTCCGCTCACAGGTTTTGCCAGCCCCGTGAGAGCGTAAACCAATTCCGTTTGACCATTTCCTTGCACACCGGCAATACCAACTATTTCACCCAAATGCACATCCAGGGTGACACCCCTGATCGTCATGTTTTGGCGATCATCGCGGGCAAATAAGTCGTTAACTTCAAGTGCAACGGCCTGGGGTTTCGCTGATTTCTTTTTGACCACCAGGTTGACCTCTCGGCCTACCATCATGGTAGCCAGTTTTTCCTGGGTGGTTTCTTTGGGAATCACGGTGCCAACGGATTTACCTGCCCGTAGAACTGTGATGTGATCGGCAAGTTCCAGGACTTCCTTTAGTTTATGCGTGATAAAGATTAAAGATTTTCCTTTATCCACTAATGTGCGCAGGACTTTAAAAAGACCTTCGACTTCCTGGGGAGTCAGAACGGCAGTAGGTTCATCCAGGATCAGGATATCTGCCTGGCGATAAAGTACTTTAATGATCTCAACTCGTTGTTGGGTACCGACTGGAATATCTTTTATTAAAGCATCGGGATCTACTTCCAAGCCGTATTGTTCAGATATTTCCCGTATGCGTTTGGCTGCTGATGCCTTATCGAGAACGATTCCACCCTTGGTGCTTTCGACACCGAGCATCACGTTTTCCGTGACGGTCATCACCGGGATCAACATGAAGTGCTGGTGCACCATGCCGATACCCTGGGCGATGGCATCGTTGGGTCCATGAATGGATGCCACTTTGCCATTGATTTTTATCGTTCCTTCATCAGGTTTGTAAAGACCATAAAGAATATTCATCAGGGTGGTTTTCCCGGCGCCGTTCTCACCTAGTAAAGCCAGGATTTCGCCCTTTTCCAGGGAAATATCAATATGGTCGTTTGCAAGAACTCCAGGAAATCGCTTCGTGATCCCGCTCAGTTCCAATACAGTTGGCATGGAATACTCCCCGACATGAGATCAAAAGACTTTCATATTTTATCAGAAAAGAAAAGAGCCGGGAGATTTTCCCGGCTCTTTTATCCTATGAATTAGAAATTACTGGGCAAGAACACCATCGACGGTGACAGCTCCTGAAGAGATGTCAGCTTTAACTTGCTCGAGTTCTGCCTTGAGCTCAGCGGAAACCTGGCTGTCCAGATCATGATATGGGGCAAGACCGACACCATTATCTTTGAGCGTGTATAGTGCGGTCCCGCCTTTGAAGGTCCCCTCTACTTCAGATTTTACGGCATTGAATACTGCCAGATCGAGTGCCTTCAAAACGCTGGTTAGATAAACTTCCTTGTATGTCGGGTTGGTCAGAAACCAATCTGCATCCACGCCGATCATAAGGCATTGCATCGTTTCTTTACAAACAGCTGCGGTACCAGCTCCCACAGGACCAGCAACGGGCATGACGATGTCAGCGCCTTCCTGCATCAGGGATTCGGTAAATTTGCGGCCGTTGTCGGTTGATTCGAAATCACCGGTGAACAGGCCTTCACCCTTGGCGTTGTCCCAGCCAAGCATCTTGACGGTAGTCCCGTGTTTCTGGTTGTAGTACTTGACGCCAGCTTCGAAACCTTTCATGAAGATGGTTACAGAAGGATAAGCGACACCACCAAATGTACCGACGGTACCGGTTTTGGTCATGCCAGCTGCCAGGTAACCAGCCAGGAATGAGGCTTCGTCAGTCTGGTAAACCATGCCAACCACGTTGGGCAGCTCAACATCCGAGCCGCAGTCCTTGCCAACTTCCGCACCCGGCCAGCAATCGGGGAAGGCGTAGTCAACGATGGCGAAATTGATATCAGGATTGGCCTTGGCGAAGTTAGCGGTATCCACACCCAGAGCAAAGCCGACGGTGACAATCATGGCTGCACCTTCATCCACAAACTGCTGGATGTTTTTGGCGTAGTCGGATTGCTGCTGTGATTCCAGGACTTTTCCTTCGATACCAAGTTGAGCCATGGCATCTTGAACACCCTTCCAGCTATTCTGGTTGAAGGATTTGTCATCAATACCGCCCATATCAGTCACCTGACCGACGAGCATCTTGGGCGCAGGCGGTTCTTCAACTGGTGGGGCTTCGGTCGGTTCAACGGGTGCAGGAGCCTCGGTCGGTGCCGGGGTTGCTTTCCCGCAGGCGGCCAGGAGCATCGATGCGATGACCAGCACACCTAAAACAACATACAGCTTTTTGGACATAGATTCTCTCCTCCTAAAAAAAGTGGAATTGGATTTTGGGGTGGTTGGGTTGAAATTTTTGCCACCCCACGTAAATATCAGTATAACCCGATTCAGGCTCATATGCAAGAATCATTATGCTTCCACGGTTGGCTCGCTTCTGGCTTCACCTCCCCGCACGCCCGCCATGGCCAGGAATGCCATGAACAGGAAGATGGGCGAGACAAACATCAACAGCTTGTATTGGTTACCGCTCAATTGAATGATCCAGCCATACATGATGGGACCAATGATGGCAGCCATGGTGGAAAATAGATAGTAGAGCCCGGTGTAGGTGCCGATGTGCGCGGAATCCGTCATATCAACGACCATCGGCAGCGAATTGATGTTGATCAACGCCCAGGCGATGCCCATCAGCATCATGATGAAACTCAGCGAATAGATGGGTCCCACCAGTGGGAGTTTGGTCACCAGCGTCGCCAGCACTTCCCTGGGGAGAAAATAGATGGTCGCCACACCGATGAGAAAAAGTGCCACCCCGGTCAGGATGGTGCGTTTCCTTCCAACAGCCGCGCCGAGGTAACCCGAGGGAATGGCGAAAATCACGAACAGCAGCGAGAGCTGCCCCATCATCCGCGCTCCATCCGATTCGGGCAGCAGCAGGTAGTTCTTGGTGAATAAAGTAAAGAAAGCCTCCAGCCCGTTATACGCCACAAACCAGGAAAAGATCGCCAGAAGGATGCGCAGCGTGCTGTTGTCCTTGTCATTTAAGACCGTCTTCAAGCTCTCCATCAAGCTTGCCGGTGCCGCTTCCTTTTTCTCGATCAAATTTGGCTCTTTGATGAAGATGAACACCAGTATTGCTGAGATGACCACCAGGACCGCGCCCAGGTAAAAAGGATAGGTCGGGTTCATCTCGTAAAGTTTCGCCCCGCCAATGAACGCGATGATCGAACCCAGTCCTCCCATCAAGTTGATCACGCCATTGGCTTGCGAGCGGTACTTGGAAGGTGTGATATCCGGCATCAATGCCACCACGGGTGTCCGCCAGATCGCCATGCTGAGTAAAAGCGCCACCGAGGCCAGGAAGAAGACGAACATGCTGGTCGTAAGGGGAAGCAGGATGAACGCAATCGCGGCAACCGGCGCACCAACCAGGATGAAAGGCATGCGCCTGCCGATCTTCGTTTTAAGCCGGTCGGACCAGGCTCCCACTGCCGGTTGAATGAACATGGCGGCAATATTATCCAGGGTCATGAAAATGCCGATGAAGCCGGCCAAAACAAAAAAGCGATTCTCAAGGAAGATGGGGACGTAGGCGTTGTAGACGCTCCAGATCACGCTGACGCCGAAAAATCCGAACCCGAGCAAAAAAGTCTTGCCCATGCTGAATTTCATTTTTCTTCTCCATTCTTCTTCGTGGATTTTCGTTCAAAATAACGTTCGATGATTTCCATGTCCTTTTTGGTTAACTTCATATCGAGCAGCAGGTCAGGTCTCCGCTCCAGCGTGCGCAACAGCGCCTGCTCTTTTCGCCAGCGGTTGATCTCGGCGTGGTTGCCAGAGAGCAGCACTTCGGGCGTTTTCCAGCCGCGGAAATCTTCCGGGCGCGTATATTGCGGGTATTCCAGCATCCCGGATGCGAAGGAATCGTCCATGGCGCCATCGGGATCACCGAGCACGCCGGGCAGGAAACGCGCCACCGCATCGATCACGATCATCGCCGGCAGCTCGCCGCCGGTCAGCACGTAATCGCCGATGGAGATCTCGTCGCTCACCAGGTGCTCCCGGATGCGCTCGTCCACACCCTCGTAATGCCCGCAGAGCAGCGCCATGCGGGGCAGGCGGGCGAATTCCTGCGCGATCGCGTGTGTAAATGGACGCCCCTGGGGGGTGAGCAGCACCAGCGGTACTTTCCTTTTCTTGCCAAGCACCTCTTCGACCGCGGCGAATACGGCTCGGGTTTCATCACCATCCCGCCGCCCCCGCCGTAGGGTGTGTCATCGGTGACGTGATGCTTGTCGGGTGCCCAATCGCGGATATCGTGCAGCCTCACCTCCAGCAGGCTGTTCTTGATCGCCCGCTGCAGGATGCTGGCTTCCAGGTATGGCTTGAATACTTCAGGAAATAGGGTAAAGACATCGAACTGCATAATCAGATTTTAGCGGGATGTAACCGGCTTGGCAAGTGGATGAAGCCATTCTCCCAGGATTAACGCCAGATGAGCACTGTCTTGACGCTCATTTTTTATACTGATAAGATGACTGCATGTACCTGCACGACAAGAAATGGAGCATGAACCGGCGGACGAAGCGCGCCAATCCCTGGCGCGTGATCGTGCTCGTCATCCTGGTGGCAGCAGCGATCTACGTCAACCAGGTGATCGTGCCCGCCACGCCGCCGCTCTTCATCCCCACGCCCACACCAACCCTGCCGCCCGAGTCCTTCATCACCAAGGCGCAGGAGCTGGAAGCGCAGGGCAAGTATGCTCTCGCCATCCAGGCTTACGGCGACGCCATCAAGGCGGACCCCAAGAACCCGTCGCTCTATCTCTCGCTCAGCCGGCTGCAGATCTATTCCGGCAAGTATCAGGATGCCGTCACCAACGCCGCCAACGTGCTGCTGCTCAGCCCCAACAACGCCCAGGCTTTCATCTACCAGGCGTGGGGCAAGGCTTACCTGGGCGAATATCTCGATGCCGAGACCGCCATCACCACATCCATCAACATCGATCCGACCAACGCGCTGGCTTACGCGGTGAAGGCCATCATCCTCGCGCAGCAGGACTTCGACGGCGCGGCCGGGCTCACCACCCGCGACGATGCCATCGAGGCTTCGCGCACCGCGCAGGCCATGGCACCCGACCTGCTCGAGACCCACTGGGGGCGCGGTTTCGTGCTGGAGATCACCAGCAACTACACCGAGGCGCTGGCGGAATTCCTGGCTGCCGTCAATCAGAACGACAGGATCGCCGAGCTGCACCTGGCGCTGGGACGCAATTACCGCTTCCTGCTCGATACCGACAAGGCCATCGAGGAATTCAACCGCGCCAACGCGCTCGATCCCAGCAATCCCATGCCCGATACGCTCATCGCGCGCACTTATGCCAACGTGGGCGAATACGCCAAGGCCATCCAGTTCGCCCAGCAGGCGGTGCAGGACGCGCCCGATGACGCAGCCATGTACGGCACCCTCGGCTGGCTCTATTACCACAACCTCGCCTACGAGAACGCCATCGTCACCCTCGGCTTCGTGATCCACGGCGGCGTCACCGCCGATGGCGTGGTCGTGGAAGGGCTGCCGCTGGACTACGGGCGCGTGGCGGAATACTACTACACCTACGCGCTGGCGCTCGCCAAGCTGGGCTACTGCGGCGAGGCGCTGCCCGTGGCGCAGGCGCTGATCACCGGCGTGCGCAATGACAGCGTGGCGGTCTTCAACGCGCAGGAAGTGATCAACATCTGCCAGCTCTTCGCGGATTCCGGCGCGCCGACCCCGCTGCCGCTCACCACGCCCACGCGCACCCCGCAGCCCACCCTCGAGAGCACCGCCACCGCTGCGCCCACCCCGTGATCCTGTATGAACCTGCTCGGCGATAAACCCCTTTTCCACAAACCCAACAAGACCAACGTGTACCGCGCGCTGTTCTGGATGGCGCTGCTGCTCTTCTTCGTCTTCATCCTGCGCGGCTGGCTGACCGGTTCCATTCAGCCGGCGTTCATGCCCACCAGCACGCCCACGCGCACCTCCAATTCGCACGCGATGGAGGGCGAGACCCACTTCCTCACCGGCGACCTGGTGAAGGCCATCGGCGCCTACCAGGAGGCGGTGACGACCGAGCCCAATAACCCGGCGCTCTGGTCGGAGCTGGCGCGCATCCAGACCTACTCCACCCGGCTGCTCACCACGGATGCCGAGCGCCTGGCCCGCATGCAGGAGGCGCGCGCCTCGATCGAGCGCGCGGTGGAGCTCGCCCCCGATGACAGCACCGTGCACGCCATCAAGTCCTTCGTCCTCGATTGGACCGCATCCTCCGCGCTGGTCGGCGATGACTGGCAGAACGTGCTCGGGCAGGCGGAGCAGGAAGCCGTCCAGGCGCTGCAGCTCGACAACCAGAACACCCTGGCGCTGGCCTACTACGCCGAGGTGCTGGTCGATCAGCAGAAGTGGCTGCAGGCGGAGCAGTATATCAACCAGGCGCTGGAGCGCGATCCCAGCATCATGGACGTGCACCGCATCGCCGCCTACGTGCAGGAATCGCTCGGCAATTACAACCAGGCGATCGACGAGTATCTCAAGGCGATCGAGATCACGCCCAACCTCTCCTTCCTCTACCTGGCGATCGGCGCCAACTACCGCCAGCTGGCGATCAAAGCCACCACGACACCCGAGATGAACAGGCTTTTCGAGCTGGCGCTCGAATACTTCGCCAAGGTGACCGATATCAACGAGCAGCTGGGGGTGCAGGACCCCATCCCGTATATGTCGATCGCGCGCACCTACACCCAGATGGGCGAGCCGCTGGTGGCTTCGCTCAACGCGCGCAAGGCGCTCACCTTCAACGCCACCAGCCCGGATGTCTACGCCCAGCTCGGCATCATCTACTTCCAGGCGCGCAACTACGAGGGCGCCATCCCGGCTTTCCAGTGCGCGCTCTACGGCTGCGATGCCGAGACGAGCTGCGAGGTGCGCCAGTGCGATGCCGAGACCGAGGAGCCGATCGTGATGGAGGGCATGCCGCTCACCGATACCACCGTGGCGTACTACTTCACCTACGGCTCGGTGCTGGCTGCCATGCACCGCGAATCGCGCCCCTACTGCGATACCGCCATGCAGGTCTTCGCCGACGTGCGCGCCCAGGTATTCCGGCGACGACACGGTGATGCCCATCGTCACCGAGGGCGAGAATATCTGCATCGCCTACGGCTACACGCGTCCATAAGTATCAGAGTTTTATAAGAATCCTCCTTCCCCCCTTGACTTCGCGATTAATCAGGGTTATTATTGGATTAGGTTTTAGCAGTCTGTAGTGCTGATTGCTAAAACACAACACTTTAAGTTCCAAATTCACTTTCGGGAGGATTTGTATGACAATGAAACTCAAACCGTTGGGCGGCCGCGTGGTTGTCGAACCGGTGGAGCAGGAAGACGTGCTCGCATCCGGTATCGTATTACCGGAAACGGCCAAAGAGAAGCCCCAAAAGGGCCTCGTGATCTCTGTCGGACCTGGCGACCGGGATGAAGCAGGCAAACGCATCCCCATGGACGTCAAGGAAAAGGACGTTGTACTGTTCGCGAAATACAGCGGCACTGAAATCAAGATCGACAGCAAGAAACTGCTCATCCTGCGCGAGAGCGACCTGCTGGCGATCGTCGACGAAAAATAATATATTTTAAATAAGGAGTAATACCTATGGCAGCGAAACAACTCGTTTTTGCTGAAGAGGCGCGCCGCCGCCTCAAGAACGGCATCGACGTTCTGAATAACGCGGTATCCACCACCCTCGGCCCCAAGGGCCGCAACGTGGCGCTGGATCGCAAGTTCGGCTCCCCCACCGTCACCCACGACGGCGTGACCGTGGCGAAAGAGATCGAGCTCGAGGATCCATTTGAGAACATGGGCGCGCAGCTTCTTAAGGAAGCCGCCACCAAGACCAACGACATCGCCGGCGACGGCACCACCACCAGCACCGTGCTGGCGCACACCATCGTCACCGAAGGCCTCAAAACCCTCTCGGCTGGCGCCAACCCGATGATGCTCAAACACGGCATCGAAGCCGCCTCCAAGGCCATCGCCAAGGAGCTCGACGCCAAATCCATCAAGATCGACACCAAGGATGAGATCGCTTCCGTTGCGACCATCTCCGCGCAGGACCCCGAGATCGGCGGTCTGATCGCGGAAGTGATGGATAAAGTCGGCAAAGACGGCGTCATCACCGTCGAAGAATCCAAGGGCATCCAGTTCGAGACCGAGTACGTGGAAGGCATGCAGTTCGACCGCGGCTACATCTCGCCCTATTTCATCACGGATGCCGAGCACATGGAAGCCAATATCCCCGAAGCGTATCTCCTGGTCTACGATAAGAAGATCTCCGCCGCCCAGGATATCGTCCCCATCCTCGAGAAACTCGTCCAGATCGGCAAACGCGACCTGGTGATCATCGCCGAAGATATCGACGGCGAAGCCCTCGCCACCCTGGTGCTCAACAAGCTGCGCGGCATGCTCAACGTGCTGGCAGTCAAAGCCCCCGGTTTTGGCGACCGCCGCAAGGCCATGATGCAGGATATCGCCATCCTCACCGGCGCGCAGGTCATCTCGGAAGAGACCGGCCGCAAGCTGGAGACCGTCACCGTGCAGGACCTCGGACGCGCCGAGAAAGTGACCGCTGACAAGGACGACACCACCATCATCGGCGGCAAGGGCGACGAGAAAGAGATCAAGGGGCGCATCGAGCAGATCAAGGTCGAGATCGAGAAGACCACTTCCGATTACGACAAGGAAAAACTGCAGGAACGCCTCGCCAAGCTCTCCGGCGGCGTTGCCATCATCCGTGTTGGCGCAGCCACCGAGACCGAGCTGAAGGAAAAGAAACACCGCGTTGAAGACGCGCTCTCCGCAACCCGCGCAGCCGTTGAATCCGGCATCGTGCCCGGCGGCGGCGTCGCGCTGATCAACGCCATGCCCGTCCTCGATACGATCAAGATGGCCAACGAAGACGAGCAGATCGGCGTGAATATCGTGCGCAAGGCGCTCGAGCTGCCCATGCGCAAGATCGCCGAGAATGCCGGCAAGGAAGGCTCCGTGGTGGTCGAGAACGTTCGCCAGGAACAGAAGGCGAAGAAGAACGACCACATTGGCTACGACGTGATCAAGGAAGAGTACCTGGATATGGTCAAGGGCGGGGTGATCGACCCCACCAAGGTGACCAAGGGCGCGCTGGAAAATGCCGCCTCCATCGCCGCCATGATCCTGACCACGGAAGCATTGGTAACGGATGTTCCTGAAAAGGATAAACCGATGCCCATGCCGCCTCCGGAATATTAGACCCTTCGATTTTGAATGGGCGACCCATTGGGTCGCCCATTTTTTATTTAACCAAACAGCCCCTCCCGCCTTTCAGGCACCCTCCCCAAATGTGCAATCCCACAAGGGGGCGCATAGATCGCGGAGTGCGCGACATTTTGTGAGGGGGGATTTATGATGAAATCGGGTATAGAATTAAATTCATCCACAATGGGAGGGGCGTATGGCTGTTCCTGAGAATATCGTCAGGTTGGTTGAACACTTCAGTGATAACCGCGCTTCGTATCTCTCTGGACGTATCAACGAAACGCAAATACGACACGAATTCATAGACCCGCTCTTTGAATCCCTCGGCTGGGACATCAACAACCGACAGGGGTACGCGGAAGCCTACAAGGACGTGATCCACGAGGATTCGATCAAGGTGGGGGAAGCGACCAAAGCGCCGGATTACTGCTTCCGCATCGGGGGGACGCGCAAGTTCTTCGTGGAAGCCAAGAAACCCTCAGTGGACATCCGGCAAAGCATTCACCCGGCATACCAATTAAGACGATACGCCTGGTCGGCGAAACTGCCGCTGAGCATCCTGACCGATTTCGAGGAGTTCGCGGTTTACGACTGCCGCAACCGGCCGGACCAGAACGACAAGGCTTCGACCGGACGCAGCATCATGCTGACCTTCGAAGAATATCCCAACAAATGGGCAGAGATCGCATCCCTCTTTTCGCGCGAAGCGATCCTGAAAGGCGCATTCGACAAGTATGCAGAAACAACAACCGGGAAACGAGGAACAGCAGAAGTTGATGATGAATTCCTGAAGGACATCGAATCCTGGCGGGACCTGCTGGCGCACAACTTCGCGCTGCGCAACCCGGGGGCTTTCAGCGGGGCAGCGCACCGCGCAGCGGCAAGCCTGAACTTCGCAGTGCAAAGCACGATCGACCGTTTATTATTTTTAAGAATTTGCGAGGCAGAGAGGAATCGAGGATTACGGGCGGCTGCTGGCGCTGACCAACGGCGAGCAGATCTACGAAAGGCTGGGTGAGATCTTTCGGCAGGCAGACGCGCGCTATAACTCCGGGCTATTCCACTTCCGCGAGGAGAAGGGCAGCGCGGAAGCGGCAGACGAATTCACCCTGGGCTTGGAGCTGGATGATCGACCGATCAAGGAGCTGATCCGCGACCTGTATTACCCGCACAGCCCCTACGAATTCACGGTGATCTCGCCCGCCATCCTGGGGCAGGTCTACGAGCAGTTTTTGGGCAAGGTGATCCGGCTGACAGCCCGGCGGGCAGGCGAAGGTGGAGGAAAAGCCGGAGGTGCGCAAGGCGGGCGGGGTGTATTACACGCCGAGCTATATCGTGGATTACATCGTCAAGCAGACGGTGGGCGTGAAGCTGGAGGAACAGGAAAAGAAGGGGGTGAGGGGGAACTGGAAGCTGCGCGTGCTGGACCCGGCGTGCGGTTCGGGATCGTTCCTGATCGCGGCTTATCAAGCACTTGTTGGACTGGTATTTGAAGGAATACACGAAGGACGACCCGGAAAAATTCGCCAAAGGGCGGGAGGCGCGCATCTGCCAGAGCGATAAGGGGGAATGGAAGTTGACGACGGGGGAGCGCAAGCGGATATTGACGGAACACATCTTCGGGGTGGACATCGACCCGCAGGCGGTGGAGGTGACCAAACTCTCGCTGCTCTTAAAGGTGCTGGAGGGGGAGAACAAGCTGAGCGTGTCGCAGCAGATGGCGCTCTTCCTGGAGCGGGCGCTGCCCGATCTTGGCAGGAACATCCAATGCGGGAACTCGCTGATCGGACCGGACTTCTACGAGGGGCAGCAGATGAGCCTGCTGGACGACGAGACGCGGGCGCGGGTGAACCCCTTCGACTGGCAGGCATCCTTCCCGGAGGTATTCAAGGATGGCGGATTCGACGCGGTGATCGGGAATCCGCCGTGGGGTGCAACTTTAGACAGTAGGGAAGAGACATATTTTAGAGAAAAATATGATGTAGCAAAAACTTCGACAATCGATACTTATTCTTTATTCATCGAGCAGGCAACTTTGCGATTAAAAGCAGATGGATTATTGGGTTTATATAGTACCAGATACATTTTTAGAAAACATGAATTATTGCCAACCAGGAAATTTTTGGTTTTGGAAAATTCAATATTAGATCTTGTTGAAACTGGGACCTGTTTTTCCCCAGGTAAGGGATACTTGGTGCCTAGTATTTGAATTAAAAGCGAAAGCCTGTTTCTAATACTATTAGGCATCGAAAAATAAGCCGGTTTATTACGTCTGCTGAAGAAAGGTTGAAAATATTTGGAGCTAATCAATGGACTATGGAGACCGTTCGTCCATCAATCTGTTTGGATGAAAAAAGACAAATTAATAATTGGATACTTAGCTAATGAAAGTTGTCAGAAAATTATTTCAAAAATTGAAAATCACCCAGCATTATTAGAGCAAGCAGAGAATTATAAAATTTCTCGTGGAGAGGAAGGAAGTAAATATTCATTAAAACCTTATAAAAATGGAAAATTACGAATTGTCATACCAAAAGACATTGATCGATTTTTTGTTGATGTAGGAATGCCTACGATAGAAGGAAATCTAACTCCAACAAAAACCAAAGCGCTTTATTCTCATCCGAAAATATGGATAATACGTATCCAAAAAATGAGATGGCAACAACGGAATTGTGTGTGCTTATGATGATAGAGATTATTCTGCGGGTATGAAAACCCTTCAAATAATAGTGTCTCCAAGCAATGATAAGCTGATATTAAAATTCCTCTCTGCTGTTCTATCATCAAAAATAATAAATTTTTGGAGTGTAAATTATTTATCCGATGATATGAATTAATCATTTTCTGTGAACTGCATTCCTATACCAAGGATCAATAAAGATAATCAGGCAGAAATAAGCGCTTTTAATAATATTGTTAGATTTGTAGATCGTATGTTGATTTTGCGTAAGAAAACTTCGCTTACACCACAGGATAAAGATTTCCTACAACGTGAAATTGCAGCAAATGAAGCCCAGATCGAAAAACTTGTTTACATGCTTTACGGATTGACAGAGGAGGAGATCGGGATTGTGGAGGGGAAGGAATAAAATAATGATCCAGAAAAAATGTTTAACATATGAATGGGATATAAATTGATATGGATCAAATTCAGTTGGATAAAACACTTCAAGTTTGGAACGTATATGCGGAAAAGGCGAGAAATTCCTGTAATGCTAGTGAGGAATATACTCAAAAGGAACTTGATCAAAAAAGATGTGAGATCATTCCCAAAATTCAAGAACTTATAAAGAAATTCTTGAAAAATGAAATCCCGATAGAAGAGTTTAAAACAATAATAGATGGAATTAATAAGCGAAATAGACTTTGGGGTTTTCAGGCGATCAATGGTCAAATGTTTTTTAATATGTTAACAAAAAACAGCATAGCAGGCGAACGTCTTGATGAAATTCACATCAACTCTACAAAAGTCAATGCCTGCTCCATCATCAATCGATGAAGCAAGAAAAGTAATAGAGCAATTTACTAATTTCGTGCGCGACTTAGCACAATATAGCCATGATCTACGCGGTGCTCCAAAAGTAGGATCAATTCCTTATTTTTTATCTTATTTCTGGCAAATTCAAGAACCAGACAAGTATCCGATCTATTATTCTTCGATGATAAATGCATTGCGAAATGTTGATATTTGGGCACCAACAGGAAATGTCTCGGAATGATTATGATATCTTTTTTTATTTACAAAATGAAATGCTGGAATTTCTAACAAAAACGACCGGTAGAGATCTACACCTATGGGATGTTGAGCATGCATTTTGGTTTCACATGCAAGAAAAGTCACCAACTCCGCCAACTCATGAAAAAAAAGGCGGAACCGTTTCTGTAGTAACTGATGAGTTGCCTGAAGATTTTATTCCGCCTGTGATTTCAATTTTACCGAAACTAGCAATTAATGATCCTGAGGTTTAAATTGTGTCTGTCAAAAATTAAATAAAACCATCGAGAAGGTTTTTGAAGAAAGAATAGCAATACTATTCGGAATGCTAGGATTTGATACAGAGCTATTGGGGCAAGGTCATGGGGAGAGTTCCTGATGGCGTTTCAATTAGCGAAGAGTTCCACTACGCAATAATTTATGATGCTAAAGTTCGACAACAAGCATACAGTATGGGCACTGATGAGAGGGCAATAAGAGAAGTATATCGTTAACCAGGGGGGACCGCTTGCGAAGAAGAGGTTAAAAAACATTTATTTTATGTTGATATCCAGTGGTTTTACTGGCGATCATGATGATGCTATCCGAGGATTGAAGATTGATACAAATGTAAATGAAGTATTATTGGTTGAAGTAAATGCTCTTTTAGCAATGATTGAAGGAAAGTAGGAAATCCTGCAATCAACCTTGGTTATGGAATTCAGAGATTATTGGCATTTAGCGGGATATTAACAGAAAGCGCCGTGAGGGAATTCTTGGAGATTTAACCGTAAATAGTTATTGAAATACCCATTTAAAAAGAAACATGAATTTTCTTGATCAAGGTGAAAATATGGAACAGGTTAATATATTTCTTGAAAAATATCCTTGGTTAATCAATATCTTGGTTGGAGTAATTCTCCTTATACTAGTCTGTGATCATAATTACATTCTTAATTGCGTTCTTTCAAGGGCGAGAGATTACAATCGCAAACCTTAAAATTGGAGTTAAACCCAAGAAAAGTACCAGCCATAGAAAAAAATTAGATGACAAGGAATATCAAGAGATATTAGAAAAAGCAAAAGCTGAGGTAAATCTAAAGCCAGACGAGGAAGATAAATTACTATCACATCCATTATTTGATCCTCCTAAATTATCAAAGCGATCAATTTATATAATTGCCTCGAAGATAGTATTGAAGAGAGGATCATGAAGATTGTTTATTCTCACGGCGGGGCATGGGGCAGGGATTTCTATGGCAACATTTGACAATTATTATTCGAAGTTTTAGACTTAGGACTTCTTGATGAAGAACTTGTAAGATGATATTAATGCATTTAATTATTCTATAAAGTCTTATGAATTAGGTGGAGATGTTCCTGATGATGAAATTCATAAATATTCAAGTATTAGCTTATAAAATTATGATGAATTTGGAATCAAAACCTCTTGCGAAAGATAAATGAAAAAAATTGAAGATGCCATGGAATTTGCTAGGAATATTATTGATCTCATATTTGAAAAAATTGGATTAGCATGCATTATTAATTTTCAATTAGTGGAGAATACTGTAATGAAAAGGAGTTATTTTGATTTTTAAGAAGATGAAAAATATTTATTGAGGTTTTATGTTAGAAGCTTTCTCCCTCGAATTTTTTTTTCCGTCCATCAGGCAGGTAATCCATGCCATTTTGTTAATATGCAAGTTTTGGGGGTTAAAACGGTAAAAACTTACATATATTGACAGCTTGTTTTTTGCAGAACAAATATTCTATAATATCCTTGGGAAAATATGCCTTTTCTCAAGGAGAGATCATGCCGCCAGGAAACAACCTGCTGAAAAACCAATTCGAAAAAGTAAGACGAAAGCTAGGACCGCCTTATGGAAATACCAATGCCGTCACCCACGGCTTGTATGCCACCGTGCTCAAAAGCCGCGGTCCCGAGGGCGTCTCCCGCCGCGTGGTCAACAACCTCAAGGGCGAGATCGTCCTCCTCAAGGATTTCACCTTCCGCCTCTATGAGCTGGGTCTCACCCTCAAGGATCCCCTCGAAACCGCCTCCATCCTCCGCGCCATGTCCCTCGCCACCCTCGCCATCACCCGCCTCCTCGATAAGCACGAGGAATTCAAGCCGCCTTCACCGCTCTACGTCCAGTGGAAGCGCGAATCCGATCCCACCTTCACCACCGAGGATTACCCCTTTCCCGGCACCTACGACGAAGATGATCCCAATCCTCCCGGCGATAAGATCGAGGTCGGTCTCGCCAAAGCCAACGCCCTCATGGATTCCATCGATCGCAGGATGAAATCCTCCCTCCCGCCGCTTGATGACGAGATCGATGAAGATGAGGGTGAAGAAGAATTAAAGGAAGATGAGCATTGATTTCCATGGAAACAATCTTAATCTTTGCCCTGGATAGACCTGTTAATGAAGAACCCCCCGAGGCGTTTGAAGTTAAGCATTGTTTCTTTTTTCTTCATACTCTTCCCTCTCTAAATGTCCCTGGTTTTGGGCATTTGGGGAGGGATTGAGGGTGGGGCAGATAGGGGGGGTCGCGCTTTGCACCCCGGGGAGGGGTGGGGGGTGGGGCTTACCCTCGCTCTTTCGACTCGATCACATCCAGGATCACACCCAGAACGGTGTCGATGTCTTTCAAAACATCGTCATTCCAGAATCTCATCACCGTGTAACCACGTGATTCCAGGAATCGGGTTCTCTCCGCGTCATAATCCTGTTGTTCCAGGTGCTGGCTCCCATCCACTTCGATCACCAGTTTTGGTCGAATGGCGTGGAAATCAACAATGTATGGACCAATGGCATGCTGCCTTCGGAAATGGACTTCCCCAAGCTGATGGTCCCGCAATCGAGACCACAATTTGGATTCGGCATCGGTGGATTCTTTACGGAATTCGCCTGCTCTGTGTTTTAGGGTTGGCGTGGATTTATGGGATGGCATCATTATTATTTTACAACCAGCCCCACCCCAACCCTCCCCAAAATACCACCAATTTTAGAGAGGGGGAGCAAATTCCCCTCTCCATTTTAGTAGAAATGGGGTCGCGAATATTGCTCTCCCTCTGGGAGAGGGCAAAAGAGCAGTGGTGTTCTATTATTTCTTAACCCCCAGCAGCCGGTCCATCTCCTCCTGCGGCGGATTCTTGTTGGCTTCTTCGTAGAGCCTGCCGAACTCCTGGTTGCGGAAGAGCAGTATCGTGGCGAGCGGGCCGAAGCTCTTGATCTTCACCGATCGCTCGAGGATTTTATACCGCTCGCGGGCATCCTTCTGCATCATCAGCCGCGCCAGCAGCCAGCGCAGCCCGAAGAACAGCCCGATCCCCGCCAGCACCGTGCCGCAAGCCAGGTAACCCAGCGCCTCGCTTTCGAACTTGCCCGCGCTGCACATCACCACCCCCAGCGCGATCACCGCGATCGGCGCGGCGATATAGAGGCTGCGCCGCTCCTGCTTTTCGAAATCGGCCTGTGCGACGCCGCAATCGGGGCACAGCGGAAAATTGTAGCCGACCTCGTAGCGCATCGTGCCGGACTTTCTGGAAGCCGCGACAGACAGCGTGCTCATCCCCGCCGGTGCGCCGCATGCCACGCAGATGGGCGGGTTGTGGTGCGTCGGCGTGTTGGCAACGTTGACCTCGTAAAATTCGCCTTGTTGAGCCATGGGTATCCCTCCCCGGATCAGAATTGCAATTTCAATATACGAAATATGGAAGGACAATGCAAGAGGGAGCCCAGCCCCTCCCGGCTTTCAGCCACCCTCTCCAAAGCGCTCGCGCCCCTGTATTCCATATGGGCTCGGAAGGTCTGCATCCTATGTCCTGCTGGGAGGGAGAGAAGGGGTAGGGCAGGGTATAATCGCAACCATGTCAATGAAGAAATCATTCGCCGTCCTCCTCCTCGCCCTCCTCCTCACCGGCTGCAAGGTGATCTCCTCCTTCCAGCCGAGCGCCACGCCCACCCTCACCCCCGAGCCGCCCACGCCCACCCCCATCCCGGCGGCAGCCGTGGTCAACGGCGAGCGCATCCCCCTGGATGAATACAACGCCTCGCTCAAGCAGGTGCAGGAAGCGCAGGTGGAGCTGGGCATCGAATCCACGCCCGAGGAGCAGCGCCAGGTCGTGCTGGATGACCTGATCGGGCAGACGCTGCTCGCGCAGGCCGCCGCCGATGCCGGTCTCACCCTCGACGATGCCGCGCTCCAGGCGAAGATCGATGCGCTCACCGCGGAGATCGGCGGGCAGGACCAGCTCGCGGATTGGATCATCCGCATGGGCTACAGCGCGGAGAGCTTCCGCAGTGCGCTGCGCCGCGCGGATACCGCCGCGCTGAAGCGCGACCAGATCGTGGACAGCGTCCCCACCAGCGCCGTGCAGGTGCACGCCCGGCAGATCCTGCTGCGCCACGTGGAAACCGCCAACGACCTTTACGCCCAGCTTGAGGCTGGCGCGGATTTTGCAACCCTTGCTTATATCTACGACCCGCTCACCGGCGGAGACCTGGGCTGGTTCCCCCGCGGGTACCTCGTCCAGCCCGCCGTGGAGGAAGCCGCTTTTGCCCTCGAGACCGGTCAGCACAGCGCCGTGATCGAAACCAGCTACGGCTACCACCTGGTGTACGTCATCGAGCGGGACGAAGAGCACGAGCTCTCACCTGAAGCGCTCAGGCAGATACAGCGCGGCGCGGTCCAGCAATGGATCGACGAACGCAGGGCGCAGAGCGAGATCGAGATCCTCGTGCCGTAGGTATGAAACCCGCAAGGGAGGTATTTTATTGGCATCCAATTTTGACTCAAACCTTCGCGAATATCACCAGGATATCCTGGTCGACGATCCGAGAGCATTCCGGCGCGACCGCATCTGGAACATCCTGAGCATCTTCGTGGTGCTGATGATCCTGGGCGTGATCGTGGCGACCTACATGATCTTCAGCAACCCGAATGCTTCGATCAACCCGTTCCCGCCGCCCACCATGCCCGCCATGATCGTGCTGCCTTCCCCCACCGCAACGCTGCGCATGCTGCCGCCCACCTGGACGGCCACCGTGCCGCCCGTCACGCCCAGCGCGACGCCGCTCATTTCGGTGGGCAGCTCCGGACTGCCGGAGGGGACGATCCAGCCATCGCCCACCCGCGACCTGTCGGCTTCCGCGCCGTTCATCCTGCAGGGTGACCCGGTGGCGGTGGCATCCAGCATGTTCCATTCCGATACCACCTGCGACTGGATGGGCGTCGGCGGCAACGTCTACGACATGCAGGGGCGCCCGGTATTCGGGCTGATGGTGAAGATCGGCGGCACCCTGGGCGGCAAGTCGGTCAAGGAGATGACCACGCTCACCGGGCTGGCGCGCGCCTACGGCGAATCGGGCTACGAATTCAAGCTGGGCGCCAAACCGGTCGCCTCCAACGATTCGCTCTGGATCCAGCTCTTCGACCAGGCGCAGATCCCCATCTCCGAGAAGATCTACTTCGATACGTACGCGGAGTGCAACATGAACCTGGTGCTGATCAACTTCAAGCAGGTGCGCTAGGGTGACTGAATTTGGGATGACACAGGTCGGGCAATCGCCCGGCCTGTTTTTTTTACCGCGGGTGGATGGTCAGCGTTTCGCTGCCCGCGAGCGGACCGGAGAGGGGTTCGGCGGGGAGCGCCATCACCCTGCCGGGGGCGAGGTACTCGAAATCGAAGGTCACCGGGTCGCCGGCGGCCTTGCCGGGGATGGGCATCAGGCGCGCGGTGAGCGGCTTGCGCAGCCGGACGGAGATGGCAGCCAGATCGAGCAGCAGCGCCGAGAGCTGCGCCTGGCTGACGTCGCCGGGCAGCGGGACGGTATCCAGCCCCGTGCCGCACAGGCAGGAATAGAGCAGCAGGTCCTTGACCGTGAGGGTGCCCTCGCTGGAGCGGGCTGCCAGCCCGGTATCCTCGAGGACGGGCAGCATCAACCCGTTGAAGCCGGCATGCAGCCACTTGCCCCGGTCGAGCAGTCCCGCGACGAAGGCAGCGGCGGCCGCCGAACCGCTCATGCCCAGCGCGGGCAGGCCGAGCGCTTCGAGGGCGCGTCCCAGCGAGCAGGTCTCGGCGGGATAGGGGGCTGGCGAGAAATCGAATCCCTTGAACGCGATGCCGGTCTCGGCGGTGAGGGCATCGGCGATCGTGGAGAGCGCGGCGGCCGCCTTCTCGAGGGCGGCGAGGGCGAGCGTGCCGGCCTGGTCGAGGGTGGAGGCCTGCTTGAAGGCTTCGAGGAAGGTGTCGGCGCACTCCATGGCGAGCGCGAAGGCGGGCTGATCGCCGGAGGAGTAGGCGGCGGGGAAGAAGGGCGTGAACGGCGCGACGTTGGCCAGCGCGGCAAAGCGCAGGTTGGCGAAGCCGTTGGGCTCCATGGTCGAAGCCTGCAGCATGATGCCAGCCGCCTCGTGGATGGCGCGCTGCGAGATGCGTCCCTGCGCATCCAGCAGGTTCACGCCGAGGAAGATATCGGGTGAAACGGGCAGCATGGCGGGCACCATGGCGAAGGAATCCGGGGACTCGGGCAGGGCGGGTCCGAGGGAGAGGTAGGTGAAACCGTGCTGGCGGGCGCCGGCGGAGAGCGACTGCGCCAGCTTGACAGCGGAGTCGAGGTCGCCGGTGGGGCAGAGCACGGGGAAGGGCACGGTGGCGAGGCGCATAGTCTGCACCGGGAAGCCAGCCTCCTCGAACCTGGCCTTGGCCGTGGCAGCCAGCGATCCGAGCTTATCGAGGGTGGCGGCGGAATCCCTGGCGCCGGGATGGTAGAAACAGGTGAGCGAGCGGATCTTCATGATGACCTCTGTCGGACGATCTCAAAGAGGAGGATGGAGCCTGCCATGGCGGCGTTGAGCGATTCGCTCTCACCGGGCATGGGGATGGTGATGAGGGTATCAGCGAGCTGAGCCGCAGTACGGGATGCGCCTTCGGCTTCCCCGCCGACGATGAGCGCCAGCGGCTGGCGCAGGTTGAGCTGCCAGGCGGGAGTGCCCTGCGCGGCTTCGGCGAGGAGCACCCACAGGCGCGGCTTGCAGAGCGCGGTGATGGCATCCCAATCCAGGCTGCGAACGGGCAGGCGGAAGTGAGCGCCCATGGCTGAGCGCACGACTTTGGGGGAGTAGACATCGGTGGTGCCGGGAGCGAGGATCACCGCCTGGACCCCGGAGGCAGCCGCGGAACGCAGCAGGGTGCCCAGGTTGCCCGGGTCGCGGATGGCATCCGCGATGAGCAGGAGCGTGGGATCGGGAGGCAGTGGCAGCTCGCGCATGGGCAGCACCGCGAGGATGCCCTGCGGGGACTCGGTGCCGGAGAGCGAATCCATCAGGGCGGGGGTGAGACCTTCGATCTCACACCCGGCATCGTGGAACCTGGCTAGCAGCTCCTGTCCACGCTGGGAGAGCTCGGAGGTGTGGAGGACGAGTTTGGGCAGCCAGTTGGAAGCGAGTGCCTCCTCGGCAAGGCGCACTCCTTCGATGATGAACTCCTGTGCGGCTTTGCGGTCCTTACGCTGGCTGAGGAGTGAGCGGACATGTTGAAGCTTGGGATTGTGAGCGGAAGTAATCATGGCTTGGGAAAGATCTCCTTGGCCGCCGAACGGAAGATTTCCAGTGCTGATGCATCGTAGAGCACCATGCGGATCGACTTGAGCTGGCTTTGCGGGTGACTGGAGGGATAAGCAAGGATGGCTTTGAGGATCACCCTGGCGGCAAGATCGATGGGAAAGCCGAAGATGCCGGTGGAGATGGCGGGCAGGGCGATGGACTCCAGGTGGAGGGTATCCGCGAGAGCCAGGCTTCCGGTCACAGCGGATGCAAGCTTGGACTGCTCATCGCCTTCACCCCAGACGGGACCGACGGCATGGATGACATACTTGCAGGGAAGGTTGCCAGCGGAGGTGTAGGCGGGTTGGTCGTGCCTGACGCGACCATGTTGGCGGACCCAGTCATCGCTCTCGCGCTGGATCACCGGTCCACCAGCGCGGGAGATGGCACCTGCCACCCCGCCACCATGTGCCAGGCTGGCATTGGCTGCGTTGACGATGGCATCCGTGTCCTCGCGGGTGAGATCGCCCTGGCGCAATTCGAGAACCAACGCCGGGCCAAGCGAATAGGTTTCAAATAGCTGGGACATATGAACTTATTATAAATAAAAACGGGATAGTCCGTGAACTATCCCGTAGGTAAATGCTTTTGATTTCAGGCAGGTTTTGCCTTGGCGACCACGGCGGTGAAAGCCTTGGGATCGCGGACTGCCAGATCGGCGAGCATCTTGCGATTGAGGTTGATATTGGCAACCTTCATGGCATGCACCAATTGGCTGTAGGAGATACCATTGATGCGGGCAGCGGCGTTGATGCGGGTGATCCATAACCTGCGCAGGTCGCGCTTGCGGACCTTGCGGTCGCGGGTGGCGTACCACATGCTTTTCAGCATGCCTTCATTGGCGCGCTTGATCAAACGATGGCGGCTGCCAAAGAAACCCTTGGTTCTCTTTAGAACTTTCTTATGTCTCAGGTGTCCGTGAGGACCCCCTTTTACACGAGCCATACTTTACTCCTTTGCGAACCCTTGGGCGCCGGTTTTAGCCAGTTGCACGCACCCAACAGCCGCACTAAAAAATGGATACGACGACTACTTTCCCGAATTGGGAATGAGCCGTTTGACACGCGCGATGACCGCCGCGCCTTGCACGGGGATCATCTCAGCCAGCAATGCCTTTGTGCGCTTGGATGTTCGACGGCGCAGGTGGCTTTTGCCGCCCTTGGTACGAACCAGGGTGCCAGACCCGGTAAAGCGGAATCGTTTTGAAGTCGCCTTATGGGTTTTCAACTTGATCTTTCCAGCTTTCATCTTTCTAGGCACAACAAACTCCTTTAAGCAAAATAAAACGGCTGCTTGCGCAGCCGCCTATTATACCAGAAAATCCTGAGGGCATCTTATTCTTTTTTGGCTTCGACCTTAACAGCTTCTTCAACGGGTTTGGCAGCCTTGGGAGCCGGTTTTGCTTTCACTTCCGCCGGGGCAGCTTCGGGGGCAGGCTTCGCCGGTTTAGCGGGTTTCCCTGGAGCCAACACCATTGTCATGGTGCGACCTTCCATACCTGGAGGCGCTTCGATGATGCTTACATCCTCCAGATCGGTGGCGATCTCTTTCAGATCCTCGAGCGCGATATCGGGATAATCGATCTCGCGACCCCGGAAACGAATGGTGACGCGCACCTTGTTGCCATCCAATAACCAGCGGCGGGCATTGCGGGCTTTAAAACCTCGATGGTGCTCATTGGTTTTGGGGCGGAGACGAATTTCCTTAACCTCGATCTTGGTCTGCGATTTCCTGGCTTCGCGCTCCTTTTTGGTACGTTCGTAAAGGAACTTGCCAAAATCCAGGACGCGGCAAACGGGTGGATCCCGATCCGGCGCCACTTCCACCAGGTCCAGTTCAGCCTCGCGTGCGAGTTGTAGAGCTTTATCGACTGTGATGACCCCTACGTTTTCCCCTTTGGGTCCGATCAAAAACACTTGCGGAACACGAATTTCTTCATTTACCCTAAAATTGGTAGTACTGATAGCAGGCTCCTCCTACGGATTTATCGACTCCGGAATTCTCCGGACCGGCGTTGAAATGATATTACCATATTCTTTGAAGGGGTGTCAACAAGGAATCCTAATAAAAAGGACGCTCGAGAGAGCGTCCTTTTCGAATAGTCGACTTCTATTTTAAGGATTCAATGTCACTTAATGCCTGCTTGAGGAAATCATCCAACGACATCGCACCAGGATTCTCATTATTGCGCAACCGCAAGGCGACCTGACCGGATTCCATTTCCTTATCACCCACGACGAGCATATAGGGGATTTTTTGATTTTGAGCATCCCTGATCTTGGCATTCATGCGCTCGCTGCGCTCGTCCACTTCCACCCGCAGCCCTTTTTCAGCAAGTTTTCCTTTAACCTCGCGGGCATAATCCAGGTGCCGGTCAGCAATGGGTATCAGCACAGCCTGGACCGGAGCCAACCAGACCGGGAAAGCACCGGCATAATATTCGATCAGGACACCCATGAAGCGCTCCATCGAACCGAGCAGAGCGCGGTGGATCATATATGGGCGATTTGCTTTTCCATCCTCGCCGATGAATTCGAGCTCAAAGCGCTCGGAAAGATTGAAATCAAACTGTATGGTGCTGAGCTGCCACTCCCTACCGAGCGCATCGACCATCTTGAGATCGATCTTGGGACCATAAAAAGCAGCCCCGCCTTCATCGATAGAATAATCAATTTTCGCGCGGTCCAGGGCATTGCGCAGCGCCTCGGTGGCAACTTCCCAGTTCTTCTCTTCACCCGCGAATTTTTCCGGGTTGCGGGTGGATAAATAGGCGTGGAACTCGTTAAGTCCAAAATGACGCAGGATGTGCAGGCAGAAATTGAGCGTCCTATCGATCTCCTCCGGCATCTGATCAGGACGGCAGAAGATGTGCGCGTCATCCTGGGTGAAACCGCGCACCCGCAGCAGCCCGTGCAGCACACCAGCGCGTTCATAGCGATAGACCGTGCCCCATTCGGCGTAGCGGATGGGCAGATCGCGATAGGAGCGGGTTTTGCTTTTGTAGATCTGGATATGGAAGGGGCAGTTCATCGGCTTGGCATAATACTCGTCCTCGTCGATCTTCATGGGCGCGTACATATTCTCCTTGAACCAGGTGAGATGACCGCTGATATTCCAAAGATTGGCGCGACCGATATGTGGTGTTATGACCAGATCATAGCCATTCTCAAGATGATCCCGCTTGCAATATTCTTCCGCAAGATGGCGAACCATGGCTCCCTTGGGATGCCAGAGAATCAAACCTGCGCCCACATCCGGGCTCTGGCTGAAGAGATCCAATTCCTTGCCCAATTTACGATGATCCCGTTTCCTGGCTTCCTCCTGGCGCCAGAGATAATCCTCCAGCTCTTCGGATGAATTCCAGGCGGTGCCATAAATACGCTGGAGCATGGGGCGCTTTTCATCGCCACGCCAATATGCGCCGGCGATACTCAGCAATTTGATGGCATCCGGATTGATCTGGCTTGTGCGTTCAACGTGAGGACCACGGCAGAGATCCGTGAAGGTATCTGAAGTGTAGGTGGAGATCACAGGTTTCTCGTCCGTTGGATTTCCATCCTCGTCAAATCCACCCTGCTCAAGCCCATCGATCAATTCGATCTTGAAATCCTGACCGGCAAAGACCTTGCGCGCTTCATCGGCGCTGAGCTCCCGCCGCACAAAGGAAATATCCTTGCGGATGATCTCGCGCATGCGTTTTTCAATGCCTTCGAGATCCTCGGGGGTCAATGAACGGGGGAGTTCGAAATCATAATAGAAGCCATCTTCAATGGCAGGACCGATGGCGAATTTGGTAGTTGGAAAGACATCCATCACGGCTTCTGCCATGACGTGGGCCGTTGAATGACGAATGCGATAGAGCAGTGAATCTTCGTAGCGTTCCTGTTTCTTTTCGGGCATAGTAACCTCCTATTTGTCACCTGCCAATCTAATCCCAATCCCCGGAATAAAAAACCGCCCCGGATTCCGGGGCGGGATTGGGTTCACGCGGTTCCACCCGGATTTGACCCTGAGGGTCATCTCCTTGTGACCGATAACGAGATCAATCGTTCCCCTTACTCAGGAAGTTTCCTTTTAGGGTTCAAGCTCGCAGGTGGTTTTCGCGGGTTTTCACTGGTGAGGATTCTCAGTCTGGTTCCTCATTTCCTGTCAGCTGCCAACCCGCTACTCGTCCTGGTCATTGCTTTGTGGTGGGCGGTATAGGACTCGAACCTACGACCTTTGCGATGTCAACGCAACGCTCTAACCAACTGAGCTAACCGCCCAACGGTGACAATTATAATCGCATCTTTTTTTCTTGGCAATCAATTAACCTGGCTGTTGATTCAAAAATCGGCATCTTGCCATATCAAGGCAACCTGATCTTCGATAGATCGGGCAGATTATCCCAATCCAGCGGTCCTTGAATAAAACGATATTTCAAACGGGGAAGAACGACTTTTTTCCAGGCGCGAACGAAATATCGATATGCCTGATCCCATTCCCCGCCTTCACCAAATCCATCATGAGTCAAAGTCGCCTCTGTTTCGACCTTGCTCACCTCATGCAATCTTACAGTGACATGCGTGAGATGACCGCGGACTTTGCGTAATTCAGGTGGTGCGTTCCAGGTGAACGATAGCATCATCCCCGGCTGGAGGGCGAGGATATGCATGCCTTCTGCACCTCGATCGCCGCGTGGAGCCTCCAGATCAAAAAGAATCTCATAAAGTCCTCCCACGCGAATATCAATATTACATGCGGGGGCAAAAAAAGAACGAATACCTTCAGGTGTCGTCCAGGCATCCCAAACCGCATCGATCGAAGTCGGCAGTTTTACAGAACTTGTAATCCTTCGCTCCCGGATCATCCCTTTCGTACCCTCCATATCCTCAAGTTTTATTTTAGTACACTTCGAACAAAAAACATCCAACCTGATGGTCAGATGTTTTTTGAGAGCGTTCTATAGCGAACTAACAGACGGTTCTAATATTTTATGATGCGGGGCAGCTTCTTGGCTTCTTCCACCCATTTTTTGACCATTTTTTCGGTGGGCAGCTTGCGCACGATCTTTTTCTTTTTGTTGGTCTCAGCCATGGCAGCGGTTAGATTCTCCGGTTTTCGCTGGGCAAGCTCCGGGACTGAATCCACGCCGGCTTCTTCCAGGAGATCCGAATATTCGGAGCCAACACCCTGGATGCGATAAAGATCCACATGATTGACCCACTCGAGGATCAAATCATGACCGATTCCGGTCTGTTCTTCAAGGGTTTTTCGCATGGCGGGGGTAGCACCCTTCTCAAGTAGTTTATCAGTTGAGCGGACCCCGGCTTTCTTTAATTTTTCGGCATATTTTGGTCCAATACCTTCGACATCTTTTATTCCTGGCATAGTTTTCCTCCTCTAAGGTTTAATTAAGTGTACAATCTGAATCAAAAAAAATCAATCCACAATCTGCTTAGATAATAACACACCCTGGAAATTCTCAGGAATGCAATAAAGGGGGGTATGGTATAATTTTGTCCGCTCAAAAATCGAATATTGTTCGAAATGGAGAGGTTGCGTAGTCTGGCCTAACGCGCGCGCCCGGAGAGCGCGTATACCGAAAGGTATCGTGGGTTCGAATCCCACCCTCTCCGCCAGCATGGACCACCGAAGTATAATGGTGGTCCATTTATTTAACTTGAAAAATCGTGTTTTTTCCATAATGAAATTGCATGACAGAGGTTTTTTAATAAATAGGATGAATCAAATATCAATTATAGAGAAAGGGGGAGTACAGCGTAAATCTGCTTGAGTTTGTGACCATCAAATCATCAACTACCTGCTGGGTCCCCTGGGACGAAGCGTGCTGGCGTTCTACACGGAAAACAGCGCGATCATCAACGGACTTATCGTGCTCTATGGGCTCGTTTTATTCTTATGTAACCGGAATTTCCTGGCCGTCAAAAAACAGGCAAAATCGACTTTATCCAAAATATCCAAAAAGGACCTGGCAAAAGTCACATGGGGGGATGTGCTGATTCCGACCGAGAAAATACAGCTTATTGCCAATATTAAAAGCTGGATCCCCAGAAAAGCAAGCGCGACAAATCTAGAGAGACTTTTCCCGATAAAATCACTTATCGAGGAATATCAAAACGAACATAAACACCCCAAAGGAAGTCCAGTCCAAATAATCAACCCATTAATTTACGAGAAAATCAAGCAATCATTTTCAGAATGCAGACTTCCTCCCCCTCAAGCGGAAGCATATCGCCCCCCACAAAAATTAATCGATCGCGCTTATTCGACAACAACAATTCCCACCTCGCGCCGGCAAGACCCCTTCCCAGGATGAACTTGCGCCTGCGCCTGCCAAAATTCATCGCCACCAGGATGGTCTGGGTATCCGTGCGGCGCAAGTACGCCAATAAATTCACGGGTTCGTAGATCAGCGGCTGGAACATGCCTTCACGGAGGGCGATGTTCTCCTTGCGTAAATGGATCAGGCGGCGAAAGAAATGGAACAAGGAATTGGGATCTGATTTCTGGCTGGATACATTCCGTAACGGGTAATTCTGGTGAATCCTCAACCAAGGAGCCTGCATACTGAAACCGGCAAACGATTCGGCAGTCCACTGCATCGGAGAACGGCACCCATCCCGACCTTTATGAAGCGGCCAATAACGTTTACCCACAGGATCCAGCACCTCGCCGCGGGTGATGGCGATATCACGCATGCCAATTTCATCTCCATAATACATAAACGGCGTCCCACGCTGGGTGAGCAGCAGGGCGGCTGCCAGCTTCAACCGTTCGTCATCCTCTCCCCGACCATAGCGCGTCGCCGGACGAGGGGTATCATGATTGCTCAGCACGTAATTCGGCCAGCTACCTCCGGCGAGGGCTGTCTCCCACCTCTGGATGGCTTCCAGGAACCTGGCAGGGCTCCAGGGGCAGGCAGTAAAGCGGAAATTGAACGCCTGGTGCAGTAACCCCGGGGCACAATACATGGCTGTGGTATTTTCGTCACCGTTGAAGGTCTCGCCAACAAAATAACGACCGGGTTTTTCATCCAGAATAGCGCGGATCTCTTTCAGAAGCGGGATCATTTCGGGTTGATCGGTATCGTGGATATGATGAATGCGATCGAAACCTCGGATTCCCAGCTTGGGGGGATTATTGCGCAGCTGCTCATCCTTGAAATACGCGTTGAAAACATCCAGGCGGAAGCCATCGACACCTTTATCCAGCCAAAAGCGATACACATCCAGCATAACCTTGCGAACTTCAGGATTACGCCAATTGAGATCCGGCTGTTCCTTGCAGAACATGTGGAAGTAATATTGCCCGACTTCCGGGACATATTCCCAGCCACCACCGCCAAATTCGGACTGCCAGTTATTGGGTGGTTTTTTGCCTGGTTTGGGATCTCCCCAAATGTACCAATCATGATGGGGGTCATCGCGGGAGCTCCTGGCAGCTTTAAACCAGGGATGCTGGTCGGACGAGTGATTCATCACCAGGTCCATGATGATATGGATTTTCCGTTTGCGGGCTTCACTGACCAGATCTTCAAAATCCGCCATGGTGCCGTACTTGGGATCGATAGCACAGTAATCCGCGATATCGTAACCGAAATCAACATCCGGGGAGGGATACACTGGGGACAACCAAAGCCCATCAATACCCAGGTCAGCCAGGTAATCCAATTTGGATGTTATCCCGGGTAGATCACCAATGCCGTCGTTGTTCGAATCCTTGAAAGAACGTGGGTATACCTGGTAAATGACCCCATCCCGCCACCAAAGCCAATTCTCAGCCATAAGCACCTCTAAAAGAGTAAAATATCCAATGATTATATAACAGAGCATCGCCACCGAATGCGATGATTTATTGACGGTGCATACCCTCCATGATAAAATCTCATCCGCTTGCGCCCCCATCGTCTAGTGGCCTAGGACGTGGCCCTCTCAAGGCCAAAACGAGGATTCGAATTCCTCTGGGGGCACTCAATATTTAAAAAAGGCTCTCTCAATACCATCGAGGCACACGGGCTCACCCTCAAAAAGGGCGCTTCGAAACGAGGATTCGAATTCCTCTGGGGGCACATGGTATTAAAAAGGGCCCTCTCAATACCATCGAGGTACAAGGGCCAATCACGAGAATTCGTATTCCTCTGGGGGCACTCAATATTTAAAAAAGGCTCTCTCAATACCATCGAGGTACACGGACTCACCCTCAAAAAGGGCGCTTCGCGTAACGAGGATTCGAATTCCTCTGGGACACTAAATCTACCAGGCTTTCTCAACATAGACAGCGATAAGAACACAGCTCTTTATTCAAAAGGAGAAGCTGCTAGGATGGTTTCTCCCCTAATTATCTAAATCCACTTCAGTATGCCGGCAAAGAGAATCAACATGCCCAGATCGACGAGTCCGAGGCTGATGATGAAATTTTTCTGAACCTGCGGTTTCCAATCGTAACAAAGGAATGAAATCACAAAGAAGGGGATATAAACTGTTATGAAAACAGGCAACGCTCCCCACCAGGGATAGACCCAAACGAAAGCCGGGGTTTTGGCGAGTAATATCTCGATAATCGAGAACAGCGCTGCATTGGCAATCGCAAAGAAAATGCGATTATTGATGCCCAAAATGCGCAACTTGGGATTCTCGGGGAGGAGCTTACTCAATACCAAACCAGCTATGCTGAACATAAAACTAAGTTCGATGCCAACCCCGATAAGAAGCAGAAATGCAGTCCCGGTGGGGACTGTCCAGAGGGCATGACCGGAGAAATGCTGAATGAGGGCATTGAGGATCTCAAAAAACCAATGGACGAGATAAAGAGATAGACCAGCAGCGATCCCCTTCCAATTCTTTTTGGAATATTCATTGGTATAGACATAGATAACCAATGCAAGGAGGGCGATCACATACCATTGAAAGTTTTCTCCTGTGCGAAGGATGCTGAGTGCCTGAGCAGTGGCTTCGGGATTATTCATAAGGGACTCCTTTTATCAAGTAATGCAATTTATATTTTAATCCCAAGCTCAATATTGGATATAATTGGTGAACTTCAAATCATCCCATCATTAAAGGTGTGCAATGACTTCCATCGTTTATTATGGTTCCCCAAGGCAGGCCAAACTTGAAGGAAAAGAAACCCTGCCCGCCAAATTGGATCTGATCCTCGAGAAATTAAAATTACGCGACCGGGTGAAAGACGAGCTGGTCGCCATCAAGATGCATGTTGGAAACAACATCATCTATTCCACCATTCATCCCGTGTTCGTACGAAAAGTGGTGCAGGCGATCAAGGATGGCGGCGGTACCCCGTTCGTGGCTGATGTGAGCTGGGACGTGGCCGGCGCGGAAACAAGGGCTTACACCCAGGAAACATTGGGCTGCCCGGTGTATCCGGCTGGCGGCTTGAAAGACCGCTATTATTACCGACATGAGTATGTCGTTCAAGAACATGAAAACCTGGGATGTGGCGGGCATGATCGAGGATGCCACATTCATGGTCAATTTTGCCCATATAAAAGGGCATCCATCCTGTGGATTTGGCGGCGCATTCAAGAATATTGCCTTGGGCTGCATGGTCGGTGAAACACGTGGGGCAATGCATGATACGCATCATTATGATCAATACTGGTTTGCCAAGAAATGCCCCGATCCCAAGATGCTGAACAAGATCATCAAATCCTGCCCGTTTGGGGCACTCGTCAAAGACAAGAAGAAAGCTGGAGAATTGCACATTCACTTCGAGATGTGCAACCAGTGCATGCGCTGCCTGAAGGTGGCCCCTGCAGGGAGCCTGAAAATCGATCCGATCAATTTTTATGCTTTCCAGGAAGCAGTGGCGATCTCGACCAAGATAACCATGGGAACATTTGGCAAGAATAAGGTCACCCACCTGGCACTGGCGACTCACCAATCACCCGTGTGCGATTGTTTCGGATTCACCAGCCTGCCGATCCTGCCGGATGCAGGGATTTTCGGTTCGGATGATATCGTAGCGATCGACAAGGCGGTTTTGGATGTTACGGGCAAAATGAAATTGATCGAGGAAAATATTCCAACATCGCTGGAAGTTCACACCCGGGTGGGGCATCCGTATGCCTGGTTACACGGTCCTTACAAAGATCCTTACAGAGTAATTGAATACGGGGAAAAATTGGGACTGGGCAGTCAAAAATATAAACTGGTGGATGTTTTTCCGGTGGCAGATTCGAGCCCAACGGCACAGGGTTATATTTCTGCGAGATAGTGTGAAATGTCGCTATTCTTTCACGCCGCATCCAGGTGCGGCGTGAATTTTTAATTCATCCGGAGAAATTCTGCCAAAAAGGCTGGCTTTGACATCTTCATTGTCATAGGCATATTCGCCACCTTCCGGAGAACGCAACATTGTCTTGATGCTTTCCATTGGATCATCATCCGCAGACAAATCATCCAGGATTTTCTGTGTCCTTTGAATGCGCTGAAGAAAATGAACGCGTCCTGGAAACGGATTTCGTTCAAATTTCCGGGCAAGCGTTTGACTGGCAGCGGAAAAAATATTCACTTGAAAAAGGTAACTCCCGGCAGCCTGACCCAATGATGAAACCTTCAGTTGATCCTGGCAAAATTCAATCCGGTCGACGATGATCCTTTCGTCCTTGCTGAAAACTGAGAAGAGCGCATACCCATCAAAAAAGGGATTTAATAAGGAAAAGAGTTTGTCCAGCGGGAATCCCGGATCAAGATGAAGCATCAACCAGGCAAAGAGATTCGCGTTGATACCATGATAAGGAAGATCGTCCTTTAATAGAAGGGCATCCACCAACTGCAAGCTTCCATCGCTGCGCCAGTTGAAGGTCGATCCCGGTAGAAGATCGGGGTAAATGAAAGAATGGATCACAATCCCATTCTGGTCCTTATAGCGCATCAAGCGGGGTTGATCCACCCTTCTGAAATCTTCCGAATCCTGGTCTTCTTCGGTGTGCCAGAAAATGACGGGTCCACCTTGTTCGCGAAAGAAACCCGTCTGGCAGCTGGTGTTATCGTCCTGAAGCATTAACCCCAGCTCGAGGGGCGTGGCGGATTGATCGCAACAGGATGCCAGATTTGCACCTTCGGCCCAGAGCTGCACGCAGGCAAGATATTCTGATAGAAGAGAGCAAATCTCCCCAGGAAGTTTTACATTGGAGGATTTTGCCAGGATGGCTTGGTGAAGCATCCTGCTTCTTGCCAGGTTTTGATTGAGCTTCCTGGGTGGCAATGAATCCAGTTTGTGCGACAATATCCGACACGCTTGCGAACCGATTTCAATGCCGAGTGCTTGATAAGCCGAGTGGAGATCCAGGTGGGAAAAATCCAGGATCGGTATATCTATTTGGGCATGGATTTGAGGCACGGATGAGAGCATGAGTTGATTCTACCTGATGAGATGGTCCATTCCCGGTAGTGAATCAAGTTGATTTTCCCGGATTTTTATCATAAGATGGTTACTTATCAGAGGTGAAAAAATGCCCCCAATTTCAACCGTCGTCTTTCAATCTGCAAAGCTTGGAGATGTTCTTCATATCATCAACGAATTTGATGCAGCGAAGGAGATGGTTAAAAAAGGACACTCGATCAAACGCGTGTTTGGGATCAGCGGTGGGGCGTTTGTCGCGTGTGCATTCGCGCTTGAAATATCAGCTTTGAGAGAACCTGAGCAATGGGGGTCAACAAAGAATGCACTTTCAGAATTTCAAGATTTCTTAAAAAGTGCAAATAGCTTGCAAATCAGATCACCAAATCTGAATCCAAAATATGGCAGGAGCACTCTCAAGCCGCTGAGGAGATGGATTGCAGCAAAATTAAAACAATATTGCGGCAGAGACGATCTCATGTTATCTGAATTACCGATCCCGCTTTACCTGGCAACGCTTAGAACCAATTCAGAATTCACGCTTTTTGGACCGGCAGATGATTCCATGCAAATGGAGTATCACTTCATTCACATTGGTCCACCTGAAGATGCCACGCTTCTGGATGCCTGCATGGCAGCACTCAGCGCACCATTATCAACAGAACCGGTGATGATCAATCAAAAGTGGTGCTTTGACTGCCGACCAGCCATTGTGGATGGGGGTGCGATCATCGCGGATCTATTAAAGGCTGATCCAGCCACCATCTGGCGGACGACGCCCCATGCTGCCATCCGTCCCTGGAAAGTGAATTTCATAACGTCGTCTTTTATCATGCATTCGCAACACGAGCGAAACCAGGTGCTGCTTGCGGATGAATACCTGACCCAATTACAGGTCAAGCGATCAGGCGTTGTGAAAACTGAAGAAAAAATGGGAAAGAAAGAACCGCATGTGTATCATGTCCAGCTTCCCTACGTGGGGAGTACGGAAGCGGCGACCAATATGCGCGATTCTGTAGCCAACCGGGTTGAATTGATGGCGAAGTTCACCCGGTTATTGGCTGGTCAGCTGGATGAGATCGATTTTGTTCAGCCAGCCAATTTAATCTATGGAGCTGGGGGTTTCTCAGGCATTTTGGGTGGTTTGACCGCAACGAGAGCGATTGATGAAGGATTTAAAAAGCGTGGGGGAAAGATCAAGCAGATATATGGTGTATCCGCAGGGTTGATCAACGGATTTTTCCATGCCGTGGAAGTGGCAGCCAGGCAATATCCTGATATCTATAAGCCAGCTGCTTTGAATGCATTAAAAGACCTTGATGACCTGATCGCAACCATGACACCGGCCACATTCCTGAAGATCAATTTGAACCCATTTAAATTTTGGAAAGGCTGGGCAAATCTTGGACCTTTTGAGCGTTTCTTGATTCAAAAGCTATATGAATATACCGGAAATGAATCCCCGGAGAAGTTGACCTTTGATGATATCAACCTTCCACTGACAGTCACTGCGGCACGCGGCGATGGATTCACCGAATTCATGGGAATGACACAGCCTGAAAGGAGGATGGGATTTGCAGGGAGGGAGATCAAGGTGATCTCCTCGCCGATCGTCAAGGCGATGGTGGCAGGATGGAGCATGAACACCTATGTGATCCCGGCAGAGCTCAATGGACAGCTCTACCGCGATGGGGGAGGAACATTCTATGATCCGGGATATTTGGTTGCCAGGCTGGATGCTGATCCCATTAACCTGATCAATATTCACCTGGATGATCCTGAGGGGCATTATTATGCATTACCGGAACGTATGAATATTTTCCAGCTGATATTGGATACCCATAACATGACCTTTCCTGAAGAGCGCAGGCGAATGTTCCATCTGACCAACCTGTATTTTGAGAATCTTCAAAAGGGAAGAACAAAAAATAAAAACCGGTTCATATGAACCGGCCTTTATGTAAAAACATCCTAATTTCAGGCAGGGATTATTTTTCCATCCTTACCGCCAGGCGGTAGCCTATTTTCTCCCGGTTAAGAATCAATTTTGGTGTGGACGGGTCTTTTTCCATACTCTGCCGGAGAACAAATACCAGGTGCTTTATCCGGTTTTGAACCTTGGGTGAATCCTCATTCCAGATTTCTTTCGCGATCGTTTCATTACTCACACTTTTTGGTGCAGTACGCGCCAAAAGTACCAGCAGCTCAAATGCTTTGCCGGTCAGAACTACGGAATGCTCTTTCAAGACCACTTCGTGATCCTCGAGATCAATGGTCAAGTCAATATCAGGGAAGACGAGCTTATTCGATTTTTCAACAGGGACATTTCGCATGAGAAGGCGGTTGATGCGAGCGACCAACTCAGCTGGGTGATAGGGTTTGGTGAGATAATCATCCGCTCCCACCTCAAAACCGCGAACGATATCCTCTTTCGCAGTTTTTGCGGAGACAATGATTATGGGAGCTGTGGTTATCTCACGCATTCGCTTGAAAGTCTCCCAGCCATCCATATTGGGCATCATTAAGTCAAGGAGTATGAGGTCAGGCCGGGTACGAGCACATTTTTGAACAGCCTCCGAACCGCTGGTCGCACCCACTACATCCATGCCAGCTTTCATCAAAATTAATTTAAGCAGGGTGGTATGTTCAACTTCGTCGTCAATGATCAGGGCGCGTTTCCGGGCACTGCCATCTCCCAATAAATCCAAGTCAATACCGCGGGTATTCGCTGCAAGATCCAACAATTGTTCGTTTTGATCGCTCATTGTTACTCAACTTTATAATAAGATATTAATAAATTACCTGTTAGCATAGTAGTGGTTATTATTTGGTTTGTCAAGATTTAATGACCAAAATATAGCAAACCGCAACCAAATTGCAACGCAAAATTATTGATTATTAAGAATCTTGGATACTAAATGAGCTTATTCAGCTATGACAACACAGTCATGCTGCTCTTTTGCATCCAACAGGGCGGCATCGACTGAGCGCAGCAGTAATGGAACTGTCTCACCATGATTTGGCCAGCAGGCAATACCCACGGATATGGTCGCAATGCGGGGCTCCAAGCCTTCCTTGTGAACCACCAGATTCTTAACTCGTTGGCGTAATTCTTCAGCGCGCTGACCGGTTACTTTTATGGATGCTTCAGGCAGGATCACCAGGAATTCATCGCCACCATATCTGCAGGCGATATCTCCGCCACGGATCGAGTTCCGAAGCAGTTTACCAAATTCGCGAAGCATTTCATCCACATTGGGATGTCCATAGAGTGTGTTTAATTCCTTAAAATTATCAAAATCCAGCATGATCACGCTTACTGGTTTATTGCTGCGTTCCGAACGCTTTAATTCGCGTTCGAGAGATTCTTCCATGTAGTATCTATTATAGAGGCCGGTAAGTGGATCCCGAATGGCTTGTTCCCGAAGCGACTCACTCAACTTGATATTGGTCATCGCTAAATTAATCTGCTCGGAAGTAGCTACGGCTAGCTGAAACTCAGCCTCCTTCAAGGGGAAAGTGCCGGGTGACGTCTGTAAGTGCAGGATACCAATGACTCTATCCTCGACTTCAATGGGTACACATATGGTGCTGGAGGGAATGGATGAACCTACATGGTTGCATACCGGTCTTTTTACTTCGTAGGAAGTCGAATAAAGCTTGTTCAAGCGCAAAGCCCAACAATCTTTTTTGTGAAATTCTGAGTTTGGAAGGACAAGATCACCCCAGGACATCACCACCTGATATTTTTCGCTCAATTCATCCAACATCATCACCAGACCTGATGTTGTTGGAAAGAGCTCGCGGGCGTATTGAGAAATCACTGCATAAGTTTCGCTGGTTTGGGTGCATTTTTGAAGCATGTTCACCATGTCCGTAAGGCAGTTTATCTCAGTGGTGCGATGCTGCAATTCTTTGACTTTCTCCTGTAAATTTGCCCGGGTTTCTTTAAGCTCCATTTCTGCCATTTTCCGGGCAGTGACATCCCGGGAGATGGTTACAAATTGGATGATCTTGTGCTCCTGATCCAAAACAGCCTGGGCGTTCGTTTCAAACCAGATATAGATACCGTCTTTATTCTTCAGGCGAACATCCACGCTGGAAACTGGCTGGCCGTGATACGCACGGTAATAAAAATCTTCCTGCATGGATTTTGCATCATCCGGGTGCATGAAGTTCAAGGGATCCTTGCCAATTAACTCCCCGGGCGCGTAACCAAGAAGCTTTTGACTGGAAGGACTGGCATATAAAATGATCCCTTCCGGATTGTGCAAACAAACTACATCCGTGGCATTGGTAGCAAGAGCACGAAATCGTTCTTCACTTGCCCGCAATGCATCATCTGCCATCTTCCGTTCTGTAACATCCCGCCCAACACTGCAGAGCATGTGGCCAATTTCTGTTTTTATGGGAAATGTGGTGATTTCCATAACACGGAACCCGCCATCCTTATGATGAATCTCTCGTAATTCATTCTGCAGGCTTTCGGGAGCGCGATTTTGGCGCAGCAATTTATGGATCGATCTTTGTAGTTTTTTGGTACGCTGGGGATCATTTTCTTGTGGCGATGATATTTGGGAATAAATGTCCCATATATAGCGATTGACAACCTCTTCTTTTTTCAAACCAGTAACCTGTTCCTGGGCATAATTCCATTCCGTTATCCTGCCCCATTCATCCGTTACCAGAATTGTGTCGTGCGATTGTTCCAAAACCCCACGAAATTTCCGTTCACTCCTGCGCAACGCTTCTTCAGCCAGTTTTCGCTCTGTGATATCTTCCAATGAAATGATCACACGATTCAAATCAGCTTCCGTACCTGGCACAGCAGCCCAATGCAGAATTAGATGGAGTTTCTTCCCGCTAAGATTGTAATTAACCACCTCTTGTTCATAAAAAGTCTTTCCCGCGAGTATATTTTCTAATTGTTGAAGAAAGGCATTGTAAGATTCATCCCTCACAATATGCCCGAAATGTGTCAAGACATCATTTTTTGATCGTGCATTAAATAATCTTATAGCCGCCTTGTTGATATCGGTAATTCGCAGCAGATTTACGCATCTTTTAAGATCTTCAGAATTCTTCGACAGGTATGCCGGGATATCCAGGATACCTTTCTTCTGTAAACCCAGCAAAAATCTTTTCACTGCCGAGAAATCTTCTTCCAGGATTGCAATGGGCGTTTCATCAAATAAGTTATGAAATCGTATTTCACTATCCCGGAGCGCTTGCTCCATCAGCTTACGCTGGGTAATATCCGTGCTCCAAATCGCGAGGTGAGTAATTTTGCGCTCTGGATCAAGAATTGGCTGGATGAATGTCTCCAAAGAACGCCTGCCCACCTCGATTTCAGAATAGACGGGTTTCCCGGTAATTTTCACCTGTTCTATCAACGAAAACTGGCTAGCATCCTTTTTTGACTGGAAGAATTCAGCAAGGTTGGAATTATTTAATGAAAAACCAACCAATCCCAGCAATTCCGCAAATTTATCATTTACTGCCAGGATCTGATCATCCATGGATAACAGGAGCAATGCCTGTGGACTGGAATAGATCAGAGAGCGAAATGTCTCTTCGCTTTGACGAATTTTTGTATTGCTGATCTTCTTATTAGTAACATCCAGAAACCGAAGAACGTATCCGCTAATTCTTCCAGTTGCATTACGGCCAATGGGATACAACAAGATTTCAAAATCCCTAGTACTGGAGTACTTTGTCTCAAACCACCCATTTTTAGAAAGATGCGAAAAATCCAGAGGGATCTCTGTATGCACGGAAATGCCCTCTTTGATCTGCTCTACTATTTCCTTAGGAAGAATAAGGATCACTAAAAATGCTGTATTGATGTGTTTTGCTTGTTTCAGAAATTCCAAGCAAATCCCGGCAGGCATCATTCATTCTTAGATATGTGCCCTCGGCATCAAATACCATAATACCGAGGGGACAATCCAGAAATAACCATTCTTCATTTGGAAGGTCACGCTTGTTCTTGGGATTCAATCGACCAGGTATAGCAGTCATGTTATGAAAAGCTTCTAAAAATTTCTTATTTTTAATTATCGGCATGGATCCATATTCGGGCGATGGAACACCCCCCGGAAATTAGTTATTACAAGCTTAAACATTAAGATGATGTTTGTCAACACATAAAAATGAAAGGAAAATGATGATCCTTGCGAAAAAATGACCTCTGTGCAATAATTGCTGCGTTTAAAGTTACAACATTTATATTGAGGGAGAAATGGCTGAAATCACAATAACGATCAAGAATAAAGTTGGATTACATGCGAGACCGGCATCACTTTTCGTGCAGGCAGCGAACAAATATAAATCTGATATCCGCGTAACCAATATCAGTAATAACACAACGGCCAACGCAAAAAGTATTTTAAATGTGCTCACCTTGGGTGCAAACCAGGGATGCGAAATCAATATGAAAGCGGAAGGTGAGGACGCTGATGAAGCACTGGCAGCTCTCAAGGAATTATTTGATACTAATTTTGGTGAAAAAGAATAGCAAGGAATTTATTACACAAAACACGAACAGAGTTGTTCGTGTTTTTTATTCTTCCATCCGAACTTTTTGACGATTCCTTTTTACCTCTCCACGCCTGAGTTTTTTGGTCACACGTTTTCTCCTTGAGGATAATGTAGATCGGGTTGGCAAACGAGGTATGACCGGTATGGCTGCTTTTCTAATCATTTCCACCAGACGATTGATGGCATCGGATCGATTGAGTTCCTGAGAACGGAACCTACGCGCAAGAATTGTGATCACACCGCGTTGATCAATCCTGGAACCAGCTGATTTTATCAATTGCTCGCGGGTGCTTTTATCAAGACTTCTGGGATTGAACAGCATCAAATGTCAACATTACAGCTGTGTTGACTTTATTGATGTTCTGCCCACCTGGACCAGATGAGCGAATATATGATAGTTTTATCTCGCCCGGATCCAGCCAGTGATTGCCATCTATTTGAATCATCAATATTCCATATCCAGAAAAAGTGTTACCATTTTATTATAAAATTAAGGCATGCAGGATAACCAGAGGATTTGAATGCTTTTCGTCGCGATCATAATTGTTCTACTAACTGCTCTCCTAATTACGTCATTTTTGAGTATTAGATCAGTCGTTCCCAGATTACTGGCGATTTATCTTATTGCCGTCGCTCAAATCGTGCTGGTTGGAGAAATTGCTGGGTTGACGGGCATGATAAATAATCAGATATTTTATTTTGCTTTTCATATCCTTGCTTTGGCAATATCCATTGGATTCTGGATCAAGTTAAATAAACCCAGCATTTTTCTAATAGAGGAGCTAAAAAAGGAGTCAGTTTCCTTGGGGAGTCTCACGGGCTTGATCAGGAAATATCCCGATCTTTTCATATTTTCCGCAGCTATCCTGATTGCCTATCTGGTCAATGCGCTGCTCATCCTGGTGGTTCCACCCAACACGAATGACAGCATGACCACCCATATGGCGCGAATTGGTTTCTGGCTGCAAAGTGGGTCTCTACGGTCCTGGTCAACCCCATATATTTTTCAATTGATTTACCCGATTAATTCTCAGCTTCAAATCTTATGGACCATCCTGTTCCGAGGATCCGATCAATTCGCTGGATTCATGCAGTGGTTTGCCTGCATTTTTGCGGGTATTGCTATTTACGGGATAGCCAGGTTAATCAAATGGGGAAAAGCCGCCTCTTTTTTTGCGATGCTTGTTTGGGCATCGTTTCCCCAGATCATCCTTCAATCCTCCTCAACTCAAAACGACCTCTGCCGTGGCAGCCTTCTCGGTCATCGGTATCTATTTCATTTTCAAAAACTCCAGATCGAGAAAGGAAATCGATATTTGGTTGTCGGGTCTCTCTTTTGGGCTGGCAGCCGGGACGAAACAGACCTGGTTCTTCTTACTCCCAGGTTTAATTCTGATCGGCATCATGCTGATATTGAAGCAGAATGATTATGTAAAGAATGTCATCAGGTGGGGATTGGCAACGGCAGTCTGTGTATTAATTTTTGGATCAGTGATCTATATCAAAAATTGGGTGGATTATCGAAATCCTTTTGGACCCGCCCGAGGTGGTTGCCAGTGATACCACCTCGTCATCGATATCATCCAATCTGGTCAAGATCACATACACTCCTGCCAGGCATCTTTATCAGTTCCTTGATCCTGGTGGTCTACCAAGCAGCGTAGCAGATAAAATCACAACCATTAAAAAATCGATTTATAAACCTTTTTATGAAGCGATCGGCCTCCCTTTGGATGCGCCTGTGGGTTTATATGTTGACAAAAACCCCTTCGATTACGAAATGCTAACGGATATACAGGAAGATACCAGCTGGTTTGGGCCTTTGAGCGTGATCGTGCTGTTTTCAGCTTTCTGCTATCAATTTGTTTTCGGGATCAAAAAGAAAGATGCGTTGATTTTTGGTTTGATTTTTTTGGGAATTTCATTTTTTTGTCTGGTTTCCATTTTAAGAAGAGGTTGGTCGCCTTACCAGGGGCGATATTTTGTGCTTTCGATAACGATACTCGCCCCATTGATGGCGAGCTTATTCTCAAATAAGTTGGGGGGGAAACTCTTCCGCTACCTGGTGGCACTCGTCGGAATCGCGGTGATTTTCTATACCTCTTTCAAGAATCCGGCAAAACCATTCATCCGTGATTACTGGACATTCAACCAGGGATTGCGTTCTGAATTTCACCAGCGAGGATTGACTGGGGTAATGGATCAATTCTCAGGCATATTTACAGATCCTACCTCCATATTCCAACTCAGCCGCCTGGAAAAGTTAACTTTACAGGGGACCCTGATGCGAGCACCCTTGACGCTGGCAGATAACCATATGAAACCTGGTGACACGCTGGGATTATTAGGTCCGGATGGAACCTGGCATTACCCATTTTTTGGCGACTCTTTCGAATTTCATTTGCTGCTTATCTATCCTGAGGAACGACTTTTTAGCGACGATTGGCTCACAGAACAGGGTATCGATTGGGTGCTGGTTTCTTATGATTCGATTCCCAAATCCAAAATACCCGGTAATCTCGAATTGGTGGAAGAGCTTAAGAATTGGGGTATTTACCACCTGACCGAGTATTAACTTCTGCAGTGAAAACTTAAAGATATCAAACGATTTAGACTGCTTCACTGCGAGACCAGGCAGGCTTATGGGGCAGATAACAGCATGCCACTAGCTCCTACCCAAATAATTCCTCCAATGAAAGCAGCTCTGGTCACAGAGTCCCAGTAGCAGTCCTCTTTCCTTCTAAAGTACTCCAATATAGAGTGCAATATAGCCGCAACTAACCTTGCGAAATTGTAAACGCAAGGTACTTCCATTTGTCTTAAAAAGGTGTATATTATTAGTGAAAGAAAGGTTAACTAAAGGTTACTAAAAAGTGATATAAAGGTAATAATATGGCAGGCGAAAAAATTTTGATAGTCGAGGACGACGGGATTATTGCGAAGCACCTGGAAAAGACGCTTTCGCAACTCGGCTATTCCATAACTGCCACATTTGCTTCGGGGGAAGAAGTTCTTGGATCCCTGGATCACCTCAATCCAGAATTGGTCCTCATGGATATCAATCTTAATGGCGAATTGGATGGAATCCAAACTGCAGAAATTCTCACCCAAAAACTAGACATACCAATTGTTTATCTTACTGCGTTTGCGGATAAGAAAACGCTTAAGCGTGCCAGGGTGACCGATCCGTTTGGATACATTTTGAAACCATTTGAAATTCACAACCTCCAGGTTACTGTTGAACTGGCGCTGCGGAAACACACTTATGAAAAGCAGTTACGGGATAGCGAAACACGGTTCCGCATGGTTGTAGAGAATCAGAACGATGGCATCGCGATCATTGATCTTCAAGATAACTTCACATTGGTTAATCCAGCCTCCGAAAAGTTATTTGGCATGGATCCTGGTGAGCTGATTGGGAAAAAACTGAATGAGTTTATTTCCTCTGAGCAATGCAAATTAATCAGGGAAAAAGCTGATAAGTCCCCTGATGGGGAAAAAGACAGCATTGATGTTGTCGTCACCCATCCGGATGGTAAACACCGTCATGTCCAGGTAACGTTCTCGCCCTGGCTTCAAGCAGGTGAAGATAGAAAAGATATGTTCATCATTTTTCACGATATCACTGAACAGAAAAAAATGCAGAAATCCGAACGTGAAGCCAGAATGCTCGCAGAAGCTTTACGCGATTCTGCAGCTGCATTAAACAGCACCCTGGAAATTGATGAGGTGTTCAACCAGATCCTTTCGAATCTGGAAAAAGTGGTTCCCCTGGATGCGGCAAATATTATGCTAATCGAAGGGGAGGAAGTTTATATTGTTAAAGGGATCGGTTATTCCAAGCTGGGTATTGAAGAAAATATCAATTCCATCCGCTTCAATCTTAAAGATGCCCCCATGCTCAAGAAGATGATAGAGAATAAGCAACCCGTCATCATTGAAAACACCAAATATTCCGGGGAATGGAACAAGATCATATCCCCGGAGTGGGCACGTTCCTGCGCATGTGTGCCCATTCAACTTTCCGGTAAGATCGTTGGGTTTATAAACCTGGATAACTCTAAAACCAATTTTTATACTCCCAGCCACCTGGATAGGTTAAAAGCATTTGCAAACCAGGCAGCGATCGCGATCTCAAACGCAAGCTTGTATCACGGTGCCCGGCAGCTGGCGATCACAGATGAATTGACCGGTGTGTACAACCGCCGGGGATTCATGGAACTTGGCCGGCGCGAAGTGAGTTCATCAAAGCGCTATCACCGCCCCTTGACCATGATATGGATGGATTTCGATCATTTCAAATCCATCAATGACACCCACGGGCACGACCTTGGCGATATGGCACTGAAGAATATCATCAGTAAGTGTAAAGAAAACGTCAGGGAAATCGATGTTATTGGGCGTTATGGTGGTGACGAGTTCCTTTTCTTGCTCCCGGAGACAGACACTTCCGGAGGGTACCTGGTGGCGGAAAGATTGCGAATGCTAACCAGCAGTATCAAATTCAATCATGGTGATAAAAGCTTCAACCTGACTGCCAGTTTTGGCGTTGCCACGATGAGTCCACAAACACCTGACCTGGATGCCCTATTAAAAGCGGCGGATGAAGCCATGTATGCCGCGAAGCATGCGGGCAGGAATTGCGTTTCGAGGAAATGATCATGATAAAGAAGGGAATGATCTCACCAACTTTACTGGATGGAACAATCAATAATCTTGAGGATGCATGGTCGCGAAAATCGAGTTTCATTCGATTATTCATTATCCTAGCGGCCAGCTTTCTATCTTTGATCCTGCTCTGGAATCTCATCAAACTGGCATTTCCGAATCCTTCGCCGAATGAGAATATTTTCGTTATTTATTTTCCAACCATTATCATCCTGATCACCCTCTGGTTTCTCAATCAAAAGGAAAATATACGCTGGGTCAGCTGGGTATTTATCATCACGTTGACTCTTGCTTTGACATTTAGTTTTCCCCCGGATGTCATCGATAAAGTGTGGGTTCTTTACGCCATGCCGGTGATCGCGGCTGGAATGATCATAAACCCTCCAAGCTCATTTGTAATTGCAGGATTTTCTCTATTAGCTTATTCTTTCTATATTTTCATCTTCCATGCAGATTCAAATTTCAATATTCTTATCCTGCCAGGATTGGTCAACATTGCAATCATTGGTTGGTTCTTCACCAAAACCACCCAGGACACGTTGAATAAAGAAGACGAAACCAACCGCAGGTATATGAATTTGATTGAAAATGTACAGGCTGCGGTATATATTACCGAACCTGGTGTGGGAGGAAAATTCCTCTTCGTCAGCCCCAGGATCGCTGATCTATTAGGATACACGCGATATGAATGGCAGCGTAATCCCGGTATTTGGAATCGATCCGTTCATCCTGATGATCTCCAGCGGATCGTACGGGCTGATCGATCATGTTTCGAAGAACATAAACCCCTGAGGGAAGAATACCGCATGGTCCGGAAAGATGGGAAGGTTATCTGGGTAAGTGACCACGCGGATATATTCGAAAATGCGGATGGTGAGAAAGTCCAACAGGGTTTTCTTATGGACATCACGGAACAAAAACGGCTCGAGCAAATCCAATCCGCAATTTTCGCGATTGCCAATGCGTCTGTCGAATGTGAAGAATTGAAGGATCTTTATGCATCCATTCATTCCATCCTGAATATGCTTCTCCCGGTTGAGAACATTTTTATTGCCATTTATGATGAACAGAAAGATATGATCGATTTTCCGTATTTTGTTGATGAATTTGACAAAAACCCCGGAAAGATCAAAGGGGAAGGAACGCTGACGAAATTTGTTTTTGATACAGGCAAACCTTTGCTTGCGACCCCAGATATTTTCCGTAAGATGGTAAAACATGAATCTCTAATCTCTACCGGCAAGCCTTCACTGGACTGGATGGGCGTACCTCTAAAAGTGAATGGGAAACCCTACGGGGTGCTAGCAGTTCAGACTTATAAAAAAGATATACGTTACGGCCAAAATGAGCTGGATATTATGAATTTTGTGTCCACCCAGGTAGGAATGGTCATCGGCAAGAAACTCACTGAAGATAAACTTCACGAGAGCGAAAAACGATATCGCGGCGTATTTGACGGTGTCCGAGAGGCAATATTTGTTGAAAGCATGGATGGACAGATCCTTGATATCAGCGAGAGCGCATGCAGGATGTATGGATATACGCGGGATGAAATGCTCAATTTGCATGTTTACGATCTTGTACCTGCTGGAACCCAGGCGATCAAAGCAGAGGACCTGATCAATTCAAAAGAACCTGGAAAGCCCTTTGAATGGTTCAATATCCGTTCCAATGGAGAAATATTCCCGGTGGAATTGAGTGCGCGAGTCCATGAGATAGATGGTGAGTCCGTGCTTTTAGTAGTAGTCCGAGACATTACCGGGCGGAAGAAATCCGAAGAAGAACTTCATAAAGCAATCCAGGAAAAGGAAATACTGCTTCGCGAGCTTCATCACCGGGTGAAAAATAATCTCCAGGTGATGACCAGCCTGCTTGGATTGCAATCTGAAATGCTCACGGATACACAGGCGAAGGAAGCTTTGAGAGTGACCCAGATGCGAGTGAAATCGATCGCATTGATCCACGAGGAACTTTACCAGGCGAAAGACCTGGCAAAAGTACACTTTGGTGACTATCTCAAATTACTGGTTAAAAACCTGGCTGAAGTTTACAACGCAGAACCCAGAATAAAAATCCATCTCGATTTGAATGGCTCCCTACTCAATGTTGATACAGCCATCCCTTGCGGCATGATCGTCAATGAGCTGGTCACCAATGCGCTGAAATATGCATTTCCGGACGATCGAGAGGGTAATATTTCGATCCATCTTCACCCGGTGAAAAACACGGAATATTTACTGGTCATAGAAGATGATGGAGTTGGGGTAAAAGAAGGTTTCAGCATGTTACACAATGATTCACTGGGCATGCAGCTAGTGCAAATCCTCGCCCAACAGTTGGAAGGTAAAGTGGAAATGGAGCAGGGGGATGGGACCCGCTTCAAGGTGATCTTCAAGGAAAAGAACGGTAAAACCAAGTAAAAAACCACATCCAGAATTTATAGCTTGAGGTCTTTTCTCAGCTTGAGCATCACTTTTTCTGCCGCAATCCTGCCGCGCGAGATCATCTCATCAATATCTGAAAAGCCCCAGGCGCTGAATTCTTCGACATCCGGTTTGATCAGGCAATCTATCTGCCTGGGATCCGGAAGTGCCGCGCGTGAATGCATCAGGTTGATGACCGCGAAGAGCAAATCGATGGGATTCTCGGGTGTTTTGGTTAAGACCACGGGAGCGCTCAAATCGACAGCGATGACATAATCAGCACCCATTTCCCGTGCGACATTCACCGGCATATTATCCACAATACCCCCATCAACCAACAAACGGTTATCCATATTAATTGGGGAAAAGATCCCTGGAAAAGCTGCGCTGGCACGGACTGCAGGTGCCACGGGACCTTCCTTGATCACAACCCTTTCACCGGTAAGCAGGTTGCAGGAAACCGCTGCGAATTTACGAGAGAGATCGCAAAAATTTGAATCGGCGATCAGATCCGAAATGAATCCTTCCATTGGTTCGGTATCGAACAATCCCAGGGTGTTCTTCCAGGTGACTTTAATCAAGTTTGGCCAGTTGAGGTGAGTAAACATCTCGGCCATTTTGTCAGCACTTACCCCGGCGGCGTATGTTGCGCCGATGATCGCGCCAACGCTGGTACCTGCGACGATCGATGCAGAAATGCCTTCCCGTTCGAAAACTTGAAGCACCCCCACGTGTGCCGCGCCATGAAATGCCCCACCACTTAGAGCCAGACCGATGTGCCTGGGTTTCAATTTCAAGAATCTGCGAATGTGCATATTCCCTCCACTTCACTTACGGATAACGCCTGCCCAAGTTGCCCGATGAAAGACGATTTGATGATGGAGTATAGCTAATAGGGGAAAGGCTTGCAAGGAAATCACCGGGTAGAAAAGCGGCAAATTTTCAAACTGCTATTTTATGCAATCCTTCTTCATAGATATTGACAAAAAATGTAAGTTGCAATAATATATGAATGATTGTTCATATATTCATGTAATTGGATTAGGAAATAATGAAAGATAAACTTTCACGATGCGAAGTGGATGTGATCCACGATGACCTGGTGCGCAACGCGCAAAAGGATTTATTGGATGGTTTAACTGCCACGTATATGGCGCAGATCTTTCAAGCACTTTCGGATCCCACGCGGGTAAGACTGATCTCCTCTTTGTTGGATACCGAGTTGTGTGTCTGTGATATCGCGGCCATCCTGGGTATGTCGCAGAGTGCGGTATCGCACCAGCTGCGTTTATTACGTGACTTGCGATTAGTGAAAGCACGCCGGGATGGCCGCATCATCTTCTATTCATTGGATGATGAACATATTATTGAACTCATCATCAGAACCAAGGAGCATCTTGAGCATGGGCAGCGTTGAAGTTATCGAAGTTCCAATCAAGGGAATGGATTGCGCAGACTGCACCCGGCATGTCAAACATGCCATTTCCCAAATCGAAGGCGTCACGTCGGTTGAAGTTTTGCTGGGTTCGGAAAAAGCAATGATTACCACGGAATCCGGGACCATCAACCTGGGGCAGGTGAGAAGAGCCGTATCCAACGCGGGGTATTCAGTGCCTACACTTGAAGAGGACAGGAAGGCAGCGGCCGGTGATAGCAGCCGGAAAATCCTGACCGTACTTGCGATCGTTGTCGGCGTGGTGCTCTTTGTGGCAGTAGGAGGTGAATGGCTCGGGATCTTCGACGCTTTAACAGATGTCATTCCATTCGGATGGGGTGCAGCCATCGTCACCATTGCCGGTTTACCGATCTTCATCGATGTCATTCGCGCCGCCCTACAAAGGCAGGTAACATCCCGGACCTTGATGACACTTGGTTTTATTGCAGCCCTGGCTGTCGGACAGTGGACCACGGCAGGCGTGCTGGTTTTCATGATGCACGTTGGAAATTACGTGGAAAATTTCACGGCAAATAAATCACGCAATGCATTGAAGAACCTGGCGTCCATGGTTCCGCAGACTGCCCGCGTGGAGAGAAATGGACAGGAAACCATCGTGCCGGTATCCGAAATCGTAGCGGGTGACCTCGTTGTTGTTCGCCCCGGGGAGAATATCCCTGTGGATGGCAAGGTTGACAGCGGGGATGCCTCGATCAACCAGGCTGCCATCACCGGGGAATCCATGCCGGTTGATGCGAGCCATGGCAAGCAGGTTTACGCCGCTACACTGGTGCAATCCGGCAGCTTGAAGGTAAAGGCGATCCATGTTGGGAAAGAGACGACATTTGGCAAAGTGGTCAAATTGGTCGAGGAAGCTGAGTCGGAGAAGGGGGAGGTTCAGCTGTTTGCTGATCGTTTTTCAACGTTTTATTTACCAGTAGTGGCCGGCATCGGCTTGATCACATGGATCGTGCGTCGTGATCCCCTGGCAGCTGCGGCTGTCCTGGCCGTTGCCTGCTCATGCTCCATTGCGCTAGCAACACCGATCTCCATGATGGCGTCCATCGGTGCGGCAGCCAAGCGTGGTTTGATGATTAAAGGCGGCAAATACCTGGAGCTGCTTGCAAAAGCGGATGTACTGCTTATCGATAAAACGGGCACGCTGACATTGGGAAAACCGCAGATCACAGACATCATCCCATTGAACGGCCAGAATGAAAATGACATTCTGCAACTGGCAGCCTCTGCGGAGCGGTACTCCGAACACCCTTTGGCAGATGCCATCCGCACAATCGCGCGTGAAAGGCATCTTGACTTGTTCAATCCCGAGCATTTTACAACAACCACAGGGATAGGCATCAAGGCGATGATCGGGAAAAAGGATATCCAGATAGGAAGCGAACGCTCTCTTAATGGAAAAGCAGTTCCGAATCAAGTGAAGTCACTCAAAGAAAAGGGTAAAACCGTTCTTTATATTCAAGCCAACAATAAATTGATCGGGATCATTGCCGCTGCTGATACCCTGCGAGCCGAGGTGCCGGCTGCCATTCAAAATCTCAAGGATCTGGGCGTCAGTCAAATCGAGCTATTGACCGGTGATAATTTTCACACGGCTTCAAGCCTGGGCGAGAAGCTGGGAATCGCCTACCGTTCCGAACTGTTACCGGAAGATAAGATCAGAATTGTAAAAGAACACCAAAAGGCGGGCAAGGTAGTGGTGATGATCGGAGATGGAATAAACGATGCGCCCGCGCTGGCACAAGCCGAGGTGGGAATAGCCATGGGAGCTTCGGGGAGTGAAATCGCGTTACAAGCTGCTGATATCGCATTATTACGCGATGACTGGACACTAGTCCCGAAAGTTTTCTCGATCGCGCGAAAAACGATGGGCGTCGTGCGCATGAACCTGATCCTGACTGCAATCTACAATGTGATCGGAATCAGCCTGGCTGCCGTGGGCATCCTGCCGCCATTCCTGGCAGCCACGATGCAATCCCTGCCGGACCTGGGGATCCTGGGTAATTCATCGCGATTACTAAAACAGAAATAAAGCGGATCCAATTCACCACTTTACAAATTTATCAGGTAATAATTCGATCCATGCGGATATACTTAATAGCGACCTTGATATTAAGTTATAAGGATACTGCATGAATGACCTGATCACGCTAACCTGTCCTTCCTGTGGAGGAAGGATCAAAGTCTCACCCAACACGACGCATTACAAGTGCGAGTTCTGTAAGAACGAGCACGTCGTGGCGCCAGGCAGCAAACTTGCTGCTGACCAGAAACAGAAACGACCTGAGATCGCCATGCCGGGTGGGATGTTGGTGGATTATGGAGCGCAGAGCCTTCATATCGAGAGGCGATGGTTTTCCATGAAATATGTGCCCATCGCGTTCTTCTGCGTCGCCTGGGATGCCTTCCTTATCTTCTGGTACAGCATGGCATTTACTGCAAATCCGGGATGGATCTTCATTGTTTTCCCCATTGCACACGTCGCGGTAGGGGTGGGTTTGACCTATTCCACCCTGGCGGGTTTCCTGAACAGCACCAAGGTGGATGTTGACTCCCAATTTGTTTCCATTGCCCATGGACCCCTGCCATGGCTGGGCGATCGAACCATCGCCACAGGGGATGTCAAGCAATTCTATACCAAGGAAGATCGCGGAGAAAAAGGCTCGACTTTTGATCTCTACCTGATGACAAAGGATAATAAATCCATCAAGATGATTGATGGAATGGATTCTGTCGATGCGGGCTTATTTATCGAGCAGCAGGTTGAAAGCTGGCTGGAGATCGAAGACAAACCAGTGGCAGGAGAATTTCCCCGCTAAAGGAAAAAATTAGGAAAGAAATAATCCTGGCTTCATCCAGGATTATTTTCGTTCAACCAGGTGATGATCCTCTGCTTGATCTGGTCCCGTATTGCGCGGAACTTCCCAAGCTTTTCAGATTCACTCCCTGAAAATCCGGCTGGATCCTCAAAAGACCAATGCAGGCGTGTACCTGCGCCCGGGAAAATGGGGCAGGCTTCTGCTGCGTGATCACACACAGTGATTAAAAAATCAAAATCCTTTTTTCCTATAAAAAGGGACAGCGGTTTGGAATATGCGCCTGCCATGCTGATCCCGATTTCTTCCATAACCTTGATGGTCAAGGGATTCACCACACCGGGATGCAGCCCGGCGCTAAAAACCTCATATTTTTCACCTGCCAAATTTCGCAGAAATGCTTCCGCCATCTGGCTGCGAGCGCTGTTGCCTGTGCAAAGAAACAAAACTTTTCTTTTTTTCATATTTCCACAATTAGTTGAAAGCGATATTAAGGCGTTGTAAAGGGATTGTTAAACCATTCTTTTTCGTATTTGAACGGTTCAGGAGCTGAAAAGCGCCACAAGTCCTACATAAGTCCAGGCTTTGTCTTTGCCAATAATGGTGGCAGTCACAAGGATGCTTTGAAGGCTCAACTCGGGATCGGACATTAAATATGCCAGCAGGGGACCGCGATGCATGCCCAGTGAAAGGAACATCTTGGCGATGGGGACTTCCACCAGGGTGGGGAAATACATGAAAACTCCGAAGATCACCCCGGCAACATTCCCCAAGACAGAATTTGTACCGGCGATGGCTTCGATCCATTCTGGGCGGATGATCTCGCGGATGATGCCCACCAGGAAAACTCCCACGATCAGCAGAGGGAAGATCTGGCGAACGAACCGCCACGTCTCCCAGAGCCACTGCTGGATCTCATATGAGTCGAAAAATTTCCAGGCTACCAGCCAGATCGCCAATAGTGCCAGTACCACACCCAGCCATTTTCCAGTGATGCCGAAGCTAACCGCGCCTGGCAAAGACGTTATGGTGATGCCAGCGAAAACCAAGGTCAAGGTGATCAACCCTAGCGCCACCCATGTCCAGCAGTTATACCCTTGATCGACTTTTTTCAAACCGAGAGAGGCTGCCACAGCGATCAGGATAAGCATGATGATCAGGACAAAGCCCTGTGCGGTGACACCTTCCTCGCCCTGACTGGCATCGAAAGGCACCAACCGGGTGAGAAGAGATTCGAACTGATCGATGCCGCTGATGGGCAATGAAAAATTTGCGTAAGTGTTCAAAAGCAAGGGAATTTTTAGCGTGCCGAAGATCAAAAGAGAAACCAGCAGCAGCAATAGGACGACGGTCTGTTTATTCAGCCTGGATTTTCCTGAAAAACCATTATCGGTCTCCTCGGCGTGCGCAATATCCTCCCGGCTGAAGACCACGGCCATGATCAGCCCAATGCCGATGCCAAAAGAGAGTGAAAGGATCAAACGGGCAAGCGCCAAATCCCCGCCAATCGCCACACCGGTGTAAGCCAGGGCAAGGATGTTACCTGCGGGGGCGAAGAAGAGGAAGGTGATGGCGGGGCCAAGACCGGCACCTTTCTTATAAATACCAGCAAATAAGGGAATGATGGTGCATGAGCAAACCGCGAGAACGCTGCCGGCAAGCGCAGCTGCCGGATACGCGATGTACTTTTTTGCATTCCGTCCCAGAAAGCGGGTGACCGATTCCTTGGGGACGAGTGCGCTCAAGCCACCGGCAATGAAAAATGCCGGCACCAGGCAGAGTAAAACGTGGGCAGCAAGGTAGGAGGCAAGGTTGTGGATGCCACTTTGGATAAGGCTTATCAATGAAAAATCAACAATCATTTACTTTCCCTTTTAGAAAATCATTAGTGCAATGTGGACAGGGACATCCTTCAATTGGTGATATTGAAGCGATTTTCATCGAATTAATCCCTGAAAATTTGGCTGCAAGCTCGATCAGGTTGAGAAGGTCATGATCCTTTAAGCGATAAAAAATATTTCTACCAATCCGATGTGTCGTCACCAGACCGGCTTCGCGTAAAGCCATCAACTGCTGGGATATATAAGCCTGGCGCTCACCCAGAGCCGCTTCCAGGTGGCAGACGCAGGCTTCGCCATCGCCAATGGCAAGGAGGATCTGAAGCCTGACCGGCTGCCCGAGCAGGCGCATCAACTGAGACATATCCTCCCAGCCTTTATTTTTAATATCCAGAAACGCGTTATTCATGAACAATCACAATTTCCATTGCAGCAAGGCTGAGGAAACCATTTTTTCTGAAACCAGAACGCCAGATTTACCAGGCTGATCATCACCGGTACTTCGATCAATGGACCGATCACCGCCGCAAAGGCTTGACCAGAGGAAATGCCGAAGACAGCCACAGCCACAGCGATGGCCAATTCAAAATTATTACTGGAAGCGTTAAGTGCCACGGTGACTGTTTTTGAATAATCAAACTTAAGACGATGCCCAATCCAGAAACCGATCAGGAACAAGATCACGAAGTAGAACAACAGCGGGATGGCAATGCGCACAACATCCAGTGGAATCTGCACAATCAATTTCCCCTTCAAACTGAACATCACCACTATTGTGAAGAGCAGGGCGACCAAAGTAATCGGGCTGATCCGGGGCAGGAATTTTTGTTCATACCAATCCTTGCCCTTTTAATTTAACCAGGATCAAGCGTGAAAGAAATCCTGCCAGCATGGGTATGCCGAGATAGATCGCTACCGTTTTTGCGATTTCCAAAATGCTGATTTCCACAACACTGCCCTGTAATCCAAATAGAGGAGGTAATTTTGTCACAAAGATCCAGGCGTAAACGCTATAGAACAAAATTTGAAAAACACTATTAAAAGCGACAAGTCCAGCAGCATATTCCGTATTTCCTTTTGCCAATTGATTCCAGACAATGACCATGGCAATGCAAGGGGACATGCCGATCAGGATCACACCAGTCATATATTCCGGTTTATCTGCCAGGAAGATGATGGCCAGAAAAAACATGATAACTTCGCTGACGAGCCAGTTCAGCAATACGGATACCCAGAAAACCTTTTTATCCTTGAAAACCTTGCCCAGATCCTGATAATGGACTTTTGCAAAAGGTGGATACATCATTAGGATCAATCCTATGGCAATAGGGATGTTTGTAGTACCCGCTTGAAAGCGGTTGATGACACTCTCCACACCCGGGAGAAAATATCCAAACGCAATACCAATTGCCATCGCCAGGAAGATCCATAAGGTCAAAAAGCGATCCAGAAACGATAGTTTTTTTGTTTGTTGTTGATTTTCCATTCGTTTTCCTCAATGATGGATATTTACGGGCATTGGATTAATCCTTGAGCCCAAAGACATCCGCCGCAAGTTGGATCAGAGTTTCCAAAACAGTCCTCACGATTTTCGCCAGCCATTTCGCAGCTGTTGCAGAAAACACAGGGGGAAAAATCGAATTCACGTAGACGCTGCCGCAATTGCATATAATCCGCATCCAACCAGATTTCCTTAAGATTCTTTTCACGAATATTTCCTACAAAATAGGCATTGGATTTTCTTTCCCTTTCTTCAAGATAACTGATATTGGAATGCAGCAATGGGAGGCAGGGGCTGACCATGCCATCCCAGCGGATCGATACACTGCCTTTATGGATGAAAGGACAGCGGTTGATCGTGCCTCCCAGGCTGCCACCACCCAGGGTAAAGCGGTATGCACCACGCAGCATTTCTATCAAAGGTTCCTGGGTGAGGGAATTTATGTCCATGCGGGGCAGATCCACCTGCAGCCTGAGACTGGAAGCCTGGAAGACACCATCGAATATACTTTTTTCGTAAAGGATCTCATCCCGCAACTCATTGGTGTGCGCCAGGACATTACTGATGGAGAACCTGGATGCTCCTAAGTTCGACGGCGAGACGCAGGAGATCGGGGAGCTCTTTGATATTGCGCTGCATGGCAACAAATGCGATGCCGATCTCAGGCTTGGCACTATCCAGGCGTGCGCAGATGGATCGTAGTATATTGATCTGCTCAATGACATAAGGCAATGATGCTCCCAGGCGAATATCCATGTAGCTTTCAGGGCGAGCACCATCCAGCGAGAACCAGATTCGATCCAAACCAGCGTTCACAAGTTGAGTGGAAATCTCCCGGGTCAGCGCAGTCCCATTGGTAATCAATTCAACTTCACCGCCCAGCGCTTTTGCCTGGGCGATCATCGGGATGATCTCAGGATGAGCCAGGGGTTCGCCAAAGCCACCAAAGAATACCGAGGGTACAGGCTTGAATGCTTTGATCCCGGACAGGACCTTTTGAAATATTTCATTACTCATGAAACCTGGAGTCTCATCCCATACGTTGCGCATGCAAGTCCGGCAGGACAGATTGCAGGTATTGGTCGGCTCAAGATAGACCCTGGAAAGATGGTTGATGGATGACCGGAGGAGAAGCTTCCCGTCATTGAGCTCTGCTTCGATCTCCTCACCATCCAGAGTTCCACCCAAAAGCTTTGAGAGATCATCCGGCAGGATGATACGCCCATTCTTAGCCCGCCCAAGTTTGAAGAGTTTCGGCTCTGACATAATGATATATTCAAAAAACCGAATGTATTATATCAAATATATCTCCAAACCCTAAGATGAATGTCACCATTTCCTGGTTGACATTCTCTTAAATGATCTAGGCGCCTGCTGTTTCCTGGTAATACTTCTGAGTCTGTTTGTTTTTGATGATAGTCACTGCACCCTTGCCGATGACCTGGCACCCGGATTCGGTGCAAACCAATGCAGTATAACCATCGATTCCCACCATGATCATTTTCTTTGCCAGCTTGTTGATGCCTGTTTTAATGATCATCGGGATCTCATCATAATGAGGAACAATAAATACCCCTGGAAGATAGTCAAACCCGGGGTGAGTGAAACTCGAGGATAATTTTAGATCCGGAATGCTGCCACCAAAGATCATAGCCCCGGCTGAGCACCCGGCCAGGACACCACCACGTTTGAGCACATCTTCGATTGCCTGCCAGGCGCGGGTGCCATGCAGGCTCTCATACAGATGCGCCGGTTTACCACCGGAGAGATAGACAAAATTGGCACGCTTAATCGGGCGGATGAGTTCCGCGTCGCTGGCGCCAGACCGGTTGGTGATCTCCAACGACTGGATACTGGCAACACCGATTTTGGCAAAATAACTGCCAGCCAGATCGTTCCAGTATTTCAACCGTGCAGGTCCTTCAGTTCCGGCGGCAGTTGGCAGGCAGATGACATGCGCTGGTACTTGCAGACTGCTCATTAAGAATTGATCCACTGGCTGCATGCCAGGCAGATATTCACCGCTGCCAACCAGGGCGAGTGTACCATTACCGGGAAGAGCGATCTCCAGTGGAATGCTCATGGAATGCGCGCGTAAAACAATTCCTGACCAAAGGCGATAAAAACGATCTGGTCGGTTGAAACGGTGAAAGCAGTCACGTCATCCTTGGGGAAGGAATACCCTTCCGCCATCTGAATATTGATGATGCGATAAAGGTTGAGCTGCATACCGTATTTATAAACGGCAGGCTGGTTTTCCTCCAGGATGTAAAGCGCAGAATCGGGCAACTCGGCGAAAGACAGCTGCCCGTAATTTAAACCATTGGTGGCAAAGGTAACAGGACTCCCACTGCGCATATCCTGGTAGATCGCAGGATTCTCACATTCTGATTCCTTCCAATCCACGCGGCTATAGACACAATGGGTCATCTGGCTGTCCTGGTGAAGCAGGAAGAGGTTATCCACATTGACCGCCAGGTCAACGTAATTGGACGCAGTTGTCAACTGGCTGGCGTCGAAGAATTCACCGGGTGCCTGGCTGAACTCGAATTCTCGGTCTGTCTCACCGCTGCGATACCGCCACACGTGATTGTTGCCGCCATCAAGAACGTAGAGAATGCTCTGGCTGAGATTGATGGCCTGGATCCTATCCCAGTTGACCCGCGGCCGCCCAAGTGTTTTTGAGGTCGGGTTGGCTCCCGGGGCACAGTAGACAGCGTTGCCGTATTCATCCACGCCAATCACCTTGGCTTCCCCTTTTACCCCAGGTTGAACCTGGATATTATTCGGCGGTAATGCCGCTATATCCACGATTTTACCGATATAGCCACCCGGGCCGCAGACGAATGTAAAATCTATCTCATAATTACTGGAATTCCTGCGGGTAAGCCGGATGACATTTCCCGACTTATCATCCAGTAGATATACGTCCTGATCCCGGACTGCAATTCGCTTGATACTTGTGGTGCGAGGCAGCTCCGATGGCAGCGCCGGAACGAGGGTCAACCTGGAAACACCCTCGAGTGAATCAAGGGCTGCCTGAATCTGTCTGCGTAGATCCCGGGATTCAGCGGTCTCGCCATAGCTTTCTGCCTTATCCAACCATTCATCTGCCTGGGTCCAGTAATCATGCTGCAGCTCGCGACTTTTTTCCCCGGAAGCGACTCCTGCGTAATATTGGGCAACCTGCAGATTGATGACGTGCTGCTCACCCCGACCACTGCGCAGGTAAATGGTGATCGAAATAGCTACCACGATGATGGGGATGGCGATGGCAATGAAATAGAGGGCACTTCGCGGTAATTTGGGTGAATCGTCTCCGGCACCAGGCAGCATACGGATAAACCAGGTCTTTATCGCGGCAATTAATCGATGGCGTTTATCAGCGCTGGCAATCCAAAATCTTGCGAACTTATCACGTGCCGAAATGAACCATGCTGGTGTTTTTATATATTTCGACTTTAAACCTTCAAAAAACTTAGGGATCGATTTGGTTTTCTGATTGTCAGGAGATGCAGGAGCAGCTGCAGGGATGAGTTCAGATTCTTGAATTCCTTCAACTGTTTGGATTGATCCACCGGATGGCACAGGAATACTTTCTTGTGAAAGTGGTCTTTGTGGCGCGAGTGGTGCTTGTGGAGCCAAAATGGATGTTTGCTCGTCAGGCACTGCTGCCTTGTTGATGGAATCCACGGGCAAACCATTCAACCGGTGACGCAGCACCTGGCCCTTGCCTTCCGTCAAGGAAATGATCAATGCCTGGATTTCCGTGCCGGCAAAACTAAAAAGAGTGCTGTTCTGATCGGGAAGAGGAAGTTGCGCGATTTCCAGGATCCTGGATTGAGTCCATCCTTCAGGCACCTGGGGCGTCAACAGGATCAGGGAGCTTTTATTAATCTCGGTTTGATGAAACCGCAAATTAGTATTCCGGCTGATGCCGAGCGGTAATTCCTTGGCAGAGTCTTCTCCATAACGATGTAATTGCCTGCCATCTGTGACCAGTGCTTGCGCTGACCCGGATTGGGCCAGGAAGAGGACATCACCCCGCAAGACGAGCATGGAGATTGAAGCTGAAACCTGGAATCCCTCACGGGTGTTCTTGAGATTCAAATCCAGCAGATACTCGTTGATGTAATTAGCCGCTTCGTTCAAAGCGGAGGTAAGCGTCCCGGGGGTTGAATAAAACCGGGATGCTGCCTTGCTCAAGATCTCCAAGAGGTGAGGTGTGGATAGCCCGGCACTCAGGTTGGGTGAGAGCAACATCACCAATGTGTCACGGTCTCTGCCCCGGCTGCATCTTTTGGGCGGCGTGGATGAGAATACTCCCGGCAGCTCGGATTTAACCTGACCGGACAAGCGATTCAACGGGGTGATGTGGAGATCAAGCATCAATTCTTCCTCTAAAGCAAATATGAATTCGGTAGACTGATAATAATTAAGTTAATATTTACTTGCAAAATTCATGCCATCCCAATTTTAATGATGAAATACTGAATACTTCTAAACTATAATTAGCTGTAGCGGGAATTCCATGAATAAATCAAATCGCAATATCATCATCGGTATTTTTGTGCTTATCTGGTTTGCGCTCATCACGATCCTATATTTCGTTACCCATAAACCCTTTACCCCCGAGTTAGCCATGGCAATCAGCATGAACATCTGGCGCGTGGTGATCGCCGGGATGATCACTTCGATTGCCGGGGGGATTGGTTTGAGATTCCTGAAACTTGAAAATCTACACCCACTTGCAAGACTGGGCATCGATGCAGCATTTGGATATGGCGTCCTGGCTCTGGTCATGATGGTGATCGGGCTGCTGCATGGATTTACCATCCTCATTTTCATCCCCCTGGTGGTGATACTGGTTGTGCTCCTGCGTAAGGAAATAATCGCCTGGTGGAAGCTTTTCGGTTCCATACCAGGGATCTGGAAGGAAACGACAGCCACCTGGCGCGTTGCGGGGATCATCCTGGGTGGAATGGTTCTTTTCTCGCTTTGCGCCGCGTTAGCACCACCGGTTAAATATGATGCATTGATGTACCATTTGACGCATGCCGGCTGCATATCTAAGCGCAGGTGGATTGGAATACTTACCCTGGCTGGCGATGACCGGCATGCCGCAGACGACCGAAATGTTATACACCCTCGGTATGGCTTTTGGAGGGAATGCTGGTGCCACCGTTTTGGGCTGGTGGTTTGCCTTTATGGCATTGGTTGGGCTTTTTGGATTCGTGCGCCAGAGATTGGATAATCCATCCGCCTGGGTGGCAGTGGCGAGCTTGATGGCAGGATATACTTTTGTAGCCGCGATGGCCTGGGGTTACGTGGATTGGCTTGGATTGCTTTTCGGTTTGGGTGGTTTAATTTGCCTGGATCTCTGGCGATCCAGTGATAATCCGAAATTGCTTGTTTTTTCGGGAATTTTCGCCGGTTTTGCTTTTTCCACCAAGTATACGGCGGGTGTACTGTTAATCGTCCTGGCAGTGGTGTTCTGCTGGCACTGCTTCCAAACCAAGCGGGCTTTCTTTTCAAATGCATTTCGATTTGCGATCGCGGCGCTGGTTGTCATGCTGCCGTGGCTTTTAAGAAACTGGGGCATGACCGGAAATCCATTTTATCCATTTTTCTTCCCGGCCGGAACAATGGACGCGATCCGAATAGAAGTCTACCAGGGGCTGCCGGCATGGGGTGATTGGAAGGACCTTTTCCTGTTGCCATTCCAGGCGACTTATATGGGTGTGGATGGTCGATCGGGTTACAGCGTTTCCATCGGACCCTTATTGCTTGGACTTGGAGTCCTCGCCTGGGTGAATGCCCACCGCCTGGACAGGGAGCAGCATTCCTCGCTCCAGAATGCCGCGGTGGCTGCGATCACCGGCATACTGGTTTGGATCATCGGAAATCAATACAGCGGTTATTTGATCCAAACCCGGATGTACTTTTCGATCTTCCCCGCATTTGCCATCCTGGCGGCTTTTGGATTTTTTGGCATCAGCCGACTGGAGCTTACCCAATTCAGACCTGCGCGCATTGTGACCGCATTGATCTTTCTTGTCCTGGGTTTGAATGCGACGGAGTTATTCTCCAATTTAGCCCGGTCAGGTTCCATTCCATATATCATCGGGATCAAAACTGAAGAGGAGTTCCTGGATGATAACCTGGGCTGGTACAACCAGGCTGTAAAGGAAATGGGAGATCTACCGGAAGGCAGCCGCATTGTCATGCTCTATGAGCCACGCGGATTGTACTGCCTGCCGGAATGTGAACCGGATGAAATCCTCGACCGGTGGAAACACGACCTGGCTTATTTCAGTGATCCACAAACTGTCCTGGCTTCATGGAAACAACAGGGTTTCACTCATATTCTATATAATAGAGCAGGGACAGAATTCCTGCGCGAAGATCAGGATCCGCACCACCCGGTGGAGGATCTTGATATCCTTGATCAGACACTTGAAGATCTTGAGCTCGTCAGCGATTTTGGCGGTATATATCAAATTTACCGCATGCCATGATGTTTTATTGGAGGAAACATGGGATCAGACAAAGGTTTTTTTCTTGGTAAAGTTGTACGATATCAATAAAAAGAAAGTTCTTGAAGATAAGGTAATCTATGATCCATCGGACCTGACCACGCACGGCATCGTTACCGGTATGACCGGATCCGGGAAAACCGGGTTCTGCATTGGTCTGCTGGAAGAAGCTGCCTTGCAGGGCATCCCCGCGATTGTTGTGGATCCCAAGGGGGATCTGACAAACCTTATCCTTCATTTTCCCGATCAGCTGCCGGCTGATTTTGAGCCCTGGATCGATCCGGATGCTGCCATGCGCCAGAATAAAACGACAGCGCAGTTGGCGGAAGAAACAGCAAAAAACTGGAAGGAAGGCCTGGCTTCATGGGGATTGGGTAAGGAACAACTCCAGGCGCTTAAGAATTCAGCCAAATTCACCATTTTCACACCCGGCTCGACTGCCGGCCACCCGGTCAATATCCTCTCTTCGTTTGAAGCCCCGGTGATTCCCTGGGAGGAAAACCGGGAATTACTGCGCGAAAAAATTGCCAGCACAGTGACTGCCTTATTAGGTCTGATCGGATTGAAGGATATAGATCCTCTTGCGCTCCCGCGAGCATATCCTGCTTTCCAACCTGATTGAAAATGCCTGGAGCCAGGGAAAATCACTGGATCTACCTTCACTCATACTGCAAACGCAGAAACCACCCATTGAACGCCTGGGGGCATTTGCGGTGGATACTTTCTTCCCTGAGCAGGATCGCTTTGAATTGGCCATGCTATTGAACAATTTCCTGGCTGCGCCTTCATTCGAGACCTGGTTGGAAGGTCAGCCGCTGGACATCAATGCCATCCTCTTCACCAAGGATCAAAAACCACGCCACAGCATTTTTTACATGGCACATTTAAGTGACAATGAGCGGATGTTCTTCACCACACTGCTCTTTGCGGCCATCGAAACATGGATGTTCACCCAGCGTGGAACCGGAAGCCTGCGCGCGATCGTCTATTTTGACGAGATCATGGGATACATGCCCCCCGTAGCCAACCCGCCTTCCCGGCCTATTCTTTTAAGGTTATTGAAACAAGCCCGCGCTTTTGGTCTGGGTCTTCTACTTGCCACGCAGAACCCCGTGGACGTGGATTACAAGGCATTATCCAATGCCGGTACCTGGGTGATCGGCCGTTTGCAAACAGACCAGGATAAGCAGCGCCTCCTCGATGGGCTGCAAAGCGCAACCGGAGCTTTGGACCGCAACGTGTTTGACCGGTTGATTTCCGGGCTCAGCAAACGCGTGTTTTTATTACACAATGTGCATGAATCCAAACCGGTCGTTTTTACCACGCGGTGGGCAATGAATTACCTGGCAGGACCATTGACCCGAACGCAAATACCAGCATTGAATGCCCTGGCAGGTTCTCCGACCAGTACCATGACTTCAACATCAAAAGACACTACGAAGAGTCCATTGAAATCATCCATTCTTGGGAACAGCTGCAGGGGTTGGCAGTGGTGCAGGCCTGGCGTCTGCGCGACCGGCAGCTCCCAGTGGCGTGGATGAATATTTCCTGCCTTTCGAACTGGATCCTGCAGCAGCAGCGCGGGAACAGGGCACCACACTCCCGGCGAATGTAACTGCGAAGAAAATTTTCTACAAGCCAACATTTCTAACGCAGGCGCAGGTCAGATACTTCAACAAGAAATATGGGATCAACCTCGAAAAACGACTGACAAGCGTGGTGGATCAATTGCCTGGTGGACTTCCGCGATGGGAGGAATTTAATTTCCGGGAGATCAAGCCCGAACAATTCCAGAACAGCCCTCAACCCAATTCCCATTTCAATCCAATTCCTTCCTGGCTGGGCGAGCGCAAGAAATTGGACGACCTTCAAAAGGATTTCACCAGCTGGATTTACCGCACGGCAGCGTTGGAGATCTTTGTGAACGAGGAACTGGACCTGGCGAGCAAACCTGGTGAGAGCAGGCAGAGCTTTATTAGCCGCTGCGTGCAGGCAGCCAGGACTCAACCTTCCCGAGGAAGAGCCGGCAATGAAAATGAACGTCGCATCCAGTCATTGAAGCAGAAGATCGCCACGGCGGAACTTAAGGTTAAAAGGGATAAGGATGAAGTCGGCCAGCGCAACGTGGAAATGGGAGCCAAGGCATTGGACACCGTATTTGGTTTATTGACCAGACGAAAGAGGAGTCTTTCACCCGGGGTCACGAAATTCCGCATGGCACAGGAAGCGAAGGCTGACCTGGAATTATCCGAGAAGAATCTCGAAGATCTTAAACAACAACTTCAAGCCCTCGAGCAGGAGCAACAGGCAGGTGGCATGGGCGAGGGCGATATGGTATCTGATAACGTGATCGAGATCCCAATTTCACCGCAACAACGGGATATTTATGTTGAATACTCGGGGATCCTCTGGTTACCTTATTACCAATTGGAGAATGGGATCGAATTCCCGGCATATAAAAACGACTAGAACTAAAAACTCCCGGTTATACCGGGAGTTTTATGTCATTTCCTGACGTCCAGCGAGCGCCCTGAGCAGGGTGTTCTGATCTGCATATTCGAGATCACCGCCCATGGGCAGTCCACGTGCGAGGCGGGTCAGGCGCACGCCGAAGGGGAGCAGCTGTTGTTTCAGATAAAGAGCAGTGGCATCTCCTTCCATGCTGGGATTGGTCGCCAGGATAACCTCTTTTATCTCACCACCCTTCACACGCTCAATCAAAGGACGGATGCGGAGATCATCCGGCCCGATGCCTTCGATGGGTGAGATAACCCCGTGCAGTACGTGATAAAGACCTGTAAAACCACCCGTCTGCTCCAGGACGAGGACATCCAAAGGTTCTTCCACCACGCATAAGGATGCTGGCTGACGTTTCGGATCCGAACAAATATCACATAATCCCTGGTTGGCAAGCGTAATATTAAAACATTGGGGGCAGAGATCGGTTGCTGACTTTAGAGCCTGCAAGGCTTCAGCAAGCTGCCTGGGCACATCATCGGATCCGCGCAGGAGATAAAAAGTCAAACGGGAGGCAGTTTTTGGTCCTATACCGGGCAGACGCTCGAAGGCGCTGATCAGGTTTTGGACGGGTGCAGGAAGTGAGGGCATTAAAATCCCAAACCACCAAGCCCGCCGGCAAGGGGTCCCATCGTTTCGGCAGCCATCTGGCGGGATTGATCCAACGCCAGGTTGAATGCGGACAAGAGCAGATCCTGCAACATTTCAGCATCTGCGTCTTTTAAGAGTATCGGGATTGATTTCTATGGTTTTACACACCTGATTTCCCGTGATCGTTACTTTCACTACACCGCCGCCGACACTGGCGGTGGTTGTTTGTTCAGCGAGTTGGGCTTGCGCAGTTTCCATTTGTTCCTGCAGCTTTTTTATCTGCTGCATCATTCCGCCACCACCCACCCCTGCCGGTCTATTGAATCCTTTTGCCATTCATTCACTCCTTGTGGACGATTTTCCCGCCTTCATTGATCGCAGTTCCAACGATGCCATCACCGGAAATGCCAAGATCTTCAGGGGCATTCTGTGCTTTTTCATTGACGACAACGACGGATATCGGGATCTCGAAACCGAGGACTTCAAAAATTGCCTCCCGGGTGACACCAAGATTCTCTTCCGTTTCCATCTTCGATTTCAATAGGTCGCTGGCAAAACCGAGCAGAAGGCTTTCACCTTTTATAGTGCGCAGCTTGCATGAGTTTAATAGACCTTCGGTTTGGGAACGCTTTTTCTTGATCACCACACGAATCTGATCCCAGCTCGACATGACCTCAGCAAGCCTTCCTGGATCCGCCTTTTTACTTTCATGGGATTTCACTTCAGCAGGTGGATTGGATGCGGTTGGCGGTTCGGGTTTTGGATCGGTTTTCGTTGAGACTCCGGTAACATTCTTAACCGGATTTGGTGGTGATTTTTGTTGTATGAACGCAGGCGGCCTGGATTGCACTTGTGGTTGTAGCGGAGATGATTTGGCAGGCGCAGGTCTTCCCACTTGCTCCGGTCCATGGATGGCCTCGACGATGGCGAGTTCCAGCGAAAGGGACGGCTGCCAGTTATTGCGTGATTCCATCGCTGCATAATTGAACAGGCGAATTGCTCCCATCAGAACTGAAGGCTCAAAGCTCTGCGCCTGGTCTTTCATCTGGGCTTTTTGCTCCGTGGTGGCATCCACTTGATCAGAATTACCCATGCGGATGAGAAGCAGGGCGCGAAGGTATTCAACAATCTGGCGGGCAAACTGGCGCGGATCGCTGCCGCCATCCAATGCTTGATGGATGATCTGCAGACCATCGGCGGCTTTATGCTCCTGGATGGATTTGACCAGGGCAATCACATTCTGATTGGCACTGGTACCCAAAACCATTTGGGCAGTTGAAAGCGAGATCTCTTCACCTGAAGAGGTAAGCTGATCAAGCAGGGATATCGCATCCCGTGAACTACCCGTGGATTGGCGGGCGATCAGGACCAAGGTTTCCTTTGAAATTGAGAATTTTTCTTTTTCAACGATCTTCTCAAGCTGTACCACGATATGGTTGACCGGGATGCGGCGAAATTCATGCCGCTGGCAACGAGAGAGTACCGTTGGTGGGATCTTATGCACCTCGGTGGTCGCGAGGATGAAAATCGCATGCGGGGGCGGTTCTTCCAGGGTCTTCAGCAGTGCATTGAAGGCTGCCGTGGAGAGCATGTGAACTTCATCAATGATATAAACCTTATATTTTCCCTCGGATGGCAGAAAATTAATCTTGTCACGCAGGTCACGAACATCATCCACGCTGGTATTCGAGGCAGCGTCGATTTCGATCAAATCCATGAAACGACTTTCATTCACGGCGCGGCAATGCTCGCATTTATCGCAAGGCCTGGATTTTGGATCCTCTGAAAGGCAATTCACCGCTTTGGCCAGGAGCCGGGCTGTAGTGGTTTTTCCGGTGCCACGTGGACCGGAAAAGAGATAGGCATGTCCTTCCCTGCCGGATTGAACAGCATTCTTCAACGTTTGAATGACATGATCCTGTCCAATCACTTCTTCCCAAAGATGAGGACGCCATTTTCGATAGAGTGCCTGTGACATAAAATGTGATTCCTATTTGATTAAGGTATTAAAAATACAGCGCGTTCTTTTCCATCGGGATCAAGAATATGGATTTCTTCACCCGTATGCCATACCGGGCTGGTCAATCCCCAGAAAAGATCAAGAGCAGAATCATTCCCTGTCCGGGTGGACAATGTAATGATGGCCCCTTCGGTATAAAGGCGCATGTGCGCCGGGAATGAATAAATATTCCCGTCATCATCCTCCAACCGCCAGCCATTCAAGCAAAGCTCACCAGCTCCCACCCGTTGAATACTGACCTCTTCCTTTTGTGCATCACCGGTCCCAAAAACGGAAATGACCTGAAGCGTATCCGCATTCTTGGGGGGAACAAACGGTTCACATTCGCCGGAGCCGATCATCTGTGGAGGCTGAGGGGTGATCTCCAATCCAGGAGTGACAACCTGATGGGTGCGATCCCAAATATACAGAACCAACAAAGTTGTCAGTGCTGAGATCAAAACATTCAGTACAATAAAGGGGACAGATTTTAAGGATGATTTCATAGCCTGTCTGGCTAGAATCATAGCACAATTCAATATAAAAAAACATTAAGGATGCTGCCTTGCTTTACTTTATTGATGGTCACAATCTTGTTCCCCATATCCGGGGATTGAATCTCTCGGATCTTGATGATGAAATGCAGCTGATCGAAAGGCTACTGCTCTTTACGAAGGGTAAACGGAACACAATCGAAGTTTATTTTGACCAGGCTGCAGCTGGACATAGTGGATCACGGAAATTTGGGCAATTGACAGCTCATTTTGTCTCCTCTGCAACGATCGCCGACGAAGCGATCATCAACCGCGTACGAAAGATGGGAGCAGCGGCGAAGAATTGTACGGTAGTCACCTCTGACCGGCGGATCATAGCGGAATGCAACTCTTTGAAAGTGAAAGCTTTACCATCCGCCGAATTTGCTGTCTTGATGCAAAAGAGTGCTGAAAAACTTGCGAAGGAAACAAAAGAAAATAGCGGAGCTCAGTGATGCGGAGATAGAGGAGTGGATGAAATTTTTTTCAGGCAGTGAAAAATTCTAAAACAAACTTAATCAAATTCTTAATTCTAATTAATGCAAATCTGATGAACTTTGTTATATTAAATACAGGCGCCAAACTTTTACTGGTATAAAACAGGTGCCTTGCCACCAGGAGCCTTTGTCAGCTTGTCCCCCCCAGGCTGGCAGTCAAAGCAAATGGTGACATTCCCTCCGTGAAGATTGTCAGGCATGTACCCCATGCCTGACAATCGCTTTAATGGAGGATATCCCGAATATCATTCTCGTGTTTATCTTGACGTAAATGCGATTAACGAAAATAATTAGAGGGTAAAACTTGACCATACTAATTTCAAGAGGATCAATGAAAGCTAATGTTTTATTCATCGCAATTTTCATAAGCCTGTTATTAGCAGCTTGTGGCCCTAAAGAAATCACACCCACCGGGCAGGAACCCATTGCTCCACAGATACCAGCAGAGTCTCTCGAAGAAGCTCAACCCCAAATGGAAGTACCTCCGGTTACAAATGTCCTGTGTCCTGAGTATTACAGGGAGGAGTTTGGCGGTACCGAAACCACCACCTGCTGGCAGCCACTTCGACCACTGATCGTGGTGGGAAATGAGCGCGACAAAGTAACCACCGGGTTGACCGAAAGCGGGATAAAAATCAGAGTCGATGCAACAACCACCTATGCTTACATCCTTTACCCGGGTGGTGCCTATACCGATGTGATCGTTTCCGCGGAAGTAACCAGTACAGGTGTGAATAACCACGGGGCGGTGCTCATGTGCAGGGCAACCGATTCAGGTTGGTATGAGGCACGGGTTTCCACGGCAGGTTATTTTTCCGTGTTTAAATATGAATATGCCAGGGATATTGCCGGACGCAATGCATATTATGATTATGTGCTGGATAGGCCATCCGGTGACATCGAAATGGGCACCGAGAAAACCAATGCCATACAATTAGCCTGCATGGGAGATTCGCTGATCCTGACGATCAATGGTAAAGAGGTATTCAATCGCAAGGTCGCCACGGATTTCACTGAACCGGGCTTGATCGGGATAGGTGCACTCTCGTTCACCCATCATCCAGTCAGCCTGATCTTTGACAGCATCACCATCAGTAAGCCTTAATCAAAATTCTTAATTGAAATTCACCCCGTCTTGTGCTATATTATTTTTACATGAGCAACCTCATGTAAGCGAAAACCGCATAGACGCTCTCTGATCTACCTTTTTACCGTGGCACAGCCACATATAAGATACTGTTGTATCTCATGATTGAAAGGTGACGCGCTGGCTCGGATGAGCAGCTCCTGCTACTGGCGGGATTGTCGTCGAGAGAACCCCCTTCTATGCGAGGTTGCTCATGTTTTATTTTAAAATTGATCCCTCTTGAAGGCTTTTTTCTGGAATGCTATAATTCAGTCAACACCCCAGTAGCTCAAATGGATAGAGTAAGGCACTCCTAACGCCTTGGTTGAGGGTTCAAGTCCCTCCTGGGGTATAAAAACATTCTCCAAGATTGGAGAATGTTTTTAATCACTGTGGTGATCCGCTTCCTTTACAAATCTGCAGGTGGATTTAAATCCTGGAGATCATCCAAGCGTGTCTTTTTACGTCGAATCCAGAGGAAGAGGACCTGCCCATCGTGAGTTTCCAGTGAGCGGGCAGCCATGATGGGTGCCTGCTCCTCCAGACCTAGCTCATTGCGGTAATGGAGATGCATTTTGCCACGCTTGAACCATGCCCTGTGGCAGCGTTCCACCAACTCTGCGCCGTTATAGGTGCGAAGATGGGTGACAGCCATTTCAAAAAGCCGGGGGGTATCTGTAAGTCCCAAAGCCCAGCCATCATTCACAGATTCAAAGATGGGGGGAGGACCTTCGATGATGGTGATCTTATCGTCCATGGTCAGGCGATATCATACCATTAATGAATTTCACACTGTTGAAATCTAATAATGCTCTTATCTATCGTTAGGATAATTCTGATAATAAAACCGTATCATTGAAGAAACAATAAAAGGAGAATAAACCATGTTTTATTATGTGTCCCCTTTCAGGCATCCCATGCGACACCAAATGATGCAGCGAATGCATGAAAATCGCTACGATGATTCTGAATGTGAATACCCTCTACCCATCGAAGTCAAAGCTGACAGCGATGGATACCAGATCAGGGCGATCATACCTGGTGTGAAATCAGAAGACCTCGACATCCAGATTGTGAATGACCAGGTCACCATCAGCGGCGAATTCAAAAACGAATCTGCCGAGGGAGTCCAGTACCTGGCCCGAGAATTACCGGAAGGAAAATTTTCACGCAGTTTTTCCCTGCCGGATCAGCTCAATCCTTCCAAAGCGGAAGCAAAACTGGTGGATGGGATCCTCACTTTGAGCATCCCCAAGGCAGAGGAAGCCAAACCAAAAACAATCAAAGTTGCCATCAAGTAACTAATCGAAATAAAAGAGCAGTGAGAAATCACTGCTCTTTTATAATTAATATCACTTACTTTGGCTTAAAATCAATCCATGCTGAAAGAAGCGGTTAAAAACAGCCTGGCAAACACGGCGATCACTGCACTCCGTATATTTGATTCGATCGGATCCACCAATGATGAGGCGTTGAATTGGGCGGCGCATGGCGCACCTGATGGTGCCCTGGTATTCGCCGACCATCAGTCAAGCGGCCGTGGAAGACTGAATAGAAACTGGCAGACTGAGCGTGGATCAGCCCTTGCATTCAGCCTGATTACCCGACCTGTCGATGAAGAAAAACTGGTTATCGCGCGATTTTCAGCATTGGGAGCAGTGGCTTTATGTGATTGCCTTATACAAGCGTTCACCTTGCCTGCTGAAATCAAATGGCCTAATGATGTATTGCTCAATCGAAAGAAGACAAGCGGGATACTTACAGAAACTACTTGGAGCGGAGAGCAGATCCAGGCTGTGGTTATCGGAATTGGCATCAATGTTGCATGTTCTTCCATATCATCGGACTCTAACTTTGAGTTTGCCGCCACATCCATTGAGGATGAACTGGGCAGACCGGTGGATAGGATGGAGGTGCTGAAAATGGTAGTCAATTCCTTTTTCGACTGGCGAAAATCAATGGTCAAGCCTGATTTCTTTAATTTCTGGCAGGAACACCTGGCTTACCGGGGCGAACCTGTCCGCATCATTGAGGACGGCAAAACGATTGCCACCGGGAAGGTGCTCGGGTTGTCCCAGGCGGGAGAGCTTGAGCTGATTGCTGAAAATGATGCTAAAATAACGGTGATGACCGGTGATGTTCATCTCCGGCCAGTTGGTTAGAGTGACCCGATCCAGGAGGCTGACATGTTAGATGATCTGCGCAACACTGCCAAGGACAAAGCCGAACAGGACGAAGCCTATTACGAAGAAGAGTACCAGGGCAAAAAACAATTCCTTGGGATGACTGCTCCACAACGTTTCATTGTTGTTTTAATGCTGCTCTTCATGACCTGCATTCTGGGTTCATTTTTCCTGATCATCTTTGGCAAGATCAGCCTGCCATTCTTTTAATCAATTATGGATTCAAAAACTCCCTTCCAAGCGGAAGGGAGTTTTTTTATTATCCTGGTTTTGCTTCAGGCTGATCTTTTTCAGTCTTCTCGGGGAGTGCGATCATCCTTGCCAATGTGGCAACCGAATCCCCTTCCGGAAGATCCATCAGGTGCATGCCGCGAGCGATGCGGCTGCCTTTCACAATATCCTTTACCTTTATGCGGAGGATTACACCGTTGCGGCTGATGATGGTCGCTTCATCAGTCTCCTGGCAAACACGCGCAGCAGCGATCCTGCCTGTCTTGGCCTGGTATTTTTCGTCCAAAGTGGCCACGCCCTGCGTCGCGCGGCTTTTTTGTGGATACTCGGTGAGAGACACCCGCTTGCCGAATCCATGATCCGTGATCACCAACAATGCGCCTTCAGGTTCGATGACTTCCATGGAAGCCAGGTGATCCCCGGAGCGCAGTTTGATGCCGGTCATACCACCTGCCTGCCGCCCCACAGAACGGATCTCCTTTTCAGAGATGCGCAGTGCTTTGCCGTTGGCGGTGACCATGACGATCTCGTCATCACCACTGGTCAATCGCACCCACCCCAATTCATCCTTCTCCTCCAGATTGATGGCGACAACACCAGATGGGCGGACACTGGCGAATTCAGAAAGAGCCACGCGCTTGATCTTCCCGCGCATGGTTGCCATGGTGAAGAAATTTGCTTTCTGGAAATCCGGCACGGCAACCGCTGTTGTGATGCGCTCCCCGGCATCCAGGGCGATCACATTCACAATGGGAATGCCTTTATCGGTGCGGTTGGCATCCGGGATCTGGTAAGCTTTTTCGGAATAGACTTTTCCGCGATCAGAGAAGAAGAGGACGGTATGCAGTGTGCGCGCCGGGATGACCATCAGGACTTCATCCTCTTCGCGGACCGTCTGCCCTGAGACGCCGCGTCCCCCGCGCACCTGGGTGCGATAGAGATTGGAAGCCACGCGTTTGATATAGCCACGCTGGGTAAAAGAGATCAGGATGGGCTCATCGGGAACGATATCCTCTTCGTTGATCTCCTGGACTTCCTCAACCTGGAGGCGGGTGCGGCGTTCATCGCCATATTTTTCACGGATTTCATCCATATCCGCCTTTATCACTTCAAGAATCTTCTTGGGATGATTCAAAAGATCATCCAGAAAGGCAATGCGTTCTAGGAGCTGGGTATGCTCATCTTCAATCTTCTGACGTTCGAGGGCGGCTAGCCGGCGGAGCTGCATATCCAGGATCGCCTGAGCCTGCATCTCACTCAGGTTGAAACGCTGCATCAGGCGGTTTTTGGCTTCATCTGCATCCGGCGATTCTTTGATGGTCTTGATCACATCATCAAGATTGGCAAGCGCGATCAACAAGCCATCCAGTATATGGGCACGGGCAAGGGCTTTTTCGAGCTCGAATTTAGTACGCCGGGTAATCACCAGGTGGCGGTGTTCGATAAAAACCTGCAGTGCGCGTTTAAGGGAAAGATGGCGCGGTTCGTTATCGATCAAGGCGAGGAGGTTGATGCTGAAGGTCGATTGAAGGGGGGTGAATTTATAAAGCTGGTTGAGAACCTTGCGGGCATTGGCACTGCGCTTGAGTTCAATGACAATGCTCATCCCGCGGCGGTCGGATTCATCGCGCAGATCCGAGATCATATCGATTCTTCCATCACGGACCAGCTCAGCAATTCGTTCGATCAATCCAGACTTATTTACCTGGAAGGGGATCTCGGTGATGACGATGGAATTACGACTGCCCTTGATCTCTTCGATATGAGCCAGACCCCTTACGGTCAACTTCCCGCGACCGGTGCTGTAAGCCTGGAGAATGCCTTCCTTGCCGACGATCACACCACCCGTCGGGAAATCAGGTCCAGGGAGGAATTTCATCAATTCCTCAACCGTGATCTCATCGCGATCATCGTAATGTTCGATGAGGTGATTGATCGCCAGGCACAGCTCGCGCAAGTTGTGCGGCGGGATATTGGTGGCCATACCGACCGCGATACCCGAAGCGCCATTCAGAAGAAGATTGGGAAGTCGGGAAGGCAGGACCAATGGTTCCTGCAGCGTCCCGTCAAAATTATCAATGAAATCCACCGTTTTGGCATCGATATCAGCCAGCATTTCCTCAGAAGTGTGCGCCAGGCGCGCCTCGGTATAGCGCATGGCAGCCGGCATATCGCCATCCACGGAACCGAAGTTGCCCTGGCCATCCACCAGCGGATAGCGCATGGAAAAATCCTGCGCCAGGCGCGCCATGGCTTCATAGACTGCCAAATCGCCATGCGGATGATACTTGCCGAGAACTTCACCGACGATACGGGCAGATTTCTTGTATGGCGTGTTTGCACGGATGCCCATATCCATCATGGCATACAGGATGCGACGGTGGACAGGTTTTAAACCATCCCGCGCATCAGGCAGGGCGCGTGCCACGATCACGCTCATGGCGTAATCGAGATACGCCGTGCGCATCTGCTCATCAATATCGACTGATTGAACGGTGCCGATTTCCATAATTAATCCTATTTTTGATCAGTAACTCTTATTTCGCGATGGGGGAATCGCAGAGAGCGATTATAACCCATTCGAATCCACCCGATGGATTTCTTAAGATAGGTACAGCATCAATGAATGCGAAACAAATTATAATTCACCCGGATGAAGCACTTTTTCCGATCGGTCGTAATCATCGGTTTGTTATTGATAACCGCCTGCACCAGCGGGGATTCATCGCAGGATTCCGGAGGTAATTCCGTTGTGATCAATAACATGGGGTCAGATACCATGGTGAACCTGGCACTGGCCTGGGCGGAACAGCTATCAACAGCTGCACCCGGAAATGCAGATTTCCGTGACAGGTGGCGGCTCGGGAACGGGAATTGCCGCGCTGGTCAATGAAACGATCGATATTGCCAATGCTTCCCGGCGAATAAAAAGCGAGGAGATCGATGAAGCGGAAGCCAATGGTTTTACCCCGGTGGAATTCACCGTATCCGGGGATGCCATTGCCGTGATCGTCAATCCTGCCAACCCGGTACATGAGCTCACCCTCGAACAAATCTCCAGCATCTATAAATGCGAGATCAATAATTGGAGCGAGGTGGGTGGGGATGACCGACCGATCGTACGGCTTTCACGGGAATCGAATTCAGGGACTCACGTCTACTTCCTGGAGCAGGTGGTCCGTTTGGGTGACGGCGATGATGAATCCATCTTCTGCCCGCGGACGCTGCTGCTGCCTTCCTCTGAAGGGATCATTGCCGAGGTGCGCGATAATCCGAACGCCCTGGGATATGACGGATTGGGATACGTGACGGATGAAGTGAAGGTGATCTCCGTGGCAAGGTCAGCGGAGGAAGGGTATGTCTACCCATCGGTTGCGACCGTCAATGATGGGACTTACCCAATTGCGAGGGACCTTTATATGTACACGCGCGGTGAGCCGCAGGGTACCCTGCTCGAATACATCAACTGGATTTTTTCTCAAGAAGCGCAAGAAATCGTCAAGGATCAAGGCTTTGTGCCTGTAACGAAATGAAGCGTCAATCCAATGCCATCCGCATCGATCGCAACATCACGGCCATCATTAAAGTGGCTGGATACTCGAGCATCCTTTTCGTCACGCTTATATTCCTTTTCCTGATGCGGGAAGGTCTGCCGACCCTCAAAGAAACCGACCTGAAAGACCTTTTCAGCTGCGATATGGTATCCCATCGAAGGATATTTCGGCATCCTGCCGCTGCTGCTGGGTTCTTTGCTGGTCACGGTAACGGCTGTGCTGGTTGCGCTGCCCTTTGGAATTGGCACCGCGATATTCATATCGGAAGTTGCGCCTCCAATCATCAAGGAGATCCTTAAACCGCTGATGGAAATTCTCGCCGGGCTGCCTTCGGTTGTGCTGGGCTTCCTGGGGATCATCATCCTGGTACCGGCGATCCGCAGACTGTTGGGCATTCCCACCGGGTTGAGCGCTTTTACCGGAGCTGTGCTGCTCGGGATGATCGCCATTCCCACCATTGTCTCGATCGCGGAAGACGCGCTGAATGCAGTTCCGCAATCCTACCGCCAGGCAGCCATCGCCATGGGTGCCACCCGCTGGCAGACGATCTGGGGGGTGACTGTTCCGGCAGCGCGCACGGGGATCCTGACGGCCATCATGCTGGGCATCGGGCGCACGCTGGGCGAGACCATGGCAGTGATGATGGTCACCGGCAACGCGCCGGTGCTGCCTGACTCTTCTGAACGCTTTCTTCCTGCCGATCCGCACCATGACCGCGACCATCGCCTCGGAAATGGGTGAGGTCGCCACCGGCAGCCCGCATTATCACGTCCTGTTTTTCATCGGCATCGTCCTCTTCGTTTTTTCATTGATCATCAATGTGGCTGCCTCGTGGGTCAGCTTTTCCAGGCGCAAACGCAGTGAGAGGATACTTTCATGAAAGCCGGCAGCTTCGGCGAACCGATCTCGACGGCGCATTGGAAGCAGCGCATCGGTGACAGCCTGCTCTGGTTGATCAGCTTTGGGACCGTGCTGCCCATCGTGGGGATCGTGGTTTACATCATTGCAAAAGGCGCACCCGCGATCAGCTGGGAATTCCTGACCAGCATGCCCTCCAACGGGATGCGTGAAGGCGGCATCCTGCCGGCCATCATTGGCACCGTGCTGCTCACACTGGGGACAGCGATATTTGCAGTGCCGCTGGGGGTGGCAGCGGGCATCTATATCGCCGAGTATGCGGTGGATAACAAATGGACGCGTTTGATCCGCATCGCCATCATCAGCCTGGCTGGCATCCCTTCGGTGGTCTTTGGGCTATTTGGATTGGGATTGTTTGTGCTCTTTTTCAAACTGGGCACCAGCATCCTGGCGGCTTCACTGACCCTTTCCATCATGACCCTGCCGGTGATCATCAGCACCACCGAAGAAGCGCTGCGCACCGTGCCAAATGCCTTCCGCGTGGTGAGCATTTCGCTGGGCGCCACCCGCTGGCAGACCATCTGGCGGGTGATCCTGCCGCAAGCCATGCCCGGGATATTGACCGGTGTGATCCTGGGGCTGGAGCGCGCAGCCGGAGAGACCGCGCCCATCCTGTTCACCGGGGCGACTTTCTTCCTTCCCAGGCTGCCAAATTCGATCCTCGATCCGACCATGGCGCTGCCCTATCATATTTTTGTCATCTCCACCCAGGTGCCGGGAATGCCGGTGGAGATCCAGTACGGCACCGTGCTGGTGCTGCTGGTTTTCGTTTTGAGCATGAACATGATCGCGACGATCATCCGCTCGCGGGCCAGGGCGAAACGGCAATGGTGAGATCCATGGACGTGATCCGCTTTGAGGATTTTTCACTGACCTACTCGGATAATGCCGAGAGCCTGCGCAATATCAACCTTGGGATCAAGGCCAACGCGATCAACGTCCTGTTCGGTCCGGCGGGTGGGGGTAAATCCTCCTTGCTCAGGGCGATCAACCGTCTGAACGACCTGGCGGACATCAAGGAACTGAGTGGAAAAATCACCTTCAAGGGAAAGAATATCCTGGACCCGGATATCAATGTCACGGATCTTAGACGCAAAATCGGCATCGTTTTCTCACGCCCCATGCCGCTGCCGCTGACCATTTATCAGAACGTGAGTTATGGGCTGGAAATGGCCGGCGAGCATGACCGCAACATCCTGGACAAGGCGGTTGAGAAAGCGCTTAAGCTGGGTGTGCTCTGGGATGAAGTCGGGGACAGGCTGCATGATCCCGCGACAGCCATTTCCGGCGGGCAGCAGCAGCGCTTGTGCCTGGCGCGGGTGCTGGCGCTCGAACCGGAGGTGATCCTGCTGGATGAGCCGACTTCCGCGCTCGACCCGGTCTCGACCGCCAAGATCGAGCACCTGCTGCAGGAATTGAAGAAGGATTACACCATCATCCTGGTGCCGCACAACGTGCAGCAGGCGGCGCGCATGGCGGATTACGCTGCCTTCTTCCTGCAGGGGGAGTTGGTCGAATACGGCGAAGGCAAGCAGCTCTTCGTTTCGCCTAAAGACAAGCGAACGGAGGATTATGTGGAGGGCAGGTTTGGGTAATTCTTGTGATTTGATTCTGGCTGTGATAAAATCGAAATGATGGGCGCGTAGCTCAGTTGGTTAGAGCGCACGGTTCACATCCGTGAGGTCCGGAGGTTCGAGCCCTCTCGCGCCCACGTAGACTCCCGATTATTGGGAGTCTTTTTTGTCACATCCGTGTCCCCATTGAGGGGATGAGAAGGTCCGGACACCCCTGCGGGGTGCGGGTACCCCAATCGGGTATGCATGTTCGAGCGCTCTCGCGAAGCACTCCTAATTCTTGTGTAGGGGTCACAGCATCTGTGCCCCTTCGAGGGTAAAGATTCGAGCCCTTCGCAAAGCATTCGATGCCTTCGTCAGGGGTAAATCCTTGGGTACTCGCACCCACCAAATAATTAGAGTAGGGGCGACCTGGCAGGTCGCCCCTACTTGCTTGTTCATTTCGAAGTTTATTCCCGTTTATATGGTTTCAGTACTGCGGCGGGACCGGTGGCACGGCGACCGGTGATCGCCAGGGCGACGATGGTCACGATGTAGGGTAGGGCGAGGAAGAACTCGTACGGCAGATCCAGGCCGGTGGTCTGCAGCCGCAGCTGGAGGGCGAAGACGCCGCCAAATAAAAGCGCGCCCCAGAGCACGCGTACCGGCTGCCAGTTGGCGAAGATGATCAGCGCGATGCACACCCAGCCACGCCCTGCGATCATACCGAAAGTAAAGGATCCGAGCTGGGCGAGGGTGAGGAACGAGCCGCCCACCGCCATCAAGCCGCCCCCGATCGCGAGGGCGATATAGCGGGTGAGATACACATTCACCCCGGCTGCATCGGCCGCCTCCGGATTTTCACCGACCGCGCGCATATCCAGCCCAAAATTCGTGCGGTAGATCACCCACCAGACCAGGGGAACCAGCAGGAACGCGATGTAGGTCAACGCGTACTGCGAGAGGACGTCACCCAGGACCGGTAAATTCTGTAAAAACGTGAACTGCGGGAAAGGCTCGATCTTGGGAGGAAGCTGGCTCTCCCCGAAAATAACGCGAAAGAAGAAAGAGCGAGAGGGCGGTGAGCAGCAGGGTGATGCCCAAACCGGACACGTGCTGGTTGACGCCCAGCTTTACTGAGAAGAACGCCATCAACAGTCCGGCAAGCATGCCAGCGATAAGGGCAGCCAGAACCCCCAACCAGAGGTTACCGGTGAAGGAGGCGACGGTGAATCCGACGAAAGCTCCCATGAACATGGTGCCTTCAATTCCAAGATTCAAGACGCCAGCTCGCTCACAGAAGAGCTCACCCATGGTACCGAATAATAAAGGCGTTGATACGCGCAGTGTGGCGGCGAGCAGGTTTTGGATGAATATGAGTATCTCCATCATGACCTCTTGAGCCGGTAATTACGCAGCAGGAACATGGCCAAGGTGACCAGCAGGAGCGTCGCCTGGACGACATCTCCCAGGTACGAAGATACATTGAGCGACCGGCTGACGGATTGAGAACCGGTGCTGATAAGACCGAGGAAGGTGGATGCCAGGGCAGCTCCCAATGGGTTGAGATTTCCCAACGTGGCAGCGATGATGCCGCTGTACCCGTATCCCCCAGACATGGAATCAATGAGGTGAAAATGGATACCCGCCACCTCGCTGACCCCGGCAAGCCCGGCGATCCCACCGCTGATCAGCGCGGTGATGAAGATCGTCCGGTGGACGTTGACCCCCATGAAGCGGGCGGCTTCCTGTCCCATCCCGACGGCGCGCATGCGCAGCCCGAGACCTGTGCGGGAGAGGATGAACCAGACCACCCCCACGGCCAGGAGGGCGACAATGAAACCGAAGTGCAGGCGGGAGCGCTCCAGCAGCTTGGGCATTTCGGTCACGGCGGCGATGGTGGGTGACTGCGGCCAGTTCGAAACCGGGTCCCGCCAGGGACCGTTGAGAAGGGCTGATATGATGAAAATAATGACGGAATTCATCAAAAGGGTGGTCACCACCTCATCGACAGCCAGTTTTACTTTAAGCAGCGCAGGGATCAGCGCCCAAAGCATGCCGGCGATGAATCCACCGACCAACATCAACGGCACGGCCAGGATGGCAGGCAGTCCACCCAGGACGATGCCAAGCCAGGCAGCAGCAATAGCACCGGCACAGAACTGCCCTTCCGCGCCTATATTCCAGTAACCCGACGCGAACGCCAGTGTCACCGAGGCTCCCGTGAGCAGCAGGGGCGTGGATTTTACCAACAATTCCAACGCGCTCACACGGGTTGTAAAGGGGGAAATGAGAAAATAGTAATACGCCTCGAATGGATTCGCCCTGGCGATCAGGATGAATATCGAGGTCACCAGAAACGTGACCAGGACGGCCAGCAGCGGGATGAGGGCACCATACCAGGCGGGAGCTGGTGAGCGCACAAGACGGAGCTTACCCTTCATCAGACATCTCCCGTACGCCACTCATCATCAAGCCCAACAGCTCTTCATTTGCTTCCCTGGCAGGCAGATGACCGACAATGTGCCCTTCGTAGATGACCGCGATGCGATCCGATAAGGAAAGGATCTCATCCAGGTCTTCGGAGATGAGCAGTACCCCGGCACCTGATTTACGCTGCTCGATCAGTTTCTTGCGGACGTATTCAGTAGCCCCCACGTCCAAACCGCGGGTCGGCTGGGAGGCAACGACCAGCCTGGGGTGGGACGCGAGCGCCCGGGCGAGGATCAACTTTTGCATATTGCCGCCCGAAAGCTTGCGAGCTTGATCAAGCGGATCGGCTTTGATCTGATACTCCTCGATCAATTTCTCCGCATTCTCCTTGATCTTTTTCCTGTCGAGCAATCCGTGCTGAAGATAGTTTTCCAGGGTTTCGAGGGCCAGGTTTTCTGCCACGCTCATCTCCCCAATGATCCCCGATTGGCGATCTTCCGGGATGCGGCCCACACCAGCCTTTGAAATGGCTGCCGGTTCCCAACCGGTGATATCGGCATCCGCCAGCATTACACGACCGGATGACGGTTTGAGCATCCCTGAAATGACATTGGCCAGCTCGGACTGGCCGTTGCCTGATACGCCCGCGATCCCCAGTATCTCACTTTCGCATACTTCAAAGGAAATTTCTTTAAGAGCACGCAATCCCTTTTTATCCAGCGCGGTGATTCTTTCCACTTCCAGCAAGGGTTTGCCACCGCAACCTTCAAGATTGCTTCTAACACCAAAGGTTTCCCGGCCGACCATCATGCGGGCTAAGGCGCGCTCACCGGTATCTTTTTTATTAACGGTTCCGATGCATTTTCCGTCCCGAAGTACCGTGATCCGATCTGAGATCTCCATGACCTCATTGAGCTTATGACTGATGAAGATGATCGATAGGCCTTGTGAGCTTAATTTAATTAATGTATTAAAAAGCGCATCCACTTCCTGCGGCACAAGGACAGCAGTTGGCTCATCCATGATGAGCACATCCACATTCCGGTAAAGTGCTTTCAGGATCTCAACACGCTGCTTTTCGCCAACCGACAGGTGACGTACGAGCGCCGTTGCATTAATATCGATCCCAAATTTCCTGGATGCATCCGTAACCTTTTTTTCGATCTCCGCGGGTATGATGGACATTCCCGGGTTATACCCAAGCACCACGTTTTCTGCGACGGTCAGCGTTGGAACGAGGGTGAAGTGCTGTGAAACCATGCCCACACCCATGGAGATTGCATCCTTTGGGGATGAAATCCTGACTTTCGTATCCTTAATGGAAATCTCCCCCTCATCCGGGTGGTAAAGGCCATAGAGAATTCGCATCAGGGTGGTTTTCCCGGCGCCATTTTCCCCCAAGAGAGCATGCACTTCCCCTTTTTGTAAATCGAAATCAATCTGGTTGTTGGCAATGACGGGACCAAATCTCTTGGTGATATTGCGCATCTGAACAGCGAGCATTAAATGCCTCAATAATGTAAATACGAATATAAGAATAGTGCAATCGAAAATGATCGCAATGATTTCAATTTGGCTCCTGTAAGTTTCTTTTTACAGGAGCCAGTGATTACCAAAGTACTCTTTAATTAACCGGTAATGGCTGCGCCTCGTCGATATCGACGCGGAATAAACCTGCCTTGATCTGCTCCAGGGTGTCATTGACCAATTTCATGATCTCTGCCGGGACCTTGGCATCGTTGCCATGAAAATCAGCCAGGCTGGCGCCACCCTTGCCCATCATGGAGAAATCCTTCAGGTCCTGGGCAGCGTAGGTGCCGCCAGCGACCTGGTTGATGACATAATCCACGGTTGGGTCCATATTCCAGACCGGGCCGGTGAGCACGTTCTCAGGAGCCAGGGAATTCTGATCGCTCATGTTGCCGAATGCCCAGAGGTCTTTTTCGGCTGCAACTTCGATGACCCCGAAGCGTTCCGCATAGAGTACATCCGCACCTGCATCCACCTGGGCGAGCGCTGCTTCTTTGGCTGTTGCCGGGTTGAACCATTCATTGATGAACGTCACCAGCACTTTGACTTCCGGATTGGTCTTTTTTGCGCCAGCGATGAAGGCGTTCACCAGCCGGTTCACTTCCGGAACTGGTACACCACCAACTACACCGATTACATTGGACTTGGTCATGCCGCCCGCGATCAACCCACTCAGGTATGCCGGTTCATGGATCCAGTTGTCGAAAACAGATACGTTGGGCTCGGAAGGACCGAAACCGGAACCGAAGACGAATGCCACTTCCGGATATTGCGCGGCAACACGACGGACGGCTTCTTCATTGCCAAAAGCATCTCCAAAAATGACATCCGGTTTCTCCTGCTCGCAAACTTCCGCTAGGATGCGTTCCATATCCCCTTCATAACCAATGGCATCGTCGTAGGAATATTCGATCTTGCCCGCATCTTGCGCTTTTAGGAGGGCTGAATGGATCACGCCATCCCAGGGTTCTTCGATTTGAGTGGCAAAAGCGCCATAAACCTTGACCTTGCCGGTTTCCTCTGTTGTTGGACCAGTCGTTTTGGCGCAAGCAGCTATTAATCCCATAATCATTAAACCTACAACAACGATCTTCATGATCTTTTTCATGTTAACCTCTCCTCACCTGAATAATAGATTTTTTTCTATCCCTTTTTGTCCGGAATTTCCAAACCTTTCGATATTGCACCTCCTTTCAATTGGTTGGTGTATGTTATTTGTTTAGTAGTGCCGCCTTGACCTTTTCAGGATCTGCCGGCAGATGTTTGATCCTGACTCCTGTGGCATGATAAATGGCATTCAGAATAGCCGGGGCGGTGGCAAGCGAGGGAGCTTCGGCGAAACCCTTTACTCCTTCAGGTCCATCGGGGTGCGGGACTTCAACAATGACCGGGATGATCTCGGGCACCATATCCGCGGATGGCAGGCGGCATTTACCGAGCGTATTGGTGATGTTGATCCCATTTTCGACCAGGTAGTGTTCGGATAGGGCAAATCCCAGCCCCATGACCACACCGCCCTGGATCTGTCCCACGATGGCGTCACGATTGAGCACCTTGCCAACATCGTTGGCGGAAATGACCTTTAGTACCTTGACTTCACCGGTGGCTTCGTCCACTTCGACGATCGCCACCTGGGTGTTGTAGGCATAACAGTAATGAGTTACCATGGACTTGAAGTTGGCAGTGCCAAACTCGCTGGGCTTTCCCACTTCGTGCATTTGAATGGTTTGCTGGGGCACATAAGTCTTTTCGACCACGAATTTCTTTCCCAGGGTCTTCAACTCCACGCTTTCCCCGGACTCGGGATCGATCACTTTATCTCCCTGGAGCTTCAGCTTCTCGGGAGGGACTCCCAGATGATCAGCCGCCCTTGATTTAACTTCATCGTTCAGAGCCTGGCAGGCCATCACCAGAGCTTTACCTGTGAGGAAAGTCTGGCGGGAAGCCGTGGTGGGTCCTGTTGGGGGAGTCAGGGCTGTATCCGGACCGTAAATTTCGATCCTTTCCGCAGGTACTTGAAGCTCATTCATCGCCAGCTTGATCAAGCCAACCCGCGCTCCCTGGCCGTATTCATGCTGGCTATGACGAATGAATACATCTCCATTGGTATTCAATTCCACGATCGCTCCAGCACTTTCAGGGATACCGTGACCAAATCCGATATTTTTAACCGCCGAGGCAACGCCAATCCCGATCTTCCTTCCGGGAGAAGGATTTGGTATTTCAACTTTTTTAAATGCGTCCCATGCTGCCTGGATGGTCTCTTTGATCGATACGACGCCGGGTGTCAAAATGTGATCCGAGGCGGTTGGCAAGCCCACGTCCAGACCATTGATCAGGCGGAATTCGAATGGATCGATACCCAGTTTCTCCGCCATGGCATCCATGTTCTGCTCCAACGCAGCCGCGATCTGGTTGACACCAAAACCGCGCATCGCCCCGGAGGGCACATTATTGGTGTACCAGGATTCCCCGAAGACTTTCAGATTAGGGATGTAATAAGGACCTGCACTGAACACGACCGTATTTTCCAGGATGTCCAGACCCAGGGAACAATAAATGCCGGTATCCAGCAGTATCTTTGCCTGCAGGGCAAGCACGTGACCGCTGGCATCCGCACCTGTCTTGAAATGCATTTTTGCTGGATGACGCTTAACATGCACGCGGAGCGATTCCTCGCGCGTAAGGACCATTTTCACCGGTCGTTTTGTTTTGATCGCGCCCAGGGCGAGATATTGTTGGAGGATCATGTCCTCCTTGGCACCGAAAGCGCCACCAATCGGGTTTTGAATGACGCGGATCTTTTCCACGGGCATGGCGAGGATCTCGGAGAGCTGGGTGCGGTCATCGAAAACCGTTTGGGAACCGATGCGGATTTCTATACCACCATCATTGGTGAGGAATCCCATCCCCGATTCAGGCTCCAAGAAACCATGCTCGATGGCGGGGGTGGAATAATCGTCTTCGACGATGACCTTGCTCTTGGCGAAAGCTGTTTCAACATCACCGCGCTCGATGGCAACTTTATGGAGCAAGTTCCCTTTTTCATGGAGCTTCGGAGCATCTGGTTTCGCAGCGTCCTCGGGTGAAAAAACGCCAGGAAGGACTTCATAGTCCACCTTGATCTTCTTGAGCGCTTCATCCGCAATTTCAACCGATTCAGCATAAACAGCCGCCAGTGAATCCCCGATGTATCGCACTCGGTCTGAGGCAATGGCAGGCTGATCGCGAATGACGATACCGCACTGGTTCTTTCCGGGGATGTCTTTCGCGGTGACCACAGCGACCACGCCAGGCATGGCTTCGGCTTCCGAAGTATCAATGTTAATGATCCTGGCGTGAGGGTGCGCGGACCAAAGGATCCTGCCATGCACCATGTTCTCAACGAACATGTCATCGCCATAGCGGGTCTTGGCTGTTACCGCATCGCGCGAAACCGAATATCTTTGAGAATGATTGATCTCTTCACCTTCGGTGGATTTACTCTTTATCTCTCCGGAGGCTATCCTTTTGCCTGCCATTTGAATCGCTTCGATGATCTTGATGTAACCGGTACAGCGGCAGGTATTCTTGTTCTTTGCCAGGTGACTCTTGACCTCATCGGTTGAGGGGGTAGGATTTTCAGCCAGCAGCGCCTTGGCTGACATGATCATGCCAGGGGTGCAGAATCCGCACTGGACTGCGCCGGAGTCAATGAATGCCTGCTGGATGGGGTGAAGTGCACCGGATTGTGCAAGATTTTCAATGGTTTCGATCTGTGTGCCGTTGACCCTTGCCATTTTGACGATGCAGGAACGGGAAGCTTTTCCGTTCATGATCACGGTGCAGGCACCGCAATGACCGGTTGAGCAACCATTTTTAGTACCCGTCATGCGCAAATCATCGCGCAGGAAACGCAGCAAAGTCTTGGTCTCGGGAACTGTGGCTGTTATGTCCTTCCCGTTCAATTTGAAGGCGACATGGATGGGTTTGGAGGGCATGGAATCGGTCATGACGAATTCCCTTATTCCGGAAATGCGATGGAGCTCATTTTTTCCTTGTCTATCAATTTGCCGTGGCTGATGACATAAGCTGGAGCTTCATGGAAACGAAACGCTTCAAGCACATTGGGCTGGTTTAATACGACCAAGTTGGCAGTGGTACCGACTTTCAATCCATAATCCTTGACATTGATACACCTGGCAGCATTGAGGGTGACCATGTCGTAGAGCGTCTCCATATCGGATGCGGTGGTAAACCACAAGAGATGGGATGCCAGGAAAGCTACCTCCAGCATGTTGTTGCGACCATAGGGATAATAAGCATCGGAGATATCATCCTGCCCGAGGCAGACGAGGTTGCCGTTCTCAAGCAGCTCGCGGACGCGCAAATGCAGCGGTCCGGTCTGCGGATCGGTGACCACCCCCATGCCGGCTTTTTTCAACAGGGCAGAGAGCTTCATGAGGTACGGGGTGGCATAGAGAGCCATCGCCCGGGCATGGTGAGCCAGTGAACGACCCGTCCAGCCAGTGCGGATGGTCTCGAGCGCCATGGCTTCGATGGAGCGCAGTCCGGGATCCCCGGCATCGTCCACCAGCATGGACACATCCTTGTCATATTTCTTTGCCAGCTCAAAGATGACCCGCACGTGCTCTTTGATATCGTCATCGGTGTATTCGATCCAGGGGATACCGCCGGCGACATCAGCGCCAAGCTTCATCGCCTGGTCCATTAATGCGGTTGCCCCAGGTTCGCGGACAACGCCATCCTGGGCAAACGCCACCACCTGGATATCGACGATGCCTTTGAATTCATCGCGAACCTTGATCAGCGAATTGACCCCTACCATTTTCGCTTTTGAATCGACATCCGCAAAAGCGCGGATGTGCGTGTTGCCATAAACTGCTGCCTGGGCAACCGCTTTTCGCACGTTTGGCACGATCCAGGATTCATCGTATTTATCCTTCACCCTGGCAGCCAGCTCAATGGCATTCATGGCTTTACCCATGTCAGCCCCGTGATAGTCCTTCAATGCTTCCTCGTCCATCATCATGAGCGTATAGACTTTGCAGAGATGGAGATGGGTATTGACAAACGACTCAGTGACTAACTTCTTTTTTGCATCGATCTCGATCACACCGGATTTACCGGCTTTTTCTGCTACTTCAACTATTTTTCCACCGTCAATGGCAATATCAAAATACTTGCCAGGCTGATGACGTAATGCAGCCTGCCTGATAAGGATTTCATATTTCTCCGCCATATCGAACTCCTCAGTATTCAGTTGGATTTGTTTGATCAAAAAAAATGGAAATACACTAATCATTATAAAGAAATTCTTACAAGATGCAACCATTGGATGGATTTTTAAAGCCCAATATCTTGAAGTTATGAAATCGGACTATACAAGTGGGAATATAAAATGTAAAATTAATCAAGACTTGCCATAAGGGGTGTCACGAATGCGCACATTTATCATCCTTGCCGCTCATGGATCTCCCCCCGCCGACTTTCCTCAACGGGAAATGGGGGAACTTTTTATGCTTCATGCCCGCAAGGATGCAACCCATGATCTACCTGCGGCATCCAAAGAAAAGTATATGTCTCTTGAGAAAAAGATGAGGGAATGGAAACGTACCCCACAAAACGATCCATTTTTCGCTGCCTGCCTGGAGATGGCTGCCAACCTCGAAAAAGAAACATTGCTCCCCGTTTTTGTAGGATTCAACGAATTCTGTTCCCCCAGCATCCGACAGGCAATTGAAAATGTAATCGAGCAGGGAGCGGAGAAGGTTCTTGTCATTTCAGCGATGATGACACGCGGTGGCGAACACTCGGAAAAGGAAATCCCAAACACGATCATGGAACTTGAAAAGGAATATCCTCAGGTAAAATTGGTGTACGCATACCCATTCCTTTCCAAGGATATCGCCCGTTTCCTGGCGAGCCAGGTAAGGAAATTTGATCCCCAAGGAGAATAAGATGGCGTCTCTGGAAGTTCAAAAACCATTCGACGGAAAATCTCAATCCGATATCTTTGATGCTGGACTCGAGGTGCTCCGCGAGGCGGGATGTGAGATCATAAAATCGCGGCCGATCGCTTACCTTATCGTTTCAAAATATAAAGAAGGCGGCAGGATCGGTGATCTAAATTTGATGGTGCATTTTGGCATGCCGCCCCAGGTCTCACTCACTCTCGGCGGCGACTCCTTCTCGGCGAAAGAGCTGCAAGCGATTGCAGATCGCATCTTCAAGGATCTTGAAACAAAATTAAAGTGAAAACATATTTAGCACCCACCCGCTGTCACTTTTGGCAGCGGGTTTTCGTTTTATATGATATCTCTAGCTTGATGATGTTTATGGAATTCATTGAAATCACCATTGACGCCAAATCCATATTACATAGGTCCTGTTTATCTTGTGGCTCAGATCACTATTAGAGTGATTTCCGACAGTAAAAAGCCACATGGTAGAATTGCTCAATGACTGAGGATACAGTTGGAACGTTTTCTTCAATCCTGCCCGTGCAGGTATTGATCAGAGCGAACAAGGATGATGCCTGGCAGGAATTTGATCGCGGTCCAGGGATATTTCACCTCCCCCCGGGTCATGAGGTTGGACTGCGCATCCGAAATAGTGACGATGATGATCTTTTCCAATTGATCGCTGAATGGCGGGATTGTGACGCACTGGTATTCATGAACTTATCGGAGAACCGCAAGATCACGGATGACGGTGTGGAGAAATTGCGTTTCCTGAATAAATTGCGGGAAGTAAATCTGAGCTCCTGTGATATCACCAACGAAGCCATTCCATTTCTTAAACCTTTATCAAATTTGGAGAAATTAGATCTAACCTATTGCCATCGGATCACGGATGCCGGGATGAAAGCCATTTCGGACTTAAAACGCTTGACATACCTCGATCTCCAGGGCTGCCCGCGGATCTCACGGGGTGGACTGGCGCGCATCCGGAGAGCAGGTTTGAACGTCCATCGTTGATAGCGCCCACATAAAACAAATATTCCCGGGATATGTTGAATAAAGGATTTGTGAATTGATTAAAAGTTATCGATTTATTGTTATAGGAGTAATACTTTGCCTGGCTGCGGCAGCATTGGGGTATTTCTGGACAACTGCCAATATTGAATCGCTTTATACCTACCGTTCACCCTTGAACGCAACCGTGCCTTTACCTCGAAATCCGTTGGGTGAACCCGCCACGGAGAGGGTGATCTTCGTACTGGTGGATGGCTTGAGATTGGATACATCTTTGAATGCAGACGTGATGCCCACCCTCAACACTCTACGTCAACAGGGCGCATATGCGGTCATGCACAGTCGACCCACCTCGTTTTCCATGCCGGGTTACACCACGCTGCTGACCGGTGCGTGGCCTGATATGAACGGTGGATCTTTGATGAATCTTGAATTTGAAGAGATCAATCCCTTCATTCAGGATGATCTCATTTCCGCGATCCATCGAACCGGAGGTAAAACCGCGATCTCGGGATTCATCTGGTTCCAAAAAATGGTTCCGCAGACCGCCGTGGATGCCAGTTTTTACACCGCGGGTGAGGATCGCAACGCCGATGAATTGGTGATGAAGAATGCACTGCCCTGGCTCGAAGATCGAAGCCATTCGTTTATTTTGATCCACCTGGACCAGGTGGATTACGCCGGACATCATGAGGGTGGAGCAAAAGACGCGCGTTGGGATACGGCTGCCAGGCGGGTGGATGGCATGATCGCACAGGTCGTTGACCAGATGGATTTCAGGAGAGATACACTGGTTGTTTTGAGCGATCACGGGCACATCCTGATCGGAGGGCATGGAGGTCAGGACGCGGATGTACTGCTGGAGCCATTTGTGCTGGTGGGAAAAGGGGTGACCCCCGGGGATTACAAGGATATTCAAATGGTGGATGTGGCACCAACGCTTGCCATTTTGCTTAGGCGCTGATATTCCGGCAGCCTCGCAAGGAGAGGTCCTCACGGATATGCTGGATCTCCCTCAATCCACTCTGGAGATCCTTCCTATGGCCATTTCCAACCAACAGCTCAATTTGCTGGAAGCATACTTTAAGGCGATGGATGAGACCCCTCGTTATCTTGCAGGCGAAACGATCAATTCAACGATCGGCAATATCCGCGTGGAAGAGATCAAAAATAAACAAATTTGGGCTGAGCGGCTCCCCAGATATTTAATGGTTGGTGTTGTGCTTTTGGCTGCTGGTTATTTGATCTATCGGAAAAGAAGTCAGATCCTGGTGTGGTTTCTCGCAGGTGCCATCTTCTATCATCTCATATTCAATTTTCGATTTGCCATCCTGGATGGAATGACTTATTCGTTGAGTTCCGTGATCGGGGAGACGGAATTTATCGCCTATTGTGCCCTGACATCGATCATTAGTTTATTAATCGCCTGGTTTTTTGTGATGATCGGTCGAAAAGCGTTCAGCCAGACACCTTTGAAAGCCGCTGAAACATCCATGTCGCTGTCATTCGTTGTACTGGCTGTTTTATTCGTCCCGGCGCTGCTTCACTTTGCGGTGAATGGGTGGGCGATCGATCGTTTTCTCCCCAATTTTGCGCTGCAATTCGTGGCGGTACTGGCCATTGATCCAAATGATCTTCGTCGCTTTGCTGAGTGTGATCCTTGCCGGGATCAGCGCGGGGATTGCCTGGGGGATGCGTAGAAAATTAAAAAATAAGGCTTAAGGGAACAGGAACAAAAGTCAGGATAAAAACAGCGATGCTGATCATGCCAAGTATCCGGCGGTTCTTATCCAATGGTGTGATCTGATCCAAAGGCTCTGCATAAATACGCCCAAAGAAGAAGACCAGCACAACCCACAACCACCAGCCTGACCAGACGAAACCAAGGATTATCAACGCAATGGCAATGAATGGCATTGCCTTGCGTGCTTTTTCTTTTCCAAACAATACCTGGAAGATATGACCGCCATCCAGCGTGCCGGCGGGAATCAAGTTGAGGGCAGTCACCAGCAGACCAGCCCATCCTGCCCAGGCAACTGGGGAGAGCATCACATCCATTCCGCCCAATGGCGCAGGGCGGGAGGTAAAAAAGTATTGGAGCCAGTAAAGGAATGGAGAACCTCCGATGCTGGCTGGTTGGGGGAGTAACTGACCAAGGGTGACAAATTTCAAGAACAAGTAATACAGGGAATTGCCTTCGATCTGAATCCCACTCCCCGCCGGGAATGAGGTCGGGATGGCATCAATCGCGGACATGCGCAGACCGATAATGAGCACAATTGTGGCGACAACGAATCCAGATAGGGGACCAGCAATCCCGATATCGAGCAGATGATTGCGGTTTTTTACGAAGCCTTTCATGTTAATAAATGCACCCATGGTCCCAAAGCCGAACGGCATGGGAATGAAATAGGGCAGGGTGACATTAACTTTGTGGTATCTCCCGGCGAGGTAATGACCGAACTCATGCGTGCCGAGGATGGCGATCAGGCTGATCGCGTATGGAAAACCTCCCGTTTGCAGGGCAACCAGGAATTCTGATAGGTTGGAAGGAAGCGCGTTGCCACCAACATATAAAATTCCGGCCAGGACCACGCTGAAAAAGGTCAGGATGAAAAGGATCAAATTGATGCGAGGATTGGATACTTTTGGTTTGGGGAGATCAGGTGCGATGATGATCGATTGGTTGTCTTTCTCCTTGCGGAATAAAGGCAGTAGCGCATGAGGTTTCAAAGCATCGGAAATTTGATCGTAAGCCTTACTTGAATCCTCGCCAATGAGCTTTCCCCGGTAACGGACGAGAAACCCCTGCTCGCGGGTGCCGTAAGTAATATCGGTTATAGAAAAGATGCGCCGGATAAGCGCATCCAGTTCTTCCTGGGTTATTGATGATGGCAGCATTCTTATTTTCTTTCTTTAGATCATTCAAAAAAATCAGGCGGGAATGGATGGGAGTCGAACCCACCACGGCCCGCAAAGCGACCCGACACCGGTTTTGAAGACCGGGGAGCCCACCGGGACTCATCCACTCCCGGGGATAAGCATACCAAAGAGGATGGGGATTGACAAGCCTGACCATTCAAAACCTGTTGAGAATTTAATTCCATTGGCACTGGGTCAATCTTTCACTCAATTCCCATAATCGTTTTCGCAGTTCCCGATCATCGGCAAGCGGTGAATACGGCGCGATCTTACAGGCATCGAAATATTCACCGCTTATCGTTTCGACATCCGGGGAGCTGGCAAGATAAACCGATGTGGCAGCTCCTGCCTGAAGGCTAATACCTTTGAAATCCGGAAATCTCGCACGGAGCATCTTGGTATCGACCGCGCCGGGGTGGAGGCAATTGCAGGTGATGCCGCTGCTTTCTAATCGTTCCGCCAGCTCTTTGGTGAACATGACGAGAGCCAATTTTGTTGTTGTGTAGGCATGCCAGCCAATAAATGATTTTTCTCCCTGAAGGTTTTCAAAATCGATCCTGGCTTTCACATGAACAGAAGAACTGACATTGATGATCCTGGATGGTTTCCCATTTTGGATCAGGTCCATTAGAAGGTTGGTCAGGAGAAAGGGAGCGAGGTAATTCACCGCAAAGGTCATTTCATAACCATCTTCCGTAAGCTGCCGTTCTGTCAAATCCACGCCAGCATTATTGATCAGCACATTGATTTGATCAGTCAGACCATGAACTTGAGCTGCCAGGTCGCGGACCTGTTCTTGCGAACCAAGATCTGCCATGACAAACTCGACCTGGTGATTTCCAGTCGACTTGATGATCTCTTCCCTGGCGATCTCGCCACGTTCCTGATTTCGCCCGTGCAGCAAGATCCTTGCTCCCATACGTGCGAGCTCCTGGGCTGCCTGTTTTCCTATGCCATCCGTGGATCCGGTGATTAAAACTGTTTTATCCTGCATAATGTCCTCGGGTAATAATTTGGTATCAATTATCTCATCAAAAGAATTCGTTATAGGAAACATGACTAAACATTGAAAGAATGCAACGGATAGTTTTATTATTGAAATAAATGACATTCTTCTTGTAATTATCCCGGATATTTGCTATATTCTTAGGTTAGCCCTATTGATGCTTGGGGAAAAGCAAAGGTTCGTAAATTTTCAAGGAGGAATAGGATGAACAGGAAATGGCAAGTGATTTGCGTTATTGTGGTGTTCAGCCTGATCCTGGCAGCATGCGGGGGGAAGACTACACAGCCCACCCCTGCAGATACAGGGTCAGAACCAGAACCAACAGAACCCAGTGTTTTACGGATAGGCTGGGCAGGCAGCCCGGATACACTAAACCCGGGGACTGCAATTCTCAGTGAAGCATACGTCATCTTTGAATTGGCCTACAGTGCACTATTCGGGCAAAATCTCGATGGCACTTACAGCCTCGACCTGGCGGAGAGTTATGAGGTCAGCGATGACGGCTTGACCTATACATTCCATCTCAAGCCCAATGTCAAATTCCACGACGGTACTCCGCTGACAGCAAAAGATGTTGTATTTTCTTTCGAGCTGTACCAGGCTAACGTGGATTTCCCATATATGAATACTTATACGGCTTCCTTTGATACCATAGAAGCCCCGGATGACAGCACCGTGGTTCTCACGTTAATCGAGGCGATCCCTAGTATCGAATACAATACCCTCTTCCTGTACATTTTGCCCGAGCATGTCTGGTCTCAATACGAGGGAACAGCCGTTTTGGAATTCGAGAATATGGAATTGATCGGATCTGGACCATTTAAGTTGTTGGATTATGCCCAGGGCGAATATGTCCACATGGCAAAAAATCCGGATTTCTATGGGCAAGTCCCCAAAGTGGATGAAGTTGTTCTCCAGACCTTCAGTAACGAGGACGCCCTGGTGCAAGCCATCAAAACCGATCAGGTCGATATGATCACCGAGATGCCGTTAACGGCTGTTGAGTCTCTGAAGAGTTCTGAGAATGTCGCAGTGGTTGTTGGCGCCCCGCTTGCTCCAGATGTGACCGATATCATTTTTAACCAGGTACTGCCCGAGAATTGCCCACCAGGTGATGGTGTGTGCACAGGGCACCCTGCGCTGCTCGATAAAGAGCTTCGTAAAGCTCTCTCTTATGCCACTAACAAGCAGGAATTGATCGATATCGTCCTGCTTGGCATGGGCGCCATGGGTCGCACGGTTATCCCCGACAGCCTCCTCCCATGGTATAACGACTCCTTCAAAGATCGCCCATTCGATCTCGATGAAGCCAATCGCATCCTGGATGAGGCTGGATACCTGGATGCAGATGGTGATGGCGTAAGGGATATGCCGGATGGCAGCCGCCCGCTCACCTTCCGCTTGAATTGGCCAAATGACAGCACTATTGCTCCCCGCCTGGCTGAATTGCTTGCCAAAACATGGGAAAAAGCTGGTGTGAAGCTGGAGCTGCAAGCACTCGATCCTGATGCACTTACCTCCGTGTGCTGCCCGGCATTCGATTTCGATATCATCATTTGGGGTTGGGGTTCTGACCCAGATCCCACCTTCCTGCTGAGCGTGATGACAACAGATGAGATCCCGTCTGGAATGAGTGAAACAGGATACAGCAATCCGAAATATGATGAGCTTTATGCGCAGCAAACCGTTGAACTGGATCCCGCCAAACGGAAAGATATGGTTTGGGAAATGCAGCAACTCGTTTTCGACGATACCGTGTACATCATCCCGTTTTACGCGCGAGCAGTGCAAGCATACCGCACCGATACGTTCAAGGGATGGATCGTCGACCAACCAAAACTTTCTCTGGACGATGTCACCTCATTGGTAGTTGTCGAACCAGTGAAATAGATTTAAGAATAAGAATTATCAGCTAGATAACAGACCTCCCAGAAGCCTGAAGAGATGACCTGGGAGGTCATATTAAAAATATAGAGGATCACCTTGAAACGATTCAAGTATCTGCTCAATAAAATTGGCTGGGCAGTTTTTTCTGTGCTCTTTGTGCTGGTCCTCAACTTCTTTCTATTCCGAGTGCTTCCAGGTGATCCCGCCAGGGCAGGAGTCCGTGACCCCAGGATGACCAAGGAAGCCCAGGATGCGATCCGCATCCGCTTTGGATTGGATAAGCCGGTCATCAATTGCTTTGAAACACTCAATCCCTTGAAGCTGGGACCGTGCCTTATCGACCCGATGGAAACGCAATTTTTCATCTATGTAAAAAACTTGCTGCAAGGTGACCTGGGTATCAGTTATCATACCAAAAGACCTGTCGCTGACATGCTGGGTGAATTCCTGGTCAATACCGTCATCCTGATCGGTATTGGTGAGGTGATTTCGATTCTATTGGGAATGGCACTGGGTCTCCTTGCAGCCTGGAAATCACACACACCGATCGATTTCGGTGCACTCATATTCAGCCTGGTTGCCTGGAGTCTGCCCACATTCTGGCTGGGGATCATGCTCCTGTTTGCCGGGTCAACCTGGTTGGGTTTACCGGTGGTTGGAAAATTCTCGGCAGGCGCAGGACTTCGAACCGGCTGGCCTATGATTCTGGATGTTTCCAGGCACCTGATCCTACCGACCATCACCCTGACGATCATCCTGTTGGGTGAATACATGCTCATCATGCGCAGTGCAGTGCTGGAAGTGCTTTCTGAAGATTACATCCTCACCGCCAAGGCAAAAGGTCTCAGTACGTTTCGAATCCTCGTCGATCATGCGCTAAAAAATGCCATGCTGCCAATGGTCACCATCATCGCGTTAAATCTCGGTTTCACCGTGGCGGGTGCCATCCAGATAGAATCTGTATTCTCCTGGCCTGGTCTGGGCCTGGCTATTTTTGAGGCGGTTGGCAGGCGCGATTACCCGATGCTGCAGGGGGCTTTCCTTCTGATCGCTGTGAGCGTCATTTTTGCGAACTTGTTCGCAGAATTACTTTATTCGTATCTAGATCCACGCATCCAGGCGAGTTGACCATGGAATATTCTCCAGCTCCTTCCGGATTCAAAGGATTTCTAAAAAGCATCAAAGGCAACTGGATGGCGATCATCGGTTTTGCCATGCTTTTGATCTCTGTCATCATGGCAGTATTTTCCCCATGGATCGCACCTTATGATCCCAAGGCGGAGATGGAAATAGGAATATCGGATATCTATAATCCACCCAGCACGGCTCACATTTTTGGAACTGATGATGCCGGTAGGGATGTTTTCTCCAATTTCATATACGGCGCAAGAGTATCGCTCATTGTGGGTTTCTTTGCGTCATTCATCTCGATAATCATTGGAGGTGTCATTGGAATCGTTTCCGGATTCTATGGCGGAAAAATCGAGACTTTCCTGATGCGTTTCACTGATATTATCCTTGTGATCCCGGCCTTGCCGCTTGCGGTGGTGCTGGTGGCGATCACCAAACCAAGCCTGATGAATATCATCTTCGTCATCGGCATCACAGGCTGGACCAGCTCCGCCCGTTTGATCCGATCCCAAACCCTGTCAGTAAAAGAGCGAAAGTTTGTGTTGAGAGCAAGAGCCATTGGCTCGAGCAACATGCATATCATCCGCTACCATATATTTCCTTTAGTGCTGCCGTTGATGGTTGCCAATACGATCCTGGTCATCTCCCTGTCAATCCTTGAGGAAAGTACTCTTAGCTTCCTCGGTTTGGCGGATCCCACCACACTAAGCTGGGGTCAAATGTTGAATTTTGCCTTTACCCGCGGAGGCGTGAGCGCGGGTGCCTGGTGGGCACTGGTTGTACCCGGGCTGGGAATCGTCTGGGTGGTCTTGGGTTTGACTCTCCTGGGGCATGGTTTGGAATGGATCTTCAATCCACGCCTGGAATGGCATCACCTTTCAGTAGGAAAGCACATGGTGGAGCGGAGTGCTTCTGGAGGCGGGCATGGTGGATAAGAAAACCAATCCTCCCATCCTGGAAGTCAGCCACCTATCCATCGATTATGTGCCTGATAAAGGTACCCGGCTGAGAGCCGTGGATGATGTCAGTTTCACACTACACGAGGGCGAAATGCTCGGATTGGTGGGTGAAAGCGGCTGCGGCAAGACCACGCTTGTGCTCAGTATTCTAAGACTGCTGCCGATAGCCGGAAGAATTGTATCTGGGAAGATCCTCTACAGGGGAAAAGATATTCTCGACCTCAAGGAAAACGAGATGGGGCAGGTGCGCTGGGATGAGATCAGTATCATATTCCAGGGCGCCATGAATGCCCTGAATCCAGTCACCTCCATTCGCGACCAGATCGCTGAAGCCATCACCTGCCATACCGATCTTGAAAATCGCACGGCGATTGATAATCGGGTGGCAGAGTTATTGGAAATGGTCGGAATCTCGGGCAACAGGAAAGAACAATATCCATTTCAATTTTCGGGAGGAATGCGCCAGAGAGCCATGATCGCCATGGCATTGGCCTGCAATCCTTCCGTGGTCATCGCGGATGAACCGACCACCGCTTTGGACGTGATGATCCAGGCGCAAATCCTGGAATTGCTCGAAGAGCTCGGCAGGAAGCTGGGCCTGGCAGTCATCCTTGTGACACATGACCTTGGCGTGGTTGCCGAGATCTGTGATCACGTGCTGGTCATGTACGGCGGGGTGACCGCCGAATATGGGAATGTGGACAAGATCTACAATCACCCGGTGCACCCCTATACCCAGAATTTGATAAAGGCATTTCCCGACCTTTCCAATCCCAGTGGGAAATTGATATCAATTCCGGGTTACCCGCCACGGTTGGACCAGCTGCCCAAGGGCTGCCGCTTCGAACCGCGCTGCTCGCAGGCATTTGATCGATGTAAGGTGGAAAAACCGCCGATCTATGAGCTAAAAGATCAACACCAGGCAAGCTGCTTTCTGGTGGAGGGGCAGGAATGAAGACCGAATCCATCCTCTCCATCGTCGATTTGAAAAAATACTTCCGCGCGGAAAAAAGTGGTGTCTGGGGTTCGGGAGAGAAATTAGTCCATGCCATCGATGGCGTATCCTTTGAGCTTGCCCGCGGGGAGATCATGGCTCTGGCAGGGGAAAGCGGGTGCGGGAAGTCAACCCTGGCATTAACTCTGATGAGCCTTGAAAAACCGACTGCAGGCAGCATTATTTTTGAAGGCAAGGATATCGCCGGGGCGAAGGGGGCGGAGTTGAAAGCTCTGCGCCGTAAGATCCAAATGGTATTCCAGGATCCCTATGAATCTTTAAATCCGCTGATGACCATCCGGGAGATCGTCGCCGAGCCGCTGGAAGTGCATAAATTGACTTCCAGTCTTGAAGAAAAAGAAACCCGGGTGCGAAGAGCCCTCGAAGATGCAGGTCTGAAACCTGCGGAGGTCTACCTGGATCGGCTACCGCACGAGCTATCCGGTGGACAACGCCAACGGGTGGTGGTGGCAGGGGCACTGGTATTAAAACCGATCGTACTCCTCGCTGACGAACCCGTTTCCATGCTTGATGTGAGTATCAGGGCTGAGATCCTCAATTTACTATCGGATTTGCGTACTGAAAAGGGCATCTCCGTAATATTCATCACGCATGATATGGCTACAGCAGCAAATATCTGCGAGCGGATTGCGGTAATGTACCTGGGAAGAATTGTAGAGACTGGTCCCACGCATCAAGTTCTTAATAATCCACACCACCCCTATACAAAAGCGCTGCTCTCCGTGATCCCCATCCCCAATCCCAGGCACCGGAAAAAGCGCATAATTTTGCAGGGTGCCCCTCCCAACGCCATCGAAATCCCATCGGGCTGCCGGTTTCATCCACGCTGCCCCGTGGTGTTCGATCGATGCCGGAAGGAAGATCCCGGATTGATGCCTGCCCACCATCCGCATCAAACAGCCTGCTGGTTGATGGAACATTCCAAACAAGCCTGATCGTAATTTCCCGCCCAATTGCGGTTTCAATTTGGAGGGTGATATGAAAATCGTTAAAAAGACCAATGCAAGATATATTCGCCGCGGATGGCCTGCGCCATCCAGACCGGATGTCAAACCTCCCAAAGGATGGGATCTGGACATGCTTGCCGGGATTGAGCGTATTTATAATTCAAGTCTGTCACCCGATGGGAATAGGATCGCTTTTATCTGGCACAGGGATAAATTCTGTAATATTTACGTGATCTCAAGCGACGGTGGGTGGCCGCGTCAGGTCACATTCAACCGCAGGGCGACCCAGTTCTGGTGGGATGAAATTCCCCGCTGGTCTCCGGATGGCAGCAAGCTGGCATTCTGTATCGAAGGCCACGTTTATTGGGCTCCAATGGATGGTGCATTGCCAGAGAAGATCAGCGGTTTTACCACCAGGGCATCCAATCCCCGGTGGCTTAATGACGGTAAGCGGCTGGTCGTCTCCGTGGAAATGGACGAAAAAGAGCAGTTGATCATCACGGATATCGATGGATCCTGGCCGCAACTCCTTGCGGCAGGAGAGGGGAACAACCGCGATGCCAACCCATCACCGGATGGAAAATGGGTCGCTTATACGCACTGGCCGCTGGACGATCTCAATCGATTGGAAATCAGGGTCGCAGAAACCGCGACGGGAAAGAATCGTACACTCACGAGTACACCCGGGCGAAAGGATTGGAGCCCGCGCTGGTTCCTGGATAACCAGAAATTGGCTTATCTCTCCAACCGGAGTGGCTTTGCTGAAATCTGGGTGATGGATTTCCCATCCGGGAAAGAAAGGCAGTTGAGTCACGCTGGATGCGACCTGGCAGAGATCGCCTGGTCACCGGATGGTCGCTGGCTGGCTTGCAGTGCCAACCGGCAGGGAGCATTGGATCTAGTCCTGGTCAATTCCGCAGACGGTTCGGTAATTGATCTTCGTCAGAGCAAGGGGATCCATAGCCAGCTGGAATGGATGCCGGATGGTCAAGAGTTGGTTTTTGATTATGCCAGTGCCATTCAGCCGCCTGAATTCTACCGGGTCAGGATCGATCCTGAAAAACCACAAAAAATCGATGAAAAGAATATCAAGTGTATTTCCAATTTTGCGCCGCTGGCTCTTATGGATTTGCGAATGATCACACCGGAGGTGGTTGAATTTAAGAGCCCGGATGGATTGCTGGTGCATGGCATGCTATATCAACCTGCTCACCCCAATCATGCCGGAATCGTGCATGTACACGGTGGTCCGCGCGGTCAGGCAACGTACGATTGGGATATTTTTCAACAATACCTGATCGCCAAAGGTTACACCGTCCTGGATGTCAATTACCGGGGGAGCACGGGGTACGGTTACGATTTTGAAATGTTGAACCAGGAGAACTGGGGTATCGGAGATACCCAGGACTGCCTGGTGGCAGCTGACTTCCTTGCGGGTTTGAAGACAGTTGATGATCACCGTCTGGCGATCATGGGGGGTTCTTATGGTGGATATATGACTTTTTGTGCCATGTCCATGGATGCCAGGCATCGATTTGCCTGCGGTGTGGCTCTTTATGGCGATGGCGATATTTTCAATTCCTGGGCGCGCTGCGAAAGGGATACGAGGTTGTATACCGAAATGATGCTGGATCATCCGACTGCCAGGCGGAATGTATACGAAGCTGGCAGCTGCATCCGTTTTGCTAAGGATATCCAGAAACCCCTGCTCATTGTCCACGGACTGGATGACCTGGTCGTACCCACGTCATCCTCCGAAGAGATGGTCGAGGAATTGAAAAGGCTCAACAAGGTTTTTGAATATAAGACCTATGCCGGGGAATCACATGGATTCCTGAAAAGAAAGACCAAACTGGATTTCTATTCAAGAGTGGAAACATTTCTGGATTGGTACCTGCTGCCAGATTACAGGAAGGTAAAATAATGGCATGACGACTATCTTTCATTATGAAGATCTAACCTGGCCGGAAATCGCAGCGCTGGAACGCGATATACCATTGGTGATACCGCTGGGTGATGGATTAAATCATGAAGAGCTTGCAGTCAAATTGGGAAAACCGGAGAAGCTCGGAATTCTACCTGCCATCCCATTTGGATGGAAGGGAAGTGGGCTTGAAGTACCGGTAAAGATTATTGGAGAATTAATCGATCACCTGGCAGCCAACTTGAATGATGACGGTTTCACCAATGTTCAAATCCTGATCCCGGAAGATATCTCCTTCAAGTGCAATTCTCCGGTGATCAGGTTACCCGGCGAAAAACCAAGAGATTTGGGATTATCTCGAGCTGATCATGCCAGGGTCGTGCTGGTACCCATCGGGCATACGGAGCAGCATGGGATGCACTTGCCATTGTCAGTAGATACGATGTGCATCGAAGCGGTCATGCAGGGCACTGCCAAACGCATTCCTGAAAAGAGCGTGTGCCTGCCCGTTTTCCCTTATGGGGTGAGTACCCATCGAAAAACCTTCGCAGGGACGATGAATGTCGGCGGGAGAACTTTCGAGGATTTCTGGCTTGCAATCATAGATTCCCTGGCTGGAATGGGCTATGAGATGATCTACCTGAACAGTGGACATGGAGGAAATGTGTCCTTCCTTGTCACGGTGGTGAAATACGCCAGCGAAAAGCATTCGCATGTATTTTGCGCGACCACATATTGCTACCTCGGTGGACCGAAAAGCGTGGATATACTTAAAGAACACCGTCAATCCAGGATCGGCGGCATGGGGCATGCCTGTGAGCTCGAGACATCACTGGCGCTCGTCTTACGTCCCGACCTGGTACACATGGATCGGGCGGTGGATGAGATCGAATTCATATCCACGCCATCTTATTACCAGGATTGGATAGAAGGCGGTGCACTGATCGCCAACCCGCCCTGGACAGATGATACCTTCACCGGTGCTTATGGAGCGGGCAGCCTGGGAACCGCTGATAAAGGAAAAATATGGCTGGAAGCAGCCATTACTGAAAAAATCGATCATATAGATGAGATCATCGAACAGCAAAAACGTCGGAAGGCCAAGCGATTTTCAATGGCGAAATAAGCTCCTCGGGTGATTGAATCTTTGATCGATGAAAGGTTTTCCATTTATAGTTTTGGAGATGATAAATGATTAAAATAGCGCCATCCATGGTATCAGCGCCTTTTGCGGATCTGCGATCTGTAATTAAAGAGCTTGAGAACGCTGGTGCGGATTTATTACATTTTGACCTTGAGGACGGTAATTTTGTCCCGGTCATGACGCTGGGGGTTAAGATCATCTCGGAGGTTCGAGCACTGACCCAATTGCCATTCGATGTTCATTTGATGGTGCAAAATCCGGAATGGTTGATCCCGGAGCTGGCTCAAATGAATGTTGACATGCTATCGGTGCATTATGAAGCATGTCCATACCCGCGGCGGACCCTTAAGATGATCTCCCAGTACAAGATGAAAGCTGGATTGGCTTTCAACCCGAAAACACCTTTACCCTCCCTGCGGTATTTCTTACCCTACCTGAGTTTTGTGGATATCCTCACCACCGAACCGGAGCAGGGAGATAGCTCCTATTTGCCACCTGTTCTGAATAAAGTAAGTGAGGGTAGAAAGCAAACCGGACTGGAACATATCCAGTGGGAAGTGGACGGGGCGATATCGACAGATAATGCCGCCGAGGTGGTGGCTGCGGGAACGGATATCATTGTTGCTGGAAGAAGTATCTTTAAGACTGGCCGGATTGCCCAGAACCTGTTGGCTTTACGATCCGCCTGTTATCTCGATAAGAAAGTAAATTAGGCAGGCTCATGAAAAAACGCACCTCCCTTATGGGAAGGTGCGTAATTATTTAATTGAGATCCATGACCGAGGGACGTAGATTTACCTCGTCAACAAGCTCGTTCAGCTCCGGTCGACTTAACGCACGCCCTTTACCAGCATAAGCAGTAAGAACAGCTTCCATCATATTGATGCCAAACGAGCGGCCATCGTAACGTGGGGATGTGGTGATCACTTTTTTAACCCCGCGTTCACGCAACAGGTTGATATTCTCATCGGTAGTCGTATTGGTGATCACCCACTTGCCATGTAGATCAAAAGGCGCATATTTGCTGATGTAATGCATATCACCCGCGATCAGATCGGCATCCAGCCAGTATTTTTCAAATTTAGGTTTATGCTCCTCCCCGCTGACTCCCGGAGGGAACAACCAGGTGAGAGGCAAATAACTGATGATGGGTAGCAAGGCATGGGCGGTTCTACGAAAATTCTCGAGACCTTGAATCGGCATTGGGATGCCGAACATGAACATCAAGTCCCCAAGAATGACTTCATCGGCAATCGAAGCAACCGCTTCAATCAATCCCACCCGGTCTGTGCTGAAGGGCATGAAGCATTTCTTGAAATGAGGAGGCTCGCCAAGAACAGGTGCGATGAGCTCGAACAGCCGTTTTTCCAGCACGTATTTCAGATGGCGCCCATCCACCCAGGGGGTCTGATGCACATTCTCGACGAGCTTCAACGCGGAATAGATCGGGTAATCGCGCCCATCCAGTGTAACGTAGCAATCGATGCCACCCACGCTCAGGGCATCCACTTTTCCATCCAACTCGGTGAATAATTTCTTCGCCGCGGGTATATCCCCGCCGGTGCCGATCCTCTCCACTGAAATTTCCATATCGTTGTATTTGACCAACACACTTTTGTTTCGGCTTGGATTTCCCAGGCTGATGCTGACTGCTCGTTTCATAAAAAGTCTCCAGTGATCCTATTTCTCAAAAAGAAATTGCCATTCTTCAGGCATGGTTAATTCCATCAGGAAGATAGCTGATTCGCCAACATTCTCCCCCCAGTTATCTGCCCAGATGATCCTTGATCCATCGCGCGTTATGCTGGCGTGGGTTTCGTCCCAGTATACACGGGGTTCTTCCGAAGTAGTATTGTGTAATTTGGAAAGGTAAAAAACGGACGGATCTTCCGGATCCAACTTCACCAGTACTATGCTGCGGTCCAGCCAGTTCTGTTCAGGAAGACCTGGTGCGATGGTGGTGGAAATAACACAGTAACAGGGGGTATTACATGAGATGTGCACGCCGCTGTTCAACCCATCCGGTGAATCGGAATTGTAATTTAAACGGATCAGGGGGACTCTACCATTATTATCCTCAGTCCCGTCTTGGTTAAGATCAGCACTCATATTCGGATCCAAAGGGATCATATCGATGGTATCCGTTTGAGTGTTCTGCATGACGATCACTTCGCGCCCACTGCAGTCCAAACCTGTATCCGCATGCGCCGTGGTGTGATCGAGGGGATGGAATTGTGCGAGCTTCTTATCGGACAAAGTCAAGCCAACGATTTCACCCTGGTTCGAGTCCAAGCCGCCAATGAGCACCCATTCTCCAAGCGGAGACATGCCAATCCAATCGATATCTGCTTCTTCAGCTCTAAGCGAACGATCCGGGGGATAAATTCCCATGATCACATCTTTTTCCCTGTCCCAGGTGAAAAGTCGCAGATAATGGTAATCCTGCCTATCATCGCCTTGAATCGCGAATGCCCAGTAGCGTTTATCCAGGGAGGATTCTCCCTCATCCATGGAAGTGATGCGGTAAGCAGGACAGCTTGAAATAATTTCACCCAGATCCGGATCCTGGGTGAAGTCTTTAATTATTTGAGTTGTAAGATCTTCGGTATGAATGCTAATAATCTGAAACCCATCCATCGCCCATATGAGTTGAGGATCAACCGGGTCCCAGCGCGGTTCCATGGCGTTTATTTCCATGACCAGGTTTGAAGTCTGGTTATACGGTAAACTGCTGGTTCGAAATACTTTTTGAGTCCCTTCTTCGGTTATGAGCAGGATCATCGAGTGATCCGCATTAAAAGCATCCACGCGGGAATATTCATGCCTTCCGTTGTAACCATCGATTGCGGTGACACGTTGAAGATGAGTTCCAAATTGTGGCTCAACCATACAATGCCCGATCTCCGGGATGGATTGAGGTTGGAGTCGGTAGGTTTGGTTTTGTTCAGCCAGCGGGTCGTCAACCTCAATCAGTGAGAATTCTGCAGGATATTCCGGGCAGCTTACCAGGTTCACATTGATCTGTTTTTCAATCGGCTGGGTTGTATCGGGGGAATCATCAGGAACCTCGGTGCAACCGAGCAAGCCAATGAGGAAGAGGGATAAAAACCATTTATAGCCGGGAGTAATCAACATGGCAGTTCTCTTTCGAAAAGATATCTGTAATTATAGCTGCCAGTTCAAAAACCGCATTCAGCGAGATTTGAAGTAAGTTAGAAAAAATGATCAAGAATTAGAAAAGGAAGGGGAGCAGGGCACGCATCAAGGGTTGTAACTGCAGTACCACAAGGCCAGCTGCAAAACCTAGAACCATGCCAGCCACCACATCCGAGAGATAATGCAGGCTCATGAACACACGTGCCAGGCAGACCAGCGGAGCCCAGATCGCGAGCACAATCGCAAGCCATGGCGGACCCAATCCAAAAGCCAGAACTGCCAGCAGGATAGCGCGGGCTGCGTGCCCGGAAGGAAATGAATGCGGATCTGTCCGACGGTAGATCTCTCCCCATTCACCTTCAGGTCTTCGACGGCGGGTGATGAGCTTGATGGCGAAAACCAGCAGCGCCAACCCAAAAATACCAACAGCCATGATCGCTGCCCTGTCATGCCACCCGGTATTGGATTTAAACCAGATGATGGCTAGTGCCAACAACCAAAACCATGAGTCACCTGAATGAGCCAGGAAGGCAGAAATCTGCCACCAACCTTTCATTTCCGGGTTCATTCTCAAGCGTGAAGTCAGCTTGTTGTCAATTTCGTTCAGCTTTTCAATCATTCCAGGGACCGTTTCGAAAGAAAGGATCGCATTATTTCAAGCTGATGAGGTTTATCCACATCCATTCCCATTTCCGCGTAAGGCGTTATCAAGACCTTTCCCTTGATTCCCAATTTTTTACTTATCCTGGTTTCAATTTGCTCGACTGTAAGCATTTTGGATGCGATCAGGAATAGTGTATCCGCCCCAAATATAGCAGCCTGTTTGAGTGGATTTTTCCGCGTATCGATGAGTTTTCTCCAAATAGGATTCTGCATCAATGAATCGGTCACTCGTACCGCCAATACATCTCCTCCACATACTCGTCTATCTTTCAGGGGAAGATAAGTGCGCCTCGATTCCGGGAAGGTTTTTTCCATGGTCGCATCTTCGACCGCGGTGTAATAAAAGTCATGCTGCTTTTCGCGGATCTCATTGATCATCCATTCCAGCATGGGGGGTGTTATCGCGGGTAAATCACCGGATACCAGCAGGACCAATTCAAGCGAAGGATTGATCTTTTGCATCATTGTGACTGCATTCAAAATATTGGTAAGGAGATCACCATGATTCGGGCAGTAATACAAGCGATGTTTGCATTTCAGGTTGTTTTCCTCGGTCAACCCGACAACCACGATATTATCGATCATGGAACAATCGCTCAATGCATCCAACACCCATTGGATGATGGGCTTGCCTGAAATTTCAAGCAGGGATTTATTTCCGCCCTTTGTATACTCGTATAGGGGTTCATCCGGCTGCGGGATACCACCAGCAGTAATGATTACATCCATATCAAAGTTCCATCACCTGTGGTTTGAAATTGATCTCGGCGACGACCTGGTCCATCATTTTCAGATATTCCTCAGGGTGAAAATAATCAACGGGTTCCTTTCTACCTAATGCAGCAACGATGGCTGCTTCCATCATATTTGTTCCAAATGAGCGGCCATCGAGAATGGGTGTCGAGGTGACCACGTACTTCACACCAGCCAGTTTGAATTGCTCGCGGTCTTCTGGTGTGGTCGTATTGGTAAAGATCACCTTGCCATCCAATCTTTCGGGCATATAACGGGTGATATAGTTGCAATCCCCAGCGAGCACTTTAGCCCACGCGAAGTATTCACTCCACTTGGGAGTGCGTTTTTCCTGTTCTTTTCCTGTTGGATAAAGCCATGAAAAGGGGAAATGTCCAACAATTGGCATAAGAATTTTAGCGAGATTTAAAAGACTCTTTTCACTTCTAACTGCAATGGGTAAACCCAATCCGAACATCAGGTCCCCGAAAACACATTCGAAGCCGGTATCCAGAAACGAACGTGTCATTCCCCAGCGATCGATGCCTGCCATAATGAAAGCATTTTTTGGCTGGATAAAATTGGATAATTGACCTTCCAGCAAATTCCTGAACTTATGCTCGAGGGTATTCTTTAATCCATTACCATCCACCATGGGAGTTTTCGTGATATCTTTGAACATCCTGAAAACCGAATACATCGGGAAGAATTTCGTTCCCAGGAGAAAGCCGAGATCAGAACCACCCACCCCAAAGGCATCCACCTTGCCGTCCAATTCCTTGTAGAGCCGTGCCGCTTCCTCCATATCTCCGTCAGTACCAATTCGTTCAATGGATACTTCTTCCCCAAGGAGCTTGACGATGGTTTTCTTATTCCGTTTTGACGACCCGATGCTGATGCTTACGGCTCTCTTCATATATTCAGTTCCTTTATTCGATTGATTAGCAAGATGACAACACCCCGATTATAAGGTTTTTCTGCGAAGATTCTGTAAACCTCTTGCAAGGTCTCCAAAATTGACAAGCTTTGAAGATAATATATAATGAAAAAGCAGGCTAAACAAATTGAAATAAATATGGGATGGTAAATGTGCGCTGCCGAAGATTAAAACCCCTTATGTTCGTTTTCGTTCTGACAAGCTTAGTTTTAGGCTCCTGTCAGGCGGCTGGTAATATTTCCACACCCGAGCCGGCATTTGAACCGATGATACTAACTGCTGCGAATTGCATCTATGGAGGAGATATCAAGGAGATCGCGGCATTGGATCGCTACACGATTCAATTTACCTTGTGTACTCCTGATCCTGCTTTTGCATCGAAGATTGCCAACCCTGTTTTCTCCATTCAAGACAAGGATCATCTCGATGAAACCAAAGGCGATTCCAAATTGCTCAGTGATCAGATCGTGGGTACAGGCCCATATATTTTGACAGATTATAGGAAAGGCAGTTATATTTTTCTTGAGTTCAACCCAACCCATTGGGATGTCCCGCCACGAACAAAATATATCAACTTCACCTGGTCCAAGGATCCCCTGAGACGATTCGACAAATTGGATAATGGGCAGGCGGAGTTAATCGACCTTTTACCTGTCAGTGATATTTCACGTGCGAGGGGGCGGCGTGATATCCAGATACATTTCCGACCGCGATTGAATATTCTGTATCTTGGATTCAACAATACTATTGAGCCATTCAATAATGAAACCGCACGAAAAGCTATTGCAACAGGTATCAATAGACAGGATCTGATAGATTTTTACCTTCCGGAAGGCTCGGAACCTGCGGACCAGCTCATTCCCCGCATCCTGTATCCCGGGCATACACCTGGTCTGGGGTGGTATGAATTTAATGTGTTGGATTCAAAACGACAACTTAAGGAAGCAGGAGTTGCAGCAGGGACCGAGATCACCCTTTATTTCACCGAACTGGATGACCCGTCCATGCCGGATCTTGCTTTGATCGCTGAAAATATCAAGGAACAACTCCAACTGGTGGGATTGACTGTTGCTTTGAATCAAATGCCCGAGACTGATTTTCGGGCAGCCCTGGAAAAAGGTGCCCTTGGATTTTTTATTGATTATAAAGTCGGTGAATATCCTGATGCATCCTTCTTTTACGATACGTTATTCACCAGCAGCAATCAATCTCTGGGAAGGCATTATTCCGATATCGTGACGCAAATCTATCAAGCAATGGAAACTACGGATGATGGTATCCGCCAGGGTTATTACGATAATGTTAATGATATGGTCAAGGTTCACGTACCTTTCATCCCCGTTGCGTACATGAGTTCAGTAGCGGCCAACCGGAGTACGGTGGAAAATGTCGTGATTGGGCCTATGAACGAGAACCTGGTGCAGATGAGCACACTGCGTGATATTATCAATTTTATGCAATCCACTGAACCGGAAAGTTTATGGCCTGCGGATGAAACTTCATCGGATACTCTCCGAGTTTCCAGCCTCCTTTATGATACCCTCGTGAAATATGAATATGGTGGTATAGAGGTTGTACCTTCGCTGGCAGATTCCTGGTCAACCAATGCAGACCTTACGCAATGGACTTTCCAATTGCGTTACAACGTAAAATTCAGCAATGGTGCTGATCTGGATGCCAACGATGTGGTCGCTTCCTTTGCCGCGATCTGGGATGCTTCCAGCCCGAACCATACCGGCCGCACTGGCGCCTTTGATATTTATCGCCGTTTCTTTGGCAATTTCCTGAACAACCAATAAAAAAATCTTAGCTCACGGATTACTCTTTTACCTCGTCCAGGTTTGTATGTGCGAGTTGTTCAATGATGCTAATGATGGCTGAATTATCCAGATTTCCCATACCCTGCAGGACCATCGCGTTATAGAGCTGCGTATCGAGAGCAGTCGAGGGCAAAGGTATGCCGTATTCCCGGGCTGTTTCCATGATGATGTTAAGATCCTTGGCCTGCATGCCTGATTTAAAACCAGGTTGGCGATTTCCTGTAAAGAGCCTGGGAGGTTTGACATCCAAGGTCCAGCACTGCGCAGCGCCTCCGCGGATGGCTTCGATAACTTTGCGGGGATCCGCCCCAGCTTTTTGCGAAAAAATGAGCAGCTCTGCCATGGCAACCATCTGGGCAGCCACCATGATCTGGTTGGCTGCTTTTGCGATCTGACCAGTGCCGGCTTCACCAATATGGGTGATGGTCTTACCCATCACCTCAAGGACAGGGCGGGCTTTCTCAAGGGCTTCCTCCGATCCGCCAACCATGATCGTCAGAGTGGCGTTCCTGGCGCCGATATCACCGCCGCTAACCGGTGCATCCAGCGCGGAAATCCCTTTTTCGTCCAACTTGCTTGCGATTAAACGGGCTGCGGCAGGCTTGATGGTTGAATTATCAATATAGATCAAACCGGGATGACCACCGGATAAAATCCCGTTTTGTCCCAAAACAACACTCTCAACATCCGGGGTATCGGGTAGATTGGTGAAAATGATATCCACCCCGGATGCCACCTCCGCTGGAGAATCGGCTTTTTTTGCCCCTTCAGCGATCAATTCCTCCACCGCTGCCTGGCTGCGGTTATGAACGATCATTGGAAATCCAGCTTTGAGGATATTCCTGGCGATGGATTTACCCATCAATCCCAATCCGATATATCCAACCTTTAACATGATCTTATCCTTTCAAAACCGTATGCTTGAATTATACGGGTGGAATTATAATAAAAATGCCGTTGCTTTGATGAAATCTGGTGTGCAGCTCTTAGAAAAGGATAGGGATGGAAAGTTCAGAGGAATTTATTCGCGCAATTTCGAATGGTGATTTGGCTTCTGTGAGATCAATGGTGGAACAGAATCTTAATCTGGTCAATGCCCAGGACGAAAATAATATCCCTGTTGTAATGCTGGCACTTTATTATGAACAACCAGGGGTTGCTGATTTTCTAGTTGCCAGCGGCGCGAAAATGGATATATTCAATACATCCGCCCTGGGATTGACTTACGTCATCAAGAATCTCGTCGCCAAGTATCCAAAATTAGTCCATGCAGTCTCGATCGATGGCTATCAACCTCTTGGATTGGCATGCTTGTTTGGTCGTACAGATGCAGTACGTTTTTTGATCGAGAATAGGGCTGATGTGAATTTTCCTTCCGTAAATGAACAAAAAGTGACTCCCTTGCATTCAGCTGTTACAGGAGGGCATAAGGATATTGTCAGGATCCTGATCGCCCATGGTGCAGACGTGAATATCACCCAGCAATTTGATCTCACCCCTTTGCATACTGCCGCTCAAAATGGTCACTTGGAGATAGTTAAATTACTGCTTGAAAATGGTGCTGACAAGGAAATGGTATCAAAGGATGGAAAAAAAGCCGTTGATTTTGCCAGGGAGAAAGGTCACGAGGAGATTGTGACCTTATTGGGCTAGAAATTCATGCCGGAAGAGCATAAAATCACCTATCGCGAAAAAGCTGGTCAATATGACTTGCTGGTAAGCCGTGAGGATTACCAGCAAAATTTGATCAAAGGCATCAACCGCATCCGGAAAGTGGATGACCTAAACGTGATCGACCTGGGTGCTGGCACAGGCAGGGTCGGTCTGCTCTTTGCCCACCGGACTGCCTCATCAATAGCGCTGGATCTTTCACCCCAGATGGTAAAAATCGCCCAGGAAAAATTCATCCAAGGAGGGCATCGCAACTGGTCAACCAGTGCTGCAGACCACCGCAAGCTGCCCCTGGTCAGTGGCTGCGCTGACCTGGTAATTTCGGGATGGAGCATCTGTTACCTGGTCGACTGGTATCAGAAAACTTGGAAAAAAGAATTGGAATTGGCATTTCGCGAAATATGCCGTGTTTTGCGCCCGGGTGGCACCATCATCATCATCGAGACACAGGGGACCGGATTTGAATCACCGCATCCTCCAGAGCACTTGCACCATTATTTCGATTACCTGAATAACGCCGGTTTTGAGCATTTTTGGATCCGCACTGATTACAAGTTCAATGATCTCGAAGAAGCAGTTACGACCGCCCGATTTTTCTTCGGTGAGGAACTGGCCAAAGAGGTGAAGGAAAAGAATTGGGTTATCCTTCCGGAATGTACAGGCTTTTGGTATAAAAACTTGAAATAGATTATTGGACCTGTTAGAATTCCTATCAGCAAAAATCGATTTAAAACAGAGGGAAATTATGAAAGATACAATCCGCCAAATTGTTGTTGTGATAACTTTTTTATTGACCGTTACCGTCAATGGTTTGGCCAACGCACTTCCACTGAACGGGCAATTAACCGGTGAAATTTCCGATAGCTTTAACGTGGTCTTCGTCCCGGCTGGTTATGTTTTTTCGATCTGGGGACTGATCTACCTGGCGCTGGCTGGCTTTACCATTTACCAGGCGCTCCCGGCGCAGAAGGCGAATCCCATCCTGCGGAAAATCGGGTATCTTTTCGCACTCAGCAATCTTGCCAACGCGGCCTGGATCTATTTCTGGCACTATAACTATTTTGCTGTCACGCTCCTGGTGATGCTGGTGCTGCTTGCACTGCTGATCACCATATTCTTGAAATTGGATATTGGGAAGAAGAAATTTTCAACAATCGAGAAATGGCTGGTCAGCGTACCCTTCAGCATTTACCTCGGCTGGATCACGGTTGCCACCATCGCGAATGCAACGGCTGTTCTGAAAGACGCGGGTTGGGATGGTTTTGGCATCAGCGGGCAGGTATGGACGATCATTTTGCTGGCAGCCGCGGTGATCATCTCCGGCTTCATGAGTTTCACGCGCAAGGATATCGCCTACTCACTGGTCCTGGTCTGGGCATTCATTGGCATCGGGATGAGATGGCAAGGTATCTATCCGGATGTGGTCTTGAGTTCATATGTTGCTGCAGCGCTTGTGCTGGTACTGCTGGCGGTCGCAAGGCTGCGTAAACCTGCAAAAGCCTGATCAGAGTCAATAAACAAAAAAGCGCCCTGAAAAAGGGCGCTTTTATTTCCTTACCTCAATTGGCTTTTTAGTTTCTTTGCCGATTCTTTATAGGCAGTTAATTTTTCCCTTTCCTTCTCAACTAGCGGTGGGGGAGCTTTCCTGGCAAAATCACCGGCGAGCAATTTTTCCAGCCGGGTGATTTGAGATTTTACTTCTTCGAGTTCCTTTTCCAGCCTGGCTTTTTCAGCGGACAAGTCAACAAGTTCAGATAACGGAAGGAATACCTCTATACCCTGAACGATCAGTGATACTTGATCCTTGGGCTTTTCTTCAAGCGTTTGAACGAGATGCAGCTGATCTTTATCCAAATGCGCAAGCTGGCAGAGGGTGGCTTTTTGTGACTCCAGGATTGAGAGGTCTTTACCAGCATTGATGATAGCGGGCAGCTTCTTCCCGGGTTTAACGCCCTTCTCAACTCTCAGGTTACGGATGCCACGGATGACATCCATGACCAGGTTAAAATCAGTGATTTTTGATTCCTCCCACTCCTGTACCGACCTGGTTTCAGGCCAGCGAGCGATCACCAGAGCCTGCTCCCAATCTTCATCTCGATCCTGGGGCTTGAACCCTTTTTCTTTAGCGGCTGCTTTTAAATGACCCCATAATTCTTCGGTAACAAATGGCGTGAAAGGATGCAACAACCGCAAGCACGTATCCAGAATATATGACAGGGTACTGGCTGTGTAATAAGTAGAATCTCCACCTGCAGCGAGCTGCAACTTTGAGATCTCCAGATACCAGTCAGCAAATTCACTCCAGAAAAATTCGTAGATCTGCCTGCCTGCTTCACCATACTGGTAACTGGCAAAGAGCCTGTCCACCGAACGCAGCAGCTGATTTAACCTGGCGATGATCCAGGCATCCGCCAGAGTCCAATCGGGTGCTTTTTCAGATTTTACAGGTGCATTTTCGATGGCTGAAATCACGAACCTGCCTGCATTCCAGATCTTGTTGGCGAAATTCCGGTTGGCTTCCACTTTCTTAACACCCAGGTTCATATCATTTCCAGGGGTGGAGCCTACCAGCACGCTGAAACGGAGCGCGTCCGTGCCCATCTCATCCATAAGGATGAGTGGATCGATCACATTTTTCTTGGACTTGCTCATTTTTTGACCATGCTCATCGCGGATCAAGCCATGCAGGTAGACTGTATCAAATGGGATCTCCCCGGTAAATTCCAAGCCGAACATGATCATGCGCGCCACCCAGAAGAACAGGATGTCGTACCCCGTCTCCAACGTGCTGGTTGGATAAAAATACTTTAGATCGGGGGTTTCATCTGGCCAGCCGAGTGTGGAAAATGGCCAAAGCCCTGAAGAAAACCAGGTATCCAATACATCCGGATCCTGTTGTATTTTGTGGCTGTGGCAATGAGTGCATTCCGTGGGATCTTCACGCTCCACCGTCATTTCGCCGCAATCCTGGCAGTACCAGACCGGGATGCGGTGACCCCACCAGAGCTGGCGGCTGATGCACCAATCCTGGATGTTCTCCAGCCAGTTGTAATAGACCTTGGTGAAACGTTCGGGGACGATCTTGATGCGTCCATCACGCACTACTTCCAGGGCTGCATCCGCCAGGGGCTTGATCTTGATGAACCATTGCGTGGAGATCATGGGTTCAACGATCTCACCCCCGCGCTGTGAACGCGGCACATTCAGCGTATACGGCTGTTCCTTGATCACCAGGCCGGCTGCTTTCATATCTGCCCAGATCTTCTTGCGGCACTCAAAACGATCCATGCCTTTATAAGGACCGCCATTTTCATTAACGTGCGCGTTCTTATCCAGCACTGGTATGATCTCAAGCTGGTGGCGCTCGCCAATCGCATAGTCGTTGGGATCATGCCCGGGTGTGATCTTGAGCGCACCGGTGCCGAACTCCCGGTCAACGTAATCATCAGCGATCACCGGGATCTCGCGATTCAAGATCGGCACGCGCACCTTGCGACCGACGTATTTCTTGAACCGGTCATCATCCGGGTGGACCGCGACAGCGGTATCACCAAGGATTGTCTCCGGACGGGTGGTCGCAACGGGGATGAATTCATTAGGATCATCCACCAGAACATATTTGAAATAGTAAAGGAATCCGGGTTCCTCGGAATATTCCACTTCCAGGTCACTGACCGCAGTTTTCAAAAGCGGTGCCCAGTTGACCAAGCGCTTGCCGCGATAGATGAGCCCTTTTTCATAGAGACGGACGAAAGCCTCCCGCACCGCACGGGATAACCCCTCATCCAGGGTGAAGCGCTCGCGGGACCAATCACAGGAAGCTCCCAGGCGACGGATCTGGCTGGTGATGATGCCGCCATATTTTTTCTTCCATTCCCAGGTGCGCTTGAGGAATTCCTCCCGTCCCAATTCCTCGCGGGTTACCTCTTCAGTGGAGAGCAGGTGCTGTTCCACCATCAACTGGGTGGCGATACCGGCATGATCGGTGCCGGGCACCCACAATGCCGGGATGCCTTTCATGCGGGCATGGCGGATCATCAGGTCTTCCATGGTAACGAACATGGCGTGCCCAAGGTGCAGCTCACCGGTCACATTGGCTGGCGGGATTGAAATGACATACGGCTTTATACCGGGATCAAACCCCGGTTTTTTGGGATCATTACTTGGGGAAAAGAATCCATTCTTTTCCCACCAGTCATATATCCTCTGCTCGGTGGATTTAAAATCGTATGCTTTTGGCAGTTCTATTGACATGGCTATTCTCCATCTTAAAAAATCGTCCCTTTCATCCATTGAGGACGAAAGGGTATTCTTCCGCGGTACCACCTCTGTTCGCCGGTTGACGGCGCTCTCCATATCTGCGACCATCATCGCAGTATCGCGCTAACGGGCTTTCCCGTGCCGTTCTACTCTCAGTTAAGATTTCTTCGGCAAATCAGCCAGGCGACTTCGACCGGGGTCTGCGGGGGAGGCTCTCAACCTTGGCGCTCCTTCTCTGTCTGCTTGCCCTTGTTCTACTACTCCTAGCCTAAAACCATATTCAATTGTTGAAAAGATTATAATGAGTTGCCGAATTAAAGTCAATTGGTTAATTAAGTATTGGGATCTTGATGCGGTCTACAAAATTATTCTGCAACAGGATTTTCGTTTATACATTCTCTCATCCCAGGATGATTCCCATATTCTCGCAATTTTCGGTTGGACATTTTCCTCTTGACTCTCCTCAAATCGGTTAAACTTGAGCGCAATGAGAATTTTCCATCAATCAACTTTGTCCCCAATTGTCATATCGTTCACACTTTTGACAATTGTAACTTCAGCATGTCAACCGCTGTCCACGCAGAATGGACCCGGAACAACTGGAACTCCTGAACAAAATGTGGCCTCCACCAGGACTCCCATTAGCCTCACCTCAACACCAGATATATTAGCTTCTACTATTGAGCTACAAGGGACCAAGATCCGATTCCTGCATCCATGGACAGGTGATATGGGCAGGGTTATTGGAGCCCTGGTTAATGAATTCAACATCAGCAATACCTACGGGATTTTCGTGGAAGCGACCGCGTTTGGAAGCAATACAGAGCTTGTTGATCAAATATCCCTGGAAGATAGCAGCTCTGAAAACACACCCAACGTGGTTGCGGCACCCGCTTCACAGCTCTTCTATTGGAATTCCTCAGGTCATCAATTTATTGATCTCAATGCTTACATTCAGTATCCCGTGACCGGATTGAGCAAACAGGAAATTGCAGATTTCTTTTCGCCTTTCTGGCAGGAAGGTGAAATTTCCGATTATCGTTTTGGGATACCGGCGTATCGATCCGGGCAGCTGCTTTTCTATAATCAGAGTTGGGCGCAGGAATTGGGATTTATCAATCCACCGATTTCTCCGAATGAGTTCAAAATGCAGGCGTGTGCCGCTGCGAAGTTCAACGCGGAGGATGCCAAGAGGGCGAATAACGGCACGGGAGGTTGGATCATCGATACTTCCTGGCAGATGGCTTACAGTTGGCTGAGGGCATTTGGATTTCACAGCTTCCCGGTGGACGAAACCAGTTCCTATGTATTTTCCCGTCCGCAGGCTGAAGAAATGATCGATTTCTTCCGGGAGTTCTCAGATGAGGGGTGCGCCTGGACCGCGAGAGATCCTCTTCCTTACGAATATTTTTCCACCCGGCAGGCTCTTTTCTATTCAGGAACCCTCGAGGAAATCCCCATCCAGGTGCGAACCAATTTGCGTTTACAGAGTGCTGACCAATGGACGGTGATACCCTACCCGGGTTTGAATAATGAGAAGATCACGTTGACTGAAGGGCAGGATTATGCCGTTTTTGCATCCGATCCCAAAGAACAGCTTGCCTCCTGGCTTTTCATCAAGTGGCTTATCCAGCCAAAAAACCAATCGAAGCTGGTTGAGGCAGCGACATCATTTCCGCTCACCTATTCTTCGGTTGCCAGCCTCTCTGATCTTGGGGAGACTTACCCCATGTGGCAGCAGGCACTCGGTTACATTTCAGGAATGCAGGTTTCTCCAAAACTAGGCAGCTGGATCATTACGCAGCAGATCATGGAAGATGCCTTCTGGAAGTCACTCCAGGCAAATACTCCAAAGGATGAATTACCGCTGCTGCTGCATGAGCTGGATGCCACCATCCATGAAGTGCTTGGCCAATGAAGCAATCACAAAAAGTGACAATTTATACAGACGGGGCTTGTGATCCAAATCCGGGCAGAGGGGGATGGGGAGCAGTGGTGATCACCTCAAGCGGGCGTTACGAATTATACGGCTGCGAGGACGACACGACCAACAACCGCATGGAATTGACTGCTGCCGTGGAAAGCCTGCGTTCCCTGGATCAGCCTTCCAAGGTGACCATTTACACGGATTCGCAATATCTTCAAAAAGGCATCCATGAGTGGCTGCCCCGCTGGATCAAGCGGAACTGGCGAACAACAAGCGGAAAAGTAGCCAACCGGGATCTCTGGCAGGCATTGTTGGATGCAGAGAAGCCACACCTGATTTCATGGGCATGGGTAAAGGGGCATGCAGGGGATCAACATAATCAGAGAGCAGATTACCTGGCTCGAAAAGCCCGCATGTAAGTTAGACCAGGTTGAAAGCCAGGATGATCAGCCAAAGTGACAACCCGCCGAAGAACACCCAAAAGATATTAAGTCTCAAATACCTGGTAGCCACAAAGGCTGCTGCAGCCAGGAAACCAGCATAAAAATTGGTGATGCTGACTTGTGCGATTTGGAAGGTTGTCAGGCACAGCATCCCGATGAAAGCTGCCATGATTCCCGCCAATGCTGCTTGAATCCAAATCGAATTCCGGATGCGATTATAGATATTTGTAAAAACAAGTGTCATGGCAAAGGTGGGGGAGAAAATCGAGAAGACAGCCAGCGCTGCCCCGATGATGCCATTCACCTTGTATCCGATAAATGCTGAAGTGATCAGGAATGGCCCTGGGGTGATCTGCCCCAGTACAATGCCGTCAGTGAATTCCTTCGCTGTCAGCAGTTTTAAGGTGTCGACCACTTCGGCGCGCAACACTGGCAAGATCATCAAACCATTGCCAAACGCGATTGAACCCACTTTGAATAGTGACAGACACATTCTGTTAATCGGTTGAGGAAGTGTGGTGCAGAAAATCACAAAACCAAGAATTACGGCCACCACGATACCGATCAAGATCCATTCAGCTTGTTTTTTTGGAGATTCCGCATCTTGCACCATAACATTCTGTTTGCTTGAATAATCCTTGTGAAAGCAAATCATCCCAAGGCAAATTGCAGCCAGTACGATCCAGAGCGCATCGATCTTCAAAACATATCCAGCCAGCGCTGCGATTGCAATAATCACCGCCTTGAAATTTCTCAGAGCGGTCTTTCCCAGATCCAGGATGAAATTTACCAGGATACCGACTACGATGGCTTCCAAACCCAGAAATACTCTCTGGATCCAGTCAGGATTGCCGCTTGAAAAGTAAGCGGACGAAAGGACAAGCATGAGTACAAATGAAGGAAGGACAAAGCAGAATGTGGTGATGATTGCCCCAGGCACACCCCGCAACTGATAACCCAGGTATGCGCTGTAATCAAAATTTATCGGTCCTGGGTAAAGTTGGACAAGAGCTATTCCTTCATCCAATTTTTCGTCGCTTAACCAGCCATGCTTCTTCATGACCGAGCGTAGAGACTGCAAAGCGGTGAAGCCAAAAGCAGTCATCCCCATGAGCAGAAAAGTCCAGGCAAGCCTTGCCAGGCTGACCTTGGCTGGCGCGTTTGATTGGGAAGTGGTCATTAGTTAGAATAGTTTATTCAGCGAGGACCTTGTCGATTGCTGTCAGCTCCTCAGCGCTGAATGAGAGGTTGTTGAGTGAAGCCACATTATCTTCGATCTGTTTTACCGAGCTTGCACCAACCAGCGCGGATGTCATCACCTGAAGACGCAAGACCCAGGCAAGTGCCATCTGCGCCATGGTCTGGCCGCGCTCAACGGCGATTTTATTTAGGTTTCGAACTTTGGCAATCGTTTTTTCGTCCAGGTCCTCCCTGGTCAAAAAACCCACCGATCCCGCGGCGCGAGAATCAGCTGGAATACCCTTCAGGTAACGATCCGTGAGAATGCCTTGCGCCAGGGGGGAGAACGCAATACAGCCAACCCCTGCATCAGCCAATTCAGTGTCCAGGTCCTTTTCGATCCACCGGTCCAGCATATTGTAGGAAGGTTGGTGAATGAGGAGTGGCGTATTGAGTCGGGTCAATTCGCGCAAGGCGTCGCTGGTCTCATCGGCAGAATATGATGATATGCCGATATAAAGAGCACGTCCACTGCGCACGATATAGTCGAGCGCACCCATGGTTTCTTCGATGGGTGTATCAGGATCGGGACGGTGATGGTAAAAGATATCCACGTAGTCCAACCCCATGCGTTTGAGGCTTTGATCCAGGCTGGCGACCAGGTATTTGCGCGATCCAAAATTCCCGTAAGGTCCCGGCCACATTTCCCAGCCTGCCTTGGTTGAAATGATCATTTCATCGCGGTAGGGTTTTAGATCTTTCTTCAGGATCAGGCCAAAATTCTCTTCGGCAGATCCGGGCGGTGGTCCGTAATTATTGGCCAGGTCGAAATGGGTGATGCCTAGGTCAAAAGCGCGGCGCGCGATGGAGCGCCCGATTTCAAATGAATTAATGCCGCCGAAATTGTGCCAGAAACCAAGCGAGATGGCTGGTAATTTCAATCCACTCCAGCCGCAGCGATTATAGATCATGTGATCGTATCGAGCATCAGCAGGTGTGTAATCCATTTTTTCTCCTTGTGGAACCACAAAACAATTATAGGTCGTTTTTTATGGGTTGGTTGAAAATAGGCTCAGTTATAATGATTATGAGCATGGAAAAATTTATCAAGGATGTAACTGAGATAACAGGGATAAGCCTGACGGCTGCCCAGCAGAATGCGTTCCGCATTTACGAGGATGAGCTGGTTACCTGGAATGAAAAATTTAACCTCACAGCTATCCGCACCAGCGAGGGCATCCGCACAAAGCATTTCCTGGATTCACTAACCTGTCTCCAGGCTATCGAGAAACGAATTGCTTGCAGCATGATCGATATTGGCACTGGGGCTGGTTTTCCGGGAATTCCCCTGAAAATAGCACTGCCTGATCTGCGGTTGACTCTTGTGGAATCTGTTGGTAAAAAAGCAGAATTCTGCCGCCACGTGGTTGAAAAATTAAATTTAAAACAGGTTGAGATCCAACAAGCACGGGTTGAGGATCTTGGGCAATTACCGGAATTCCGCGAGCAATACGACTGGGCAATGGCACGCGCTGTCGCTGATCTGCCCGTCCTGGTTGAATATTTGCTGCCATTGGTCAGCAGGCGGGGCTCGATGGTCGCCCAGAAGGGTCAGCATGGTCCAGCCGAAGTTCAAAAAGCTGAGCGGGCGATTCGCATCCTGGGGGGAAAAGTGAAGGTTGTTCGCAAGGTGAACCTGCCGGGAGTTGTTGAGGATCGCTTCCTGATCGTTATTGAAAAGATCGCCGCGACCCCTCCCCAATACCCCCGCAGGGTGGGGGTGGCAATTAAGAAGCCATTATAAAAATTTCAGCCAGGGTCTTCGTTTTTTAGGATTTTCTTGAGCTGATCTTGCCTAAAGTGATATCCATTAATGTGCATTGATCTGCAAATGATGACGGAAATAGATTCAGATCCGTGGTGGTCAAGATTGCCTGTTCATAATCTTTTAAATACTTCAATAGATCCTCACGACGGTGAGAATCCAATTCAACCAGGGTTTCATCCAGCAATAGAACCGGGTATTCTCCCGTTTTATCTTTCATCCATTCCACTTCGGCAAGCTTGAACGCCAGCAGGGCAGTCCGGATCTGCCCCCGCGAACCGTAATCACCGAGGTCAATCCCGTTGCTTAATACCCGCAGTTCATCGCGATGCGGCCCGATGGTCGTAACACCGCGACCAATCTCTTCTCCACGCAAGGCTGATAATTTTTGTTTGAAGCCTTCTTTTATCTCCTCGATGGTAAATCCGATCCGGTCAACCGGCGTCTTGAGCGGAAGGGCGATTTGACCATCCGGCTGTGGCATGGGATCGTAAGCCGGGTGGTAGAGCAGGCGGAGTACTTCCTGACCCTTGGTTAGATTTTGATGGATGCCAGCCGTGAACTTTTCGAGTTCCTGGAAGGCCAGGATACGGGCATGGATCAGCAGGGAACCGCGATCGGAGACCAGATCGTCCCAGTAATCCAGCTGGGATGCGTCACCTCCCCGTTCTGATAGCAATTTTAACAAGGGCATTGCGCTGCTCGAGGGCTTTGGCATAATCGCTGAGTGCCTGTGCATAGCCGGGCATGATCTGCGAGATGACAGAATTGATATAGCGGCGGCGGTCCTCGGGAGCGCCTTCAAGGATGCGCATCATCTGGGGAAGGAAGATGACTGCATTCAGCTGCCCCAGGGATTCATGGATATTGCGTTTGGTGCCATCCACCAGGATTTCTTTGCGTAAACGCCAACCACCGTTACCGCCATTTTCCTGGATCAAGCGGACTTCAAGCTTCGATGTTTTGGATGCCTTCTCGATTTGTGCCGTGATGCGGGTCACTGCCAGGGATTCAGTGCTTGCCAGGAAACTGATCAACTGGCGATCCGTTTGGGTATGAAACGATGAAAATGTGGCCAGGAAGTAGATGGCTTCCAGCAAGCTGGTCTTTCCCTGGGCGTTATCCCCAACCAGCAGCAAAATCCGCCGGGGAATTTCGATGTCCAGGCGGGTAAAGGCGCGGAAGTTAGTCAGAGAGAGGTGGGTAAGGAGCAATGCTCATACATCCTTGAATTGTTCTTCGGTCTTGGGCTGCCAGATCCTGATCGCGCGTTCAGTGAAAACGATCCCATCCAAATGGTCCACTTCGTGCTGGAAGATGCGAGCCAGCCAGCCTTTGGCTTTAATTTTGAATGGTTTGCCATGCCGGTTCAATCCTTTTACCAGCACTTCGTTGTATCTTTCAACTTCGCCAATCAAGCCGGGAACTGAAAGACAACCTTCAATCCCAGGCACCTTTTCTTCAGTCAAAAAAGTTAATTCGGGATTAATGACAGCATACAATTTTTTGGGTGCTTCCTCATTTTCTTCGTCACCAAATTCCACGACGATGAGGCGGCTCGAAATATTGATTTGCGGAGCAGCAAGGCCGACACCCGGAGCCTGGCGCATGGTTTCCACCATGTCATCGATCAAGAGTTGAAGATCTTTATCGAAAGTTGTGACTTTATGTGCTTTTCTTCGCAGGATGGCTTCTGGGATGGCAATAATGGTTCGGATGGTCATATGTACCTAATTATCTTTAATAAATCGCCCGTCCATTTTACCCGAAATCATCCGGTTTTTGTTCTGTCGATGGCTGACCATCCTCGCCCACCATCCGGTGATACGCATCAAGATAATCTGCGATTCGTCCTCTTTCAGCCTCGATATCCCGTTCTTTTTCACGGGTGTTGAAACGCATGAATCTTTCGAAGAGTTCCTTTTGTACGCGTGATGGATCATCCACGTAATCGAAGGTGAATTCTGCATCTCCGATCCGAATAAAAACCGTGCCAAAATTCAACATCAAACCGATCAGCCCCAGCCTTTTGTATTCGATGGTCTGGATATTCCTTAATGGCGCTGAGCGCTTTTCCTCTTTTCCGAGTGGTTTACGGTTGATATCCACGATCTGATCCGGCGTGATCATATACACGTCATTACGCCAATCGACATATTGATAGAGCAGCCAGAGCCAGAGAAACAGGCCGCCTGCAAGCGCGAAGCTAAAGAATGACACGATATCCCAACCTCCGAAAGCCCCGCTGGCACCCGCGATCAAGTAACCAAAAAGGCAGAGAAGCAGGAGCAGCGGCATCCAGGTCTTGCGGACGAGGATCCACCAGTGGGTCCTGTAGATCAGGGTGTCCCCGCTTTCCTCCCTCAACTTGAATAAACTCGCCAGGAAACTGGTCAGCTGCCCGGATTCAACATTGGCTGGAACAGGATTCATTACCAGTTTTTGGGCAAGCTGGGGCGATCTCGTCCCCTTCAGGATGAATCTCTGCCGGATATCTTCTTCCACATCCTGCTGCGTGGATTCGATCTGGCCGGATTTTGCGCGCGCCCAGTAATCCTGTATCAGGGCTGCCACCCATTCAGGCGCTTCAAGATGCGTTAATTGGATCAATCCAGTGAAGGTCCGCAAGGCGATGTCGCCAAAAGCCAACCAGCGACCCAGCTGATCGGTTTTGGTCTCGATGGATTGAATGGCTTCGAGAGGGGTTTCCTGGCGGCTTTCGTAGAAGAGAGCCACCTTTTCAAGATTGAGAATGCGGTGATTGGTGATGATGTAGTAATCGTTGGTCCAGTCCCAACCCTTCCACCCGGACCAGAAGATACCTGCGATCAGTATCAGGATTCCCAGGATCAGAAAAATAATATTTCCAGGGAAAGCAACGGTGTATAGATAAATCACTGGAATCAAAGCGATCAATCCCAGGATGATCGGCATGATCAACGAATTGATCAGCACGTAAGGGTGTTTCCGGGCGATATACTGGATGATCTCACCCGGTTCCTGCCAGGCATACGATTTTTTCAGTTTTAACTCGAAACTGTGCAGGAGCAGGCTGAATGGTTGCTGCAATGAGGGGATATGACGGACGATGTCCTCGAGCCCGCCGCGACTGAACTTGACCAGAACCGTATCCACCTCGGCTTTTGCCATGGTCTGCCGTTTAGCCGAAGCATTCCCGAGGATCTCTTCACCAAAAAAATCGCCTTTATTCAGGGTTGCGATGGATTTATGTTCATTCTTGGAGTATTTGAAAACAGTGACTTTTCCCGAGATGATAATAAAAAAGCCATTGCACAGGTCGCCACGATCATAGATGATCTGTCCCTGGCGGATGACTGCAGATTTGGAAAGGTCAAGGACAAAATCCAATTCAGCCTCTTCCAGGTGATTGAAAAAGTGGATCGAGGATAAATCCTGTTTGAGGGTTACCTGATCTGGCAGCATAATGAGAGTATATCCTTAAGATTAAGAATTGTTATGAATTTACTTTGCATAACTCGTGCCATTCAATCCTGCCTTATAATCTAGCCAATAGAGATCTGCCATGAGACGAGGAACATACACAACCCTGCGCTGGATCGCCATCGCCCTGCTGTTTGCGACGGTCATTATCACCGTCTTCCAGTTGGTGCGCTACAGCCGTATGCGCAGCAGCTTTCCACCCGGTACCTTGATCGCTGATATTCCTGTTGGAGGTCTCGATCCCCAGCAGGCTGCCGATAGACTTCTCCAGGCATATAACATCCCGCTTGAACTGCGTTATGGGGACGCGTCCTTCCAGGTGAAACCATCCTCCCTGGGTTTTCAAATGGACCTTGAAGCGATGATCGTAGCGGCGGATATCCAGCGCACACAGCAATTATTCTGGTCTTCCTTTTGGGATTACCTGTGGAACCGCATGCCTTCTTCTATTGAAATCCCCTTGAGTGCCAGTGTTTCAAAAGAACGCTTGATTGCATATCTACAAAACGAAGTCGCCACCCGCTATGATCAACCTGCAGCACCAGCGCAGCCTGTCCCTGGAAGCGCGGTATTTGCCCCGGGCGAGCAGGGAAGGGTACTGAATATCGAGCGATCTGCCGCGTTGATCGAGGAGGCGTTATATTCCCCAGCAATGCGCAAGGTCAATTTATCGTTTGACGTAGTGAATCCATCCCGCCCTGGTTTCCACAATCTGGAAGTGTTACTTAAGCAGATCATGGACCTGTCTGGTTATGATGGCGCAGCTGAGATTTACATCCAGGAATTAAATTCAGGGCAGGAATTGCATTTCGCCTATTCCGATGGCCAGGATATTCCAGTGGATATCGCTTTTACTGCCGCGAGCTCGATAAAAATCCCTGTGATGGTGTCGGTTTTTCGACGCACGGTCGATCCTGCATCCGCGGAAATTATCAGTGAAATCGAGGGAATGATAGAACGATCGGATAATACCTCGACCGATACCCTGATGCAGACGATCATCGACCGCAACCTGGGACCCTTATCGGTCACCTCCGACCTGGCTGAACTTGGTTACAAGAACACCTTTATCGTCGGATACTTTTATATGGGTGCCCCGTTGTTGAGAGTGGTGACCACGAAAGCCAATTCACGAACCGACATCAATACCAATCCTGACCGGTACAACCAGACTACACCGGCAGAAATCGGCATGTTGCTGCAGGATATCTACCAGTGCGCCCAGAATGGCGGTGGTGCATTGACCGCGGTGTTCGATGGTGAGATCACCAAGCGCGAATGCCAGTTAATGCTGGATTATTTATCCAAGAACAAGAATGGCGTACTGCTGCAGGCGGGTCTACCGGATGGCGCTCATTTTGCCCACAAGCATGGCTGGATCACGGAATATGACGGCTTGATGCACTCCATTTCGGATGCCGGGATCGTATTTACCACCAATGGTGATTACGTCATCACTATTTATCTCTATCATCCAACCCAGATCGTTTTTGATCCTATCAACCGCATGGTCGCGCAAATGTCCAACGCTGTCTACAATTATTTCACCCTATCGGGTCAATAAAACCAGAATCCATCAAGCAAGAACTCAAATATTCGAATAGCCAATAATTCTCGAGATCCAAAACCTGGCAGATTTCACTTTCCAATCCAAGCGATCCAAACCAATTATTCGTTATTCCATTCTTCCTGATCATCGTCTTGTCAGAATATTGACTTTCAAGTATAGTCATCCTGAGAAAAATCCAAAACCATAATTTAAAAGAGTAGTTCCATGGAACAACAAAAAAAATCCTGGCTGGATATCCCGATCTCACTCCCCAAACCAAATTTCGAAACACTCGTCATCATCCTGATCCTGGCAGTAGCGCTTTTTACACGATTCTATGAATTGGGCGCGAGGGTCATGTCTCATGATGAGGTCAACCATGTAGTCCCATCCTACGAACTGTATTCCGGGAATGGCTTCCGGCATGACCCGGTGACCCACGGCACATTTCAAATGGAGCTGGTTGCCTTCACCTATTTCCTTTTTGGGGATAATGATTTCACCTCACGGGTACCGGCAGCTGTTTTTAGCGTTGCTGCCGTGGCGTTTGTGATCTTTGGTTTCAGGCGCTACCTGGGTAGAACGGGGTCGCTGGTGGCTGGTTTCCTGTATACCATTTCACCTTACCTGATGTACTATGGACGATATACCCGCAATGAGGGATTTATTGAGCTTTTTCTCATTATTTTGATCTATTGTGTGCTGCGTTATCTGGAGGATGGGGGACATCGCAGTTTGTATGTTTTTGTGGTGACACTGGCATTGTACTTTTGCACGAAGGAAACCGTTTGGATTTTCTCGGCGCAGCTTTTGCTGTTCCTGGCAATGCTCATTTTATGGGAAATGCGCCGGGCAGCGATTTCTGCATCAGGCAAGAAAATTTCATTTGTAATTTATGGCTTGATCGCGGTCTTTGCCTTTATGCTGTTCGGATTGGCGGGGTTATATTTAAAACGCGAACTTGAAGGGGGCATCGTCCTGACCGGTGGATTATTCACGGTTCTTTTTGCGGATATCAGCATCCTCCAGCTGATCATGGTGCTGTTATTTTCTGCAGCCATGGTATTCCTGGTGCTTTCCGTACGTGCACTTCAGCAGAGTGTCCGCCCGGAAGATGGACTGCTCTTTCGCCTCATACGGCTGATCGTCCTGACAGGCAGCCTGGTCCTGCCGACCCTGTCAGCGTTCATGATCTATATCACCGGCTGGAACCCCCTGGATTACAGCTCGGTTGGCATGATCCACAGCATGATCTATTTGGTGATCACCGGTGCAGCTGCGTTGATGATCGGTATCACCTGGGGATTCCTATCCTGGTTGAAGGCTGCGGGTATTTTTTACGCGATATTTACCGTCCTCTATACGACGTTTTTCACCAATGGCGCAGGCTTCTTCACGGGGATCATCGGCGGCTTGGGTTATTGGCTATCCCAGCAGGGGGTCAACCGGGGTGACCAACCCTGGTTCTATTATGCATTCCTGCAGATACCCATGTATGAGTTCCTGGCAGCGGCCGGAACGATCCTGGCAGGCTTTTTTGCCATCCGCTATCACTTGTGGTGGAACAAACCGGATTCCGCACCCATTCAGCAGGTGGAGGAATTCAAGCGCGAGGATAGTCATAAGGCAGATGAGCCGAAGGTCAACTCGCCTGTTTTCCTCACCCTGTTCTTCATGACAATCTCCAGCTTGATCGCGTTTTCGTTTGCCGGAGAGAAGATGCCCTGGTTGACGGTTCATATTGCACTGCCGATGCTCCTCACGGCCAGCTGGGGTCTGGGATGCCTGATCGATTCCACGGACTGGAAACGGATCTTGCAGCTCAGGGGACTGCTTGCCATGTTGTTGATGCCCATCCTCTATTTTGCTCTTGCCGGGATGCTGGGTTCCCTCTTGGGTCCAAATCTTCCCTTCCAGGGCAATCTCATCGAACAGCTTCAGGCAACAAACACCTTCATCTTTGCGGTGATCGCCACTGGTCTATCAGCGTATGGGATTTATTATTTCATGCGCGGTTGGCAATTCAGCCATACGCTTCGCTGGCTGACTTCGGTCTTCTTTGTTTTCCTGGCGGTCATCACGCTGCGGGCATCCATCCGCGCCAATTTTATCGATTACGATAATCCCACCGAGTACCTGGTCTATGCCCATGCTGCCCGCGGTCCGAAAGATATCCTCGAGCAGGTGGAAGAGATTTCACGGCGCGTGACCAGCGGCAAGGATATCGAGGTTGCCTATGATAACGATGGGCTCTACCCCTACTGGTGGTATTTCCGGGATTACCCCAATCACCGCTGGTTCAGCGAGCCAACGCGCGATCTTTCCAGCGCGCCATTGATCATCGCCAGTGACGTCAACTGGGGCAAACTGGAGTCCATTGTCAGGGATAATTATGTGTCCTTCGAATACATGCGGCTGTGGTGGCCGAATATGGATTACATGACCCTGGATTGGGAAAGGTTTAAGAACGCATTACTGGATCCCAACTGGCGCAAGGCAATCTGGGAAATCTGGTTCAACCGGGATTACACCCTGTACGGTCAATTGAAGGGGACCGATGAATTCACCCTGGCAAACTGGCAGCCATCCCAAAAACTCAAGTTCTATGTCCGCAAGGACATCGTTTCGATGATCTGGAATTACGGAGTGCTCCCCGTTTCACAGAATATTGTCGAGGAAGATCCTTACGTATCGGGTATGGTGGATATTCCTGCCGACCAGGTACTGGGAAGCACCGGCAGCGAAGCGGGGCAATTAACCGCCCCCCGCGGGATAGCCATGGCGCGGGATGGCAGCATCTATGTTGCTGATTCGCGCAATAACCGCATCCAGCATTTTTCGGCCAGTGGTGAATTGGTCGACAGCTGGGGCAGTTATGCCAACGTGGCTGAGTCTGATGCGCCGGGTGGAACTTTCAACGAGCCATGGGGGATCGCAGTTGGCAAGGATGGCTCGGTATACGTGGCGGACACCTGGAATAACCGCATCCAAAAATTCCGGGCAGATGGGACCTTCGTCACCATGTGGGGTCGTTCCGGCCTGGCAGAATCACCGGATTCATTCTATGGTCCGCGAGGGCTGGCAGTGGATGATCAAGACCGGGTTTATGTTACCGATACAGGCAATAAACGGGTCGTCGTCTTTAATTCAAAAGGTGATTTCATCACCCAGTTTGGCTCTTTGGGCATGGATCCCGGGTTCTTCGATGAGCCGGTCGGTATTGCCATCGGGTCAGACAACAGAGTATATATCGCGGATACCTGGAACCAGCGTATCCAGGTCTTTGAATCCGATTCGACCGGGTTGATGTTTTCCTCCGTGCAATCCTGGGATGTGGCTGCCTGGTATGGTCAATCCATTGAGAACAAACCTTTCCTGGCGGTCAGTGACCAGGGACAGGTGTTCATAACTGATCCGGATGGCTACCGTGTTCTTGAATTCAATCCAGATGGTACTTTCGTCCGCGGCTGGGGTGCGTATAGTTCAGGTACCGATGGATTTGGGCTGCCTTCCGGTATCGCCGTGGATGCGGCTGGACGCGTATGGGTGAGTGACGCGGTCAATAACGTGCTCTTGAGATTTACAACTCCATTGGAATAGGTATTCAAGACCCCGCCTTGCTGGCGGGGTCTTCTTTTTTCAGAGGTGTAAAATTATCCGTGATGTGTGCGAATCACGCTCATTATCTTATGCGCCAGATCGTTCCCCGCAAGGATCTACATTCCATCGCTGATCTGATCGAACTCTGTTTCCAGGCCACGATGGATAGTGATGGCAGGGAATACTTGCAGCATCTCAGGCAGGTGGCTGATGATGAAAACCTTTCCGCCTGGTTCCAAAGCTCATTTCACCCGCCTTATCCCCGTGTGGATGGATTCGTTTGGGAAGAGGATGGCAAAATCATTGGAAACCTGACTTTGATTCCAGCTCATCGGGATGGCAAGCGTGTTTTCCTTATCGCGAATGTTGCCGTACATCCGGATCACCGCGGAAAAGGGATTGGCAGAAAATTAACCGAACGTGGGTTGCTCGCCATTCGTGAACGACATGGCGTTGAAGCATGGCTGCATGTACGGGCAGACAATCCAGTTGCCCATGGATTGTACCTTTCCCTGGGTTTCACCGAAAAGGCCCGGCGAACAACCTGGGTGTGGGAGCATGAAGCTGTGCCGATTGACGAGGAACCTTCTCAACTTACTTTTGGCAGGCGGCGTGGCAGCACCTGGCAGCAGCAGCGTGAGTGGCTGCATCAATTCTACCCGGAGAATGTGAGGTGGAATTTACCTTACCGTGAGGAACTGTTCATTCCTGGGGTATGGCAGTCATTTTCAAGGATCATCAATGGGGACGTGATCGAGCATTGGGAAGTGCGGCGGGCTGACCAGCTTTACGGGATCATCACCTGGCAGCCAACGCGTCACCATTATGACCTGATCTGGCTTTCCCTGAACCCGGAGGAGGAAAAACAGATCCTCTCCAGGATCATCAGGTTGACCCAGAAGCTTCCCATCCCGCGAAAAGCGCTTTCGATAAATTTCCCGAGTGGAAAAGGTGCCAGGGAATTCGAAGCCTGTGGGTATACCTCGCAGTCTGACCTGATCTGGATGCAAGCTGATTGCACATAGAACGGTGATTTGCTCGCCATCTTTCGAGATTTCCCAGAAGGATTTCTAATAATCCTCTTACATACACCTTATCGCAGACATATACACGCGATGCTATAATCCTTAAAACATATGAATTGGAATGGATTATTACCATGATGAGATTTGATCGTTTTACCGAACGTGCCCAGGAGGCTGCCCAGAGAGCAGCCGAAATCATTCAGCGTTACGGGCACAACCAAATAGATACTGAGCACATCCTCCTGGCTTTGATTGAACAACCCCAGGGTGTGGTTTCCCAGATCCTTGAGATCTTAAAAGTGGATTCAGCCAACTTGATCGAAAGACTGGATTATATTTTGCGCACCAGCCCCAAGGCCAGCATCTTTGGCGGCGGCGCTGGGCAAATTTTCATCACTCCAAGAGTCAAACGCATCATTGATGAAGCCAATAATGAAGCCAGCAAACTCAAGGATGAGTATATATCCACCGAGCACCTTTTCCTGGCAGTGATGACCGAGAAGAATACCCCTGCAGCCCGCCTCCTGGAAGGGGCAGGCATCACCCGCGAGCGCGTGTATGAAGCAGTCAACGAGCTGCGCGGCGGGCAGAGGGTCACCGATCCACAGGCGGAAACGCGCTACCGAACGCTCGAAAAATATTCCCGCGATCTCACTCAGCAGGCCCGCGAAGGCAAGCTGGATCCGGTCATCGGCCGCAATAACGAGATCCTGCGGGTGATGCAGATATTATCAAGACGCACCAAGAACAACCCTGTCCTGATCGGCGAGGCAGGGGTGGGCAAGACCGCCATTGTCGAAGGACTGGCGCAAAAGATCGCCGCCAATGATGTGCCCGAAATCCTGGCTGGCAAGAAGGTGATCTCACTCGATCTTGGCGCCATGATTGCTGGCTCAAGATTCAGGGGCGAGTTCGAGGAGCGCCTAAAGGCCTCGATCGAAGAAGTACAGCGGTCGCGCAATGAGATCATCCTCTTCATTGATGAGCTCCACACCGTAGTGGGTGCTGGCGCGGCCCAGGGGGCGATGGATGCCTCCAACATGCTGAAACCCGCCCTGGCACGCGGCGAGCTGCAATGCGTGGGTGCCACGACCCTTGATGAATACCAGAAATACATCGAAAAAGACTCGGCGCTGGAACGTCGTTTTGCGCCGGTATATGTTGAAGAACCTAAAATGGACGATACCATCGAGATGCTGCGAGGCTTGCGCGATCGATACGAAGCCCATCACAAGGTTCATTTTTCCGATGAAGCCATCGTGGCTGCAGTACGACTTTCCATGCGTTATGTCACGGACAGGCACCTGCCGGATAAAGCCATCGATTTGATGGATGAGGCGGCCGCGAAATTAAGGGTTGCGCTATATTCCCTGCCGACTGATCTCAAGGAGATGAAGGCCGAGATCGACAAACTGGCGGCTGAAGAACAGCTCGCTGGAACAGAGAGGGATTACGAGCGCGCCGCCATAAAAAAATCCGACCGCCTGCGCCTTGAATCTGAATTCAACACGCTGCGCGACCGCTGGGAAGCAGAGCACCAGCTGGATGAATACGTGGATGAAGATGACATCGCCCAGGTCGTGGCGCAATGGACCGGCATACCGGTGAGCCAGATGATGGAATCCGATTCCGAACGCCTGCTGCACATGGAAGAGCGTCTGCATGAACGCATCATCGGGCAGGATGAAGCCATCCATGCCATTTCGGATGCCATCCGAAGGGCACGCAGCGGATTAAAAGATCCACGCCGCCCGATCGGATCCTTTATATTTATTGGGCCTTCCGGTGTTGGAAAAACGGAGCTGGCAAAAGCCCTCGCGGAGTTCCTCTTCGGCGATGAAGAAGCCCTGGTCCGCCTGGATATGAGTGAATACCGCGAGCAGCACACCGCCTCGCGCCTGTTTGGTGCTCCTCCTGGATACGTGGGTTATGAGGAAGGTGGGCAGCTGACCGAAGCTGTACGCCGCCGTCCATATCGCGTGATCCTCTTCGATGAAATCGAAAAAGCACACCCGGAAGTCTGGAACTCCCTGCTGCAGATCCTGGATGACGGCCGCTTGACCGATGGGCAGGGACGCACCGTGGACTTTCGAAACTCGGTCCTGGTCATGACCAGCAACCTCGGCACCGAATTTGTACGCCGCGGCGGTACCCTGGGATTCTTGAAGGGTGGCGAAAATGACGAGGACCGCGAAGCCCATGAGAAGATCCAACAGGCACTTAAATCAACGTTCCGACCCGAGTTCCTCAACCGTATCGATGAGATCATCATGTTCTCCCCGCTCAGCCTGGAGGATGTCCACAAGATCGTTGATCTCCAAATGAAAGAGATCCGCGATCGAACTCGAGGAACAGGGATTGACAGTGGAATTGACCGAGCCGGCTCGTGAATTCCTGGCCAAAGCTGGATATGATCCGACCTTTGGAGCCCGACCATTACGCCGCGTGCTCCAGAAACTGGTGGAGAGTCCACTTTCAGTGAGCCTGCTGGGTGGCGAGTATAAAGAAGGCGAAAAGGTGCTGGTGGATTTGGATGTGGAGAAACAGGAATTATTATTCAAAAAGAATGGGGTCGTTCAAATCAAGAAACCCACTCATCCACCTTCAGAACCAAAGGAACCTAAAGAGTCCAAGGCGAAAGAATAAGTCAAATAAATAGAGATCACCTCTTCTTTTAGAAGAGGTGATCTTTTAGGAACAAAAAAGACCGTTATTCGTCTTAAGCATAAACCAACCACAGGAAATCATATGACTGGAAAATATAAACATAGACTGGCTCTATTCAGCCTGCTGCTCCTCTCGGCATGCAGTATCCGCGACTTCTTCGAGCTACCTCCGGAACCAACCAAAATTTCATTGCCTTATTTTGTGGCTGAGAAGACTGCCACTCAGGAACCCGATCTAACATTAACCGAAATCCTGGATGCACCAGGTGTTTCCATTCCGACGATAGATGATGACCAGAGTCCAGTCGAACCTGGCTATTTACCACGAACGGAAGATGAATCCAGGGAGAGAATGGAGATCGAGGTTCAGACCGCGGAGTTATATATGGCAGAAAGTTTCCCGCCGCAGCCATTTTTGCATCTTTCAGGCGAGCTGCCTACCCCCTGTCATGAGTTGCGGATTCTGGTCAATCCACCAGATGATACCGATCAGATCCATGTCGTGGTCTATTCAGTGGCTGATCCCACCACGGTATGTGTTCAAGTCCTCGAACCATTCGATATTTCCATCCCGTTATCGAATATCCCTTCCGGTCAATTCACAGTCTTTGTCAACGGAAGGAAAGTTGCCGGTCTTTTGATGCCATAAGCGATCCTGATTGATATTATTGAGTCAACCATTTAATCCCCGAGCGTTACCGAATGAGCGCTCAGGTGGGCTGGCACTGGCTGCAGTAATAGACGCTGCCGCCCAGGTAGGCTTCCTTGACAATCGGGGTGCCACAGTTCGGGCAAGGCTTGCTGTTGTTGTTCGCTGACATGACCGTGTGATATCCGCCCTGGTTGCCGAAAAGATCCTTTTCCGTGTCGCGCCCACCCAGGCGAGTCATCTCAGCCAGGGTTTGTTTTAAACTGGTAAAGAGCCCGTGGTGTTCATTTTCAGTCATGGAGTTGACTTTGCGGCGCGGATTAAGCTTTCGCGTTCCAGAGAATATCCTGCAGGACACCATTGCCAAGACCGGGGATGCGCTGTTGGGTGGCAAGGGCAGCTTTCATGCTGAGAGACTGTACCGCATCACCGGCAAGAATGGTTCGCAAATAAGTTTCATCAAAAGCTTCTGTTAATGGCGAGGGTTTAGATTTGGAGACCAGGTAATATGGGTTATCAGAGGTTTCCCCTTCCTTCCAGCACAGCAATCCACCATACATTTGCACGGAAGCGCTCAGGGCGCTGTTGTCGTCGAATGTGAGCAAAAGCTGATGCTTTTGCGGGATCGACTCTGCTGTCTGGTGGAAACGACAGTTTACGCCATCGCTGAAGACCAGGAAGGCGTGAGTTAGCTTGATTTCAAGCATCCCGCCATGGGGATATGCTGAAATGATCGAATTCCCGGGCAGAAGGTTGGAATAATCTGCCGGGTTACCACTATACCAGGCGAATTTATGCGGCGAGGAAGCAGCGATGGCTGAGGTGATGGTCTTCCCGGTCTATGGTCTTATTGACCTGGCTGGCAAGCGTATTGGATTCGGGGATTTCCAGCATCTTGATATTCCTTTCAGATTTCACATTGTAGCATAAGGATAATTGCTCCCCTTTGACAGTCTTCCACCTGCTGGTTATACTTAATTTCCCTCGTGGAAATTTGGGAAGCTCAATCTGGGAGGCTCATTTTGAAAAAAGCATTGATCACAGGCATCACCGGGCAGGATGGCTCCTACCTGGCTGAGTTGTTGCTTTCAAAAGGATATGAAGTTCATGGTTTGATCCGCAGGTCCAGTACGTTCAACACCCGCCGGATCGACCATATTTATCATGATCCCCATCCCAATGGCGAAAAGATCCATCTCTATTTGCATTACGGCGATATCTCCATTGGTGAAACCCTGCTGGACGTGATCTATAATGTGCGCCCCGAAGAGGTCTATCACCTGGCAGCACAAAGTCATGTGCGGGTCAGTTTTGAGATGCCGGAATACACGGGTGAAATCACGGGACTGGGTACAACCCGAATCCTTGAAGCCATCCGCAAGAGCGGCATCAAGACCCGTTTCTACCAGGCGTCGTCCAGTGAAATGTTTGGCGCCGCTAAACCCCCGCAAAGTGAAATAACACCGTTTGAGCCGCGAAGCCCCTATGCCGCGGCAAAAGTCTATGCCTATTGGCTGGCAAAAAATTACCGTGAAGGTTACTCCATATTTGCCTCCAACGGTATTCTTTTCAATCATGAATCGCCCCGGCGTGGAGAGACTTTCGTCACCCGCAAGATCACCCGCGCACTGGCAGCCATAAAAGCGGGAAAGCAGCACCATCTTTTCCTTGGTAACCTGGATGCCAAGCGTGATTGGGGGTATGCCCCGGAGTATGTCGAAGCGATGTGGTCGATCCTCCAGCAGGATAAGGCCAATGATTACGTGATTGGAACCGGGGAATCCCATTCCGTCCGGGAATTCCTCGATGAAGCATTCAATTATGCCGGCATGGATTGGAATAAATATGTCCAAATCGATCCGCGCTATTTCCGCCCGACCGAAGTGGATTACTTACTGGCTGATCCAAGCCGGGCTCAGAAAGATTTGAAATGGTCGCCAAAGGTGAAATTCCATGAGCTGGTGCGCATCATGGTGGATGCTGATCTGGAACTGGCTGGTTTGGAACCCGTTGGAGAAGGGCGCGAAATCCTCAAGCAGCGATTTGGAGGCTGGCACCGCTGGGAATCCCAGGTGATCAGCATGGATCGCTGATCCTGGCTTTCAAAAAATGATGGATAAGAAAAAGCGCGAACCATCCGTTCTATTTGTTTGTACTGCCAATATCTGCAGATCACCCATGGCGGAAGCCATATTTCGCGCCAGGCTGCAGAAAAGTGGTGAGAAATGGCAGACCTGGAAGATAGGTTCCGCCGGCACCTGGGCAGCGGATGGACAGGCAGCCTCCGTGTTCGCAGTCAAGACCATGGCTGCCAGGGGGATGGATATATCAAAGCACAAGGCCAGGTCGATCTCGAAAGATTTGATCTCAGAAAACAACCTGGTCCTGACCATGGAGATGGGTCAGAGGGAAGCCCTGGTGGCGGAATTTCCCCAATTCGAGAAACGCATCCATTTATTAAGCGAGATGTCAGGCGTTCAAGCTGACGTGCGCGATCCTTACGGCGGCGATCTCGAAGAATATCAATACGGCGCGGATGTTTTGGATGGGCTGATCAGTAAAGGATTGACCAGGATCATTTTCCTCGCCCGTTAAAAGTAGATCGAGTTCGGGATATCAAACCCGCTTCAAAAGGAGCGGGTATTTTCTTATTGACTTAATAGAATATATGTTCTATTATATAGAAAACCATACGTATGGAGGTTGCCATGACACAAACGCGTTGGATGCTTTTACCGGGATTCCTGTTGGGGAGCCTGATGTTGGTATTCTTAACCGGGTTTATTCCACAAAAAGCTGAAAACCGGGAATCTCAAATGCGTGACGCTCCTAAGGTTGAAGAGGAAGAGCCATGTGACTTGGGGAGAGGCTTCCCGGAATCCATCGAGCGTTGGTGCAGCCTTGTGGAATATTACGCCAATGAGCAGGGACTGGATCCGGCACTCATCGCTGCGGTGATGTTGCAGGAGAGCGGCGGTGACGAACAGGCTTATTCTTCAAGTGGGGCTGTCGGATTAATGCAGGTGATGCCCCGCGATGGTCTCGCAGCTAGTTTTTACTGCGGCGGGAATCCCTGTTTTTCCAATCGACCATCGATCGAGGAATTGCTGGACCCTGAATTTAATATTTCATACGGCACCCGTATGCTGGCAAATTTGCTGGCAAAGAAAGGATCCGTGCGTGACGCACTTTTTGCTTATGGTCCCATGGACATGGGATATACATATGCTGATAAAGTCCTCGCGATCTATGATTCTTATCGCTGAATTTATGGTTTAATCTAATGATGCGGAATGAAAGAATTCCTTTGATTGCCTTCTTGCTGGTAATGATAATTATTGCCGGGTGTATTGATCCTCTGGGTTTGATCAAATCCGCTCAAACCGAATTATCGGTAACCATAACCACAGAAGGATGTGCTGAAGACCAGTGGGTGGTACCCAGCGAGGAAACGATCACTGTGGCTATTGATAATCAAACCGGGGAACAGCGCCAATGGATGGTGATGGGTCGTCCGGCAACCCCGCCATTTGATTCCGAAGATGAAGAGCGCGTATTCGTGATCCTTCCTGCACCCGCGGGGATGTCCGAGCAGGTTTTCAAGGCACCCGCGATGGCAGGACAATACCAGGTGTTTTGCGGTATTGCCGGGCAGGTGGATGCCGCTGTTCGCTCACGTTTGGTGGTCGTCAGACCTTGAAATCCCTCAGGGTTGACTTTTGAATCCAATTCTGTTAAAATCTCGCTTGCCTGTTGAAATTTTTCAGGCATGAGATCGCGGGCGTAGTTCAGTTGGTAGAACACCTCCTTGCCAAGGAGAAGGTCGTGGGTTCGAATCCCATCGCCCGCTCTCTTTTTTTCAAACCTGGCGACGTGGCCAAGCGGCAAGGCAAGGGTCTGCAAAACCCTGATCATGGGTTCAAATCCCATCGTCGCCTCCAAAGATTGCGAGCCATCGGGCTCGCTTTTATTTACGATCATGCATTTCGTTGCACTCAACAAACCCCAACGTCGCCTCCAAAGATTGCGAGCCATCGGGCTCGCTTTTATTTACGATCATGCATTTCGTTGCACTCAACAAACCCCAACGTCGCCTCCAAAGATCGCGAGCCATCGGGCTTGCTTTTATTTGTAAATTTCAACAGCCATTTCTCTGTGGTTTTCTTAAGCAGACTGAAGAATAATATTCATCTGTACTATTGACATTTCTGGAAATCTTATGATAAACTCAGCGCGTTATTAATCTATTTTTAATGCGAGGATAAATTGGGTAGCAAAGAACGAAAATCTTTCACCAGGGTCCAGCTTGCCGGCAACGGCGATGCTGATTACCTACGCGGAGTGCGCCTGTAGACGGCCATTAGAATCCTTTTATCAAAGTGGCCACGGGAGTGCTCCAGGTTCCGTGGCTTTTTTATTTGTGTTTGCGCATCAGATGCCACGGAAGTTCCGTGGCATTTGATTTGCCCCTTGAAAGGAGGTCCGCCATGTTTGAAACATTGATGTGCAAAGGTGGTTATCGGGTGGATTATTTTATGGTTCAACGCAATATGGAGACATTTGGTTTCTATGTTCGCGGAGAGATCCGTCCGGGTGAGCGATGCGCTCGCGATGCAAAGCAGCGTTTGTTTGCAGGGTTGCTGATCATCGATCGCTGTCTTGGCAGCAAAAACCTGGCAGGCATCTATCTGGATGTTGATCTGCCAGGCTATGCACCCCACTTCGCATTGACGCAGCTGAAAAAAGACCTCCTCGAGTCAAAATTCTCCTGTATATTTATCTATGACCTTGAGGATCTTTTCTCGGAACCACGTGAGATCGTTGAGATGATCTCGCTGCGTAAGCAGCTGGGGGATCTGCGAATCATCACGGCAGCTGATCTGGAATACCGGGTGGCAGGTTTTTCAGCACGGTCTTTACTGGAAGTAAATGATGCCTGCCTGCCGGCGAAAAATGCCGATGTGATGGCATAAATCAAGGAGCGAGAATGGACAACCAAACTCATCTGATCGGATCTGTTTTTGAAACCCGCAACCTGCACCTTACGCCGGTTGACCCGGAGGTGGACGCAGTCATAGAGGCAACCTGGATGACAGACCAGGCTTATGCCGAAGACCGCCGTCCATCTCCGGCGAGGGCCTGCTTCAGTTTCTGAATTGAAAAAACTGATGCAAGCCGATCTCAAGAAGATGAAGGATTCCGCAACGTTCATCCTTTTTGCTGTAAGACGCAAACTGGATGAACAGCTTGTAGGTTTCATCCGTTTTGATTTGATCCTCTGGAACCACCGTTCGGGAAGAATGAAGATCATGTTTGGCGGTCAGGAACGTTTCAGCCGGTACGGGAAGGAACTGCTGGATCTGTGCTTGACCTATGTGTTTACTGAAATGAACTTTCACCATATCAGCGTGGATTATCCCGAGTACCGCCAGGAGGTGATTGACTTGCACCTGGCTGCAGGTTTTCAAGAGGAAGTGCGTCGCAGGCAGGCCCATTATTATCATGGGCGCTATTGGGATCTCATTCATTTAGGCCTGTTGAAGGACGCCTGGAAAAAGGTTTCAGAGGAGAGCTGACATGGAAATCTACGAAGGTACTCTTGTGAAATTGGATCCCATTGATCCGGAGAATGACTCGGCCAATATTTCGGCATGGACCAGGGATGGTGAATATGCCCGTCTGGAAGATGCCAATCTTGCCGTGATATATCCCGAAAATGCAACCAGGGAATACATTGAAAACCAGTTAAAAACCAGCTATTACTTCACCATCCTGACTCGAAAAGAATGCAGGATGATCGGATTTATTGAACTGGATGGATTCAACTGGCCGGCACGCGAGGTTTGGGTGGGTATCGGTATCGGCGACCGCGAATTCCAGGGAAGGGGATATGGGACGGACGCGATGCGCCTGGTGCTGCGTTTTGCATTCCTGGAGTTGAACTTGAACCGGGTGTCACTGACTGTATTTGAATATAACCAACGTGGAATCCGCTCCTATGAGAAAGCTGGCTTCAAGGTGGAAGGCAGCGAGAGGGAAGCCCTGGAGCGGGATGGAAAAAGATGGGACATGCTTTTCATGGGCATCCTGCGTGAAGATTGGGAAAAGCTCCCCGAAAAATAGGCAAATTATATATTGGGTTGACGAAGTTCCTTGATGGATAAGGGACTTCGTTTTTTTTACAGGTGTATTACCTAGGATTGCTTACAAATCCTGTCATGTTATACTGGGTGACCAAAACCAGATTTTTTATAGAAATGGAAATTCGAGCATGGGAATTGAAGTAATAAAAGCCATCATCTGGGACATGGGTGGCGTGATCTTGAGGTCAGAGGATTTTATACCCCGGGCAAATCTTGCAGCGAGATTGGGTGTAACGCGCCGGGCTTTGGAGGATGCTGTATTCCAGAGTCCTTCTGCCATTCAAGCCTCCCTGGGTGAGATCACCACTCAAACACATTGGCAGAATATCGCTACCCGGTTTGGATTGGATGAAAAAGGATTGATGGATTTTAAAAATGATTTCTGGCACGGTGATCAGCTGGATGAAAAACTGGTGGCATATATACGCAATCTAAAAGCAAATTATCGAACGGGATTGTTGAGCAATGCATGGAGCGATACACGAAAAATGCTCACGGATCAGCATCCCTGCCTGGATGCTTTCCATGAAGCCATCTTCTCCGCAGAAGTCAATTTGATGAAACCCGATCCGCGTATTTATCATTTGATTTTGCAGAAACTCGAAGTCCTACCTCATGAAGCCATATTTGTGGATGATTTCCCGGAGAATATTGAGGGCGCAAATGCGATTGGCATCCACGGAATTCAGTTCATTTCACGCGAGCAGACGATCTCCGAGGTGAATCAACTTTTATCATGAAGCGGGAGATCGAACGGATTAATAACGCAGTCTCCGCTAATGTCATCAAAACCATCGGGGTGATCGCGGATACCCACATTCCGGACCGAGCCAACTCGCTGCATCCCTCGATTCTTCCAATTTTCATTGAGAATAAAGTTGATATCATTTTGCATGCCGGGGATATATGCAACCAGCACGTTCTTGATCGTTTGGGAAAAATTGCGAATGTAAAAGCCGTTCGCGGAAACCGGGATTGGTTTTTTGAGCCAGCCCTTCCCATGCAGATGGAATTGGAAATGATGGGGATTAAAATATTACTCACCCACGGGCATGCAAACTTTTGGCATTACCTTGAAGATAAGATTGACCATACCCTGCGAGGTTACCGATTTGCGAGGTATGAGAAGCTTTTCCTGACAGAATATTCGCAGAATTTGGTCTTTATTTTTGGTCATAGCCACGCAACAGAAAACAGGTGGGTAAAGGATCGCCTTTTCTTCAATCCAGGCTCAGCCAGCATGGGATGGAACAAAAAGGTGGAACCCAGCATCGGCCTGATCGAATTTTTCTCGGATGGCGAGATCAACGGGAGGATCATCCCGCTCACCGGTTGGGAGGTCCGTAATCATGAATGGCGGGAATGTGATTAGAAAGGTCGTTATTAAGTCACCAGTTTTTATTCTTCTTTCCAAAGGGTGGTTTTTGGGTGTAATATTAAGGAACCGAGCGTTGAAAATCCAATTTAAAAGTCGTTCTTGACCAATTCTATATGCGTGATATAATCAAAATTTGCGCATCCACCCCGGATGCGGTCGTAGTTATTTAATTTCATAAGCACACCGTTTTTCCAGGAGCTATCGATGGCATCTCAATTACCGATCAAATCGTATGCGCGCATACCTTCAATTTTCAATCTTCCCAATCTGATCGAAGTCCAACTTGATTCTTTTGCCCGTTTAAAACGCGACGGTCTTAAAGATCTATTTGAGGAAATTTCCCCGATCGAATCATACAACAAGGGGATGAAGTTATTCTTCCCCAGCAAGAATCCCGAGCTCAAATCATGGGATCTCAAGTACTGGTTTGCGGAACCCAAGCACACCATTGAGGAGTGCGTAGAACGCGATCTAACTTACGCCAGCCCACTTTGGGTGCACGTTCTGCTGGCTGGACCGGATATCCCTGAACCAATCAAATCAGAGATCTTCCTCGGCGATTTCCCTGAGATGACGGAAAAAGGTACGTTCATCATCAATGGGACCGAACGGGTGGTTGTATCCCAGTTGATTCGTTCGCCTGGTGTGTACTTTGAAGCCCAAGTGGATCGTACCACTGGCAGGCGGATGGCAATGGCGAAATTGATCCCCGATCGCGGTGCCTGGATGGAATTCGAAACCCGCAAGAATGATTACATCATTCTCAAATTCAACCGCAAGCGCACCGTCCCGATCACGATTTTCCTGCGAGCCCTGGCTGCGGTGGATGATGGTATATCTGAATCCCCCATGAAAGCAGGAACCGACGAAGAATTGATCGCCCTCTTCCAGGACGTGGACAAGGATCCGGATCGTCTCTTCATCCCCACCACCATCGGGCAGGAACCCGCCTGGGATCTTTCCCGCAATACGAAAATTGCTGAAGCCGCACTGTTGGAATTTTTCCGCAGAATGCGCCCGGGTGATCCCGCAACGATCGAGAACGCGAAGCAATTCCTCGAGGAACAGCTCTTTGATCAACGTCATTACGACCTTGAAAGAGTGGGTCGCTACAAACTCAACCAGAAGCTCGATCTTACGGATAGAGTGCCGGTCAGTCATCGCAATGTTACCAAGTGGGATATCGTTTACCTTGTCCGCCGCATGATCATGATCAACAACGAAATGGAAGACAAGGATGATATCGATCATCTCGGCAACCGTCGCGTAAAGACTGTTGGGGAACTTATCCAGAACAAGCTGCGCATTGGTTTGCGCCGCATGGAACGGGTGATCAAGGAACGCATGTCCATCCGTGATCAGGATCAGATTTCCCCCACCAGTTTGGTTAATATTCGACCAGTGGTGGCTGCACTGCGTGAATTCTTTGGCTCTAGCCAGCTATCGCAATTCATGGACCAAACCAATCCGCTGGCAGAGCTGCGCCATAAACGTACATTATCCGCGTTGGGTCCCGGTGGTTTACGCCGGGAACGCGCCGGGTTCGATGTTCGCGATGTGCACCATTCGCATTACGGACGCATTTGCCCCATTGAAACACCTGAAGGTCCGAACATTGGCTTGATCGGACGCCTGGCATGTTTTGCGCGCGTTAATGAATATGGTTTCATCGAGACTCCATACCGGCGCGTCCTGCGCAACCTTGCATCCGATGATCCCCGCCTGTTGGGACGCAAACTTCGCGAAACCCTCACTCACCCCAAATCAGGGGAGGTGATCGCGAAGCAGGATCAGCGCATCGACGAAAAGATGTTCAAGGATATCAAGAAGCTCAAACTTGAAAATATTAGTGTAGTCCCATTCATCTCGGAAGAGGTGGAATATCTTTCGGCTGATGCCGAAGATAAATTTGTGATCGCCCAGGCAAACACACCCTTGACCCTGGAAATGGAATTTGGGGTGGAGCGCATTTCCTGCCGCCACCATTCCGATTTCATCATTTCCGGTTCAGAAGCCGTGAACTATATGGATGTGGCTCCACATCAGGTGGTTGGAATCAGCGCAGCGCTGATCCCCTTTCTGGAGCACGACGATGCCAATCGCGCCTTGATGGGCTCGAACATGCAGACCCAGGCTGTGCCGTTGGTCAACCCGGACGTACCGCTGGTATCCACTGGCATGGAAGCTTTCGCAGCCATGGATTCAGGTCAGGTGGTTGTTGCCGAAGAGGACGGCGAAGTCCTTTCAGTAACTGGAAAGGATATTGTCGTCAAATCAGGCAGCGGATCGAGAAAGTATTCCTTACGAAAATATTCACGCTCCAATCAGAGCACTTGTATCGACCAACGCCCGGCAGTGGTGAAGGGGCAGAGACTTCATAAAAACGATATCATTGCCGATTCATCCTCAACGGTATCCGGCAACCTGGCGCTTGGACAGAATGTGGTGGTTGCTTTCGTTTCATGGGAAGGCGGCAATTTTGAAGATGCCATCCTGATCTCCGAAAAATTGGTGCAGGATGACCGCTTCACCTCGGTGCACATCGAGAAATATGAAGTGGAAGCCCGCGATACCAAGCTGGGTCCTGAAGAGATCACCCGCGATATCCCCAATGTTGGCGAGGAAGCCATCAAGGATCTGGATGAAACCGGGATCATTCGCATTGGTGCTGAAGTTGGACCCAACGATATCCTGGTCGGCAAAATCACCCCGAAAGGTGAAAAGGAACTTACCCCTGAAGAGCGCCTGCTGCGCGCCATTTTCGGAGAAAAATCCCGTGATGTGAAAGATACATCCCTGCGCATGCCGCATGGTGAACGCGGAAAAGTGGTTGACGTTAAAGTCTTCACCCGCGCCGAAAATACCGATCTTTCAGCCGGCGTGGATAAGATGGTGCGCGTATCTGTTGCACAGCACCGCAAGATCACCTCGGGTGACAAGATGGCCGGGCGGCACGGAAACAAAGGTGTCGTTTCCCGCGTCGTCTCCGTGGAAGATATGCCCTACCTGGCGGATGGTTCCCCGGTTGATATCATCCTAAATCCCCTGGGTGTTCCTGGTCGTATGAATATTGGGCAGGTACTTGAAACCCACCTGGGCTGGGCTGCCAGCCGGCTCGGATTCCGGGCGATCACTCCTGTTTTTGATGGCGCCACGGAAGCTGAGATTGAAGCGGAACTGGCCCGCGCCTGGATCGTTGATGAGGCCTGGAATGAATCCGCTGAGAAAGCCTGGGAATGGATTAAAACCCAGGAGTACACTCCCGAAAGCATCCGGGATGAGGACGAAGTACGGTTGCTTTACCTGGAGCAGTGGCTGGGCGATAAGAAATATGACGTTTTCCGCCTGGTTTCCGATTTCAACTACGCACGACAGAGTGTTTCACGCGAATGGTTGCGTGAACACGGCTACGAGCCGGAACAAGTGCTCAGTTTTGAAAGTGTTGCCGATAGCACTACGCCGACACCGGAAAAGGATCGCAGGGCGATCGAGATCTGCCTGCGGATGTGGATGCACGAATTGGGTGTGGACAGTACAAAAATAAAAGCTGAAGAGGTGCGTGCCAAGGCTGAGAAGGTCATGGCAGAAACAACGGCACCCATGCCAATTCTCGGCAAGCAGGTCTTAAGAGATGGCAAGACAGGCATTGCCTACGATCAACCTGTTACCGTGGGTGTGATGACCATGCTTAAACTGCACCACCTGGTTGAGGATAAAGTCCACGCGCGTTCCACCGGACCTTATAGCCTGGTTACCCAGCAACCTCTGGGAGGTAAGGCGCAGTTTGGTGGTCAGCGCTTTGGTGAGATGGAAGTCTGGGCGCTGGAAGCCTACGGTGCAGCCTATACGTTGCAGGAAATGCTGACCGTGAAATCCGATGACGTCCAGGGTCGTGTGAGCACCTACGAAGCCATCGTAAAAGGCGAGCCGATCGAGGAACCCAGCCTGCCCGCATCCTTCCGGGTGCTGGTAAAAGAGCTGCAGAGCCTGGGACTGGCAGTGGAAGCCATGATGGACACAGGCGAAACAATCCGCTTTGGCAAGGACGAGGAACGTATCCGCCCGCCGAAACTGGAAACCGGCCTGTTGGGATTGGGAGCTGAGTTCGACCAATTATCCTAATTTCACATGCAATTAAGTGATTCGGATTTTTAAGTTGGTTGAGTTGGTTTCTTGACGATATTGAAATTGCGATGGTATAATCGCTAGCTGTTAATCTTTGCACGGTGATGTGGGATCCTTACCCGGTAGACCAAATTCGTGGTGAGGCCATCATAGCAAGCGATGGTCTCATTTTTTCGGAAAATCGGGCTGAAAACCGCAAAACCAAAGAATCTTTTTTGGAGGCGAAGGAAAGTGCCAACAATCAATCAAATGATCCGCAAAGGACGCGCAACCAAGAAGGCGAAAAGCAAGGCGCCTGCTCTTCTTTACACGTTGAATCTTAAGAAGCAGCGCCGAACCCGCCAGGAGAGTGGCGCGCCACAAAAACGTGGTGTATGCACTGTCGTGCGCACCATGACCCCCAAGAAACCGAATTCAGCGCTGCGCAAGATCGCCCGCGTACGCCTGACCAACGGTGTCGAGGTCACGGCCTATATTCCCGGTGAGGGTCACCAGCTTCAGGAACACTCCGTTGTGCTTGTGCGCGGCGGTCGTGTGAAAGACCTGCCTGGTGTTCGCTATCACATTGTGCGCGGAGCACTGGATACAACCGGTGTTGCCAAGCGCTCGCAGGGTCGCTCCAAGTACGGATCAAAACGCCCCAAGGAAGATTAAATTCCGCTCTCCGGCAGCAATAGCCGGTTTGAACTCATTTGTTTTCTAAATTTCGAACGGAGAAGTTAGCATGCGTCGAACGAAACCAATCAAACGTGAAGTCCAACCTGATTACCGCTATCAGAATTTGACCGTCCAGACCTTTATCAATCACTTCATGCGCCGCGGGAAGAAATCCACAGCTGCGCGCTCTGTCTACACAGCCTTTGATATGGTTCAGGAAAAAACTGGTCGCAGCCCGATCGAGGTTTTTGACCAGGCTCTGAAGAATGTCGGCCCGCTCATGGAAGTTCGTCCCCGCCGTGTTGGTGGTGCCACTTACCAGGTGCCGATGGAAGTGCCGATGGACCGTCGCATGACCTTGGCGATCCGTTGGATTCTAGAAGCATCCAGAGCCCGCACCGGGAATTCCTTCGCAGAGAAGCTCTCCGCGGAACTTCTGGATGCGGCCAATAATCAGGGTTCTGCCGTCCGTAAAAGGGACGAGACCCACAAGATGGCGGAAGCCAACCGGGCTTTCTCCCACTACCGCTTGTAACCGGAGGCTGCTGCTTACCCAGAAGTTGAACTAGTATGACTCGCACCTTTCCATTAGAACGTTACCGAAATATTGGCATCATCGCCCACATCGACGCTGGTAAAACCACCACGACCGAGCGGATCCTCTTTTATACGGGCAAAACCTACCGCATCGGCTCAGTAGATGATGGCACCACGGTAACGGATTGGATGGTGCAGGAACGGGAACGCGGTATCACCATTGTTTCCGCGGCTGTAACAGCCGAATGGAAAGATTACCAAATTAATATCATCGATACGCCGGGGCATATCGATTTCACTGCCGAAGTACAGCGCTCTCTGCGCGTCCTGGATGGCGGCATCGTCATTTTCGATGCCACCCAGGGAGTTGAACCGCAATCAGAGACCGTTTGGAGGCAGGCGGATCGATACAATGTGCCCCGGATTTGTTTTGTTAATAAGATGGACCGCATGGGGGCATCCTATGATTACACCATCGAGACCATCAAAAACCGACTCGGTGCGCATCCCCTGGCAATGCAAATCCCAATTGGTATGGAAGCAGGATTTCAAAGGCGTTGTTGACTTGCTCTCCCGGACGGCCATCTATTTTGATGAAGATTTGGGCAAGGAACCGAGAATAAGTGAGATCCCACCAGAACTTGTGACTGAAGCTGAGGAAAAGCGCAGTCAATTAGTCGAGCGGATTGCTGAACTTGATGATGACCTGACCGTCAAATTCCTGGAAGGCACCGAGATTTCGGTCGAAGAACTCAAAGCGGGGTTGAGGCGGGCGGTGATCGACAATAAAGCCACCCCTGTTTTCTGCGGTACTTCATTGCGCAATAAGGGTGTCCAACCGCTACTGGATGCGGTGATCGATTTTCTGCCCTCGCCCCAGGATATCCCGCCTGTACATGGCACAGATCCTGATAAAGGTAAAGAACTCATCCGCAGCGTATCAGACGATGAACCGCTGAGCGCGCTGGTTTTCAAAATCGTCACCGATCCCTATGTGGGTCGACTGGCATATTTCCGGGTATATTCTGGGAAGATAACCCAGGGCAGCATGGTCTACAATCCAATCAAGGATCGCAAGGAACGCATCGGCCGTTTAATCCGCATGTACGCTGACCGCCGCGAGGATATTACTGAGGTATTGGCGGGTGATATTGGCGCTGTCCTGGGCTTAAAGGATAGTTTCACCGGCGATACTTTATGCGATCAGCACCATCCCATTCTTCTGGAAACCATTTCCTTCCCTGAGCCGGTCATTTCCATCGCGATCGAGCCAAAGACGACTGCCGACCAGGACAAGATGAATGAAGCCCTGCGCAAGCTTTCTGAGGAAGATCCGACTTTTCGGGTTCATACCGATGAAAATACCGGGCAGATCATCATTTCGGGTATGGGCGAGCTTCACCTGGATGTGCTTGTGGATCGTATGCTGCGCGAATTCCGTGTACAGGCCAATGTTGGTCGACCGCGGGTTTCTTATCGCGAGACGATCACCCGGGTGGTTCCAGAGATCAATTACAAGTATGTCAAACAGACGGGTGGTCACGGTCAATATGGTCATGTGGTCTTTGTCATGGAACCGCTCGACCGTGGCAATGGAATCCTATTTGAAAACAAAATTGTCAGCGGCGCCATTCCCCGGGAATACATTCCCGCGGTTGAAAAGGGTGTGCGCGAAGCAGCTGAATCTGGTGTTCTCGCCGGCTACCCGGTGACGGATATCAAAGTAAAACTCGTTGATGGCTCCTATCACGAAGTCGATTCTTCGGAAATGGCTTTCAAGGTGGCGGCTACATTCGCCTTCAAGGAAGGTGTTCAAAAGGGAGCGCCCGTTCTACTGGAACCGATCATGAAAGTGGAAGTTGTGATACCAGAGGAATATCTGGGCGATGTCCTGGGCAACCTGACCTCGCGACGGGGCATCATCCTGGGTACGGAAATGCGGCCCGGAAAAGCCCAATCGATACGCGTGCAGGTCCCGCTGGCTGAAATGTTTGGTTATGCTACTGAATTACGCTCCGGCAGCCAGGGGCGTGGGGTGTTCTCGATGGAATTTGATCATTACGCCCCAGTCAGCAGTGCAGTCGCGGAAAAGATCCTTAATTCATAGATTATTTTCAAGGAGAGAGCAGGCATGGCGAAGCAGAAATTTGAGCGCAACAAACCGCATTTGAACGTAGGGACCATGGGTCACATTGATCATGGGAAGACCACGTTAACGGCGGCGATCACGAAATACTGCCAGTTCTTGGGGAAGGCAGAATTCCGGGCGTATGACAGCATTGACAATGCGCCGGAAGAGAAAGCGCGCGGGATCACGATCAACATAGCGCACGTGGAATATGAGACCGAGAAGCGGCACTATGCGCACGTGGACATGCCGGGGCACCGCGACTACATCAAGAACATGATCACCGGGGCGGCGCAGGTGGATGGAGCCATCCTGGTGGTGGCAGCGCCGGATGGGCCGATGCCGCAGACGAAGGAACACGTGCTGTTGGCGCGTCAGGTGGAAGTGCCGAGCATCGTGGTCTTTTTGAACAAAGTGGACATGATGGACGATCCGGAGCTGTTGGAGCTGGTGGAGATGGAGCTGCGGGAAATGCTGACGGGATACAAATTCCCGGGCGAGACGACGCCGATCGTGCGGGGCAGCGCGTTGAAGGCGCTGGAGAGCACCTCGACGGATCCGAACGCGCCGGAATACGCCTGCATCAAGGAACTGCTGCGGGTGGTGGATGAATACATCCCGGAGCCGAAGCGCGAGATGGACAAGCCGTTCATGATGCCGATCGAGGACGTGTTCTCGATCAAGGGACGCGGCACGGTGGTGACGGGGAAAGTAGACCGCGGGCACATCAAGGTCGGCGAGCCGGTGGAGATCGTGGGCTTGCAGGAAAAGACGCGCTCGAGCGTGGTGACGGGCGTTGAGATGTTCCACAAGCTGCTGGACGAAGGCATGGCCGGGGATAACCTGGGACTGCTGCTGCGCGGCATTGAGCGCACGGACGTGGAACGCGGGCAGGTGGTGGCGAAGCCTGGCTCGATCACCCCGCACACGAAATTCAACGCGCAGGTGTACGTGCTGAAGCGTGAAGAAGGTGGGCGGCACAAGCCGTTCTTCCCGGGATACCGGCCGCAGTTCTACATACGGACGATGGACGTGACCGGGTCGATCACCCTGCCGGAAGGCGTGGAGATGGTGATGCCTGGGGATGATGTGAACATGGTGGTGGAGCTGATCGTGCCGGTGGCATTGGAGCAGGGCTCGAAATTCGCCATTCGCGAAGGCGGCCTGACGGTCGGCGCTGGCGTCATTACCAAGATTATCGAATAGGTTGGGAAAATGGCAAAACAGAAAATTCGCATTCGTTTGAAAGCTTATGATCACCGTGTGCTGGATCAATCCGCCAAGCGCATCGTCGAGACCGCTGAACGCAGCGGCGCGCATGTCATCGGACCTGTACCCTTACCCACCCGGATCGAAAAATTCACTGTCCGGCGCGGGGCGTTCATTGACAAGGACTCGCAGGAGCATTTTGAGATCCGCACCCATCATCGATTGATCGATGTCATGGAACCTGATTCCAAGACCATCGATATGTTGATGCGGCTCAACCTCCCGGCAGGCGTGGATATCGAGATCAAGATCTAGGTAAGTTAATATTCGCCAGGAATTGGAATGATCGAAATTTCCTGAATACTCTGGCAATATAATAAAAATGTGGTAGAATAGCAAGGTTTTGGGTTCGACCCGGAACCAAGCGGCAGTGCAAGAGATGTATTTTTGGTGGGTTCGCAGAAACGCTGACCTCCAAATTACAGCCGACTACACTGCTCGGAGATGATGCAACCAAGCCCAGGTTGACAGTCTCTTATAAAAATTGTGTGCAAGGAGAAAAAACTGAGATGTTGAAAGGGCTGATTGGAAAGAAAATCGGCATGACCCAGATTTTCGATGAGAACGGTGCTGCGGTACCGGTAACACTCATAGAAGCTGGGCCATGCTTCGTTACCCAGGTGCGCACAACGCCCAAAGAGGGTTATTCGGCAGTTCAGCTGGGATTCGCAGAAGTGAAACCAAAGAAATTAACAGGCGGCCAGCTGGGACATCTCAAGCGTAGCAGCCTGTCCCCTTTGCGCTTTTTGCGCGAATTCAGAGTCAAGGATCCACAGGTCAAAGAGGGTGAAAAAGTGGATGTGAGTGTTTTCACCAAGGGTGAACGCGTGGATGTGATCGGCACCAGCAAAGGCAAGGGATTTGCAGGAGCCGTCAAACGCTATCATTTCAGCGGCGGCCCGAAAACTCACGGTCAGTCTGACCGCCATCGTGCACCGGGTTCCCGTTCTTCTGGAACGACTCCCGGTCGTGTCTATAAAGGCTCGCGCGGTCCTGGTCATATGGGCAATGATCGTGTAACCGCGTCCAATCTCAAAATTGAACTGGTTGATCCTGAGCGCAATTTGCTGGGCGTGCGCGGTGCGATTCCAGGAGCGCGCAATGGTCTGGTCGTGATCAAAGAAGCGCGGAAGCAATAAACGAAAACCTGGATGAATGGAGTAATGCTACTATGAAGGTTGATGTCCTCAACATGGAAGGCAAAAAGGTCAAAACGGTCGAATTACCGGCTGCGATCTTTGAAGCCCCCATTAAACAGATCTGATGCACCAGGCTTTCGAACGCCAGATGGCAAATGCCCGCCTGGGCACCCATGATACCAAAACCCGAAGTGAAGTCAGGGGTGGCGGACGCAAGCCCTGGCATCAAAAAGGCACCGGACGCGCCCGGGCGGGTTCCTCCCGTTCTCCCATCTGGAAGGGCGGCGGCAAGATCCATACCCCGCACCCGCACTCATACAATCTATCCATGCCGCGGAAAATGCGCCTGGCGGCCCTATGCTCGGCACTTTCATCGAAAGCAGCCGATTCAGCCATCATCGTTGTGGATGAGCTGAAACTCGCTGAACCCAAGACAAAGCTGATGGCCAAGGCACTGAACACCCTGGTGGGTGAAAGCACCGCGCTGATCGTTTTGCCAGAGCTTTCCGCTGATTACGAACCGGTCGTTCGCTCGACCAGCAATATCCCGGATGCCAAGATCCTGGTTGCGAATTATCTGAATATCCGCGACCTGCTTCTTTTCGATAAGCTTGTACTGCCTGTGGCAGCTCTCGAGCGCATCGAGGCCCATCTGGGATAGGAGAGACAATATGAGCACGATATTTCAAATCCTACTCCGCCCGATCGTGACTGAAAAAACCAATTTTCAGTCGACCAGCCTGCACCAGTACACCTTTGAAGTGGCATTGAATGCCACCCGCAAGCAGGTCAAGGAAGCCATCGAGCAAATTTACAAAGTTAATGTCTTGAATGTGAACATGATCAATGTGCCTGCGAAACAGAGCCGCCGGGGTCGCAGCCGTCGCATGGCGGTGCGCAATGCCGGTTACAAGAAGGCAATCATCACGCTCGCAGCCGAGGATCGACTTCCGATCTTTGAAGGGGTTGAATAATGGCAATTAAAGTCTATAAACCCACCACTCCCGGCATGCGCGGGAGGACCGGTTACAGTTTCGAAGAGATCACCAAAAAACGCCCCGAGCGTTCCTTGATCACCATTCGCCGGGAATTTGCCGGTCGCGATGCCCAGGGTCATGTATCCGTGCGCCATCGCGGTGCAGGCAACCGCCAGTATCTTCGCGCTGTGGATTTCAAGCGCAAGAAATTGGGCATTCCCGCGCGCGTGAGTGCCATCGAATACGATCCCAACCGCACTGCGCGGCTGGCACTGCTCACTTATGCTGATGGTGAGAAGAGCTATATCCTGGCTCCGATTGGCCTCAAGGTGGGTGATACCATCCTTGCTGGCAGTGAAGCTGAAATCCGCCCGGGGAATTCCCTGCCCATCTCCAATATTCCAGTCGGCACGATGGTTCATAATGTCGAACTTGAAGAAGGCAAGGGTGGTCAGATGGTTCGCTCTGCTGGGACCTCTGCCCAGATCCTGGCGAAGGAAGGTGATTTTGCGCAGGTGCGTTTACCGTCCGGAGAAGTGCGCCTGGTTCGCCAGGTGTGTTATGCCACCATCGGGCAGGTTGGTAATATCGAACACAGTAATATTAAATTGGGCAAGGCAGGACGGAAGCGCCATATGGGTATCCGCCCAACCGTGCGCGGCACGGCAATGAGCCCGCGTGATCATCCGCACGGCGGTGGTGAAGGTCGCCAGCCTGCCGGTATGCCGGGACCGAAAAGCCCCTGGGGTAAGCCCACCCGTGGCTATAAGACCCGCCGCAATAAGCAGTCCAATAAGTACATCGTGCGCCGGCGCAATGCCTAGGCCGGATGTGCCAAATCGATAGCGAATAGCGAAAAGAAGGACGAGAGATATGTCAAGATCGCTGAAAAAGGGTCCATTCATAGACCCCAAACTTTTGAAGAAGATCGAATCCATGAACGAGAAGGGCGAGAAGAAGGTCATTCGAACCTGGAGTCGTGCCAGCACGATCTTCCCCCAGATGGTGGGGCATACCATCGCCGTGCATGATGGCCACCGCCATGTCCCGATCTATATTACCGAGAACATGGTTGGCCACAAGCTGGGCGAATTTGCTCCCACCCGTCATTTCCGTGGACACCTTTCTGAGAGAGCAACCGCTGCAAAGGTGGAAGAGGCGTAAATCATGGCTACCGATGTTCATGCAGAATTAAAAAATTGCTCCATTTCAGCTCAGAAGATGCGCCTGGTGGTTGATCTGGTCCGCGGCAAGAACGCCGTGGAAGCGTTGAATGTTTTGAAATTCACCACCAAGACCGCTGCCCGTACGGTCGGAAAGCTGCTGCAATCCGCCGTTTCGAACGCTGAAGAGAATTTTGGGTTAAGCCGCGATAATCTTTATATTTACAAGATCACGGCAGATGAAGCCCCCACTCGCAAGTGGCGGCGTTTCGGCGCCCGCGGGCGTTTCAAGCCGCTATTGCGGCGTTCCTCCCATGTCAGCATTGTGCTGCGGGAGAAGGAATAACCGGGCGGAGGAAATCCTCTGATCCGATAGAGAGACACCAGGAGTTAATATGGGTCGAAAAGTTCATCCAATAGGATTTCGTCTGGGAATAAACCAACCTTGGGCAGGCCGTTGGTACGCTGAAGGCCTTGAATACACCAACCAGTTGCACCAGGATCTGGCCATTCGCGCGTTGATCCGCGGTAAAGCTGATAAAGCCGGTGTTTCGAAGGTGGAAGTGGAAAGATTTCCCGGCAAAGTCAAGGTGGTTGTTCATACCGCCAAACCCGGCATTCTCATCGGTCGCAAGGGTGATACGGTAAAGATCATTCGCCAGGATTTGGAAGTATTGACCGGCAAGAAGATCGATCTGGAGATCAAAGAGATTAAATCCCCGGATTGTGATGCTTTCCTCGTGGCAAAAAATATTGCCGATCAGATTGAGAGACGTGTGAGTTACCGCCGCGCGATGAAACGCGCTCTCCAGCAGGCGATCCGCCAGGGCGGTCAGGGGATCAAGATCGAAGTATCAGGCCGTTTATCCGGTGCGGAAATGGCACGCGAGGTAAAGATGCGTGATGGTCGTGTTCCGCTGCAGACGCTGCGGGCAAATATTGATTTTGCCCGGGCGGAAGCATTGACCACATACGGGCGCATTGGCGTCAAGGTGTGGATTTATTTGGGCGAAATTTTGCCGGGTGTGGAAGAAAAAGTTGAATCCACCGAAGGCGTTTACGTTAGTGAGTAAATCAAAATCGGGATCGCTCCCGGTCTAGACGAAAGAGGTAGTTGCTATGTTGATGCCGAAACGTGTTAAATGGCGCAAGCAGCAGCGCGGACGAATGCGCGGGAAAGCCCTGCGAGGCGCTGAATTGAATTTTGGTGATTACGGTCTTCAGGCGCTGGAACCTGGATGGGTTTCCGCCCGCCAGATCGAAGCTGGCCGCCGCACCATCGTTCATTCGATGAAACGCCATGGGAAAGTATGGATCAGGATTTTTCCCGATAAACCTTACACACACCGCCCTCCCGAGACCCGTATGGGTAAAGGAAAGGGTAACGTGGAATACTACGTGGCTGTTGTCAAACCGGGCAGGATCATGTTCGAAGTGAGCGGTTTGGATCATGAGAGCGCAATCGAAGCGTTGCACCAGGCAGGTTATAAATTCTCAATTCGGACCAAAGTCGTATCACGGCACGAAGGGTCCACTGGAGAATTGCAATGAAAATTTCTGAGATCCGCTTGCTTTCAGTGGAAGAACTTAAAACAAAGCTGCTCGATTCGCGGCAGGAATTGATGAATCTTAAATTCCAGGTGCTCACTGGTCAACAGACCGATACCAGCCAATTAAAAAAGAACCGCCGGTTGATCGCAAAATACGAAACGGTGCTGCGTGAACACGAGCTTAATAAAACGCAGGAAGGTGAGAAATGAACGAACGACGTCGATTGGTTGGTGTTGTCACCAGCAATAAGATGACAAATACCGTTGTTGTGGAGATTGGACGAACTTTCCGGCATCCACTTTATGGGAAAGTCGTCCATACCAGCAAACGCGTAAAAGCGCATGATGAAAAAGCATGCATGATCGGCGATAAGGTACAGATCGTTGAAAGCCGCCCGATCTCACATGACAAGCGCTGGGTGGTCGAGAAGATCATCAGCAGCCAGGGTCTAAAAGCACAACCCATCGAGCTTGTGGATGAATCCAAGATCGAAGAGCCTGAAGTTATACAGGAAGAACCTGCTGCGGACGTTGAAGAAGTTATCGTCGAGATTGAAGAAGCTGCAGCCGAGGTTGAAGAACCCAAAGCGAAAAAGAAGAAATCCAAGGGCAGCGAAGGAGAAGCGGAATGATCCAGCAGGAATCACGTATGAAAGTGGCGGATAACACTGGCGCCCGCGAGATCCTGGTGATCCATGTCATGGGCGGTTCCAGGCGGAGGTATGGACATGTCGGGGATGTCGTCGTCGGAACCGTGAAATCCGCTGCGCCGCAGGGTACTGTCAAAAAAAGCGAAATCGTTAAAGCGGTCATTATTCGCTGCGCCAAGGAATGGCGCCGTGAAGATGGTTCAAGAATCCGGTTTGATGATAATGCAGCCGTCATCCTGGATACCGACGGTCAAAATCCAAAGGGCACGCGCATTTTCGGCCCCGTTGCACGTGAATTGCGTGAAAAGGGCTTTATGAAAATCGTTTCGCTGGCTCCGGAAGTGATTTGAGGAGGAGCAAAGCAATGAAGTTAAAGATTCGTAAAGGCGATCTGGTCGAAGTGATCAGCGGACGGCTTGAGGACAAAGGCAAACGCGGTGAGGTCATCCGGATGATGCCCGATGATAACCGCCTGGTGATTCAAGGCATTAACATGCGCACGAAACACCAGAAACAAATGCAGAGTCAGGGCCGTACCATCAATCCGGGCAAGGTTCGTTTTGAAGCCCCCATCAATATCTCCAACGTGATGGTGGTATGCAAGAAGTGTAACAAACCCACCCGGGTCGGCATTCAGCGGGAAGGCGATAAAGCACGCCGTATCTGCAAGGAATGCCAGGCGCTGATCGATGAATAGGCCGCTCTGGAGCTAGATGATGAATAAATTGAAAGAACGCTATCAAAAAGAAGTAGTCCCAGGCTTGATGAAAGCACTGGAGATGAAAAACATGATGCAGGTCCCGCGCATCCAAAAAGTGGTCGTCAATATTGGCCTGGGAGAAGCACTGGATAATCCCAAGGCTCTGGATGCCGCTGCAGCTGACCTGGCAGCCATCACCGGCCAAAAACCTGTGATCACCCAGGCGCGAAAAAGTATTGCGAATTTCAAACTTCGCGAAGGTCGTGCCATTGGCGCGATGGTCACACTGCGCGGCGATCGTATGTGGGATTTCCTGGACCGTTTATTGAATATTGTCCTGGCCCGCGTACGTGATTTTCGTGGTGTGAGTGTTGAGTCTTTCGACGGGCGAGGGAATTATACCCTTGGTCTGCGCGAGCAGATCATCTTCCCGGAGATTGAATACGATAAAGTTGATAAAGTCCGTGGGTTGGAAGTAACCATTGTAACAACCGCCCCGAACGATGATCAAGCAGCCAAGATGCTGCAATTGCTTGGAATGCCTTTCAGGAAGGGTTAATATGGCTTCAAAATGCATGGAATATCGAGAATTACGGCGGAAATTTCCCATCCAGGTCCGCAATCGCTGCAAACGCTGTGGGCGCCCGCGTGGTTATATGCGTCGCTTTGGTCTGTGCCGCATTTGCTTCCGCGAACTTGCGCTGCAAGGCGAAATTCCCGGCGTGACCAAGTCATCCTGGTAGAGCTGATCCGGAGGTAGGATATGAGTGTTGTAAATGATCCAATTGCTGATATGTTGACTCGCATCCGGAATGGCTTCCTGGCTGGCCAAACCGTTGTTGCGATGCCTAATTCCAAGATCAAGGCGGAGATCGCCCGGATCTTGAAAGAAGAAGGTTTTATTGATAGTTTTGAAGCCGTTGAAGGTGAAACACCCGGCAAGAGTTCATTACGCTTGAAGCTGAAATACGTGGGTGAGCGCCGCCAACGCAAATCTGTGATTACCGGGCTGGTCCGGGTAAGTAAGCCTGGCCGCCGGGTCTATTCCCGCAAAATGGATATTCCCTGGGTACTTTCCGGGATGGGCATTTCCATCCTCTCCACCCCCAAGGGCGTGATGACCGGTCAACGGGCACGCCAGCTGGGTGTGGGCGGTGAAATCCTTTGCAAGGTCTGGTAATCGAGGAGGAAAGCAAAGTGTCCCGAATTGGTCGATTACCTGTCGCTATTCCCGCTGGTGTGGAAGTCAAAGTCAACGGCTCGGAGGTCCATGTTAAAGGACCCAAGGGCGAGTTGAAACGGACATTCTCACCAAGCGTGGATATCAAATATGAGAATGATCAGATCGTGGTAACTCGCGGCAGTGAATTGCCGACCGTCCGCGCTCTGCATGGCACCACCCGTGCTGTGATCCAAAACATGGTCACCGGTGTCAGCACCGGTTTCACCAAGGTGCTTGAAATCGATGGCGTGGGTTACCGCGCTGAAATGGAAGGCAATGATCTGATGCTGTATCTGGGTTTCTCGCACCCGGTAAAAATTGAACCCAAAAACGGCATTTCTTACGAAGTGGATACCAAAGCCAGGCAGGTAAAGGTGATGGGTTTCAACATCGAAGAAGTTGGTCAGATTGCTGCTGATATCCGTAAAATCCGCCCGCCTGAACCTTATAAGGGCAAAGGCATTCACTATCTGGGTGAGAGAATCCGCCGCAAACCCGGTAAATCTGCCAAGGCACAAGCAGCTGCGTAAGTGAGGTATTATGCCGAAGAACAATCGTAACGAAGCTAGGATCCGGCGCCATGAACGCGTACGGAAATACATCTCAGGCACGCCTGAAAAACCCCGTCTGGCGGTTTTCCGCAGCCTTTCGGAAATCTACGCCCAGGTGATCGATGATTCCAAGGGTCTCACCCTGGTTTCAGCATCCAGCGTGGACCAGGAATTGCGTACCAAGATGAAGGGTAAAAAGAAATCAGAGCAGGCCCAGATGGTGGGCAAATCTGTAGCCGAACGTGCCAAGAAGAATGGCATCAAGAAAGTCGTATTTGACCGTGGTGGTTTTCGCTATATGGGTCGCGTAAAAGCCCTGGCAGAAGCCGCCCGCGAAGCCGGCTTGGAATTTTAGGCAAATAAGAGCATAGATTGAGGTCATGAATATGGAAAGAACTGAATATCAGCCATTGGAACAGGTTTTTGATGAACGCGTGATCGAGATCGCTCGCGTTGCCAAAGTGGTTAAAGGTGGCCGGCGTTTTCAATTTCGAGTCACCGTTGTGGCTGGCGATAATCACGGCAAAGTCGGGATAGGCATTGGCAAGGCGAACGCTGTCCCGGACGCGATGCGCAAGGCAACCGAGCGCGCGCATAAATCTTTGCGCACGGTCACCACATCCGGCACGACCATTCCGCATGAAGTGACTGCCCGCGTTGGTGGTGCAGTTGTACTTTTAAAACCAGCCTCACCCGGTACCGGCGTCATCGCTTCGAGCGGTGTGCGCGCTGTGCTGGAAGCGGTTGGCATTCGCGATATCCTCACCAAATCCCTGGGCAGTTCCAATCTTTTGAATGTGGTCAAGGCTACCTTCGACGCCCTGGAGCAGCTCAAATCTCCGGAAGAAGAAGCCATCCGCCGTGGCAAGACTGTCAAGGAAATGATGCCTTTCTGGGAACGGAGGAAGAATGCCTAAGAAAAAAGCTGAAGCCAAGACCATCAGCGTCACCCTGGTCAAAAGCCCCATCGGCAATCCTGAACCGCAAAAACGGACAGTGAAGGCACTTGGACTTCGCCGATTGCATCAGACGGTCATTCATAATGATAATCCCGCTGTACGTGGAATGCTGGCGAAGGTGATTCATCTTATCAAGATCGAAGAGCAGGTTGAGAAATGAAATTAAACGAATTAAAACCCAACAAGGGTGCCAAGAAAGACCGCAAGCGAAAAGGTATTGGCATCTCCGCCGGTCAGGGTAAAACGGGCGGACGCGGCACCAAAGGTCAGAACTCACGATCCGGTGAAACGGGTCACCTCTACCGCCAGGGCGGTAATTTGCCATTCTTCCGCCGGCTGCCGTTTATCCGGGGTGAAGGATTTACCCCGCCAAACCAGGTTCAATACAATGAAGTCAACCTGGATAAAATCGCAAAATTCCCGGCCAAATCAGAGATCACACCCGAGATGATGGCAAAGGAAGGCATGCTGCATAATCCCGCCAACCCCGTGGTTGTGCTTGGTAAAGGTGAGATCAAAACCGCTGTGACCCTCAAAGTTCATCGCATCAGCAAAACCGCCCGCGCGAAAATTGAAGCCGCCGGCGGCACCGTGGAATTGATCACGAAATAGGAATCCTTTTCAAGGAGACTGAATCATGAAGCGTTCTGCCTGGCGCTACCTCTGGAAATCAGAAGACATCCGCACGAAATTGTTGATGACCCTGTTCCTGCTGGTGATTTTCCGGCTGGCTGCCAATATACCCGTACCCGGTGTGAATCGGGCGGTCGTCGCCAGCCTGGCCTCATCTGGCGGGGCAACAGGGACCCTGTTTGGATTGCTTGACCTGCTTTCTGGTGGGACGGTTTCAAATTTCTCCATCCTGGCGATGTCGGTTTATCCTTACATCACATCACAGATTATTCTGCAGCTCCTTGGACCCATCATCCCGGCTTTTGAACGCCGCATGAAGGAGAATCCGCGTGAATACCAGAAGTGGATGGAAAAATGGACCGTGATCCTTACCATCCCGATGGCATTATTGACTTCCATTGGACAGATCAATATTTTCAATTCCATGCTTCGCGGTCAATCAATCTTATATTACGCTCCGGGAATTAACCTGCCAACGATAACCACCATCCTCAGCATGATGGCAGGTACCCTGTTCGCCATCTGGATTGGTCAGCTCATTTCAGAATATGGAATTCCAAACCAGGGTCTTTCCCTGCTCATCTTTGCTGGAATCGTATCCCGCATCCCGGTGAGTTTGCGAAACATCTGGCTGGATGAAGCCAATGCCTGGTGGTTGAGTCTTCTCATCGTGGCAATGCTTGTCTTGACTATTTATGCCATTGTTTTTATTCAACAAGGGCGGCGTAACGTGCCGGTGCTTTTCCCAGGACGGCGGGTGGGCAACCGCATGTCCATGCCGGTACGCAGCAATTTGCCCTTGATGGTCAATATGGCAGGCATGATCCCTTTGATCTTCGCCCAGTCATTCCTGACCTTACCGGCGATCCTTTCGAGTTTCTTCATGTCCTCGAAGACAGAATGGGTCAGCAAGTTTGCGGCAGGAGTTTATGACTCATTCAGCGGTTCCAGTGTCTGGTATGCCATCCTTTACTTTGTGCTGGTGGTTGCATTAACCTTTTTCTACACGGATGTGCTTTTCACTCAGCAGAATTATGGTGAAAGCCTTAAACGGCAGGGTGCCCGCATACCCGGTGTCGTTGCCGGAGATGCCACTCAGAAATATCTTTCAAAAGTACAGCGCCGCATTACACTCCCGGGTGCATTCTTCCTTGGTTTGGTGGCAGCGCTTCCTTATATTCTGAAGCTTGTTTTGCCGGTCAGCGGCAGTACTTCCACTTTCTTCCTGGTCTCATCTGCGGGTTTGCTGATCGTGGTCGGTGTTGTCCGCGACACATTCAATATCATCGATGCGGAACTCAAACTGCATGGCTACCAGGAGAAGCTGATCCGCTAACAGCACGTGATGAAAGCATATATCGTATTACTGGGCCCTCCCGGGGCCGGCAAGGGAACGCAGGCGGAGATCGTGGCAGAAAAACTGGGATTGATTCATGTATCATCCGGTGATCTTTTCCGCGAGAACATTAAAAATAAGACCGAATTAGGCACACTTGCCCAGGGTTTCATCAACCGTGGAGAGCTGGTGCCGGATGACGTTACCATCGCAATGGTCAAGGCGCGTTTACAGATGCCGGATAACCAGCACGGTGCCCTATTGGACGGATTTCCCCGCACGCCAACCCAGGCAGAAGCTTTGGCAAATTTGCTTGCTGAGATGGGTGCGGATATAAAGGCTGTCCCTTTTATCACGGTTCCCTCCGAGGTGCTGGTGGAACGATTGGGTGGACGTTGGACCTGCCGAGCGCAGGGGCACGTCTATCATCAAAAGTTCAATCCACCCAAAACCGCCGGCAAATGCGATATGGATAGCTCCGAGCTCTATCAAAGGGATGATGACAAGGCTGAGACAGTTGCCAACCGCATCCGTGTTTATTCAGAGCAGACTTCGCCGTTGATCGAGCATTATCGTAACCTGGGCTTGTTGATTGAAATTGATGGAACGCAAGCGATCGAAAAAGTGACTGCCGACCTATTGTGTGCCATCCAGAAGGACGCAAAATAAGATGGCTTGGGATCGGCAGATAACCATCAAAAGCGCGCTGGAATTGAAAACGATGCGCGCAGCGGGCAGAATCAATGCGGAAGCGCTGGCTGCTGCACGCGCGCTCATCCGCCCCGGTGTCACCACCGCTGATCTGAACGCAGCAGCGGAGGAAGTGCTTAATAAACACGGAGTTTATTCGCCCTTTAAAAATTATCCCGGACCTTATCCCTACCCGGCTAGTACATGTATCAGCATCAATGAAGAACTGGTGCATGGCATCCCCGGGAAAAGGAAACTGAAGGAAGGCGATATCGTCTCGATGGATTGCGGCACTGTCTTCGAAGGTTTCGTAGGCGATTCGGCTTTCACAGCTGGTGTCGGAGAAATCTCTGAACAGGCGCGCAAGCTCCTGGATGTCACCGAGCAGGCGCTGAAAACCGGGATCGCCAAATTGATAGCAGGGAATTACACCGGCGATATCGGGCATGCCATTCAAACTTTTGTTGAAAAGAATGGTCTTCAGATTGTGCGTGAATATACCGGTCACGGTGTTGGAAGGGCGATGCATGAGGGACCGCAAGTACCCAATTACGGAACTCCCGGACAGGGGTATCTGCTGCGCGCGGGTATGACCATTGCCCTGGAACCGATGGTGCTGGTAGGGACCTACCAGACAAAGGTCATGCCTGATGAATGGACCGTCTGCTCGCGGGACGGATCATTAACAGCTCACTTCGAGCATTCGGTGGCCATTACTGAGAATGGTCCGATGATATTGACCGCTCTTGAGGATGAATAATCCTCCTAGACGGAACGGGTAAGTGACGTTATAATCAAAACTTTGGTGTCTCAAGATAGGACGAGAAGGAGTAGCAGGTTATGAAAGTTTCACCATCCATAAAAAAGCGCTGTTCCAAGTGCAAAATTGTCCGGCGTCATCGCCGTTTGTTCATCATTTGTGAAAATCCAAAGCATAAGCAGCGACAAGGATAGGAATTATGGCAAGAATTGAAGGTATTGATCTTCCGCGCACCAAACGGATCGAAGTAGCTCTGACATATCTTTTTGGTATTGGGCCAACCCGTGCCAATGAGATCCTCACAGCGACAAAAGTCAGCCCGGATATTCGTGTTAAGGATTTGACTGAGACTGATGTCAATGCCCTGCGCGAATACATAACCAAGAATTACAAGGTTGAAGGTGACCTGCGCCGCGAAGTTCAGATGAATATCAAGCGTCTGATCGAGATCGGTTGTTATCGTGGCTTGCGGCACCGCCGCAATCTCCCCGTGCATGGTCAGCGTACGCGAACCAATTCACGCACCCGCAAGGGTCCGAAAAAGACGGTTGCAGGTCGCGGCCGCAGGCGCGGAGCAGCAAAGAAATAATTTTGCCCCAGCAGCCAGGCTGGGAGGGGATCCTCTCTACCCCGCGGCTACCCGGACTGTGCAGCAGGCAGAATATTGTTCGAATTTAGGAATTTTGATATAGAGGAAATATGGCTCAAACAGTAAGATCAACGAGACGCGCGAGTAGCACTCGCAAAGCCAAGCGGGCTTTGTCATCAGCAAAGGTGCATGTATTTGCATCCTTCAATAATACGATCATTACCGTTACTGATGACAAGGGCAACACCGTTTGCTGGGGCAGCTCCGGTTCATCCGGTTTCAAGGGCTCGCGCAAAAGCACACCTTTTGCCGCACGCCTGGCTGCAGAGCAGGCGATGAAGACCGCTCAGGCGATGGGCATCCAGGAAGTGGATCTGATCGTAAAAGGTCCCGGCCCCGGACGCGAATCTGCCATCCGTGCCGTTCAGAGTGTTGGCATGCGGGTAAGATCCATCTCGGATATCACCCCCATTCCGCATAATGGCTGCCGACCGCCGAAGAAACGCCGCGTCTAAAGGAAAAGAGAGGAAATAATATGGCTAGATATCTTGGTCCGGTGTGTAAATTATGCCGGCGTGAAGGTGACAAATTATTCTTGAAAGGGCAGCGCTGTTTTACTCCAAAATGCGCATTCGAGAAGCGCGCATTTGAACCGGGACAGCATGGTCGTGCCGGTGGTGCTGGTGCTTCCGGTGGCAGGGGCGGCCGCTCGGATCGGGAATCAGATTATGCCCGCCAGCTGCGCGCCAAGCAGCGTTCACGCCGTGTTTATGGTGTGCTGGAACGACAGTTCCGCCGCTATTTTGCTGTTGCCTTGCATCGCCGTGGATTAACCGGTTTGAATTTGCTCCAGACCCTGGAATTACGACTGGACAATGTGGTCTACCGTATGGGTTATGCCGAGAATCGCGGGCAAGCCCGCCAGATGGTTACCCACGGGCATTTTCATGTGAATGGCGGAAGAACGGATATCCCCTCCATGCTGCTGAAGCCTGGGGATGTCATCAACGTTCGCGAAGGATCACGCCAAACCACCCAGTTCAAAGAACTGGGCGACCTGGCAGAAAAACGCAATTGCGCCATCTGGCTGGAACGTGATCTCAAGAATCTCGGTGGGCGTGTTCTGCGTCTGCCTGAACGTGCTGAAATCGACGGCAATCTAAATGAGCAGTTGATCGTCGAGTATTATTCTCGCTAAGCAAAGGCGGTCATGTGAGAAACGATTTGAAAAATCGGGAAGGGGTGTATCGTGTGCGCACTAAGTAACATGGTAACGCCAAAAGTCGACCGGGAGGCCGAAGCCCGTAATTACGGCAAGTTCGTCATCAGCCCGCTGGAACGCGGATTTGGTGTGACGATCGGCAACACGCTGCGTCGCGTTCTGCTTTCATCTCTGGATGGGGCAGCTATTTCATCCATTCGCATCTCGGATGTGTTGCATGAATTCACCAATATCCCCGGTGTTCGTGAGGATGTCATTCAGGTTATGCTGCAAATCAAGCAGCTGCGCCTGCTCCTTCATGAAGGGGATTCCGCCACCCTGCACTTGGATGTGCGCGGTGAAGGCGTGGTTACTGGTGCTGATATCCAAACTCCGGCTGAGGTTGAGATCGTGAACCCTGATCTCTATCTCTTCACGGTGGATGACAATAAAACCCGGCTCGAGATCGATTTCACTGTCGATCGCGGGCGCGGTTATTCCCCGGGCACGGATCGCAGCGGAAAACTGCCGATTGGTGAATTGCCGGTGGATGCCATCTATACGCCCATCAAGCGCGTCAATTTCTCCGTTTCCTCTGCCCGCGTTGGGCAGAGCACGAACTATGACCGGCTGGTGCTGGAAATCTGGACGGATGGTACCATCACTCCGGAAAAAGCGCTGGGCAATGCCTCCAAGGTGATGATCGATCATCTACGCTATATCTCCGGCATCAGCGAAGAAGTCCTCATGCTGGGTGTGGAAAAAGAGATCACTGGGAGCCATTTGACAAGCGAAGCTGCAGAGACCCCCATAGAAAACCTGGATCTCTCGGTTCGTGTCTTCAATTCCCTCAAGCGCACCGGCATCACCACCGTTGGTGATGTGCTCGAGCTGCTGGATAAGGGCGAAGAAGCTGTCATGTCAATCCGCAATTTTGGCGAGAAAAGTCTCGATGAGCTGCGCGAAAAAATGCAGGAAAAGGGTTTCCTGCAAGACGAAAAAGATGTGGAGTAAGAAACAATGCGACATCAGGTTAGTGGTTATCGATTAAGCCGTGGTAAAGATGAGCGTACCAGCCTGCGCAAAACGCTGATCCGCCAACTTTTCACGCATGAACGCATCCAGACAACCCGGACGAAGGCATCCGCGATCCGCGGTGAGGCTGAAAAGCTGATCACGCTGGCGCGCAATAGTGCCAAGGGTACAGATATTCAGAAGGTGAATGCACGCAGACAGGTTGCTGCCCACCTGAACGACCCGGAAATGGTAAAGAAACTCTTTGACGAGATCGCACCGCGGTATGAGACCCGCACCGGCGGTTATACCCGAATGTTGAAGCTTGGACCCCGCCTTGGCGATGCAGCCGAGATGGTCCTGCTGGAGCTTGTTGAAGGTTAGTCCTTCCGGTTTTTCGCCGGATGGAAATGGCACGTTACCAACTTATTCTTGCTTATGATGGCACCAGCTTCCAGGGCTACCAACGCCAGGGAAGCAAACGAACGGTGCAGGGCGAGCTTGAAGCTGTTCTGAAGCAGATCGGCTGGCAGGGGAGGGCGATCCTCTCCGCTGGTCGAACGGACACAGGTGTGCATGCTTCCGGTCAGGTCGTCGCTTTTGACCTGGACTGGCAACACGAATTGAAGGACCTGCAGAACGCTTTGAACGCAAAATTACCTGGAGATATCTCTATCAGGGACATTGCAGCAACAGCGGATGATTTTCATCCCAGGTTCGATGCTGCAGCTCGTGTTTACCAGTACCGCATCTTCTTCGATGAGAATCGGGATCCGGTGCGCGAAAGATACACCTGGCGTATCTGGCCCGAATTGGATGATGCTGGGATTATCAAGGCTGCTGCGGTTCTTATCGGCAGCCACGATTTCAAGGCATTTGGCCGAGCCATGAAACCGGGCGAAAGTACCATTCGCATGGTCTGGAACTCAGAATGGCGGGTGGTTGGAGAATACGAAAGGATGTATGAGATCAAGGCAAATGCCTTTCTCTACCACATGGTGCGGCGGATCGTTTACCTCCTGGTGCAGTGCGGTCAGGGACGTTTGAGCGCAAGCGACCTGGAACAGGCACTGGAAACAGGAAAAACTTTAATACCAGGCCTGGCACCATCGAACGGATTGTTCTTATCAAATATTTTTTATGAGTCATCGAGCAGGAATAAAGTCTAAGTTATCGAAAGATTTGGAGAAGGTGAAAGTGGAAAAAACATACGTTATCAAGGGAACACCTGAAAGTAAGTGGCTGCTGGTGGATGCCAACGAGCAGAATCTCGGGCGTCTCGCAACCAGGATCGCTTCATATCTCCTGGGAAAACACAAACCGGATTACACTCCGGGCGTCGAAATGGGAGATTTCGTAGTGGTCATCAACGCTGCAAAACTTTCAATCGATTCCAAACGCCTGGATGAAAAAAAATATCATTTTGTCTCCGGATACCCGGGTGGATTGCGCACCGTGGGTATGAAGGATCTAATGCAAAAACATCCCGATCGCGTGATCACCGCCGCTGTTTGGGGCATGCTGCCGCATAACAGGATCGGTCATCAGTTGATCAAGCGCTTGAAAGTCTATGCGGGGAATGAACACCCGCATGAAGCACAGCATCCTCAGAAAGTGGCATAAAGGAGCAGGACGATTATGGCAGTACAATACTTCGAAGGAATCGGTCGCCGCAAGGAAAGCACGGCACGTGTGCGCTTGATGAATGGCACCGGCCAAATCACCGTCAATGAAAAACCCGGGATTCAATTCTTTTCCCGCCCGGGTGACATGGAAGATATCATCACTCCCTTTAAAGCAGTAGGGCAGGATAACGGAACATTTGATATTACCGTTGTCGTACATGGCGGTGGTATTACCGGGCAGACAGAATCGGTCCGGCTGGGCATTTCCCGCGCGCTGGTCAAAATAAACGAGGATTACGTTCCCACGCTGCGCAAAGCTGGATTGCTCACGCGCGATGCCCGTATAAAGGAACGCAAGAAACCAGGTTTGAAGCGCGCCCGCAAGGCACCTACTTACACCAAGCGTTAGAAATATGTTATGGGTTTATCGGGCATGGCCTGGTAGACTAGAAATTTGACCCATAGTTTATAGGGTGTTTTCCAGTGGTATAACTGGAAAACATCTTTTTAAGGGACACGACTATGACGGAAAAAAACGAAATCAATTTGGAAAAAGCAAAATTGCTGCCAGAAATATTCCTGGCTCTTGATCATGACCCATTTACCGGGATCACGATCATCAATGCCAATGAACTTGTCCGGGTCCACCATCCACCATTTACTCCTGGGCAATCGGTGCTGGTGACTGGCATTGATTCCGCTAATACTGCAGCCAAGATCACCCGGATCCTCTCGGCATATTACCCATCCGGGCATCCAGTCCAGGTGGTCCAGATCACAGAAAATAAGGTTGGAAAACCTGAGAAGGTTGTCATCCTCGATCTCGCGATGTTAGATTTGAAAGCAAATCCGGCTAATCTTTATATTCCTGCTTTAAATACTGATTCCAGCTTTGAATCATTTCAGGATGTGGTTGCCCGCTTGCGCGCGCCGGGGGGTTGTCCGTGGGATCAGGAACAAACCCACCTGAGCCTCAGACCGCACCTGCTTGAAGAAGCCTATGAAGTTCTGGATGCGATGGACCGGGAAGATAGCGCGGCTCTTCGCGAGGAATTGGGCGATCTACTGCTGCAGATCGTGCTGAATGCCCAGATCGCTGCTGAAAATGGCACCTTCAAAATGACAGACGTCCTGGAAGGGATCAACCGCAAGATCGTGCGGCGTCACCCGCATGTTTTTGGGGATTTGCAGATCGGCGGCGTAGACGGCGTTCTGAAAAACTGGGAGAAGTTGAAGGAAACTGAGCGGGTTGATAATGGCGAGGAAGGCACGAAGGGTTTGCTGGACGGCGTTCCGAAAGCCATTCCAGCGCTGACCCTGGCGGAGGAATACCAGGACCGGACCGCCCGGGTGGGATTTGACTGGGCAGAGATCACCCCGGTCATCGGCAAGGTTCGCGAGGAGCTGGATGAAGTCCTCGCTGCGCCCGATGAGGCAAGCAGGGCGGGTGAGCTGGGGGATCTGCTCTTTGCCGTGGTAAACCTGGCCCGCTGGTACAAGGTGGACGCGGAAAGCGCATTACGCCAGACGAGCGCCCGTTTCGCCAGCCGCTTTAAACATATCGAATCCCAGGCTGGCAGGCAGGGACGCAAGTTAAGTGACATGACCCTGGCTGAAATGGACGAATTCTGGGAGGAAGCCAAGGATAACGAGGATTAAACATTCTTTAAATGCATATAAAAAAGGCTTGTAATCAAGCCTTTTTTGTTTTTTAGGGATTAGCTAGAATATATTTCTTTATCTGAACCACAATCCTGCGATCTCATTTGGAGCTGTTTGGTTCAACACGAGCTGAACGGTCAGCGTCTCTTTTTCGAAAACAGCCGAATAATAGACATTCAGATATCCCTGGGCTGAAGCCATCTGCTCAAATTGGATGGATTGATAAGCGCCATATTTTTCTGCCATGGTCGTTTGCAGCGCATCAAATGACTCGCGCGTGGCCGACGCCTTCATCTTTTCGTCGAAGTTCACCTTGAAGGTCTCGTAATCTTTTCGATCCAGCGCGATCAGCATATTTTCCAGCATCGGCGTGGCAATTTCCAGCACCGCTGCTTCATCGAACGCGGGTTCAGTCGCAGTGGGAATGACCTGGCTCTGATTTGACTGGCATGCTGCAGCCATCATGAGTAAGATCAAGGCCAGGAATATCCTTTTCAGAGCAATGGAGCTCATAAATTAACCTATACCGGTTCGAAGCGCGCCGTGAAATGACGCATCAATTCAGGCGCGTAGGTGATCCGGTAACCGGTCAGCCCTGATTTCTTTTCAACCACCTTTTTCGCGATGGCGATGACATAATCCATGTGCGCCTGGGTATACACCCTGCGCGGGATGGCCAGCCGCACCAGTTCCAGCTTGGGATGGATCATTTTTCCGCTATCCGGGTCGGGATGAGCGAACATGATCGAGCCGATCTCAACCCCGCGAATGCCGCCTTCCAGGTATAAAGCTAATGCCAGGGCCTGCCCGGGGAATTGCGCCTGCGGGATCTGCGGCAGCAGCTTGCCGGCATCCAGGTAGATGGCATGCCCGCCGGGCGGCTCGATGATCGGCATCCCGATGGCGAGCATCCCTTCACCGAGGTAGCGGGTCTGCCCCAGGCGGTAGGCCAGGTAGGATTCGTCCAGACCTTCCCAAAGACCGGTCGCCATGGCGTCCAGGTCGCGACCTGCCAGGCCGCCGTAGGTGGGGAATCCTTCCCGCATGATCAGCTCGTTGCAGATGCGCTGGTGCAGTTCGGCATCCCGGCAGGCTAAAAAGCCGCCGATATTCACCAGCGCGTCTTTTTTGGCGCTCATCCAGGCACCATCCGCCAGGCTGAAGATCTCACGGGCGATCTCGAGCGGTGATTTGTTCTCATAGCCCGGTTCACGAAGCTTGATGAAATAGGCGTTCTCGGCATAGCGGCAGGCATCGATGAAAAAGGGGATCTTGTTCTTGTGATAGATTTCCGAGACTGCGCGGATATTTTCCAATGAAACAGGCTGTCCACCACCGGCGTTGTTGGTGATGGTGATGCAGCCAAAGGGGATGTTCTCCGATCCAGTCTCTGCAATGAATGCTTCGAGTTTTTTCAGGTCCATGTTCCCCTTGAAGGGATGGTGCGATTTCGGATCGAGACCTTCATCGATCACCAGGTTCACCGGTTTGCCTTTTCGCGCCAGGATGTTGCCTTCCGTGGTATCGAAATGCATGTTCGAGGGAATATAGCTTCCGGGCTTGACCAGGATGGACGCCAGGATGTTCTCCGCGCCGCGCCCCTGGTGGGTGGGCACAAAATGCTCGAAACCGAATATCTGCTGCATGGCGTCCGCCAGCCGGTAATAGGAGCGCGCTCCCGCGTAGGATTCATCGCCGCGCATGATGGCCGCCCACTGTTCCTGGCTCATCGCTCCCGTGCCCGAATCGGTGAGCAGATCGATGAACACGTCCTCCGCCCGCAGCGCGAACAGGTTATAACCTGCTGCCATGAGGGCTGCCTTCCTTTTTTCTGCAGAGATCAATTGAATGGGTTCGACCATCTTGATGCGGAAAGGTTCAGCAGGATACGGATTCATTCATTTTCTCCTCGGTTTTTTTGGGATCTAAAATAGTTTAGCATGACTTGCATGATTTGATGCTGCCATCCATTTAGAATTGCATCTATCTGCAAAAGAAAAACCAGGTTGTTGCAACCTGGCGGCGTAAATAAATAATATTAAATAGGATATTGACAATTTCAAAATAATGGCTATAATATATACAGAATATTGAATAAATATTGAATATTATCTACATCGGCAAGGCTTTGTTTTACGATTATCAAAGCCCGCTTGCAATTAAATATAACACAAATTTTGGAAAGAACAATACCTGGAGGGTATAAAATGGGAGAATTTCGTTTCGAAGTCAAATCACAAAAAGCGCTGGAAGTATCCATCGACGGGGATGCCAGCATCAAGGCCGGGTCGGATGGTGAGGTCGTTGCGCTATCCGTCGGGTCGGTGACCGTTGATGATAAGAAGAAGGAAAGCATCCTCCTGACATGCAATAACGATTGCGAGCTTCGCATCCCACTCGGGATCAAGCTTGTGATTCAAAATGTTGACGGGGATGCCATGCTTTCCGGTCTAAACGGTGGCTTGACCGTCAATTCCGTGGGTGGGGATCTGCTGCTGCGCGATATGGCTGCCGCGTCCATTCAAAGGGTTGGCGGCGACCTGGAGATCAGCCATCTTAAGGGTGAGCTCTCCATCGATCGCCTGGGTGGGGATTTATTAGCTTCTGATCTTGAGAGTATCACCCATCTTGGTCACATCGGAGGGGATGTCACCTTGTCGAATTTGCAGGGAATGCTCGACGCGGAGAAGATCTCGGGGGACCTGCTGGTCAACGAGTCGCTGTCCATCAATGCCCGCAAGGTCAACGGTGATGTCGACCTGTTCCACGTGCGCGGGGATATTGCCATCAAGACATCCGGCGATATCAGTCTGCAGCCGGCGGATAAGGGTGTGGAAATGATCACCCTTGAGGCTAACGGAGATGTTGACCTGTATTGGCCATCTGCATTGGGTGCAAGTTTCAATTTGACTTCGGATAGTGAAGATATCGAGGTCGAGCTTGGGGATCGGGATGAAGATCTGGAAACCCAGCACACGGAATTTGTCCATGCCGATGGTAAAGTAAAGGTCGGTGTGCATGCCAATGGTGATATCTCGATCACATCAAATTTGCGAAAAGCCCCGCGCGTGGATGTGACCGGCGCGGCTGGCCGTCTTGACGATTCCAAAAGCTGGGAGGACGAATTCACCGCCGGTTTCCATGAGAAATGGGACCAATTCGAAAAGGAATTCGATCGGTTCCCCGAGCGTTTTGAGAAGGCCTTTGGCGGAAAAATGGACCACGTGGGAGATCGTATCGAACACGCCATGCAAAAGGTGAGACATGGTATTAAAATGGACAAAAGCGGTAAACGGGCGGTGGTCATCGCCACGGCCCTGGCAGGCAGGCAGGCTGAAAGATCAGATGAACAGCCCGCGCCAAAAAGCGAACCTGTCACCGAAGATGAACGTAAAATGATCCTCAAGATGCTGCAGGAAAAGAAGATCAGCGTTGAGGAAGCCGAGAAGCTTTTCGAGACTCTCGAAGGGCGCAGCGAAGAAGCATGATCACGGGAGGGTGAGATGTTAGCCAAAGAACAACGCAGGCAGATACTGGAAAAGGTTGCGAGGGGCGAATTACCCCTGGATGAAGCCAATGGATTGATGGCTGAGCTGGATGCCGCGGGTCCGCAGGTCACACCCGAAGTTGGTGAGGTGATCACGCGGGTTCCCCCGGGGGAAGAAGTCCCGCATGGCTGGAAGAACTGGTGGCAGATCCCCCTGTGGATCTCGATCGGTATCCTGGTGCTCAGCTCCTACTGGATGGTGAAAGGCTACCAGGCAGCCGGCCTTGGTTGGGGTTTCTGGCTGGCTTTTATCCTTTTCCTGCTCAGCGTGGGCGGGATCGTTCTATCCTACCTCTCGCGCAATGCCAAGTGGCTGCACGTGCGCATCGTGGATACCGAGGGCGATCACCCGCACAGGATCAATATCAGCCTGCCGCTTCCCCTGCGCGCCGGTTCCTGGGCGGTGCGCCAGTTCGCCTGGGCCATGCCGCCCGAGGTGCAGGATGGTCATATTGACGAGATCATCAATGCCCTCGATGAATCGGTCACCTCCGATCAGCCGGTGCATATCCAGGTGGACGACGAGGACGGCGAGCACGTTGAAATATTTATTGGATGAGCAATCCTCCATCATGCGAACACCTCCGCGAGAAATCGCGGGGGTGTTTTGTTAAACCCTTATAATCAAGGCATGTCGAAAGGACGCCTCTTTTTTTCGCTTGGGATACTCATCCTTGGCGCAGCCATGCTGGTCATCAGCCTGGTGCCCAACCCGCGCATCGAGCAGCGCAAGCCTTTCCCCATGCAGTTCGATCTTTCCAGCGGTCAGGACGTCCTGATCGAGCCGCGCGAGCTCGTGCTGGATATCCCCCAAAAGATCACGCTGGGTTCAAGCAACGACATCATCCTGCGGTTGGAGGTGATCCCCAACGCGCTGTTTGTTGGACCGCGAACAGCTGGCATGGACGGTTGCGATGGAAGCCAGCCTAGAGCTGGCAGGCATCACCGTGCAGCCGGATGCTGCGCTCAGCGAGCCGTATTCCCCCGGCGAAACCATGCTGTTTTCCTGGCGGTTGATCCCGCTAGAGGAGGGGGAATTCCGCGGCACGCTCTGGGTTTATGCCAGCATCCTGGACGCGGAGACCGGCATGAAGGAAAACCTGACACTTTATGCGCTGCCCGTTGAGGTGAGCGTTGTCAGCTTGCTGGGATTGCGCGCCGACCTGCTGAAATGGGCGGGCATCATCGGCATTCTTATCGGGTTGTTCTCCCTGATTCCCACTTTTATCGAGAAATGGATCGCAGGGAAAGGTGAATCCCCGTTGATCAGTAAGAAATGAAATATTCATGGGACGCTTTGGAGTAAAATACTTTAAACGCCTTATGTAATAAATAGTCCATGCGATGACCTCACCCCTGACCCTGACCGAGATCCTCAAGGATTTCCCCCTGCCTTATGAATTGCGAGGCAGCCCGGGCGGGCAGCCCGTGCACGGCATCGCCCTCGATTCCCGCCAGGTGCAGCCGGGGGATATCTTCGTCGCGCTGCCGGGGGTGACCGCGGACGGGCACCAGTTCATCCCCGCCGCCATCGAGCGCGGCGCGCTGGCCGTGGTCGGCACCCAGGACATTTCCCTCGGGGTTCCCTTCATTAAAGTAGCCTATACGCCACCCGCATTGGCATATCTTTCCGCCGCCTTCGAAGGCTGGCCGGCAAAAAAGCTCACCGTGATCGGCGTGACCGGCACGGACGGCAAGACCACCACCTGCAACCTCATCCACCAGGTGCTGATCAAGGCCGGCCTGCGCGCCGGCATGGTCTCCACGGTCAACGCGGTCATCGGCGACGAGGTGATGGATACCGGCTTCCACGTCACCACGCCCGACGCCCCCGAAATGCAGCGTTATTTGAGCCGCATGGTGGATGCCGGGCTGACCCACGTTGTCCTTGAAACCACCTCGCACGGCCTGGCGCAGGACCGCGTCACCGGCTGCGAGTTCGATATCGGCGTGGTCACCAATATCACCCACGAGCATCTCGATTATCACGGCTCCTACGAGGAATACCGCGCCGCCAAGGGTCGCCTCTTCAGCATGCTTTCCGAAACGGGCGTGAAAGCGCAGGGCAATCCGCGCCTGGCGGTTCTGAATCGCGACGATCAAAGCTACGAATACCTGCACGGCATCACCCGGGTGAAACAGGCTGCCTACAGCCTGGTGCAGGGCGCCGATCTCTGGGCGGAGGATATCCACCAGGGAAAATTTGGATTGCGCTTCGTGGCTGCCACGCGCAAGATCTGGCAGCCCATGGAAAGCCACCTGATCGGTCTCTACAACGTTTCCAATATCCTGGCAGCCTTTACCACCGCGGTGCTCGGGCTGGGCATCGATCCGCAGGTCGCCGCGCAGGGCATCGCCGCGCTGGAGGGCGTGCCCGGGCGCATGGAACATATCGACCTGGGGCAGGATTTCACCGCCATCGTCGATTTCGCCCATACCCCCAACGCGCTCAAGGTCACCCTCGAGCAGGCGCGCCGCATGACCCGCGGGAAGGTGATCGCCATCTTCGGCTCGGCGGGGCTGCGCGACCGCGAGAAGCGCAAGCTGATGGCGGAGATCTCCACCGGGCTGGCGGATATCACCATCCTCACCGCCGAGGACCCGCGCACCGAATCGCTGGATGCCATCCTCGACGAGATGGCGAACGCGGCGCTGGCGAAGGGCGGGGTGGAAGGAAAAACCTTTTACCGCGTACCCGATCGCGGCGGGGCGCTCCGCCTGGGGGTGAAGCTGGCGCAAAAAGGCGACCTGCTGATCGCCTGCGGCAAGGGTCACGAGCAGAGCATGTGCTTCGGCGAGACCGAATATCCCTGGGACGAGCGCACCGCGCTGAAAGCCGCCCTGGCGGAAAGGCTGGGGGTGGAAGGTCCGCAGATGCCGGTGCTGCCGACGAGCGAATAAGGCAAGCACATCCAGTTGAAGATATGCTTGGATGAAGGGGACCTTATGGAACCTGGAATCCTGGCTCATCTTCAAAAATGATTGACGGTCGAATTTCACCAATTTTCGTGCAAAAAAGAGATCACTCGCCATGAACTCGGGCTTATCAGACAAGGGTAATTCTTATTGACCATCGTTTTTGCTTTGCTTCAGGCAGCATGCACGGGAGCTGCCAAGCCTCTTCCGAAAAGCCTGTATTTCCTGGAAGGTAAGGACGAGGGAGCGCAGGTTTGGCGGTTGGAAACCGACGGCGTCACCCGCACGCAGGTCACTCACGAGGGTGCCGGGGTGGGTGATTTTGCTGTTTCAGCGCTGGATGGCAGCATCGCTTTCACCTCTGACAACCATCTATTCCTGGTGGATGGAAATGGCAATGATCGCAGGCTTGTCGCGGATGACAGCCTGGTGGATTGGAACGCGGAGGACGCGGCTTTCCGCGGCAGCATCGAGAACCCGGTGTTCTCACCCGATGGACGAACGCTCGCCTACGGTTTCGACGGGCTGCACCTCTACGATATCAAGACCGGCACGGATGAGCACGTTCTCACCAACCTGGGCAATCTCATGGGCGAACCGTTCGTTTTCGATAAAGAGGTTTATGTGCCTGGTCCCTGGTCGCCGGATGGCAGCCGGCTGTTGATCATCATGGGCTATTATCGAGGGCAGCACCCTGGCGGTGATGACGCCTGGAGCGCAGCAGCCATTCCAGAGGTTGTGGTCAGAAGGACCCGTATGCTGCAATTTCATTTGGTCCGCGGATGGCCGCTCGGTGCTGGCGGCGAACCCGGATTTCTCCACGCAGCCCCCGGGATTATGGCGCTATGACGCCCTCACCGGCGAGGAGACCGTGCTGATCCCGGGTATCCGCGAGGATGGCTCGCTGGATTTTACCGGCTGGCCATTTCAAAAAAAGAATGGAGACCTTTTCTTTTTTACGACGAACATTGCCCGCTTCTCGCCGGATGCCGGCATCCCGTTGACCATGGTGAAGAGCAAATCGGATGGCTCTGACCAAAAGCAGATCCTGGATGAACCGCTGCGCATCTGGGAAGCGCTCTGGGCGCAGGATGGCAGGCTGGCAGTGATCCTCGGGCGCGACCAGGCGGGTGACGTGAAGCTCTGGCTGGCGCGGACGGATGGCAGCCCGCTGGAGGTGTTGATCGATCCAGCCCAGGGGATCCGCAGCCTGGCCTGGGGACCTTGATATTATCGATTGTCTCCTTTGAACATTGCATTTATTTTGCGTCAAAAATCCATCGATGATACAATCATCCCCCGAGGAAATTAACATTTGCATACCGAAACACTGAAAAAATGGCAGCACGACCACGTATTCACCCCCGATAACCGGGCAAACGAACAAAAAACGCTGCGCGTGGTGATCCTCACCGCGGGCATGATGACGCTCGAGATCGCCGCGGGCATGGTCTTCGGTTCGATGGCGCTGCTCGCGGATGGCTGGCACATGGGCACGCATGCCGCGGCGCTGGGCATTTCCTACTTTGCCTACCGCTATGCCAGCCGGCATGCCTCCAACCCGCGTTACACCTTCGGCACGGGCAAGATCAACGTGCTGGGCGGGTTCACCAGCGCGGTGATCCTGCAGATCGTGGCGCTCTGGATGGCGGGAGAAGCCATCCAGCGCTTGTTCGCCCCGCAGACCATCCGCTTTGGCGAGGCGATCCCGGTGGCCATCTTGGGACTGGTGGTCAACCTGGTGAGCATCCGCCTGCTGGGGGATCATCACGATCACGAGCACGAACATGCCGGTGAGGGTGCCCACCATCATCACGCTCCGATCACAACCTGAAGGCGGCCTACCTGCACGTGCTGGCGGACGCGCTGACCTCCGTCCTGGCGATCATCGCCCTGGTGGCAGGCATGCTCTGGAACTGGATCTGGATGGATGCCGTGATGGGCATCGTCGGCTCGCTGCTGATCACCCGCTGGGCGATCGGCCTGCTGCGCGATACCAGCCATATCCTGCTGGATGGGCGCACGAATGACGAGCTTCTCAATGAGATCCGCGGCCTGCTGGAAGCGGACGCCGATAACCGCATCAGCGACCTGCACGTCTGGCAGGTGGGGGATGACGCTTCCTCCGCCATCATCTCGCTGGTGACGCATTATCCCCAGCCCATCGAGCATTACCGCAAGCTGCTCGAGCCGGTGCATGAATTGAAGCACGTGACCATCGAGGTCAATGTCTGCACCGACCCGCCCTGCATCCCGGTGAAGCAAGGGGAATGAGCGGGAAATTCCATTTGCGCGGATGATTGAAAAACCGCGCTTTTTTCGCTATAGTTAAACAGGCAGGAGGGCGACCATGGCGAAAAAACACGAGAAGAAAGCCAAACCCGGAAAAAAGCAGGCGCCTGAAGTTAAAGAGCCGGCGCCGAAAAAAAATAACAAACCCCGCGTGGAGATGTCCACACAAAGACTATGAGCGCGAGCTGCGCAAGCTGCAGATCGAGCTGGTCAAGCTGCAGGAATGGGTCAAGCTCAAGGGGCTGCGCGTGGTGGTGATCTTCGAGGGACGGGATGCCGCCGGCAAGGGCGGCACGATCAAGCGCATCACCGAGAGCCTCAACCCGCGCTACGCGCGCGTGGTGGCGCTGGGCACGCCCACCGAGAAGGAAAAGACGCAGTGGTATTTCCAGCGCTACGTGCCGCACCTGCCCGCCGCGGGCGAGATGGTGTTCTTCGACCGCTCCTGGTACAACCGCGCCGGGGTGGAGCGGGTGATGGGTTTCTGCACCGACGCGGAATACGAGGAATTCCTGCGCTCCTGCCCGGAGTTCGAGCGCATGCTCGTGCGCTCCGGCATCATCTTGATCAAGTACTGGTTCAGCGTGTCAGCGACGAGGAGCAGGAGCGCCGTTTCCAGGCGCGCATCGACGATCCCACCCGGCGCTGGAAGCTCAGCCCGATGGACCTCGAATCGCGCACCAAGTGGGTGGAATACTCCAAGGCCAAGGACGCCATGTTCGCGCACACGGATACCAAGCAGTCCCCCTGGTACGTGGTCAACGCGGATGATAAGAAACGCGCGCGGCTGAACTGCATCGCCCACCTGCTCAGCCTGATGCCCTTCGAGGACCTGACCCCCGAGCCGATCGTGCTGCCGCCGCGCCAGGCGGATGGCGGCTACGTGCGCCCGCCCATCGGCGACCAGACGTTCGTGGAGGAAAGATATTGATATGTAAAGAAGAATAAAGTTGTGAGGGAAGATATAAATTAGGTCGGTCATCGGGTGTGTGACCGACCTCGACTAGAACAAACATCAATGAAAGAATGTGATGGAAACAGATTATTGATACAATGTTATCTTAACAAGCAATGGCATGGAGACATTGTTACGATCTAATCATCCGGAATAAATGATGATATTGAAGCTTGTCAATATTTTACTCCCCACCCCAAATTATGACCTAAAGTGTTTCTTGTTCGACCTGTAAACGGAATACTAGTTTGTATTGATTCATTCACTAGCGGCAGATTAATATGTCATCGAGTTTAAATCTTTGCAACTAATACTAAGATTTGCTGGAATACCTAATAGCTTTGATAGTTGATTAAGAGATTTCTTAAGGACTGTGGAAGAGATTTTTTTAATTTCGTGGGATTTCTATTTAAAAGGACTGGTGAAATAAGTGCACCCAATATGTTTTTCCATAATAAAGTGGACGAAGACAATTTTAGAACATCTTTGATCGCACTATTTAAATTTATATCAAGTGTTTCTAATCCCTCATATCTATCATTTGTTCGAATATTTTGATTTAACCTTCTTACTTCGACGCCAATCGTTGAATTAATCAAAAAATCTGGTGGGCTGTTTTTTAAAGGTTCATATTTAATAATGCTTTCACAAAGAGATATAAAGATGTCTAAAGTGCAATTTCCTCGAATTTCAATACATTTTTCAATTAGAAGATTATCCCACTCTATTCATAAATTAATAATGCAATCACATTTCTTTTAGTTAAAATTTGCTCATATACTTTCAATGAAATTTACATGAATTGAAATTTCCCAAATTTCCAGGTCAGACAATTCCGCAAGTTGGTTCACCTCCTGTCGAGAAATTTTAGCTGGTTGAGAGCGACGATATTCTGCCCTTCCTCAAGTGCGTGAACACCTGGAGTGAGTCGCTCCATTGTTTTAGCGTTATTTGTGCAGAATGGACTGCAGGCACTGCGAGAGAGCGTAATTATAATCGTCCTTCATGAATTTTTCTGTCTTGCAACGCTCTTCATTTGAACCGTCTAAGAATTTAGTTGCCCGTTTACGAATAGTATAAGCAATATTATCAGATAACCTTTTTGGAGCGAACAAGGATTTAATCGCAATACCTAATTCAATTGCCTTATCAACAGACCTTATTCCAGCTAGATATGATCGATTAAGTCTATCCAACGGAATCCTGAAGCCTTAAGCGTTCATTTTCTGATTTAATTGAAAACTTTATGACTAAGTTCTCAACAGCATTAATGAACCATTTGAGATAACTGAAGGTTAAATATGTGCGGATGCATCTATTCCAAATGAGGTTTTAATTACTTTCCATGGTGCCCAATCGGGTGGTTCGAACCAATAATGAAGCAAGCGAAATCCAGTTCTGGAAAAAGTAGCGATATTGCGTAAAATATCAATTGCGGGTTCGATAGATGGCTAGAAATTCATTTGGGGGTGTATGCCAAGGGCGAATATGAATTGGTTTTATTTTATGATGGCGAATTATTGCGGCAGTAGGGATTATCCCATTAAAAAACTCTTTGACAGACACATCCCATTTTGAATCTGAAAATGGCAATTCTTCCCATGAAATAAGCGTGTATTCCCCAAAATCAATACGTTCTGTTGTTAGTACTCCATCAACTGCAAGGATTTCATAAGGTCAAGATTTCCATATTTAAGATTCTTCTACATCATTAATGGCATGTTTTACTCCTACTTGTTGACAGAGAGATAAGCCAGCGAATTAAGAATAAAAAATGTATCTGAATTGATACCCAAGAGCGAATTGTTTAGCTGATTGAAAATATCGAACGCTGGGATTGTTCGGATTAACGATAAGAGATCTTGGAATTCCGAGGTAATGATTTGTGGATTATCTCGGAGAGTGATAATTTGAAAATATAATTCATAATCAACGCTGCGCGCCTTTCCAGCGACGAGTAGCGTACGATCGAGGGATTTTATTAGATGAGTTTTTTCAGATTGAGATAATTTTGTATCCAATTTACTTTTTTCCTAGCACTAATGTAGGTCGGGCACCACGCGGACTTTGCGCCTCACGTTTTCTGCGCTCCCGAAGGGAGTAGCGAAGCGGAATGGGGTATTGTGCCCGACATTTTTGATTTGATCATTTCTTCTCCAACAACAATATCTCGATCTAGCGGAGTCTCCCATTCTTGATCGTTGCGCAGTACCATCGAGCCAAACGCGTGGATGGTTCGGGTGACCTTGCGGACAGGCAGCGATCTCAGCGCGTCGATGACAGGTTTGAAAAATCCAATATCCTGTTTCGATGGATCGCCGAAGTAGAACTCGCCGGTTTTCCCAAACCATAACTTCGAGAACCGGGTTTCGCTCCACATGACGGTCGGGTAATCGGCATCCGGTGGTCCATTGAGCGAGGCAATATACTTGTATCCGAATGCCGGCGACTTGTTGATCTCGGAGCTGGCAGCCCTGCAAACCAGGGCGTTCTGCTCTTTGAGGGGAGGGACGATATCGATCCCGAACAGCAGGTGTCCCCACAAGGATGTTTCGCAGCGCAGATGACCATCGTCCATCAGGCGGATGGATGAAATATCCGTGAAGAACTTGGGCATGCCCAGCCATTCCCTCCCGGTGATAATGGGCATGGTGGCATTTTCGGGCATCGCCAGCACATAATTCCCTTCGAGATGACCCTTCTCGCCATCAAATGCGGCGTCAACGCTGATGGATGCGAAGCGGTACCCTCCGCCTGCCATGAAGTCCACGCCGTTATTATCGATGAACAGCACGGTCACCAGCGGGATTTTGCCGGGTTTGTAGGGTTCAGGCAGCAGCGGCGGAATGGCCTCCGCATCGGTTTGATACTGGAGCATCAACGACTCAATGCTTGCATAAATCGACCCGGGGATATTATCCTGATCATAGATCGGTCCCCCGATCAATGGCATGAAGTTGATCTTGGTGCGGTCGATTTTCATTTTCTCCTCCTAACCATGAACAGACTTCTCTATCGATGTCGATTCCGGGATTGTGCCTGGAATCTATTTTTTCAAAGGTCGCTTCTTCAATAAAAACAATTGCTTGATATCCTCAACATCCCGGGCTGAATCGACCGGGATGAAAAGCCATTTTCCATCGTGAAATTGGGGTGTATCTCTCAACATCCTGCCCACCTTTTCGCCGAGGCTCAGTTGCATGGCTTTCTCCACCTGGTCTTTACCCAGCACGACCTGCGCCACGAAGTGCCCTTGCTGCGGGTAGAGCGAGGTCAGTGATTTGCCGCTCTTGCGATACCAGAGGTTCCAGCCGTATTTACTGCCCCCGAAATTCATTTCCGGCGGGATGCCATAGTTTTCTTCGATGAAGCACAGAAGGCGTTCCCAGAGCGGGTGGCTCGAGCCCAGCGCAGCCCTGATCTCATCCTCCGTGGGTGGTTTTGTCTTATCCAGAAAACTGCCGATTGCCATTTTCCCTCCCGTTGATCACTCCATTGCAATTTCATTATATTGAATGAAAGCCCTCTTGTCATCAGCCACCTGTTGCTGTATACTCGGCAGTTGTTTGGTGGAAAACCAATGAAAGGATCCATTATGAAAATCGCACTTATTATCGTTATCGTCCTGGCTGCGCTGATCTTCATCGGCTGGCTGGGGCTGCAAATCCAGCCCGCGCCTTTCCCGGCTTATGCCGGCGTGCCGGAGCCGGTCACGACCGTGCCGCTGCCCGCGGGGCTGCCCGCGCCGGTGGAGCGCTATTACCGCGCGGTCTATGGCGATGAGATGCCGGTGATCGATACGGTGGTGATCACCGGGCGCGGCACGATGAAGCCGGCCTTCAACATCGCGCTGCCGGTGCGCTTCCTGATCGTGCATAACGCCGGGCGGGATTACCGCCATTATTTCGAAGCCACCTGGTTCGGCATTCCCATCCTGAAGGTCAACGAGGGCTACATCGATGGCGAGAGCTTCTTCGAGAGCCCGATGGGCACCTATTACGACGATCCCAACAGCAACCAGGGCGCCAACCTGGCGGTCTGGGCGGAGGCCGCCTGGTTCCCCGCGCTGTGGGTCACCGATCCGCGCGCCCGCTGGCAGGCGGTGGATGAGCATACCGCGCTGCTCTTCGTGCCCTTCGAGGATAAAGAGGAGAATTTCGTGGTGCGCTTCAACCCGCAGACCGGGCTGATCGACCTGATGGAAGCCATGCGCTTCCGCGGCAACACGGATACGGAAAAGGTCCTCTGGCTGACCTACGGCGCGCCGGACGCGGCCAGCGGGGGGGATTCCTTCGCCATGTGGCTGGATGCGGGCAAACCCTGGCTGAAATTCAATATCGAGAGCATGCTGTTCAACGCGGACGTTTCCGAGCTCATCCGCGGGCGCGGGTATTGATCAAAAGATTTCCGAATATTTCGGATGGATTTTTCGTTAAATAGAGAAGTTAAGTTTTATAATGGCTGCACATAGATCAAGCGGAAGGGATAAGAAAATGAAAACACTGATTGTTTATGAATCGTTCTTTGGCAACACCGAAAAGGTGGCGCAGGCGATCGGCAAGGCGCTGGGCAGCGGGGGTGAGGTCAGCGTGGTCAAATCCACGGATTTCGCGCCGAGTGCGCTCCAGGGCGTCGATCTGCTGGTGGTGGGTGCACCCACCCGCGCTTTTCGCCCCACGGAAGGCATTCAAAAATTTTTAAAGGTCCTGCCTACCGGCAGCCTGGACGGGATGCGCGCGGCGGCTTTCGATACCCGCATGGACGTCAAGAAGGTGGATAACAAGATCCTCACCTTCATGGCGGGCATGTTCGGTTATGCCGCCGAGCCCATCGCCAAGGCGCTGGTTAAAAAGGGTGCCGCGCTGGCAGTGCCCGCGGAAGGCTTCACCGTCGAGGGATCGGAAGGTCCCATGCTGGAGGCGAGCTGGAGCGCGCCGCGGTTTGGGCGAAGAAGCTGCTCAAGTAACTTGATTTGTAAAATGACAGGAGCCGGGAATGCACTCCCCGGCTTTTTGATTCCACGCCATTTCAGCGAACCGATTATGCGGTGATTTTTTCGTATATATAAGTGGATGGCTCATCCATCCATTATTCTAGATTTGAGGATCGCAGATGAAGGCTTTGGTCGTTTACGAAACATATTACGGCAACACGGAGAAGGTCGCGTTCGCCGTCGCCAGGGCATTGGGCGGCGGGAAGGAAGTCAACGTGGTCAAGTGCGCGGATTATCACCCGGGCATGCTCCAGGACAAAGAGATGCTGGTGGTTGGCTCGCCCACCCGCGGCTTTCACCACACGGAAGGCATTCAAAAATTTTTAAAGGACCTGCCGGAAGGCAGCCTGGATGGGCTGCGCGTGGCGTCCTTCGATACCCGCTCGGACCTGAGCGATGTCAACTTCGCCTTTCAGTTCCTGATGAAGAAATTCGGCTACGCCGCCGAGCCCGTTGCTAAAACCCTCGAGCAGAAGGGCGGGAAGCTGACCCTCCAACCGGAAGGATTCTACATCAAGGACGTGCAAGGTCCCTTGAAGGACGGCGAGCTGGACCGCGCCGGGCGTTGGGCGACAAAACTGTTTAATTGATCTGGAATTCAATGATGATCGAAGCCGGGAGTGAACCTATCCCCGGCTTTTTGATTTAACCTTACCGGCACCCTCCCGGGCAGTCCGCAGCCAGGCGCGCACCTCGCCGTCGATATCGGCCGGGTTGAAGATCTCCAGGTGGTGGGTGAACCTGCCCGGGTACGGCTCGACGATCTCCTTCCAGCGCGGGGAGGGGTCTCTTTCACGGAAGGAAAAGGTGAGCACCAGCGGCGCGGTCTTTCCCTTCAGGTATTTGCCCGGCACCCACGCCCAGGCGAACGCCTTCTGGTGGATGAAAGCCACCTGGCTTTTCGTCACCCGCAGCTCGAGCCGGACCCAGTTCCAGCAGCCATGCGCTGAACGCGGTCGAAGAGCTCCCGGGATTGCGGGTGGTCCTTGAAGAAATCGTCGAGTGTCATCATCTTTCCTCTCTCGCATTATAAACCGCCTTGCAGGAGGCGATTTTCATTTATAATTAGATTATCTAATCATTAGAAAGGCGAACATTATGGAATCATCAGCCAATGACTGCTCGCGCGAGATCCTGGACGTGGTCCCGGTGGTGATGCGCGCCATCCGCGCCGAGATGCGCGCCCACCGCGAACCCGGTCTCTCGCTCGCCCAGTTCCGAACGCTGCTCTACATCAACCGCACGCCTGGCGCCTCCCTGGCGGAGCTTGCTGCGCACCTGGGACTCACCGCCGCCACCACCAGCAGCCTGGTGGATGGGCTGGTGGAGCGGGGATTGACCAGCCGCGCGGATTCCCTGAGCGACCGGCGCCGCATCACCCTCGCGCTCAGCGCGGATGGTGAGAAAAGCCTGGATATCGCCCGCCTGGCAGCGCAGGAAATGCTCAGCTCAAAAACTGCGTCCTTGAGCGATGATGAACGGGCCATCGTTTTCGCAGCCATGCAGATCCTGAGATCTGCTTTCGTGTGACCGTTCACCTGGATAATCCATGACCACCATACTTGAAACCATCTCATTGACCCGCAAGTTCAATTCACTGACCGCGGTCGACCGGCTGTCCCTGTCCATCGAGCAGGGTGAAGCATTCGGGCTGCTGGGTCCCAACGGCGCCGGCAAGACCACCACCATCAAGATGCTCACCACGCTGCTGCCGCCCACCTCGGGCAGGGCGCAGGTGGCGGGATTTGATATCACGAAACAGGCGCCGCAGGTCCGCCGCGTGATCGGTTACGTGCCGCAGTTCATTTCCGCCGACGGCACGCTCTCCGGCTACGAAAACCTGCTGATCTTCGCCAAGCTCTATGATCTTCCCGGCAAAGAAATGATTTCACGCGTGCGATCGGTCCTGAAATTGATGGGTTTGACCGAATTCGCAAATACCCAGGTACGCAAGTATTCGGGAGGGATGATCCGCCGCCTGGAGATCGCCCAGTCCATGCTGCACCAGCCGCAGGTGCTCTTCCTGGATGAGCCCACCATCGGGCTCGACCCGGGCGCGCGCAAGCTGGTTTGGGAGCACATGCAAAAGTTATGTTCCCGCTTTGGCACCACCATCTTCCTCACCACGCACATGATGGAAGAAGCCGACCAGATCTGCGACCGCGTGGCGATCATGCACCTGGGGAAGGTGGCTGCCATCGGCACTCCAAGGGAATTGAAAGCCGGTATCGGAAAAAAGAATGCCACTCTGGATGACGTGTTCATTCATTATGCCGGCAGCGGCATCGAATCGGGTGGCGCCTGGAAGGATACTTCACGCACAAGGAGGACAGCCAAACGATTGGGCTGATACATCATGAATCCATTATCCGCGATCCCCCAATTCTTCAAAAAAAGCCTGGTCATCACCGAGCTCGAAGCGCGCAAGCTGGCGCATGATCCCATGGAGCTGATAACGCGCGCCATTCAACCTGCCCTGTGGCTGCTCGTCTTCGGGCAGGTCGTTGCCCGTGCACGGGTCATCTCCACCGGCGGCTTGGAATACCAGGACTTCCTGGCTCCCGGCATCCTGGCGCAGAGCGTGCTGTTCATCGCCATTTTCTACGGTATCCAGGTGATCTCGGAACGGGATATGGGCATCCTGCCCAAGTTCCTGGTAAGCCCGGCTCCCCGGGCTGCCCTGGTCACCGGCAAGGCGCTTTCTGCCGGGCTGCGCGGTCTTTCACAGGCTTTTATCGTCTATATATTGTCTTTACTCCTGGGGGTGAAGATCAATTGGCATCCACTCGCGCTCCTGGGTGTGGCGTTAATGATCATCCTGGGAGCCGCGATCTTCTCCACCTTCTCGATGATCATCGCCTGCATTGTCAAGACGCGCGAGCGTTTCATGGGATTCGGGCAGGTGCTGACCATGCCGCTCTTTTTCGCCAGCAACGCCATTTATCCCATCGCGCTCATGCCGGGCTGGCTGCAGGTGGTCGCCAATATCAACCCGCTGACCTACGAGGTGGATGCGCTGCGCGCCCTGATGGTCGTTGGGGGCACCAGCACCTACGGGCTGGGATTGGATTTCCTCGTACTGGGGGTGGCGAATATCGTCCTGATCGCCATCGGTGCGAAGATGTATCCCACCATTGTGTATTAAATAAAAAAGGGGCAATTTGCTAATTGCCCCTGCTTTTATTATTTGACGATCTATCTGCGGTTGGGGTTATAACCACCGCGGCTTCCGCCGCGATCTCCACCGCCGCGGTTTCCACCATATGATGGTCGCCGGTCACCGCTGGGGCGTCCGCCGCTCGGCCTGCCGCCGCGATCTTTTTCCATGGCTTCCTCCGCCGACCAGCCTTCCAGCACAGCCTGGCGTGAGAGACGGACCTTGCCGCCCTCATCGATGTTGGTCACCATCACGGTGATCTCATCGCCCAAGTTGCACACGTCCTCGACCTTGTTGACGCGCTCGGAATCGAGCTGGCTGATATGCACCATGCCGTCGATGCCGGGCAGGATCTCCACGAAGGCGCCGAAATCAGCGACGCGCACCACCTTGCCGGTGTAAATGCGCCCGACCTGCGGGGTTTCCGTCAGGGCTTCGATACGCTCGCGCGCCGCGGCTTCGTCCTTGCCGTCGATGGCGGCGATGAACACGGTCCCATCGTCAGAGATATCGATCTTGGTATTGGTCTCTTCCTGGATGAGGCGGATCATCTTGCCGCCGGGGCCGATGATGGCTCCGATCTTGTCCACCGGGATCTTCACCGTGGTGATGCGCGGGGCGTGCGGCTTGAGCTCGGGGCGCGGGTTGGGGATGACCATGAGCATCTTGCCCAGGATCTCCAGCCGTGCCTGGTGCGCCTGCGAGAGCGCTTTCTGCATGATCTCGGGCGTGATGCCCTGGATCTTGATGTCCATTTGCAGGGCGGTGATGCCCTGGCTGGTGCCGGCGACCTTGAAATCCATGTCGCCCAGGTGATCCTCGGCGCCCTGGATATCGGTCAGCACCACGTACTTGTCACCTTCCTTGACCAGGCCCATCGCAACGCCGGCAACAGGTGCCTTGATCGGCACGCCGGTGTCCATCAGCGCGAGGGTCGACCCGCAGACGGATGCCATCGAGGATGAGCCGTTCGAGGAAAGCACCTCGGAAACCAGGCGCATCGTGTAGGGGAATTCGTCTTCGGGGGGGATGACGGGCAGGAGTGCCCGTTCCGCCAGCGCGCCGTGCCCGATCTCGCGCCGGGATTGACCGCGCAGGTTCTTCACTTCGCCGGTCGAATAGGGCGGGAAATTGTAATGATGGATATAGCGCTTGGTATCGGTGGGGGTGAGCGAATCGATCTCCTGCGCTTCCTTGGGGGTGCCCAGGGTGGCCAGGGTCAGCACCTGCGTTTCACCGCGGGTGAACAGACCGGAGCCATGCGCGCGGGGTGAAATATCCACTTCGCACCAGATGGGGCGGATCTCGGTGAGATTGCGCCCATCGGGGCGTAAATTGCGTTTAAGGATGCGGGCACGCACCACGTTTTTGTAGACTTCGTGGAAGGCGGCGCGCAGCGGGTCGATCTTGGTCTCGTCCTCGCCAGCGGCTTCTTCCACCAGCTTGTCTTCAAGCTCGTTGACCGCGTTGTAATTCTCGGAGCGGTTGGTGTATTTATCGTGGATTTCTTCGAGCTCTTTGGTGGCTTTCTTTTCCATCAGCTCGACGAGGTCAGCCTGCAGCGGGAAGAGTTCCACTTCGCGCTTGGCTTTTCCCAGCTCGGATGCCATCTTTTCCTGCAGCGCGATGATCGGCTGCATGGATTGGTGTCCAAAGAGCAGGGCTTCAGCCATCACGTCTTCGGCAACTTCCAGGGCGCCGCACTCCACCATCAGGATGGCGTCCTTGGTGCCTGCCATACGCAGGTCGAGATCCGAATCCGCCATCTCGGTGAACGTGGGATTGATGACCAGCTTGCCATCGATGCGTCCAACACGGACTGCGCCGACGGGTCCACCCCAGGGGACATCCGAGATCATCAGGGCCGCGGAAGCGGCATTGATCGCCAGGATATCCAGGGGATTCTCGCCATCCGCGGAAAGCGAGAACATCACCACCTGCACCTCGTTGCGCATGTCCTGCGCGAAGAGCGGGCGCAGCGGGCGGTCGGTGAGGCGCGCGATGAGGATGGCGTCCTCGGAGGGGCGGCCTTCGCGGCGGAAGAACGAACCGGGGATGCGCCCGCCGGCGTACATGCGCTCTTCATATTCGATGGTCAGCGGGAAGAAATCCTGCCCTTCGCGGGGTTCCTTGCCCATTGTGGCTGCGGCGAAGACGATCGTATCGCCCAGCCTGACGGTGACGGCGCCGCCGGCTTGTTGAGCCAGCTTGCCCGTCTCAATAACGACAGATTTACCACCCACTTCGGTGGTATATTGCTTTGTTTCTGGTTGCATGAGTTTCAACTCCCTGTTAAGTTTCCCACCCGGTCAGGGACTGAGGGCTGCCGAGGACGCACCGTCCTTACCAGCTTTCAATTCCCAACCCGTGGGCGCTAATTTATCGCACTTGTCCCAAAAAAACGAGCAGATGGAAGTGCTTGACCATCCACTCGTCGCGAGGGCACGTTCTACTTTTGGCGGAGGGACAACCGCTCGGTGATGGCCATGAAGCGGTCGAAATTTTCGCGCTTCAAATAAGCCAGCAGCCGGCGGCGGTGACCCACCATTTTCAGTAAACCACGCCTTGAGGACTGGTCGCCCTTATTGCCGCGCAGGTGCTCCGTGAGCTGGGTGATTCGCGTGGTCAATATGGCGATCTGTACTTCCGGCGATCCGGTATCGCCCTCGTGCTTTGCGTATTCTGTGATGACCTTGCCTTTTGCTTCCTTCGTAATCATGACTTCTGCTATCTCCTAAATGATTTTGAGCAGGTCTCCATGCAGGCAGCAGCGCCGCCGGCAGGACCAGTCAATGTCGGAATTATAACAGGATTGGGGGGTTTTGGGAGGTAGGGGGATTCGACTTGGGGTGGTGGTTTTTATTACAAAATATAGGAAAAAGGATCAAGCAATCTTATCCAGCTTGTATTTACGCCTGGTTTTTGATGCTGGGGGTGGATCTTGGCAGGATCTGGCGCATTTTGACCTGGTCATCACTGGATAGGCTGGGCAGGAAGCGCCGCATCAGGCGTAGAAAATGACCGGACGCATTGGATTGGATCAGGTGTTTGAAATATTCCAGGGCTTCGACCGGGGAAGTTCTATAGAGCCGCTGGCATGTAACCAGCAGGCGCTTCTGCAGGGCGAGGTCAGTCTCCAGCAGCAGCGGTTCGAGGATGTTGAAGATCTCAGGTAGATTCTCCAAACCGTGCTCGGAGAGCAGCGGGTCCAGCGCTATCAGCCCGATCTCCCGAACGCGGTAATTCTTGTGACGGCACCAGTTATTTACCATTGCCAGCCAGGCAGCAGGATCACTGGCGCGAATCTTCACACCGCTTTTTGCTAGTAGCTCTGCCAGTAAGGTGGTATCTTCACCGGGCTGGCACCATTTCTTGAGGGTTGTGAAATATGATTTTGGTTCATTGGCTGACGCTCGACCGAGTAGGAAGATGGCGATCTGGCGCATCTCCCGGTATTCACTTTTCCAAATGCTGTCCAGAAGCTCAAAGTTGCACTGGATGACATCCCCGGTGACCCGGTTCAATTCCATTTCAAGCTGGCGCATGACCAGGGGAGGAACATTGAAAGATGGGATCTGCCCAGATTCAATGATCTCCTCACCGTGGCGGTAAGAACGATCGCCGTAATGCTCGAGCAGTGATTCCAACCCTTGCCTGAAGGCGGGGGGATCCTGAAATAATTCGCTGAGTCTGACGATCTGGATCCGCAAGCGGGCTAGTTGAACGGCAGGCATATGTTGATCTATAGAGAAAAGAAGGCAGCCTTAATAGGCCTTGGCAAAATATGCTTTATCTTTTGCCGGTTTTCCGCAAACGATGCATTTCCCTGCGGATTCTTTTTGATCCAGCGGGATGCAGCGGGTGGTCGCTTTGGTATCTTCCTTGATTTTTGTTTCGCATTCCGTTGAACCGCACCAGTATGAAAATGCCCAGCCGTCCTCGACAACCTTTTGGAGCTCGCTGTAATCTTTCGGTTCGAAAATGTGCGCATCGCGGAATGCGAGTGCCCGGTCGTATAGCGATGCCTGGATCTCGGTGAGCAATTCAGCCACCTGGGCTTCCAGGTTTGCCTGTGGGACGAAGGTCTTGCCTTCCCTGCCGGGTTTATCGCGCCGCGCGAACGCAACGCTGCCCTTTTCAACATCCTTGGGACCGATCTCGATCCGCAGCGGAACACCACGCATTTCCCAATCGTTGAATTTGAATCCGGGAGTGACTTCGGTGCGGTCATCCACTTTGATCCGGAAAGATTTGAGCTGCGCAGCAACCGATTCGACCACTGGCATAACTTTCGATCTTTCCTCGTCAGTCTTGTAGATCGGCACGATCACCGCCTGGATGGGCGCCAGCCGGGGCGGGAAGATCAGTCCCTGGTCATCACCATGCGTCATGATGATGGCGCCGATCAAACGCGTGGAAGCCCCCCAGGAGGTCGTCCAGCAATATTGCTGTTCGTTATTGATATCCAGGTATTGGATATCGAAAGCCTTGGCGAAATTCTGGCCGAGGTTATGCGAGGTGCCTGCCTGCAGCGCTTTGGTATCTCCCATCATCGCCTCGATGGAATAGGAACGGGCAGCCCCGGCGAATTTTTCCGTGTCGCTTTTTCTGCCGGGGAGGACCGGGATGGCGGCATCTTCCCCGGCAAAATCAGCGTATGTCTGCAGCATGCGCAGGGTTTCTTCCTGGGCTTCATCAGCGGTGGCGTGGGCGGTATGCCCTTCCTGCCAGTAGAATTCCAGCGTTCGCAGGAAAAGTCGCGTGCGCATTTCCCAACGTACCACGTTCCCCCACTGGTTGATCAGCACCGGGAGATCGCGGTAGGAGCGGATCCATTTGGAATACATGTACCCGATGATCGTTTCGGAGGTTGGGCGCACGACCAGCGGCTCCTCCAGCTTTTCCCCACCGCCGATGGTCACCACCGCCAGTTCAGGTGAAAAACCCTCCACGTGCTCCTTCTCTTTTTCAAGAAAGGACATTGGGATGAATAGCGGGAAGGCGGCGTTGACATGCCCGCTGGCTTTGAAGCGCCGGTCGAGGCTCTGCTGGATATTTTCCCAGAGCGCCCAGCCGTACGGTCGCACCACCATGCAGCCGCGCACGGGGGCATAATCAGCCAGCTCTGCACGTTGAATGACCTGGTTGTACCATTCTGAGAAATTTTCGGTCCTGGTGGGGAGTTTATCTGTGCTCATATTATTACAACTTTCTGTCTGGATGAATTGAATAATCGATTATAGTGTACGTTTTGGCATGCTGATTGAGTGAATATCATCCCGGAACTGATTTTGTGATGAAATCCATGGCAGCGTCCACGTCCGGCTTGAATAGCATGCGCTCCCAGTCGAGATCGGGTGCGTAACTTCCAAGCTGCTTGCGGTACGTGGTCATGGTTTCCTGCCAGCCTTTGCCGATCAGTACCAGGGGTTTGGACTGGACGGCTTCGATGATCATCAAATTCCACATCACTGCAAGCTCAGCCAGGGTGCCGGCACCGCCCGGGAGGGCGATGGCTGCGGTACAGCGGCGGATGAGATATTCGATCCTTCCAATTAGAGCCGGCAGGCAGACTTCCTCCTTCACCCAGGGGTTGACCTTGGCAGGTCGCCAGCTTTCCAGCTCCTCGCAGCTTACACCGATCACGTGACCTCCGTGCTCATTGCAGCCGCGTGATACGGCTTCCATGGTGCCCATGTATCCCCCGGTCATCACGATGTGACCTGCTTTCGCGATCAGTTCACCCAGGTGATAGGCTTCCTGGTATGCCGGTTCTCCAGGGCGGGGATTCGACCCACCGAAAACAGTGATGATCATCATTACACTCCGTAACTCGTTAAATAAAATGTGCCAGGTTGAGATATTCGCTGAGATCCAGGTTGATGCTGATCTCCGGGTGTCCGATCAAGCGGCCTTCAAGTTCGCCCAGCGCGGCATAGATCATTTTTGTCATTCGCATGGCTTCTGTGGGCGGAAGGTCGATGGCTGCCATGGTCTTTTCGATCTGGATGGTATGCTGGCGGATATGAGAATCGAATCGACCCAATCTGAACCGCAGGGGCATGGGTTCATCTTCCCAGTAATACATTCCAAAATTAAGGTCCTGGTCCTTGATGCCGCTCAATTGCTTGGTGATATATCCATGTACTTTCAGGTAAAAAGTCATTATTTCTGCCATGGAACCGGCAAATGTCGTCATATTGAATCCGCCATGGTCTTTGAAAAAGGGATCCCAGAAATTATCCGGGATCTGACCGGGGGCATCACGATGGGAGAGGTTGTAATGGAAGACACCGAAGAACGTCCATTCCGTTTCTACGATATGGCTTACGGTTTTGCGGACTGACCATTCCCCCGGGGAAGGTTCCACGTCCAGCTTGTAATCGGGACATCCAAGCAGAACTGCTTGTAAATTGCAAAAGGATAGGTGATGCTGGGCAAGCCTGCGGTGTACGGTGGTCTGCTGAACTCCGATCATCGCAGCTGCCTGCCTCAATTCCTCGTAAACTCTGAAAAAGATGAATCGCAATCCCTCTTCATAACCCTTCCAGTTCCAGGGTTCATTGAGACGGCTGTCATCCAGGAATATCATTTGCTTGGCGAATTCATCTACTTGTTGTCTGATGGATATCATTGACTACCTCCGGGGGCACTTGGGTCGTTTATTCCCACTTTCTTAGTGAATTGACCTCGAGCTTGGTGAGAATGGCACTCTCCAGGTCGATCTTTTCCAGCCTGGCCAATTGAAAAAGGTATAGTGCCACATCCGCCAGCTCTCCGGGCAATTCCTTTATATTATGACATTGATTTCCCCATTGGTAATGCTCCAGGACTTCTGCTGTCTCAAGCGCTAGCGAGATGGCCATATTGCGGGGTGTCTGTGGTCGTGGGCTCTTCGCAGAGTACCAGGATTTGGATTTTACGAATTCATCCATTTTATCGGAAAGATATTTGATATCGTGAATTTCAGTCATGATTCCTCCTGAGCATAGGAAAGTTCCTTTGATTTTTTGTCGTTGCTAAAAAAGAACAACCAGATCAGGAAGATGCCGTAGATGAAAAGAGGCCATTCATCTGCAGAAGGGATATACCATTTGCTGATGATGAATACCCCCCACGATAGGATCAAGGGAAAGAACCAGAAGGCAAAATCCACTTTCCAATCCAACTTTTGCTTCGTTCCCATCCAGCAAAGAAGCGGTACCAGGAAACAAAGTTGTTCGTAGGATATTCCGTGCGGGTGGAACAGGTAAGTGGCAAAACCGATCCAGGCAATCAGCTTGATATCTGGGAGCTGTCCTTTGAACCAGCGAAAGAGCAGCCAGACGGAAATTCCCGCGCAGGCAATTCCTGTGATCCATGTTCCAAGGCTGATCATTTGAGGTGAATCAAAAACCGCCAGGAAATTGGAGATGGTCGGACGACTTTGGACATAACCGGCATATTCCTGGATGCGCGCTAGCCATTGCGGGAGCCAGCCGGGAACCGTGAGGAAAGAGATCCCGAAGAGCAGCAGCCAGCAGGCAATCAGGCTTGCCAGGAAATACCAGTACTTGCGTTTTAACGCTACCAAAGCAATAAAAATTAAAAAGAACCAGGTGAACTGCGGTTTTGCAGTGATCCAGGCAATACCCAGCCCCATGATGATTTGCAGGACAGGAGAGGGGGTTGCGCGGTGAACGAATAAACCGTAGAAGAGGATCAGGATCGCGGCAATGGTTACCGCGAAATTACCCAGGATAAGTCCAAATGACACTGGGTAAAAGATCAGGAAGGTGATCCCCAGCCATTTGGGTGCCTTTGGAAAGGAGAGATAAGCAGCGCTCACCAGCAGCAGGATATTGATGACCATCCAGGCAGATTCTGCCCAGGGATAATCCATCCATGCGAAGGGCACAAGAATGAACAGGCTGTATGCAGGGTAGGCAAAAGCGACCTGGTCCTGTTCGGAGGTTGCGGGTCTGCCGTAAATGCCGATCTGGCTGAGCAGGGTCACTTCTTCGCTGTAGGGATTCTTTCCTTCCATGAAATTCGAACGGGCAGCCAGCCAGAAGGTATAGAAATCAGCCCCGAGGGGTGATTTTGAAAGCACCGAATGAAGCGCAACCGTGAACGCTACAAGGACAACGAGGGTTACCAGGGCGATGGTCAGGATTTTAAGCTGCTTGTTCCCGTTCTCTTGCTCTTTAGGTATGTGTGAGTTCAGTTCTTCCCCCGTTTCCCCTTATGTTGATTCACCTTATTTTTATTGAGGGTTTTAAGCGCAACCTGCGCTGATTTGACCTGTTCGGGATGCCAGCCTTCCTCCGAGATCATGATTTTTAAATGTTTTAAAACAGCCATCTGTTCATCTATGGTCAATTTTTCATACATTGCCCGGATCAATTCTGGATCACGGGAAAGGATCTGCTCCCAAACAAGATCGACAGGGTTCATTGTCATTGTTAAAGACTACCAGAGGTAAAAAGTTACGTCAAGAAAAAGACCCGAAGGTCTGATCAACCTCCGGGTCCTTGTTATCAATAAGATTTCTATTCTTCTCTCTTCTGCTGCAAATCCTTCTGGCGTTGGGCGACGATTTCCTGGGTGAGATTTGAAGGAACGACTTCGTAATGATCGTGTTCCATGGTGAAATGCCCCCTGCCGCCGGTGAAAGAGCGTAATTGGGTGGTATAGCGCATCATTTCCGCGAGAGGCACATGCGCTGTGATCGTTGAATGTCCTTTTTCGGATTCCATGCCCTGGACGCGTGCGCGGCGTGTGTTCATGTCTCCGAGCACATCACCCATGTTGGATTCAGGGACGACGATCTTCACGGACATGATCGGTTCCAATAGAACGGGTCCCGCATCGTGAAATGCAACTTTAAAGGCTTCTCGTCCGGCAACTTCAAACGCGATGGGTTTCGAATCGACCGGGTGTTCCTTGCCGTCATAAATGGAAACGTGCACCTTGGATACGGGATAACCGGCGAGGATGCCTTCCTTCATCGTGGCAAGGATGCCTTTCTGAATGGATGAGGAATAGCTTTGCGAAACAGCCCCACCGAAAACATCCCAGGAGAAATCGAAATCCTTGTCCGGACTGGGTTCGACGCGCAGCCAGACCTCTCCAAATTGACCTGCGCCGCCGGTCTGTTTCTTATGGCGGTGCATACCCTCGCCCTTCTTGGTGATGGTTTCCTGGTAGGGTACCTTGGGGATGCTGGTGGTGAGGTTCACCTGGAACTTGGTTTCAGCGCGGCGGATGATCACATCAATGTGCTGATCGCCCATTCCCTGCAGGATGGTCTGATTGGTGGACATTTCCTGGCGCCAGCTGATGGTCGGATCCTCTTCACAAAGGCGTGTGAGCGTGGGGGAAATCTTGGTCGCATCGGCCTGTGTCTTGGGGAAGATCGCTACCTGGAAGAGCGAATGGGGGTAAGCTGGCATCGGCAGGCTGAGGGGATGAGTCTTATCACAAAGGGTGTTGCCCGTGGAAGTTTCGGTCAGCTTGGGTACAACACCGATATCACCGGAATGAACGATCTTGACCGGCATGGTTTCCTTGCCGCGGGGAATGCTGATCTGTCCCAATCGTTCTTCGATACCCTTGGTCTGGTTCCAAACCCGGCTGTCGGTATTGAGTGTTCCCGAATAAATTCGGAAGAAGGTTTGTTTACCAACGAAGGGATCAGCGGTGGTTTTCCAGACGTATGCAGCCAGTGGCCCGCTATCGGAAGCCTTAAGCTCTTCATCACCTTCCTTACCTTTGGCAAATACCGCCGGGGCTTCCACCGGTGAAGGGATCAGCTCGAGAATGGCGTCCAGTAATTGGTGAGCACCGATCTCCAGTTGACCTGAAGAGACAAAAACCGGGGCGTAGCTGCCGGCGCCGACGATCTTTCTTAAACCCTGGATCAGTTCATCTTCAGTCAGGCTCATGGTGGCGAAATATTTTTCCATCAAGGAATCATCGCCTTCTGCTGCTGCTTCCACCAATTTGGCATGCGCTTCATCAGCGGCACCCTTGAGCTCTGCAGGGATTTCAACCGGGGTATTGCTGTTCCCCTTGAAAGCTTTCATCCTCAAAACATCGATCACACCCTGGAATGCAGCTTTCTCTCCCCAGGGGATCTGTACGGGGATCAGGCGGATACTTGAGTATTCCTGGACTGAAGCGATCGTTTTTTGGAAATTTGCGTTATCGCGCTCCATTTTGTTGACCACGAGAAACCGGGGGAGCTTGAAGGTATCGCAGGTGTCCCAGGCGATCTCAGTGCCAACTTCAAGTCCGGCAACTGAATCCACGAGGACCAGTGCACCTTCCACCACTCTTAAGGCGGAAATGACTTCCCCGACAAAATCGGTATAGCCGGGTGCATCCAGGACATTGATCTTATTGTCTTTGTATTCGACCGGGATCACCGAGGTCGAAAGGGAAAGTTTACGTCGAATTTCCTCGTCTTCGAAATCTGAAATCGTTGTTCCATCTTCGATCTTGCCAAGTCGCGTTGTGCCTCCTGTGACATGCAGGAACGCTTCACCCAATATGGTTTTTCCTGCACTGCCGTGTGATACCAGCGCGATGTTACGAATATGATCAGAGGTATATTCTTTCATTAACAAAGACCCTTCTTCTTTATAATAGGAGATGGTTGGTTGACAACCTCCCTATTCTAAAGGAAAGCAGCAATCTTGACAAGAAGATTTCACGCGTCATCCTTAGTCCCAGTAATCGGGCTCCCAAAATGATCAAATCCTTGATCCGCCGTTTGTTATTTTCGTTGAAATATCTGGGGAATCCTCCCTGGGATACGGGTGAATCACCACCAGAATTATTGGCTTTTATCAATACCCACCCCCCGGGACACGCCCTGGATCTGGGTTGTGGAACGGGCACTAATTTGATCACGCTGGCTAAGGCGGGGTGGCAGGTGACTGGAGTGGATTTTGTTCCCCGTGCCATCCAGCGGGCCAGGAGCCGGTTCAACCGGTTGGGACTTGAGGGTGAGTTGATCCTCGGAGATGTGACTGATATTCCCCGGTTGAGAGACAAAAGATTCGATCTTATCCTGGATATGGGCTGTTATCACGGTGTGGTCAATGACAGGCGGGAAAAATATCAGCAAAACATCGCGGAATGGCTGCTGCCTTCCGGGAGTTTTTTACTGTATGGTTTTATCAGTGATGAACCTGGTTCCAGGGGTATATCACCAGCAGACGAAGAAAGATTCGAGCGCGTTATGCACCTGGAAAACAAATCCGTGAGCAGCGATCCCAGCGGCCATCCTTCTGCCTGGTGGCATTACGTGCGATTTGGGAAAGCAAAAAGTTCACCGGTGGACATGGTTAAGTAAATATCAAGATCTTATTGAGCAAGGTCTAATTGGATAAGAGCTGTACTGGATTGGGGGAAAGTCAATCGCGGATAGGTTAATCTATCTGGCTATTTGCTAATCCAAATTCTTTTCCATGCGCCAGGCTGGTTCCTTCACCTCGTGCCAGTTACCATCCTCATCCGGGTAGGACCAGTTGCCCTCTTCATGCGCCGCGATGTGATATCCATTTTTTTCATACAGGCTGATGGCTTTGACATTCTCCTTGGCGACGTTGAGAGTCAAAAACCGGAACCCCCTTTTCTTCAGATCAGCTTCGATGATTTCAAGGATGCGCGATCCAAGCCCGTGGTCGCGATATTCAGGCTTGATGCGGAAAGAAAACATGTAGGCATGGGTTGTCCCATTGGCAAGCTCGGGACGATCGCATTCGAGCTGGACGAACACCTGTCCGATGATGCCTATCCCCTTGGACTCTGCCACCCATAATACCGCCTGCCCCTGCTGGGCACGTTCAAATGTGTTCCTGTAGACCACGCGGAAATGAGAATAGGTTCCATCCCATTCAAGTCCCGGCAGATCTTCCTGACGAACCCTGCGGATGATTGTTTTTCTCAGCCAATCAGGTAAGGGGTTTGGTTCCATTTGCGATGGGTTAATTGGATTTGGGATTATTGATCAGATTGAGTTCTTTGACCAGCTCTGCCAGGATCTTCTGTTCTTCAGCTTGGTTATTGATTTTGCCATCGATCCAGCCAGCCTTAAGTACTTCCAGGATTTGTCGGTAAACCGGTCCTGGGTCAATCCCCAGTTTTCGGAGAATTCTACCGTCCACGGTAGGTTCGATCTTTCTCCATTTGAGTATTAAATTCTTGATGAGATCATGTTCAAGGTTCGAAAGCGGTCGAAAGTTGATTGCGTACAGTACCGCTGATGAAAATGATGCCAGTTTTTGAGTTATTTCGCTGGGTTTCAACCCTTTCAGCATTGGGAGGATTGCCAGTGCTTCATGTAGTTCGATGATCGCGTTGATCAAGGTTTTGGGCATGCGCAACCGCTCGGCGAGTTGCAGGCTGGAATCCCTCTCCAGGAAAGAAAACCACACCAGGTAAAACAGCACCACTCTGATGGGCTCGCGTCCGACAGCGGATGGCAGATCCAATGTGGTGTCTGGTTTCATATTCAGAAGGGAAACCAATGCTTCCTCGATCTCGGGTGACCAGATCGATGATGGGTGGATTGCAGTCAGCAGATCCAGTTCATGCAATCGGGCAAACAAGTTTAACGCCTGTTTTTCTTCGATCATCTGATCCAATTCATGCCGGATGCGGATGCCTGAGACTTGTTTGAGCAAGGGACGCGCTTCTTCCATGAGTTGAAGGGTGCGGGATTCTATCTGGAAGTCGAAGCGTTGTTCGAAGCGGATAGCCCTGAGCAACCGGGTGGGATCATCCACAAATGATAAGGAATGTAAGACACGGACCAATCCGTTCTTAAGGTCGCCCTGTCCTCCCCAGTAGTCATAGAGTTCTCCATAATGCCTGCCGTCCAGGCGTAAAGCCATGGTATTGATCGTGAAATCACGCCGGTGCAGATCGAGCTTGATACTGCCGCGCTCGACGGTAGGCAGGGCGGTGGGGTATTCGTAAAATTCGGTTCGCGAGCTGATCAGATCGATTTCAGCCGGTAGTTCATCCAGTGTCTTGCAGTTGGGAAAATATGACGATTTGAGCAGTTTGTCATGGATTCTGGCAAGCTGCCATTTGGCGGTTCCGAATCGACCATGCGCGATCACCCGACCGCCATACTGATCGTGCAGTAATTTGGCAAGGGCAATGGCATCCCCTTCCACAACGATATCCAGATCTGTACCTGGTCTATTCAGGATCAGGTCGCGGACAAATCCGCCCACGATATAAACCGGCATATGCAGGCCATGGGCATTATTGGCGATGAGTTTGATCAAGCCGAGTCTTGCCGCGGATAAAGCCGATTCCAGCTTTCGAGCAAGATTTCGATCCTGTATGGATCGATCTTCCTTGCTTGCCATTGTTTTAAGGACATCTGTCCGGGTGACTATGCCGATTACTTTTGCTGAATCCCCATCGATGACTGGGATTTGTCCCCACCCAGTGTTTGCCATGACTGCCTGGAGTTGATCGAGCGAATCATCCGGACGGACGCATACCTCACCGCTTTCCATGAGACTCGTTATGGAAATATCCAGTTTATGCGCCAGGGCACGGTCGACCGCTCTGCGGGTGAGCAATCCCAGGATCTTGTTGCCATCTACCACGGGGTATCCCTCGTATCCAAAGTGCTGCATCAAGCGGGCTGCTTCCGCAACCGAGGTTTGCGGTGAGATAAGCTTAGGTCTGCGGGACATGATCTGACCAACTGTCACGGCAGGCTTGATTACGCTGGGAAGCATGCTGACCAGATCAGCCCGGACTTCCTTGATGGCTTTTTCATATTTCCAATCTTTTTTTTCTGAATCTGGTGGATGGATCAATGCCGCCGCCGCGCGTTCATGACCTCCACCCTTAAAATGCGCTGCCAGTTTGGATACATCCACCTGGTCGCTGGTGGACCGCGCGATCATGCGGATGCCTTCCGAAGTGTTGACCAGGAGGATCAACGCGTCTGGATCGAGCAGGTCGCGCATTTTATGCGCCACACTGGAAATCTCTTCGTTCATATCCACGGCATTCGCCAGGGCGATGATGATGCTTGTGCCGTGAATGTTGAGCGTTTCGGTCGAGTCCAACAGCCGGTCATATAATTTCCGTTGGTCGTCGGAAAGGGGAGGGTTCAGGAATTCTGCGGCTATCCGCAGGCTGGCACCTTGTTCGAAAAGGAAGGAAACAGCCTGCACATCCCGCAGGGTGGTATTGGCATAAAGCAGGGAACCGGTATCTTCATAGATGCCGATCAACAGCATGGTTGCATGGATGAAATTCAGGTTGCCGTTATGCTCGCGAATATGCTCGACAAAAAGGGTTGTGCACGCGCCAGTCTCCGCGCTGGATTTTTGCCATGCTGGTGGCAGATCTTGGCGCAGTTGGTGATGGTCCACCACGTTCACTTTTGTTTCAGCCGAAAAACCCTTTAACGTCACCAGGGACTGGGTATCCACCAGGGTGATGTTCTCAATGGGTTTGTTCGGAAGGTCGCGAAATTCCACAAAGGGCAGTTCAGAGCCATATAGGTTCAAGAATGCCCTTGCGTTGCGATTGATTCGCGCAGGCAGCACGGGGTAGGCGGTCTCATCCAATAAAGACGCCCCCAGCATGGCTGCCAGGGCGTCAAAATCAGCCTGCTCGTGGGTAAGAATGACGCGCATGGATTTATTGTACATCAATCCCATTGGCATATTTGTTGAGAGCATTTCTCCTGATTTTTTCCGTTAGATTGGGAAAAAGGTTATAATTCCGCCCGCATTACTGATAAATAATACGAATGAATTAATGAGAAAAAAGAGCAGATTGTAAATGAGTCTTGTAGATTTGATCAACAGTATCAGCAGCTGGGCGCAATCCATCATTGGGACGATGGGCTATCCCGGTTTGGCGCTGGTCATGTTCCTCGAAAACATTTTTCCGCCCATCCCTTCCGAGATCATCCTGCCCCTGGCAGGATTCATGACCACGCCACAAAACGTCACCTCGGTGCATTTCACTGTATTAGGCGTGACCCTGGTGGGATGCTTGGGCTCGTTGGTCGGCGCATGGACATTTTATGGCCTGGCTGCCTGGTTCGGCGAGGAACGCATTCGCTGGCTCGTGCGGCGAATTGGCAAGTACTTGTTGTTGAAAGAAACCGATTTCGATAATGCGCTCAAGTTTTTTAATCGCTATCACTCCTATGTCATCTTTTTTCGGACGCTTTATCCCGATCATTCGCAGCCTGATTTCCCTCCCGGCAGGTATCGCGAGGATGAATCCGCTTGTTTTCACTGCATTCACAGCAGCCGGAACCGCCATCTGGAGTTTTGTCCTGACATATGCCGGTCGTATTTTGGGCGAGAACTGGTCAGTCATCAGCGAATTCATCAAGAAATACGAACGTGGCGTGCTGATCGTCACCGGAATACTGATTGTGGTTTTCATCCTTACAAGACTTCTCGATCTCCTTAAACACAAACCAGCCCGGACCACCAGCTGATTTTTCAAGCCCCGTCGCTTCAACGGGGCTTTTTATTTGGTACCCCCGCCAATCTCTGGTATTATCATCAACGGAGGGCGAAATGTTTCCTGATCTATCGCATGATGAAATTCTTCGCTATTCCCGCCACCTTCTGATCCCGGAAGTAGGTTTGGAAGGTCAGCGCAAGCTTAAAGCATCTTCGGTGTTGGTTGTGGGTACCGGAGGGCTGGGATCACCCATCACGCTTTATCTGGCAGCAGCAGGGATAGGCCATCTTGGCATCGTGGACTATGACGCGGTGGAGCTATCCAACCTCCAGCGGCAGGTGATCCATGGAACATCGACCATCGGGATTCCCAAGGTGGAGTCTGCCCGCGAACGCATAATGGATCTCAATCCCAATATTTCCATTGATAGCTACAACACTGTTTTGAATTCGTCCAATGCGAGGAAAATAGCAAAGGTTATCAAATCCTGGTGGACGGTACGGATAATTTCCCTACGCGTTACTTGATGAACGACCTTGCTGTTCTGACTGGAAAGCCATTTGTCTATGGAGCGGTCTTTCGTTTTGAAGGGCAGGTGAGCGTTTTCGATGCCCAACACGGACCCTGCTATCGCTGCATGTTCGCAGTGCCTCCAGATCCGGGCATCATTCCTTCCTGTGCAGAAGGCGGCGTTTTTGGAGTGATGCCGGGGATCATCGGGACCATCCAGGCGACCGAGGTGATCAAGCTCATTCTTGGGATAGGCGAACCTTTGATCGGCTCGCTCCTCATTGTGGATGGACTGGAATCTAGCTTTCAAAAAGTCACCATTCCCAAGAATCCGGAATGCCTGGTCTGCGGCACCAAACCCCTGATCAAGGATTTGATCGATTACGAGGAATTCTGCGGTTCGCCCATCATATCCCCGGATGAGATCCAACTGGATCCGGGACAATCGCTTTCACCGCAGGAGCTCTCCAGCTTGATGAAGGACGGGGACGTACTGCGCATCATCGATGTGCGCTCCCCGGTGGAACAGCAGGTTTCCGTTTTCCCCGGTGCAGAGAACATCCCCCTTGAGCAGCTGCGCGAACACATAACGCAATTAAACCAGGAGCAGCTTATCGTCCTTGTCTGCCGTACCGGGATACGCTCGGCGCGTGCGGTAAAAATGCTCCTGAAGGCTGGATTTTGCAGGGTTAAAAATCTTAAGGGTGGGATTAATGCCTGGGCACGGGAAATTGACCCTTCAATTCGGCTTTATTGAATTGCTGAGGATTCATGCGATTTGGGGTGCGCAATCTCAATGATTTCATCAAGAATAACCTGGTTGCAGTCACAATCACTGCAGCTGTTCTGACGCGCCTCATTTTCATCATATATACCCACTACACCGCTGAAGACGCATTCATCACATTTCAGTTTTCCCGCCGCCTGGCGCAGGGATTGGGCTTTGTCTATAACCCGGGGCATCCAATCTATGGCACAACCACGCCGCTATTTACCCTGTTTTTGGCCGGATGGTTGAAATTATCCTCAGATCCCCGGCTGGGTGCGTGGATGTTAAACCTGGCTGCTTTTGCCGCTACGATGGTTTTCACCTCTTTATCGCTTGAGAAACTTGGGGTCTCAAAAACCAGGCAGTGCCTGGTGATTGTCCTTTGTGCTCTATCATCCCGCTTATGGACGGCAGATACCGGTGGCATGGAGACTCCTCTGGTTGTTCTGCTGATGGCGATCAGCTGGTATGCAGTAATCCGCGGTTCATTTGCGTGGGCTGGGATTGCTTCCGGGCTCCTGCTCTGGACCCGCATCGATCTTGGCTTTTGGGTGCTGGTGCTGGCTTTTTCAGCATTCCGCAGGAATTTCAAGACCGGTTTGCTATATTCGGCCATTACTGCAGGGATTTATCTCCCCTGGCTGATTTATGCCACCATCGTCTTTGGTTCACCCATCCCAAATACCATCGCAGCTAAGGCGATCGCTTATAGCGGGGTTGAATATAACAACCTCTATTCCCATTTCATGGTACTTTTCCGGCTGTTTTCGCTGAGTGACCTGGCGATCGAGCAATTCAAGTTGACGAATTTGATCTCGATATGCATGATCGCATTTGCGCTCTGGGCGCTTTTTCGGCAGCGCAGGGAAGCACCATTTCTCCTGCTCGTTTTATTCATTATCATCGAAGGCGCAGTGCTGGTGCTCTACCGGACCACCTACTTCCTGCGTTATTTTGTGCCGTTGCTTTGGGCTTTCCAGGTGCTGGCCGGCTTGACCCTGGGCGAGCTATGGGACATGGCTGGGGCAAGATCATTGATCAATGGAGTATTGTTATCGCTTGCTTTCGCCACTGCCCTGGTTTCTGCAATTTCTTTGATCCTGTTCTATGCGACTCCTCTCCCGATCCTTGAATCATTCCTGGATGTTGTTCTATTTATCTGGTTGGGTCTCTTTGTCCTTTCCGGACTCTTTTTTTCCTATAGATACTTCAATAAAAAACCTCTTCTCACACCACAAGTAGTTAGATCTACCTTGGTAGCCTTCCTGGTTGTGCTCACCATGCTTGGATTTGAAAATGCGAAGTTGGTACGCTTCCTTCAAGCCAACCGGCATGAAGCGTCACTCACCCGGATCGGTCTCTGGTTGAATCAAAACACCCCCGTTGGCTTCAACCGTGATGCTTGAACCTCTCGGTTACATCGGATATTATGCCGACCGTATCATGATGGATGAAGTCGGGTTGGTGACCCCGGAAATTGTGTCTTTGAAAGCGCAAGGAGTGCGCAAAACAGAAGAATATTACCGCATCCTCACACCTGATTACGTGGTCGTGCATTGTGATGATTCCCTGACCATGCAAACCAAGGGATCAGGGGTGCTGGTCGCAGAATATGGATTTCAGATAGAGATCAATCCTTTGGATTATGATCCAAGCGATGATGACCACTCTGCAAAAGGGATCTTTGCGCGCAATGCATGTTACGAAATCTGGAAGAGGTATTAGGGTTTAATAAACCATCTCTTACCAGTATGATGATCACTCTCCAAAGATGAAAAAGAAGACAGCAAAATTAAGGTTATTGGATTTCGATCGACCCGGGTGCAGGATTCGAATTCAATTTAAGCAGCCGTATCTATTGATCCTGGCAGTTGGTGCTATCGCCTGGTACATCATTGATCCGAACCGGGTCAGCGTAGTCGCCACAACCGGGTTGGTGGGCATCCTTTTGATCGCTTATCTTTGGGCGAGGCAAATGGCGCTGTACACTCATTCTGGCAGAGAGCTGCTCTACGCAGCATACCAGGTGGGGGATGAATTGGAGGAATCCATCTGGTTCAAGAATGATTCCCTTCTCCCGGTGATATGGGTTGAATTCAGCGATCGTTCGAATTTGCCCGGGTACACGGTTTCCGCGGTCCGCGCTGCTGGATCAAACAGCATGAATAAATGGTCCGCCCGGACGATTTGTACCCGCCGGGGTGTTTACAAGCTCGGACCCTGGGAGATGATGATCGGGGAACCTTTTGGCTTGTTTCAAGTCAGCCATCAATATGAGAAATCGGTTGAGATCCTGGTTTATCCTCCGTTGGCGGAGAAACTGCCTGATTTCAACCTGCGACGGGGTTCGTTGGGTGATCTCAGGACTATGAACCACGCGGTCTATTCGGAGACCATCCAGGCATATACTACAAGAGCATACCAGCCGGGTGACGCCCTGCGCAGGGTCCACTGGCCGACCTCGGCAAAAAAGGGTGATCTCTTTGTCAAGTCGTTCGATCCGGAAACCACGCAGAGTGTCTGGCTCCTTCCGGATTTGGATGCGGGTGTTCAAGCCGGATCCGGTGATGAAAACACCGTGGAATTCATCGCGATGCTCACCGCAACCCTGGTCGCGGATCTGCTAAAACAAAAAATGTCCGTGGGATTGGCTGTCATGCAGGAGGACATGCTTATCCTGCCGCCGGCACAAGGATCCCAAACTCTATGGAATTTATTAAAAGCGATTGCGCCGCTTGAAGTATGCCCGGATTGCGCGCTCAATGACACATTGACGAAGTTATCCGTATCACCTCTGAAGAATGGCAAACTGGTGGTCATCACACCTTCTGCTGATCCAGGTTGGCTGGGCGCGTTATACCAGTTGAATAGGGGATTTGGAAGGAATGCATTGGAGGTGATCCTGATCGATGCTTCCACTTTTGATGAATCACGGGAGGAGCAGAAGGCCGGCACTTTAACGATTCAAAAAGAATTGCAGAATCATGGGGTAGGTGTGCATATCCTTGGCAGGGGTGATATTCAACCGAGGTTGGCTGCCTATGGTCAGTTAAACCGCTGGGAATTCATTTCTTATGGGACAGGGCGTATCCGGGTGGAGAAGAAACCGATGCCACTGGCTATGTCACAAAACAGGTCATGAGAGCAGCAATTTCAAACCGTTTAAGCAGGTTTATGATCACGCGCTGGGATGGCTGGCTTTTAGTGATCGCCATGACCATGTTGGTGCTATTCAACCTGAATCAAAATCGATCATCGGTGGATGAGAAGATGATTATTGACCTGGGGTTCATGGCATTTCTTTTCGGTTTATTGCTGGCAGAATCCCGCTGGTCCGGGAGGAGGGCTGCTTTCTACTCAATAGCCTCCTCATTTTTGATCTCGGTCTTAAAATACGCTGATTTGGTCCCGCTTTTTTCAAAAGGGTCCGGGTTTTTGGATTGGCTCTTATCAACTCAAATGCGCTGGACTCTTTTCGGTCAGCGTTTGGCAGAATGGGGAAGAACCCTGGTTGCAGGAAGATGCTATTGATGGTTCATTTCTGGGTGATTGGATTGGGAGCATCATCCTCTGGAATGCCCTTATCTGGTTGACCTGGTGGATTTTAAAGAAGCGGAATGGCATGATCGCTGTTATTCCCTGCGGTTTCATTTTGGGTTGGAATCTCCTTCAGCAGGGGCAAAAAGCACCCTTTTTCATAGCGTATCTATTCCTTGTGATCGTTATCACTGCGATCACATCTTATCGTGCCCAGACATTGAATTGGGACAACCAGAAAATTGATTGGCCTTACCCGGGTTCTTTCCTTCCCGAGTGGATGACCGCGGCAGGTGTTTTTGCTTTAATCCTTTGTTCCGTTGCCTATCTTTTTGTGACCTTGGCAACTCCCGAAGGCTGGCAGCAGATACAGCGTGCCATAGAAAACCGGCAAACAGAATTGGCAGTATCGGATCAAACAATGCAGCCCGACCAGGATCCGAATCCAAATGAGGGAATTTCATATTTTGGAAAAAACCTGGTCACTCCTTCCCTGGATGAGATCGGTGAACCTCCTTCGTCCTCCAAAGCCACTCTATTTTGGGTTTCAGTCAGCTCACCGAATGCTGCTGGTGGATTTGGATTGATGGACCGATCTTTCAGGTGGCGTATGCAGATTTTTGATGCGTACACCCAGCAGGGATGGCAGGAAGTCAATCTGCCGGGATCCCCAATCGCTGAACCGGGAGATCTTGATTCACCTCCCCGGGGCAGGGAGCGCTTGCAGCAGGATTTCCGGATTAGTGCGGCGCATGGTACCGATCTTCCGTCCGCCAACCAGCCATTTCAGATAGAGGATGCTGAGTTGTTGTTTGTTTCCCCGGATAGCGCCCTGGCGATTGGTTCAGGGAATACGTATAGCGTCTCATCGTGGGTATCCGTGCCCGCAGAGATGGATTTGGTGCATTCGACTGGTGTTATCTCCCCGGAGATCCTGGATAGGTACCTGGACTTGCCGGCAAATTTTCCAGCAAGAATTACAGATCTCGCCATGAGGATCACGGAAGGCGTGGAAACCGACTACGAGAAATCGATCCGTATCCAGGAATTCTTAAGAAAGAATTACAGCTATTCTTTGACCACTCCTGCCCCGCCGGCAGGACGCGATGTCGTTGATTATTTTCTTTTTAATGCGCGCGAAGGATTCTGCTCCTATTATGCTTCATCCATGGTGGTGATGCTGAGAGCTGTAGGTGTGCCTGCACGGATCGTCAGCGGTTATGCAAAAGGAGAATTCGATGCAGGTATCAAAGCCTTCCGCGTAACCCCCGCTGACGCGCATGCCTGGGTGGAAGTCTATTTTCCTGATTATGGTTGGGTTGAATTCGAGCCAACCCCTGCTTATCCCGCTCCCCGTTATGGATTACAAAAGGAAGAGACGCTCTCAATTCAAATTCCCCTGGATAGAATAACAGCCATCCTGCTGGTCATCATACGTTGGTTGTTGATCGGATTGACGGTGGGTGGAGTATTATTCATGATGTTCAAATTGCTCTCAGGTAAAAAGAAGGTGACCCTTCCTGTGGTTCCTGCCCAATTACTTTACTGGAAATTGCGCCAAAAATTGAGTGCTGCCGGTGTTCGCCTTGAGCCATCACTGACTCCTCGCGAATCCCTGGTCAAATTGCAGGAAACCTTCCTGGGTGATTCGGTCATCATCGAAGCATCAACTCATATCACCCGGTTACATGAGAATTCTTTATTCGGAATTTCTCAGCCACACCGCTCAGAATACGATGAAGCAGTCCATCACTGGCGCAGTATTGTGTATCCGTTAACCTGGATGACCATCAAGCAAAAGTTCTATAATCTTAAAAATATGCTTGCTCACAGGGAGAACCTTGAAAATAACTGAAGTTGATACAAAATCCATCATGGGCTGTTTTTTTCATTAAAATTGAAATCAAAGAAGAAAACATGAGTGATCAAAATATAATCCTGAAAAACAACGAGACGCCTGTTCTGCTTGCTGTCCTGGCACATCCCGATGATGAGACATTCGGAACTGGTGGGACCCTGGCATTGTATGCCCGCCGGGGAGTTAAAAGTTCACCTGGTCTGTGCCACCCGGGGCGAAGTAGGTGAAGTGGATCCCGAATACATGCAGGGATTCAAATCCATTGCCGACCGGCGGGAAAATGAATTACGCTGTGCTGCAGGACTTTTGGGGTTGGCGGGTATTCATTTCCTGGGGTATCGCGATTCAGGGATGCCGGGTACGGAAGATAATCATCATCCCCAGGCGCTGGCGGCACAACCGGTTGACAAAGTCGCCAGGGAAATATTGACCTACATCCGTAAGCTTCGCCCTCAGGTTTTGATCACTTTCGACCCCATCGGTGGATATCGCCACCCGGATCATATTGCCATTCATCAAGCCACGGTTAAAGCCTTTGAGCTGTGTGACGAAGCTGCCGGCTCTGATCAAACAACCTGGGTATAAACCTCAAAAACTATATTTCAATACTTTTCCGCGGGGTTTTCTCAAAATCGGCGTCCGCCTGATCCGGTTTTTTGGTGGAAATCCTCAGAAATTTGGAAAGAATAAGGACATCGATCTCACATCGATCGCCGAGGTGGAATTCCCGGTCAATGCGCGGATCAATTATTCCACGGTGGCTGATATTCGTGATCAGGCGTCCGCCTGCCACGCCAGCCAGGGTGGGCAATCCATGAACCGCGGTCCCATGGCCTGGTTCAGGAAATTCTTCTCCGCGTATGAAACCTATATGCGCGCATACCCACCCCCGGAAAAGGGCATCATCGAAAAGGATCTTTTCGCAGGATTATAGAAAGGTCACCTTTCTCGTGCTCTTTATTAAATTATTCGCTGGTGTTAAAACTTAATTTGGATTTTAACCATTTCGAGGCTGCGGCATAGATGGGACAGCGATCGTAAACAGCACTGAACAGGATGATCATGCCAGCCAGGAGAGGCAGCCATTGGATCGTCTTTGCCACGCCCACCACAACCAGTATTGCACCTGCGGTCATTCGGATCATGCGGCCAATGGGTGAGAGCCCGGTTTTAACAGGTTTTTCTCCCTTGTATGCTGCATCAAAGATCGCTCGCAAACCCTCGATATTTTGTGAACCGGTTTTTCGGAACAGCTCCTTGCCCTGCGAGAAAGCGATGACGGTTGGGATCCCAAAGACTTTCAGCGATTGAAGCACCTCGGGCGATTCATCCGCATTGATTCGCAGCAGCTCCACCTTATCTAAAAATTCGCTTTCCACTTTTTCGAGAGCCGGTGCCATCGCACGGCACGGCGCGCACCAGGTCGCCCAGAATTCTGCAATGATCGGTTTTCCTGGACGGGTGATTTTCTTATTAAATTCATTGATATTCAAGGTTGGCTCCAATAAAAAACCTCCCTTCCCGGAAATCATTAAGGAGATAGGGAGGTCTGCGAGTTATAAGGTTTTATGCTTTTTTTGTACCTATTTTAAAAATGGCGTAAATGGGGCAGAATCCGATCAATCCTGTCAATAACGGTATAAAACCCAGCCATTTAAAAATCGCGCCTAAAGTTCCTGTCACCATTCCGGTCCATCCCAGGGCAAGTAGAATAATCCCGAGAACGACACGGATGATGCGGTCAGCATTTGATTCGTTTACCTTCATTTCAATCTCCTGTAAGAAAAGAATTAATTACTGTAGATTGGATGCAGAAGGTTGAAAAAGGTTACATCCCTATGGATTATTCCTTTGACTACAAACGAATTTTCACCCCACAAAAATCGCAAACAACGCTGTCCTGACCGCGTAGAATGGGTTTATTCATTGCTCCGCCGCAATTTGGGCATTGAGTGGGTGCTTTCTTCAATTTTTCAAGTATCTCTGGGGCAACGGCTACTACGCGGTCCTTTTCAAATTCGCCTTCCTTGACTTTACGGATTAAGCCCACCCACTGTTTGCCTTCCTGCCATATGTGCAGCTTGACCGTATTGGTAAATGCTCCTTTGCCCAACTTGATATCCAGGTTATCCTCATTTTTGAACATACCCTGTTTGCTGGGTATGACTTCCTCGATCAGTTGTACAGGAGCTTCGAATAGCATTTTTTGAACCGTCTTGCGTTCGGTGGTAATAAAAAGCACCTTCTTGGTGGCGACTTCCTGTTTTTGTTCGAAGATCAAACGCTGGTCGGTCAGATACAACCTGCCTTCCGGATCGGATTTATCCTCGGATCCTTCCTTGATCCAGACCGCTTTTACGGTCATGATGCCTGATTCTGTAGGAAGGAGTTGAAAACTGGCGCTGGCGATATTCTTCAGCATCTCACCAATTTCATCGATATGTCGCGAGAAAGTGGAACATTCATTTGAAATCGAATCATACATGCCGGAAACAGCATTTTCTGCTGCTGAAGCGCGGCTTTCAAAGCTCTTGACCTGTGCTTCCACCTGTGGGAATCTGCCCTTCAAATAGAGAAGGTTGTTGGTGTTGGATGCCAGCTGACTTACCGCCGTTTCTATCGGGGGTATTGCAGATTGAAGTGTGGCTGATTGCTGGTTGATCTGGATTTGAATCTGCCCGCGTACCGACTGCCATTGTTTTTGCAGATCCCCGGCTTTTCCCTCAAGAGACTTTTCATAAACATAACCGCTGGTGCGAACATCTTTAACCCTTTGCGCAAGTCCGGAAGTCTTGGTTTCCATATCTTCATACGCATCCCGCTGATCGGCCAGACGGGCTTTCTTTTGCAATGAATCCATGTCAGATTGGAGTGATCTGACTTTACTGCGTAGTTCATCCAGGGGATTGGGGGGAGGGGTGGGCATGGTGAGCATCCTTTTAAAAATATTCTAAATTCAATGAAATATTATTGAGTACTTGATTTTCCGGTCGAACTTTCATTTGGAGGGGCAGGAAGTGTATTTCCCGGTTCTTCGGCAGATGGTACTGCCATGAGCACAGTCTCTCTGAGACTGAGCCAGGTTTCTTCTTTCCGCCATTTGGACCATTCATGCGAAAAATTCTTGAAGATCCTGGCGCGCTCTTCAACGCGATTTTTCAGGAAGTAATCCAATCCGGGTTTTAGTCGACCCAGGGCGCGTGCGCTGCCGTAGAATATCAGGATGCGTACCCGTTCCTGTTGCTCGAATTCTGGCAGGTACTCGATCCACACATCGCAATCATGGATCTCTCCCAGCATCTCCTGTGTCTTGCGGATCGCCCGGAGAGGTTTTTTAAGGTTATCAGCAAACAACGGGGCGAAGATTTCCATCGTGTAGCGTAATCTCTTGGCGGCGATGCGCATGGCATGCAATTCGTCCTTGTATTCTGGCTGCCGCAGGTAGACTTCGTAGGTAAGAAATTCATTCAAGCGTTCGTTGATATTTGTATATGCGATTTGAAACAAGGCAGCGGAGGATGGCGATAGCTCCGGATAGGCATCGATGAAAGGCGTAAAACGGGTTTTAATAGCTTCGATAACTTTGCTTTTTATCAGGTCATCCAGCGCCGACTCGACTTTCTTTTGCATTTTTAACCGCTGTTGGGAAAGGCGCAGGGTTAATCGGTGGATGCCTGCGCGTAACCCGGGGTTGGACAATTCATTGAAAAACCTGACCAGGAGATCCAGTTGCACATCCGCATCCCTGGCCTGACCGAGGGCACGGGTCAGCTTGCGGATATGGGATAGCCATTCCCCACCCTTTTTACCGGGCAGGCACTCCTCGAATATCCCCAGCGAGGTCCGCACCCTACGTGAAGCCACGCGCATGCGGTGGATAAATTCAATATCTTCTGCCTGGTGAACGCCTTCGATTTCTTTCTCAAGCGCAATGGCATATTTCACCAGGGCTTGCGCTGCAAATAGAAAGATACCTTCATCACCTTTGATTTTCAAGGTTGAAGGCTCTTCGTTTTGCACGGGTTGTTCGGGGAGGAATTCCAAACGCCCTCCTTTTTAGAATATTGAAAGCCTGGATGATGGATTACTTTTTTGTGATCAGGGTCTTGATTCGCTTGCGGAGATCCATGTCTACAGTTTGCACGGGCTGAGTGGCATCCACAATCTCGAACCCGTATTCAATCGCCATCTGGTCGAATTGCCGGATGAGCTCACCCTGGTAGACGCAAAAGCTGTCGTAGATATTATCTGCGCAGCGGATGTCCATTCCTGATTCCCAGTAATCGAATCCACGACCGGTCATCAGGCGGGTGACCAGGCAGGGTACGTCAGCCCGAAGATAAAAACAAATATCCGGTTTTAGCGCGAACCCATAGACTTTGCGCACCCATTCCGGATCGGCACCCCGCACAACATCTCTGGCCATGGTGGAATAGAAATACCGGTCTGAAAGCACCAGGAAACCGGCTTTCAATGCCGGGATGATCTGGTTTTCCAGCCTGTCAGCGAAATCAGTCGCGTAGAAGAGGCTCATTGTCAGCGGACTGAATGTGTGACCCAATTTCGCTTCATCCATACCGGGTTGGGTTAACGGGGAGCGCCGCAGCCCTGTATCGGATACGGCGTAACCGTTATCCTCAAGCCATTGGCGCAGCAATTGGATCTGCGTGGATCGCCCGACGCCGTCCGTCCCTTCCAGGACGATGAGCTTGCCGGGCATGTCATTCTCTTTCAGCGTCCGGTAAGGAAAGCCGGCTCCATAGAACGAGGGCTTGGTCACATTGCACCTCCGGTGGATGGCTGCGCGGTTTTTCTGGATGCTGAAGGTCGCGTTGGTTTCATTTCCAGGCCAGCCGATCCTTCGAGGAGTTTCTTGACCGCTTCCCGAACCTGTTTTTGTTGTTTCTCGACCGATTGCGCACCATTGACGATGACAAAACCAAATTCATCCACCATTTTGTCATACTGGTTGATCACTCTCTGTTGGAATAACCTGAAACTGGTGATCTTGTTATCGCTCAATCCAAGGTCCATGCCCGCTTCATAGTATTTAATTTTGGCTCTTGATGAGAGGATGCGATCTACAGCGACATTCAAAGGGACCCGAAAGTACATGACAAGATCCGGCATGACTGCGAAAGAGTATAGGTTACGTACCCAGGACTGATCCACGCCGCGGGCAACATCGCGCGCAAAAGCAGTGAAGGCATATCTATCCGCTAGGACGATGGCACCGGCTTTCAGCATCGGCAGGATGTTGTTCTCCCAACGGTGGGCGAAATCGGTCGCCTGGAGAAGGCTAAAGCTGGTTGGGGTTAACATCTTCTCTTGTTTTCCAAGGCGGGTGGTGCTCTTTACCAGCTCGGATGAATTCCATTCACTGAAATAGACCGGCTTGCCCTGTTTTGCCAGCCATTTGGTCAGCAGGTCGATCTGTGTCGATTTTCCGCTACCGTCGATACCTTCAACGACGATCAGTTTTCCTTTGTTTGTGTTTGGCGTTAACAAAGCAGCTCCCCTTTCTAGAAAAAAACCCTCAAGTTTCGAGAGGGTTATTATAGCATTTTTGGGATTTTCAAATTGAATGAATAAGCTGATCGAAAACCTTAGACATCGTCATCCTCATCCGTATAATCATCGCCCTCATCAGAATCCAGTTCCAGCAATTCGCCGGTGGCGATGAACACGGTTCGCTCGCAAATGTTGGTAACCCTGTCTGCCAGCCTTTCCAGGTTGTGTGCCACCCATAGCATGAGGATGATCCGATCGATCGCTTCTGGATTTTTGCTGATTTTCTTTAGCGTATCTGCATACAGGAATTTGTATAAATCATCGACTGCATCATCTTCTTCAGGGATGATCGCTGCTTTTTTATAATCACCTTCGATAAAAGCCGTGATCGCCTTATGAAGCATGCCAACAGCCAGGGTAGCCATTTTAAGGATTTCTTTATCAGGAATAGGGATATCATGTTCCCCAAGAGCCTTCGTGACTTTCGAAATGCCCTTGGCGTAATCCCCCATGCGTTCCAATTCACCTGCCACCTCGAGCATTGCAGCCAGCAGGCGTAGATCCCGAGCCATCGGCTGCTGGGTGGCGATCAGGATAAGAATTGCATTTTCAATGGCAAATCGCTTTTCGTTGATATCTGCATCCTGGTCGGAGATTTTCTGTGCGTTGACCACATCTCTATTCTTTAATGCATCGACAGCACGCAGGGTGGCTTTCTCCACCATGCTCTCCAGGAGGAGTATCTCATTCTCGATACCTTTGAGTGATTTGTCGAGGATTTCTCGGGTCATACTGGATCCTTCGCTGAGTGGACCTGCTTATCCATATCGGCCGGTGATATAGTCTTCCGTGCGCTGGTCGTGCGGCGTGGTGAAGATTTGAGTCGTTGGGCCATATTCCACCATTATACCTGCGCGGTCCTCATCCATGGTGAAAAACGTGGTGAAATCTGAAGCGCGCGCAGCCTGCTGCATATTGTGCGTGACGATCACGATCGTGTAATTCCTGGAGAGCTCACGCATCAAATCTTCTATTTTTAATGTTGCGATGGGATCAAGGGCTGAACAGGGTTCATCCATCAGGATGATCTCCGGTTTTACTGCCAGGGCACGTGCGATGCAAAGTCGCTGCTGCTGCCCGCCGGAGAGCTCCAAAGCGTGCTGTTGCACGTTATCCTTCACTTCATCCCAAAGGGCGGCATCTTCCAAAGTCTGTTTTACCAGCTGGTCCATATCTCCCTTGTAACCATTTACCCGTGCTCCCCAGGCGATGTTCTCATAGATCGATTTGGGAAATGGATTTGGTTTCTGAAAGACCATGCCTATCTTACGGCGAACCAGGACAGGATCCACGTCGGGGTTGTAGATATTTTGACCGTGGAATAGGATCTCCCCCTCGATTTTTGTACCTGGAATAAAATCATTCATCCGGTTGAGTGCCCGCAGGACAGTGCTTTTACCACATCCGGAAGGGCCAATGATCGATGTGATGCGTTTCGGAATGATCTGCAGGGAAACATCTTTTACAGCCCGGAAATCCCCATAGAATAAGGAAACGTCTTTGATTTCTATGGCAAGATGATTTTTTGTGGAAGGATTGGTTTCTTTTGCCATGGTCTACTGTCTGGTCGATTTATTTCTAAAAATGATTGCTATGGCGTTCATGGATAACAATGTTATCAATAAAACCAGTATTGCAGCAGCTGCGAGATTTCGGAATTGATCCTGTGGTCGCGCAGTCCAATTATAAATCTGTATGGGTAATGCTGTGAAATACGAAAAGGGTCCCTTGGGATCCGAAGTAATAAAAGTTGACGCGCCTACGACGATGAGCGGTGCTGTTTCTCCAATTGCCCGCGAAATGGCCAGGATTGTGCCAGTGAGTATGCCTGGAAGCGCATTGGGAAGAACATGATCCCGGATGGTCTGCCACTGGGTGGCACCCAATCCATAACTGGCCATTCTTAAAGAATTAGGGACTGCGCGGATGGCTTCCTGTGCGTTGAGGATCAGGATGGGAAGGATCAGGATTGCCATGGTCAACCCGGCAGATAGTAATGTTCTCCCATTCTCGTTCTCAATACCAAACAGAGTTCCGCTGGTTAATGGGGAGAGGGTACGAACGAATATCGCCAATCCAAGGATCCCATAGACGATTGACGGAACACCCGCCAGATTATCAATATTGGTTTGAATGACGCGGTTCATCCATCCCTTTTTATTCGCATATTCTTCGAGATATATGGCTGCTCCCAAACCCAGCGGAAAAGCAACAAGGATGGCAATGACGATGAGGAAGAGTGATCCCAGTAACGCCGTCCGGACTCCGGCAAGCTCAGCCTCACTCGACATGGTTTGTTTAAGAAAATCAATATTCAACCAGGCTTTGAATTCCAGGTGAGAATCAGGGAATTTTTCTGCCACTTCTGAGTCGATCTTTGCACGCTGAAAGATGGATTGATCCAAATTCCAGGTGGCGAAAATTTTTGGATTAGCCACCCTGTCCATGACCAATTTTCTTAATTCAGAAACACTTCGATCCTCCAATAGCTTTTCAGCCTGGAGCGCGCGGAGTCGACTGCGCGATAAATGGGATGTCAGGATTGAAATTGCTTCCTCCTGGCTGAGTTTGCTGAGAGGTTGTTCGGATAACTGGGCAGGTTCGACTTTATATTCGATAGCAACAAATCCCATACTCTGGTTAATGATCGTCAGAAGCAGAACGGCAAGTGCGATGATCGCAATGGTTATTGAAAGCCTGAACAGGCTTTGCCATATTCTCGCTGCCCGGTACCTCCTGATGAGGAGCGGGTCATCCATGCTTGACAGAGAAATCTTTTTATTGCTGGTCGTCATTCGTAAACTTCCCGAAACCGTTTTGATAATTGCCGGCTGATGATATTCAAGGCAAACGTGATCAAGAATAACAATAAAGCTATGGCAAAAATGCTGTTGTAATCCGGTGTGTCATAACTCACATCTCCACCGCTGATGCGTGCGATATACCCGGTCATGGTTTCGGCAGAAACAAGGGGATTGGCTGTCAGCTTGGAGCCGGAACCAGCGGCAATGGCGACGATCATTGTTTCTCCGATTGCACGGGATATGCCCAGGATAAATGCTGCCACGATACCGGATAGAGCCGCAGGAACAACGATATTTATCGCTGTTTCCAGCTTTGTTGCGCCCAGGGCGTACGCACCTTCGCGGAGGGAGCGGGGCACCGCGGACAGGGCATCCTCGCTGATGGAACTCACCATGGGCAGGATCATGATACCCATCACTAATCCTGCTGAGAGGGTATTGTAAATTTCCACACTTTCATTGCCCAGGATCATCCTTAGTAAGGGGGTCATAAAAGTCAAAGCAAAATATCCATAGACGACAGTGGGTATGCCGGCCAGGATCTCAAGGGTCGGTTTCAAGATTTTTCGAGCTTTTGGGGTTGAATATTCACTGAGATAGATGGCGCTGCTCAATCCCAGGGGAAGCGCGATCATCATTGCAAATACGGTTGTCATTAGAGTAGCATTGACCAGTGGCAATATGCCAAATTCTCCAATGGCGGGTTGCCAGGTCGTGGATGTCAGGAACTCAATGAGATCCAGCTGTCCATTTTGGAAGAATAAAATGGATTCTTTTCCTAATTCATAGACGATGCCTATGGTGGTTAAGATCGAGATCGCGCCACATAAAAACAGGAATAATTGGATAAAACTTTCACCCAATCGTGTCCGTTTTTTCATATCCAGTATGATTTCACTTTGCAACATTGGTCCAATATCTTTCTTGAGGATTTGTAGATGTTCTGTCATTGAGCTCCGGGAAACATGGTTCCCCTCTCCATGAAATTTTGGAGAGGGGAAGCTGAGGATAAGGTGTTTATTTCAATGCATCTTCCAGGGTGATGCGAGATGTATCTAATGCTTCTTCACTCGCCGGGAAATAACCCACGTCTTCGATCACATCATTGACCATGATTAGGAAGTAATCTACGAACGCTGCCACCTGGGGCTTGCTCTTCAGGATGCTGGCATCCGAGTAAATGTATAGTGGTCTTGAAAGAACGTATTCGCCGCTTTCTGCTGTTTCAAAATCTGGTGTAACACCATCGATGGATGCGACATTCAGGTTAGCCGAGTTATTGACGTAGTATGCAAATCCGAAGTAACCGATGGCATAGGGGCTGCCTTCAATACCCTGAACCAGGACATTGTCATCTTCGCTGGCTTGCAGGTTTGTTGCTGCCAACGCTAAGGCCTTGGCCGCATCCAATGATTCGAGTTCAAGAGGTTTCTGAAGGACTACCTCATTGAAGAAATCGAAGGTGCCGCTGTCAGTACCAGGGGTGAAGCGCAGAATTGATTCAGCCGGCCATTCAGGGCGAACATCCGACCATTTCTCGGCTGTGGTGAATATCAGTCCGAGCTCTTCGAGAGATATGTCAGTAATGAAATCGTTCTCCGTACTCACGACAATGGCGATGGCATCCGTGCCCACACGGAATTCGAGAGGATTTCGGTTGATGGTTGAGCAGGATTTCAACTTCGGAGTCCTTGATCTTCCGGCTGGAATTGGAAATATCCGTTTCGCCAGTCTTGCAGAAACGTTCAAAACCACCACCGGAGCCAATGCTGTCGATCTTGATCTCTCCGCTAAATCCATCGGCCTTGAAGTTTTCTGCAATGGCTTCCGCCAGTGGATACACCGTTGAACTCCCGGCAGCGTAGATTGTCCCGCCCAAATCAAGCAAGTCGTGTCCGGCAAATTTAACTGTTTCGATGGGCGCTTCAGCGACAGGTTCTGCAACAGCCTCCGTTGCAATCTCCACTTCTGTTGGGGCAGGTGTGGAGGATGATGCACAGGCACTTAAAAATAATGCGCCTGCCACGATTCCCGTCATCCAATTTAATTGATTCTTCTTCATTCTTTTTCTCCTTTTATTAGTTTTATTGTCTTCATCATAGCCAATAAAGGTTAAATCCCGCCTAAGGCGATGTTAACGTTCTGTAAACAAAAAGAAGCTGCTTGAGGCAGCTTCTTTCCAGAAACGAACAGAAAATATCAAATATTTACTGAAAAATAAAACGTACTGCCATCCCCGGGTTCGCTCTCCACCCAGATCTGCCCATGATGTGTTTCGATAATATGCCTGGAAATGGACAAACCCAATCCGGTTCCACCACCCGCTCTGGCGCGATCAGTTTTATAAAATCTCTCGAATATTCGCGGTAGATCCTGTTCTGATATCCCAATCCCGGTATCTTTCACCATAAAAATGATCTGCTTTTCATTTTTCTTTGCGGAAACGATAATTTTCCCTCGAGGGGGAGTGAATTTAATGGCGTTATGAATGAGATTGACCAGCACTTGTTCAATTCTGGCGCCATCCACATTTATGTTTGGAAGATCATCATCGCACTGCATCGTCAGCTCCAGTCCGGCGCGTTCAGCCTGGACTTTCATGCGATTCAGAGCATTCTTAATGAGATCGTAAGGTCGGCAGGTATTCAAATTTAGGGGTACTCTTCCAGACTCAATCCTGGACAATTCCAATTGTTCCTCTACCATTTGGATCAGGTTATCGATCTCCCCTTCCATCATCGTAAGGAATTTTTGTGATGCTTTCTTGTCTTTGAGTGCGCCTTGTTGCAGGGTTTCCGCTATGGCTTTTAGAGATGCCAGCGGCGTTCGCAGCTCGTGAGAAACGTTGCTGACAAAATCACGCCGGATGACCTCAAGTTTTCTCAATTGCGTGAAATCCTGTAAAAGGATCAAGCACATAGCCGGGCATTTCAGGTCCCAGAGGGGCGGTGACACACTGGATGAAAATACGATCTGGCGTGATCTCAAGGGTTTGAGTCTGGATCATTTGTTCCTTTAGGCACTTTTCCCACATTTCAATGATTTGGTGATCACGGACAATTTCCACCAGGCTCGCTGAATTTTTGCCTACCAGGTTGATCTCAAACATCTTGTTGGCAGCCGGGTTGGTTAATTCAACCATCCCTTCATCATTCACCAATAGGATGCCGTCCGTCATGGTCGTGAGGATGGTTGAGAGTTTTGTCTGCTCCTGCTTGAAATCCTGGATTTGACGATCCAAGTCCATCCGCCATGCGGTGGAATGCATCGGTCATCTGCCCGATCTCATCCTTGGGTGTGACGGATATTTTTTCAGTGTCGTCGACCTTGCTGATTTGGTTTGCCAACAAGGTCAATTTCCTTAAAGGCTGCATGGAATGACTGGTGATAATGATGGCGATGGCAATTGCCGATAGAACGATCATCCCGGTTGTTCCCCAAATGATGCGGTTTATCGATTGCACATTCTGCTCTATGGATCGAATCGGTACAGCCAGCCTGGCAATGCCGATGATTTCCCCATTTGACCGGATGGGCACTGCTGCGTATAAAAGTCTCTCCAGCACGGTGTTGCTGAAACGGATTTCCGCACTTTCCCTGCCTTCAAGAGCAGCGCGTACTTCCGGACGATCCAAGTGGTTTTCCATGATGGAGGGATTAAGCTCGGATTCGGCTAGAACGAGTCCATCTGGTTGGATTATGGTGATCCTGGCTCCAGCCACCTTGGCTTGATCGATGATAGCATTTTCAAGTTCCGGGATGCGATCTTCGCTGATCATATCAGCTGCCTGGTTGGCAACCATTCTTGCTTCCGCCAGGAGATTATCCCGCAAGGTTTGCTGAACGGAATTGGTAAATAGGGATGATATCAACCAACCCAATATCGCCATGGCAGCTAAAACCAACAAAATATATGGGATTGCGATCTTCCAGAAGAATGATTTTTTCATATTTACCCTTCGAACATATAACCAGCACCGCGAACGGTGACGAGTCGCGTTGGGTGAGCCGGGTCAGGCTCGATTTTTTCCCGCAACCAGCGAATGTGGACATCCACTGTGCGGCTGTCACCAGTGAATTCCCATCCCCAGACCCTCTCCAGGATGAAATCGCGACTTAATGCCTGGCGGCGGTGCTCAGCCAGGAATAACAGCAGCTCGAACTCTTTTGGTTTCATGGCTAATGGTTTGCCATCCAAACGAATTTCATGGCGCACACCATCGATTTCCAGGTTCCCAAAGGAGAGCTTTTTGTTCATTTCGGGGATTGCTGTTGCTCCGCTTGATTCTTCCCGCATGAGCCGTACGCGCCTTAACATGGCTTTGACTCTGGCCAACAACTCTCTAAGACTGAAGGGTTTGGTCAAGTAGTCGTCTGCGCCTACTTCCAATCCAACCACGCGGTCAATTTCATCGTCCCGAGCGGTCAGCATCAGGATGGGAACATTCATTTGCTGGCGTATGGTCCGGCAGACTTCAAAACCATCCATCCCCGGCAGCATGATATCCAAAATGATAAGATCCGGCTTTTCTTTCAGCGCTTTTTCAATGGCAGAGGGACCATCACCGGCAGTTTCTACAAGGTATCCCTGTGCATTCAGGTTGTATGCCAGGGTTTCTTGCAGCGCAATCTCATCATCCACGATTAGGATTTTCTCAGCCATGAACACCCTTTAGTTTCGTCAGCATTACTTCAAGGTCTTTTGAGATCTGGGCGCGATTGAAATGTGTGGACACATATTCCCGCCCTGCCTTGCCCATCTGCTTCGCTGTTGCGGGTGAGCGCTTCAGGTCCAGGATGGCTGTTTTCAATGCAACCGGATCCCCCGGTTTGGCAAAGATACCAGCGCCCGCTCTCTCAACCACGTCACGGATAACGCCATCGATCGCCAGGATCACTGGACGACCGGCCGCCATGTAATCAAAGACCTTGTTAGGGTAAGTGGTCTTATAAAGTTCCAGGGGTTTCAAGATCGCCAGGCAGGCATCTGCGGCGGCGAGTATTTCTTTCATCTCTCCCTTGGCAACTGCTGGATGAAATTGGACATTATCCAGCTTCATATCTGCTGCCTTTTGCACGAGCGCTGGTTTTTCCTTCCCATCGCCAACAAATACAATGCGGATATTCCCATCGTCCGCAAGGAGTTTTGCCGCTTCAAGAACGGTATCAAGATCGTTGCTCATCCCGTGTGCGCCGGCATACAGAACTACGAATTTGCTTTCGAGATGGTTGGTTTTCCTGAAAAGATCACCGGTCGCCTTGGGATCGAACATTTCCGGGTCGGCTCCATTGGGTAAAAGAACGACCTTGCGCGCGCCTTTCCCGGTCACATGATCGATGTAACCCGGGGAATTGACCATCACGGTATCGGCATGCCTGTAAAGAAAGCGTTCCAGCCAGAGTGACAGCCTGATCAGTAGGGGATTCCTGAGCACGCCGATTCCAATGGCAAATGCCGGCCAGAGATCCCGTACTTCAAATAGAAATGGGACTCCTTTCAGGCGCGCCACCAGCCAGGCAGTGAAGCCTTGAAAAATGGGCGGGGAAGTACCCCACACCAGGTCGACCTTTCTGCGTGCCGATCCCTTTAAAAAAGGAGGTCACCATGAAACTCAGGAAGCTGAATACGCGGTGCACGAAACTGCGGTGCAGCGCGGAATACGTGTATGCGCGGATGATGGTGACCCCGGGTTCGATTTCATTCCGGTTGATATTTTGATGATCACCGCTGTTTGCCTGTCCCGTTAGATAACTCACCGGGCTGGCAATGATGGTCACCTGATGACCACGCGCGGCGAGATTGCGAGCCAGCTCGTGATGACGGGTCCCGCCTGCCTCGTCAAGCGCTGCGAATGCCTGGTGGATTATAAGGATGTGCATGCTGCGATTCTACCTGGAAGAAGCATTCTGCTATTTGCCATCATCTATATGGACCAGCGTAATAAATTGTACGGCAATCCCGCTCTCTGCGCTCATTCGAAAAGATAGGGCAGGGATCTTTTCGCCGTAGGTGGGGGAATACCATCCGAAATTGACCAGATCGGATGTTTTCCCGGTTATCAATTCTCCAGCACGGATCAATTGGATCTCACTCGATCCAGTGTTTGTGGATAAAGTAATCCTTAGTTTCACTTGTGGGTAAGAGATATCGAGATTATTACCATCCACTTTATAGCTGCCGTCTGCAACCAGCCAATGGATGCGGTAAAGATGCTTGCCGGTGGTTTTCATTGGCAACAGGTCATCGATCACTTTCCAATCAAGCTCTGAAACGCGCTCGAGGGTTCGCCGGTGCAGCACTCCCAATTTCCCATAACCGTTATGCTCTGCTGTGATCATGCGCTCAGTTCTATTGATGTCTCTCGCTTGCGCCCAATCCAGCCAGAGGAATCGACCCGCGCGGGTCATTTGGTCCTGGTCGTCGATCGTGACAGTATTATGTACCCGCGTTGATGCCAGCGCGTTATCCCAGGGAGGACTGGCATTATATTGATAACTGCCCGCGTCCAGCAGCAAATTTTCACCCTTGCACCACAAGTCCACGTGCAGTTGATCGGCATGATTGGGTCGCTGATGGTAATTGACTGCTCTCAGCGTAGCCCAAGAGGTATGATTGCCCAGCTTATTAATCGTTTTGTTGGTATCGGATTCCGGTACCCTTTGATTTCCTTTAGAAGTTTCCAGCCCCAGCCAGAGGCTTAATTCGTCCCAGGGCCCGCTGGAGAAACTTTTAACTCCCAAAAATGCGCTTGAAGCTGCCTGGGCAGTGGGACGATGATCGGCAAAAACCGGGCTCCCGATGGGGAATAAGAGTGCCCCGTCGTTGCTTCCCAGGTTGGGGGCTTTGCCACTCGCCGCATCGATTTGATCCAGGTACCATCCTGTGGCGGCACGCAGGCGATCCAGGACGAATTCAGGCAGGGATAAGTTTTCCTGCTTTACCAGGTTATAAAACCATAGTGCTGCCTGCAGCATCAAACGGTGATAGTTCATGCTGTGCTGGCAGTAGGTTCCATCCTCCGAGATTTGACGCGACAGGGCATCCATGCAGATCTTCCAACCCTTTGCACGCCAGTCATTTGATTTCGAATGACCGGGGAGCATCCATCCCGCGGTATACAAACCGATCCCTTCGATCAGGTAATGGTTATTGTCCTGGGCACGAGAATACGGCAGGGTCAACCCGATCCGGTCAGCGTGCTCGATTATCCACCGGACCATTTGATTTTGCCGGACAATTGTGAATTCGTCGCCATCTTTAAAAATACTGAGCGCGAATGCCAGGCTGATTAACCGCATCGCTGCTTCCTGCCCTGACATCCAATTGGGACCGTAAAATGCGGGATTCGAGGTCAGGAATTCTTCCCAGTAATGCCAAAACGTTTTTTCATATAAAGGTGAACGATCAATGCTCCACGCGCGAGCCAGGGTGATCGCCCAGCCAAAACGGGCAGGTTCCCAGACGAATTTGATATCTTTTTGAATGTATTGGTCAGGATACTGTTCGTATTCAGTCCAGGGATGAAGGGGAGGATAAAGTGAGAGGAGAATTCTGGAATACGATCCACCGAATAATCTATATTCCCCTTTGGAGATGCGCTCAGCTTCGTCCAATAACGATCTATTATCTGCCGGCGTGATGAAGAGGTCGTTTATTGGTTGGGTTTTATTAATTGGCCAGCTAATTGATAAATTTTCCTGGAAAGTGCTTTTCGCGATTTTTTCCGATGCTCGTGTGTAATGACCTGTCGTCAGCCCGAGCTTGTAGATTGCCAGGTTGGCCAGGGGTCTTACTCCAAGCTGTTTGAGTGCTTTCCATCCAACCGAGAATTTACTCAATTGACTCAATCATCACCCTTGAAACTGAGATCCACTCTCTTTCCCAGGGCGATGGATTCCTCCGCCGCAAAGGTCGCCAGATGCACACCCCAAATGTCACGGTAAGGGATGGGGGGCTTTCCACCCTTCTCAACACTATCCAGGAAACTACGCCATGCATTCTGGTGACCTTTATCCTGGTCTGATGAACGGTTGATTGTTTTATTTCCGTTGGCAATCAGCTCAAGCTGCCGGAAATCGTGAAGCCGGGCTGTTTTCCCTTCGCAGAAAACTTCGATCTCTTCCTTCGCCACGGATTTATCCCCGTTCGCCAGATAGGTGACAGTACCGATGGATCCGTCTGGATATGTAAATGTCATCACGACATTGTCTCCGTGATATACACCCTGATCTGGCAGTGCTTGCCCCGAAACCGAGGTTGGCAGGGCTCCGGTCAGGAAGGTCAGAAAATCGATAAAATGGCAGCCTTCACCTATTATTCTTCCCCCGCCTTGATCGGGATCGTGCAGCCAGTGGTTGGCTGGTAAAAAGCCGGCATTGACTCGGTAATGAGCGGCCAGGGGTTCGCTGCGTGTTGCCAGGAACTTTTTAAATTCAATTGCCATGGGTGCAAAACGCCGGTTGAAACCCACCATGAGCAGAGGCGTATTCGCTTTTCCCGCTTCTTTTGCGATCTCCTTGAGATCCTTCTCGTTGATCGCCAGGGGTTTTTCGCAATAGACATGTTTTCCATTTTTCAACGCGGTGATCACCTGCCGGGCGTGCAGATCGTGACGGGTGAGGATTGCGACCAGGTTGATCTCTTTGGATGCCAGGATGTCTTCCTCCTTTGCGCTGGCAAATGAAAAACCGAATCTCTGCGCAGCGTGGCGCGCTGTAACCCCGGATGCTGATGCAATCCCTTCCAATCGGGCTCTTCCCACTTTCTTGACGCTGGGGAGAAAAACAGCGGAAGCGTAATTTCCCGCTCCCAGGACTCCCAACCTTGGCTGACCTTGCGCCTTTGCTGCTGTTTCACCGGGAACAAGGTACACCTTGCTTTCTTTCTTTTCCTTATCCCTTCTCGGGTAATCCAGTAACACGCCCAGGAAGGAATCAGTTGTTTTACCGGTGATCAATTTGTAAGCCTTCGCGGCATCATCGATGGGAAAACGATGGCTGATCAGTGACTTGACTTCAATTTTCCCGGACGAAAGCAGCTCGATAAAAGCTTCGAGATTACGCCCCTCCGTCCAGCGCACGAAACCGTAAGGATAATCCAGTCCTTTTTCTTCATAATCGGCATCGTATCTTCCCGGACCACTTGAGCGGGAGACGCGGAAAGATAATTCTTTCTCATAATAAAGTTTCCTCGGTAGATCCAGGCCCACAACGCCGGTGGAGATGACTTTACCGCGGTCCCGTGCCAGTTCTCCCGCCAGCGTGACCGTATCGCTGCTGGACGTATCGGCGCAGATCAACACCGAATCAAATCCTTTTCCCTGTGTGAATGAGCGTCCCGATACAATCGCATCTTTTCGTAGTACACAGGCTGCTCCGGTGGAACGACCCAGCTTTACCCGCTTAGCATCCAGGTCAACGCCGAAGACGAAACAACCTGCGGCGTTGGCAATCCGCATTGTGATCAATCCGAGCAAACCCAGGCCGATGATGGCGACCTTCTCGCCAATCTGGGGTTTAGCCAGCCGGAAACCCTGCATCGCGATCGCGCCCAGGGTAGCAAAGGCAGCCTGGTCGAAATCGACGGTGTCTGGCAATTTTGCCAGTAGATTTCTTGGTATAACATTATATTCAGCGTGATGTGCATGATTCCCGGCGCAGGCAACCCGATCGCCGATCTTGAAACCACCCATTCCTGAGCCCAATTCAACGATCGTGCCTGCGGTGGAATAACCCAAAGGCATGGGTTGATCCAGTCGGTTGAAAGCTGCTTCAATTGTGTTGGTGATTCCCTCGCGGCGGGCTTTATCAAGCACCTGCCTAACAAAATCCGGTCGAGCTTTTGCTTTACCCAACAGGTTTTTGCTCGCAAAATTTACCAGCATCCGTTCGGTCCCAGCGGAAACAAGCGAGGATGAAACCCTCACCAGTGCGGTACCCGGACGAACCTGCGGGGTGGGGACTTCGACAACAAGAGTCTTGCCATCGCGCATGCTTTGTAGAAGCTGTTTCATGTTCGATCCTCTTTAAAAGATTATATTCTATTATTGTGGTGACATGCTCTATGTGATTTGGAATATAAAAAAACAGACCTTATAAAGCGGTCTGTTTTGATTGGTTGGAATATTGCTTTTACCCATCCAGCTGGTATGAGTGAAAGTTATTCTTACAGGGGCTGCCCCAGGCAATGGATACCTGCCTCGTGGTGAGATCCATGACCATGCTGGTGATGGTTTTCTCCCGGTCCATGGGATCAACTTCATGGTAGGAATGATTGCAGATCGCATCCGGCATATTGATATGATCCCGCAGGATGGATTGCAGCGATTGCATGCTGTGTTTGTCGTTTTTTCGCAATAAATGGGAAGCTCGCGAATATCGAACCCGCGTGCTGATCAATTCATCTGATTCATCTTCGATCAACTGCATTTTTGAGTCAAGGTAATGATTGGTATGCACGAGATATCCGTCTTCCGACCGGATATGGGCAAAATGGCGGGCAGATACTTCAATGTTGTAAAGCTCGCCGCTTTCGTGACCCAGCAGATGGTTATAACCGGCGGCTCTCAGGGGAACGATCATGTGCCGGATGGCATCCGAAATCAAGCGCGAACCCAGTACAGCGCGGGAGGCGATGATGCGGGGAATACCGATGCGGCAGTCATTGGGATAAACCGAATCGCAGCACTGGCATAATCCTGAAGCGTTAAGACCTATGTTTGGCAGTAAACCACCATAGGTCATCGCGATCCAGGGCGGTTCGTCATCCAGTTCCGCTTGTACCAAAAAAACATCAGCTTCATCTTCCGGTACCCAGTCCTCGTTGTGAGCAAGCAGGACATGTCCGTTCGCGGTATGCTGCTCGTCTACGCCCAGGCTGGTGCACTTGGTCAGATGAAGCGCATCCATGGTCACGGCTTCCATTGCGTTAACCGCAACCAGGTCATCGAAACTCACTCCCGCCCCTTCAGACATCCCCAGGATTTCATCGACGTACTTGGGATATCTTTCCTGGGCAAAGGGCAGATACTTGCGGGATTGAATGTTTGCGCCCACCCAGTCAAGTTGCAGTTGACCGTAGGCATCCGCAACCATCTTATGGGCGCTTTCGATACTGTGAACGACTTGCGGTTTCATCGCTTCGCCGATCTGTCGACCGATTTCGCGGTGATTACCTTTAACTTTTACCAATGGTACTGGATTGGGATAAACAATCGCATCATCCTGAAACATGCGGTTAAATATAGACGAAAAATGGATAAAGGGCAAGCCAGAAAAAACCAGAGGATCGATGTGATCCTCTGGTTGGTTATAGTGTTTGTATATGCTTATTTCTTGGTTGTTGGCTTTACCGGTGTGGTCTTCTTGGTACTCGCCGGGGTTGTTTTCTTGGCTGCGACAGGTGTTTTTACCTTAACCGGTGCCGGTTTGGCGGTCAACACGCTCTTCTTGGGTGCAGCTTTTGGAGCCGCAGCTGGTTTTTTGACAGTTGCTGGTGCAGCTGTTACGGCTTTTTTAGGTGTTACGGGTTGGACCGCCACGATCTTCTCTTCCACCGCTGGTTGTGATGAAACCAGGGGAAGCACGGGAGCTGGAGGCGCCGGTGGGATCATCGCGAGCGGTGTTTTTGGCGTTTCCGGGTAATGCCGCGTCCCAAACAGGGTTAGGACGACAGCACCCAGTCCAAAGAGGGTGATGGCTGAATTGATCACGAAACCCAGGCAGGGGATCCAGCCAATGGCGGTCGTTACCAGTCCAAGGACCAGCATGCCGATGCCAGCAGAAATGGGTTCCGCCCATTGACCCTTGGAAGCATTCTCCAGCCTGCGCCCGACCTCGTATCCGATTGAGATATATCCAAAGACGAAACCGAGGACCAGGAGCAGCAGAACCAGCGGTATGGCAGGGATTAATATGAGGGTAATGACCATGACCACCATTAACACTGGGAATACCAGTAGTGTGAGCAAACCTACGCCCCAGGATAAGGCCGGGCTGCTGGCGATCGCGTCAGCCACCCGCGCTGCAGGCTTGCCAAAGATCAAAACGACAAGTGCTGCCAGGGCTGCGAGTGCTAAAACCTGGAACATGTCCGTCAATACGCGGTTGACCGGGTTCTTGGTCCATCCGAAATTCTCTCTATTCTTAAAGAGCTCTCCGAAATTCCATTGAAAATCACCGGGTGTATTAATATTCGTGGTGCCGTTGACCTCTGCGTTGGGAGAGATATTCAACCAGCCGCCGGCAGATATCACATCGCCTTCCACCACAGCGGTGTCGTCCACGGTACCGGTCCCTCCAACGCAGACAATGTCACCGGTGAGTTTTCCACCGATACTGACGGTGCCGCCAACCAGGACCAGATCACCATTGATGATTGATCCTGAATAAGTGGTAACAGTCCCACCAATGACGATCAGGTTGCCATTGAGTGTGTCGCCTGCCGCAAGGGTGAATGACTGCCCAAGGATGAATTGATCGCCGTTGATGGTTTTTGCTTCGGCGTTGGCAGCCAGAACCAGTCCACTTGGGAGGATCAGGCATGCCAGAAGAAGCACGGATACAATAATTGTCTTAATTGAAGTTTTCATTTCTTACTCCTTTTTTATTGATATGCAACAGGGTTAGGAACCAGGCAAAACAGGTTACAAAGATCCAGCTTGCCGCTATACCCGTTGCGATGATCCAAACGTAATGGGGTGTGATGGCTTTCAATCCGGCAAGCACCACCCCGGCGTGCCTGGCGAAATCGAGGATGAGGGTGTACGTTCCCACCATGTGAACGAACCACCCGGTTGCTGATCCGGAGATGAGGGTGAACGCAGCCAGCATGCTCAGGTTGACCAGGGCTGCCAGGCTCAATCCAATGGCCCAGTTCCGCAGCTGCCGTGCATTTTTCTGCCGGATGCGTTCAGGCAGGCTTGCCTTCCAGCGGTTTGCAAATCCTGCGGCTGGATGGACGGGATGGGTCACTTTAAGTGTTTTTTCTGCCTTGGACCAGGCACCCTGCAATCGCCGGCAGTCGGTGCATTTCGCCAGGTGTTCCCGCAGGGAAAGCTGCTCTTCGCGGGTTAAAGGGCTATCATCCAATAACCAGAGTTCAAAAGGCTGGTGATTCATGGTGGTTCCTTTCGATGGCTATGGTGGGTTTGGGTTCCAGCATCAATTTCGCCAGCTGCAGCCGGGCACGGTGAAGACGGCTCTTGACCGCGCTGATGGTGAGTGAGAGCGATTTCGCGATCTCCTCTTCCGGCATTTCCTGCCAGTAGCGCAGGATGATCACTGCCCTATCTGTTTCACTAATTTTTTTCAACATACCAGTAATCATTTCCTTTTCCTGTTTGTTACTTAACATTTTTTCCGGTTCCATTGCGCGATCCGGAATTTCGAATTCCTCTTCACCATCGATCTCCAGTACAGGCAATTTCCGTTTGCGCTGCAGGTCAATACAATAGTGCGCTGCGATCGAAAGCAGCCAGGTGATGAAGGATCGGGTGGGATCGTAGCGGTGGATGGCCTGGTAGGCTCGCCAGAAGGATTCCTGCGCGGCATCTTCGGCCTCTTCCGCGGATCCGAGCATGCGGTAGCAAAGATTGTAGACCGGCGTCTGGTACATTTCCACCAGCTCCGTAAAAGCGTCTTCATCTTTTTGCTGGACCTTGCGCAGCAGCTCGGCTTCAACGAGGCTCACACAATGCTCCTATGGACTTGCTTTCTATCCAATATACGCTGGTGATGGACAAAGGTTGCGCAGCGCGGATTGAATCAACAATTTGATGACGATTGCCTTCGTCATTGTAAGATACACAGTATTAATGGAAAAGGATGTCTAGAAAACGATCTCTTCCTTGCCTGATAGTTTATCTTTTATCCTGGCCACCACCGTGTCGAGATGTTTGGGTTTGTGGACGAAATCCAGGTCATCGGTGCGCAGGGTGAGCGCCGGGCAGAGATCAAATTGCTTCATCCAGTCATCATAATAGGAATCGAGCAGGGTCAGGTATTCCGGTGTGATCCCGCTTTCGATATCCCGGCCGCGGCTCCGGATGCGGTCGACGAGAACATCGACGGGCGCCTTAAGATAAACCAACAGGGATGGGGAAGGGAGGGTCTTCACCACCATGGCAAATATCTTCTTATAGGTTTCGTAATCACGCTCGCTCAGGTTCCCCATGTGGTTCAACGCGCGGGCAAAAATGAAGGCATCTTCATAGATGCTGCGGTCGATGATCGCTGAACGCGGGTCATTCCACATGTCGAGATGCTGCTGCGCGCGGTGCCCCAGGAAAAACACCTGCAGGTGAAAGGACCAGGCGCGCATGTCGGCGTAGAAATCAGCCAGGTATGGGTTATCCGAGACCGATTCAAATGCTGTGCGCCAGCCCAATCGCTCTCCGATTCGCTCGGTCAGCGAGGTTTTTCCGGAACCAATATTGCCAGCCACCAGGATCAAACGTTTTGGCATGTCATTCTCCTTTCAGCATCTCATCCAGGATGCTCACCGCGCTTTCCAGGTATTTCGGACAGATGGTGCTGAAGACTTTTTGCTCGCGGGCATTTTGCCAGCCTTCCGGCGTGCTGATATCCATCCCCACCAGCTTGAGACAATCCAATTCGCCGTTCATTTCTTTAAAGCGGATCATGAATTCCCGGGCTTTTTGATAGGTCAATTCCTTGGCTGCCTGGTCGCTGGGCACCTTTGGCCCGAAACGCGCCCCGAGTACCATCAATGCACCGGTCACCGCGCCGCAGGTGAGTCCGCTGCGTCCCATGCCGCCGCCGAAGGCTGCAGCCACCTGGTTTGATTTTTCTAGGAGCTATCCCAAATTGACCGGCAAATGTGTTGAATACGGATTGAGAACAGTTGCAGCCTGAATCGTGATATCGATTGACTTCTTGTATGAGGTCCATTTTCCCGTCCCTGGTTGAGTTAGGATTTTGAAATAATTATATATTCATCCTGATCAACGCATTGAAGGAATTTCATGATTAAGATGAATGTCCTTGAAAATTGATTTGATTATTGAAACTTTTTTATTGAATCGGTGTAATTTCCCAGAGGTGCATGATGGCTTCCGGGATTGCGTTGGGATCCTGCTGGATATAGCGAAAGCTTTTAACCTCATAGGTTTTTTCAAAGTTGAAATTCACCGTTTTGTTTCCATTACTTGCCTGGAATTCTTCTTTGAATATGAAATTGCCGTCAGGTGTGGTCAATTCGATGGTTACATGTTCTTCCTCAGAACCGAGCACCACCGTCATTCCTTTCATCAAGACCGGTTCGGCATAATCAACCTCAATGACCAGGGGGTTGATCTTTTCAGTATTCATGTAGGTGCCAGCATCCGCGTCAAAGATCCTCTCAATGCTGCCATCTAGGATGCGGCTGTGCCGGACAATCACTTTCTGTCCCAGCCATCGGATCTCTTCCTCGATCAGCTTGATTTTTTCCTGGTACCTGCTGCGAAGATCTGCTCTGCATCCGCAGAATAATTCAATCGGGTGACATAGAATCCTGGCTCCCCATTGGGTAGTGGAATGATCTCATCAACGATGGTTTCGCCGATCACCGGGCTAGAAGCTGCTCTTTGGTAATCTTCCGGGATGAGAATAAAAATATAATCGTTCAATTCCGGCAAGTATTGATTGAGGAAAATATCCGCGTTCCCGGTTTCGACAGGAGTATCTTCGGGAAGGAAGAATAGTTTCAAGGTATCCGCTTGCCAGGTCCATCCTCCCGAAACGCGTATGTGTTTATCCGGAGATTCTTTTTGAAGCTCAAGTGCCTTGGTAAAAGCTTGCTTGGCTCCCCATTGGATTCCGCTGATGCCGTAATCCTTGATCCAGGTTGGGCTGTTGATCAATACATCCCGGGTTAATAGAATTGTCGCGGCGGCCAGGATTGTTACCGTTGCGGCTACAAGCCAGGTTGTCTTGATCCTTAATTGTTGCAGCTTAACCAGGAAATGGGAAAAACCGATTGTTGAAATTAGGACTATTGGAATAATGGCAATCAGCATCCGGGTGATCACAATCGCGGTTAATGCGCTGGCAATTGGCGTTATCAGCCAGGCAGCCAGCAAAACGCGCATCTCGGGTCTTCGAATATCCCGGACAAGGAGATATCCACCATATAGAAAAAAGGGCAACAGTAATAATGGCAGGTACCCATATGGTCTCATCTCGAACCATCCATGATTCGATGGATTGGGATTGAACCAGAAGTATGGATTTAATCCTTGTAGATAATTTCCGAGAAAGCTGATTATCTTCTCGATCCCGTTGGAACTCGTCGCGAGAAAAGAATGGTATTGATCCAGGATCTCTCCATAACTTCCCGGGCGCTGGAAGAAAAAACGCAGCAAAGGTATTGTCAAAAGGGTGAGGAACAGGTGACTTAGACTGGTCTGTTTCCATTCCTGCAAGTGATACTTGCGATCGAGAACCAGGAATGCCAGGTAGGTTAGGGGAACGATGACCTGTGCCGGGAAGTAACTGTAAAAGGAGAGCGCGGCACAGATCATGCTGGGGTAAATGTATCTCCGGTTCTCCAGCCGGTAGCGCAGGTAATAATGGAGGAATCCCATGTAGAAGCAGGCTGCCGCTATCGTTTCAAACGCCAGCCTCGAATACATGAACCATGCTGGAGTTAATGCAAGAATAAATATCGCTGTCCAACCATAGGAGAGTTTATAAGAACGGATGATTGTCAGCGCCATCCACAGGCTCGCCAGGGCAGCCAGCAGAACACTGACCAGCCGCACGAAAAATATGTCATATCCAAACAACAGGTGTGGAATGATTTGCAGGTAGACCGTGGTCCCTAAAGTAAATTTGGCATCGTTTACAAAGAAGGTGGGCAGGAAGTTGTGATCGTAATCATGGAATCCATCCCGGATCAGATCTGAAGCCCGAACGGCATTCACCACCTCGTCGCTGTAGAAACCAGGGGGAAAATCCTCCAGTTTGATGATCCTTGAGCCAAGGAAGAGGACCAACCCGATGCCAATCAGGATCCAGGTTGAGTGGGAAGTTTCCCGCAATGCTGATACTTCCCGGGAAGCAGTTTCACCCCAAGCCTTCAATATGATCAATCAACTTTTCCAGCCAAAGGGGGATCTTAAATTGGTGGATCCTGGAACGACCATCGTCCGAGGTGACCGCGGTGATGAGGATCCGCCCGTTGCGCGGCACCTTGATATGCAGGTCGATCTCATCTTGTGGTGATACTTCGATTTTACTTTTTACCTTTGGCATGATGAATTCAATCCAAAAAGTTGAAGGTGATCAATGGCGTGAAAGTTTCCCGATCGGACCAATCCGCGATGATGAAATTATTTTTTGCTTCTCCCCGACCTAACGGGATGGGGATCAGATCATGGCCTTCGCACTCTTTCCCATTGGACAGGCATTCTGACCGCAAAGCATATGCCCCCATTTGTCCGGCATTGTTTTCCAGTGGAACTGCGATGATCCAATAAAAACCATTGGGCAGATTTAGGATGGTGAACTCTCTTTGCCCGGCAGTAAGATCAGTATAAAAATTTACCTGGTCGTAACCGTAATATCCATCCTTGATATCACCCGAGAGATGCAGAGCCAGGACACGCATTGCAGGTGTATCACCACCGGGATAATCAAGTGTTCCGCTGATCGATCCCGTGGTCTGAACGGGAGAGATGTACGGTCTGCCCATATCGGCTTCGAATACCCAGCCAGATCCAGGCATGCTGGAAGTAGTGATCTGCCACCAGGTCTGTCCTTCGAAGCACTCCGGACCACCGACGATGTTGATCAGTGTTCCCGCGGATAAACCTGCAACAACAGGCTGGTCATTTCCCGGCTGGGAGCGGGCACTTGCAGAATCCAATCCAACCATTGCAGGCATGCCCACTTGCAGCTCGGATGGGAAATCGCCGGGGCAGGCTTCATAAGGCTCAGGGGGAGGGGTGAGGTAGGGGGTGCTGGTTGGAAACCGGGGGAGCAACGGCTGAGTCGCAGGGATCTCAGGTGTCAGGGTGAATGTGGCAGTTGGAACTTGCGTCGCAATTTCCGGGGGTGCTTTGTACGAATTATCTTTGCACCCTGCAAGGAAGATCATCGCGGCAAAAAGTAGAAATCTAGGGAATCTCATTTCATTGCTGATAGAGGCTAAAGAGGAAGAACACCCCAAAAATGAAAAAGAAGGAACCGAAGAGGATAGTCCAGCCGATCTCACCACCCGAGGTGTTCAGCACGGCATCCTGCGGATCGCGGGGGTTATAAAATACTTTGATCTTGTTCCCCGGCGCAAATGTCTCCCGCATTTTACCCGCCAGTTTTTCGTTGACCGTCGTATTTTGAAATGTGAACCGCTTGCCGCTATAGGCCTTTCCGTCCACTTTGTATGTGTATTCCAGGTCGGGGATGTAACTGGAGATGAGCCGGTTGGTCATGCGGTTGTAACCCTTGCGTTCTTTCAACTCCAACCGCTTGATGATCCCGCTCGCCACCGGGTACCTGCGATAGCGCTGGCTTTTGAGCAGGTTCAGGACGCCAAAGATGCACAACCCGAGCCCCGCGCCCAGCGTAACGATTCCGAAGATCAATGCAAATAAGCTGTGATTCACTCTAAACAACTGAACTATCCAGATGGTGGGAAAAGCGCAGGAAAGCACCAGCGCCACAATCCCGATGATCAGGAAGATGTTGGCAGTGCCCTTGGATGGGTTGAGCAGCGCGTCTTCAGGCTTTTCAGGATTGTAATAAACGGTCAGCGCGCTGCCCACCGGGAAGGCATCCAGCTTCTTTTGCGCGGTCTTCTGGTCGTAATTGACCGCGATCACGCCCGTCTTGCTGGCTTTGTAGGTCTGCCCGTTTACCTCGTACTGGTATGTCACAGAGGGGCGGTAATTCACCGAGGAAAAATCTTCAGTATCCGTACTCTTGCTTTCTTCAAGGTGCGCATCGATCACCTTGCCCTGTACGCTTGGCCAGCCGCCTGCTTTTTTTGCCTTGTTGCGGTTGAGGATACCGACCACGATAAAGATCGCAGCCAGCAGGAAGAAAAGCGGGCCGAAGCAAAGAAGAACATTAGACGGGTTACTTGCCATGGGTATACCTCCATCATAGAATGAATATGGTATTTCATTATAGTATAGGCAAAAACGCATGCATGTGAATGCCCATTTTCACGAATTTGTCGCTTCTAACATTTTTGTAAGTTGAAAGGGATGCTTTTTTTCTTATACTTAAATCTAATAGGAGGAATTTAATGAAAAAGACACTTGTTGGTACGATGCTGGTTTTTGCCTTGCTGCTCTCGGCGTGCGGGGTTGCCAGTGAATTGGGCGCGGTTAATGAAACCGCTGAGGGCTTCATGACTGCCCTGCGCGATGGTGATTATGCTTCCGGTTTTGCCCTCTTGGGCAGCGACCTGCAGGCTGAGCTGGGCGGCGAGGAAGGCTGGGCGCAGTTCGCCGCACCGCGCAATTTCGAGGAATGGAAGTGGACCAACACCGAATTCGAGAATGACACGGGCAAGGCGGAAGGCGAAGCCACCCTGGGAACCGAGGTTTACAAGATCATTCTCGTCGAGCAAAAGATTGGCAATTCCTGGAAGGTGGTCGGTCTCGATTTCGCATTCGACCGCAATAAATAGCACGTTGACGTTCTGGAAAGCCAAAGGCGGGAGATTAATCTCCCGTCTTTTATTTTAAATATAGTAGCATTTCCCCAACTGGCCCAAATATTGCAAGGTTTCAGGGTGAAAGGAACACCATGCCAGGTACTCCAGGTATTGACGTCTCCCGTTACCAGGGAGAGATCGATTGGAAGAAGGTGGCCGCAGCCGGCTATAAGTTTGCCGTCATCCGCGCCACGGTGGGCGATTATTACACCGATCCCCGTTTCTACACCAATTGGACCGCGGCGAAGAAAGCCCTGCTGCTCGTCTCGGCCTATCACGTGGTCGTGCCCACCCGCTATGCGGATAAGCAGATCGACCGCCTCTTCGACGTCATGGATAAGCGCAAGCCGGATTTCCCGCTCGTCCTGGATGTCGAACGCTATGACAACCTCTCCAATGCCAGTGTCACTGCCAACATTCGCGATTGCATCACCCAGATCACCAGCCGCGGCGGGCGCCGCCCCATCATCTACACCGCCCGCTGGTTCTGGAATTATCACGTCAAACCTGCCTCGGATTGGAGCAAATACGACCTGTGGGTGGCTTCCTACACCAAGACCCCCGTTTACCCGACCGGCTGGACGAAGTTCAAGTTCTGGCAGTATACCGGCTCCGGAAAAGTGCCGGGTGTTCCCGGCAGCTGCGACTGCAACTGGTTCAACGGGGATTATGCGTCCCTGATTTCCTACGCCGGGCATAAACCCTCAGCGCCTCCCCCGGAAGATTATGGACTGCGCGCCAGGGTTATTGCCACGCGTTTGAACGTGCGCTCCGGACCCGATACCTCCTACAAGATCGTTAAAACGCTCGAAAAGGGTGCCGTGGTCTCGCTCATCGGGTTGGGGGGCAAGGATCTCTGGGTGCAGTTCGCGGTGGGCAAGTGGGCTGCCGGGGTGCATGCCGGCAAGCAGTATCTTGAATTCGATTCAACGGACGATCCCGCGGATGGGATCAGCGCGAAGGTCATCGCCGAGATCATGAACATCCGCTCCGGTCCGGGCATCACCTACGCCGATATCGGCGACTTGAAGAAGGACGATAAGTTCGATGTGCTGGCTCCTGGCGGTCGGGATGCCTGGGTGCAGATCGAGCCGGGCATGTGGTGCGCCTTCGGTTATGGCGATGATACCTACATGGAAATGGTCAAATAGAAGTCGGGATCAAACAAGAAAACAGGATAAATAACGGATGGACAGGATCAAATCCTGTCCATTTTTTATTAATATGTCCTGAACATCCTTTCCATCCTGTTTTCCTGTTTAATGCACCAGACTGGCGATCACTCCTCTTTTCCCGGGCGGTACAATCTCACTTCCCCCTCTTCCTCGTGCACGACCGTTTCAGAAGGGTGGCGCAGCAGCTGCGCGGTGGTCATCAGGTCGCCGATCGAGCCGGCACAGTTGAACGCCGCCAGCATCATCGCCGGCCAGGTGAAACCTCCCGGGGTGAAGGCGAAGACCAGCACGCAGAACAGGGTGATGGCGACGAAGGGCGCCAGCGCCGCGGTGATCACCAGGTTGCGCGGTAGGTACAAGCCCGGCAGCCCGGCGCGGCGAAGAAACGCCGCAGCGTGTAATGTGGCCATTCCGCCGGTCAGCAGCCGGAAAGCCAGCCCGTGGATGGCTTCGTGCAGCGGGACGGTCAGCGCGATCATCAGGAAAAGAAGCAGGATGGCGATCCCGTTGTTGGGCGCGTTGAAGGGGATGCCCACCATGGCGGTATCGGCATCGTTCGGACGGAGCTCGCCAAGAAAGAGAACGAACAGGAAGCTCACCAGGCACATCAGCCCGCTGCCCAGCACGGTGACCAGCGTGAGCTGCCAGTGCCCGCGCTTGGGCTCGATGCGCCCGGCGGGGACGTAGCCATCCGGGAGGGTGGGGGTCGCTTTCAAGCCAATCCTCCCCGTCTTACCATTCGTTGAGATGAATTCGTTCGGAGAGCTTGATCTCCACCTGCTTCACCCGTTTGGCGCCCTTCGCCGGGTAGCCCAGCGCGATCCACACGGGGAATTCGTAATCTTTGGGGATGTTTAAATTTTTTAACGGTCTTGCTCTCATCGCTGAAGGGGATGCGCGTCACGCCGAAGATGCCCTCCGCCGCGGCTGCCACCAGGATGTTCTCGATGCATGCCCAGATGGAGGCGAAGTAGTTGAGATCCGAGAGCGACTTGGGCTTGAGCAGGGGGTAGGGCTGGCGGAAGAAGGGCAGGATGAGCAGCGGGGCGCTGAAGAGCATGTTGTACTGCTTGGGGATGGCTTCGATGTAGCAGCCGCGCTGCAGGGGATCCTTCAGCCCCCAGCGGTTGATGATCGCGGTCGCGCCTTTCACCCCCGTGGGCTTGATCACCTTATCCAGCAGCTCCTTGCGCTTTGTCTTGATCCTGCAGCAGGACGAAATGCCATTCGCGCATGTGGTTGTTGGAAGGCGCAGCGAAACCGGCACCGATCAGCTTTTCGATGGTGCTTTTGCTGATCTCTTTCGGCGCGAAATCGCGGATGGTCTGGCGGGAATGAAGAGCTTTATAAATATCCATTTATCCCTCCCAAGAAAAGATTGATTTATTATAAGATGTCAACAGGTGAATAGCATACCCGTAAGATCACCGCGGGCTTTCGGTGTTGTAACTCTTCTAATGCTAGCATTATTCGCTTGCTTGAATTTATATTTAAGAACGTCGCAATTTTTAAAAACTTCTGAATGATTGGCATTATCTCTTCCCGATGGGTGACACATGTAAAATGTCCTCCATCTTCCATGCGAAGAAATTGTGCGTTCGGTATTGTGTTCGCCGAGAATTCCCCCGATTCCAAATGGCATGATCGGGTCGTTGACCGCGTGAACCACCAGCGTTGGGGTAGTGATTTTCTCAATCGGAATAGCTGAAAATGCTGTCAATTGCCGCATGTCGTTGATCATGCCCTCGCGCCGTAGGGTCGAGGGGAAGGTGGTCATGTAGAGTTCATCCAGGAGGTGGATCTTCTCCTGGTCGTGCCTGATCCGCGCGATCAAATCGCGGCTCACTCCATTGGACCGATAAACAACGTGGGGGGCTAGGGTATAGAGCAGCCAGGGGATAAAATCCGATTTGAGCATGAATGGATAGATCGCCTGCAGGAATCGCGGCAAGGGGGGAACCGGGCGGCTCGCGGCGGATAGCATGACCAGCCCCTTGCAGCGGCTTGCATGGCGCAGCGCGAACTGCAGCGCGGAGGGTCCCCCGGCGGAGAGCCCGATGATCATGGCGGTTTTAATGTCGAGGGAATCCAGCAATGCTGCGTAGGTATCCGCCTGGGTTTCCGGGGTGGGTTCAGGCGGGACCGGCGATCTCAAATATCCAAAGCGTGACGGTGCGATATATTGATATTCCCCGCCGATCAACCGCGCCAGCCAGAGACCCATGTCGTAACCACCGCCGCTGCCGTGCGAGATCAATATGGCATGACCATGCCCGGTCATCGCGGCTTCGACCTGCCCCAAGGACGTATCGAACATCTGGCTTTCAGCCAGCAGGCGTCTGCGGGCAGCCAGGATTTCGTTCTTGTATCGAGCGATGAGCGAAGGCATGGTGACCTCTCGGATTAATTATCGCATAGCGTTACGCGCGGGCATAATAAAAGGGCACAGCTTGCTGTGCCCCTACAAAATATTAATTCTCTGTGCTCTCTGTGTTCTTACCGGTCTTTGGTACACCGTTCTTGGGTGCTGTGGTGAAATCCTAGCACTCGCTGAACCCGCAGGCGTAGCACTTGCGGCAGCCTTCCTCGTTGATCACCGCCGCCTGCCCGCATTCGGGGCACAGGTCGCCGATCTTCAAGAGGGGCTGGTCCTTCTTCGTCTCGGGCAGCTCGCTCTTCACCGGTTCCGCCGATACCACGTTCTCGTTGCGCGGGGCGGGGGGCTCTTTCATCAGCCGCTCGGCGCGCTGCGCGATGTATTCCGATAGCACCTGCGATACGCCGTCCGGCAGGCTGCGCACCCGCTTGGGACCAAAGCCCAGCGAGCGCCCGCCGCCGATGCCGGTCAGCTGGCGCACCACTTCCTGGATGCGCTCCGATGGCTCCACCGGTGACGATATTCTCAGCACGTAACTCACCAGCCTGCCGATGGCTTCCGAGACCGCGGCGGTATCCGAGCCGGCTTTCGCCGTGTTGATGAACACCTCGAAGGGCTGGGCTTCGCCGTTCTCGTTGATCGTGATGAAGGCCTTGCCGAGCGGCGTTTCCACCGAGAAGGTGTATCCCACCAGGTAGCGCGGGCGCGGCTTCTTGCTCCACTGCCAGAGGACGGGCTGCTCGCCTGCCCCTTCCGCGGTTTGCGCGGCGCCTTCGGTGCCGATGGTCACCGTCGCTGCCTGCGCCTTCTTATCCGCCGTGGCTTTCGTCTCCAGCACCACCTTTTCGCGCGAGCCGATCACGTAGACCGTGGTGCCCTTGCAGCCCAGCTCCCATGCCAGCATGTAAGCCGTGGCCACGTCTTCAACCGACGCTTCCGGCGGGAAATTGATCGTTTTCGATAAGCTGTTATCCACGAAGGCCTGCATGCAGGCCTGCATGCGCACGTGCTCCTCCGCGCTGATATCCTGGGAAACAACGAAGATGTTCTTGAGCTCATCCGGGATCTCGCCCACGTTCTGGCAGGAGCCCTCGCCCTTGACCTGTTCGACCACCTTGGTGCGCGTCTCCTCGTCCATCCCGGTGCCGATCAGCGCCTGCTCGAAGAGCGGGCTGGTGTAGGTGAGCTGCAGGTCCTTGCCGTTGTCGTTCACGTGGCGGATATAGGCCAGCGCGAAAGCCGGCTCGCAGCCGTAACCCTCGCAGCCTGCCACGGTGGCGATCGTCCCGGTGGGGGCGATGGTCGTCTGCGCGGCGTTGCGGATGCCGTTGAGGCGGATATCGGTGGTCACGCGCGTCCAATCCACCTCCGGGCGGCCCCAGTCGTGCTCCATGGGGACGATGGCGAAGGGCGGTTCCCAGGTGAGGTTCTCGGGATCGTAGATCGAGCCCTTGATGGCGGGGAAGGCACCCCGTTCCTGTGCCAGCTCGATGCTGGTGATCATGCTGTGGTAGCGCACGAATTCCATCACCTGCGAGGCGAATTCCTGCCCCTCGGGGGAACCGTAGCGCACGCCCGCGTGGTACATCAGGTCCGCCAGCCCCATGATGCCCAGCCCGATGCGCCGCGCGCGCATGGCGTTGTCCTTGAGCTGCGGCACCGCCGGGACGTACTTGTTCGCGTCCACCACGTCATCCAGGAAGCGCGTGGAGATGGCCACCGTATCGCGCAGCTTCGCCCAGTCCACCGTGTGGTCGGGACCGTAATGCTGCGCCAGGTTCACCGAGCCGAGGCAGCAGTTTTCGTAGGGTCCGAGGAACTGCTCGCCGCAGGGATTGGTGGCTTCCAGCTGGTAGAGGTGCGGCACCGGGTTGGTGCGGTTGGCGGCGTCCAGGAAGAGCACCCCCGGCTCGCCGTTGTGGTGCGCCTGCTGCACGATCTTCTCGAAGAGCTCTCTCGCGCGCACGCGTTTGTAGACTTTCAGGGGAATGCCGGCATCCTTGGCCTGCTCGACGGTGCCCTCGAAGCCGCGGTAGCGCGGATCGTTCACCTCAGGGAAGCGCAGGTCCCAGCCGCCGTCGCTTTCCACCGCGCGCATGAAGGCATCCGTGATGCCGACCGAAATGTTGAAGTTGGTGATCTGGTTCTCATCCGTCTTGCAGGTGATGAAATCCTCGATATCGGGATGGTCCACGCGCAGCACCGCCATGTTGGCGCCGCGCCGCGTGCCGCCCTGTGCCACCTCGCCGAAGGCGTGGTCGTAGACTCTCAGGAAGCCCACCGGTCCGGTTGCCTGCCCGGCGGAAGCCTTCACCAGGGAGCCCTTGGGGCGCAGCCGCGAGAAGGAGAAGCCGTTGCCGCCGCCGGTCTGCTGGATCAGCGCCGCGTCGCGCAGCGTCTGGAAGATGCCGGTGGGGCGCTTGCCCATGTCGTCGCTGATGGGCAGCACGAAACAGGCCGCCAGCTGACCCAGGGGCGTGCCCGCGCCGGTGAAGGTCGGGGAATTGGGGAAGAAGCGCTTGGAGGTGAGCAGCTCGTAATAGCGCTCCGCCTGAAGCTGCACTTCGCCGTGATAGATCTCCTGCGTGCGCGCGATGTGGTATGCCACCCGCCAGAACATCTCCTCCACCGATTCCGCCGGCTGCTGCTCCTCGTTGCGCCGCACGTAGCGCTTGATGAGCACCTGGCGCGCGTTATCCGTCAGCTCCACCGGTGCCAGCGTGGCGGGCAGGGGGGGAGTGCTTTCGATGATGGTGCGGTGGGCAGTTTTGGGTGGCATAACGATAACCTCAGGCTTCCAATAGACTGTCGATCTCGTCGCGTATCTGGTGCAGGTCGGACATTTGAAGATAAACGATGGCAAATCGGATGTAGGCTATTTGATCGAGCTTCTTCAAGCCGTTGATCGCCATATCCCCCACGATCCTGGAAGAGACCTCAGCCCGCCCCAATTGCTGCAGGGAGGATTCGATCTCCGCCACCAGCGCTTCGATCTGGGATGCCGAGACCGGGCGCTTGGAGCACGCCATGCGGATGCCTTCGGTCAGTTTATCGCGGGAGAATTCTTCGCGCGTGCCGTCCTTCTTGACGATCAGCGGCGTGTTGAGGATGGGGCGCTCGTAGGTGCTGAAGCGCTTCTTGCAGTGCTCGCATTCCCGGCGGCGCCGCACTCCCCCACGCGCATCGTGGGTTGTATCGAGGACGTTGGACTGATCATGCTGGCAGTAAGGGCAGCGCAAGTAGCCTCTCCAAATAAGATAATTCTGCTAATTCCCCCTGGCGTACATGTGGGGGAGGGACTTGATTCAAGCACAAAACCCCCATATATGGCGGTTTTCACTTGAATGGCCCGTACATCTACCGCCATCATTCTAGCACAAATGAAAGTCAGTTGCAAGAAAAAACCCTCTATTTACCTTAAAAAATGCGAGTTTTTAACATTTCTGTAAAGTTGGTTTCACCGGATGATACGACCCGTGTGCCGAAGAATGAATTCACCCTGATTGGTTAGAGCATGACAATTCACCCATACATCAACCGCATTGGTATTTACTCTGAGACGTATAATTAATCATGACAAGCTCGAGGATGCGAGGAGGGCGATCATGAACGATTTTGGAGTATTCAGCCGAAAACTCGTCATTTTCCTTCTGTTTTTCTGCCTTCTCATTTCCGCCTGCCAGCCGAAAGGCGCGGCCACACCAATTTCCCCGGGCACCGGGCTACCCCAGGATACCGATGGCTACCCCTGGTGGAATGACAGCGTGTTCTACGAGATCTTCGTGCGTTCGTTCTACGACAGCGATGGGGATGGCATCGGTGATTTCAACGGCATCACCCAGAAGCTGGATTACCTCAACGACGGTGATCCGCAGACGACCACCGACCTGGGCGTCACCGGCATCTGGCTGATGCCCATCAATCCTTCGCCTTCCTACCACGGCTACAACGTGATCGATTATTACGATGTAAATCCCCAGTACGGCAGCATGGATGATTTCAAGAACCTGATCGCCGAAGCGCATAAACGCGGTATCCGCGTCATCATCGACCTGGTGCTCAACCATACCTCGAGCGAGAATGCCTGGTTCATCCAGGCGCAGGATCCTGCTTCACCCTTCCACGATTGGTACATCTGGAGCGATACCGATCCCGGTTATAAAGGGTACTGGGGACAGCAGGTCTGGTTCCCGCTGGGGGATGTTTATTATTATTCCACCTTCACCGCGGGTATGCCCGACCTGAACTACACCAATCCCGCGGTCACCGCCGAGATGCAGAACGTGGTCCGCTTCTGGCTGGAGGAGGTCGGCATCGATGGCTTCCGCCTGGATGCCGCCAAGCATATCATCGAGGAGGGGTCGGTCACGGCGCACACGCCTTCGACCCACTCCTGGTATAAGAATTTCAGGCCGTTCTACAAGGGGATCAACCCGCAGGCGATCACCGTGGGCGAGATTTGGGATAAGCTCGATCTCACCGCGGAGTATCTGCAGGGGGATGAGCTCGATATCGCTTTCGAGTTCTACCTGGCTGATACGTTCGTAAAATCTGCCCGGGAAGGGAATGCCGGCCTGGCTGGCAGCCAGCTCTGGCTGGCTTACAAGATATACCCGCCCCTTCAGTTCGCCCCGTTCCTCACCAATCACGACCAGAACCGCATACTCTCGGAGCTGGGAGGTAACGTGCAGATGGCGAAAGTGGCTGCCTCGATGATGCTCACGTCACCCGGTATGCCATTCCTTTATTACGGTGAGGAGATCGGTATGCGGGGGCAGAAGCCGGATGAGCAGATCCGCACCCCGATGCAGTGGGACTGCCAGCGAGTTCGCGGGATTCTCGAGCGCGGCTCCCTGGGAAGCGCAGGGGTACAACTGGCAGAGCTTCAACGTGGCGGATGAAACGGGCGATCCCGCTTCCCTCCTCTCGCATTACCGCGCGCTCATCCAGGCGCGCAGCCAGCATGCCGCCCTGCGCGTGGGTGACCTGGCTATTTTGACCACCGGCAACAAATCCCTGTATGGCATCCTGCGCGTGAGCAAGGAGGAAGCCGTGCTGGTGCTGGTCAACCTGGGCGCAGCGCCCATCAAGGATTACTCCCTGAATGTTGAGAAGAGCAGCCTGGCGGAGGGTCGTTACCAGCCAACCGCGATCATGGGCGAGGGCGATTATAAAAAGCTCACCGTCAAATCCGACGGCGGGTTTTCCGGGTATAAGCCCATCCCCGAGATCCCGCCCTACGCCACCATCATCCTGCAATTGCGAAAGTAAGTCGAGGGCGACATCCATGCCGGACCAGTTCTCGTAGGGCAGATTGCGATCCTGCACTCGGATTCGCACTCCTAGTAGTCCGAGGGGATGCGAATTTGCTCCCTTATGCGACTTGCTACCAGTTATAATTTCAATATATCCATATGTCTAGTATATTGAAGGAGTCTTCCCATGAAAGTCCTCTTCATCGGCGGCACCGGCGTCATCAGCTCGGCCTGTTCCACGCTCGCCATCCAGCGCGGCATCGACCTATACCTGCTCAACCGCGGTAAATCCATCCGCCCGGCTCCCGAAGGCGCGCACCTGATCAACGCGGATATCTCCGATCCCAATTCGGTCAGGAAAGCCCTCGGCACGCTGGAATTCGACGCGGTCGCTGATTTCATCGTCTTCACCCCCGACCAGGTCGAGCGCGACCTGGATCTCTTCCGCGGGCGCACCGCCCAGTACCTCTTCATCAGCTCCGCCTCCGCCTACCAGACCCCGCCCTCCAGCCTGCCGGTGACCGAAGCGACCATCCTGGATAACCCCTTCTGGGAATACTCGCGCAACAAGATCGCCTGCGAGGAACGCCTGCTGCGCGCCTGGCGCGACGAGAAATTCCCCTTCACCATCGTGCGCCCCTCGCACACCTACGATAAGACCCTGCTGCCCTTCACCGGCTCCTGGACCGTGGTCGACCGCATGCTGCGCGGGCAGCCGGTGATCATCCACGGCGACGGCACCTCGATCTGGCCGCTCACCCACCACGCCGATTTCGCCAGGGGCTTCGTGGGGTTGCTGGGCAATTCGAAAGCCATCGGCGAGATCTTCCACATCACCTCCGATGAATGGCTGAGCTGGAACCAGATCTTCGAGCAGGTCGCCAGGGCCGCCGGCGCGCGCTTGAACGCCGTGCACATCCCATCGGAATTGATCGCCGCCTACGACGCGGGGTGGGGCGCCGGGCTGCTGGGGGATAAATCCGCCAGCATGATCTTCGATAACAGCAAGATCAAGCGCGTCGTGCCCGATTTCGTGTGCACCATCCCCTTCTCGCGCGGCGCGGAGGAGATCATCGCCTGGTATAAAGCCGATCCGCAGCGGCAGAAGGTGGATGAAGCCTTCAACGCGCTCTGCGACCGCATCCTCACCGCCTATCAGAAAGCCTGGCCGGAAGGGAAATAGACCTACAGATCCTTTCCGAAAAACTGGCAATTGAAATTTCATCATTCCCGACCTATACTGATATCGCAACACTGCAGCACCTGGCACAAAACATCCCCTGAAGGTTCCCGCGACGCATAAGGTGACCATGTCCTTTTGATAAAGGAGGATCTATCTTATGCGTCAGTCAAATATTTCCAAAGAAACAAAAAGAACCAGGCGGTCAGCAAAAAAGACCATCCTTTGGGTTCTCTTTGGTTTGGTTGTTTTCGTGGTGATCGCTTTCTTTGCCATCAGCGCCATCGCAGCCGCCCAGCTCACCCTGCCGAAGCGGCGATTCGACCCGGCGTTGAATCCCTCCACCGTGGGACTCGAATATGAAGACGTGCGCTTTCCCGCCCGCACCGGCGACGCAGAGATTGCTGCCTGGTACATCCCTTCGGAGGAAAACTCCCGCGCGGTGATCTTTGTGCCCGGGCGGGATGACAGCCGCAGTTTCGCCTTTGCCGGTCACTTCAATGAATTTGCCAAAGCGTTTCATGAGAAAGGGATTTCCGTGCTGATGATCGACCTGCGCGGGCACGGGGAAAGCAGCGCAGCCCGTTACACCTTCGGCATCAAGGAACGCCGCGACGTGCTGGGCGCGGTCGATTGGCTCGAGAGCCAGGGGTACAAACCCGGCAGCATTGGCGTTTATGGCTACTCGCTGGGCGCGGCATCCGTCATTGGAGCTGCGGCGGAGGAAACGGATATCGCCTCGGTGGCGGTAGATAGCGCCTACACGGATATTCTCCCGGTCGTCAAGGTCAATTGGCAGCGGGAATCTGGATTGCCGCTGATTTTCCTGTATTCAACCCGCTGGATGATTCAATTAATGTACGGCTATGATATTATGGATTCCCATCCCATCCAGGAGATCACCAAAATTCCACCGCGGCCGATCATGATGATCCACTGCGATACCGACGCGATGATCCCCGTCAGTCATCTGGAAGCATTCCGTGAGGTCGTGCCGGATGCCGAGACCTGGGTCATCCATGGCTGCGAGCATGCGCTGGCTTACCGCGAGCTGGAAAATCGCCCCGAATACGACCGCAGGCTGACAGAGTTTTTTGAGGAGAAGTTTAAAATAAGAAAGTGTCGGGCATGAACCCGATGCCAAACCTACGAACTACATGTCATTGCGAGGAGCAAAGCGACGAAGCAATCGCACCAAGAACCAATGAACGAGATGCATCTCGTAGGTTGGTTCGCGAACTTTGCACTTCACTTGGGAGTCGCGAACTCTGCACTCCCCTTGGGAGTCGCGCATTTTGCACTCACGTCGCGATCTTTGCACTCTCGAAAGGAGAAGGGAGTGGGGAGGGGTGCGCTTGTTCTCGTTTTCCTATCCTTAATGATAAATGACAAAAATTGGATCGGTGCCCAACCACCGAGCTATGATATATAGTATTGGTCTTATAACAAGTCTTTTATTATCCTTCACTCTTTGATATCAAAGCAGGCTGATGGATTTGCCATTACTTTATTATAGAATTCTTCTGGGGTGATACCCAGGATTTCTTCAATGGGCAAATATGTTCTTTTCTTGGGAAAAATCGAATCAATGAAGGGAGGTTTAAATAATTCCCCCGATTTTGAATAAGCGACATCTGCAAATACAAAATCAAAAATTAATGCGGGATTTTCAATGCATATATTATTTGTTGCATTTTCTCCAGAGATATTAATTATTATCCCCTTTGATGAATAATCTAAAACAATATCTAACACTGAGATGAATTGCACCTGTGAGCTTGAATTTTCTATATATATTCTGTCAGGGAGGCCAAGCAGGGATAGCACACCCATTACAGAAAAATTCTGCCAATAGTTTAATGCTTTTTGATATTCTTCTATTGAATTGGCAGATGACATTCCAACAATTAAACCTTCTACCTCATCTCCAATCGAAATCACATCAACTACATGAAAAATACCAAAAAGAGCATTCCAATATTGCTTGCTAGTGTTTTCATAATCCCGCCCTTTCGGCGAAACACCAGGGATCAGATAATAACGAGATAGGATTCTCCTGTCTTCTAAATTGCTTCGTATTCCTTTTATTCCTCCAAGTTCTGTAATTCTCTTTTCTGCTTCATACTTTGTTGTTACACCTGGAATGATGCCCAAGTAACAAGGTAACGTACAGTTTGTATCTAGCAATATTGTCTTTAAAACCTCTTCTTGTTCGGGAATCAAAGTTGGATAGAAGATCTCTAAATATGGGGTTCGTGTCGGTTCTAGAGTTCGGTGCAATGTTGGTGTTGGTGCGAGTGATGCTTCGGTATTTACTTCATGCATGGTAGGCGTAATTATTGATGTTATCCGGTTATTGAAATCGCATCCCCCTGCAATAACCACAAGAATCATAATGACGTACAAAAAAATTTCTTACTATACATGAATTTTATTAATTTGCTCCTATCCAATCTGCAGGGATGACTTGGTTCGTGATCGCGAATTGTGCACCTCTTGAGAGGCTAGATCCCTGGAGCGAATCCGAATGGGGTCGTGTAACCAACTTCAA
>CAWDSH010000043.1:0-3984 GCA_963804865.1 uncultured Chloroflexia bacterium
GTTGACCACATTGAAGCGGGCGGTGATCCGCGGGGTGGAGTCCCTTTCAATGGTTTGTTCCGAGAAGGAATTGGGCATTTCCGAGGAACATGAAGGTGTCATCATCCTGGATGCCGATGCCCTGGTGGGGATGCCGCTGGTGGATTATATGGGTGACGCTGTTTTCGAAGTCAATATCCTGCCCAATATGATCCGCGATGCCTGCGTGCTGGGAGTGGCGCGCGAGCTGGCAGCTTTACCTGGGTAAACCGCTGCGCAAACCGCAGGCAAGGGTGCCGATCACCGGCGAGAGCATTGATGGCAAGGCAGCCCTGGATATCACTGATCCAACGCTGAATCCGCGCTTTGTCCTTGGCTTGATCCGCGGCGTTGAGCCGCGTCCCAGCCCCTACAAGGTCCAGATGCGCCTGCGCCTGGCGGGCATGCGCCCGATCAACGGCATCGTGGATGCCACCAATTACGTCATGCTCGAGCTCGGTCAGCCGCTGCATGCCTTCGATTACGATGTCCTGCTGCAGCGCACGGGTGGGAAACCACCCACCATCATCACCCGCCCGGCAAAGCAGGGCGAGAAGCTGAAAACGCTGGATGGGGTTGAGCGCGAGCTGGATGATTTCACCGTCATGGTTTGCGATACCGCCGGCGCGCTGTCCCTGGCAGGCGTGATGGGCGGTGAGGAGAGTGAAGTCCGCGATAATACCCGCAATGTTCTGCTTGAGGGTGCTGCCTGGAATTTTGTCAATACCCGCCGCACGGTTTTCACCCAGAAGCTGAATTCCGAAGCCGCCTTCCGCTTTGCAAGGGGAGTCCACCCTTCCCTGGCGGAATACGGTGTGCGCATCGGTCTGGACCGCATGGCAGAATGGAGCGGGGGGGAGATCGCTGCCGGGCTGGTCGATTCCTACCCGCAGCCGTTTATTGATCCCCAGGTGTCCATCACGGTGGATGAGGTTACCCGCGGCTTGGGCGTGGAGATCCCGGTCAAGAAAATTGCGGAGATGCTCACCGGCCTGGAGTTCAAAGTCGAGGTCAAGGGAAAAACCCTGGTTGTCCAGTCACCGGATCACCGCATGGATATCCACGACGGCGTTGTTGGAAAATCGGATATCCTCGAGGAGATCGCCCGCATGTACGGATACGATAACATCCCTGCCGCACGTCTCGCGGACCTGATGCCGCCGGTCCATCCGCAGCCCGCGTACGAGGCAGAGAACCACATCCGCGAGCTGCTCACCCTCCTTGGAATGCAGGAGATCATCACCTATCGTCTGACCGATCCTGCCCGGGAGGCACGCCTCACCCCGCCCGGGATCGAGCCGCCGCCGGTTGAAGCATATATCGCCATCAAGAATCCGCTGACTCCCGAACGCAGTCACCTGCGCCGGGGACTGCTGTCCTCTGTTTTGGAGATCGCTGAGCAGAATATCCGCCACAGCGAGCGGCTGGCGTTGTTTGAGATTGGACCGGTCTTCATCCCCGAGGAGGAACAGGTGCTGCCGGTCGAATCCCTGCGCCTGGCATTGGTCATGACCGGCAGGGTGTATCGCGAAAGCTGGGACCGGCACGTTGAGGCAACCGGCCTGGATTTCTTCGATCTGAAGGGAGTGATCGAATCACTATTGGCAGGATTGCACGTGGATTTGATTCATTATGAAGCTTTGGAAAGCACGGTCCACCATCCCGGTAAATGCGCACGGGTGCTGGTGGGCGAAAAGCAGGTGGGCGTTTTCGGAGAGCTGCACCCACTGGTGAAGGAACGCTACGATCTTGGCGCATCACCCGTTCTGGCTGCTGAATTTGACCTGGAAGCCCTGCTGCCCCTTGTTCCCACCCGCCACGAAAGCGCATCCATCCCGGATTTCCCACCCGTATTGGAGGATATCGCTGTGGTGGTGGACGAGGGTGTGCCGGCGGAACAGGTGGAGGCATTCATCCGCCAGGCCGGCGGAAAGATGGTCACCCGCGTGCGGTTGTTCGATATCTTCCAGGGCGAGCAGCTGGGACCTGGAAAAAAGAGCCTGGCGTACAGCCTGACCTACCAGGCGACGGACCGCACCCTCACCGACGCGGAAGCCGCCCAGATCCGCACGCGCATCGTCAAGCGCCTGGAGCAGGAGCTGGGCGCGAAACTGAGGGCTTGATTTCCTCAACCACAAAAAGTAAAGGCACGGAAAACCGTGCCTTTTTCATTTCTCTATGGGATCGGAACTGTGTGGATCTAAACCTTTCGGCAATTTTATCCTCGTTGGCGCATCTTTCTTAAACCTGAAGTCGCATTTCTCATATCCTTCCGCCAGGGTCATGGAGCGCGCCAAACCCCAGCCGAATTTCTCGCTGTAGATCTGGTCGATGGCGCAGAGATAAGGCGCCAGTTCCATCGCTCCCTGGGCTTTCAAGAATTTGCACGATGCGCATTCAAGGTAATCCACCCCGTAATCGAAAGTGATGCCATCGCCTTCCACATAATTAAAAACGTAATCCCCGGGAAATTTTCGTAAATGCGATTCGAGAGCCCTTTCCCGCAGCTTGCGAAGATATCGATCACTAAAATTGATATGTCCCATCAACTTGAGCATAAATCCCGGATAACTTTCGATGTAAGCCTTGCTCGTTTCGAAAACCAGCTGCCCAATATCATCTTGCGGAACTCCCCGGCGCTTCAGGGGTCGGTACATCGCCAGGAACCATCCCGTGGCAATGACGAACTGGGTGAAAGGCTGTACGCCGCCAACCCAGGGGAGTTGTGGAATGAGCCGTTCGAATTCTTCCCTCGCTTCCGCGATCATGCTTTCTGTGGCTTCCTCCCCAAAACGGGGAATGAATACCTTCTTGATACGTTTAACGAGGGTATCAAACTCCTTGAGCAGCTTGCCCTTATGAGATGCAAAGGATTTTTCTGCCATGGTTGCTCTCATCCTCCAAGCTTGTATCGCAGGATTTTATTGCCATCTCTCCCTCCCGGGATCAGCTTCATCCATTTGAATTCCTGGATGCGTGGTTCATCATCCTCCCAGTAATCCCAGTGGCCGGTCAGCTGGATGCCTTCCCGCCAGTTTTCCATTTCACGGTTGTTCTTGATCGCCCAATGCAGGGTGATGTGTTGCGAGCGCATCGCCGGGTGCATGTTATGCAGCCAGAGCATGAATGGGGACATGCAATCAAATACCATCTCGCAGCCCGGGAATCGGTCATAAAGCGCGAGCACCAGTCGCTTGACCTCCATGGCAGGAAGATAAGGCAGCAATCCCTGGGCCGAAAAATGGAACTTTCCGCCAGAATTTGAAGCAATCTCATCCATCCAGGAAAAATCAAATATGGATTTCGCGATCAACCGGTATTGAGGTGGATCCTTGATCAACTGTTTGCGGAACCCAATGACCTCAGGCAGGTCCAATCCGAACCAATGGATCGTTTCGATGCCGATCCTTTGGAAGCGGGCGTCAAGACCGCAGCCCAGGTCGACAACCGTGCCATCTGGATTGGCTGTGATGAACTCCTGGGCATAGCGGTCAAATTGACGAACACGGAGCACGGTGAAAAGCTGGTCTTCCTTTGCTTTGCCAACGCGCGAACCATCGTAATCGACCCGCTTGATCAGGTCAGCTGCCACTTCATCAATAATCAAAGGCTCAGGCTGTTCCATTTCTGCCGCTCTCCAATAGAGTGTAAGCAGCATGGTCCCGGGTACCCCCTGCAGTTGGCTGGTTTTGATCTTATCCATTTATCCTCCGTAATGATTTTCAGTATAAGCCACCCAAACAACTTGTCAATTGGTCACCTGGAGGAACCCAAATGCTTTCATTTCGTATATACTTGTGGGGAATTTGCATAAATCTTCGGAGGGTTATCATGACCAACGGTACACCATTGCTTGAGATCGACCACTTGACCAAGAAATACGGCACCAAGCTGGCGGTCGAGGATGTCAACTTTAATGTCAACGGGGGAGAAATTTTCGGTTTCCTGGGACCCAACGGTGCCGGC
>CAWDSH010000044.1:0-15767 GCA_963804865.1 uncultured Chloroflexia bacterium
GGGAGCGGTATTTAAGGCTGAAAGGGGAGTCGGGGAGAGAGGGGAATTGAGCGGATAAAACAGCCATCCTCGTGAGAGGATGGCTGTTTTGTATACCTGATTCAGGGTCAGGCACAGCTCCAGAATAAGAATATTAAAGCAACGTATCCAGGATGTCGATCATCTCCTGGTCGCCACCGGCAGGCGGGGTCCAATCGACATGCACAACTTCCACGTCCTGTTGTTCGAGGCTGGCCGCAAAACTCCGAACCCAAATTGATGGCAACCATCGGTTCATTGAGTAAGATCTCAACATGTTTTCCATTTTCATCCCCTTCCTTGGAGCAATTCGGCGCAGAACTTTGCAGCGAGGGCATTGCTGTTAAAAAGCATAACACCGGCATCTTCGAGCATTTTGGATTGCAGGCGCAGGTCCTGGGGGTCGCCATCGGTCCCGCAGATGGAGGCGACTACGCTCAAATACCCGCCGCGTTCAGCGACATTCTTTTTTGCTTCAATGATCGCCTCGAGCAGGTCACCAACCGGATCGGGGGATGCGTTGTAACCCAGGATGAAATCGAGAAGAAGAACCGCTACCGAAGGATCGTGGGCTTCGTTAAGGATGCGTTGTTTCCGCCAGGTGCCGTCGATCATCGGGTGCGGTTTGCCGCGGGTATAAAAGTCATCACCCATGTCCACCAGGGTGTGTTCGCGGCTGTTTTCGGGATGTCGAGATTTGAACTGCTTATCAAGGGGCGCATTGGAATAGACTTTCCATCCCGCATCCTGCAGGATCTGCTGGGATTGATAGCAGAAGGTTCCCCCGGCAAAAAACCGCGCACATAGACCTGTTCTTTTCAATCGTGAGCGCGTTCTTGTTTGAGTTCTGCTGCCATTCGCACCGACTCTGCCGGGGTGCTTCAACTCGAGAAGTCTGCACAGCCTTCTCAACCGCCGCATCGATGGTGGCAGCGGCATGGAAATCCATCTATCCCTCGAAGGCTTGCCGGTCAATCCCAAGAAAGCAGCCAACGATGGGTTTTTTACAGCTTCGAACCTATCCAGAAGTTTTGCAGGGTTGCAGTGGCAGGCGGTTTGGAGATCATTGCGATTACGCTTGTCTGCGGATCTGCTTCCAGGGCATCCAGGGCTGTCAAAGTGGTCAGTCCGCCAATGGTATCGGAAAGATCATGGCTGCCGGTGCCAATGGCGTGCGAAATGCCCTAACCGGCGTTGTGAACCTGGCTGGTGAATTCCTGCAGACCGGTCCCGGCAGCGCCGAACACGCCGATCCTGCCCTTGCGGACTGACGTTGGCAAAACCAATCCCTTGCCGCCGATCAAGCTGGTGCCGCAATCAGGACCCATCACCAGCAATCCCTTTTGAGCAGCCAGTGGTTTCAGTTCCAGTTCATCTTCAAGGGAAACGTTGTCGCTGAAGAGAAAAACATGCAGCCCGGCTTCCAGGGCTTTGCGGGCTTCGTGGGCGGCATATTCCCCGGGACGGAGATGACTGCCAGGTTGGCGTTCGGTTTTTCGGTCAGGCCATCCTTCAAAGTATCGCAGATTGCGATATCGGTGTCGCCTTCGCTGAGCGGCATTCAGGCATTCATCCAAATGTTGCCGAGCATATCTGATCGATGACCTGCTGTGATTCGGCAATGACCGCCACGATCAGGTCGTTGGGGCCGGCGGCATCGATCTGCGCATCTGGACTAGCCGATATCCAGCGAGCAGGTGTTTTGTTTGCCGGGCTGCCCATCAGGACCGCAGTTTGTTGCACGCCCGTGGCTGATCCGAGCAGTGCGCTTGTTGACGCCCATCAGGAAAAGCGAGTCGTAAGTATTGATTCTTGCGGATGACGAACCCAGATGCCATAAGAGTTTCCTTTGTTGATCCTTATTGCGCCTGATATTTCCGGCTGAAAGCGATCAGGGCCTTCTTGAAGCATTCCAACGGAGCGCGCACCAGGCCTGCACCGATCTTCGGATAGCCGGGATCTTTATGTGCAATGGCGGTATCGATGATGGGGGTGATGCCGGTCTGCACCACTTTGCGGATATCAATCCCGATCGGGTGCACCGGCAAAGCCGAAAGCGGGCATGCGGTAGGCGGGATGGGCGGTGACGGTAATCTTTCTTCATTTCGCGGGTATAGGCCAGCGCCTTCTTCGGGGGTTCCGCCCACCAGGCTGAGGATACCCGGTGCGCCACCAATGACAAAACCACCCCAGCCGACCGTTTCGGTGATGGCCGAATCGCCCATATCCAAACCGGCATCCTTCTCGGAGTAGCCGGGGACATATAAGACCATCGACGATGGGCGATGGGGCAGTGAACCATTCATCGCCCAGGCCGCTGACGCGGATGCCAAATTCGGTGCCGTTGCGGCACATGGCAGTCACCATCGTGCTGTATTCGATACCCATGACGGGATCGGCAATGGCTTTTCCGCAGCCATGGCCAGCCCGAGGAAGATCAGGTCATGGTTGACCAGCAGTCCAAGGGTTGGCATTAATTCGCCTTTGGCAAATCCAACTCAGCCAGCGGCATCATGACATGGCATTGGCAAACAGACTGGATGAAGCGCTGTGGCGGTTGTGCAGTTCATCGCCCATCGGCAGCGCCTTGGTGATGATCGGTTTGAGCTCGAGCCCGCTCATCTTCTTCAATGCCTTGCGCATCGTGGGCGCCTAGACATCCCGCCATTTTCGCAATCCATCGAGGGCTTCCTGCGCTGTAATCGCCAAATTGCTGCTTGCCTTCCACTTGCCGGCAGAAAGCACGGTTGCCAAAGGCACTGTTTTCCACCACAAATACCGGCAGGGATGGCAGAAATCGTGCCTGCCATCGGACCCACTGTTTGATGATGGTGGTTGGGTTCCAGGCGGATCGCCGCCCTTTTCAAGCAGAGCTCTGAGCTTCTTCCACCGAATCTTCGCCCAGCCCTCAAAGATCACCTGGCCGATGATGGCACCCTTTTGCGCGCCGCACATCCGCTCCCACTCGATGGGTGGTCCGGCATGCGTGATCATTTTGCCCTGCATGCCTGGAATGACCTCACCCGCGGGCGCAATATCCACCAGCACCGGATCGCCAGAAGTCAGGCGCTGGACTGCTTCAGAATTGGCCTGTTCTATCTTCTGTTTGATATCCATGGAAGAACCTCCAAATTAGAAAATGACGATGATTGCTTAAAATGAACCCGGCAGACACCTGATTCTAATAATACTGCACCAGGGATCTTCCGGAGGGAGATTCCCTCCGGAAGACATAAGGAAGAGATTGAAATAGTTATTTAGGTGATCCGACAATGCCCTTCACGAACCAATCGACAGAGCCCATTACATCGGCGGAGAGAACTTCGCCTTCAGCAACTTTTACATTGCCATCCTGATCCACGACGGGACCCTGGAAGACGATGATCTTATCAGCCGCCAGATCGGCTCTCACCTGATTGACATAATCCTGGACATCCTGGGGGACTTTCGGTCCAAAGGGCGCAATCGCCATGCAGCCATCTGCCATGCCGCAGCGCAGGAAGATGGGTTCCCAGGTGCCGTCGATCACGGTGGAGGCCAGCCAGGTCAGCTTGTCACCGAGCCAGAAACCGAACCGGTGATCCAGTATTCCGGCGCAAACTGCTGAGCTGCCAGGGACTGGAACCCAATGGAATAGACGCCGCGCGATTCAGCCGTGCCGATCACGGTGGCGGGTGAATCGACATGCATGGTGATCACATCCACACCCTGGTTGATCAGGGAATTGGTGGTATCCGCTTCCTTGGCGCTATCGCCCCAGCCGAAGGTGTAAGCGACGAAGGTCTGTACCTCAGGATCGACCGATTGGGCGCCCAATTCGAAAGCGTTGGCAAAGGTCAATGTCCAGCCCAGGGGGAAGGCAGCCACGAAACCAAGCTTCTTGGTCTGTGGTCATCTTGCCGGCGGCGACGCCCATCAAGTACCAGGCATCCGGCGGATTGCCATAGAAGTTGGCGAAATTCGCTCCCATTTCCCATCCACCAGCATGTTCGAAGATCACATCCGGGTACTTGTTGGAAAGCTCGAGGGCGGGATATTGATGGTTGAAAGCGGTGGCGATGATCATCTTGGCACCCTGATCGATCATGTTCTCCATGGTCGTGGTGGCGCCGGCTTCATCGGGGACATTCTCGGCTTCGATGATTTCGACGCAGGCGATATTCTCTTTGATGGCCATGACGCTTTCGTGACATGGCCTGGTTGTAACCGGCATCCGTGATGGGGCCTCCATAGAGCGCACCAATCATCAGGCAGGTCTCAGGTTCGGCTGGTGCTTCGGTCGGTTCTTCGACAACCGGTTCGGGGTTGGTTCCACGGGCGCAACAGTGGGTGTGGCAGCCTGCCCGCATGCCGCAAGCAGGAGAGCAGTGCCATCACGAGCGCAAGGATTGTGTAAATTGATCTATTTTTCATTTTCTTCTCCTTTATTATGAATTGTTGAATATTTGATTTGATACTAGCTATTTATTGTTCGGGTCACCTCCTTTCAAACCTTGATTTGCGATTATTCAGTGCCTTGATAAACGCGCCCCAGGCTGGCAGGCGCAGAATGCTTGCGCGTGCCGCCCCAGGCGATCAAGACGATCAGGGTCAATACGTAAGGGATCATATCCAGCAGAAAAGGTGAGACCTGCACCCCGCTGGATTGAAGCAGGAGCTGGAATGCCACTGCACCGCTGAAGACCAATGCGCCGGCGATGGCGCGCAAGGGGTGCCACTTGGAAAAGATCACCAGCGCGACGGCAATGAATCCCCGCCCGCCGGTCATGTATTCCGTCCAGTTCATGGTGTAGGCAATGGCAAGATGTGCCGCGCCCAGACCGGCCAGCATGCCACCGACAAACAACGCCTGGTAGCGGATCAGGTGTGGATTTCGCCCGGAAGCATAGGCCGTATCCGCATTTTCGCCCACCGCGCGCAGGCCCAATCCCCAGCGGGTGCGATAGAGCACCCACCAGACGAGAATGGCCATGGGTATGACCAGGTAAATGAGGATATCAAATTTGAAGAGAGAGGTATAAAGGACCGGGAGGTTTGAAAGCCCAGGGAAGGGGATGCGCGGCAGGCCGTTGAATCTTACCACCCACAAAGGGTCTCCCGATCAGCGCGCTGACACCAAAGCCGAAGAACATGAGCGCCAGACCGCTGGCCAGCTGGTTGGCGCGCCGGGTGATCACCAGGTAACCCAGGATCATGTTCATCAGCCCGCCGGCGAGGATGGCAGCCAGCACACCCAGGTAGGGATTCCCGGTGCGTGAGGTGACCGCGATACCAGTCGAGGCGCTCACCAGCATCACGCCTTCCAGACCCAGGTTGACGATGCCGGAGCGTTCATCGAATATCTCACCCAGCGTGGTGTAGAGCAGGGAGGTTCCGGAGAAAATGGCGCTGGAAAGAACACCGAGGATGGATAACAGGCTCATGCTTTTTTCCCTTTAAAGAAAGTGGGTTTTGCGAGGACGACGAAGAGGGTGATCGCCAGCAGGATGTTGATAATCGCATAAGGCAGGTCGCGGGTGAGCTGCAGCAGATTGCCGCCGGTAATGATGACTGAGACGACAAAGGACATCAACACGATGCCGATGGGCTCGCCGCCTGCCAGCCAGCAGATCAGGAAACCCATAAAGCCCAGGCTCATGGAGAAATTCAGGAGCAGCACGCCGTAGAATCCGGAAACCTGCGCCATGCCTGCCAGCCCGGCGATTGCCCCGCCGATGCACATGATCGTGATCAGGTAGGTCTTTACCGGGATACCATTGCGCCGGGCAGCCTGCGAATTGCCGCCGATGGCACGCATTTCCAACCCCCAACGGGTATATTTCATCACCAACCAGAATGCCACCAGCAGTACGAGAGCGAAAACGAGACCGAGATGAATGCGGGTGCCAAAAAAGGTGGGCAGGCGGGCGGCAGGACACGAAATTGGGAGTCTTGACCGTATCCATGGGGGAATGCCAGAAGCCGAAGATCAGGAAACCGATGATCTTGGGTGCCACGGAATTGAGCAGAAGCGAGGTGATGGTCTCATTGACCAGGCCGATGGCTTTGAGATAACCGGGGATGAATGCCCAGAGAGCACCTCCGATCATTCCCAGCAATACCATCAGCGGCAGCAGTGCCCAGCCGGGCAGCTCCTGGAAGGTGAGCGCGCCCCAGGTGGCAAAGGCGGCGCCGATATAGAGCTGACCTTCGCCGCCAACATTGATCAAGCCCACGCGGGAGGGTAACGCCACCGCCAGCGCGGTGATCAACATGGGTATCATGGCTACGATCACTTCAGAAAATCCGTAGGTGCTGCCCAGCGTGGAGGTGAAGATATCCCGGTAGGATTGGATGGGATCCTTTCCCGATAGAAGCAGGATCAGACCAAAAACGATAAATGCAAAAAGCATCATCGCCAGGTAGCGGACAGCAGCGAGAAAAACGGAATTCCGAAAAATTGACGGCCGTGAAGGCAGCGTCAGTGGTTTTAAGCATGGGCGACCTTCGAGCCGGTCATCAGCAGTCCGACTTCGTAGAGGTTGGTTTTTTCCGGGCTGAATTCACCGGCGATCCTGCCGCCAAAAAGAACGATCAGGCGATCGCTGAGGGTGAAGAGTTCTTCAAGGTCTTCCGAGATGAGCAGCACACCCGCACCTGTTTTACGCGCGGTGAGGAGCGCCTGGCGGGCAGCGATCGCACTCTGCACATCCAGGCCGCGGGTCAGGTAGGAAGCCACGATCAATTTGGGCTGAAAGGCCATTTCGCGGGCGATGACCATACGCTGCAGGTTCCCACCGGAAAGTGACCTGGGCGGGAGCGTAAAAAGGAGGGGGGGCAAATCCAAAACGATCATACGACGCAACCAGGTCCCTTTTGGCGGCATTCCAATCCATTTTCAGACCGCCGTTCAGGGCATAGCGCCCAGGTGCGGGTCAGGATGCTGTTGAACAGGACGGGCAACCAGGGAACAGCTGCCATCTGCAGCGGGTTTTCCGGGATGAAAGCCACGCCCAGCCTGCGAATGCGGGTGATAGACCAGCGGGTGGCGTCTTCACCGAAAAGCCATTTAGAACCGCGTTGGATCTTTTCCAACCCCAGTACCACGTCGCCCAGCTCCTTTTGGCCATTGCCTGAAACACCGGCTACGCCCACGATCTCACCGGGATGAATGGAACAGGTCAATGTCCTTCAGGCTGATGGCTGCGCCCTCGCCGCGGGTATCGACCCCGCGCAGTTCCAATAACGAGGAAGCAGGCGTAACACCTTTACCAGGCTTTGGGCGGGTGACCTCGGATAGCGATCTCTCGAACATCAAGGTTATCAGCTTCTGCTCGCTGGCTTCCTTCCTCAACAGGGTGCCGGCAAGTTTCCCGCCGCGCAGCACGCTGATCCGGTCAGCACAGCGCAGCACCTCCTGAAGCTTATGGGTGATGAAGATGATGGCGTACCCATCCTTGCGCAGGTTTTCCAGGATCTTGAACAGCGAATCGATTTCGTGCGGTGCCAGGACGCGGGTGGGCTCATCCAGGATGAGGATGCGCGCGTTGGAAAGTAACAGCTTGAGGATCTCCGCTTTTTGCTGCTCACCGATGGAAAGCTGGGAAACCAGCGCCTGTGGGCGCACCTGGAGATCATAACGTTTGGCGATGGCGGCGATGCGCCTGTCAATCTCGCGCGGATCGATCACGGATTTAAGGTCGGGCAGGAAGAGGGCGATATTCTCAGCAACCGTGAAGGCGGGGATCAGGTTGAGATCCTGAAAGACCATGCCGATCTTCAGGTCACGCGCGTCATGCGGAGAGGAGATCTGCACCGGCCTGCCTTCCAATAGCGATCTCTCCAGAGTCCATCTTATAAAATCCATAGAGAATCTTCATCAGGGTGCTCTTACCGGCACCGTTCTCTCCCAGCAGGGCATGGATCTCGCCCGCATGGATATCCAGGTCGATGCGGTCATTGGCCAGCACGCCCGGGAAGGCCTTGGTAATACCCCGCAAGGAGAGCAGGGGAGGTTGAATTTGGGAAGGGGACTTTTTATTGGACATAACAATGTTGAGTTGAATAACGATATACAGAACCACAACGGTCTGCTCATTCCAGCATAGCGAATTACGGGTGATTTTTGAAGCGTAGAAAAACAGGGATTCTTTTATCTGCACGGGTAAAAAACCGACCCCGTATTTTCTACGGGGTTGGCAGGAGATGCGCCATATGAATTTCAGTCGATCAAATCGTGATCTTTGGCATAACGCACCAACTCGACGCGGCTGTGCAACCCCAATTTTTCAGAAAGGTTGGCACGGTGACCTTCCACGGTGCGGATGCTGTAGAGTAAGCTGCTCGGCGATCTGCTTATTGGTATAACCTACGACAATCAATTTCAAGACGTCAACTTCACGCGGGGTGAGCGGCTCCACCTGTTCAGTCTTGTTTGAAGTAACAGCCTGTTTTTCATCCAGCAGAGCGCGAAGCATGGAGGGATCCACGTAGAGATCTCCACGCAGGATGGTCTGGATGGCAGAGATCAACTCGGCTTCCGCGGCACGTTTGAGGATATACCCTGAAGCACCGGCTTTGATGGCTTCGCGCAGCAAGGCCTCATCTTCATGGACGGTGAGGATGAGGATGCGCGTTTCAGGAAGGGCGGCTTTCACCTTGCGGGTGACGCTGATACCATCCAGATCGGGCATGCTCAGATCAAGAACCAGCACGTCGGGTTTAAGCTGGCCAGCCAACTCCACCGCCTCCACTCCACCCGAAGCTTCGCCAACCAGTTCAAGGGCAGGATCTTCCTTGAGCAGGGCGCGCAGCCCGGCGCGGACCACAGCATGGTCATCCGCTATGAAAATTCTAATCTTCAAAGGGTACCTCCACGCGCACGGTGGTCCCTTTGCCGGGGGCGCTTTCAACGGTGAATTTTCCACCCAGCATCTCGATCCGCTCGCGCATACCAAAAAGACCCAGATGATCGTCGGCTGTTGGGGAGGCAGGTGAGAAACCAATGCCGTCATCCTCAACAACGGTCACCACGCGGTGGTTACGATGAGAGACCAGCACGTCCACCCGCCGGGCACGGGCGTGCAGGGCGACATTGGTAAGCGATTCCTGAACGATGCGGAAGATGGCGGTCTCCAACTCGCTGGGCAAACGGCGCTCCTTCATGCCGGTGGCTTCGAATTCCACAACGATATCGTACTGGCGCTTGAAATCATTCACGTATTGCTGCAGGGCGGTCACCAGGCCAAGATGATCGAGACTGGCGGGGCGCAGGTTGACGGCCAACTTGTGAAGATTATCCTGGATCTCACCGGTGATGCGTTTGAGCTCATCCAGGTGCGGCTTGAGATCCGGCACGGGGCTGGCATCGCGTTCCAGAAGGCCGAGTTGGACGCTGAGCGCAGCGAGAAGCTGGCCGGATTCATCATGAAGCTCGCGGGAAAGGTGCAGTCTTTCGTCCTCCTGGGCCTGCATCAACCTCTGGGAAAGGGCGTGCAGCTGTTCATTGCCGCGGCGCACGCGCTCGAGCAGCCATGAATTCTGGATGGCGACCGCTGCAAGATTGGTAAAGGATTGAAGCAGCAAAATACGGTCTTTAATGAAGAACTCCTGAGCCTTGCTGACCAATTTCAAGGCGCCGAGCGGCCCTGCGCCAAAATTAAGCGGGAAGATGGCATAGGAAGCATATTCCTGAGACTTAGCGGATGCGCTGAATTTCCGGGAGCGAATGATGGGCACATCTCCACCGGGCAGGCTGCCCGTATCTTCCCACATGGATCTCAACGCGGGCAGGGATTTCAAGGGAATACCTTCGGCAGCCACCGCACCCGTGGGATCCTGCGGGGAGGACATTTCCATCCAGGAAGCATCCACACCAAAACGCTGGACAGCCAACTGGCAGATGGTCTGGTAAATACTGGCCTGATCGAAAGCTCCCAGGAAGGTTTCGGATGAATCGTTCAGCGCAGCCAGATCGGTGACCTTCTGCTGCAACGCGGCAGCGGATTTCAAACGTTCAGCCGTGGTGGCTGCCAGGATCAGGGAGGTGATCGCCACCACGCCCAGGAAGGTCTGCAGCAGGACCAGGCTGTCGTTGAGCGACTCCTGGGAGAACGGTCCCAACCCCTTGGAAGTGCCCCAAATGGCGATGAGCGAGATGATCAGGGTGGCTGCGGCAGCGCCCCGCTGACCCAGCCGCAAGGCTGACCAGATGATGAAGGGGAAGATCACGTAAAGGAGCGCCTGGTGGGCGATGCCAAGCGGCGGATTGTTGCTGAAGACATAGAGGGTGACCGCAGCGGTGATAACACCGACCAGGGCACCTTCATAGTAACGCTTGCGGGTAGGAGCCAAAGAAACAGGGGTGAGCCAGACGAGCAGGGCAGGGGTGACAACCAGCGCGCCGAGCAGATCCCCGATCCACCAGGTGACCCAGATGGCCCCGAAGGCAGGCCACACACTGTTGCCGGTGAGCATCAGGGTGAGCGTGCCGATGGTGGCGGAGATGGTCGTGGCGAACAGGGAGATGAATGCCAGCCCGACCACGTCGCGGATACTCTCAAGGGAATTATGAAAATTCAGGAAACGGCGCAGCAGGAGGACTGCAGCCACTGCTTCAAGGGTGTTGCCGAGCGTCATTCCAAGGGCAAGGTTGAGGGGCGCACCGGTGAGCAGTGAGCCCGCGAGGACACCCAGCGCAATCCCCGGCCAGAGATCAAGGCCGAAAAGCAGCAGGGCGGCAAAGGCTATCCCGGTGGGCGGCCAGACAGGGCTGGTGTTGGCCTGGACATAAGCCATGGAAAGACCCAAGCGCACGGCCAGGTGATAAATGCCGGCGAGGATAAGGATCTTAAAGAGGTAAACAACAGATCGTTTCATGAGATGAAAAGATTATATTCCAATCATGGTATTCGAAACACGCTGACATCATTTTACAGGCATCCGGAGAGGAGCATGGCAAAAGACCTATATGAGAATCCATTGGGTGAAGATGGCTCAGCTCAACAAGCGATGTACTGACGCTGTTCCTGGCGCAAGGGATTGACTACTTGCTGATCAAACCGCGGGGGAAAGGGAGAAGGGGGAAAAGTATTAACCTGCCATCAACTTTTTATTAACCACTATAATATTAAAAATCGTGGAGGGAAAATTCATGCGTAAGTTATGCTTAACGATCCTACTTCTGTTAAACCTGGCCAACCTGGCGTTAACTTCAAATGGGGCAAATGCCCAAAAGGATTTTTCATTCTCGGGCAATGAACCTTTTGTGCAATTTCCCGAAAGCATTCAATTCACGGTAAGGATCACCGGCCCGAGCGAGATCAACCGGGTTGTGCTGGAATATTACGCGGATCACCTCTCCTGTGGGAATGTGATCGCCAAAGCGCTTCCGGATATTACGCCTTCCAATTCTGTGAAGGTCTATTGGACCTGGGAAATGCGGCAAAGCGGCTCGCTGCCCCCGGGGGCAACCATCCACTGGCGCTGGCGGGTTTTCACCACGGATGGCAACGAGGTTGTCTCCGATGAAAAAGAGATCATCTGGCAGGATCCTGCAATCCGCTGGAAGAGTTTATCCGATTACCGGGTGAACCTGCACTGGTATTCCGGGGAACAGCGATTTGGCACGGAGCTGCAGGATGCCGCCATCGCAGCCCTTTCCACCATTGAAGAGCAGATCGGATTGAAACCCAATAATCCCATCGATGTGTTTATTTATGCGGATAACGCCGATTTTCAGGACGCCATCCTTTATGAGCCCGGCTGGACGGGCGGGATAGCCATCCCGGAATATGATATCGTCCTGATCGGCATCGAACCTGAAAACCTGGAATGGGGAAAAACGACCGTTGCGCATGAGATCGCGCATGTCCTGCAGGGGCAATACAGTTTCACCTGCCTGGGGGATACGCCGACCTGGCTGGTGGAAGGCATCGCCATGTACGCGGAAGGAGGGCTGGATGATCCTTCATCCGAGCTCTTTGAAAAAGCCGTCAGGGAAGATACGCTTCTTTCGGTCAGGGCTTTGAGCGGAAGCTTCTCGGAGAACCCGAACAAGGCAGATCTTTCTTACAGCCAATCCTACAGCCTGGTCAATTTCCTGATAGAGAAATACGGCAAAGATACACTGCTGGCATTGATGGATCTTTTGAGGGAAGGCGCAACCGTGGATGCCGCGTTGGAGGACACTTACGGATTCGATATCGAGGGATTCGAGGTTGCCTGGCGCACAGAGATCGGCGCAAGATCGATGCAAGAGGGGATCAACTTCCCGACGCCGACCGCGGCGCCCACCCACATCCCCACCATCATTCCGCTGGGATCCAGGCAGGGGAGCAGCGATCAAATCCCAAGCGATACCCAGGTTGAACCAGACTCGGGCGGCAAGCTTTCACCCTTCCTGCTGGGGATCCTGGTGGGGGCGGGACTTATCCTGCTGGTATTGATCGTCATCGTTGTGATCGTCCTCGCCAAAAGGAGGAAAACCAGCCATGAATAAAGCGATCAAAACCCTCATCCTTTTCAGCGTGTTTACCCTCCTATTAGCTGCCTGCGGCCAGGCGGAAGAACCGGCGACAGAGACACCTCTGCCCGGCACGGTCACCCCGGCGCCAACCGAGGAGCGGGCAATGCTGCCGACCGCGACAGCCTTCACTCCCAGGGAAGGCGGATGGGGTGAGTTCTTTGATGCAAATTCCGGTATTCGCATAACCGTCCCTCAAAACTGGGAAATTGAGAAGGGCAGGGATGGTTTCACGCTCGCCAATATTTATTCGCCCTTTGGCAGGATCATCATGTCACTTTATAACGACTCCCTTTACCAGGGGGAGATCGAAGTGACCACCCTTGATAATTTCAACCTGTTCTCATCCGAGCTCAAGGATTCCAGGGTGCTATCGGAAGAAGCGTTCGAATTCAATGACGGGGGGAAGGGATGGATGGTGACCGGGCTGGGGACCATGGAGGATGGCACCCGGCTTGAGGTCAGCGCGACCACGCTCCAATCCGCGGGCGGGTCCGCCCTGCTTTTCGCTTATGGACAGGAGGATGATTACGAAAAGGAGCTGGAAAAGGTGCTGGATATCATCCGAACCCTGCAGGTGGAAGACGTCACGATGAACGGGATCCCGCGTTCGCTGGCGCTGGTCTATTCCGGCGGGGAGAGCACCAACCCACGCAATTATGATCCCGCCACCACCAGCAGCAGCGGGGATCACCTGATTTTCAGCGGGCTGGTGGCACTGGATAAGGAGATGAACCTCATCCCCGACCTGGCGGAGCGCTGGGAGGTGAGCGAAGATGGCACAATCTACACCTTCCACATCCGCGAGAACGCCCGCTTCCATAACGGGCGAGCGGTGAGCGCCTGGGACGTGCTCTATTCCTGGGACCGCGCAGCCGATCCCGAGACCGAGTCGGACACCGTGCTGACCTACCTGGGCGATATCGTGGGGACAAAGGAGCGCCATGAGGGCACCGCGACTGAAATCAGCGGGTTGAAGGTGATCGATGAGAAAACCCTCCAGGTGACCATCGATGAAGAAAAAGCGTATTTCCTTTATAAATTGACCTTCCCCACGGCATTTGTACTGGACAGGGCAAACGTCGAATCCGGCACGGAATGGTACCGGACACCCAACGGCAGCGGGCCTTACCGGCTGGTGCGCTGGGAACGCTTCAGGCTGAAGATCCTGGAACGCAACGACGATTATTACCTGGAGCTGCCCAGCATCCGTTTCATCGTGGTGAAATTATTCACCGGGGATCCACTGCGCATGTACGAAGCAGGGCAGATCGATATCAGCGGCGTTTCGATTTACGACCTGGACCGGGTGCTCGATCCGGATGAACCGCTGAACAGGGACCTGATCTCGGACGTCTCGTTATGCACGGATTACATCAATTTCGATACCAGCCAGGCGCCGTTCGACGATCCCAAGGTGCGGCAGGCTTTCAGCATGGCGTTCGACCGGCAGAAATACATCGATATCGTGCTGCTGGGCAAAAGCCTTCCGGCAGTGGGCTTATATCCCCCGGCGCTGCCCGGCTATGATATCAACGTCAAGGGGCTGGAATACGACCCCGAAAAAGCGCGCGCGCTGCTGGCGGAATCAACGTATGGCGGGGCGGGGAAGCTGCCGGGAATCATTTTCACCACCAGCGGGTACGGCAGCTTCGATGATCCCATCTCGGCGGCGCTGGCGCAGATGTGGGAGCAGAACCTGGGGGTTGAGATCACCATCGAAAACCTGGAGCCGGATGTTTATTATGACGAAATCAAAGCCGGCCATCACGGGCAGATGATGAGCAACGGCTGGTGCGCGGATTACCCCGACCCGCAGAACTTCGCCGACGCCCTGTTCCATTCCGAAGCGGAGATGAACCAGAGCAATTACAGCAACCCGGAGCTGGATCAGCTGCTGGAGGAGGCGCGCGCGGAGAAGGATACGGATAAGCGCATCGCCATGTACCAGGAGGCGGAACGGATCATCATCAACGATGCGCCGGCGCTCTTCCTGGATCATGCGATCGACTACGTGCTGGTGAAGCCGCGGGTGAAGGGCTACGTGCTGACGCCGATCAGCGTGGCGCTGGAGCGGTATCTAAGGCTGGAAGGGGAGTAGGGGAGAGGGGTGAATAATTCGAAGGAACCGCCGCTCTTGTGCAAGAGTGACGGTTTTTGGACCTGGCTGGAGACAGGTCCGCTAGGCAGCATTTGATTACAATTGTATGTAGATGTAAGAGAATGATTTACGAAGACGCTCTGAACAACTATTTTGAATAATCCCAATAGATGATTGCTCGTTTGCTTACGCACCACGTCGGTCTTGGATTGGAATTTAGCTGTATGTAACCTTCACTCTATTATGCCCAGCGCCAGCGCCATAACTCCTGCCGAAAAAAGGTCGATTAAATGCGCTATAGGTGTCTTGTGGCGCATGGCTGATCCATGTATCCACAACGCGTAGAATGGTGTTATACTTTTGGCGCTAATTGTATAACGAAATGAGGTGCCTATGAACGTACGATTATCTCAAAAAGGCTGGGTGGTCATACGGCACCCATGCGTGCCAAGTATGGGCTGAAACCCGGCGCGAACCTGAAGGTCGTGGACTACGGCGGAGTGCTGGCGCTGGTGCCTGCCTTGAAGGATCCTGTAAAGAATGGGGCGGGCATGCTGAAAGGTGGGAAGTCGCTGACGAAAGCCCTCCTGGAGGAGCACGGCGAGGAACGGAAACGTGAGTCCCGCTAAGCCCGTCTATCTGCTGGACAGTTTTGCCTTCCTCGCCTATCTCGACGATGAGGCGGGAAAAGCGCGCACGCAGGAACTCCTCGCACTGGCTGCTTCCGGGAAATGCCGGGTCATGATGAGCCTGATCAACCTGGGGGAAGTGCTCTATATCGTGGAACGCGAACGCGGGCTGACCGCCGCGCAAAGCGTCCTGGCGCTTGTGGAGAGCCTGCCGATAGAGCTGCTCGAAGTCAGCCGCGAACGGGTGCTCGATGCCGCCCACGTGAAGGCAAATCATGTTCTTTCCTATGCAGATGCCTTTGCCGTGGCTGCCGCCATACAAGAAAAAGCGATCATCCTCACCGGCGATCCGGAGTTCAAGGTTGTGGAAGCGCTGGTCAGCGTGGAGTGGATCAAGGAATAATTGCTGCTTCAAAAAGGGACGCCTCCGCGAACTGGCAGAAGACCATCGCTATTCAGCGGGGCGTTTTTATTTCCAGGATGGCCGGGGCTGATCATCTTGTTCAGCGGTCTCAGC
>CAWDSH010000045.1:0-4101 GCA_963804865.1 uncultured Chloroflexia bacterium
TGCCGAGCCACCAGAGATCGGGTGCGGTGGAGGGGCCATTACCGAACCAGGAGGACTGCGCGATGGTGACCGGAATGCCGGCGCCGGCATTGGCGTAGATGCCGTACAATCCGTTGCCATGCATTGCGCTCTGGGTGATGGTGATGGCTTTGCCGTTGGAATAGAGCGTTACGCCATCCCAGTTGGTTTCGGTGCCGTTATAGAGAGAGACCACGCGGGTGAGGGCGATCGTACCGAAGGTATTGACGTACAACCCTGAATTATGGTTCATGCGGAAATCGCCGCCATTGACGTTCACATTGGCAGCTTCGGTGTAGCCCCTCAGATAAGCTCCGATACTGCCGTTACGCTGCACAGAAACCTTGCTGGCAGAGATGGCGCCGTTGGAAAATACTGCCAGCCCGTAACGGGCGTTATCGTTGAAGATGTTGGCTCCCAACGTGGAAAGGACATTGACCGCGCCTGTGCCGCCGTAATAATAATTATCCAGGATCATGCCGCCATAGGGATCCGTGCCCTCAAGTCCCATATTGCGGCTGGCTTCGACGGCGTTGACCGTGATGGTGCCCAATCCGGTCACCCTCAAGCCATTGTAGCGGTTGTCATTAAACTGGCTGCGCTGCACGGTGACGGTGGTGGTGGTGATGGACGAATCGGAGACGTTGATGCCGGCGCCGCTGCCGTTGACGCTGCCGTTGGCGATGACCTTATCCAGCAGGACGTTGCCGCCGGAGTAAGCCGAGAGACCACTGGCGGGATTGTTGTCGAAATGGCTGTTCTTGATGGTCATGGCAGCAGTGGACTGGCAGACGACATCGACATAGGCGCAGTTATCCAGGCTGGCGCCATAGACAGCGTTGGAGGAGGCGGTGTTGCCGGTGAAGGTGAGCGCGCCGGCGGAGATGATGCTGATGCCGTGATGGGTATTTTCGACCAGTAGGGAATTGGTGACTGTGACGGCTTTCTTCAGTACTATGTCATCGTTTTCGATGTAGACGCCATCGCCAGTGTTCTCATGGGAATCGATCTTCGCCAGGCTGACCGCGCCGCTGGAGATCACATGAAGACCTGCTGCCGCGTTATCGAAAAAGAGGTTGTAATCCTCGGGGATGCTGGCAGCCGGAGCGTAAAGCGTGACACCGGCGGTACTCCAGGAGTTATCGATATCCACGCCGTAACCGGGAAATTGATCGGAGTAATATTCGTTGCTCCAGGCATCGACGTTGGTCAAAGAGACGGCATTGTTGCTGCGGATCACCAGACCGGTGCCGGTATTCAGGTTGAACTGGCTATTCTTAATGGTAACCGTGCCGTAACCGAGATAATTACCGAGGTCCGCACCGTTCCTGCCGTTGTATGCCGCCACCGAGTCCGTGATGATGATGGAACCCGCGGTTTCAACAAAAAGCCCGGCGCGAACGTCATCGAGGCCGTTATCGGTGATGTACAGCGAGGATAAGGTCACTGTGCCGTCCTCGTCTGACTGTACCAATACACCCCAACCATCATTCCCAACTACATCCGCATTTTTAACTGTCACAGGACCGTTGGTGTAGATCACCAGGCCGGTGGAGCCGTTATCAGAGAATTCCAGCGCATCGGGCAGGCTGGAGCGTACGACAGAAACGCCGCCGGTGGCACCGAAGTTATTATTGGCAAGGTATGCCCCGGTACCATTTACATTCGTATGGGCGACGGTGTCGGTCAACGAGATGGCACCCATGGAGCTGACCAGCAAGCCATAACCGCCATTATTCATCGAGAAATTGGACCTGGTGATCTTCACCACGCCAGTGCCCTGACAGGTTTTGTCCAGGTTATTGCAGTTGTCGATGAGAGCGCCTTGAGCTGAGTTTTCATAAGAGTCTATCTTTGCCAGGCTGACGGCGCCGTTGGAGAAGATCTGGATACCTGTTGCCAGGTTGTCAAAATAAAGGTTGTAATCATCCGCATCGCCCGTGGAAGGTGCATAAATCGTGACACCGCCTGTGCCCCAGGTGTTATCGATTTCCACGCCGTAGCCAGCATAAAGAACGCCGGATTCATTGGACCAGGCGTCCACGTTGGTCATATAGATGGCATTCGCGCTCATGATCACCAGTCCGGTGCCCATATTGAGATTGAACTGGCTGTTCTTGAGGGTCACCGTGCCGGTGCCATCGTAATTTTGAAGAAGCGCCCCCGCACTATCGTTGTAAGCCGATACGACATTCAACAGCGAGATCGAACCCTTCGCCAATACCGAGAGCCCTTCATGCGCATTATCGGTGATATACAGGTTGGAGAGGGTTACCGCACCGGCCTGGCTGGTCATGATGATGCCAAAGCCAGTGTTATTCACCGCATCCACGCCTTTGACAGTCACTGGTCCATTGGAATGCATCACCAGGCCGGAGATGGCGTTATCGGAGAATTCGAGCTGACCGGAAGACGAGGACGTGATCACCGAGATCCCGCCGGTCGCGCCAGTCTGCTTATTATTGAGGTAGGCACCCATGTTGCCATTAAAGCGGGCGTTGACTCCTGAAAGTGAAATGGCTCCTTTTGATTTGACGTACAACCCATCTCCACCGGAATTGATATAGAAGCTGGAGCCGATGATCTTTACCGAGCCCTTGCCCAGGCAGAATTCATCCACCTCCCGGCAGTTATCGATGACCGCGCCGGGGCCGTCGTTACCCATGACGATGGTGCCCTGCATCAGTACGGCTCCATTGCTGGTGATCTCCACGCCGGTGGAGCCATTGGCATCGAAGTGGTTGGTCAGGCGGCTGTAGAGGATGGATACCCCGGCGCTGCCGCCGCTGTTATCCAGGTCAGCGCCGATAAGAACGTTTTCATCAGCCCGGGAATCGGTGAGGGTGATGAGTCCTTTGCTGAGCACGGTGAGACCAAATCCCTGGACGCTTTCGTTGAATTGGCCGCGCAGGATGGTGACAGCGGGACCGGTGGCTGTAGTGGTCACGTTATCCAGGTAGGCGTTGCCGACAATGTTGCCGGTGACATTGGTATCGGTGAGCTTAATAGCACCCTTCGAGGTAACTTCCAGGCCATAGTTGCCGTTATCGTTCACCGTGCAGCGGTTGATGGTGACCGTGCCGATGCCATAGGAATTATCTAGGCGCATACCATCCACGGAATTCCCGTCCGCAGTCGCGCTGTTGACAACAATATTGTAATAGGTGACGATATACAGCCCATGACCACCTGTGTTGTCAAAGCCCAGCACGCCATCCGTGCCGCTGAAGGAGTTGGGACCCAGGGTATCGTAGATATAGACCGAGCCAGGCCAGGAACCGGTAGAGATCCAGGCACCGGAAGTGTTACCACCACTGCCGTTATCATCGACGCTGACATTGTTGAGCGTGACCGTCGCTTTCACCCAGATCACCAGGCCTTGCCCTCCATTCCCGCTGAAGGTCGATTGGGTAATGGTGGTGGTGGGCGTGCTGAGCTGGCTTTCAGCGGTCCTGAATTCAGCACCGCTTGCAGCATTGCCCACCGCATATAATCCCGTGGCTGAGATTTTCCCCCTCGAATTCACTGACAAGCCGAACATGGCGTTATCCACGAAATCGCTGCCCGAAATGGTCACGCTGCTGGTGCCCGTAGCTGTGCAATCCCCGGCATCCGCGTAGCATGTATCCAGGCATGCGCCGAAATAGCCCTGGTTACCGGCGGCGGTTAGCCCGCTGGCCTTGATGATGCCGTTCGGCGTGCCGACGTAAAGACCGTGCACTTCGTTGTTGTTCGCCAGCACGTTCACCAGGGTGACATTACCTTTCATGTTCTCGCGGGCGTGCAAGCCGCTGCCTTCGAAGCCGGAGACAGCGGAATTATCGTTGAAGACGCTATCATGGATCTCCAACCCGCCCTGGGCTTCGATGCGCGCGCCATCGCCGCCGAGATTGCCGCTGGCGGAGATGCCGTTCATGGTCACCTTGCCGTCAGAAATGATGCGCAGCCCGGAGATGAAGTTGCTCTCGAAGGCGCTGTTTTGGATGGTCACGCTGCCGGTATTCTGAATGACCGCGCCGCTGTTCTGCGTGTTGCCGCTGGATTTGACGCGGGTGAGCGTGACCGTGCCGGTATGGTTGACGA
>CAWDSH010000046.1:0-5922 GCA_963804865.1 uncultured Chloroflexia bacterium
TCCGCGTGGCTGCCATGCACGGTGACCGTGCCGGTGCCGTAGGAATTCTCCAGGCGCAGCCCGGAATAGCTGTTCTCATCGGCGGCGGTGCCATTGACCACGATGTTGTGCCAGGTGAACGCGAAAAGCCCGTGACCGCCTTCCTCATCGGGACCCAATACACCATCCGTGCCGCTGAAGGAGTTAGGTCCATAGGTGTCATAAATGTAAATTGAGCCAGGGGCACCGCTCGTGGAAAGCCAGGCTCCGGAGCTCACACCGCCGCTGCCATTATCATCCACGCTGACGTTATTCAGCGTAATGGTCCCCTTAGACCAGATTTCAAGGCCGGAATCTCCGTTCTCGTTAAAGATCGAGCGGGTGATCGTGGCCTTGGGTGCAGCGAGCGGACTGAAGAAGGTTATGATTTGTGCCCCTTCCTGGCCGTTTCCACTGGAATTGACCAGGTTGGCAGTGGTATTCCCTCTCGCCTGGATGACCAAACCCAGATAACCGTTCTCCAGAAAATCACTGGAATATATGGCAACGCTACCAGTTCCGGTGGTTGTGCACAGACCAGCATCCATGTAGCAGGTATCCAGCCAGGCTCCATGCCCACTAAAATTGCCAGCGCTGGTGAGCCCGGTCGCAGTGATGATCCCGGTGCGCGTGCCCAGGTAAATACCATGCAATTCGTTATTGTTCGCAAGCACGTTCACCAGGGTGATGTTGCCCTTCACGTTGTCATAAGCTCTCAAGCCACTGGCATCCGTGCCGATCTCTGCTGTGTTATCGCTGAATACGCTGTTGCGGATATCCAAGCCACCCAGGGCGGAGATATTGGCGCCATCGCCGTTGTTTGAAGTTGGCAGAGACGCCGTTGATGGTTACCTTGCCTTTTGTAGTGATGATCAGCCCGGTCTGGAAGTTGTTCTTCGAAGGCGCTGTTGTTGATGGTTACGCTACCGGTGTTCTCAATGACCGCACCGCTATTTTGCGTGTTACTGCTGGATTTGACGCGGGTGAGCGTGACCGTGCCGGTATGATTGATGACTTGAAATGCCCGGTCCTTCGCCGGTATTTCGTACAGCCACGTCCTCAATTTTCACCGCGACCGGCGCTGTTATCGATGTTGATACCGGCACAGGGATCGTCGATATTTGCGGTGATGTTGAAACCAGTTATCGGAGAAACCCAGGTCGACGTATTGTATCCAGATATCGCCGGTGAGGTTAACCTGCGGGAACCATCCAACGGTGCCGATCAGGCCTTTGAGATTACCGTAAAGGGGATCGCCATAACCAGGAACCGTTACGTACTCAGTATAAGCTTCTGCTTCCACGTAGATCATGCCGTCAGAGGGCAGACCCGTGGTTGGGATGTAATCGATGGCATCTTGAATGGGAGTTGATGATTCGAAACAGTTCAAGTCACCTGGGTAATAAATGGCACAATCCCCTGGGAACATGAAATGATAGGTGACCGCGCCCACCTTGTACCAGGGATCGCCACCCGCCAGGATCTCAGCGGTCTCTTCCTCCGCAAGTGGAAGCGGCTCGCCACCCTCATCCGCGAGAGTGACGCCGGTTTCGGCTGCACTCTCGAGAACAGGTGCAAGCTCCTCGGTTGTCCCGGCAGGATCAGTCCCGGCAGGATCAGCCGGGATTTCGGTACCGGCACCTTCAACCGGGATTTCGTCTTCCGCCTCAAGAGTTTCCTCAGGGGAAACCTCAGGTGGCGGTGTTTCGTCCTGCGCGTAGACCGGAGAGACGAGGATAAAGGCTGCCAACAGGCCAAGCATTAGGATGCCAGGCAGCATTATTAGAAAAATGCTTCGTTTCATGATTTCCTCCGTGAATATGAAATTATGAATTTCTCAGGGATTGGCAGCAAACGAATAATGGTGACCCCACGATAATTTCATTATAGGTCGTGAGAATTGAAAATTTCAAGAGGTTTTTCGAGATTTAAGGTAAGCGGAGGGTGATTGTAAGGAGACTCAGCCCTCTCCCTCTCCCTGCGGGAGCGCAAAGAACGCGGGAGAGTGCTGCGCGACCTGTCCTTCGGACATCTCTTCCCCTGGCGGGGGTGCATAGTTCGCGACCCTAAATGCTTCGCATTTAGGGAGGGGTGGGAAGGAGAAAAAATCACCAGGCGCAGGGGAGGAGCGTCCAGATAATGGTAGGGGCACGGTACATAATACTCGATGTTTGGGTGGGTATGCCGTGCCTAAAAAGAAATCATAATGGTTGTTGATGCCTGGTGAGATTGCTTCGTCGGGCTGCGCCCTCCTCGCAATGACAAACGCAGAAAAAATCACCAGGCGCTGTGAGGCGCCTGGTGGGGGTATATATTGTGATACTTGAGTGTATTAGTGGATATAGATATTGAGATCGCCGGTGTTGTCAGTATCATTGCCGAAATACAAGGTATTGGACATTGTGAATGTTCCAGTGCCTATTGACGCATCGATACCATTACCGCGATTTGCCAGGAATATGGAATTGTAGACGTAAAGATTATCATTTGTTGTGATTATCCGGACACCATCCGCATTATTAAACATGCTCAACACGGTATTTAGCGCCACAATTCCATTGGTATAGATTAAGACGCCCTCCATGCTATTACTGCGCGTGGTTATGGTGCTGATGGTCACATTGCCTATCCCTGTACCAGGTCCCTCGTTATTGACATATATGCCATAACCGCTGTTGTCATCTGCGGTTATATTTTTCAACGAGATTGCACCTAATGATCGGACGCGCATACCATATGAAGAATTCCCGCTGAAGACATTACCGCCAGTCGAACCGGTGACGGTGATGGGAGCATGGGTTATGGATGTTTCATTTAGTAATTCAGCTCCGTAGTTATTGTTATCGAGTCCTCTTACATTGGACAGGGTGATGGCACCCAGGGTATCAACACCAACACCTGTGTAGCCGTTATGAGAAGCTTCACCGGTAAGGTATTTGACCACACCATTGGAAAGGACGTACACTCCGCGGTAAATATTGTAATTTGCATAGACCTTGCTCAACGTGACTGTGGGGGTAAGCGCGCCTACCACATTATTCTCCAACCAGATGGCTGCCTGGTTGGCGCCAACCGTATCGTTGGCGGTCACGCTGCTCAGCGCAATGGCGCCCTTGGAGGTTACATATACTCCATAAGCCAGGTTGCCGTTGGCGGTAAAGTTCTTGATGGTCACCGGTTTGGGCAGCGCGTCATCCGCGTAGGAGTTGTTAATACGCAACCCGTAGCCGAGATTATTGTTGGCATGCCCGCCGCTGATCACCACGGGCCCGATGGTAGAAATGAGGATCCCGGCATCCAGGTTATCATCCACGCGGCAGTTGGTCATGGTTACAGCCGCGGGATAAACACCCAACCCTGCGTACATACCCTGCTCCCAGTTACCAATCATATTGACATTCGTCAGGGTGACTGTGCCATTGGTGAACATATTCAACCCGCGATCGTGGTTGTTGTTAAAGCCGGCGTACATATCCAGGTCGGTGCTCTTGGGATTGGTGACCTTTATATAACCGGTGCCGGTAGCGTTGTTTAGATATGCGCCATCATTGCCTCCCGCGCCATTGTTATCCCAGGCGGCGGTGTTGGTGAGGATGATGTTGCCATTCGATTCCACGTGTAGCCCGGTCAGGAAATTATCCCAGAAGTTGGCATTGGAGATGGTCACACTGACTGAAGGGGAACCACCTGTGTTCACCAGCACCGCTCCGTTCCCTGTCGGGCTCTGGTTGGCTTCGATGGTGCTCAGCTTGATGGGGCCATAAGAATATACATAGATGTTATCATCCCCGTTTTCAATGAAATTACTGTTGGCAATGGAGATCCCACCGGTGGAACCGGGGTGATTATTATATAAAGTAGCGCCATCATCGAGGTTCCCAAGGAAATTGGAGTATTTTACTGATATGGCTCCATCACTGTAAATATAAAGACCGTCGACTCCGTTATGATTGAACTGGTTGTAGGCGGTGGATGTGCCGCTGATGTTTACTCCCGGGGTTGTGCCAAGGGAATTCAAAACAAAGACCCCATAACCACTGCCGGTATTGTACGAAGCCGAGATCTTGCTGAGGGTCACCACGCCTTTTGAGTAAATGGTTAAACCATGGTATTCGTTGCCATCGAACCAGCCGGTGGTAACCTTGACCGGCACGGCGAGCTGGGAATAGCCGTTATCCAGGTAAGCGCCGCCAGGAGCGCTGACCGCATCGGTCGTATTGGATGCGGACACATTGGTTAAAGTGATCGCACCTCGCGCAACGACGTATAATCCGTAACTGTTGCCAGCATTACCATCGAAAAAGCTATTCTTGATGGTAACAGTGCCGCTGCCCGCCCAGTCGCAAACTCCAGCGATTTGATTGCAGGTTTCGATGAAAGTCCGCGCGCCATTATTGTTGGCGGTCACACCGGTAAAGGAAACCGCACCCTTGGTGAAGAATTGATTCCCGTTGGTGTTGTTTTCCATGACAACATTTGAGAGGGTGATGCTGGCGGTGGGTATCGTTCCCAACCAAGCATAAGTGTTGTTAATCCCATATCCGGCATTGTTTGAGAAGACGCTGTTCTTGATGCTCAGCGCGCCACTCTGTTGGATGAACAGCCCCGGTTCACCACCGGTGTTGCCGTAGGCGGTGACGCCCGTCAGGTTGACGGAGCCGCGCGTGGCGATGGCAAGCCCGCCTGCATGAACAGTCACATCGCTGACGTTGTTATTGAAGCTGCTGTTGGTGATGGTCACACCGGCTGTACCAAGCCGGTTATCGATCAGAGCGCCGCCGTCTGCATTGCCATCCACTTTGGCGCGGTTAATGGTCACAGAGCCGTTGTGGTTAGTGATCGATATCCCCATCCCGTTGACAGGGTTATTAATAACAACATCCTCAATCTTTACAGGTCCAGTGCATCCATCCAGGGTGATTCCTGCATAAGACGTGTTGTATGTGATATTGAATCCGGTAACTGTAAATCCTTTCGTGCAGTTGTACATCCGGATGACTGCAGCCAGATTGACCAACGGTTCATGCGTAACGGGATCGGTTTCACCGATGAATCCTTTAAAGCCGCTTAGCACAGGTTCTGATGCGGCGTCCCTTTGGATGTAGTCCGTATAATTATCTGCTTCCACATGGATGTATCCATCCGAAGGTAATCCGGTCGTGCTCACGATGTAATCCAATGCAAGATTGATCGGAGTGGCTGACTTCTGGCAGTTAGGAAGCGCACCGCAGAAACCCACCTTCATGAAGTGATATGTCGTGGTTCCCACCTTGTACCAGGGATCCCCACCAGTCAGAACTTCCGCGGCTTCCTCTGAAGGCAGGGCGAGCGGCTCCCCACTCTCGTCCACGAGGGTGACGCCGGTTTCAGCGGCTTCCTCGAGCACAGGGGCGAGCTCCTCGGTTGGAGGTGCTTCTTCGGTCCCGGCAGGATCAGCCGGGACTTCGAAAGGCGTCTCAGCGGGTGCCTCTTCAGGCACCGGTTCCGCTGGAGCCTCGTCCTGCGCATAGACCGGAGCAGTTAATGCGAATGCCGCCAGCAGCGCAAGCGCGGCAATAAGCGGCAAGATGAAAATAAATCGATGTTTGTTCATGATTATTCCCCTCCCAAGGAATATTTTGAACGAATGGATGGAATTAAGCTAATTAAATGTTGATATGAAACCCCCTTTGGTAGAGTCATGTTCATGCATATTTGTAGTCCAATATCATTATAGGGAATTAAAAGTGCTTTACAAGGGGTTTGGGAGTTTTTAAGGTGAGCGTAGGATGATTGTAAGGACCAGCCCCTCTCTATCTCTCCCCAAATGCTTCGCATTTAGAGAGAGGACAAAATCATAGTGGGGTGAGTATCACCAGACGCCGGGGAGGTGTTCCCAGATGATGGTAGGGGCACGGCACAAAG
>CAWDSH010000047.1:0-4135 GCA_963804865.1 uncultured Chloroflexia bacterium
AACCAACAGTGAAAACAAGAATAATGATTTCAATTCTAGATTTTCCGTTGTTGGTTGGGATGAGGGCAGTAGGTTCGGCGCCGCAGTTCCTGATGTATGCGAGGGAGAAACATCGCCAATGCAATGAGCATGGCGGTCATTCATTTGCGAAACCCAACGATAAACTGATAATTGAGATGTTCGAGGCTCATCATGACAAAAATCGCAGAATATCAAGATACTTTACAAAAGCTGACGAATTGGGATGAATATCTCTTGCAAGAGTTTGGCTTGCCAGGACCGCGTGGGGCATTCAAGTTAGCTCAGGCAGTGGCAAACGAAGGCGATCGGGACATTTTCTGCGTTATCTATCCTATACGAGGATATCGCTCCAGTAAACACGCCCTACGAGTTTCTTGCCTTTTGTGGTGCGGTTGGATTTGGGAGACTGCTCGCCGAAGGCTAACTGAGCTTATTGCAGACCTTGCGAAACCTTGCTGCGGACCATCGTTGGCGGATGCGGGAGATGTTGCCAATGGCGCTCCAGAGACTGGGTGACGCGAACACTCCGCAGCTGATCAATGAGATGAGAATTGGTGCCTTGGGACACCGTTTGAGCAAGGTAATTCCGCTGCAGCCATTTGCGAGCCTCGTCTACTCCGAGAAGCTGATATTGCCAGGCAGGCATTGAATATCCTCGACCAGATTACAACTTCAATCGAACAATGCGCTGACCGACATAGTGAAGGTTTTATTGCCTTGCGTAAGGGATTAGGATATTGCTGGAGTGTGGCAGTCGTTGCGCTACCTGAGGACGGCAAACCTCTGATGCAAAAGTGGCTGATGAATCCCGATAAGGATATTCAGTGGATCATGCAGGACAGATTCTAAAAAGCACGCTTGGAAAGAATGGATGCTGGTTGGGTTAACGATGGCAGGCATTGGGGTATATCGACCTACGTTCATTTCCACTCCTTAAAACAACCCTTTTAGCAATTCCTGGTAGAAGGCCTGGGATATTGATTGGGAATTATCAGTTGTACAACCTCAATACATGTTTAAGCGAAATTCATAATTTGCCGGGCTGTACATCAACACCCCACGCGGCTGTTCCGTTCAACTGACGCATTGCATCCAGTGCTTCCCGGCTGCTCCACAGGGTCACGATACGCCACAGGTCTGTTTCCTTCGTACTGTGTATGAGGCAATGACTGCACCAATCCAGGCTCGTGATGCTGGCTTCCTTCTTGATATGCCTGCTCCAGCCCAAACCATTCTTGCTTTTCGACAACACCTTCCAGGATGGTCATCACCATTTTCTTATTCTCCTGCGTAGCTATACTTGTGGAATTTTCGTGTTCCCGTGCTCCTTTTACAGTAATGATGTTTGTATCATTAATATTGAATATAATATTAGTCAAGATATAAGCTATACGGGACGGTATTGTAGCCGGATCGTTGATCCCGGTCTGTTTTCAGTCGAGTGGGATGCAATCCCATCACACACGTATGTGTCATTGTGAACCCAGCGTTGTATCTGGGTCAGACAATCTCGACCCTGCGTTTATGGTTAGGGCTCCTGTCATCCGAATACCCCTCCCCCAATCCTGGATTGGAGGATGCTGTGGTGACTATCATCTGGTATCGCGAATTATTTTGAGCGATATGCGAATGAGCGAATGTTGCGAATGCCTGCCCCGAGTGCAGCGAGTGGGGCCTGCCCCGAGTGCAGCGAGTGGGAAGCGATCTCCAAACTATCCAGTAGATCACTGGGACTGGGTTGTTCTAACCGCTATCAGCAATAGCGCCTACTAAACCATCATCAGGCAAGCATCCTGCCCGGCGGAATGATAATGTTTCTGGCTGTAATAAACCCTCCCCCAATGCATCCGGGGGAGGGTTATGTGTTTCGTGATTAGGGTTAATGACTATGAACCAATTTATGGTTTGTTTACGGTCTCATGCAGGATTTTGAATTACTTAGGACACCCAGGCAGCTTGAAGCTGGCGATGCGGGTCTGCCAGCCAGCTAGGCTGGATTGTTGCCCTGCTAGAGTATAGTACTCATTGACATACCAGAAGGTGCAGTCATCGACAGGATCGACATTCAGGAGGTGTAGTCACCCCAGCGTGAATTTGTGGTCAATTGTACACCGCTTCCAGCGATGACAGTACCTTCACCCAGCGTCATCTGACCCAGTGGATCGCCCACCAGCCGGCCGGTATAGCGGATTCCAGGGTAGACACCCACCCCGTTGACCACGCTGTAGCCCAGTGCCATATTCCCTTCCTGTCCTGGGCGATGCTACCCATCCAGCGATGGACCCATCTCCGGGAGCATAGGTTCCTTGCTGGAAGAGGGTGTAAGTACTGCCCACCCGGCGGAGCTCGTACCAGCGCACACCAGCCACACCTGGAGCTGCCTCCACCGATTGGTTGGTTACCAGGCTCTCGTACTTACCAAAGTTGCGGTAAGCCAGGCGGTAAGTCGGTCGCTGGCGATAGGACAGGATGTCGATGTACTGGTTCGGATCGACAATTCCTGGTTGTGGCAGGCAGTCGCGCGAAGTTGGTGCGCATGGGAAGATCGAGTCGAAGGAAGCCACGGGAAGTTGAGCTGCTAGTGTGAGCGAAGCCACCGGAGTTGACTTCCATTTGACTAACAAATCCCATATATTCAAGGCATCGAAAGTCGCTCCATATCCTGCACCGTCATCCTGGGTACCCACGATTGGTGCTGGTTTCGTCGAGTGGTCGGCGAGTGCCGTCGATATCCGGCGGTAAAAGACCATCCCCCATCAGCTCGAGTGGGACCACAGCCGAAATCGAGGAAGAACTGCACCGCGCGGGCATTTGGATTGCCCTCCAGCATCTTGTTCTTCTCCAGGGCATACACACTGATGCCATAACCAGTTACCAATCCAAAATCGCGGGTGGTCATGATATACGAATTCGTCCACACACCGTACTTGGGATCATCGGGAAGAATGTTCCACCTGGCAGTCCGGATCGGGCTGAGTAATGAAGGCGTAGCGGTAGTATGCGCCGGTTGGGTCACCGGTCTGTGAGATCGCCACACAGTCGTAGTAAACCGGATCACGGTAGTGAACTGGCTCAGCAGCCAGCGGTCTTCGAGCTGGTCATACAGCACCACCGGGTCACCGGAGGGATCGGTGCAATCCTCAACTGCAAAGCCTGCCCAGATATCACCGATCGCGACTGGTCCCATCAACAAGTTTCCTTGCTTGTCGTAAATACCCAATGCCAGGTTGATCAGCTCGACGTAGTTGTTTGGTCCAACATCACCCATGGGTCGGGGGGGCTCACCCGGAAGCCGAATAGGTTGAAGTTATCCTGATTGCGATAATCCCTCGAAATTTGCCAAGGGTCCAGGGATCCTGGTCATTTTCATCTACCCAGCCTACCGGTTGGTTGCCTGTAACGCACCATCGCCGGAAAATCCCAGCATCGGGTACATTAGGCCCACGGTCGGCCCGGTTCTCAACGGGTCCTCCTTCGGGATACTTCCCAGTGATTGACCCCGGGCAGGCTCGCCATTTCACTAAGTGCCATGGAAACATCAAAAGCCACCGGTGATGAAAATGTTGGTTTTATGATCGACGGTCGGGGTGGATTTTGAGCTTGTGCAGGTCCTACGGTGGGTCAGTCAGCAGGATCCAACTACAAGAATCGTGATTATTTGCTCAAAATACTTCCTTGAACTCTGCCTCTCATCCAATTTCCTCCTGTATTAATTTGGCTAAGTTGGGATAACTTCTCGTTCACGACAGTTGTCGTGAAATTCTTTTTCCTAGTCCTTTGTTTTGGACCCCTGAAATGTGGTGGACAATGTATTTGAAAACGATTGTATATGTCGGATTTAGAAGAATTAGTTTATTTATACTGTAAGTAAGCGATCGTGTCGATGCTTTTGATCTCATTGGAGAATTCATCTCGAATTTAGCTTCTAAATTGGGGTTGATCATAAAACCTACCCTGCATATTTTCTGAAGGATTATTTATTGGAAATCGATTTGAAGTATTTCTTAGATGGGTGGTCCCGGATTAGTTCCATTACGGGTGAGTATTTTGAAAGAAGCATCTATGAAAGTGCTTTGACTGTGAAGAGTAAAACAGAACTTTAATAATTGCATAC
>CAWDSH010000048.1:0-6909 GCA_963804865.1 uncultured Chloroflexia bacterium
GGTGCGCCTGAGTTTTCTTTTCGCCATCAACGGTCACGACATGGTCATAGAAATTCCCGTCACGGTCGATGCCGCCACAGATCAGGCAAATGTTGCCATATTGGGATTCGCGATCCTCCACCGGCCAAAGGTTGTAATAAGTCTTGAACCAGCCCTTGGTGAAATAATAGATCGGCCAGAGGAAGGTAACCAGGTAGGGGATCAGCAAGAGGAAGGCGCGAAAACTGTTGAGTGAAAAGGGAAATAAAGGATCGACATTGGTGCTGCGCAGGTACCAAGCGTAGATCAAACCCCAAACGATGGCACCGATAACAAATGTACCCAACCCCAGAAGGACCCACTTCCCGGGCTGCGCATCTTTTCGGTACTGTTTCTTTTTCGCCATGAATGACTTTCCGATTTCCGTTGAAATTATAGCATGTGTTCCTCTCTCGAATTTCCTGCCAGCCCTTATAAAATTGCAAAGTGAGGGCGACCTGGCACCGTGAAAACCATTCAGTGCAGGCAGGGCTGCCCCTCTTATATTGATTTATATACTGAATTTGCTTACTTCGCTGTCGGATCAAGCACGCGCCCCACGAAGAGGAGCGAGCCGGTGGGCAGGTCGCGGATCATGAAGATGAACGGGTGGTCGATCTTGAGCTCGACGGGTTCACCCAACGGCATGGAGGTGATCTTCATGATCACCGCGGTGGCGGCAGCAGCTTCCGTGCCGGCTTCATCCACCGCCACAAAGGCTTTGTGGATCACTTCGGATATATACAGCTCGCGGCTGCCGGTCATACCGGAGAAATCCGCCAGCGAGTCATCGAAGGCGTCAGTCATGCCCATCGCGGAAAGGGTGGGCTTGAGCATGAAATCTGCGGAGAAGGTGAACCTGGGCATCCACAGGTTTACCTGGGGGTAGCTCATGCCGCTGCCGATCTCATCCAACACCCCGGCATCAAGTTTGCTTTCGAAATCCGTGAAAGCGCCTTCGTCGGGGATGAGGATCAACATGGCCAACTCGTTGCCGGCATAAGGCAGCTCAACGGCCTGGTAGCCCTGCCCGGCGTAATAACCGAAGGACTCGCTCTGCCACATCATTTCCGCGTCCACCGCGCTGCCATCCAGGCGGTGAAGGACATGGGTTTGGTGAGGTTCTCATCGAAGGGGTGCAGCCAGGAGGCGTTGAAGTAGATGGCGTTGGTCAGCACCAGGCGGGTGAGGCCGGCGATGCTGCCCTGGGGGAGCAGGTCCTTGATCTTTTGTTCGGTCTGGTCGGCGACCCACTGGTTGATCGACTGGCGCGCGGGCTCGGGATCGGTGAGGAAGTCCACCAGGCGCAAGCCGGCGCCGTAGTTTTTGGCCAGCAGGTCGAGGAACTCGGGCTGGAAGGTAATAGGTTTCTGCCCCCACAGGGCGTTGGCGACTCGCAGGCGGAAGTCTGTTTTTGCTGGCAGGTCCTGCGATTTTGTTAGCGCTTGTGAGCGCCAGACTGCAGGTCGTTCAAAGCGGGGTGGAGGCATTCCTGCGGGGAGGTGAAAGGGCAGCAAGTCCGTCATCTGGCGCCAGGGTTCGCCGCGCGCCCCGGCGTAGGTCATGGCCAGAGCGCCTGGGAGATGCTGTAGGGGGAGAAGAACAGGTTCCCGCCCTTCCCGGCGAGCTGACGGTAAAGGTCGAAGGCGAAGGCGGTGTTGCCAGCAACGAGCGCGCTTTCATCCTGGTCGCTCACCTGGGGCGCCTGGTCGCGCGGCACAGCGGACCTGACCTCGCCGCCCGCCGAGACCCGCCCGGCGCAGCCGGCGATGAGCGCAGCGATGGCGACGAACGAAACGAAACGCATTAATCGTGACATGGCAACCTCTTTTCCTGTTTACACCTAAGACGCTGAAACCCTGCGCCCGGTTCCCAAAATTTTTATATTTTTCTTATGTATTGTTTATAGCATTTTTATACAGTTTTTCTAAAATGCGGTTGATCGTTAACCAAAATATTTTGTAACTGATAAGGAGGTTGCATATGTTTCCACAATATTCCGTTCCTTCCATTTGGGATGAGATGGAGCGCATCCAGCGCGAGATGAACCGCCTGTTCGACGGCGCCCATCCCTCCCGGCTGAGCCCAGAGTACCCCGCGCTCAACGTGTGGATCGGGGAAGACAGCCAGGTGATCACCGCCGAGCTGCCGGGCATCCAGATCGACGACCTGGATATCAACGTGCTCGGGCGAAGCCTGACCATCAGCGGCGAGCGCAAACCGGAAAACACCCTGGAGGGCGCCGAATTGCACCGCCAGGAACGCCCCTTCGGCAAGTTCAGCCGCAGCATCGAGCTGCCCTACCCGGTGGAAGCCGGCAAGGTGCAGGCCACGCTTGAAAAGGGCGTGCTGACCATTACCCTACCGCGTGCAGAAGCGGACAAACCGCGCAAGATCGCGGTGAAATCGAGCTAAGGAGGTCTGCCATGGATAAGCAAAAATCACTCAGCACCCAGAAACAGGAAACAGCCTTAGAACAGGGCGAACGCACCCGCGAGCGGCGCTGCTTCTCCCCGCGCACGGATATCTACGAAACCGAGAAGGAGATCATCCTGACCAGCGATATCCCCGGCTCAGACGAGAAGAGCGTGGAGATCAACCTCGAGAAGAACATCCTCACCATCAACGCGCTCACGGGCGCGGAAGGGATCAAGGATCACCACCTGGCCTACCAGGAATACGCGTTAGGCGATTACCGGCGCAGCTTTGTGCTCAACGGTGAGATCGACCGCGAAAAGATCGGGGCGGTGGTCAAAAACGGCGTGCTCACCCTGCACCTGCCCAAATCCGAGGCGGCGCGGGCACGCAAGATCGCAGTCAAAGCAGGATAGTCTTTACGTAAAGGAGGTCAAAATGGCTGATCGCAGTATCATCGCCCACAAACCTTCAGAACTGGAACCCCGCCGGGGCGAGGAGGAACCCTTCTTCGGCATCCAGCGGCGCATGAACCGCCTGTTTGATGAGTTCTTTAACGAACCCTTCGGGCTGGCTCCGATGCGTGAACTGGGTCAGAACTTCATGCCGCGCGTGGATATCTACGAGGACGAGAAAGAGATGCGCGTGACCGCCGAACTGCCCGGAATGGACGAGAAGGACATCGACATCACCCTCGACCGTGAGGTGCTCACCATCCGCGGCGAGAAGAGCAGCGAGACGAAGGAAGAAAAAGGGCAGTACCACCGCATCGAGCGCTCCTACGGCTCGTTCGAGCGGCAGATCCCGCTGGGCATGGAAGTAGATGCCAACAAGGTGGACGCCGAGTTCAAGAAGGGCGTGCTGACCATCACGCTGCCCAAGCCGGCGGAAGCCGTCAGCCGGGCGAAGAAGATCGCGGTGAAGAAGGCGTAAGTGGTAAACCGCGGGCCACACACTTAAACCGGTTGCTATGAAAGGCAGCCGGTTTTTGTTTAAGCCGGCAAAAAGGGAGAGGAATTGAATTGTTTCGTAAAAAAAAGAAACAATGCTTAACTATTTTTTACTCAGGAGGTTCTACATTAACAAGCATATCCAGAAGCATATTAAGAATTGATCCCATTGAAATCAATGTTAATGTTGGTGGTATTAAGGCAACGGGAAGGCGTTGGCAGAATGTTAAGGTTCAAAAAACCCAGATTAATATTATAGAACATATATTCTAGTTTGTCAAGGATTTATTGCCTTTTTTCCTCCGCGCTGCGATTCGTATATTGTCTCTGGGTGAGATTGCACCTGAAAAACATAGGTGTGCTTCGCGACCACGCCGGCTTCGCTGCTACTGCGCCTTCGAGCTTCGCTCTCACGTTTGCTCCCAAGGGAGTGCTTCGCGACATGCTTACCATCCCGTTATTAAAATAAACAGGAAACGGGGTGGTTCGCGACCTCAGCCCCTCCCTCTCCCCAAAAGGGGGTGCACAAATCGCGACCCTCCCCAAATGAAAACCACATTTAAGGAGGGAAGGTTAATTACCGCGACCCAACAAGGGGTGCATGGTACGCGACACCAAAAATTAACCCTCTTGTATTTCCATAATCCCGACCTATAATGAAAATGAATTCCTGGTTGTTTAAACAACGCTCCGAAAAAAGGGGGTGGTTACAGGTCCATATAATCCCAGATCAAACCATTTCATATCGTCATTTCATCATTCATTATTCCCTTAGGAGGGTATGACCATGAGAAGACAGCGTTTGTTAATCCTGCTGCCGACCCTCATCGCACTTTCACTGCTGGCAGCATTATTTATTACGACCCCTGTGTTCGCACAGGATGAGCAACCACCTCAACCCGAAGAGAATCCGGTGGAGTTGGTTGTTGATTCAACACCATCCGAGGAAGCACCCGAAGCCGAGCTGGCACCTATATTATTAGAAGAAGCTGCGGAAGCCGGGATAACACTGGTGGATGGCAGCGGTGAACCGCTGGCACTGGCTTTGGAAGAAGCAGCGGAGGCGCTGGCGGGCGGAGACCCCTACTACAAGGTAGGGACGGTCACCTACCACTTTCTGAATACCGGCGGGGATTGTACTCCGTACCCGGTGGGTACTTGCTGGACATCCTCCTGGCCTATTCAAGCAGCCATCAATGAAATCCTGAACACCGGTCTTCCCAGCGACGGGACGATCTATGTGGAATCGGGCAGCTACTCCGAAGGGGTATCAATCAGCGGACTTACCGACCCCATCTATAGAGGAATGAAAGGTCTAATTGGCGAGGTAGTCGATGGCTTGCCCGCGGTGAATCTTGCCTACGAGATCATGGTCGACAACGTAGACCTTGGGTTTACCATCAAGGGTTTTAATATCACTGCCAATACCGGTCCTTCCGGCGGCATAAACTTGGATACCACCAAGGGTACGATCAAGATCGAGGATGTGACCGTCGTGAATAACGGAACGGGACCTGGAATTTATATTTCGAACCACAACGGCGCGATCGTCCTCAACCGGGTAAAAGCGGATGGCAACTCCAACGGCGGGGCATGGCTGGAGAACCTGGCGGGCACGGCGGGAGTGACGATCACCAACAGCAGCTTCGATGAAAATGATTTTGGTACAGGCGTTCAGGGAGTTACCATTTCCACCAAAGGCGTGGTGTTGATCGACGGAGTATCTGTGAGTCGCACGACTGGGGGAGCCTATCCAGCCTTGAACATCATCCAATCCGGCGCATTAACCGTCAAGAACAGCATCTTCAACGATAATGGTTTTTTTGGCTTCGCCAATGGCGGTCTCACAACTGCAATCACTCTACAAAATGTGTATGCAAAGGGGAATGTAGCTGGTCTTTTCCTACAGGCAACGGGAAATATAAGCCTTACCGGCGTTCACGCTGATGAAAATACCTACCAGGGAGCACAAATTGATACCTGCAACCAGATATCTGATATCTGCACCTCGCTGGGCAGCGGCAACGTCACCATCAAGGACAGCTCGTTCGATGGCAACGGCTCGGCCAATTTTGGGCTTTCAGTCCAATCGCGCGGCGCAATCACGTTGATCAATGTTTCAGCAAGCCACACCACCAACGCCGGAGCCAACCCGGATGGTGCAAGGTTGTACAACCATTATTCCCAACTCACCAGCCCGGTATCCATTACCAACGGGACATTCAATGGGAATGATGGTTATGGTTTCGAGGTGTGCAGCAAAGGAGCTATCACCCTCAACCATGTATCTGCTGGTGCTTGGGAAGGTATCACTGCTTCCGGCAATGGATATGGCGGAGCGGTCTTGAATAACACCTATGGCAACGGGGGGGTCACCATCACGAGTTCAGGCGCAGGGGATAATGAGTTCAGCCTAAACGGTGGAGCCGGGCTGTATATTCAGTCCAAGGGAGCTGTATCGATCAAGTACACCAATACAAATGGAAATGTCACCATAGGGTTGGAAGTTGCAAATCTAACCGGCACTGGTTCTGTGACCATCGACAGCAGTACCTTTGGGACAATTTCCAGTAAAAATGGTCTTTACGGGACGACAATCTGGACCAAGGGGAATGTGAAGCTCAGCAATATTACCGCGACCGGCATGAGCGATTGTCTAATAATCGATATCTACCCCTTAACTAACAGCACCGTATCGATCACCAATGGCAACTTTAATAATTGTGGTGGTTATGGCTTGACGATCAACGGCCAGGGAAACATCACCCTCACCAAGGTTTTTGCTTCCAACAACTCGCTTTCCGGGGTATGGATGGAGGCAAACAAGGGGAATATCCTCTATAAATCGGGGTACCTCACCGCGAATCTCCAAGATGGTCTTCATGCCTATACAAAGGGCACAATCACGATCGGCGATATAACTTCAAGCGCAAACGGAGGATATGGCGCTGACCTACAGAACCAGCTGGCGGACACAGCCAAAGCCGTGACGATCACGAATGGTAGTTTTAATTTCAACGACAAGTCGGGTTTGAACGTGCTTTCCAAGGGCGCGATCTCCCTGAAGAACGTTAGCGCCACGAACAACAACGCTGCCACCGTCGATATGGGCACAGTCGACAGGAATACCTGGGAGGTGGTCGAGCCATTCAGCGAAGATACCTTCACGTTCACAGGGCCTGCATCCGGCACCGTGGGGATCCTGGTCAACTCGGCTGGATTTTACGGGGAGATGTGGCTGGAGGGATGTGGTGCCGTTTCAACCCATTATATTGAAACTGATCCTGACTATGAACTTTATCACCCATATACAGGTTTAAATACGGGGCAGTGCACCTTGCACGTCAAAGACACCAACGACCTAACGGGCGGGGCTGTTATGGTCAGCTTGTACGTGGATATGCCCACGGATATTTTGCCTACAGCCTACGGCGCCTACCTGGATAACCACTATGGCACTACGGGCATCACCATCGCCAATCCCGCGTTGCCGGCAGTAGACCCCTATACCAGCCTCGGATTTTCG
>CAWDSH010000049.1:0-3990 GCA_963804865.1 uncultured Chloroflexia bacterium
GACCAATTCTACGTTAAGGCCAACCAATTTCAGGGCTTATGGATCAAATCCAGAGCTGCCATCAGCCTGATCAGCGTGGAAAGCTCTTCAAATGTGAGAAGTATTGGCGCGCTGCTCGACAACACTTCCAGCACCAGTTCCGGAGTGACCATCAAAGGCACATCCATCGCCGTAATGAGGGACACCGGGAACGGCAATTCCATTGGCGATTACGGGGTGCAAATCCTCACCAATGGCAATGTATCTCTCAGTTACGTTTATTCACAAAATAACGCTGGCATGGGGCTCTCAGTCTTAACATCCGCCTCCAGCAATGTGATTGTCACCAAGAGCACATTTGGGCAAAATGATTACCATGGCCTTTATATATCTACGCTAGGAACAATTACGCTGACTGATGTGACAGCCAACAATAATGGCGTTGACGGTGCTCATCTTCTAAACAAAGACGCACTCGCTCCAAAGAATATCGTCATTAAGAATGGTGAATTCTTATTCAATACTGATTACAATTTATCCATACAATCAAAGGGCGCAATCACCCTCACGAATACGAATGCCAGTTCCAGTATTGGTGGTGATTTTGGAGCTTATGTAAATAACTCATATGGAACCGCTGGCGTCACCATCGCAGGTGGAACATTCAATAACAATCCTGGATATGGCATCAGCATTAATACCCTGGGACCCATCAAGCTGGGCAATATCACCGCGAACGGTAACACCTTTGATGGAGCCAAACTTACCAACGACACGGCAGCCACTGCACAAGCGGTATCCATTACAAACGGCGAGTTCTCGGGTAACGGAATAAGGGGACTATATGTCCTCACCAAAGGGGCTCTCAATTTCACGAATATCACAGCCAGCGATAATACAGGCTATGGTGCATATCTCGATCAAAGACCTGCTGGAACCACCTTCCCAACGGCTACGATCACCAAAGGTGAGTTCCATAATAATGGCAACTACGGGCTGGTCCTGTATGGCCGCGGCACGATCAAGCTCACCAATGTGTCTGCCACGAATAACATCGGCAACGGTGCATATATCGAGAACCACTCCGGTAATGTTTCCCTGCTCGCCTCCGGTGCAACTGGCGGCAATCATTTCAGTGCCAATACTGGCACCCATGACGGGCTGGATATCAACACCCAGGGTGCGGTTACGCTGATTAAGGTTTATGCCACCAATAATACCGGGGCTACCGGTGTAAATCTATTCTACACCACTGATTTCGTCACATTTTTTCCCCGTCGGCAATGTAACCATCAATGGTGGCGGTTATTCCCTTCAAACCCAGGGGCTGGTGGTCCGTTCTAAGGGCAGCATAAATGTAATAACGTCGTCGCAAGTCAAAATACGACTATCGGCATCAGCCTTGATAACGCTCGATACCACAGGCACCAAAGGCATCATCATCACCCGAACCAACGTGATGCTGCAACACCGGCTGTCGGCGCTATCTTGCGGCACCGTCCTGGTCAACAAGATCAGTGCCGGAACGAACACGGGACAGGGGGTTGGCCTGATAACGCTTCGGCGCTGTCACCACTCCCAAGGGCATCTCGGTGCTCGGAAGTTACGGGATCAGCGAAATCTCCAAGAATGGCACCCAGGGGCTCACCATCCACACCAAGGGCGCGGTGGTGATCAGCAAACTTAGCGCATACAATAATACCGGATTCGCAATCGATGTGAACAATTACCAGGCCGGGTTGGGCAAGGGCACCGTCACGCTTTCCTCTGTGACCACGAACAATGATCAGCGAGGCATCAATATCGAAAGCAATAATACGGTCAGCCTGAGCTCGGTGACGGTGCTCTACAATGGCGTGACCCTGGGTGCCAGGGGGATCAAGATGAACACCATAACCATAATTTAACATTATCCAACAGCCTGATATCCGGGAATGGTCTCTATGGACTGGCTGCGACGATCGGCACCGGGAAATTTACGATCAGCAACACCTTCTATTTTGGGAACAGCGTCTTCTCTCCCGGAACTTACCAGAATATTTTTATCAGCCACTAAACCCGAACGAAATTAATAAATCCACCTGACAATAAATCAATAATCAAGACCAGGCACCCGAAAGGTGCCTGGTGATTTTTTATCAATGGGGGCAATTCATGAATTGCCCCTACAACCTGTGAAATCTTAAACCTCCCTCTTGTAATTCCAAAATCCCGACCTATAATGAACGTAGCTACCTCATACTGATTTTCAATGCCCTGTAGACTGGGGGTGATCAACGCCGCTTTAGAAATTTCCAATTCAACCATTTACTTAAAATCCCTTTGGAGGAAAACATCATGAAAAGACAGCACTCATTTCTTTTATTGCCGCTATTCATCACTCTTTCACTGCTGGCAGCTTTTGTTGCAACCACACCGGTCTTCGCCCAGGACGAGACCCCGCCCACCGAACCGGTGCCTGAAGAAGCCCCTGTTGAAGAAGTTGAGCCGGCACCACTTGCCGAGAACGCTCTCCGACGCCGGCGTGGAGGTGGTAGATGAGAGCGGGTGAAGCCATCCCGCTGGCATTGAAAATGCTCAATCGCGGTTCGACCCTTATTTCAAAGTGGGGACGGTTAACTACTCATTCACCCTTGCCGACTGCAACCCGGATCTGGCTGGCGATCAACCCTGCGACCAGCCACTGCAGGCAGCCATCAATTACATCAGCGCACATCAGCACAATTCCCACCGACGGCTTCATCCACGTGGATGTGGGTGCACCTGCCCGATCAGAAGGTAAATATTGACGGCACCCGACTCCAACCTCGCCAAGCTTAAAGGTCTCATCGGGCATGTGGACCCAAACACCTTCACCCCGGATGCAAAACTTACATACACAGGGACGGAGACTCGGGAAGTTATATTCTATGTCCATGACAAACCGAATGGCTTCACCCTGTCCGGCCTCTTTATTGGAGGGGCATGGTTTAATCGGGATTATAGCAGTGGGGTTGTTGAATTCGGAGACTGTTCGGGATTCCTCCTTCTCCAGGACCTGGTGGTGAGGGATGACTTCTCCTCCGGAAATGGCATCACCATACACAACCATAATGGCAGCGTGACCCTCACCAATGTGGATTCCAGCGGTATTGTCGGGGGAGGAGGAGCCTACATCAATAACACAGCCTGGACAGCCGGAGTGACCGTCACCAATTCCAGCTTCGATGAGAACGATGGCTCTCATCCTTTTTCTTCCAATGGGATCCATATATCTCACCAAAGGAGCTGTAATCATCACCGCCGTCACAGCCAGCCGCAACACAGGAAGCTATGAAGGTTGTGAATATAATGCCAGTTCGGTGACCATCAAGAACAGTGTGATCAACGACAACACCAATGGGTTTGGATTGATGATTTATAACCTCACCGGCGCCGGTAATATCACGCTCCAAAACGTGTATGTCGATCAGAATAGATACGGTATGTACTTCGAACGACCGGGAAATATCAGTCTCACCAATGTGAGCGCCAGTCAAAATACGGGTATGGGAGCCCGACTGGATACCTGTCCCGAATGAATAGGCCTTGTACATATTTGGGAACGGGCAAGGTGACCATTAAGGGGGGACATTCAATGAAAACCGGGGATAGAGGGGGGACCGATTCAGCCTACTTATTTATGCCCGGGGAGCGATCTCGCTGGCAAATGTCACCGCTAATGGGAATGGGACCAGTCAACGCTATGGGCGGCGCCTGGCTGGATACCCATTATTCCCAACTGGTCAGCCCGGTGACATCACCAACGGTACCTTCAACAGCAACAATGCATCCTTATACCGATCAACCTGGTGGTGTTATCCCAAAGGTGCCATCACCCTCACCAGCGTGCAGGCTAGTGAAAACCCAGACGGCGCCGGCGCGCTGCTGGATAACACTTATGGCACAACCGCGGGAGTGACCCTCAAAGGCAGCACCAGCGCCTGGAATATATTTTGATCTGAACCTCAATGGTTCTGGATTGGTGGTTCG
>CAWDSH010000050.1:0-3310 GCA_963804865.1 uncultured Chloroflexia bacterium
GAGTTCTCGGAAACACAAACCGCGGCTTATACGTAATTACCAAAGGCGCTCTCAATTTCACGAATATCACAGCCAGCGATAATACAGGCTATGGTGCATTTCTCGATCAAAGACCTGCTGGAACCACCTTCCCCACGGCTACGATCACCAAAGGTGAGTTCCATAATAATGGCAACTACGGGCTGGTCCTGTATGGCCGCGGCACAATCAAGCTCACCAATGTGTCTGCCACGAATAACATCGGCAACGGTGCATATATCGAGAACCACTCCGGTAATGTTTCCCTGCTCGCCTCCGGTGCAAGTTGCGGCAATCATTTCAGTGCCAATACTGGCACCCATGACGGGCTGGATATCAACACCCAGGGTGCGGTTACGCTGATGAAGGTTTATGCCACCAATAATACCGGGGCTACCGGTGTAAATCTATTCTACACCACTGATTTCGTCACATTTTTCCCCGTCGGCAATGTAACCATCAATGGTGGCGGTTATTCCCTTCAAGCCCAGGGGCTGGTGGTCCGTTCCAAGGGCAGCATAAACGTCAATAACGTCGTCGCAAGTCAAAATACGACTACCGGCATCAGCCTTGATAACACCTACGATACCACAGGCACCAAAGGCATCATCATCACCCGAACCAACGTGATGTTGAATAATACCGGCTTATCAGCATTATCTTACGGCACCATCCTGGTCAACAGGATCAGTGCGGGAACAAACACGGGACAGGGGGTTAGCCTCAATAACGCCTTCGGCGCTTTCACCACTCCCAAGGGCATCTCGGTGCTCGGAAGTTACGGGATCAGCGAAATCTCCAAAAATGGCGCCCAGGGGCTCACCATCCACACCAAGGGCGCGGTGGTGATCAGCAAACTTAGCGCATACAATAATACCGGATTCGCAATCGATGTGAACAATTACCAGGCCGGGTTGGGCAAGGGCACAGTCACGCTTTCCTCTGTGACCACGAACAACAATGATCAGCGAGGCATCAATATCGAAAGCAATAATACGGTCAGCCTGAGCTCGGTGACGGTGCTCTACAATGGCGTGACCCTGGGTGCCAGAGGGATCGGGATCAATACCCATAACCATAATTTAACCTTATCCAACAGCCTGATATCCGGGAATGGTCTCTATGGACTGGCTGCGACGATCGGCACCGGGAAATTTACGATCAGCAATACCTTCTATTTTGGGAACAGCGTCTTCTCTCCCGGAACTTACCAGAATATTTTTATCAGCCACTAAACCCGAACGGAATTAATAAATCCACCTGACAATAAATCAATAATCAAGACCAGGCACCCGAAAGGTGCCTGGTGATTTTTTATCAATGGGGGCAATTCATGAATTGCCCCTACAACCTGTTAAATCTTAAACCTCCCTCTTGTAATTCCAAAATCCCGACCTATAATGAACGTAGCTACAAATCGAAACTATTCAATGCCCTGTAGACTGGGGGTAATCGATCGCTCATTTTTATATTTCCAATTCAACTATTAACTCAAAATCCCTTTGGAGGAAATCATCATGAAAAGACAATTCTCATTTCTTTTACTGCCGCTATTCGTCACCCTTTCATTACTGGCGGCTTTTGTTTTAACCACCCCCGCTTTCGCGCAGGACGAGATCCCACAAACCGGACCGGTTCCCGAAGAAGCCCCTGTTGCGGAAACACCGGCTCAGGACGGTACCCCGTCCGAGGAAACCCCGGTAGAGGTTCCACCAGAATCCTCGCAGCCACCGGCTGCAGGTGTTGTGAGTGACCTTGCCCCGGTGCTCGAGGCGGTTGCAGATGCCGGGCTGGTCCTGGTAGATGGCTCGGGGGAGCCGCTCACCCTGGCTTCAGAAGAAACAGCTCAAACCCTTGCCGGCACCGACCCTTATTTCAAAGTCGGAACGGTAACCTATAATTTCACTTTGCTGGACTGCTACCCAGCAATACCTGGCGACCAATCCTGTCCCAACCCCCTCCAGGCTGCAGTGGATTACATCGCCATATACAGCACAATTCCCAGCGACGGCTTCATCCACCTGGATGCTGATACCACCTTGCCCAACCAGAAGGTTGAAATTGACGGCAATGACGTCAACCTGGCCAAACTCAAAGGCATTATGGGACATGTGGACCCGGATACACTTACCCCGGATGTATTGCTCACATATACAGGCGTCATTGGCGACAGCGGCAGCTTTATTCATGTATTTGACAAACTCAATGGTTTCACCCTTTCTGGATTGAATATCGCAGGCAACACTTACAATTCGGATTACATTGGAATTGTAGAATTCGATGAATGTTCCGGCTCCATCCTGCTCCAGGACCTGGTGGTGAATGACACGCTGACCAGGGGGGCAGGGATCGTCGTTCTAAACCATAATGGCAGCGTGACCCTCACCAATGTGGATTCCAGTCATAACGCTGGCGGCGGAGCTTATATCGATAATTCAGCCGGGACTGCCGGGGTGACCATCACCAATTCCAGCTTCGATGATAACGACGGCTACGCGATTGGATCTTATCAGTCGAATGGGCTGCGCATTAACACCAGGGGAGCGGTTTCCATGACAGCCGTCACCCTCAGTCGTAATGTTGGTACTTTGCCTGGTCTAAGAATCAGCCAGGCCAGTTCAGTGACCATTAAGAACAGCGTGTTCGACAATAATTCTGCTAGCTACGGCCTGGAAGCATATGGCCTTACCGGCACAGGCGCCATCACGCTCCAAAACGTGTATGTCGATCAGAATAAATACGGATATAAACCTAGAACACCGGGAAATATCACCCTCACCAACGTAAGCGCCAGCCGAAATACCGGGTGGTGCCAAGGCTGGATACCTGTCACGAAACAGGGGGCGGCATTTGCACATACCTGGGCACCGGCAAGGTGACCATCACCGGCGGGACTTTCAACGACAATCCAGGTTTTGCCGGGGATATGTATGCACTGGACATTTACGCACGTGGCGCGATCTCGCTGGCAAACGTATCCGTCGATGGGAATGGGACGAACAACCCAACGGGGGGTGCCAACTTGGATACACATTTTTCCCAATTGATCAGCCCGGTGACGATCACCAACAGCACCTTCAACGACAACGATGCATCCTTATACTGGAACCTGGTGGTTTTAGCCAGAGGCGCCATCACCCTCACCAGCGTGCAGGCCAGTGAATAACCCCAACGGCCCGGCGCGTGCTGGATAACACCTCCGGCACCACGTCGCCGGGGTGACCCTCAAAGGCAGCTTCAGCGCCTGGAACAAGTTCAATATTAACCTCAACGGCCCTGGATTGGTGGTTCT
>CAWDSH010000051.1:0-3820 GCA_963804865.1 uncultured Chloroflexia bacterium
AGTTTCCTCGCTGGCGAGCGGGACGACCTCGCCCGTTTCATCCACCACCGCCACGTCATTTTCAGCGAGGGTCTCCAGGGCGGGAGCGAGCCCCGTCGATTCTTCAAGCGGGGCTTCCTCCGGTGGGACTTCTCCCGTCCCGGCAGGATCGGCCGGGATTTCGGAATTGGTACCTCAAGGGGAACCTCGTCCTGCGCGAAGGCAGGGGTGACGAGGATAAAGGCTGCCAGCAGTGAGAGTGCGATGATGGCAGGCAGCATGAGAGTAACAACATGCTTTTTCATTTCTACCTCCATCAAAAATTGATTGGGGATGGGTTGGGGATGGCAGCAACGCAAAAACAATGTCCCCCCTGATCCTCAAGGACAGAAATAAATCCTATAAAATCATTATAGGTCGTGGATTGTAGATTTCAAGTGGTTTTGGGCGATTTAAGGTTGGCGGAGGGTGATTGTAAGGGACCCCACCCCGGCCCCTCTCTATTTCTCTCCGATGGAGTGCACACACCGCGACCCCAAATAAAGAGCATATTTGGAGAGAGCACTAATAGGAAGAGGGGTAATAATCACCAGACTCTGGGGAAAAGTGTGCAGTTGATGGTAGGGGCACGGCATACTCGCACTAACAGCGAGTACGTTGTGCCGTGCCCCTACAGAAGACCTGAAGAGGTTATAAAATCACCAGGCGCCGGGGAGATGCCTGGTGGGGTTAAGGATAAAGCTATGATCCCTGCCAGCGACTAATGAATCACCTGCAGGTTGAGATCGCCGGTGTTATCGGTATCGTTGCCAAAATAGAGCGTGGAGGTGACGGTCAAGGTGCCGAGAGGGCCAACCTCAGCACGGATCCCGGAGCCTGCGTTGGCGATGGAAACCGAGTACGAGATATAGGCTTTATGGTCATGGGAAATAACGAATATGCCATGATCGGCATTGAACATGCTGATGACAGTGCTCAACGTGACGATCCCTTTTGACTCGATTTCCAATCCAGTCGACCCGTTGCCGCGGGTGTTGATATAACTCGCGGTGACGTTGCCCAGCCCGGTGCCAAGCGTGTAATTATCTACGTAGATACCCGACCAAAGATTATTATCCGCGGTGATGTACTTCAGGCTGACCGCACCCAGAGAGAGAACGCGCAGCCCATTGGTGGCATTTCCGCTGAAAACATTCCCGCCGGCGGATCCGGTGATGGTGACAGCTGCATGGGTGATCGAGCTAAAGTTGTTCAGGTCGACGCCGTAATATCCATTATCAATCGCGATCTCGTTGGAAAGGGTGATGCTGCCCCTGGTATCGATAAAGGTACCGGTATCGCCATTATGGGATGTTTCACCATAGCTGAGCTTGACCGCGCCATTGGAGCTGATCTGGATGCCGAAGTTTTCATTCCCATTGGCTTGCACCCTGCTCAAGGTGACCCCGGCAGCCAGGATGTTATTTACCAGGTATATCCCTGCTTCAGAAGCACTCTGGTTATTATTGGCGGTTACCCCACTGAGAGAAATGACGCCTTTGGAGAAAACATAAAAACCGGACCAGGCATTCCCATTGGCGGTAAAGTTCTTGATGGTCGCCGATTTGGGGGCGGTATCGGCTGCGTACGTATTATCGATCTCCACGCCATAACCACCATTATCGCTGGCATGCCCGCCGCTGATGATTACCGCGCCGGCGGATACGATATGCAGGCCATCGCGGTCATTTCCATCTGCCAGGGTGTTGGTAATGCTGACGCTTGAAGTAGCCGGATTGCCTATACTTTGAAGATTGGCTCCGTGTTCACTCGCACTCCGGTTGACTTCGATAGTGGTCAGTTTGATTGCGCCGCGGGATGAGACATTGAGATTGGAGAAGTTATTATCATTTAAGGTACTGTAGGAAATGGTCACGCCGCCGGTCGATCCAATTAGATTGTTGACGATGCCTGCACCAGTGTAGCTATTCCCGGAACAATTCACGTACTTAATGGAAACAGCTCCTCGGGAATAGATAAAAAGCCCGTAATCCCAAAGGTTGTTATTGAACTGGCTGTATGCGGTCGATAGCCCGCTGATGGTTACACCGGCACTCGTGGTCGCGGCATAGGTGTTATCAACCAAGGTCCCATTTCCGCCATTATCCGAGCTGGAAATGTTGCTGAGGGTGACCGCGCCTCTGGAAGAAACCACCAGGCCAGCCCGATCGTTGCCATCGAACCAACCGTTGGTGACCTTGACCGCCGCGACGATCTGGGAAGCGCTGTTATCCAGATTTGCTCCTCCGGCATCTGTAACCGGGTCGGCGTTCCGGGAAACGGATACGTTGGTGAGGGTGATCGCTCCGCGCGCCAAAACCGACAGGCTGTATATGTTGCTTTTATTCTCATCAAAAAAGCTGTTCTTGATGGTCACCGCGCCGCTTCCCGCCCATTCGCAGACCGCGCCGTTTACATGGCAGGTATCCAGAATGGCGCCGGTGTTGGCATTGTTGCTGGCATTGATATCACTGAGTGAAATCGCGCCCTTGGTTTGAAGCCAGATCCCGTCAGCATTGCCATTCGCGAACACGTTGGCGAGGGTGATTGTGCTGACGGGAGCGATAGTGGAAATGGTGTAATCATTGGAAAGCCCCCAACCATCATTATGGGCAAACACGCTGTTCTTGATGCTCAGCGCACCGCTCTGCTGGATGAAGAAGCCTGGTTCCCCGCCGGTGTTGCCGTAGGCTGTGACGCCCGTCAGGCTGACCGCGCCGCGCGTGGCAATCTTGAGCCCGCCGACGTGGCTGGTGGTGTTGCTGGTATTTTGGCTGAAGGAGCTGTTGGTGATGGTAACGCCGTAGGTGCCGAGGGTGTTATCGATCGCCCCGCCGCCATTCATGCTGCCATCCACTTCGGCGCGCGCGATGGTGACTGAGCCATTTTGACTGCTGATCTCTAGTCCGGACCCACCTACACCATGATTGGAAAGAATCACGTCCTCGAGTTTGATCGTGCCCTTGCTGCCAGTGATCTTGATCGCCGGGTTAGCCGAATTGGCACGGATATCGAAACCTTTGAGGGTAAAGCCAGATATAACTCCACGGATATAGACCTCCCCGTTAAGGACGACAGTCGGAACGCCATCCACCACACTGCCGATGAGGCCTTTGAAGCCACTGAGAACCGGATCTGTCGAAGCATCAATCACGGGGTAATCCGGATAGGTGCCGGTTTCAACATAGATCATCCCATCAGAAGGCAGTCCCGTGTAGTCGATGATGAATTGGATGGCAGCCTCGATCGGTTCGGTACATCCCTGATCACCGGATGTCCCCGGATCACAATCCGTTGTGGTGAAATTGTACGTGGTAGTACCCACCTTGTACCAGGGGTCTGGAGATGCGGGTGATTCAACGGTATCCTCAAGAGCAGGAGCAATCTCCCCGGCTGGTATTTCCTCGACCGGGGGTTCTTCCACCGGCGCTTCTGGCGGGACCTCATCTTGAGCCAGGACGGGCGAGGTTAAAGCAAATGCTGCCAGCAGCGCGAGCGCGAAGATGAATGGCAATAATAATTTTTTGTGATTTATAGACATGATCATTCTCCTCCCAGGTTATGTATTGAATGGATGGAAATAAGTCAGCAGCTAATTTCTAATCGGAACCCCCTTTCTGAGTGCGATTTGTCATCCAATATCATTATAGGTACGAAAAATGAATTTACAAGGGGGTAAGAGAGTTTTCAAAGTCAGGGATGGGGAAAAATCACCAGGCACCGGGGAGGCGGGCAGGTAAAAACAAAAATGAAACCGGCAGCTAAAAGCTGCCGGTTGATATTGTGCCTGATCAATTTGACC